>NZ_RBXP01000012.1 GCF_003634965.1 Azonexus fungiphilus | reverse complement strand
TTTTCGTGCAGAAGTTCGCGGCGGATGGAACCCTATCCGGTAGCGCCGTCCAGCTCGAAGCCATTGGCAAGACCAACGGTGCGGACCTAGGCCCCAAAGTGACGGCAGTCGGGAGCAGCGGCGAGTATGTGGTGACCTGGTTCGGCATCGACAGCGCTGGCGACAACAGCATTTTCGTGCAGAAGTTCGCGGCGGATGGAACCCTATCCGGTAGCGCCGTCCAGCTCGAAGCCATTGGCAGTACCACTGGTGTGGACCAATCCCCCCAAGTGACGGCAGTCGGGAGCAGCGGCGAGTATGTGGTGACCTGGTACGGCATCGACAGCGCTGGCGACTACAGCATTTTCGTGCAGAAGTTCGCGGCGGATGGAACCCTATCCGGTAGCGCCGTCCAGCTCGAAGCCATTGGCAAGACCAACGGTGCGGACCTAGGCCCCCAAGTGACGGCAGTCGGGAGCAGCGGCGAGTATGTGGTGACCTGGTACGGCGAAGACAGCGCTGGCGACAACAGCATTTTCGTGCAGAAGTTCAATGCGGATGGGACGATCGGTCAAAGCGAGGCGTTGACGGTTGATTCGGTCACTTCTGATGGAATCCTGTCTGAGGCGGAGCTTGCCGAAGGCGTATTGATCACCGGAACGGTTTTGGCAGGATCTTCGGTGAAGGTCATGGGCTTGACAGCGAATGTCAACGGCACAACTTGGAGTTGCTTTCTGGATGCGAATACGCTGTCGACATGGCAGAGTGGCAATCGCAGTCTGCTGGTTTCGGCGGTGACTGCAGAAGGAGTGCAAACCTTGGTGAGCGCCCCAGTGCTGGTCGATCGAGATTTTGGCTCGGTGCCGGTATGGTCCTACTCTCCGGTCCAGCTCGAAGCCATTGGCAATACCACTGGTTCGGACCAAGCCCCGCAAGTGACGGCAGTCGGGAGCAGCGGCGAGTATGTGGTGACCTGGCACGGCCAAGACAGCGCTAGCGACAACAGCATTTTCGTGCAGAAGTTCGCGGCGGATGGAACCCTATCCGGTAGCGCCGTCCAGCTCGAAGCCATTGGCAAGACCAACGGTGCGGACTTTAACCCCCAAGTGACGGCAGTCGGGAGCAGCGGCGAGTATGTGGTGACCTGGTACGGCATCGACAGCGCTGGCGACAACAGCATTTTCGTGCAGAAGTTCGCGGCGGATGGAACCCTATCCGGTAGCGCCGTCCAGCTGGAAGCCATTAGCAAGACCAACGGTGCG
>NZ_RBXP01000010.1 GCF_003634965.1 Azonexus fungiphilus | reverse complement strand
GACACGCAAGTGAGTGCGCTGTCGCCGACCCAGGTTGCTGCGATTGACCCGGCGGCGGTGTCTTCGCTGAGCACGACCGCTGTTGCGGCGCTGGAACCGACCCAAGTGGCGGCGCTGAGCGACACGCAAGTGGCTCAATTGACGGCCACGCAAGCGGACGCGTTCGATGCGACACAGGTTGGTGCCATTGCGACGGAAGCCGTCGCCTCGCTGAGTACCGATTTCGTGGCCTCACTCGATTTAGTGCAAGTCAACGGTCTAAATACAGAGCAGGTGGCTCAGCTGACTTTCGACCAACTGAATTCGTTGGCCTCCCCAGATTTTATCGATGGTCTCGTTTCGCGCAATTTGAGAACCCAGCTCGAAGCCATTGGCAATACCACTGGTTCGGACCAAGCCCCGCAAGTGACGGCAGTCGGGAGCAGCGGCGAGTATGTGGTGACCTGGTTCGGCATCGACAGCGCTGGCGACAACAGCATTTTCGTGCAGAAGTTCGCGGCGGATGGAACCCTATCCGGTAGCGCCGTCCAGCTCGAAGCCATTGGCAAGACCAACGGTGGGGACTTTAACCCCCAAGTGACGGCAGTCGGGAGCAGCGGCGAGTATGTGGTGGCTTGGTACGGCGTAGACAGCGCTGGCGACAACAGCATTTTCGTGCAGAAGTTCGCGGCGGATGGAACCCTATCCGGTAGCGCCGTCCAGCTCGAAGCCATTGGCAATACCACTGGTTCGGACCTAGGCCCCCAAGTGACGGCAGTCGGGAGCAGCGGCGAGTATGTGGTGACCTGGCACGGCCAAGACAGCGCTAGCGACAACAGCATTTTCGTGCAGAAGTTCGCGGCGGATGGAACCCTATCCGGTAGCGCCGTCCAGCTCGAAGCCATTGGCAAGACCACTGGTTCGGACCAATACCCCCAAGTGACGGCAGTCGGGAGCAGCGGCGAGTATGTGGTGACCTGGCACGGCCAAGACAGCGCTGGCGACTACAGCATTTTCGTGCAGAAGTTCGCGGCGGATGGAACCCTATCCGGTAGCGCCGTCCAGCTCGAAGCCATTGGCAAGACCAACGGTGCGGACCTAGGCCCCCAAGTGACGGCAGTCGGGAGCAGCGGCGAGTATGTGGTGACCTGGTACGGCGAAGACAGCGCTGGCGACAACAGCATTTTCGTGCAGAAGTTCGCGGCGGATGGAACCCTATCCGGTAGCGCCGTCCAGCTCGAAGCCATTGGCAAGACCAACGGTGCG
>NZ_RBXP01000009.1 GCF_003634965.1 Azonexus fungiphilus | reverse complement strand
CTGCAACGCCCGATCGAACTGGTCGCGGCGCTTGGCGACGACGCCAGGTCGCAGGACATGCGCGCGCTGCTCAACGACATCCTCGACTGCTCGCCGCAGGTCAGCCTGCGCGAGGAAACGCACGCCCGCATCCCGTCCTTCGGCATTGCCGTGCCCGGCGAGACGGCGCGCATCCGCTTCGCCGGCATTCCGATGGGCCACGAATTCACCTCGCTGGTGCTGGCCCTGCTGCAGACCGGCGGCCATCCGCCCAAGGTCGAGCCGGCGGTGATCGAGCAGATCAAGGCGCTGCCCGGCAAGTACGAGGTCGAGACCTTCATCTCGCTGTCCTGTCACAACTGCCCGGACGTCGTCCAGGCCTTCAACCTGATGGCCGTGCTCAACCCGGGCGTGAGCAGCACGATGATCGACGGCGCGCTCTTCCAGGGCGAAGTCGAGGCGCGCCAGATCATGGCGGTGCCGACCGTCTTCCTCAACGGCGCCGAATTCGGCCAGGGCCGGATGACGATCGAGGAAATCCTGGCCAAGCTCGACACCGGCGCCGCTGCCCGCGCCGCCGAGGAACTCGCCGCCAAGGCCGCCTTCGACGTGCTCGTCGTCGGCGGCGGGCCGGCCGGTTCGGCGGCGGCCATCTACGCCGCCCGCAAGGGCATCCGCACCGGCGTGCTGGCCGAGCGGTTCGGCGGCCAGGTGATGGACACGCTGGGCATCGAGAACTTCATTTCGGTCAAGGAAACCGAAGGACCGAAGCTGGTCGCCGCGCTCGAACAGCACGTCAAGGCCTACGAGGTCGACGTGATGAACCTGCAGCGCGCCGCCCGGCTGATCCCGGCGGCAGAAGAGGGCGGGCTGATCGAAGTCCAGCTGGAGAACGGCGCTTCGCTCAAGTCGAAATCGGTGATCCTGGCCACCGGCGCCCGCTGGCGCGAAATGAACGTGCCCGGCGAGAAGGAATACAAGGCCAAGGGCGTGTGCTTCTGCCCGCACTGCGACGGCCCGCTGTTCAAGGGCAAGCGCGTGGCGGTGATCGGCGGCGGCAACTCCGGCGTCGAGGCGGCGATCGACCTGGCCGGCATCGTCGGCCACGTCACCCTGCTCGAATTCGCCGACACGCTGCGCGCCGACGCGGTGCTGCAGAAGAAGCTGTTCAGCCTGCCGAACATCACCGTGATCAAGTCGGCGCAGACCACCGAAGTCACCGGCGACGGCCAGAAGGTCAACGGCCTCAACTACAAGGACCGCGTTTCCGGCGAGGAGCGCCATGTCGAACTCGAAGGCATCTTCGTCCAGATCGGCCTCTTGCCGAACACCGACTGGCTGAAGGGCACGCTCGA
>NZ_RBXP01000008.1 GCF_003634965.1 Azonexus fungiphilus | reverse complement strand
GTAAACGGCCAAACCCCCTGGCACTGGGTGCGAGGGGGTTTGAGAAATGGGAGCCTGGCGGTGACCTACTTTCGCGAGCGAGGTGCTCACTATCATTGGCGCTCATCTGTTTCACGGTCCTGTTCGGGAAGGGAAGGGGTGGGTCCAGAAGGCTATTGCCGCCAAGCGTAACTTGTATGTTTGATGCTGTGCATCAAACGCAAACTGGTAGAAGGTTGTTTTTGTGATTGCGGTGTTATCGAGTTGCTGTTGATCCAAGGTTATAGGATCAAGCCGCACGGGCAATTAGTATCAGTTAGCTTAACGCATTACTGCGCTTCCACACCTGACCTATCAACGTCGTGGTCTTCGACGACCCTTTAGGGAGTTCAAGACTCCGGGAAATCTTATCTTAAGGCGAGTTTCACGCTTAGATGCTTTCAGCGTTTATCTCTTCCGAACATAGCTACCCGGCGATACGACTGGCGTCATAACCGGTACACCAGAGGTTCGTCCACTCCGGTCCTCTCGTACTAGGAGCAGCCCCCTTCAAATTTCCAGCGCCCACGGCAGATAGGGACCAAACTGTCTCACGACGTTTTAAACCCAGCTCACGTACCTCTTTAAATGGCGAACAGCCATACCCTTGGGACCGGCTACAGCCCCAGGATGAGATGAGCCGACATCGAGGTGCCAAACACCGCCGTCGATATGAACTCTTGGGCGGTATCAGCCTGTTATCCCCAGAGTACCTTTTATCCGTTGAGCGATGGCCCTTCCATACAGAACCACCGGATCACTATGACCTGCTTTCGCACCTGCTCGACTTGTGGGTCTCGCAGTCAAGCACGCTTTTGCCATTGCACTTTATGGGCGATGTCCGACCGCCCTAAGCGTACCTTCGTACTCCTCCGTTACCTTTTGGGAGGAGACCGCCCCAGTCAAACTGCCTACCATGCACGGTCCCCGGCCAGGATTCACTGGCCTAGGTTAGAACCTCAAACAAATCAGGGTGGTATTTCAAGGACGACTCCACCTGAACTAGCGTCCAGGTTTCACAGTCTCCCACCTATCCTACACAAACCGGTTCAAAGTCCAATGCAAAGCTGCAGTAAAGGTTCATGGGGTCTTTCCGTCTTGCCGCGGGGAGATTGCATCTTCACAAACATTTCAACTTCGCTGAGTCTCAGGAGGAGACAGTGTGGCCATCGTTACGCCATTCGTGCAGGTCGGAACTTACCCGACAAGGAATTTCGCTACCTTAGGACCGTTATAGTTACGGCCGCCGTTTACTGGGACTTCGATCAAGAGCTTGCACCCCATCAATTAATCTTCCAGCACCGGGCAGGCGTCACACCCTATACGTCCACTTTCGTGTTTGCAGAGTGCTGTGTTTTTATTAAACAGTCGCAGCCACCATTTCACTGCAACCCCATCGGCCTTCGAGCGCGAGGCTCTACAACCTACCGGGGCACACCTTCTCCCGAAGTTACGGTGTCAATTTGCCGAGTTCCTTCTCCTGAGTTCTCTCAAGCGCCTTAGAATTTTCATCCTGCCCACCTGTGTCGGTTTGCGGTACGGTCGAATCTAGACTGAAGCTTAGTGGCTTTTCCTGGAAGCATGGTATCAATCACTTCAGCACCGTAGTGCCTCGTCGTCACGCCTCAGCTAAGCCCCCCGGATTTGCCTAAGGGGCACGCCTACACGCTTAAACCAACTATTCCAACAGTTGGCTGACCTAACCTTCTCCGTCCCCACATCGCATCTAGAATCGGTACAGGAATATTGACCTGTTTCCCATCGACTACGCTTTTCAGCCTCGCCTTAGGGGCCGACTCACCCTACGCCGATGAACGTTGCGTAGGAAACCTTGGGCTTTCGGCGAGGGAGCTTTTCACTCCCTTTATCGCTACTCATGTCAGCATTCGCACTTCTGATATCTCCAGCATCCTTTACAAGACACCTTCACAGACCTACAGAACGCTCCCCTACCATATCCTTACGGATATCCGCAGCTTCGGTGCACAGTTTGAGCCCCGTTACATCTTCCGCGCAGGACGACTCGACTAGTGAGCTATTACGCTTTCTTTAAAGGGTGGCTGCTTCTAAGCCAACCTCCTAGCTGTCTATGCCTTCCCACTTCGTTTCCCACTTAACTGTGTCTTGGGGACCTTAGCTGGCGGTCTGGGTTGTTTCCCTCTTGACAATGGACGTTAGCACCCACTGTCTGTCTGCCACACTCGCACTTTCCGGTATTCAGAGTTTGCCATGGTTTGGTAAGTCGCGATGACCCCCTAGCCATAACAGTGCTTTACCCCCGGAAGTGATATGTGACGCACTACCTAAATAGTTTTCGGGGAGAACCAGCTATTTCCGGATTTGTTTAGCCTTTCACCCCTATCCACAGCTCATCCCCTAACTTTTCAACGTTAGTGGGTTCGGACCTCCAGTACCTGTTACGGCACCTTCATCCTGGCCATGGATAGATCATCCGGTTTCGGGTCTACGCCGTGCTACTAAACGCCCTTATCAGACTCGCTTTCGCTACGCCTCCCCTATTCGGTTAAGCTCGCAACACAACGTAAGTCGCTGACCCATTATACAAAAGGTACGCAGTCACCCCACAAGGAGGCTCCCACTGTTTGTATGCATGCGGTTTCAGGTTCTATTTCACTCCCCTCCCGGGGTTCTTTTCGCCTTTCCCTCACGGTACTGGTTCACTATCGGTCGATCACGAGTATTTAGCCTTGGAGGATGGTCCCCCCATGTTCAGACAAGGTTTCACGTGCCCCGCCCTACTTTTCGCTAGCTTAGTACCACGGATCTGTTTTCGAGTACGGGGCTATCACCCACTACGGCCGGACTTTCCATTCCGTTCTTCTAACAGTTCCGCTATCACTAGCAGGCTCTTCCCCATTCGCTCGCCACTACTAGGGGAATCTCGGTTGATTTCTTTTCCTCCGGCTACTTAGATGTTTCAGTTCGCCGGGTTCGCCTCCCATACCTATGTATTCAGTATGGGATACCTCAAAGAGGTGGGTTTCCCCATTCGGATATCGGGGGATCAAAGCTTCATTGCCAGCTCCCCCCCGCTTTTCGCAGGCTTGCACGTCCTTCATCGCCTGTGATCGCCAAGGCATCCACCACATGCACTTAGTCGCTTGATCCTATAACCTTGGGTTCTCTTGCGAGAACGGTTACAGGCAACTCGATTTTGTGCCGCCTTCGTACTAGCTGTAATACGAAGACAGATGCAATCACAATGTGTTGTTCATCTCATCAATGAACAACACAACCTTCTTCCAATTTGTTAAAGAACAGTAGCTTTATTTCAAAAGCCAGTGATAAACATCGCTGCTTATCACTGGTCTCTGGTGGAGGATGACGGGATCGAACCGACGACCCCCTGCTTGCAAAGCAGGTGCTCTCCCAGCTGAGCTAATCCCCCGTTTTTGACGTTGGTGGGTCTGGTTGGAATCGAACCAACGACCCCCGCCTTATCAAGACGGTGCTCTAACCGACTGAGCTACAGACCCTCCGTCTGTTTGCTACTTTCGAACAACCGATAGGTTGTGGGTGCCAGGATGCTTTCTCTAGAAAGGAGGTGATCCAGCCGCAGGTTCCCCTACGGCTACCTTGTTACGACTTCACCCCAGTCACGAACCCCGCCGTGGTAAGCGCCCTCCTTGCGGTTAGGCTACCCACTTCTGGCGGAACCCGCTCCCATGGTGTGACGGGCGGTGTGTACAAGACCCGGGAACGTATTCACCGCGACATGCTGATCCGCGATTACTAGCGATTCCGACTTCACGCAGGCGAGTTGCAGCCTACGATCCGGACTACGATCGGCTTTCTGGGATTGGCTCCACCTCGCGGCTTGGCAACCCTCTGTACCGACCATTGTATGACGTGTGAAGCCCTACCCATAAGGGCCATGAGGACTTGACGTCATCCCCACCTTCCTCCGGTTTGTCACCGGCAGTCTCGCTAAAGTGCCCAACTAAATGATGGCAATTAACGACAAGGGTTGCGCTCGTTGCGGGACTTAACCCAACATCTCACGACACGAGCTGACGACAGCCATGCAGCACCTGTGTTCCAGCTCCCTTTCGGGCACTCCCAAATCTCTTCAGGATTCTGAACATGTCAAGGGTAGGTAAGGTTTTTCGCGTTGCATCGAATTAATCCACATCATCCACCGCTTGTGCGGGTCCCCGTCAATTCCTTTGAGTTTTAACCTTGCGGCCGTACTCCCCAGGCGGTCAACTTCACGCGTTAGCTACGGTACTAAATGGTTTTACCCACCCAACACC
Organism: Azonexus fungiphilus; assembly: GCF_003634965.1. Lineage (GTDB taxonomy): Bacteria > Pseudomonadota > Gammaproteobacteria > Burkholderiales > Rhodocyclaceae > Azonexus > Azonexus fungiphilus. The sequence continues at coordinate 1,056 of NZ_RBXP01000008.1, read as the reverse complement.
TAGTTGACATCGTTTAGGGCGTGGACTACCAGGGTATCTAATCCTGTTTGCTCCCCACGCTTTCGTGCATGAGCGTCAGTATTGGCCCAGGGGGCTGCCTTCGCCATCGGTGTTCCTCCACATCTCTACGCATTTCACTGCTACACGTGGAATTCCACCCCCCTCTGCCATACTCTAGTCTTCCAGTCACAAGCGCAGTTCCCAGGTTAAGCCCGGGGATTTCACGCCTGTCTTAAAAAACCGCCTGCGCACGCTTTACGCCCAGTAATTCCGATTAACGCTCGCACCCTACGTATTACCGCGGCTGCTGGCACGTAGTTAGCCGGTGCTTCTTATTCCGGTACCGTCATCCACGCAAGGTATTAACTCACGCGATTTCTTCCCGGCCGAAAGAGCTTTACAACCCGAAGGCCTTCTTCACTCACGCGGCATGGCTGGATCAGGGTTGCCCCCATTGTCCAAAATTCCCCACTGCTGCCTCCCGTAGGAGTCTGGGCCGTGTCTCAGTCCCAGTGTGGCGGATCATCCTCTCAGACCCGCTACAGATCGTCGCCTTGGTAGGCCTTTACCCCACCAACTAGCTAATCTGATATCGGCCGCTCCATCAGCGCGAGGTCTTGCGATCCCCCGCTTTCCTCCTCAGAGAATATGCGGTATTAGCTATCCTTTCGGATAGTTATCCCCCACTGAAGGGTACGTTCCGATACATTACTCACCCGTTCGCCACTCGCCACCAGACCGAAGCCCGTGCTGCCGTTCGACTTGCATGTGTAAGGCATGCCGCCAGCGTTCAATCTGAGCCAGGATCAAACTCTTCAGTTCAATCCAACAAACTCGCAAATTCACTGACGGTAGATTTCTCTACCTATTACTCGGTGTATTTGCCTTAATACTTTTGCGACCTAAGTCGCTTCGCATCAAGACACCCACACCTATCGGTTGTCCAAACTGTTAAAGAACATCGCCGCGCCGTCTCGTTCGATTCGTCTGCAGCAGAGAAGCGAGATTATGTACCACTCACTCACTTCCGTCAAGCACTTCAGCAAAATTTCTTTC
>NZ_RBXP01000007.1 GCF_003634965.1 Azonexus fungiphilus | reverse complement strand
ATCATCGGCTTGTCGTGGATCGGCAGCAGCTGCTTGGAAACCGCCAGCGTCACCGGGTAGAGCCGGGTGCCGGAACCGCCGGCGAGGATGATGCCCTTGCGCTGCTGGCTCATGCGTTTTCTCCGTAATGCTTGCCCAGCCACTGCTGGTACGCACCGCTGGTGACGTTCTCCACCCAGGCCGGGTTGTCCAGGTACCACTGCACCGTCTTGCGGATGCCGGTGGCGAAGGTTTCGGCCGGCGTCCAGCCCAGTTCGCGCGCCAGCTTGGTCGCGTCGATCGCGTAGCGGCGGTCGTGGCCGGGGCGGTCGCTGACGAAAGTGATCTGCGTCCGGTAGGACTGGCCATCGGCACGCGGGCGCAGTTCGTCGAGCATGTCGCACAGGGTATGCACGACCTCGAGGTTGGTTTTCTCGTTGCAGCCGCCGACGTTGTAGGTTTCGCCAAGGCGGCCGGCTTCCAGGACGCGTCGGATCGCGCTGCAGTGATCCTTGACGTAGAGCCAGTCGCGGACCTGGCGGCCATCGCCGTAGATCGGCAGCGGCTTGCCGGCGAGGGCGTTGTGGATGACCAGCGGAATCAGTTTTTCCGGGAAATGGTAGGGACCGTAGTTGTTCGAGCAGTTGGTGGTCAGCACCGGCAGGCCGTAGGTGTGATGATAGGCGCGCACCAGATGGTCGGAGGCTGCCTTGCTCGCCGAGTACGGGCTGTTCGGCTCGTAGCGGCTGGTCTCGGTGAAGGCCGGATCGTCGCTGGCGAGCGAGCCATAGACTTCGTCGGTCGACACGTGCAGGAAACGGAAGGCATTTTTCGCGTTTTCTGGCAGTCGACCGTAAAACTCGCGTACCGCTTCGAGCAGGCGGAAGCTGCCGACGATGTTGGTCTGGATGAACGCTTCCGGCCCGTGAATGCTGCGGTCGACGTGCGATTCGGCGGCAAAATTGAGCACCGCGCGCGGCCGGTGCTCGGCAAGCAGGCGGCTGACCAGCTTGCTGTCGCCAATGTCGCCATGAACGAAGCAATGGCGCGGATCGCCCTGCAGCGTCGCCAGGTTCTCGAGATTGCCGGCATAGGTCAGCGCATCGAGGTTCACCACCGGCTCGGCCGATTGCGCCAGCCAGTCGAGGACGAAATTGCTGCCGATGAAGCCGGCACCGCCGGTAACGAGGATCATGCGAATCTTCCGCAGGTCGAAAAGGCCGTCATTTTACGGCAAAGCCCGTCATTCCTGACGCATGCGCAGGAAACTGGCGAATCTCGGCAGGCCTTTCGCGGTCAGCTCGCGGTAGCGGAAGGTGACGACGCTGCCGATTGGCGGCGGATTGGCGCGCTCGGCATCGGTGAAGCCGGTACCGAGGCGGAACTCGCGGCCGTCCGCCAGGCGCACGCGCAAGGCACCGAGCTGCCCGACATACTTGCCCTTGCCCGGCAGGTGGGCGACGACGACGGCCTCGGCGTCGAGCCACGGCTTGAGCTTGAGCAGGGTGTCGGAACGACCGGTTTCGTAAGGCGCGTCGGCCCGGTGCAGCATCAGGCCTTCGCCGCCGGCCTTGACGGTGGCGGCCAGCATTTTTCGCAGGGTTTCACGGTCGACCGTGATTTTTTGCGAAATTTCGGCCAGCCACGGCAAACCCGCGGCGCCGACGAGCGCCACGATCCGTGCCGCCCGCTCGGCGAAAGTCCCCGGCGCCCCGGGCAGCTCGAAGATCATGTAGCGGACCTGGCGCCACTCGGCATCGACCGGCTGTTCGCGGCGAACGATCCCCGACAGACGCTCGAACTGGCCGCGGCCCAGCCACAACTCGCCATCCATCGGCGTTTTCGGCAGGGCATCGGTGAACCAGGCCGGCGCATTGACCCGGTTGCCGCTGCGAAAACGCAGCGTTTCGCCGTCCCAGACGGCGCGTACGCCGTCGAGCTTCTCGCTGACCAGGTAGGCGGCGGGGTCGATCTCGTCGCGGTAGACGTTGGCCAGCAGGAGTTCCGGCGGCGCCGCGGCGAGCGGCAGGGCAAGCAGCAGCGCGAGCCCGCAGAGCAGCGCGCGCAGCCGCCGCATGCTCAGCTTCCCGCCCACTCCCGGCGCGCCTGGCGGGCGATGCCGAAGACGTCTTCGAGACGTTCGCCGTCGGCCTTGTCGAGGGCATCACGCAAGTCGTCGAGCTGGGCGCGGTAGCTGTCGAGTTCGCCGAGCAGCGCCTCGCGGTTGGCGAGGCAGATGTCGCGCCACATTTCCGGGTGGCTGGCGGCAATCCGCGTGAAGTCGCGGAAGCCGGAAGCGGCGAAGGTGAAGAACAGGTCGGCGTCGTCGCGCACCGCCAGGTCATGGACCAGGGCAAAGGACAGGAGGTGCGGCAGGTGGCTGACGGCGGCGAAGACGCGGTCGTGCATTTCCGGCGTCAGCTCGTAGATGTCGGCGCCGCACAGCGCCCAGGCGCGCTTGACGCGGTCAAGGCGCTCGTCGTTGTTCTCGGGCAGCGGCGTGACGACGACCTTCCTGCCCTGATAGAGGTCGTGCCGGGCGGCCGACGGCCCGCTGTTCTCGGCGCCGGCGATCGGATGCGCCGGCACGAACTTGCCGATGTGGCCGCGGAAGGCGGCACGCGCCGCGGCGACGACGTCGCCCTTGGTCGAACCGCCGTCGGTGACGATGGTGTTCGGCCCGAGATAGGGCGCGATGCGGGCGAAGATTTCCGGCATCTGCGCCACCGGCGTCGCCACCAGCACGATGTCGGCGTCGCCGATCTCGTGCGCCGGGTTGATCCCGGCGCGGTCGATGACGCCCAGTTCCTGCGCCACGCGCAGGGTCGACGGCGTGCGGCCGAAGCCGACCACCTCCTCGACGGCGCCGGCCGCCTTGAGGCCGAGCGCGAAGGAACCGCCGATCAGGCCGGTACCGAAGACGACGATCTTGCCGAACTCGGGCTGGCCGGCGTCCATTTACAGGGCCTTTTCCAGCGCCGCGATGAAGCGCGCGTTTTCGGCTTCGCTGCCGATCGTCACGCGCAGCCACTCGGGCATGCCGTAGCCACCGATCGGCCGGACGATGACGCCCTGCTGCAGCAGCTTCTGGTTCACCGCGGCGCCGTCGCCGGCCTTGAAGGTGACGAAGTTGCCGTAGGACGGGATGTAAGTCAGGCCGAGTTTTTCCAGCGCGGCGACGATCTGCGCCATGCCGCGCCGGTTGAGTTCGTAGCTGGCCTGCAGGAATTCGTCGTCGTCGAGCGCGGCGAGCGCGCCGGCGAGCGCCAGGTTGTTGACGTTGAACGGCTGGCGGACGCGGTTCATCAGGTCGGCGACAGCCGCCGAAGTGACGCCGTAGCCGATGCGCAGCCCAGCGAGGCCGTAGATCTTGGAGAAGGTGCGGCAGACCACCAGGTTCGGGAATTCGGCGACCCAGGCGGCGGTATCGACGCGCGCCTCGGGCGGGATGTACTCGTTGTAGGCCTCGTCGAGGACGACGACGACATCGGCCGGCACCTTTTCCAGGAAGGCGCGCACTTCCGGATAGGGCAGGAAGTTGCCGGTCGGGTTGTTCGGGTTGGCGATCCAGACGACGCGGGTGTCCGGACGGATGGCGGCGAGCATCGCCTCGAGGTCGTGGCCGAAATCCTTCGCCGGCACGCAGATCAGTTCGCCGCCAATCGACAGCGTGGCCAGCGGATAGACGGCGAAAGCATGCTGGGCGAACACCGCGGAACGTCCCTGAGCGAGGAAGGCGCGGGCAACCAGGTCGAGCACGTCGTTGGAGCCGTTGCCGAGCACCACCTGGTTCTGGTCAACGCCGCAACGCGCCGCCAGCTTGGCGATCAGCTCGAACTGGTCCGGGTAGCGTTCGACACCGGCCAGCGCCGCTTCCACCGCTTGCCTGGCCTTCGGGCTCATGCCGAGCGGGTTCTCGTTGGAAGCGAGCTTGACGATGCTGTCCACCGGGATGCCCATCTCGCGGGCCAGTTCGGTGATCGGCTTGCCCGGCTGGTAGGGCGAGATGGCGCGGACGTAGGCGAGGGCTTGTTCGGTGAGGGACATCGGGATTCCTCAGAAGACGGCGACCGGGTAGGAGCCGAGGATTTTCAGGTAGGCGGCGTTGCCGGCCAGCTGTTCGAGCGCGGCCTTGACCGCCGGCTCGTCGCGATGGCCTTCGACATCGACGTAGAAGACGTATTCCCACAGCGCGTTGCGCGCCGGCCGCGACTCCAGCCGGCACATCGAGACGCCTGCGGCGGACAGCGGTGCCAGCAGTTCGTGCAGGGCGCCGGTGCGATTGGGCGCCGACATGATCAGCGAGGTCTTGTCGCGCCCGGATATCCCGGCGTCGTGCTTGCCGAGGACGAGGAAACGCGTGGTGTTGTTCGGCTCGTCCTCGATGTTCTCGGCCAGTCGCGGCAGGTCGTAACGGGCGGCCGCGGCCTCGCCGGCGATCGCCGCCGAACCGGCTTCCTCGGCGGCCTTCTGCGCCGCCTGCGCGTTGCTGCCGACCGAGATGCGCTGCGCCTGCGGCAGCATGCGGTTGAGCCATTCGTGGCACTGCGCCAGCGACTGGGCGTGCGAATAGACGCGGCTGATCGCGCCGAGCTCGGTTTCCTTCGACAGCAGGTTCTGGTGAATGCGCAGCACGACCTCGCCGCAGATCTTCAGCGGCGTGCCAAGCAGCAGGTCCATCGTCCGGCCGACCGCGCCTTCGGTCGAATTCTCGACCGGCACGACGGCGTAATGGGCGTGACCCGACTCGACTTCGCGGAAGACGTCGTCGATCGAGGCCTGCGGCAACAGGCGGCCGGCGTGGCCGAAATGCTTGGTCGCCGCCGACTCCGAGAAGGTGCCGAGCGGGCCGAGGAAGGCGATGCCGAGCGGCTGTTCGAGCGACAGACAGGCCGACATCACCTCACGGAAGAAGAAGGTGATGTTCTCGTTCGGCAGCGGCCCGGGATTGACGTCCTGCAGCCGGCGCAGCACCTGCGCCTCGCGCTCCGGCCGATAGATGAAGCCGGCGTCGCCGAACTCGGCCTTGATCTCGCCGACGCGCTGGGCGCAGCGGGCGCGTTCGTTCAAGAGGCGCAGGATGTCGCCGTCGATGCGGTCGATGTCGGCGCGCACGCCGGCCAGGGCTTTCTGCAGGTCGTCGCTCATGCGCTCACCCGTTCCGCTTGGCGAAATCGTTCATGAACCCGACCAGCGCCTTGACCGCGTCGAGCGAGACGGCGTTGTAGATCGACGCGCGCATGCCGCCGACCGACTTGTGGCCCTTCAGGCCGAGCACGCCGGCATCCTTGGCGGCCGCCAGGAAAGGTGCGTCGAGCGCGACATCGGCGAGCACGAAGGGGACGTTCATGCGCGAACGGCAGTCGGGATCGACCGGGTTGGTATAAAAACCGCCGGAGTTGTCGATGCACTCGTACAAAATGCGCGCTTTTTCGGCGTTGACCGTGTCGATACCGGTCAGACCGCCCTGCTTCTTCAGCCACTGGAAAACCAGGCCGGCGATGTAGATGCCGAAGGTCGGCGGCGTATTCAGCATCGAACCGTTCTCGGCCATCACCGCGTAGTCCATCACCGTCGGAATGTTCAGCGGCGCCATGCCGAGCAGGTCACGATGGACGATCACCAGCGTGACCCCCGAGGGACCGATGTTCTTCTGCGCCCCGGCGTAAATCAGGCCGAACTTCTCGACATTGACCGGGCGCGACAGGATGTGCGAAGACATGTCGGCAACCAGCGGCACGCCGGTGTCGGCGATGCGTTCGGCGGGAATCTCGACGCCGTGGATGGTCTCGTTGGTGCACACGTGCAGGTAGGCGGCGAACGGGTCGAGCTTGATTTCTTCGGCCGTCGGCAGGCGGGTGAAGCCGCTGTCCTCGGTCGTCGCCGCGACGCGCACGTTGCCGATGCGCTGCGCTTCCTTGACCGCCTTCTTCGACCACGAGCCGGTGACGATGTAGTCGGCCGAGCGCCCGGCCAGCAGGTTCATCGGGATCTGTGCGAACTGCTGCGTCGCGCCGCCCTGCAGGAACAGCACCTTGTACTGCTCGGGAATCCCCATCAGCTCGCGCAGGTCGGCTTCGGCCTGCGCCAGGATGGACATGAATTCCTTGCCGCGATGGCTCATTTCCATGACGCTGCAACCAGCGCCCTGCCAGTCGAGCATTTCTTCCTGCGCCTGGCGCAGGACCTCCTCGGGAAGTGCAGCCGGACCGGCGCTGAAATTCCAGATACGCGTCATTTAGGCTTCTCCACCTTGCTCGTCGGCCGCCGGCGCCTCGCCTTCGACGGTCGACTCGCTTTCGGCATCATTTTCCACGACCGACTCGGCGACCTTTTCCAGGCCGGCGAGCTTCTCGCCCTCGTCGAGCGAAATCAGCGTGACGCCCTGTGTCGCCCGGCCCATGCCGCGGATTTCCGAGACGCGGGTGCGGATCAGCACGCCGCCGGTGGTGATCAGCATCACCTCGTCGTCGTCGCCGACCAGCTTGGCGCCGACGACAACGCCGTTGCGCTCGGAATCGGCAATCGCCTTGACGCCCTGGGTGCCACGTCCGGAATGGCGGAAGTCGGCAAGCACGGTGCGCTTGCCGAAGCCGTTCTCGGTGGCGACCAGCACCGTCTGCTGATCATCCTCGGCAACCAGCAGCGAGATCACGGTCTGCCCTTCCTGCAGCTTCATGCCGCGCACGCCGCGGGCGCCACGGCCCATCGGGCGGACGTCTTCCTCGTCGAACCAGACCGCCTTGCCGGCGTTGGAGACGAGCACGATGTCGCTCTGGCCGGTGGTCAGTTCGACACCGATCAAATAGTCGTCGTCGAGCAGGTCGACCGCGATGATGCCGGCCTTGCGCGGGTTCGAGAAGTCGGACAGCGGCGTCTTCTTGACCGTGCCGTCGCGGGTGGCCATGAACACGAACTTGTCGTCGACGAATTCCTTGACCGGCAGCACGGCGTTGATGCGCTCGCCCTCTTCCAGCGGGAACAGGTTGACGATCGGCTTGCCGCGGCTGGTCCGGCTCCCTTGCGGCGCCTCGTAGACCTTGAGCCAGTAGCAGCGGCCGCGGTTCGAGAAGCACAGGATGTAATCGTGGGTATTGGCGACGAACAGGTGATCGACGAAATCCTCGTCCTTGATCGCCGCCGCCTGCTTGCCGCGCCCGCCGCGCCGCTGGGCGCGATAGTCGGCGAGCGGCTGGGCCTTGATGTAGCCGCCGTGCGACAGCGTGACGACCATGTCCATCGGCGTGATGAAATCCTCGATGCCGAGTTCCTGGGTATGCAGCACGATTTCCGAGCGGCGGTCGTCGCCGAACTGGTCGCGGATCGCCGTCAGTTCGGTGACGATGATCGCGGTGATCCGCTCCGGCTTGGCCAGAATGTCGAGCAGGTCGAGAATCCTGGCCATGACCTCCTTGTACTCGCCGACGATCTTGTCCTGTTCGAGACCGGTCAGGCGCTGCAGGCGCAGTTCCAGGATGGCTTGCGCCTGGGCGTCGGAGAGGCGGTACCCCTGGGCCGACAGGCCGAATTCCGGCAGCAGGCCGTCCGGACGGGACGCATCGGAGGAGGCGCGGACAAGCATTTCCTCGACCACCGGGCTGCGCCAGGTGCGCTCCATCAGGCCGCGCTTGGCGTCCGGCGGCGTCGGTGCGGCCTTGATCAGGGCGATGATCTCGTCGACGTTGGACAAGGCAACAGCCAGACCTTCGAGGATGTGGCCGCGTTCGCGCGCCTTGCGCAGCTCATAGACGGTACGCCGGGTAACGACTTCGCGGCGGTGCGACAGGAAGCATTCGAGCAGCTGCTTGAGGTTGAGCAGGCGCGGCTGGCCGTCGACCAGCGCCACCATGTTCATGCCGAAGGTGTCCTGCAGCTGGGTCTGCTTGTACAGGTTGTTGAGGATGACCTCGCCGACTTCGCCGCGCTTCAGTTCGATGACGACGCGCATGCCGGACTTGTCGGACTCGTCGCGGATGTCGGAGATGCCTTCGATCTTCTTCTCGTTGACCAGTTCGGCGATCTTCTCGATCAACGACTTCTTGTTAACCTGATAGGGAATCTCGTCGACGATCAGCGCCTGGCGATCGCCCTTGCCGATGTCCTCGAAGTGGGTGCGGGCACGCATGACGACGCGACCGCGCCCGGTCTTGTAGCCTTCGCGCACGCCCATCACGCCGTAGATCAGACCGGCGGTCGGGAAGTCCGGTGCCGGGATCAGGTCGATCAGGTCGTCGATCGAGATCGCCGGATTCTCCAGCAGCGCCAGGCAGCCTGCGATCACTTCGTTGAGGTTGTGCGGCGGAATGTTGGTCGCCATGCCGACCGCGATCCCGGACGAACCGTTGATCAGGAGGTTGGGAATGCGCGCCGGCATGACCAGCGGCTCGTTTTCCGAGCCGTCGTAGTTCGGCCCGAAATCGACGGTTTCCTTGTCGAGATCTTCGAGCAACTGGTGGCCGATCTTGGCCATGCGCACTTCCGTGTAACGCATCGCCGCCGCGCTGTCGCCGTCGACCGAACCGAAGTTGCCCTGGCCATCGACCAGCATGTAGCGCAGCGAGAAATCCTGGGCCATGCGGACGATGGTTTCGTACACGGCGGAGTCGCCGTGTGGGTGGTATTTACCGATCACGTCGCCGACGATACGGGCCGATTTCTTGTAGGCCTTGTTCCAGTCGTTGTTCAATTCGTGCATCGCGAACAGTACGCGGCGATGCACCGGCTTCAGGCCGTCGCGGGCATCGGGTAGGGCCCGGCCGACGATCACGCTCATCGCGTAATCGAGATAGGAACGCCGCATCTCGTCTTCGAGGCTGATCGGCAGGGTTTCTTTGGCGAATTGATCCATGTCTCTCGTGTCCGCGCCGATATTGCAGGCGCCTTGTTTGGTTGAAGCACGCGTAATTTGTTAGTTTACCACGCCGCTCACGGCGTACCGATGCCCAATTCCATGACACCGACACCCCAAACCATCGATCTGCTGATCGAAGCCCGCTGGATTGCCACGGTCGACACCGATGAAGTCCTGAAAAACCACGCCGTTGCCGTCGACGCCGGCCGCATCCTGGCCATCCTGCCGCTGGCCGAGGCGCGCCGCCGCTACCAGCCGCAGCAGCGCCAGCAGCTTGACCAGCACCTCCTGATCCCCGGCCTGGTCAACCTGCACACCCATGCCGCGATGACGCTGATGCGCGGCATCGCCGACGACCTGCCGCTGCAGGAATGGCTGCAGCAGCACATCTGGCCGGCCGAGGCCAGGCACGTCTCGCACCAGTTCGTCCTCGACGGCACCCGGCTGGCCTGTGCCGAAATGCTGCTCGGCGGCATCACCTGCTTCAACGACATGTACTTCTTCCCGCAAGCAGCCGCCCAGGCCGCCAGCGAATTCGGCATGCGCGCAGCGCTCGGCGTCACCACGCTGGAATTCCCCGGCAACTACGCCAGCGACGCCGACGATTACATCGCCAAGGGCCTGGCCGCCCGCGAAGCGGTCGGCAACAACCCGCTGATCAGCTTCTGCCTAGCGCCACACGCCCCCTACACCGTCTCCGACCGCACTTTCCGCCAGATCGCCACGCTGGCGGCCCAGCTCAACCTGCCAATCCACTGCCACGTGCACGAAACCCGGCAGGAAATCAGCGATGCACTCAGCCAGGACGGCCGCCGCCCGCTGGCTCGATTGCGCGAACTCGGCCTGATCGGCCCGGGCTTCATCGGCGTCCATGCGGTGCATCTGGAGGACGACGAAATCGCTGCAATCGCCGCCGCCAACGCCAGCATCGCCCACTGCCCGAGTTCGAACCTTAAGCTCGCCAGCGGCTTCGCCCGCATCGCCGAAATGAGCCGTGCCGGCATCAACATCGGCCTGGGCACCGACGGCGCCGCCAGCAACAATCGCCTCGACCTGTTCTGGGAAATGCGCCTGGCGGCGCTGCTGGCCAAGGGAGTGAGCGGCGACGCTGCCACCCTGCCGGCTGCCGAAGTGCTGCGCATGGCGACGCTGAACGGTGCTCGAGCGCTCGGCCTGGACTCGGAAATCGGCTCGATCACCGCCGGCAAATCGGCCGATCTGTGCGCGGTATCGTTCGAGCATATCAATTGCCAGCCATGCTTCGATCCGCTGTCGCATCTGGTCCATGTCGCCGGCCGCGAACAGGTCAGCCACGTCTGGGTTGCCGGAAAGTGTCTCGTCGAGCACAAAACTTTACTGGCAGGCAAGGAATTTCACTTGGATGCCTGTGCGACGCTATGGCAAAATAGCTTGGAAGTCTGCACAGTCGGCACTTTGCCGCCCGATGCAAACCGCTGAAATCATCCATTTCTCAACGAGGGAAGACTATGATCAAGAATATCGCCAAGAAGTCCCTGGCTGTTGCCCTGCTCGCCGGTATCGGTTTCGCCGCCGTCGCCCAGGAGCGTGTTTACGTGATCGACCAGCGCGACGCCGTCGCCACCAGCGGTTT
>NZ_RBXP01000006.1 GCF_003634965.1 Azonexus fungiphilus | reverse complement strand
CTTGAACGGTCGAAATGACGCTTCTTCATTTGCACAACCTCCAGCACGGATTACCAAGGTTCAGCAAAGCGCATGGCTCCTTTAAGACGCCCAACGTTGAAGGTAAGGGGCGCTGCGCGGCGCTTTATCGCGCAGCGTCCAGCAACCGGAGGGAGCGCGCAGTGTTAGCCATGGCGGCGAAATGCAAGTTTGAAATTCAAGTAGAACGCAGGGGCTAAGAAAATCACTATAACAGCCGTATTGAGCAGCCAAGCTACACCGTGAGTTAACAGATTGTAGTCACTCGGCATGGCGGCATCCATAAGTGTTCCGACAACAAAGTCGATTACGCAAAAGGCAAACGTTGGTTTCCAATAGTTTCGAACCCACGTCGGATACCACCTGTATGCCAGGGAGAGGATGCCCTGTGCTAACGCAATAGAGGCAACGATAGTTCCGAAGACTAGCAGCTGAGGGTAACCAAGGACCGAGCTGTCGTCGGCCGCGAGAAGCCCACCTATTAATACCAAGATTGCGTAAATGGTAGCAATGAGTTTTAGAAGGACAACGGGCATGCTTTTTCGGGAATGGCTAACGTGCAAGCTCAGCCGATGGCAAAAAGCGTAGCTTTTTGACGGTCGGCTGGAGCGTAATGTTAGACCTTGGGGTGAAAAGTACCTGCATTACGAGATAACTCCTTGAGCGATACCTGCTTGGCCTTCTACTGGGATACGAACCGCGTATTGAAGAGGGAAGACCTCGTTTTCAGTTAGACCGAGCTTGGCAATAGCTCTCTCCCGGAGGCTGGGTAACAGCAAATGAACCTGGAAGACGACGTACTTGCCTTTGACTAAAATTCCAACAGCATTTACATCAAGGCCGTTGAATGATGAACAGCCAACAAAGCCCGGATACATTTGACCTGACGCCGTAGTGATTTCGGCTGCCACCGTTATCGAAAATGCCTTATTTGGTACCACACAAGTAGCAACGGGCCGAACCCAGGTTTCATCCCTCCCTGGGACACCTTCTTCATCGTCAGCGAACTCCCAGATAGGGTATGTCTCAAGGTCGGCTACGGTGAGTTCGTTTATTGGTTTTCGAGTAGCGAGATTAGGTTCCATGGGGGGGGACCGAGTGGTCTAACGTGCTAGCTCAGGGGCGCGTAGCCGGCTCGCCGGCGAAGCGTCCCTCTGGAGCGGCGGGTTAGAGCAATATCCGCTTCAACCGAAGAATGACTTATACGTTTCATTGGCGAGAGCGAGCGTTACTACGACCCAGAACAAAGCGATTCCTGTTTGGTGCCTAAACAGAAAATAGTCCTTCATCTCTGGCGAGGACTGGTTATGAAAATACTCTCCTCGCGCCCCGTAGACGGCCGACCAGAAGAATCGTGGGTGTTTGGAAAAGTAACTGAATAAGTTCATTACTCGAAGAGTCATGACGAGGCTCACCATCGTGAGCAATAACAGCAGCCAAGGAACATAGGTATTCATTGCTCTAACGTTGAAAATCACCGGACGAAGGCAAGCACAGCTTGCCGAAGGTCCGGTGGATTGGAATGTTATGTCGCATCTTCGCGGCAGTCCTACTTCGCGACCTCAACGCGCCCGTCTGCCCACACTTTTAGCACAAGGGGCGAGAGCTTATAGGGCTGTGAACCATAGTCGAGCGCAATATTCTGCCTAGCGCGTTCTTGAAAGTAGGCGCTGTTATCGATTCCCCACATGATCAAGAAATCGCGATTCGAAATTGAGGCGAAGAACGGATTGCCTAAGTGCTTTGAAGCTTCGCTTCGCACCCAGGGTAAGAGAAGCCGAATAGCGTCGTAACCATCCTTCTCTTCAGATGCCAAGAATGGATCGGGCTTTCCGCCTCCTTGAAGTCGTGCGGATTTGTAGTTGACGTCTACGTTCTTCAACGCGGTTTCAAAAAGCACTTTCTCACCGATCCTCCATCGGACCCGGTCTTCCTCGCGCACATATACGTACCCGGTCGGTTGATCCACCACGACAGCTATGTGAACGTCAGGTATAAAGGGGCGCGTGACAAGCACCCTCTTTCCCTCGAACGGGCGGAGGTAGTCTGCGTGCATGAATTGCACTCTCACTTTGTCGCGGGCCAAAGCCCATGGCATCGACAAGTTTGACTGCGAGTTCTTGATCGAAGACACCATACGCTCGAAGTACTCGACCAGTTCATCATGCCTTTGCGGTTTGCTCAAAGAAGATGACGCGCATAACTTGGACCGAAGATTCTGCAACCCCAACTCGGCGTCGCCCATCCGGATTACATCCGGCGCGCTCCCAACCTCAAATTTCTGTTCGGGAAATTTGCTCCGGAGAAGTTCAAGAGCCTCGGCGCGCAACTGCGGGTAGCTCAAATTGCACTCCGCGGCATGCCCAACCCCACAGAAGAATAGAAATGCAAGCACAAGAACGTTCAACGTCCAGGCGTTCACTGGCGCGTGGCGATGATGGCTATGCGACATAACGTTGTAGGTAAGGGGCGCTGCGCGACGCTTTATCGCGCAGCGTCCAGCGACCGGAGGGAGCGGCCTTGACCGCAGTGTTAGGCCGTTCTTTTTGAAGGGGCATGATGTTTTTCCATATAGTTGGCATAGCTGCCGAAGTGTTTTTGCCGCCCGAGATAGTGAGGATATCTTTCATAGTGCCAACGACAAGTGGCTACAAACTCGGAGAGATCAACCCCCATTTTTACGGCTAACTCTTCTAGGCGATAAGTGTCTTTCATCAACTCTGCGCATTTCTTGTCATTCGCGCCATTAGCATCATAGAGAACACCAGCAGGGAGTTCATGCAGCGTGTATTCAAGGTAGCGAAGAAGGTGCGCGTATTCTTCTTTTTCCGTACGCGTGATCATTGATGCATCTTTCCCAGACACGCCCAACGTGGAAGTGAGCGGCCTGCGCGGCTTTTCGCGCAGGTCCGCTCGACTGTAGGGTTAGCCGGCACCTTCACTCGCGCACTCCCTTTCGGAAGCGCTCATAGGATGACCACTGTGAATCTCGGCCAGCATGAATTTCTATAGGGAAGCGCGGTTGGCCAGTAAGTGCCTTGTTTAGTGCCGCGAGAAACTCTTGTTCAGTCTTGGCATAGAAGATCCATTCGCGGAGGTTCTCCCCGGTTGAGACGAGCGCAAGCACGCTCGTTCCGGACTTTTCTACGAGCGGTTCAAGAAGGTCTTCCATTCGGTCCATCGCCTCACGTTCCGTTGGGAGTGGCATCCCCGACTCGGACTTGTACTTCCAAACGAGAATGACACGATCGGGGAAAGCGGATCGTTGGAAGCCTTCACGAAAATCTTTGGCGTACCGGAACACGATTTCTCGACCAGTGCCTTCTTGCTTCGAAACGGCAGTTGCCCAAGAGATAACTTCTTCCGGCATGGCGGAAGCACTGCAAAGCATAAGAGCGGCAAGCGAAAGTAGACGCTTCATGTGACGGCTAACGTTTGAATTCACCGGCCTGCGCGGCTTTTTGCGCAGGTCCGGTGGAATGATGGGTTGGGCGTCTACATTGCACAAAACACCCCGACTAGATCGCCTCGGACTCCAATTGACACCAAGCCAGCCCCATCAAGGGAAGCTTGCCCAAGGCCAAACTCGTTCTTGGCGGGGTCATACCATTCAACGTACCCACCACGCTCCGCGACCACCCAATACGCGGCATGATCTTTCGCCGTGGCCTGAACTTGCGCATAGGTTTCGGAGAGGACAAACGATTCGAGTCGCGGCGGCACAAGAGATTGCCGCAGAAGTTCAACGTACTCAGCCTCGTTCTCGGCAGACCACGGTACGCCAACCGTGGTGCCGGACGCCACCGAAACATGGCGATGACGCGCCAACGATTCGGCAACAAGTGCTGCGACGTCGGATGCGGAAAGGCTGCTCATCGAGACGCCCAACGTGAAGTAGACGGCGTTATTGCCGTATAAGCTGCTGTTGTGCCGTATATTCTGGAAAAGGCATCACTCAGAAAGGCTTGCCAATTGAGGCATTTGGCAGTTTCTTGAAAATATCTACGAGAATAGATGGCGGTCATACGCGGCGCATGTTCAATAGCATGAGAATTCTGCCAGCAAAGAACTTGAATGTCATGTACTGAGATAGATTGCCAATCACAGCTTCAAGGCGCTTTTTCCTTGGTCCGATCTTGGCCGGAGGCTGACTGACGTCCCCTTGCGGTAGCCTCCCACTTCACCCCCACTTCACAAACCCTCATAACCACCTCACTCACCCCGTCCAGACTCGCTCCCGTCATTCAACCAGGGAGTCAATCATGGACAGGAAACTGCTTTACAAGATCGTCGCCATCGTCACGATGTCGATCCTTCTGCTGATACCGCTGGCGCTGATCGAGGGGCAGATTCGCGAGCGTAGCCAGCGGCAGCACGAGGTGCAGCAGAACATTGCCGAGAGTTCGGCCGGGGCGCAGACGCTGATCGGGCCGATCGTCGTGCTACGCTACCGCGAGCGCCTGCGCGAGACGCGGGTGGTGCCGGAGACCGGCAAGGTCACCGAGAGCACGCGGGTGGTCGAGCACCGGCGGCTGGTGGCGCCGGAGTCGCTGAGCATCGAGGGCGACGTGAAGGTGGAGACGCGCCAGCGCGGCATTTACCAGGCGCGGCTGTTCCACCTCGACAGCCAGGTCGCCGGTCGCTTCCGCTTCAACGCGCCGCCGCCGAGCGGCGATGCCGAGCTGCTCGACCTGCAGGCGACGCTGGTCGTCGGCCTCTCCGATCCGCGCGGCGTGGCCAGCGATCCGGAGGTGACGATCAACGGCCAGCGCCACCGTTTCGCCAGCAGCAAGGTCGATCCGGAAATCATGCCTTTGCAGCCGTTGACCGTGGCCCTCGGGCGCATCGAGGCGGGCAAGCCCTACGATTTCTCGCTGGCCTTTCCGCTGCACCTGACCGGCACCACGCGCCTGGCCATCGCGCCGGTCGGCGAGAGCAACCGCATCGCGCTGAAGTCGGCCTGGCCGCACCCGAATTTCGGCGGCCGCTTCCTGCCGCGCGAGCGCAGCGTCGGCGCCGACGGTTTCAACGCCCGCTGGGAGGTCTCCCACCTCGCCCGCAATTTCGACAACGCACTGAACCCGAACAGCGGCGAGGCGCTGGCGATCGACTTCATCAACCCGGTCAATGTCTATCTGCAGTCGGAGCGCGCGGTGAAGTACGGCGTGCTGTTCATCGTGCTGACCTTCGCCGGCTTCTTCCTCACCGAGATCCTGCGCCGGGCGCCGATCCATCCGCTGCAATACCTGCTGGTCGGGCTCGCGCTGGCGATCTTCTTCCTGCTGCTGATCGCCTTCTCCGAACACATGCCCTTCGCCACCGCCTACGGCCTGTCGGCGGCGGCCTGCATCGTGCTGATCGGCTGGTACCTGGCCGGCGCGCTCGGCGGCTGGCGCCAGGGTGCGGCCTTCGGCGCCGGGCTGAGTGGGCTTTATGGCGTGCTCTTCGGCGTGCTGCGCTCGGAAGACAACGCGCTGCTGATGGGCAGCCTGCTGCTCTTCGCGGCGCTCGGCGCGACCATGCTGGCGACCCGCCGACTCGACTGGTACGGCCTCGGCCGCAAGGCGGAGGACGCCTGATGCCGGCCGGTACCGCGTTCGCTCGCGGCGCGGCGACGCTGGCGGCGAATGCCTGGCCGCTGGCGCTGCTGCCCTCGGCCTGGCATTACCAGCACCCGCTGCTGTTCAGCCTGCGCCACGGCGAAAGCGCGCTGCTCTGGGGCCTGCCGCTGCTCGGCCTGCTCTGCTGGCGGCGGCTGCCGGGCCTCGCCCGGGTGCTGCTGGTCGGCGTCACGCTGCTGCTAGTCTGGCAGGCGGTCGACTACCGCTTGCAGCGTGAAGCGGTGCTCGCCGCCGGGCCGGCGATGCGCACAGTCGGCCAACATTTCATCGTCGGCTACACCGATGTCGAGGAAGTCCGCGAACTGGCTGCCAAGGGCTTGATCGGCGGCATCTACATCGGCCGGCGCAACGTGCGCGGGCGCAGTCTGGCCGAGGTGCGCGACGAAATCGCCGGCCTGCAGGCGGTACGTGCGCAGGCCGGTTTGCCGCCGCTGATCGTCGCTGCCGATCAGGAAGGCGGCCGGGTCAATCACCTGTCACCGCTGCTCGAACGCCTGCCGCCACTGGCCGGCGTCGTCGACCAGCCCGATCCCGGCATCGCCGCGCAGGCCTACGGCGCACGCCAGGGCGGCGCGCTGGCCGGGCTGGGTGTGACGCTCAACTTCGGCCCGGTGGTCGACCTGCGCCCGGCCGACCAGCCTGCCGGCGACATGTTCAGCGACATCCCGGCGCGCGCCATCGGCAGCGATCCGGAAGGCGTCACCGAAGTTGCCGCCGGCTATCTCGACGGCCTCGCCGCCAGCGGCGTGCGTGGCACGCTGAAGCATTTTCCCGGACTGGGGCGGGTCGACCGTGACACGCACCTGCACCCGGCCCGGTTGAGCGAAACGCCGGCCGAACTGGCCACCGACTGGCTGCCCTTCCGCAGCCTGGCCGGCCACGCCGGCAGCGCACTGATGCTCGGCCACGTGACGCTGGAGGCGCTCGACCCCTACCGCGCCGCCTCGCACTCGCCGGCCGTCGTCCGTCTGTTGCGCAATGAATGGGGCTACGACGGCGTGCTGGTCACCGACGATCTGAACATGGGCGCGGTGTACAGCCAGGGCATCGGCAAGGTCGCCAGCGAAGCGCTCAATGCCGGCGTCGACCTGGTGCTGGTCAGCTACGACCCGCGCCAGGTCTACCGGGCGATCTTCGCGGCGGCGCAGGCGCTGGAACAGGGCCGCATTGCGCCGGCCCGGCTGGCCGCGGGCGGCCGCCGGCTGCAGGCGCTTAGCCGACCGCCGGCTGGCGCAGCGGCAACGTGACGCGAAAACGGCTGCCCTTGCCCGGCTGGCTGAAGGCACTGATCGTCCCGCCGTGGATCGAGACGATCGCGTAGGCGACCGACAGGCCCAGGCCCATGCCAGCACCGGGCGGCTTGGTGGTGAAGAAGGGATCGAAGATGCGCGACTGGTTTTCCGGGGCGATGCCGCGACCGGTATCGACGATATCGACCCAGGCCTCGTTGCCGCCGACGCCGGTGCGGATGCCGACGCTGCCGCCGCCGTCGATCGCCTCGACGGCATTGGTCAGCAGGTTCTTGAAGACCTCGCCCAGTTCCGACGGCCGGCAATCGAGTTCGAGCGCATCGCCGTAAGCCGGCAGGAAGCGGATCCGCTCGCCGGCGAGCGGCGAGATGCGCGCCCATGCCGACTCCAGCATCGACTGCAGGTCGACACGGCTGACGCCGCTGTCCTGGGCATGCGCCAGCACACGCAGGCTGGCGACCATGGTGGCCAGCCTGCGTGTGCCCTTGAGCGATTCGTCGAGCAGATCGACCACATCCTCGCGCAGGAAATCGAAATCCAGCGCCTGGCGGGCGGCGGCGATTTCCGCCAGCGCCGGCGAAGCGGCCGGCAACTCGCGCTCGCTGCGCTGGTGCAGGTCGAGCAGGCCGAGCATGCCGTCGATGTAGCGGCGCAGGATTTCCAGGTTGGACTGGACGAAGCCGATCGGATTGCTGATCTCGTGCGCCAGCCCGGCCGACAGCTGGAAGATCGCCGCCAGCTTTTCCGCCTGCAGCAGGCGCCCCTGGGTTTCGTCGAGCTTGCGTTCGAGCAGGCGACGGTGGGTCTCCGAATGGAAGCGCTCGCTCACGTCGAGAAAACTGACCACCCGCTTGACGCCCGCCCAGACCGCCGGTTGCGGCTGCGAGCGCCATTCGATGACGCGGCCGTCGAGGCACTCCAGGGTTTCCCGCCAGGTGGCGTCGGGCGCGTTGCACAGGCGCGCCAGGCTGTCGCAAAAGGCCTGCGGTTCCGCCAGCTGGGCCAGCAGCGCGGCCATCACTTCCTCGTGCCGCCAGAAGGCGATGACCTCGTCGGGAATCCGGAACAGGCTGACCAGCCGCGAATTGAAGCGGATGATGCGGTCGTCGACGTCGAGCGCCAGGATGCCTTCGTCGGAAGATTCGAGGATGGTCCCCAGCAACTGCAGCAGGTTCTCCGTCTGCGCCTCCGACTCGAGCCGCTCGGCGGCCTGGCGGGCGCTCTCGGCGACCACCGCCTGGTGGCGCTCGAGGGTCAGCGCCAGCAGCGCCGCCAGCGTTTCGCCGGCCATCGCCCCGCCCTGTTCAAGTTGCGCCAGGCCGTCGGCGACGGCGGGCGGACGCCCGGCGGCTGCCGGGAAGGATTGTTCGATCAGCTTGCGTATCCGCTCATCCATGCGACACCTCGGCAACGATTGACGGCAGTCCGGACGCGAGCGCGGGCAGTCGCGTCAGCTGCGGCTCAGCATAGCACGCGGCGCCCACGCGCTGGCAAGCTGCCCCGGCGCTTCGGCGAGCCACGGGCGGGGCATGCCGGATCAATGGCGACACCCGTGTCGGCGCGCCGGGACCGGGGTCGGCTCTGCTAGAATCTCGGGTCCGATTTTCCGGCGCCGCCCCGGCAGGGTGGCGCCTCTCCCGTGGAGCCATTCGCCATGTACCAGTCCCCCCTTCTTCAGGATCTGCATGATCGCGGCCTGATCGCGCAACTGACCGACGCCGCGGCGCTCGATCAAAAGCTCGGCGAAGGCAAGGTGACGCTGTATTGCGGCTTCGACCCGACGGCCGACAGCCTGCACCTCGGCCATCTGGTGCCGGTGCTCATCCTCAAGCGCTTCCAGCAGGCCGGCCATCGGCCGATCGCGCTGGTCGGCGGCGCCACCGGGATGATCGGCGACCCCAGCTTCAAGGCGACCGAGCGCAAGCTCAACACGCCCGACGTGATCGCCGGCTGGGTGGACAACATCCGCGGCCAGGTCGCGCCCTTCCTCAGCTTCGAGGGCGACAACGCGGCGCTGATGGCGAACAACCACGACTGGTTCGGCGCGATGAACTGCCTCGAATTCCTGCGCGACATCGGCAAGCATTTCTCGGTCAACGCCATGATCAAGCGCGAATCGGTGCAGCAGCGCCTGGAACGTGAGGACCAGGGCATTTCCTACACCGAGTTCTCCTACGCGCTGCTGCAGGGCTACGATTTCGCCCAGCTCTACCGGCAATTCGGCTGCAGCCTGCAGGTCGGTGGCTCCGACCAGTGGGGCAACATCACCGCCGGCACCGACCTGACCCGTCGCCTGCACCAGGCCCAGGTCTACGGCCTGACCGTGCCGCTGATCACCAAGGCCGACGGCACCAAATTCGGCAAGACCGAATCCGGCGCCGTCTGGCTCGACCCGAAGAAGACCTCGCCCTACGCCTTCTACCAGTTCTGGCTGAACACCGCCGACGCCGACGTCTACAAGTTCCTCAAGTTCTTCACCTTCCTGCCGGTGGCGCGCATCAACGAGATCGAGGCGGCGGACAAGGCCAGCGGCGGCAAGCCGGAAGCCCAGCGCATCCTGGCCGAGGAAGCGACCCGCCTGGTGCATGGCGAAGTCGCGCTGATGGCCGCGCGCCGCATCACCGAGAGCCTGTTTCACGGTCAACTCGAAAATCTGACCGAAAACGACCTCGAACAGCTGGCCCAGGACGGCATGCCCGGCGTCGCGCTCGACAGCGCCGCCGACAGCCTGATCGACGCCCTGGCGGCGAGCGGCCTGGCCAAGTCGAAGTCGGAGGCGCGCAGCTTCATCCAGGGTGGCAGCGTCACCATCAACGGCAACAAGGCCGACGCCCTCGACCACCGCATCGTCGGCGACGACCGCCTCTACGGCCGCTTCACCATCCTGCGCCGCGGCAAGAAGCAGTACGCCATGCTGCGCTGGCAATAACCGGAAGCGTCATGGAATTCCTGCTCAGCCCCGAAATCTGGATCGCCTTCTTCACGCTGACCGCGCTGGAGCTGGTGCTCGGCATCGACAACATCATCTTCATCTCGATCATCGTCGACAAGCTGCCGGCCGAAAAACGCGAGTTCGCGCGCAAGCTCGGCCTGTTTCTCGCGATGTTCATGCGCATCGGCCTGCTGCTGACGCTGTCGTGGATCATCGGCATGACCGAGCCGGTGATCACCGTCTTCGACTTCGGCTTCTCCGGGCGCGACCTGATCCTGATCGCCGGCGGCCTGTTCCTGATCTGGAAGAGTACCGGCGAGGTGCACCAGCTGCTCGAGGGCGAGGAAGGCGAGGAATCGCACAAGATCGCCTCCAGCTTCGCCGGCATCATCCTGCAGATCATCGCCATCGATCTCGTCTTCTCGCTCGACTCGATCATCACCGCCGTCGGCATGGTCAAGGAGGTCGGCGTGATGATCGCCGCGGTGGTCGCCTCGGTCGGCCTGATGATGCTGTTCGCCAACGCCATCGGCAAGTTCGTCTCCGACCACCCGACGATCAAGATGCTGGCGCTGTCCTTCCTCGTCGTCGTCGGCGTCGTGCTGCTCGCCGACGGTTTCGGCCATCACGTGCCGAAGGGCTACATCTACTTCGCGATGGCCTTCTCGGTCGGCGTCGAGATGCTCAACATCCGCATGCGCAAGGCCGGCGTCAAACCGGTCGAACTGCGCGAGCCCTACGTCCGCGACGAACAGGCCCACTGAGTCCGATGCGCCAGCTGATCCTCGACCTGCTGCCGGAGAGTCCGCCGACGCTGGACAACTTCGTCGCCGGCGGCAACGACGAGACGCTGGCCGCGCTCACCGGCTGGCTGGCCGGCGCGCTCGAGAACACCGCCTTCTGCCTGCACGGCGAAACCGGCTGCGGCAAGAGCCACCTGCTGCTCGGCAGCGGTTTCACCTATGTCGACGCCGCCGCCAATCCCGGCCTCGACGGCATCACCGCCGGCGCGCCGCTGGCCGTCGACAACGTCGAGGCGCTCGACGCCAGCGGCCAGATCGCGCTGTTCGCGCTGTTCAACCAGCTCAAGGCCGACGGCGAACGCCTGCTCACCGCTGCCGGCCAGCCGCCCTCGCACCTGGCGCTGCGCGAGGACCTGCGCACCCGCCTCGGCTCCGGGCTGATCTACCGGCTGCAGCCGCTGTCCGATGCCGAAAAGGCGGCCGCCATCGCCGCCCAGGCCAGGGAGCGGGCGCTCAAGCTGACGCCCGAAATCATCGACTACCTGATGCGCCACGCACCGCGCAACATGCGCGCGCTGACCGCCCTGATCGTCGCCCTCGACCGTTACACCCTCGAACACAAGCGGGCGGTGACGCTGCCGCTGCTGCGCGAACTACTCCACCAGGAAACCACCGCATGAACCTCGCCCTCTTCGATCTCGACCACACCCTGCTCGCCGGCGATTCGGACTTCGAATGGGCGCAGTTCCTGATTTCCAAAGGCGTCGTCGACCGCGACATCCAGGAAGCCCGAAACATCGAGTTCTACGAGCACTACAAGGCCGGCACGCTCGACATCGCCGCCTTCCTCGAATTCCAGCTGGCGCCGCTGACCCGCCACCCGCGCGCCGAACTCGACGCCTGGCACCGCGAGTACATGGACCGCCACATCCGCCCGATCATCGGCGACGCGGCGCGCGCGCTGGTGCGCAGCCACCTCGACGCCGGCGACCTGTGCGTGATCGTCACCGCCACCAACAGCTTCGTCACCGGCCCGATCGCCCGCGAATTCGGCATCCCGCACCTGATCGGGACGATTCCGGCGGTCGACGTCAAGGACGGGGCATTTTTCGGCACGCCGACCGGCACGCCCTCGTTCCAGGCCGGCAAGATCGTCCGCGTCGAGCAGTGGCTGGAAGCCCAGGGCCTGTGGTGGGGCAGCTTCGAAAACACCAGTTTCTACAGCGATTCGCACAACGACCTGCCGCTGATGAAGCAGGTCCGGACGCCGGTCGCCGTGGACCCCGACGACAAACTGCGTGCGCACGCCAGCGAAATGGGCTGGAAAATCATCACTCTGCGGTAAAATTGCCGCTTTTCCGCAGCGCAGCATGCGCTTGACCCTCAGGAACTCGTGATCCGCAAACTCATTTCCCGCGTCTTCCGCGGCAACAAGAACAAGGGCAACCGGCATGAGCCGGCCGTGATTCCCGTCTCCAGCCACGGCATCACCCGCGACCGCCTCTCCAGCGGCAGCCGGCGCACCTGCGAAACCCTGCAGGCCGAAGGCTTCAAGGCCTACGTCGTCGGCGGCGCCGTGCGCGACCTGCTGATCGGCGCCGATCCCAAGGACTTCGACGTCGCCACCGACGCCACGCCCGAAGAGGTGCGCCGCTGCTTCCGCCGCTCGCGCATCATCGGCCGCCGCTTCCAGATCGTGCATGTGATGATGGGCCAGGAAGTCATCGAGGTGACCACCTTCCGCGGTCAACTAGACGAAACGACCAAAAAGGACGAACACGGCCGCGTGCTGCACGACAACGTCTTCGGCTCGCAGGCCGAGGATGCCGCCCGCCGCGACTTCACCGCCAATGCGCTGTATTACGACCCGAGCAGCGAGACCATCGTCGACTACCACCACGGCGTCGGCGACCTCAAGGCCAGGACGCTGCGCATGATCGGCGAGCCGCGCGCGCGCTACCGTGAGGACCCGGTGCGCATGCTGCGCGCCGTGCGCCTGGCGGCCAAGCTCGGCCTGGCCATCGACCCGGAGGCGAAGAAGCCGATCCGCGAGATGGCCGGCCTGCTCGAAAACGTGCCCGCCGCCCGCCTGTTCGACGAGATGCTCAAGCTGCTGACCTCGGGACATTCGGTCAAGTGCATCACGCAACTGCGCGACGAGGGCCTGCACCACGGCCTGCTGCCGCTGCTCGACGTGATCCTCGAACAGCCGCTCGGCGAGAAGTTCGTGATGCTGGCGCTGGCCAACACCGACGAACGCATCCGTCGCGGCAAGGGCACCTCGCCCGGCTTCCTCTTCGCCACCCTGCTCTGGCACGAGGTGCTGGCGCACTGGGACAAGATGAAGGCCAAGGGCGAAGCGAAGATTCCGGCACTGTTCCAGGCGATGGACACGGTCCTCGACGTGCAGGGCGAGAAGCTCGCCATCACCCGTCGCATCGCCGGCGACATCAAGGACATCTGGGCGCTGCAGCCGCGTTTCGAACAGCGCAGCGGCAAGCGCCCCTACGCGCTGCTCGAACAGCCGCGCTTCCGCGCCGGCTACGACTTCCTGCTGCTGCGCGCGCAGGCCGGCGAGATCGACATGGAGATCGCCGACTGGTGGACGCGCTTCCAGAATGTCGAGGGCGAACAGCGCGCCGGCATGCTCCAGGCCGAACCTGCCGGCGAGAAGAAGAAGCGCCGGCGTCGCAAGAAGCCGGCCAACGGCGCACCGTCCGCCAGCGACGCATGAGCCTTGCCTACATCGCCCTGGGCGCCAATCTCGGCGACCCGGCGGCGACCGTCAACGCGGCTTTTGCCGCGCTCGACCGGTTGCCGCACAGCCGCCTGCTGGCGAAATCGGCGCTTTACCGCACGGCGCCGGTCGGCATCGCCGACCAGCCGGAGTTCGTCAACGCGGCCGCCCGGCTGGAAACGACGCTGGCCCCGGAAGCGCTGCTCGACGCACTGCTCGACATCGAGCAGGCCTTCGGGCGCGTCCGTGCCGAGCGCAACGGCCCGCGCACGCTCGACCTCGACCTCCTGCTCTACGACGAACTGCGCCTGGCGACACCGCGCCTGATCCTGCCGCATCCGCGCCTGCACCTGCGTGCCTTCGTCCTGCAGCCGCTGGCCGAGCTGGCGCCCGACCTGGCGCTCCCCGGTCGCGGCCGCCTCGCCGCCTGGTTGCCGGCGGTTGCCAACCAGGGCATTCGTAAAATCTGATTTAAGGCTTGCCACTTCGGCGCTGCTGTGTATCCTTGGCGCCGTCAATAACGCCACGGGACGCCCATGTCTGCACAAAGCATCACCCGCCGCCTGACCCAGGCCGACCTCGCCAAGCTCCAGGCAGCCGGCGAGAAGGTCGCCATGTTCACCTGCTACGACGCCAGCTTCGCCCGCCTGCTCGACGGCGCCGGCGTCGACTGCCTGCTGATCGGCGATTCGCTCGGCAACGTCATCCAGGGCCACGACACGACGCTGCCGGTCACCGTCGCCGACATCGCCTACCACACCGCTGCCGTCAAGCGCGGCGCCGAACGCGCCTTCATCCTGGCCGACATGCCTTTCGGCAGTTTCCAGGAATCGCCCGAGGCCGCCTTCCGCAACGCCGTCACGCTGATGGCCGCCGGCGCCCAGATGGTCAAGCTCGAAGGCGGCGCCGAAATGGCGCCGACCATCCAGTTCCTGGTCAGCCGCGGCATTCCGGTCTGCGCCCACGTCGGCCTGACGCCGCAGTCGGTGCATGCGCTCGGCGGCTACAAGGTCCAGGGCAAGGGCGACGCGGCGGCGCGCAAGCTGCACGCCGACGCCCTCGCCGTGCAGGAAGCCGGCGCCACGATGATCGTCCTGGAAGCGATTCCCGCCGTGCTCGCCGCCGAAGTCACCGCGGCGCTGCACATCATCACCATCGGCATCGGTGCCGGCAAGGACTGCTCGGGCCAGGTCATGGTCCTGCACGACGCTTTCGACATCCCGCCGGGCAAGAAAGCCAAGTTTGTGCGCAATTTCATGGACGGCGCCAGCAGCCTGCACGACGCGGCCTGCCGTGCCGTCGCCGCCGTCAAGGACGGCAGCTATCCCGGCCCGGAACACACCTACGCTGCCTGAAATCATGCACATCCATTCCCGCATCGCCGACCTGCGCGCCGCGCTGGCCGACCGTCGCCGCATCGTTTTCGTCCCGACCATGGGCAATCTCCATGCCGGCCACATCAGCCTGATGGAACAGGCGCGCCGGCACGGTGACACCGTGGTCGCCTCGATCTTCGTCAATCGCCTGCAGTTCGGCCCGAACGAGGATTTCGACACCTATCCGCGCACCTTCCAGGCCGATTGCGACAAGCTCGCCGCAGCCGGTGTCGACGTCCTCTTCGCCCCGAGCGAGGCCGACCTCTATCCCGAACCGCAGGAATACTTCGTCGAACCGCCCAGCATCCAGAACATCCTCGACGGCGAATTCCGCCCCGGCCATTTCCGCGGTGTCGCCACCGTCGTCAGCAAGCTGTTCAACTGCGTCCAGCCGCAGGTCGCGATCTTCGGCAAGAAGGATTACCAGCAGCTGATGGTCCTGCGCAACATGAGCCGCCAGATGGCGCTGCCGATCGAGATCGTCGGCGGCGAGACGGTGCGCGCCGACGACGGCCTGGCGCTGTCGTCGCGCAACGGTTACCTGAGCGCCGCCGAGCGCGCCGAAGCGCCGCGCCTGCAGCGGCTGCTCGCCGGCATCCGGGCGGCGATCGTCGGCGGCAACCGCGATTTCGCGGCGCTGGAAAATGCCGCCATCGCCGAGTTGACCGTCAACGGCTGGAAAACCGACTACGTCTCGGTTCGCCGCCAGGCCGATCTGGCCCCGGCCGGCAGCGCCGACAACGCCCTCGTCGTGCTCGCCGCCAGCCGCCTCGGCAATACCCGGCTGATCGACAACATCGAGGTCTGACGCGGCCTGGCGGGCCGTTCGCCGGCCTGCCGACGGCGCCGAAAAAGATCGTTGACAGGCAGTCGAATGCCGTTAAAATTCGGGTCCCCCAACTGTCTGGATGAGTGAAACCATGCAGAGAACCATGTTGAAATCGAAGCTGCATCGCGTCACCGCCACGCACGCCGACCTGCACTACGAAGGCTCGTGCGCGATCGACGAGGATCTGCTGGAAGCAGCCGATATCAAGGAATACGAACAGATCGACATCTGGAACGTGAACAACGGCGAGCGTTTCACCACCTACGCGATCCGTGCCGAGCGCGGCTCGGGCGTCATCTCGGTCAATGGTTCCGCGGCTCGCCGCGCCGCCCCGGGCGACATCCTGATCATCGCCACCTTCGCCAGCTACGGCGAGGTCGAACTGGCCCGCCACGAGCCGTCGCTGATCTACGTCGATTCGCAGAACCGCATCGTCCGCCGCGGCCACAAGATTCCGGTCCAGGCCGCCGCCTGACCCGACGGCCAGCGCCGTCCGCCCGAAAGCCCGCCGCTTGGCGGGCTTTTCTTTTTATGTACAATCCGTTGCACTATTCGAAAAACCGCAACGGAGACCATTCATGGGCGTCGTATTCGCCAAGACCACCAAGGGCCAGGAAGAGCTGACCGCCAAGACCGGCGGCCTGACGCCGCGCCAGCGGCGGGTTTTGATCATGGTCGACGGCCGGCGCAGCGTCGACGAACTGCGCGAGATGCTGCAGGCCGACGACCTCCAGCACACCATCGGCCTGCTCGAGGAAGCCGGCTTCATCGAAATTGCCGCGCTCAAGGACGCCGACGGCACGACGCAGCCGGCCCCGGCCGGCCCGCTGCCGCCGATCACCGCCTTCCGGCCAGCACCGGAACCGCCGGACGCACAGGAAATGCAGCTGGCGCGCAATTTCATCCAGAACACGCTGAAGACCTTCTGCGGCCCCTTCGCCCACCTGCACATCGTCGAAGCGGCCTATGCCGCGAAGACGCATGACGAACTGCGCCTGCAGTTCGACCCGTGGTTCCACGCCGTCGTCCAGACGCGCGAAGGCCGCCGCCGGGCGGAGGAACTGCGCACGATGCTGCTCAAGGTGATCTAGCGGCCGGCGCTGCCGGCCCCCCGTCAGGCGGTGGGGTCGTCGCTCTTTTTCGGCTTGCGGCTGCGCGCCGGCTTCTTCTCGGCGCTTTTCGCGGCAGTCTTGGCGGAAGCCGCCTTTTTTGCCGGTTTTGCGCTGTCGACCGTCGGTGCCACCTCGGCCGCCGGTGCTTCGACCACCACCGGCGCAGCAGCGGCCTCGGCCGTCGCCTGGCGCGGACGGCGGCCGCCGCGACGCGGCTTCTCCGGCTTGGCCGCGACCTCCGGCACCTCCTCGGGCGCGGCTTCGCCGAGCGGTGCCGGGGTCACCGGCGCTGCCTCGACCGTCACCGCCTCGGCGACGGCCGGCGCGACAGGACTGTCGCCGCTGTCCTCACGAACCTCCTTGCGCCCGCGGCGACCGCCGCGCCGCCGGCCGGCCGGCTTGTCGTCGCTGGCCGCCGGCGGCTCGGCGGTTTTTTCGTTTTCCGGCAGGTCGACCGTCAGCGACTCGCCGCCGGCCTCGACCGCTGCCTCGGCGTCCTGCGGCCGGGCGCGGGTGACGTAGGTGCCCGACTTCTCGTCGCGACCGACCGCCAGCAGCCCGTGGGCGGCAGCGTCCTCGAGCAGGTTGCCGAAGGTGCGGAAGCCGTAGTAACTCTCGCTGAAGCCGGGATTGCGCCGCTTGACCACTTCCTTGAGCACCGAGGCCCAGATCCGTTCGGCTTCGCCGCGGTCGGCCATGAGATCGACGAAGGTTGCCGAAACCAGTTCGATGGCCTTGGCCTTGCGCTCCTCGATCTTGGCGTTGCGCTTGGCTTCCTCTTCCGGCGAGCGCTTCTCGCGTTCGCGGCGCTGGCCGCCGCGCTGCGCCTCGCGGTCGCGGACGAGGTCGTCGTAGTAGATGAATTCGTCGCAGTTGGTGACCAGCAGGTCGGAGCAGGACTGCTTGACGCCGACGCCGATGACCTTCTTTGCGTTCTCGCGCAGCTTGGAGACCAGCGGCGAGAAGTCGGAGTCGCCGGAGATGATCACGAAGGTATCGACGTGCGACTTGGTGTAGCAGAGGTCGAGCGCGTCGACGACCATGCGGATGTCGGCGGAGTTCTTGCCCGACTGGCGGACGTGCGGGATCTCGATCAGCTCGAAGTTGGCCTCGTGCATCGCCGCCTTGAAGCCCTTGTAGCGCTCCCAGTCGCAGTAGGCCTTCTTGACGACGATGCTGCCCTTGGCGAGCAGGCGCTCGAGCACCGGGCGGATGTCGAATTTTTCGTATTGGGCGTCGCGCACGCCGAGGGCGATGTTCTCGAAGTCGCAGAAAAGCGCCATGCTGGCGGTGTCGTTGGCGGCCATGAAGTCGATCCGTTGGAAGAAGCCCGCAGTATACCGCCTCAGCCGCCGGCCAATTGCTTCAGTTCGGCGTCGTCGAAGAGCCGCGAACGGGTGATGAAACACTGGCCGCTGCCGCATTCGAGCGAAAAGGTCCCGCCCTGGCCGGCGACCGCGTCGATGACCAGTTGCGTGTGCTGCCAGTACTCGTACTGGGCGGCGCTGATGTAGAACGGCAGGCCGCCGATCTCGCCGAGATGGATGTCGTGGTCGCCGAGCGTCAGCTCGCCGGCCAGGTAGCAGTTCGGGCTGCTGTTGTCGCAGCAGCCGCCCGACTGGTAGAAGAACAGCGCCGGCCCGTGCTCGGCGCGCAGGCTGTCGATCAGCGCCAGCGCCGCCGGCGTGGCCATGACACGGTCGACCATGGTTTTCCTCCAAAAAAGCGGGGGCACGCAGCCCCCGTCAAAGCCCGCAAGGGCACGCAGAGATGATGCGTCGAACTAGAGCGCGGCGGCGAAGATGCCTTCGATCTCGGCCTGATCGGCCGGCCGCGGATTGGTCAGGCCGCAGGCGTCCTTGAGCGCGTTGGCGGCCAGCGTCGGAATGTCTTCCGGCTTGACGCCGAGTTCGCGCAGGCCGGCGGGAATGCCGATGGCCGCCGACAGCTCGCGGATCGCCGCCAGGCAGCGGGCGGCGTTGTCGGCCGCCGACGCGCCGGCGACGGCGACGCCCATCGCCGCAGCGACATCGGCCAGGCGCCCGGGAACGACCGCCGCATTGAAGGCTTCGACGTGCGGCAGCAGCACCGCGTTGCAAACCCCGTGCGGCAGGTTGTAGAAGCCGCCGAGCTGGTGCGCCATGGCATGGACGTAGCCAAGCGAGGCGTTGTTAAAGGCCATGCCGGCGAGGAACTGGGCGTAGGCCATGGCTTCGCGGGCAGCGACGTCCTGACCGTCGGCGACGGCCTGGCGCAGGTTGGCGGCGATCATGCTCACCGCCTTCAGGGCGCAGGCATCGGTGATCGGCGTCGCCGCCGTCGACACGTAGGCCTCGACCGCGTGCGTCAGCGCGTCCATGCCGGTCGCCGCGGTCAGCGCCGGCGGCTTGGCCAGCATCAGCAGCGGGTCGTTGACCGAGAGCAGCGGCGTGACATGGCGGTCGACGATGGCCATCTTGATGTGCCGCGACTCGTCGGTGATGATGCAGAAGCGCGTCATCTCGCTGGCCGTGCCGGCCGTCGTGTTGATCGCGATCAGCGGCAGCTGCGGCTTGGCCGAGCGGTCCACGCCTTCGTAGTCGGCGATGCCGCCGCCGTTGGTGGCGACCAGCGCGATGCCCTTGGCGCAATCGTGCGGCGAACCGCCGCCGAGCGAGACGACGCAGTCGCAGCCGGCGGCGCGCAGGCGGGCGAGGCCGGCCTCGACGTTGCCGATGGTCGGATTCGGCTGGGCGCCGGCGAAAATCTCGCTGGCGATCCCGGATTTTTCGAGCAGCCCGGCGACGCGGGCAGCGACACCGGCCTGTTCGAGCCAGGCGTCGGTGACGATCAGCGCGCGCCGGTAGCCGTAGCCGGCCAGCGATTGAACCGCGCTTTCCAGACAGCCCTCGCCCATCATGTTGATGGCGGGGATGAAGAAGGTGCTTTGTGCCATGTGACTCCCTTTCAGAAACCCGGCGGGCGCCGCTTCCCCTTGAAGACGGACCTGCCGCCGGGGACAGGATAAAAGAAAAACGCCCGCGGCAGGCGGGCGTTGGCAGTCGGCTTAGAAGAAGCCGAGCTTCTGTTCGGCGTAGCTGACCAGCAGGTTCTTGGTTTGCTGGTAGTGGTCGAGCATGACCTTGTGCGTCTCGCGGCCGATGCCCGATTCCTTGTAGCCGCCGAAGGCCGCGTGCGCCGGGTAGGCGTGGTAGCAGTTGGTCCACACGCGGCCGGCCTGGATGGCGCGGCCCATGCGGTAGGCGACGTTGCCGTTGCGGCTCCAGACGCCGGCGCCGAGGCCGTAGAGGGTGTCGTTGGCGATCGCCAGGGCTTCGGCTTCGTCCTTGAAGGTGGTCACGGCGAGCACCGGCCCGAAGATTTCTTCCTGGAAGATGCGCATCTTGTTGTGGCCCTTGAACAGCGTCGGCTGGATGTAATAACCGCCTTCGATGTCGCCGCCGAGGTGGGCGCGTTCGCCACCGATCAGCACCTGCGCGCCTTCTTCCTTGCCCAGCTTGAGATAGGACTCGATCTTGTCCATCTGGATCTGCGAGGCTTGCGCACCCATCATCGTCTCGGTGTCGAGCGGCGAGCCCTGCTTGATCGCGGCAACCCGCTTCAGCGCCTTTTCCATGAACCTGTCGTAGATCGATTCCTGGATCAGCGCGCGGCTCGGGCAGGTACACACTTCACCCTGGTTGAAGGCGAACAGGACCAGGCCTTCGATCGCCTTGTCGAGGAAGCCGTCGTCCTTGTCCATCACGTCGGCGAAGAAGATGTTGGGCGACTTGCCACCCAGTTCCAGCGTCGCCGGGATCAGGTTGTTGGCGGCGGCTTGGGCGATCACGCGGCCGGTGGCGGTGGAGCCGGTGAAGGCGATCTTGGCGATGCGCTTGCTGGTGGCGAGCGGCATGCCGGCTTCGCGGCCGTAGCCGTTGACGATGTTGAGGACGCCCGGCGGCAACAGGTCGGCGATCAGGTCCATCAGGATCAGGATCGAGATCGGCGTCGATTCGGCCGGCTTGAGCACCACGCAGTTGCCGGCACCGAGCGCCGGCGCCAGCTTCCAGGCGGCCATCAGGATCGGGAAGTTCCAGGGGATGATCTGGCCGACGACGCCGAGCGGCTCATGGATGTGATAAGCCATGGTGTTTTCGTCGATTTCCGAGATGCCGCCTTCCTGCGAGCGCAGGCAGCCGGCGAAGTAACGGAAGTGATCGACGGCGAGCGGGATGTCGGCGTTCAGCGTTTCGCGGATCGGCTTGCCGTTGTCGACGGTCTCGGCGTAGGCCAGCAGTTCGAGGTTCTGTTCGAGGCGGTCGGCGATCTTGAGCAGGATGTTCGAGCGGGTCGCGGCATCGGTCTTGCCCCATTTCGGGAAGGCGGCGTGGGCGGCGTCGAGCGCCAGTTCGATGTCCTCGGCGGAGGAACGGGCGACCTGCGTGTACACCTTGCCGTTGACCGGGGTCACCACGTCGAAGTACTGGCCCTTGACCGGCGCGGTCCAGCGGCCGTTGATGAAGTTGTCGTACTTGGCCTTGTAGGCGATTTTTGCACCAGCGGTGCCGGGGGCTGCGTAGATCATTTTGTCTCCTGTTTTTACGAATGGATGAATCGTTTGCCTGGCGGCCCGAACTCCTTATCAAGTGCCGTGCCAGCTGGCCAAGTGCTTGAATTCAAAAAACTCCCGTTTTCGGCAGTCGACCGTCAAAGGCTGCTGGAACGTTGCACGATGCGACAACTGTCACAATCTGGAACACTGCCACGCGATTGTTTCCGGAAGTCTTGCATCCGCCTCGCGCCGCCCTATACTCGTCGAAAAGCCGGGCATGGATCCGGCCAGGAGACAAATCCGATGCGCGCGAATTCCCCCGTGCCGGCGCCGCTGCTGCGGCAAGCCCGGCGCAAGCTGCTGGCTGGCGACGACTTTTCCGATGCGACGATCGACGAGCGCCTCGCCCGCTCCTGGCGGCGCAGCCTCGCCGCCGGGCTGTCGCCGACCGGCCGCCTGGCCGTCCCCGACAACCTCACGGCGAGCGAACTCGGCCGCGCCCTGGGGCGCAACCACGAGTTGCTCAACCACTCGCGGCCGATCATGGAATACCTGTTCGAGCAGGTCCGCCACAGCCACAGCATGGTCGTCCTCGCCGACAACCGCGGCGTCCTCATGCACACCCTCGGCGATGCCGATTTCCTGGGCAAGGCCGAGCGCGTCGCACTGATGTCGGGCGCCTGCTGGGACGAGCGCCAGCGCGGCACCAACGCGATCGGCACGGCGCTGGCCGAGGCAGCGGGGATCGAGATCCATGGCGACGAGCACTTCCTCGAACGCAACGGCTTCCTCACCTGCGCCGCCGCGCCGATCGTCTCGGCGACCGGCGAACTGCTCGGCATCCTCGACATTTCCGGCGACCGGCGCAGCCGCCATCCGCACACCCTGGGCCTGGTCAACACCGCCGCCCGGATGATCGAGAACCGCCTGGTCGCCGACGCCTGTCGCCGCCACCTGCGCCTCTACCTGCATCCCGACCCGGCCGGCATCGGCACCGTCGCCGAAGGCATCGTCGCGCTCTCCGAGGATGGCTGGATCGTCGGCGCCAACCGCAACGCGCTGCGCATGCTCGGGCTGGCCACCGCCGACATCGGCGGCACGCCGCTGTTCCGCACGGTCGACGCCCGCCTCGAAGACATTCTCGCGCAAGCCCGGCGGCGGCCGCAGCAGCCGCTGCGCCTGCACCGCCCGGACGGCACGCCGCTCTACGCCCGTCTCGACGGCCACGAGCCACGCGCGCTGGCGGTTGCCGGCAGCGCCGCGCCGGCCCGCAGCGACGCGCTGGCCGCGCTCGACACCGGCGACGCCCGCTGGCGAGCGGCCGCCGACCGGGCCCGGCGCATCGTCGGCAAGGACATCCCGCTGCTGATCACCGGCGAATCCGGCGTCGGCAAGGAAATGTTCGCGCGCGCCGCGCACCAGTCATCGCCGCAGCGCGACGGCCCCTTCGTCGCGATCAACTGCGCGGCGCTGCCGGAGAGCCTGATCGAAGCCGAACTCTTCGGCTACGTCGGCGGCGCCTTCACCGGCGCCCGCAAGGAAGGCTACATCGGCCGCCTGCGCGAAGCCGACGGCGGCACGCTGTTCCTCGACGAAATCGGCGACATGCCGCTGGCGATGCAGACGCGGCTGCTGCGCGTGCTCCAGGAACGCCAGGTGACGCCGCTCGGCGGCGGCCAGCCGGTGGACCTGCGCTTCGCGCTGATCTGCGCGACCCACCGCGACCTGCCCGGCGCCTGCGCCGCCGGCGCCTTCCGCAGCGACCTCTACTACCGGATCAACGGCCTCACGCTGCAGCTGCCGGCCTTGCGCCAGCGCAGCGATTTCGCCGCGCTCTGCGACAAGCTGCTCGACCAGCTCTTCCCCGACAGCCCGCCGAGCATCGCCCCGGCCCTGCAGCAACGCCTTGCCGCCTACGCCTGGCCGGGCAACCTGCGCCAGCTGGCCAGCGCGCTGCGCACCGCCGGCGCCATGCTGGATCCGGGCGAAACGCGGATCGACTGGTGCCACCTGCCCGACGACCTGCTCGAGGCGCTCCAGCAGGCGCCTGAAAAAACGCCGGAAAACCCGGTCGACCGTAAAAACCTGGCCGCCATGTCGCTCGCCGCGATCCACCAGGCGCTCGCCGAGCATGCCGGCAACCACAGCGCCGCCGCCCGCCAGCTCGGGATCAGCCGGCAGACGCTGTACCGCAAGCTCAAGGAGTCGCCGACTGGGTAAGCCCGAATAGGTATTGCGAGCGGACGTGGTGGGGTGACACCATGCCGCAGTCCAACCATTGAAGGCCCAGTCATGAATCCCACTTCCAACCTGGACATCGCCGCCCTGATCGGGCGCCTGCCGCTGTTCTCCAGCATGCTGCCCGAGGAAATCGCGCGCATTGCCCGCGGTACGCGCGAGATCCGTGCCGCCAAGGGCGACATCCTGTTTCACAAGGGCGACCCCAACCTCGGTTTCCACCTGCTGCTGTCCGGCCAGATCAAGCTCGCCTTCACCTCGGCGCAAGGCAACGAGAAAGTCGTCGAGATCATCAGCCCGGGGCAGACCTTCGGCGAAGCGATCATGTTCATGGACACGCCCTACATCGTCTTCGCCCAGGCGCTCGCCGATTCGCAGATGCTGCACATTTCCAAGGCGGCGCTCTACGAGGAACTCGAGAACGACCCGCGCCTGGCGCGCAAGATGCTGGCCAGCATGGCCATGCGCCTGCACCAGTTGATGAACGACATGGAAGGCTATTCGCTGCATTCGGGCAAGGAGCGGATCATCGCCTACCTGCTGCGCGAACTGCCGGCCAGCGCCGAGCACGACAAGTCGGCGACGGTCTCGCTGCCGACCACCAAGGGCGTCGTCGCCTCGCGCCTGAACCTGACCCAGGAACACTTCTCGCGCATCCTGCACGAACTGGTCGAGGACCGGCTGATCATCGTGCATGGCCGCGACATCGAGATTCCCGACCTCGGCCGACTGCGCAGCTACGCCGCCTGAAACAAGGGCCGGCGATAAAAAAAAGGGCGGATGAAAATCCGCCCTTTTTCGTGGTCGACCGTCAGATTCAGTCGGTCAGCAACTTGCCCTGGTTGAGCAGGTTCTGGATCACCTGCTGGTCGGTGGTACTGCTGCCGACCAGGTTAACCCCGGTCAGGACGATCTGCTGGACGTCGTTGTTATTGACGTTGGTCGGCAGGCCGGAGGCGTTGTTGTTGTTGCTGAACGACCCCGTGGCGCTGACGTAGATCGTCGTGTTGCCGCCCGAGTACTGGAAGTGCAGGTAGTTGTCGAGCGCGCCGGCGGTGGTCGCCGAGCCCTGCAGCAGGTCGCGCAGGTCGAGGCGATCGCCGCCGCTGGCAAAGGCGGCCGTATCGAAGTTGTTGATCGTATCGATCGCCGGCGCCGCGACGGTGCCCGCATCCGAGAAGAACCAGCGGAAGGTGTCGGCACCCGCACCGCCATCCATGGTGTCGTTGCCGGCACCACCGATGATGGTATCGGCACCGCCACCGCCATTGATGGTGTCGTTGCCGTCACCACCGTGGATGTACTCGGCGGCATTGCTGCCGATGATGGTGTCGGCACCGCTGGTCCCGATGATGGTCTGGCCATCGGCCCCGGAATCGCGGTTGAGGATCAGCGTCATCTGCCCCTGGCCGCTGCGATCGGCATCGTTATCAACCAGTTCGAAGCTGATCACTTCGGTCAACGTTGCCGGCATGTTCACCGGCGGCACGTACTGGTAGGAACCGTCGTCGAGATCGACCGTGAACAAGCCGCCCTGCTCGGTGCGGATGACCAGCACGTGGGTGGTCGTGTTGAACGAGACCAGCGTGCTGCTGCCGCTGCCGTCCTGGACGATGGTGCCGTTGCCGTTCCAGTAGAAGGTCCGGCGATCGCCATCCGGCCCGATCGCGATCGAGTAGATGTGGCCACCGTCGGCACCGACCGCACCCGGCGTCGCGCCGACCAGCAGGTTGCCCGTCTGTACCGGCGGGATCGTGCTCTGCAGCGCTGCGTCGAGGTCGTTCCAGTTGCTCACCACCTGACCGTTGGCATCGGTGCCGGTGGCACCGTTCCAGGCGATCGGGTTGATGTAGTCCTGGCTGGTGAAGCTGCCGTCCGGATCGTTCTGGCTGGCAAACGGCCCGCCCATGGCGAACGAGAAGGAATTGACCTTGTTCGTGTTGAGGAAGTTGGTCCAGGTCGTTTCCTCGCTGGTCTGGATGCCGGTATCGCTGCCCGACTGGTCGGAACCGGTGCCGTTGCGCGTCCCGCTCAACTCCGTGTCGCTACCCGAACCGAAGGTCGGCAGACCGTCGGTCAGGAAGTAGGAGACGTTCTGCGCGCCGGACAGCTTGTTGGCGGTGGCAAAGGCCGTCATCGCCGCGGCCAGCGCCGCGTCGTAATTGGTCCCGCCGTTGCCGGCCGTCGGCGACAGACTGTAGAGGTAGTCGAGCACGGTGCCGACGTTCTGCCACTGGGTATAGACCGAGGCAGCGGTATCCGAGAAGGTCACCAGCTGCACGCGGACGTTGCCGAGCTGGTCGTACTGCTGCAGCAGGCGGGCGATCGATTCGACGGCGGCTTCGAGACGGGTCATCGAGACCCCGTTGATCGTCACCGTGCTGTCCATACTGCCGGACAAGTCGAGCACCAGCAGGACATTGGTGTCCTGGCTGACGGCAACGTTCGTCGTCTGCTGGCTGGCCGTCGGCGCATCGTCCTCGATGACCACGTTCAGCGTCGTGCTGGTCGAGCCGACGCCATCCGAGACGGTGACGCCGACGTTGAGCGACAGCGTGTCCTCGCCGGCCGCCGGATGATCGACCGGCGCCGACAACGTCACCTTGTAGGCACCGCTGTTGCTCATGCTGACGCGCACGACTTCGGTAGTTCCGGCCATGCCGACCAGGTCGGCGCCGTTGCTGCCACCGCTCCAGGTGATCTGGACGCCGCCCGAGGTCAGCGTTTCGCTCGGCGCCGTCAGCGAGATCGTGAAGCTGCTGCTGTCCGGGTCGGTGATCGTCAGGTTGCCGTCGAAGACCGCGACGTTGCTCTGATCGGTGTTGCCGGTATCGTCGAGAACGCCGCCAGGCAGCGCTTCTTCCGAGAGGCGCACCGGATCCGGCGTGGCCACGAAGGGCAGATCGTTGGTGCCGGTGATGGTGATCGTCAGCTGCGCCCGGTCGGTGCCGCCCTTGCCGTCGCTGACGGTGTAGGTGAATACGTCGGTCGCGGTGGCGCCCTGGGCCAGCGAGTTGGCCTTGTCGGCGACATAGGTGTAGCTGCCGTCGTCGTTCAGCGTCAGATGGCCCCAGGCACCTTCGAGGCTGACCCCGACGGTCCCCGCCGTGCCGCTGCCAGCTTCGCTGCCGGTGCGGACTGCAGTGACCAGCAGGTTGTCGCCATCGGCATCGCTGTCGCGACCGCCGGCGACCAGACCGCTGAGAATCACGCCGTTGGCCGCGTTGACCGTCAGCGTCGCATCCTCGTTGACCGCACCGGTATCGTTGTTGGCGACCGGAGGATCGTTGACCGAGACGACATTGATCACGGCGGTGGCCGTGTTCGAGTTGTTCACCGCGTCGTTGACCGTGACATTGACCGTGCGCGGCGTCGTGTCCGGCGTCTCGCTGGTGCTGCTGAAGCGGATCGCCTCGATCGCGGTCTCGTAGGCCGCCTTGCTCGCCGAACCGGTGAGGCTCACCGTGATCCGGCCGGCAACGCTGGTGTCGACCGTGGCCGAGATGCCCGCCGGCAGGCCGCCGAAGGACAGCACGTCGCCGGCCTTGGCGTTGGTCAGCACGATCGTCGCCGAGGCCATGTTGGCATCGTCAAGATCGACGATCAGCGAATCGCTGTCGGCGATCGCGACGCCACTGCCGTTCTCGGTGTAGGTCGTGGTGTAGCCGGTTCCCGCCGCGGAGGCATCGAGGTCGAGCGTCGGCGGCGCCAGGTCGTTGTTGACGATGGTGCCGGTGGCCGTCGGCTGCGTCACCGTCAGCGACTGGCCGTGGCCGGTCGCCGAGGTGATGGTGGCGATCACCGTCTCGCTGGGCTCGAAAATGCCGTCGACAATCGGGTCGACCGTGAACGTCGCGCTGGTCTGGCCGGCCGGAATGGTCACCGTGCCGGTCGCCGTCGTCGTGTAGTCGTCGCCCGAGGTTGCCGTACCGGTCAGGGTATAGGTCACCGTCGTCGGGAATTCCGAGGCATTGCTCAGGGTGATCGTGAAGGTCATCACGCCCGGATCGTTCTCGTCGATGCTCGCCGGATCGACCGAAATCGAGACCGTCGGACGGTCGTCCACCGGCGGTTGCGGCGGCGTCGGCGGATTCACCGGCGGCGGCGGTACCGCGCTGCCGTCGTCCGTGATCGTCCCGACACCCGCGTCCGTGCCCCGTACCGTCCCCGCCGTCAGCGTGAACGTCTCCGGACCTTCATACACCTTGTTCGGCTCGTCCGCCGTCGTCGCCACCGACACGTAGAACGTCGTCGTCCCGGCCGGTACCGTCACCTGACCGCCAACCACGTCCTGCCACGTCGCTCCGTTGTCGAA
>NZ_RBXP01000005.1 GCF_003634965.1 Azonexus fungiphilus | reverse complement strand
GAATACCTGGTCGCCAAGGGCATCGAAGCCAACCGCGTCTACACCGAAGGCAAGGGCAAGACCCAGCCGGTCACCGGCGACACCTGCAAGGGCAACGCCAAGACCAAGGCCCTGATCGACTGCCTGCAGCCGGATCGCCGCGTCGACATCGAAGTCATCGGCACCAAGTAATCTGCCGCTGCTACAATGGAAAGCCCTGCCTCGGCAGGGCTTTTTCATTTTCCCAATAGTGAATCGCACCATGATCAACGCCGACCCCGCAGAACTCGAGAAATTTGGCGAACTGGCCCACCGCTGGTGGGATCCGAACAGCGAATTCAAGCCCCTGCACGATATCAACCCCTTGCGCCTGGGCTGGATCGACCGCTGCGTCGGCCTCAAGGGCAAGCGCGTGCTCGATGTCGGCTGCGGCGGCGGCCTGCTCTCGGAAGGCATGGCCGCGATGGGGGCCGAGGTCACCGGCATCGACCTGTCCGAAAAACCGCTCGGCGTCGCCCGGCTGCACCTGCTCGAAAGCGGCCACAAGGTCGACTACCGGAAGATTTCGGTCGAGGAACTGGCCGAACAGCTGCCCGGCGCCTTCGATGTCGTGACCTGCCTGGAGATGCTCGAGCACGTCCCCAACCCGTCGAGCACGATCACTGCCTGCGCACGCCTGGTCAAGCCGGGCGGCGAAGTTTTCTTCTCGACGCTGAACCGTAATCCGAAAGCCTACCTGCTGGCGATCGTCGGCGCCGAATACGTGCTCAAGATGCTGCCCAAAGGCACTCACGACTACGCCAAGTTCATCAAGCCGTCCGAGCTTGCACGCTGGGCCAAGATGGGCCAACTCGAGCCGAGCGAGCTGATCGGCATGAGCTACAACCCGATCACCAAGGAATACAGCCTCGGCCGCGACACCAGCGTCAATTACCTGATGCGCGCCATCCGGCATGCTTGAGGCGGTCCTTTTCGACCTCGACGGCACCCTCGCCGATACCGCCCCGGACCTCGCTGCGAGCGTCAATTTTTTGCTCGCCGAGGCCGGTCGACCGCAAAAACCGCTGGCTGCGCTGCGTCCCTATACTTCGCAGGGCGTCCGCGGCATGCTTGGCGCAGGCTTCGGCATGGCCCCGGACGACCCCGGCTACGATGCTCTGGCGACCCGCTTTCTCGAGCGCTACGCCAGCCATCTCTGCGTGGACAGCCGCCTGTTCGACGGGATTGCGGCCATGCTCGACACACTGGAGGACGCCGGCTTGCGCTGGGGCATCGTCACCAACAAGCGGATGCGCTACACCGACCCGCTGGTCGAACTGCTGCAACTGACGCCGCGCACGACCTGCGTGGTCAGCGGCGACACCACGGCGGCTGCCAAACCGTCGCCGCTGCCGGTGCTGCATGCCTGCGCCTTGCTGGGCGTCGCCCCCGAACGCACCATCTACGTTGGCGACGATCGTCGCGACATCCTCGCCGGCCAGGCCGCCGGCTGCCGCAGCGTGGCCGTGCGCTGGGGCTATTTCGGCGACAGCGGCGAGCCCGACGACTGGGGCGCCGACCACATCGTCGACCACCCGCTCGAACTCGCCCGCTGGGCCCTCGCCCAGAACCTCAAGCCTTCCTGACCGCGGCTCGCTCGCGGCGCTGGTAGCCGAGCACCGCCGGAATCACCGCGGCAGCCAGCAGCAACCCACCGAGCAGCACCGGCCAGACCACCGGCGCATTCCACTCGCGGCGCGCCCGGGCACGATCGGCAGCGTCGATCCGCTGATACTTGAGGTTGTTGTTGCCGACGTCGTTCGGCTTGCGGTTCTTCAGCCAGCGGTGCGTCAGCGTATAGCTCTTCGGATGCAGCCCGAAAACCCAGGGGGCATCGTGGCGCAGCATCTCGTTCATGCGGCGGATGATGCGCAGCCGCTCCGGCGTGTTCTCCATGTTCTTCATCTGCAGGAACAGCCGGTCGTACTCGGGATTCTCGTAGTTGGCCGAGTTGGCACCGCCCTGCAGGCGCCCTTCCGGACCGTGGAGCAGGAACAGGAAGTTATCGGGATCGGGATAATCGGCGTTCCAGCCCAGGTAGAAGAGCTGGAAGGCGCCCTTGCGCAGCTTTTCCTGGAAACGGTTGAAATCGGTCGTGCGCACCACCAGTTGGATGTCGATCTTGGCGAACTGCCGGGTCAGCCAGTCGAGGCGCGACTTGTCGCCCATGCCACCGCCCGTGGTGTCGAGATTGAGCACCAGCGGCTCGCCGGTCCTGGCGTCGCGGCCGTTCGGATAGCCGGCCTCGGCGAGCAGGCGGCGCGCCGTCTCGACCGGCTTGCGCACGGCCTTGCCGTCGATCCAGTCGTAAACCACGCGATTGATCCCGGCCTCGCCCTCCTCGTAGCCGAAGATGCCGGGCGGAATCGGCCCCTGCGCGGCGATCCCGCGGCCATTCTGGAAGATCGAGATGAACTCCTCCTGGTCGAGGGCGATCGACACCGCCTGGCGCAGCTTGGCCTGGCGCTCGGCGAGGCCGCCGACGACGCCGTCCTGCATGTTGAAGCCCATGTAGAAGGTGGAGGTGCGGACCGAGGTCAGCAGTTCGATGCCCTTGTCGCGCATTTCGTCGGAAAGGGCGACGTCGCCGCCGACGTTGACGCGTACCGCCTGATCGAAACTGTCGGAGGAAATCCCCGAGGCGTCGTAATAGCCTTGCAGGAACTTGTTCCAGTAAGGAATCGCCTCCTTCTCCCGGGTGAACACCGCCTGCTCGATGAACGGCAGCGGTTTGCCGCAATCGGCCAGCAGACCGGCCTCGGCATCGCCGGGGTCACCCTCGCAGGGATAGGTTTCGCCACGGAAGTTGGGATTGCGGCTGAGCACCATGCGCCGGTTCGGGTCGTTCTCGGTCAGCATGTAAGGCCCGGTACCGACCGGCCACCAGTCGAGCGTCAGGTTCTTCTCGCGCATCCCCGGCTGGGCGAAGAAGCGGTCGACCTCGCGCGGCACCGGCGCGAAGAAGGGCATCGCCAGCCAGTAGGCGAACTGGGGGTACTTGCCATGGATGCGGATGCGCCAGGTCAGCGCGTCGACGCGCTCGACGCCGCTCAGCGGATAATCGTCGAGATCGATCCAGGCGTCGTCGGGCAAGTCCTTGGCGACACTGCGCAGGCGGTCGCCGAGTTCCTTCAGGCCGACGATCTTCTCGGCCATCATGCCGTAGATCGGCGAATGCAGGCGCGGATGCGCCAGGCGCTTGATCTGGTAGAGGTAATCGTCGGCGCGCAGTTCGCGGCTGCCGGTGTGCGGAAAATCGGCAATCCGCTGGCGACCCTCGGCGGCATTTTTGCCCAGATACAGGGGTTGACCGTCAGCGCCCACGGCAAAAGCCGGGTGCGGCTGGTAAAGGATGCCCGGCTTCAGCCTGAGTTCGTAGACGCTTTCGGCGATCTGCCCGGCCGGCGCGTCGGCCGGCAGCTCGCGCCCGTCGGCGGCAAAGAAGCGCGGCTGCGGCAGCGCCTCGACGGTCGCCGGCACCAGCTGGTAGGGGCGCTTGAGGTAATGGTACTGGAGCGGCGGCTCGTAGATCTGGCCGGTGAAAGTGGCCTCGTCCTCGGTGTAGGACTGGGCCGGATCGAGATGCTTGGGGCGGTCGGTGAAGGCGGTGTAGAGGATGTCGCGCCCGGCGTCGCCAGCCGGATAGGGCGAGTTCCAGGTTTCGCCGCAGCCGGCGAGGCAGGCACAAAACGACAGGCAGGCGATGATTTTACGCATGGACGCGAGTTTAACAAAGGCTTGACCGGGCCAGCAGGCTCCGAACAAAATGGCCCGGAACCCACAACAGGAAGGCACCATGCTCGATACCAAGGTCCCCGACTTTTCCCTGCCCGCCACCGGCGGCCAGACCTTCCGGCTCGCCGAACAAGCCGGCAAGATCGTCGTCATCTACTTCTACCCCAAGGACAGCACGCCCGGCTGCACCACCGAGGGCCAGAACTTCCGCGACCTGCACGCCGACTTTCTGACGGTCGACGCCGTGATTCTGGGAATTTCCCGCGACAGCCTGAAAGCGCACGAGAACTTCAAGGCCAAGCAGTCCTTCCCCTTCGAGCTCGGCTCGGATGCCGACGAAGCGGTCTGCCAGCTGTTCGACGTGATCAAGCAGAAGATGATGTACGGCAAGCCCTGCCGCGGCATCGAGCGCAGCACCTTCGTCATCGACCGTGCCGGCGTGCTGCGGCGCGAATGGCGCGGCGTCAAGGTCGCCGGCCACGCCCAGGAAGTCCTCGATTTCGTCAGAACGCTGTAAACCTTCCCCACTCCCCACGCAAAGGCCCATCTCATGCCGCGCCAGCCAGCAGCCGCCAAGAAGCCCGCCGTCACCAAGATTTTCGTGCTCGACACCAATGTACTGATGCACGACCCGAGCTGCCTGTTCCGCTTCGAGGAACACGACATCTTCCTGCCGATCATGACGCTGGAAGAACTCGACAACCACAAGAAGGGCATGTCGGAAATCGCCCGCAACGCCCGCCAGGCGTCGCGCACGCTCGACGAGATGCTGGCCAGCGACAATGTTGACATCGACGAAGGCATCGACCTCTACGGGCCGTCGAGCAAGCTGGCCAGCGGCCGCCTCTACCTGCAGACCGAGGCGATCAGCGCCGAGCTGCCGCAGGGCCTGCCGACCTCGAAGGTCGACAACCAGATCCTCTCGGTAGTCATCCACCTGCAGAAGAAATTCCCCAAGCGGCCGGTGATCCTGGTCTCCAAGGACATCAACATGCGCATCAAGTCGCGCGCGTTGAACCTGCTCGCCGAGGACTACTTCAACGACAAGGTGCTCGAGGACACCGACATCCTCTACGCCGGCACCCGCGCCCTGCCCGACAATTTCTGGGACAAGCACGGCAAGGGCATGGAATCCTGGAAAAAGGACTCGAAGACCTACTACAAGGTCACCGGCCCGCTCTGCCCGCAGCTTCTGGTCAATGAGTTCGTCTGGCTGGAAAAGGACGGCTTCGCTGCGATCGTCAAGGAAACCGCCGGC
Source organism: Azonexus fungiphilus (assembly GCF_003634965.1). Lineage (GTDB taxonomy): Bacteria > Pseudomonadota > Gammaproteobacteria > Burkholderiales > Rhodocyclaceae > Azonexus > Azonexus fungiphilus. The sequence continues at coordinate 52,174 of NZ_RBXP01000005.1, read as the reverse complement.
AAGACCGCGGTACTCGAGACGCTGATCGACTACACGCACCCCAAGAATGCCGTCTGGGGCATCACGGCGCGCAACCGCGAACAGAACTTCGCGCTCAACCTGCTGATGAATCCGGACATCGATTTCGTCACCCTGCTCGGCCAGGCCGGCACCGGCAAGACGCTGCTGACGCTGGCTGCGGGCCTGACCCAGACGCTGGAGAGCAAGCAGTTCGCCGAGATCATCATGACCCGCGTCACCGTTCCGGTCGGCGAGGACATCGGCTTCCTGCCCGGTAGCGAGGAAGAAAAGATGGCCCCGTGGATGGGTGCGCTCGAGGACAACCTGGAAGTCCTCACCCACACCGACGACAGCAGCCCTTACGGCGGCGACTGGGGCAAGGCGGCAACGCACGACATCATCCGCTCGAAGATCAAGGTCAAGTCGCTCAACTTCATGCGCGGCCGAACCTTCCTCAAGAAGTATCTGATCATCGACGAAGCCCAGAACCTGACGCCGAAGCAGATGAAGACCCTGGTCACCCGCGCCGGCCCTGGAACCAAGGTGATCTGCCTGGGCAACATCGCGCAGATCGATACGCCCTATCTGACCGAAGGCAGCTCCGGCCTGACCTACGTCGTCGACCGTTTCAAGGGCTGGGCACATTCCGGGCACATCACGCTGCAACGCGGCGAACGCTCGCGTCTGGCCGACCACGCCGCCGACGTGCTATAGTCGTTTCGACGCAACAGGGCCGTGTCAGCGCGACACGGCCCTTTCTTTTCGACCCGACTCCTGACCGAGGACAGCCTTGAAACGCAGAGATTTTCTTGCCGCGTCCGCCCTGCTCTCCCTGTTCGCCGGCGAAGCCGCTGCCGCGCCGCAAAAGAAGGCGAGCACGACCAAGAAAAAAACCACCGCTGCCAAACCGAAACGCAGCACGAACACCCGCAGTAGCCGCAACGCCGTTCAGCAGTCATCGCGACCACCAGTCCACAGCGCCGCCACACCGCTGATCGACCACCCGCCGGAAGGCACTTCCGCCTCCCGCCTGCCGCCGGTCCGAGCCCCTGAATTGCCGAGCGAGTGGCGGACCTACGAAATCGTCACCACGCTGACGCTGAAGGCCGCCGGCCAGTCGCTCCGCTTCTGGCTGCCGCTACCGGCCAGCCAGGACAGCCTTTACCAACGCAACCTGGGCTACAGCTGGCAAGGCAATCCGGACAACGCCAGCATCGTCCGTCGCCCGGATGGGCAACTGGAGGCCCTGCATTGCGAATGGCGGGACGCCGCGAACGCCAGCCTGCGCCTGGTCACCCATGTCAGCACCGCCGACCGCCACTTCGACATTACCCGGCGCAGCGTCGCGCCCGACCGCGACGACATCCTCCGCCACAACCTGCAGGCCAGCACCCTGATCCCCAACGACGGCCTGGCCAAGCAACTGGGCGAACGCATCGTCGGCCGAATCAAGGACCCGGTCGCCCAGGTCAAGGCCATCTACGACTGGATCTGCGACAACACCATCTACGACCCGTCGCTGCCCGGCTGCGGCAACGGCAATGTGCACAAGCAACTGATCTCCGGTCAGTACGGCGGCCGCTCGGCCGACATCAACGGTCTGTTCGTTGCGATCTGTCGCAGCATCGGCATTCCGGCACGCTGTGTCTATGGACTGCGCATCGCACCATCGCGATTGTTCCGCAGCCTCGGCCTGCGCAGCAACGATGCGACCCAGGCCCAGCATGTCAGGGCCGAGTTCTACTTGCCCGGTTACGGCTGGATTCCGGCGGATCCGAGCGATGTGCGCCGCGCCGCATCCTACGAGTTGCTGCAGGAACAGGATAGCCGCCTGGCCTCGCTGAAACGCGTCCTCTTCGGTGTCTGGGAAATGAACTGGGTGGCCTGCCATGTCGGCAACGACCTCGATCTGCCCGGGCAAAGCGGACGGCGCCCGTTCTTCGTCATCCCGGAGATCGAGATCAACGGAAAGATCCAGGAAGAAAGACATCCGGCACAGATGCCCTACGCCATCAGCGCCCGCCAGATCGAGCTTTGACAGGCCCCGGCCAGGCGTCGAACGGCAGACCTAATCCCGCGCGTCCTGGAAGCCTCCGGACGCGAGGTTCTCGAAGCGCGTGTACTCGCCGAGGAAGGCAAGACGAACGGTGCCGGTTGGGCCGTTACGCTGCTTGCCGATGATGACTTCGGCCATCCCCTTGTTGTCCGGGCTTTCCTTGTTGTAGTACTCGTCGCGATACATCATCAGGATCACGTCGGCATCCTGCTCGATGGCGCCGGATTCGCGCAAGTCGGACATCATCGGACGCTTGTCGGTGCGCTCTTCGACCTTGCGCGACAACTGTGACAGGGCAACGATCGGCACCTGCAGTTCCTTGGCCAGCGACTTGATCGAACGCGAGATCTCGGAAACTTCCGTCGCCCGGTTCTCGCCGGCCTTGTTGCCGCTCATCAGCTGGATGTAGTCGATCACCAGCAGGCCGAGCTTGCCGCCGTACTGGCGGGCCAGGCGGCGGGCGCGGGCACGCAGGTTGGCCGGGCTGAGGCCGCCGGTCTCGTCGATGTAGATCGGCGCCTCGTGCAGCTTGCCAAGCGCGAACGAAAGCTTGGACCATTCTTCGTCGCTCATCCGGCCGGTACGCAAGCTCTGCGAATTGAGCCGACCGATCGAGGCCAGCATCCGGGTAGCCAGCTGGGCGCCGCCCATTTCCATCGAGAACACACCGACCGGCAAGCCCGTATCGACGGCGACGTTCTCGGCGATGTTAAGAGCGAAGGCCGTCTTGCCCATCGACGGTCGACCGGCCACGATGATCAAATCTCCGGGCTGGAAACCCGAGGTCTTCTGGTCGAGGTCGATGAAGCCAGTCGGAACGCCTGTGATGTCGGACGGGTTGTCACGGTCGTGCAGTTCCTGGATGCGCTCGACCACCTGCGTCAGCAACGGGTTGATGTGTACGAATCCCTCGCTGTGCCCGGCACCGGCTTCGGCAATGCGGAAAATCTTCGATTCAGCCTCGTCAAGCAGCGAAGCGGCATCGCGCCCGAGTGGATTGAGGGCATCGGCAGCGATTTCGTCGGCTGTCGCAACAAGCTGGCGCAGCACGGCACGCTCACGAACGATCTCGGCGTAGCGCCGGATATTTGCCGCCGAGGGTGTATTCGCCGCCAATTCGCCGAGATAGGCAAGACCACCGGTCTGCTCGCCCTCACCGGCGGCATCCAGGGCTTCGGCTACGGTAACGACGTCGGCCGGCTTGGCCTTTTCCAGCAGATTGCGGACCTGCCGGAAAATCCGCCGATGCTCGTCGCGATAAAAATCGGTTTCGGCGACCATGTCGCCGATCCTGTCCCAGGCCTGATTGTCGAGCAGCAAGCCGCCAAGGACCGACTGCTCCGCCTCAATCGAATGCGGCGGCACGCGCAGCCCGTCGAGTGAAGGGTCGGAAATCCTGGGCTTGTTCTGGCGCTGGTTCATGGTCACGTTCAAAGTAAAAAGGCCTCGCATTTGCGAGGCCTTGAAGCGTAAGTTAAAGCGACTTACTCGGCAACCACGGCCACCGAAATGTTGGCCACCACATCGGTATGCAGGGCAACATCGATCGGGAACTCGCCGAGTGCCTTGAGCGGACCTTCCGGCATGCGGATTGCCGACTTGTCGACATCGAAACCGGCGGCCTTGAGGGCATCGGCGATGTCGGCATTGCCAACCGAGCCGAACAGGCGGCCATCCATGCCGGCCTTGCGGGCGACGGAGACAGCGGTACCGTTCATCTTGTCGGCGACGCCCTGGGCGGCAGCCAGCTTTTCGGCAGCGGCCTTTTCCAGCTCGGCGCGACGAGCTTCGAATTCAGCCATGGCAGCCGGCGTGGCACGCTTGGCCATGCGTTGCGGGATCAGGAAGTTACGGGCGTAGCCATCCTTGACCTTGACCACGTCACCGAGATTACCCAGGTTGACAACCTTTTCGAGCAGAATGATTTGCATGTTTCGTCTCCCCGGAAATTATTGATGGTTGTCGGTGTAGGGCAGCAGGGCCAGGAAGCGGGCGCGCTTGATCGCGGTGCCCAGCTGGCGCTGATAGCCGGCCTTGGTGCCGGTCAGGCGAGCCGGCATGATCTTGGCGTTTTCCTGGATGTATTCCTTGAGGACGTCAACATCCTTGTAGTCGATCTGTTCGACCTTTTCCGCGGTGAAGCGGCAGAACTTGCGACGCTTGAACAGGCTGTTGCCGCGACGCTTTTTCTTGTCATCAACCTTCTTCTTGAAGAATCGTGCCATTTTCGTTTCCTTCCAAATATTCGATAGTGTTCGCGTGAATCACGGGGGTTCTGCTGTTTCGCCCCCTCGCGGCAACGAATCCTTCGATTCGTACCATGCCGCCGAGCGGAGCTGCTTCCAGCCAGCGCGCTGCGCTACCCAAGGCCAGGACTGCCATTTCAACTTCCACCTGTCGCTCGCTGCCGTTTTCGATCAGCGTCGAGTGGTGCTGCAGCCTGCCTTCGCTGACCGGGATACCCGCCGGGGTGTAGCGCAAGGGCTTGCGCTCAACCAGGCTACCCGACAGCGTGATGGTATTCAGTACGCGCTTTCCCGTGAAACCCGGATCAGGCAGCAGCGGTTTCGGCTGCGGCTTCGGTTTCGCCAGCCAGCAGCGACTTCGACTTTTCTTCCTTCATCATCGGGGAAGGCGTCGTCACGGCGGACTTCATCTTGACGGTCAGATGACGCAGAACCGCGTCATTGAACTTGAAGGAATGCTCGAGTTCGCCGAGGGTTTCGCCGTCGCATTCGATGTTCATGAGCACATAGTGTGCCTTGTGGATCTTCTGGATCGGGTAAGCCAGTTGACGGCGACCCCAGTCTTCCAGACGATGCACCGAACCACCCTTGGCGGTGACGATGGAACGATAGCGCTCGACCATGCCGGGCACTTGCTCGCTCTGGTCCGGATGGACGATGAAGCAGATTTCATAATGGCGCATGCAAACTCCTTTTGGGATAAACCCTCCGTCATGCGTTAGCGGTAGGGCAAGGTGGAAAAGCCCGCGACTATATCACAAATCGCGGGCTTTACGAAAACGCTGCAGCAGATTGGCAAATCTCAGGCTTGCGCTGCCTTTTCCTTTTCCATCCGGTTCGCCGTTTCCTTCAGTTCGATCAGGAAAAGAATTTCCTCGACCACCGGCAACGGGAAGCCAAGGCGCTGCCCTCCGCGGTTATCGCGCAACAACTGATACATGTAGGCGACGACATCCTCTGCTTCCCACATCCGGACGATGCTGGCCATGATACGCGGCATGTCCTCGACGCCCTGCGGCTTCTGCACCCCTGGCACAGCCTCGGGCTGCGGTTCGCCATCAAGCACCAGATCCACAGGCGCGGCCGGCACCTCCCACGGCTGAATCTCGACATTGAACTGTTGATTCAGGTTACGGGCGAGCACATCGAACTCCTCGCGCATGCCTGCCATCCGATAAACATCCATCAGGCGAAGCCAGGGCTGCAGGGCTTCCGAAGGATTGTTGTCGACATACTCCTGAAGCGCCTGGGCCGCCCCCTTGACCCGGCCAAACGACAGCATGATGTCGGCCAGCTCCATGACGGGATTGGCCTCAAAGTGCTCATCGAGGGTCGTTGCGTTGATCGACAGCACCGAATCGCCCGGACGTGCCTGGGCAACAGGCGGTGTGGCGGGCTCATTTCCGCCACCGTCCAGCTCAACATCGACCGATGGCGCGTTACCGACGGCCGAATGATCAAGATGGAGATCGACGGCTGCCGTTTCCTCGAGTTCTTCTCGCCGGGGAGCATCAACCACCGGCTCAGGCGACGCCGCAACAAACCCGGCATCTTCCTCTTCACGAACATGCTCGCGGCGATTGCGCCAGAACAACCAGCCAACCAAACCAAGCAGCACGCCCAGAAGGAGGCCGTACAAGCCCCACTCCGAGAGAAGAGAATCTTCTTGAGCAACCGTCGCCGGCACAGTCGCCACAGGCTGCTTGTCGACGACGGCGGGCGGAGTGGCAGCCAGACTGGCGTTGGCACTATCACTCAAGGCCAGCGCCCGCCCCTGAAGATCGCCCAGCGCCGACTCCATCTTGCGCAATTTTTCCGCAGCCTCCAATTGGCTACTGGCTTGCTCATGCAGCGCGGAAAGCATGCGGAATTCAAGGCGCAGAATCTCCCGCTGCGCCTCAGCCAACTCACTGGCCAGCATCTGTTCGCCAAGCACCGTCGCCAGTCTCAGCGACGATTCACCGGTTCCTTCGCCTGCCGACAAGAGCAGGCGATCGCCAACGGCGGCATCAACCGCGGCTGGCGCCACAGGCGCTTCTGTGGACTTTCGCGGAACCGGCTTGCGCACCGGCGCAGCAGCCTGGACGGACGGACGCCGCGGCGCCGTAGAAGCCGGCGCCTTCTCAACCCGGCGCGCAACCGGCTCGCCGGCGCTTGCCACCAGGCCCTGAGGCTCCTGGCCATCGATTCTTGGCGAGCCGAGCAAGACATACTCACGATAAACCTCATTGCCGCAGCCAAGTTGGACGGCAACCCGCATCACCGGCTCGCGCAGAATCATTGAAGATCCGACATGCAACTGCGGCGGCTGCCCTGGCCGCACCTGCAGATCAGCCTGCCTCAACCAGGGCAGATCATCTTCCGAGCGGGGCTTGACCAACCGAAAGCAACTCGCATCCGGTAAGGATTTGTCGACACCAAGGATTGCAACCGTCAGATCCAGGCGTTCCCCAAGAATGGCCTGCCCACGCAACTCTCCCAGCCCGGCAGGAAAAGCCGACGAGGAAATTGCCAAAGCCAACGCACCCAGCGTTACGCGAAACCCTAGTCGATTCAACGACGCCCCCTAATGACGTTCAAATATTCGGATTGTAGCGCTTATTTATCGGAAAGATAACGAGAATCGTCGAAAGATTCCACCCATTGCGGCCGATAGACGACAAAGAGTGTGATCACCATCCCGGACAGCCAAGCCTCGGCAAATGCCAGCAACAGATAATACGGAAAATGCTCGGAAAACAGGAACTCCCAAGCATAAGCCCCGGCGACGCCCAAGAGTACGGTCGACGCCAATCCGACGCCAAGAACCACCACCCCGCCGGCGATGAAGGCATTGACGAATATGTAGATGAAGAAATGGCGCGGCAGGATGCCGGAGACGATCCTAAACAGGCATTGGCTCAAAGCGGTTGCCAGCCCGGCAAGCAGCAGTGCATTCATGGCATAGGCAAGAATGCCGTCAGCACCATTGAGCGTCACTCCGAGCGTGACCAGCGACAAACCGACAAAAGCGAGATGCGGACCGAAAGCCAGCGTGAAGACGTTGGCACCGAGGAGATGCAGGGAAAGCCCCGGATTGACGCCGGCTTTCATGCTCCATACGAAAACCAGCAGAACGATCATACCCAGCCATAGATTCGACTGCTCCGAGTCCCTCAGGCGGCGCCAGGGAGCAAGCCAGACGCTGCGGGCGAAAAGCGGCAGCCAGGCAGCCCAAGCTACCCAGTACCACATTTCGCCCAGCAGATCGTCGGTGAGATTCACCCCGGCATTTTAGCCGAGTGCGCTCTCCAGTTGCGGCACGGTTTCAAACAAGTCGGCGACCAGGCCGTAATCAGCCACCTGGAAGATCGGCGCATCCGGATCCTTGTTGATGGCGACGATCACCTTGGAGTCCTTCATCCCGGCCAGATGCTGAATGGCACCGGAAATACCAACCGCTACATACAACTGCGGTGCCACCACCTTGCCGGTCTGGCCAACCTGATAGTCGTTCGGCACGAAACCGGCATCCACCGCCGCCCGGCTGGCGCCAAGCGCAGCGCCCAGCTTGTCGGCAAGCGGTTCGAGCAGCTTGTGGTAGTTCTCGCCGCTGCCCAGGCCACGACCACCGGAAACGATGATCTTGGCAGCACCCAGCTCAGGACGCTCGGACTTGGTCAGTTCGCGACCGAGCAACTGCGTCGCCCCGGACTCCGCAGCCGCGGCCAACGCCTCGACCGGGGCCGAATTGCCGCTGGCGACGGCATCGAAGGCCGTGGTCCGGACGGTGATGACCTTGACCGCATCGGCGCTCTGCACCGTCGCCATGGCGTTGCCAGCGTAAATCGGGCGGACGAAGGTATCGGCCGATTCGACGGCGGTGATTTCGGAAATCTGGGCGACGTCGAGCAGCGCGGCGACGCGCGGCAGGACGTTCTTGCCGAACGTGGTCGCCGGCGCAAGGATGTGCGAATAGCCACCGGCACTGGCAACCACCAGGGCAGCAAGGCTTTCGGCGGTCTGCGCAGCATACTGCGGAGCATCAACGACGAGCACCTTGGTCACGCCCTGCAGGGTCGCCGCCTGGGCAGCGGCGGCTGCACACGCCGCGCCGGCAACGAGCAGATGAATGTCGCCACCGATCTTGACGGCAGCAGCAACGGTGTTGAGCGTCGCCGACTTGAGGGTTTGCTGATCGTGCTCGGCAATTACGAGAATGGTCATGTCAGATCACCTTCGCTTCGTTCTTCAGTTTATTCACCAGTTCGGCCACATCGGCCACCTTGACGCCAGCCGAACGCTTGGCCGGCTCGACAACCTTGAGCGTTTTCAGTCGCGGCGCGACGTCGACCGCCAGATCCTCCGGCTTGACGGTATCAAGCGGCTTCTTCTTGGCCTTCATGATGTTCGGCAGGGTTGCGTAGCGCGGCTCGTTCAGGCGCAGGTCGGTGGTCACCACAGCCGGCAGCGGGAACTGCAGGGTTTCCAGGCCACCGTCGATTTCGCGGGTGACCGTCGCCTTGCCCTCGGCTACCACCACCTTGGAGGCGAAGGTCGCCTGCGGCCAACCGGCCAGCGCTGCCAGCATCTGCCCGGTCTGGTTGGCATCATCGTCGATCGCCTGCTTGCCACACACGACCAGTTGCGGCTGCTCCTTGTCGCAGAGCGCCTTGAGCAGCTTGGCCACGGCCAGCGGCTGCAGCTCGACATCGGTTTCAACGAGGATGCCGCGATCGGCACCGATGGCCATTGCCGTGCGCAGGGTTTCCTGGCATGCCGCCGGGCCGCAGGAGACCGCAACGACTTCGCTGGCGATCCCGGCTTCCTTGAGACGAACCGCTTCTTCGACGGCGATTTCGTCGAACGGGTTCATGCTCATCTTTACATTGGCCAGATCGACGCCGCTGCCATCGGCCTTGACCCGAACCTTGACGTTGTAGTCCACCACCCGTTTCACGGGAACGAGAATTTTCACTGGCATCTCCTTTTATCGATCGATGTTTTTCGAAACTGTCGCCGTTTGACAGACGACTTGGCAAACCGCACAATCACCATACTGTGTCGTATGGAAAAGAGCATACGGTAGTGTATGGAAAATAAAGCTGTCAAGCCCCAGACCGGAACCGGCGTCGTTCGCAGCCCCGGGAAGGCTGCCCCTGCGCGCAGCCAGCTTGATCCGGCACGCTGGGTCGACGCGGCAATCGACGTTCTTGCCAAGGACGGCATCGCCGGTCTGCGTGTCGAGCTCCTGGCCAAGCGTTGCGGTGTCACCAAAGGCAGTTTCTACTGGCACTTCAAGGATCGTCAAGCCCTGCTCGATGCCGTACTCGAACGCTGGCGCGAAGGCCGCATCCGTGATATCGAAAAAACCACCTCCGTCCAACCGGGCCAGGAGCGCCAGCAACTGCACTATGCAATCGAGGTGTACGGTGCCAGCCGCAACCGTAAAGGCATGTCGATCGAGCTTGCCGTCCGCGACTGGGCTCGTCACGACGCCCGCGCCGCCGCAGTGGTCGAAGCCGTCGATCTCTACCGGCTCGAATGCACCCGGCGGCTGTTCGTCAGTTCCGGCATGGACGATGCCGAGGCGCGTAGCCGCAGCCTGCTGCTATACGGCTGCGTATTCGGACTGTCGCTGATGCACTTCTCCCGTTTCGAGACCAACCCGGGCGACCTCAAGAAGCGCATCGCCGAACACATCGTTGCTGACTGACTCCTGCGTCAGCGCAGGGCACGGACGACAAACTCGCGGCCGATCTGCCGCCAGACAATGGTTTCCTCCCCCAGTGCTGCGGCAGTCCAGGGATTTTCCGCCAGCCATGCCTCAGGCAACTCGAGCAGGAAACCGCGTTCGGTAAGCGACACCCGCCACGCCGGCATTGCCCGATCGTCGCGGGTACGATGCAGCGAGACCGCCAGGCGCAGACAGAAAATCAGCGTCCAGATGCTGTCGACCGTGGGCACCCCACCCAGTTTCTCGAGCTTGCCGCGGTGCCCCAGAACCAGCATCGCCAGACGCGCCTGATCCTTCTTCGAGAAACCGGGCATGTCGGCATAAGTCAGGATGTAGGCACCGTGCTTGTGGTAGGCGTTGTGCGCCACTGAAATACCGATCTCGTGCAGACGGCAGGCCCAGGACAGGTACTGTAAGTCGACCTCATCGGGATCGCCAGCACTCAGCTGCGTCAGCGCCGACAGGGCGGCGGCCTCGACGCGTTCGACCTGATCGCGCTCGACCTGATAGCGCTTGCGGAAGCTGGCAACCGTCGCATCGCGCATGTCGTGATGATGGAAGCGGCCGAGCAGGTCATAGAGCACGCCCAGGCGCAACGCACCATCGGCGTAGGTCATCCGCTCGATGTCCAGTTCCTCGAACACCGCCGACATGATCGCGATGCCACCGGGCAGAACCGGCAAGCGATCACCCTTGACACCCCGCAACTCGAGCGCATCGGCCGACCCTGCCTTGACCAGCAGCGAGCACAGACGCTCCAGGCCGACCCGGGTGATGCCACTCTCGCCGCCGGGGTTCATTTCGTTCATTTCGAGAATATCGGCAATCGCCCTCGCCGACCCCGACGAACCGACTGCCTCCTTCCAACCCAGGCGCTGGTAATCGTGGGCGATCAGCTCGATTTCCTTGGCCGCGGCGACCTGGGCTTCGCGCAAGCGACGCTTGTCCACCTTGCCGCCCGGAAAATAGCGCATCGTGAAGCTGACGCAGCCCATGTACAGGGACTCCATCAACTGCGGATCGTGGCGCTTGCCGATGATGAATTCGGTCGAACCACCACCGATATCGACGACCAGGCGCTTGTGGCTTGCCGTCGGCAGCGAGTGCGAAGCACCGAGATAGATCAGGCGCGCTTCTTCGCGGCCGGCGATGACCTCGATCGGAAAGCCGAGAGCCTCCTCGGCCTGCGGCAGGAACTGCGATACGTTCTTGGCAACGCGCAGGGTGTTGGTCGCCACCGCTCGCACCGCGCCTGCATCGAGGCCGCGCAAGCGCTCGCCGAACCGTCTCAGTGCCGCCAGTGCCCGCGACTGGGCATCGGCATCAAGCAGCTTGTCGGCAGTCAGCCCGGATGCCAGGCGGACCGGCTCCTTCAGCGAATCAAGCGGATAAATCTGGTCGTCCACGACGCGACCGACCTGAAGGCGAAAGCTGTTTGACCCGAGGTCAACGGCGGCTACGGTTTCATAAATCATTGCTGTGGATCATCGCAGAAAGCGGGTGGGCAAGCATTTTAGCACCCGCCCCCGGCGCCGATTCTTACAACTGCGGGCATAAAAAAACCCGCCGCACTCAGGCGGCGGGTTTGATCCGGAATACCCGGCTCAGCCGGCGAGCAACTTCTTGATGTTTTCCAGCGTCGACGGATCCTCGATCGTCGTCAGATCGCCCGGATCACGGCCTTCGGCCAGCGCCTGCAGGGAACGGCGCAGCATCTTGCCGGAACGGGTCTTCGGCAGGCCAACGACGAAATGTACGCGGGCCGGACGGGCGATGGCACCAAGGATACCGTCAACGGTGGCGAAGACTTCCTTTTCCAGTGCCTTGACCAGCTCCGGCGTGGCGATCTTGGACGCATCCTTGACCACGGCGAAGGCCATCGGCATCTGGCCCTTCAACTTGTCCTCGACGCCGACCACGGCGACTTCAGCGATGGCGGCGTGATTCTGGATCGCTTCCTCGATTTCGCGAGTGCCCAGGCGATGGCCGGCGACGTTGATGACGTCGTCGGTACGACCGAGGATGGTGAAGTAGCCTTCGTCATCCTTGATCGCCCAGTCGTAGGACGAGTAGACCAGCGGTTCCTTGAACAGCGTGAAGTAGGTGGAAACGAAGCGGTCGTCCTGGCCCCAGACGGTGGACAGGCAGCCCGGCGGCAGCGGCGGCACGACGGCGGCGATGCCCTTCTCGTTCGGACCGCATTCCGAGCCGTCCTCGCGGAAGATCTTCAGGTTGTAGCCATAGACCGGGAAGGACGGCGAACCGAACTTGATCGGGGTCTTCTCGACGCCGTGCAGCGCGGCCAGCATCGGCCAGCCGGTTTCGGTCTGCCAGTAGTTGTCGATGACCGGCTTGCCGGTTTCGTTCTGGAACCACTCGTGCGTCGGCTGATCCAGCGGCTCGCCGGCCATGAAGATGTGCTTCAGCGACGACAGGTCGTATTTGTGCATGTACGCCGGGTCCTGCTTCTTCAGCACGCGGGCGGCGGTCGGCGCGGAGAACATCACGTTGACCTTGTACTTCTCGACGATCTGCCACCAGATGCCCGGGTCGGGGCGCAGCGGCGTGCCTTCGTACATGATCGTGGCCATGCCGGCGATCAGCGGGCCGTAGATGATGTAGGAGTGACCGACCACCCAGCCGATGTCGGAGGTGGAGAAATAGGTTTCGCCCTCGCCGCCGCAGTAGATGTGCTTCATCGACGAGGCCAGCGCCACGGCGTAGCCGCCGGTATCGCGCTGCACGCCCTTCGGCTTGCCGGTGGTGCCGGAGGTGTAGAGGATGTAGGACGGCTCGGAGGATTCCAGCCATTCGCACTCGACGCGAGCATTCAGGTGCTGTTCGCGCAGCGTCGCGTAATCGACGTCGCGACCTTCAACCTTGTTGAACCCCTTGTCGAGGCCGCGATCGACCATCAGCACCTTGGCCGGCTTGTGTTCGGCGATCTCGATCGCTTCGTCGAGCAGGTGCTTGTAAGGAACCGCCTTGCCGCCGCGCATGCCGGCGTCGGAAGAGACGATCAGGGTCGGCTTGGCATCGTCGATGCGCGTCGCCAGCGAACCGGAAGCAAAGCCGCCGAAAACCACCGAGTGGATCGCCCCGATACGGGCTGCCGCAAACATCGCGAATGCTGCCTGCGGGATCATCGGCATGTAGATCAGGACACGGTCGCCTTTCTTGACACCGAGACTCTTGTAGATCGCCGCCATGCGCTCGACCTCGGCCTGCAGTTCGGCGAAGGAATAGATCCTTTCCTCGTCGGTTTCGGTCGAAATGTAGATCAGCGCACGCCCATCCGGACGCTTGGCGGCGTGACGATCGATCGCGTTGTGACACAGGTTGGTCTTGCCGCCGACAAACCACTTGGCAAACGGTGGGCGCGAGAAATCGCAGACCTGGGTAAACGGTTCTTTCCAGTCGATCAGCCCGGCCTGTTCGGTCCAGAACGCATCGGGCTGCTCGATCGAATACTGGTGAAACTCCTTGTAAGTTGCCATAAAACTCCCTCTAGCTAATGGTTTCCTGCACTTCAAAAACGAAGGAACGGATTATTTTTGGCCTGCTTTCCGTTCTTCCAGATAACGCTCGATCTCCGCAACCGGGAGAGTCAAATCGAGTTTTTCGTCGATCAGGCTGAGCAGCGGCAGCAATTGCGCCAGCAAGGCATCCAGATGCGGCAACACCGGCCCCTGGCGATTGGCCCGCAGCAACTCCAGCGCATGCTGCAGCGAAATCGGCCGGGTTGCTGGCAGACTGCCCCCGGCTTCGGTGCGGTTGCCCCCCGCCTGCATCGCCTGCTGCATGCGCTGGGTCGCCAGATCGAGCAGCGCCCCGGCGGAGCTGACGACATCGGTCGGCACACTGGCCAAACCGATGCTGACGGTCAACGCCAGTGATTGCCCCTGAACCGACAGCCGGGACACCTCGACCGCCTGCCGCACGCGCTCGGCAAAACTGGCGCAGTAATTGGGCGCCGTCCCCGGCGAGACGACGGCAAACTGGCCTTCGGCAACGTGACCGAGACTGTCCTCCTGGCGCATCTTGCCAGCGAGCATCCGGGCGAAGCGGTTGCCAACCTCCTCGGCCAATTGCGGGCCAAGCCGGCGCGACAATTCGCCGTAGCCATCAAAACCCAGCACCATCAGACTGACATCGATTCCATGCCGGGCCGAATGCGACAGGGCCTGCGCCGCCTGCAATTCCAGATACTTGCGGGTGAACAGGCCGGTCGCCGGATTCTGGACCATCTGCTCGCGACCGTTGTCCAGATTTTCCTGAGCCTGCTGCAAGGCAAGAAGGTTGCCAAGACGAGTCAGTATCTCGATCGCGCCGCTGCCTTTGGTAATGAAGTCGGACGCGCCGAGACCGCGTGCCTTGCCGCGCTCCTCTTCGGTTTCCTCGCCGGAAACGAGGATGAAGGGCATCTGCTGCAAACGGCGCAGGCGCGAGGAGCGCAAGCGCTCAAGCAACTCGTAGCCGTTCATCTTGGGCATCTGCAGGTCGGAAACAACGGCCCTGATCGACTGGTCGAGAACCAGCGTCTGCCAGGCGGCATCGCCGTCGGCTTCCTCGCGGACCTCGTATTGCGACCGGATATGCTGGACCAGCGAGGCGCGCACCAGACGGGAGTCGTCAACAACCAGAACGCGCGGCAGATCGGACATGTCAGCCACCGGCAATATCGACGACGACGCGCCCCTTGGCGCGACCACCTATGTATTCATCGAAAGTTGCCGGCAGATCGGCAAACGGGATCGCGCGCGACATCTGCCCCAGATGCGGCGGCCGCAGATCGGTTGCCAGACGCTGCCAGACGCCGCTGCGGTAAGGCTCACCGATGTAACCCGAATCGATGCCAAGCAGCGAGACACCACGCAGGATGAACGGCGCCACCGTGGTCTTCAGCGACATGCTCGCGGCCAGACCGATGCTGGCGATGGTTCCACCCTGCTCCATCGTGCTGGCGATCCAGGCGAGAACATCGCCACCGAGGTTGTCCACCGCACCCGCCCAGCGCGCCCGATCAAGCGGACGAATCTTGCTCAGGTCGAGGCTCTGACGCAGCATCACCTCGGCAGCCCCCAGGTTGCGCAGGTAATCGGCTTCGCTCTCCTTGCCGGTCAGGGCGACGACGCGATAGCCGCGCTGGGCCAGCATGTCGACCGCCAGGCTGCCGACTCCGCCGGTTGCACCGGTGACAATGACCGGCCCCTTGTCCGGGGTAAGGCCATTCTCTTCCATGCGCACAACGCCGAGCGCGGCGGTAAACCCAGCAGTACCGAGTGCCATTGCCTCATGCAGGCTGAGACCGGCGGGCAAGGGGACGACCCAGTCGGCGGGTACGCGGGCGTATTCGGCATAACCGCCATGATGGGCGACGCCGATGTCGAAGCTGGTCGCAATGACCGGATCACCGGCCTTGAAACGGGCATCGGCGCTCGACACCACGGTCCCCGAGAGATCGATGCCGCCGACGCAGGGAAAACGGCGAATGATCTTGCCGGCGCCGGTCGCAGCCAGTGCGTCCTTATAGTTGATGCTCGAATAGGCGACCCGGATGACCACTTCACCGGCATCGAGATCATCGATGCCCATGTCGACAAAACGATGGCCAACCTTGCCTTCGTTTTCCTCGATCAGCAGTGCCTTGAAGGAATTCATCGTGGTCTTCTCCTCGCTCCTAGGGGGTGAAATTGTATTCATAATTACGGACTATGAACATAGTTACATCAGCTGTTGCCATTCGCATGAACACAGGACAACGACTTTACAGACAGATGAATTTCAAATAGATTACGCGCCCATGTCCCGTCGCATCGCTTCTTTCCTGGCCGCCTCCTGCATTGCCCTGTCCGCCTTCGGACCGGCTGATGCCGCTGAGACCCTGCGCCCGCTGGAAGCGCCGCTGTCCTTCGTCGAACGTTACACCAACGCCACGCAGGATGTCATCCTCGAAGGGCTGAAGCTGGTCGGGGTGCGCTACAAGATGGGTGGCAACAGTGCAGAAGCCGGTCTCGACTGCAGCAGCTTCGTGCAAACCGTGTTCAAGGAAAGCATTGGCGCCTATCTGCCGCGTACTGCGCGCGAACAGAGCCAGCTTGGCGAACAGGTGGATCTCAGCCAGCTGAAACCGGGCGACCTGGTGTTTTTCAACACCATGCGCCGGACCTTCTCGCATGTCGGCATCTATCTCGGCGATAACCATTTCCTGCACGCCCCGCGTGCCGGCGCCGAAGTCCGCGTCGAGAACATGAACAACAGCTACTGGATGAGCCGCTTCAACGGCGCCCGCCGGATCATCGAAGCCCGCTGACCCCGAAACGACCGCCCGGTCGTTTTTTATTGCCCGCTCGCAATAACCGTTCTCATTAACAAGTTTTTACTTTAGACTGGAATGGTTCTCATACAACCATGCACAGGAGTCCATCCATGAAGTTGAAAGCCACGCTCGTCGCGCTGTCGGTTGCTGCAGCCCTCCAGCCAGCCATCGCCCAGGAAAAGGTGCTGAATCTCTATTCAGCCCGTCATTACCAGACCGACGAAGCGCTGTACGCCGACTTCACCAAGCAGACCGGCATCAAGATCAACCGCATCGAAGGCAAGGAAGACGAACTGCTGGAGCGGATCCGCAACGAAGGCGCCAACAGCCCGGCCGACGTGCTGCTCACCGTCGACGCCTCGCGCCTGGCCAAGGCCCGCGAGCTTGGCCTGTTTGCACCGCTCAGCTCGCCGGTACTGGAAAAACGCATCCCGGCCCACCTGCGTACCGCCGAATGGGCATCGTTCTCGACCCGCGCCCGCGTCATCGTCTATAACAAGGCGCGCGTCCAGGCCAGCGATGTTCAGAACTACGCCGACCTCGCCGATCCGAAACTGAAGGGCAAGTTCTGCTCGCGCTCCGGCTCGCATCCGTACAACCTGTCGCTGCTCGCCTCGGTCATCGCCCACGAAGGCGAAGCCAAGGCCGAAGCCCTGGCCCGCGGCATGGTCGCCAACTTCGCCCGCGCACCGAAGGGCGGCGATACCGACCAGATCAAGGCAGTTGCCGCCGGCGAATGCGGCGTCGCAATTTCCAACAGCTACTACGTTGCCCGACTGATGCGGTCGACCAAGCCGGAAGACCAAAAAACGATGGAGCAGGTCGGCGTGGTCTGGCCGAACCAGGCGACCACCGGCACCCATATCAACGTTTCCGGCGGTGGCGTCCTCAAGCACGCACCGAACAAGGAAGCCGCGATCAAGTTCCTCGAATACCTGGCCTCCGATTCCGCCCAGCGCTACTTCGCCGACGGCAACAACGAATGGCCGGTGGTGGCCTCGGTCAAGGTCGACAATCCGGCGCTGAGCAAGCTCGGCAAGTTCAAGGCTGACCAGTTGCCGGTCAACAGCCTGGCGATGTACCAGGTCAAGGCGCAGATGATCTTCGACCGCGCCGGTTTCAAGTAAGCCAGCCTCTCGCCAAAGCGCTTGGCATCCCATAGAATCGTTGCCAATTCAGGGGAAACGAACCATGGGAACCAACCGCTTTGGCGCCAACGAACTGATCGAGGCAATCCGGGCCAACAGCCTGCACCGGGTTGTCGCCGCCCTCGACGACGGTGCCGACATCGAAGCCGCCGACATCCACGGCATCGCCGGCCTGCCGCTGCGTACGGCCTGCTTCACCGGCAACGTGCCGATCATCCGCGAACTGATCAACCGCGGCGCCGACATCAACGCCCCCACCACCGACGGTCCCGGCGCCCCCTTGCGCCTGGCGTTGCGCGCCGGACACACGGAGATCGCCGCACTGCTGCTCGCCCATCACGCGCAGATCCCCTTCGATCTCGACATTCCCCCGTCGATTTTCGAGCGCGCCAAGGAAATCTCTTCCGGCGGCGTCGAAACCCTGGATGTGCCGATGCTCGAGTTCGAGCGCCACGATTTCCCGACACCTGCGCCGGCCGCCTCGCAGCCTGCCGCCGAAGCGCACGGCAACGTGATCGAGTTCGTCAACGCCCTCCCCGAGGAAGCCATCGAGCAGGTGGACATGAAGGGTGTCTATGGCGTGGACACCAACATCCTGGCGGTCGATTTCGAACGCAACAGCGGCGCCTGGGAAAAGGTGGACAGCGCCACCGAAACAAAGAAACTCTGAGTCTCAGCCGCGCCGGGCGGCGCTGATCTGGCGTGACAGCAGGATCAACGGCAGCAGGCCGACGACGACGATGGCCAGCGCCGCGGTCGATGCTTCGGCCAGACGCTCGTCGGAAGCCAGCGTGTAGGCCTGGGTGGCCAGGGTATCGAAGTTGAACGGCCGCATGACCAGCGTCGCCGGCAACTCCTTCATGACATCGACGAAGACCAGCAGACCGGCGGTGAGCAGACTGCCGCGCAGCAAGGGCGCATGCACCCGGCGCAGCGTCTCGCCCTGGCCCAGTCCGAGGCTGCGGGCGGCGTCATCCATGCTCGGCGTGATCTTGGCCAGGCTTGATTCGACGGTATGCAGCGCCACCGCCAGGAAACGCACCAGATAGGCATAGATCAGCGCGGCCACGCCGCCGGTCAGCAGCAACCCCGGGTTGTGCCCGAACCAGGCGGCCCACTGCCCGGCCAGCCAGTGATCGAGCCGGGTCACCGGGATCAGCACCCCGACCGCGATCACCGCGCCGGGCACGGCGTAGCCGAGGCCGACCAGGCGATTGAGGCCGGCGGCGAAGGCGCCTTTCGAGAGGCGGGCACCATAGGCCAGGAGCAGGGCGATCAGCACGCCGCAGGCGGCGGTCACCCCGGCCAGCAGGAAGCTGTTGCGCGACAGCACCAGGAAGCGCTCGCCGAACTGGGCATCGCCCTCGGTCAGCGCCATCTTCAGCAAGAGCAGCGCCGGCAGCACGAAACCGAGCAGCAACGGCAAGGCACAGGCGCCGACGGCAGCCAGGGCAGCCGCGCCACGCAGCCGGGCACCGGCAAGCGGACGATTGCGACCGGTGGTGTTGTGATAGCGGGCACGACCGCGCGACACGCGCTCGGCCATCAACAGGAAGAGCACGAAGGCGAGCAGCATCGCCGCCAGCTGCGCCGCGGCAACCCGGTCGCCGAGCGAAAACCAGGCCCGGTAAATGCCGGTGGTGAAGGTGTTGACCGCGAAATACGCCACCGTGCCGTAGTCGGCCAGGGTTTCCATCAGCGCCAGGGCAACCCCGGCGACGATCGCCGGCCGCGCCAGCGGCAGCGAAACCGCGAAAAAGGCGCGCCACGGCCCCATGCCGAGCGTGCGCGCCGCCTCGAGCATGCCGCTGGCGCGCTCGAGGAAAGCGGTGCGGGCGAGCAGATAGACATAGGGATAGAGCACGCAGACGAACATCAGCACGGCACCGGGCAAAGTGCGGATGTCGGGAAACCAGTAATCGCCGAATTCCCAGCCGAAGGCGGCGCGCAAGGCGCTCTGCACCGGCCCGACGAACTGCAGGAAATCGGTATAGACGTAGGCCATGACGTAGGCCGGCACGGCCAGCGGCAGGACCAGCGCCCACTCGAAGAAGCGCCGCCCCGGGAAATCGTGCATCGCCGTCAGCCAGGCCGTCGCCACACCGACGACAGCCACCCCGAGACCGACGCCGAGGCAGAGCTTGAGCGAATTGGCGATGTACTCGGGCAGCACCGTCTGCGACAGGTGCGACCAGGTCTCGCTGGTGCCGCCGACGAACAGGTTGAGACCGACGCTGGCGACCGGCAGGCCGGCGAGCAAGGCGACGACGACGCCGACGACGAGAAGCGGGGAAGAAGTGTTTGCGCGCAGATGCATGGTCGCGAATTATAATCGGGCGCCATGACACAGCTCGAATTGAATGGCGTGATCCAGCGCTACGGCAGCCACACCGTCGTCGACGGCGTCGATTTCCGTCTGGCGCCCGGCCAGATCGCCTGCCTGCTCGGCCCCTCCGGTTGCGGCAAGACGACCCTGCTACGCTGCATCGCCGGCTTCGAGGAAATCGCCGGCGGCGAAATCCGCCTGCACGGCGAGCCGGTCAGCCGCCCCGGCAGCCGCGTCGCCCCGGAAAAACGCCGGATCGGCATGGTTTTCCAGGACTATGCGCTGTTTCCCCATCTCACCGTCGAACAGAACGTCGGCTTCGGCCTCGACCGCCGCCAGGCCGAGCACAACCACCTGCGCGTCCGCCAGCTGCTCGCCACCGTCGGCCTGGCCGGGCATGGCGACAAGTACCCGCACGAGCTGTCCGGCGGCCAGCAGCAGCGCGTCGCCCTGGCCCGCGCACTGGCCCCGCGACCGGCGCTGATCCTGCTCGACGAGCCCTTCTCCAACCTCGACGTCGGCCTGCGCGAGCGGCTCTCGGTCGAAGTCCGGGAAATCCTCAAGCGCGAGGGGTCGACCGCGATCATGGTCACCCACGACCAGAACGAGGCCTTCGCCATCGCCGACGAAATCGGCCTCATGCACCACGGCCGCATCCAGCAGTGGGACACGCCGTACAACCTGTACCACCGCCCGGCCAACCGCTTCGTCGCCGACTTCATCGGCCAGGGCGTGCTGCTCGCCGGCACGGTCGGCGACGACAACAGCGTGCACATGGAGCTCGGCACGCTGGTCTCCGACACCCCGGTCGAATGCAGCGAAAGCTGTACCGGCTGCGACTGCGGCTGCGCCGTCGACATCCTGCTGCGCCCCGACGACATCGTCCACGACGATGCCAGTCCGGTCCAGGCCGAAGTCCTGCACAAGGCCTTCCGCGGCGCCGACATCCTGTACACGCTGCGACTGGAAAGCGGCAGCGAGGTCCTCTCGCTGGTGCCCTCGCACCACAACCACGCACTCGGCGAGAAGATCGGCATCCGCCTCGACGCCGACCACGTGATCGCCTTCAAGAAGCACGCAGCCTGCGGCAACGACCCGGCCTGCGAAATCCGTCTCGAACAGCAGGCCGCACAACAGCAGCCAGGCCGGCACACCTGACCGCCGCCGGATGATTCCCTTTCTCGGACCGCTCGACCCCTTTCCGCCGGTCGCCACGGCCCGGCCCGAGCTCGGCGGCCTGCTCGCGGTCGGCGGCGCACTGCTGCCCGACCGCCTGCTCGACGCCTACCGGCGCGGCATCTTTCCCTGGGGCACGGTCGAAGGCCACCCCTTGTGGTACAGCCCGGACCCGCGCATGGTGCTGTTCCCCGAGGAATTCCGGCCGAGCCGGTCGCTGCGCAAAATTCTCCGCCACGGGCCGTTGACCGTCAGATTCGACGGCGACTTCGCCGGCGTCATCGACGGCTGTGCGGCAACGCCCCGCCCGGGTCAGGACGGCACCTGGATCACCGCCGACATGCGCGAGGCCTATCTGCGCCTGCATGAACTCGGCTGGGCGCATTCGGTCGAAACCTGGGCAGAAGGCGAACTGGTCGGCGGCCTGTACGGCCTGGCCATCGGCCGCATGTTCTACGGCGAGTCGATGTTTTCCCGGTCCGACAACGCGTCGAAGTTCGCCTTCGCCCACCTCGTCCGCTACCTGCAACACCACCAGTTCGGCATGATCGACTGCCAGATGTACACCGACCACCTCGCCTCGCTCGGCGCCCGCGAAATCCCGCGCCGGGAATTCCTCGAACGGCTGCACGCCCTGGCTGCCGGTGGCGCCCGCGCCGACTGGTCGGCAGCCGGACTGAGCGGGGACTGGTGACGCCATGGCCCTGCCCGACGACGCCGAGCTGCCCTTCTCGCTGCTCCAGTTCTACGCCACTTCGCCCTATCCCTGCAGCTACCTCGACGACCGCGAGGCCCGTTCGCAAGTGGCGACGCCGGCGCACCTGATCGACAGCGAGATCTACGGTTCGCTGGTCCGCGCCGGATTCCGGCGCAGCGGCATCTTCACCTACCGTCCGCACTGCGACCATTGCCGCGCCTGCGTCCCGGTCCGGCTGCCGGCCGCCGAACTGCAGCCCAACCGCAGCCAGCGGCGCGCCTGGAAACACCACGCCGGCCTGCTGGCGCGCGAGCTGCCGCTGCACTTCGACCCGGCGCATTTCGCGCTCTACGTCCGCTACCAGCGCAGCCGCCATCCCGGCGGCGGCATGGACGAGGACAGTCACGACCAGTACGCGCAATTCCTCCTGCAGAGCCACGTCGATACCCGGCTGATCGAGTTCTCGGAAAACGGCACGGTGCGCATGGTCAGCGTCATCGACGTTCTCGACGACGGCCTCTCGTCGGTGTACACCTTCTTCGACCCGGACGTTGCCGGCGCCAGCTACGGGGTTTACAACATCCTCTGGCAGGCCCGGCAGTGCGCGGCCCTCGGCCTGCCCTACCTGTACCTCGGCTACTGGATCGCGGAAAGCCCGAAGATGGCCTACAAGACCAATTTCCGCCCGATCGAGACCGGCCGCGACGGAATCTGGACACGGCTGCCCTAGCGCCGGCTGCGCAAATCCCGCGACGCCGATTATGATGACGGTCTGCCCCGTTACCGATCGCCGCCCGTGAACTTCCTCAGACGCCTGTTCGGCCGCCGCCCGGCCACCCCGCAACCCGTCGCCAGCGCATCGGCGCCGGCGGTGGCGCCGCCCCCGGCGCCGCGCCTGCTGCTCGCCTGGCAGGAGATGATCGACAGCAGCTCGCGCATCGCCGGCTACCGCCTGCAGATCAAGAGCTTCGGCGATGCCGGCAGTGACGCTACGGCGCTGGTCGATGCCTTGCAGCGCGAGGACGCCCGCGCCTTCGCCGAACGCCGGCTGCTGCTCGTGCCGCTCGCCGCCGGGCAGTGGCAAGCTGCCGATTTCACCCCGGTCATCGGCGCCCGCAGCTGTTTTCTGCTCGCCGCCGACGTCGACCGTGAACCTGCGGTTGCCGCCATCCGCGCCGCCGGCGGCAGCATCGGCCTGTGCCTCGAAGATGCCGACGCGGCGACGGCCGACCTGGTGTACTTCGACCTCCACGCCCAGCCGCTGGCCGAGCTCGAGCAACGCCTGCAGGCGTTGCGCCGCCAGCGCCCCGGGCTGCAACTGCTCGCCGAAGGCGTCGGCAGCTGGGCCGAACACCGGCTGTGCCTGCGCATCGGGGCCGACTTCAGTTGTGGCGGCTTCGCCGCCAGCCGCGACCAGGAAGCCGCCGGCAAACGGGCCGGCGCCAGCCGCCTGGCAGTCCTCGCGCTGCTCGACCAATTGCGCGCCGACGCCGACCTCAAGGAAATCGCCGCCACCGCGACCCGCGATCCGGCACTGGTCGTGCGCCTGCTCGAGATGGCCAATTCACCGCTCTACGGACTGTCGCGCCAGGTCGCCGGGATCGAGGAGGCGGTCACCCTGCTCGGCCGCGACGCCCTCTACCGCTGGCTGTCGATCGCCCTGTTCAGCCTCGATGCCGACGGCCACGACCAGACCCTGCTCGTCGTCGCGCTGTGCCGCGCCGCGCTGCTCGAGGCGCTGGTCCGTGACGGCGACCGGCGGGCCGCCGACGAACGCTTCCTGGTCGGCCTGCTGTCGCCGCTCGATGCGCTGCTCGAGATGCCGATGGCCGAGATCCTGGCCCGCATCCGCCTGCCGGCGAACGTCGCCGACGCCCTGCTCGACAACGCCGGGCCGCACGCCCGCTACCTCCAGCTCGCCCGCCTGCTCGAGCGCTGCCGGCTCGACCAGGCGGTGATCCTGGCCGGGGCACTCGAGATCGCGCCGGCAACGCTGATCGACAGTTATCGCCAGGCACTGGCCTGGGCCTGCGCCGAGCTCGACGTCTAGCTGCTATGCTGGCGACCGACAGTCACCGAGGAGTCATCGCATGCGCATCCGCATTTTTGCCCTGATCGCCCTGTTGACCGTAACCTTGTCCGGTTGCGGCTACAACCAGATCCAGATCAACGACGAAGGCGTCAACGCCGCCTGGTCGGAAGTCCTCAACCAGTACAAGCGGCGCGCCGACCTGGTGCCCAACCTGGTCGCCACCGTCCAAGGCTATGCCGCCCACGAGAAGGAAGTGCTGACCCGGGTGACCGAGGCGCGCGCGGCGGTCGGCGGCATCAACGCCACCCCGGCGCTGGTCAACGACCCGGCCGCCTTCGCCAAGTTCCAGGCGGCGCAGGCCGAGATGAGCAGCGCCCTGGCGCGCCTGCTGGTGGTCGCCGAGAACTACCCGCAGCTGAAGGCCGACGCCAACTTCCGCGACCTGCAGGCGCAGCTCGAAGGCACCGAGAACCGCGTCGCCGTCGCCCGCAACCGCTACATCGAGGCGGTGCGCCTGTACAACGTCTCGGTGCGCACCTTCCCCAACAACCTGACGGCAATGGTCATGGGCTGGCAGCCCAAGGCCAACTTCAGCGTGGACGACGAGAAGGCGATCGCCAATCCGCCGGCGGTCAAGTTCGACAGCAAGTAAGCCGCCCGTGCTGCGCCGCCTGTTCGCCAGCCTCGCACTCGCCCTCTGCGCCACGCTCGTGCTGGCCGCGCCGGTGGCGCTGCCGGCGCTGAGCGACCGGGTGGTCGACCTGAGCGCGACGCTGAGCCCGGCCGAGCAGGCCGACCTGGTCGGCCGGCTGGCCGCCCTTGAACGCGAGCGCGGCGCCCAGGTGGCGATCCTGCTGCTGCCGACGACGCAGCCGGAAAGCATCGAGCAGTTCGGCATCCGTCTCGCCGAACACTGGAAGATCGGCCGCCGCGGCGTCGACGACGGCGTCATCGTGATCGTCGCCAAGGACGACCGGCGGATGCGCATCGAAGTCGGCTACGGCCTCGAAGGCACGATTCCCGATGCGATCGCCCGGCGCATCATCGACGAGGAGATGGCACCGCGCTTTCGCCAAGGCGATTTTGCCGGCGGCTTGCGGTCGACCGTGGACCGCCTGGCCCGCCTGATCGGCGGCGAGGCTCTGCCGCCCCCGGCAGCGGCAAAGCCGGCGGCGGCGAGCAGCTTCGACAGCGACACCCTGCTCTTCATCGCCATCTTCGTCGCCAGCGTCGCCCGCGCACTGTTCGGCATCGCCGGCTCGCTGGCGGTGGCGGCGCTGGCCGGCTGGCTGGCCTGGCTCAGCTTCGGCACCCTGGCAGCAGCTGCGATTGCAGCCTTGATCACCTTCGTCGCCTCCTTCCTGCGCAGCGGCGGCGGCAGCTGGCACGGCGGCGGTGGTGGCGGCAGTCGCGGTGGCGGGTTTTCCGGCGGCGGCGGCAGTTTCGGCGGCGGCGGCGCCTCGGGGAGATGGTAACGATGCGGGCATGGCACATCCTCAAGCACCTGACGGCGCCCGGCTGGCTGCTCCGCCGCCACTTCGCCAA
The DNA here is from genome assembly GCF_003634965.1 of Azonexus fungiphilus. Taxonomy (GTDB): domain Bacteria; phylum Pseudomonadota; class Gammaproteobacteria; order Burkholderiales; family Rhodocyclaceae; genus Azonexus; species Azonexus fungiphilus. The sequence goes on along the minus strand of NZ_RBXP01000005.1, from coordinate 26,913 downwards.
GGCCGACCTGGACGCGCTGACGGCGGCGATCGCCGCCGCCGAGCAGGGTCACGCTGGCGAGATCTGCGTCGTCATCGAGGCCACCCTGCCCTTCGCCGCACTGCGCCGCGGCCTCGACAGCCGCGCCCGGGCCGGCGAAATGTTCGCCCTTTACGGCGTCGACCGTACGCGTGCGGCAAGCGGCGTGCTCCTCTACGTGCAACTGCTCGACCGCCGCCTCGAAATCCTCGCCGACCGCGGCATCGCCGGCCGCGTGGCGCAGGCCGAGTGGGACGCGATCAGCGCCGCCTGCAGCCGGGATTTCGCCGCCGGCCGCCCGTGCGCCGGGCTGATCGACGCCGTCGGACGGATCGGCGCGCTGCTTGCCGAACACTTTCCGGCCGCCGGCGACAACCCCGACGAACTGGCCAACCGTCCGCGCCTGCGCTGACCGATTTAACCTGGATCAAGGCCGCGGCCCCGACGCCCCGGCAACAATCGGGACCGATCCGCAACCCGCGAGCCCGTCATGCGTCTTCCCCTTCTCCTCCTGTGCAGCTGCCTTTGCGCGCTGCCCGCCCTGGCCCAGTCGGTCGATGGCGACCGTCCGATCCACAACGCCGCCCGCCTGGGCAGCGGCGACGATGTCCGCCGCGTGCTTGCCGGCGATCCCGGCAGCCGCGACCAGCGCACCGCGCTCGGCTCGCAGCCGATCCACCTGGCCGCAATGAATCCCGACCTGAGTGCGCTGCGCGCGCTGCTCGCCGCCGGCGCCAACGTCAATGCCCGCGACGGCGAAGGCGCGACGCCGCTGCACATGGCCGCCTACGCCAGCCGCGCGACGCACGCCCGCGTTCTGCTCGAGGCCGGCGCCGACGCCCGCGCGACCACCGACAACGGTCGCGACCCGACGGCGATGGCGCGCAAGGTCAAGGCCGACGAGGCGGCCGGCGTGATCTCGCTGTGGATCCTCAAGGACTGCAAGGCGGGCAAGCCATGCTGAAGCGCCTCGCCTGCCTGCTCGCGCTGCTCGCCGGCCATGCCGCGGCCGGCGAACTGCCGCCGATCGCCGTGTACATGCCCAAGGTCTGCCTAGCCTGCATCGACTGGGCCGAGCACCTGCGCCAGAACGGCTTCACCGTCAAGGTGACGCAGACCGACGAGATGGACGCGGTCAAGCGCAAGCTGAAGGTCCCCAAGGATCTCGAGGCCGTGCCCAGCGCCAGCATCGCCGGCTATTTCATCGAAGGCCACGTGCACGCCGACCAGATCAAGGAACTGCTCGCCGAAAAGCCCCGGGCACGCGGCCTGTCGGTCCCCGGCCTGCCCCTCGGGGCGCCCGGGCGCGAGTATTCGAGCCCGATCTGCCAGACTGCGTGCACGGTGCTCGACACCGAAACGGCGGCGCCGCGCATCCGCCGCGAATTCTACGAAACGCTGCTGGTCCTGCCCGACGGCAGCACCAAGACCTGGGCCCGCCACTAGGCGCCAACGAGGCCTAGAGGAAGGCGGCGTAATGCGCCGCCGCCCAGGCCGCCGCCGCGGCCAGCGGGTCGGCCTGGCGCGCCTGACCATTCTCCTGCATCAGGAAGCCGTCGCCGCGCCGGCGATAGCGGACGTCGAGGCGGGTGCCCTGCAGCGGCGCCGGGCTGGTCAGCAGGTGGCAGACGCTGGCCAGCAGCTGCTCGCCGTCGCCGCCGCCGGCAATGCGTGCGGCGACGATGGCGCCCATCGCGGCGGCGACATGCCCGGTTTTCGGATAATGGCCGAACAGCGGCGAGACGACGCCGGCGGCATCGCCGATGATGAAAACGTTCGGATCGATCCGGCTGTGCAGGCCGAGCGCGTCCTGCGCGCCCCAGCCGTCCGGGCGGCCGTCGTTGGCATCGGCCCGGAGCAGCCCGGCCGGGCCGAGCAGGCCGGCGGCGCGCTGCGGCGGCGCGAGCAGCGCCAGATCGAAGCGGATGTCGTCGACATCGGTGGCCAGGCTGCGCCGCTCGAGGTCGATGCTGCGCACGCGGGCATGGTCGAGGTAGCTGACCTGGTCGCGGAAATCGTCGAGCAACGGCTTGCGGAAGGCCGGCATCAGCGGGTTCGGATCGACGATCACCAGGCGCCCGGGAATCCGCCGCGTCTTCAGCCACCAGGCGATCAGCAGCGCCCTTTCATAGGGCGCCGGCGGGCAGCGGTAGGGCAGCGGCGGTACGGTCAGCACCAGGTCGCCGCCGGTGAAGGCCTGCAGGCGTGCCTTGAGCGCCGGCAAGGCGGCGGCATGCAGCATGCCGCCGGAAAATTCGCGCTGCAGCCGGTCGACCGTCAGCGTCTCGTCGACGCCCCAGGCCGACCAGTCCTCGGCGATCCCCGGCGCCACCACCAGCCAGTCGTAGGGCAGGCTGCCGGCACTGGTTTCCAGACGCCGGGCGGTGCGATCGACGGCCAGCGCCTCGGCCTGCACGAAGCGGTAGCCGCGGGCCGCCGCCACCGCCGCGTAGTCGCGGCGCAACGGCGGCGCCGCGCCTTCGTGATCGACCAGCCAGCGGTTGCTGTCGGCGAAGCTGACGAAGGCCGGCTGGCGGTCGACCAGCGTCACGCTCAAGGCCGGCGCCAGGCGGCGCAACTGGGCGGCGGCACTGAGTCCGCCCCAGCCGCCGCCGACGATCAGCACGCGCCCGCCGCTGGCCGCCGCCGGCAGGGGCAGCAGCGGGGCAAGCATGGCGGCGAGCAGCAGGCGGCGGGTCGGGTCGGTCATCGGTCGGATCCTGGCAGAGACCGGCGCAGCATAATCCGACGGTCGACCCGGCCAATACCGGAAAAATCAAAAAACCGGCGCGCCGCCCCGGCTCACTGGTAGCGCAGCGCCTCGATCGGATCCAGGCGCGCCGCCTTCTGCGCCGGGTACCAGCCGAAGAAGATGCCGACGCCGGCAGCGACGGCGAAGGCGAGCAGCGCCGCGGTGCCGGAGATGACGACGACCATGCCGGTAAACAGGTTGATCGCCAGCGCGATGGCGATGCCGAGCAGCAGCCCGAGCAGGCAGCCGGCGAAGGAGATCATCACCGCCTCGAGCAGGAACTGGCTGAGGATGTCGCGCTGGCGGGCGCCGATCGCCATGCGGATGCCGATCTCGCGGGTCCGCTCGGTGACCGAGACGAGCATGATGTTCATGATGCCGATGCCGCCGACGACCAGCGAGATCGAGGCGATCGCGCCAAGCAGGATCGACATCGTCCGCGTCGTCGCCGCTTCCGATTCGGCCGCCGCCGACAGGTTGCGCATGAAGAAGTCGTCGGGCATGTCCTCGCGCAGCCGGTGCCGCTGGCGCAGCAGCGCGGTGGTCGCGGCCATCGTCCGCTCCATGGCCTCGGCCGAATCGGCCTGGACCATGATCATCCGCACCGAGCCCAGGAAAGGCGTGCCGAAGACCTTGCGCTGGGCGGTGCTGAGCGGAATGATCACGGTGTCGTCCTGGTCGCGGCCGTCGAGGTTCTGGCCCTTGGCGCCGAGCACGCCGACGACGAGGAAGGGACTTTGCTGGATGCGCAGCGTCTTGCCGACCGGGTCCTCGTCGCCGAACAGGTTCTCGGCGACGGTCTTGCCGATCACCGCCACGCGCGTCGCCGAACGCACGTCGGAATCGCCGAAGCCGGCGCCATTGACGATGCTCCAGGCACGCGCGTCGAGATAGGCCGGGGTCGTGCCGATGACCTGGCTGCTCCAGTTCTGCGCGCCGTACACCAGCTGCCGCGAGCCCTGGTGCGTCGGGGCGACGTTGGCGACACCGTCGAGTTCGGCGATCGCCTCGGCATCGCCGACGGTCAGGGTCGGCCCGCCGCCGCTGCCGCTGCGCACGCCCGAGGTGGTGAACGAGCCGGCGAGGACGATGAACAGGTTCGAGCCCATCGTGCTGATCGTCTGCTGCACCGCGTACTGCGCGCCCTGGCCGATGGCCAGCATGATGACCACGGCGCCGACGCCGATCACCATGCCGAGCATGGTCAGCGCCGTACGCAGACGGTTGGCGCCCATCGCCAGCCAGGCTTCGCCGAGCATCGGGCGGATCATGGCGCGGCTCCGGTGAGATGGTCGCTGATGATGCGGCCGTCGAGGAAGCGCACCTGGCGCTTGGCGTGTTCGGCGATGTCGGGCTCGTGGGTGACCAGGACGATGGTGATGCCGTCGCCGTTGAGTTCGCCGAACAGGCGCATGATCTCCTCGCTGGTATGGCTGTCGAGGTTGCCGGTCGGCTCGTCGGCGAGGATCAGCCGCGGCGCGTTGACCAGCGCCCGGGCAATCGCCACGCGCTGCTGCTGGCCGCCGGAAATGCGGTTGGGCAGCGATTCGGCATACTTGCCCAGGCCGACGCGTTCGAGCAGCACGCGCGCCCGCGCCCGCCGCGTCGCCTTGTCCACGCCGGCATAGACCAGCGGCAGCGCGACGTTGTCCTGCAGGCTCATCCGCGGCAGCAGGTTGAAGCCCTGGAAGACGAAGCCGAGGGTGCGGTTGCGCAGCACGGCGAGCGCGTCCTTGTCGAGCGTCGCGACGTTCTCGCCGGCCAGCCAGTAGTCGCCGGCGCTCGGCGTATCGAGGCAGCCGAGCAGGTTCATGAAGGTCGACTTGCCGGAACCGGACGGGCCCATGATCGCGATGTACTCGCCCGCCGCGATCGCCAGGTCGACGCCGCGCAAGGCCGGGAACTCGCCGGCCGCGGTCTGGTAGGACTTGCCCAGGCCGGCGACGCGGATGACGGCGTCGGCCATCAGAACATCCGCATGCCGACCGACGACGGCGGCTTGCTGCCGTTGCCGTTCTCGCCGACGACGACGCGGGCGCCGGCGCCCAGCTCGCCGCCGACGACCTCGCTGTTGCGGTTGTCGGTGATGCCGAGCTGCACCGCCACCGGGCGCAATTCCTGGCCGTCGAGGACGTAGACCGTCGCACTCTGGCCGTCGCGTTTCTTGCCCTTGCCGGCCGGCGGCGCGCCGTTGACGGTCGACGGCCCGCCGCCGCCATTTTCCGGACGGGCGGCATTGGCCGGCTTGAAACGCAAGGCTGCGTTCGGCACCAGCAGCGCGTCCTGGCGATGCTGCACGCCGATGCTGACGTAGGCGGTCATCCCCGGCAGCAGCAGGTGGTCGGGATTGGCCACCGAAATGCGCACGTTGTAGGTGACGACGTTCTGCTGGGTGGTCGGGTTGAGCCGGATCTGCTGCACGACGCCCTCGAATTGCCGGTCGGGAAAGGCGTCGACCGTGAACTTCGCCGGCAGGCCCTCGCGGATGCTGCCGATGTCGGCTTCGGCGAAGCTCGTGTCGATGCGCATCTCGGTCAGGTCCTTGGCGATCTTGATCAGCGTCGGCGTCTGGAAGCTGGCGGCGACGGTCTGGCCGAGATCGACGACGCGGTCGATGACGACGCCGTCGACCGGCGAGCGGATCACCGTGAAGCCGAGATTGGCCCGGTCGCGCGCGTTCTGCGCCTGCGCCTGGGCCAGTTGCGCGCGCGCCGACTTGAGCGCCTGCGCCGCCTGGTCGTATTCCTGCTTCGAGACATATTCGTCGGCAAGCAGGGCCTTCATCCGCAGCTCGCTGGCACTGGCCAGGTCGAGCGTCGCCTGCGCGTTGGCCACCGTTGCCGCGCTCTGGCGCTCGCTGGCCGAGACCAGCGCATCGTCGAGCTCGAGCAGCGGCTGGCCGGCCCTGACCTTGTCGTTGAAATCGACGTAGAGTTTCTTCACCGTCCCCGACACCTGGGTGCCGACACTGATCAGCACCACCGGGTTGAGCGTGCCGTTGGCCGAAACCGTCTGCGTCACGGCGCCGCGGCCGATGTCGACGGTGCGGTAGCGCTTGGCCGGGTCCTGTTCGCCGCGCCCGGCGACGTACCAGACTGCGGCGCCGGCCAAGCCGGCGACGACCAGCGCGCCGATCAGCAGCTTGCCTTTCCTGTTCATGGTCTTCCTTCCGCCGCCTGCAGCAGCGAGTAGTCGAGCGCCCCCATGGCCTGGGCCAGGGTGGCGCGATAGATGTTCCAGTCGAGTTCGGCACGGATCCGCTCGACGCGGGCCGCGGCCAGCGCACTCTGGGCGCTGAGCAGGTCGAGCACGGTGCCGACGCCGGCCTTGTAGCGCCCGAGCGCGACCCGCTCCGACTGCTCGGCGCTGGCGACCAGGTCGCGCGTCGTCTGCAGCGCCTCGGTCGCCGTCGTCAGCCCCTGATAGGCCTGCCAGACATCGAGCGCGACCTGGTTGCGCAGGCGTTCGCGCTGGGCCGCGCGGACCTCCTGCTGGGCCTCGGCGGCGCGCACCCGGTAGGTGTTCTCGAAGCCGGTGAACAGCGGCACGTTGAGCGTCAGGCCGAGCGTGCCGCCGCGGCTGGTGTCACCGTCGAGGCGCTGCCAGCTCGGGCCGGCCCCCAGCGTCAGCGTCGGCCGGCCCTGGGCACGGGCGACGGCGACCGAGGCTTCGGCAGCGCGCAGCTGGGCTTCGGCCGCCTTCAGGTCGGGCCGGCGGTCGACGGCGGCGGCGATCAACGCCTCGACATCGCGGCGAAAAGCCGCCGTCTCGCCGGGCGCCGGCGCCGCGGCCAGGGTCAGCGGCGTCTGCGCCGGGAAACCGAGGGCATTGGCCAGGGCGCCGAGCGCGTTGCGCGCCTCGCCGTCGGCCCGCTGCCGGTTGAGCCGGGCCTGCGAGGCGGCGGTCTGCGCCTGCAGCCGGTCGGCCGGCGTGGCGACGCCGACCCGGTAACGCAATTCGGCCGCCGCCAGGCTCTCGCTGGCGGCGCGCTCGGCCTCGCCGGCGGCACGCACCGCCGCCTGCGCCGCCTGGGCCCCGTAATAGGCCTGCAGGGCGCCGAGGAACAAGGTCTGCACGGTTGCGTCGCGCGTCGCCAGGGCGGCGTCGAGCAGGCGCGCCGCATTGTCCAGCGTCGCCTGCCGCTGGCCGGCGTCGAACAGCAGCCAGGACAGCGTCAGCGAAGCCGTGCCCTGGTTGGTCCGGGCGTCCTCGCTGAAATTGCGGTTCACGCCGACGCGGCCGTCCAGCGACGGCAGCCAGCCGGCGCGGGCGACGCCGACCTGGGCCGCCTGCAGCCGGGCCGAGGCCCAGACTTCGCGCGTCTGCGGGTGCTTGCACAAGGCCAGGTCGACGGCGTCGAGCGCGCTCAGCGGCGTCGCCGGCAACTGTTCGGCGCAGGGCAGTTCGCCGACCCGGGCGGCCAGCGCGGTGGCACTGCGCAACGGCAGCAGCGCCTCGGTGGCCAGCGGATCGTCGCCGGCGGCGAGCGCGCCGGCACTGACGGTCAACAGCAGGAAAAGCGGAAAAATGCGGGTCGGAAATGGCATGGCCGACAGTTTAGCGTCGTCGGCCACTGCTGCGCTGTTACAAATTGTTGGCCGACTGTTGTATCTTCGCGGCCATGCCGCAGTCCGCCACCTCCGCCCTCGTCGCCGGCGCCCGCGAGGGTTTCGCCGCTTTCCTGCCGTTCTCGGTCGGCCTGGTGCCGTGGGCGCTGGTCATGGGCATGGCGATGACCAGCGCCGGTTTCTCGCCGCTCGAGGCGATGGGCATGAACCTGATCGTCTTCGCCGGCACCGCCCAGCTCGGCACCCTGCCGCTGATCGCGGCGCAGGCGCCGCTGTGGTTGATCGTCGTCACCGCGCTGGCGCTCAACCTGCGCTTCGTCATCTTCAGCGCCGCCATCGCCCCCGGCTTCCGCGGCATCGGCCAGCCGGCCCGCTGGTTGTGCGGCCACCTGCTCACCGACGGCGTCTTCGCCACCTGCGCCGAGCGCATGCAGCAGGTGGACGACACCCGCTGGCGGCTCGGCTACTACCTGGCGCCGTCGCTGTGGTCCTGGCTGCTCTGGCAGAGCTTCACGCTGCTCGGCATCTTCGCCGCCGGCGTCGTGCCGCGCGGCTGGTCGCTGGAGTTCATGGCGACGATCGCGCTGATCGTGCTCCTGGTGCCGATGGCGCGGATCCGCCCGATGCTCGTCGCGGCAATCGCCGGCGGCCTCGCCGCGACGCTGCTGCGCGACCTGCCGCTGCGCCTGGGCACGGTCGTCGCGATCGTCATCGGCATCGCGGCCGGCTTCGTCGCCGAACATCTCGAACACCGGAGCCGCCAGTCATGAACGACCTCTCGCTGTGGCTGACCTTCCTGCTGATCGGGCTGGCGACGACGCTGCCGCGTGCCGGCTTCATCGTCCTCGGCAGCCGCGTCGTCCTGCCGCCGACGCTGCAGCGCGCACTGCGCTATGCCCCGGCGGCGGCCCTGGCGGCGATCGTCGTCCCCGATCTGCTGGTCGTCGACGGCAGCGTCGCAGTGATCAACGCCAAGCTCGCCGGCGGCATCGCCGCAGTCGGCGCCGCACTGGCCTCGCGCAACCCGTGGCTGCCCTTCATCGCCGGCATGGCGACGCTGCTGGCGCTGCGCCACTTCGCCGGCTAAGGGTTATCCACAGCGGCGCGCGACGGCCGGCGCGGGCCGGCGCAAATGCGTTAAAATGCCGGCCACCATGCTCTATCCGCTCATCCGCAAATTCTTCTTCGCGCTGGACGCCGAAAAGGCGCACGGCATCGGCCTCGCCGGCATGTCCTTCCTGGAATCCGCCGGCCTCCTCGGACTCCTCGCCAAGCCGGCGCCGGCCTGCCCGGTCGAGGTCATGGGCCTGCGCTTCCCGAACCCGATCGGCATCGCCGCCGGCCTCGACAAGAACGGCGCCCACATCGACGCGCTCGCCGGCCTCGGTTTCGGCTTCATCGAGATCGGCACGATCACGCCACGCCCCCAGGAGGGCAACCCGAAGCCGCGCCTGTTCCGCATCCCGGAAGCGCAGGCCATCGTCAACCGGATGGGCTTCAACAACGCCGGCGTCGACGCGCTGCTGCGCAACGTGCGCGCGGCGAAATTCCCGAAATGCGGCGGCATCCTCGGCATCAACATCGGCAAGAACGCGACGACGCCGATCGAGAAGGCGGCCGACGACTACCTGATCTGCCTCGACAAGGTGTACAACGACGCCAGCTACGTCACCGTGAACATCTCGTCGCCGAACACCAAGAACCTGCGCGAGCTGCAGAAGGACGAGGCGCTCGACGACCTGCTCGCGCAACTCAAGGCGCGCCAGCAGCAGCTGGCCGACCGCCACGGCCGCTACGTGCCGCTGGCCCTGAAGATCGCCCCCGATCTCGACGACAGCCAGATCGCCGCGATCGCCGAGGCGCTGCGCCGGCATCGCTTCGACGGCGTCATCGCCACCAACACGACGCTGTCGCGCGACGGCGTCGAGCATCTGGCCAACGGTGGCGAGGCCGGCGGCCTCTCCGGCGCGCCGGTCCGCGGCAAAGCCACCGCCGTCCAGCGCAAGCTGGCGGCAGCGCTGGCCGGCGAGGTGCCGATCATCGGCGTCGGCGGCATCCTCAACGGTGCCGACGCCGCCGAAAAGATCCGCGCCGGCGCCAGCCTGGTCCAGGTGTACAGCGGCTTCATCTACCGCGGTCCGGAGCTGGTCGGCGAAATGGGCCATGCCGTCGCCGCCGCACTGAAAGAGAAAGGCCTATAAGCGCATAAACGGCCGTAGTTGCCGGTCATCGGCCGGCACCCGATAATGGCGGCCTTCGCTCTTTCCCCGACCCATGAGCCACTACATCTTCCTTCTCGTCGGCGCGGTGCTGGTCAACAACGTCGTGCTGGTGAAAATCCTCGGCCTGTGCCCGTTCATGGGCGTTTCCAAGAAACTGGAAACGGCCTACGGCATGGGTGCCGCGACGACCTTCGTGCTGACTCTGGCGACCGGATCGAGCTACATCATCGACCATTTCCTGCTCATTCCCTTCGGGCTGGAATACCTGCGCACGCTGTCCTTCATCGTCACCATCGCGGCCATTGTCCAGCTCACCGAGATGGTCATCGCCAAGACTTCACCGACGCTGCAGCAGACGCTGGGCATCTACCTGCCGCTGATCACCACCAACTGCGCCGTGCTCGGCGTACCTTTGATCAACATCGCCTACGGCTACGACTTCGTCGAATCGCTGCTCTTCGGCGCCGGCAGCGCGATCGGCTTCTCCGGCGTGCTGATCCTCTTCGCCGGCATCCGTGAACGCATCGAGGGCGCCGACGTGCCGCAGCATTTCCGCGGCTCGGCCATCGCGATGATCACCGCCGGCCTGATGGCCCTGGCCTTCATGGGCTTCGCCGGCCTCGACAAGTACCAGTAATGGATATCCTGCTCGCCATCGCCATCATGGCCCTCGGCGCCGTCGTCCTCGGCGCAGCGCTCGGCTTCGCCTCGATCAAGTTCAAGGTCGAAGGCGATCCGCTGGTCGAGAAAATCGAGGCCATCCTGCCGCAGACGCAGTGCGGCCAGTGCGGTTACCCCGGCTGCAAGCCCTACGCCGAAGCCATCGCCAAGGGCGAATGCGACATCAACCTGTGCCCGCCGGGCGGCATGGAAGGCGTGCAGCGCCTGGCCGACCTGCTCGGCCGCGAGGTCAAGCCGCTGGAAGCCGAGGAAAAACCGAAGCAGGTGGCGATCATCGACGAGAACACCTGCATCGGCTGCACGCTGTGCATCCAGGCCTGCCCGGTCGATGCCATCGTCGGCGCCGCCAAGCAGATGCACACCATCATCGCCCAGCAATGCACCGGCTGCGAGTTGTGTCTGCCGCCCTGCCCGGTCGAGTGCATCCGCATGGAAGTCATCCCGGAAACCCTGGACAACTGGAAATGGAAGTTTCCGGTGATCGAGATCAAGGCAGCGCCTGCCCAGGCCGCCGCGGAGATCGTCTGATGCTGATGAACCTGTTCAAGTTCAAGGGCGGCGTCAAGCCGCCGACCAACAAGACGCAATCGACCGGCCGGCCGATCGCCGCCGCGCCGCTTCCCTCGCACCTCGCCGTGCCCCTGCACCAGAGCATCGGCGGCACGCCGCGCCCGGTCGTCGCGGTCGGCGACAAGGTGCTCAAGGGGCAGTTGATCGGCGAGGCCGACGGCTGGATTTCCGCCGCCGTGCATGCCCCGACTTCGGGCACCGTGGTCGCCGTCGGTCCCGGCAAGCAGCCGCACCCCTCCGGCCTCGACGCCGACTGCGTGTTCATCGAGCCGGACGGCCGCGACGAATGGATTGCCCGGCAGCCCTTCGACCTCGTCAATGCGACCCCGGACGCGGTCCGCCACTACCTCCAGCAGTCCGGCGTGGTCGGTCTCGGCGGTGCGGTTTTCCCGACCCACGGCAAGCTGACCCCGGCAAAGACGGTGCCGATGCAGGAACTGGTGATCAACGGCGCCGAATGCGAGCCCTTCATCACCTGCGACGACCTGCTGATGCGCGAGCGGGCGATCGACATCGTCCGCGGCATCGGCGTCTTCCGCGACCTGCTGCAGCCGCAGAAGGTGCTGATCGGGATCGAGGACAACAAGCCGGAAGCCGCTGCCGCCATGCGCGCCGCGGTCGAGGCCTGTGGCGAGGACTTCGTCGTCGTCCAGGTGCCGACGCTGTACCCGGCCGGCGGCGCCAAGCAGCTGATCCGCGTCCTCACCGGCAAGGAAGTCCCGGCCGCCAAGCGCTCAACCGACCTCGGCGTGCAGTGCTTCAACGTCGCCACCGCCTACACCGCCTGGCGCGCCATCGCCCACGGCGAACCGGTCGTCTCGCGCATCGTCACGCTCACCGGCAATGTCCGCCAGCCGGGCAATTACGAAGTCCTGATCGGCACGCCGATGGACGAACTGCTGCAACTGGCGCAGCCCAACCCGGACACCGACGGCATCGTCATGGGTGGCCCGATGATGGGTTTCCTGGTCCCCGAGCCGGCGGTTCCGGTGATCAAGGCGACCAACTGCCTGATCGCCCATTCGGAACGCCTGTTCCCGCCCAAGGCGCCGGAAATGCCGTGCATCCGCTGCGGCGCCTGCGCCCAGGCCTGCCCGCACGAGCTGCAGCCGTTCGAACTGTACTGGCACGCCCGCGCCAAGGATTTCGGCAAGACCCAGCAGTACCACATCTTCGACTGCATCGAGTGCGGTTGCTGCTCCTTCGTCTGCCCGTCGCGGATTCCGCTGGTCCAGTACTTCCGTTTCGCGAAGAGCGAGATCTGGGCGCGCGAGAAGGAAAAGAAGGCGGCCGACGAGGCGAAGACGCGCTTCGAGTTCAAGCAGTTCCGCGAGGAACGCGAAAAGGCCGAGAAGGCCGAGAAGCTGGCCAAGGCCGCCGCCGCCCAGGCCGCCAAGAAAGCGGCGGAAGCCGCCGCCGCAGCTGCCGCCGGGGACGCCCCGGCGGTCGCCGTCGCTGAAAAACCCGCGGATTTGACGGTCGACCCTGCCGAAGCGGCAAAAAAGGCCGCGATTGCCGCCGCCATGGCCCGCGCCAAGGCCCAGCGCGAAGCCGCCCAGCCGAAGAACACCGACGCCCTGACCCCGGAACAGGCCCGGGACATGGCCGAGATCGAGGCCCGCCGCGTCCAGGCCGGCATCGCCGACGCCCCGGCCGAGGCAGCGGCCGCGCCTACCGCAACCAAGACCGAGGAATGATGTTCGCCCCCGCCCCCTTCCTGCTCAAGGACGCCAGCGTCAGCCAGGTGATGACCCAGGTCTGCCTGGCGCTGGTGCCCGGCATCGCCGCCTACGCCTGGCTGGTCGGCCCGGCGATCCTGGTCCAGCTGGTGATCGCCTCGCTTGCTGCCGTCGCCGCCGAGGCGGCGATGCTCAAGCTGCGCGGCAAACCGCTGGCGATGTTCCTGGCCGACGGTTCGGCGATCGTCACCGCCTGGCTGATCGCACTCACCTTCCCGCCGCTGGCGCCGTGGTGGCTGGTGGTCACCGGCACGGTGTTCGCCATCGTCGTCGCCAAGCACCTCTACGGCGGCCTCGGCCAGAACCCGTTCAACCCGGCGATGGTCGCCTTCGCCGTCTGCATCGTCTCCTTCCCGGCATTGATGTCGCAGTGGCCGAGCGTCGGCCTGAAGATGCCGCTGCTCGAGCAGCTCGACATCATCCTCGGCCTGATGCCGCGCGCCGATGCGCTCACCGGCGCCACCCCGCTCGACGCGATGAAGACCGCGCTCAAGCTCGGCGACGGCCAGATCGACGTCGCCCAACTGCTGGCCAACCAGGACATCTACGGCAACTTCGCCGGACGCGGCTGGGAATGGGTCGCCGCCGGCTACCTGCTCGGCGGCCTGTGGCTGTGGCAGCGCAAGCTGATCACCTGGCACGCGCCGTTCGCCTTCATCGCCGCCATCGTCGCGATTTCCGGCGGACTCTGGCTGTATCGCCCGGACGCCTTCGCCAGCCCGCTCTTCCACCTGCTCTCCGGTGGCACCCTGCTCGGCGCCTTCTTCATCGTCACCGACCCGGTTTCCGGCTGCACGACGCCGCGCGGCAAGCTGATCTTCGGTTTTTCCGCCGGCCTGCTCGCCTACATCATCCGCGTCTTCGGCGGCTATCCCGACGGCGTCGCCTTTGCCGTGCTGCTGATGAACCTGTCGGCACCGCTGATCGACCAGCTGACCCAGCCGCGCATCTTCGGCATGAAGGGCAAGCAGCCATGACCAGCACTCCGCGCGAATTCACCGCTTCCGGCATGGCCGTGCGCACGGCGGCGATCCTCTTCGTCTTCGTGATCGCCTTCACCGCGCTGCTCTCCGCAGCCTACCTGTGGACCCGGCCGGCGATCGAGGCCTCGGCGCTGGCCGAGAAGATGAAGCTGCTCAACGACGTGCTGCCCGCCGCCGACTACGACAACCGCCTGCTCGAGGACACGCTGCAACTGCCGCCGACGCCGGAACTCGGCCTCAAGGAAGCCAGCACGCTCTACCGTGCGCGCCAGGGCGGCCGGCCGGCGGCGCTGGTCTTCGAGGCCGTCGCCGCCGACGGCTACGCCGGCAACATCCGCCTGCTCGTCGCGATCCGTGCCGACGGCACGGTCGCCGGCGTGCGCGTCACCCAGCACAAGGAAACGCCGGGGCTGGGCGACTACATCGAACCGAAGAAGGACAAGAACAAGACGCAGCCGTGGATCGGCCAGTTTGTCGGGCGTTCGCTGGCGAACACCGCGGAAAAGGCCTGGCGCGTGCGCAAGGACGGCGGCGAGATCGAGTACCGGGCCGGCGCCACGGTGACGCCGCGCGCCGTGACCAAGGCGGTACACAATGCCGTGCGCTGGGCCGACAGCCGGCGCGACCAGCTGTTTGCGGAAGGAACCGGACAATGACCCGCGACGAATTCACGACCATCGCCGGCAACGGCCTGTGGAAGCAGAACACCGCGCTGGCCCAGTTGCTCGGCCTGTGCCCGCTGCTGGCGGTGAGCACCAACATCGTCAATGGCGTGATGCTGTCGCTGGCGACGATCATCGTCATGGCCCTGGCCAACGTCGCCGTTGCCATGCTGCGCAACCTGATCCCGCACGAGATCCGCATTCCGGTCTTCATCCTCATCGTCGCCGCGCTGGTCACCGTCGTCGACCTGCTGTTCAACGCCCAGCTGCACGAACTCTACGTCGTCCTCGGCATCTTCATCCCGCTGATCGTCACCAACTGCATCGTGCTCGCCCGCGTCGAAGCCTTCGCCGCCAAGAATCCGCCGCTCAACGCAACCGTGGACGGCATCTTCATGGGCCTCGGGCTGCTGTGGACGCTGGCCGTGCTTGGCGCGATGCGCGAGCTGCTCGGCAGCGGCACCCTGTTCGGCGGCATCGACATGGTCTTTCCCGGTCTCGCACCGATCCAGGTACTGCCGGAATCCTATCCCGGGTTCCTGCTCGGCCTGCTGCCGCCGGGTGCTTTCATCCTGCTTGGCTGCATGATTGCCTGGAAGAACTGGATGGACGCGCGCGCCGCCGAGCGCGCCCGCCGCCAGGCCCCGCCGCCGGTGGCGCCGGCCGAAGCCGCCGGCGTCTGAACCCGGCATGCAACTGGCTGCCATTCGCCAGGCGCTGCGGGCGCTCGGCGCCAAGCCGGCGCACGAGGAACGCATGCTGCGCGCCTGGTTGCAGGCGAAGCCACTGGACAGCGGCACCCGCCGACAGGCGGCCGAGAATTTCCTGCCGCTGGCGATCCGCGAGGCGCTGCCCGAACTGAACCGGCAACTGGCCGGACTCGCCCGCGTCGTTTCCGAGCACCCCGGCGACGACGGCACCCGGCTGCTGGTCGAGCTGGCCGACGGCCAGACGGTCGAGAGCGTGCTGCTGCCGCGCGACGGCGTCTGCATCTCGACGCAGATCGGTTGCGCGGTCGGCTGCACCTTCTGCATGACCGGCCGCGACGGCCTGTTGCGCCAGGTCGGCAGCGCCGAAATGGTCGCCCAGGTGGTCCTCGCCCGCGCCCGCCGGCCGCTGCGCCGGGTCGTCTTCATGGGCATGGGCGAACCCTCGCACAACCTCGACAATGTGCTCGAGGCGATCGATCTGCTCGGCACTGCCGGCGGTTTCGGCCACAAGAACCTGGTCTTCTCGACCGTCGGCGACCCGCGCGTCTTCGAACGCCTGCCGCAACAGCGCGTGGTACCGGCGCTGGCGCTGTCGCTGCATACCACCGATGCCGGCCTGCGCGCCCGACTGCTGCCGCGGGCGCCGCGGATGAGCCCGCAGGAACTGGTCGAGCAGGCGGAAATCTATGCCCGGCGCAGCAGCTACCCGATCCAGTACCAATGGACGCTGCTCGAGGGAATCAACGACAGCTTCGAGGAAATGGACGGCATCGTCGACCTGCTCGCCGGCAAGTACGCGATCATGAACCTGATTCCGTACAACACCACCGCCGCGCTCGATTTCCGCCGCCCGAGCCAGGCGCGCGTCAGCGAACTGGCCCACTACCTGCACGCCCGCGGCATCCGCACGACGGTGCGCCAGTCGGCAGGACAGGACGTTGACGGCGGTTGCGGGCAGTTGCGGGCGCGCAGCCGTGACGGCAGCCCGGTCGAGATCCGCCGGCGGCGGCCGGCCTCAGGCGGAAGCCAGCTGCCGCTCGGCGAGTAGCGCGCCAAACGCCGCCGCCGTTTGCGGTCGACCGTACAAATAGCCCTGAAACTGGTCGCAACCGTGTTCGGCCAGGTAGCGCGCCTGGATCTCGTTTTCGACGCCTTCGGCGATCACCGTCAGGTCGAGCTCGTGGGCCATCGCGATGATCGCCGAGGCGAGGCGCACCGGTTCGCCATGCTCGCCGATCTGGCAGACGAAGCTGCGGTCGATCTTCAGCGACTGGACCGGGAACTGGCGCAGGTAGCTGAGCGACGAATAGCCGGTGCCGAAGTCGTCGATCGCCACCTGCACGTGCATCCGCCGCAGTGTCTGCAGCACTGCCGCGGCGCGCGCCGAGTTGCGCATCAGCAGCGACTCGGTCAGCTCGAGCTCGAGCAGCTGCGGCGGCAGGCCGTATTCGGCAAGGGCGTGCGCGAGCATGTTCGGCAGGTCCTGCTGGGCGAACTGGTGGGCCGAGATGTTCACCGCCACCGGCACGACGAGCAGGCCGGCGTCGAGCCAGGCGCGCTGCTGGGCGCAGACGGCACGGATTGCCCATTCGCCGAAGGCGTTGATCAGGCCGTTCTCCTCGGCCAGCGGGATGAACTGTTCCGGCGAGATCAGCCCGCGCTCGCGGTGGTGCCAGCGCATCAGCGCCTCGGCGGCGACGATCTCGCCGCTCGCGGCATCGACCTTGGGCTGGTAGTGCAGCAGCAGCTCGCCGCGTTCGAGGGCGCCGAACAGGTCGTTCTCGAGCAGCAGTTCGCCGAGCGTCGCGGTGCTGATCTCGGCCGAGAAATAGCAGAAGGTGTTGCGCCCCTCCTCCTTGGCCCGGTACATCGCCGCGTCGGCCTTGCGCAGCAGCTCGGAGGCGGTTTCGCCGTCTTCCGGGTAGATCGCGATGCCGGCGCTGCCGCTGACCGTCAGTTCGTGGCCGGCGAGCAGGTAGGGCTGGCACAGCGCGGCGAGCAGCTTGCCGCAGACATGGGCGGCATCCTGGCGGTTTTCGAGTTCGGGAAGGACGACGACGAATTCGTCGCCGCCCTGGCGGCACAGCGTATCGGTCTCGCGCAGCACGCGCAGGCCGCGCTCGGCAGCCTGGACCAGGAGGTCGTCGCCGACCGCGTGGCCGAGCGTGTCGTTGATGTTCTTGAAGCGGTCGAGGTCGATGAAGATGATCCCCATCTGGCGCTGGCTCCGCTTCGAATTGAGCAGTGCCTGGCCGATCCGGTCCTCGAGCAGCAGCCGGTTGGGCAGGCCGGTGAGCGCGTCGTGGTGGGCCAGGTGGTGGATGCGCGCCTCGCTCTGCTTGCGCTCGGAGATGTCGGTGAACACCCCGATGTAGTGGCCGGCCCCGCCATGTTCGTCGCTCACCGCGGCGATCGACAGCCACTCGGGGAAGATCCCGCCGTCCTTGCGCCGGTTCCAGATTTCCCCCTGCCACTGGCCGGTTTCCTTCAGCGAGCGCCACATCTCGCGGTAGAAGGCCTCGTCCTGGCGGCCGGAGTTGAGCACCGCCGGCGTCCGCCCGATGACTTCCGCCGGCGTGTAGCCGGTTATTGCGCAAAAAGCCGGGTTGACCGCGACAATCCGCGATTCGCCGTCGGTGATCGTCATCCCTTCGGCGGCGTGGGTGAATACCGTGCCGTACAGGCGCAATTCCGCCTCGGCCCGGCGCTGCGCCTCGTAGCGCTCGGCCAGGTCGGCGTGGGCGAGGAGCAGTGCGCGGCGGTCACGCTCGATGCGGAACAGCGCGTAGAGCGCGTAGCCGACGAGCAGCATGGCGATCGCGTAGAGCAGCGTGCGGTGATAGGTGGCATCGGCCACCGCCGTCTGGTAGGCAGCGAGGTAGCCGTGCGTCAGTTTTTCGTGCCGGCCGGCGGTCGGCGCCCGGACAATGCGTTCGACCAGATGCCCGACCTCCGGCCCGCGCTCCATGATGATCGCCGCGTGCACCAGCACCGGCTGCATGTCCACCGTCCCCCGCGCCTGGCGCAGGCGGAGCAGTTCGTTGCGCAGGCGGGCGCGTTCGGCATCGTCGAGGGTGCGGGTGAGGCCAAAGCCGATCAGGCGCCGGATGAAATCCTCGAAGGCATCGTAGTGCGGCCAGTCCGGCTGGGCAAGCAGGGCATCGGCAGCCTGCGGCAGGTAGAGCATCGAGTTGCGCAGGACCGCGTTGGCGCGCTGGAAGCGATCGACGTCGCGCGCCTTTTCCTGCTGCGCCTCGACCAGCGCGCGCACCTCGGCGGCCAGCTGCTGGCGGGCGCCGGACTCGATCCAAGGCGGCAGCTCGGCCAGGGCCTCGCCGCTCTGGCGCAGCCGCGCCAGGTAATGCGCAGTCGCGTCGTAGTTCTGGACCAGGCCGGAATAGCTGGCGACGACGCGCGAATTGAGCTCGGCGTCGTACTGCTGGAACAACCGCAGTTGCTGGGTATAGGCGTCGTGGCTGCCGGGCGAGACCTCGCCGGCCTTGACGAAGAGCCAGGTGAGCAGCGCCGTGAGCACCGCGACCAGCATGAATTTCCACGATCGCCGGGCGCGCAGGCCGGCCAGCCAGGCCTTCATCGACGCGGCTCCGGAAGCTTGCCGGTGAGCGTGCCGAGGAAGGCGACGATGGCCTCGACATCGTCCGGCTGCAGGTCGCGGCCGAGCTGGTAGCGGCCCATCACCGCCACCGCCGTCGCCAGCGTCGCCGCCGAGCCGTCGTGGAAATACGGGGCGGTCAGCGCGACGTTGCGCAAGCCGGGGACCTTGAACACGTGCCGGTCCTCGTCGCGGCCGGTGACGTTGTAGCGCCCGAGGTCGCCCGGGTTGAGCGGGCGGCCGGCGAAATAATCGCCGAGCACGCCGAACTTCTGGAACATGTTGCCGCCGAGCAGCACGCCCTGATGGCAGCTGATGCAGCCGAAATCGCGGAAACGGTGATAGCCCTTGAGTTCGAGTTCGCCGATGGCCTCGCGCTCGCCGCGCAAAAACCGGTCGAAAGGCGCGTCGACCGTGACCAGCGACTGTTCGAAGCTGGCGATCGCGTCGGCGATGTTGGCGGCGTTCAGGCCATCCGGGTAGGCGCGGGCGAAATCCCGGCGGATCTCCGCGTCGGCCTGCAGGCGCTCGATCACCTGCGGCCACGACGAGGCCATCTCGACCGGATTGTGCAGCGGCCCGGCGACCTGTTCGCGCAGGTCGCGGGCACGGCCGTCCCAGAACTGGGCGAACTGCAGGCCGCTGTTGAACACCGTCGGCGCGTTCACCGCCCCGGCGGCGCCGCCGACACCGAGCGAGACGACACGGCCGTCGGCGCCGCCGAGATCGAAGCGGTGGCAGGAGACGCAGGCCAGCGACTGATCGGCCGACAGGCGTGGATCGCTGAACAGACGCTCACCCAATGCCACCCGTTCGGGCGGCAGACTGGGTGGTGGTGGCAGCGGGCGGATCGCATCCAGGCCCTCGCCTTCGGCCAGCGGCAGCAACGGTGCCAGCGCCGCGACCGGCGCCCGGTCGGGTCGGGAAAACCACGCCGCGCCAAGGATCAGCGCGAGCAAGGACAGGAAACCGAAAAACT
Organism: Azonexus fungiphilus; assembly: GCF_003634965.1. Taxonomy (GTDB): domain Bacteria; phylum Pseudomonadota; class Gammaproteobacteria; order Burkholderiales; family Rhodocyclaceae; genus Azonexus; species Azonexus fungiphilus. The sequence goes on along the minus strand of NZ_RBXP01000005.1, from coordinate 7,416 downwards.
TCTTCATCCGCAGCCTAGACCTCGACGACACAGTTCTTGCCGCGCCGCTTGGCGGCATAGACCGCCTCACCGAAGGCGGGAAAGAAATCCTCGGCCTCGCAGGCGCCGTCGATCAGTTGCGCCAGCGCAATCTTTCCCACGTTCGTCGTGAGGTACATAAACGCCGTGCTTTCTCCGTCGGTTAGAATTCCCTTGCTTGCAATATCGCCCATTCCCGGGCCACTGACAATCCCTCGAAGCCCCGCCAGCCGTGAAAAAAGCCGACGTCCAGCAGTTCTACCAGCGCCTGCGCGACAACAACCCGGCGCCGACCACCGAGCTCGACTACGCAACGCCTTTCCAGTTGCTGATCGCGGTGATCCTGTCGGCCCAGGCCACCGATGTCGGCGTCAACAAGGCGACCGCCCGCCTCTTTCCGGCGGCGCCGACGCCGGCCGCCATGCTCGCGCTCGGCGAAGCCGGCGTCGCCGAATACATCAAGACGATCGGCCTGTACAAGACCAAGGCCAGGAATGTCGTCGCCACCTGCCGCATCCTCATCGAGCAGCATGGCGGCGAAGTCCCGGCCGAACGCGAGGCACTCGAGGCGTTGCCCGGCGTCGGCCGCAAGACTGCCAACGTCGTTCTCAACACTGCCTTCGGCCAGCCGACCATCGCCGTCGACACCCACATCTTCCGCCTCGGCAACCGCACCGGCCTGGCGCCGGGCAAGACCGTGCTCGAGGTCGAGAACAAGCTGCTCCGGGTCACGCCCCGCGAGTTCCTCAAGGACGCCCACCACTGGCTGATCCTGCACGGCCGCTACGTGTGCAAGGCGCGCAAGCCCGACTGCGCGCACTGCTGCGTTTTCGACGTCTGCGGTTTCCGGGGCAAGAGCGCATGATCGTCGCCAGCGGCCAGGCCAGCGGACCGTCTGCCGTTCCCGAACTGGCCGAGCAGGCGGTCCGCGCCGCGTTGGCGCGGGCCGGACTGGCACGCGCCGAACGGGTGCTGCTGCTGCTCAGCCGCGATTTCGCCCGTCACCCGCAGCCGGCCCTGCGCGCCGCGGCCGGCGCCGCGGCCTGCCTGCAGATCGCCGGAGGCACGGCCAGCGGCCTGTTCACCGAGGACGGCTGGTTGATCGACCAGGCGGCGGCCGCCGCCCTGGTCTTCGCCGAATTGCCGGCGACCGGCGGTGACGAGGCGCCGCTGCTGTCGTTCAGCGGCCAGGGCCGGCTGCCCTGGGACTGGCCACAGGACCGTCAGCGCGTCGGCCTGGTCGATAGCGACGGCGGCGCCTGGCAACAGGCGCGAGAATGTGCCGACGCGCGCAGCGCGCTGGCGCTGCCCGGCCTGCGTCCGCAGCTGCTGCTGTCGCGCGGCCTGCAGCGGCTTGGCGCGGCACAGCCGGTCACCGCCGCCGACGCCCACGAACTGCGCCAGCTCGCCGGCAGCGCGGCGCTCGACAACCTGCGCCGGCATCTGCCCGGCGAGCTGCGCGCCAGGCCGCCGCTGCACCAGCTGTGCCTGCTGCGTGCCGAGGAGCAGCCCGGTATCGCCATCCTCTCGGCCAACAGCGACGGTTCGCTGACGCTGGCAGCACCGCTGCAACCAGGCGATGAAGTGTTCTGGGGTATCCGCCAGCCGCTCGCCGCCGAGCAGGAAATCCGCCACCAGCTCGATGTCACGGTCAACCGCGGTATTTGCCCGAAATTCGCCTTGATGTTCTCGTGCATCGGCCGCGGCCCGCTGTTCTACGGCGACGACGACCGCGACCTCTGCGCCTTCCGCGCCGCCTTTCCCGGCGTACCGCTGCTCGGCGCCTACGGGACCGGCCAGATCGTTCCCGGCAGCGACGGCAACCGCATGTTCAACAACGCCCTTCTCACCCTGCTCTACGAAAGCGCCGATGTTCAACCCCACCCGTGACCAGGTCCGCCAGTTCTTCTGCAGCGCCTGGCAGAAACACCGCGACCGGCTGCCGCTGGTCGGCGCCGAAGTCGCCGCCGCCGACATTGCTGCCCGTCACCCGGAATACCGCGAACTGCTCGACCATCCGGATCTTGCGGTCAACCAGGACTGGACGCCGGAAACCGGGCAGATGAGCCCTTTCCTGCATCTCTCCCTGCACCTGGCCATCCACGAGCAGACGAGCATCGACCAGCCGCCGGGAATCCGCGCCGCCTATGCCCAACTGTGCACGCGGATGGACGCCCACGCCGCCGAGCACGTGCTGCTCGAATGCCTGGGCGAAACGATCTGGCGGGCGCAGCGCGAAGGCAGTCAGATGGACGCGCTGGCCTATCTCGAAGCGATCCGCCGCGAAAGCAGTCGCCGCTAGTCGCTCAGCGCGGCAGCTGGTAGTTGTTCTGGGTCATCAGGTCGACGCCGCATTCGACGCCCTCGACCCAGGCGATGAAATCGGCGACCGCCTGCTTGCCGACGAAGCGCGAACCGTGCTGCGGGACGATCTGGTCGATGTCGAGCTGGCGGACCATGTTGGCCCAGAAGCGGCAGACCTTGCGCGAGACGATGTAGCGCCGGTGGAAGGCTTCCATGTAGCGCAGGTGGCCGTGGAAGTCGGTCACCGGCTCGGCCGCCTGTTCGTGCGGCACCAGCGAGGTACCGAGGTCGCCCGAGAAGAGGATGCGCGCGACCGGATCGTAGAACTGGAAATTGCCTTCGGCATGCATGAAATGCGCCGGCAGCGCGATCAGGTTGCACTCGCCGAGGCGGATGACCGCGCCCTGGTCGGGAATGCCGAGGATACGGTCGGAAACGTCCTTGCCGGTGGTGAAGTGGGGCACGAAGCGGGTCCACAACGCCGAGATCATCACCTTGCAGTGCGAGGCGACGAACCATTTGTTGACCGAGGCGATGATGTCCGGATCGGGGTGCGAGGCGAGGATGTAGTCGAGGTCCTTCGACGAGAAGTACTTCTGCATGTCCATCAGCAGCCCGGTGTAGGTCATGTTGCCGCCGGGATCGATCAGTGCGCCGTGACCGTTATCGACCACCAGGAACTGGTTGCACTGGACGGCGCCACCGGGCGAATCGTCCACCAGGTCGTAAAAGGCGTGGACGATGTGCTTGCCGTCGTTGAACAGTTCAACTGCCATATAACCCCCTTGAACAAGGGGTCAAATTATCCTCTCACCACGCCTTGGTGACTAGTCCGGAATAGGTAGGAAAAACCTTGCCTCAACTGTCTTCGGCCGGCGGCACCTGCTTGATCAGTTCCTCGATCGTGGTCAGTCCCTGGGCCACCTTGAGCGCCCCTGACACCCGCAACGGCCGGGTCCCTTCGCGGAAGGCCTGGTCGCGGACGCGGGCGATCTCGGCGTCGGGCCGGATCTGCCGGCGCACCTCGGGCGAGTTGAGGAGGATCTCGTAGACGCCGATGCGACCGCTGTAGCCGGTCATCCGGCATTCCAGACAGCCGACCGCATGGTAAACGCTGGCCGGCTCGGCGGCCTTCCAGGGATGCACCAGCATCCGCCAGGCGGCACGCTCCTCCTCGGTGATCGGCGCGCTCTTCTTGCAATGCGGACAGAGCGTGCGCACCAGGCGCTGGGCCATGATCCCGAGCAGGGTCGAATTGATCAGGTAGGCCGGCACGCCGAGGTCGAGCAGGCGGGTGATCGCCGATGGCGCATCGTTGGTATGCAGCGTCGACAGCACGAGGTGACCGGTCAGCGCTGCCTGGATCGCCATTTCCGCGGTCTCCAGGTCGCGGATCTCGCCGATCATGATGATGTCCGGATCCTGCCGCATCAAGGCGCGGACCCCGTCGGCAAAGCCCAGTTCGATGGCGTTGTTGACCTGCATCTGGTTGAAGGCCGACTCGACCATCTCGATCGGGTCCTCGATCGTGCACACATTGACCTCGGGGGTCGCCAGCTGCTTGAGCGTGGTGTACAAGGTCGTCGTCTTGCCCGAGCCGGTCGGTCCGGTCACCAGGACGATGCCGTTCGGCGTCGTCGTCATCTGCTGCCAGCGCGCCTGGTCTTCCTGCGAGAAACCGAGCGAGCGGAAATCGCGAACCAGCACCTCGGGATCGAAAATCCGCATCACCAGCTTCTCGCCGAATGCCGTCGGCAGCGTCGACAGGCGCAGCTCGACTTCCTGGCCGCCCGGCGTCCGCGTCTTGATCCGGCCGTCCTGCGGCCGCCGCTTCTCGATCACGTCCATCCGCCCGAGCAGCTTGATCCGGCTGGTCATCGCGTTCATCACCGCCATCGGGATCTGGTACACCTGATGCAGGACGCCGTCGATGCGGAAGCGGACGATGCCGATGTCGCGCCGCGGCTCGATGTGGATGTCCGAGGCACGCTGGTCGAAGGCGTACTGCCACAGCCAGTCGACGATATGGACGATGTGCTGGTCGTTGGCGTCGTACTGGCGGTTGGTCTTGCCCAGCTCGACCAGTTGCTCGAAGCTCGACAGGCCGGAAGTGATCTCGCCCTTGGCGGCAGCCTTCTTGACCGATTTGGCCAGATTGAAGAACTCGACCAGGTAACGGGCGATGTCTTCCGGATTGGCCATCACCCGGCGGATGTCCTTGCGCAGGATCTGGCGCAGCTCGCCTTCCCATTCGCGGACATGGGGCTCGGCGGTGGCGATCACGACCTCGCGGGTCGTCACCTGCACCGGCAGGATGCCGAAACGCGCAGCGTAGGCGCTGGACATGACCTCGGCGACACCGGTGAAGTCGATCTTGAGTGGATCGATGTGGAAATAATCGAGACCGCAGCGAGCCGCCAGCCATTCGGTCAGCAGGTCGAGCCCGAGCAGCTTCTGCGGCGGCTGCCGGCTGCGCCATTTCTGGTCGGCGATGACGATCAGCGGGTGAACCTTGTCGCCGTGCAGGCGACGCTCGGCTTTCAGGGCGGTCGCATCGGCAGCATCAACCAGCCCGTCGCCAACCGCCATGTCGAGAATTTCTGCGAGCGTCAGACGATGCTCATGTACTGCGCTGTCTTGCGAGGAAACCATACGCGGGGCCTGCCCAAGCCGGAAAACAGCTGCCGACTATAACGCAAAAAAACGCCGCCAAAACCGCTTTTGCCGCGGCTTTAGCGGTTTTTACGCAAGGGCGCGAGCAGTGCGCCGAGATTGTTGTGATCGATCTCGTACATCAACGCCAGCAAGCGGCCGAGCTCGCCGCGCGGAAACCCCTCGCGGGCGAACCAGCCGAGGTAGTTCCCGGGCAGGTCGGCAATCGCCCTGCCCTTGTACTTGCCATATGGCATGCTGACATCGAGCAGCCGCTGCAAATCTTCTGCTTGCACGAGCAATGGAAACGGGGCCGCAGCCCCGTCTTCCCTACTTGGCCGACAAGGCCAGCATCAGGTCGTTGATACGCTTGACGAAGCCGGCCGGATCGTCGAGCTGGCCGCCTTCGGACAGCGTCGCTTGCTCGAAGAGCAGTGCGGCCCAGTCGTCGAAGCGGCTTTCCTCGTACTTCAGCCGCATCACCGCCGGGTGCTGCGGGTTGATTTCGAGGATGGGCCTGGTTTCCGGCGCTTTCTGCCCGGCGGCCTTGAGCAGGCGGGCAAGGTTGCCGGAGGGATCGTGCTCGTCGGCAACCAGGCAGGACGGCGAATCGGTCAGGCGGTGGGTGATGCGCACATCCTTGACCTTCTCGCCGAGCGCCGTCTTCACCTTTTCCAGCAGTTCCTTGTACTCGTCGGCAGCCTTTTCGGCTTCCTTCTTCTCGGCTTCATCCTCCAGCGAGCCGAGGTCGAGACCGCCCTTGGCGACGGATTGCAGCGGCTTGCCGTCGAATTCGGTGAGGTGGCCGACCACCCATTCATCGACACGATCGGAGAGGAGCAGCACCTCGATGCCCTTCTTCTTGAAGATTTCGAGGTGAGGGCTGTTCCGGGCCGCATTGAAGGTATCGGCGGTGACGTAGTAGATCTTTTCCTGGCCTTCTTTCATCCGGCCGATGTAGTCGGCCAGCGAGACGATCTGCTTGTCACCGTCGCCATGCGTCGAGGCAAAGCGCAACAGGCCGGCGATCTTGTCCTTGTTGGCGAAGTCTTCGCCGACGCCTTCCTTGAGCACGGCACCGAAGGCTTCCCAGAATTTTGCGTAATTTTCACGGTCGACCGTCACATCCGAGTTGGCCATGCTTTCGAGCATCGCCAGCACCTTGCGCGTGCAGCCGCTGCGGATGTTGTCGATATCCTTGGACTCCTGCAGGATCTCGCGCGAGACGTTGAGCGGCAGGTCGGCCGAATCGACCACGCCACGGACGAAGCGCAGGTAAAGCGGCATCAGCTTTTCGGCGTCGTCCATGATGAAGACGCGGCGCACGTAAAGCTTGATGCCGTGGCGGGCGTTGCGGTCCCACAGATCGAACGGCGCGCGCGCCGGAATGTAGAGCAGCTGGGTGTATTCCTGCTTACCTTCGACCTTAGCGTGGGTCCAGCAGAGCGGATCCTCGAAATCGTGGGCGACGTGCTTGTAGAACTCCTTGTACTGGGCTTCGTCGATCTCCGACTTGCTGCGCGCCCACAGCGCATTGGCCTGATTGACGGTCTCGTCCTCGTCGCTGACGACCTGTTCGCCATCCTTCCATTCTTCCTTCTTCATCACGATGGGCAAGGTGATGTGATCGGAATACTTGCGGATGATCGACTTCAGTTTCCAGCCGGACAGGAAATCGTCCTCGCCTTCGCGCAGGTGCAGGATGACGTCGGTACCGCGGCTCGCCTTGCTGACGATCTCGACGGTGTAGTCCCCCTCGCCGGCGGACTCCCAGCACACCGCCTGGTCGGCCGGCAGGCCAGCGCGCCGCGAAACGACGGTAACCTTGTCGGCGATGATGAACGAAGAATAGAAACCAACCCCGAACTGCCCGATCAGATGCGCATCCTTGGCCTGATCGCCGGTCAGTGCGGAAAAGAATTCGCGGGTACCCGACTTGGCAATGGTCCCGAGGTGCTGGACTGCCTCCTCGCGCGACAGGCCGATGCCATTGTCGGAAATGGTGATCGTGCGCGCCGCCTTGTCGAAGGCGACACGGATCTTAAGATCGCTGTCATCGCCGTAGAGCGCGGCATTGTTCAGGGCCTCGAAGCGCAGTTTGTCACAGGCATCGGAGGCATTGGAAACCAGTTCTCGCAGGAAAATCTCCTTGTTGCTGTACAAGGAGTGGATCATCAACTGCAGCAGTTGCTTGACTTCGGCCTGGAAGCCGAGAGTTTCACGGCTCGCGGTAGCGGATTCGGACATGTATTCAACTCCAGAGAAAGCGACGCATACGGAGATGGGGATGCCCGGCCTGATTTCAAGCCTCCAGCAAGGAAATTTGCTGTTTCCTTCGCTGGTTTTGGTAAACGGCCAAACCCCCTGGCACTGGGTGCGAGGGGGTTTGAGAAATGGGAGCCTGGCGGTGACCTACTTTCGCGAGCGAGGTGCTCACTATCA
>NZ_RBXP01000004.1 GCF_003634965.1 Azonexus fungiphilus | reverse complement strand
TCGCCACGGCCCCGTGGTTTTGGGAAAGGTTTTTTGCCAAAACCGCCCGCCCACACCCCCCCCTTCCCTCCGGCCGCCAAAGGGGGGGGGGCGCAACCCCCGGCCCCAAACCCCCCCCCCCCCCCCCCGCGGGACATCGCCAGCAGGCTACGACAGCGCTTGCGCCACCTCAACGGCTACCGCATCGGAAAGCAAAAAGCCCAACCGGTTAAGGTTGGGCTTTCGCATGTATTACTGGTGGTGATGGGCAGAATCGAACTGCCGACCTATGGGTTATGAATCCATCGCTCTAACCGTCTGAGCTACATCACCACGCTTAGAGGGCGCGAATTATAGTTGGCCGGCGGCGGCGCGGTCAACCGCGTTATAATGCGCAACTTTTCCGCGTGCGGCTTGCCGAAGCCGCGCCACTGATTTTAAAAAGTTTTCCCATGCCCAAGAAACTATTCATCCGCACTTTCGGGTGCCAGATGAACGAGTACGATTCGGACAAGATGGCCGATGTGCTCAACGCCGCCGACGGAATCGTCAAGACCGACAACCCCGAGGAAGCCGACATCATCCTCTTCAATACCTGCTCGGTGCGCGAGAAGGCGCAGGAGAAGGTGTTCCACGATCTCGGCCGGGTCCGCCACCTGAAACAGAAGAATCCCGACCTGGTGATCGGTGTCGGCGGTTGCGTCGCCAGCCAGGAGGGCGACGCCATCGTCGCCCGCGCGCCCTACGTCGATGTCGTGTTCGGGCCGCAGACGCTGCACCGGCTGCCGCAGCTGATTGCCGAACGCAAGAGCAAGGGCAAGGCGGCAGTCGACGTTTCCTTCCCCGAGATCGAGAAGTTCGATTCGATGCCGCCGGCCGAGGTCAAGGGCGCCAGCGCCTTCGTCTCGATCATGGAAGGCTGCTCCAAGTTCTGCACCTTCTGCATCGTTCCCTACACCCGCGGCGGCGAAGTCTCGCGGCCGTTCACCGACATCCTCACCGAAGTCGCCGACCTCGCCGCGCACGGCGTCAGGGAAGTCACGCTGCTCGGCCAGAACGTCAATGCCTACCGCGGCGACATGGAAGGCACCGACGAGAAGGCCGACCTGGCGCTGCTCATCGAGTACATTGCCGAAGTGCCGGGGATCGAGCGCATCCGCTACACCACCTCGCACCCGCGCGAGATGAGCCAGCGCCTGATCGACACCTACCTCAAGGTGCCCAAGCTGGTCTCGCACCTGCACCTGCCGGTGCAGTCCGGTTCCGACCGCGTACTGGCGGCGATGAAGCGCGGCTACACGGCGCTCGAATACAAGTCGGTAGTCAGGAAGCTGCGCGCCGCCCGTCCCGACATCTCGCTGTCGTCCGACTTCATCGTCGGCTTCCCGGGCGAGACCGACGAGGATTTCGAGAAGACGATGAAGCTGATCGACGACGTCGCCTTCGACGCGTCGTTCTCCTTCATCTACAGCCCGCGCCCGGGCACGCCGGCGCTGGAGCTCGAAGACAGCACGCCGGCCGAGGTCAAGTCGGCGCGCCTGGCCCGGCTGCAGCAGCGGATCGACGAACTGGCGCAGGCGGTCAGCCAAGGCATGGTCGGCAGCATCCAGCGGGTGCTGGTCGAAGGGCCGTCGAAGAAGGACCCGAACGAGGTCGCCGGGCGCACCGACAACAACCGCATCGTGAACTTCGTCGGCAACCCGCGCCTGGTCAACCAGTTCGTCGATGTCAGGATCACCCAGTCGCTGTCCCACAGCCTGCGAGGCGAAATTGTCATCCGCGAAAACTAGGGCCCCCAAGTCCCGGCCGCTCGAGTTCGCCCTCGCGCCGGTGGACAACACCCTGCTCGCCAACCTCTGCGGTCCGCTCGACGAGAACATCCGGCAGATCGAGACCGGGCTGGACGTGGTCATCCGCCGGCGCAGCGAGCGCTTCTCGGTTTCCGGCGAAAAAGCCCAGTTGACCGTGGACGCCCTGCGCCACTTCTACGCACTGGCCCGCCGGCCGCTGTCGGTCGACGAAATCCAGCTCGGCCTGGTCGAGCTGACCAATGCGCCGGTACGCCGGATCGCCGCGGCCCACTCGCCGGTTGACGGTCCACAGCTGATTACCCGCAAAAACGAACTGCACGGCCGCACGCCGCGCCAGGTCGAGTACCTCAAGCACATCCAGGAACACGACATCACCTTCGGCATCGGCCCGGCCGGCACCGGCAAGACCTACCTCGCCGTCGCCTCGGCCGTCGATGCCTTCGAGCGCGACCTGGTCCAGCGCATCATCCTGACCCGCCCGGCCGTCGAGGCCGGCGAACGCCTCGGCTTCCTGCCCGGCGACCTGACGCAGAAGATCGATCCCTACCTGCGCCCGCTCTACGACGCGCTTTACGACCTGATGGGCGCCGACCGTGTCGCCAAGCTCTACGAAAAGCGCGCCATCGAGATCGCGCCGCTGGCCTTCATGCGCGGCCGCACGCTCAACCACGCCTTCGTCATCCTCGACGAGGCGCAGAACACCACGCCCGAGCAGATGAAGATGTTCCTGACCCGCATCGGCATCGGCGCCAAGGCCGTGGTCACCGGCGACATCACCCAGATCGACCTGCCCAAGGGCCAGAAGAGCGGCCTCAAGGAAGCCATGGAGGTCCTGCACGACGTGCGCGGCCTCGCCTTTACCGAATTCCGCAAGGAGGACGTGGTGCGCCACCCGCTGGTCGCCCGCATCGTCGAAGCCTATGAAAAACGCCATCAGCAATCGTCTTAACCTGTCGGTGCAATATGCCTGTAACCGCGAAGGCCTACCCTTGCGGGCGGATTTCGTGCGCTGGGCGAGGGCGGCGCTGATCGGTGGCGGCCAGGTCACCATCCGCCTGGTCGACGCCGACGAAGGCCGGGCGCTGAACGCCGAATACCGCGGCAAGGACTACGCGACCAACGTGCTCTCCTTTCCGTACGAAAGCGAACCGCTGGTGATGGGCGACCTGGTCATCTGCCCCGAGGTCGTCGCCCGCGAGGCCGCCGAGCAAGGCAAGCCGCTGGCGGCGCATTACGCCCACCTGACGGTGCATGGTATGCTGCATTTGCAGGGCTGGGACCACGAGGACGACGGCGAAGCCCTTGAAATGGAAGACGAAGAAAGGACAATACTGGCGGAACTGGGCTACCCCGATCCCTACGGGAACGAATCCGCCGCCTGACGATCATGGACAGTGACAGTAAACCCGGTTTCATCGAACGCCTGACCTCCCTGCTGCTGCGCGAACCCGAAGACCGCGCCCAGCTCATGCAGACCCTCCACGCCGCCTACGAGCGCAACCTGATGGACGCCGACGCGCTGACCATCATCGAAGGCGCACTGGCGGCCTCCGAAACCCGCGTCACCGACGTGATGATCCCGCGGGCCCAGATGGACGTCATCGACATCGACGATCCGCTCGCCGAAATCGTGCCGGTGGTCATCGAGGCCGCCCACTCGCGCTTCCCGGTCGTCGACGGCGACCGCGACAACGTCCTCGGCATCCTGCTCGCCAAGGACCTGCTGCGCATCCACACCGAAGAGAACTTCTCGCTGCGCGACTGGCTGCGTCCGGCCGTGTTCATCCCTGAATCGAAGCGCCTCAACGTGCTCCTGCGCGAGTTCCGCGTCTCGCGCAACCACATGGCGATCGTGGTCAACGAATACGGCGGCGTCGCCGGCCTGGTCACCATCGAGGACGTGCTCGAGCAGATCGTCGGCGACATCGAGGACGAATACGACTTCGACGAAGCCCACGACAACATCCGCCTCGACTCCGCCGGCCGCTACCGGGTCAAGGCGCGCACCGAGATCGAGGACTTCAACGCCGCCTTCTCGACCGCCTTCTCCGACGAGGAATTCGACACCGTCGGCGGCCTCGTCCTGCGCCACCTCGGCCGCGTGCCCAAGCGCAACGAAACCCTGGAGATCGACGGCGTCCGCTTCCAGGTGCTGCGCGCCGACAGCCGCCGGCTGTACACGCTGCTGGTCGATCCCCCCAAGGCCCGCCCCGTCGGCGACGATGCGCCGGTCTGAGCTGGCCGCGCTGCCCGCCGGCGCCGCCGGCGTGCTCTGCTTCGCCCCCTTCGACCTCTTCTGGCTGGCGCCGCTGCCCTGGCTGGCACTGTTCTTCCTGCTGCGCCGGGCGCCGACGCCGCGCCGTGCGGCTGCCGCCGGCTTCCTGTTCGGCCTCGGCTTCTTCGTCGCCGGCGTTTCCTGGATCTTCGTCAGCCTTTCGGTCTTCGGCGGCATGCCCTGGTGGCTGGCCGGCCCGGCGACACTGATCTTCTGCGCGACGATGGCGCTCTACCCGGCACTGGCCGGCTGGACCTTCAAGCGCTGGCAGCCGGCAGCTGACTGGCGCCAGATGCTCTACTTCGCAGCACTGATCGCCACGGTCGACTGGCTGCGCGGCTGGATTTTCACCGGCTTTCCGTGGCTGGCACTCGGCTACACCCAGGCGCCGCCCAGCCCGCTCGCCGGCTTCGCCCCGCTGCTCGGCGTCTACGGCCTGTCGCTGCTGGTCGCCCTGCTCGGTGCTGCGCTGCTGCGCTGGCGGATCGGCCTGCCGCTGCTCGCCGCCTGCGTCGCTGCCGGCTTCGGCCTGCGCCAGATCGACTGGACCGAGCCGGTCGGCGAGCCACTGCGGGTCGCCCTGATCCAGGGCAACATCCCGCAGCAGATGAAGTTCCAGCCGGAAGCCTTCTACCGCACGCTGAGCCTCTACCGCGAACTGGTCGCCACCCATCCGGCGCAACTCACCCTGCTCCCGGAAACCGCCCTGCCCGCTTTCGCCGACCGCCTGCCGCCCGGCTATCTGGACGAACTGAAAGCCCTGGCCGCACGCCAGGGCGGCGACCTGATCGTCGGCACCCTGACCGGCGACCTCGACGGCGCCTACTTCAACAGCGCGCTCAGCCTCGGCGCCGCTCCGACGCAGACCTACAGCAAGAGCCACCTGGTCCCCTTCGGCGAGTTCATCCCCGCCGGTTTTGCCTGGTTCATGGCCCAGGCCGACATCCCGATGAGCAGCTTTACCGCCGGCCCGGCCCGGCAGGCACCGTTGCGCGTCGCCGGCCACGATGTGGCGGTCAACATCTGCTACGAGGATGTTTTCGGCGAGGAGATCATCGCGGCGCTGCCGCAGGCCGGGATTCTCGCCAACCTGTCGAACACCGCCTGGTTCGGCCGCTCGCTGGCACAACCGCAGCACCTCCAGATCGCCCGCATGCGCTCGGCCGAAACCGGCCGCCCGACGCTGCGCGCGACCAATACCGGGATGACCGCGATCATCGACGCCCACGGCAACCTGAGCGCTGCGCTACCGCCATTCACGACCGGCGTCCTGAGCGGCGAAGTACGCGCTTACACCGGCATGACGCCTTACAACCACTGGGGCAACCTCGGCGCCCTCGGCCTGATCGCCCTGCTCCTGCTGGCCGCCCGCCCGGGCCGGCGGCGCTGAAAGCTCAGCGGGCGCCGGTCTCGCCGCGCGCCATCCTGACGACCTCCGATTTCAGCAGGCTGCGCAGGAACTCGCCGCGCTCGGCGACCTGCTCCTTGCCATCGTGGTAGAGCAATTCGACGGCGAAGCTGCCGTCGCCGGTGGCTTCGGCGGCGACATTGTCGGGGCTGATGGTGACGCGGCCGAATTGGCGCCGGGTCGGCCAGCGGACATCGCCGTAGGCGTGATAGACGAGCTCCGAGCAGACGATGCGATCGGTCGACTCGACGTCGAAGTTGAAATCGTAGGCCTTGCCGACCTGGCGCAAGGTCTGCAGTACGGCTTCGGCACGGGCTCCGCTGTCGATCCGGCGCGGGCGCAGGACGGCAAGGTCGTCGATATTGAGGAAATGCGCCAGGGTGTTCATCTTGACCCCGGCGCGGAGCGCCTCGACGACGCCGCGTCCGGCCCGGATCTTGGCCTGATGCGGGCGAACCACCGGGTGCTCCCAGATGCCGAGCTGGCGCAGTTCCGCCTCGCTGCCCACCCAGACCGCGACATGGCCGTAATGGCCGGGAATGAAGGTATCGGTGAGCCGGAAGGGCGTTTTTTCGAGCAGCACGTCGCCGGCCTGCACCGTCCCCGCCAGCTTGGCCAGCACCGGCGCCTGGCCGTCGAGCTTGCCGCGCCGGGTCTCGACCAGGCCGGCGGCATTGCCGAACAGCAGGCTGGACAGATTGACCCCCTCCTTCTGCAGACGATTCAGGGTGTCGACCGAGAAGGCACTGAAGAACCCGAGCATGTTGCCGACGTAGCCGAGCGGCTTCACCTGGCGCACCATCTGGTAGGAGGGGCTCTGCTCGATCAGCGCCGACAGGTAGCGCTCGCCGTCATCCGCAGAACCGGCCAGCATGCCGGCGTGCGCCTCGTACCAATCGACGGCGCGCCGGGTGCGGGCACGATTGACGGCCGAATTGAAGGACAGCGCAATGCGGTTGAGCGCCCCGCGCGGAATCGCGAAACCGCTGTCGCGGCTGTTCAGGTGCTGGCGCAGGAAGGGATTGGCGCGGTACAGGCCGACTGCCGACAGGTAGTTGTCGTAAAGCATCAAGGCCGCCGCCAGCGAGATCGCGACGCCGGCCGCCTGCACCCGTGCGCGCGCCGGATCGTCGGGGATCGGCTGGTCGAGCCAGCATTCGCGTTCGGTGGCCACGGCCAGCAGGCGCCGCCGCTGGTCGAGCAAGGTCGCCGCGCCCTCGTTGAGGCGGCGCAGATCACCGCCGGACAGGGGTTCGCCGCGCGCATCGCGGGCCTTGAGGAGGTCGAGGTAATCGATCGCGCTCGCCCGCAGGCTCAGCACTTCCTCGGTCAAGGCCTGGAATTCGACGATCCGGCTCGCCATCTCGAACGGCGCATCGAGCGCCAGTGGTGCGCCGCATTGCGCGAGCGGCGTCAGCCCGACCCCGAGACCTTCTTCGGCCTGCGCCGGCACCCCGGCCAGGGCGCCGCAGAAGAGCAGTGCAGCCCCGGCAAGCGAAACAGATTTCATCGTCACCCCCGTGAAGAGGGGGCGAATATTACATTGAAATACGTCGATCAGGCACTCTGCCGCGCATGCTGGCGGATCGCCGCCTCGAGACGCTGGCGCTCGGCCATCACCTTGCCCGCGTAACGCTGCTCGGGATCGTTGCTGGCGCCGCCGAACTGCTGCAGGCCGGGAATCAGGCCGCCGTTGCGGGCGATCGATTCGCGCAGGATGCGGGCACCGACCTGGACGTTGGTCACCGGGTCGAAAAACGGCAGCTCGCCGGCATCATCCGGCAGCTTGTCGGCATGGAAGCGCGGCATCACCTGCATCAAGCCCTGGGCGCCGACGACGCTCTGCGAGAACGGGTTGAAACCGGATTCGACACCGATCACGGCAACGATCAGCAAGGGATCGAGGCCAAGCTCGCGGGCGCTGTCCTGCGCCGTGACGAAGATCGGCAGCAGCACTTCATGCGACACCCGGTAACGGCGGGCGACATATTGCAGCGCCTGCTGCATCGTCGGCACCAGGCGCACCTGGTCGAGCGCCACCGGCTGCGTGTCGGCGGCCACCGGCAACTCGCGCTCGCTGGCATTGACGCCGGCCGGGAACATCGCGCGGAAACCATCGACCAGGCCGCCATGGCCCTGGTAACTACCGGCCAGCCCGAGCACGAAAACCAGCCCGGCCAGCATCAAGAATTTGCGGACGACGTGCGAGACGGCCGCGACAACCCGCTGCACGGCGGGGAAAAGGAACTGCGAAGCGAACATGCGCCCTCCTTCACTGTTGCCACCGACAAAAAGCATCGGCGAACGGTTACGGGGGGTACGACACCGGCTCATTCCTCCGCAGGAGGAAGCAGGGTTTCCAGGGGCCGAGTCTGGCCGGAAGGCGGGAAACACCGGTATTGCACCGCAACATGGAGCGCGCATTCTATTGATTTATTGGAGGAAGTCAACCTCTACCCGGAAAATGCGCAATCCCCCGTGGCGACTGGGAAGCGTCCTTTCCGGGGCCCGCCCGCCGGGTCGGCGGCATTGCCATCCGTCTTTAATTGCCTGGCGAGAACGACGATCGGCGCTGTCATTGAGCAAAGTCAAAAATCGACTTTTTGAAACATGATATTTTGTTAAACAAATAATAATTTTCTAATTTTTGAAATTTAAATAACAGCGCAATACTCAAGAGGTCTACATGTTCCAGCGTTTTTCCCGCCTGCCGATGTCCACGCAGGTTCTTCTCGGCATCCTCAGTCTCAGCCTTGGTGCGATGCTCCTGCTCGGCATCTATCTTTCCAGCCACATCCGCAAGGTCGCCCTGCAGGAAGTCGAAGCCGCCCTCAACGTCGAAACCGACCTGATCACCCGCACCCTCGAATATGCCCAGGACAGCCTCGAGCAGCGCGCCACCTTCGCCCTCGACCAGCTCATCAACGACCTGCCGCCGGCACGCCTGACCGGACAGCGCGTCACGCTCGGCGACGGGCAACGCCCCGAACTGATGTTCGGCAACATCCATGGCATTTCCAACCAGGCCTACCTCGACGAGTTCCGCAAGCAGAATGTCGGTCACGAACCGTCCTTCCTGATCCGTGACGGCGACACCTTCTACCGCGCTACAACCCTGCTCAAGGACAAGAACGGCAAATACCGCGACGGCCAGGCAGTCACCGACGACTACACACGCCAGGTGCTGGCCGGCGAAAACTACGCCGGCACGCTGGAGCGCTCGGGCCGCATGTATGCCCTGGCGGCGAAGGCGATCAAGGACGCGCGCGGGGAAATCATCGGCATCGTGACGATGCGCCTTGATGCCGAATCCAACGTCGCCATGCTCAAGGACAAGCTGCGCTCGATTGTCGTCGGCAAGAGCGGCTATCCCTATATCGTTGCCCAGCCAATCGGCGACCTGAAGGAAGGCCGCTTCGTCGTCCATCCGAAGTTCGAGGGCAAGCTGCTGACCGAAGTCGGCAACACCGCCGCCAAGGAGATCATGGAAAAGCTGCTGGCCCAACGCAACGGCACCATGCTCTACGACTGGCTCGACCAGGACGGCAGCCCGCGCGAGAAGATCGTCGTCTTCCGCGAAGTCCCCGATCTTCACTGGATTGTCGCGGTCGGATCCTGGCGCGACGAATTCACCGCCCCCTTCGACAATATCCGCAACGGAATCCTGGTCGCCCTGTTCGCCTTCTCGCTGCTGCTGGTCGGCGCGATAACCTTGCTGATGCGGCGCCAGCTGGCGCCGCTGGCCGATGTCACCGCCGGACTCTCGGCGCTGGGCGCAGGAGAACTGGGCCAGCGCATCGACGTCCCCGAAGATTCCCGCAACGAGATCCACGCGGTAGCCCGCCAGGTCAACGGCACGGCCTCCGCAATGGCCGAACTGGTCGGAACCCTCGGCAATTCGGCCGGCAGCCTGGACGGCTCGGCGCGCGACATGGCGACCTCGGCGCATGCCCTGCGCGATGCGGTCGGCAATCTCTCGGAGACCTTCAGCGACATGAGCGCCAGTTCCGAGCAGCTTTCGGTATCGATCGACCAGGTCGCCGATTCGGCACGCCAGGCAGACGATTCGGCCGGCGGCGCGGTCGGTGAAGTCCAGCTTGGACGCCAGGTCACGCTCGAAGCGATCAATGCCATGCGTCGCGTCGAACAGCAGGTCGGCGCCGCGCTCGCCGAGGTCGAGGCGCTGGGTGCGCACTCGGCCGAGATCGGCCAGGTCGTCACCGCCATCCGCCAGATCGCCGAACAGACCAACCTGCTCGCGCTGAATGCGGCAATCGAGGCCGCACGCGCCGGCGAAGTCGGTCGCGGCTTTGCCGTCGTCGCCGATGAGGTCCGCAAGCTTGCCGAGCAGTCGGCGCACTCGGCCGGGGAGATCGGCCAGATCCTGGGACGGGTCGGCAGCGGCGTCAACAGCGTCCGCGATGTCATCGGCCAGGCAGTGAGCGAAGCCCGCCAGGGCAGCGCCGCCAGCGCCAACGCCGAAAGCGCGCTGGAGCGGATCGAACATGCCACCCGCGAAATCGCCGGGTCGGTGCGCAGCATCGCCGACGCAGTCAAGGAACAATCGGCCTCGGCGCAGAATATTGCCCGCCGCGTCGAATCCGCCGCCACCGTTGCCGAGGAAACCGAAACCGTCGCCGACCGGATGAACGGCAGCGCCGGTCACCTCAGCGAACTGGCCGGCAAGCTGCAGCAGGAAGTCGGCCGCTTCCGCCTCTAAGCGAGGCCAAGGCGGGCGTCAGGGCGCCCGCCCGGGGACCCGCCCTGGCCCGGCAGACGGGCCAGGGCAAGGCAAAACCGAGTAAAATCGAAACTTTCCGATTTTCGAATGCCGCCAATGACGCCCCCCAAGAAACCGACCTTTCAGGAAATCATCCTGCGTCTGCAGCAATACTGGAGCGCCCAGGGCTGCGCCCTGCTCCAGCCGTACGACATGGAAGTCGGCGCCGGCACCAGCCACACCGCCACCTTCCTGCGCGCCATCGGCCCGGAGCCGTGGAAGGCCGCCTACGTGCAGCCGTCGCGCCGCCCCAAGGACGGCCGCTACGGCGAGAACCCCAACCGCATGCAGCACTACTACCAGTACCAGGTGGTGCTCAAGCCGGCGCCGGACAACATCCTCGAACTCTACCTCGGCTCGCTCGAAGCCCTTGGTTTCGACCTGAAGAAGAACGACGTGCGTTTCGTCGAGGACGACTGGGAAAACCCGACGCTGGGCGCCTGGGGCCTGGGCTGGGAAGTCTGGATGAACGGCATGGAAGTGACCCAGTTCACCTACTTCCAGCAGGTCGGCGGCATCGACTGCAAGCCGATCACCGGCGAAATCACCTACGGCATCGAACGTCTGGCGATGTACCTGCAGGGCGTCGAGAACGTCTATGACCTGGTCTGGACCGACGGCCTGACCTACGGCGACGTCTATCACCAGAACGAAGTCGAGCAATCGACCTACAACTTCGAGCATTCCGACGTCGATTTCCTGTTCCACGCCTTCGGCGCGCACGAGAAGCAGGCGCAGCACCTGATGGGCGCGCAACTGGCGCTGCCCGCCTACGAACAGGTGCTCAAGGCCGCGCACACCTTCAACCTGCTCGACGCGCGCGGCGCGATTTCCGTGACCGAGCGCGCCGCCTACATCGGCCGCATCCGCAACCTGGCACGCGCCGTCGCGCAAGCCTACCTCGAATCGCGCGCCCGCCTCGGTTTCCCGATGGCCCCGCGCGACTGGGCCAGCGAAGTCCTCGCCAAGCTCGAAGAACAGAACGCCAAGAAAGCCGCCTGAGATGACCGCCAAGAACCTCCTCGTTGAACTCTTCGTCGAAGAACTGCCGCCGAAGGCGCTGAAGAAGCTCGGCGAAGCCTTTGCCGCCGCACTGGCGAATTCCCTGAAAAATGCCGGTCTGGCAGCGTCGACCGCAAAAGTGACCGCTTACGCCTCGCCGCGCCGTCTCGCTGCACACGTCACCGACGTGCTCGCCGTCGCCGCCGACAAGCCGGTGGTGCAGAAGCTGATGCCGGTTGCCGTCGGCCTCGACGCCAACGGCCAGGCCACGCCCGCCCTGCTCAAGAAGCTGGCCGCGCTGGGCGCCGATGAAAGTGCCGTGGCCGGCCTGCGCCGCGAGAACGACGGCAAGGCCGAGATCCTCTTCTACGACAGCCTGGCCAAAGGCGCGTCGCTGGCCGACGGCCTGCAGAAGGCCATCGAGGCTGCGCTCGCCGCGCTGCCGATCCCGAAGGTGATGACCTACCAGTTGCAGGACGGCTGGCGCAGCGTCAATTTCGTGCGTCCGGCGCACGCGCTGGTCGCGCTGCACGGCGCCGAGGTCGTGCCGGTTTCGGTGCTCGGCCTCGACTCGGGCCGCCAGACCAAGGGCCACCGCTTCGAAGCCGCCATCGATCCAGTGGTGATCGCCGACGCCGACAGCTACGCCGCGACGCTGCTCAAGGACGGCGCCGTGATCGCCTCATTCGCCGAGCGCCGCGCCGAGATCGTCCGCCAGCTTGCAGCGGCCGCCGCCCAGGCCGGCGGCAAGCCGATCGAGGATGATGCCCTGCTCGACGAGGTGACCGCGCTGGTCGAGCGTCCGAACGTGCTGGTCGGCCAGTTCGAGGCAGAATTCCTCGCCGTGCCGCAGGAATGCCTGATCCTGACGATGAAGGCCAACCAGAAGTACTTCCCGCTGCTCGACGCCGCCGGCAAGCTGACCAACAAGTTCCTCGTCGTCAGCAACATCTCGCCGGCCGACCCGAGCGCGGTGATCGGCGGCAACGAGCGCGTCGTCCGTCCGCGCCTGGCCGACGCCAAGTTCTTCTTCGACCAGGACCGCAAGAAGTCGCTGGAAAGCCGCGTCATCGGCCTGTCCAAGGTGGTCTACCACAACAAGCTGGGCACCCAGGGCGAGCGCGTCCAGCGCGTTGCCGCGATTGCCCGCGCCATCGCCGAAGCGCTCGGCGGCGGCGAACTGGTGCAGCACGCCGAACAGGCGGCGGTGCTGGCCAAGGCCGACCTGCTCACCGACATGGTTGGCGAGTTTCCCGAGCTGCAGGGCATCATGGGCCGCTACTACGCCCAGCACGACGGCCTCAACGGCGACGTCGCCGATGCCATCGAAGACCACTACAAGCCGCGCTTCGCCGGTGACAGCCTGCCGCGCGGTCGCGTCGGCACGGTCGTCGCACTGGCCGACAAGCTGGAAACCCTGGCCGGGATGTTCGGCATCGGCCAGATCCCGACCGGCGACAAGGACCCCTTCGCGCTGCGCCGGCACGCGCTCGGCGTCATCCGCATGCTCGCCGAGGGCGACCTGAATCTGGCGGTCGACAGCCTGTTGACGGCAATTTTCGCCCAGTTCAACGGCATCGAGGGCTTCGCCCCGAACCCGCAGGCGCTCGCCGACTTCATCTACGAACGCCTGGCCGGCAGCCTGCGCGAGCAGGGTTACACGGCGCAGGAAGTCGACGCCGTGGTCAGCCAGCGGCCGCAACGCCTGGGCGACCTGGTCAAGCGCCTGGCCGCGGTGCGCGCCTTCTCGGCGCTGCCGGAAGCCGCCGCGCTGGCCGCCGCCAACAAGCGGGTCGGCAATATCCTGAAGAAGGCCGACGGCGGCGTCGAAGCCCGCGTCGATGCGGCGCTGCTGCGCGAAGCCGCCGAAAGCGCGCTGCACGCGGCACTGGTCGAGGTCGTGCCGCAGGCCGACGCAGCCTTCCTCACCGGCGACTACAGCGAATCGCTGCAGGTCCTGGCCCGGCTGCGCGCCCCGGTCGATGCCTTCTTCGACGGCGTCATGGTCAATGCCGACGACCCGGCGCTCAAGGCCAACCGCCTCGGCCTGCTGGCCATGCTGCACGCGGCGATGAACCGCGTCGCCGACCTGTCCAAGCTGTCCGCCTGATTCCGCGAAAGCCGCGCCCATGAAACTCGTGATCCTCGACCGTGACGGCGTGATCAACTTCGATTCCGCCCAGTTCATCAAGAGCCCGGAGGAATGGAAGCCGATCCCGGGCAGCCTGGAAGCGATCGCGCGGCTCAAGCAGAACGGCTATCGCGTCGTCGTCGCCACCAACCAGTCGGGGATCGGCCGCGGCCTGTTCGACATGGACACGCTCAACCGCATCCACAAGAAGATGCACAAGGCGGCCTTCGAACTCGGCGGACGGATCGACGCGATCTTCTACTGCCCGCACACCGCCGATTCGAAGTGCGAGTGCCGCAAGCCCAAGCCGGGCATGTTCAAGCGCATCGCCGAGACGCTCAACGCCGACCTCAACGGCGTCGCCACCATCGGCGACTCGCTGCGCGACCTGCAGGCCGGCGCCGCCGCCGGCTGCCAGCCGCTGCTGGTGCTCACCGGCAAGGGCGAGAAGACGCGCGACGAGGGCGGCCTGCCCGAAGGCACGCTGATCTTCGCCAACCTCGCGGCGGCGGTCGACCACCTGCTCAGCCGGGAAACCAAGGAAAAGAAATGAACGCAGTCCGCTCCACCCTGTTCATGGCCTACGTGATCGTCTGGTCGGCGCTCAGCGCGCCGCTGGTGATGATCGCCGGGCCGCTGCTCGGCGGCGTCTGGGCCTACCGTTTCGGCCGCGTCTGGCGCCTCGGCACGCAATGGGGCGTCGAGCACCTGCTCGGCATCCGGGCGCGGGTGATCGGCCGCGAGAACATGCCGGCCGAAGCCTGCGTGATCATGGCCAAGCACCAGTCGGCGTGGGAAACGATGACCCTGCAGGACTGTGTGCCGGACGGCGCCTTCTGCGTCTTCGTGCTGAAGAAGGAACTGCTCAGGCTGCCGCTGGTCGGCTGGGGGCTGGCGGCGATGAAGATGATCTCGATCGACCGCGCCGCCGGCAAGAACGCCCTCGACCAGGTCGTCACCCAGGGCCGCGAGCGCCTCAAGCAGGGTTTCTACGTGATCATCTTCCCCGAGGGCACGCGCGTGCCGCCGGGCGAAAAGCGGCGCTACAAGCCGGGCGGCGCCTACCTGGCGACGCACGTCGGCTGCCAGGTCGTGCCGGTCGCCCACAACGCCGGCGAGTACTGGCCGCGCCAGGCTTTCCTGAAGACGCCCGGGACCGTCACCATCAGCATCGGCCCGGCCTTCGACGCCAGCGGCATGAGCGACGCCGAGGTCAACCAGCGCGTCGAGGACTGGATCGAGGCCGAGATGCGCCGCCTCTCGCCGCACCGCTATCCGGATGCCGCCACGTCCGCCTGAGTCGGCGCAGCAGATCGTCCTCGCCGGCCAGCGCATCGCCTACGCCCTGCGCCGCAGCAGCCGGCGCAGCATCGGCCTGAGCATCGACCAGCGCGGCCTGCGCGTCGGCGCCCCGCTGCGTGCCAGCCTGCACGACGTCGAGACGCTGATCCGCGCACACGGCCAGTGGGTGCTCGACAAGCTCGCCGCCTGGCGCGAGCGGCCACCGCCGGCCCGGCTCGAGATCGCCGACGGCAGCCGCATTTTTGTCCTCGCCCAGGCGTTGACCGTCAGCTTGGCGAACGGCACCCGTGCCCGCTGGCAGTTCGCCGGCGACGAAATCCGCCTGACCGTGCCGTTGACGGTCGACCCGGCAAAAGTGCTGGAAACCGCCCTGCGCGAACACGCCCGCACCCACTTCCAGGAACGCCTGGCGGTGCACGCGCCGCGCCTCGGCGTCGCCGTGCCGCCGCTGCGCCTGTCGTCGGCGCGCACCCGCTGGGGCAGCTGCAGCGCGCGCGGCAACATCGCGCTGAACTGGCGCCTGGTGCTGCTGCCGCCGGCGATCGTCGATTACGTCGTCTGCCACGAACTGGCCCACCTCAAGGAAATGAACCACAGCCCGCGCTTCTGGTCTGTCGTCGAACAGCTTTGCCCCGACTGGCGCCGCCTGCGCCTCGACCTGCGCCGGCTCGGCCGGCAACTCCCCCACTTCTGAAAGGAACCCCATGCGCATCCTGCACACCATGCTCCGCGTCGGCAATCTCGACCGCTCGATCGCCTTCTACACCGAAATCCTCGGCATGCAGCTGCTGCGCCGCCAGGACTACCCGGACGGCCGTTTCACGCTGGCCTTCGTCGGCTACGGCAGCGAAGACAGCCAGGCCGTGCTCGAACTGACGCACAACTGGGACACCGCCAGCTACGAGCTGGGCAACGCCTACGGCCACATCGCGCTGGCCGTGCCCGACGCCGCCGCGGCCTGCGCCGCGATCAAGGCGCGCGGCGGCAAGGTGGTGCGCGAGGCCGGCCCGATGAAGCACGGCACGACGGTGATTGCCTTCGTCGAGGACCCGGACGGCTACAAGGTCGAGCTGATCGAGCGCGATTGACCCTGCTGCCGGCGGGTTTTTGTTACACTAAAGTCACCAAAATTATTATTCAGGTGGCAAAAATGCTGAAAGCAAAATCCCTCCTCGCGGCCCTGCTGTTCGCGCTGGCCTTGCCGGCCGCCGCCCAGAGCGCTGCCCTGGAGCGGATTGCCGCCAGCAAGTCGGTGCGCGTCTGCATCTGGCCGGACTATTTCGGGATCAGCTACCGCGACCCGAAGACCCGCCAGTTGTCCGGCATCGACATCGACCTGGCCAAGGCGCTCGGACGCGATCTCGGCGTCGACGTCGAGTTCGTCGACAGCGCCTTTGCCCGGCTGATCGACGACGTCACCCAGGAACGCTGCGAGATCGCCATGTTCGCCATCGGCATCACCCCGCAACGCCAGGAAAAACTGCGCTTCACCAAGCCGCACCTGGCCAGCGACATCTACGCGATCACCAGCAAGAGCAACCGGCGCATCCGCCAGTGGAGCGACATCGACCAGCCCGGCGTGGTCGTCGCCGTCGCCCGCGGCACGCTGCACGAGCCGGTGATGAAGGCGCGCCTGAAGGCGGCGACGCTGCGCGTGCTCGACACGCCGCACGCCCGCGAACGCGAGGTCGAGGCCGGCCGCGCCGACGTCTTCATGACCGATTTCCCGTTCAGCCTGCGCATGCTCAGGACCACCGACTGGGCCCGCCTGATCAAGCCGGAAGGCAGCTATCACATGACCGCCTACGGCTGGGCGATGCGCCCCGGCGACGACCGCTGGCACGCCCGGGTCGAGGACTTCCTCGGCCGCGCCAAGCGCAGCGGCGAACTCAAGGCCTACGCCGAGCGCCACGGCCTGGCGCCGATCGTCGTCCTCGACTGACAACACCGATGCAGATGCCGCCGGACCGCCGGACCGCGATGCTGACCAGGCTGTTGATCGGCCTGCAGGCAGCGCTGTTCGTGCTCATCCTCGGCGGCAGCCTGACCCACATCTACCGGCTGCGCCAGGACGCGCTCGCCGAGCATCTCAATGCGGCCCGCGCCAACGCCCGCGTCTTCGAGGAGCAGCTGACGCAGACGCTGACCTCGACCGAGCTGACGCTGCAGGGCCTGCCCGAACTGCTCGACGGGCCGCGCCCGGACAGCGTCAAGCTGTCGCAGCAACTCGAACGCACGCTCGGCCGCCTGCTCTTCCTGCGTTCGCTCTCGGTCGCCGACCGCAACGGCCGCATCCTGGCCAGCTCGAACCCGGACAACATCGGCCGCCACGTCGACAGCAGCAGTTTCCAGCCGCCGCGCGAAAGCGGCGAAACCGCCGGCTTCCTGCGCCTCGGCCCGCCCTGGCAAGGCCGCGACCTGGCCGACGGCACCCCGACCACGGCCCGCTCGCCGATTCCGCCGGACAGCCCGAACTTCTTCCCGCTGGTCCGCGAAAGCGAGGTCGACGGCCAGCGCCTGCAGTTCATCGCCACGGTCAACCCGGACTACTTCCTCAACCACTTCTCGCACCATGTCAGCCCGGACCTGACGCTGGTCGAGATCCTCGACTACCAGGGCATCGTCATGCTTTCGTCGCGCGACGACCTGATGCCCGGCAGCCGCCATCTCGACGGTGCGCCGCTGGCGGCGATGCGCGATCAGGAGATCGGCAGCCTCAGCGACGACCGCGAACGCGAGCGGCCGATGCTGACCGCCTACCGCGCCTCGCGCAGCTACCCGCTGTTCGTCCTCGTCCATGTCGACCACGACGGCGCCCTCGCCCGCTGGCAGGAAGAAGCCCGGACGACGCTGGCAATCACCGCGCTGGCGCTGCTCGTGATCATGATCCTGAGCAGCCTGCTGATCGGCCGCATCCGTCGCGGCCTGATCGACGAAGCCCGGCTCCACCACGAGCGCCAGCTCGCCGCCCAGGTCTTCGAGAACAGCACCAGCGGCATCCTCGTCACCGACGCCGAACAGCGGATTCTGGCGGTCAACCCGCAACTCGAGCAGGTTTCCGGCTACACCGCCGACGAACTGATCGGCCACACGCCGGCAATCTTCGCGTCGGGCAAGCAGGACGCCGATTTCTACCGGGCGATGTGGCAGCAGATCGCCAGCGCCGACATCTGGCGTGGCGACATCGTCAACCGGCGCAAGGACGGCCGCCTGATCGAGGAATGGCTGACCATCTCGGTGGTCCGCGACAGCGCCGGGCGGCTGGTCAATTACCTCGGCGTGTTCGAGGACATCACCGAGCAGCGCCTCCAGGCCCTGCGCCTGAAACGCCAGCTGGCGGCGCTGCGCGCGCTCAACGAGATCTCGACGCTGAGCGGCCTGAGTCCGCGCGAAACGCTGCGTCGGGCGCTGCAGCTGTCGAGCCAGCACCTGCACCTGGAATTCGCGATCATCAGCCACATCGACGTCGATCACGACCTCTACCGCATCGACGTCCAGGTCAGCCCCGGCGAGGCGCTCGCCGACCACCAGGAATTCCCGCTCGGCGACACCTACTGCAGCGAGATCATCCGCCGCGATGCCCTCTTCCAGCTGGCCAACGCCGGCGAGTCCGAGTTCCGCGAGCATCCCTGCTTCCGCGACTTCAAGCTGGCCGCCTATCTCGGCGCCCCGATCCGCGTCGACGGCAGCCTCTACGGCACCCTCAACTTCTCGTCGCAAACGCCGCGCGACCACGACTTCGACCCGTCCGACATCGAGTTCATGCTGCTGCTGGCGCGCTGGGCCGGCGCCGTCATCGAGCGCATGCGCGCCGTCGAGCAACTCGAGCGCGCCCGCGTTGCCGCCGAGGCGGCCAGCGTCGCCAAGGGCAGCTTCCTGGCCAACATGAGCCACGAGATCCGGACCCCGATGAACGGCGTCATCGGCATGGCCGAACTGCTGCTGGCGACGCCGCTTGCGCCCGAGCAGCGCGACTACGCCGAAACCATCCGCCACAGCGCCGACGGCCTGCTCGGCCTGATCAACGACGTCCTCGACTTTTCCAAGGTCGAAGCCGGCAAGCTGCAGCTCGAATGCATCGCCTTCTCGCCGGCCGAGATCCTCCACGACACGCTGGCCCTGCTCCGCCACCAGGCGACGCTCAAGGACCTCGCCCTCGACGGCCACCTGGCCGCCGACCTGCCGCCCAGCCTGGTCGGCGACCCCGGCCGGCTGCGCCAGATCCTGATCAACCTGGTCGGCAACGCCGTCAAGTTCACCGCCAGCGGCGGCGTCCGCGTCGACTTCGCCTGCCGGCCGATAGCCGGCCAGCCGGCGGCGACGATGCTGCTGATCAGCGTCGCCGACAGCGGCATCGGGATGCCGCCGGAGATCGTCGACGGGCTGTTCTCGCCGTTCTTCCAGGGCGACGCCTCGACCACCCGGCAATTCGGCGGCACCGGCCTCGGCCTGTCGATCTGCAAGCGCCTGCTCGAACTGATGGGCGGGCGCATCGCCGTCGAATCGACGCCCGGCCAGGGCAGCACCTTCCGCTGCGAAGTACCGGTCGGCATCGCCGCCACCCCGCCGGTCGCCGAACCGGCGGCCGCCGCCAGTGGCGAAATCCGCGCCGGCCTGCGCGTGCTGCTGGTCGAGGACAACGCCATCAACCAGAAGGTTGCCGGTGCACTGCTCGACCGTTTCGGCTGCCACCACGCCGCCGTCGGCAACGGCGCCGAAGCCCTGGCGCGGCTGCGCGAGGAAGCCTTCGACATCGTCCTGATGGACTGCCAGATGCCGCTCATGGACGGCTTCGAGGCGACCCGCCGGCTGCGCGCCGGCGAGGCCGGCGACGCGGCGCGGACGCTGCCGGTGATCGCGATGACGGCCAACGCCATGCAGGGCGACCGCGAGGCCTGCCTGGCCTGCGGCATGAGCGACTACCTGGCCAAGCCGGTGAACAACGCCGCGCTCAGGGAAGCACTGGCGCGCTGGTCGAACGCCTGAGAAAGGCGATCCGGATCAAGGCCGGCAGCCCGGCGAGGCGCCAAAATCGCCGCCGTCACCTGGAGACCGCGATGAGCTTTCCCGACTATTTCGCCGCCATTCCGCCGCTGCGCGTCCACGACCCGCTCGCCGAACTGCTTGGCGCCCCGGCCGACGGCCTGATCGACTACCACTTCGCCGACGCCGTGCGCCTGGCCGGCCACGCCTGCCCGACGGTGGCCGGCGCCTGGCTGCTCACGGTGCGGGCGCTCAAGGTGCTCTACGGCCAGCGCCTGCCGGAGCGCGGACGGATCGCCGTAGCCTTGCCCGAGCGCCTCGAGCAGGGCGTCGCCGGCGTCATCGGCAGCGTTGTCGGGCTGCTCACCGGGGCCGCCGGCAATGGCGGCTTCAAGGGGCTGGGCGGCCGCCACGGGCGCCGCGACCTGCTCCGCTACGGGGTCGCCGACGTCGCCGGCATCGCCTTCACCCGGCTCGATTCGGGACGCGCGGTGGACTGCCAGCTCAAGCTCGACCGTGTCGCCGGCGATCCGGCGCTGCCCACGCTGCTCGCCGCCATCCTCGACGGCAGTGCCGACGCTGCGCAGCGCCGGCAGTTCGCCGCAGCCTGGCAGGATCGCGTCCGCCGCCTGCTGGTCGAACACGCCGACGACCCGGCGCTGGTCGATATCCGCATCCTTCAGGAATAGCCGTCGATCGCCTCGCGGGCGACCCGCTCGAAGGCGGCGACAACCGCCGGCCAGCTGCGCCCGAGCATCGCTGCGCGGGCCCGCCCGGCGATGCCGGCGAGGCGCGGGCGATCGGCCAGCGCCCAGCGGGCGGCGGCGATGAAGGCGGCCTCGTCGCCGGGCGCCGCAACCAGGCCGTTGGCGCGATCGTCGATCAGCTCGGCCGCCGCCGCGCTGCGGTAGGCAACCACCGGCAGGCCGCTGGCCATCGCCTCGGCGACCACGTTGCCGTAGGTTTCGCTGAGGCTGGGAAAGAGGAACAGGTCGGCGCTGGCGTAGTGGGCGGCGAGGTCCTCGCCGTGGCGCATGCCGGAAAAATGCTGTTCCGGGTGGTCGACCGTCAGACGCGCCGCCGACGGCCCGTCGCCGACCCAGACCAGGCGCGCCCCGGGATGCTCGGCACGGAGCGCGGCAAAGCAGCGCTCGACCAGCGCCAGGTTCTTTTCCGGCGCCAGCCGGCCGACGTAAAGGCAGACCGGGTCGGCCTCGCCGGCGCCCCAGGCGGCGCGCAAGGCGGCGCTGCGCCGGGCCGGGTCGAACAGGCCGGCATCGACGCCACGGCCGACCACGCGCACGCCGGGCACGCCCTCGCCGGCCAGGTCGGCGGCCAGCGCCGCGGTCGGTACCAGCGTCGCCAGCGTGCGCCGGTGCAGGGTGCGCAGGTAGGCGGCCAGCGCCGGGCGCAACCAGCCGACGCCGTAATGCACGCAGTAGCGGTCGAAGTTGGTGTGGAAGCCCGAAGTCACCGGGATGCCGAGGCGGCGTGCGGCGCTCACCGCCGACCAGCCGAGCGGCCCTTCGGTGACGACATGGACCAGGTCCGGCCGGCGGGCGCGCCAGCGGCGCTGCAGCGCGCGCCCGGCGGGCAGGCCGAGGCGCAGCCCGGGATAGCCGGGCAGCGGCGCCCCCGGCAACGGAAAATCGTGCTCGCCGGCAGCATCGTCGGCGCCCTGGCGCGGACGCAGCACCTCGACGCGGTGGCCGCGTTCGCGCAGGCCGCCGACCAGGCGACCGACGGTCATGGCGACGCCATTGACTTCCGGCGGGTAGGTTTCGGTGACGAAGGCAATCTCGAGCATCGGGCGTTCTCCCGGATTCAGGCGGGTTTTGCGGTCGACACCGCAAAACGGGCATTTTTCGCCGTCGCCAGCTGACGGTAGAGCGTCGCCAGCCGCGCCGCCATCGCCGTGTCCGACCAGTCGCGTGCGCAGTCCAGCGCCGAGCGCGCCAGGTGGCCCCAGGCCCCGGGGTAGGCGAGCAGGTGGCCGAGCGCCTCACCGAAAGCCTGCGGGTCGTCGGGCGGCGTCAGGCAGCCGCGGCCGTCATCGAGGATGTCGGCGGTGCCCATCGCCGACAGCGCGACCACCGGCAGGCCGGCGGCCATCGCCTCGAGCAGGACCAGGCCCTGGGTCTCGGTGCGCGACGCGAAGACGAAGGCATCGGCCGCCGCGTAGCAGGCCGGCAGCGCGCTGCGCCGGTCGAGATAACCGATGAAGCGGACCGAATCGGTCAGCCCGAGGGCGGCGACGCGCGCCTGCAGTTCGGGCATCGCCGGCCCCTCGCCGGCCACGACGAGGAGGATCTGCGGCTGCAGGCGATGCGCATGCTGCAGCGCCTCGAACAGGAAGCCGATGTTCTTTTCGTGGGCGACGCGGCCGACGAACAGCGCCACCGGCCGCGTCGGCGCGATGCCGTGGGCGGCACGGAAGGCGGCGCCGTCGCCGGCGGCGAACTGGCCGAGCGGGATGCCGGTCGGCAGCACGTGCAGCGGCCGCTGCACGCCGTAGGTGAGCAGCCGGTCGCGCATCGCCCGCGACGGCACGACAACCGCGTCGAGCCCGTTGCACTGGCGCCGCGACAGCGCCCGCGCCTGGCGTCGCAGCCAGCCGGCGGGCAGCCAGGGCGCGTAATGCTCGACGTACTCCTCGAACAGCGTGTGGTAGGTGGCCAGCACCGGCAGCCCGTGGCGACGGGCCGCGGCGAGGCCGGCGTAGTGGGCGACGAAGGGCGTCTGGATGTGGATCGCGTCGCACTCGGCCGCTGCCGCGTGCACCGCCGCGTGCATCGCCCGCCAGCCGACCAGCCGGTCCTCGCGGTCGCCCGGCACCGGCCGCCCGGCGACGCGGACGATGCCCGGCGCCTCGGGCTCGTCGCCGTAGCGCGGCACCACCAGGCGGACCTCGACGCCTTCGCCGGCGAGCGTGCGGCGGAAGGTCTCGATCGACGTGGATACGCCGTTGACCCGCGGGAAATAGACATCCGACACCATCAATACGCGCATTTCAGGCCTCTGCCGTTTCGCTTTCGTTGACCGGCCCTGCGGCCGGGGCGGCCAGCCGCCGGGGTTCGGGAAGGGCGCTGCCGGCGCCCCAGGCAACCAGTTCGAGGCGACCGTCGAAATGCTCGACGATGGCCGTGCAGGAATCGACCCAATCACCGCAGTTGATGTAGGCCAGGCCGTCGATCTCGCGCATCGTCGCCCAGTGGATGTGGCCGCAGATGACACCGTCGAGGCCGCGCTCGCGGGCGTGATGGACGGCCGATTCCTCGAAGTCGAAGATGAAATTGAGCGCCGTCTTGACCCGCCGCTTGGCGTAGCCGGCCAGCGACCAGTAGCCGGGCCGGCCGAGCTTGCGGCGGATCCACGACAGCCAGTGGTTGAGGCGGACCAGCAGGTCGTAGGCCTTGTCGCCCAGCACCGCGACCCAGCGGTGATGGCGCGTCACCTGGTCGAACTGGTCGCCGTGGATGAGCAGGAAACGGCGACCGTCGGCGGTTTCGTGCACCATCTCGTCGACCACCTCGATCTCGCCGAAGACGATGCCGCAGTATTCGCGCAACACCTCGTCGTGGTTGCCGGGGATGAAGACGACACGCTCGCCGGCACGCGCCCGGCGCAACAGTTTCTGGACGACGGTGTTCTGCGCCTGGGTCCAGCAGATGCTGCGACTCATCGCCCAGAAATCGACGATGTCGCCGATCAGGAAAGTCTGCTCGGCCGGGTGCTCGCGCAGGAAATCAAGGAGCCGCTCCGCCTGGCACGCCCGCGTGCCGAGGTGGATGTCGGAGAGGAACAGGCTTCTGACTTTGGGCATGCGCCGACGATAGCCAGCCCGGATGAAGGCTTCGTGACAGCGCCGTGACGCGATGATGAAAGGCGACGGTGCGGGCGGGCGGCGGCAGGCTACTGCCGGATGTGGCGGATGATTGATCAGGAGATGGGCTTCAGATAATCTCCATGTCATTCAAACCCTTACAAGTGCCCCAGTCGCGCCCGTGTTATTGCTGATGACCCGGACGTTTTTGCTGGGAAATAACTGTTAGACCACTATGAGCCGCATGTCGCAGAAGGAAAAAGGAAATCTATGGCTTGGCCTATCGAGCGTCTTCTTTTTGCTCGCTTCGCTTTCCTATACCGCCCCCACGTCTTCGACTACGACAGGCCGTTGGGCTTGGCTTCACAATACCTTTTCCAGCCTGTTCGGCGCTTGGGGTGAGGTAGTCTTATTTTCTGTTTTGGGTTGCATTGGTATCGTGGTTGCAATATTCAACTTTCGGGTAGCAAATCACGACAAATCAAATGCTTAACCAACGTCTCGCAAGTACCGACTTTTACGCTTTGGGCTATCAGCCTAACCCGCCGCGCCAGAGGGACGCTTCGCTAGCAAGCCGACTTCGGGCCACTGAGCTAGCACGTTGGGCATTTCGATGAATCCTATTGAAGTCATCAAGGCTAAGCGTCAACACCTAACGCGAATGGCAAATCAAAGCGGTGCGTCCGGCGAGTTGAGCGCACTGGCAGAAATGGAACACTGGGTCCCTCGGCCACGAGGTGCTGGCTTGAAGGTTTTGTTGTCCGCCTTGGCTGAAATTGGCGTGGTGATCAAAGGATCCAGCTTTGACGCTGTTGCTTTTCCAACTGCTGAGGAAATTGACTTCACCAATCCCGTTGCGGTCCGTTCTGCTTTGCCAAGAATGACCTTTATCGAAATCAAGACCGCTAACCAAGAGCGGGTTCGCCCTGGCTTTACTGGTTTCTTTTTCGCGCTAACTGAAGGAGAAATAGCCGCCGCCGACGCGTTGAAAGAAAGGCACCGCGTTGCGCTGTACAACAATGTGACGGGAGAGCTACTTCTTACTTCAGTACCCGAAATTTTGGCACGGACAAAATCAATGAACTGGCAGATTTCAGTTCAACTATAGGTATCGGGTTAGTGTGATCACACGACACCCACTCCACCATTCCTCGGGACCTGTGCAAAAAGCCGCGCAGGCCGCTCAAAGCTAAGCTAAGCATCAAAAACCATGCTCGACTATCTTCACCGCATGCTCGATCTGGCGCTCCGCAAGGAGTTGCAGGGCATCCACTTCTGGGCGACGCTGTATGTGCTCGTCGTCCTCGCCGGTTCGCTGTGGCATGCACTGCGCGTTCGCCGGTGGCCGCAGGTGGAAGGGCAGCTTCTCGACCTTGGCATTCGTCCGCTGGGCGGCCCCGATCCTGGCACCCGAGACCAGGACTACGTTCCTTCGGCACTCTATCGGTATGAGGTGAATGGCCGGTCCTATACGGGCCAAGGCATCTCGATATGGAAAATGTCGGCCTCGGGCATGCTCAGGAACACGGCGAAACTGCTGCCGGCGCAGGTCTGCCCCGACGAAACGGGGCGGGTCGCCATCTACTACAACCCCGGGCGTCCGGAGAAGAGCCTGCTCTTGCGGCCGGGTTGGCCCAGCATCAGCTTTTTGTCGGCGCTCATTTTTCTGACCACAGCCTTCTATCTCTGGCGCTTGTGAGGGCAACGAGCCCGACATCCGGCATTCGCATCGCGCCGGACGTCGTCGCAAGAGCTCCCGCAAATTTCACGGTCGACGTCCGGTTTTCGGCATTTTTGCCGGGTCGACCGTCAACGTCGGGGGTCAGAGGCCGGTGACGCGGCTGGCCGGGAAGCGGGTGGCGAAGCGGCTGCCTTCGCCGGGTTTGCTGGTGATCTCGAGCGTTGCCTGGTGGCGGTTGAGCGAGTGCTTGACGATCGCCAGGCCGAGGCCGGTGCCGCCGGCGTCGCGCGAGCGGCCGCGGTCCACGCGGTAGAAGCGTTCGGTCAGCCGCGGGATGTGCTTGGGGTCGATGCCGATGCCGGTATCCTGGACGGCGAATTCGGCGCCTTCGGCGGAGATTTTCCAGATCAGCGTGATCGTGCCGCCGGCCGGGGTGTAGCGGACGGCATTGGCGACCAGGTTGGCAAGCGCGCTGACCAGTTCCGATTCGGCGCCGAGCAGGTCGCCCTGGCCGTCGCTGTCGAGGCGGATGTCGTGGCGGCCGGCGGAGAGTGCGACGGCGTCGCGGTAGAGCTTGTCCACCAGGCTGGCCATGTCCACCGGCTGGTCTTCCGGCGGCGGTGCCGATTCGATCGACGACAGCGTCAGCAGGTCCTGGACGATCGACTGCATGCGTTGCGACTGCTCGCCCATCAGTTGCAGGTAGTGGCGGCGCGAGTCGGCGTCGAGTTCGATTTCCTGCAGCGTCTCGACGAAACCGGAGAGCACGGTCAGCGGCGTGCGCAGCTCGTGCGAGACGTTGGCGACGAAGTCGCGGCGCATGCTGTCGAGGCGGTCGGTCTGGGTGATGTCCTTGACCTGCAGCAGCCAGTGGTCTTCGGCGTAGGCGATCAGGTAGAGCGAGAGCACGCGCTCGAAGTAGCGGTCGAGGCGGAGCACCAGCGGCCGCGTGAAATCGCCCTTGCCGAGGTAGTCGATGAAGCGCGGCTGGCGGACGATGTTGGCGATGGCGGCGCCGCGGTCGGTGCTGCTGTCGATGTCGAGCTGGCGCTCGGCGGTCTTGTTGCAGAACTGGATGCGGAACTCGCCGTCAAGCAGGACGATGCCGTCGTTCATCGCATGCACGGCGGCAATCAGGCGGGCGATATCGCGCTCGCGGTGCTCGATCTTCTCGAGCAGTTCCTTCTCGTGGCGGTAGAGGCGGCGGAAGACCGCATCCCACTCGCCGTCGCCTTCGAGGCTGGCGTCGAGCACCGGCTTGTGCGACCAGCGTTCGAGGCGCGAGAAGTTGCGGTAGTGCATCGCCAGGTGCACGCTGAGGCCGATGTAGAAGAGCACCCAGCCCATCCAGGTTTCCCCGAAATAACCGAGCAGGAATGCAATGACGGCGGTGAAGGCGCCGTAAGCCAGGGCTCGCTGCACTGCCGTCAGGCTCCCCGGAAACGGTAGCCGGTGCCGCGCACGGTTTCGACCCGCTCGTGGTGGCCGGTCGATTCGAGGGCGGCGCGCAGGCGACGGATATGGACGTCGACGGTGCGCTCCTCGATGAAGACGTGGTCGCCCCAGACTTCGTCGAGCAGCTGGGCGCGGGTGTAGACGCGCTCGGCGTGGGTCATGAAGAAGAAGAGCAGGCGGAACTCGGTCGGCCCGAGCTCGATCGGCTGGCCGCCGGCGAGCACGCGATGGGTCGCCGGGTTGAGCTGGAGGTCGCCGACCTCGACCGCTTCGCCGGCCAGGTGCGGGGCGCGGCGGCGCAGCACGGCGCGGACGCGGGCGACCAGCTCCTTCGGCGAGAAGGGCTTGGTCACGTAGTCGTCGGCGCCGGCGTCGAGGCCCTGGACCTTGTCTTCTTCATGCACGCGGGCGGTGAGCATGATGATCGGGATCTCGCGGGTGCGTTCGTCGCCGCGGATCTTCTTGGCCAGCGCAACGCCGGACTGGCCGGGCAGCATCCAGTCGAGAATGACCAGGTCGGGCAACGCGGCGCGGATCGCCGAATCGGCTTCTTCGGCGCTGGCGGCACGCACGGCGAGGAAGCCGGCGTGCTTGAGGTTGATCACAACCAGTTCCTGAATCGCCGGTTCGTCCTCGACGACCAGAATCGTCGGTGTCACTTGATGGCCTCCTTGTCATGGCGGATATCGCGGCCTTCGACGACGAACACCACCTGCTCGGAGATGTTCTTGGCATGGTCGCCGATGCGTTCGATGGCCCGCGAGATCGAGATGATGTCGATCGAGGTCGTAATGGTACGCGGGTCTTCCATCATGTGCGTGATCAACTGACGGATGATCGACTTGAATTCGACATCGACGTCCTCGTCGGCACGGATGACGCTGAGCGCAAGCTTGCCGTCGAGCCGGGCGAAGGCGTCGAGCGCCTGGCGCACCATCGTCAGCGCGGCTTCGGCCAGGTGGCGGATGCCGACGCCGTACTGGGTCGGCATGTGGCCGGCTTCGTAGATGCGGCGGACGCCCTTGGCGATCTTCTTGGCTTCGTCGCCGGCGCGTTCGAGGTCGGTGACGATCTTGCTGATGCCGAGGACCAGGCGCAGGTCGGAGGCGGTCGGCTGGCGCTTGGCGATGATGTGGGCGCAGTCGTCGTCGATCGCCTTCTCGAGGTCGTTCACCTTGCGGTCGGTCTCGATGATGCTCTTGACGCTGGCGACCTCGCCCGTCGAATAGGCATCGATCGCCGACGAGATCTGGGTTTCGACCAGGCCGCCCATTTGCAGCACATGCGTGCGCAGGCGGGCGAGGTCCTCGTCGAACTGGCTGGATACGTGCAGGGAATCAGGCATTTTCGTTCTCCTCAGCCCATGCGGCCGGTGATGTAGTCTTCGGTACGCTTGTCGTTCGGCTTGATGAAGATTTCATCGGTCTTGCCGAACTCGATCATCTCGCCCAGGTACATGTAGGCGGTGTAGTCGGAAACGCGCGCTGCCTGCTGCATGTTGTGGGTGACGATGAGGATGGTGACGCGCTTCTTCAGTTCGTGCACCAGTTCCTCGATGGCGCCGGTGGCGATCGGGTCGAGCGCCGAGGTCGGCTCGTCGAAGAGCAGCAGTTCGGGATCGGTGGCCAGCGCGCGGGCAATGCACAGGCGCTGCTGCTGACCGCCGGAAAGGTTCGGCGCCAGGTCCTGCAGGCGGTCCTTCACTTCTTCCCAGATGGCGGCGCCGCGCAGCGCCTGCTCGACCTTCTCGTCGAGGATGCGCTTGTTGCTCTCGCCGCGCACGCGCAGGCCGTAGGCGACGTTCTCGTAGATCGTCTTGGGGAAGGGGTTCGGCTTCTGGAAGACCATGCCGACGCGCATCCGCACTTCGATCGGATCGACTTCCGGCGACAGCAGGTTGGTGTTGTCCGGGTAGAAGCGGATCTCGCCCTCGTAGCGGTTGCCCGGGTAGAGGTCGTGCATGCGGTTGAAGCTGCGCAGGTAGGTCGACTTGCCGCAGCCCGAAGGCCCGATCAGCGCGGTGACCTTCTTGTCGTAGATCGGCATGTTGATGTTCTTCAGGGCCTTGGCTTCGCCGTAGTAGAAGTTGAGGTTGCGGGCCTCGGCCTTGAGTTGGGGTTTGTCGTGAGTTTGCATTTGCGGTTCCATTTCGAAATTCGGTTTTTCGGCGTTTCCGGCGGTCGACCGTGCACTTACCACTTGATGTTCTTGCGCATCCGGTAGCGCAACCAGATGGCGACGGCGTTCATCGACAGGACCATGCCCATCAGCACGAAGCCGGCAGCGGCGGCGTTGACCTCGAAGGCCGGGTCGGGACGCGAGGTCCAGTTGAAGATCTGGATCGGCATCACCGTGAAGGGCGACATCACCCAGTCGAACAGCCCGGCCGACGCGCCATCCATGCCGGTGGCGGTGAAGGGCACCGGCGGCAGGAAGGCGATGAAGGTGAGCGCGCCGATGGTGATGATCGGGGCGGTTTCGCCGATCGCACGGGCGAGGCCGATGATCACGCCGGTCAGGATGCCGGGCATGGCGTAGGGGATGATGTGGTAGCGGCAGGTCTGCCAGCGCGTCGCACCGACCGCCATCGAGCCTTCGCGGATCATCGACGGGATCGCCCGGATCGCCTCGCGAGTGGCGACGATGACGATCGGCAGGATGAGCAGCGCCAGCGTCAGGCCGGCCGAGAGGATGCTCTGGCCGAAGCCGAAGGTGTAGACGAAGATGCCGAGCGCGAGCAGGCCATAGACGATCGACGGGACGGCGGCGAGATTGGTGATGTTGATCTCGATGATGTCGGTGATCCAGTTGCGCTTGGCGTATTCCTCGAGGTAGATGCCGGCGGCGACGCCGAGCGGCACGGCGGCGGCGGCGGTGACCAGCATCACCAGCAGCGTGCCGACCCAGGCCGAGAGGATGCCGGACTGGGAGGCGCGACGCGAGGCGAACTCGGTGAAGAATTCGAGGTTGAGGCGGTCGAGGCCGCGCATCAGCATGTCGCCGACGAGCAGGAAGATCACCAGCAGGCCGATCGCCAGGCAGATGATGCCGAGGGCCTGGAAGACCGTGTCCTTGAGTTTGCCGCGGGCGATCAGCACGCGGATTTGTTCGGTAGTCATCGGTTGCATGTTAGTAAGCCTCACGGAAGCGACGGCGCAGCCATTGGCCGAGAATGTTGAAGAGCAGCGTGATCAGCAGCAGCGTCAGGCCGGCGGCGAAGATCGTCTGGTAGCCGATCGAGCCGTGCGGCAGGTCGCCGAGCGCCACCTGGACGATGTAGGAGGTGATCGTCGCGGCCGGTTCCATCGGATTCCAGGTCAGGTTCGGCTGCATGCCGGCGGCGACCGCCAGGATCATGGTTTCGCCGACAGCCCGCGAGATGCCCAGGATGTAGGAAGCGGCCAGGCCGGAGACGGCGGCCGGGACGACGACGTGGATCGCGGTGTAGAGCTTGGTCGCGCCCATCGCGTAGGAGCCTTCGCGCATGCTCATCGGCACCGCGCGCATCGCGTCCTCGGACAGCGAGGCGATGTAGGGAACGATCATGATGCCCATCACCAGGCCGGCCGAGAGCAGCGAGAAGCCGGGCAGCTCCGGGAAGATCTTCTGCAGCAGCGGGGTGACGATCAACAGCGCGAAATAGCCGAAGACGATGGTCGGAATGCCGCCGAGCAGTTCAAGCACCGGCTTGGCGACTTCGCGGACCTTGGGATTGGCGAACTCCGACAGGTAGATCGCGATGATCGTGCCCATCGGGATGGCGACGGCGAGCGCCACGCCGGAAGAAACAAGGGTGCCCGAGATGAGCACCATGATGCCGTAGTGGGCATCGTCGAACAGCGGGGTCCACTGCGTGTCGGTGAGGAACTCGACGATGCTGACGTTCTGGAAGAAATGGATGGACTCGGTGACGAGCACATAGACGATGCCGATCGTCGTCAGCACCGACACCGCGGCGGCGGCGAAGAGGACGCTCTCGATCAGGCGCTCGCTGACGTGGCGCATGGCGTTCTTGGCCAGGCGGTCGCTGACCTGCGGCAGGTCGGAGGCGGAATTTGCGGACATGGCGTGATTCACTTGAAGGTTCCTTTCGGAAACGGGGCCTGCCCATGCGGACCGGCCCCTTGCGGCGACGGACCGAAGGGTCCGTCAGGTGCTGCTTACATCTTGGCTTCGCGCTTCATCAGCTCTTCGATGGTGATGCCGACTTCGTTCTTGCCACCGAACACGGTGCCGTACTTCTTGTCCTTGACGTGCTTCAGGTTGCCTTCGTAGGCGGCCTTCGGCAGCGGCACGTACTTGACTTCGCGGACCAGCTTCTCGGCGTTCTTCATGTAGAACTCGAGGAACTCGCGGACTTCCGGCTTCTGCAGCGACTTGGCCTTGACATAGACGAAGATCGGGCGCGACAGCGGCACGTAGCTGCCGTTCTCGACGTTGGCGCCGGACGGTTCGACCGCCTTGCCGGTCTTCGGATTGACGATCGGCAGACCCTTCAGGCGAGACATGTTCTCGGCGTAGTAGGCGTAACCGAAGTAGCCGATGCCATTGACGTCGCGCGAGACGCCCTGGACCAGCACGTTGTCGTCTTCGGAAGCGGTGTAGTCGCCGCGCGAGGACTTGGCCTTGCCGACGATGGCTTCGGTGAAGTATTCGAAGGTGCCCGAATCGGCGCCGGCGCCGAACAGCTTGACCGGCGCGTCCGGCCAGGCCGGGTTGACCTGGTTCCACTTGGTGATCGTGCCCTGGGCAGCCGGTTCCCACAGCTTCTTCAGCTCTTCGACGGTGGCTTGCTTGAGGAAGCTGTTCTTCGGGTTGATGACGACGGTCAGCGCGTCGTAGGCGACCGGCATTTCGACGTATTCGACGCCGGCGGCCTTGCAGTCTTCCATTTCCTTGGCGGTGATCGGACGCGAGGCGTTCTGGAAATCGGTCTCGTCACGGCAGAACTTCTTGAAGCCGCCACCGGTACCGGAAATGCCGACCGTCACCTTGACTGCGTTCTTCTTGGCTTTCTGGAAATCTTCGGCGACGGCTTCGGTGATCGGGTAGACGGTCGAGGAGCCGTCGATCTTGACGACCTGCGCGTGAGCGGCCTGGGCAAACAGGGCGACGCCGGCAACGGCGAGCGCGGAAACGAGCTTGGACTGCTTGAACATGAATGGACTCCTGTTGGGTGGAAGTAGTGACAGGACGCAGGTTACCCAGCGTTTGTTACAGCCGGATGACAGGCTGTAACAAAGCGTCGCCGCCCCCCTGGCACCGCAAAACGCCTGAAATATTCGGGGTATACGCTGACGACTTTGTCATTTAAGGCGATTTGATTGTGAAATTTATCAATTCACTCTCCATCCGCGGCGGCATCCTCGCCCTGGTCGGCGTCGGCGGCGGTCTCGGCATCGCGCTGCTGCTCACCGCGCTGCTCAGCCTGCAGGGTTTCCGCAACGACGTGCACGAGGAAGCCGGCCAGGTCGCCCGGGCGAGCCAGGCGCTGGCCGGCGTCAGTGCCGCCCAGAACGCCTTTCAGGCCCAGCAGCGCGGGCTCAACGCAATGATGCTGCGCAGCTTCATGAGCAGCGAGTTCGACAAGGGCAGGGCCGAGTTCGACGCCGGCCGGCGCGCCTTCGCCGCCGCCCTCGACCAGCTCGAGGCGCTGCAGCGTGCCGGCCTGCCGGCCGCCGGCCTGCCGGCCGCCGGCCGGATCGCCGAGCTGCGCCCGCTGGCCGACGAGCTCAACCGGCTCTACGACGACGTCCTCGCCGGCAATTCGCCGGGCGAGCCGAAATACATCCAGATGGTCGATGCCGGCATCCGCGACGCCGACACGCCGCTGATCGCCGCCCTTGCCGAAACCTTCGCGGCAATCGCCGCGGCCAGCAGCGACAGTGCCGCCACTGCCGCCGCGCTGGCCGACCGCCGCTTTGCCGAAGCGGCGGCGCTGGTGCTCGCCGTCGGCCTGGCCGGCTCGGCGGCCTTCCTGATCCTCGCCTTGGCCATCGGCCGCAACATTCTCGGCCGCCTCGGCGGCGAACTGGCACCGGTGGTCGCGGCGACGCGCCGGGTTGCCGACGGCGACCTGAGCCGCACGCTGGGCAGCGGCAAGGCCGCCGCGCATTCGCTGGTGGCGGCCATCGACGACATGCAGGAACGCCTGCGCCGGCTGATCGGCGAGGTCAAGCTCGGTGCCGAAACCACCGCCGGCAACGCCCTGGCACTGCGCCAGGCAACCCGCGAAGTGGCCGAGACCAACAGCCAGCAAAGCGATTCGGCAGCGATGATCACCGCCGCGATCGAGGAACTGACCACGGCCATCGCGGTGATGGCCGAAAGCGCCGGCAGCGCCGCCGACGCCACCCGCGTCACCCGGGAAACCGCCGGCGAGAGCGGGCGCATCATCCAGGCGGCGATCCAGGAAATCGGCAACATCTCCGGCGAGGCACGCAGCTCGGCGGCCTCGATGCAGGAGCTGCAGCAGCACACCCAGCAGATTTCCGGCTTCGCCCGCGAGATCAAGGAGATTTCCGAACAGACCAACCTGCTCTCGCTCAACGCCGCGATCGAAGCCGCCCGCGCCGGCGAAAGCGGCCGCGGCTTCGCCGTCGTCGCCGACGAGGTGCGCAAGCTGGCCACCCGCACCGCCGACACCACACGCATGATCGAAAACCTGGTCGGCCGCCTCGGCGATGCCGCCGCGCGCAGCAGCGGTGCCGTCGCCGCCACCGCCGAACGCTCGCGCCGCGGCACCGAGCTCGCCGCGCAGGCGGAGAGCGCGATCGCCCGCATCGAGGATTTCTGCGAACGCTCGGCGGTCGCCGCCCGCGAGATCGTCGACGTCCTCGGCGAGCAACGCCTGGCCGCCGAACAGATTGCCCAGAACACCGAACGCATGGCGCAGATGATCGAACGCGGCGCCCGCGCCGCCCAGTCCTCGTCGACCAACGCCGACGAAGTCGCCGCCCTGGCCGACCGCCTGCGCGAATCGACGCTGCGCTTCTGCGTTTAGCGCGCCAAGGGCGAGCGCAGCCGGTCGCCCTTGCCCGCAGATCATCATTTCGATTATTCTATAAATATGGATATCGAACTTGCCACCACCGCACTCAAGGCACTCGCTCATGAAACCCGGCTGCGCGTCTATCGTCGCCTGGTCCAGGCGGGCAAGGGCGGGCTCTGCGTCGCCGACCTGGCCGCCGAACTCGACACCGAGGCCAACGGCAGCTTCAGCTTCCATCTCAAGGAGCTCAGCCGTGCCGGATTGATCGCCAGCCGCCAGGAGGGGCGCTTCATTTTCTACATCGCCGACTATCCGGCGATGAACGACCTGCTCGGCTACCTGACCGAGCACTGCTGCGCCGGCCTGCCCTGCGGCGAGCAGCAACATGCCTGTACGCCGACGGAGAAAGCATGAACCGCAAACCCTTCAACGTGCTGGTGCTATGCACCGGCAACTCGGCCCGCTCCATCCTCGGCGAGGCCTTGTTCAACCATCTCGGCGGCGGCCGCATCCGCGCCTTTTCGGCCGGCAGCCGGCCGACCGGCACGGTCAATCCGCTGGCACTGGAGACCCTGGCGAAGCACGGCATCCCCTTGCCCGAGGCGCGCAGCAAGTCATGGGACGAGTTCGTCGGCGGCGACGCACCGCAGATCGACTTCATCTTCACCGTCTGCGCCGCGGCGGCCGGCGAAACCTGCCCGATCTGGCCTGGCCACCCCACCACTGCGCACTGGGGCATCGCTGATCCGGCGCATGTCGAACCACTGGAAGCCCGCCGCGCAGCCTTCGAACAAGCCTATGCGCAGTTGCGCGAGCGCGTCGAGGCCTTCGTCAAATTGCCGCTGGCAAGCCTGTCGACCGTCGAAGTCCGCGACGCGGCGCGCAAGATCCATGCGGAGGCATCGGCATGAGCGCGCAGTGCGGTGTTGCCGCGAAACAGGCGGCCGGAGCGCCGATCGGCTTCTTCGAGCGCTACCTGAGCCTCTGGGTGGTGCTCTGTATCGTCGCCGGCATCCTGCTCGGCCAGTGGTTTCCGGCGGCTTTCCAGGCACTCGGGCGGATCGAGTACGCCCAGGTCAACCTGCCGGTCGGCCTGCTGATCTGGGTGATGATCGTGCCGATGCTGATGAAGATCGACTTCGCCTCGATCAGCGAGGTCCGCGAGCAGAAGGCCGGCATCGGCATCACGCTGTTCGTGAACTGGGCGGTCAAACCGTTCACCATGGCCGCGCTCGGCTGGCTGTTCATCCGCCATGTCTTCGCCCCCTGGCTGCCGGCCGACCAGCTCGACAGCTACATCGCCGGCCTGATCCTGCTCGGCGCGGCGCCATGTACGGCGATGGTCTTCGTCTGGAGCAACCTGTGCCGAGGCGACGCCAACTTCACCATTTCGCAGGTGGCGCTCAACGACCTCGTCATGGTCTTCGCCTTCGCTCCGATCGTCGCGCTGCTGCTCGGCGTCTCGGCGATCCCGGTGCCCTGGGACACGCTGCTGCTGTCGGTGGTGATGTACATCGTCATCCCGCTGGCGATCGCCCAGGCGCTGCGCCGGCATTTCCTGCGTGGCGGTGAAAATGCCTTCAAACAGGCAGTCGACCGTATCGCACCGTTCACCATCGCGGCGCTGCTGGCGACCCTGGTGCTGCTCTTTGCCTTCCAGGGCGAGGCCATCGTCAAGCAGCCGCTGATCATCGCCATGCTCGCCGTGCCGATCCTGCTGCAGGGCCTGCTGATCGCCGCCATCGGCTACTGGCTCTGCCGCAAGTTCGCTGTCCGGCACGACGTCGCCGGCCCGGCGACGATGATCGGCGCCTCGAATTTCTTCGAACTCGCCGTCGCCGTTGCCATCGTCCTCTACGGCTTCGACTCCGGCGCCGCGCTGGCCACCGTCGTCGGCGTGCTGATCGAGGTGCCGGTGATGCTCTGGCTGGTAAGGATGGTCAATTCGACCCGGGCCTGGTACGAAAAACCGCTGTCGCATCGATGATTGCATCCGGCCAAGCGGTCGCTCCCGACCGCCCCTGCCTGAGCCGCGCCTGGCGCGAAACGCGTGGCGAACTGCACGGCTGGCTGCGCCACCGGCTCGACGGCGACGCCGAGGCCGAGGACCTCCTGCAGGAGGTCTTCCTGCGCGCCCTGCGCCAGGGCGACGCCTTCTGCCGGCTGGACAACCCGCGCGCCTGGCTGTTTCAGGTCGCGCGCAATGCGCTGACCGACCGCCTGCGCGCCCGTCACCCGCAAGTCGAACTGCCCGACGATCTGGCCGCTGCCGACAACGAGCTGCCGGCACCGGTCGAGCAGCTGAGCCAGTGCCTGCCGCGCGCGCTGGCCGAACTCTCGGCCAGCGACCGCCTGGCGATCGAGCTCTGCGACATCGCCGGCCAGCCGCAACAGGCGCTGGCCGAACGACTCGGCATCTCGCTGTCCGGCGCCAAGTCGCGCCTGCAGCGTGCCCGTCTGCGTCTGCGGGCACGCCTGGTCGAGGGGTGCCAGGTCTGCTTCGACGATGCCGGCCAGGTGGCCGGTTTCATCCCGCGGCCACCTCTCGACTGAGCGCCTGCGTCTTTTTCCCGGTTCGTCCGTCTTCACGGTCGACCACGCATTTCCGGGAAAAACCATGTCCGCCTTCCGCCTGCTTCCACCGACCCGC
The DNA here is from genome assembly GCF_003634965.1 of Azonexus fungiphilus. GTDB lineage: Bacteria > Pseudomonadota > Gammaproteobacteria > Burkholderiales > Rhodocyclaceae > Azonexus > Azonexus fungiphilus. The sequence continues at coordinate 48,115 of NZ_RBXP01000004.1, read as the reverse complement.
AGCCCCGCCTGGCTGGCCCTGATCACGCTCGGCGCGGTGCTGTGGATTGCCAGCTACAGCCATCTGGTCGAATTCGCCGACCGGATCATCGGCCTGCTCGGTTTCGACCGCAGCACCCGCTTGGGCGAGGCACTGCATTTCTTCTTCTACGACACGCCGAAAGTCCTGTTGCTGCTGACCGGCGTCGTTTTCGTCATGGGCATCGTCCATACCTTCTTCACGCCGGAACGTACGCGGGCGCTGCTGGCCGGCCGCGCAGCCTCGGTCAACTACCTGCTGGCGGCCCTGCTCGGCGCGGTGACGCCGTTCTGCTCATGCTCCGCAGTGCCGCTGTTCATCGGCTTCCTGTCGGCCGGTGTGCCGCTCGGCATCACGCTGACTTTCCTGGTCGCAGCGCCAATGATCGACCAGATCGCCGTTGTCATGCTGTTCGCGATGTTTGGCTGGAAAGTGGCGGCGCTGTATTTCGGCTTCGGCATCGCGTTGGCAGTCAGCGCCGGCATGATCCTGGCACGGATGGATCTGGAGCACCTGCTCGAAGACTGGGTCGTCGTCATCCAGCAGAACGGTGCGCTGGACATCGAAATGGCCACGCCGACCTGGCCCGAACGCTTCGCCTCGGCCTGGGCCAGCGTCAAGGAAATCGTCGGCCGCGTCTGGCCTTACGTGATGGTCGGCATCGCCATCGGTGCCGGCATCCACGGCTACGTACCGCAGGAACTGATGGCGACGCTGATGGGCAAGGATGCCTGGTGGGCGGTGCCGGCAGCAGTCGGCATCGGCGTGCCGATGTACACCAATACCGCCGGCGTCATTCCCATCGTCGAGGCGCTTTACGGCAAAGGCGCGGCGATGGGCACGCTGCTCGCGTTCATGATGAGCGTGGTCGCCTTGTCATTGCCGGAAATGATCATCCTGAGGAAGGCGCTCAAGCTGAAGCTGATCGCCATCTATGCCGCCATCGTCGCCAGCGGCATCGTCATCGTCGGCTACCTGTTCAACTTCATTCTTTAAGGAGAGATGCCATGAAGGACATCAAGGTACTCGGTACCGGCTGCGCCAACTGCCGCACCACGGTCAAGCTGATCGAGGAAGTCGCTAGCGAGCGCAATGTTGCGGTCAACATCACGAAAATCGAGGATTTGCCGGAAATCATGAAATACGGCGTGATGTCGACGCCCGGCGTGGTTGTCGACGGCAAGGTGGTGCACGCCGGCGGCGTCCCGGATCGGACCAGGATCGAGAGCTGGCTCTAGGCAGCCCCGTCCGGCGTCCTGGGGCTGCACCAGCGGGCGAACGGGATCGCCCGCACCGATCACTTCTTGCTCGGCCGGCCGGTCTTGATGCGTTCGACGCGGTCGGTCACCGCCTTCAGTTCGGTGTCGTTGAGTGCCGCCAGCGCGGCGATGCCGGCGCGCAGCAGTTCGCTCTTCTTGATCTCGCTGCCGAGCGCGCCGAGGCGTTTCTTGAGCACCGCGATCTGGGCGTATTCGGCCTCGGGCATGGCGTAGCTGTCGCGTACCAGCTTGGCCTTCTTGACCTTGGCCGGCTTGCTTGCCTTGGCCGGCTTGGCCTTCGCCGCCGGCGCCGGCTCGTAGCTGATCGCCTCGGCCTTCTCGAGCGCGGCGGCGAGTTCCTTCTGGTGCCGGGCAACCGTCTCGGCGACGGCCGGGGCCTTGCGCGGCGAGCGTGCCCGGACGGTGGCGGCAACGGTCGCCGGCGCGGCGGCCTTGGCGGCCGGTGCCGGCTTGGCAACGGGCTTGGCTGCCGGCTTGGCGGCGGGCTGGCGGGTGGCGGGTTTCGCCGGTTGGCGCTTGGGCGCCTGCTTGCTGTCGGTCATCACTGCTCTCCCATGAAAACGGTATGCGCAGTTTAGCGATTCCTCGCTGTCACAAGATTAAAGTTTTTTGACAGGTAAAATGCGCGCCAACACCATTCACGGAGAATTGCCATGACCCAGGACGAACTCAAGCAGGCGGTCGCCCAGGCGGCGGCCGACCATGTCGCCGAACAGGCGCCGGCCGGCGCGATTATTGGCGTCGGCACGGGGTCGACCGCCAACTTCTTCATCGATGCGCTGGCCGCGCACAAGGACCGCTACCGCGGCGCCGTCGCCAGTTCGGAGGCGACGCGCAAGCGCCTCGAGAGCCACGGCATCGCCGTGCTCGACCTCAACGACGTCGATTGCATCCCGATCTACGTCGATGGCGCCGACGAGATCGACGCCGGCCTGAACATGATCAAGGGCGGCGGCGGCGCGCTGACGCGCGAGAAGATCGTCGCCGCGGTCGCCGAGCGCTTCGTCTGCATCGCCGATGGCTCGAAGCTGGTCGACACCATGGGCAAGTTCCCGCTGCCGGTCGAGGTCATCCCCATGGCCCGCGCCCACGTCGCCCGCCAGCTGACCAAGCTCGGCGGCACGCCGGTGCTGCGCGAAGGCTTCGTCACCGACAACGGCAACCTGATCCTCGATGTCCGCGGTCTCTCGATCAGCGATCCCAAGGGGCTGGAAGCGCAGATCAACCAGATCGTCGGCGTCGTCACCAACGGCCTGTTCGCGATGCGCCCGGCCGACCTGCTGCTGCTCGGCACCGACACCGGGGTACGCCGCATCGGCTGAGTCATCGGCCTGTCACATCGGGGCGCTAGGCTGGCCGGACTCAATCGCCGGGAGCGCCCCATGTTCTTGTCCGCTCAGGAAATCGCCGCCAGCCGCGAACACGCGCTGAACCACCTGCTCGGCCTTTCGGCCAGCCTGCTCCACGGCGGCCAGCGCCTCAACGAACTGCTCGCCGCCACCGGCCGCGCCAGCATCGAGCAGGGCAGCCGCCACTGGTCGGCGCTCGGCCACGGCCAGGTCGAATCGCTGACCCGCTTTCCCGCCAGCCTCTGGCTCGATGCACTGGCCCGCAGCAGCGAACTGCTCGAGGGCACCTGGGCGATCGTCGGCGATACCCAGAAAGCGCTGCTGCGGACCAGCGAAGGACAGATCCGGGTGATCGACGAAATCGTCTTCGCCAGCCTTCGCCACGCCGAGAAAAACAGCCCGCCCGAGGCCGAGCTCGCGCTCGGTGCGCTGCGCAAGACGCTGGTCGGCGCCGAGAAGACACTTCAGGAAATCAATGCCGCCGCCATCGAGGGGGTCGAACAGGCCAGCCTCGAGATGCGCCAGCTCTCGGCCGCGCTCGGCGAGCCGCGCGCGCCGCGGCGGCGCAGCCGCAACGCCGCCTGAGCGACAGGACCAACCCCGTCTCTCTTCCTTTCAACCCGGCTGCGGCCGGGTGCTTTTTTGCCTGGATTCGACGGTCGACCGTCAAATCCAGGCAAAAAGCGTTTCAGTTGAGCTGGCGAACGACCGGGCCGCCACCGTCGACATTCGGCCGGCGGCGCTCGATGAAGACGCTGCCGCCGATGACGCCGCCCGGTTCCTTGGCCCGTTTCTTGGCCTGCTTCTTGGCCACCGAGGCGGCGGCGGCGACTTCGCGATGCGACTCGAAATGCCCGGCGCCAACGCGCACGGCGCCGATCGACAAGGTCGGCAGGCTCTGGAAGCCAAGCTCGCCGCGCCGGTTTTCGGCCATGTAGCCGCCCTGCGCACGCTCCTCGGGCGCGATCATCGCCTCCATGCGCTCGGCGAAGCCGCGCACCAGCTGCCAGCAGCGCATTTCCCAGTCGTGGCTCTGGAAAACGACGAAGAAGTCGTCGCCGCCGATGTGCCCGACGAAGTCGTTGCGCGGATCGACGGCCTCGCAGACCAGCTGGCCGAGCGTCTGGATCAGGTCGTCGCCGCGCCGGTAGCCGAAGTTGTCGTTGAACGGCTTGAAGTTGTCGATATCGATGTAGGCGGCGACGAACTCGGCATCGGCGGTGAGCATCCGGTCGATGTGCTCGTTGATCGGCACGTTGCCCGGCAGCTGGGTCAGCGGATTGGCGTAGCGGGCGGCGCTGATCTGCATCTCGGTGATCGTGCCCATCAGGTCCTGGCTGCTGCCGACACCGAGGTAGCGCCCGTCGCCGGTGACGATGAAGCCGTCGTAGAGGTAGTGCTTGGGCGCCAGCGCCAGCATCAGCGCCAGTTCCTGGATGCTCGCCTGCTGGTCGACGATCAGCGGCGCGTGATCCATGAACAGCTCGCAGCTCTTGCTGCCATAGAGCTCGCGCCGGAACGGCCTGGCAAAGCGGTCGATCAGGCTGTGCCGGTTGAGCATGCCGACCGGCTGGCCGCCATTGACCACAGGCAGCACATAGAGCTCGGGATCGGCTTCGAAACGGGCGATCGCGACATCGTTGGTGGCGGTGTGCGGCAACGGCTCGATCGGTCGCAGCAGGGTCCGCGCCGTCGGCAGCTTGCCCGGCCCGGCGGCCAGCGGCGTCACCGAGACCCGGCGCTGGTCGAGCGCGCCGGCAACCGTCTGCGGCAGCTGGCGCGGCGGCGTCACCGCCGGCTTGGCGATGAAGAAACCCTGGCCGCAGGCGATACCCATGTCGCGGATGCAGTTGAAATCCTCGACCGACTCGATCCCCTCGGCAACCAGCGAGGCATTGCAGATCTCGGCCAGATCCTGCATGGCGCGGACGAAGTGGTACTTGATCCGGTCGTCGGCGATGCCGCGCACGAAGTGCTTGTCGATCTTGACGAACTCCGGACGCAGGTCCGACCACATGCGCAGGTTGGCAAAGCCCTCGCCGAGATCGTCGATGGCGATCTGGAAGCCGCGCCCGCGGTAGTGCAGCAGGGCCTCCTGGATGCCCGGCAGGTCGGTGATCTGCTGGTTCTCGGTCAGCTCGAGGACAATCCGGTTGGCCGGCAGGCCAAGCTCGCGCAGCAAGGACTGGGTGTGTCCGTTCATCAGCAGCGGATCGAGCAGGCAACCCGGGGTGACGTTGAGGAACAGGCGGCCGACCAGGGCCTGGCCGGCGAAACCGCGCAGGCTGGCCTCGCGGCAGGCGTGCTCGAGCGCCAGACCGAGCCCGGCGCGCTTGGCGGCGGCGAAGAGGGCGTCGGGCGCATGCAGCCGGCTGCCTTCCGGGCCGCGGATCAGCGCTTCGTAGCCGAACACCGCCCGCGCCCGGAAATCGACGATCGGCTGGAAGACGGGCACCAGCAGGCCGCGCGCGAGGATGTCGCGCAGTTCGGCGGTTTCGTTGTCGATCAGGGAGAGCATGGATGGCGGCCGGGGAAACGGATACGGGAAACCCAGTTTAGGCGGCGCATGTTTCAGTTCGGTGACACCCGGCGCCACGACCATCGCCGCTGTCATGTCGATGTAATCAAGGGGCGGCATGCTGGCAGCGCCTGCAACGCCCTGTCCACGACCATGACGACGACGCCTGCGATGACCGACGACCTGCAGTACTGCTATTGCTGCCGGGTGCATCACCCGCGCGACCAGATGCGCCTCTATCCGACCCGCGCCGGCCATCGCTGGCGCTGCGTGCGCAGCATCGAGGCGGCCCGCCTTGACCGCCAGAGTCGCGACGCCTTCGGCCGGCAACAAACCCGCATCAACCACGAGACGAGCCAGCGCCAGGCCGCCTGGAACCTGCTGCAGCGCCTCGGCAAAACCCTCTGACACTGGAGCCAAGCATGAACAAGCAGCGCGACATCGCCAGCTTTCCCGAACTGTTCGACGGCATGGAACAGTTTCTCGACGAACAACTGCTGCGCCTCAAGCAGGCCGGCCTGTGGTCGGCGACGCTGGCCGTCAGCGGCGGCCTGGTGGTGGCCTGGCTGCTCGAACGGGCGGCCTGAAAGCGGAAAAAAATCGCTTCGTCATTGCCAAAAAACGCATCCGGTATATCATCGCCATGCCAACAGGGACATGACAAAAGGAGCCGTGCATGCAAGCAAGCGCCCACCAGCAGCACCACGACACCGCCAGACTCAGGCTCGCCACCGGCAACGGCGATACCTGGCTGGCACCCAGCGAACTCGAGGGCGACAGCGCCAGCATCGACAACGCCATCCGCCTGGCCTGGCTATGGCTGGGCGGCGTGCTGCTGCCGAGTGCCGGCATCGTCCTCTACGCGATCGGTCACTTCCGCTACTGAAGCGCACGCCGTAAACGACGAGGCCCCCGCCGCGGCGGGGGCCTTGCTTTTGCGTCGTCGCCGGCTCAGGACTGCGGCGGCACGTAGCCCTGGATCTGGTCGGCACCGTCGCCGAAGAAGTGCTTCTCGACCTGTTCGGCGAGGTACTTGCGGTGGCGGGCATCGACCAGGTTGAGGCGATTCTCGTTGATGATCATCGTCTGCAGCTTGATCCACTGCTGCCAGGCTTCCTTCGAGACATTCTCGAAGATGCGCTGGCCGAGCGCGCCGGGATAGGGCGGCAGGTCGAGGCCTTCGGCCTCGCGGCCGAGCTTGATGCAATTGACGGTACGTGCCATGTGTTACTCCGTGGAAAGACTTCGCCGCATTATAAGGTCTTGAACAGGACCTTCGAACGCCGCTGGTAGTTGTACATCTCCTTTTTTGCCGCCGGCAGGTCGTCGACCGTGCCCAGCTTGAAACCGCGCTCGACGAACCAGTGTTCGGTGCGCGTGGTCAGCACGCACAGGCGCTTGATCCCGGCTTTCTTGGCGCGGCGGACGATGCGCTCCATCAGTTGCTCGCCGTAGCCCCATTCGCGGTGCTCGGGGCTGACCGCCAGGCAGGCCAGCTCGGCCTCCTCGGGCGAGTGCTGGTAGAGCGCGGCGCAGCCGACGATGATGCCGTCGTGGAGCATGATCGAGAACTGCTCGATCTCGCGCTCGAGCAGCTCGCGCGGCCGGTGCACGAGGATGCCCTCCTGCTCCATCGGCTCGATCAGGGCGATCAGCGCGGCGATGTCGTCGGGCTTGGCCTCGCGGATGTTTTCCAGCGATTCGCGGGTGACCACGGTGCCGACGCCGTCGTGGGTGAACAGCTCGCGCAGCAGCGCGCCGTCCTGGGTGTAGCCGATCAGGTGCACACGGCCGACGCCGACGCGGCTGGCCCGCACCGCGCAGGGCAGGTAGCGCATGATGTCGTTGCTCAGCCAGCCGGCGTCGCGCAGCAGCTGCGAGGCCTCGTCGGCGGTCACCGCGTCGAGCAGCTCGCCGGATTCGTCGGTAACGCCACGGCTGTCGGTGAGATAGACGAGCTTGTCGGCCTTGATCGCGACGGCGATCGCCTCGGCGACCTCTTCCATCTGCAGGTTGAAGATCTCGCCGGTCGGCGACGGCCCCTCGCAGTTGAGCAGCACGATGTTGCCCAAGCCGAGCTGGGCGTTGATGCCCTCGCTGTCGACCTTGCGCACCTTGCCGGCGTAGTGCATGTCGATCCCGTCGAGCACGCCGATCGGCTGGCCGGTGATGAAATTGCCGCCGATCACGCGGATCCGGCTGTTGGCCATCGGCGTGTTGGGCAGCCCCTGCGACAGCATCGCCTCGATCTCGAGGTACACGCTGCCGACCGCGTCGAGCACGCAGTCGAGGGTCTCCGCATCGGTGATGCGATAGCCGCGGTGGTATCGCGACTCCAGGTTCTTCTCGCGCAGCTCTTCCTCGATCTGCGGCCGCGCCCCGTGCACCAGCACCAGGCGGATGCCCAGGCTGGCCAGCAGGTTGACGTCGTAGGCCAGCGTCTTGATGAACTCGCTGGCGATCGCCTTGCCGCCGAAGGCGATGACGAAGGTCTTGCCGCGGAAGGCGTTGATGTAGGGCGTGACGGCCCGGAACCAGGAGACGAAGTGGTCGTCGTACGGCGTGTCGCTCATGTCAGTTCTTTTTTCCTGCGCCCTTGAGGGCGGCTTCGAGACGCTCGCAGACGGTCTTCAGCACCTTCACGCGGGCAAAGTTCTTGTCGTTGGCTTCGACCAGGGTCCACGGCGCCAGGCCGGTCGAGGTCCGGTCGACCATGTCGCAGACGGCGGCGACGTACTGGTCCCATTTCTCGCGGTTGCGCCAGTCCTCGTCGGTGATCTTGAAGCGCTTGAACTCGGTGTCCTGGCGCTCCTTGAAGCGACGCAGCTGTTCGTCGGCGGAAATCTGCAGCCAGAACTTGACGACGACGGCGCCGGCCTCGACCAGCTGGTGCTCGAAGTCGTTGATCTCGGCGTAGGCGCGCAGCCAGTCGGCCTCGGAACAGAACCCCTCGACCCGCTCGACGAGCACCCGCCCATACCAGGATCGGTCGAAGATGGTCGCCCGGCCGGTGCGCGGCAGGTGGCGCCAGAAGCGCCAGAGGTAGGGCTGGGCGCGCTCTTCCTCGGTCGGCGCAGCGATCGGGACGATCTGGTACTGACGGGCATCCATCGCCGCGCCGACGCGGCGGATGCTGCCGCCCTTGCCGGCCGCGTCGGAGCCCTCGAAGACCAGCACCAGCGAATGGTGCTCGGTGAAGCGCGGGTCGCGGACCAGTTCGGACAGGCGCGACTGGTACTTCGCCAGCTGGCTTTCGTAGTCCTTCTTACCCAGCTTCTGGTCGAGGTCGAGTTCGCTGAGCACGTTCTTGCGGTCGATCGGATGCACGATCGGCGGCGCCACCGGTACCTGCTGCAGGGGCTGCTGCAGACGGCGCTGCATGGCGTCGAGGACGATCCGGCCGACCGTCAGCGAACGGTAGGCGTCGTCGGTGCCCTCGACGATGATCCACGGCGCCTTGGCGGTATTGGTGACGCGCAGCACGTGCCCGGCGACATCCTGCAGCTTGTCGTAGGTCTTCAGGCGGTCGTAGCTTTCCTGGGTCACCCGCCAGGCAGTGCGCGGGTCCTTCTCGAGCGCCTTGAGGCGCTTTTTCTGGCCGTCCTTCGAAAGGTGGAACCAGAACTTGAGGACCAGCGCCCCCTCGTTGACCAGCATTGCCTCGAAGCGGTTGATGTCGTCGAGTCGCTCGTCGAGTTCGGAACGGCGCAACGCGCCGGTGATGCGATCGGCGATCGGCTGCGAATACCACGACCCGGCGAAGATGCCGACCTTGCCCTTGGCCGGCAGGGCGCGCCAGTAGCGCCACATCGCCGGCCGCTCGGCCTCCTCGTCGCTCGGCGCGGAAAAGGCCAGCGTCGAGATGTGACGCGGGTCCATCCATGAGTAGAGCAGGTTGATGGTTTCGCCCTTGCCGCTGCCGTCGACCCCGGAAATCAGGATGACCACCGGGAATTCCTTCTTCTGCAGGACGTCGTACTGGACGTCGAGCAGCGCCGCGCGCAGCTTGGGCACCTCCTGCTTGAACGTTTCCTTGTCGATCTCGTGACCGAGTTCCGCCGATTCGAACATCTTCTACCCCTCCCTGAAATCCCCCCAGAGCGCCTGCAACGCCGCCAGCGCCGCCAGCCCTGCCGTTTCCGTGCGCAGCACGCGCGGCCCCAGGCGTACCGCCCGGAATCCGGCCTGCCGCGCCGCGATCATTTCCTGCGGATCGAGCCCCCCTTCGGCCCCGATCAGCAACTGCACCCGCGTCGCCGGCACCAGGTCGGCCAGCGTTTCCTCGGCATCCGGCGCCAGCATCAGGCGCAGGCCGCCGTCGGCCGGCCGCGCCAGCCACTGCTCCAGGCGCTCGAGCGGCGCCACCAGCGGCACCTGGTTGCGCCCGCATTGCTCGCAGGCCGAGGCGGCAACGCCCTGCCAGTGGGCAACGCGCTTGCCGGCACGGTCGCCGGCCAGCTTGAGCACGCTGCGCCGGCTGTCGACCGGAACGATGTCGCGGACACCGAGCTCGACCGCCTTCTGGATCGTGAAATCCATCTTGTCGCCGGCCTGCAGCGCCTGCACCAGCGTCACCGCCAGCCGCGATTCGCGCTCGACGTCGCGCCAGTCGGCCAGCTCGGCGAAAACGCGGTTTTTCTCGATGCGCTCGATGTGCGCCAGGTATTCGCCACCACGGCCGTCGAACAGCACCATCGGCGCCCCCGGCGGCAGGCGCAGGACGCGCACGGCGTGGCGGGCAACCGGCTCGGGCAACTCGACGTGGGCGCCCGGCGAAAGGGCCTCCCGGCAATAGAAACGGGGCAGATTCATCGATGCTATTATGCGGTGAAACACGTTGTCGAAGGGAGGATCATGGTCGCACTCAATCCGCCGGTCTGCGAATTCGGCCGGCCGGCCATCGATTTTTCGCTCCCCGGCACCGACAGCAGGATCTGGACGCTGGCCGACTGCCGCGGCCCGAACGGGCTGCTGGTGATGTTCATCTGCAACCACTGCCCCTACGTCCGCGCGATCATCGACCGCCTGCTCCGCGACTGCCGCGAGTTGCAGGGGCTCGGCATCGGTTGCGCGGCGATCATGAGCAACGATACCGAAGCCTATCCCGACGACGCCTTTCCCAACATGCAACGCTGGGCCAGGGAGCTCGACTTCCCCTTTCCCTACCTGCTCGATGCCGACCAGTCGGTCGCCCGTGCCTACGGCGCGGTGTGCACGCCCGACTTCTTCGGCTACAACGCCGGGCTCACCCTGCAATATCGCGGTCGACTCGACGCCTCGGGCAAAAACCCGGCACCGGCCGACGCCCCGCGCGAACTTTTCGCGGCCCTGCGAAAAATTGCCGAAACCGGGCGTGGACCGTCAGATCAGCACGCGTCGATCGGCTGCTCGATCAAGTGGCGCGAGACCTGAAACCTGACCATGCCATTCGGCTATCATTGACCCGACATCCGCCAATCCGCCACTGACGTGAACATCGACACGCCCAACTCCGCTCCCGACGATTCGCGGCGGCGCCTCGCCTACCTGCAGGCAGTGGTTTCCAGCCTGCCGCAGGGCATCAGCGTCTTTGACGAAGCGCTGCGCCTGCGCGTGTGGAACGACGAGTTCATCGAAATGCTCGATCTGCCACCCGGGCTGGTCGTCGATGGCGTCAGCTTCGCCGACCTGGTACGGATACCGGCGCAGCGTGGCGAATACGGGCCGGGTGATCCGGAACACCACGTCGAGCGCCTCAATGCGCTGGCAATGGCTTTCCAGCCGCACCGCTTCGAACGCACCCGGCCGGGCGGCCGCACCCACCTGGTCCATGGCGAACCGCTGCTGATCGACGGGGTGCTCGCCGGCTTCATCACTACCTATACCGACATCACCGAGCGCAAGACCGCTGAGGAGGAACTGCGCCACCAGCACGCCCTGCTGGAGACGGTGATCGAAGCAATTCCCTGCGCGGTGACGCTGTTCGACAGCAAGCTCAACCTGCTGCTGCACAACCGCGAGTTCCTCAAGCTGCTCGACCTGCCCGAGCAACTGTTCGCCAAGCCACCGACGACCATCGAGGCGATCTTCCGCTACAACGCCGAGCGCGGCGAATACGGCCCGGGCGATCCGGAATCGATCGTCCGGGCGCTGCTGGCCCGCGCCCGCCACCCGGTCGCCCACCATTTCGAACGCACCCGGCCGAACGGCCAGACCCTCGACGTCCGCGGCGTGCCGCTCGACGACGGCAGCATCGTCACCGTCTATACCGACGTCAGCGAGCGCCGCGCCAGCGCCGAACGCGAACAGCTGGCACAGGTGGTGTTCAACCACACGCCGGCCGGCATCGTCGTCAGCGACGAAAACCACCGGATCCTTTCGGTCAACCCGGCCGCGACCGGCATGACCGTGCGCAGTGCCGACGAGCTCTGCGGCGCCTCGGTGCTCGACCTGATCCAGGCCGACGACCTGTGGAAGCGCGAACAGCTGCACGCCAGCCTGGTCCTTCACGGCAGCTGGCGCGGCGAGATCGCGATGCGCCGCCACGATGGCCAGAGCTTCCCCGCCAGCCTGCGCGTCAACCGCGTCGAGGACAGCGGCAACAACCTGCCCCGCCACTACATCTGGATCTTCGCCGACATCACCGAGCGCAAGGAAGCCGAAGCGCGGATGCAGCACATCGCCCAGCACGACTCGCTGACCGGCCTGCCCAACCGGCTGGCGCTGCTGATGCGCCTCGGCCAGCTGCTGCCGGAAGCACGCCGGCACGAATGGAAGGTCGGGATCATGTTCATCGACCTCGACCGCTTCAAGATCATCAACGACACGCTCGGCCACCAGGTCGGCGACGAGATGCTGCGCGAGGTCGCCTGTCGGCTGTCCGGCGTCGTCCGCGAAACCGATTTCGTGGCCCGCCTCGGCGGTGACGAGTTCGTCGTCATCCTGCCCGGCATCGCCAACCCGGGCGACGCCGCGCTGGTCGCCAGCAAGATCGTCAACGCGCTGAGCACGCCGATCGAGGCCGAAGGCCACGAACTGCACACCAGCCCGTCGATCGGCATCAGCCTCTTCCCCGACGACGGCGCCGACGGCGACAGCATCCTGAAGAACGCCGACACCGCGATGTACCACGCCAAGTCGGCCGGCCGGAACAACTACCAGTTCTTCGCCGCCGACATGAACCAGATCGCCACCGAGCGCCTGGACATCGAACGCAAGCTGCGCCACGCGATCAGCCGCAACGAACTGGCCCTGGTGTACCAGCCGCAGTTCCGCGCCGACGGATCGCGGCCGACCGGCGTCGAAGCCCTGCTGCGCTGGCACCACCCGGTCGACGGCATGATCTCGCCCGACCGCTTCATCCCGGTCGCCGAGGAAACCGGGATGATCGTCGAGATCGGCGACTGGGTCATGCTCACCGCCTGCCGCGAGATGAAGCACTGGATCGACAGTGGCCTGCCGCCGCTGCGCGTTGCCGTCAACGTCTCGGCCCGCCAGTTGCGCCGCCGTGATTTCTGCGAAACGGTCGCCGGCGCGCTCGCCGAATCCGGCCTGCCGGCCGAGTTGCTCGAACTCGAAATCACCGAAAGCTCGGTGATGGAAAACCCGCAGGAAGCCATCCACATCCTGCAGCGCCTCGGCCGCATGGGCATCAGCCTGGCGATCGACGACTTCGGCACCGGCTATTCGTCGCTCGCCTACCTCAAGCTGTTCCCGATCGACCACCTGAAGATCGACCGCTCCTTCGTCCGCGACATCGAGCACGACCTCAACGACCGGGCGATCGCCTTCGGCACCATCGCACTCGCCCATTCGCTCGGCCTCAACGTCATCGCCGAAGGCGTCGAGACCGAGGACCAGCTCGAGCTGCTGCGCAGCAACGGCTGCGACGAGGTCCAGGGCTACCTGTTCAGCAAACCGCTGAACAACGCCGGCGCCTTCGCCTTCCTGCACGCCGCCGAGCGGGCGGAGTAAAATCCCTTTTTTCCATTTTCCCGTCCGGAGTTTCCATGGCACAGCGCACGCTGGCTCGCTATCTGACCGAAGAGCACCGCAACAAGGGCCGCATCCCGTCCAACCTCAAGTTCCTGATCGAAGTCGTGTCGCGCGCCTGCCAGGCGATCTCGATCGCCATCGGCAAGGGCGGCCTCGGCGGCGTCCTCGGCGAAGCCGGCAGCGACAACGTCCAGGGCGAGGCGCAGAAGAAGCTCGACGTCCTCTCCAACGAAATCCTGCTTGAAGCCAACGAATGGGGCGGCCACCTGGCAGCCATGGCCTCCGAGGAAATGGACCTGCCCCACCTGGTCCCGCACCGCTTCCCCAAGGGCGAGTACCTGCTCACCTTCGACCCGCTCGACGGCTCGTCGAACATCGACGTCAACGTTTCGATCGGGACCATCTTCTCGGTGCTGAAATGCCCGGACGGCGCCGACCTGAGCACCCCCGAAGCGGCCGAAGCCGCCTTCCTGCAACCGGGCACCGCCCAGGTCGCAGCCGGCTACGCGGTGTATGGCCCGACGACCCTGCTCGTCCTCACCGTCGGCGACGGCGTCGCAGTGTTCACGCTCGACCGCGAACAGGGCCAGTTCGTGCTGACCCAGGAAAACGTGCAGATCCCGGTCGAAACCAGGGAATTCGCAATCAACATGTCGAACCAGCGTTTCTGGGAAGCGCCGGTCAAGCGTTATGTCGACGAGATGGTCGCCGGCCGGACCGGCCCCCTAGGCAAGGACTACAACATGCGCTGGGTGGCCTCGATGGTTGCCGACGTGCACCGGATCATGACCCGGGGCGGCATCTTCATGTACCCGATGGACGAAAAGGTCCGCGACAAGGGCGGCAAGCTGCGCCTGATGTACGAAGCCAACCCGATGGCACTGCTCGTCGAGCAGGCCGGCGGCGCCGCCACCACCGGTCGCCAGCGCATCCTCGAGATCGTCCCCGACAGCCTGCACCAGCGCGTCCCGGTGATCCTCGGCTCGAAACAGGAAGTCGAGCGCGTCAGCGCCTACCACGCAGCCTGAGCGCCCGCGCAGACGTCCGCCCCGCCTGGTGCGGACGTCTTCCGGACTCGCCCGGCGGCGGCACAAGCCTATCCAAAACAGTGCTTTTCGCCGATAATTCCAGCTTTTCAGCAGGCTGGATTTCCGGATCATGAGCGTCAGCATCCCTCCCAAATTCAATCCCCTGACCGGCGCCATCCGCGCCTTGGCCATGGATGCCGTGCAACAGGCCAACTCCGGTCACCCGGGTGCCCCGATGGGCATGGCCGAAATCGCCGAGGTGCTGTGGCGTCGCCACCTGCGCCACAATCCGGCGAATCCGGCGTGGCCCGACCGCGACCGCTTCGTGCTCTCGAACGGCCATGGCTCGATGCTGATCTACGCGCTGCTGCACCTGACCGGCTACGACGTCAGCATCGACGACCTGAAGAACTTCCGCCAGCTGCACGCCAGGACGCCGGGCCATCCGGAGTACGGCTACACGCCGGGCGTCGAGACGACCACCGGGCCGCTCGGCCAGGGCATCACCAACGCCGTCGGCTTCGCGCTGGCCGAGAAGGTGCTCGCCGCCGAGTTCAACCGCCCCGGCCACGACATCGTCAATCACCACACCTACACCTTCCTCGGCGACGGCTGCCTGATGGAAGGCGTCTCGCACGAAGCCTGCTCGCTCGCCGGCACGCTCGGCCTGGGCAAGCTGATCGCCTTCTGGGACGATAACGGCATCTCGATCGACGGCCACGTCGAAGGCTGGTTCACCGACGACACGCCGAAGCGCTTCGAAGCCTACGGCTGGCACGTCGTGCCCAATGTCGACGGGCATGACCCGGAAGCCATCGAGCGCGCCCTGCTCGCCGCCAAGGCGGTGACCGACAAGCCCAGCCTGATCTGCTGCCGCACCGTGATCGGCGCCGGCTCGCCGAACAAGCAGGGCAGCCACGACTGCCACGGCGCGCCGCTGGGCAAGGATGAAATCGCCGCCGCCCGCGCCTACATCGGCTGGAATCATCCGGCCTTCGAAATCCCGGGCGAGGTCTACGCCGCCTGGAACGGCAAGGTCCGCGGCGCCGCCTTCGAGGAAAACTGGCAACGCCGTTTCGCCAAGTACCAGGCCGAATTCCCCGAACTGGCCGCCGAATTCGAGCGCCGCGTGATCAAGGGCGAATTGCCGGCCACCTGGGCAGCGACCAAGGCCGCCTACCTGCAGGCCTGCCGCGACAAGGCCGAGAACATCGCCACCCGCAAGGCCTCGCAGAACGCCATCGCCGCGCTGGTTCCGGCGATTCCGGAAATCTTCGGCGGCTCGGCCGACCTGGCCGGCTCCAACCTGACCTTCGTCAAGGGCAGCAAGGGCGTCACCCGCACCGAAGGCGGCAACTACTGCTACTACGGCGTGCGCGAATTCGGCATGACCGCGATCGCCAACGGCATCGCGCTGCACGGCGGCCTGATTCCCTACACCGCCACCTTCCTCGTCTTCTCCGACTACGCGCGCAACGGCATCCGCATGGCGGCGCTGATGAAGCAGCGCCAGATCATGGTCTACACCCATGACTCCATCGGCCTCGGCGAAGACGGCCCGACGCACCAGCCGGTCGAGCACATCCCGTCGATGCGCATCATCCCGAACCTCGATGTGTGGCGTCCGGCCGACGCGACGGAAACCGCAATTGCCTGGATTTCCGCGGTCGACCGTAAAACCGGGCCGAGCCTGCTCGCCCTGTCGCGGCAGAACCTGCCGACCGTGACGCAGAATGCCGCCGACGCCGACATCGCCAAGGGCGGCTACGTGCTGGCCGAGAACGCCGACGCCCAGGTGACGCTGATCGCCACCGGCTCCGAAGTCAAGCTGGCGCTCGACGCCCAGGCCGCACTGGCCAACGAAGGCATCGCCGCACGCGTCGTCTCGATGCCCTGCACCAACGTCTTCGACCGCCAGAGCGACGAGTACAAGGCTTCGGTCCTCGGCAGCTGCAAGAAGCGCATCGCCATCGAAGCGGCGCACCCGGATTTCTGGCGCAAGTACGTCGGCCTGCATGGCGCGGTGATCGGTATCGACCGCTTCGGCGAATCGGCACCGGCCGGCCAGCTGTTCGACCTGTTCGGCTTCACCGTCGGCAACGTCGTCGCGACGGCGAAAGCACTGCTGTCCTGATCACGAATACCAACGCAAAGAGGAAAAACATCCATGGCTATCAAGGTTGCAATCAACGGTTTCGGTCGCATCGGTCGCTGCACGCTGCGCGCGATCTACGAGCAGGGCCTGCAGAACGAGTTCGACGTCGTCGCCATCAACGCCTCCGGCGACCTGGCGACCAACGCCCACCTGCTGAAGTACGACACGACGCACGGCCGCTTCGGCACCTCCGTCGAAACCGAAGGTGAGAACTGCATCATCATCGACGGCAAGAAGATCGCCTTCTACTCGACCAAGAACCCCAAGGACATCAACTGGGCCGACCACGGCGTCGACGTCCTGCTCGAATGCACCGGCGCCTACACCTCCAAGGCCAAGGCCCAGGCGCTGCTCGAACAGGGCGCCAAGCGCGTGCTGATCTCAGCCCCGGGCGGCGACGACGTCGACGGCACCATCGTCATGGGCGTCAACGAAGGCATCCTGACCCAGGCCATGAGCGTCGTCTCCAACGCCTCGTGCACCACCAACTGCCTGGCCCCGGTGGCCAAGGTGCTGTCCGACGCCATCGGCATCAAGTCCGGCCTGATGACCACGGTGCACGCCTACACCAACGACCAGGTCACCGTCGACGTCCGCCACAAGGACCTGCGCCGCGCCCGCGCCGCTGCCGCCAACATCATCCCGACCAAGACCGGCGCGGCCAAGGCCGTCGGCTTGGTGCTGCCGCAACTGGTCGGCAAGTTCGACGGCTTCGCGCTGCGCGTGCCGACGATCAACGTCTCCCTCGTTGACCTGACCTTCACCGCCGAGCGCGCCACCACCAAGGAAGAGATCAACGAACTGATGACCAAGGCGGCCAACGGCCCGCTCAAGGGCATCATGGCGGTGAATACCGAGCCGCTGGTGTCGTCCGACTTCAACCACACCACCGTCTCCTCGACCTTCGACGCGACGCAGACGCGCGTCCTCAAGGCCGAAGACGGCTCGACGCTGGTCAAGGTGCTGGCCTGGTACGACAACGAGTGGGGCTACTCCTGCCGCATGCTCGACGCCGCCCGCGCCTGGATGGCTGCCAAGTAAACCGGTCCCCGGACCGACATGACAAAACCGCCGGCCTGCCCGGCGGTTTTACGTTAACGCAGACGGATCGAGCATGCACAACCGACAACGCTGGCAGCGGATTGGTCACCGGGTCCAGGCCGAACTCCGCGACCTCGGCGCCATCGCGCCGAGCGACCGGCGTTGGCCGATGCCTTTATGTGCGGCACTGGCCAGCGGCCTGCCACTGTTCATCGGCGCCTGGTTCGGGCGCATGGATTACGGGCTGACGGCCTCGCTCGGCGGCCTGGTCTTCCTGTATGCGCCGGACAGCGCGCTGGCGCACCGGATGCTGCAACTGATGGCCTGCAGTTTCGGCCTCAGCGCCTGCTACGCCTTCGGCCTGGCGGCGCACTTCCTGCCTGTCCTGCTGGTGCCGTTGCTCGGCGGGCTGACCGTCCTGGTGACGATGATCTGCCGCTTCTACCGGATCGGTCCTCCGGGCAGCCTGTTTTTCGTGATGGCCGCGGCGATCGGCGCCTACGCCCCGATCGACCTGCTGCAAGTGCCGCTGTTCGTCGGCCTGATCACGCTCGGCAGCCTGCTCGGCTGCCTGATCGCCTTCGCCCACGCCATCCACAGCCTGCGCCGGCAAGCAGCACCGGCGAACCCGACACCGGTGCCGGCGGACTTCGCCTGCATCCTCGTCGACAGCGTCCTGATCGGGCTGTTCGTCGCGCTTGCGCTCGCTGCCGCCCAGCTGCTCGCACTCGAACGCCCTTACTGGGTGCCGGTCAGCTGCCTGGCGGTGATCCAGGGAATGAGCCTGCGCGCCGTCTGGCGCAAACAGGTGCACCGGATTCTCGGCACCGCCGTCGGGCTGTTGCTGACCTGGACGCTGCTGATGCTGCCGCTCGATCCGTGGCGCATTTCCTTGCTGCTGATGCTGCTGGCCTTCACCATCGAGATCCTGGTCGTGCGCCACTACGGGCTGGCGGTGATCTTCATCACGCCGCTGACCATCTTCCTTGCCGAAGCGGCGCAGCTCGGCCAGATCGACAGCGGCCCGCTGCTGCAGGCGCGCTTTCTCGACACCACGCTCGGCGCCGTCATCGGTCTCCTCGGCGGTATCTGCCTGCACAGCCCGCGCCTGCGCGCGGCGCTCGACAAGGCCTTGCACCAGCTGCGCCGGCAACCGGCCGCGGCGCCCGATCGCGGCTGAACCGGCAAGCGCCGGCATTTTTGCCCGGATTTCACGGTCGACCGCAAGATCCGGGGCTTTTTCAGGCCTGGCGGCCGACCATCGCCATGCTGTTGGTCATGATCTCGGCCAGGCGGTCGGCGGTGAATTCGACCGCCGGCGCGGCGATCGCCTCGCTGCCGGCCTGCAGGGTGGTCTCACCCGTCGCCGCCCGTTCGCCGTCGTCCTTGCGCTCGAGCAGCCGCTCGCGCACCTTCTGGGCAATCATCGACTCGGCCGCCAGGCGGTCGGTCGGCGTCATCGCCGCGAGATCCTCCTCGGTGATGCCCATTTCCTTCATCACCGCCTCGCGCAGATGAACCTCCAGCGGTTTCTCCAGGAAATCGACCAGCTCCTGGCGCAGCGCCGCGCGTGCCTCGCGCGCCGCGGCGATGCGCTCGGCCTCGGTTGGCGGCTGCTTCTCCTGGCTGCTGGCGGTGCTCTCCTCGGCCGCCTGCCGGGCCGCGCGGGCCTGCGCCATCGCCGCCGCGAAATCGCCGGCCTGCGCCGCGCCGCCGCTGCCGACCGCGCCCGCCGGGGTGACCATGTAATCGTTGGCGATCTTCATCCTGTCCTCGCAGAAAAATTTCGACGACGCCATCATGCAAGGAGCGTACCCGCGCCCAGCCGGCCGATTTCCGGCCTTGTGGCGGCGGATGGCGGCAGCAATCGGCAGGAATTGCCGGCGACCATGCCGTCGGCAACGCCGCCAGCCCTCGGTTTTCGGGCGGCAACGCGGTAAAATCCCGACATTCTCCTTCTCCGGTTGGACTGCGTGCCCGGCTCCCGTTCGCCCCTTCGTCTCGCCATCAACGGCTATGGCCGCATCGGTCGCTGCTTTTTGCGCGCTTTGCAGGCGTCGACCGTCAGCGACCGCCTCGCCGTCGTCGCCATCAACGAACCGGCCGACCTGGCGAGCATGGCCTACCTGACCGAGTACGACTCGACCCACGGCCGCTTTCCCGGCAGCGTTTCAACCGCCCCCGGCCGACTTTGCGTCGGCGGCCGCGAGATCGCCGTCAGCCACGCCGAGACGCCGGAAGCCGTGGACTGGGCCAGCCTCGGCATCGACCTGCTCGTCGAATGTTCGGGCGTCTACGGTCGACGCGCCGAACTCGAGCGTTTTCTCGCCGCCGGCTGTCCCCGGCTGCTCCTCTCGCACCCCGGCCACTCGGCCGACGACGTCGATGCGACCATCGTCAACGGCGTCAACCTCGACGCGCTGAACGGCGGCGAGCGCCTGGTCTCGGCCGGCTCGTGCACGACCAACGCGGTGGTGCCGGTGCTCGACCTGCTCGACCGCGCCTGCGGCCTCGAGCAGGTGCTGCTGACGACGCTGCACTCGGTGATGAACGACCAGCCGCTGATCGACGGCTACCACCACGCCGACCTGCGCCGCACGCGCTCGGCGATGCAGTCGATCATCCCGGTGTCGACCGGCCTTTCGCGCGGCGTCGAACGCCTGCTGCCGGGGCTGGCCGGGCGCGTCAGCGCCAAGGCGATCCGCGTGCCGACGCTGAACGTCTCGGCCATCGACCTGACCCTGACCACCCGCCGGCCGCTCGACGCGGCCGCCGCCAACCGCCTCCTGCGCGACGCTGCCGCCGGCCCGCTGGCGCGGCTGCTGGCCTATTCCGAAGCGGCACACGCCTCGATCGATTTCAACCACGACCCGCACTCGGCGATCGTCGACGGCAGCCAGACGCGCGCCGCCGGCGGCCACCTGCTCAACCTCTTCGTCTGGTTCGACAACGAGTGGGGCTTCGCCAACCGGCTGATCGACGTTGCCGGCCACTGGGCGAGCCGCTGGACCGATTACCGACAATAAACCCTTGGAGAAGACCATGAACGTCATCAAGCTGACCGACCTCGATGTATCCGGCAAACGCGTTTTCATCCGCGCCGACCTCAACGTACCGCAGGACGAAGCCGGCAACATCACCGAAGACACCCGCATCCGCGCCTCGCTACCGTCGATCCGCTACTGCCTGGAGAAGGGCGCGGCAGTGATGGTCACCTCGCACCTCGGCCGGCCGACCGAAGGCGAGCTCAATCCCGACGACAGCCTGATGCCGGTCGCCGTGCGCCTCGGCCAGATGCTGCACCAGCCGGTGCGCCTGATCGCCGACTGGGTCGACGGCGGCTTCGAGGTCAAGCCGGGCGAGGTCGTCCTGCTCGAGAACTGCCGCGTCAACAAGGGCGAGAAGAAGAACAACGACGAGCTCGCCCAGAAGATGGCCAAGCTCTGCGACATCTACGTCAATGACGCCTTCGGTACCGCCCACCGCGCCGAAGCGACCACCCACGGCATGGCCAAGTACGCACCGGTGGCCTGCGCCGGCGTGCTCATGGGCGCCGAGATCGACGCCCTGGGCAAGGCCCTGCACGCGCCGAAGCGGCCGCTGGTGGCGATCGTCGGCGGTTCCAAGGTGTCGTCCAAGCTGACCATCCTCAAGTCGCTGGCCGACAAGGTCGACCAGCTGATCGTCGGTGGCGGCATCGCCAACACCTTCCTGCTCGCTTCCGGCAAGCGCATCGGCGAATCGCTGGCCGAGCCCGACCTGGTCAAGGAAGCGCACGCGATCATGGACATGATGAAGGAACGCGGCGCCGAAGTGCCACTGCCGACCGACGTCGTCGTCGCCGACGAAGTCTCGGCCCTGGCCCGCGCCAACAAGATCTCGATCGACGATGTCGGCGCCCACGACCGCATCCTCGACGTCGGCCCGAAGACCGCCGTCAAGCTCGCCGAGATCGTCGCCAACGCCGGCACCATCGTCTGGAACGGCCCGGTCGGCGTCTTCGAACTGCCGCAGTTCGCCGGCGGCACCAAGATGCTGGCCTCGGCGATCGCCCACTCGGAAGCCTTCTCGATCGCCGGCGGCGGCGACACCCTGGCCGCCATCGCCAAGTTCCACATCGCCGACGATGTCGGCTACATCTCGACCGGCGGCGGTGCCTTCCTCGAATTCCTCGAGGGCAAGACGCTGCCGGCCATCGCCGTGCTCGAAGAGCGCGCCGCGAGCTGAGCCCGATGACCGAGAAGCGGCGCATCCTGATCGCCGATCCGTCGCGCGTCGCGAGGACGGCGCTGGTCAAGCACCTGCGCGACGATTTCGAGATCCGCGAGGAAAGCGACGGCGAATCGGCCTGGCAGACGCTGGTCCTCGACGCCTCGATCGTCGCCGTCGTCTCGGCCATCAACCTGGAGCGGGCGAGCGGCTACGAGCTGCTCTCCCGGCTGCGCGACAACCGCCTGCGCCGGCTCGCCGACATTCCCTTCTTCCTCCTCATCTCGCGCGACGAAACCGCCCCCAACCGTGAACAGGCCAAGGGCCGCGGCGTCAGCGACTTCATCGTGCGCGGCATGGCCGGCAACGAGATCCGCCAGCGCATCGGCCGCCTGGTCAACTGGGACATCGCCGCCGAGATCGCCGAACCGGTCGAGGGCGGCAGCCCGCCGCCGGCGCCGTTCGCGACACGGACCAAGGTCTGCCGCAAGCTCTGCGACGGGATGGCCGAGGACGAGGCGACGCCGGCCTGCGTGCTGGCCTTCGGCCTGGAGAACGAAAAGGCCATCGGCGAGCGCTTCGGCGAAAGCAGCATGCTCGAGATCGGCGAGCGCATCGCCCGCGTCGTCCGCGGCAAGATCGGCCGCCACGACAGCATCGGCCACGCCGGCGCCTCGGCCTACGTGATCGTCTCGCCGGGCACCAGCCTGGCCACCGCCACCGCCTTCGCCCAGCGCGTCTGCCGGGCGCTCGGCGAGCAATCGATCCAGATCGGCGAGCAGCGCATGCAGCTCGGCGTCAGCGCCGGTATCGCCAGCCTGCCCGCCGACCGCGGCCGCAGCGCCGCCCAGCTGATCAACCTGGCGCTGCAGCGCCTCGAGCTGGCCCGGCAGACGCCCGGCGGCCAGGTCGTTGCCTGCGACCCGCCGGCCGACGACCCCTTCGCCCGCCTGCAGGCCCAGCTGCGCCAGGCCAGCGAAGCCGGCCAACTGGGCCAGGCCGGCCTGCAGGTGCTGCCGCTGCTGCGCCTGTTCGAACAGCAGTTCCGCTTCGGCCTGCCGCTGACGCAGATGGAAGAACGTTTTCGCAAACACGCCGGCGAGCCTGCCGACCCGGCCTAAAACCACGAGACAAAGACCATGACCCGCCATACCAAGATCGTCGCCACCCTCGGCCCCGCGTCGTCGACGCCGGAAGTCCTCGAACGCATGGTCCAGGCCGGCGTCGACGTCGTCCGCATGAACTTCTCGCACGGCAGCGCCGCCGACCACAAGGCGCGTGCCGAAGGCATCCGCGCCGCCGCCGCCAGGCACGGCCGGGTCGTCGGCATCCTCGGCGACCTGCAGGGACCGAAGATCCGCGTCGGCAAGTTCGAGAACAACAAGATCGCGCTCGCCCAGGGCGATACCTTCATCCTCGACGCCGCCTGCAAGCTCGGCAACCAGGAGCGGGTCGGCCTCGACTACAAGGACCTGCCCAGGGACGTCCGCCCCGGCGACATCCTGCTGCTCGACGACGGCCGCCTGAAGTTGACGGTCGACGCCGTCCGCGGCACGGAAATCCACACCCGCGTGCTGGTCGGCGGCGAGCTGTCGAACAACAAGGGGATCAACCGCCAGGGCGGCGGCCTGACCGCGCCGGCGCTGACCGCCAAGGACATGGACGACATCAAGACCGCCGCCGAGATCGGCGTCGATTTCGTCGCCGTCTCCTTCCCCAAGAGCGCCGCCGACATGTACATGGCGCGCCAGCTGCTGCGCGCTGCCGGCAGCGAGGCGGTGCTGATCGCCAAGATCGAACGCGTCGAAGCGGTCACCAACATGGCCGAGATCCTCGACGCCTCCGACGGCGTCATGGTCGCCCGCGGCGACCTCGCGGTCGAGGTCGGCGACGCCGCCGTGCCGGCGCTGCAGAAGAAGATGATCCGCATGGCGCGCGACAAGAACAAGCTGACCATCACCGCGACGCAGATGATGGAATCGATGATCCACTCGCCGGTACCGACCCGCGCCGAAGTCTCCGACGTGGCCAACGCCGTGCTCGACGGCACCGACGCGGTGATGCTCTCGGCCGAAACCGCCGCCGGCAAGTACCCGGTCGAGACCGTCGAGTCGATGGCCCGCATCTGCGTCGAGGCCGAACGCTCGAGCGAGGTCACCCTCGACCGCGAATTCCTCGACCGCGTATTCACCCGCATCGACCAGTCGATCGCCATGGCCGCGATCTGGACCGCGCACCACCTCAAGGTCAAGGCCATCGCCTCGCTCACCCAGTCCGGCTCGACCGCGCTGTGGATGAGCCGGCTCAACTGCGGCGTGCCGATCTACGCGCTGACGCCGGATGCCGGTGCGCTGTCGCGCATGGCCCTGTTCCGCGAAGTCCGGCCGCTGCTGATGCAGCAGCAGCACACCGAGCGCGAGCAACTGCTGGCCGAGGCCGAAAGCCTGCTCATCGAACGCGGCGTGGTCGAACTCGGCGACCTGATCGTGCTCACCATCGGCGAGCCGATCGGCAGCATCGGCGGTACCAATACCCTGAAGATCGTCCGCGTCGGCGATCACCTGAGCACCCAACCGTAATAAAATACCGGGCTGACCCCGAAACTTACCGAACACAGGAGTTCCCATGCCGCTCGTTTCCCTGCGCCAACTGCTCGACCATGCCGCCGAGCACGACTACGGCCTGCCCGCCTTCAACGTCAACAACATGGAACAGGTCTGGGCGATCATGGAAGCGGCCAGCCAGCTCGACGCCCCGGTGATCATGCAGGCCTCGGCCGGCGCCCGCAAATACGCCGGCGAACCCTTCCTCCGCCACCAGATCCTGGCCGCCCTCGAAGCCTACCCGCACATCCCGGTGGTGATGCACCAGGATCACGGCCAGAGCCCGGCGGTGTGCATGGCCGCGATCAAGTCCGGCTTCTCGTCGGTGATGATGGACGGCTCGCTGGAAGCCGACGGCAAGACCGTCGCCAGCTATGAATACAACGTCGAAGTCACCCGCAAGGTGACCGAACTGGCGCACAGCATCGGCGTCTCGGTCGAAGGCGAACTGGGCGTGCTCGGCTCGCTCGAAACGATGAAGGGCGACAAGGAAGACGGCCACGGTGCCGACGGCGTGATGACCCGCGAACAGCTGCTGACCGACGTCGAGCAGGCCGCCGACTTCGTCCGCCAGACCAACTGCGACGCACTCGCCATCGCCATCGGCACCAGCCACGGCGCCTACAAGTTCACCAAGAAGCCGACCGGCGACATCCTCGCCATCGACCGCATCGCCGAGATCCACGCTCGCATCCCGAACACCCACCTGGTCATGCACGGCTCCTCCAGCGTGCCGCAGGAACTGCTCGAGGAAATCCGCCAGTTCGGCGGCGACATGAAGGAAACCTATGGCGTGCCGGTCGAGGAGATCGTCAAGGGCATCAAGCACGGCGTGCGCAAGGTCAACATCGACACCGACATCCGCCTGGCGATGACCGGCGCGGTCCGTCGCTACCTGTTCGAGAACCCGTCCAAGTTCGACCCGCGCGACTACCTCAAGCCGGCCCGCGAAGCCGCCAAGAAGATCTGCCTCGCCCGCTTCGAAGCCTTCGGCTGCGCCGGCCAGGCGAGCAAGATCAAGCCGCTGTCGCTGGACCGGATGGCCGAGCGTTACGCCAGGGGCGAATTGAACCAGATCGTCAAATAAACGGTTTTTCGGCTTTTTTCACGGTCGACCGTCAACAGCCACCTGCGGGTGGCTGTTTTCATTTGCCGACGCCGGTCTCAGGCGCTGTGCGCCAACCTGAGCGCCACGCCGAGGTCGGCGACGAGGGCGTCGCAGTCGGCGGCGCGCAGGGGCTCGCCCTCGTTGTAGCCGTAGGGCACGCAATAGACGGCACAGCCGGCGTTGCGGGCGGTTTCGATGTCGTGTTTCGAATCGCCGATGTGCAGGTTGGCGGCCGGGTCGACGCCGAGGGCGGCGCAGGCGTGCAGCAGCGGTGCCGGATGCGGTTTGCGGTGGGGCGTCGTGTCGCCGGAGACGACGGCGGAAAAGTAATGGGCGATGCCGGTGCGTTCGAGCAGCGGTCCGGTGAAGGCGGCCGGCTTGTTGGTCACCACGGCCAGCGGCAGGCCGGTCGCCTGCCAGGCGGCGAGGCCTTCGCGCACGCCGGGGAAAAATTGCGCCAGGCGGCCGTTGACCGTCGCATAGTGGCGCTGGAAGGCAGCGATGCCGCGCGCCAGCAGCGCTGCGTCGGGCGGCGTTGTCCAGGTCAGGCAGCGTTCGACGAGAACGACCATGCCGCGCCCGACGAAGCGGCGGATCTCGGCTTCGCTGCGTGGCGGCGCCTCGAGTTCGGCGAGCATCAGCCGGCAGGCCTCGGCCAGGTCGGCAACGGTGTCGAGCAGGGTTCCGTCGAGGTCGAAGGTGATGGAGCGGAATTTCATGCGGTTTCCTTGGGCGGCGGAGGCGACAGGCGGAGGACGATGATAGCGCAGGCGGGCAAAAAGACGCCCCGGCGGGCGGGGCGCAAAACGACCGGAGGTCGTGCAGAGATCGGCAGTCGCGGCGTCAGCGGTAGCGTCCGGCCATCGCCGCCAGTGGCAGCGGCTTGATCCGGCTGGCCCGCCCGGCCGAACCGAAGGCTTCGAAACGCGCCCGGCAGAGGTCGCGGGCGGCGGCCACGGCGGCTTTCAGGAAGGCGCGCGGATCGAATTCCTCCGGTTTCTCGGCCATCGCCTTGCGCATCGCGCCGGTCATCGCCAGGCGGATGTCGGTGTCGATGTTCACCTTGCGCACGCCGTGGCGGATGCCTTCGACGATTTCCTCGACCGGCACGCCGTAGGTCTCCTTGATCGCGCCACCGTACTGGCGGATGGTCGCCAGCCATTCCTGCGGCACCGACGACGAGCCATGCATGACCAGATGGGTATCGGGAATGCGCGCATGGATCGCCTTGATGCGGTCGATGGCCAGGATTTCACCGGTCGGCGGGCGGGTGAACTTGTAGGCGCCGTGGCTGGTGCCGATGGCGATGGCCAGCGCGTCGACGCCGGTCCTGGCGACGAAGTCGGCGGCTTCGTCGGGGTCGGTCAGGAGTTGCGAGTGGTCGAGCTTGCCGGCGGCGCCGACACCGTCCTCCTCGCCGGCCTCGCCGGTTTCCAGCGAGCCCAGGCAGCCGAGTTCGCCCTCGACCGAGACGCCGATGGCGTGCGCCATCTCGACCACCCTGGCGGTCGTCGCGACGTTGTAGGCATAGCTGGTCGGCGTCTTGCCGTCCTCGCCCAGCGAACCGTCCATCATCACGCTGGAAAAGCCGCTGCGCATCGCCTGCTGGCAGACCGCCGGCGAGGCGCCGTGGTCCTGATGCAGGCAGACGGGAATCTCCGGGTACTGCTCGATGGCGGCTTCGACGAGCTTGCGCAGGAAAGGCTCGCCGGCGTACTTGCGGGCGCCGGCCGAGGCCTGCAGGATGACCGGGCTGTCGCAGGCCTCGGCGGCCTGCATGATCGCCTGGATCTGCTCGAGATTATTGACGTTGAACGCGGGTAGACCGTAAGCGTGCTCGGCGGCGTCGTCGAGCAACTGGCGCAGGGAAATCAGGGCCATCGTCGTCTCCTCAGTGCAGCGCCGGCTGGCTGATGTGGCGAGCCAGGCGCAGCAGGTTGCAGGTATAGCCGTACTCGTTGTCGTACCAGGCGACGACCTTGACGAAGCTCGCATCCAGCGCGATGCCGGCGCCGGCGTCGAACACCGAGGGCTGCGGGCAGCCACGGAAATCGGTCGAGACCACCGCTGCATCGGTATAGGCGAGCACGCCCTTGAGCGCACCGCCGGCGGCCTCGCGCATCGCTGCGCAGATCTCCGCGTAGCTCGCCTCGCGGCTCAGTTCGACGGTCAGGTCGACCACCGAGACGTCGGAAGTCGGCACGCGGAAAGCCATGCCGGTCAGCCGGCCGTTCAGCGCCGGGATCACCTTGCCGACCGCCTTGGCCGCGCCGGTCGCGGACGGAATGATGTTTTCCAGGATGCCGCGCCCGCCGCGCCAGTCCTTGCCGGACGGGCCGTCGACGGTCTTCTGCGTGGCCGTGGCGGCGTGCACCGTGCTCATCAGGCCGCGGCGGATGCCGAAACGGTCGTTGAGCACCTTGGCTACCGGCGCCAGGCCGTTGGTCGTGCACGACGCCGCCGAGACGATCGGCTGGCCGGCGTAGTCGGCGTGATTGACGCCATAGACGAACATCGGCGTGTCGTCCCTGGCCGGCGCCGACTGCACCACCTGGCGGGCGCCGGCCTTCAGATGGGCGCGGCAGCTTTCTTCGGTCAGGAAGAAGCCGGTGGCCTCGATCACCAGGTCGACGCCGACGCCGCCCCAGTCCAGTGCCGCCGGATCGCGCTCGGCGCTGAGCCGGATGCGCCGGCCGTCGACCACCAGCGTGTCACGGTCGACGCTGACGTCGCCGGCAAAACGGCCGTGCACCGAATCGTGCGTCAGCAGATAGGCGAGGTAGTCGGGCTCGAGCAGGTCGTTGATCGCGACCACTTCGAGATCGGCGAATTCCGCCTCGGCGGCGATGGCGCGCAAGGCCATTCGCCCGATACGGCCGAAGCCGTTGATTGCCACCCGGATGGGCATGGTTGTCTCCTGATTTTTGCGAAAAAACTGGGGTCGACCGTCAGCGTCAGAAATCGCCGTCGCTGGCGCTCTCGCGGGCGATCGTCTCGACCACGACGCTGGTCAGGCGGGCGGCGGTCAGGCCGAAATGCCGGTAGAGATCGGCGGCCGGGGCCGAGGCGCCGAAGCCGTCGATGCCGAGAACCTCGCCGGCCAGCCCGACATACTTGCGCCAGGGGTCGGGATGCGCCGCCTCGATCGCGACGCGGACCACCTCCGGCGGCAGGACGCTGCGCTTCCAGGCGCCCGGCTGGCGGTCGAAGCGTTCGCAGCAGGGCATCGAGACGACGCGCACGGCAACGCCCTGCGCCGCCAGTTCGCGCTGCGCCGCCAGGGCAATGCCGATTTCCGAGCCGGTGGCGATGATCACCGCCTGCAGCGGCCCGTCGGCCTCGCGCAGGATGTAGCCGCCGCGCGCGATGGCCTCGGCGCGGCCGGGATCCCCGCCGCACTGGTCGAGGTTCTGGCGCGACAGGAAGAGCGCACTCGGGCCGTCGCCGCGCTGCAGCGACTCGGCCCAGGCGACCGCCGTTTCCAGTTCGTCGCACGGGCGCCAGACGTCGAGCCCGGGAATCAGGCGCAGGCTGCCGAGGTGCTCGACCGGCTGGTGCGTCGGGCCGTCCTCGCCGAGGCCGATCGAGTCGTGCGTCAGCACATGGACGACGCGCTGCTGCATCAGCGCACTCATGCGGATGGCGTTGCGGGCGTAGTCGGAGAACACGGCGAAGGTGCCGCCGTAGGGAATCAGGCCGCCGTGCAGGGCGACGCCGTTCATCACCGCGCTCATGCCGAATTCGCGCACGCCGTAGGACAGGTAGTTGGGCGTCCGCTCGCCGGCCGCGTGCCAGGCGACGCTGCCCCGGCCGGCGGTGAGGTTGGAGCCGGTCAGGTCGGCCGAGCCGCCGAGCAGTTCGGGGAGACGGTCGACCAGGAAATCGAGGCAATTTTGCGAGGACTTGCGGCTGGCGATGCCGCCGCTTTTGGCTGCTGCGCCCGCCAGCAGTTCGCCGCGGATTTCCGGCCAGCTTTCGGGGAGGCCGCCGGCCTGGGTGCGCTCGAACTCGGCGGCGAGTTCCGGATACTGCCGGCGGTAGGCGGCAAAGCTTGCGCGCCAGGCGCTTTCGGCGCGATCGCCGACGGCACGGGCGTCCCAGGCGGCGCGCAGGGCCTCCGGCACGACGAAGGGCGGATGCGGCCAGTTCAGCGCGGCGCGCATCGCGGCGATCTCGCCGGCGCCGAGCGGCGCACCATGCACGTCGTGCGTGCCGGCCTTGCTCGGCGCGCCGTGGCCGATCCGGGTACGGCAGACGATCAGTACCGGCTTGCCGCGCACCGCTTTCGCCTCGGCAATCGCCGCCGCCAGCGCCGTCGCGTCGTGCCCGTCGACCGGGCCGACGACCTGCCAGCCGTAAGCGCGGAAGCGGCCCGGCGTGTCGTCGCGGAACCAGCCGTCGACGTGGCCGTCGATCGAAATCCCGTTGTCGTCGTAGAAGGCGACCAGCTTGTCGAGGCCCCAGACGCCGGCCAGCGAGCAGGCTTCGTGGCTGATCCCTTCCATCAGGCAGCCGTCGCCGAGGAAGACCCAGCTGCGGTGATCGACGATGTTGTGCCCCGGCCGGTTGTAACGCTGCGCCAGCAGCTTCTCGGCGAGCGCCATGCCGACCGCGTTGGCCAGGCCCTGGCCGAGCGGCCCGGTGGTCGTCTCGACACCCGGCGTGTGGCCGACTTCGGGATGGCCGGCGGTCTTGCTGGCGAACTGGCGGAAGGCTTTCAGGTCATCCAGCGCCAGCGCGTAGCCGCTCAGATGCAGCAAGGCGTAGAGCAGCATCGAGCCGTGGCCGTTCGACAGCACGAAGCGGTCGCGGTCGGGCCACTGCGGGTTGGCCGGGTTGTGTTTGAGGTGGTCGCGCCACAGCACTTCGGCGATGTCGGCCATGCCGAGCGGCGCGCCGGGATGGCCGGATTTTGCCTGTTCGACGGCGTCGACCGTGAGAAAGCGCAGGGCGTTGGCGAGGTCGCGACGCAGCGCGAGCGGGGTCGGGTCACGTTCCATGGTCGTCTCCTCGGGGTCAGGCACGGCGCTTCTGGTCGATCAGGCGCAGGACCATCGGCGTGAAGATCATCTGCATCGCCAGGCCCATCTTGCCGCCAGGGACGACCAGCGTGTTCGGGCGGGTGAGCATGCTGCCGTGCAGGATGTTGAGCAGGTACTGGAAGTCGATGCCCTTGGGGTTGGCGAAGCGGATCACCACCATGCTTTCGTCGGCGCTGGGAATGTCGCGGGCGATGAAGGGATTGGAGGTATCGACGATCGGCACGCGCTGGAAATTGACATGCGTGCGGCTGAACTGCGGGCAGAGGTGGCTGACGTAGTCGGGCATGCGGCGCAGGATGGTGTCGGTCACCGCCTCCTGCGAGTAGCCGCGCAGCTTCTGGTCGCGGTGCAGCTTCTGGATCCACTCGAGGTTGATGATCGGGACGACGCCGACGCAAAGGTCGACCTGCGCGGCAATGTCGATGCCGTCACCGGCCCAGGCGCCGTGCAGGCCTTCGTAGAACATCAGGTCGGTGTCGCCGGGAATCTCCTGCCAGGGCGTGAAGGTGCCCGGCTCCTGGCCCCAGGGTTCGGCTTCCCCGGCATCGTGCAGGTACTTGCGCACCTTGCCGCTGCCGGCGCGACCGTAATCGACGAAGAGCTGCTCGAGTTCGGCGAGCAGGTTGGCGTCCGGCCCGAAATGGCTGAAGTTGAGATTGCCGGCAGCTTCCTGCGCCTGCATCTCGGCGCGCATGGCGAGCCGGTCGTAGCGGTGGAAGGAATCGCCCTCGACGATCTGGGCGTTGATCTTCTCGCGCCGGAAGATGTGCTGGAAACTCTGCATCACCGTGCTGGTACCGGCACCGGAGGAGCCGGTGATGGCGATGATCGGATGCTTGACGGACATGGCGGGACTCCCCGGAAGATGGAATGCGGCGGCTCAGTCGCGGAACAGCGAGCGTTCGGCGAACAGCGGCGAGACGAAGGGACGGTCGGCCCCGGTGTCGTATTCGTGGTGGTAGCGTTCGAGCCGCTCGACCTCCTCGCGCGAGCCGAGGATCACCGGCAGGCGCTGGTGCAGCGCGTCCGGCACTACGTCGAGGATGCGCCCGCGCCCGGTACTGGCCGCCCCGCCGGCCTGCTCGACCAGCATCGCCATCGGGTTGGCCTCGTAGAGCAGGCGCAGGCGACCGGGCTTGGCCGGGTCCTTGTTGTCCCTGGGGTACATGAAGATGCCGCCGCGCATCAGGATGCGATGCACCTCGGCGACCATCGAGGCGATCCAGCGCATGTTGAAATCGACGCCGCGGATGCCGCTGCTGCCGGCCTTGCATTCGCCGACGTAGCGCTGCACCGGCGGCTCCCAGAAGCGTTCGTTGGAGGTGTTGATGGCGAACTCGCGGGTCGCCGCCGGAATCCGGATCGCCGGATGGGTGAGGATGAAATTGCCGCTCTCGCGATCGAGCGTGAAACCGTGCGTACCGGTACCGACAGTGAGCACCAGCATCGTCGCCGGGCCATAGATGGCGTAGCCGGCGGCAAGCTGCTCATGGCCGGGGCGGAGGAAATCCGGTTTTTGTGCCGCGCCGGCGGTCGACCGTGCGAGGATGGAAAAAATGCTGCCGACCGAGACATTGACGTCGCTGTTCGACGACCCGTCGAGCGGATCGAAGACCAGCAGGTAGCGGCCGCGCGGGTAGTCGTCGGGAATCCGGAACGGCTCCTCGAGTTCCTCGGAAGCCATGCCGGCGAGCTGGCCGCCCCATTCGCAGTGACGCAGGAAGGCCTCGTTGGCGAGCACGTCGATCTTCTTCTGCTCCTCGCCCTGGACGTTGATCGCCGCCGCCGAACCGGCGACGCCGGACAGCGCGCCCTTGCCGACCAGCGCCGAAATGCCCTTGACCGCCGCCGCGACGTCGATCAGCAGCGCCCCCATCTCGCTGTGCTGGCCGCGGGTCTGCTCGATGACGAACTTCGACAGCGTGGTGCGTCCGAATAACATGGTCTGCTCTCCCCTCATGGTTGGCTTATCGCCATGGCAGCCAAGATAAGTGACTTGATAATTAAGGGACAGTCAGACTTTCTTAATAGGTTGATAAGTTACGCTTTATTAAACGCAACTGATCCCGGCAGTCAGAAAACCTGACTGGCCTCCGCCGTCCGCCGGCACTAGGCTGTCGCCATGGCTACCCTGCAAGCACTGATCTTCGACGTCGACGGCACGCTCGCCGAAACCGAGCGCGACGGCCATCGCCCGGCCTTCAACGCCGCCTTCCGCGACTGCGGGCTGGCCTGGCACTGGGACGAACAGCGCTACGGCGCACTGCTCGCCATCACCGGCGGCAAGGAGCGCATCCGCCACTACGCCACGCACTACGCCCCGGCCATCGCCGCCCGCCCGGACTTCGACGCGCTGGTCGGCCAACTGCACAGGATCAAGACCGCGCACTACCTGCGCCTGGCCGACCAGGGCCAGCTGCCGCTGCGCCCGGGCATCGCCCGCCTGATCGGTGAAGCCCGGCAGGCCGGCCTCCGCCTGGCCATCGCCACCACCACCACGCCGGAAAACGTCGACGCGCTGCTCCGCGCCAACCTCGGCCCCGACGCCCCCGGCTGGTTCGACGTCATCGGCGCCGGCGACATCGTCCCGGCCAAGAAGCCGGCCCCCGACATCTACCAGTGGGTCCTCGACCGCCTCGCCCTGCCGCCATCCGCCTGCCTGGCCATCGAAGATTCGGAAATCGGCCTGAAATCGGCGTTGGCCGCTGGATTGCGCTGCGTCGTCACGGTCAGCGAATACACCCGCGGCCAGGATTTCCGCGGGGCGTGGCAAGTGTTGCAGGGCTTGGCGGGGAGTTCGCTGGCGGAACTGGGTTTGCGCTCAAGCGCGGGGGACTGTGACTAGCCCGGGGGCTGGTTGCTTGGCTTCGCCGTCCTTTGCCGAAAGTCGCCAGCGCCCCCTTCCCTGCGGTACGATGCGCCGACACAAAACTCGACCCGCGAGCCCGGTGCAGCGCACCTTCGCGGCATCTGCCGGTTTGCCGACATGCCGGGGCGACGGGAATCGGGGTTCGAAACAGGGAGGCTGCTTGGTGATGCTGGACGGGATGCTGGTGCTCGGGGGCGGCGTGCTGCTGCTTGCGGTTCTGCTGTTTCTGCTCGCGACGCTGGCGCGGATGCGCCGCGAGCTGGTGACGCTGCGGGCCAGCGAAGCGCTGTTCCGGCGGCTGACCGAGGACGTCTCCGATGTCATCTGGCGCGCCGACCGGAACCTGTTCATCACCTACATCAACCCGACCGACGAGAAACTGCGCGGTTTCAGGGCGGACGAGGTGATCGGCCACCATGTTTTCGAGATGTTCACCGACGAGGGCATTGCAACGGTGACCAAGCTCATCCAGCAGCGCCAGGAAAGGGAGGCGGGAGGAACGATCAGCGGCGCGGTCACTTTCGAGGTCCAGCATCGCTGCAAGGACGGCCGGCTGCTGTGGGGCGAGGTGCTGTCGAAGCCGGAGCGCGACGCGCATGGGCGGATTACCGGTTACCACGGGATCAGCCGCGAGACGACCGAACGCAAGCGGCTGCAGGACCAGATCCAGCAGCTGGCCTTCTACGATCCGCTGACCGGCCTGCCCAACCGCCGCCTGCTCGAGGATCGCCTCGGGCAGAGCCTGGCGTCGAGCCGGCGTACGGGGGTTTTCGGCGCGCTGCTCTTTCTCGACCTGGACAATTTCAAGCCGCTCAACGATCTGCATGGCCACGAAGCGGGCGATCTGCTGCTGATCGAAGCGGCCCGGCGCCTGAAAGCCGGGGTGCGGGAAACGGATACGGTCGCCCGCTTCGGCGGCGACGAGTTTGTCGTGATCATCCGCGAGCTGGATCGCGATCCCGCCGTGTCGCGCGAGCAGGTGGCGACGATTGCCGAGAAGCTCCGCGGCCGGCTGGCCGAGCCTTACCGCTTGAGCGTCGAGCACGGCGGCCTGGCCGGGCAGGAAATCGAACACCGCTGCTCGGCGAGCATCGGGATCCGCGTCTTCATCGGCAACGGCGTCGATCCCGACGAAATTCTCAAGCAGGCCGATCTGGCGATGTACGAGGCCAAGGATGCCGGGCGCAACACCGTCCGTTTCTTCAGCCCGCCGGCCGAGACGGTGTGAAAAAGCCGGGGAACCCCGGCTTTCTTTCAGTGATAGGCTTTTTTCGACGCCAGCTTCGTGGCCATGAAACAGGCCATGCCGAAAATCGCCACGGCAAAGCCGATGCCCATCAGGGAAAGCTCATCCATTTAACACCCCGCAGAAAAGGTTATTGATCGATTGGAGCGGCTTAGACCGGCTGGCGACGGGAAGTTCCCGGTCTGCGGGCGGCAAAACAATAAGAAATTGCTGAACAATCCCATAAAAACACGTGACTGTTATTTATCTTTTGTCCTTCCTAAGATGGTCTCCATTCCAGCCACCCGGCGAACACACCAAGGAGACAAAAGATGGATCAATCGAAGCGCTATGCCGACCTGAGCCTCAAGGAAGCCGAGCTGATCGCCGGCGGCCGGCACATCCTCTGCGCCTACCGGATGAAGCCCAAGGCCGGCCACGGCTACCTCGAAGCGGCCGCTCACTTCGCCGCCGAGTCCTCGACCGGCACCAACGTCGAGGTCAGCACCACCGACGACTTCACGCGCGGCGTCGATGCGCTGGTCTATTACATCGACGCGGCGAACGAAGACATGCGCATCGCCTATCCGCTCGACCTGTTCGACCGCAACCTGATCGACGGCCGGATGATGCTGGTCTCCTTCCTGACGCTGACGATCGGCAACAACCAGGGCATGGGCGACATCGAGTACGCCAAGATGGTCGATTTCCACGTGCCGCGCCGCGCCATCGAGCTGTTCGACGGCCCCAGCCGGGGCATCGCCGACCTCTGGCGCACGCTCGGCCGGCCGGTGGTCGATGGCGGCTACATCAGCGGCACGATCATCAAGCCCAAGCTCGGCCTGCGTCCCGAGCCCTTCGCCCGCGCCGCCTACGAGTTCTGGCTGGGCGGCGACTTCATCAAGAACGACGAGCCGCAGGGCAACCAGACCTTCGCCCCGATGAAGCAGACCATCCCGCTCGTCTACGACGCGATGAAGCGGGCCATGGACGAGACTGGCGAGGCCAAGCTGTTCTCTGCCAACATCACCGCCGACGACCATTACGAGATGATCGCGCGCGGCGAATACATCCTCGAGACCTTCGGGCCGGACGCCGACAAGGTGGCCTTCCTGGTCGACGGCTACGTCGGCGGGCCGGGCATGATCACCACGGCGCGCCGGCATTTCGCCAACCAGTTCCTGCACTACCACCGCGCCGGCCACGGCGCCGTCACCAGCCCGCAGAGCAAGCGCGGCTACAGCGCCTACGTGCTGGCCAAGATGAGCCGCCTGCAGGGCGCTTCCGGCATCCACGTCGGCACCATGGGCTACGGCAAGATGGAGGGCGAGAAGGACGACCGCGCCTGCGCCTACATCATCGAGCGCGACCGCTACCAGGGGCCGGTCTACGCCCAGGACTGGTACGGCATGAAACCGACCGTGCCGATCATCTCCGGCGGCATGAACGCGCTGCGCCTGCCCGGTTTCTTCGACAACCTCGGCCACGGCAACGTCATCAACACGGCCGGCGGCGGTTCCTACGGCCACCTCGACAGCCCGGCCGCCGGCGCCCGTTCGCTGCGCCAGGCCTACGAATGCTGGAAGGCCGGCGCCGATCCGCTGCAGTGGGCGCGTGAGCATCACGAATTCGCCCGCGCCTTCGAGTCCTTCCCGCACGACGCCGACCTGCTCTATCCCGGCTGGCGCCAGGTCCTGCGGCCAGCTGCCTGACGCTGACGGTCAACCCCGCTGCGGCGGGGTTTTTCATGGGGTTTGACGCGCCGATGACGAAACACTAAAGTCAGCGATCACTTCACTTCAATCCCGCCGGATTCAGCGAACCATGAACTTCGTCCGCAACCTGACGCTGCGCCAGCTGCAGATCTTCGTCGTCGCCGCCCGTCACCTCAGCTACGCGCGCGCCGCCGAGGAACTGCACCTGACGCCGCCGGCCGTCTCGATGCAGCTGAAACAGCTCGAGGACAACGTCGGCCTGCCGCTGTTCGAACGCATGGGCCGCGGCGTCGCACTGACCGGTGCCGGCGAGCTGCTGGTCCATCACGCGCTGCGCATCCTCGGCGAGATCAAGGACGCCGAGGCCAGCCTGCATTCGCTGGCCGGCGCCGAAAGCGGCCAGATCTCGGTCGGTCTGGTCAGTACCGCCAAGTACTTCATGCCGCGCCTGCTCGCCAAGTTCGCCCAGGCGCACCCGGGCATCGACGTCCAGTTCACCGTCGGCAACCGTGCCGCGCTGCTGCAGAAGCTCCAGGACAACGCCATCGACCTCGCCGTGATGGGCCGCATCCCGGTCGAGATCGACGCCCACGGCGAACCGATGGCCCAGCACCCCTACGTGCTCATCGCGCCGGCCGACCATCCGCTGCGCGACGCGCGCCGCTTCGACATGCACGAACTGCGCCGCGAGACCTTCCTGCTGCGCGAGGAAGGCTCGGGATCGCGGCGGGTCGCCGAGGAGATGTTCAAGAACCACCTGTTCACGCCGGCACGGACGATCAGCCTGGGCAGCAACGAGACGATCAAGCAGGCGGTGATGGCCGGCATGGGCATCAGCCTGCTGTCGCTGCACACCCTGCCGCTCGAGCTGAAGACCGGCGAGATCAGCCTGCTCGACGTGATCGGCACGCCGGTCGAGCGTACCTGGTACGTGGTGCACATGAACGCCAAGCGGCTGCTGCCGGCCGGCATGAGCTTCCGCAACTTCCTGCTCGAGGCGACCGCACCGGCGCTCGAACAGGAATTCCTGCGCCATCTCGCCAACGTCCGCCTGCCGGCGCAGGGATAGCCGTCAGGCGCCGAGCGTCATCAGCGTCGTATTGCCGCCGGCGGCGGTGGTGTTGATGCTGAGCACGCGTTCGCAGAGCAGGCGGTACAGCGGGTAGCGGCCAGCCTCGGCGGTTTCCACCAGCAGCGGCAGCAGCGGACCGTCGCCGGCGGCCAGGCGCGGCGCCAGCGTCGCCGCCCCACCCCGTTCGACGAGGACGCCGGCGAGGCCGGCGAAATCGCCTTCGCCACGCAGCTCGATCGCCTGGCGCAAGGCCTCGGGCAGGCGCGCGAGCAGCGCCCGCGCCGGATCGCCGTCGACCAGCGCCGCCCGGTTGCCGGTCGCCAGCACCGCAGCCAGCTGGGCGAGCAGCCCGGTCTCACCGGCGGCAACGCAGAGCAGCCGGCCGCGCGGCGCGAACCACAGGCGGTTGCTTTCACCGGTCGGCCCGGGCAGGGCGAGGCTGACGCCGAGCAGGCTGTCGGCAGCGGCCTCGCGGCAACGGCGGGCGATGAAGTCGTCGCCGACAGCGACCGCCCACTCGGCGAGCGCGGCCAGGGCACCGGCCAGCGGCGGTGGCGGCGCGCCGAGATCGAGCGCGCTGAGCACCGGCGTCTCGGCCAGGCGCGGCAGGTAAAGCGGCCCCCCGGCCTTCGGCCCGGTACCGGAGAGCCCTTCGCCGCCGAACGGCTGGACGCCGACGACGGCGCCGACCATGTTGCGGTTGACGTAGATGTTGCCGACGCGGGCGGCAGCGACGATGGCGTCGATGCTTTCGTCGATGCGGCTGTGGATGCCCAGGGTCAGGCCGTAGCCGGTGGCGTTGATGGCCTCGACCAGGGCCGGCAGCTGGCGGCCGTCGAAGCGCAGCAAATGGACGACCGGACCGAAGACCTCGGCCTCGAGGTCGGCCAGCGATTCGATCTCGATCAGCGTCGGCGGCACGAAGCAGCCGCCGGCGCAGGCCTCGGGCAGGGGCAGCTGGTGTACCGGCCGGCCGCGCCGGCGCATCGTCTCGATGTGCGCGCAGAGCGCGGCGCGTGCCGCCTCGTCGATGACCGGGCCGACGTCGGTGGCGAGCGCCGCCGGATTGCCGATCACCAGCTCGGCCATCGCCGCCTTCAGCATCTCGCTGACGCGCCCGGCGATGTCCTGCTGCAGGCACAGCACGCGCAGCGCCGAACAGCGCTGGCCGGCGCTGTCGAAAGCCGACTGCAGGACATCCTGGACGACCTGCTCGGGCAGCGCCGAGGAATCGACGATCATCGCGTTCTGGCCGCCGGTTTCGGCGATCAGGCGGACACCGGGACGCGGCGCCAGGTTGCGGTTGATCAGCCGGGCGACCTCGGTCGAGCCGGTGAACACCACGCCGCGCACCCGCGCGTCGGCAGTCAGGGCGGCGCCAACGACGTCGCCGCGACCGGGCAGGAACTGCAGGACCTCGCCGGGCACGCCGGCCTGGTGCAGCACCTCGACTGCCAGCGCGGCGATCAGCGGCGTCTGCTCGGCCGGCTTGGCAAGCACCGGGCTGCCGGCGGCAAGTGCCGCCGAGACTTCGCCGACGAAGATCGCCAGCGGGAAATTCCACGGGCTGATGCAGGCCACCGGCCCGGGCGGCGTCGCGCTGTCGCGGAAATTGCCGGTTTTCAGCTGTTGACCGTAATAGCGGCAGAAATCGACGGCCTCGCGCAGCTCGGCGACGGCATTCGGCCAGGTCTTGCCGGCTTCGCGGATGCACAGCGCGAGAATCTCGTCGCGCCGCGCCTCGAGCAGGTCGCCGGCGCGCAACAGGATCGCCGCCCGTTGCGCCGGCGCCGTCGCATGCCAGCCGGCGCTGGCCTGTTCGGCGATCGCCGCCGCCGTCGCGACGTCGGCCACGGTGGCCTCGACGACGCTGCCGACGATCTCGCCGCGCGCCGCCGGATTGCTCACCGCCAGCCCGGGCTGGCCAACCACGGCGTGGCCACCGACCAGCGGCACGGCCTGCCAGCGCTTGCCGGCGCCGGCGGCGAAACTGCGGGCCAGCTCGGCCAGCGTCGTTTCGTCGGCCAGGTCGACGCCGGCCGAATTGACCCGCTCGCCGCCGTACAGCGCCGGCGGCAGCGGGATCGCCGGGTGCCGCGTGCCGCCCTCGCGGGCGACCGCGAGCAGCGGGTCCTCGACCAGTTCGTCGATCGACACCGCGTCATCGACGATGCGGTTGACGAAGGAACTGTTGGCGCCGTTCTCGAGCAGGCGGCGAACCAGGTAGGGCAGCAGCGTCTCGTGGGTGCCGACCGGGGCATAGATGCGGCACAGCCGGGCAAGCTTGTCGGCGCCGACGACGTTGTCGTAGAGCGGCTCGCCCATGCCGTGCAGGCACTGGAACTCGTAGTCGCGCACGCCGCGCGCGCCGGCCATCTGGTAGATGCTGGCCAGGGTGTGGGCGTTGTGCGTGGCGAATTGCGGATAGATGGCGTCCGGCGCCGCCAGCAGACGGCCGGCGCAGGCGAGATAGGCGAGATCGCTGTGCGTCTTGCGGGTATAGACCGGGTAGTCGGCCAGGCCGTCGACCTGGGCGCGCTTGATCTCGCTATCCCAGTAGGCGCCCTTGACCAGGCGGATCATCAAGCGCCGCCGGCTGCGCCGGGCGAGGTCGATGAGCGCATCGATCAGCGCCGGGCAGCGCTTCTGGTAAGCCTGGACGACGAAGCCGAGGCCGTGCCAGCCGGCCAGTTCGGGGTCGCCGGCGAGGGCTTCGAGCAGATCGAGCGAGAGTTCGAGGCGATCGGCCTCCTCGGCGTCGATGTTGACGCCGATGTCGTAGCCCTTGGCCAGCAGCAGCAGCGCCTTCAGCCGGGCGAGCAGTTCGCTGCTGACGCGCTCGCGCTGGCTGCGCTGGTAACGCGGATGCAGCGCCGACAGCTTGATCGAGATGCCGGGCCCGGCGACCGGACCGCGACCGCCGCTGGCGCGGCCGATGGCATGGATGGCCTGGGCGTAGGCATCGGCGTAGCGGCGGGCGTCGGCCTCGGTCAACGCGGCTTCGCCGAGCATGTCGAAGGAGTGGCCGTAACCACGCGCCTCGTTGGCCGCCGATCGCTGCAGCGCCGCCTCGATCTGCTCGCCCATGACGAACTGCTGGCCGAGCAGGCGCATCGCGAAGTCGACGCCCTTGCGGATCAGCGGCTCGCCGCCGCGGACGATCAGCCGCCCGAGCGCGCCGGCGAGCGCGTTCTCGCTGTGCGTGGCGACCAGCTTGCCGGTCAGCAGCAGGCCCCAGGTCGCGGCATTGACGAACAGCGAGGGGCTGCCGCCAAGATGCGCCGCCCAGTCGCCGCGGCTGATTTTGTCGCGAATCAGGCGGTCGACCGTCAGTGCATCGGGAATCCGCAACAGCGCCTCGGCCAGGCACATCAGGGCGACGCCTTCCTGGCTCGACAGCGAGAATTCGTGCATCAGGTGGTCGACGCCGCTGGCATGCCGGCGCTGCCGGCGGACGGCCTCGACCAGTTGCCGGGCGAGATCGGCGACTTGGCCGGCATCGCGCGGCAGGGCACGGACTTCGTCGCACAGGGCGGCGACGCACTGGCTTTCATCGCGGCGGTGGGCGGCGCGGATGGCTTGTCTGAGAATCTCGTTCATCGTCCGTACTCCCTCGCTTCAGTCCGCCGCCAGCTCGCGCGCCCGGCGATGCGCCGCAGCCACGCCGGCCGCCACCACGGCGGGCAGGCCGCCGGCACCTTCCATCGCCGCCAGCCCGGCCTCGGTCGTGCCACGCGGGCTGCACACCGCCGCCTTCAGTTCGCCCGGCGCACGCGGATCAGCGGCGAGCAAGACAGCCGCGCCGATGCAGGTTTGACGCGCCAGGCGGGCGGCCAGTTCAGCCGGCAACCCCTCGCCGACACCGGCCGCCGCCAGGTGTTCGACCAGCGCAAAGAAATAGGCCGGACCGCTACCGGCAACCGCAGTCCCGGCATCGATCATCGCTTCGTCGGCAACCCAGGCAGTGGCACCGACGGTAGCGAAGAAAGCCTCGGCCAGGGCCGCATCGGCCGCCGACAAGTCGTCGCGCCCAGCGTGCAGCAGGCTCATGCCGCAACCGACGACGACCGCCAGGTTGGGCATCGCGCGCACCAGCCGACGCTGCCCGCCGAGCAACTGGCGCAGACGGCCCAGGCTGGTGCCGGCAGCAATCGAAACAACCAGCGCGCCAGCGCAGCGGCCGACCAGTTCGGGCAGCACATCACCGAGCACCTGCGGCTTCAGCGCCAGGATGACCAGATCGGGCTGCCAGTCGGCCAGCGCCGCGACGGTATCGAGCACCACCACGCCGCTGTTCGCCGGCAACAGCGAACGTGCCCGCAGCGGCTCGCGATCGACCGCCACGACCCGGGCCTGTGGATGCGCCGCCGCGTAGCCGCCGGCCAGGGCTGCGCCCATGTTGCCGCACCCGACCACCAGAACAGAATGATTGACCTGCATTGACCGCCTCCACCAGAGAACCACACCAGAAAAACAGAATTTTCCGGAATGGTATTCTTTAAAAAAGCAACAAGTCAACAACAAACAACCAGAACAAACTGTATTTTCAGTACATTAAACCAGATTAAAATTTCCGAACAGGATATTTCACTAAATACGCTGTCACATCCTTGAACAATCACCGGAAACACTCGAAAAAATGCGGTGCTGCAGAATATTCAACTAGAGGACAATGCCGATACCGGACAAATTGCCAAGGTGAACACGCTCACCGATAATCCGCGCTCACGCTTTCTTGTTGTGGCAAAACCCATGCGCAAGCTCGATCAGATCGACATCGACATCCTGGAGACCCTGCAGAAGGAGGGCCGCCTGACCAACGTGGCGCTGGCCAGACAGGTCGGCCTGAGCGCGACGCCCTGCCTGGAGCGGGTCAAGTCGCTGGAAGCGGAGGGCATCATCGCCGGCTATTCGGCCCATCTCTCGGCGCCCCGACTCGGGCTCGGGCTGACCGCCTTCATCGAGGTTCTGCTTGAACGCACCTCGGAAGAAACCTTCGGAAAATTCCGCGCCGCCGTGCTCAACATCCCGGAAATCCAGGAATGCCACATGGTCGCCGGCGGCTTCGACTACCTGCTGAAAGTCCGCGTCGCCGACATGGCCGCCTACCGCACTTTCCTCGGCGAAGTCCTGGGCAAGGTCCCCGGCATCCGGGAAACCCACAGCTATGCAGTGATGGAGGAAATCAAGGATTCATCGGCGATCAGCCTGGGCCACCTGCGCAGCTGAATCGATGGCGCAGCAATGCGCTGCCGCCGAAAACAAAAAACCCTCGCAATCGATTGATTTACGAGGGTTTTAAGTGGTCGGAGTGACATGATTCGAACATGCGACCCCTGCGTCCCGAACGCAGTGCTCTACCAGGCTGAGCTACACTCCGACGATCCGAGAAACCTAGTGATTTCTCTCAACTGCTAAGAAGGACAATTGTAGCAGAGCTTTTTTGTAAATTGAATCCCCCAGCGCAGAAATTGATGCTCTGGCGAGCTCGCCCTCTTCGGCGGCACGCTTGCGCGCATGGGCCAGGGCACCACTCTGCTGGATTGCGGCAAGCACTGCAGGGAAATCGTCACGACCGCCTTCTTCGATCGCCTTGCGCACGCAGGCGGCCTGCGCCGGCGTGCCGTGCTGCATCACATAGATCAGCGGCAAGGTCGGCTTGCCCTCGGCCAGATCGTCGCCAAGATGCTTGCCGGTATCGGCCTCCTGGCCAGAGTAGTCGAGAACGTCGTCCACCAGCTGGAAAGCCGTGCCCAGATGCATGCCATAGCGGGCCAAGGCGGCTTCGACATCAGGTGCCGCGCCGGCAACGATGCCCCCCAACTGGGCGGCGGCTTCGAACAGCTTGGCCGTCTTGTAATGGATGACCTGCATGTAGCGCGCTTCGTCCACATCTGCGTCGTGGCAGTTCATCAGTTGCAGGACTTCACCCTCGGCGATGACGTTGGTCGCATCGGAAAGCACCTGCATGACGCGCATGTCGTTGATCGCGACCATCATCTGGAAGGCGCGCGAGTAGAGGAAGTCGCCGACGAGCACGCTGGCGGCATTGCCAAAGGCGGCGTTGGCGGTGT
Organism: Azonexus fungiphilus; assembly: GCF_003634965.1. Taxonomy (GTDB): domain Bacteria; phylum Pseudomonadota; class Gammaproteobacteria; order Burkholderiales; family Rhodocyclaceae; genus Azonexus; species Azonexus fungiphilus. Next base: position 4,835 of record NZ_RBXP01000004.1, on the reverse strand, counting down.
CACGCCCGCGGCGCAGTTCGGATTCGTCCACCACGTCGTCATGCAGCAGCGTCGCGGTATGGATGAACTCGACCACCGCCGCCAGTTCGTGGTGGTGGCGGCCCTGGTAGCCCAAGGCCCCGGCGGCGAGCAGCACCAGCGCCGGGCGCATCCGCTTGCCACCGCTGTTGATGATGTACTCGGCTACCTGGCGGACCAGCACCACGTCGGAATGCAGGCGTTCGCGGATGACCGCGTCGACGGCCTTCATATCGGGCCCGATCAGGGCGTATAGCTGTTCCAGGGTCACGGTGGTCGATCTCGGGAAGAAGCGCGGAATCTTAGGTGCCGGGCGGTGCCCAGTCAAGGCCAAAAAGGGCGTAACGGCGCCCCTGAGGCCCGGTGCCTTTGCTAAACTCGACACCATTAAAAGCACAGGGAGACAGGGATGGACATTCGCGCGATCATTGCCCCGGCGATCCAGGATCGGGAAGCACTGGAAGAATTCGCCGACGCGCTGACCGACCGCGCGCCGGAGGTCGAACGCGATGTCGCCCGCCTCAAGAAGTCACCGGGCGATCGCGAGATTACCGCCGATCTGTTCCGCGCCATCCACAACATCAAGGGCGATGCGGCACTGTGCAAGTTCGAGCTCGGCATCGCCATCGCCCATCCGATCGAATCGATGATGTCGCGCTTTCGCGAAGGCGAGATCGTCTTTTCCGACCTGCTCGCAGAACTGATCTTGCTGGCAATCGACCGCCTCGAGCTGGCAACCGACGCCGTCCTAGCGCACAAGCCGCTGGAAAACCTGCGCCTGCTCGATCTTGTTCAGGGCCTAGAACTGACTGCCCGCGCAGCGCCGGAAAAACTCGATGCGAGCTGCGCCGAACTGATCGAGAGCGTCACCGGCTTTCCGCCGGTGATCACCGGGATGTCGGCGCGGGCACCGAAATCGGCAGCCGACAAGACGCCACATACCGGCGCCACCGATGACCTGCAGTTCTTCCGTTCGCTGGCACTGCAGTTCGAAAGCCGCTCGCCTCTGTTCAAGGGCAGAACGATGCGCATCCTGCGCCTGGCCCTCGAGACCAACAAGGCCGGCGGCGCCCAGGTCGATCCCCTGCAACTCGAGGCGGCGGTCTACCTCCACGATGTCGGGATGATGCTGCTGCCGGAAAGCACATGGCTCAAGGTGGGCAGGATGACCGATGCCGACAAGCAGTTGCTGCGCAACCACCCCGGTTACGCGGCCGGCCTGCTGCAACGGATGCATGGCTGGCAAGCGGCCGCCGAAATGGTCGCCCAGCACCACGAGATGCCTGACGGCGGCGGCTACCCGAATCAGCTGAGCGCTGCCGAAATCTGTCCCGGCGCCAAGATACTGGCGATTGTCGATGCCTTCGAGGCAGTCATGCTCAAGCATATCCATCGCGGCAAGAACCGCTCGGTGCTCCGCGCCATCGCCGAAATCAACGCCTGCGACAAGCAGTTCGCGCCGGAATGGATCGCTCCGTTCAACGCAGTGATCCGCAAGACCATAGAAAACTGATTCATGAATGCAGTGGAAAATCGCCGCTTCGGCGGCGTCGGACGCCTTTACGGCGAGTCAGGCTATCAGCGCCTGACGCAGGCCAGGGTTTGCCTGGTCGGCATCGGTGGTGTCGGCTCCTGGTGCGCAGAAGCACTGGCACGTACCGGAATCGGCCAGCTGACGCTGATCGATCTCGACATGGTCGCCGAATCGAACACCAACCGCCAGATCCATGCCCTCGGCGACATCTACGGCAAAGCCAAGGTCGACGCCATGGCCGAACGGATTGCACAGATCAACCCGGACTGCACGGTGCGCTGCATCGAGGATTTCGTCACCCCGGACAACCTGGAGACGACGCTTGGCGACAACTTTGATTTCGTCATCGATGCCATCGACCAGGCCAGGGTCAAGGTGGCGATGATTGCCTACTGCAAGCGGCGGCGCCTGCCGATCATCGTCGCCGGCGCCGCTGGCGGCCAGACCGACCCGACCCAGGTTCGGCTCGCCGACCTCAGCCAGACCGTCCAGGATCCCTTGCTCGCCAAGGTCCGCGCCAGCCTGCGGCGCGACCACGGATTCCCGCGCCAGGGCAAGTTCGGGGTCACGGCTGTTTATTCGACCGAGCCTCTGCGCTATCCGGCCAAGGACAACAGCTGCACGGTCGATGCCGCACCAAGCGGTCTCAACTGCGCCGGTTTCGGTTCCTCGGTCTGCGTCACCTCGGTCTTCGGGATGGCCGCGGCCAGCGAGGCCATCCGCCGGATTATTGCAGGCAGCTAGGCGTCAGGAAGCACGCTGATCGAGCCAGACGCCAAGTCCCTGGGCGTTGAGCTCGAGATCGGTGGCCCAGATTTCCTGCAGGCTCGCTTCCGGTAGCTGGCAGCCGTGCGTACGAATCTCACCGAACAGGTACTCGGTCATCGCTTGCTTGATCCTGTCATGCCGGGCCTCACCGGCATTCGCCTCACGCTCGGCAATGCCGACCAGGACGTCGAGGTGACGCAGCAGATCGCGGCCGCGGTCAGCAACATCGGGCACACGGCTGTAGTGGGTCAGGTACATCGCTTCAGGCTCGAAGGCGAGCAGACGGGCAATCGAATCGCGCATGGCCTCCGGCTCGAACTGTGTCGGCGTGGTCGTCGGGAAGATGAATGGGCGGCCATCGACATCGAGCTCCCGGTAGGAAAGGCCAAACATGTCACCGGTGAAGATGGCATGCGCCTGCGCATCAACGATACAGATGTGATGGCGGGCGTGCCCCGGAGTGTCAATGCACTGCAGCGGGCGTTGGCCAACGGTGACGACCTGTCCGTCACCGGCCTCAATGATGCGCTCGGCCGGAATCGGCAGGATGTCCCCGTAGATGTTTTTTACGTATTCCGGACCGTAGACCGCGGAAACCCCCGCGACCAGTTTCGACGGCTCAGCCATGTGCCTGGCGCCCCGCGGATGAACGACCAGGCGGGCATTGGGAAAGACTCGCATCATGCTCCCGGCACCGCCTGCGTGATCGAGGTGGATATGCGTGAGGATGACGAAATCGACCGCACTTTCGTCAAGTCCGACCTTCTTCAAGGCTGCGATAGCGTTCGGCAGCGAATCGTTGCTGCCGGTATCGATGAAGGCAACCCTGCCATGGTCAACGACCATGTGGATCGCCGCCAGAATCGGCCTGACATAGCCAGCATCGAACGCAATGATGCCGTTCCCGTAATCCCGCCAATCGAACATCGCCATACTCCTCCGTATTGATTGTGCTCCGATTATACTAGCCGCCAGTTCTGCTTCTCGATGCTGCACCATGACCCACTTCCAGGCCGACGACGGCACCAGGATTCATCTCAAGATATCCGGCGACGGAGATCCGCTGGTCATGCTGCACGGCTGGACCGCCAGCCATCAAGAGTGGTTCCCCTTTCTCGATGGCCTGCATCCGACGCACCGAATCTACCGCTGGGATGCCCGCGGCCACGGTGGCCATCCTCTCGTTGATGGCGCGCCGCCCACTGCCGCACGCATGGCACGCGACCTGGCCAACCTGCTCGATCACTACGCTCTGAAAAAAGCCGCGGTGGTCGGACACTCGATGGGGGCCCTCACGCTCTGGCAGTACATCCGGGACTTTGGCACCGAGCGCCTGTCGCGCGTCTGCATCATTGACCAGTCGCCAAAACTGATGACCGACGCCGAATGGTCGCATGGCATCTATGGCGATTTTGACGCCGACAAGGCGGCAGCAATGATGGCTTCGCTGCATGAGGACTTCGCGGAAGCTGTCCTCAAATTGACCGCGTTCGGACTCAACCAGCGGGCTCGTGAAAAGTACCTGGCCAACGCCGCCGGATGGCAACGCTCACGCAGCGCGCTCCGCGACCAGGCGGCAGGCCCCTTGATTGCCTGCTGGGCCAGCCTCACCGCCGCCGACTACCGTGATGTACTTGCCCGTATCGACGTTCCGGCAATGCTCGTCTACGGCGGTGAAAGCAATTTCTACAGCACGGCGACAGCTCACTACGTGGCCGGCAGAATTCCCGAATCCATCCTGCACATCTACGAGGGAACGGATCACTCCCCGCATCAATGGCAGCGTGAACGCTTCACTCGCGACCTGCTGGATTTTCTCAATCGCCCTTGAGGCGGTCAGCAAGAAAGTGCCGCAGCTTCGCCAGCTTCGGGGCGATCACGAACTGGCAGTAAGCCTGTTCCGGGTGCGCTGAATAATAATTCTGGTGATAGGACTCGGCAGGGTGAAAAACTGGAGCCGCCTCGCAGCGAGTAACGACAGAGCCCGGAAAGACCTGGCCGGCATCCAGTTCGGCGATCAGCATCAAGGCCTCAGATCGTTGAGCCGCCTCGGTGTAAAAGATCACCGAGGCGTACTGGGAGCCGATATCGTTCCCTTGCCGATCCACCGTTGTCGGGTCATGGATTGAAAAAAACACTTCGAGCAGTTGCCTGAAGCTGATCAGATCGGGCCGAAACTCAATCGACACGACCTCGATGTGGCCACTTGTTCCGGAGCAGACCAATTCGTAATCAGGCGCCGAATGCGCCCCGCCGGCGTATCCGCAAGTGACACGGTCGACGCCGTGAAGACGGCGAAAAACTGCATCGAGGCACCAGAAGCATCCTCCGCCCAGAATTGCCGTCGCCATCGCCGCTCCTTGAATCGTGATCGATGTGCCTATTTCAACACGGCACCCGAACTCGCCAAAATTTTTTTTGTAAACGGCCAAACCCCCTGGCACTGGGTGCGAGGGGGTTTGAGAAATGGGAGCCTGGCGGTGACCTACTTTCGCGAGCGAGGTGCTCACTATCA
>NZ_RBXP01000003.1 GCF_003634965.1 Azonexus fungiphilus | reverse complement strand
GAATACCTGGTCGCCAAGGGCATCGAAGCCAACCGCGTCTACACCGAAGGCAAGGGCAAGACCCAGCCGGTCACCGGCGACACCTGCAAGGGCAATGCCAAGACCAAGGCCCTGATCGACTGCCTGCAGCCGGATCGCCGCGTCGACATCGAAGTCATCGGCACCAAGTAAGCGGTCCCGTCGCTTCGGCCACGAAGAGCCCTGCCTCGGCAGGGCTTTTTTGCATCCGGAATCACCAATGAAGAACCGTCTCCTCATTCTTGCCGCTGCCTGCTTTCTGGCCCTGCCGGCGGCGGCCGCCCCGCGTGTCGGCCTGGTCCTCGGCGGCGGCGGTGCGCGCGGTGCCGCCCACATCGGCGTGCTCGAGGTGCTGCAGGCGCAGCGCGTGCCGATCGCCTGCGTCGCCGGCACCAGCATGGGGGCGCTGGTCGCCGGCGCTTGGGCGGCCGGCGTCTCGCCGGCGGAGATGCGGCGCAACCTGGGCGAAGTCGATTGGGGCGACCTGTTCATCGACAACCCGGAATACGCCGAGATGAGCTACCGCAGCCGGCAGATCGCGCAGCGCTACCTGCCCGGCTCGGAGAGCGGCGTCGTTGCCGACGGAGTGCGCTACCAGGGCGGTGTCGTCGCCGGCCAGAAGATCAAGCTGTTCCTCAACCGCCTGGTCGGCGGCAGCGAGTTCGAGCGGCGCATCGAGCGCCTGCCGCTGCCGCTGTCGATCATCGCCACCGACATCGGCAACGGCGAGCGCGTGGTTTTTCGCGACGGCCCGCTGAGCGCGGCGATGCGCGCCAGCATGTCGGTGCCCGGGCTGCTTGCCCCGGTCGAGATGGGCGGCCGCAAGCTGGTCGACGGCGGCCTGGTCGACAACCTGCCGGTGGCCGAGATCCGCGAGCGCTGCCAGGCCGACGTGATCATCGCCGTCGATGTCGGTTCGCCGCTGCTGGCGCCGGAGGAGGTCGGTTCGCTGATCACCGTCTCGGCGCAAATGATCGGCATCCTGACCCAGCAGAACGTCGCCCGCTCACTGACCCTGCTCGGCGAGCGCGACATCTTCCTGCAGCCGGCGCTCGGCGACATCGGTGCGACCGATTTCCAGCGCCACGACGAGGCTGCCGATGCCGGCCGGCGTGCCGCCGAGGCGGTGCTTGCCCGGCTGGCGGCGCTCGGCGTCGGTGCCGAGGCCTATGCCGCCTGGCGCGACGATCTCGAACGGGCGGCGCCGGCGTCGATCCGCATCGACGAGGTCCAGGTGGCCGGTTTGCGCCGGGTCAATCCGCAGGCCCTGGCGCGCCTGATGGAGGTCGAACCCGGCGACGTGGTCAGTGCGCGAAAGATCGACCGCGACCTGCTGCGCATCTACGGCGACGGCCATTATCAGAGCGTCGACTACACGCTGCTCGGCGACAAGGGGCGCAACATCCTGCGCGTGATGCCGGTCGAGAAACCCTGGGGGCCCGACTACCTGCGCTTCGGCATCAGCCTGCAGGCCGATGACAGCGAAGGTTCGTCGTTCGGCCTGCGTGCCGCCTACCACCGGACCTGGCTCAACGCGCTCGGCGGCGAACTGCTCTATCACGGCGAACTGGGCAGCCACAACCGCCTCGGCGTCAATTACTACCAGCCGCTCGATGCCCGCCAGCGCTTCTTCTTCGAGGCCACTGCCGGGGTCGACCAGGAACGCATCAACATCTACGAGAACGACCGCCGGATCGCCCAGTACAAAGCCTCGGAAGGCCGTGCCGGCGTCTGGCTGGGGCACAACGCCCACGTTTTCGGCGTCGTCCGCCTCGGCTGGTTGCAGCGCAAGCAACGCTACCAGCGCGACATCGGCGATCCCTTGCTGCCCGAAGTCGATGCGGCTTTCGGCGGCTGGCAGGCCAGCCTCGATTTCGACCGCTTCGACCGGATGTACTTCCCGACCCGTGGCTGGTCGGCGAAAATTGCCTACTTCAATTCGCCCAAGCTCGACTATGCCCGCCTCGACGTCGATCTGCGCGGCGCCTTCGCGGTCGCCGACACCGTCTTCAACGCCCGCGTCGGCTATACCGGTTCGCCGCGCGGCGAACTGCCGGTGTTCGACGCCGGCCGCCTCGGCGGTTTCCTGAACATGACCGCCTTCGCCCCGAACCAGTTGCTCGGCGACCAGCTGCGCTACGTCGGGCTGCGGACCGAGCAGATCGTCGGTCGCCTGCCGCTCGGCCTGCGCGGCGACCTGCGCATCGGCCTGGCGCTCGAGGCGGCGCGCGTGCAGGGGCGTTACAGCGAATCCGGGCGCGACCGCTGGCTCGACTCGACCGCCATCTATGTCGGCGGCGAGACCCCGCTCGGCCCGGCCTACCTCGGCGTCGGCCGTTCCAGTTCCGGCGTCGGCAACATCTTCCTCTTCATCGGCACGCCATGAGCGAAGACTCACTCCTGCTCTGTGCCACCAGCCGCCTGGCCCAGACGCTGCGCGGCGAGGTGCCGGCCGGGGCGGGGCGCTGGCCGACGCGGCGGGCGCTGACGATTGGCCAGTGGCTGGCGACGCTGGCCGACGAGGCCCTGCTCTGCGGCATCGAGGCGCTGCCGACGGCGCTCGACAGCGACGCCGAGCGCCTGCTCTGGGAGCAGGTGATCGCCGAGCACCTGGCCAGCGGCGCCGGCGATGCCGCTGCCCTGTTCGACCTGCCCGGGCTGGCCGCCTCGGCGATGGATGCTCACGCGCTGTGCCGGCAATGGCCGCTCAGCGCCGGCGGCGGCGCCGACGAGACGCGCCTGTTCGCCGCCTGGCAGGAGCGCTTCCTGCAACGCTGCCGCGGGCTCGGGCGGATCGACGCCGGCGGCCTGCAGCGGCGCCTGATCGAGCTGATCGAGGCCGGCCATTTCGTGCTTCCGGGCCTGGTCCGGGTCGCCGGCTTCGACCGGCCGACGCCGCTCGAACGGCGCCTGCTGGCGGCCCTCGAAGGCCGCGGCACGGTGGTTGAAAAATGGAGGAATTCGACGGTCGACCGTCAAATTCCTGCCATTTTCGCCTGCCCCGATGCCACCGCCGAATGCCGTGCCGCCGTTGCCTGGGCGCAGCGCCGGCTGGCCGCCGATCCCGGCCTGCGTCTGGCGATCGTCGCGCCCGATCTGGCCGGTGTCCGCGACCGGCTGGCGGCGCTGCTCGACGACGTCCTGCTGCCGCCGGCCATCCGCCCGGATGCGGCGGAGCTGCCGCGGCCGTTCAACATCTCGCTCGGCCGGCCGCTCGCCGAGCAGCCGCTGGTTCGCCGCGCCCTCGACCTGCTGGCGCTGGCCGGCAGTCGCGGCCGGATCGAACAGGGGCGCTTGTCGGCACTGCTGCTCGCCGGCTTCTGGGGTGCCGATACCGACGAGGCCGATGGCCGCGCGCTGCTCGACGCAGCGATGCGCCGCGAACTGCCCTACCTGACGACGCCGGCGGCGCTACCGCGGCTGGCGGCACGTCTCGGCGATCCCTGCCCGGCGACGCTGGCGGCGCTGGCGGCCGGCAGCGAGCGCCTGGCCAGCGCGCCGCGCAGCCAGACGCCGGGCGACTGGGGGCGGCACTTGCGGGCGGCGCTGACGGCCTTCGGCTGGCCCGGCCAGCGACCGCTGTCGAGCGACGAATTCCAGGCGCACCGGGCCTTCGGCGAAGTCCTCGACGGCTTCGGCCGGCTCGACGAGCTGCTCGGCAAGATCGGCCAGGGCGCCGCCCTCGCTCGTTTGCGCGAGCTCTGCCGGAATCGCGTGTTCCAGCCGGAAACCCGCGGCCAGCCGGCGATCCAGGTCCTCGGCGTGCTCGAGAGCGCGGGCCTGGCCTTCGACGGCCTCTGGGTGATGGGCCTCAACGACGACCGCTGGCCGCCGCCGCCGCGGCCGAATCCGCTGCTCGCTGCCGAGGCCCAGCGCGCTGCCGACAGTGCCCATGCCAGCGCCGAGGTCGAACTCGACTTCGCCCGCCGCGTGCATGCCCGCCTGCTTGCTTCGGCGCCCGAGGTGGTGCTCTCGTGGGCGCGCGCCGACGGCAACCGGGTGTTGCGGCCGAGCCCCCTGCTGGCCGGCGATGCGCCGCCGGCTGATTGCGACGTCCGCTTGGCAACGCTGGCCGGCCGGCTGGCCGCCACTGCCGGCCTGGTCGCCGTCGTCGACGCACAGGCGCCGCCGGTGGCGGCCGGCGAAGCGGTCGCCGGCGGCAGCTGGCTGCTGCGCGCGCAGGCGATCTGCCCGGCCTGGGCCTTCTACCAGTTCCGGCTGGGGGCGGTGGCGCTCGAGTCGCCGGTCGAAGGGCTCGACCCGGCGGCGCGTGGCACGCTGGTGCACGCGGCGCTCGAGCATTTCTGGCGGCGTACCGGCGACAGCGACGGCCTGGCCGCCTTGCTCGGCGGCGGCCTGACGGCGGCGGTGGCCGAGGCGGTGGCGGCGGCGCTGGCCGGTTTCGAGCAGCGCATGGCCTTGCCGCCGCGTTTCCGCGAACTCGAGGGCGCTCGCCTGCAGCGCCTGCTCGAGCGCTGGCTGCGCCACGAGGGCGAGCGGCGCCAGCCGTTCACGGTGGCCGCCTGCGAGCAGCAGGCGAGCGTCGAGGTCGAGGGCATCCGGGTGAACATGGTCGTCGATCGCATCGACCGGCTGGCCGACGGCCGGCTCGTCGTCATCGACTACAAGACCGGCGCCGCGATCGACATCCGCAACTGGGCCGGCGAGCGGATCACCGAGCCGCAGTTGCCGATCTACGCGGCACTGGTCGCCGGCGAGGTGGCGGCGGTGAGCTTCGCCAAGGTGCTGATCGACAAGCCGGCGTTCACCGGCGTCGCCGACAGCGGCGATCTGCTGCCCGGCGTCCAGGGCTTGGGTGACGAGCGGCAGAAGCTGTTCCCGGCCGAGCGCTTCGCCGACTGGCCGGCGGTCGTCGGTCACTGGCGAGATCGCCTGCAGGCGGTGGCCCGCGAGGTCGGTGCCGGGGTCGCCGGCGTCAGTTTCGCCAGCGAATCCGACCTGCGCTACTGCGAGGTGCTGCCGCTGCTGCGCCTGCCCGAGCGGCGCCGGCTGCAACAGGCGGCGGGCTAACCGGCGGCCGGGTCGCGCAAGCCGACGGTCAACGCCTCGACGACGTGCTTTTTGGCCAGTTCGTCGAGGAACCACTGCAGCGCCTTGCCGATCTGCCGGTTGCGCCAGGCGATGTGGCTGCGCACCGTCGGCTCCGGTTCCAGCGTCTGCAGTTCGACCAGACGGCCGGCGGCAATCTCGGCATCGGCCAGCCAGCCGGGCAGGCGGCCGATGCCGAGGCCGGCCAGCTGCGCGGCTGCCTTGCTGCGCATGTCGGGCACACGCAAGGCGTCCTGGCCGTCGATCAGGCCGATCGTCCGGGCGCTCAGTTCCTGCGAGGTGTCGGCGATGACGATGGCGCGGTGGCGCACCAGTTCGCCAGCCGGCACCGGGCCCGGCCAGGTGGCCAGCGGATGGCCGGCGGCGGCGACCAGGCGCATGCGGATCGGGCAGAGCAGGCGGCTGCTGATGCCGCCGCGCGCCGGCGGATCGCCGGGGGCGCCGATGACCAGATCGGCGCGGTCGGCGGCGAGCGCGTCCCAGGTGCCGCCGAGGACTTCGTTGCTGAGCCGGATCTGCGTCTGGTGCCCGGCTTCGTAGAAACTGCGGATCAGCGGCAGCAGCCGTTCGGCCGGAATGATCGCGTCGAGGCCGATGCGCAGCTCGGCTTCCCAGCCGGTGGCGATGCGCTGGATCCGCCGTTCGAGCTCGCGGGCGGCGCGCAGCAGGTGGCGGCCGTCCTCGAGCAGGGTGCGTCCGGCCTCGTTGAGCAGCGCCCGGCGGCCTTCGCGGGTGAACAGCGGCGTCCCGAGATCGGCCTCGAGCTTGGCCACCGCGTGCGACAGGGCCGACGGCACCCGGTGCAGCGCGGCGGCGGCGGCGGTGAAGCTGCCGTGGCGTTCGATGGCGTCGAGAACCTGCAGTTGTTCGAGCGAGATCTTCATGTGAACGATTTTGAATGAAAAGAGCGAAATTGTTCGCTATCCAGCGCCGGACTCTAGGCCTAACATGATGATCAATCAAGATTCCCGTTCAAAACGATTCATCTACATTGCGAAAGGAAAGACATGAGCAAGATCGTCGTTGTTTACCATTCCGGCTATGGCCATACCCGCCGGGTCGCCGAAACCGTCGCTGCCGCTGCCGGCGCCGAACTGCTCGCCATCGACGCCGACGGCAACCTGTCGGAAGCCGGCTGGGAACTGCTGGCCGCCGCGCCGGCGATCGTTTTCGGCACGCCGACCTACATGGGCGGCCCGAGCTGGCAGTTCAAGAAGTTCGCCGACGCCTCGTCCAAGGCCTGGTTCGGCCGCCTCTGGCAGGACAAGCTGTTCGCCGCCTTCACCTGCAGCGCCAGCCCGATCGGCGACAAGGGCGCGACGATCGGCTACCTGCAGACGCTGGCTTCGCAGCACGGCGGCCTGTGGGTCAGCCTCGGCCTGCTGCCGAGCAACACCAAGGCGGCGACCCGGCTCGACGTCAACAGCCTTGGCGGTTCCGTCGGCCTGATGGTGCAGTGCCCGTCCGATGCATCCGCCGACGAAATCCCGCAGGGTGACCTCGATACCGCCCGCCGCTTCGGCGAGCGCGTTGCCGCGGTCGCAGCCCGTTTCCGCCAGGGCTGATATAGTGAGGTCATTCCCGCTACCGGAGTGACCTCGCATGGCCCTGACCTCCTCGCTGGCCGATCTCGCCGTTCTGCTGGTCGAACCCTCGCAGATGCAGGCCAACCTTGTCGCCCGCATGCTTGCCAATCAGGGCGTGCGCCGCAGCACCGTCGTGCACACTGCGGCGGAAGCCCTGGCGGCGCTGCAGGGCGGCGCCGACGGCATGGTCGTGATCAGCAGTCTGTACCTGCCCGACATGGCCGGCACCGACCTGGTCGCGGCAATGCGCGCCCAGCCCGAGCTGGAGAGCGTGCCCTTCATCCTGGTTTCGAGCGAGACGCGGCCGCAGGTGCTTGAGCCGGTGCGCCAGTCGGGGGCCTGCTCGATCGTCGCCAAGCCGTTCAGCGAACAGCAACTGGCGCGCGCCCTCTATGCTGCCGTCGATTACCTGAATCCGCCGAACGATCTCGATCTGGCCGAGATCGAGGGGCTGCGCGTGCTGGTCGTCGACGACAGCCTGGCTTCGCGGCGCCACCTGCGCCGCTTGCTCGAGGAGCTCGGCATCGAACGCATCGTCGAGTGCGCGGACGGCCAGGCGGCGGTCGCGGTGCTGCAGGAAAGCATGTTCGACCTCGTCATCACCGACTACAACATGCCCGAAATGGATGGCCGCGAGTTGACCGAGTACATCCGTACGCAAAGCTGGCAGGCCGAGGTGCCGGTACTGATGGTGACCAGCGAGCAGAACATGGGGCGCCTGGCGGCGGTCGAAAGGGCCGGCGTTTCGGCGATCTGCGACAAGCCCTTCGAGGCTTCGAGCATCCGCCGCCTGATCAGCGACGCCTTGCGGCGATGAAGCGTACCGCGTGCTGCTGGGCCACCACGCAGGCCGCGACGAAAACCAGCAGCGGGTCGAACAACGCATCCCAGAGATTGGCGAAGAGCCCGCTGGCGTAGGCCGCCAGGTCTACGGCCAGGATCGCCAGCCACAGCGTCGCGCCGCGCAGCCAGAGGGCGACCGCGACCGGCAGCAATGCCGCCAGCAGCGCCCACGGCTGGTAGCCGAGCGCGTAGGGGTCGAAGCTGCCCCAGCCGAGCGCCGCGGGATAGAAGAGGCTGGCGAAGGCGAGCAGGCCGAGCGCCGCCGGATAATTCAGCGGCGTTTGCGGCCTCGCCGGCAGGTGCAGCAGGGCGAGCAGCAGCAGCGTCGCCGAGGGTGTCCCGAAGATTGCGTGCATGACCGGCGCGATGCCGGCCAGCAGTGCCACCGTCGTGGCCGCCAGGGCGGCGTGCGGGCGCAGGATGCCGAGCGGCAGCAGGCTGGCGAGGGCACCGAAAATCAGCCCGTGGGCGAGTAGACCGTAAGCGGCGACGGCGTTCATGGCTGGCTGGCCTCCAGCCAGGCGGCGTTGAAGCGGAGATGGCGGATGCCCTGGCGACGCCACGCGTAGGCGAGATGGATGCCGCCGTCGGCAGCGAGCAGCAGTGCCGGTTCCGAGAAATCGGCAGCGGCGTCGGCGGCCTGGTCGACGATACGGACCAGCCGCCAGTCGCGGCCTTCACGGTCGGCCAGCCACAGGGCCAGCGAGCCGCGTCCGCTGCCGGCGTTGCCGGCCAGCAGCAGCCGGCCGTCAGGCAGGCGCAGCACGGCCCGCGGCGTTTCCGGGTTGGCCGGCGACGACTGCATCAGTGTTTGCCAGTTTTCGCCGCCGTTGTCGGTACCGGCGGTGCTGTCGCCGAGCCAGGCCAATGCCCGGCCGGCGTCGATGGCGACGGCAGCCGGTGCCGTTGCCGCGCCCGCGTGCGGAATGCGCGCCTTGGCCAGGATGCGGCCGTCGGCGTCGAGGTGCAGCCATTCGCCGTGCTGCGAGAAGAGGTCGCGGCCGATCGCCAGGCCGATGCCGCCGTCGGCCAGCGCCACCGGCGGGCCGCCGAGCAGCATCCCGGCATTGCCGAACGGCGCGGCGGCGACGCGGGCCGGCCGCGTCCAGCTGGCGCCGTCGTCGGCCGAGCGGGTGTGCAGGATGGTCTGGCCGGCATGGCCGCCAATCGCCGTGGCGGTGTACCAGAGGTGCAGCCATTCGCCGTTGCGCCACAGCAGCGGCGCGCCGATCTGGCGGATGTGGGCGAACACGCTGCCGGCGGTTTCGTCGCGGGTGGTCAGCGTGTAGGGGGGCTGCCAGCTGCCGGCTTCGAGCGTCGAGAACCAGATTGCTTCCTGCGCCAGCGAACCCTCGGTCGCCGACAGCCAGCTGGCCGCGACCCGGCCATCGGCGAGCAGGGTCAGGCTGGGGCTGGCCGCGAACTTGCCGACGCCGGGCAGCATGTCAACCTGCATCCAGGCCGCGCCAGCGGGGGTGGGGGCGTTCGTCGCCGGCGCAAAGCGCACCTCCGGTACCTGCGGCAGGCGCCAGACGGCGGCGCCGAATGCTGCCAGGAAGGCAAGGGCGGCCAGGTGGCGGGCAAGTTTCGGCGGGCAGGACAAGGACAAGGTCGACATGTCCCGGATTGTACCCGGCGGCATCGCCCGGATGACGCTCCCGGCGCAGCTGGCTTGCCTTTCCGGGCGTCCGGCGGGGGCGTTTGGTGATAATCTTGCGCCCCAGGGAGAACGTTATGCGCATTAACCGATTCATTCTGGCGACATCGGCGGTTGTTGCCGCCCTGTTTTTCGGCGGTGCCTACTGGTCGCTCGACCGGGTTTTCGACAACATCGTGCGGACCAATGCCGCACGCGCCTCGGATGCGGCGACCCGGATCACCTTTGCCGCGATGTACCAGCTGATGAGCCAGGGCTGGAGCCGCAGTCAGGCCGACGACTTCCTGCGTGGCATGGCCAGTTCCGGCGATGGCAGCAGCATGCAGGTGCAGGTCTATCGCGGTCCGCTGGTGGTCGATGTCTACGGCGTGATCGCCCAGCCCGATCTCGACGATGCGCTGCGCGAGGCGATGGCCAGCGGCCGCTCGCTGCGCATCGACAGCAGCGAGGAAGCCCGCCACATCTACCCGCTGATCGCCGACGAGCGCTGCCTGAAGTGCCACGCCAACGCCACGCCCGGTGTTGCCCTTGGCGCCATCGAGGTGCGTCAGCAATACGCCGGCCTGCTCGCCGATGCGCGCCGCGAACTGCTCCTCGCCTTCGCCGCGATGCTGCCGCTGGCTGGCCTGTTTGCCGGCGCAGCCGTCTGGTGGGTGGGACGCCGCATCGAAGGCGCAGTCGAGAGTCTCCAGGAAGAGTTTGAAAAGGTTGGCGCGGTCGCCGACCTGAAGGCACTGGCCGTCGCCGAGCGCGATTTCGGTTTCGTCGAGCTGAACCGCATCGACGCTGCCCTGCGTGCCCTGCTCGGCAAGTTGCGCGGGATCGCCGTGGACAAGGAAATCCTGACCTTCGAGATCGGCCTGCTCGAGAAATTCGTGATCACCGCCGACGTCGTCCGCGACTGGCGCGAGTACGTCTGCCGACTGCTCATCGACATCAACGGCATCCTGCCGGCGCATACGCTGTTCTCGATCTTCAAGATCGACGACGAGATGTTCGACCTCGAGGTCTTCTGGTTCGGTCCGGTCACCGCCGAGACCAAGCGGCGGATGGAGCACTACATCCGCGAGGAATTGCTGCGTACCTCGAGTTTCGCCGACAGCGGCGCCTTTGCCATCCATCATCACATCGCCAACAGCGACGGGCCGCTGGTCGAGTTGAGCGAGGACGAGGTCGCCGTTCGGGTCAAGTCCTTCTTCGTCGACAAGCCGAAGATCGGCGGTATCGTCGGCATCGGCGTCCATGCCGGCGTGCTCGACGACGAGACCCGCTACCTGGTGGTCGAAAGCGTGCTGTCGACGCTGCTCAACGTCGTCGGTTCGGTCAAGGCGATCTACAAGTACACCCGCGACCTCGAGTACTACGCCACCCGCGACCCGCTGACCGACCTGTTCAACCAGCGTGTCTTCTGGGAGCTGTCGTCCTACGAGGTCGGCCGCGCCCAGCGCCACGGGTACAGCTTCGGCCTGCTGCTGATCGACCTCGATAACTTCAAGCTGGTCAACGACAACCATGGCCACGCGGTCGGCGATACCTACCTGCAGCGCTTCGCACGCCAGGTCCAGGGCGCCCTGCGTGACGGCGACATCCTTGCCCGTTACGGTGGCGACGAGTTCGTCGCGCTGTTGCCGGAGGCGACCCAGGAAACCGTCGTCGTCGTCGCCCAGCGCATCCGCAATGCCGTCGAGCAACTCGAGATCGTCACCCCGGAAGGCGTGCGCCTGCACGGGACGGTATCGATCGGCCTGGCCGTCTATCCGGACCACGCCGACAGCACCAAGGACCTGCTGATGTTCGCCGACAACATGATGTATCGCGCCAAGGCGGCCGGCAAGGACCAGGTCGCGGTGCCGTCGCAGGACGACGTCGTCGAGATTTTCCGCGACATCTCGCAGAAGAGCCTGATGGTCATCGAGGCGATCGAGAACCAGCGCGTCGTGCCCTGGTTCCAGCCGATCCTCGACGTCGGCACGCGCCAGGTCGTCGCTTACGAGGTGTTGTCGCGGATCAGCCTCGAGGGGCAGATGATCCGTGCCGACGAGTTCGTCGAGATCGCCGAGAAGATCGGCGTCATCCATCGCCTCGACATGCTCGTCCTCGAGCGGGCGCTGGCCTCGCTGTCGAAGCAAGGGCATGACGGCGAGATCTTCGTCAACCTGTCGCCGCGCGCCCTGGTGTTCAGCGAGTTCGCCCGCGACCTGCGCCGCATCATCGCGGCCAGCGACGTGGCGCCCGAGCGCATCGTGTTCGAGATCACCGAGCGCGACACGGTCAAGAACCTGGCACTGCTCGAGCGTTTCCTGCTCGACCTGAAGGCCGACGGTTTCAAGCTGGCGATCGACGACTTCGGCTCCGGGTTCTCGTCCTTCCACTACCTGCGGCGTTTCCCGATCGACTACCTGAAGATCGAGGGCGATTTCATCGCCAACATGCTCAACAGCGACAAGGACCGTACCTTCGTCACCAGCATCCGCTCGCTGGCGCGCGAGATGGGCATCGCCGTCGTCGCCGAGTACGTCGAGTCGCCGGAAGTGCTGCACGAACTCGAGCGGATGGAAATCCATCGCGCCCAGGGTTACTACATCGGTCGCCCGGCCCCGGACGTGATCGCCCGGGACTGGTTGCCGCCGGCGGCCTGATCAGCAGCCGCGGTAGTTCGGCGGACGCTTCTCCATGAAAGCGTCGATGCCTTCGCCGGCATCTTCGCTCATCATGTTGCAGGCCATCACTTCGGCAGCGTAGTCGTAGGCCTCGCCCAGCCCCATCTCCAGCTGCCGGTAGAACATGCCCTTGCCCATGCGCACGGCGACCGCGCTCTTGGCGAGGATCGCCTGGGCCAGGCGCTCGACTTCCGCGTCGAGCGCGTCGGCCGGGACGACCCGGTTGACCAGGCCCTTGGCGCGGGCTTCCATGGCGTCGATGAATTCACCGGTCAACAGCATTTCCAGGGCATTTTTGCGGCCCAGGTTGCGCGCCAGCCCGACTGCCGGCGTCGAGCAGAAGAGGCCGACGTTGATGCCGGAGACGGCGAACTTGGCCACATCGGCGGCGACCGCCAGGTCGCACATCGAGACCAGCTGGCAGCCGGCGGCGGTGGCGATGCCGTGCACGCGGGCGATCACCGGCTGCGGCATGCGGGTGATCGTGAGCATCAGGTCGCCGCACTGGCGGAACAGCGCCTGCATGAACTCCTTGCGGTGGTTGGCACGCATCTCCTTGAGGTCGTGGCCGGCGCAGAAAGCCTTGCCGGCGCCACCGATGACGACGACGCGGACGGCCGGGTCGGCGGCAATGGCGTCGAGTTCCTGCTGCAGCGCGCTCAGCATCTCGCGCGACAGCGAGTTGAACTGACCGGGGCGGTTCAGCGTCAGCTGGCAGAGTCCGTCGGCGCGGTCGCTGCGCAGCAGGCAGGGTTCGTTCGGGCTGTTCATGAGGTCTCCTCGTTGTTGGTGTGCGGTCAATGTAGCCGATTCGGGCTGGCTGCTCCAGCCGGCGCCGGGCTGCTATGATGCCGGGCTGTTTTCAGGGAGCTTTTCTCGATGCGCCGCCTGTTTTCGCCCTCGCACCTGAGCGCCGGCTTCATCGCCGTCCTCGTCGGCTACACCAGTTCCGCCGCGATCGTCTTTCAGGCGGCCAGCGCCGCCGGCGGTTCGGCTGCCGATATCGGCTCCTGGCTGTGGGCCCTAGGTATCGGCATGTTCGCCACCTCGGTCGGCCTGTCGCTGCGTTTTCGCGCTCCGGTCCTCACCGCCTGGTCGACGCCGGGCGCCGCGTTGCTTGCCAGCGGCCTGGTCGGTGTGCCGATGGCCGAAGCGATCGGCGCATTCCTGTTTGCCTCGGCGCTGATCGTTGCCTGCGGCGTTTTCGGGCTGTTCGACGCGATCATGCGCCATGTCCCGAAGACGCTGGCGGCGGCACTGCTTGCCGGTGTCCTGACGCGTTTCGGGCTGGCCCTGTTCACTTCGCTGGCCGGGCAGTTGCTGCTGGTCGGCCTGATGTTCGTCGTTTACCTCGGCGGCAAGCGCTGGCTGCCGCGCTATGCGGTGCCGCTGGCCTTTCTCGCCGGCCTGCTCTGCGCTGCCGGCAGTGGCATGATCGAGACGGGTGGTCTGGCCCTGACGCTGGCCATGCCGGTGTGGACGACGCCGACGTTTTCCCTGACCACGCTGATCGGCGTCGGCCTGCCGCTGTTCGTCGTCACCATGGCCAGCCAGAACCTGCCCGGCTTGGCCGTGCTCCGTGCCAACGGTTATGCGACACCGGCCTCGCCGCTGATCACCTGGACCGGCCTCGCTGGCCTGGTGCTGGCTCCGTTCGGCGGCTTTGCCTTCAACCTGGCGGCGATCACCGCCGCCATCTGCATGAGTCCGGCCGCCGATCCCGATCCGGCGCAACGCTACCGTGCCGCCATCTGGGCTGGCCTGTTCTACCTGCTGACCGGCCTCTTCGGGGCGACCGTGGCCGGCCTGTTCACCGCCTTGCCGGCAGCGCTGGTTGCGGCGATCGCCGGCCTGGCCCTGCTCGGCACGATCGGCAACAGCCTCGGCGCGGCGCTGGCCGAAGAGCGCGAACGCGAGGCGGCGCTGGTGACCTTCCTGTGTACGGCATCAGGCATTTCGCTGTTCGGCATCGGCAGCGCCTTCTGGGGGCTGGTGCTCGGGATGCTGGTGCTGAAGGCCTGGCCGCCGCGATGAGCCCGCCCGGGTTAAAATCCCAGAGATGAACTCGCCGCGCTACGTCCATCTTCGTCTTCACTCGGAATATTCGGTCACCGACGGCATCGTCCGCATCGGCGATGCCGTCAAGCGGGCGGCCGCCGACGGCATGCCGGCCCTGGCGCTGACCGACCTCGGCAACCTGTTCGGCCTGGTCAAGTTCTATACCGGCGCCCGCGGCAAGGGCGTCAAGCCGGTTGCCGGCGCCGACGTCTGGATCACCAACCCGGAATCGCCCGAGGACCCCTATCGCCTGCTGCTGCTGGTGCGCGATCGCAAGGGTTACCAGCAGTTGTGCGAGTTGCTGACCCGCGCCTACACCGTCGACGGTCGCCGCGACCGTGCCGAGATCCGCCGCGAATGGTTGTCCGAGATCGGCTGCGACGGCCTGATCGCGCTCTCCGGCGCGCACCTCGGCGATGTCGGCGAGGCCCTGCTGAACGGCAATTTCGAACTGGCCGGCGAGCGTGCGCAGGCCTGGGAGCGGATCTTCCCCGGCGCTTTCTACCTCGAGGTGCAACGCTACGGCCAGGCACAGCAGGAAGCGATCGTCCAGCAGACCGCCGATCTGGCCGGCGAAACCGGCCTGCCGCTGGTCGCCACGCATCCGATCCAGTTCATGGGCCGCGACGATTTCCGTGCCCACGAGGCGCGGGTCTGCATCGCCGAGGGCTACGTGCTCGGCGACCACCGGCGGCCGAAGATCTATACCGAGGAACAGTATTTCAAGAGCCAGGCGGAGATGGTCGAGCTTTTCGCCGACCTGCCGGAAGCCCTCGAAAATACGCTGGAAATCGCCCGCCGCTGCAATATCGAGATGACGCTGGGCAAGAACTTCCTGCCCAATTTCCCGATCCCGGAGGGGATGACCATCGACCAGTTCCTGGTGCACGAAGCCGAGCAGGGACTGGAAAAGCGGCTGGTCGAACTCTATCCCGATCCCGAGGTCAGGGCGCAGCGGCGGCCGGAGTACGACGAGCGCCTGAAGTTCGAGTGCAACACCATCATCCAGATGGGCTTCCCGGGCTACTTCCTGATC
This sequence comes from Azonexus fungiphilus, assembly GCF_003634965.1. GTDB lineage: Bacteria > Pseudomonadota > Gammaproteobacteria > Burkholderiales > Rhodocyclaceae > Azonexus > Azonexus fungiphilus. Next base: position 76,403 of record NZ_RBXP01000003.1, on the reverse strand, counting down.
GTTGCCGACTTCATCAACTGGGCCAAGCACAACGGGGTCCCGGTTGGCCCCGGCCGGGGTTCGGGCGCCGGTTCGCTGGTCGCCTACTCGCTGCGCATCACCGACCTCGATCCGCTCGCCTACGCGCTGCTGTTCGAGCGCTTCCTGAATCCGGAACGGGTCTCGATGCCCGACTTCGACGTCGACTTCTGCCAGGACAACCGCTGGCGCGTCATCGAATACGTGCGCGAGCACTACGGCGCCGAGGCGGTCAGCCAGATCGCCACCTTCGGTACGATGTCGTCGAAGGCGGTGATCCGCGACGTCGGCCGCGTGTTCGGTCTGCCTTATTCGATGTGCGACCGCATCTCGAAGCTGATTCCGATCGTCCAGAACAAGCCGGTGTCGCTGGCCGAGGCGCTCGAGCAGGAACCGCAGCTGCGCGAGATGATGGAAGGCGACGGCGACGGCGAAACCATCCGCGAGCTGTTCGACCTGGCCAGCCGCCTCGAGGATCTCACCCGCAACGTCGGCATGCACGCCGGCGGCGTGCTCATCGCGCCGGGCAAGATCACCGACTTCTGCCCGATCTACCAGGCCACCGGCGCCGACGCCTCGCCCGTCTCGCAGTTCGACAAGGACGACGTCGAGAAGGCCGGTCTGGTGAAGTTCGACTTCCTCGGCCTGCGCAACCTGACGATTATCGAACTGGCGCTCAAGTACATCGAGCGCATGACCGGCGAGAAGCTCGACCTGATGTCGCTCGGCTTCGAGGACCCCGGGGCCTACCAGATCCTCAAGGACGCCAACACCACGGCGATCTTCCAGGTCGAATCCGAGGGCATGAAGAAGCTCCTGAAGAAGCTCGCCCCCGACCGTTTCGAAGACATCATCGCCGTGCTCGCGCTCTATCGTCCCGGCCCGCTCGGCTCCGGGATGGTGGACGACTTCATCCTGCGGAAAAAGGGCCAGCAGGCCATCGATTATTTCCACCCCGACCTGACCGCCTGCCTGGCGCCGACCTACGGCGTCATCGTGTATCAGGAACAGGTCATGCAGATCTCGCAGATCATCGGCGGCTACACCCTCGGTGGTGCCGACATGCTGCGCCGGGCGATGGGCAAGAAGAAGCCCGAGGAAATGGCCAAGCACCGCGAGACGATCGCCGCCGGGGCCAGGGAAAAGGGCTACGATCCGGCGCTGGCCGAGCAGCTGTTCGACCTGATGACCAAGTTCGCGGAGTACGGCTTCAACAAGTCGCACACCGCCGCCTACGCCGTCGTCACCTATCACACCGCCTGGCTGAAGAAATACCACTGCGCGGCCTTCATGGCGGCGACCATGTCCTCCGACATGGACAACACCGACACGGTCAAGATTTTCTACGAGGACACCGTCGCCAACAAGGTCAAGGTCCTCGGTCCAGACGTCAATGCCTCGGCCTATCGCTTCGAACCGGTCGACCGCGAAACCATCCGCTACGGACTGGGGGCGGTCAAGGGGACCGGCGAGCAGGCGGTCAACGACATCCTGCGCGCGCGCGAGGCCGGTGGCCCGTTCAAGGACCTGTTCGATTTCTGCCAGCGCTGCGACAAGCGCATGGTCAACCGTCGCACCATCGAGGCGCTGATCAAGGCCGGTGCCTTCGACAGCATCGATGCCGACCGCCACAAGCTGATCGCCTCGGTCGGCATCGCCATGGAGTACGCCGAGCAGGTCGAACGCAACGCGATGCAGACCAGCCTGTTCGACATCGGCGATGTCGCCGAGGCGCATGCGCCGCAGTACCTGACGGTCAAACCCTGGGACGAGAAGACGCAACTGATGGAGGAAAAGACCGCGCTCGGTTTCTTCTTCTCCGGCCACCCCTACAACACCTGCAAGCGGGAATTGGCCCGTTTTGTCCGTCGACCGTTGAATCGCCTCGAGCCGGCCAAGGAAATGACCGTGCTCGCCGGTATCGTCGTCGGCGTGCGCACGCAGATGACCCGGCGCGGCAAGATGCTTTTCGTCCAGGTCGATGACGGCACGGCGATGGTCGAGGTCTCGGTGTTCAACGAATTGTTCGAGGCCGAGCGGGCCAAGATCGTCACCGACGAGGTTCTGGTCATCGAGGGCAAGGTCAGCTACGACGATTTTTCCGGCGGCAACCGTGTCGTGGCCGACAAGCTGCTGACCATCGGCGAGGCGCGGGCGCGCTTTGCCAAGCACCTGATGCTGAAGATGAACGGCAGTTCAGATGCGCATCGTCTGCGCGCCCTGCTGCAGCCGTTTGCCCCGGGGCCGGCGGCGGTGCGCATCCGCTACCGCAACGCCAGCGCCGAGTGCGAACTGCAGCTTGGCCAGGCCTTGCGGGTGCGTCTCGACGATGCCCTGATCGACGCGCTTTCCGGCTGGCTGCAGCCGGAAAACGTCGAGATCGTCTACTGACTCAGGCGACCAGCTCGCTCTTGAAGCCGATGCGTACGGCGCCCCAGTGGCGGCCGTTGATGACGATCGGCATCGACAGGTCGTTGAGGATTTCGCCGGTATCGCGGACGTAGGTCTGGAACAGCGACGACTTCTGGTTCTTGGCCAGCTTGAGACCGACCGGATCGCTGAAGATGCGCTTGTGCCGGCACTTGGTCAGATCGGCCGCGGGGTCCCCGCTGGGCGGGTTGGAGAAAATGCCGTTGTGCGCCGGCGCGTAGCCGTTGCTGTCCACCGCCAGTGAATAGACCAGGCCGGGTACGTCTACCAGCAGGCGGTCGTAGAGCGCGGTCAGCTCGCTGTCGCACTGGCCGTCGTAGGTGGTGGTGAAACGTTTCGGGTTGGAGCCGGGGATGTCCTTGTAGGCCTGGTCAAAGACATTGACGCCACGTTCGGCGAGACGCTGCAGGATGCCGGCGACCTGGTCGCGGAAGTCGGCGCAGCGGTCATGCAGGGTGTCGAACATGCTGTTGCCGGTGCGGAAATCGGCCAGCGTGCATTGCAGGTCCTCGGTCGATTCGCGCAGCGTCCTGGCCGACTCCTGGCACTGTTTCATCCGTCCCGAGATATCCACCGAGTGATTGCGGATTTCCTCGACCTCGTGGTGAATCGCCTCGTTGCTCTCGCGCAGGTTGTAGATCGCGCTGGCGATGGTCGCCAGCTGTTCGGTCGTGCGCTTGAAATCGCCGACCATCGTGCCGAGGTCGCTGGCCGAGGTTTCGACGTATTCGTTGGCGCGGGTAACCTCGCTGACGATGGTCTGGGTCTTTTCCGAGGTGTCGGCGACCAGGTTGATCATCGACTGGGTGTTCTGGCCGATCACCTGGGTCGCCGTCTTGACCTTTTCGGCCAGCTTGCGGACTTCGTCGGCAACCACCGCGAACCCGCGCCCGGCTTCGCCGGCGCGGGCGGCTTCGATCGCCGCGTTGAGGGCGAGCAGGTTGGTCTGGTCGGAAATGTCGTTGATCAGCGAGACGATCTCGTTGATCTTCATCGAGCTGGTGTGCAGTTCGCCGACCGTCGTCGAGAAATGCTCGATGTGCTGGTTGGTCGAGCGCATCGTGCTCGCCACCGTTTCCATCTGCGACAGCGAGCGCTGCGCCAGGTCGAGGTTGTTCTGCGTCGAGGCCTGGATCGCGTCGGCGTTCATCGCCACCTCGCCGACGGCGATGGTGACCCGGTTGCTCGATTCGAAGATGTCGGCGGCCAGTGCTTCCTGGCGGCGGACGGCATCGCCGGTCAGCTGCACCAGGTGGTTCATCCGCGCGGCGTCGGAGGCGATGCTGACGCTGCTTGCGCGGGCGTGGGTGATCAGGCCGCGGATGCGCGCGAAGAAGCGGTTGAGGTTGCCCGCGATCCGACCCGTGGCGTCATTGCCCGTGCTGGCCACGGGCTGGGCGAGATCCGCACGACCGTCGGCGATCGCCGCGATGTCGCGGTCGATCCGGTCGAGCGAGGCGTTGTTTCCGAACCATCCCATCTTTTGTCTCCTGTCTGGTTGTTGTCGTCGGAAAGGGATTCGTGCGTAGCCTGGCCGGTCTTCGTTAACTCCTCAAGCGGGTCGTTCGCTGTCGTTCAGCTGCGCTGGCGCGCCGCCAGGCGGCCGAGAACGAAGCCCTTGAGCTCGTGGAAGGGGATCGGCTTGGCGAATACGGTGACGTCGGCCGGCATGCCGCGCTCGCGGATCTCGTCGGCGTCGATGGCACTGACGACGATGATGTCCATGCTGCTCAGGTCGGGCATCGTGCGCAGCCGGCGGATCATCTCGAAACCGTCCATGCCGGGCATCATCAGGTCGGCGATCAGGATGTCGGGCATCTGCTGACCGACCTGAAGCAGGCCTTCGAAACCGTCGCCGACGATGCGCAGCGTGATCGGCAGCTTCCAGCTGTCGAACGTCATCTGGTAGAGCTTCTGCAAGGTCGGATCATCCTCGGCGACGAGGATGTCGAGCTGGCCCGAGGCTTCGCCGGGGCGGGCGATCTGCTTGCGGCGCTTGGCCAGCAGGGCTTCGACCGAGCTGGCGGGAATGCGCCGGTGGCCGCCGGCCGTCTTCCAGGCATCGAGAACACCACTCTCGACCATGTTCTGCACGGTGCCCAGGGAAACGCCAAGGCGCTGGGCGGCTTGCCGGGTGCTGAGGAATTCGTTGTCTGCCATAGTCGTCTTCAAATTGCAAAATCTGCCAAATTGTAACTGAATGATTGTTCATTTGGGCAAGGAATCACCCCTTACCTTTGTCAATTTGATGGTTTTGCCATTCCGTGCCCGCGGGCTGGCATAATCCGTCCATCAAAATGACAACGATAAGGGCGGAGGAAGGGTGCTGAAGCTGCTGGTGTTCCTGCCGGTGTTCGGCGCCGCGTTGCTGGCCGTGATTCCGGGCCAGCACCGGCAATTGCTGTGGCGCCTGGCATTGGCCTGGGCGCTCGCGGCGCTGCTCGTCACCGGCGCCTTGCTCGTTGTCTTCGATCCGGCCGGCGCGCCGGTGCAACTGTTCGAAAGCCGCGCCTGGAACGCCCGCCTCGGCTCCTACTTCGCGCTCGGTATCGACGGCATTTCCCTGTCCATGGTCGGGTTGACCGCGCTATTGACGCTGGTCGCGGTGCTCGTCTCGCGCCACATCGACAGTCCGCGTCTCTACTACGTGCTGCTGCTGCTCCTGCAGTCGGCGATGTTCGGCGTGTTTACCGCACGCGACTGGTCGCTCTTCTACGTCTTCTGGGAAGCGACGCTGATCCCGCTGTTTTTCATGATCGACCGGCTCGGCGGCGAGAATCGCCAGCGTGCGGCGCTGAACTTCTTCCTGTACACGCTGGGCGGTTCGGTGTTCATGCTGGTCGCGCTGCTCTTCCTTTATGACGCGGCGCCCGGCCACAGCTTCGCCATGCACGACATGGCCGAGGGGGGGCGCGGCCTGCCGCCGGCCATGCAGTTGCTGATCTTCGCCGGCCTGTTCATCGGCTTCGCCGTCAAGATGCCGGTGGTGCCGCTGCACGGCTGGTTGCCGCTGGCCCATGTCGAGGCGCCCAGCCCGGTGTCCATCCTGCTTTCCGGCGTCTTGCTGAAGATGGGTGCCTACGGGCTGATCCGGGCGGCCGAGACCTTGCCGGCGGCCTTCGTTGCGGTCCAGGACGGGCTGGCGGCCCTGGCCCTGGCCAGCCTGCTCTACGGCGCGCTGCTCGCCTGGCGGCAGCAGGACCTGAAGGCGATGGTCGCGTATTCGTCGATCTCGCACATGGGCATCGTCCTGCTCGGGATCGCCGCGCTCGATCCCGCCGGCTTCAACGGCGCCGTGCTGCAGATGGTCGCGCACGGCCTGTCGGCGGCGCTGCTTTTCCTCGTCGTCGGGCTGCTCTACCGGCGCACGCACAGTCGTGACCTGGCCGACTACGACGGCCTGCGTGGCCGCGCGCCGCGCTTCGCCTTCTTCGTCGCCTTCGGACTGTTCGCCGCGATCGGCCTGCCCGGCAGCGCCGGTTTCGTTGCCGAGCTGCACGTGCTGGTCGGCGCCTTCCGTCATTGGGGGCTGTGGGTGATCGGGCTCGGCCTGGCGATGCTGGTCGGCGCCGCCTACGGCCTGCGCGTCGTCGGTCACCTGCTGCGCCCGGCCGTCCGCAGCACCGGTCCGGACGACATGAGCGGCAGCGAGACCGTCGCCGCCGGGCTGCTTGCCGCCGGCATCGTCGTCGTCGGCATCTGGCCGGCGCCGTTGCTGACGCTGGTCGGCGGCAGCACCGCGCGCATCGCCGCGCTGTTTGCCGGGAGCTGAGATGCGCGAACGCCTGCAGCAGTGGATCGATGAGCTCGAGCACCGCCTGCCGGCGCAGGCGCCGATCCGCGATTTCGTTCATCACAACACGCTGCACGGCTTTCAGCATCTGCCCTTCGCCGAGGCCCTGGCGGTCGCCCAGGCGCTAACCGGGGCGCGCGCCTGGTGGCCGCGGGCGCAGTTCCTCGCCGCCTTCGCCGCCGGTCGCATCAGTCGCGACGACCTGCTGGCGGCGCTCGCCGATGCCGGCGTCGACGCCCTCGCGGCCGAGGTGCTGCCCGGGCTGACGCGGGCCGAGGTGCTGCTCGCCGCGCTGCTCGCCGAACCTGCGCCGGCGGCCGCGGCAACGCGTACCTGGCGGGCCGGCGAGTACGGAGCCGACGCGGTTTTTGCCGATTGTCGGGCGTTGACCGTGACCGCGTCGCCGCCGGTCGACTGGCGCCAGCTTGCCGCCTCGCGCTGGCAGGCGCGGTGCGCCGGCGTCGGCCGCCAGCACAGCCTGCGCGAGCTGCTCGAAGCGCTTGCCGGCGAGGACCTTTTTGCGCGCGTGCGCAGCGCCCTGCAGCGCCATCTCGCCGCCCACCTCGACCTTGGCCTGGCGGCCTGGCGCAACCCCGAGTGCGGCAGCGGCTTCTTCGCCGCCTGGAAAAGCAGTGCCGCCCTCGACCTGGCCTGGGAGCTCGACGAGCTGCCCGGCATCCGCGACGAGATCCGCCAGTTGCCCGAGGATCCGCTGGCGGTCATCGAAACGGCGCTGGGCGCGCTGCTGCCCGACGCCGCACGCTGGCCCGGCTACCTCGAGCGGCTGGCGCTCGAGCTGCCCGGCTGGTCGGGAATGTTCCTCTGGCGCGACCGGCATCCGGCAGTCGGCGACGGGGTGCCGGTGGCGATGGTCGACTACCTGGCGGTGCGCGTCTTCCTCGAGCAGCAGTTGTGCGCAGAGTTGTGCCGGCGACTGACCGGAGCGCCGCTTGCCTTCGACGAGCTGGTCGCCTACTACCAGGCCAGCCCGGGCGAGTTCCTGGTGCGCGATGCGCTGGCTGCCGGCGCCGTCCCCGAGGACCTGCTCGCCGCCGCCGCCGGGCTGTGCGCGGCCAGTCGCGACGGCCGCCCGGGGCATGGCTGGGACGAACTGGCGGCGAGCCTGGCGCCGGTGCTGGCTGACGATGCGGCGACGCAGCGCGCCTGCCGCCTGCGCCGCCTGGTCGATGGTCTCGGCCTGGCTGCCGGGGCACTGGATGGCGAGGCGGCGGCACGCCTGCTGGCGGTCGATGCGGCGCTGCCGGACGAACTGGTCAGCCAGGTCTGGCTGCTGGCCTATGAAGGCCACTACCGCGAACAGCTGTTCGCCGCACTGGCGGCGAATGCCCGCCGGCGGCGGCCGCTGCCGGCCGTGTCGGCGCAGGTGGTGATGTGCATGGACGATCGCGAGGAAGGCACCCGCCGCCACCTCGAGGAAGTCGCGCCGGACATCGAGACCTTCGGCGCCGCGGGTTTCTTCGGCGTGCCGATGTTCTGGCAGGGGATCGACGATCCGGCGCCGGTGGCGCTCTGCCCGGTCGTCGTGACCCCGGAAAACCACGTCCGCGAACAGCCGCAGCCGGGCCAGGAAGCGGTCCTGGCCCGCCACGCCCGGCGCCGCGAGACGCGCCTGCGCTGGCGCGAGCGGCTCTACCAGGGAAGCCGTCGCGCGCCCCTGGCCGGGCCGCTGCTCACCGCTGTCGCCGGCCTGCCGGCGCTGGCCGCGCTCACTGCCAGTTCGCTGGCGCCGGCCTGGCTGGCGCGCGCCGGCGAGCGCTGGCGCCAGCAGTTCGAGGGCACCGTCGCGACGGTCGCCGAGGTTGGCAGCGCGGGCGCCTTCAGTACTGCCGAGCAGGTCGAGCGGGTCGCCGCCTTCCTCGCCACGATCGGCCTGAGCACGGGGTTCGCGCCACTGGTGCTGATCCTCGGCCACGGTTCGGGCAGCCGCAACAATCCGCATCTCTCGGCCTACGATTGCGGCGCCTGCTCCGGTCGTCACGGCGGGCCGAACGCGCGCGTCCTGGCGACCATGGCCAATCGCCCGGAGGTCCGTGCCGGGCTGGCCGGACGCGGCATCGTCATCGGCGACGATTGCTGGTTCGTCGCCGCCGAACACCACACCGGCGACGACGGCGTCGCCTGGTACGACCTCGAGCAGGTGCCGGCGGCCTGGCAGCCGGCCCTCGACCGCTTGCTGGCGGCGCTCGCCGAGGCCTGTCGCCGGCACGCCGCCGAACGTTGCCGCCGGCTCGCCTCGGCGCCGCCGCAGGCGAGTCCCTGGCAGGCCCGGCGTCACGTCGCCGGGCGTGTCGCCGACCTCGCCCAGGTCCGGCCGGAACTCGGCCACGCCACCAACGCCGCGGCCTTCATCGGTCGCCGCGCGGCCACCCGCGGCCTCTTCCTCGACCGCCGCGTCTTCCTGGTGTCCTACGATCCGTCGGCCGACGACGACGGCGCCATCGTCGAGCGCATCCTCCTCGCCGCCGGCCCGGTCGGCGCCGGCATCGCCCTCGAATACTATTTCTCGACCGTGGACAATGAGCGCTTCGGCTGCGGCTCCAAGGTCACCCACAACCTGACCGGGCTGTTCGGGGTGATGGCCGGTGCCGATTCCGACCTGCGCACCGGGCTGCCCTGGCAGATGGTCGAAATCCACGAGCCGATGCGCCTGCTGGTCGTCGTCGAGCAGGCACCGGCGGTGCTTTCGGCGATCCTCGAACGCCAGCCGGCGCTGCAGGAACTGATCGGCAACGGCTGGATCAATTTTGCCGCCCAGCACCCGTCGACCGCCGAACTCTCGCGCTATTGCCCGCGGCGCGGCTGGCTGGCCTGGTCCGGCGCGGCCGTGCTGCCGCAGGTCGGGCGTTCGGCCGACTGGTTCGCCGGCGAGCGCGGGCCGTTGCCGCCGGCGCTGCTGCTCGGGAGTGGCCGATGATCGCCGGCTTGCGCGCAGTTGCCGACTGGGTCTGGCTGGTGCCCTTGCTGCCGCTGCTGGCGGCGGCGCTGACCGGTATCCGCGTGCTGCTCGGGCGTACCGCCGGCGATGCCGGCGAGCCGCCGACCGCACGCCTGGCCGAAGCCGCGGCGCTGGGCGCACTGCTGCTGTTGCTGGCGATCGACCTGTCGGTGATCTGGCACGGCTGGCCGGGCAGCCGTGTCGTCGCCACGTGGTTCGCTGCGGCTCACTGGCAGGGCCGGGTTTCCTTCCTGCTCGACGCGCTGTCGCTGCCGGTGGCGACGCTGGCGGCGCTCACCGGCTGGCTGGTGGTCCGCTTCTCGGCGCCCTACCTGCATCGCGAGCCGGGCTTCCACCGCTATTTCATCGTCCTCGGCCTGTTCCTGGCCGGCATCCAGGCGCTGTTGCTCGCCGGCAACGGGCTGCTGCTCTTCCTCGGCTGGGAAATGTGCGGCGTCGCCTCCTTCCTGCTCATCGGCTACGCCTGGCAGCGCCCGCAGGCGACCGGCAACGCGCTGTTCGCCTTCGTCACCAACCGCGCCGGTGACGCCGGCCTGCTCTTTGCGCTCGGGCTGGCCGCTTTCTGGGTCGGCAGCTTCGAGTGGCAGGACCTGTTCGCCGCCCGTCTGCCGCTGGTCGATCTGCGCGTGCTGGCGCTCGGTTTCGTCGTCGCGGCGCTGGTCAAGTCGGCGCAGTTGCCGTTCACGCCGTGGATCGCGCGGGCGCTCGAGGGGCCGACGCCGTCGTCGGCGATTTTCTACGGCGCGCTGCTGGTGCACGCCGGGGTCTTCCTGGTGCTGCGCCTCGATCCCTGGCTGCAGCAACTGCCCGACGTGCGTGGCGGGCTGCTCCTGATCGGTGCGCTGAGTGCGCTCTACGCCTGGCTGTGCGGGCTGGTCCAGAGCGACGTCAAGTCGGCGCTGATCTATGCGACGGTGTTCCAGGTCGGGCTGATGTTCGTCGCCATCGGCCTCGGCTGGACGACCCTGGCTACCGCGCACCTCTGCCTGCATGCCGCCTGGCGGACCTGGCAATTCCTGCTGGCGCCGTCGTGGCTGACGCTGACGCGCGAGCGGCCGCCGGCGCCGCCGCGCTGGCTGGCCGCCAACCGCTGGCTCTACGGCGCGGCGCTGCAGCGTTTCTGGTTCGACCAGCTGGGCCTGGCACTGCTCGCCGAGCCGACCAGGGCGATCGCCCGCGACGTGCGCGCGCTCGAAGCCAACTTCATCGACCGGGCGATCGGCGAGCCGGGGCGCGGCCGGCCGGTCGATCCGGGGCGTTCGCTGGTCTGCGCCGACGGCCTGCCCGGGCGCCTGCTGGCGGCGGCGGCCGGCCTCCTGCAGCGCTTCGAGAACCGGCTGCTGCTGCGCGGCCGCGGCGGCATCGGCGAGCGCCTGCTGCGCGAGGCCGGGCACTGGCTGCGGGTGCTCGAGGAACTGCTCGAACAGCCGCGTTACCTGATGATGGCCGTGATGGTCACGTTCGTGGTGATCCTGTGATGGCCGGCGAGATCTTCTGGCACCAGCAGGCGGCGCTGCCGCTGCTGTTCCTGCTGCAGTTGCTGCCGCTGTGCGGCGCGGCGCTGGTCTTCGCGCTCGGCGAACGGCCGGCGGCGGTCCTCGCCGGCAAGCTGGCGGCGCTTGCCGAACTCCTGCTGGCCGGTTTCGCGGCCAGCCGGATCGATTCCCTGCAGGCCGCCTTCCAGCTCGCCGAGCGGATCGACGCGCTCGGCTACCATGTCGCGGTCGACGGCATTTCGGTGGTGTTTTTGCTGCTGGCGACCTTGCTCACGCTGCTGATGACGCTGTACGGGATGAGCCGCGGCATGATCTCGCCGGGGCGGTTGTTTGCCGTGCTGCTGCTGGCCGAGGCCGGCCTGGTCGGGATGCTGTTGACGGTCAACATCGCCTGGTTCGCCTTTTTCTCGGCGCTGGAGCTGTGGGCGGTGGTCTACCTGCTCCGGCGCTGGGCCTCGTCGCGGGCCGAGACGCAGGCGCTGGCGCGCTTCGTCCAGTACCAGGGCTTCGGCCTGGCGCTTTTCGTCGCCGGCTGCTTTGTGCTCGGCTGGGGGCATGCCGAGGCCAGCGGCGGGCGCTGGAGCTTCGACCTGTTCGAGCTGACCGGGACACTGCCGCCGGGCAAGTTCCAGACCGCCGCCTTCTACCTGCTGTTCTACGGCCTGGCCGTGCGCACGCCCTTGTTCCCGCTGCACGGCTGGCTGCCGAACATGGCCCAGCACGGGCTGATCGCGGTGGCGCCGGCGCTGATGGTCGGGGTCAAGGTCGGCATCTACGGCATGGCCCGCTTCGTCCTGCCGCTGACGCCCGACGCCGTGCTCGCCTGGCAGCCCTACGTGGTCGGCTTCGCCATGACCGGGGTCTTCTTCACTGCCGCGCTCGCCTTCCTGCAGACCAACCTGCGCCGGCTGCTCGCCTTTGCCGTGGTCAGCCATACCAGCCTGCTGGTGATCGGCCTGTTCAGCCTGCACGCCGCCGGCATCCAGGGGGCGATGCTGCTGGCCGCCAACTTCGGGCTGGCGGTGACCGGGATGTGGTTCATCGTCGGCTTCGTCTTCCGCCGCACCGGCACCACCGAACTCGGCGAACTGTCCGGATTGTTCGAGCGTATTCCCTTCCTCGCCATCGCCTTCCTGACCTTCGGCCTGGCCATCGTCGGCATGCCGGGCACGCCCGGCTTCGATGCCGCCCACCTGGTGCTCGAGGCGGCGATCGACGGCTTCGGCGCCTTGTCCACGGTGGCCACCGCGCTCGGCAACGTCGCCGCTGCCGGCTTTCTCCTCTGGGGTTTCCAGAAAGCCTTCCTGTCGCAGGAAAAATCGGGCGTGCACGACGTCGACCGTACGCTGCCGATGGAATATCTGGTCTGCGGCATCGCGCTCGGCGCGCTGCTGGCGATCGGTTTTTTCACCGAACCCTGGCTGCAGCTGACCGATGCCGCCAGCCAGGCACTGGCCGCGAGGTTCGCGCGATGAACCTGCTCTCTGCCCTGGTCCTCCTGCCGCTGGCCGGCGCCCTGGCGCTGCGCCTGGTGCCGGCTGCGGCGGCACGCCGGGTGAGTGCGGCGACGATGCTGGCGGTGCTGCTGCTGGCGACGCTGGCGCTGCTGCTCTACGACCCGGCCGGGCCGCGGTTCCAGCTGGCCGAGCGCCAGCCCTGGCTGCCTGGGCTGGGCGTGCACTGGTCGCTGGCGGTCGACGGGCTGTCGGTGCTGTTTTTGCCGGCCAGCGCGCTGCTCTTCCTCGGCGCGCTGGTTGCCGGCTGGCAGCAGGGCGGCGACGCCCCGCGCCTCTACCACGGCCTGCTGCTGGCGTTGCAGTCGGCGACGCTGGGCATCTTCTGCGCCGTCGACCTGATCGTCTTCTTCGTCTTCTGGGAAGCCAGCCTGATCCCGGTCTACTTCCTGCTCGCCCGCTGGGGCGTCGTCGCCGACGCCGGCCGGGCGGCTGCCCGCTACGTGCTGATCATGCTCGCCGGCGGCCTGCCCTTGCTGCTCGCCTTCGTCGTCCTTGGCGCCGATGCCGGCTTCGAGCTGACGACGCTGCTCGCCCAGCCGGCCGCGCGGGAGACCCAGCGGCTGATCTGGCTGTTGATGCTGCTCGGTTTCGGCCTCAAGGTGCCGCTGGTCCCGCTGCACACCTGGTTGCCGCAGTTCGCGCTGGCGGCGCCGGGCGCGCTGACGGCGGTGCTGCTCGGGCTGAAGGTCGGCGTATACGGGCTGGTCCGCTTCGCTGTGCCGCTGGCGCCGGCGGCGGCGCAGGAATGGCACTGGCTGCTCGCCGGTCTGGGCACGCTGACGCTGGTCTATGGCGCGGTCGGCGTGCTCGCGCACAGCAACCTGCGCGTCGGCCTGGCCTACGCCAGCATCTGCCACGTCGGGCTGGCCGTGCTCGGGCTGGCGACGCTGTCGGCGCAGGGAGTCCAGGGGGCGGTGTCGCTGCTGCTCAGCTTCACCGTGGCCAGCGGCGGAGCCATGCTGCTGCTCGAGTTCCTCCGCCAGCGCACCGGCAGTACCGACATCCATGCCCTCGGCGGCGCTGCCGGCAGCATGCCGCTGCTCGCCACCGGCGTCCTCGTCTGCGGCCTGGCCGGCGTCGGCATGCCGGGGACGAGCAGCTTCCCGGCCGAGTTCCTGCTCATCCTGGCGATCCTCGACCGCTATACCGGCGCCGGCATGGCTGCGCTGTTCGGGCTGGCGATTGCCGCCGGGGCCTTCCTGGCGCTCTACCGGCGGGCCTTTTTCGGGCCGGCGACGCGGTCGACCGTCAGCGATGCCGAAGACCTGCGCCCGCGCGAATGGGCGGTGCTGGTCGTGCTCATCGCACTGATCGTCGGGATCGGCGTTTATCCGTCGCCGTGGCTGGAGATCGTCCGTCCGGCTGCCGCGGCCTGGGCGGCCGCCCTGCCTCGCTGAGCCGGCCGATGGACAAGGAACAGCCGGCGTCGCCGCGGTGTCGCAACTGCCGGCATTACCACATCACCTTCGACCCGAACTTTCCTTACGGCTGCCGGGAACTCGGCTTCCGCAGCGCGCGCGAGCCGGCGCGCGACGTGCTCGAGTCGTCCGGGCAGCCCTGCCTCTATTTCGTGGCGCGGCCGCGCAAGGCCTGATCAGGCCTTCTTGACGAATTCCGACTTCAGCTGCATCGCGCCGATGCCGTCGATCTTGCAGTCGATGTCGTGGTCGCCGTCGATCAGGCGGATGTTCTTGACCTTGGTGCCGACCTTGACCACCGACGACGAGCCCTTGATCTTGAGATCCTTGATCACGGTGACGCTGTCGCCGTCCTTGAGTTCGTTGCCGTTGGCGTCGCGCCACACCTTGCTTTCCTCCTCGGCGGCGGCCGGGGCGGCCTGCGGCCATTCGTGGGCGCATTCCGGGCAGACGTAGAGCAGGCCGTCCTCGTAGGTGAAGGCGGATTGGCATTGCGGGCAGTTGGGCAGGGCGCTCATGGTTCAGTAGTCTTCCGGTTGGCCGCCCATCAGGTCGGGCAGCAGTTGGTGGGCGCGCCGCAGCGCGTGTTCGAGATCGGGGCGGACGTTGTCGTGACCGACCGCGTCGATGAAGCCGGCACGCGTCATCAGCGAGCCGGGCTGGGCGTTGAGGCCGCACAGCAGCAGCTTGCAGCCGCGCTTGGCGAGCTTGTCGCGGAGATTTTCCAGGCCTTCGAGGCCGGTGGTGTCGAGCTGGACCAAGCGCTGCATGTCGAGAATGACGACTTCCGGGTGGCCGGCGCGCGGATCGAGCAGCTCCTCGAGCTTGTTCACCGCGCCGAAGAACAGCGAACCGTACAACTGCCAGGCGGCGACGCGCAGCGTGCCGTCGGGGTAGAGCAGTTGCGGCTCCTGGGCCGCTTCGTCGAGCGCCAGTCGCTCGATCCGGGTCAGCTCGGACATGCGGTAGATGAAGAACAGGCTGGCCAGGACCATGCCCAGTTCGACGGCGATGGTCAGATCGAAGAGCACGGTGACCAGGAAGACGCTGACCAGGATCAGGCGGTAATTCCACGAGTAGCGGCGCAGTTCCTTGAATTCGTGCCACTCGCCCATGTTGATGGCGACCACCATGACGATCGCCGACAGCGTCGCCAGCGGCACGTAGGCGGCCAGCGGTGCGGCGACCAGGACGACGGCGAGCAGGGTCATTGCATGGATGATGCCGGCGATCGGCGTGCGCCCGCCCGACTTGACGTTGGTCGAGGTGCGGGCGATCGCGCCGGTCGCCGCGAAGCCGCCGCACAGTGGGGCGGCGATGTTGGCCAGGCCCTGGGCGACGAGTTCCTGGTTGGGGTCGTGGCGATCGTCGATCTGGCTGTCGGCAACGCGCGCCGAGAGCAGCGACTCGATGGCGCCGAGCAGGGCGATGGTGATCGCCGGCGAGATCAGTTTGCCGAAGTCGTGGATCGACACCGCGGGGAAGCCGAAGGCCGGCAGTTCCTGCGGAATGCCGTTGAAACGGCTGCCGATGGTTTCCACCGGCAGGTCGAGTGCCCAGGCGGCGACGGTGCCGACCACCAGCACGGCGAGCGGGCCGGGTGCCCGGCGCAGCAGCGCCAGGCGTTGCGCCAGCCGGTTGTAGGAGAGCAGGAAGACGAAGCAGGCGAGCGACAGCGCCAGCGTCGGCAGGTCGACGGTGTGCGCGTGCGCCGCCAGCACCTTGATCCGGGCGAAGAACTCGGCCGGCAGGCTGGCAATGGTCAGGCCGAAGAAATCCTTGATCTGGGCGAGGAAGATGACGACGGCGATGCCATTGGTGAAGCCGATGACGACGGTCACCGGGATGAAGCGGATCAGCTGGCCCATGCGCGTCAGGCCCATGGCCAGCAGCATGACGCCGGCGAGCATGGTGGCACCGAGCAGGTTGGCGAAGCCGTGGGCGGCGACGATGCCGTAGACGATCGGGATGAAGGCGCCGGTCGGGCCGCCGATCTGCACCCGCGAGCCACCGAGCGCGGCGACGATCAGGCCGGCGACGATGGCGGTCCAGATGCCGGCGGTCGGCGAGACACCGGAGGCGATGGCGAAGGCCATCGCCAGCGGCAGCGCCAGCACGCCGACGGTGATCCCGGCGCCGAGATCCTTGCCGAACTGGGCGCGCGTGTAGCTCGGCAGGCAATCCAGCAGCTTGGGGCGGAAGGCGATCTTCATGGCGCGCGCTCGGGGGAGGAAGCGTTGCATTATATGAGCAGGCAATTAATCGTCAATGTTAATCACATGTTAATATCCGCGCGAATGACGACAACAAGAGAAAGCTCATGGAGAAACGCACAGCCCGCCTGACGCTGCTGATCGACCCGAGGAAGAAGCAGATCTTCGAGGAAATCTGCGCGGCGCAGGATCTGACGCCGTCGCAGGTGGTGCGCCGGCTGATCCGCCAGTACATCATCGACAACGCCGGCGAGCGCGAGCTGCCGGAGTGGCTGCGGACGACGGCGCGCAGCGACTAGTCGTCGGCCGGCCGGGGCGGGGCGAGGCGGCCGAGTTCGCGGAGGATGCCGCCGATTGCCCAGGCGATCACGGCGACGCCGCCGGCCGCGCTGGCCACGGCTTCGACGGTCGACCGCGGAAAATCGGCAAGAATCAGCCCGGGGGCGCCGGCCAGCCAGCTGACGCCGAGCGCGATGCAGAAAAAGCCGAAGAGGTCGGCGGCAAGGTAGCCGATCAGGCGCGGGCTGGGTTTGAATGCGGGGCGGTTCATGGCCGCATTATGCCGAAATATTTTTGTCCGGGGCTTGACAAGACGCTTTCATTGGAAACGAGTTATGCACAGTTTTCGTGCCGTCCGACGCGCGCCCGCTGGTAGGTCTTGGTGAATTTGACAGATTGCCTTGTTGATGGCTAAGTCTTTTTTAATCAATGGCTTGCGAGGTTGCGCAAGTTTTGCGCAGGGTAGGAAAATTCCTTGTGCGGCGGTGACTTAGCGTCTTGTTCATGGATTAACCAACAGACTTATCCACAGCTTTTGTGGATAGATCGAAAACCCGCTGGCAGGTTTTGCTTTTGACCTGTTTACTTAAAGTAACGCTTTAAGTCGGCAGGCGTTTTTGTTGCGCTGCAATAAAAAAACGGGCCGCCGCAGCGACCCGTTTTCGGGCATGTCATCCGCTTGTCTTACTTGACCCGCATGCCGGGTTGCGCACCGCTGTCGGGCGACAGCAGGTAGAGCCCCGGGGTCTTGCCGTCAAGGTCGGATGCGGCCAGCACCATGCCTTCGGAGAGGCCGAACTTCATCTTGCGCGGCGCCAGGTTGGCGACCATCACGGTCAGTCGGCCGACCAGCTGCGCCGGGTCGTAGGCCGCCTTGATGCCGGCGAAGACGTTGCGCGTCCTTTCTTCGCCGATGTCCAGCGTCAGGCGCACCAGCTTGTCGGCGCCGTCGACGTGCTCGGCATTGACGATCCTGGCGATGCGCAGGTCGACCTTCATGAAGTCGTCGATGCTGCACAGGCCGTCGGTGCTGGCCGGGGCGGCTTCGGCCGGCTTGGCGGTTTTTGCCGGCTGGCCGGCGTCGACCGTCAATGCCGGGGCCAGCGACTGCTTGTTGGCTTCGATCAGCGCCTCGATCTGCTTGGCGTCGACGCGCGTCATCAGGTGGCTGTAGGCGTTGATCGCGTGGCCGCCGGCGAGCAGCGTGCCGGCGTCGGCCCAGGTCAGCGGCGCCAGGTTCATGAAGGCCTCGACCTTGGCGGCGGTGGCCGGCAGCACCGGTTTGAGCAGCACGGTGAGCAGGCGGAACAGGTTGAGCGCGTTCGAGCAGGCGGCGTGCAGTTCGCTGTCCTTGCCCTCCTGCTTGGCCAGTTCCCAGGGCTTGACGCTGTCCACGTACTGGTTGGCGCCGTCGGTCAGGGCCATGATCTCGCGGATCGCCTTGCTGAACTCGCGTGCTTCGAACAGTTCGGCAATGCGCGGTGCTGCGTCGCGAATGGCGCGGATCGCCGGCAGGCTGTCGTCGGCCGGCGCCAGCTGGCCGTTGAAGCGCTTGGCGATGAAGCCGGCCGAGCGGCTGGCGATATTCACGTACTTGCCGACCAGGTCGGAATTGACGCGGGCGACGAAGTCGTCGAAGCTGAGGTCGATGTCTTCCATCGTGTTCGACAGCTTGGCGGCGAAGTAGTAGCGCAGCCATTCCGGGTTCATGCCGCTGTTCAGGAAGCTCTCGGCGGTGATGAAGGTGCCGCGTGATTTTGACATCTTGGCGCCGTCGACCGTCAGGAAGCCATGCGCGAAGATCTTGGTCGGCGTGCGGAAGCCGGCGTGCTGCAGCTCGGCCGGCCAGAACAGCGCGTGGAAATAGAGGATGTCCTTGCCGATGAAGTGGTAGAGCTCGGTCGTCGAGTCCTTCCTGAAGAACTCGTCGAAATCGAGGCCCTTCTGCGCGCACAGGTTACGGAACGAGCCCATGTAGCCAATCGGCGCGTCGAGCCAGACGTAGAAGTACTTGCCCGGCGCGTCCGGGATCTCGAAGCCGAAGTAGGGCGCGTCGCGCGAGATGTCCCAGTCGGACAGCTTGTTGTCGCCGGGGGCGCCCAGCCATTCCTGCATCTTGTTGGCGGCTTCGGCCTGGAGCACGCCGCTGCTGGTGTATTCGCGCAGGAAGGCCTCGCAGCGCGGGTCGGAGAGCTTGAAGAAATAGTGGTCGGAGTGGCGCAGTTCCGGCTTGGCGCCGGAGACGGCCGAGAACGGCTCGATCAGGTCGGTCGGCGCGTAGGCGGCGCCGCAGACTTCGCAGTTGTCGCCGTACTGGTCCTTGGCGTGGCACTTCGGGCATTCGCCCTTGATGAAGCGGTCGGGCAGGAACATCTGCTTGACCGGGTCGTAGTACTGCTCGATCGAACGCACCTCGATCAGGCCGGCGGCCTTGAGCTTGCCGTAGATGTCGTTGGCGCATTCGCGGGTTTCCGGCGAGTGCGTGCTGTAGTAATTGTCGAAACCGACCAGGAAGCCGGCGAAGTCGCGCGAGTGCTCGCCATGGACGCGGGCGATCAGCTGTTCCGGCGTGATCCCCTCCTTTTCGGCGCGCAACATGATCGGCGTGCCGTGCGTGTCATCGGCGCAGACGTACCAGCACTCGTTGCCGGCCATCTTCTGGAAACGCACCCAGATGTCGGTCTGGATGTATTCGACGAGGTGGCCGAGGTGGATGGCGCCGTTGGCGTAGGGCAGGGCGGAGGTGACGAGGATCTTGCGCGACATGGGAGCGGTTCGTAAGGCAAAGATGCGATTCTACCGCGGCCGCGGCAAAAGCATTCCGGCGCGACAATGTTGCGAAACGTGAACGTTTGTCAGGGATACGTAAAATCAGGCATTTGCCGGTTGATCTGCTGGCCTGGGCTGGGCAGAATTCACACTTCCAGGAGGATCTATGATTTTTGCCGTTATCGAAGACAGCCGCAGTCAGGCCGAAGTGCTCAAGGCCCTGCTCAAGAGCGAAGGCTACCAGGTCGAGGTGTTCGCCGATGGAAAGAGCTTTCTCGAGGCCCTGGCCACGCGCAGCTTCGATTTTTATGTCGTCGACTGGGTCCTGCCCGATGTCGGTGGCGACGTGCTCGTCGGCAAGATCCGGGAGACCCGCGGCTGGGATGTGCCGATCGTCGTGTGCACGGCGCGTACCGAGGAGGAGTTCGCCTCCGACATCCTGCGCATGGGCGCCGACGACTACGTGCCCAAGCCGGTCCGCTACATGGAATTCCTCGCCCGCGTCGATGCGCTGCTGCGCCGGCGCAAGGCCAAGACGCAGGAACTGGCCCGCTTCGGCAACATCGAGCTCGACATCGAGGGGCGTCGCATCCGCCTCGGTGGCCAGGACGTCGACCTGACCCAGCGCGAGTTCGACCTCGCCGTCGTCTTTCTCAAGAACGTCGGCCGCGTGCTGGCTCGCGAGGAGTTGCTGGCCTCGGTCTGGGCCCGCGAAGCCGATGTCGATACGCGCACCGTCGATACCCATGCCAGCCGCCTGCGCAAGAAGCTCGGCCTGGCCGGTGAAAGCGGGCTGATGCTGACCTCGGTCTACGGCCAGGGTTACCGCCTCGATACCGTCAGTGGCTGAACGGCTTTCGCCTTTGGGGTATACTGTACAAAACTAGTCGGGTATTCGGCCCGGCGTCCTCGTACAACGGAGCCCCCCATGAGTCTTAGCGAACAAGAGATCAAGAATGTCCTGTCGGCGGCGGTCGACCCCAATACCGGCAAGAGCTACGTCGCCGGCAAGGCCCTGCGCAACCTCCGCATCGACGGCAACGATGTCGCCTTCGACATCGAGCTCGGCTATCCGGCGAAAAGCCAGATCGACGCCGTCCGCAAGCAGGTGATCGCCGCCGTGCGCACGCTGCCCGGCGTCGGCAACGTGTCCGCCAACGTCTACAGCAAGATCATCGCGCATTCGGTGCAGATGGGCGTCAAGCTGCTGCCCGGGGTCAAGAACATCATCGCTGTCGCGTCCGGCAAGGGCGGCGTCGGCAAGAGCACGACCGCGGTCAACCTGGCGCTGGCCCTGGCCCAGGAAGGCGCCACGGTCGGCCTGCTCGACGCCGACATCTACGGCCCGTCGCAGCCGCAGATGCTGGGCCTGGCCGGCAAGCAGCCGGAGTCGGCCGACGGCCAGAGCATGGAGCCGCTGGAAGCCTATGGCGTCCAGGCGATGTCGATCGGCTTCATGATCGACGTCGAGACGCCGATGGTCTGGCGCGGCCCGATGGTCACCCAGGCGCTCGACCAGATGCTGACGCAGACGCGCTGGCGCGATGTCGACTACCTGGTGGTCGACATGCCGCCGGGGACCGGCGATACCCAGCTGTCGCTGGCGCAGAAGGTGCCCGTGACCGGTGCCGTGGTCGTGACGACGCCGCAGGACATCGCCCTGATCGACGCGCGCAAGGGCCTGAAGATGTTCGAGAAGGTGAACATCCCGATCCTCGGTATCGTCGAGAACATGAGCATCCACGTCTGTTCGAACTGCGGCCACGCCGAACACATCTTCGGTGAAGGCGGCGGCGAGCAGATGTGCAAGGACTACGACGTCGAGTTCCTGGGCAGCCTGCCGCTGGAAATGGCGATCCGCCAGATGGCCGATGGCGGCCAGCCGACAGTGGTCGGCGCACCGGACTCGAAGGCGGCGGAAATCTATCGCGGCATCGCGCGCCGGGTGGCAGTGAAGATCGCCGAGAAGGCCAAGGACATGTCGTCGAAGTTCCCGAACATCGTCGTCCAGAACACCTGATTTTTTTACACATTGCAGCGAATAAAGGCGGGTAAAATCCCGCCTTTATTTTTGGTTGACCGCAGGATTCCCGTATGGCCATCAAATCGGACAAGTGGATACGCCGCATGGCGCAGGAGCACGGCATGATCGAGCCGTTCGCGCCGGAACTGGTGCGCGAGGCGAACGGCCAGAAGATCGTCTCCTACGGTACCTCGAGCTACGGCTACGACATTCGCTGCGCGCGCGAATTCAAGGTGTTCACCAACATCAATTCGACCGTCGTCGATCCCAAGAACTTCGATCCGAAGTCCTTCGTCGAGATCGAATCCGACGTCTGCATCATCCCGCCGAACTCCTTCGCGCTGGCGCGCACCATGGAGTATTTCCGCATTCCGCGCTCGGTGCTCACCGTCTGCCTCGGCAAATCGACCTACGCACGCTGCGGCATCATCGTCAACGTGACCCCCTTCGAGCCGGAATGGGAAGGCCATGTCACGCTCGAATTCTCGAACACCACGCCGCTGCCGGCCAAGATCTACGCCGGCGAGGGCTGCGCCCAGGTGCTGTTCTTCGAGTCTGACGAAATCTGCGAGACCTCGTACAAGGATCGCGGCGGCAAGTACCAGGGGCAGGAAGGCGTCACCCTGCCCAAGATCTGACTGCATTCCGTAACGTAAACCGCTTACTCTACGACCCGCTGCGGCGGGTCGCCGCTTTTGGGGATACACCATGCGCTTCCATTTCCCGGTCATCATCATCGATGAAGACTTCCGTTCCGAAAACGCCTCCGGGCTCGGTATCCGCGCGCTGGCCGACGCCTTGCAGAGCGAGGGGCTGGAAGTGCTCGGCGTCACCAGCTACGGCGACCTGACCTCATTCGCCCAGCAGCAGAGCCGGGCATCGGCCTTCATCCTGTCGATCGACGACGAGGAACTGGCGCTCGAGCCGGAAGAGACGCTGGCCGAACTGCGCGCCTTCGTTGGCGAAATCCGCCACAAGAACGCCGAGATTCCGATCTTCCTGCACGGCGAGACGCGCACCAGCCGCCACATCCCGAATGACATCCTGCGCGAGCTGCATGGCTTCATCCACATGCACGAGGACACGCCGGAGTTCATCGCCCGCAACATCAAGCGCGAGGCGCACGCCTATCTCGACAGCCTGCCGCCGCCCTTCTTCCGTGCGCTGACCCACTACGCCGCCGACGGCTCCTATTCCTGGCACTGCCCCGGCCACTCGGGCGGCGTCGCCTTCCTGAAGTCGCCGGTCGGCCAGATGTTCCATCAGTTCTTCGGCGAGAACATGCTGCGCGCCGACGTGTGCAATGCGGTCGAGGAACTCGGCCAGCTGCTCGACCACACCGGCCCGGTTGCCGCCTCCGAGCGCAACGCCGCGCGCATCTTCAACTGCGACCATCTTTACTTCGTCACCAACGGCACCTCGACCTCGAACAAGATCGTCTGGAACTCGACCGTGGCGCCGGGCGACATCGTCGTCGTCGACCGCAACTGCCACAAGTCGATCCTGCATTCGATCATCATGACCGGCGCCATCCCGGTCTTCCTGATGCCGACGCGCAACAACTTCGGCATCATCGGGCCGATTCCGAAGAGCGAGTTCGCCTGGGAAAACATCCAGAAGAAGATCGACGCCAATCCCTTCATCGAGGACAAGACGGCGAAGCCGCGCGTGCTCACCATCACCCAGTCGACCTACGACGGCGTGCTCTACAACGTCGAGGACATCAAGGAGATGCTCGACGGCCGCATCGACACCCTGCACTTCGATGAAGCCTGGCTGCCGCACGCCGCCTTCCACGATTTCTACGGCGACTACCACGCCATCGGCGCCGACCGCCAGCGTTGCAAGGAATCGATGATCTTCGCCACGCAGTCGACGCACAAGTTGCTTGCCGGCCTCTCGCAGGCCTCGCAGATTCTCGTCCAAGATTGCCAGGAGCGCCAGCTCGACCGCGATGCCTTCAACGAGGCCTACCTGATGCATACCTCGACCTCGCCGCAGTACTCGATCATCGCCTCCTGCGATGTCGCCGCGGCGATGATGGAAGAGCCGGGCGGCACCGCGCTGGTCGAGGAATCGATCGCCGAGGCGCTCGACTTCCGCCGCGCCATGCGCAAGGTCGACGAGGAATGGGGCACCGGCTGGTGGTTCAAGGTCTGGGGCCCGGACGACCTGTCCGAGGAAGGCATCGAGGAACGCGATGCCTGGATGCTCAAGCCCGGCCATCGCTGGCACGGCTTCGGCCAGCTCGCCGAAGGCTTCAACATGCTCGACCCGATCAAGGCGACGATCATCACCCCGGGCCTGGACGTCGACGGCGACTTCGGCGAGCGCGGCATCCCGGCGGCGATCGTCACCAAGTATCTGGCCGAGCACGGGGTCATCGTCGAGAAGTGCGGCCTCTACAGCTTCTTCATCATGTTCACCATCGGCATCACCAAGGGCCGCTGGAACACGCTGGTCACCGCGCTGCAGCAGTTCAAGGACGATTACGACAAGAACCAGCCGCTGTGGAAGGTGCTGCCCGAGTTCGTGCAGAAGAACCCGCGCTACGAGCGCATGGGGCTGAAGGACCTGTGCAAGCAGATCCACGCGGTGTACAAGGAAAACGACGTGGCCCGCCTGACCACCGAGATGTACCTCTCGGACATGGTGCCGGCGATGCGTCCGGCCGACGCCTGGGCGCGCATGGCGCACCGCGAGATCGAGCGCGTCCGCCTCGACGAGCTCGAAGGGCGCATCACCTCGGTGCTGCTGACCCCCTATCCGCCGGGCATTCCGCTGCTCATCCCGGGCGAACGCTTCAACGCCACCATCGTCCGCTACCTCAAGTTCGCGCGCGACTTCAACGCCCGCTTCCCCGGCTTCGAGACCGACATCCACGGGCTGGTCAAGCGCGAGGACGGCGAGTACTACGTCGACTGCGTGCGCTGAGCGAAGGCACCCGGCCAGAAAAAATGCCCGCGAAAGCGGGCATTTTCATTTTTCGCGGATTCTGACGGTCGACCGTCAGATTCCGGCAAAAACCGTTTACTGGCCGACCGACTGCAGTTCCTTCCATTCGCCGCCATCGACGCGGTAGATGGTGATCGCGCTGTCCTTGAGGTCGCCCTTCTCGTCGTACTCGATGTTCGCCGAGGTGACGCCGGCCTGCTTGGTCTTCGCCAGTTCCGCCAGGTACTTCGCCGGATCGGCGCTGCCGGCGCGCAGCATGGCGCCGGTGAGGACCTTGGCGGCATCGTAGGAGTACGGCGAGTAGACCTCGACATCGACGCCGAAGCGGGCCTTGTAGCGCGTCGCGTAGGCTTCGCCGCCGGGCATCTTGGCCAGCGGCAGGCCGGCCAGCGAGGCAATCGCGCCTTCGGCGGCCGGGCCGGCCAGCTTCAGGAAGTTCGGCGACTTGATCATTTCGCCGCCGGCGAAGACCGCGCTCAGGCCGAGTTCGCGCATCTGCTTCATCATCGGGCCGCCCTGGGCGTCGGCACCGCCGAAATAGACGAGGTCCGGCTTGCTCGACTTGATGCTGGTCAGGATGGCCTTGAAATCGACCGACTTGTCGTTGGTGAATTCGCGCTTGACGATCTCGGCGCCGGCCGCCTTGGCCGCCTTCTCGAACTCGTCGGCGAGGCCCTGGCCGTAGGCGGTGCGGTCATCGACGATGGCGATCTTCTTGTAGTTCAGCGACTCGACCACGAAGCGACCGGCGACTGCGCCCTGCTGGGTGTCCGAGGTCATGCTGCGGAAAGTCGTCTTGAAGCCCTGGGCGGTGTAGGCCGGCGAAGTCGCCATGGCGATCTGCGGGATGCCGGCTTCCATGTAAACCCGCGAGGCCGGAATCGAGGTGCCGGAGTTGAAGTGGCCGAGCATGCCCTGGATCTTCGCGTCGACCAGCTTCTGGGCGACCGAGGTGCCTTGCTTGGGATCGGCCTGGTCGTCCTCGGAAACCAGTTCGAACTGGACCGGCTGGCCGCCCAGCATCGGCTTCTCGGCGTTCACTTCCTCGAGCGCGAGCACGATGCCGTTCTGCATTTCCTTGCCGTAGTGGGCCTGGGCGCCAGTCAGCGGGGCGGCAAAGCCGAGCTTGACGGTCTGCGTGGTTACCGGGGCGGCGGCAGGCGCCGCGGCTTGCGGCGTTTCCTGCTGGCCGCAGGCGGCAAGGAGGGCGCTGGCGACGAGGGCGGCGGAAAGCTTCAGGGTATGGCGACGGTCCACGGGGTTCTCCTGTCAGGAAGGATGTTGGAAATCAGGCAGAGGGGCAGTCTACTTGGGATGTGCCGGCCTGGGAACCGGCGCGGCGGCGATAGGTGACGAAGGCGCAGGCCGGTCGCTCGCCGTCGGCGGGCAGGGTCGAGCGGGCGCTCTCCTGCCATTGCGCGACGTCGATTTCCGGGAACCAGGCGTCGGCATCCGGCTGCAGTGCGACCTCGGTGATCTCGAGGCGCTGCGCCAGCGCCAGCGCCTGGCGATAGATCTGCTCGCCGCCGATGACGAAGGCGGTGGCATCGCTCGCTGCCAGCGCCAGTGCGGCTTCCAGCGAGGTGGCCAGTTCGGCGCCCGGGGCCGGGTAGGCGGCCTGCCGGCTGACGACGATGTTGCGCCGTCCGGGCAGCGGCCGGAAGCGCGGTGGCAGCGATTCCCAGGTCTTGCGGCCCATGATCACCGTCTGCCCGGCGGTGAGCCGGCGGAAATGCGCCATGTCTTCGGGAATCTGCCAGAGCAGCTGGTTGTCGCGGCCGATCGCACGATTTTCGGCGACCGCGGCGATGAGGACGAGTTCGGTCATGGGGGCGGGGCTTTCAGGACATCCGGAATTGGCGCAGATGGGTGATCAGCCCGGCAGTCGAGCTGTCCAGGCTGTGCTCGTCGGCTTCGCCGCGAACCACCGGGGTCAGCCGGCTGGCCAGCACCTTGCCCAGTTCGACGCCCCACTGGTCGAAGGCATTGAGACCCCAGAGCACGCTCAGGCAGAACACCTTGTGCTCGTAGAGGGCGATCATCTGGCCGAGGGTGTAGGGGGTCAGTTCGCCGAGGACCAGCGTCGTCGACGGCTGGTTGCCGGGGAAGGTGCGGTACGGCAGCAGGTGTTCCGGGATGCCGCTGGCGCGGGCTTCGGCGGCGGTCTGGCCGAAGGCGAGGGCGGCCGACTGCGCCAGGCAGTTGGCGAGCAGCGCGGTGTGGTGGCCGTGCAGCGGATAGTCGGACTTGCCGAGGGCGATGAAGTCGCTGGGAATCGGCTGGCCGCCCTGGTGCAGCAGCTGGAAGAAGGAGTGCTGGCCGTTGGTTCCGGCTTCGCCCCAGATGATCGGGCAGGTCGGCACGTCGAGCGGTGCGCCGTCGCGGTCGTAGAGCTTGCCGTTGCTCTCCATCTCGAGTTGCTGGAGGTAGCGCGGCAGCAGCGACAGCGACTGGCTGTAGGGGAAGATGCCGTGGCTGGCGGCGCGCAGGAAATCGGTGTTCCACAGGCTGAGCAAGGCCAGCGTCAGCGGCAGGTTGCGCTCGGCCGGCGCCTCGATGAAGTGGCGGTCGAGGTTGTTGGCCCCGGCCAGCAGTTCGGTGAAATTGCGGTAGCCGATGGCCAGCGCGACCGGCAGGCCGATTGCCGACCATAGCGAGAAGCGGCCGCCAACCCAGTCCCAGAATTCGAAGACGTTCTCGTCGGCGATGCCGAATTCGCGCGTCGCCGCGATGTTGGTCGAGGCGGCGACGAAGTGCTTGGCGACTGCGCCGCTGGTCTGGCCGGCGGCGGCGAGCAGCCAGTCGCGGGCGGTGCGGGCGTTGGTCAGGGTTTCCAGCGTCGAGAAGGTCTTGCTGGCGACGACGAAGAGCGTGGTCCGCGGGTTGAGGTCGGCCAGCTTGCTGGCCAGGTCGGCGCCGTCGAGGTTGGAGACGAAATGGACCTTGATGTCGATCTGGTGGTGCGCCGACAGCGCCTTGGCGACCATGCGCGGGCCGAGGTCGGAGCCGCCGATGCCGAGATTGACGACATGGGTGATGCATTCGCCGGAGTAGCCGCGCCAGACCCCGCTGTGGATCGCGTCGCAGAAGGCGGCAATGCGCGAGAGCACGTTCCTGACCTCGGCCGGGGCCTGGTCGCCGGCGCGCAGGTCCATGTGACGGACGGCGCGGTGCTCGGTGTGGTTGATCGCCTCGCCGCGCTGCAGCCTTTCCTTCCAGGCGTCGAGTTCGCGCGCCTCGGCGAGCGCGCGCAGCAGGCGCAGGGTTTCGCCGGTGATCCGCTGTTTCGAGAAGTCGAGCAGCAGCTTGCCGTGGCGCAGGCTGAAGTTGTCGAAGCGCGCCGGATCGGCGGCAAACAGGTCTCGCAGGTGGGTCGGGCGCAGTGCTTCGGCGTGGTCCGACAGCGCCTGCCAGGCGGGAAGCGTGCTCAACATGATGGAAGTCCTCAGACGGCGACGGGCGCGGCGATGTGCGGATGCGGGTCGTAGTGGTCGAGGCGGAAGTCCTCGAATTTGAACGAAAAGATGTCGTCGACCGTCGGATTGATCCACATCGTCGGCAGCGGCCGGGGCTCGCGCGCCAGCTGCAGCCTGGCCTGTTCGAAGTGGTTGGCGTAGAGGTGGGCGTCGCCGAAGGTGTGCACGAAGTCGCCCGGGCGGTAGCCGCAAACCTGCGCCAGCATCATCGTCAGCAGCGCGTAGCTGGCGATGTTGAAGGGCACGCCGAGGAAGATGTCGGCGCTGCGCTGGTAGAGCTGGCAGCTCAGCCGGCCGTCGGCGACGTAGAACTGGAACAGGCAGTGGCAGGGCGGCAGGGCCATTGCGTCGACATCGCCGGGGTTCCAGGCGGAGACGATGTGGCGGCGCGAGTCGGGGTTGTGCTTGAGACCGTGTACCAGTTGCGCGATCTGGTCGACCAGACGGCCGTCCGGCGTCTGCCAGCGGCGCCACTGCTTGCCGTACACCGGGCCGAGGTCGCCGTTCGCGTCGGCCCATTCGTCCCAGATGCGGACGCCGTGTTCCTTGAGATAGGCGATGTTGGTGTCCCCCTGGAGGAACCACAGCAGTTCGTGGATGATCGACTTGAGGTGCAGCTTCTTCGTGGTCAGCGCCGGAAAGCCCTGGCCCAGGTCGAAACGCATTTGCCAGCCGAACACCGAGCGGGTGCCGGTACCGGTGCGGTCGGACTTGTCCTGGCCGTGTTCGAGGACGTGGCGCATCAGGTCGAGGTATTGCTGCATCGCGAGGCTTTGTCGAAGGATGAGGATGGCGGCATTCTAACCCAAGGCCGGCAGGCGGTTGCCGCTGCCCATGTCGATTGGATTAGAATGCTTGTCTGCCGTCGCGCGGGCGGCGGGCGACGAAATGATCCGGGGGAGAAGGACTTGCTCAACAAGATGGCTAACCTGGGCGGGCTGTTCGACAAGCGCAACGGGCATCCGCTGGCCGACTCGCGCGAGTTGCACCAGATCGTCAGCGAGCTGCCGAAGGACAATGCCTTCAAGGCGCTCGACGAAATCGGAGGCTGGCTCGAGTCGCTGCAGGCGGCGGCCGATTTTCCGGCCGAACGTCGCTTCGAGGCCGCGCGTCAGCTCGAGGACGCGGCGGCGCCGCACCTGCGCCGGCTGGCCCGCGAGTACCTGCACACCATCCGGCTGTCGAAGGCCGAGGAAAAGCGCCTGTGGTCGATCAATGGCGGTTTCTGGGCACTGCTCGCCAGCGTCTATGAGCAGACGCTCGACGCCTTGCTGGCCCGTGGCCTGACGCCCGAATTCACCAAGCACTCGCTGCCGGCGCTGTGCACCCGGCTGGCGGCGGCGTTGCGTGCCCAGCTGAAGTGGGAGCAGTTCCATTACGGGCCGACACCGGGCGAGCTCTGGCAGCGTCTCGGACGGGTCCTGCGGGTTGCCGAGGAGGCCGGTGTGGCGACGCGTGCGCTGCAGCTCGGCGCGGCCGGCAGCAGTTCGACGCTCAGCGAATACCGGCGGGCGATGGTTTTCCAGGCGGCGTCGATGGACAGCCTGCTGCCCCTCGAGATCGAACTGGCCGAGCGTTTCATCGCCCATTTCCTCGGTCAGTTCGAGTTTCCGGCGACCGCCGAGCACGACTGCGTGTACTGGGTTGACCTGAGCCTGGCGCAGCCGCCGCTGCGGCTGGCGCGAATGCCCGCGCAGGCGACGCCGAACCTGCGTTTCTTCAAGCCGGGCGCGGCGCACGGCGGCATGCAGGCGGTGCTGCAGACGCTTGAGCAGGGCGGCGACCTGCCGGCCGAAATCATGCTCGGTGGCCAGTATCTGGCGAAGGCGCTGATCCCGGTGTTGCGCCACCTCTGCGCCTATCTGGCGCCGATCCCGCCACAGCGCCGGCACGATCGGCATCGGGTCAAGCACCGGATGTCGGTGCTCAGCGGCCTGGTCAATGCCTTCGTCGTCTTTTCCGGTGAATTCGGCGGCCGCCCGGCCGGCCTCCAGATCGAAAGCTGGGTCGTCGAGAATGTCAGCCGCGGCGGTTTCGGGGCGCTGCTCAACAGCATTCCGGGCGAGTGGCTGAAGGTCGGCGCGCTGCTGGCGCTGCAGCCCGAGGGCGGCGAGAACTGGCTGCTCGGCTGCGTCCGCCGCTACCACCGGCAGGCCGCGGACGAGGCCCGGGTCGGCATCGAAACGCTGGCCCGCGTCGTCGAGGCGGCGGAGCTCAAGCCGAAGATGGCGTCGAGTTACGCCGCCGTCGCCGGCGTGCCGTCGTTGCTGTTGCGCGAAGGCAATGCGCCGGGCGAGCTGCGCGTGGTCCTGCCGCCCTATACCTTCGATCCGCGCGAATCCTTCGAGACCATGCTCGACGGCCGCCGCGTCGTCCTCGAGCCCCTGCTCGTCGTCGAGCAGACCAGCGACTACGAGTTCGCCCGCTACCGCATCGTCGGCGCCGCCTGAAGCCTAGTTCGGGCGCTGCGCCGATTTCGGCCGGAAGGCCTTGACCACCGCCGGATCGGTTTCGGCGTAGGGGCCGCCGATCAGGTCGATGCAGTAGGGTACGGCGGCGAAGATGCCGACGTGCACGACGTCGCCGTCGGCGTTGCGGACGCCCTCGAGGGTCTCGCGAATCGATTTCGGCTGGCCGGGCAGGTTGATGATCAGCGCCTGCTTGCGGATCACTGCGACCTGGCGCGAGAGGATCGCGGTCGGCACGAAGTTCAGGCTGATCCGCCGCATTTCCTCGCCGAAGCCGGGCATTTCCTTGTCGGCCACGGCCAGCGTCGCTTCCGGCGTGACGTCGCGCGGCGCCGGGCCGGTGCCGCCGGTGGTCAGGACCAGGTGACAACGTTCACGGTCGACCAGTTCGATCAGCGTTTTTTCAATGCTCTCGCGGTCGTCGGCAATCAACCGCGTCGCGGCCTGCCAGGGGCTGGTCAGCGCCGAGCCGAGCCAGGTCTGCAAGGCAGGAATGCCCTGGTCGGCGTAGACGCCGGTCGACGCGCGATCGCTGATCGAGACCAGGCCGATGCGCAGGGGTTCATTCGTCGTCATGCGTCGCCTCCGTCGCCGTCGGCGTACCGTCGAGTTCCTTGAGGAACTGGAAGATGGCCCGGTAGCTCTTCGGCGGCTTGTTCTGCTCCTGCTCCTTGAGCGCATTGCGGCGCAGCTGGCGGAGATACTGCAGGTCGACGCCGGGCCACTGGTTGCCGATCTCGGTGAGCGTGTTCTCGTCCTCGAGCAGGCGCGTGCGGAAACGCTCGAGGCGGTGGATGCGTGCCACTTCCGCCGCCGATTCGCCGCGCAGCAGCGCCAGGCCGGCGCGGATCGGTTCCTCGTCGACGCTGCGCATCAGCTTGCCGATGTACTGCAGCTGGCGGCGGCGGGCGCCGTGGGCGGTGATCTTCTGGCAGTCGCGCACGGCCGCCAGCAGTTCTTCCGGCAGGTCGATGCGCTTGAGCTGGCTGACCGGCAGTTCGACGAGTTCGGCCCCGAGGTCGCGCAGCGCGTGCATCGCCTCCTTCTGCTTGGTCTTGGAAGGTCGGGTATGGTCTTCGGCGAAATCTTCGTCTTGCATGGCGGGCATCCGGTACGGCATTGGCGGGCTGCTATGATAGCGACTTTTCCCTGAAACGACGCCGTTCCCATGCCCGAGACCGCTGCTTTTTCCCATGCTTTCCCCGCCCTCCAGCAGCTGGCCGAGGATGTCCTGAAACATGCCCGCAAGCTCGGCGCCAGTGCCTGTGAGGTCGATGTCTCGGAAGGCTTCGGACAATCGGTGACGGTGCGTTGCGACGAGGTCGAGACGATCGAGTTCAATCGCGACAAGGGCATCGGCATCACCGTCTATGCCGGTCAGCGCAAGGGTTACGCGAGCACCTCGGATTTCTCGGCGCAGGCCCTGCGTGAGACGGTCGAGGCGGCACTCAACATTGCCCGCTTCACCGCCGAGGACGATTGCGCCGGGCTGGCCGAGGCGGCGTTGATGGCGCGCGATTGTCCGGACCTGGATTTGTACCATCCGTGGCCGTTGACCGTCGAAGCCTCGATCGAGATCGCCCGTCGCTGCGAGCAGGCGGCTTTCGACGCCAGCCCGTTGATCGACAATTCCGAGGGGGCGACGGTGTCCACCCAGCAGGCGCATTTCGTGTCGGCCAACAGCCTCGGTTTCATGGGCGGCTATCCGACCTCGCGCCACTACATTTCGGCGTCGGTGATCGCCGGCGAGCGCGACCAGATGCAGCGCGACGACTGGTACACCACGCACCGCGACGGCAGCCGCCTGGCATCGCCGGAAAGCGTCGGCCGCATTGCCGCCGAACGCGCCGCGGCCCGTCTCGGCGGCCGGCGGATCAAGACCGGCGAATACCCGGTGTTGTTCGAGGCGCCGCTTGCTGCCGGCCTGCTCGGCAGCCTGGTGCACGCGGCCAGCGGCGGTGCCCTGTACCGCAAGGCCAGCTTCCTGATCGACCATCTCGGCAAGCGGATCATGCCCGACTTCGTGCGCATCGGCGAACGCCCGCACATCCGCTGCGGGCTCGGCAGCGCCTCGTTCGACAGCGACGGTGTCGCCACCCGCGACAGCGAGGTGGTCACCGACGGCATCCTGCAGCGCTACTTCCTGTCCACCTACACGGCGCGCAAGCTCGGCATGCAGACCACTGCCAACGCCGGCGGCAGCCACAACCTGATCATCGAGCCCGGTACGCTCGACCGCGACGGCCTGCTCGCGCGCATGGACCGCGGCCTGCTGCTGACCGAGGTGCTCGGTCACGGCATCAACTACGTCACCGGCGACTATTCGCGCGGAGCCGCCGGCTACTGGGTCGAGAACGGCCGGATCGTGCATCCGGTCGAGGAAATCACCATCGCCGGCAATCTCCGCCAGATGTTCGCCGGCATCGTCGCCGTCGGCAACGATGTGCTCGTCCGCGGCAGCAAGCAAAGCGGCTCGATCCTGATCGACCGGATGACGATCGCCGGCGAGTAGCGCGGGTTAGGGTTTCCACTACTCGCCAAGGTGGTGTCTTTGATTACAATGAAATGGCTACATTTCTGACGTGCCCTACAACCCCAAAGGAGACAATATGCAACGTCGTGATTTCCTGAAGAAAGCCTCGGTCGGCGCTGTCGCCGGTGCCGCCACCGCCGTCGCCGCCCCGGCGATCGCCCAGTCGCTGCCGAACATCAAGTGGCGCCTGACCTCGAGCTTCCCGAAGAGCCTTGACACCATCTACGGCGGCGCCGACGTGCTGGCCAACCGCCTGCGCGAAATGACCGGCGGCAAGTTCGACATCCGCGTCTTCCCGGGCGGCGAAATCGTTCCCGGCCTGCAGGCGCTCGACGCCGTCCAGCAGGGCACCGTCGAAGTCTGCCACACCTGCTCCTACTACTATGTCGGCAAGGACAAGACCTTCGGCTTCGGTACCTCGGTGCCGTTCGGCATGAACGCCCGCCAGCAGAACGCCTGGATCTACTACGGCGGCGGCCAGAAGCTGCTCGACGACTTCTACGCCAACTACAACGTCGTCTCCTTCGCCGGCGGCAATACCGGTACCCAGATGGGCGGTTGGTGGCGCAAGGAAGTCAAGACCGTGGCCGACCTCAAGGGCGTCAAGATGCGGATCGCCGGCCTCGGCGGTACCGTCTTCGCCGAACTCGGCGTGGTCCCGCAGCAGATCGCCGGTGGCGACATCTACCCGGCGCTGGAAAAGGGCACCATCGATGCCGCCGAATGGGTTGGTCCTTACGACGACGAGAAGCTCGGCTTCTACAAGGTTGCCAAGAACTACTACTACCCGGGTTTCTGGGAATCGGGCCCGGCCATTCACTTTTTCGTCAACAAGAAGGAATGGGACAAGCTGCCGAAGGAATACCAGGCGGCTTTCCAGGCGGCTGCCTACGAAGCCAACGTGACGATGATGGCCGAGTACGATCACAAGAACCCGATCGCGCTGTCCAGCCTGCTGCGCAATGGTGTCAAGCTGCAGGCCTTCTCCGACGAGATCCTCAATGCCGCCTACCAGGCGACGCAGCAGGTCTACGCCGACGAATCCGGCAAGAACCCGGCGTTCAAGAAGATCTACACCGAGTGGGAAAAGTATCGCAAGACCCAGAATGCCTGGTTCAGTGTCGCCGAAATGCGCATGGACCGCTTCCTGCAGTCGCGCAAGTAAGACCCGCTACTGGTGCCGCTTCGGCGGCGCTGGCGAAGTCTCCGCAAGCCTGCCATCGAGAGATGGCAGGCTTTTTCTTTGCCGGCCGCTCAGGGGGCTGCTTGGCAGTCGCCGCTCGTCAGCACACTGGGCTTGTCTTGCCTCGGCCAGGAGGGCTTGCGGCAGGCCGCTGAATTCCCGTTCGGATGCCGTGCTCGTGAAGCAGCTGAAAAGGTGCGGGCATGAAAAAGGGGCCGCTGATGCGGCCCCTGAAAGGTCGAGCTTGCCCTCTTCTTACTTGGCGTCGCCCTGCAGTCCCTTGAGCAGGTCGGCGTTGTCGGAGGATTGTTCGTCGTCTGTCCCTTGCGGGATCAGCGTGTCGAGGCCGGCCGGCGGCGGCGCGGTGCCGTCGCGTTCCATGCGCTGCAGTTCCTTCTGGTGCTCGTCGCCGTAGCTGACGAGGTTGGGGAAGGTGATGATCAGCGCGACCATGATCAGCTGGATGCAGACGAAAGGAATCGCACCCCAGTAGATGTCGGTCGTCTTGATCGCCGGCGGTGCCACCGAGCGCAGGTAGAACAGCGCGAAGCCGAACGGCGGATGCATGAACGAGGTCTGCATGTTGACCGCGAGCAGCACGCCGAACCAGACCAGGTCGATGCCGAGCTTGTCGGCGACCGGGGCGAGCAGCGGTACGATGATGAAGGCCAGTTCGAAGAAATCAAGGAAGAAGGCCAGCAGGAAGACCATGATGTTGACCACGACCAGGAAGCCGATTTCGCCGCCGGGCAGCGACAGCAGCAGGTGCTCGACCCAGAGGTCGCCATCGACGGCACGGAAGGTCAGGCCGAAGACGGTCGAGCCAACCAGGATGAAGATCACGAAAGCCGAGAGCTTGCCGGTGGTTTCCATCGCCTGGCGGGTCAGCTGCCAGGTCAGGCGTTTGCGGCTGACGGCCAGGATCAGGGCGCCGGCGGCACCCATGGCGCCGCCTTCGGTCGGCGTCGCGATGCCGAGGAAGATCGTGCCGAGGACGAGGAAGATCAGAACCAGCGGCGGTACCAGGGCGGTCAGCACGCGCAGCAGCAGCTTGCTGCCGCGCAGCGTCCGGGCTTCCGGCGGCAGGGCCGGGGCGGCGGACGGCTTGATGATGGTGATCAGGACAACATAGCCGACGTAGAGGCCCGTCAGGACCAGGCCGGGGACCATCGCGCCTTCGTACATGTCGCCAACCGAACGGCCGAGCTGGTCGGCCATGATGATCAGTACCAGCGACGGCGGGATGATCTGGGCGAGCGTGCCGGAGGCGGCGATGACGCCGGTTGCCAGGCGCTTGTCGTAGCCGTAGCGGAGCATGATCGGCAGCGAGATCAGGCCCATCGAGATCACCGAGGCGGCGACGACACCGGTCGTCGCGGCGAGCAGTGCGCCGACGAAGATGACCGCGAAGGCTAGACCGCCGCGGATCGGGCCGAACAGCTGGCCGATCGTGTCGAGGAGGTCCTCGGCCATCCCTGATCGCTCCAGGATCAGCCCCATGAAGGTGAAGAAGGGAATGGCCAGCAGCGTGTCGTTGGCCATGATGCCGAAGATGCGCTCAGGCAGCGCCTGGAACAGCGCCGGCTGGAGCAGGCCGAGTTCGATGCCGATCAGGCCGAAGAGGATGCCGTTGGCCGCCAGCGCGAAGGCGACCGGGTAGCCGAACAGCAGGAAGAGGACGAGGGCGCCGAACATCAACGGCGCCATGTTGGCGATGACCCATTCCATTATTTGGCCTCCTGGGCTTTGGCAGCGGCGATCGCGGCAGCCAGTTGTTCTTCGGGGGTCGGGCCTTTCGGCTTGCTGTTCGGGTCTTCAATCCTGCCGGCCAGGAAGGCGATGCGCTTGATCAGTTCCGACAGGCCCTGCAGGGCGAGCAGCGTGAAGCCGATCGGCAGCAGGATCTTCACCGGCCAGCGGATCAGGCCGCCGGCGTTGGCCGACATTTCCTGGATCCGGTACGACTCGGCGACCAGCGGCAGCGACAGCCAGAGAACGGCGACGACCATCGGCAGCAGGAAGAACAGCGTGCCGATGATGTCGATGACCGCCAGGCCGCGCGGCGACAGCTTGCCGGAGAGCACGTCGATGCGCACGTGCTCGTTCTTCTGCAGCGTGTACGGGGCGCACAGCAGGAATATTGCAGCGAACAGGTACCACTGGATTTCCAGCAGGCCGTTCGAACTGGTGTCGAAGACGAAACGGATGCTGGCGTTGCCGGCGCTGATGACGGTCATGATCAGGACCAGCCAGAAGGCGCCCTTGCCGACGCGTTCATTCAGCCAGTCGATCAGCTGTGAAAGCTTGAGTAATAAGGTCACGAAACTCCTCCTCGATTGATAGAATCGCCGGACTGTCGGGCAGCCGGGATTGACCGGTGTCGAATGTACCGCGAACCCAGTGGAGACAACATGGTGGAAATCCCTACCCGGATCTGCCTGGTCCGCCACGGCGAAACCGAGTGGAACGCCGCGCGCCGGATCCAGGGGCAGATCGACATCGGTCTCAATGCCGCCGGTCAGGCGCAGGCCCGTGCCGCCGGTCGCTGTCTGCGCACGGCCGGAATCGTCGCGCTCTACAGCAGCGACCTGCAGCGTGCCTGGGCCACAGCGCAGGCGATCGGTGCCGCCCTCGGCCTGGTGCCGCAGTCCTCTCCCGCCCTGCGCGAGCGCTGCTACGGGGTTTTCGAGGGGCTCACCTACGACGAGGCGAAGCAGCGGCATCCGGCCGGCTATGCCGCGTTCGAAGGGCGCAATGCCGACTACGACTTCGAGAACGGTGAGAGCCTGCGCGCCTTGTTCGCCCGTGTTACCGGCAAGCTGGCCGAGATTGCCGCCGCCCATCCGGGAAGCAATGTCGTCGTCGTCGTTCATGGCGGCGTGCTCGACATCGTCAATCGCTTCGTCCGCGGCAACCCGCTCGAGATGCCGCGCGACTTCCTGATTCCGAACGCCGGCATCAACTGGATTTCCACGGTCAACGGCCGGTGGACCGTGGAAACCTGGGGTGAAACCGCGCATCTCGCCGATGCTGCGCTGGACGAGCTGCCGTCGTGATAAAATTCTCGCCCTTTTCAATGGCTTGAGGCTATCTCCATGTTTTCCGCGCAAGACACCCTGGCAAAAGTTGATCCCGAACTCTGGCAGGCCGTTCAGGCCGAGAATCAGCGCCAGGAAGACCACATCGAACTGATCGCGTCCGAAAACTACGTCAGCACCGCGGTCATGGAAGCCCAGGGCTCCCAGCTGACCAACAAGTACGCCGAAGGCTACCCGGGCAAGCGCTACTACGGCGGTTGCGAGCACGTCGACGTCGCCGAGCAGATCGCCATCGAGCGGATCAAGGCGCTGTTCGGTGCCGATGCCGCCAACGTTCAGCCGAACTCCGGTTCGCAGGCCAACCAGGCCGTGCTGATGGCCTTCTGCAAGCCGGGCGACACGATCATGGGCATGAGCCTGGCCGAAGGCGGTCACCTCACCCACGGCATGCCGCTCAACATGTCCGGCAAGTGGTTCAACGTCGTCTCCTACGGCCTCAACGAAAAGGAAGAGATCGACTACGACAAGATGGAAGCGCTGGCCCGCGAGCACAAGCCGCGCCTGATCGTCGCCGGTGCCTCGGCCTACGCCTTGCGCATCGATTTCGAGCGCTTCGCCAAGATCGCCAAGGAAGTCGGCGCCATTTTCTGGGTCGACATGGCCCACTACGCCGGTCTGATCGCCGCCGGTTTCTATCCGAACCCGGTGCCCTTCGCCGATGTCGTCACCACGACAACGCACAAGACCCTGCGCGGTCCGCGCGGCGGCGTCGTGCTGATGAAGGCCGAGCATGAAAAGGCGATCAATTCCGCCATCTTCCCGGGCCTGCAAGGCGGCCCGCTGATGCACGTCATCGCCGCCAAGGCCGTCGCCTTCAAGGAAGCCGCTTCGCCGGCGTTCCGCGACTATCAGGAACAGGTGATCAACAACGCCCGTGTCATGGCCAAGGTGCTCGGCGAGGAGCGCGGCCTGCGCATCGTTTCCGGCCGCACCGAAAGCCACGTCTTCCTGGTCGACCTGCGTTCGAAGAACATCACCGGCAAGGAAGCCGAGGCGGCGCTGGGCAATGCCCACATCACCGTCAACAAGAACGGCATCCCCAACGATCCGCAGAAGCCCTTCGTCACTTCCGGCATCCGCATCGGTTCGCCGGCAATGACGACGCGTGGCTTCACCGAGATCGAGGCCGAGCAGATCGCCCACCTGATCGCCGACGTGCTCGACGCGCCGAACGACGAAGCCGTTGCTGCCCGCGTCCGCGAGCAGGTGTCGGCGCTGTGCAAGCGTTTCCCGGTCTACGGCAAGTAAGCCGCGATGAAATGCCCTTTCTGCGGTCATGACGAAACCGGGGTCGTCGATACCCGGGTTTCCGATGAAGGCGACATCGTTCGCCGCCGCAGAAAGTGCACCGCCTGCGACAAGCGTTTCACCACCTACGAGCGGGCCGAAATCCAGCTGCCGCAGGTGGTCAAGAAAAACGGCCTGCGCGCCGACTACAGTCGCGAAAAGCTGCGCGCCAGTCTTGATCTGGCGCTGCGCAAGCGGCCGGTATCGATCGAATCGGTCGATGCCGCCGTCGCCGACATCGAGGAAAAGCTGCTCACCTCGGGCGAGCGCGAGGTCAGCACGCAGCAGCTTGGCGAACTGGTGATGCGCGAGCTGAAGAAGCTCGACAAGGTCGCCTACATCCGTTTCGCCTCGGTCTACCGCAATTTCGAGGACGTCGACGCGTTCTCCAAGGCGATCAAGGAAGTCTCGCCGGTTCCCCGCAAAAAATGAGTTTTTCCGCCGTCGACCGTCAGATGATGGCGCGCGCGCTGCAACTGGCCGAGCGCGGCCTGTGGACGACGGCGCCGAATCCGCGGGTCGGCTGCGTTCTGTGGCGCGCCGGCGAAATTGTCGGCGAAGGCTGGCACGAGAAGGCCGGCGAGCCGCATGCCGAGGTGCATGCCCTGCGCGCCGCCGGTGAGCGGGCGCGCGGCGCCACGGCCTACGTCACGCTCGAACCCTGCAGTCACCACGGGCGCACGCCGCCGTGCGCCGAGGCCTTGATCGCTGCCGGCGTCAGCCGCGTCGTGGCGGCGATGGTCGATCCGAATCCGCTGGTTGCCGGCCGTGGCCTGGCGCTACTGGCGGCGGCCGGGATCGCCACGGCGAGCGGCCTGCTCGAGAGCGAGGCGCGCGAGTTGAACATCGGCTTCGTCGCGCGCATGACCCGCGGTCGGCCCTGGCTGCGCCTGAAGGCGGCGGCCAGCCTGGACGGCAAGACGGCGTTGAACAACGGCACCAGCCAGTGGATCACCGGTCCCGATGCGCGTCGCGACGGCCATCGCTGGCGGGCCCGCGCCTGTGCCGTGCTGACCGGCGTCGGCACCGTCCGCGATGACGATCCGAGCCTGACCGTGCGCGACGTCGAGACGCCGCGCCAGCCGCTGCGCGTGATTGTCGACAGCCGCCTGGAAACGCCGCCGACGGCGAAGGTCCTGGCCGGCGGCGGGGCTCTCGTCTGTGCCGCGGTCGACGACCCGGAACGGGCAAAAATGCTGCGTGCGGCCGGTGCCGAGGTGATTTTCCTGGCCAATGCCAGCGGCAAGGTCGACCTCGGCGCGCTGCTGGAGGAACTCGGCCGGCGCGGCATCAACGAGGTTCATGCCGAGGCCGGCAGCAAGCTCAACGGCTCGCTGCTGCGCGCCGGGCTGGTCGATGAATTCGTCTTCTACCTGGCGCCCTGCCTGATCGGCGACGACGCCAGCGGCCTGTTCAGCCTGCCGGCGCTGACGACGCTGACCGACAAGCGGGCGCTGCGGATTCTCGATCTGCGCCAGCTTGGTCCAGATATCCGCCTGATCGCACGGCCGAGTTAGGCGCACAGACCGGGCAGTCCGGGTCGCGGCGGAACTTCACCGTCCGCCATTCCATGTTCAGCGCATCAAGCAGCAGCAGTCGGCCGTTCAGTGTCTGGCCGATGCCGGCTGCGAGCTTGAGCGCCTCGGCCGCCTGCATCGTGCCGACGATGCCGGTCAGCGGCGCGAATACGCCCATCACTGCGCAGCGTACCTCCTCGACATCCTCGCCCTCGGGGAACAGGCAGTGGTAGCAGGGCGCGTCGTCGCGGGCCAGATCGTAGACGCTGACCTGGCCGTCGAAGCGGATCGCCGCACCGGAGACCAGCGGGGTCCGGTGATGGACGCAGGCGCGATTGATCGCATGCCGGGTGGCGAAGTTGTCGGTGCAGTCGAGGACGATGTCGGCGCTGCCGACC
The DNA here is from genome assembly GCF_003634965.1 of Azonexus fungiphilus. GTDB lineage: Bacteria > Pseudomonadota > Gammaproteobacteria > Burkholderiales > Rhodocyclaceae > Azonexus > Azonexus fungiphilus. The sequence goes on along the minus strand of NZ_RBXP01000003.1, from coordinate 36,555 downwards.
AGCGCATCGAGTTCTGCGCCGGCCAGCCTTTTTTGCAGCGGAACGACGTCGACCGTCGGATTCAGCGCGGCCAGCGCCAGCCGGCCGGATTCGGCCTTGGCCATGCCGACGCGGGCGTCGCTGTGGAGGATCTGGCGCTGCAGGTTGGTCAGGTCGACGCAGTCGTCGTCAACCAGCGTGATCCGCCCGACGCCGGCCGAGGCGAGATAGAGCGCCGCCGGCGAACCGAGTCCGCCGGCCCCGACGATCACCGCGTGGCTGTCGAGAATGCGCTGCTGGCCTTCGATTCCGAGCGCATCGAGGAGGATGTGCCGGCTGTAGCGGAGAAGCTGCTCGTCGGTCACTTGTACTCGCGCCACTCCGGCGGGGTGTCGTCGTGATCGCCGTGCGGGCGTGTTTCCCAGGCCTTGACGTAAGCTTCCTCGGGTGACGGCTTCAGGCGTTTTTCCGGGACCACCATGTTGTGCAACTGGGTTTCCTCGACGTAGTGGATCAGCGCTCGGGTGAGTTTGCTCATCAGCGTGTTGTCGAGGTGGTAGCCCTTGTCCTCGAGGTGGTCCTCGAGTTCGGCCAGGGTGTGCTGGGTCAGTTCGTACTCGACGCCGAGCGCCCGCTTCTCGAACTTCGGCTCGACGTCGATTTCGTCCAGGTGCTTGAGGTCGTCGGCGGCCTCCGGCACCTGGCCGGGCGGAAACTTGGAAAACAGGATTTCCCGCTTTTTCCTGAGGTCTGCGTGCGTCATCATCCCTCCCGAGTTGGCTGGCTTGCTGTCACTTGCCCTGCATGATCTGGGCGCCCTTGAGGATGTTCAGTGCCTGCTGGAACTGGTAGTCGTTCTTGCCGGCATACTCGAGGCGGGCCGGGGCTTCGTCCTCGTCCTTGGGGGCTTCCTTGTCCTGTTTGGCAGCGGGTTTTGCCGGCGTGGCCGGCTTCGCTTCGCCCTTGGCTGCATCCGCCTTGTCCTCGAGGTGGCGCTCCAGGTCGGCTTCGCGCAGACGCATGCTGCTGCTGCCGTTGGCGCTTTCCTCGACGACGATGTCGGGGGTGATGCCCTTGGCCTGGATCGAGCGGCCGCTGGGCGTGAAATAGCGGGCCGTGGTCAGCTTGATCGCGGTATTGCCGGGCAGCGGCAGCACCGACTGGACCGAGCCCTTGCCGAAAGTCTGGGTGCCGACGATGGCGGCGCGCTTGTGATCCTGCAGCGCGCCGGCGACGATTTCCGAGGCCGAGGCCGAGCCGCCGTTGACCAGCACCACCATCGGTACCTTCTTGACCGCAACCGGCAGGTTGCGCAAGGGGTCTTCGCGGGTGCCGCGCAGGTAGTCACGGGGGCGGGCGAGGAAGTCCTGCTTGGCATCCTCGGTGCGGCCGTCGGTCGATACCACCTTGGTATCCGGCGGCAGGAAAGCCGCGGAGACGCCGATTGCGCCATGCAGCAGGCCGCCCGGGTCGTTGCGCAGGTCGAGGACGAGACCCTTGAGTTCGCCCTGCTTGTAGGCATTGTTCAGGTGCTTGGCCAGATCGGCGATCGTGCCTTCCTGGAACTGGGTGATGCGTACCCAGGCGTAGCCGGGTTCGACGACCTTGGACTTGACGCTCTGGACCTTGATCACTTCGCGCACCAGCGTGATCTCGAGCGGCTTGGCCTCGCCCTTGCGCAGGATGGTCAGGCGGATCGAGGTCTTCGGCTTGCCGCGCATCTTCTTGACCGCGTCGGACAGGCTCAGCCCCTTGACCGGGGTTTCGTCGAGCTTGAAGATCAGGTCGCCGGCCTTGACGCCGGCGCGGTAGGCCGGGGTGTCCTCGATCGGCGAGACGACCTTGACCAGGCCGTCTTCCATGCCGACTTCGATGCCGAGGCCGCCGAATTCGCCCTGGGTGCCGACCTGCAGGTCCTTGAACGAGTCGGCGTCGAGATAGGCCGAGTGCGGGTCGAGGTTGGAGAGCAGCCCGGAGATCGCGTTGGCGATCATCTTCTTGTCGTCGACCGGCTCGACATAGCCCTGCTTGATCGCGCTGTAGACCTCGGCGAAGGTGCGCAGGTCCTCGATCGGCAGGCCGGTCCGGGTTTCCTTCTCGGCGAAGGCGGGCAGCTGCAGGGTGATCAGGGCGCCGGCAACGAAGCCGCCAACGGCGAGGCTGAGGGTTTTCAATTTGCTCATTTCAGACTTGCCCAGGACATCGGGTCGATCGGTTGGCCTTTATGGCGGATTTCAAAGTATAAACCGGAATCCGGGTTGCCCCCGGTATTGCCCACCGAGGCAATCGTCTCGCCGCCGCTGACGGCCTGGCCGACCTGCTTGAGCAGCGACTCGTTGTTGCCGTAGATCGACAGGTAGGCGTCGCCATGGTCGATGATCAGCAGGTTGCCGAAGCCGCGCATCCAGTCGGAGAAAACCACGCGGCCGCCGGCGATCGCCTTGACCTGGTTGCCCGGCTCGCTGCGGATGAACAGGCCCCGCCACTGGCCGCCGCCGTCGCGGGCGCCCCCGAAGCGGCCGGCGATGGTGCCGCGTACCGGCAGGCGTAGCTTGCCCTTGAGACGGGCGAAGCTGCCGTCGTTCGGCGCCGGCTCGTAGCGGTTTTCCTGTTCGGCCTGGCGGCTTGGCGCCGGTCTTGGCTCGCTTTTGCCCTCGTTGCGCCGCGTTGCTTCGGCGGCTGCCTGCTGGCGCCGGCGGGCATCCTCGGCCGCTCGGGCGGCGGCTTGCTGGGCGAGGATGCGCGACAGGCGTTCGACCAGCTGGCTCATGCGTTTTTCGTCGCGTTGCAGCGAGCCGATCTCGCGGCGCTGGGCGCGCACCTTGTCGGAAATCTCGGCGTGCAGCGCCTTGCGTTCCTTGCGCTGCTTCTCGAGTTCGGCGTGGTTCTTCTTCTGTTCGGCCTCGACTTCGGCCAGCTCCTCGGTGCGTTCGCGGGCATCGGCGGCGAGCGCCTTCTTCTGCTTGATCGTGCTGCTGATTTCGCCCATCAGGTCGGCGCGGGCTGCGGCAATCGCCGACAGGTAATGCAGGTCGCGGGCCAGTTGGTTGGGGTCGTCGCCGTTGAGCAGCAACTGCAGCGAGTCGGGGTTGCCGCGCAAGTACTGGCGGTAGAGGAGTTTTTCCAGTTGCGCCTGCTGTTGTGCCAGCGTTCGCCCGAGCTCCTGGGACTGGGCTTCCAGCGACTCCAGTCGCTTCTGCAACTGACCCCGCTGCTGGCCAAGTTCGTGCAACTTCTGCTGCAGGCGGGAAATCTGGCGTTCGGATTCGCGCAAGCGGTCGGCGGCATCGGCACGATTGCCCTCGCTGGCCGAGAGCTCCTTGCGCAGGCCGTCGATGCGGCTGCGCAATTCATCGAGGTCGGCCCGTTTTTCGGCGACTTCCGGGGCGCTGGCAGTTTTCTGGGCGAATGCAGCCTGGCTTGCGAGGGCCGCCAGCAGCGCGGCACCCAGCATGGCGGCGGCCAGGCCGGAAGTCGTGCGGTGTCCGGAAATGGGCATCGGGGAAATTCTTGTTTGGGTTCTTGGAATGGCAAGGCTTATTCTATAATCAACCGTTCAACCAAACTGAGGTTTTATCTTGGATGCCCCTTCCTTCAGCCTGATCGACAAGCAGGAGCACATCGAAATGGCGGCGCGCGCATTGAAGGCGATTGCCCATCCGCTGCGTCTGAAGATTCTCTGCGTCGTCGGCGATCAGGAGGCCTGCGTGCAGGACATCGTCGAGGCGGTCGGCACGTCGCAGAGCAACATTTCCCAGCATCTGGCCATCCTGCGCGAAAAAGGCGTGCTGCTGACGCGCAAGGATGCCAATCGTGTTTTTTACCGGGTGGGCGACCAGCGCACCCTGCAGCTCGTCGGCATGATGCGCGAAGTTTTTTGTGGCACGGAGAATTAAAGAATGCCGATGGAGTTCATCAACCAGAATATCCTGCTCATCGCGATCGTTGCCGTCAGCGGCCTCGGTCTGCTCTGGCCGCTGCTCTTCCGGCCGGTCGGCAATGCCGTCAATCCGGGCGAGGCGACCCTGCTGATCAATCGCGAGGATGCCCGCGTCCTCGACGTGCGCGAGGCGGCGGAATTCGCCGCCGGCCACATTCCGGACGCGATCGGCATTCCTGTCAGCAAGCTGGGCGAGCGCCTGAGCGAGCTCGAGAAATTCAAGGACAAGCCGCTGATCGTCTGCTGCGCCGCCGGCATGCGTTCGAACAAGGCCTGTGCCGAACTGAAGAAGGCCGGCTTCGAGAAGCTCTATAACCTGAGCGGCGGCATCGACGCCTGGGTGGCTGCCAGCTACCCGCTGCACAAGGCCGGCAAGAAGAAATGACGCAGCCGGTACTGATGTACACCACTGCAGTCTGCCCGTACTGCGTGCGGGCCAAGCAGCTGCTCTCGGCCCGTGGCGTCACCGCCATCGAAGAGGTCCGTGTCGACCTCGATCCGGAGCGGCGTGACGAGATGATGCAGCGCACCGGCCGGCGCACAGTGCCGCAGATCTACATCGGCGACACCCACGTCGGCGGTTGCGATGACCTCTACGCGCTCGATTCGGCCGGGCGGCTGCTGCCGCTGCTGGCCGGTGAAGCCTGAAACGATCAATCACCAGAAAGAGAACCATGGAACAAAACGAACAGCCCGTCTTCGGCATCGAGAAGCTCTACATCAAGGACCTGTCGGTCGAAGTCCCGCACGCCCCGGAAATCTTCCTCGAGCAGGAAGCGCCGCAGGTGGAAGTGCAGCTCAATACCAGCGGCCGCGGTGTCGGCGAGGGCGCTTACGAAGTCCTGCTGACCGTGACCGTGACCGCCAAGGTTGGCGAAAAGACCGTGTTCCTGGTCGAGGTCGGCCAGGCCGGCATCTTCCGCATCCTCAACGTCCCAGAGGAGCAGCTCGAGCCGCTGGTCGCCATTGCCTGCCCGAACGTGCTCTTCCCGTATGCCCGCGAGGCGGTGTCCGATGCCGTCACCCGCGCCGGATTCCAGCCGATCGTGCTGCAGCCGGTCAACTTCGAAGGCATGTACATGCAGCGCATGCAGCAGGCCCAGGAGCAGGCTGGCGCTTCGGTCCAGTAAATCGATGATGCGCCGCCTCAACGTCGCCCTGCTGGCCATCGCCGTCGCCCTGCCGGCGGCGGCTGCCGACTACCGCTCGGTCGACGTGCCGGCGGCCATCCTCTACGACGCGCCGTCGCAAAAGGCGAAGAAACTCTATCTGATCCGCGCCCAGACGCCGGTCGAAGTCGTCGTCCGCCTCGAGGGCTGGGCCAAGGTTCGCGATGCCGAAGGCACGCTGGCCTGGATCGAGGCGGCGCAGCTGGCCGAGCGGCGGACGCTGATCGTCACCGAGGCCGGTGCCGAACTGCGCGCCTCCGACAAGGCCGATGCGCCGGTGCTCGCCCGCTTCGACAAGTGGGTGGTGCTCGAGCATGTCGCCGCCGCCGCACCCGGCTGGGTGCAGGTCAGGCACCGTGACGGCGTCAGCGGCATGGTCCGCGCCACCCAGGTCTGGGGCTTATGAAACTGACGTTGCTGGGCGCCGGTGCCTGGGGTACCGCGCTGTCGATCGCCTTTGCCGGCAATCACGAGGTCACGCTGTGGTCGCGTGAGACCGATGTTGCGGTCGACCTGAAAAATACGCGGGAAAACCGGCGCTTCTTCCCGGGTTACCGCCTGCCGGACAATGTCGCCGTCGAAACCGACTTCGCGGCAGCAGTCAGCGCCGCCGAACTGCTGATCATCGCCACCCCGATCGCCGGCCTGCGGCCGACCGTCGAGCAGTTGCGCGCCCTGGATTGTCAGGCGCCGCTGCTGTGGGTGTGCAAGGGCTTCGAGGCCGGCACCGGCAAGCTGGCGCATCAGGTGGTTGGCGAGGTGCTTGGCCGCGAGCGCATCTGTGGTGCCTTGTCCGGGCCGAGCTTCGCCGAGGAAGTCGCTGCCGCGCAGCCGACCGCGGTGGCGCTCGCCGCCAACGATCCGGCATTTGCCCGCGCAACGGCGCGCCAGTTGCACAGCACGCGCCTGCGTATCTATGCCAACGATGATCTGGTTGGCGTCGAAGTCGGCGGTGCGGTCAAGAACGTGCTGGCGATCGCCACCGGTGTTTGCGACGGACTCGGTCTCGGGCTGAACTCGCGCGCCGCGCTGATCACCCGCGGCCTGGCCGAGATCGCCCGTCTCGGCGTGGCCCTTGGCGGGCAGCGCGAAACCTTCATGGGTCTGGCCGGCATGGGCGACCTGATCCTGACCTGCACCGGCGATCTTTCGCGCAACCGGCGCGTCGGTCTGGCGCTGGCCGAGGGCAAGAGCCTCGAGCAGGTGCTGGCCGAACTCGGCCATGTCGCCGAAGGGGTCTACACGGCCCGCGAAACCGACCGCCTGGCGCGCTCGCTGGCGGTCGACATGCCGATCAGCAGCGCTGTCGCGGCGGTCCTCGACGGCCGCATCAGTGCCGCGCAGGCGGTCGAGCAACTGATGGCGCGCGATCCCCGGGAAGAGCTCGCCTGAATCCTGGCGGCGCCTAGACGGCGCCGGCGAAACCTGCCTGGCGCCAGGCTTCGAAAATGGTCACGGCGGCAGCATTGGACAGGTTGAGGCTGCGTTGGCCCGGCTGCATCGGCAGGCGCAGGCGCAGTTCCGGCGCGAACGAATCGCGCAGTTCGGCGGGCAGGCCGGCGGTTTCCTGGCCAAATACGAAAACATCGTCAGGACGCAGGTCGACCGTGAACAGGTTGCGGCTGCCGCGCGTCGTCATCGCGAACATCCGTCGCGGCGCCAGCGCGGTGACGCAGGCTGCCCAGTCGGGGTGGCGGACGAGGCGGGCGTACTCGTGATAGTCGAGTCCGGCCCGGCGCAGGTGCTTGTCGTCGAGGTCGAAGCCGAGCGGTTCGACCAGGTGGAGTTCGGCGCCGGTATTGGCGCACATGCGGATGATGTTGCCGGTGTTGGGCGGGATTTCCGGCTGGTAGAGGACGACGGCGAACACGACGGCAGGACTCGGGTGAAAAGGAGCCGATTAAAGCACGGATTCAGTCCCTGAGCGCGCGCGCGACGACCGCGACATGGACTTCGCCGGCGCCGTGGAGGCGCAGCACGCGGGCGCATTCGTCGGCAGTGGCGCCGCTGGTCAGCACGTCGTCGACCAGCAGGATGCGCGCACCGCCGAGATCGCCGCTGCATTCGAAGGCCCCGCGCACGTTGCTGCGCCTTTCCTTGAGCGGCAATCCGGCCTGCGGCGACGTCGCCCGGGGCCGCTGGAGAATGTGACGGTCGACCGGAATTTTCAGGCAATTTCCGAGGGTGCGCGCGATTTCCATGGCCTGGTTGAAGCCGCGTTCGCGCAGGCGCACCGGATGCAGCGGCAGCGGCACGATGCGTTGTGCGTCGACCTTGGCGCAGGCCTGGGCCAGGGACTGGCCGAACCAGCCGGCAAGCGCCAGGCGGTGCTGGTACTTGAGCGCCTGGATCAGGCGGTCAGCAGGAAAGGCGTAGCGGTAGAGGGCGCTGACCCCGGTGAAGTGCGGCGGCTGCACGAGGCAGGCGCCGCAACGCTCGCCGTGCGTGGTCCGTTCGCCGCAGCACGGACAGGCATGGGCGGGCAGGGGCGGCAGGTCGGCACGGCAGGGCGCGCAGAGCAGTTCGCTGCCGGCGGCGCCGCCGCAGAGCAGGCAACTGTTCGGCAGCAGGGCGGCGAGCAGGCGTGCCGGGCTGAATGCGACAGACTCGGGTAAAATTGACTTCCTTGCGGACGTTTCGGATAATTCATAATTAACGTCAGCGTTCGTCGTTGATTTAACAGGATTTTCTGTAGGGTTTTTCATGCAAGCCAGCTCCCTTTCCGCCGTCGCCCCGTGCGCCCCGAATGCTGCCGTCCGTCGCTGGACCGTCGACGAGGTGCTGGCGCTCTATGACATGCCGCTGATGGATCTGGTCTTCCGTGCGCAGCAGGTGCATCGCGAGCATTTCGATGCCAATGCCATTCAACGCTCGACGCTGCTTTCGGTCAAGACCGGCGGTTGTTCGGAGGATTGCAGCTACTGTTCGCAGTCGGCGCGCTACGACACCGATCTCGAGCGCGAGCGCCTGATGCCGCTCGACGAAGTCGTCGCTGCCGCCCGCGCGGCCAAGGACAAGGGCGCGTCGCGCTTCTGCATGGGCGCCGCCTGGCGCGGTCCGAAGGACAACGACCTCGACAAGGTGCTGGCGATGGTGCGCGAGGTCAAGGCGCTGGGCATGCAGACCTGCGTCACCCTGGGCATGCTCAAGGAGGGCCAGGCCGAAAAGCTGAAGGAAGCCGGTCTCGATTACTACAACCACAATCTCGATACCGACAAGGATTTCTACGGCCAGGTGATCAAGTCGCATACCCACGACGACCGCCTCGACACGCTCGACCAGGTTCGCGACGCCGGCATCAACGTCTGCTCCGGCGGCATCATCGGCATGGGCGAGTCGCGCCGGAACCGTGCCGCGCTGATCGTCCAGCTGGCCAACCTGCCGACGCCGCCGGAATCGGTACCGATCAACAACCTCGTGCCGATTCCCGGGACGCCGCTGGCCGACCGGCCGCGCCTCGATCCCTTCGAGTTCGTGCGGACCATTGCCGCCGCCCGGATCGCCATGCCAGCCTCCTGGGTGCGCCTGTCGGCCGGCCGCCAGGAAATGAGCGACGAACTGCAGGCGCTGTGCTTCCTGGCCGGCGCCAACTCGATGTTCTACGGCGACCACCTGCTGACCACCGGCAATCCCGAAGTCGACCGCGACGACGCACTGTTTGCCCGCCTCGGTCTGAAGGCGGTTTGAGCGCCGAAAATCGCCTCTCCGGCTTCGTCGACCGTGCTCAGGTCGGTCGCGCCTTCGCCCGGGCTGCGCCGACCTACGACAGCGGCGATTTCTTCGCCCGCGAGATCGACCGGCGCATGCTCGAGCGGCTCGATTACGTCCGTCTGACGCCAGCGCGCATCCTCGATCTCGGGTGCAGCCGCGGCGCCAGTTTTGCGGCTCTGAGCGCACGCTATCCGGCGGCACAACTCTGCGGCGTGGACCTCTCGGCGGCGATGCTGCGCGCCGGCCAGCCCGGTCGTGCCGCCTGGCAGCGCTGGCTCGGGCTCGGCAAGCCGGTTGTCGGCCGCCTCCAGGCCGATGCCGAACAGCTGCCGCTGGCCGCCCGTTCGCACAGCCTGGTCTGGTCCAATCTGCTCCTGCACTGGCTCGACAATCCCTTGCCGGCGCTGGCCGAGGCGCATCGCGTACTCGAGGTCGGCGGCCTGCTGATGTTCTCGACACTTGGACCGGACACGCTCAAGGAATTGCGCAGCGCCTTTGCCGATGGCTATGCCCATACCCAGCGCTTCACCGACATGCACGACCTCGGCGACATGCTGGTCGAGTGTGGTTTCGCCGATCCGGTGATGGACATGGAAACGATCACGCTGACCTACGATGACCTCGATCGCCTGTTTGCCGATCTGCGCGCGGCTGGTTCGTCCTCCGCGATGAAGGCCCGGCGCCACGGGCTGACCGGGCGCGGCCGGCTGGCCGGGGTGCGTGCGGCCTACGAGGCTTTGCGCGAAGATGGGCGATTGCCGGCGACCTTCGAGGTCATCTACGGCCATGCCTGGAAGCCGGCGGCGCGCCAGCTTGCCGACGGCCGGGCGATCGTCCGTTTCGAGCGGCCTGGCCGCCCCTGAGCTTTCAGTCGGGGCGCTTGTCGTGGAACCTGATCGGTTGCACGGCGGCGCTCCGCTGCATTGGCACGGCTTTGCGCCGGCGTTCGCGGATGCGCCACCAGAGCAGGATCGCAAGCAGTAGCGAAAACCCCAGCGCCGACGGCAGTTCGGCTGCGTCGCTTTGCCACAGAAGGTGCAGGCAGCCAAGAATGGCGATCGGGTAGATGCTGCGATGCAGATCTTGCCAGCGGCGTCCGCCGAGGCGGCGGATCGCCCACTGGTTCGAGGTGGCGGCGAGCGGTACCAGGAGAACGAAGGCGGCCAGCCCGAGACCGACGTAGGGGTGTTTGAAAATGTCGAGAATGATCGCGTCGACCGCAAAATCGTGGGCCAGGCCGAGATAGCAGAGGCCGTGCAGCGTGGCGTAGAAGAAGGTGAACAGGCCGAGCGTCCGGCGCAGGCGGAGCAGCCAGTGCTGCTGGGTCAAGGCCCGCAGCGGCGAGATGCATAGCGTCAGCAACAGCAGACTCAGCGTCCACGTGCCGGTCAGGCGCTGTGCTGCCTGCACCGGGTCGCTGCCGAGCTGGCCGTGCCAGCTTTGCCAGGCCAGCCACAGTGCCGGCAGCAGGCAGGCGGCGAACAGACTGACCCTGGTCGGGCCGATGGGCAGCTGTGCCTGGTTCAATCGCGGATACCGAGTGCGAAGCGCAGATCGCCGATATCGTCTTCGGCTTCGGCAACCAGGTCGAGATAGCGGGCACGGTCGGCTTCGCGCAGTTCGCGTGTCGCCGGATCTTCCTCGCCGCGTAACATCCAGTCACGGTCGCCGCCGGCGAGCAGGTTGGCGAAATAGAGCACATCGCGCACCGTGCACGGGGTTTCGACGTTGAGCAGGCGATCGTGGTCGCGCACGGCCTCGGTGATCCGCTCGGGAATCCCCAGCGCGTGCAGCAGGCTTTCGCCGATGCCTTCGTGCCAGCCGATCAGCAGTTCAAGCATGGCTTCCCGGTTGGCGCGGTACTCGGGATATTCGGTTGCCCGGTAGAGCAGGTAGAAGACGCCGATGTCATGTACCAGGCCGGCCATCATCGCATCGTCGGGGTTGATCCGGCCGAGGCGCCGGGCGAGGACGCGGGCGATTGCCGCGACGTGGATCGAGTGCGACCACGCGTTGTGGGCGATGCTCTCGTAGCTGGCCAGATTGCGCGACTTGAGCATCTGGTCCATGGCAACGGCGAGGGAGATGGTGCGTACCGAGTCGAAACCGATCCGGCTGATCGCCGTGGCCAGGTCGCTGATCACCTTGCCAGAGGGGTTGTAGCTGACCGAGTTGGCCAGGCGCAGCAGCTTGCTCGAAATCAGCGGTTCGACACCAACCACCTGGACGACCTTGTCGAGGTTGGCGAACGGGTCCTTCAGCGTGTTGCGCACGAGCAGCGCGGCGTCCATGCAGGTCGGAAAATTGACGTCGCCGGAGAGTTCGCGGGCGATGTCTTCAAGGATGCGGAAATGGATGCTGTCGTGCGCGGACATGGGTCAACTGGTGATGTAGCGTTCGAGTTCGCCGATCAGGAATTGCTGGGCGCTGATCGTTTCCTTGACCAGGTCGCCGATCGACAGGATGCCGAGAACCTGTCCCTGGTCGTCGAGGACCGGCAGGTGGCGGAAGCGCTTCTCGGTCATCAGCGACATGCATTCCTCAAGCGTTGCGTCGATGCCGACATAGGCGACGCGGGCGCTCATCAGGTCGCGCACCGGTGTCTCTTTCGACGAGCGCTGGTTGCGGATCTGCTTGCGGGCGTAGTCGCGCTCCGAGAAGATGCCGACCAGCTTGCCGTCCTGAAGCACCAGCAAGGCGCCGACATTGTATTCGGCCATGACGCACAGGGCCTGGAAGACGCTGTCGTCGGGAGCGGCGACAGCCAGTGTCTTCGGCTTGTCGGCGAGCAGCTGCTTGAGAGTCTTCATGGTTCGTCTCCGCGTTGTTGTAGGTCGTGATGCCAGTCTAAACGCAGCGGAAGGTCGCGACAAGGATGCCCATTCGGTCGCGATGCGCAAACAAAAGGCAGCCCGCGGGCTGCCTTTTGTTCAAGTGCGGCGCGTTCAGCGCAGGCCGGCGGCGTAGTCGGCAACTGCCTTGATTTCGGCGTCCGACAGCTTGGCGGCGATCATCCGCATCATCTTTTCCGGGTCGTTGCCACGCTCCTCGGCGCGGAAGGCCTTCAGCTGGGCCTCGGTGTACTCGGCGAACTGGCCGGCCAGGCGCGGGTACTGGGCCGGCATGCCGGCGCCCGCCGGGCCGTGGCAGCCGGCACAGGCCGGGATGCCCTTCTTGAAGTCGCCCTGGCGCCACAGCTTCTTGCCGAGCGCAATGCTGGCTTCGTTCTTGGCGGCTTCCGGCTTCAGCTTCTGGCTGGCAAACCAGGCGGCGACGTTCTTCATGTCTTCGTCGCTGAGAGCGGCAACCATGCCGGCCATGATCGCGTTGTCGCGGGCGGCAGGCTTGCCGTCGACCGACTTGAAGTTGGTCAGCTGCTTGTAGATGTACTGCTCGATCTGGCCAGCCAGGTGCGGATTGGCAGAAGTCATGCTGTTGCCGTCAGCGCCGTGGCAGGCGACACAGATCGTTTCTGCGACGATTTTGCCCTTGGCCGGATCGGCCTTGGCCGAGGCCTGCTCGGAGGCGTGGGTGACGAAACTGGTGGCAAACAGGATTGCCATTGCCGCGGTACGGATCATTTTTCGAACTCCTAATGCGCGTCGGTGGGCGCTTTGGCCGGAACGGAAGTTACAAACCTGTTATTCTATATTAGTTTCCCTTCACCTAGGCGGGTCTTCCGCGTTTTTTATGCCTCTCTTCCAGAACGCGGTCTTCCATACGACCGTTGCCAACCTGCGTGATCTGCCGCAGGACGCAATCAGCGAAGTCGCTTTTGCCGGTCGCTCGAATGCCGGCAAGTCGTCCGCGATCAACACGCTGGCCGGCCGGGTCCGGCTCGCTTTCGTCAGCAAGACGCCGGGGCGGACGCAGCACCTGAATTATTTCACGCTGGCTGCCGGCAAATATTTCGTCGACCTGCCAGGTTACGGTTACGCCAAGGCGCCCGAGGAAATCCGCACGCAGTGGGAGGGGTTGATCGGCCCTTATCTCAGCCGTCGGGGGCCGCTGGTGGGCCTGGTGGTGATCATGGATTGCCGCCGTCCGTTTACCGAGCTCGATTGCAACCTGATCAACTGGTTCCGCCCGACCGGGCGGCCGATCCACATCCTGCTGTCGAAAGCCGACAAGCTGTCGCGCCAGGAGCAGACCAAGGTGCTGCGCGAGGTCAAGGCGGAGCTGGTGAACTGGGGCGAGGGGCGTTACAGCGTGCAGCTGTTTTCCAGCCTGAAGAAGACCGGTGTCGAAGAGGCCGAGGCGGTGCTTGCCGGCTGGCTGGGTATCGAGTTGCCGCAGAAAGCGGCAAAGGAAAACAAAGGGCCCCCGGATAAGGGGAGTCCGGGGGCCAAAATGCCTCAACAAGGTCAAGGCACCCGCTCAGGGAGGTGAAGCGGGAGATAGCGCGTGCCATCTTGTGCATGTGACGCAGGTCAACGCGGAAAGTTCCGCAGCGGTTTAAATTTTTTGTTTTATTTGTGAAGGTACGGATGACGATGGCTGGCAATTTTCCCAGAACCCGGATGCGCCGGATGCGGCGCGACGATTTCTCGCGGCGCCTGATGCGCGAGTCGGTGCTGACGGTCGACGACTTCATTTACCCCGTTTTCGTCCTCGAAGGCGAAGGCCGGACCGAGAAGGTGGCCTCGATGCCGGGGGTCGAGCGGCAGTCCCTCGATGTGCTGCTACGTACCGCCGAGCGCGCGGTCAAGCTCGGCATTCCCGCGCTGGCACTGTTTCCGGTGATCGATGCCCCGTTGAAGTCGCTCACCGCCGAAGAGGCCTACAACCCGCAGGGTTTGGTGCCGCGCACGGTGCGCGCGCTCAAGCGCGAGTTTCCGGAACTTGGTGTGATCACCGACGTCGCCCTCGATCCTTATACCAGCCACGGCCAGGACGGCTTGATCGACGAGACCGGCTACGTGCTCAACGACGAGACCTTGGCCGTGCTGGTGCGCCAGTCGCTGTGCCATGCCGAGGCTGGCGCCGATGTGGTGGCGCCGTCGGACATGATGGACGGGCGGATCGGCCGCATCCGCGAGGCGCTCGAGCGCGACGGACGGATTTACACGCGCATCCTTGCCTATTCCGCCAAGTACGCGTCCAGCTTCTACGGGCCGTTCCGCGACGCGGTGGGTTCGGCCGGCAACCTCGGCAAGGGCAACAAGTACACCTACCAGATGGACCCGGCCAACGGTGACGAGGCGCTGCGCGAAGTGGCGCTCGATCTCGAGGAGGGCGCCGACATGGTCATGGTCAAGCCGGGCATGCCATATCTGGACATCGTCCGCCGGGTCAAGGACGAGTTTGGCGTGCCGACCTACGCCTACCAGGTCAGCGGCGAGTACGCGATGCTCAAGGCGGCAGCACAGAACGGCTGGCTCGACGAGCGGGCGGTCGTGCTGGAGAGCCTGCTGGCGTTCAAGCGCGCCGGTGCCGACGGCATCCTGACCTATTTCGCGCTCGACGCGGCGGAATACCTGAAGGGCTGAGCCGGCGCCAAAGGGAAGCAAAAAGGGCGGCCAACGGGCCGCCCTTGGCGTTTACGCGTCGCCGGCCTGCGACAGGCAGGCGAAGTAGAGCATCGGCCATTGCTGCGACCATTGCGCCAGCGGCTCGCGGCTGAAACCGGAGCGGGCGTATTGCTCCCAGCGGCCGACGACGTAGCAGCGCAGCAGGTTGGCGAGCGCGCCGAAATCGGCGTCGGCCTTGAACTTCTCCTGCGTCGCGGCGATGCGCAGGGCCTGCTTGAGTGCCGCTTCGACCTTGTCGAGCAGTGCGTTGATGCGCAACTGCAGGCGTTCGTTCTCGTTGACCAGCGCATCGCCGATCAGCACCCGGGTCATGCCGCGGTTCTTCTGGGCGAAGTTGAGCAGCAGGCCGAGGATCAGTTCGATCTGGCGGAAACCGCGTTGCTCTTCGCCGGTGATCTGGTTGATGACGCCGAACAGGCTCTGCTCGATGAATTCGATCAGGCCCTCGAACATCTGCGCCTTGCTGGCGAAGTGGCGGTAGAGCGCGGCTTCGGAACATTCCAGCTTGCCGGCCAGGGCGGCGGTGGTGATCTTTTCCCCTTTCGGGGTTTCCAGCATTTCAGCCAGGGTTTGCAGGATCTGCAGGCGGCGTTCGCCCGGTTTGGTCGCCATCGATGTCGTCCCTCGAATGATTTTTGTGGCGGAATTATAGTCGACCGCAACGTTGCGGCAATTGCGTTACCGACGAAACCTGAACGTCAACATAAGGCGATCTGCGAGAGCCAGCGCTCACCCACACGGTTTTCATGCCGAGCTTGCGGGCGGTGATCAGGTTGGCCAGGCTGTCCTCGACCATGATGCAGCGTCGCGGATCGAGACGCTCGGCGTGCAGTAGCGCACGGAAGCCCTGCGGCATCGGCTTGGGCCTGAATTTCAGGCTTTCCACGGTGTAGACCGTGGCAAAGTGGCGATCCAGGCCGGTCAGTTCGAGCACCGCCTCGGCGTAGGCGCGCGGTGCGTTGGAGAACAGGATCTTGCGTCCGGGCAGGCGTTTGAGCGTGTGCAGCAGCGGTTTCTCGAACACCAGCATGCGGGCGAGGTCGGGAAACTGATGGGTTTCGTGCAGGAAATGGCGCGGATCGATCGCGTGGTGGCGGATCAGGCCGAGCAGGGTTGCGCCGTAGCGTTGCCAGTAATCCTGGCGCAAGCGGTTGGCGGCGTTTTCGTCGAGGCCGAGGTGGCGCTCGATGTACTCGCGCATCGCCCGGTTGATGTGCGGGAAGATGTGCGGGGAGGCGTTGTGCAGCGTGTTGTCGAGATCGAACAACCAGACGCGTTCCCCGCGCATGGTTCAGTGCGACTTGATCATCGTGCCGACGCCGTGGTCGGTCAGGATTTCAAGCAGCAGCGCGTGTTCGACGCGACCGTCGATGATGTGCACGCCCTTGACGCCGTTGCGGGCGGCATCGAGGGCCGAGCCGATCTTCGGCAGCATGCCGCCGGACAGCGTGCCGTCGGCGACCATCTCGTCGATCTCCTTGGGCGTGATGCCGGTGATCAGGTTGCCGGCCTTGTCGAGCACGCCCGGTGTATTGGTCAGCAGCACCAGCTTTTCGGCCTTGAGCACTTCGGCGATCTTGCCGGCGACGACATCGGCGTTGATGTTGTAGGTCTCGCCGTTGTCGCCGACACCGATCGGGGCGATCACCGGGATGAAGGAAGCCTTGTCGAGGTGGTCGATCAGCGACGGGTCGATCTTGGTGATCTGGCCGACCTGGCCGACGTCGATCAGGTCGCCTGGATTGTCCTTGTTTTCCAGCATCAGCTTCTTGGCGCGGATGCAGTTGCCGTCCTTGCCGGTCAGGCCGACAGCCTTGCCGCCGTGCTGGTTGATCAGGTTGACGATGTCCTTGTTCACCTGGCCGCCAAGCACCATTTCGACGACTTCCATGGTCTCGGCGTCGGTGACGCGCATGCCCTGGATGAATTCGCCCTTCTTGCCGACGCGGCTGAGCAGGTTCTCGATTTGCGGGCCACCGCCGTGCACGACGACGATGTTGAAGCCGATCAGCTCAAGCAGGACGACGTCGCGGGCGAAGCAGCTTTTCAGGTGCTCGTCGGTCATCGCGTTGCCGCCGTACTTGACGACGATGGTCTTGCCGTGGAAACGCTTGATGTAGGGCAGGGCTTCGGCGAGAACGGCAGCCTTGGTGCCGGGGGCGAGGTTTTCGAGGGACATGGCAGGCTCCAGAAGGGATCGCGGCGGATTGTACAAAGAAATCGGTGGCTAGGGGGCGCGGCCCAGTAGCCGGATGGCGTCGCGGTTGCTCCACGAGAAGCAACGCTCGGCGGCCTCGTGCCAGGGTAGCCAGCAGTGGGCGCGATGCTCGTCGGGGGCGGTGGTGATGGCGACGCGCTCCGGCAGTTCGAGGGCAAATACGCGCTCGGTGTTGTGAGTGATGCCGGGGGCGTAGCGATGCCGCCAGGTGGCGAAAATCTCGTAGGTGTTTTCGATGCGCCAGTCGCTGAGCCTGTAGTTCCTGGTGTCGATGCCTGTTTCCTCGAGGACTTCGCGGCGGGCAGTGGCGAGCGGCGTTTCGTCGCCTTCGCGGCTGCCGGTGACCGACTGCCACAGGCCGGGCTGGCGGGCGCGTTCGAGCAGCAGGACTTCCAGCGCGCGGGTGTGGATGACGACGAGGACCGATTCCGGCTGCTTGTAGGCCATCACGCGCCGGGCCAGAGCGGCAGGTCGGCGGCGACGTCGAGCCAGACGGTCAGCGGCGCCTCGGCTTCGGCTCGGGCCTCGCAGGCGGCACGCAGGACTTCGACGAGCACGGCGAAATCCGCAGGCTGGTGTTGTAGGTAGGCGCCCAGGCCGTGCAGATGGATCCGCGCCGGCACGTCAGGATCGCTCAGGCAGTCGAAGAGGGCGTCGAAATTGGCGCCGTACCAGTCGGGAAAACTCAACGCCTTGCCCAGTTGCCGGAGCAGTTCAGCGGTTTTTGTGCATTTTCCCAGGTCGACCGTGACATCCGCCGTTGGCGTCTGGCCGCCGGCGAGCTGGAAAACGCCGGGCATGGCTGGTGTCATGGCGACTCCCGGATGCGCCGGAAGGACTTGTAGTGGTCTTCCGTGTAGTAGTACTCGGCTTCCTTGCCGGCGACGATGCGTTTCGGGCCGCGATCCTTGCGGCCGGGCGTCTTCACCGTGTACTCGCGGTAGTAGCCGCGCGGCTGCAGCGGCAGCAGCTTTTCGAAATTGTTGAAGACGATGCCGTCGCGCTGGTAGGGGAAGGGGCCGCCCTGCTTGATCAGCGCCAGCGTTTCGCGAGCCTCGGGCGGCAGGCGGGCGACATCGATCGTCTGCCGGTCGCTGCTGGTGTTCCAGAAGGCAAAAGCGCTTCCGATCGCCAGCAGCAGGACGATCAGGAAGCGCTGCAGGTCACGCATGCCTTAGCCCTGGCTGATTTCGACCTGGGTTTCGACCTTCTGGCGCAGGCGAACGTGCAGTTCGCGCAACTGCTTCTCGTCGACCGCCGACGGGGCATCGGTGAGCAGACACTGGGCGCGCTGGGTCTTCGGGAAGGCGATCACGTCACGGATCGACTCGGCGCCGGTCATCATGGTGACGATGCGGTCCAGACCGAAAGCCAGGCCGCCGTGCGGCGGCGCGCCGTACTTGAGCGCATCGAGCAGGAAGCCGAACTTGGCTTGCTGTTCTTCCGGGCCGATGTTGAGGGCCGAGAAAACCTTTTCCTGAACGTCGGCGCGGTGGATACGCACCGAGCCGCCGCCGAGTTCCCAGCCGTTCAGCGCCAGGTCGTAGGCCTTGGCCAGGCACTTGCCCGGATCGGTCGCCAGCAGGTCGAGATGCTCGTCCTTCGGGCTGGTGAACGGGTGGTGGCAGGCGGTCCAGCGCTTGGACTCGTCGTCGTACTCGAACATCGGGAAGTCGATGACCCACAGCGGCGCCCACTTGGCGCCGGTGACGAAGCCCTTTTCGTGGCCGATCTTGATGCGCAGGGCGCCGAGGGCGTCGCTGACGATCTTGGCCTTGTCGGCGCCGAAGAAGATCAGGTCGCCGGACTGGGCGCCGGTGCGTTCGAGCACGGTACGCAGCGAGGCTTCGGAGAGGTTCTTGACGATCGGCGACTGCAGGCCGGTTTCATTGACCTGGGTGACGTCGTTGACCTTGATGTAGGCCAGGCCCTTGGCGCCGTAGATGCCGACGAACTTGGTGTACTCGTCGATCTCGCCGCGGGTCAGCGAGGCGCCGCCCGGAATGCGCATGGCGGCGATGCGGCCGCCTTCGCTGTTGGCGATGTTGGCGAAGACCTTGAAGGCGACATCCTTGAAGGCGTCGGCGACATCGACCAGTTCGAGGGTGACGCGCAGGTCCGGCTTGTCCGAACCGAAACGGCGCATGGCTTCGGCGTAGGTCATGCGCGGGAATTCCGGCAGGTCGACATCGATGGCTTCCTTGAACACGGTGCGGATCAGTTTTTCCATCAGCGCGGTGATCTCGGCCTCGCTCATGAACGAGGTCTCGATATCGACCTGGGTGAATTCCGGCTGGCGGTCGGCGCGCAGGTCCTCGTCGCGGAAGCACTTGGTGATCTGGTAGTAGCGGTCGAAGCCGGCGACCATCAGCAACTGCTTGAACAGCTGCGGCGATTGCGGCAGCGCGAAGAACTGGCCGGCATGGACGCGCGACGGGACCAGGTAGTCGCGGGCACCTTCCGGGGTGGACTTGGTCAGCATCGGCGTTTCGACGTCGATGAAGCCGTTGTCGTCGAGGAAGCGGCGGAAAGCGCGGGCCGTCTTGTAGCGCAGCATCAGGTTGTTCTGCATCTGCGGACGGCGCAGGTCGATGACGCGGTGGGTCAGGCGGACGTTCTCGGAGAGGTTTTCCTCATCGAGCTGGAACGGCGGCGTGACCGAAGGATTCAGGACTTCGATTTCATGGCAGAGGATCTCGATCTCGCCGGAAGCCAGGTTGGCGTTGGTCGTGCCGGCCGGACGCGGACGCACCTTGCCGGTGATCTTCAGGCAGAACTCGTTGCGTACTGATTCGGCGATCTTGAAGCTGTCGGCGCGATCGGGGTCGCAGACGACCTGGGCCAGGCCCTCGCGGTCGCGCAAGTCGATGAAGATGACGCCGCCGTGGTCGCGACGACGGTGGGCCCAGCCGCACAGGGTGACGATCTGGCCGTCGAGGCCGGCGTTGAGTTGTCCGCAGTAATGGGTACGCATGAAGATTCCGTGGGGTTGCTTAATTGTGGGTGACGACGCGGGCGCGTGGCGGAGGAGCCACGACGCCCATCGAAATGATGTACTTGAGGGCTTCGTCGACGGTCATGTCGAGTTCGACGACATCGGCACGGGGAAGCATCAGGAAGAAACCGGATGTCGGATTGGGCGTCGTCGGGACATAGACGCTGACGTAGTCACCGTGCAGGTGATTGCGGATGTCGCCGCCGGGCGCCCCGGTCAGGAAGGCGATGGTCCACGCGCCTTCGCGCGGATACTGGACCAGAAGCGCCTTGCGGAAGGCGTTGCCGTTTGGAGCGAAGAGCGTGTCGGAGACCTGCTTGACCGCCTTGTACACCGAGTTGACGACAGGAATCCGCGAAAGCAGTGCGTTCCACCAGCCAACCAGTTTTTCGCCGATGAAGTTGGTGGCGAGCAAGCCGGTGAGCAGGATCATCGCCAGGGTCAGCAGGGCGCCGACCCCGGGGATCGAGAAACCGATCAGGTTTTTCGGGTGAATCGCCTCCGGCAACAGCCGCAAGGACTGGTCGAGAGTGTCCACGATCATGGACAACACCCAGGCGGTAATGACCAGGGGCACCCAGATCAGGAGCCCGGTCAGGAAGTAACGCTTGATCAACTGGCTACGCACGAGGAGCAGCTTCCTTCGCCTGTCTGGCAGGGCGGGGGAGAGGCAGGCTTGCTGCCACCCTTGAAGTCGGTGGCGTACCAGCCGCTACCCTTGAGCTGGAAGCCGGCAGCGGACAGCAGTTTGGCGTAACTTTCCTTGCCGCAATCCGGGCAGGTGGTGAGCGGTGCGTCGCTCAGCTTCTGCAGGTGTTCCTTCTGAAAACCGCAGGAGTCGCAGCGATATTCGTAGATCGGCATGGGAATCCTCCAAAACCTTGAATTGTAACTGAAAGGACGGATTCCTAATATCGGGGTGCGCGACAGGTTTTCAATAGATCAGGCCGAGGTAACTTTCGGTCAGCGTTCTTCCCCAGTAAAGGGCGATCAGTCCCGCCGCTGCGAGGTAGGGGCCGAAGGGGATCGGAATGTTGCGGCCGCGCCGGGTCAGCATGATCAGCAGAACGCCGACAATGGCGCCGACTACCGACGACAGCAGGATGATCGCCGGCAGCATCTGCCAGCCGAGCCAGGCGCCCAGTGCTGCCAGCAGCTTGAAATCGCCGTAGCCCATGCCTTCCTTGCCGGTCGCCAGCTTGAACAGCCAGAAGATGGACCACAGTATCAGGTAGCCAGCCATCGCACCGAGGACGGACGAGTCGAGGTCGGTGAAGCTGGCGTCGAGGTTGAAGGCCAGTCCGAGCCAGAGCAATGGTAGCGTGATACTGTCAGGCAGCAGTTGCGTATCGAAGTCGATGAAGGTCAACGCAATCAGGGCCCAGGTCAGCAGCAGGGCGCCGAGTGCCGGCCAGCCGCTGCCGAAGTGCCAGACGGCGGCAGCCGAGAGTACGCCGGTCAGGGCTTCGACCAGCGGATAGCGGAGCGAGATCGCTTTGCCGCAGCCGGCGCATTTGCCGCGCAGAATCAGGAGGTAGCTGAGTAGCGGGATGTTCTCCAGGGGGCGAATCTTCCGACCGCAATCCGGGCAGCGCGAGCCTGGGCGGGCCAACGATAAAGGCTCGGTGGCAGGCGTGGTCTCTCCGCGCAGGTCTGCGCATTGCATTTGCCATTCGCGCTCCATCATTTTGGGGAGGCGATGGATGACGACATTGAGAAAGCTGCCGATGCACAAGCCTAGCAGACTGGCCAGAATGACCAGGGGTTCAGTTGGTGCCTCGAGCATCAGCCGACCACTGCCCCAAGTTTGAATAGGGGCAGGTACATCGCCACGACCATGCCGCCAATCAGCGTGCCGAGTACCACCATGATGATTGGTTCCATCAGGCTGGACATGGCTTCGACGGAGTCGTCGACTTCCTGTTCGAAGAAGTCGGCGACTTTCGCGAGCATGGAATCGAGCGCACCTGATTCTTCGCCAATTGCGGTCATCTGCGTAACCATGTTGGGGAAGATGTTGGCGTTCTGCATTGCTACGGTCAGGCTGGTGCCAGTCGAGACCTCGCTCTGGATCTGGCGTGTGGCAATTTTGTAAACATGGTTGCCGGCTGCGCCGCCAACTGATTCCAGCGATTCGACCAGCGGTACGCCTGCTGCGAACATGGTGGACAGCGTCCGGGTCCAGCGGGCAATGACCGATTTACGCACGATATCTCCGAAAATGGGCGTCCGTAATAGGGTGCGGTCCATCAACATTTGAATTTTCTCGGAGCGTTTCCAGCTTTCCAAAAAAGCGTAGATACCGCCGCCAATGACGCCAAATATCGCCCACCACCAAGTGACGAAGAAATCCGAAATGGCAATCACGAACAGCGTCGGCGCTGGCAGATCGGCGCCGAAGCTGGCGAAGACTTCCTTGAAGGCAGGAATTACAAAAATCATGATCACCGCAGTGATGATGAAGGCGACGACGAGCACGGCGATCGGGTAGAAAAGCGCCTTCTTGATCTTGCTCTTGATGGCGAGAATTTTCTCCTTGTAGGTTGCCAGGCGGTCGAGCAGGGTATCGAGAATACCGGCCTGTTCACCGGCCGAGACCAGGTTGCAGAACAGCGCATCGAAATACAGCGGGTATTTGCGAAAGGCTTGCGACAGGGAGCTGCCGGTTTCGACGTCGGACTTGATGTCGAGGAGCAACTTGCCTACTGCAGGATTGGAGTGGCCGCGGCCAACGATGTCAAATGACTGCAGCAGCGGGACGCCGGATTTCATCATCGTCGCCAGCTGTCGGGTGAACAGTGTGATGTCCTTGTCGGTGATGCGCCCGCCCGACTTGAATCGCAGCTTCTTGAGCTTGACGTTAGTGATTCCCTGGCGACGCAGCGTGGTCTGGACGACGGTTTCGCTGGCGGCGCGCAGTTCGCCGCGGACCTGCTTGCCGTCCTTGTTGCGTCCTTCCCATTGAAAGGTGCTTTCCTTGACGCTGGTGCTTCTTGCTGCAGTTGCCATTGCCGCTTCCCCTCAGCTTATGCGTTGGTGGTACTCAGTACTTCGTCGAGCGAGGTGAGTCCCTGTTTTACCTTGAGCAGCCCGGATTCGCGCAAGTCCTTGACGCCTTCTTCCTTGGCCTGGCGGGCGAGGTCGAGCGAAGTTGCGCCACTCATGATCAGGCGCTGCATCGCTTCGCTGACCGGCATCACCTGATAGATGCCGACGCGTCCCTTGTAGCCGCTGCCCTTGCAGCGTTCGCAGCCGCCCGGGCCGTACAGCGTCCAGCTACCATCCAGTTCTTCCGGCCGGAAGCCGGCATCGAGCAAGGCCTGTTGCGGGACGCTGATCGGCTGCTTGCAGTTGCAGAGCCGTCGGGCCAGGCGCTGGGCGGTAATCAACAGGATGCTGGAGGCGATGTTGAAAGTCGGGACGCCCATGTTCATCAGGCGTGTCAGTGTCTGCGGCGCGTCGTTGGTGTGCAGCGTCGATAGCACCATGTGACCGGTTTGTGCGGCCTTGATGGCGATTTCCGCGGTTTCCAGGTCGCGGATTTCGCCGACCATGATGATGTCCGGATCCTGGCGGAGGAAGGCCTTGAGTGCGACCGGGAAGGTCAGTCCGGCGCGGTCGTCCACGTTGACCTGGTTGATCCCGGAGAGGTTGATTTCGGCAGGGTCCTCGGCAGTCGCGATATTGACGCCATCCTTGTTGAGGATGTTCAGGCAGGTGTAAAGCGACACCGTCTTGCCGGAGCCGGTCGGCCCGGTGACCAGTACCATGCCGTAAGGGCGATTGATTGCATCAAGCAGGACCGCGCGTTGTTCGGGCTCGTAGCCGAGGGCATCGATACCGAGCGTAGCCGAGGTCGGATCGAGAATGCGCAGCACGATCTTTTCCCCTTGCAGGGTCGGCAGGGTGCTGACACGGAAGTCGATGGCGCGCGACTTCGAAAGCACCAGTTTCATCCGCCCATCCTGAGGGACGCGTTTTTCGGCGATGTTCAGGCGCGAAATGACCTTGATCCGCGAAGCGATCTTTTCCTTGATTGCCAGCGGTGGCGTTGCCACCTCGCGCAGGATGCCGTCGACCCGGAAGCGAATCCGGTAGTACTTCTCGTACGGTTCGAAATGGATGTCGGAGGCACCATCGTTGATCGCGTCGAGCAGCATCTTCTGGATGAACTTGACGACCGGGGCGTCGTCGATGTCCTGGGCGCTCGGGTCGTCGGCCTTGGCCGCGGCTTCTTCGTCGAGAAAGTCGAGGTTGAGCTCTTCGTCGGTCAGGTTCTTCAGGGCATCGGATGCCGATTCCGAGAACTTGGCGACGAGCGGCAGGAGCTTGGGGTGCTCGACAACGATGGGGTCCACGGTCAACCCGGTCTGGAAGCGGATTTCGTCCAGCGCCCTCAGGTTGGTCGGGTCGGCGATGGCCACCGAGAGTCGATTGCCGCGCTTGTTCAGCGGGACGACCTTGTGCGTCGCGATCAGCTTGCGGTCGATGGCGTCCTGCGGGATGTGCCGTTCATCGATGGCGTCGAGGTCGAACAGCGGATAGCCGAAGGTTTCTGCCGAGAAGCGTGCGATGTCGATCGCCGTTGCTTTCTTCGAGACGATCAGTTGTTCGATCAGGGGAAGTTTCGAAGCCTGGGCTTGTTGCGCCAATTCCTCGGCTTCCCCTTCTTTCAGTCGGCCAGCTTGAACCAGGGCGCGGGCCAGGCCGCTGAGCGGGGAGTTCTGAGGAGTTGCTGCCATTGCTTGGGTCGGTTTGTCGATGCCGTTTGGATCGCCCGATGATGCTACGCGGGCGGGGCTTTGTAAAGACTGGCTGCGTCGGAAACAGCCTGCGGGCGGTAGATGCGTGCGGTGACTACGCTGCGATCCTTGGTCTGCAGGATTTCCACCGGGATACCGTTCAACTTCAGGCTGACGTCGGCTTCGGGAATGTCCTGGAAGTGCTCGAGGATCAGACCGTTCAGGGTTTTCGGGCCGTCCAGCGGAAATGCCAGGCCGAGCATGCGGTTGAGGTCGCGCAACGGGCGCGTGCCCTCGACGACGACGCTGGCCTCGGCCGTCCATTCGAGGTCGCTGTCGATGCCGGGGAGTGAGGTCGTGAAGTCGCCAACGATTTCCTCGATGATGTCCTCAAGCGTCAGCAAGCCGAGGATTTCCCCGTACTCGTCGACGACAAAACCGATCCGTTGGCGGTTGTCCTGGAAAAACGCCAGTTGCGCGAATACGGCGGTGCCGGCCGGAATGTAATAAGGCTGCAGCAACTGCCCAAGCAGTGCACTTTCGTCGAAATCGCCGCTGGCTACGGCAGCCAGCAGGCGCCGGGTCGGGAGTACGCCCAGCAGTTGGTCGAGTGACCCGCGGCAAACCGGCAGGCGGCTGTGGTGGCTGGTCAGCAATTGCTGGTGAACCGCATCCCAGTCCTGGTCGATGTCGAGAATTTCGATGCTGCCGCGCGGCGTCATCATGTGCTCGACGGTGATCTCGTTGAGATCGAACAGGCTGCCAAGAATTGCCTGGTGCTTTTTCGGGATCACATGTGACGACTCGAGTACCAGGCTACGCAGCTCTTCCGGCGTCAGGCGAGCCGATTCGTTGCTGGGGCGAAGCGACAGGCCGAGGATGCGCAACAGCGACGCCGCAAACAGGTTGACGAACCAGACCACCGGATAGCAAAGCCGGAGCAGCGGCGCCAGGACGAAGGCGATGATGGGCGCCAGCCGGTCGCTGTAGGTGGCACCGATGATCTTCGGTGTGATTTCCGAGAAAACAAGGATCGCGAAGGTGATGATCAGGGTGCTGGCGCCGAGTGCCCAGCGCTCGTCGCCGAACAACTGGATGGCGATGACGCTGACCAGGGTTGCCGCTGCCGTGTTGACCAGGTTGTTGCCAAGCAGGATGACGCCAAGCATCTTGTCGGTCTGGTCGAGCAGTGCCACCGCCTTCTCGGCGCCGCGATGCCCCGTTTGTGCGAGATGTCTGAGGCGGAAGCGGTTGGCCGCCATCATCGCCGTTTCGCTCATCGAGAACAGCGCCGACATCGCCAGCAGGGCGATCAGCGCGCCCAGTTGTAGCGAGAGCGGGATGTCGTCCAACTAGAAACGACCGAGGATGACTTCGACGACGAAGCGGCTGCCGAAGTAGGCCAGGATGAGCAGGCCGAAGCCTGCCAGTGTCAGGCGCAGCGCGCGCTTGCCGCGCCAGCCCCAGATGTGGCGCCCGACCAGCAGGGTGGCGAAGATGCACCACGAGGCGATGGCGAAGAATATCTTGTGGTCGAGCCCGAGTGGTTTGCCGAAGATCAGCTCGGAAAAGAGCAGGCCGCTGCCGACAGCCAGCGTCAGCAGGATGAAGCCGAGCATCAGCATGCGGAAGAGCAGCGATTCCATGGCCATCAGCGACGGCAGGCTGGCCAGGCTGCGTTTGACGATGCGCCGGTGCAGCGCATTCTCGGTGAAACCCATGAAGACCGCGTGCAGTGCTGCCAGGGTCAGCAGGCTGTAGGCCAGCATGGCGGTCAGGAAGTGGAACTGGAAGGCGGTGGCGTCGGCGTGGGCGACCACGTGGTCGGCGGAGAAAATCGCCGGCAGCAGGGCGCAGGCGGCGGCCAGCGGCAGGACCATCGGCTGCATGCCTTCCATCCGGGCCATGAAGCTCTCCAGCCAGTAGATCAGCACGGCCAGCCACATCATCAGCGACAGCGCCAGGGCGAAAGAGAAATGCATGCCGTCGCTGTTGAGCAGTGTGCCGAACAGGCCGAAACCGTGGATCAGCAGCGACATGCCGATTGCGCCGCGCTCCCAGGGGCGCATCGGGCAGGCAACGCATTGATCCTGATGGTCGCGCCAGCGGCTGTTCCAGAAATGGAAGCCGAGTGCCCCGTAGAGCAGCGCGGCGAGGATATGGGGGAGAAGCTGAATTACAATGTCGACCATTCGCGAATTCTACTAGAAGCCTATCTGACATGCTCGACAACCTGACCACGCGCCTTGCCCGCGTCATGAAGACGCTCAAGGGCGAAGCCCGCCTGACCGAATCGAATATTGCCGACGCCCTGCGCGAGGTGCGCATGGCGATGCTGGAAGCCGACGTCGCCTTGCCGGTGGTCAAGGATTTCATCGCCGCAGTCAAGGAAAAGGCGGTTGGTCAGGAGGTCATCGGCTCGCTCAATCCGGGGCAGGCGCTGATCGGTGTCGTGCACGGCGAACTGACCAAGATCATGGGCGACGCCCATGAAGGCATCAACTTCAATACGCAACCCCCGGCGATCGTCCTGATGGCTGGTCTGCAGGGCGCCGGCAAGACAACCACGGTCGGCAAGCTGGGCAAGTTCCTGCGCGAGAACCACAAGAAGAAGGTGCTGGTCGTTTCCTGCGACGTCTATCGTCCGGCGGCGATCGAGCAGTTGAAGTCAGTGGCCGGCCAGGCCGGTGTCGATTTCTTCCCGTCCAGCGTCGGCGAAAAGCCGGAGGCCATCGCTGCGGCGGCGATCGACTGGGCCAAGCGTCACTATCATGACGTGCTGCTGGTCGATACCGCCGGTCGTCTGGCGGTCGACGAGGAAATGATGGCAGAAATCAAGCGGCTGCATGCGGCGATCAAACCGATCGAAACGCTCTTCGTCGTCGACGCGATGCTCGGCCAGGACGCGGTCAATACCGCCAAGGCCTTCAACGAGGCGCTGCCGCTGACTGGTGTCGTACTGACCAAGCTCGACGGCGATGCGCGGGGCGGTGCGGCATTGTCGGTGCGCCACGTCACCGGCAAGCCGATCAAGTTCGCCGGTGTCGGCGAGAAGCTGACCGGGCTCGAGGCCTTCCATCCGGAGCGGATGGCATCGCGCATCCTCGGCATGGGCGACGTGCTGTCGCTGATCGAGGAAGCGAAGAAGGGCATCGACGAGGAGAAGGCCCTGGCCTTCGCCAAGAAACTGAAATCCGGCAAGGGCTTCGACCTCAATGATTTCAAGGCGCAGATCGGCCAGATGCGGGCGATGGGCGGCCTCAGCTCGCTGATGGACAAGCTGCCGGCGCAGTTTGCCCAGGCTGCGGGTCAGTTGCCGGCTGGCGCCGAGAACAAGATGATCGGCCGGGTCGAGGGCATCATCAATTCGATGACCCCGGCCGAGCGGGCCAAGCCGGAGTTGATCAAGGCCAGTCGCAAGCGCCGCATCGCCATGGGGGCGGGCGTCCAGGTCCAGGAAGTCAATCGCCTGCTCAACCAGTTCGAGCAGACGCAGAAGATGATGAAGCAGTTCTCGAAGGGTGGCATCGGCAAGCTGATGCGCGGCATGAAGGGCATGCTGCCCGGCGGGATGGGCGGCCTCGGCCGCTGATCAGTCGGCGCTGCGCGCCAGTGCGCGCGTGGCGTCGTAGTGCCAGTGCTTCTGCCAGGCGCCGCGGACCAGGTTGGGGTATTCGGCCTTGCCCAGGCTGCCGTTGTAGCGGCCGAGGGCGCGGAACAGGTCGCCCTTCTCGATGTCGAGGTAGTGGCGCAGGATCGTGCAGCCGTAGCGCAGGTTGGTGCGCAGGTCGAACAGGTTGTCTTCCGGGCGGCCGATGACCTTGATCCAGAACGGCATCACCTGCATGTAGCCGCGGGCGCCGGCCGACGACACGGCGTACTTGCGAAAGCCGGATTCGACCTGGATCAGTCCGAGCACCAGTTGCGGGTCAAGGCCGGCGCGGGTCGCCTCGTAGTGGATGCTGCGCAACAGATCGATCCGGTAGTCGCGATTGGGAATGCGTTTTTCCAGCCGCGGCGACATCTCGCCAAGCCAGTCGGCGGCGGCCAGTGGCGATTTGAACGAACTGACCTGCGGCCGGCTGTCCGAAACCGCCTCATGCAGCGCCGCCCGCACGCTGGCGGCCAGCGGTTCGTACTTCTGCGCGCCGGCCTGTGTCACGGTCGACGCGCAGAAAAGACAGAAAATGCCGATCAGGCGGCGCACAGCTTCCCTTGCAGCAGGCCGACGATGTCGCCCTGGGCGACCATCGTCGCTTCGGCGTCGGTCCGCCCCTTGTACTCGAACTGGCCGTCCTTCAGGCCGCGTTCGCCGATGACCACGCGGTGCGGGATGCCGATCAGTTCCATGTCGGCGAACATGACGCCGGGGCGTTCGTTGCGGTCGTCCAGGACGACGTCGATGCCCTGCTGCTTCAGGTCGGCGTAGAGCTGGTCGGCGGCGGCCTTGACCGCTTCGCTCTTGTGGTAGCCCATGGGTACGATGCAGACCGCGAACGGGGCGATCGCCGGCGGCAGGACGATGCCCTTGTCGTCGTTGCCCTGCTCGATGGCGGCGCCGACGATGCGCGAAACGCCGATGCCGTAGCAGCCCATCTCCATCACCTGGCTCTTGCCGTTCTCGTCGAGGAAGGTGCAGTTCAGCGCCTTGGCATACTTGCTGCGCAGCTGGAAGATGTGGCCGACCTCGATGCCGCGGCAGATGCCGAGCACACCCTTGCCGTCCGGCGACGGATCGCCGGCAACGACGTTGCGGATGTCGAAGACTTCCGGTTCCGGCAGGTCGCGGCCGAAGTTGACGCCGCTCAGGTGGTAGCCGGCTTCATTGGCGCCGCAGACGAAGTCGCTCATCGCGGCGACCGTGCGATCGGCGAAAACTGCCACTTTGTCACGGTCGACCGCCACCGGGCCGATAAAACCGGGGACGCAGCCGAGGTATTCCTGGACTTCGCTGTCGCTGGCAAAGCGGAAGGCGCCGAGAGCGGCGATCTTGCCGGCCTTGATTTCGTTCAGTTCGTGGTCGGCGCGCAGCAGCAGCAGCGCGAACTTCTTGCCGCCGTCTTCCTGTTCGGCAACGACGGCGATGGTTTTGACGATTTTCGCCAGGTCGACCGTGAGAAAGGCGGCAACGTCGGCGCAGGACGTCTTGCCCGGCGTCGCCACCTTGGCCATCGGCTGAGCGGCGGCGGCGCGCGGCGTCGCCGGGGCGACCGCTTCGGCGAGCTCGACGTTGGCCGCGTAGTCGGAATCCGGGCAGAAGGCGATGTCGTCCTCGCCGGAATCCGCCAGGACGTGGAATTCGTGCGAACCATCGCCGCCGATCGAGCCGGTGTCGGCCGCGACGGCGCGGAACTTCAGGCCGAGCCGGTTGAAGATGCGACCGTAGGTGGCGTACATGTTGCCGTATTCGCGGACCAGGTCGTCGAACGAGGTGTGGAAGGAATAGCCGTCCTTCATCAGGAATTCGCGGCCGCGCATGACGCCGAAGCGCGGGCGGATCTCGTCGCGGAACTTGGTCTGGATCTGGTAGAGATGGATCGGCAGCTGACGATAGCTCTTGACGTCGCGGCGGACAACGTCGGTGATGACTTCCTCGTGCGTCGGGCCGATCACGAAGTCGCGCTGGTGGCGATCCTTGAAGCGCAGCAGTTCGGGGCCGTAGGCCGGACCGCGGCCGGACTCCTCCCACAATTCGAACGGCTGCACGGCGGGCATCAGCAGTTCCAGCGCGCCGGCGGCGTTCATTTCCTCGCGCACGATGTTCTCGACCTTGCGCAGCACGCGCAGGCCGAGCGGCATCCACGTATAGATGCCGGCGGCGGCACGCTTGATGTAGCCGGCGCGCAGCATCATTTTCTGGCTGATGACTTCGGCGTCGGCCGGGGCTTCCTTGAGGGTGGTGAAGAAGAACTGCGTAGTGCGCATGGGATGCTCTTGAATTCGTGGCAAAAAGCGGATTTTACACGGAGCCCGTGGCTTGCCGCTTTTTTGCGTATCGACGCCCTTTGTGAAAGAATTCGGGCAACCCAATATTTTTAGCAGGTTTTCTATGCTCGACCGCGAAGGCTTTCGCCCGAACGTCGGCATCATTCTTTGCAACGCCAAAAACGAGGTCTTCTGGGGCAAGCGCATACGTGAACATTCCTGGCAGTTTCCGCAAGGTGGCATCAAGCGGGGGGAAACCCCCGAAGAAGCGATGTACCGGGAACTGCACGAAGAGGTCGGGCTGCGTCCCGAGCACGTGCGCATTCTCGGGCGGACCAAGGGCTGGCTGCGCTATGAAGTGCCGAATCAATGGATCAAGCGCGAATGGCGCGGGTCGTACAAGGGCCAGAAGCAGATCTGGTTCCTGCTGCGTCTTGTCGGGCGCGACAGCGATGTCAGCCTGCGCGCAACCCCCAAGCCGGAGTTCGATGCCTGGCGCTGGAACGATTACTGGGTGCCGCTCGACGCCGTGATCGAGTTCAAGCGCGGTGTCTATCAGCAGGCACTCAATGAACTGGTGCGTTTTCTCGAGCAGGATCGCCGGCCGCGTGGCCCGCGTCCCGCCGAATCTCAGCGTGAGGAAGGGCAATGAACCATCGTCTGGTGAGGGGCATGCTGCTGGCCGCTTTGGCGTTTGCTGCAGTTGGGGCGAGCGCGCAGTCTCGCGAGTCGCTGAGTGATGAGCCTGTGCAGTGGCAGGAGCAGGCGGTGAGTATGCCGCCGGCGCCTCGGCGCGAAGCGCTGCTGCCCTTTTATGTCAGTGCGACGACCAGCAACCGGTTTTTTGTCGATTCCGCATCGTTGACCGTCGATGGCGATGGTGTCGTGCGTTACGTCTTGGTGGTGGAGACCGCAGGTGGTGCGGTCAATACGACCTTCGAGGGAATGCGCTGCGAGACCCGCGAGCGGAAAATCTACGCCACGGGGCGTCGTGACGGCAGCTGGACCAAGTCGCGCAACGAAGCCTGGGAGAAGATTCGCGATATCGCCCCAAACCGTCAGCATGCCGCATTGTTCATCGAGCATTTCTGCCCGGGCGGTGTCATCGTCAGGCATGCAGGCGAAGCGCTGGAGGCTCTTCGCCGGGGTGGGCATCCCTCGCTGCAGATGGTCAACTGAGCGACCGGCCGGCATCAAGCCGGCCTCTGCATTTCGCGGTCCCGCCAGCGTCAGGCTTCTTCGACGATTTCGTAGTCGGCAGTGATTGCGGCCGACTGCGCCAGCATGATCGAGGCCGAGCAGTACTTTTCCTTCGATAATTCAATTGCCCGCGCGACGGCCTCGGCTTTCAGTTGCCGTCCCTTGACGCGGTAATGGAAGTGGATCTTGGTGAAAACCTTCGGGTCGTTGTCGGCGCGTTCGGCAGACAGCGATACCTCGCAGCCGCTGACCGCATGCCGTCCCTTTTTCAGGATCATGACTACGTCAAAGGCAGTGCAGCCGCCGGTTCCCGCCAGCAGCATTTCCATTGGCCGCGGTCCGAGGTTACGGCCGCCGGCTTCAGGTGCGCCATCCATGACGACCGCGTGCCCGCTGCCGGTCTCGGCGATGAAGGACATGCCGGCATCTGCGCCGGTCCATCGTACTGTGCATTCCATGTGCGTCTCCATTGGGTGAGGCCGCGATTCTAGCGGATTCGCTTGCTGCCGGGCGCCCGGTGCCGGATGCTGCAGCGCAACATCCGTGTTGTTTTCTTGTGCGAGCAGAGGTGCGGGGGCGTTGATTTATTTAATCAATATTGGTTAAAAAAAAACACAATGTTCTTATAAAAATCAAATAAATATTTGCTATTTGTTGTATCTATCTATTAATTTGTTTGTTGTTTGTGCGCTGCACAAAAAAATCTTGCGTCGCACTATGGCTTTCGGCACAATGGGAACCGTACGAACTGCACTGCTTCTTGTGGTGGTCTTCAGTTCAGATTTGTCTCCTCCACCCTCCTCCTTTGGTGTGGATTTAACGCGGCTCAGCGAGCCGCGTTTTTTTTGGCCAGTAGTTGCGAGATGCAATTTTCTGATTGACATTCCTTTGGGGCGCGGTTAATATCCACGGCTTTCTCAAATCTGCGCCCAATTTTTCAGGACGGCACACACATGAAAACGTTTTCCGCCAAGCCACATGAGGTGAAGCGCGAGTGGTTTGTGGTAGACGCCACAGACAAGGTGCTCGGCCGCCTCGCTACCGAAATTGCTCGCCGCCTGCGTGGCAAGCACAAGGCTATTTACACTCCGCACGTTGATACCGGCGACTTCATTGTCGTCACCAACGTCGACAAGATCACCGTGACCGGTAACAAGGCCGACGACAAGAAGTACTTCCGTCACTCCGGCTATCCGGGCGGTATCTACGAAACCAACTTCAAGAAGATGCAGCAGCGCTTCCCGGGCCGTGCCCTGGAAACCGCCGTCAAGGGCATGCTGCCGAAGGGTCCGCTGGGTTACGCCATGCTGAAGAAGCTGAAGTGCTACGCCGGCGACCAGCATCCTCACACCGCCCAGCAGCCGAAGGCTCTGGAAATCTAAGGGATCATCATGGCTGAGAGTTATTTCTACGGTACCGGTCGTCGCAAGAGCGCCGTTGCTCGCGTTTTCATGAAGCGCGGTTCGGGCAACATCGTTGTCAATGGCAAGCCGGTTGATCAGTTCTTCTCGCGTGAAACCGGTCGCATGATCGTTCGCCAGCCGCTGGAATTGGTTGAGCAACTGAACGGTTTCGACATCAAGGTTAACGTCACTGGCGGCGGCGAGTCCGGTCAGGCTGGTGCTGTTCGTCACGGCATCACCCGTGCCCTGATCGAGTACGATGCTGCCTTGAAGGCGGCGCTGTCGAAGGCTGGTTTTGTTACCCGCGATGCTCGCGAAGTCGAACGGAAAAAAGTTGGCTTCCACAAGGCGCGTCGCCGGAAGCAATTCTCCAAGCGCTAATCGCTTGTCGCTTGCAAAAGCCGCCCTCGGGCGGCTTTTTGTTTTTCAGTGCTCCGGTTATCATCATCGGTCATCCAATTGATCGGTTCATGAATCGCTGTTCAGGCGGTGCTGCCGACACAAGATTTATTGCATGCCAACTCCAGGTGTTTCCCACCGCCTAAAGCGTCTTCGTCGCCGGTTCGGTATCTCGGCGCCGCGTGTTGTCGTGAGAAGTGTTCTTCCTGTGCAGTGGTTGCTGGCGATCCTTCTGGCAGTGGCCTGTTTGGTCTTTGCTCTGATCTGGCTGGTGCGCGATGGGGGGCTTGGTGACAGTGTGCAACTGCAGGAGGTCCGGGAGCGTTTGCGCCAGCAACAGGCTGAGCTTGTTGCCTTGCGCTCGGTTGTGGGGACTGGGCAAAGCGTCGCGAGCATGGAGCGCGCGACGCAGCAGCAATTGCTTTCCCGCATGCAGGAACTGGAGGCTGAGAACGCGGCACTGAAAGAGGATATCCTCATCTTCGAACGCCTGATTCCGGTCACAGGCCAGGATTCCGTTGCCCGGATCGAGAATTTCCGGGTGTCACGCGAGGCCTTGTCGCGTTACCGCTACCGCTTGTTGCTGGCGTTTCAGTCGGCTCAGCGTGGGGCTGTCTTTCGGGGGGGGTACCGCGTCGTCGCCGAGTACCGGGTGGCTGGTGGCGCTGTCCAGCGTGAGCTGTTTCCGGAGCGAAGCGCCGAAGATGTCGAGATACGGCACTTTTTTCGCCGGGAAGGGGTGATCGATCTGCCGGAAAATGCCGAATTGATCTCTGTCGAGGCGAGATTGCTGCAGGGTGGTAAACTTTTGGCCAGCCGAACGGTGAACTTGTAAGTTCTGCCGCCGGGTTGCAGGCAATCGCAAACCAAGGAGTCCCGATGTTTGGAAAGAAAAGTTCTTCCGGTGCTCAAGCCAGGATTGATAGCCTGATCGGTGCGGGAACCTCTGTCGAGGGAAAGATCAGATTCAGTGGTGGGTTGCGGATCGACGGCGAGGTTCGCGGAAGTGTGGAGGCGGTTGCGGGCGTCTCTTCGTCGACGCTGGTGCTGAGTGATCAGGCCCGTGTGGAAGGTCCGGTTACCGTGGCTCACCTGGTTCTTAATGGCACGATTGCCGGTCCGGTGTGTGTGACCGATACGCTTGAAATGCAACCGAAGGCCCGGATCATCGGTGATGTTTCGTATGCATCGATCGAGATGCACCAGGGGGCTGTCATTGAGGGGCGCCTGGTTCATGTTGCGCCCGGTGTGGTGGAACCAATCGGCGAATCGGACAACTAATCGTCTGGATTCTGGTTATTTTATTGCGACTACAATCTCGCAAGGTTATTTAGGAGTATTTCATGAATGCAGTGACAGAAAATCTCGCGCCCATCGTCTTTACCGAAAGCGCCGCCAACAAGGTCAAG
This sequence comes from Azonexus fungiphilus, assembly GCF_003634965.1. Taxonomy (GTDB): domain Bacteria; phylum Pseudomonadota; class Gammaproteobacteria; order Burkholderiales; family Rhodocyclaceae; genus Azonexus; species Azonexus fungiphilus. The sequence continues at coordinate 1,934 of NZ_RBXP01000003.1, read as the reverse complement.
GAGTTGATCGAAGAAGAAGGTAACGCCGAGCTCAAGCTTCGCGTGTTCGTTACCGGCGGCGGCTGCTCGGGATTCCAGTACGGCTTCACGTTTGACGAGGAAGTCGCTGATGACGATACGACCATGGAAAAAAATGGCGTGCAACTTCTCATTGATCCGATGAGCTACCAGTATCTGGTTGGTGCGGAAATCGATTACACGGAAGGGCTTGAGGGGTCTCAGTTTGTCATTCGTAATCCGAATGCGACCTCGACCTGCGGCTGTGGATCGTCTTTTTCCGCCTGATCGCTTCTGGTCAATACGGGGTGGCTTTCGACACCCTGCAACAAAAAGCCCAGCTTCTTCGAAGTTGGGCTTTTGTTTTTGTGCTCACTCAAGATAGGTGATATCGCTCTGCTTGAGCCGTTCAAGCAGAGCGAGGGCGGGCTTGCTCCTCTCCGCGAATGCCTTCAACTGCGCCGGATTGAGATTGGCCTGGTAACTTGCGGCCTTCACGGTTAATGGGTTAACCGGGGTATTGTTGATCCTGAATTCGTAGTGCAAGTGAGAGCCAGTGGCCCAACCTGTCTGTCCGACATGGCCGATGACCTCCCCTTGTGCGATGCGTCCCCCTTTTTTTGCGTTCTTCGCAAACCGCGACAGGTGGGCGTAGACCGTCGAGTGTTTGTCGTCGTGCCGCAGTATGACGACATTGCCGTAGCCATTCTGGTTTCCGGCGAACTGGACGATCGCGTTGCCGGTTGCCCGGACCGGGGTTCCGGTTGGGGCTGCGTAGTCGACACCCTGGTGGGCGCGCCATGTTTTCAGGATCGGGTGGAAACGGCGGCTGAAGCCCGAGCTGACTCTGGAGAATTCGAGCGGTGAGCGAAGAAAGCTCTTCCTTATTGGCTTGCCCTCGGGGGACAGGTACTGCCCCTTGTCTTTGTCCTGTTCAAACCAGATGGCTCGGTGAGACCGTCCTTCATTAATGAATTCTGCTGCAGTGATTTTGCCGGTGCGCAGCGGTCGACCGTCAACGTACTCAACCTCATAGCTCACGGTAAAGCGATCGCCTTTGCGAAGGTCCCGGTGAAAGTCGATCTCGCTGCCAAAGATCTCGGCCATCTGGATGGCGATCGTGTCCGGAATGGCGGCCAGGTCGGATGCTGCAAACAATGAGCTTTCGATTTGTGCCGATCTGGTTACTGTGTGCGTTTCAGTCTGGCTGCTGACAATCGTTCCTGTCAGGGTGTCGTTGTTGCCGCGGCTGATGAATAGCATTCGCTCCTTGTCGCCAAGGGGGAACTGGAGCGAAAGCAGCTTTCCCTGGCTGGAAGTCTGAGCAAAGACGCTGCGGCCGGCCACGAACTCCTGGCGGAGTTGCGTGGCCTCTGGTGAGTTACGGAGAAATGCGACGGCATCAAGGTCGGTAGCGTTCAAGCGGTTGAGTAGTTGCTGCAGTGTGTCGCCTGACTCGATTCGTGTTTCGGAGAGGAAAATCTGGTCCGAGTTGTCGAGAACTGCGCTGTTTTGAAAGGTGAGTTGCTCGGTGACCATCTGCGCTCTGATTGGCTGCTCTGGTGTGACGGCGACGGCTGTTGCGACTGCCGCAAGTAATACACCAGAGGTGGCAAGCAATGGCAGTGGGCGGACGCGATCGTAAACAGAGCGTCGCATTTGTGAAGAGGGGGGCATAACAAGGGTAGATAACAGTTGGACGCGAGGATTCTATCAGGGGCTACTTTGAGAGTCTGAGTCAAAAATTTTCAAAATGTAGTTGACGAGTTTTGTGGTGCGTGTAGAATGCGCACCTTCCTTGCAGCGACGGGGTTTCCGGCGGTGTGAGGCAGGCGGTGAGGTGAAAGAAATTTTGCTGAAGTGCTTGACGGAAGTGAGTGAGTGGTACATAATCTCGCTTCTCTGCTGCAGACGAATCGAACGAGACGGCGCGGCGA
>NZ_RBXP01000002.1:112449-121675 GCF_003634965.1 Azonexus fungiphilus | reverse complement strand
TTTTCGTGCAGAAGTTCGCGGCGGATGGAACCCTATCCGGTAGCGCCGTCCAGCTGGAAGCCATTAGCAAGACCAACGGTGCGGACCTAGGCCCCCAAGTGACGGCAGTCGGGAGCAGCGGCGAGTATGTGGTGACCTGGTACGGCATCGACAGCGCTGGCGACAACAGCATTTTCGTGCAGAAGTTCGCGGCGGATGGAACCCTATCCGGTAGCGCCGTCCAGCTCGAAGCCATTGGCAGTACCACTGGTGTGGACCAATCCCCCCAAGTGACGGCAGTCGGGAGCAGCGGCGAGTATGTGGTGACCTGGTACGGCATCGACAGCGCTGGCGACAACAGCATTTTCGTGCAGAAGTTCGCGGCGGATGGAACCCTATCCGGTAGCGCCGTCCAGCTCGAAGCCATTGGCAATACCACTGGTGTGGACCAATACCCCCAAGTGACGGCAGTCGGGAGCAGCGGCGAGTATGTGGTGACCTGGCACGGCCAAGACAGCGCTAGCGACTACAGCATTTTCGTGCAGAAGTTCGCGGCGGATGGAACCCTATCCGGTAGCGCCGTCCAGCTCGAAGCCATTGGCAATACCACTGGTGTGGACCAATACCCCCAAGTGACGGCAGTCGGGAGCAGCGGCGAGTATGTGGTGACCTGGCACGGCCAAGACAGCGCTAGCGACTACAGCATTTTCGTGCAGAAGTTTGCGGCGGATGGAACCCTATCCGGTAGCGCCGTCCAGCTCGAAGCCATTGGCAGTACCACTGGTGTGGACCAATCCCCCCAAGTGACGGCAGTCGGGAGCAGCGGCGAGTATGTGGTGGCTTGGTACGGCGTAGACAGCGCTGGCGACAACAGCATTTTCGTGCAGAAGTTCGCGGCGGATGGAACCCTATCCGGTAGCGCCGTCCAGCTCGAAGCCATTGGCAGTACCACTGGTGTGGACCAATCCCCCCAAGTGACGGCAGTCGGGAGCAGCGGCGAGTATGTGGTGACCTGGTACGGCATCGACAGCGCTGGCGACAACAGCATTTTCGTGCAGAAGTTCCATAGCGATGGAAGTCCATATGCCAACAGCAATAGGGTAAATGTGACGGCCGATGACACTTTGAGCAAAGCCTATCTGGTGAACCAAAACGTAAGCGTCTCTTCACTGGATGACATCCTGAACAGCCTGGATGCCCAGTTCAACGAGGTAACCGCGTACGTCAATACCAGCACTGACTTTACGCAAGGGATGACCGGGCTCACTGCGGGCACCTACCATTTGTATCTGGTGGATCCGCTCAACAACGTCACGGCTGCCCAGAACACCTTCCAGGTGCTCTAGGCAAGAGGATGAAGGAGAAGGTGTCCTTGAAGGGGGGGGCAGCCAGGCTGCTGCCCCCACCAACGACGGATACGAAGCCATGCCGTCTGGGTTCCGCGTTGTGTCGATTGACCAGCTACGTCCCGGGATGAAAATCCATGATCTCCGAAAGAGCTGGTTGGGCCATTCGTTCTGGCGCCGTCGCTTCGTGATTGAGGACGAAGCGACGATCGAGCGGTTGCGCCAGGATTCGATTCTTGAAGTAGTCATCGATGTGTCGCGCGGCCAGGACGTCGGTTCTGTCGCGCCGCGCCCGATGCAAAACGAGAAGGCGTCGCGTAGCGATGCAGCCGGTTTGCGCCAAGTGCTTGCGGATCTGCCACCCGCCGAGCATGCAGCGCGACCTGTTTCGGTAGACGAGGAGCGAAGGCGGATGCGCTTTCTGCGACAGGAATCGCTGGCGGCCGCACGCGAACTCCTGGAGGACGTGCGCATCGGGCGACAATTGGATATCCAGCGCGTCGAGCCGCTCGTCGAAAGGATGTTTGGCTCGGTCAACAGGCATTTTCGGGAAAATCTGCTCCAGGCTTTTACGAGGACGGTCGGTATCTACCCGGTCGGATCATTGGTTCGACTGGACAATGGCTATTTGGCCGCGGTCGTCAAGGTGTATCGCAACAATTTGTTGAAGCCAAAGCTCCAGGTAATTTTCGATACGCAGCGAAACTGCCATGTCCAGCCAATGTTGATTTCGAGCCTTGTGCAAGGTGGGGCATCGACCCGTATCGCATTGCAGCCCTTTGAGCTTGGTGGCGCAAGGCTCTTGGCGCCTCAGTGATGACCGCTGCCGTAGTCAATAAATCTCAAAGCAGACACTCAACCGGCCACGCTCGACGTTTGAAGGGGCGCCTGATGCGCCGTACATGAAACCGTCGCTGTTCGCCCGGCGATAGTTCGTTTAGCAAAACCTAATAGCTGTCCAATTGGGTACTGAGCTTGCAAACACCTGAATTACCCGACAGCTAAGGACGGCCAGTGTCAATCGAAGGCATGTGCACAATGGCACCTTTAAGGCGCCATTGGAAACGCCGAGAATCCGTAACAATTAGAACTTGGTTTGCTTTGAATAAATGGAAAACCTGCCTGTTATTGCGACCGTGATCAGTGACCCCTCTGCTGCGCGGAATAGGCGTAAGGAAGGGCAGTCTGACTTCTGGCGCCGTTTTGGAGTCACCCAAAGCACCGGCAGTCGATACGAGAATGGGCGGAGTATTCCTGCTCCATTGCGCTTGCTGCTGGTTCTCTTCGAGTCTGGCATCATTAATGACGAGCAATTGACTGCTGCCGGTAAATTAACTGATTTGCGGCGGGGTCGAGGTGGGGTTCGTGTCACGCGTGGCCGAAAAAAATCGTTGTCTGGCCGTCTTTGTTCCAATGGCTCAAAGCCAAACGGAGTTTGAAGATGTAAGAGCGCCTCCGGCATTGTTTGCCAGGGTTCCCGAGATAGGCAGACGGGGTTGCCGCTTGGCAGCCCGCATTGCTGCAAAACGAGGAGATCGCGGCGCCGTGGCCGCTACCGCGGGTCGTTGCCACTGCAAGACCCCGGGCTTCTTCGTGCATTCCCCTGGGCGGTTCTCATGGTCCGTCCAGCGTAGGTGATGCTGGACGTGTCAAATGGACATTCCTTGCTCCGAGATTGGCCTTTGGGCCAATACTTCGATGGAGATCTACTGCTACTAGGACAGGTGCATTGGTGCATCTAACGCGCCTTGCTGCCTCCCGCTAAGCTACAAAGCAAGTAATGAAAAAAGGGGAAGGCAAATTGAGCACTCAAATGCACCGAAATATAAGTTGCCAGGCTAAAGCGTTTGGTTGCGATCAGAGAGTGGATGTAAGTGTCGCACGTCCTTCGGATTGCGGCGGTCAATCGGGGACTCAAGCCTCAATGCTTGGCTGCATTGATACTTCCACATCCCGTTCTACCTTGTGGATCAATCCCGAGGCTAGCGGCAGCCCTCTTCGCATCAGCGATTTACTGGATGTCCCTGACTTACATATCACTTGACGATGGCCGGCTCGAATCTCTGAATTTGGCCGGAAAAGGAATGTACGGAGTTGCTATGTGTCAAAAATGCCCGACTAACTCCCAAAACAATACAGCGTTGCAGCAACCCTGCAGCGATTTTCGCCTCCTGATAGTCGAGGACGATCCTACATTGAGGATAATCTGGAAAATAACACTGGAAAGTTGGGGCATGTCCCTCCAGGTTGCAATGGCGGAAGACGGTTACGTTGCGATCGTGCAAATCGCAGCAGCTCGTCCGGATTTGATCATCACTGACATTGGTATGCCCAACATCGACGGTCGGATGTTGATCGATATTGTTTCGAGAGTTCCCTCAACGGCAGATATACCGTTTGTTGTGGTGTCTGGCTTAAAAGCCGACGATCTGCTAGACCGGCCCTCGGTTATCGGTTGCTATCCCAAACCGATTCCTTTTTACGAAATACATCAGCTAATCACGCAGCTCGTGCAACGTCGCGCACCGGCCAAGCTTTCACTGCCCGCCTGATATTGGCTCAGCGAATAGTTGCGGCTTAAATACCGATGATCGAGGAGTTCCACTTGGAATTTCTAACTGTTATTGAGGGTGAAAAAGCTGCTCAGGTTCGATTGAGTCCAGGGCATTCTGCGAAGGGTTTTGCACCAGTCTCGCTACGCTGAGTCCTATTTTCCGGCTGAGGAAGTGATTCAACCGATAATGCAACCGTTGCGTTGCCTACTGCTGGTCCGACGGAGGCTGCACCGGTTTTCGTACCAGTCTTAACTGGAAATTTCCGGCTCCTGTGAGTCCTCCTTGGATGCCTCGTTCCTGCACTGCTCAGCGAATTCGGCAGAGGTCATCAAGCCCTGTGCAGAGTGGGGACGATCCTCGTTATAGTACCGCCGCCACGCCTCGATTTTGCCTTTTGCATCCTCGAGGGGCAAGAACCAGTTCGCGTTCAGACACTCCTCTCGGAAGCGACCGTTGAACGACTCAACCTTGGCGTTATCGGTCGGTTTGCCAGGCCGAGAGAAATCCAGTCCGACACCGTGCTCATAGGCCCACTTGTCCATGACCTTTGAAATGAACTCGCTCCCGTTGTCGACTTTGATCGTCTTGGGAAGCCCGCGGGTCATCCGAAGTTGTTCAAGCACACGCACAATATCCTCTCCCTTCAAGCTCTGGCCGGCATCAATCGCCAGACATTCGCTGGTGTAGTTATCAACGACGGGCAAGGTCCGCAGCCGGCGACCATCGAACAAGGCATCTGCCACGAAATCCATGCTCCAGATGTCGTTGATCCCTGCTGACTGCTTCTTGGGTTGCCGCAAGTAAGCCGCCTTGTTCCGCTTCGGCCGAGTTTGACTACCCGTCATCCGGTAGGTCGATTGCTGTCGGACATGCTATGAGGTCGAAATAGCCTTGCAGGCAGTCGCATTCCAATGGGATTTTGGCTTTAGGCAAAATTTCGTGAAGCTATATTCGGCGGCCATTTGCAGTATCATTCAATCGAATGCAGTATGCACTTGTGCGCAGCATCGCTATAACTTTTTCCCGATGGGTCGATCTCTTGAGCGTCAGTCAGGTTTATCACAGCACCTCCTCCTAATCTCTTATTCATGACTTCAGATATCAAGCGTCCTCGCTTGGCAATCGTCGAAGACGATGTCGATCTGCTGGATAGTTATCTGGAATATCTGCGCGACGAAGGGTATTCGGCGTGGGGAGTATCGAGCGCTGAGGCTTTTTACAAAAAGCTTTTCGTGGCCCCGGTAGATGTGGTCATTCTGGATGTCGGTTTGCCTGGTGACGATGGGATCAGCATTGCCCAACATCTCAGTCAGACGGACGGCATCGTGGTTATCATCGTTAGCGCGCGTGATGCGACCGATGATCGGGTAGCAGGGCTGCGTGCCGGGGCTGACCGCTATTTGCTCAAGCCGATTGATATGGCATTGCTGACCGCGAATATCGAGGCTGTCTCACGGCAGCAGCACTTAGTGGCGAAGCCTTCGCTTCCTACTTCCAGCCAGCGTAACCTTGCATGCGACGATGCTTGGCAATTGAGTTCTCTACAGCGCACTTTATCTAATCCGCTAGGGAATAGCTTCCAATTGACGGCGCGAGAGTTTATCTTTATGAACTTGCTCTACGAGACTCAGGGCGAACCACTTTCCAAGAGAGTTATTGGGGACAAGATATTCGGTGCCAGAACGCTGAATACTGCCGAAAGGCTGGATGTACTCGTGGCCCGATTGCGGAAAAAGGGCCAAACCGTGTTGGGTCAAAGCCTCCCGGTTATGACGGTTCACAATTTTGGCTACGCTTTCACGGCTTCCCTGAAACGCGCTTGATGTCGCTTAGACCTTCGGATTTCGTTTGATCGAAATTGGTGGGTTATGCTGAATTCAAAAATCACACCTGTCTGGATAGCGTGACGGTCTGCTTATTCCTTTTCTTCATTTATGGCTAGCAAGGTGCTTACTGCTCGCACCCGATTATTGACCCCGAATTGTTGGAGAATCCGTGCGACGTGGTTCTTGGTCGTGCCAAGCGATATCTGTAACCTTCTACTGATTTCCTTATTTGAAAGTCCTTGAGCCATTAGATCAAATATTTGCTGCTGGCGCCCGGTCAGACTGGGCAATTCCGCATGCAGGGCCGTACTTTTGGCAAGAATTTGGCTCGCGGTAGGTGCGGGAGTTTTGCTCTCGCCCTCAAGCACCTCATAGGGTACGTACCTTCCCTTGCCGACAACAATTCGCAATGCGTGTGGTATGAGACACGGATCGATGCCGGTAGGGATAACGCCAGAAGCGCCAAGACGAAAAACGTCACGCGCTAATTCAGGCGTCGGTGATGCAGAAAACAGAACGATGGGTATGTCAAGATAGTGTTTCCGGCAGCAGCCTAGTGCGTGGGATGCAGCCTTGCCTGACAGCATCGAGTCAAGTATCAGCATGTCCGGCTTATTGTTCATTCTAGGATCAATTGTTTCAATTTCGTCCCCGAGAAATCGGGCTTCGCTGACATTTACGTGGTCAATATTTTCCAGGATTGTCCTTAACCCCAGGCGAACTAAGGGATGGCTGTCCACAATAAGGATGTCGAGTTCGGCAGCCAAAGCTTTGGACGTTGCATTAAGCGGCGAAGGCTTTGAGGCTCTGCTTGCACCCAGCTTTGTGCTTTTTGGATGCACTCCTTCGGTTACAAAACGGTTGGATGGCGACATATTAATATTTCGACACTTGGTCTCAATGGTTGTTTTGTGGACCTTGATCTGGATCGTCGCACCGAAAAAACTCGCGCTTCAGCAGAACAAGCTTTGATGATGTAATTTTCCACAGTCCGATATGTCATAACATTGCAGATTCTTTCAAAACCTAACATTTGCCGCTGAATCTGGGGGGGCGTCGGCGGATCTTGTATGTTCAGCGAAAGTCTCTCGTATGCTTCACTTGTCGTCTCTTCAATGCGCCATTGGTGATGAGGGAATATATATGGCAATGTTCGTTCCTTGCCCCACGCGACTCTTGATCTCGACTCGGCCGCCATGTAGTGAAGCAATGCTGGAAACCAAGGGAAGTCCCAGGCCGGCGCCCGGCAATGAGGAAGCGGCACGCCCCCGGACATATTTCTGAAAGACAAGGGAAAGCTCGTCGTCGGGAATGCCATCCCCTTGATCGATAACCTCAAAGAGATATCCCTCCTCTACGTTCCTGCAGCGGAGCAGCACCTCGCTGTCCGGTGGCGAATACTTGATTGCGTTGCTCAAGAGGTTGTGAAGCAGAATGCGCAATAGCAGCGGATCTGCTGTCAATACCCCCCCTTCTTGATCCTGGTCGACGATAATTCGATGCCGTTCGGATAATAGCCGGCCTCCTTCTGCCACCGTCATCATCAATATCGGCAGATCTACGGAGGAAAGCTGCAATTTGAAGCTACCGCTGTCCAGTCGGTCTTCCGTCAGGCAATTGTCGACAAAGCCGGAAAGACGGGAAACTCCACGCCGGATTCTTGCCAGGATGGGTGCAATGTCGCTATTTTGAGAAAACTTTTTGCCAAGCAATTGACTCGCCGCATCTATGACCGCTAATGGAGAGCGGAACTCGTGGGAAACCATGGCGACAAACTGGCGCTGCTCTGCCAATGCATGCTGGGCTACCCGTTCCCCATGAAGCGCTTGCTTTTCCGATTCGATGAGTTTGCCTTGGGTAACCTGCAGATCATGTAGCGCCGATACCAGCGTCGCATTGCTGGCCTGTAGTTCGGAGGTGCGTTGAGCTACTCGTACCTCGAGGTCATTTTTGAAAGAGCGTAGTTCATCCACCAGATTTTGCTGAGCAATCAGAGCCTCCCTCTGGGTCTTCTCCTTCTCGCGGCGAATAACAATGAACCGATCGGCCAAAGCGAATGCAAGCACAAGCATCTCGACCGCAGAGCCTAATTGCACGGCATTCATGGTGGTAATGAGATTGGCGGGTAGCACACCGATGGTAGTCAGATTGGTGGCAAGTCCAGCCAAGAAAAGTGCAACATACGCCACCATAAAGAAATATGCGCTGCGTTGCCTTCTATAGGCGCAAGTTACGCCTACTGACATTAGTGTTACCATGGTCGCGGCGGAGAGTACTTGCCACGGCATGGAAAAATTGTCATATGATATGACGTAGCCGCAACTCAAAAAAACCTGCAGCGCAATTAACAGTTTCAGATATGGATCAACCTGCGGTAAAAACTCTTGGGTCGATAGCATGCGTCTCGTAAAGGCGATGAATATCGCCGTTGCCATGGCAAACCCAAGCGGCGCAAATAGGGTTGACATGAAACTTGAATCAACCAGGACATACTCGGCCAGGAGTCCATTCTGCGCAGACAAAGCAATTGCCAATGACGATGAGGCCCCGACATAAAGCAGGTAATTCAAATCTCGCAGAGCGATGAACAGGAGCAAGTTGAATAGGATCAACCCCGCAGCCATCCCGAAATACAGCGCTTGGGAAAAGTAATCCCAACGCTCGTAGACATGGTACGCCCGGGGCATCCATAGCTTGGCCGGAATAATAATTCCAGTAGTCGACTTGATGCGCAGGTACAACACCTGTTCCGTGTGGGGCAAGAAAGAAACGGGGAAGACGAAGAATCTGTTTCCATAGGGACGCGTGGAAAACGGAAGCAGTTCGCCTGTCTTAAAGGCGCGGTAGATCCCGTTTTCATCCGGATAGTAGATTTGAACGCTGGAGAGGCGTGCCTTGGCAATCTCTAGCATGCGATCTGTCCGTTCATTACTTTCATTGCGAATCCGAATTCGCAGCCAGAAAGCGGAACGGCTGTAAGTGAAATTTAGCGCTTCGCCTGGAGAGTGCTCAGATAAAAAACGGCTCGCTATTTCCGGATGTTGTACTTCCTCAATGGTGAGTTTATTGCCGGGATCCTCAAGAACCGAAAAATAGGACGTCAAGGAAACCCATTCTTTGTCTTCGCCGAGCTTCAGAAGAGGGCTTTCGTCTCGGGCCAAGGCATTTGTAGACTGCAACTGAAGCAGGCTACAGGTCAGTAGCAATACCGACAAGCCGTGAATGGGTAAGCGCAAGCCCCTTCGCAAGACACCGGCAACATATGCGACGGTCAAATGGCGACCGCGACGCGGCATCGTTGACGAGTAGAATTTACATGTCATGAAGAGGAGGCGCCAAGGCAGAAATGAAACTGCATGAGCCCGGATTATGCTTCATGAGGGTCATTTACACCACGTACGGGCCAACCTCAGCCGAGGACTTGGGCGACGTCCCCCCGGAATTGAGTAGCGCCTGACTTTAGAGTCCAATCTTTCACGATAAGGAGATTGGACATGAAGAAGCGATTCACCGAAGAACA
>NZ_RBXP01000002.1:0-112349 GCF_003634965.1 Azonexus fungiphilus | reverse complement strand
GCGACGTCCCCCCGGAATTGAGTAGCGCCTGACTTTAGAGTCCAATCTTTCACGATAAGGAGATTGGACATGAAGAAGCGATTCACCGAAGAACAGATCATTGGTTTCCTGCGGGAGGCAGAGGCAGGGATGCCGGTTGCGGAACTGTGCCGCAAGCACGCTTTCTCGGAAGCGAGTTACTACCTCTGGCGCAGCAAGTTCGGCGGCATGAGTGTGTCGGACGCCAAGCGGCTCAAGGAGCTCGAAACGGAAAACACGCGCTTGAAGAAGCTGCTGGCCGAAACGATGCTGGAAAACGAGATCGCCAAGGAAGCCCTGCGAAAAAAGTGGTGAGCGCACCGTCACGGCGTGATCTGGTGCGCTACCTAATCGACAAAGGGCTCAGCGAGCGGAGGTCGCTTGGCTTCGTTGGCATGAGTCCGAGTTCATTCCGTTACCGGCCGGCAACGGATCGCAATGCGGCTTTGAAGGAGAAGATCGTCACGCTCGCCCAACGCCATCGGCGCTACGGGGCCGGGATGATCTACTTGAAGCTGCGGCAGGCCGGCATGGTGGTGAATCACAAGCGGGTGGATCGGCTCTACGCCGAGGCCGGTCTGCAAGTGAGAAGGCGAAAGCGGAAGAAGATCCCAGTGTCGGATCGTCACCCGCTAGAGCGCCCTTCGGCCGCTAATCAGGTCTGGTCAATGGATTTCGTGTTCGACCGGACGGCGGAAGGACGAGTCATCAAAAGCCTGACCGTTGTGGATGATGCGACGCACGAGGCGGTCGCGATTGTTCCGGAACGCGCGATGGGTGGCATGCAACTCACCCGAGCGCTCGATCAGTTGGCCAAGACGCGAGGCTTGCCCAAGGCGATCCGAACAGATAACGGCAAGGAGTTCTGCAGTCGGGCCATGCTGACCTGGGCGCATGCCCGTGGCGTCCAGCTCTTTCTCATCGAGCCGGGCAAACCGAATCAGAACGCCTATATCGAATCGTTCAATGGGCGTTTCCGGGATGAATGCCTGAATGAACACTGGTTCACCAGCCTACGCCACGCCCAGGTCATCATCGAAGGCTGGCGCCGCGAGTACAACGAGGAGCGACCGAAAAAATCCCTGGGCGGTTTGACGCCTGCGGCTTATGCCAAATCACTCACCCAGAAATCGGGTAAATTACCCTCGGACTCTAAAGCCCTCTGCTACTGAAAACGGGGGGACGTCGCGGATATTCGAAAAGCGGCCCGACTTGATAATTGTCGACTTGGATATGCCATATATAAATGGCTATCAGCTGATACATACTTTGTATCACGAGAATTTTATGGCAAATATCCCAGTTGTCGTTGTGCCCCACTCGAATGCTTTTGGCATGGTCAATTATCCATCGGTTGAGGCTGTCTATCGCAAACCTGTCCCTATGGAAGCTATTCGTGAGCTTGTTGTTGATTTGGTTAATAGAAAAATTTTTCGCCTATGCCTGTTTATATTTCATGAAATTTGGAACAGAACTGAATCGCCCCGCTTTGCTAGACACTCTGTAGCCGGTTGAAATATTGGCTTTCGAATCTATCCGCTTGTACTGGGGGTGATGCCAGCGGCGTCGCCGGTTAACGCGGCCGATATTGCCTTGGCGCGACTGCTCGCGTTGTAAGCACGGAGTACAGCAGCTACATAGTTCTTGGCTGTTCCAATGGAAACATTCAGTTCACGGGCAATTTCCTTGTTTGATTTGCCTTTTAGTATCAGCCTAAGAACCTCCTTCTGACGAGGCGAAAGGTCGGCTGCCTCTGCTGAACTCTTGGGCTGTGCGCTGCCCCCCTCATCGCCTCCGCCGGCATGATCATCAGTTAGCTGATAGAAAACATGCGCAGGAAAATATCGATCGCCAGCAAGAATCAGTCGCAACGCGTTGATCATCACACTGACGTCGCTACTCTTCGGGATGAAGCCCAGGGCACCTGCTTTCAGAAATTCCGCCGCCAAACTCCAGTCCTCGCAGGCTGACACCACAACAACCGGCAGCGCCATCCAGTCCGTCTTGAGGCAGTCGACTTCATCGGCCCCGCCGGCATCCGGCAGAGTAATGTCTAACAAGACCAAGTCAAGGTCACCTTTGCGCTCACTAATGATCTGGCGTGCCTCGGCGAGCGTGGACGCTTCCAGGAACTCGACACGGACACCGGCTAGCACATCACTAATGACTTTGCGCAGGCCACCCCGGACAATATGATGATCCTCGACGATCAGTACGAGACGGCTACTCTCCTGCCAAAATTCATCTACGTATGTCACTTCGTATCCAGTGATTGAACCATTGCTCATGAAGCCCCCCGATGCCTTTCGAGTATTTCGAGTAGTTTCGACTGTTTTTACCCTTTCAGAGTGAGGCATACGAGCCAATTGCGCCATATGTCGATATGCACATGCCCAGTGTCTCGTGTGATAGCCTCTCCCGCAGGCGCCACGATCACCTGTGAGGCATGCCGTCATACATCTTTTCCGCGCCTGAAGAGGCGGTAATATGAACTCGTATGACATCCTCTACTTCGACACACCGCCTCCACACGCAAGCCAATCCTGACTGTATCCCGCACTCGTTGCCTAAATGGCTGTTGCATGACCTCATGCAGTCGCTGAACGCATACGGCCTCGCCTGCGAGCATGTCAGGGATGCTATTCAACCCACGTTAGCCGGTGATCTTTCGGCCGCTCTAAGCTGGGAGGCGATGGGCAATGCCATTCAGACTCAGGAGCGCTTGCTCAGCAAACTGCGACATTACTTTAATCTCCCCTCGCAACTGGCGGCCCTCAATATTCGCGCAGTAGATTTAGGCGCCATCGCCAGGCAGATCAAAGGTCAACACGAGGCCAACTTTTCCAGGGTGCTTTTGAATATCCATGGCTTCGAAAACTGCTGGGTGATGGCCGATCAAAATCGGCTACTAGAACTGCTTTCCTGTCTTGCCGAAAACGCGGCGGCCCATGCGAAAACTGCCGTATGTTTGGCCGCACAGGCAACCAGAGAAGGGGTCTGTATTGAGATAGTAGACGACGGGAGCGGCTTGGCAACTGGGGTCGTCGAGTTGCTTGGCATGCCCTTCATTCGACTTCAATCCCGTGCTGCGAGCACACATCGCGGCTTGGGTCTGGGAATTTATATTGCTACCAGAAATGCAGAACTGCTTCATGCAGCTCTGGATGTCTCAAGCACTCCTGGCGTGGGTTGCCGCTTCTCAATCACGCTTCCTTTGGCTGATACGCCATCCCTCCCTGCCGATTCCAAAGACGAGGCTGATCCGCTTGCCGGAGCCCGTATTCTTGTTGTCGATAGCGATGAGCAGCGGAGCCGCGCGCTACTGCAACTTCTAGCTTCGTGGAAGTGCCAGCCCGACCTCGTTCATGAGTGGAGCCCCTCACTTGCTAGAGTCGCTCAGGAGGGAGGCAGCTACGATGTTCTTTTCTTAAGTGAGAATTCTTCGTTCAAGTACATCCCCTCCTTCAAGCTAGCCAAGAATTCCGGATCTAAGCCTTCGTTGGAAATATTCGTTATGGCTGAAAGGCGACAGATAGCGGCTCCTGATGTCGTTTCGGATCCCCTGATACCTGGACTCCACGTTTTGCATCCTCCCCTGACTCCAAGTCGCCTGCGTTCCGCATTGAGTAATGCATTGCGCATCCGTGCTTCGTCACCGCATGACAGCTGCTAGGTCTGCCTGTACGTCCACGTTTCGACTATTTGCTTGATAGAGACAGATTGTAATGCCATCTATAAGACTGACAAAAGACAGCGTCTTCTTTGCTGAGGCGTCTACGTTCTTGGGGCTGCTTGCTGATGACATTCCTGTTGTCCTTTGGCACTCCAATACTGAAACCAACAAGTTTTCGATTGTCTCGTCCAGTGACAACCTGCAGTCGAAGGATGTTAAGTCGTGGAATGATTTATTCGGAAAATGTGGGCGAGATCATTTTCTCGCTGCCTACCGCGAATCTGTGAGGTCGGGAACTAACAGGTTTTCATTTGATTGCCAGCTTGGCGCCAATCGCCCCCATCCGATTGATGCTATCTGTCGAGGGCTGGTCGCCCAGCGCAATGATGAAGGCAAGCCCTGGATTATCATCGGGGTAATCGTCCCCGTCGCCAAGGAGAAAAGAACAGCCCAGACGCTCTCCTCGCTAGATCCTCGAACCCGCTTCCTGGCCAATATGAGCCACGAAATCCGGACGCCAATGAATGGCATCATAGGTATGGTTGAACTCGCCTTGGATACCAATCTCAATCAAGAGCAGCAACAATACCTCCACACTATTCGCTCTTCGTCCATTGCGCTACTGAGTGTGCTAAACGATATTCTTGATTTCTCGAAGGCAAGCGATGGCAAGTTGGTTCTTGAGTTAGTACCTTTTAATCTCCGCATGATCATTTGCGACGTACTCCGGCTATTCTCGGTTGATGCCTGCCGAAAGAATATTGACCTCACGTGTTTCATCGACCCGGGATTGCCTGATGACTTGGTTGGGGACCCTGGACGAATTCGCCAAGTTCTGCTGAATCTCATTGGCAATGCGATCAAGTTCACTCCTCGGGGTGAGGTCGAATTGCGGGTCGAACTCAGGTCGATAGCGGATCAATCCATCGCCTTAAGCGTTATTGTTCGCGACACGGGTATTGGCATCAAGCCGGAGCAACTAGCGCGAATCTTCGATCCTTTTGAGCAAGCCGATAGCTCGACCACCCGCCAATATGGAGGCTCCGGTCTCGGACTTGCTATCACCAGAACGCTGATTGACGCGATGGGGGGGGGTATCAAAGTACAAAGTGAAATAGGAAAAGGCAGCTGGTTTTTTATCTCTCTAAATCTTGAAACTCTACATGAGACCTGTGCATCCAATTTTCCGGCAGTAGCCGTCTCCACGCCGTCCTATCGAGTTCTTATTTCTACGCCTTATTCCGCGACAGCACGTGTTCTCGAAGAGTATCTGTTGGCCAAGGGGCATACCGTTACAATTTCCCGGAACGAGAAAGATACCGAATTTGAACTGAAGGCTGCGTCAGTCAGGCTGGAGCCTTTCGATCTTCTCTTGCTGGACACCGACATACCGCCCCTTGGCGAGTTATCGCCGGTCTTGGAACGCTGGAAGACGATTATTAAAGCCCCCTCGCGCTGCATTGTAATCAGCAACATACTGCGGTTTAGTTCGGAATCTACAATTTTTGATGAACACGGTATTGTTGCTCGGCTCTGCAAACCCGTTATCGATCGCGAACTCGAGACATCTATCCAGGTAGCTATCAGGCACACAGGAGAAGCTAGCCGGGACCAAAAACGGGAATCTGTACTTGCTTCTGTAGAAATTGATCACGCCCTTGTCGATCAGGCATTGTCTACTGCCCCCAAGTTACAGGTACTTCTTGTCGATGACGACCCCGTTAATCTGCAGGTAGCCGCGACCACCTTGGAACGCTGTGGATTTATCGTCAAACAGGCGGACAATGGAAAAACCGCTTTGGAGCTCTTCGAAGGTGGCGGATTCGACGCGATCATCATGGATATCCAGATGCCGGTCATGGATGGCATTGCTGCAACAGAGGCTATTCGAATGCGCGAACTGAGACGCTCCTGGGTTATGAGACCAAGTTGGCAATCGATCCCGATTATCGGGCTTACTGCGGACATTCAGAGCAGCGTTAGGGAGGCAGCCTTAGCGGCAGGAATGAATGAAATTATTATGAAGCCTGTTACCCGACAACAGCTTTTGGGCACCATACAGCAAGCTATTGCAGACAGCCGCGCGCAATCATCTGGATATCTCAGTGGTTTCTAGGGTGGTTCACTTCCTTTTGTCACCGGTTGTTTGCCTTTGCCCCCACTCAAACACTGGCGAACTGAGCGACGTCCCCCCGGAATTGAGTAGCGCCTGACTTTAGAGTCCAATCTTTCACGATAAGGAGATTGGACATGAAGAAGCGATTCACCGAAGAACAGATCATTGGTTTCCTGCGGGAGGCAGAGGCAGGGATGCCGGTTGCGGAACTGTGCCGCAAGCACGCTTTCTCGGAAGCGAGTTACTACCTCTGGCGCAGCAAGTTCGGCGGCATGAGTGTGTCGGACGCCAAGCGGCTCAAGGAGCTCGAAACGGAAAACACGCGCTTCAAGAAGCTGCTGGCCGAAACGATGCTGGAAAACGAGATCGCTAAGGAAGCCCTGCGAAAAAAGTGGTGAGCGCACCGTCACGGCGTGATCTGGTGCGCTACCTAATCGACAAAGGGCTCAGCGAGCGGAGGTCGCTTGGCTTCGTTGGCATGAGTCCGAGTTCATTCCGTTACCGGCCGGCAACGGATCGCAATGCGGCTTTGAAGGAGAAGATCGTCACGCTCGCCCAACGCCATCGGCGCTACGGGGCCGGGATGATCTACTTGAAGCTGCGGCAGGCCGGCATGGTGGTGAATCACAAGCGGGTGGATCGGCTCTACGCCGAGGCCGGTCTGCAAGTGAGAAGGCGAAAGCGGAAGAAGATCCCAGTGTCGGATCGTCACCCGCTAGAGCGCCCTTCGGCCGCTAATCAGGTCTGGTCAATGGATTTCGTGTTCGACCGGACGGCGGAAGGGCGTGTCATCAAAAGCCTGACCGTTGTGGATGATGCGACGCACGAGGCGGTTGCGATTGTTCCGGAGCGTGCGATCGGTGGCATGCAACTCACCCGAGCGCTCGATCAGTTGGCCAAGACGCGAGGCTTGCCCAAGGCGATCCGAACAGATAACGGCAAGGAGTTCTGCAGTCGGGCCATGCTGACCTGGGCGCATGCCCGTGGCGTCCAGCTCTTTCTCATCGAGCCGGGCAAACCGAATCAGAACGCCTATATCGAATCGTTCAATGGGCGTTTCCGGGATGAATGCCTGAATGAACACTGGTTCACCAGCCTACGCCACGCCCAGGTCATCATCGAAGGCTGGCGCCGCGAGTACAACGAGGAGCGACCGAAAAAATCCTTGGGCGGTTTGACGCCCGCAGCCTATGCAAAATCACTTACCCAGAAATCAGGTAAATTACCCCCGGACTCTAAAGCTCTCTGCTACTGAAAATGGGGGGACGTCGGCCCTGGAGCAGGCCCTGTACGCCCGCCAGCCGGATCGCAACACGCTGATCTACCATAGCGACCGGGGTGCCCAGTATGTTTCGATTCGCTATTCGGAACGTCTCGGGAAAGCCGGCATCGAGCCCTCCGTCGGCAGCAAGGGTGATAGCTACGACAACGCCCTCGCTGAGACAATCAACGGCCTCTACAAGGCGGAAATCATTCACCGACGCGGCCCCTGGAAGTCCAAGGAGGCCGTCGAGCTGGCAACGCTCGAATGGGTCTCTTGGTTTAATCATCATCGATTGCTTGAGCCCATCGGATATATTCCTCCGGCCGAAGCCGAGGCAAACTTCTACCGCTGTCAAACCGAGCAGGCCGTTACCGCCTGACTCAAACCAAATGGCCTCCGCGATTCCCGGGGCGATTCAGTATGAGTGTCGATGTCGGACTTTCTTAAGGCACTAGTCAATTGTGTCCTATGGCATCTTATGAATTCCTTGTGTGTTCTTTAAATTTAACACCGAGATTCAGGTGGCTGGCGACTTCTGGCTACCTCCATTTGTTGAACATGGGGTGTCGAGATGAACTTCGGTGTTTGGTACGGCGTCGCTATGTGGTTCGTGTTTCTTAAGGGGCTGGGCGTTTCACCGTTCGTGGAATGGAGTTGGTGGTTGCTCCCGTTCATGGTTGCTTACCCAAGTCTTTCTGGTTTATTTCAAGTCGGGGAATGTTTGCGGAGCTGGGAAGGTCGGCTTGGTCGCTTCGTACATGCCTACTTTAGGTAAGCTGCATTTGATGCCGACGCGAACGATGAACAAACGACTAGGATTGAAATGTGGCGATGCTTGCCTGGTGGCTAACGTGCGGGTCATTTCCCTGAACGGCTTCCGTGATCGATTGATAGAGACGCCCTAATCTGCGCGGTGGCGCTGCGTATCCCAAAGCTGCCTTCTATTGGCTGCTATGCTGGTCGACCAGACCATCACGCAAACGGGGGGGTGATCTGATGCTTTAGCCTCCTGCTTGTTGTATTGCCTTTTTGCGCCCCTGTCGGCAATTGCTGCCGACAGGGGCCATTTTTCTTTTGTCGGCCCGGAAGCGTTCTATATCCGTTGGCCTGACGACTTCATGAAAATCCCTCGGCCGACGCAAAAAGGCATGGCAATTGTCCACGCTTTTGAGCCTTGAAATATACACGGCACATGTCTGTTTGCATCTGGTGCATGGAGGGGCAGCTCGTGCAACATCCTCCGACGAATGGCAGAACGGCAGTGAGGAGCAGCCCGGTTTGCTACCGGTGACGTGCTGTCTTGATTGCGCTGTTTTTCAGCTAAGAGGTGGATCAATGTCTACAGCGTTGAAGCTTGTTCCGATTGCGCAGTTGCGGCCGGGGATGTTTGTTCATGACTTGAAGTGTCAGTGGTTTGAACATTCGTTCTGGCGCGAGCGTTTTTTGATCGACGATGACGAAACGATCGAGAAGATGCGCGCGGACGGTATTCGTGAGGTGGTCATTGATCTTTCACAGGGGCGGGATGTCGACGCTGCCGATGCCATGGCGGTCCGGCACGAGCGTGCGAGTGCCGTGGCGTCGCCGGAAGCTGCCTGGGCAATCAAGCCGGTTTCGCTCGACGAGGAGCGGCGGCGGGTACTTTTTTTGCGCAACGAGGCGTGCACGGTTGTGCGCGATTTGCTGGAGGATGTGCGGGTCGGCCGGCAATTGGATATCCAGCGCCTCAATCCGGTGATCGAGAAAATGATGTTCTCGGTGATGCGGCACGATGATGTGTTGATCCCGCTGTTGCGGTTGAAGGTGCATAGCCAGTACAGCTTCCAGCATTCGGTGAGTGTGGCGGCCTTGTCGCTGGCGCTGGGCAAGACACTCGGTCTGGAGTGGGCTATTTTGCGCCAGATGGCGCTGGGCGCTTTGTTGCACGACATTGGTAAGGCGTATACGCCAGACGGCATTTTGCACAAGCCGGGCCGCTTGAGCGATGGGGAAATGAGTCGGATGCGCGAGCATGTGGTGGATAGCCACCGCATTCTTTCAACCATGCCGGGAATCTCCCAGATTACGCTGGAGAGCGCTGCACTGCATCACGAGCGTGTGGATGGCAGCGGCTACCCGTTTGGTCTTACCGGTGCCGATCTACCGCTGCATGCGCAACTGGTGGCGATTGCCGATGCTTATGATGCAATGACCTCCGGTCGTTGCTATCAGCGGCGCAAGGAGCCGACTGAGGCGCTGCGCATCATGTTCGGCGAGGTGAATCAGCATTTCCGGGAGGATTTGCTCAAGGCGTTTACGCGCACGGTGGGCATTTATCCGGTGGGTTCGCTGGTTCGCCTGGAGAACGACCATTTGGCCGTGGTGGTGGCGGTGAGCCGCGATAATTTGCTCAAGCCGGAGTTGCAGGTGGTGTTCGACGCGCGCAGTAACAGCCGCCTCTTGCCTTATTCGCTGAACTTGGCCCGGATGAGAGATGGCCCGGCCATTGTCGATTACGAGTCTTATGATAAGTGGGGCTTGGATCCGGCGCAGATTCCGGCTTGAACGTATGCATGGCCGCCATCGGATTGGAGGGCGGCTGAGAATCCGTTTTCCATATCATCCTGCAACTTTTGACCTGCCCCAATCTTGTCCGCGATTGAGGCTGCACCGGTATTCGTACTGTCTTAACTGGAAATTTCCGGGTCCAGTGAATCGCCCCGGCTTTCCTAGACACTCTGTCGCCGGTTGAAATGCTGGTTTTCGAACGCTAACGGAGAAACGTCGTTTGCATAGCGGCGTTGCCGTTTGCTGGTGAAGATTACTGCTCGGCATGACGAGCGCCTTGCGCCGCCTCCCCGCGAGGCCCTCGCCTTGCGAATTCGCCCTGCTAGCTTGGCGTGCAAGTCGCTGCTCTCCGCAACTATTTGTAATATTGTCCGGCAGCGTTGGCTACCAGAGGTTTCTCGTGTTGCGGCGAGGTATTTCTGGCCACACTCTGGGCAATGGCTGAGTCGTAGGCTGCCCGTCTGATGATGTCTTGCCAGCGGGCATAGTTGGCGGAGGATGTCTGTTTGCCAATGCCCACCCATAGCTTTTGAATGTTGAAACTGAAAATCGGCTGCAGGTCCTGCCGAGCATCGGACGGGAGGATATCGCTGGTGAGATTGTCGAGTATCCAGGGGGCCTTGCGATTGCTCGGGTAGTAGGCGAGAACCATGTGGGAACGATAGCTCGTACCCGTAGGGCTGGTTTGATTCGCCTTGACGTAGACCAGTCGCAGTTTTGCCGACGCGACCCCAAGGTGTACGAGCGTGAAGTACTTGGACAAGGCGTAGTCTTCACAGTCTCCGCGCCCCAAGGCGAGTGTTTCTGAAGGGGTTGCCCAGTAATCTTCTTGCGCCCAAATGTTGATATCTTCGTCATAGCTAATGCGCTCGTTGAAGAAGGCGTTGACTAGATGAATCTTGGCATCTTCCGCCAGATGCTTTGCTCTGTTTGCCAAGTCTTGCCAAGCGTCAAGCCGTTGCTTTGCGTAAGTTTCACTGGGGATTTGAGTGGCGGTAGGGGGACGATTTTCAGCGAAAGCCAAATGGCAAAAGCAAAATAGAGGCAGGCAGGCGCTCAGGATAAACCTTGAAGGAGAGGAAAGGCTGGCTGTTTGCGTGCCGCTAGCCGGCGTACTTTTCTTGCTTCGTAGTCTTGCCATGTCGAATTCGTCAATCCTGTTTGGATTTCCGAATTCTGGTTGTCGAAAACGCTAGAAGCTAGATGCATTGTTGGAGTGAAATGCCCCTGCCGGGTGTCAGATGTCGAGAGCTGCTGCGAGTGCCGTTGCTAGTGCCCGGAGTATGTGAATTGTGTATTAGTGCACCATTTGCTCCTCGCGCGCTGGCGCCGATGCGTTTCGTAGGGATCTAAGCGCTGCAAATCGGGAAGGGGGCTGCAATTAGTCGTGTGAAGTTGTGCACATTGGCGTGAGTCTAGCGATAAGGGATTATCAGTGCCGCCTATTCCAATCTGGCTTCGGGCCTTTTCACTCTCTTGAAAAACGGAATCATGCTGCTGAAAAGTCTTTCAATGGGTTTGTCTTCCGCAGAGAAACGCTGGTTGCCCTGGTTTGGTAAAACCGGGAAATTGGCGATGCGCTGGTCAACTTTCCTGAATCACAGCCAGTATCGTTTTTACGAAACGGTTTTCGAGGGAGTTGCGCAGACACGCGTGCGCATTTTGCAAGATTGGGGCGAACAGCAATGGGATCATCTCAAGGGGCTGTCGCGTTCTCTTATGGGAAGCATGCTTCCTTCCAACAACTGGTTGGCGATGCGCATGCGCATTTCGGAGGATTGGAGCGAACTGTTCGTGATGGATGCGCAGGCGGTGGTGCTTGCTTCGAGTTATCAAGCGCAGATCGGTGAACGGGTGTCGGTGTCAACGGAGTTGCTACGCCATGAGGTTGGGCAGGGAGTGTTGGTGGGTCCCTTTGTCGACCCAGTGACTGAACGGATTGGGCCAAGTTCGTCGCGTTTTCATGACGCGGTGACCTTACTGTTTTTCTTGCCTTTGTATCTGGATGGGGTGGGCCAGGTCTTTTTATGTGCACGTGTGCCCAACGATGTGCTTGGTGACCTGATCCAGCGCGAAGAAGGTCATGTTTTCCATGAGTCTGGCGACAATTATTTGTTCATGGCCAAGGCCGTTGCCGATCCTTCAGTTGTGTCGGGAACGGCGCTATCACGTTCGCGTTTTGAGGATCGTACTTTTTCTTTGGGGGGCAATCTCAAGGACGGTATCAAAACCCGCTACGGGGAGGTGCGCGTGGAGCGGCATACGGAACTGGAACTGGTTTTCAATAATCCGCAGTCCGGTACGTTGCACCCGGGAGTGCGGGAAACGATTCGCAAGGGTGAGAACCTGTTCGTGACTTACCCTGGTTATTCCGACTATCGGCACATCCCGGTGATCGGCAAGGGGACATTGTTTAAGATGCCAGGCTCGCCGGATACCTGGGGCCTGATGTGCGAGGCGGATCTCGAGGAGGTGTATCGAAGCCGGCCGTCGAGCTATCGCGCGGTTGCGCTGATTTCGTCGATTTTTATCTTTGTTGCCGGAGCCCTGGTTGGATTTTCTGAGTGGCTGCAATTGGTCGGCTTGCAGTTGTTTCTACCCTTGCTTTTTTTTTCTTTGATCGGGTTGCTGATTTTTCATGTGACTCATCTGAGGCAGTTGTCCACACGCGTCAATCAAACAAATTTCATGTTGCAAAGTATTGCCGAAGGGGGAGGCAATTTGTCGCTTCGTTTGCGGCGTCCCGGTGCGCATCGCGATGAAATTGCCAGCACCTCCCTGTGGATTAACAGTCTGGTGGACAGCTTCGAGCGTTTACTGTCTCGGGTGATCAAGATCAATTCCGAGGTCAGCGACGCCAACCAGGTGCTGATGTCGACCAGCCTTGTCACCAAAGAGCGCTCACAGGCAATGCTGTCAGTTATGGCTTTGGTTCTGGACTCGATCAATGAACAGATCATGGTGGCGAATACCGCTTCGGAGCAGGCTCGCGCAATGCGTAACGAGATCGAGCGCAGTCTCGCGAACACGCAAAACAGGTTTTGCGAGTTGCAATCTCTTTCTGCCGACATCAAACAGAAGATTACGGACTCGACAACAACGATCAGCGAGTTGCAGCAGAGCACTTTGGAGATCGATAGCATCGTGTTGGTCATCAAGGAAATCGCTGATCAGACTAATCTGCTGGCTTTGAATGCGACTATCGAGGCCGCTAGGGCAGGGGGGGCAGGGCGTGGTTTTGCGGTAGTTGCTGACGAGGTGCGCAAGTTAGCTGACCGGACACGACAGGCGACGATCAAGATCGGTGAAATGATTGCGCTTGTTCAAGGACAGTCAGAGAGAACGGTTTTTGCTATGCAGAAAGGAATGGCTGACCTCGAAACGGGCATAAATATTGCTGTTGAGAGTGTATCCAGCGGTAACGACATGGAAGGGATTGTTCATGACGTGTTGGCGACAATCAATAACATCGCAAGTACCGCCAACACCCACAAGGAGCACATCGGTTCGGTTACCGCCATGACGGATGCCATGAAAGAGGCACTTCTTGGTTCGGATCAGAGTTTGGTAGAAACCGCTTCCGCAGTGTACAAACTCGAACGTTTGGTTGCCCAGTTTTCGGTGGGCAAAGGGCTTGATACCTGACAGAATGTGCCCGCTGCCGGCCTGATCCTCAAGTCTGAGCTAGCTTTTGAGTAGCTTCTCACGCTTTTTCTTATTGGCTCTCTTGCTACGTACAATTGGCCTAGGTGGGAAATTGTGTGCCTGTGCCTTGGTTGTGCGGTACCTGCCGTATGGCATCTATTGGCAATAGTTGGTAATATCTCCCTCTTTTTTCGATGGGTGGTTCGGAAAAAAGGGGGGCATCGGCGGCTCTTTCACCAGATCGCAACTTTGGCCGATCATCTGACGAAGAGTACGCTTCTGGCTAGCCAAATCACCATCCAGTAATCCAGCCCGATTGCTTTGCTTGCCTCGTCGATCAATTGCGCGCCCAGCCATTTGGCGTAGCTCTGGGCTTTGGCTTTATTCGGCGAGGCGACCGTCTTGATTGAAGCGGCTGGGTTGAACTTTGTCACGAGCTTGGCCGCCCAGTTCGTCTCTGCAGCCAATGGAGGCGTAACCCGGTGAATGAACCGGACGGACTTCCCCGTGAGGCCAATCGTCTTCAGGAAGGTCAGATAGGTACGCAGATCCTGCGCTGCCTTCTCTCCCCGAAAAACCACATCGCAATGCTGCGGGTTGTAGTTCTCTAGGAATATGCGGGTGCCACGGTCGAATAAGTCGGCATCTTTCACGTGCAGTCTGAGCAAGGCGTTGAACAAGGCCTCTGGCGGCATGACGAGTTTTCGTGGGCGTAACCGGTAAACGCTTGGCGCACCGTCTTTCTTCCTGCCGGGAATGGCCTCCAGCCCGGCCTCAATCCGTTGCAGTACGCCGATGTCGAGCTTTACTTGCTCGGCGATGCGTTCAAGCGGCAATTCCCTCTGGGCAACTTGCTGATAGGCGATTAATAGCTGCTCGAATGAGACAGACTGCACGTTGGGTGAATTTGCCTCTTTCCTTGGGCGCCCTTGTTTTGCTGGTGCCACTTGGGTAGGGCATGCCTCGTTATAGGCTTGTTCCACAAGTTCCTGCAGAAATGCATGCTTTCTGCTGCTGCTATTTTTCGGCCAAGAAAACGCCGTCGATCGCGGGATGCTAGAAACGGCCAGAAATGTCGCAAGCTTCAGCGATAAGGCCTCTTCCTGGACGATGCTCGCCCAGATGAGATCGTCGCCGTGAAGGTAGTGCGCCATCGAGACCGCTGGACTCGAATGTCCCAGAAGCCGGGCGACCGCATAGGCGTACTTACGGGAGGGACTGACATCGGTACCGATCAGCCGCCGGCGTAGTTCACTCCCCTGCCGAATCGCTGCCAACGTCAGCGGAGTGTCGCTAAAAAAATCGCAAACCCTGGGGTAGTCTGGTGCACGTAGCCGCAGATAGCTCCAGGTGCCGAAGGCGTGCCGCAAGTGATGCAAGTACAGATGCCGGTCGCCAGTGACAGTGCGTAGCGCCTCAAAAATCAATTTTGCGATGTTCTCAGCCGAGATCGGGTGATCGTTGATCTGCGCCGGAAACAAAGGCGCCTCGCTGCGGGCCTTGTACTTCATCTTGTTTTGGAACGGCTCCGTGCGCGCTGCCACCCAGGCCCTGAGCTTCACTAATTCCGCTGCCGACAAAAAAGCGTCAGCAGGGATGACACGTTTCGAGCTGGGGGTTTTCAGGCGCCGGACGGTATTCGGGCGAACGATGATCGAGATTTCACCTTCGCCCTCGATATCAACATCATCGAGTTGCAGCCCCCAGATTTCCTGACGTCTCATGCCCAGCCGGAAAGCGAACATGAGTACCAGTTGGGCGATCTCGATGATGCCTGGGGGCTTGCTATTGACGCGCGGTGTTTCGAGCCAAGTCTGTGCGGCTTCGTAATCATCGAAAGTAATGAGATTGGCGTCTACCGGCAGGAGTCCAGCATCTTCCCCGAGTGCAGTCTCCAACGAAGGTAGTGGCTCGACCCCATGTTTTTTGACGAGAAAGTGATGAAACTCCCGCAGTCCGATTGCGAGCGATTTGCGCTGACTGCTCTGGGGAATTTCCCCGAGAATCTCCTGATACGCGTCCATCAGCACAGCCAGCGTCGTGGCGTCTGGGGACGTTGCCTGAAGCGGGGAGGTGTCACCGAGCGAAGCCAGTAACTGGGTGCAAGCTGGAATGCATTCTTTCGCCAAGGTCTTCAGGCTACGGGCCTGCTTGGTCGAGCTGTTCCCAGAAATTACGAAGTGGAGCCAAGCTTGAAGCAGGTGACTTGTCGTCCCTTCGGTAGCGGAGGCTGGTAATTTTCCGAGGGCTGCAGTTTTGCTCTTGGACTGGAAAAGTGCGTCGAGCGCCTGCAGCCAGGGATAGATCACGAACAGGTCGTCTTTCTCCGCTGAGCCTTCATCGGGTGGCTCAGCGGCAGGTGCGGCGGAAATATCAGTCTGATTATTTCCTGGTGCGTGAAGACGTCGCCAGGTTCGGCGATGGATGGAATGAACAAGAAAACTTCGTTGAAGCCCGTGAATGTCGATCGGCGCCATCTTGAGTTGCCACCATGCCGTCGCCGCATCGAGCAGATCTTTCGTTCCCTGAGGCAAGGCGGATTTGTTCAGTCTGCCGGCAAGCAGGACAGATTTGATGTCAGCCATGGGCAACCGTGCTATTTTCTCCGCCGATCGTGCGGCCGGGTGCCAGAGTAATAGGCTGGTCATGGGGTCGGGATACCAGCGTTGGGTATGGTGGTTTCCCATGCCGGCATAAGGCAGGTTGAACTCAAGGTAGCGATAACCGCCTGCTTGCGATGTCGGCTGACCTGCGAACTTCCCGAGGATGCAGAGTTTTTTGCTGTCGATCAGTGCGCCAAAGAGTAGTGCCGACAAGAGGGTGGCTGCTTTGAGCAACTGCGCCGATGAGGTGATTGCGTCAGTACGTAATGCTATCTGTAACGCTTGGCGCCACGCCTCAACCCGAGGCAGATGACTGATGTTGTCCTTCTTGAACGGGCTAGGCTGTGCCGCGGGAAGTCTGGCCAATCGTGTGTGCGCAATCGGGATTGCGTTGGTAGCGTTCCAGCTCTCTTCCGCGAGATACAGTAAGCGTAACCAGTCAGCGGCCTCACGCTTGCTCAATTGTTTTAATCCGACCTGGCGAATCACTTCGATCTCCA
The DNA here is from genome assembly GCF_003634965.1 of Azonexus fungiphilus. Lineage (GTDB taxonomy): Bacteria > Pseudomonadota > Gammaproteobacteria > Burkholderiales > Rhodocyclaceae > Azonexus > Azonexus fungiphilus. Next base: position 95,983 of record NZ_RBXP01000002.1, on the reverse strand, counting down.
GGGCTTCGGCGCTTCTTGCGTCGGCTAGTGAGGTTTCAACGTCCGTCTTGTCTGAGAGAACCGCCGCATGCGGATTTTTTGACGAAATCCTGTCGAGCCACCTACGCAAATCTTCAATCCGGCTTGCCAGTACCGGGAGGCAATGGCTGCCCACTGATTGCCATAGTTGATCAGACATGAATGTCCGCTACCGTTGATCGTGACATATGAGGCAGCAGGTGGCTGGCAATGGCCTTGAGTCCCAGCGATGTTTGTATCGATTCCAGATAGCCGAGTATCTGCTGGCGGTACTTCTCATAGTCAAAGGTCGAGTAACGCAGAAACGGTAACTCGCCCCGGTTGGCATGGCCCATGAAGGCGTCAATGATTTCCCCGGGGCAGCCGCAGGCGATCAGCTCACTGCGCAGATAAGCCCGATGAAAGTTCACTGGGATATTGCACCCCCAGGCCTTTAGGGCTTCGCCCAGCCATTTGGGGCTTAATGGCCGGACGCGGTAGCTTTTTTTGTGCTTTTCCCAGATGACAAAACCCTCGGGCGCCTCACTTTGGCGGAGGCAATGGGCCAAGTATTTGGCCAGGTGCTTTTGGTAGTGGCGCAGCTGAATGCTGAGCGATTTAGGGATCACAACGTAGCGAGCGCGCTCTTCATAGTCGCTGTCTTTGTCCGACAGGCCGGCTGGCAGATGGCTGTGCTGCACGCGCCAGTCTTTCTTCACGTTGAGCATGCGATCCGGTGAGCAAATCGCCCGCATCGTCGTTGTCAGGGACTGGAATAGCCAGACATACAGCGTATAAGCGTTGTGATAGCGATGGATGTCATCAAGTGACCGCAGCTCGGATTGCCTGATCACCAACTCTTCTTGCAAGGCAGCGATCAAGTCTTGCAGCGTCGAGGTTTCGACACGGAACTGGCATCCGACGGTGCATTCAGCAATGAGTTTTCGTATTTCCGGCGCTAGAGGGAAAAGGTCACAGAATTTCCAGAGTTGGTGGGCCTTTTTAGCCAAACTCTGGGCTGCCCGCATGTAATGCGCCACCAGGCTGTCATGATCGTGACGGGTGTAGTGCATTCGCGGTTCGGTACTCCCTTTATCATCCGAGGTGATCAGCCACTTCACGGTGAGTTCATTGGTTTGATGAACAAGAATTTCACCGAGTTGGCGCCGGATTTTCTCCGTGGTGATTCGGTGGTTGGGATATTTCTCTGAGAAAGCCCCGAAAAACTCGGATTTCAAAGTCGATACGGTTTTCTCTTCCAGACCAAAGATGCGTTCGGTGTTGCCTCTGTTGCGCAGACGGCAGAGTGTTTCGAGGGGTGTCGTCAGAATTTCTGGGGCGGGTAATAGGAGGTAGGCTTGGCGCGGCTGGTTGGGTTTTTCCTCCTGGGCAGCATCCACTTTCAGCACGGGTGTTTTGGCTGGTACTAGGAAGGCGATTAGTCGATCCTCTGTATCCACGTCTGCAGAAAGCTGAAAAATCGCGCAGGTATCGGCCCCCTTGCTGTCTCTCGCTAGAGAAGGCAGTTCGCCCAGGGAAGAAACGTCAATTCGCTTGATCGTTCTGATTTGCGTGAGCGGTTGGCCGAGAAACAATGATGTCAGCAACATCGCGGCGAACACTGCCTGCTGCTCGACTCTCTGTTTTGGGCCGTTTCCGCACTGAAAATATTCAATGCGGTGTTCGATTGCTCGGTAAAGACGAGGAAGCTCGCCGGCCGTGAGTTGCGAATAGTCCCAAGGGAAATGTTGCGCGGCCATATCCAGCGCACACTGCTGGAAACGTAGCCTTTGCAGCGTACTGGCCTCGGCTTTCGGATCGTACAACTGGAAGATTTCTTCATGATGCTCACGGGAGTGAATGCCGCTCGCCTCTAAATCCCTGATGGATTCATCTTTGTTCAGTGCGATAAAGCTGGCCGTGGGCAGCGTCTGAACGACGATATCCGGATCTTCACAGGGCGACAGGCCCGGTTGAATGAGAATCTCCCCTGCGGCCCAATTACGGTCGATAAATCCATGCTGAATTTCGCCGCTGCCAGTACTCTGATCGTGCCCTTTACGAGCTGCGAATGACGAATGGCCGGTAGAACATATTTCATTCAGGCGCTCGAAGCACAGCCGCAGCCTGGCGCAAATCTGTCGCGCTTCAGCATCCAGTGTCTTTATCTTGTTTTTGTCGAATTGCTGGGCGATTTTTATTGAAAAAACTTCCGTATTCGCCTCGTTCGGAAGCCTTTCAAGCAAATCCTTCCATTTTTTGTAGGACAGGGTGCGGATCGCTAGCCCAACTGGATCGGAAGGTGTGGGCGCATTTTTCGGGAATTCTTCTGCGCCGTCATACGCTTCATACTGGTCTCGAGTGCTTTCCTGAAAGCGCGCCTCGATGAATGCCAGCATGCAGTGCCCTTGCAAATGGAGATATTGTTTTTGATCCTCGGTCTGGGTTCCATCGATTGCGTTCTCGTGAACTGTACGCAAGGCGGTTACGATGCCGTGCCGGGTTGATCCTTGGCGAATCAGCGGGTTTTTTCTGTGATCAGTGCCTGTTTTGGTCAGTTCAGCAAGCGCGGAATGCCTTTTTGCGAGAGCATGCGCATTGAAATCGATCCAGTCGCAGAAAGCTTGCCAGGCCGGAATGCTGTCTTTCCAGTCATCGGCCCAGGTGAGGTTTTCATCGGAGCAAAGGTCACTATTCAGGATTTGCCCAATGTGCCGGAACACATAATCGTGAGCGATCAGCGCAGGGTGGGCGTTGATCAACCACAGCAAGTCGCGGATTGCCTCGGTATCCAGTCCTGCGGAATGAGCCGAGTCGATCAGGGTTTGATGTGCGGCACTCTTTTCGGGTGCGTCAAATATGAGTGGTTTTCGACTCATTTGATCGCGAAACCGGTGGCTTTTCTGAAGGTTTTTGCTGAGATTTCACGCAGTGGGCTGGCGTCCTCCCTGTCCAACTCCTGGCAGAGATCAAAAAGCGCTTTGGGAAGCCCATGCCTTGATCGGTAAAGAACGTGAGGAATGAGCAAATCGGCCGTAAAAACGAGCAGTTTCTCTCGCTTTTCCATGCGTTTTTTGCTGAAAACTAGCGCAGGAACCTTTTCGTCGCCTTGGAAGAGTGTTTTTGCCAAGTCCAAGTTCAGCGGATTGCCGACACAAAAGTAGCCGTTGGAACGCTTGATGAGCAGCGCGGGTGCGCGGGCATAAGCGATTTCCAATATGCCCGCCCGGAATTGCTCACGATTGAGCTCTGTTTTGCTCAAGGCGAGGTGGCGAATGCTTTTTTCCAGCGCTTCGACATCACTGTCCATTCCGATAATTTCGGACCGGAGAACGTGTGTGTATTCGAAATCGAGTGTGTATTCCATCGGCGTATTTCGTGATGGGAGGGTAGTCGTCAGAATACCATGATGGTTTGTCTAAAAACCGTGGATGAAAAGTCCAGAAAATTTGTTGTTATTTTGAATCAAAGGTTATTTTTTGGCGTGTAAATTGCGTTATCGTAGCCGAGTGATTCGCCGATAAAGCCGATTAATGCTTGGATTTGACGATTAGCGAAGATTTTTATCGGTAGACATGTCTATCCTCCGAAGGAGGGGTCGTGCGTTCGAATCGCGCCGGGCGGGCCAGAACACCAGCGGGCCAGGCTTTCAGCCTGGCCCGTTTGCTTTTGGCATGGCGCGGGCGGCGGCTGGTATGATCCGGCGACATCGTCGTTGTCAGGAGTGCCGAGCATGGAAAAGCTGCCAGCCTTTCAGTCGATCGCGCGGGAGATCGAAGCCGGCCGGATCGAGTTCTCGACCGATACCCGGCTGGCGCTGCGCCTGCGCGACGCCCTCGCCGCACCGGATTGCCATGTCGACCTGGCGGCCCGCCTGGTTGCTGCCGAACCCCTGCTTGCCGCGCGCGTCGTCGCCCTGGCCAATTCGTTGGCCTACAACCCCTACGGACGCGAGGTCAGCGATCTGCATACGGCGATCTCGCGGATCGGTTTTGCCAGCCTGCGCAGCCTGTCGATGGCGCTGGTCGCCCGCCAGCTGGCCAGCGGCGAACTGGCGCCGGCGCTGCGCCCGCTGGTCGACCAGTTGTGGCGCCACACCGCCCATGTGGCTGCGCTGGCCCGTGTCCTGGCCCGTCGGATCAGCGCCGTCGACCCCGAGGCCGCGCTGTTTGCCGGTCTGATGCACGAAGTTGCCGGGTTTTTCCTGATTGCCCGCAGCGACCGCCATCCGGGTTTGCTCGAAGGCGACTTCGACGACTGGATGATCAGCGGCGAGGCGCTGCTCGGGCGTCCGCTGCTGCTGGCCCTGGGTGTGCCGGAAGGCATCCGGGTGGCGATCGAGTATCAGTGGGAGGGCTATCTCGGGCTGCCGCCGGTCGGCCTCGGCGATACCCTGCTGCTCGCCGAAGCCCTCTCGCCGGTGGCTTCGCCGCTGCGCCGGAGTTCGCTGGCGAGGCCGGAATCGGCACGCGACGGCGAAATCGAACTGCTGATCGGCGAAGCACTGTTGAGCGAAATCCTCGCCGAGTCCGCCGGAGAGGTCGATTCCCTGTGCGCCGCCCTGGCTTTTTAGCGATGGCCGCCGGCCTTGGAAACAGATAGCATTTGGGCTACACATTTTTAGGTATAGTGCCTTCCTGCGCGGGTCACTGCGCATCCGGGGAAAGTCCGGCCGACCCGTAGTCGCGCAATGGCATGCGGCGACGGCGAAGGCAGGCATCAAACAGCGAGTACAAAATGAAAACAATATTTCTGGTGGATGATTCTGCAACCATTCTGCTGAGCATCTCGAACATCCTGGCCAAGGCCGGTTACGCCACCGAAAAGGCGGCCAGCGGCGAGGAGGCGATGCGCAAGTTCCAGGCCGGGGTCAAGGCCGACCTGCTGATCACCGATCTGAACATGCCGGGCATGAACGGCATCGAACTGATCAAGCAGGTGCGCAAGCTGCCAGCCTACAAGTTCATGCCCATTCTTTTCCTGACCACCGAGTCGCAGCAGTCGCGCAAGCTCGAGGCCAAGGCGGCCGGGGCTTCCGGCTGGATCGTCAAGCCGGCGACTGCCGACGAACTGCTCAACACCATCAAGCTGGTCCTGCGCTGAGGAGGCCTCGATGCCGATCAACAGTCTGCACTGGCGGGGATTGATCGTTGCACTGGTCGTCGCCGCGACGAGTTTTGTCATCATCTATCTGTTCAATGACTGGTTTCACGGCGAATTTCTGCCCGAGCTCGGTTTGGCCCAGCCGCTGGGTGACGCGATCGGGGTGGCGCTCATCGTGATGGTCTCCTATCTCGGTCAACGCATGGTTTCGCTGGCTTTCTACCGCGACGTCATGTTCGGCCTGTCGAGCGAGCAGGCGCAGGTGGCCAGCAAGTTCAGCGACGTCGAGTCGGTCAGCGAGGAGGTTGCCCGTGAACTCGAGAACGTCAGCCGTTACAACGAGGTCCTGCGCAAGCAGCTGGACGGCATCGTCGCCGCTACCGAGCGGGCTGCCTACGACATCACCGAGCGCTTGCAGGCGATCGATACCGTCGTCGCGCGACTGGATGCCTTCGTCGCCGAGACGACGCGCGCCTCGAGCGAGCTGGCCGCCAGTTCGGAGCATGACATCCAGGACAACCAGGCGCTGATTGCGCGCATGGATTCCTACATCCGCAACCGCATCGAGGAAGCGGTGCGCGATCAGAAGCGGATCGAGCAGATCGTCGACGAAGCCCGCGGGCTGGGGGCGCTGGTCAAGCTGGTCAAGGACATTTCCGGGCAGACCAACCTGCTGGCGCTCAATGCGGCCATCGAGGCGGCCCGCGCCGGCGAGGCCGGGCGTGGCTTCGCAGTGGTTGCCGACGAGGTGCGCAAGCTGTCCACCGAAACCGATACCGCGGTCAGCAAGATCAACGCCGGCATCAACAATGTCGCCGATTCGATCCGCCAGCAGTTCGAGGACAAGCTGCAGAGCAGCAACGTCGAGGCCGAGCGGGCGGCGCTGACCGAATTCTCGAGCCAGCTGGGCAGCCTGGGCGCCGGCTACCAGCAGCTGCTCGACCACGATCTCAACGTGCTGCGCACGGTGCGCGAGGCCAGTTCGGATCTGGCCAAGATGTTCATGGACGTGCTGGCGACGGTGCAGTTCCAGGACATCACCCGCCAGCAGATCGAGATCGTCGCCAACGCGCTGACCAAGCTCGACGAGCACGCCGCCAACCTGGCGCAGCGGATCAAGGAGGCCGAAAACCCCGATTTCCGCTACACGCCGCTGGCCGAGCATCTCGACGAGCTCTACGGCAAATACGTCATGGACGCCCAGCGGCTCAGCCACCAGCAGGCCCTGCACCAGCCCTCGGCAAGTGCCGGCGTGGCGGCGTCGCCGAAGATCGAGCTGTTCTGAGGAGGAACGATGGGGACGCAAAACCGCCTGAGCATCAGTGAAGACCTGACCATCTATCACGCGCTCGAACACAAGGAACGCCTGATCGCCGCGCTCGACGCCGGCGACGGTCTCGAGCTCGACCTGTCGCAGGTCGGGGAAATCGATACCGCCGGGCTGCAGTTGCTGATCCTGGCCAAGCGCGAGGCGGCCCGGCGCGACAAGGCGCTGGCCATCGTCGCCCACAGCCCGGCGGTGCGCCAGACGCTCGATTTCTGCAATCTGGCGGCCTTCTTCGGTGATCCGGTAGTGATCACTGCTCACGAGCAGCGTTGAGGATGGCCATGGACGAGTTGACCAGCGTCTTCATCCAGGAAGGTCGGGAGCAGCTGCAGGCGATGGAGGCCGGCCTGCTCGAGCTCGAGCAGCGCCCCGACGACCACGACAACATCAACGGCATCTTCCGTGCCGCGCACACGATCAAGGGCGCTTCCGGCGTCATCGAGTGCCATTTCATCGAAAGCTTCATGCACAAGGTCGAGAACGTACTCGACCGCCTGCGCAACGGCGAGATCCAGGTCTCCGGCGAGCTGGCCGGCCTCTTGCTGCGCTGTTGCGATCACCTTGGCATCCTGATGGACGTGCTGGCAGCCGGCATTGCCGAGCCGGCTGCCGAAGTGAGCCTGGCCGGCGACGCATTGCAGGGCGAACTGGCAGCGCATACCAGCGACGCGACGGCTACCGCCGGCGGCAGCGTCGTCGAGGCCGAAGCCGATGTCGAGGCGTCCGGCGGCGGTGTCGTCAATACCGACAGCTGGCATATCTCGGTCCGCTTCGGTCCGCACATGCTGCGCGGCGGCATGGACCCGCTCTCCTTCCTGCGTTTCCTCGCCTCGCTCGGCGAGGTCCTGGCGATGGAGACGATTCCCGACGCGATGCCCGCGGCCGCCGAGATGGATCCCGAGTCCTGCTATCTCGGTTTCGAGATCCGCCTGCAGACGCGCTCGTCGAAGGCCGACATCGAGCGTGTCTTCGATTTCTGCCGCGACGATTGCGAACTGCGCATCCTGCCGCCGAACAGCAAGCTGGCCGAGTACGTCAAGCTGATCCGCGAGCTGCCGGAAGACGACATGCGCCTGGGCGAGATGCTGGTGCGCTGCGGTGCGCTGACCCAGAGCGAACTCGACGAGGGCCTGCTCTCGCAGCAACAGGTCCGGCTGCCCGCGGACGCTGTGGCGCCGCCACAGCCGCTCGGTGAAATCCTGGTCGAGCACAAGGTGGTGCAGAAGGAAGTCGTTGATGCGGCGGTCAGCCGGCAGGCGCAGGTGCACGAGAAGAAGGCGGTCGAGGCCCGGCTGATCCGGGTGCAGGCCGACAAGCTCGACCAGTTGATCGACCTGGTCGGCGAACTGGTGATCGCCGGTGCTTCGGCCAACCTGCTGGCGCAGCGCAGCGGTCAGGGGGAACTGGTTGAGTCGACCTCGATCCTGTCCCGGCTCGTCGAGAACATCCGCGATTCGGCACTGCAGTTGCGCATGGTCCAGATCGGCGAGACCTTCACCCGCTTCAACCGCGTCGTCCGCGACGTCGCCAAGGAACTGGGCAAGGAAATCGATCTGGTGATCAGCGGTGCCGAAACCGAACTCGACAAGTCGGTGGTCGAGAAGATCGGCGATCCGCTGATGCACCTGGTGCGCAACAGCATGGACCACGGCATCGAGCCGGGCGATGTGCGCGAAGCCCGCGGCAAGCCGCGCCGGGGGCGGGTCGAGCTCAACGCCTACCATGACTCCGGCAGCATCGTCATCGAAGTGGTTGATGACGGCGCCGGCCTGCCGCGCGAGAAGATCCTGCGCAAGGCGATCGACAAGGGACTGGTGCAGCCGAACCAGACGCTGAGCGACCAGGAAATCATCAACCTGATCTGGGAGCCCGGCTTCTCCACTGCCGAACAGGTGACCAACCTGTCCGGGCGCGGCGTCGGCATGGACGTCGTCCGCCGCAACATCCAGGGCCTGCGCGGCAGCTGCGAAGTGGCGTCGGTCGAGGGCAGCGGTACCACCTTCACCATCCGCCTGCCGCTGACGCTGGCCATCATCGACGGATTCCTGGTCGGTGTCGGGCGCGCCGCCTATGTCATCCCGCTCGACATGGTCATCGAGTGCATCGAGCTCAAGGGCAACTCGGCCGAGCGCGATTTCCTCAACCTGCGCGGTGAGGTGCTGCCTTTCGTCAGGTTGCGCGAGATGTTCGAAGTCGACGGCGAACGGCCGGCGCGCGAGAACGTCGTCGTTGTCCAGTACGCCGGGCAGAAGGCCGGGATCGTCGTGGACCAGCTGCTCGGCGAGTTCCAGACGGTGATCAAGCCGCTCTCGAGCATCTTCCGCCACCTGCGCGGGATCGGCGGTTCGACGATTCTCGGCTCCGGCGAGGTGGCCCTGATCCTCGACGTTCAGACGCTGGTCCAGCGCAATGCGCGGCGCGAGGAGCGCGACATGAATACCCCCGCAATGTTGCGGTCGACATCCCAGAATTGACAATTTTCCAAGCGGAAGCAGAGGAGGCTTAAGTGTTGAATAACCTGAAAATCGGAACCAAACTCGGGGTCGGCTTCGCCATCACCCTGGTCCTGCTGGTCGCCATCGCCACCGTCGGCACGATACGCCTGCAGTCGTTGAGCAACGATCTCGAACTGATCGTCAATGACCGCAACCCGAAGGCGGTCTGGGCCAACGACGTCATCGAGTCGCTGAACGTGATCGCGCGGGCGATGCGCAATACCCTGTTGCTCAAGTCGTCGGCCGAGATCGACAAGGAAATCGAACGGATCACCGCCGAGCGCAAGGTCATTGCTGACCGCTACGAGAAGATGCAGGCGACCTTCAACACCGAGCGCGGCAAGGCGGCGCTGAAGGGGACGCTGGAGGCCCGCGAGGCCTACATACCGATGCTCGAGCATTTTCTCGAACTGGTGAAGGCCGGCCAGCAGGAGCAGGCCGTCGCCTACATGCTGGGCGATTTCCGCAAGCAGCAGAATGCCTACTTCGGCGAGGTGCGTTCCCTGATCAAGCTGGTCAACGACATCACCGCCAACGAGGGCAAGAACGCACTCGAGGCGGCGGCGGCGGCGCGCACGCTGATGATCGGGCTGGCCGTGCTGGCCTTCATCCTGACCGTCCTCGCCGCCTTCGTGATCACCCGCAGCATCACCCGCCCGGTCGGCCAGGTCGTCGATGCCGCGCGCAAGATGGCTGCCGGTGACATGAACTTCACGCTGACCAGCGATGCCAAGGACGAAGTCGGCGAGGTCGTGCGTTCGGTCGCCGCCGTGCAGTCCTCGGTGGTCGCGCTGATCGCCGACGCCAACGCGCTGAGCGAGGCCGCCGTCGCCGGCCGTCTGGCGACGCGCGCCGATGCCGGCAAACATCAGGGCGATTACCGGAAGATCGTCGAGGGCGTCAATGGCACGCTCGACGCGGTGATCGGACCGCTGAACGTGGCTGCCAGCTACGTCGACCGGATTTCCAAGGGCGACATCCCGGCCCGGATCACCGACAGCTACAACGGCGATTTCAACACCATCAAGAACAACCTCAACACCTGCATCGACGCCGTCGGCCGCCTGGTTGCCGACGCCAACATGCTGAGCGCGGCGGCGGTTGCCGGCCGCCTGTCGACGCGTGCCGATGCCGGCCAGCACCAGGGCGATTTCCGGAAGATCGTCGAGGGCGTCAATGCGACGCTGGACGCGGTGATCGGGCCGTTGAACGTGGCCGCCAACTATGTCGACCGGATTTCCAAGGGCGACATCCCGGCCAGGATCACCGACAGCTACAGCGGTGATTTCAATACCATCAAGGACAACCTCAACACCTGCATCGAGGCGGTCAACAAGCTGGTTGCCGATGCCAACCTGCTGAGCGCGGCGGCCGTTGCCGGCAAGCTCGAGACGCGGGCCGACGCGACCCAGCATCACGGCGACTTCCGGCGCATCGTCGAAGGCGTCAACGACACGCTCGATGCCGTCGTCTCGCCGATCCAGGACGTCCAGCGCGTGATGGGGGCAATGGCCCAGGGCGACATGACGCAGACGATCACCCAGGCTTACCAGGGCGATTTCGCGGTGCTCAAGGAAGCGATCAACAACACCATCGCCAAGCTCTCGGAAACGATCGCCCAGATCATCACCGCCGCCGACGCACTGTCGAATGCCGCCGGCCAGGTCTCGGCGACGGCCCAGTCGCTCAGCCAGGCGTCGTCGGAGCAGGCCGCCAGCGTCGAGGAAACGACCGCCAGCCTGGAGCAGATGACGGCCTCGGTGACCCAGAACACCGAGAACGCCAAGGTCACCGACAACATGGCGACGAAGTCGGCCAAGGAAGCCGGCGAAGGCGGCGAGGCCGTCGGCCGGACGGTCGAGGCGATGAAGTCGATCGCCGACAAGATCGGCATCATCGACGACATCGCCTACCAGACCAACCTGCTCGCGCTCAACGCGGCGATCGAGGCAGCGCGCGCCGGCGAGCACGGCAAGGGCTTCGCGGTCGTTGCCGCCGAGGTGCGCAAGCTGGCCGAACGCAGCCAGGTGGCGGCGCAGGAAATCGGCGAACTGGCCGGTTCCAGCGTCAAGGCCGCCGAACGCGCCGGCCACCTGCTCGACGAGATGGTGCCGAGCATCCAGAAGACCTCCGACCTGGTCCAGGAAATCGCCTCGGCCAGCCAGGAACAATCGACCGGCGTCGCCCAGATCAACAACGCGATGGGCCAGCTGAACAAGGCGACGCAGCAGAATGCCTCGGCTTCCGAGGAACTGGCGGCGACCGCCGAGGAACTCGGCGGCCAGGCCGGCCAGTTGCAGCAGCTGATGGAGTTCTTCTCGGTCGAGGGCGGGCGCGGTGCAGTGCGCGGCTTCAGCGCGCCGGCGGCGCGGGTCAGTGCGCGGCCGGCCCGGCCGGCGGCACGCTCGGTGGCGGCGCTGATCGACGAATCCGATTTCGAGAAGTTCTGAGCGGAGAGCCGACGATGAGCCAGATTGTGCAATCCCCGGGCAGCCCCCGGGGGGCGACGGCGGTCACGGTCGACAGCGCGCCGCAGCAATATTTGACCTTCACGCTGGGCGGCGAGATGTTTGCCGTCGCCATCCTCAACGTCAAGGAAATCATCGAGTTCGGCACGGTCACCGAGATCCCGATGATGCCGTCGTTCATCCGCGGAGTGATCAACCTGCGCGGTGCCGTGGTGCCGGTGATCGACCTCTCCTGCCGCTTCGGCGGCAAGCCGACCGAGGTCGCGCGGCGGACCTGCATCATCATCATCGAGCTCGAGCAGGATGAGCACAAGCACGACATCGGCGTCATGGTCGATGCCGTGTCGGAAGTGCTCGAGATCGCGCGCAGCGAGATCGAGCCGCCGCCGTCCTTCGGCGCCAAGATCCGGACCGACTTCATCTCCGGCATGGGCAAGGTCGGCGGGCGTTTCGTGATCATCCTCGACGTCGCCCGCGTGCTCTCGATCGAGGAGATCGCCATGCTCACCCAGGCCGCCGATGCCGGCGGTACCGAGGTCGCCTGATGTCCGTTCGCGGATGATCGACTATGCGACGTTGCCGACGCGCGACATCGAGCGCCTGTCGCGCAACATCCGCCCCGGCGAATGGGCGGTCGAAGCCGAGCGGCCGATCTCGACGCTGCTCGGCTCCTGCGTCGCCGTCTGCCTCTACGACCTGGCCCTCGGCCTGGCCGGGATGAACCATTTCATGCTGCCGCAGATGAAGCAGGGCGCGCACGCCGACGAGGACGTGCTGCTCGCCGGCGACGCCTGCATGGAAGCCCTGCTCAACGCCATGCTGCAGCGTGGCGCGGCCAAGCACCGGATGCGCGCCAAGGCCTTCGGTGGCGGTGCCGTGATCGACACGGCGGTGCCCGGCAGCCTCAACGTCGGCAAGCGCAATGCCGATTTCGCGCACCAGTGGCTGGAGCGCGAGGGGATCCCGATCATCGCTTCCGACTTCCTCGGGCCATGGTCGCGCAAGGTCCTCTGCGTGCCCCGGACCGGCGACGCCTACTGCAAGCGGGTGACTTCGAACCTGATCAGCCGCGAGTCGCTGCGCCGCGAAGAGCAGGCCTACGCCGACTCGCTGCTCAACCGGCCGGCCCAGCCCGGCATCAAGAAGATCGAGTTGTTCTGATGGCCGAAACCGCAATCAGCGACCAGGAATTCGCCCTCTTCCAGCGGCTGATCCACCGGATCGCCGGGATCAACCTGGCCGACAGCAAGAAGGTGCTGCTCGTCGGCCGCCTGCAGAAACGCCTGCGCCACTACGGACTCGACAGCTTCGGCCGTTACTACCGCCTGCTCGCCGACGGCGAGCACCCGGAAGAGCTGCAGACGATGGTCGATCTGCTGACCACCAACGAAACCTATTTCTTCCGCGAGCCCAAGCATTTCGATTTCCTCCGTGACGAGGTCCTGCCCGGCCGTCGCCCGGGGGCGCCGTTCCGCGTCTGGAGCGCGGCCAGCTCGACCGGCGAGGAGGCCTACACGCTGGCCATGCTGCTCGCCGAGTGCCTGCCCGGCCAGCCGTGGGAGATCGTCGGCTCCGACATCAGCACCCAGGTCCTCGAGAAGGCCCGGCGCGGCCATTATCCGATCGAGCGCAACGAGGGCATTCCCCGTCACCTGCTCGTCAAGTACTGCCGCAAGGGCGTGCGCAGCCAGGCCGGAACCTTCCTGATCGCCAGCGAACTGCGCGAGCGGGTCAGCTTCCGCCAGATCAACCTGACCCGGCCGATCGATCCCGAGATCGGGCGTTTCGATGTTATCTTCCTGCGCAACGTGATGATCTACTTCAATCCGGAAACCAAGCGTCAGGTGGTCGGCCACCTGCTGCCGCAGTTGCTGCCCGGCGGGTATTTCATCATCGGTCATTCGGAAACCCTGAACGGCATCGACAGCGGCCTGCGTCAGGTGCGTCCGACCATTTACCGCAAGGATTGAGGCATGGCAGGCAAGATCAAGGTGATGATCATCGACGACTCGGCACTGGTGCGCCAGGTCGTCTCCCAGGCGCTGTCGCGCGATCCCGGCATCGAGGTGATCGCCACCGCGTCCGATCCGGTGTTCGCCATCGACAAGCTGCGCCAGGCCTGGCCGGACGTCTTCATCGTCGATATCGAGATGCCGCGGATGGACGGCATCTCCTTCCTGCGCAAGGTGATGACCGAGCGGCCGACACCGGTGATCATCTGCTCCTCGCTGGCCGAGAACGGTGCCCAGGCGACTTTCGACGCGATGGCGGCGGGGGCAGTGACGATCATCACCAAGCCGAAGGCGGCGCTCAAATCCTTTCTCGAGGACGCCTCCAACGACATCGTCCAGGCCGTGCGCACTGCCGCTCGCGCCAACCTGCGGGCGCTGCCGCGGCCGGGTACCGGCAATCTGACGGTCAACCCCTTCCACCGGCCAAAATTGAGCGCCGACGCGGTGATCGCCCCGGGGGCGCCGACCGCGATGGCGAAGACGACCGAGCAGCTGATCGCGATCGGTACCTCGACCGGCGGCACCCAGGCGCTGGAAGCGGTGCTCACCCGCCTGCCGGCGACCTGCCTGGGCATCGTCATCGTCCAGCACATGCCGGAAAAATTCACCGCGATGTTCGCCGAACGCCTCAACGGCCTCTGCGACATTGAGGTCCGCGAGGCCCGCGACGGCGACCGGGTGATGCCCGGGCGGGCGCTGATCGCCCCGGGCGGCCGGCACATGATGCTCAAGCGCAGCGGCGCCCAGTACCTGGTCGAAGTCGTCGACGGGCCGCTGGTCAATCGCCACAAGCCCTCGGTCGATGTCCTCTTCCGCTCGGTTGCCAAATTCGCCGGCAGCAACGCCCTCGGCATCATCATGACCGGGATGGGCGACGACGGTGCCCGCGGCCTGCAGGAAATGCACGCCGCCGGCGCCCGCACCATCGCCCAGGACGAAGCCAGCTGCGTCGTCTTCGGCATGCCGCGCGAAGCGATCAAGCTCGGTGCCGCCGACGAGGTGATGGGCCTCGAGCGGATTCCCGAGGCGATGATGGCCTATACCCGTTCGGCCTCGTAGGCAGCCAGCGTCACGCCGGCCTGCGCCAGGGCCTCGCGCACCGCCTTGATTTCCTGGCGACTGCAGGTGTTGCTGTTGTGCGGATGGTGCAGGAAGGCCTCGCGGCCGTTGAGCAGGATGCGGAAGCGGGCGCCGTGCGCCGGCTGGATTTCGGCACCGAGGTGGCCGAGCAGCGACTCGATCTCGCGCCAGTGAATGTTGGCCGGCGGCGGGTCCTGGAAGATGCTGCGCATCAGGTGGGCGTGCTTGTGGCTCATGGCGGTCTCCTGGGGGTCAGGATGCGGCCATTCTATGCCTTTTACGGTCGACGGTCAGGAAACGACGATTTTCAGCAGCGCCAGCATCAGCAGCGTGTAGCCGGCGGCGATCAGGTCGTCGGCCATGACGCCGAAGCCGTTCTTGACGTATTCGTCGAACCAGCGCGCCGGCTGCGGCTTGGTGATGTCGAAGAAGCGGAACAGCGCGAAGGCGGTCAGCTGCCACAGCCAGCCGGCCGGCGTCATCAGCAGGACCAGCCAGAAGGGGACGATCTCGTCCCAGACGATGCTGCCGTGGTCGGGGTCGCCGAGGGCGCGCCCGGCGACGTCGATGAACCAGATGCCGGCGAGGTAGGCGACGGCGAACAGGAAGAGCAGCTGGCCGTCGTCGAAATACGGGCGGAACAGCGCGAAGCTGGCCCATGCGAAGAGCGTGCCGAAGGTGCCCGGCGCCCAGCGGGCGAGGCCGCTGCCGCAGCCGCAGGCGAAGAAGTGGGCCGGATGCGCGAGCAGGAAGCGCAGGCTGGGTGGCTTACTGGCCAAAGTGATCGTACCCCTTGCGTGCGAATTCGACCGCCTGGCCGTCCGGGTCGAAGACGGTGACCGTCGGTTCGCCGGCGACGATCTCGCCGATGCACCACAGCGGCAGCTCGAGTTCGGCGGCGATGGCGCCCAGCCGGGTGTGCTGCGCCGCCGGCACGGTGAACAACAGCTCGTAGTCGTCGCCGCCGGCCAGCTGGCACTCGAGTGCCAGGCGTCGCAGGTCGGCGTCGTAGCTGTCTCCGCTGCCTGCCAGGTCGCGCAGCTGCGGCAGCTGGACCAGGCGCAGCGCGGCACCGACGCCGGAGCGCCGGCACAGGTGGCCGAGATCGCCGAGCAGGCCGTCGGAGATGTCGATGGCGGCACTGGCGACGCCGACCAGGGCCTGGCCGAGGGCGAGCCGCGGGCGCGGTTTCTCGAGCGCAGCGACGCACAGGCGCGGCCAGGGTTCGGGCAGGCTGACCCGGCCCTGGAGATGGGCGAGGCCGAGGGCGGCCAGGCCGGGGCGGCCGGAAACCCAGATCTCGTCGCCGGGTCGGGCGCCGTCGCGGCGCAGGGCGCGGCCCGGTTCGACTTCGCCGATCGCGGTCAGGCACAGGTTGAGCGGTCCGCGCGTGGTGTCGCCGCCGACGACATCGACGCCGAACTCGCGGGCGCAGGCGAACAGGCCGTCGGCGAATTTTGCCAGCCAGGCCTCGTCGACCGTCGGCAAGGCGCCGGCCAGCGTGACCCAGCGCGCCCTGGCGCCCATCGCGGCGAGGTCGGAGAGATTCACCGCCAGCGTCTTCCAGCCGAGGCGGCCGGGATCGGTATCGGGCAGGAAATGGACGCCGGCGACCAGCATGTCGGTGGTCACCGCCAGCTGGCAGCCGGGCGAGGGCTGCAGCAGCGCGCAGTCGTCACCGGGGCCGAGGACGGCGGACGGGGTCGGCCGCGCGAAGTACTTCGCGATCAGGCCGAACTCGCCGGGCATCGGCTCAGCGCCCCTTGCGCCGGGCGGCAACCTCGTCGGCGCGGACGCCGCCGGCGATCTTGTCGAGCACGCCGTTGACGTACTTGTGGCCGTCGGTGCCGCCAAAGGCCTTGGTCAGTTCGATCGCTTCGTTGATGATCACGCGGTACGGAGTCTCCGGGTGATTGATCATCTCGAAGGTGCCCATCAGCAGAACGCTCGCCTCGACCGGCGAGAGGTCGGAGAAGGGGCGGTCGATATGGGCGCCGATGCGTTCGCTGAGCGCTGCCTGCTGGCCGATGACGCCGCGCAGGGTGCCAACGAAGAATTCGCGGTCAGCCTTGGCGAAGCCTTCCATCTCGGGGGCGTAGGCTTCGATCGCGGCTTCGTCGGCGCCGCCGACGCGCCACTGGTAGAGGCCTTGCAGGACGAATTCGCGGGCGCGGCGACGGGCCGACTTGGGCGGCGCCTTGGGGGTTTGTTCTTGATCACTCATTGATGAGGGCCCTTTGCAGGTTGGCCATTTCGATGGCGGCCTGGGCACAGTCGGTGCCCTTCGGCTGCATGCGGACTTCGGCCTGTTCGTCGGTGTCGCAGGTGAGGATGCCGTTGGCGATCGGCACGCCGGTGTGCAGTTGCAGTTCCATGATCGCGCGGCAGGCGTCGTTGGAGACCACCTCGAAGTGGTAGGTGTCGCCGCGGATCACCGCGCCGAGGGCGATCAGCGCGTCGAACTGACCGCTTTGCGCCATCGTCTGCAGGATCAGCGGGATTTCCAGGGCGCCGGGGCAGGTGGCGATCGCCATGTCCTCGTCGCTGACGCCGAGGCGCTTGAGTTCGGCGACGCAGGCCGAAAGCAGGCCTTCGCAGACCGGCTGGTTGAAGCGGCTCATGACGATGCCGACAGTGATGCCGTTGCCGTCGAGGTTGCTGTCGTATTCGAAGACGTTTTCAAAACGGGACATGAATCAAAGCTCCGCGGGAGAGGTGACGAAACCGGCGACTTCGAGGCCGAAACCGGTCATGGAGGGCATCTTGCGCGGGCTGGAAAGCAGGCGCATGCGGCTGACGCCGAGATCGCGCAGGATCTGCGCACCGATGCCGTAGGTGCGCGGGTCCCATTTCTGTTGCGGGCGCGGCGCCTCGGCCGGGCCGGTCAGGCGGGCGAGCAGGGCCTCGCCGTCTTCCGGGCGGTGCATCAGGACGATGACGCCGTGGCCGTTGCGGGCCAGCGCCGCCTGTGCCTCGTCGATCGAGAACGACTGGCGCTTGCTCGCCGGGTCGAGGAAGTCGAGCACCGACAGCGGTTCATGGACGCGGACCAGGGTTTCGCCGTCGGCCGGGATCGTGCCCTTGACCAGCGCCAGGTGCGTGGCGGCACTGGCACGGTCGACGTAGGCGTGCAGCCAAAATTCGCCGTGGGCGGTGGCGATGGTCTTGCTGGTGACGCGCTCGACCAGCGTTTCCGAGGCGGCGCGGTAGTGGATCAGGTCGGCGATGGTGCCGATCTTCAGGCCGTGCTGTTTCGAGAATTCGATCAGTTCCGGCAGGCGGGCCATGGTGCCGTCGTCGTTCATGATCTCGCAGATCACCGACGCCGGTTCCAGGCCGGCCATGCCGGCCAGGTCGCAGCCGGCTTCGGTGTGGCCGGCGCGGACGAGCACGCCGCCTTCGCGGGCGGTGATCGGAAAGACGTGGCCGGGCTGGACGATGTCGTCGGCGACGGCGCCGCGGGCCACCGCGGTGCGGATGGTGTGCGCCCGGTCGGCGGCGGAAATGCCGGTGGTGACGCCCTCGGCGGCTTCGATCGAGACGGTGAATGCGGTCCCGAACTGGGTGCCGTTGCTGCGTGCCATCTGGGTCAGGCCGAGCTTCTTGCAGCGTTCCCCGGTCAGCGTCAGGCAGATCAGGCCGCGCCCGTACTTGGCCATGAAGTTGATCGCTTCCGGCGTCACGTGCTCGGCGGCCATGACCAGGTCGCCTTCGTTCTCGCGATCTTCCTCGTCGACCAGCACGACCATGCGGCCGGCCTTCAGTTCGGCGACGATTTCTTCGGTGGAGGCAATGGCGGGATGCGGTGGCATGGGGAATCCGGGGTGTCCAAAAAGGGCTGCTATTTTCGCAGAAAGCGGCGGGCGCAGGGAAAGTTTGCTAGTCGCGGCAGGGACTTGCGCTGCGTTCAGGGGCGGTGCGCGGCAACGAAGGCGGCGACCTGCCAGGCCGGCAGCGGCTTGCTGTAGTAGAAACCCTGCAGCGCGTCGCAGCCGAGTTCGGCGAGGAAGTGGCGCTGGGCCTCGGTCTCGACGCCCTCGGCGACCAGCTCCAGGCCGAGGTTGTGGCCGAGGGCGACGGTCGCCGAACAGATCGCCGCGTCGTTGGGGTCGCTCTCGATGTCCTTGACGAAGGAGCGGTCGAGCTTGAGGCGGTGGATCGGCAGGTGCTTGAGGTAGGCGAGCGAGGAATAGCCGGTGCCGAAGTCGTCGATCGCCAGCATGATCCCCATGTCGGCGAACTGGCGCAGCACCGACAGCGTCAGCTCGGGGTTCTGCATCGCCGTGCTCTCGGTGATTTCGAGCTCGAGGTCGAGCGGCGTCAGGTCGTAACAGTCGAGGATGCCGCGGACCAGGCGCGGCAGGTTCTCATGGCGCAGTTGCTGGGCCGAGATGTTCACCGCGACGCGCAGGCCGTGCAGCCCGGCATCGCGGAAATGCCGGATGTTGCGGCAGGTTTCCCAGAGGATCCAGTCGCCGAGCGGCTGGATCAGGCCGCTGTCCTCGGCGATGCGGATGAAGCGCGTCGGCGGGATCTCGCCGAGCACCGGGTCGTGCCAGCGGGCCAGTGCCTCGAGGCCGATCACGGCGCCGCTCAGGGCGTCGATCTGCGGCTGGAAATGCAGCGAGAACGGCGAGTCTTCCGGTGTGATCGAGGCCAGCGCCTGGCGCAGCGCATTCTCCAGCTGCAGGCGCTCGCCGGCCGCCTCGTTCATCCGCCGGGCGTAGAACTGGTAGTTGTTGCGGCCGGCATCCTTGGCGTGATACATCGCGACATCGGCGTTGCGCAGCAGGCTTTCGCGGTCGGTGCCGTCGCCCGGATAGAGGCTGATGCCGATGCTCGGCGTCGCGTACAGCGTGTGCGGGCCGATCAGGTGGCAGTCGCCGGCCAGCCGGCGCTGGACCTTGCCGGCCAGCGTGGCGACGGTCATCGCGTTGTCGATGTCGGGGAGGACGACGACGAACTCGTCGCCGCCGAGGCGGACGACGATGTCGCTGGCGCGCACGCATTCGCGCAGGCTGACGGCGACGCGCTTGAGCAGTTCGTCGCCGATGGCGTGGCCGAGCGTGTCGTTCACCGCCTTGAAATGATCGAGGTCGATCAGCATCAGCGCGACCTGCTTGTGGTCGCGTTCGCAGCTGCGGATTGCCAGGTCGATCTGCGATTCGAAGGCGAGCCGGTTGGGCAGCCCGGTCAGCGGATCGTGGTAGGCCAGGTGGAGCAGCTTCTGCGTCGCCTCGACGCGCTCGCCGATGTCGGCAAAGCTGGCGACGTGATGGGTCAGCCGGCCCTCGCCGTCACGGACCTCGGAAATCGTCAGCCAGGCGGGATAGACGTTGCCGTCCTTGCGCCGGTCCCAGATTTCGCCGCTCCACAGCCCGCTCTCGCGCAGGCTTTGCCACATCGCCGCGTAGAATTCGGGCGGGTTGCGCCCGGAGGCGAGCAGTTGTGGTCCGGCACCGAGCAGTTCCTCGAGCGGATAGCCGCTCAGGTGCAGGAAAGCCGCGTTGGCGGCGACGATGCGGTTGGCGGCGTCGGTGACCAGGACGGCCTCGCCCGACTGCAGCACGATCCGCTGCAGCACCGCCGGGCTGAGCCCGGCCAGCGATCTGGCGACGGCCTGGGCCTCGTCCCCGGTCATGGCGCGGCTGCGCTCAGACGTTGAACAGGAAGTTGAGGACGTCGCCGTCCTTGACCACGTAGTCCTTGCCTTCGGCGCGCATCTTGCCGGCTTCCTTGGCGCCGGCTTCGCCCTTGAACTGGATGAAGTCGTCGAAGGCGATGGTCTGGGCGCGGATGAAGCCGCGCTCGAAGTCGGTGTGGATGACGCCGGCCGCCTGCGGCGCGGTGTCGCCGGCGTGGATGGTCCACGCGCGCACTTCCTTGACCCCGGCGGTGAAGTAGGTCTGCAGGCCGAGCAGCTTGTAGCCGGCACGGATCAGGCGGTCGAGGCCGGGTTCGTGCAGGCCCATCGATTCGAGGAATTCGGCCTTGTCGCCATCGTCGAGGTCGGCGATCTCGGCCTCGATCGAGGCGCACAGGGCGACCACCTGCGAGCCTTCGGCGGCAGCATGAGCCTCGACCTTGGCCAGCAGCGCGTTGTCGGTGAAGCCGTCTTCGGCGACGTTGGCGGCATAGAGCACCGGCTTGGCGGTGATCAGGCAGAAGGGCTTGAGGCTGGCCCATTCTTCCTTGGACAGGTCGAGCGCGCGCACCGCCTTGCCCTGGTCGAGCTGGGCGAAGCATTTCTCGAGCACCGCGACCAGGATCTTGGCTTCCTTGTCGCCGGCGCTGGCCGGGCGCTTGTAGCGGTTGAGCGCCTTTTCGACGGTCGACATGTCGGCGAGCGCCAATTCCGTATCGATGACTTCGATGTCGCGGATCGGGTCCACGCTGCCGGAGACGTGCACCACGTTCGGGTCGTCGAAGCAGCGGACCACGTGCACGATGGCGTCGGTTTCGCGGATGTTGGCCAGGAACTGGTTGCCCAGGCCTTCGCCCTTGGAGGCACCGGCGACGAGGCCGGCGATGTCGACGAACTCGACGATCGCCGGCTGGATCTTCTGTGGCTTGACGATCTCGGACAGTGCCTTGAGACGCGGATCCGGCACCTCGACGATGCCGACGTTCGGCTCGATGGTGCAGAACGGATAGTTGGCCGCTTCGATGCCGGCCTTGGTCAGGGCGTTGAAGAGGGTGGATTTGCCGACGTTGGGCAGGCCGACGATACCGCATTTCAGAGACATGGTTTTTCCTTGGCTTTCGGGGTCAGACGGCTTTGCCGTGCAATTGTTGCTGGGCGCCGGCGAAATCGCCGGCTGCGATGCGGGGCCAGGCGAGCAGGCTGCGCGCCAGCGCCTGTTCGATGTCCGGGGCCTCTTCCCGACGCGGCGGGTGGAGGACGAAATCGGCCACCTGCTGGGCCAGGTTGAGGGTGCGCGGGTGACCGATGCCCAGGCGCAGGCGCCAGAAATCGGGGGTCCCGAGTTTGGCCTGGATGTCCTTGAGGCCGTTGTGACCGCCGTTGCCGCCGCCCTGCTTGAGGCGGATGCCGCCCGGCGGCAGGTCGAGTTCGTCGTGGACAACGAGGATCTCGGCCGGGGAAATCTTGTAGAAATTGGCCAGCGCCGCCACCGACTGGCCGGAGCGGTTCATGTAGGTGCCCGGCTGCAGCAGCCACAGTTCGCCGGACCGCGCCGCCTTGCCGAAGAACTTGGCCTGCGGTGCGAGGTTGACCTTGAGTTGGTCGGCGAGCCGGTCCACGAACCAGAAGCCGACGTTGTGCCGGGTGGTTTCGTATTCCTGCCCCGGATTGCCGAGGCCGACGATGAGGCGCGGAAGGGTCATGGCGATAAGTGCGAAAAGGCCGCCGGCGGCAAGATGCCAGCGGCGGCCATGATGGCGTGAAGCCTGGGCTTACTCGGCGGCAGCTGCGCCTTCGGCAGCCTGGGCGCCGCCCTTGCCGACGATGCTGACGACGATCGGGTCTTCCGAACCGTGCTGGACCAGCTTGACGCCCTTCGGCAGCTTGACCTGGGAAGCATGGATGTTGTCGCCGACGTTGAGGGCGCCGAGGTCGACTTCGACGAACTCCGGCAGGTCCTTGGCCAGGCAGTGGATTTCCAGTTCGGTGATGACGTGGTTGACGAGGCCGCCGTTGAGCTTGACGCCCGGGCCGGCTTCTTCATTGACGAAGTGCAGCGGCACCTTGATGTGCAGCTCGTGCGTCGCGTCGACGCGCTGGAAGTCGATGTGCAGGACCAGCGGCTTGTAGGCGTGCGTCTGGTAGTCGCGCAGCAGGACTTGTTCCTTCTTGCCGTCGATGACCAGGTTGATGATCGAAGAATGGAAGGCTTCCTTCTTCAGCTTCAGCAGCAGGTCGTTGTGGTTGGTTTCGATGACCGTCGGGGCGGCGTTGCCGCCATAGACGATGCCCGGAACGGTGCCGGCGCGACGCAGGCGGCGGCTCGCACTCGATCCCTGCAGTTCGCGCTTGCTGGCGATGACTTCAAATTGCATGGTTACTACTCCACGATGGGTTCCCGATCCGCGACCAGACCGGGAGGGTTGAAAAAACTCAATCGATGAACAGCGACGATACGGAGTCGTCGTTGCTGATCCGGCGGATCGTTTCGGCCATGATGTCGGCGACCGACAGCTGGCGGATGCGCGGCGAGGCGGCGGCATCGTCGCGCAGCGGAATGGTGTCGGTGACGACCAGGGCGTCGAGGTCGGAGCTGTTGACCCGCTCGACGGCCGGGCCGGAAAGCACCGGGTGCGTGCAGTAAGCGACGACCTTCTTGGCGCCGTGCTGCTTGAGCGCAGTGGCAGCCTTGCACAGCGTGCCGGCGGTGTCGACCATGTCGTCCATGATGATGCAGGTACGGCCGTCGACTTCACCGATGATGTTCATCACCTCGGAAACGTTGGCCTTCGGGCGGCGCTTGTCGATGATCGCCAGGTCGCATTCGAGGCGCTTGGCCAGCGAGCGGGCGCGGACGACGCCGCCGTGGTCGGGCGAGACGACCAGCGGGTTTTCGTAGTTCTGCTTGCGGATGTCGTCGAGCAGGATCGGCAGCGCGTAGATGTTGTCCACCGGGATGTCGAAGAAACCCTGAATCTGTTCGGCGTGCAGGTCCATCGTCAGCACGCGGTCGACGCCGGAGGCGACCAGCATGTTGGCCACCAGCTTGGCGGCGATCGGCACGCGCGACGAACGCGAGCGGCGATCCTGGCGGGCGTAGCCGAAGTAGGGAATGGCGGCGGTGATGCGGCCGGCCGAGGCGCGCTTGAGCGCGTCGACGACGACCAGCAGTTCCATCAGGTTGTCGTTGGTCGGGGCGCAGGTCGACTGGAGCACGAAGATGTCGCGACCGCGGACATGTTCCTGCAGTTCGACCGAGACCTCGCCGTCGGAAAAGCGGCCGACATTGGCTCGCCCGAGATCGACGTTGAGTTGCTTGGCGACGTTGGCGGCCAGCTTGGGGTTGGCGTTGCCGGTGAAGACCATCAGGCTGTTGTAGGCCATTTCCGCATTCCTCAGGGGGACTCGCGCGCGCTGCGAATTCGCCCGATACAATGAAAATCGGGCAGGCCGAAGACCTGCCCGAAGGGAAACTGGCAGAGGAGGAAGGATTCGAACCTTCGAATGCCGGAATCAAAATCCGGTGCCTTGACCAACTTGGCGACTCCCCTGCGGTTCGTTCGGACGGGGTGTCGTTCGAACGAGGCGCGAATGATACAGGAGGCTTTTTTGGAAATCCAGCCCTTTTAGCGAATTTCTGCCAAAGGGTGTTGTTCAAGGCCCTCGGCAAGCCAGCCGGAAAAGCCGGCAGGCAGCGCGGCAAGGGCCGCGGCGGCGGCGGCCGGGTCGCTGAAGGCAGCGAAGACGCAGGCGCCGGAGCCGGTCATCATCGCCGTCGCCGCCTGCTCGCGCAGCCAGGCAAGATGTTCGGCGATGGCCGGGAAACGGGCGCAGGCGACGCCTTCCAGGTCGTTGCGGCCGATGCCGGGGCGCCATTGCGCGGCAGCGATCGGCGTGCTCTCGCGGGGCAGCTCGGGGGCGCCGAAAATGGCCGCGGTCGGGACGTGGACCGGTGGCTCCAGCACGAGATAGGTGGCCGCCGGCAGGGCGACGTCGGTGAAGCGTTCGCCGACACCTTCGGCGAAGGTGTTGCGGCCATGCACGAAGACCGGGACATCGGCGCCGAGGTTCAGGCCGAGGTGCTCGAGTTCGGCGCGGGTCAGCCCGGTGCCCCACAGGTGGTTGAGTGCGAGCAGCACGGTGGCTGCGTCCGATGAGCCCCCACCGAGGCCACCGCCCATCGGCAGGCGCTTGTCGAGGTGGATCGTGGCGCCCTGCCGGCAGCCGCTATGGGCTTGCAGCAGGCGGGCGGCGCGTACCGTCAGGTCGCTTTCCGGCGGCACGCCGGGGAGCGGCGTCGCCAGCTCGATGGCGCCATCGACACGCGGCGCGAAGCGCAGCGTGTCGCAGCGGTCGATGAAACGGAACACCGTTTGCAGCAGGTGGTAGCCGTCGGCGCGGCGGCCGGTGACGTGCAGGAAGAGGTTGAGTTTGGCCGGGGCTGGCCAGGCATCGTGCCAGTTCATGTCAGGGCAGGGTTTTCCAGGTTTCCAGGCGCAGCCGCAGTTCGATCCGCTCGCCTTGGGCGGTCAGGCGCGTCGGCAGGGCGTCCGGGTTGTCGTCGGCGTAGGCGTAGTCGATCTGCCAGCCGGCTTCGCTGAGGTGCGCCGGCCGTCCTTGCGCATCGCGGCCTAGCTGGCCGCCGGCCGCCGGGCGGCCGAGCAGCCAGGCCGGCAGGCGGCTGACTGGCAGCGGCTGGCCGGTGACCTCGGCGAGCAGGCGGTCGGCGTCGTCGCCGACCCAGGTCTTGCCGTCGCTGGTGCGCAGGCTGGCCCGACCCGGTCCGGCGTCGATCTCGGCAATGCCGATGCCGAGCGGATTGGCGAGCAGGACGCGGTCGCCGCCGTTGGCGTGGGTCCAGCTGAGGCGTCCGCCGGAGTTTTCGGCGCGGCCGTCGATGGCGGTGATTTTCAGGGCAAAACGGCCGTCGACCGTGAAATCGCCGATCGCATCGCGGGCCGTCGTCGGCGGTGGCGCCGGCAGCTGGGCGCAGCCGGCGAGCAGCAGGATTGCGGTCAACCCGCCGGCGAGGCGGTTTTTCAAGGCTGGAACTTCTGCATTGCCGCCTGCAGGACCTTGTTGTCGGGATGGCGGCTGGCCGCTTCCTGCCACAGCCGGCGGGCTTCGTCGCGCCGCCCGGCCTGCCACAGCACCTCGCCGAGGTGGGCGGCGATTTCCGGGTCGGCCTTCAGCCGATAGGCCGCCTGCAGCGTCTGCAGCGCCTGCGCCAGCTTGCCCTGGCGGTACTGCAGCCAGCCGACGCTGTCCATGATGAAGGCGTCGTCCGGGGCCAGCGCGATGGCCCGGGTCAGCAACTGCTCGGCTTCGTCGAGGCGGATGCCGCGTTCGGCGAAGGAGTAGCCGAGCGCGTTGAGCGCGTGCGGATGGTCGGGCTGGTTGCGCAGCAGGCGGCGCAGGTGGTTCTCCATCGGCTGGTGGCGGCCGAGGCGCTCGGCGGTCAGGGCGGCGTCGTAGAGCAGGTCGGGGTCGTCCGGGCTGCTCGCCAGGGCCTTCTCGAGCGCTGCGTAAGCGGCGTCCTCGCGACCGCCGTCGCGCTGCATCTGGGCTTCGGCCAGCGCCAGCTGGCTGCGTTCGGCCGGCGTCGCGCCGCGCGTGTCGTGGAGCAGGGCCAGGGCCTCGTCGTTGCGGTTGAGGCCGAGCAGGATGACGGCGCTGCGCGCGCGTGCTGCGACGTAGCGCTCGCCGGCGGTGACCTGGCGGAAATGGCCGAGGGCCTGTTCCGGCTGGCCGGCTTCCTGGGCGATCTGGCCGAGCAGATAGTGGACGCCGCTGCGATCCGGGTAGGGCGTCTCGAGCAGGCGTTCGAGCTGGCGCTTGCCGGTCTCGCGGTCGCCGTCCTGAAGCGCCAGGATGGCCGCCGGGTAGAGCACGTTGGGTTCGTCCGGAAAATCCTTGAGCAGGCGCTGGTAATGCTGCCGGGCGGCGTCGAGGCGCTTCTCGCCGATCAGCATCTGGGCCAGCGCCAGACGGGCGTCGCGGGCGTCCGGGTGGCGCTCGACGAAGCGCGCCAGCAGATCGACGCCGCGCCCGGCATCCTGGCGGCCAAGCAGCTTGGCCTGGGCGATCGCGGCGATTTCCCAGGACGGGCGCAGTTTCAGCGCGGCTTCGGTTTCGGCCAGCGCGCGCGGCTCGTCACCGGCGGCGAGCGCCGCCTGGGCCAGTGCGAAGTGCGCCTCGGGCAGGCCGAGATAGGGCTTGAGGACGCGGTCGAGCAGGCTGAGGACGGCACCTTTGTCGGTGATCCGGGCGAGCATGCGGTTCAGGTGGAGCAGGTTGCTGGCCAGGTTTTCCTTGTCCGACTCGAGCAGCGGGCCGAGTTCCGGTGCCAGCCGGTCGAGCTGGCGCGACTGGACGAGCAGTGCGACCTGGGCCTGGCGGGCGGCCTGCGAATCGGGTTCGATTTCCAGCCAGAGGCCAACCAGGCGCAATGCCCGTTCGTTGTCGCCGGCGTAACCGGCGATCTCGACGGCGCGGGCGAGCACCTTCGGGTCGCGGGTGCGTTCGGCGAGGTCGGCCCAGGCCTGCATGCTCAGGTCGACGGCGCCCTGGCGCAGCGCCAGCTCGCCGAGCAGCACCTGGAAGACGGTGCGCCCGAGCAGGTCCTCCTCGGGCGGCGCGGCGGCCCGGGCAGGCTGGCTCAGGACCAGGCAGAGGGCCAGGGTCGGGGCGGCGAGGAGTTGCTTCGGGGACATGATGGCTTTCCGGATGGCATGCGTGTTTGAACGCATAATATCGAACAAGTTTGCGATGGTATTTGGGAAACTGCGGAGGAACAAGCAATGCCGGAATTGCCGGAGGTCGAGGTCTGTCGTCTGGGCATCGCGCCCGAACTCGAGGGCGAGCGCATCCTGGGCGTGACGATCCGGGCGCCGAAGCTGCGCCACGAGATCCCGCCGGCGCTCGGCGAACTGCTGCCGGGCTGCCTGATCGTAGCCGTGCGCCGGCGCGGCAAGTATCTGCTGATCGACTGCCGGCGCGACGGTGTCGAAGGCACGCTGATCGTCCATCTCGGGATGTCGGGCAAGCTGCGCTTTGCGCCGCTCGATCTGGCGCCGGCCCGGCACGATCACTTCGACCTGCGGCTCGCCCGCCAGATCCTGCGCTTCACCGATCCGCGCCGTTTCGGCGTGATCCTCTGGCAGGCCGGGCCGCCGGTCGCCGCCGAGCAGCATCCACTGCTGGCGGTGCAGGGTATCGAGCCGCTTTCCGACGCGTTCACTGTCGACTGGCTGCACGCGGCATTTTCCCGGCGCAACGCGCCGGTCAAGCCGGTGCTGATGGATAGTCATCTGGTGGTCGGCATCGGCAACATCTATGCCTCGGAAAGCCTGTTTCGCGCCGGCATCTCGCCGCTGCGCGCGGCCAGCCGGATCAGCCGGCTGCGCTGCGCGGTCCTGGTCGATGCCGTGCGCGAGACCCTGTCGGCGGCGATCGCCGCCGGTGGCAGCAGCATTCGCGACTATGTCCAGAGCGACGGCAGCAGCGGCTGGTTCCAGATCCAGGCCGGCGTCTACGACCGCGCCGGCCAGCCCTGCGTGCGCTGCGGCGATGTCGTCCGCCAGATCCGCCAGGCCGGTCGCAGCACCTATTACTGTCCGTCCTGCCAGCGCTGAGCGGCGGCAGGATGGCGTATTTATGCTAAATTGAAGTCCAGTTTGTCGCCGGGGTCGTATCCATGTCGCTCGCCAACCAATTCGCCGCCTATACCGCCTGGCGCACGCTGCTCTCCAACGATGTCGCCGAGTTCCAGGCCTGGCTGTCCGACAACGAGCTGTCCGACGGCCAGATCGACCTGCGCCTCGGCCAGTTGCAGGAGCGCCTGCGCGAGGACCGCCTCAACGTCGCTTTCGTCGCCGAGTTCTCGCGCGGCAAGTCGGAGCTGATCAACGCCATCTTCTTCGCCGACTACGGCGACCGCATGCTGCCTTCGTCGGCCGGGCGGACGACGATGTGCCCGACCGAACTGCTGTTCGACGGTAACAAGCTGCCCGGGGTCGAGCTGTTGCCCATCCAGACGCGTGCCGCGCATACCGGGGTCAGTGAATACAAGCGCTTCCCCGAAGAGTGGACGGTGCTGCCGATCGACGTCGATTCGCCGGAAAGCCTGCAGGAAGCCCTGCGCCATGTCAGCGAGACGACCCGGGTGACGCCCGAGGAGGCCGGCCGCCTCGGTTTCGCCGTCGGTAGCGGCGAGATCGACCTGTATCGGGTCGGTGACGACGGCCTGGTCGAGATCCCGCGCTGGCGCCACGCGCTGATCAATTTCCCGCACCCCCTGCTCAAGCAGGGACTGGTCATCCTCGATACGCCGGGGCTCAACGCGATCGGCGCCGAGCCCGAGCTGACGCTGTCGCAGTTGCCGAACGCCCACGCGGTGCTGTTCATCCTGGCCGCCGACACCGGTGTCACCCAGTCCGACCTGACGATCTGGAAGGAGCACATCTGTACCGGTGCCTCGACCCGCCGCGGCCGCCTGGTCGTGCTCAACAAGATCGACGGCCAGTGGGACGAACTCAAGAGCGACGCCGAGATCGCCGCCGAGATCGCCCGCCAGGCCGACAGCTGCGCCAGCATCCTCGACTTGCCGGCGAGCCAGGTCTTCCCGGTTTCGGCGCAGAAGGGGCTGGTCGCCAAGATCAACGCCGACGCCGACCTGCTCGCCCGCAGCCGCCTGCCGGCACTCGAGGCGGCGCTGTCCGGCGAACTGATCCCGGCCAAGCGCGAGATCGTCTGCGAAAGCACCGAGAGCGAGTTCGGCGATGTCGTCCGCCGCGTCCGCGCGCTGCTCGATTCGCGCCACGGCGGCCTGCGCGAGCAGCTGTCGGAGCTGACCGAGCTGCGCGGCAAGAACCGCGGTGTCGTCGAGTACATGATGGGCAAGGTACGTGCCGAGAAGGAAGAATTCGAGCAAGGCCTGCAGCGCTATTACGCGGTGCGCAGCGTGTTCTCGACGCTGACCAACAACCTGTTCGGCCACCTCGGCCTCGACCGTCTGCGCCAGCTTACCGGCGAGACGCGCGAGGCGATGCTCGAGGCCGCGTTCTCGAAGAGCCTGTCGGTGGCGATGCACGATTTCTTCGTCCAGTCGCGGGCCGCGCTCGGCAATTCCGGCCGCGAGATCGGCGAGATCCTGGCGATGATGGAAGCGGTGTACAAGAAGTTCTCGGTCGAGCACGGGCTCAAGCTCGGCGCCCCGACCAGCTTCTCGCTGCTCCGCTACGAGAAGGAGCTGGATCGCCTCGAGGCCTGGTGCGACAGCCACCTGAACACGATGGTCTCGCTGCTGACGCACGACAAGAAGAACATCACCCAGAAGTTCTTCGAGGAGGTCGCAATCCAGGTGCGGCGCGCCTTCGAACGTGCCAACCGGGATGCCGAGATCTGGCTGCGGGCGATCATGGCGCCGATGGAAACCCAGGTCCGCGAGCACCAGATCCAGTTGAAGCGCCGGCTCGAGAGCATCAAACGCATCCACCAGGCGACCGACACGCTGGAAGACCGCATCGCCGAACTGGAAAGCGTCGGCCAGGTGCTCGACCGGCAGCTGGCGGCGCTCGACGCGATCGAACTGCGCGTGCGCGACCTGCTCTCGCCCGAGCAGATGGCCGAACTGCGCGCCGCCTGACGCTGACGGTCGACGTGAAAAAGCCCGCGATTTCGGTCGCGGGCTTTTTCATGGGTGAAGCCGGTTCAGGGACGGGCGTTGCCGGTCAGCTTCTCGTACTTCGACCACAGTTGGTCTTCCGATTCCTCGTGACCGGGGTCCTTGGGGATGCAATCGACCGGGCAGACCTGGACGCATTGCGGTTCGTCGTAGTGGCCGACGCACTCGGTGCACTTCGCCGGGTCGATCACGTAGATCTCCTCGCCCTGCGAAATCGCCTCGTTCGGGCATTCCGGTTCGCACACGTCGCAGTTGATGCACTCGTCCGTAATCATCAGGGACATGACTGTTGTTCCTCTCTCGTTTAAGCAGTGGTGGTTGCCCGCAGGCGCTTTTCTACTGAAGGATGGACGAATTTTCCTACATCACCGCCCAGCCGCGCAATTTCCCGCACCATCGTTGCGGAAATGAACATGTATTGCTCGCCGGGCGTCAGGAATACCGTTTCGACCTCGGGATAGAGGCTGCGGTTCATTCCGGCCATCTGGAATTCGTATTCGAAATCGGACACGGCGCGCAGGCCGCGGACGATCACCTTGGCGCCCTTCTCGTGCACGAAGCTCATCAGCAGCGTGTTGAAGCCGACGATTTCGAGGTTGGGGATGTCGCCGACGACCTCGCGCGCCATCTCGACGCGGTCGGCCAGCGTGAACCGCGGCTGCTTCGACGGGCTTTCGGCGATCGCCAGGATCAGCTTGTCGAACAGGGTCGCCGCCCGGCGCACGAGATCCTCGTGACCGCGGGTGATCGGGTCGAACGTGCCGGGGTAGAGCGCTACGCGATGGTTCAGTTTGTTCAAGCTGTCGGTCGCCGCAACAAGTGGTAGTGGACTTCGCCCGCCCGGCCGTGGCGGACGGTCCGCCATGCGTCGAGCGATTCGATTTCGTTTTCCGCCTCGACGTAGAGTGCGCCGTCTTCGTCGAGAACGCCGGCCAGCAGGGGTTCGAGGCGGTTGAGCCAGCCCTTGCGGTACGGCGGATCGAGGAAGATCAGGTCGAATTTCGACTTCGCGGAGGACAAATATTGTAGCGCATCGCCGCTCCTGATCTCCACGGCGGCGGGTTTATGGAGCAATTCGTGGTTTTCATGCAACGCCGCGAGCACGCGCGGCGACTTTTCCAGCATCACCACGCGGGCGGCGCCGCGCGAGGCGGCTTCGAAGCCGAGCGCGCCGCTGCCGGCGAAGAGGTCGAGGCAGTGCCAGCCGTCGAGATCCTGGCCGAGCCAGTTGAACAGCGTCTCGCGCACGCGATCCGGGGTCGGCCGCAGGCCTTCGCTGTCGGGAAAGCGCAGGACGCGGCGGCGGAACTCGCCGCCGACGATGCGGACCGAGTTCAATCCGCCGCCACCGTCACGGTGACCAGGTCGGCCGGGCGGACGTGGCGCGAAAATGCCGCCTTGACGTCGTCGACCGTGACTGCCTCGATGTTTGCCCGGTAGTGGTCGAGGTAATCGGCGGGCAGCCCGTAGAAGCCGATCACGGCGACGTTGGCGAGCAGCTTGGCGTTGCTGTCCAGGCGCAGCGGGAAGCTGCCGGAGAGGTTGGCCTTGGCCGCGGCGAGCTCTTCCGCGCTCGGTCCCCGGGCAACGAAATCGCCGAGCACCTGGCGGACCACCTTGATCGCCTCGCGGGCCTGCTTGCGCTGGGTCTGCAGGCCGATCTGGAAGGGGCCGGCCTGGCGCATCGGCGCGAAGTAGCTGTACACGCTGTAGGCGAAGCCGCGCTTGTCGCGGACTTCCTGGACCAGGCGGGAGACGAAGCCGCCGCCGCCGAGCGTGTAGTTGCCGACCAGCAGCGGGTAGAAATCGGGATGGCCGCGCTCGATCGCCGGCAGGCCGAGGTAGATGTGCGCCTGGCTGGCCGGGTGGGCGATCGCCTGCGTTGCCGCGCGCGCCGGGGCCGGGGCGGCCGGCAGCGCCGGCGGCGTGCCGGCGGGCAGCGCGCTGCTCAGCTGTTCGGCGATGCGCTCGGCCTGCACCCGGGTCAGCTGGCCGACCAGCGAGATGCTGGCGTTGCCGGCGGTGTACAGGCGTTGATGGAAGTCGACGAGATCGGCGCGGGTCAGCGCCGCGACGCTTTCCGGCGTTGCCTGGCGGCCGTAGGGGTGGCCGGGGTAGAGCGCTTCCCAGAAGGCCTTGCCGGCGATGCTGTCGGGCCGGGTCATCGCTTCCTTGAGGCCGGTGACGGTGCGCGCCTGCTCGCGTTCGAGGACGGCGGCGGCGAAATGCGGCCGGTGCAGCACGTCGCGCAGCACGGCCAGGGCCGGCTCGAGCTTGTCGCGCGCGGTCAGCGTGCGCAGCGTGACGCTGGCGCGGTCGGTGTCGGCGCTGCCGCCGAGGGCGGCGCCGAGGTCGGCAAGCTGCTCGGCGATCGCCGTCTCGTCGCGCTCGCCGGCGCCGAGGTCGAGCACGCCGCGGGTCAGTGCGGCGAGGCCAGCCTTGCCCTCGGGGTCGAACATCGAACCGGCGGCGAAGTCGATCTGCACGTCGAGCATCGGCAAGGCCGGCGCGGCGACGAAATTGACGCGGGCGCCGTTGGCGGTGGTCCATTGTTCGATGGTCACGCCGGCCAGTGCCAGCGGCGCGGCGGCGAGGACGATGATTGCGGTCAACAGTCGTTTCATGGCGATTTTCATCAGTGGCGGACGGCGATGCGCGGACGGCGCGGCTGGCCGTCGAGCGGTTGCGGGTCGAGGACGCCGATGGTCAGCGCGTCGTCGTCGAAGTACTTCTTCGCCACCGCCTGGACGTCGGCGGCGGTGACCTGCTGCAGGCGTTCGAGCATCGTGTCGACGTCCTTCCAGGAATGCCCGACCGCTTCCATCTGGCCGATTTCCATGGCCTGGCCGAACATCGAGTCGAGCTTGTACACCTGGCCGGCGACCAGTTGCGCCTTGGTCCGCTTCAGTTCGGCCTCGCTCACCCCGTCCTTCTGGATGCGTGCGATCTCGGCGCGCAGCGCGGCTTCGAGATCGGCGACGCTGCGTCCTTCGGAAGGGCTGCCGTAGAGGTAGAACATGCCCGGGCCGCGGGCGGTGTTGCCGTAATCGACGCCGGCCGACAGCGCGATGCGATCCTCGCGCACCAGTTTCTTGTTGAAGCGGGCGGCATCGTGGCCGTCGAGGATGGCGGCGAGGATTTCCAGCGCGTAGGGATCGCGGTCGGTCTTCGGGTTGCGCAGGATCGGCGCCTTGTAGCCCAGTACCAGCACCGGCAGCTCGGCCGGGGCCTTGACGGTGATCCGGCGCGGCCCTTCCTGGCGCGGTTCGACCTGGCTCTTGCGCGGCGGCAGCGCCCGCCCCTCGAGCTTGCCGTAGTGCTCGCGGGCGAGGGCGAAGACCTGTTCGTGGTCGACGTCGCCGGAGACCACCACGTAGGCGTTGTTGGGCACGTACCAGGTGTCGTACCAGGCCTTGGCATCGGCCGCGGTCATGTTCTCGAGGTCGCTCATCCAGCCGATGATCGGCCGGCGGTACGGATGCGCCTGGAAGGCGGTCGCGTTCATCTGCTCGAACAGCTTGGACTGCGGGTTGTCGTCGGTGCGCATGCGGCGCTCTTCCATGACCACCTTGATCTCCTGGGCGAATTCCTTGGGATCGACGGTCAGGTGGCGCATGCGGTCGGCTTCCAGCGCCATCATCTCGGCCAGCTTTTCCTTCGGGATCTGCTGGAAGTAGGCGGTGTAGTCGCGGCTGGTGAAGGCGTTGTCGCGGCCACCGGCGGCGGCAACGCGCTTGTTGAACTCGCCTGGGCCGACCTCGGGCGTGCCCTTGAACATCATGTGCTCGAGCACGTGGGCGACGCCGGAGGTGCCGTCGACCTCGTCCATGCTGCCGATCCGGTACCAGACCATGTGCACGGCGGTGGGCGCGCGTTTGTCTTCCTTGACGATGACCTTGAGGCCGTTGTCGAGTGTGGTTTCGTAGGGATTGGCGAGGGCTGCGGTCAACAGCCACGGGGCCAGCAAAACGGGAAGCAGGTGTCGCATGGGCATGGGAGGTGGGGGCTTTCTGCTAGAATTCAACGCTGTTTTCGCATCGATCCGGACGGCATCTTAACGGCTGACCGTCCGCCTGTCAGCAAGGCCTGAGACCTTAACACCCATGTTCAGTTTCCTGAAAAAATCTGCGCCCGACGCGCAACCCGAGGCCGCGGCGGCGGCTGCGCCGTCCTGGCGCGAGCGGCTCTTCCAGGGGCTGGCCCGGACCCGCGCGCAGTGGGGCGGCAAGCTCAAGTCGATCTTCTCGCGCGGCAAGGTCGACGACGAACTGCTCGAAGAACTCGAAACCCTGCTGCTGACGTCCGACGTCGGCATCGAGGCGACCACCCACCTGCTCGACGAGCTGAAGAAGGCGGCCAAGCGCGACCGGCTGGAAACGCCGGAGGCGATCCAGCAGGCGCTGTCCGATGCGCTCTACGCGATCCTCGCGCCGCTCGAGCAGGCGCTCGATGTGAGTACCCACAAACCCTACGTGATCATGATCGCGGGGGTGAACGGTGCCGGCAAGACGACCTCGATCGGCAAGCTGGCCAAGTATTTCCAGAGCCAGGGCAAGAGCGTGCTGCTCGCCGCCGGCGACACCTTCCGCGCCGCCGCCCGCGAGCAGCTGCAGACCTGGGGCGAACGCAACAACGTCACCGTCATCGCCCAGGAATCGGGTGACCCGGCCGCCGTCATCTTCGATGCCATCTCCGCCGCCAAGGCGCGCGGCATCGATGTCGTGCTCGCCGATACCGCTGGCCGCCTGCCCACCCAGCTGCACCTGATGGACGAAATCGCCAAGGTCCGTCGCGTCATCCAGAAAATCGAGCCGGACGGCCCGCACGAAACCCTGCTCGTGCTCGACGCCAACATCGGCCAGAACGCGCTGCAGCAGGTCAAGGCCTTCGACAAGGCGATCAATGTCACCGGCCTGGTCGTGACCAAGCTCGACGGCACCGCCAAGGGGGGTGTCGTCGCGGCGATCGCCCGCCAGTGCCCGAAGCCGATCCGCTTCATCGGCGTCGGCGAGCAGATCGACGACCTCCGTCCCTTCTCGGCGCGCGACTTCGTGGACGCGCTGTTCGACCAATGATCGTCGCCAACAGCCTGACCAAGCGCTATCCCGGCGGCTTCGAGGCGCTCGCCGGCGTCAGCTTCGAGATCCGCGCCGGCGAACTGGTGCTGATCACCGGCCACTCGGGCGCCGGCAAGACGACGCTGGTCAAGCTGATCGCCTCGATCGAGCGGCCGACCTCGGGCAGCCTGGTGGTCAACGGGCAGAACCTCTCAGCCCTGCGCCGCAGCGCGATTCCTTACGTGCGCCGGCATTTCGGCCTGATCTTCCAGGACCAGAAGCTGCTCTTCGACCGCAGCGCCCTCGACAACGTGCTGCTGCCGCTGCAGATCGCCGGCCTGCCGCATCGCGAGGCGGTGCGCCGGGCGCAGGCGGCGCTCGACAAGGTCGGCCTGCTCAAGCGCGAGAAGGCCAACCCGATTGCGCTGTCCGGCGGCGAGCAGCAGCGGCTGGCGATCGCCCGCGCCGTCGTCAACCGGCCGACCGTGCTCCTGGCCGACGAACCGACGGCCAACCTCGATGCCGATTCGGCTGCCGACATCCGCCGCCTGTTCGCCGATTTTCACCGGGTCGGTGTCACCGTCGTCGTCGCCACGCACGACCAGGCCTGGATCGATCACTGCGGGGGCAACATGCTGCGCCTCGCCCACGGGAGGGTGGCATGAGGCGCTGGCTGTCGCAACATCGCGCCGCGTTCGGGCTGGCCGTGCGCCGCCTCGCCGCGGCACCGTTCAATACGCTGCTGTCGCTGCTGGTGATCGGCATCGCGCTGACGCTGCCGGCCTTCGGCTATCTCGCGCTCGACAACCTGCGCGAGCTTGGCCGCAACGCCTCGGGCGCCCAGCAGATCAGCGTTTTCGTCGAAGTCGGCGCGGCCCGCAAGGACGTCGTCGAGATCGAAAACCGGCTGCGCGGGCTGTCGACCGTCAGATTCAGCTTCGTGCCCCGCGACGAGGCGCTCAAGCGCCTGCAGAAGAGCGACGAGATGGCCGAGATCGTCGCCAGCCTGCCGCGCAACCCGCTGCCCGATGCCTTCGTCGTCGAGCCGGCCGACACCGCGCCGGAGGCCCTCGAGGCGCTGCGCGCGGAGCTCGCCAGCTGGCCCAAGGTCGCCCACGTCCAGCTCGATTCGGCCTGGGTCAAGCGTTTCGACGCCTTCCTCCGGCTCGGCAAGCTGGCCGTGCTGCTGCTCGCCGGCCTCTTCGGCGCCGGCCTGGTCGCCGTCACCTTCAACACCATCCGCCTGCAGGTCATGGCCCAGGCGGCGGAGATCGAGGTGGCGCGGATGATCGGTGCCACCGACGGCTTCATCCGCCGGCCCTTCTCCTATTTCGGCGCCCTCCAGGGCGGCCTCGGCGGCCTGCTCGCGGCGGCCCTGGTCTATGGCGCGCTGCGCCTGCTCGCCGGCCCGGTCGGCGAGCTCGCCGCGCTGTACGGCGGCAGTTTCGCGCTGCATGCGCCGGCCGCTACCGACGTCGCCGCGCTGGCCGCGGTCGGCGCGCTGCTCGGCTGGATCGGCGCCCAGCTCTCGGTCAGCCTGTCGCTGCGCGCCTTCGACTGACGGCGGCGCTCAGCGCGCCAGCCAGAGGGCGGTGATCGCCAGCGTCAGCGCCGTCACCGGCAGGCCGATGCGCAGGTGCTGGCGCCAGTCGATGGCGATGCCCTGCTTGCGGGCGAGGTCGACGACGATCAGGTTGGCGATCGAGCCGACCAGCAGCAGGTTGCCGGCCAGCGTGCTGACCAGCGCCAGGGCGACGCCGGCCTCCGGGGTTTTCAGGTGCGGCAGCAGCAGCATCGTCGCCGGCACGTTCGAGACCAGGTTGGACAGGCCGACGCCGATCGCGAACAGCGGCCCGCTGTCGCCGAGGTGGATGCCGTGGGCGGCCAGCCAGGCGACCGCGGCGGCGGCCAGGCCGGTGCTTTCGAAGGCGTGGTTGACGACGAACAGGCCGACGAAGAGGACCAGCAGCTCCCAGTCCACGAAGCCCATCACATGCGACGAATGGAAGCGCCGCGAGAGCAGCAGCACGCCGGCGCCGACCAGGGCGGCGACTTCGCGCGGCCAGTCGGTGAACAGGAAGACGACGAGCAACGCAGCGGCGACGGCGAGACCCTTGGCCGTCTGCAGGCGGTCGAAAATTGGCGGATTTTCGCGGTCGACCGTCAGCGCCTCGACGTTGACGGTCGACGGCCGGCGCCGGGCAAAAACCAGCCAGGCCCACAGCGCCAGCAGGCCGAGCCCGACCGGCGGCAGCGCCTGCCACAGGTAGTCGGCGAAATGCAGCTGCAGCACCGAGCCGATCAGCATGTTCTGCGGGTTGCCGATCAGCGTTGCCGCCGAGCCGATGTTGGCGGCGCAGGCCAGGCCGACCAGGAAGACCACCGGGTCGAGCCGGCGCTCGATGCACAGGCGGGCGACCACCGGCGTCATCGCTAGGCAGACGATGTCGTTGGAAAACACCGCCGACAGCGCGCCGGCAACGAAGATCAGGGCGCCGAGCAGCCACGGTTCGGCGAGCGGCAGCGCCGCGACGCGGCGGGTGACTTCGGTGTAGAAGCCGCCCAGGCGCATCTGCGCCGAGACCACCATGAAGGCGAAGAGCAGCAGGATGGTCGGCAGATGCACGGCGCGCGCCGCTTCCTCGGTCGTCATCGCGCCGATGCCGACGACGGCGATGCCGCCGAGCAGCGCGACGCCGCTGCGGTCGAGCTTGAGTTTGGGCAGGCCGCCAAGGAACATGCCGAGGTAGACGACGGCGAAGATGGCGACAATCGTCGTCTGCAGCGGGTGCGCCTCGATGACGAGCAGCGGCGCGGCGAGTTCGGGGCTCATCGGTAGATCAGGAAAGCCTCGCGTTCGGCCAGCCAGGCCGCTTCGTCGCCGCGCACCGCGGCGTCGAGCTCGGCCGGCGTCGCTGCCGGATCGTCGACCCACTCGCGCAGCAGCGGCGAGCCGTTGATCAGATCGATGGCCAGCCGCTCGAATTCGTACTCGTAGCCGAAGTCACGCCAGATCGGGTAATCCGGGTAAAGCCGGCGGATCGCCTTGAAGGCCAGCGCCTGCAGGCGCCAGGGCCGGAACGCGGCGTGGTCGTAATACGGGCCTTCGCTGTGGATTTGCAGCGCCTGGCACAGTTGACCGTGAAACTTGTGGAAGGTCGGCTCGAACCAGCAGACGCGCAATTTGTAGCCGACGAGCCAGTCGGGGGCGAGCGCCTGCATCTCGGCGAGCACGGCGGCGGCGTCGATGTCCGGCGCGCCGAACAGGAATTCGAGCGGCCGCGTCGTGCCGCGGCCTTCGCTCAAGGTCGTCCCTTCGAGCATCACCGTGCCGGCGTAGGCGCGCGCCATCGACAGGTTGGGCGCGTTCGGGCTGGGGTTGATCCAGGTCCGCTCGCCGAGCGGCCAGCCGTAACCGGGCGCGGCGTCGGGCTGCCAGCCGGTCATTTCGACGACGCGGTAATCGACGTCGAGCTGCAACTGGGCGATGAACCAGGCGCCGAGTTCGCCCATCGTCAGGCCGTGGCGCATCGGCAGCGGGCCGGCGCCGACGAAGCTTTCCCAGCCGGCGCGCAGCGTGAAGCCTTCGACCGGGCGGCCGGCCGGGTTGGGGCGGTCGAGCACCCAGACCGACTTGCCGTGTTCGGCGGCGGCTTCGAGCACGTAGCGCAGCGTGGTGATGAAGGTGTAGATGCGGCAGCCGAGGTCCTGCAGGTCGACCAGCAGCACGTCGAAAGTGTCCAGCATCGCCGCCGTCGGCCGGCGCACTTCGCCGTACAGGCTGAAGATCGGGATGCCGTGCTGCGGATCGACGAAATCCGGCGATTCGACCATGTTGTCCTGCTTGTCGCCCTTGATCCCGTGCTGCGGGCCGAAGGCGGCGGTCAGTTGCAGGTCGGGCAGCGCGGCGAGCGCGTCGAGGCTGTGCGTCAGGTCGGCGGTGACCGAGGCCGGATGGGCGAGCAGGGCAAGGCGGCGGCCGGCGAGCGGGCGGCGCAGTTCGGGGTCTTTAATCAGGCGGTCGATGCCGAATTGAATGGATGGCGTCATGGCAAGGGCAGCGTGAAGCTGGCGGCAAGGTGGAAGTCGGGCTGGGCGGCGGCGTGGGTCAGCGCCCAGTAGCTCTTGTCGCCGCCCGGGGTGGCGGCGACGACGCTCAGGCCGAGGCGGGCGGCACCGGTCGGCAGCAGCGCGGCGGGAATGGTCGCGCGCAGGTGCAGCGTGTCGGCGTCGATGCGGCAGGCGATCCGCGGTGCCGCCGGCGCTTGCCAGTCGGCGTTGCGCTGGCGGTAGCCGGCGAAGTCGTAGATCGCCCACTGGCCGGATGGCGCGAAATTGAATTCACGGTAGGCCGGGCCGTCGACCGTGGCGACGAAGGCTTCGCAACAGGTCTGCTGCCACAGCCCGTCGGCCGGACCGGGGGCGGCCGGCGGCGGCAGCGCGAGGGCGGCAAGGCCGTGCACCCGGTAGTCGAGTTGCAGTTCGCCGGCATCGCCGCGACGGGGTGCGACGGCGATCGCCAGCGTCGGCGGCGGCTTGCCGGCGGCATGGCAGTACAGGGGGTGGAAGTTTGCGGTCGACACGGATTTTCAGGCAAAAATCAGGCGCTACTTTACCCCGGATCGGACGGCCGCGCCCTTGGTCCGGGCGGGGTTTTGGAGTAATTTACCGGCTTTGCGGTGCAGGCCGCAGGGAGAGAGAAAAAAACATGACACCGTTGCGCATCAACCTCGAACAAGAAGAAATCCCCACCCACTGGTACAACGTCGTCGCCGACATGCCCAACCCGCCGGCGCCGCCGCTCGGGCCCGACGGCAAGCCGGTGCCGCCGGAAGCGATGGGGGCGATCTTCCCCGATCCCATCCTCGAGCAGGAAATGACCGCCGAGCGCTGGATCCCGATTCCCGAGGAAGTGCGCCAGATCTACGCCCAATGGCGCCCGGCGCCGCTGGTTCGCGCCTTGCGCCTGGAGCAGATGCTGGGCACGCCGGCGAAGATCTTCTTCAAGTACGAAGGCGTCTCGCCGGCCGGTTCGCACAAGCCGAACTCCGCCGTGCCGCAGGCCTACTACAACAAGCTGGCCGGCACCAAGAAGCTGACCACCGAGACCGGCGCCGGCCAGTGGGGCTCGTCGATCGCCTACGCGGGCCAGATGTTCGGCCTGCCGGTGCGCGTCTTCATGGTCAATGTCAGCTACCAGCAGAAGCCCTTCCGCCGCTCGATGATGCAGACCTGGGGCGCCGAGGTCTTCGCCTCGCCGACCAAGCTGACCAACGCCGGCCGCGCCGCGCTGGCCGCCGATCCCGATTGCCAGGGCTCGCTCGGCCTGGCGATCTCGGAAGCGGTCGAGGAGGCCGCCGCCGACCCCAACACCTGCTACACGCTCGGCTCGGTGCTCAACCACGTGCTGCTGCACCAGACGGTGATCGGCCTGGAAGCCAAGAAGCAGTTCGACAAGATCGGCCTCTACCCGGATGTGGTCTTCGGGCCCTGCGGCGGCGGTTCCAGCTTCGGTGGCATCGCCTTTCCCTTCCTCGCCGACAAGGCGGCCGGCGACCCGCGCGCCAGGAACCTGCGCTGCGTCGCGGTCGAGCCAACCTCCTGCCCGACGCTGACCAAGGGCGCCTACACCTACGACTACGGCGACGCTTCCGGCTACACGCCGATCATGAAGATGTACACGCTCGGCCACGACTTCATGCCGCCCGGCATCCACGCCGGCGGCCTGCGCTACCACGGCGCCTCGCCGCTGCTCTCGCAACTGTTCCACGAAAAGTTGCTGGAAGCCGTGGCCGTGCCGCAGGTCGGCACCTTCGAGGCTGGCGTCCAGTTCGCCCGCGCCGAAGGCATCATCCCGGCGCCGGAATCCTGCCACGCGATCCGCGCCACCATCGACGAGGCGCTGCGCTGCAAGGCGACCGGCGAAGCCAAGACGCTGCTTTTCTGCCTGACCGGCCACGGTCACTTCGACATGGCGTCCTACGACAAGTACTTCGCCGGCAAGCTCGAGGATTACGACTATCCGGCCGAAGCCATCGTCGAATCGCTGAAGCACCTGCCCAAGGTCGGCTGACATCGTGAAACTCCTCGTCTTCCTCCTGGTCCTCGGCAACCTGCTCTTCTATGCCTTCTCGACCGGTCTGATCGGCACTTCCGGCGGCGGCGAGGAAGTCCGTGTCGGCCAGCAGATCAACCCCGAGAGCATCCGCATCGTCGCCCGCGGCGAAGCGCCGCCGCCGGCCGCCGCGACCCCGGCGACGCCGGAACCGGAGCTCGAGAAGCCGGCGGAAGCGCTGCCGGCGAGCCCGGAGGCGGCCCCGGTCTGCCTGGCCTGGGCGGCGCTTGCGCCGGTCGCGGCCGAGCGCGTCGCCCGCGTCGTCAGCGGCGGCTTCGCCGATTTCAAGCTGGAACGGCGGCCGGCCGGCGAAAGCACCGGCTGGTGGGTGCACATCCCGCCGCTGGCGAACAAGGCGGCAGCCGACAAGAAGGCGCAGGAACTGAAGGCGCTCGGCGTCAGCGACTACTTCGTCGTCCAGGAAGGCGCCACCCGCAATGCCATCTCGCTCGGCATCTTCAGCAGCGAGAAGGGCGGCCGGGAGCGCCTGGCCGAACTGCAGGCGCAGGGCGTCCGTTCGGCGAAGCTGGTGCCCCGCCCGGACAAGGACGGCAACCAGCAGATCGAACTGCGCGGCCCGGCCGACCGGCGGGCGGCGCTGCTGGCAGCGCTGGCCGAGGCGCTGCCGAAGACGCCGCCGCAAGACTGCCCGTGAGCGCTTACGTCGTCGGCCTGACCGGAGGCATCGGCAGCGGCAAGACGACGGTGGCCGACCGCCTGGTCGCGCTCGGGGCGACGCTGGTCGATACCGATGCCATCGCCCACGAACTGACTGCCCCGGGCGGCGCCGCGATGCCGGCGCTGGTCGCCGCCTTCGGTCCGGCGGTTGCCGATGCGCACGGCGCCCTCGACCGTGCCGCGATGCGCCGCCTGGCTTTCGCCGATGCGGCGGCGCGTGGGCGGCTGGAAGCGATCCTGCATCCGCGCATCCGCGAACTGGCCGACGCCCGCTGCCGGGCCGCGCCGTCGCCCTACGTCGTGCTCGCCGTACCCCTGCTGGTCGAATCCGGTGCCTACCGGGCGCGTTGCGACCGCATCCTGGTCGTCGACTGCCCCGAGTCGCTGCAGGTGGCGCGGGTGATGGCGCGCAGCGGCCTGGGCGCCGACGAGGTGCAGGCGATCCTGGCGGCGCAGGCAAGCCGCGCTGCCCGCCTGGCGATCGCCGACGATGTCGTGGTCAATGACGGCGAACTGGCGGCGCTGGCCGGCAGGCTCGAGGAACTACATCGAAAGTATCAGTCGCTGGCCATGCAAAAACTTAAAGCTGGCTGTTGAGATTTGCTTGCAAATGGCTCAGAATTCAGCAACTTTTTCCGATTTCCGGAACCCGGCCGAGTGATCACCTACGAATATCCGTTCAACGAGCGCATCCGTACGCTGCTGCGTCTCGAAGACCTCTTCGAGAAGACGGCCTACTTCGCGCGGGCGGACGGCCAGCACGAGCACCATGCGGCGCTGGTGACCCTGTTCGAGATCCTCGAGGCGGCGGGTCGCGCCGACCTGAAGATGGACCTGATCCAGGAACTCGAGCGGCAGCGCCAGACGCTGCTTGCCTTCCGCAACAACCCCGACATTTCCGAAGAGGCGCTCTCCGGGGCGCTCTACGAAATCGAGCAGTCGTCGGCGGCGCTGCTCGGCATGAACGGCAAGATCGGCCAGTACCTGCGCGACAACGACTGGCTGATGAGCATCAAGAGCCGGGCGGCGATTCCCGGCGGCGTCTGCGAATTCGACCTGCCGTCCTATCACTGGTGGCTGCATCGCGACGTCGACACCCGGCGTGCCGCGCTCGACGGCTGGAGCAAACCGCTGTTCGCGCTGCGCGACGCCTCGGCGATCGTGCTCCGCCTGCTCCGTTCGAGCGGCCGGCCGAAGCGGCATGTCGCGGTCAACGGTCAGTTTCAGCTGAATCTCGGCGGCACCTCGGCACAGATGGTGCGCGTCGCCCTCGGCGCCGACGAGGCGGCGGTGCCCGAAGTCAGTGCCAACAAGTACTTCCTCAACATCCGCTTCACCAAGCCGCCGCTGAACGAACTGAAGGCGCGCGGCTGCGAGCGCGATGTCGAGTTCGACCTGACCTTCTGCAATCTCTGATTTTCCACCCGTGACCAAACCGCGTACCGTCCGCTGCCCGCAATGCGGCAAGGAAGCCCTGTGGGCGCCGGAAAACCGCTGGCGTCCGTTCTGCTCCGAACGCTGCAAGCAGATCGATCTGGGCGCCTGGGCCGCTGGCAGCTACACCATCGCCGGCCAGCCGAGCGACGAGGAAACCGCCGCCGACGGCGTCGATTTCCGCGAACACAACCGCTGATCTACCAGCCGCGCATCAGCGCTATGCCGTGGGCGCCATGCGCCATGGCGTCGGCGCGCGCTGTCTCGCGCAGGCCGCCGAGCGCGAATACCGGCAGCGTGTTGCCGGCGCAGCCGGCGGCGAAGCCGGGCCAGCCGAGGCCGGCGGCCTCGGGGTGGGTCGGCGTCGGCAGCACCGGGCCGAGCAGGGCATAGTCGAGCTCGAGCTGGCCGGCCCGGGCGATCTCGCCGGCTGCGTGGCAGGAAGCACCAACCCACTCGAAATCCGGGCGTTGTGCGCAGTCGGCCAGCGCTGCGGCCGAGAGATGCACGCCGTCGGCACCGCAATCGCGGGCCAGGGCGGGATCGTCGTTGATGACGACGCGGCTGCCGTGACGGTGGGCAAGGGCGACCACGGCGGCGGCGAAGTCGGCGCGCTGGCCGGCGGCCAGCGTCTTGTCGCGGACCTGGACGAGCGGCCGGTGGCCGGCCGCCAGGTGCGCTTCGAGGCGCGCCAGCCAGGCCGCCGCTCCGATGTTCTCGGCCATCGAGATGAGCATCGTCTCGGGCAGCGCCAGGCCTTTCAGGATCGGCCCGTTGGCTGGCAGGATCGGTGCCAGCGTCGGCGTTTTGCCGCGTTCCAGCCAGTCGACCGCGGCATGCTCGAGCGGCCCGCTGATGCCGATCTCGCCGGTCCACGCGGTGACCCGCCAGAAATGCAGGCGCACCGTCGCGTGCGGATAGGTGAATTCGCGGGTCAGCCAGGGGCTGCATTCGCTGACGACGATCCCCAGTTCCTCGTGGAGTTCGCGGACCAGCGCCGCGCGGACCGTTTCGCCGGGCTCGACCTTGCCGCCGGGGAATTCCCAGTAGCCGGCGTAAACCTTGCCCTCGGGGCGTTGCGCGAGCAGGAACTCGCGGCCGTCGGCGCGCAGCATCACCGCGGCCGCGACTTCGACGATCTTGCTCATGCCGGCTGGCGACCGGCGAGGTCGCGGGCGAA
The DNA here is from genome assembly GCF_003634965.1 of Azonexus fungiphilus. Taxonomy (GTDB): domain Bacteria; phylum Pseudomonadota; class Gammaproteobacteria; order Burkholderiales; family Rhodocyclaceae; genus Azonexus; species Azonexus fungiphilus. Next base: position 51,708 of record NZ_RBXP01000002.1, on the reverse strand, counting down.
TTGCCAGGCCACGCGGCCCGAGCGCGAGCCGCGCGACAAGGCCCAGTTGAGCGCCTCGCGCTGGCTGGCGGCGATCGCCGCCTCGCCGACGCCGAGCTGGCGCGCCCAGTGCGCGAAGACGGCGAGGTAGTCGTCCTGCGAGAACGGGTAGAAGGAAATCCACAAGCCGAAGCGCTCCGACAGCGACACCTTTTCCTCGACCGCTTCGCCCGGGTGGATCTCGTCGCCGATGCGCTGGGTCTCGAGGTTTTCCGACATGTACTCGGGCATCAGGTGGCGGCGGTTCGAGGTCGCGTAGATCAGCACGTTCGCCGGCGGCGCCGCGACCGAGCCGTCGAGCACCGACTTGAGCGCCTTGTAGGCGGTCTCGCCAGCCTCGAACGAGAGGTCGTCGCAGAAAATGATGAATTTCTCGGGTCGACCGTCAACCAGGTCGACGATGTCCGGCAGATCGACCAGGTCGTTCTTGTCGACTTCGATCAGGCGCAGGCCGTCGGCGGAAAATTCATTGAGCACCGCCTTCACCAGCGAGGATTTGCCGCAGCCGCGGGCGCCGGTCAGCAGCACGTTGTTGGCGCCGTGGCCGGCGACGAACTGGCGGGTGTTGGCGACGATGCGCGCCTTCTGGTCGTCGACCGTTTCGATGTCGGCGAGGCGGATCGGGTGCGGCTTGGCGACGCCCTGCAGCCAGCCGCGGCCGGCGCTCTTGCGCCAGCGGAAGGCGACGGCGGCGTGCCAGTCGGGCAGCGGCGGGGCGGGCGGCAGCGCCGCCTCGAGGCGGCCGAGAACATGTTCGGCGCGGGTCAGCAGGCGTTCGAGTTGGGCGGAGTCGATCATCGTGGCGGGTATACTGCGCGGCAAAGTTGCCCACTCTAACGAAAGCCATGTCAAAACGCCAAGCCGTCTTCCTCGCCGCCGCGCTCTTCCTTGCCGGCTGCGCCAACCTCCCCGGCCCGCTGGCGCCGACCCCGGAGAAACCCGCCAGTTGTCCGCCCTGCGCCGCCTGCCCGACTTGCCCGGCGCCGGAAAAGCCGGCCGACAAGCCGCAGCCGCCGGCTTTTTCGCGTGTATTCACGGCGGTTGCCTGGAGCGATCTTCCGGGCTGGAGCGACGATGCCCACGCGGCTGCCTGGCCGGCCTTCCGCCAGAGCTGCCGCGGCCTGCGCAGCCGCGCCGGCGGCGAGGCCTGGCGTGCCGTCTGCGCCCAGGCCGAGCAGGTCGACGGCAAGTCCGATGTCGCCGTCCGCCAGTTCTTCGAGGCCAATTTGCGCCCCTACGCGGTGTCGACCGCCGATACCACCGCCGTCGACGGCATGGTCACCGGCTACTACGAGCCGCTGCTCAACGGCAGCCGCAAGCCCGACCGGCGCAATGCCTTCCCGGTGCACGGGGTGCCCGACAACCTGCTGACCATCGAGCTCGGCGACCTCTTTCCCGAACTCAAGGGCAAGCGCGTGCGCGGCCGGGTCGAGGGCAACAAGGTCGTGCCCTACTGGTCGCGCGGCGAAATCCTCGCCCAGGAGAGCCGTTTGCCGGCGAAGACGCTGGCCTGGGTGGACGACGCGATCGAGCTCTTCTTCCTGCAGATCCAGGGGTCCGGGCGCATCCGCCTGCCCGACGGCAGCATGCTGCGGGTCAATTACGCCGACCAGAACGGCCATCCCTACCGCTCGATCGGGCGCATTCTTGTCGATCGCGGCGACCTCAAGCTCGAGGAGGCCTCGATGCAGGGCATCCAGGCCTGGGCCCGGGCCAATCCGGCGCGGCTCAACGAACTGCTCGACAGCAATCCGAGCTACGTCTTCTTCCGCGAGATGCCGGCCAGCGACGACGGCCCGATCGGCGCCCTCGGCGTGCCGCTGACCGCCGAGCGCAGCATCGCCATCGATCCGCGCTCGATTCCGCTCGGTGCGCCGGTCTTCCTCGCCACCACCCGGCCGAACTCGGCGCAGCCGATGAACCGCCTGGTGCTGGCCCAGGATACCGGCGGCGCGATCCGCGGTGCGGTGCGTGCCGACTTCTTCTGGGGCTTCGGCCGCGAGGCCGGTGCCCAGGCCGGCCGGATGAAGCAGAACGGCCGGATGTGGGTGCTGCTGCCGCCCGGCTATCCGCTCGACTGACGGGAATGCACGAATCCGGGGCGTGCGTCGGCGATGATGCACGCTCGCGGTGCGGATTCCGGTTTGGTGCATTTTTCAACGCACTGATTTGAAAAGGGTTTGATGCACTGGAATGGTGCTTGCTTTCCCTGCCCCCAGAATTTCGTTCTGGGGGTTTCATGGAAAACTTGCACTCGGGCACCAACGTGCTCTTCATCCTGCTCGGCGGCATCATGGTCCTGGCCATGCACGCCGGCTTCGCCTTCCTCGAGGTCGGCACGGTCCGCAAAAAGAACCAGGTCAACGCGCTGGTCAAGATCCTGACCGATTTCGGCATGTCGACGATTGCCTATTTCTTCGTCGGCTACGGCATTGCCTACGGCATCCATTTCTTTTCCGGCGTCGATACGCTGATGGCAAAGAACGGCTACGAGCTGACCAAGTTCTTCTTCCTGCTCACCTTTGCCGCAGCGATCCCGGCCATCATCTCCGGCGGCATCGCCGAGCGGGCCCGCTTCTATCCGCAGCTGGCGGCGACCTTCCTGCTGGTCGGCTTCGTCTATCCGTTCTTCGAAGGCATTGCCTGGAACAAGATGTTCGGCATCCAGGACTGGCTGACGACCACTTTTGGTGCGCCTTTCCATGATTTTGCCGGCTCCGTCGTGGTGCATGCGATGGGCGGCTGGATCGCGCTGCCGGCGGTGCTCCTGCTCGGCGCCCGGCATGGTCGCTATACCAAGGATGGCCGGATGTCGGCGCACCCGCCCTCGTCGATTCCCTTCCTCGCCCTCGGCGCCTGGATCCTGACCGTCGGCTGGTTCGGCTTCAACGTGATGAGCGCGCAGACGATCGAGAACATTTCCGGGCTGGTCGCGATCAACTCGCTGATGGCCATGGTCGGCGGCATCCTGGCGGCGCTGGTGCTGGGCAAGAATGACCCCGGCTTCGTCCATAACGGTCCGCTTGCCGGCCTGGTCGCCGTCTGTGCCGGCTCCGACCTGATGCATCCGATGGGTGCATTGGTGGTCGGCGCCATCGCCGGCGCGCTGTTCGTGGTCATGTTCACGCTGACGCAGAACCGCTGGAAGATCGACGACGTCCTCGGCGTCTGGCCGCTGCACGGGCTGTGCGGTGCCTGGGGCGGGATCGCTGCCGGCATCTTCGGCAGCAAGGCGCTCGGCGGTGCCGGTGGCGTCGCCTTCATGCCGCAATTGCTGATGACCTTGCTCGCCGTGGCCATCGCTGTCGCCGGCGGTTTTGCGGTCTACGGCTCGCTGAAGCGGATTTTCGGCCTGCGCCTTGATCAGGAAGAGGAGTACGAAGGTGCCGACCTGAGCATCCACAAGATCACCGCGACGCCGGAGCGCGAACCGAGCTGGTGAATTGAGGATGCAAGCGAGGGAAAAGGGCCGGTCGGCCCTTTTTTCTTGCCCGTGCCTCGCCTGGCACTTGTTCGGTGCGTCGTCGCCGGCTGATAATCGTCGCCTTCGGGGAGCGGGCGGATGATCCGCCCGACGACAGGGGTGGGGCGATGAAAATCCGGCTGGGGCTGTGGATGCTGGCGGTCAGGGACGCATTTGTCTCGCTCCTGCCGTTGACCCTGTTCGGCGTTGCCGCAACGCTGCTCCGGCATTTTCCCGGCGGTCTCGGCTGGCTTTATCCGAATGCCGCCTTCGCCCTGGCCTGGGAGGGCTATCTCGAGCGCGTCGTCGCTGCCAGTCATGGGGTTTTCGGGCTGGCCCTGGCGGTCGTCGTGGCCCTGCATCTGCTGCCCCGCCTGCCGGCGCTGCCCGAGGCCGATGACAATCCGCCGCCGATGATGATTGGCCTGGCGGCGCTGGTCAATTTCATGCTGTGCTCACTCGGGCTGTCGCTTGGCGGCGGCACGATGGGTTACGAGGCGATGCTGCTCGGCATCGTCGTCGGTGTCGCTTCGGCCGAATTGCTGCGCTGGGCGGCCGGGCGGTCGTGGTTGATGTTCGTCGTCGTGCCGGTCGATGCCGACAAGTCGTTGATGCATGCGCTGCGTTTCTGCACGCCGGTGATCTTCTGTGGCGTCCTTGTCCTGTTGCTGGCTGGCGCCGTCTCCGGCGCCTCGCCGCTGGCCGCCTGGTTCGCCCGGCTGGCTTCCTGGCTGGCGGTGTCGCCGCTTGGCGACTACCTGGCAACGGCGGTCGCGATCCTGGTCAACCAGGCCTTCTGGGCGGTCGGCGTGCATGGCGGGCATTTGCTCGATCTCTATGCGGGGGACTTCTTCGTCGCCGCCGGCGCCTCGCCCGACGGTCAGCTGGCCTGGCGTCCCCTGATCGATTCCTTCGTCCTGCTCGGCGGCAGCGGCGCCACCCTCGGCCTGGTCATCGCGATCCGGCTGGCGGCCGGCGACGGCGCGCAGTGGCGGATTGCCCGGCTGGGTTTGCTGCCGTCGCTGTTCAACATCAACGAGGTGATCCTCTTCGGCCTGCCGGTGGTGCTGTCGCCGGTCTATCTCCTGCCCTTCATCGCGGTGCCGCTGCTGCTCGGCTTGCTGACGCTGCTCGCCGTCGATGGCGGGCTGTTCGCGCTGCACGCGGTGAGTATTCCCTGGACGACGCCGCCGCTGGTTTCCGGCTGGCTGCTCAGCGATTCCTGGCGGGGCGCCTTGTGGCAGGTCTTCGAGATCGCCCTGGCGACCCTGTGTTACCTGCCTTTCGTGCGCCGCGCCGAAGCCTTGCGCGCGGCGCGTCATACCCGCCTGCTCGGCAAGGTGATCGAGGCGGTGCGCAACGAGGCGCCGGTCAGGGCGATGGTGATCAGGCGCAGCGACGAACTCGGGATCATGGGCCGGATCCTGCTGGCGGCGTTGCGCGATGATATCCGCCACGGGGCGCTGGCGCTCCATTACCAGCCCAAGCACGACCGCGATGGCCGCCTGGTCGGCGTCGAGGCGCTGGTGCGCTGGCACAGCGGCAAGTTCGGCCCGGTGCCGGCGCAGGTGGCGGTCAATCTGGCCGAGGACGGCGGCTGCATCCGCGAACTCGGCTACTGGGTGATCGAGACCGCCTGCGCGGCTAAGGCGCGCTGGAACGCGCTCGGTTTCGCCCGGCTCGGCGTCGCTGTCAACGTCTCGCCGTCGCAGCTGGCCGACCCGGGCTTCGCCCGCCAGCTGGCGGCGGCGCTCCGCCGGCACGGCCTGGCAAGCCATGAAATCGAGATCGAAATCACCGAGTCGCAGGCGATTCCCGACGAGTTGGCGACCAACGCGACGCTGCAGGCGCTCTCGGAAAAAGGCATGCGCCTGTCGATGGACGATTTCGGCATGGGCTATTCGTCGCTGCTGCACTTGCGTCGCTTCGGCATCCACACGATCAAGATCGACGGCTCGCTGACCCGCGACCTGCAGGGCAACCCGGCCAACGCCGACATCATCCGGGCGATCTGCGCGCTGGGCAAGGCGCGGCAGGTCGAGATCGTTGCCGAGTTCGTCGAGACGCGCGGGCAAATGGAGGCGCTGGCGGCAATGGGCTGCGATGTCTTCCAGGGTTATCTGTTCAGCCCGCCGCTGGCCGAAAGCGAATGTGTCGCCTACTTCGGCCGCTACCTGGCGGCGCCGGCCGACGACAAAAAAATCACCGACGGCCCTTGAAATGCGTCGGGGGCGTCCCTATTATTAGCACTCACCGACGGCGAGTGCTAACAAGCCCCTGTCGGTCCCGGCGCCGCGTTCGACGCGGCCGGCCAATTTTCCGTGTTATGAACACAATTTGAGGAGTGAACACAATGAACATTCGTCCTTTGCATGACCGCGTGATCGTCAAGCGCGTCGAAGCCGAGCGCACCACCGCCTCCGGCATCGTCATCCCGGATTCCGCCGGCGAGAAGCCGGACCAGGGCGAAATCCTGGCGGTCGGTCCGGGCAAGCGCGACGACAACGGCAAGCAGATCGCCCTCGACGTCAAGGTCGGCGATCGCGTCCTGTTCGGCAAGTACGCCGGCCAGGCCGTCAAGGTCGATGGCCAGGAAGTCCTGGTCATGCGCGAAGAAGACATCATGGGTGTCCTGCAGAAGTAATTTTGCGGTCGACCTCTCTCAAAGCATAAATTTCAGGAGCTATTCAAATGGCAGCCAAAGAAGTCAAATTCGGTGATTCCGCCCGCGCCCGCATGGTCGAAGGCATCAACATCCTGGCCGACGCGGTCAAGGTGACCCTCGGCCCGAAGGGCCGCAACGTCGTCCTCGAGCGCTCGTTCGGCGGCCCGACGGTGACCAAGGACGGCGTTTCCGTCGCCAAGGAAATCGAACTGAAGGACAAGTTCGCCAACATGGGCGCCCAGATGGTCAAGGAAGTTGCTTCCAAGACCTCCGACATCGCCGGTGACGGCACCACCACCGCCACCGTGCTGGCCCAGGCCATCGTCCGCGAAGGCATGAAGTACGTTGCCGCCGGCATGAACCCGATGGACCTCAAGCGCGGCATCGACAAGGCCGTCGCCGCCACCATCGAAGAGCTGAAGCAGATCTCCAAGCCGTGCACGACGACCAAGGAAATCGCCCAGGTCGGTTCGATCTCCGCCAACTCCGATTCCTCGATCGGCGACATCATTGCCGAAGCCATGGAAAAGGTCGGCAAGGAAGGCGTCATCACCGTTGAAGACGGCAAGTCCCTGGCCAACGAACTCGACGTCGTCGAAGGCATGCAGTTCGACCGCGGCTACCTGTCGCCGTACTTCATCAACAACCCGGACAAGCAGATCGCCCTGCTCGACAACCCGTTCGTCCTGCTCTTCGACAAGAAGATCTCGAACATCCGCGACCTGCTGCCGGTCCTGGAACAAGTCGCCAAGGCCTCGCGTCCGCTGCTGATCATCGCCGAAGACGTCGATGGCGAAGCGCTGGCCACCCTGGTCGTCAACAACATCCGCGGCATCCTCAAGACCGTTGCCGTCAAGGCCCCGGGCTTCGGTGACCGTCGCAAGGCCATGCTCGAAGACATCGCCATCCTGACCGGCGGCACCGTCATCTCCGAAGAGACCGGTCTGTCCCTGGAAAAGGCTACCCTGAAGGATTTGGGTCAAGCCAAGCGCGTTGAAATCGCCAAGGAAAACACCACGATCATCGACGGTGCCGGCGACGAAGCCACCATCCAGGCTCGCGTCAAGCAGATCCGCGTCCAGATCGAGGAAGCGACCTCCGATTACGACCGCGAGAAACTGCAGGAACGCGTGGCCAAGCTGGCCGGCGGCGTTGCCGTGATCAAGGTCGGTGCCGCCACCGAAGTCGAAATGAAGGAAAAGAAGGCCCGTGTCGAAGACGCGCTGCACGCCACCCGTGCCGCCGTTGAAGAAGGCATCGTTCCTGGCGGCGGTGTTGCCCTGCTGCGCGCCCGTGCCGCGGTCAAGACCCTGAAGGGCGAGAACCACGACCAGGACGCCGGCATCAAGCTGATCCTCAAGGCGATCGAAGCCCCGCTGCGCGAAATCGTTTCCAACGCCGGCGACGAGCCGTCCGTGGTGGTCGACAAGGTCGTTCGCGGCAAGGGTAACTACGGTTACAACGCCGCTTCCGGCGAGTACGGCGACATGGTCGAAATGGGCGTGCTGGATCCGACCAAGGTCACCCGCACCGCGCTGCAGAACGCCGCCTCCGTGGCTGGCCTGATGCTCACCACCGAGTGCATGGTTGCCGAACTGGCTGAAGACAAGCCGGCCGGCGGCATGCCCGACATGGGTGGCATGGGCGGTATGGGCGGTATGGGCGGCATGGGCATGTAAGCCAGCCCGGCATCCTAGCTGTACCGAAAGCCCCGCTCCGGCGGGGCTTTTTCATGGGCGCTTTTGCGGCATCGCAGCATTTGCCGGAATGCGCTATTCTTGCGCCCCTTGCATCGGCGGACCGGGGGGTCCAAGGGGAGGTTCACGTGCAGAAGCATGCCGCAAGTTACGCCCAGATCCGGGAGAACCCGCGCTTTCAGGCGCTGGTCGGGAAACGCAACCGCTACGCCTTTGCGCTGTCGGCGCTGATCGTCTGCGCCTATTTTTCCTACATCCTGCTGATCGCCTTCCGTCCCGACTGGATGGCCCGGCCGCTGGCTGCCGGCATGACCATCAACCTCGGCATTCCCTTCGGCCTCGGCATCATCGTGCTCACCGTGCTGCTCACCGCCCTTTACGTGCGCCGGGCCAACCGCGAGTTCGATCCGGAGGCGGCCGAAATCCGCCGCCAGGTGCTCAAATGAAGGCCCTCGGCCGCTGGCTGCCGGGGCTGGCGCTGCTGCTCCTCGCCGGGATGGCCTGGGCGATGCCGTCGATCGGCCTGGGGCCGCGCAAGCCGACCAACTGGCCGGCGATCGTCACCTTCCTCGCGTGTGTCGGCGCGACGCTGTGGATGACCCGTCTGGCCACCGCGCGCAGCCGTTCCTCGGCCGATTTCTACGCGCCCGGCGGCGGCATCTCCGGTTTCCAGAATGGCTTGGCGATCGCCGGCGACTACATGTCGGCCGCGTCCTTCCTCGGCATCTCGGGACTGGTCTTCGTCAGCGGCTTCGACGGCCTGATCTTCTCGGTCGGCTGGCTGGTCGGCTGGCCGGTGATCACCTTCCTGATGGCCGAGCGTCTGCGCAATCTCGGCAAGTTCACCTTCGCCGACGTCGCCGCCTACCGCTTCGCGCAGAAGCCGGTGCGCAGCCTGGCGGCGATCGGCTCGCTGGTCGTCGTGCTCTTCTACCTGATCGCCCAGATGGTTGGCGCCGGCCAGCTGGTCAAGATCCTCTTCGGCCTCGAATATGCCTCGGCGGTGATCATGGTCGGCATCGTGATGATGCTTTACGTGCTGCTCGGCGGCATGACCTCGACCACCTGGGTGATGATCAACAAGGCGGTGCTGCTGCTCGCCGGCACGACCTTGCTGGCGGTGGCCGTGCTCTGGCGCGTCGGCTTCGATCCGGACGCGCTGTTCGCCCGGGCGAGCGAGCTGCACCGGCTCAAGGACGCGCTGATGGCACCGGGGGGATTGATCAAGGACCCGCTTTCGGCGATTTCGGTCGGGCTCGCGCTGATGTTCGGCACGGCCGGGCTGCCGCACATCCTGATGCGCTTCTTCACCGTTGCCAATGCCCGCGAGGCGCGCAAGTCGGTGGCCTGGGCGACGCTCTGGATCGGCTACTTCTACGTCCTCACCTTCATCATCGGTTTCGGTGCCATCGTCGCCCTGATCGGCAATCCGGCGCCTTACTTCAACGGCGGCCGGGTCGCCGGCGGCCTGCTCGGCGGAGCCAACATGGCCGCCGTCCATCTGGCCAGCGCGCTTGGCGGCGATCTCTTCCTCGGCTTCGTTGCCGCCGTTGCCTTCACCACCATCCTGGCGGTCGTTGCCGGGCTGACGCTGTCCGGCGCCTCGGCGGTTTCCCACGATCTCTACGCAACCGTGCTGCGGCGCGGCAAGGCAACCTCGGAAGAGGAGCGCCGGGTGTCCAAGCTGACCACCTTCGCGCTCGGCGTCATCGCCGTCCTCCTCGGCATCGTCTTCGAGCGCCAGAACGTCGCCTTCATGGTCATGCTCGCCTTCTCGGTGGCCTGTTCGGCCAACTTCCCGGTGCTTTTCATGGCCGTCCTCTGGCGTGGCTGCACGACGCGCGGGGCGACGCTGGGCGGTTACCTCGGGCTGTTCTCGGCGCTGCTGCTGACGGTGTTGTCGCCGGTGGTCTGGGAAAGCGTGCTTGCTCACCCGCGCGGCAGCGCGCCCTTCCCTTATGCCTCGCCGGCGATCGTCTCGATGCCGCTGGCCTTCCTTGCGATCTGGCTGGTCTCCCGCTTCGATCGTTCGCCGCGGGCGGCGCAGGAGCGGGCCCTGTTCCAGGATCAGCTGATCCGTTCGGAAACCGGTATCGGTGCGGCGAGCGCGCATTCGCGCTGAGTCGTGCAATGTGACGGTCAACCCCGTGGCAGGCCGGAAAACGGCCGGTGCTTTTATTTGCTAGACTTGTCGGCCACGGGGAAAAAAAACGGTAGGGGGCAACCCAGTGCAGGATCGGGCGGCCCCCTGAGTCGGGGCTTGCGCCTCGAACTCCTAGACCATAAAAGGAGAACAGCCCGCTCAGATTACTGCGGCAGGCTTACAAAACGCTTACGCCAGCAAAGGGTGGTTCGAAGATGCGAATTCTGATTGCCGAGGACGATGCCATCATCGCCGATGGTCTCTCCCGCTCGTTGCGCCAGGCCGGTTATGCCGTCGATTGGGCGGCCAACGGTCTCGATGCCGATACGGCGCTGCTTACCGTTTCCTATGATCTGCTGATCCTCGATCTCGGCCTGCCCAAGCTGTCCGGCCTCGAGGTGCTCAAGCGCCTGCGGGCGCGCAATTCGCAGCTGCCGGTGCTGATCCTGACCGCGCTCGACGGTACCCACGACCGGGTCAAGGGGCTCGACCTCGGTGCCGACGACTACATGGTCAAGCCTTTCGAACTGGCCGAGCTGGAGGCGCGGGTAAGGGCGCTGACCCGGCGTTCGGCCGGGACCGCGCCGACGATCCAGTGCGGTGCGCTGAGCTTCGATCAGGTCGGTCGGGTCGCCCAGATCGACGGTGCGCCGCTCGACCTGTCGGCGCGCGAGGTCGGCCTGCTCGAAGTGCTGCTGGCACGGATGGGGCGCCTGGTGAGCAAGGACCAGCTGGTCGATCACCTGTGCGGCTGGGGCGAGGAGGTCAGCCACAACGCGATCGAGGTCTATGTGCATCGCCTGCGCAAGAAGCTCGAGCCGGGCGGCGTCAAGATCGCCACCGTGCGCGGCCTGGGTTACTGCCTTGAGCGACCGCAAAGCGAGTAGTGCCGGCAATGCCGGTCCGATGTCGCCGGAAACCGAGCGCTCGCTGTTCGGCGAGATCCTCGACTGGATGCTGGCGCCGCTGCTCTTCGTCTGGCCGCTGAGCATCGCCTTCACGCACTATTTCGCCAACAACGTCGCCAATTTTCCCTACGACCAGTCGTTGCGCGAGCTGGTCGGCACGCTCAGCCGGCAGGTCCAGCTGGTCGACGGCAAGCCGGTCGTCTCGCTGCACGCCTCGACCCGGGCAATGCTGCGCGCCGACGAGCTCGACAGCGTCTACTTCCATGTCCTGACGCAGGACCGCAAGCTGCTGGCCGGCGACCAGGACCTGCCGATTCCCGCGCTGGCCGGCGTCGCCGGGGTGCTGCCCGGCGAGGTCTATTTCCGCGACATGGAATACAAGGGCCAGGACATCCGCGTCGCCTATTCCTACATCGCCGAGCCGCAGGCGCCGGTCGAGCAGTGGGTGCTGGTCGAGGTCGCCGAGACCACCGAGAAACGTACCCAGCTCGCCAACCGCATCGTCGCCAGCGTCATCCTGCCGCAGTTCATCATCATCCCGCTCGCCGTGATGCTGGTCTGGTTCGGCCTGTCACGCGGGCTGCGGCCGCTGACCCGGCTGCGCAACACGATCGAGGATCGCGACCCGGGTGACCTTTCGCCGATCGCCACCCGGCGCGTGCCGGAAGAGCTCGAGCCGCTGGTCGAGGCGTTCAACGAGATGCTCGAACGCATGAAGCGCAACGTCGAGGCGCAGCAGCGCTTCGTCGCCGACGCTGCCCATCAGATGCGCACGCCCTTGACCGGTTTGAAGACGCAGGCGCAGTTCGCCGTCCGTGAAACCGATCCGGCCGCCTTGCGCCATGCGCTGCGCCAGATCGCCACCGGCGTCGACCGGGCCGGCCGCCTGGTCAACCAGCTGCTGACGCTGGCACGTACCGAGGGCAGCGAAATCGCCCAGCAGAAGCACGAGCCGACCGACCTCGCCCAGCTTGCCCGCGAGGTCGTCGAGGACTGGGTGATCATCGCGCTCGAGAAGCGCATCGACCTCGGGTACGAGGCCGAGGGGGCCGCGATGATTTCCGGCAATGCCTTCCTGCTGCGCGAGCTGCTCAAGAACCTGATCGACAACGCGATCCGCTACACGCCGGCCGGTGGCCACGTCACCTGCCGCATCCTCGACGACGGCAGCAGCATCCTGCTCGAGGTCGAGGATGACGGCATCGGCATCACCGAAGAACAGGCCGAGCTGGTTTTCGAGCGTTTCTACCGTGTCGACGACGCCACCACCGAAGGCAGCGGCCTCGGCCTGGCCATCGTCCAGGAGATCGCCAGCCAGCACGGGGCGCGTGCCCGGCTGCGCCCGAATCCGCGCGGCAAGGGCGCACTCGCCCAGGTCGTCTTCGTTGCCTGGCATCCGCCGCTGCCGCCACCGCCGCCGCCGGACGACTATGCCGAGCTCTACCGGCAGTCGCCGCCGCTCGGTCCCTGAGCGGGAATCCCGGAAAATGCGAGAAGGCCCTTGCGAAGCGCCTTTCGCCCCGCTATAATGCGCGCTCTTTACGGCCAAGTAGCTCAGTTGGTAGAGCAGCGGATTGAAAATCCGCGTGTCGGTGGTTCGATTCCGCCCTTGGCCACCAGAATTCGCAATGCAAAACGCCAACCCTCGCCGGTTGGCGTTTTCGTTTGTGCGGCGGCAGTCGCCAACCCCGGGGAGGTCGCGTGATGAATCCAGCTATGGCGCCCGCATCGCTTCCGGTCGGCCGGGTCGAGGCGGCCGGGCCGGCTTTTGCCGAGGCAGCGGCAGCGCTGGCGGCGAGCCTGGGACTGGCGCTGACCGGCGAGGCCGACTACGTCCTGCGCCTGGGGCCGGCCGGGCTGGCGCTGCAGGAGCTCGGGCCGCAGGCGCCGGGGCCGCTGCTGGTCGATTTCCTGCATGGGGCACAGGCGCATCGCCGCCTGCAGGGCGGCGGTTCCGGGCAAATGATCGCCAAGGCGGTCGGCATCCAGTCCGGCGTTCGCCCGGTGATCCTCGATGCGACCGCCGGGCTTGGCCGCGACGCCTTCGTGCTGGCCCAGCTCGGCTGTCCGGTGACGCTGATCGAGCGCCAGCCGCTGGTCGCCGCGCTGCTGCGCGACGGTCTCGCACGGGCTGCCGACGATCCCGAGGTGGCGCCGATCGTCGCGCGCATGCAACTGCGCCAGGGTGACGCCATCGCCCAGATCACGGGGTGGACGGAAGCGCCGCCGCAGGTGATCTATCTCGATCCGATGTTCCCCCACCGCGAGAAGAGCTCGCTGGTCAAGAAGGAAATGAGCATGCTGCGGCCGCTGGTCGGCGACGACGACGATGCGCCCGCGCTGCTCGCTGCCGCCCTGGCGCTGGCGAGCCACCGGGTGGTCGTCAAGCGGCCGCGCAAGGCACCGGTGGTCGCCGGGCGGCCGCCCGGCTACGCGCTCGAGGGCAAGTCCAGCCGCTTCGACATCTACCCGCTGCGCTCGCTGAAGCCGGCCTGATCGGGTGCTAGACTGGCGCTTCGCCAATCCGTCCCGGTCTCCCGATGTCACTGACTGCCGAAGCCATCCACGCTGCCGCCGCCCGTCTGGCGGATCACGTCCTGCGCACGCCTTGCGTGCCGTCGCGGACATTGTCCGAAATCTGCGGCTGCGAAATCTTCCTGAAGTTCGAGAACCTGCAGTTCACTGCGTCCTTCAAGGAGCGCGGTGCGCTCAACAAGCTCGCCCAGCTGTCGGCGGTCGAGCGTGCCCGTGGCGTGCTCGCGGTCTCGGCCGGCAACCATGCCCAGGGGGTTGCCTACCATGCGCAGCGGCTGGGCATCCCGGCGACCATCGTGATGCCGCGCTTCGCACCGGCGGTCAAGGTCGACAACACCCGCCGCTTCGGCGCGACGGTGATGCTCGAGGGCGACACTTTCGATGATGCGCGGACCTTCGGCCTGGATTTTGCCGAAAAACAGGAGTTGACCGTGGTGCATCCCTACGACGACCTGGCGGTGGCGGCCGGCCAGGGGACGATCGGCCTCGAGATGCTGGCCGAGTGCCCCGACCTCGACACGCTGGTGGTCCCGGTCGGCGGCGGCGGCCTGATCAGCGGCGTGGCGACGGCGGCGCGCGCGCTGGCGCCGGCGGTGCAGGTCTTCGGGGTCCAGACCGAGCGCTTCCCCGCCGCCTGGAACGCATTCCACGGCGAGCACGCGCCCTGCGCGCAGGCGACCATCGCCGACGGCATCGGCGTCCGCCAGCCGGGCGCGCTGACCGTGCCGCTGATCCGCGAGCGGGTGCATGACCTCCTGCTGGTGGGCGAGGACGATCTCGAGCGGGCGATCGTGATGCTGCTCGAAATTGAAAAGACCGTCGTCGAGGGCGCCGGTGCTGCGGGTCTTGCGGCATTGTTGCGGCATCGCGAGCGTTTCGCCGGGCGCCGGGTCGGCCTGATCCTGTCTGGTGGCAACATCGAGCCGCTGCTGCTGGCCGAGATCATCCGCCGCGGCATGGTCCGCTCCGGGCGTCTGGCCCGGCTGCGCTTCGACGTCCGCGACGTGCCCGGCGCCCTGGCCGATGTTGCCGCAATGCTCGGCAAGCTCGGTGCGAATATCGCCGAGGTCCAGCACCAGCGGGCATTTTCGTCGCTCTCGGTAGAGCGGGCGCATATCGAGGTGGTGGCCCATACGCGCGGTCTGGCGCATATCGACGAAATCCTCGCGGCTGCCGCCGCGATGGGCTATCGGGCCGAGCTGACCGGCTGAGCGCCGATGGCGATTTGCGGTGCCGGCTGCGGATGCGATGCATTCCTTGTTGTAATATTGTGTCTTTCTTCTCCCGCCAGCGGCTGCCGACCCTTGCCGGCACTGGCCGGGCGACGGGCGACCCGAACCGATGACTGCCTACAGTTCCAACCGGCACTGCGTTGAAAAGCTGCTCGGCCTGGCCGACAGCCATACCATCGTTGCCACGGAGGACATCTACGACGATCAGGGCTTCAAGCTGCTGGCCAAGGGCGCCGCGATCTCGCGCGAGATGCAGGATCGCCTGCTGCTGCGCAAGCTGCGGGCGCCGCTTGAATCCTCGCTGACGGTCGAAGGCGGCCTCAGTGTCGCCGATGTCGTCGGCGGCGCCCTCGACCTGATCGGCCAGATTCCCGAACTCGAAGCCGTCGCCGGCGCCCGCGCCGCCCGTGAAATCCTGCGCGACGGACGCAGCCTGCACATTCCGCCGCCGCTGATGCTGCTGCTGACCTGCGCCCGGCATGCCGATCCCGCCAGCTACCGGCGGACCCAGATCGTCACCGCGCTCTGCGCCGGAATCGCCGCGCAACTCGAGGCGAGCCCCGGTGAAACGCAGATGCTGCTGGTCGCGTCGGCGCTGCACGACCTCGGCGAGATCTACATCAACCCGGAGTTCCTGCAACGCCAGGGCCGACTGACGCCGCGCGAATGGAAGCACGTGGCCACGCATCCGCATGTCGGCCAACTGCTGATCCGCAGCCTGACCTCGCTGCCGCACGGCGTCGCCGCCTGCGTCGGCCAGCATCACGAACGCCACGACGGCAGCGGTTACCCGGCCCAGCTGGCGCGCGAGGAGCAGCATTTCCTCGCCGGCTGGATCGCCGTCGCCGACGCGGCGGCGGCCCTGATCGCCCGGGGCGAAACCTGCGGCGACCGCATCTCGCTGGCCTTGCGCATCGTGCCCGAGGAATTCGAACGGGCGCCCGCCGACGTCCTCATCCGCAGCCTGCGCGCCCGCGGCAAGGCGGTGCCGGTGGCGACCGGCAGTGCCAGCGTCGAGCAGGCCCAGCGCCTGCTCGAGCGGCTCGAGAGCGCCGGCGACGGGCTCAACGCGCTGGTCGCCGGCAGCCCGGTCGGCCTTGTCGTCGAGGTCTGCCACAAGGCGGCGCATCTGCTCGAGGGCTTTGCCAAGTCGCTGCGCGCCACCGGCATCCTCGACGCCGCCGTGCTGTCCGGCGAGGACATCGCCGACCAAGGGCTGCTCGAGGAAATGCGCCAGATCGTCAGCGAGGTGACCTGGCGGGCGCGCAACCTGGCCCGCAACATCTACCTCGCCGTCGATGCGCTCAAGGACGAGACGGTGCTCGCCCAGGTCGGTGCCATCATCGACCTGCTCGACGCGGCGCCGGAGGGCGCCGAGTAAGGGGCTGACAGCCGCCAATGCCCCCGCTATCATCCGGGGCATGCACAAATGGATGCCGCAACCCGGCGATCTCGCCCTCTATGTCGGTCGCACGCGGGCGCAGACGCGCAACGTCATCGTCGTCGCCGAGGCCCGGGCGGGACGGATGGTCGTCGACGCGATCGGGCGCAAGGGCATCAACGTCCGCCTGACCGTCTGCCGTGACAGCCTGCGCCAGCCGCAGCCCGATCTTTTCGCCTGAGCGCCGGCTGCAATCCGGGCGTAACATCGCAGCGACATAATGCCGGCTTTTCCGGAGGTCACGATGGATCTGTTGTTGTGGCGTCACGCCGAGGCCGAAGACGGCGAGGACGACCTGAAGCGCCGGCTCACCGAGCGCGGCGAGAAGCAGGCCCGGCGCATGGCGCTGTGGTTGCACGAGCACATGCCGCGCGAGACGCGCATTGTCGTCAGTCCGGCGATCCGCACCCAGCAGACCGCCGAGGCGCTCAAGTTGCCCTTCGAAACCCAGCGCAAGATCGGTCCCGATGCCTGTGTCTCCGAGCTGATCGCCGCCTGCGGCTGGCCGGATGCCAGCGGCTCGGTGCTGATCGTCGGCCACCAGCCTTCGCTCGGCCGTCTTGCCTCGCTGCTGCTGGCCGGCCAGGAGGCCGACTGGAGCATCAAGAAGGGCGCCGTCTGGTGGTTGAGCAACCGCCTGCGCCGCGGCGACACGCAGACCGTGCTGCGGGCGATGCTTCCGGTCGAACTGCTGGACTAGACAAGCGCGCGTCATCGGCGTGAAATAGCCCTTTTGCCAACGCAGACAAGGGAAGGGGATTTCATGGCGACTACCAAGAACAAACCGGATACGCCGACGACCGTCACCAAGCCGGCTCGCCGCCCGCGCGTCGCGCGGCCGCGCCCGGCCGCCGGCGGCGATGTACCGCCGGTGCAGACGCCGGCCGGGATCGAAGGATTCACCGTGCATGCAGCGGTCGACGCCGCCCAGGAGGCAAAAATGGCGGCGATGCGCGACATCCTCGCCAACTCGCCGAACGAGGAAGGCCTGGTCCTGCTCAAGAGCCTGCTCAAGCAGCAGCGGATCGCGGTCAACGACGGCATTGCCAACCCCGACGAAGAACTGGCCAAGGACTGGCGCGACGGCGGCTATCCGTACAAGAACCTGATGCAGCGGGGCAACTACGAGCGCCAGAAGTACCGGCTGCAGGTCGAGTTGCTCAAGCTCCAGGCCTGGGTCAAGGAAACCGGGCAGAAGGTGGTGATCCTGTTCGAGGGTCGCGACGCGGCCGGCAAGGGCGGCACCATCAAGCGCTTCATGGAACACCTGAACCCGCGGGGCGCCCGCGTCGTCGCGCTGGAAAAGCCCTCGGAGATCGAGCGCGGCCAGTGGTACTTCCAGCGCTACGTGCAGCATCTGCCGACCAACGGCGAGATCGTGCTCTTCGACCGCTCCTGGTACAACCGCGCCGGTGTCGAGCGGGTCATGGGTTTCTGCTCGGACCACGAGTACGGCGAGTTCGTCCGCCAGGCGCCGGAATTCGAGCGCATGCTGGTGCGCAACGGCATCCACCTGATCAAGTTCTGGTTCTCGGTCAGCCAGGAAGAGCAGCGGCGCCGCTTCCGCGAGCGCAAGGTGCACCCGCTCAAGCAGTGGAAGCTGTCGCCGATCGACATGGCTTCGCTCGACAAGTGGAGCGACTACACCAAGGCCAAGGAAGCGATGTTCTTCCACACCGACACCGCCGACGCGCCGTGGACGGTGATCAAGTCGAACTGCAAGAAGCGCGCGCGGCTCAACGCCATGCGCTACGTCCTGCACAAGCTGCCCTACACGAACAAGGATACCGGCCGCATCGGCAATCTCGATCCGCTGATCGTCGGTCGCGCCAACGTCGTGTACGAACGCGGCGAACAGTCGGTGGCGCTGCTCTAGCTGACGACGTAGGCGGCGCAGCCGGTGGCGATGAGCAGGCCGGCTTCGTTCTCCAGCGTCATCTGGATCGAGGCGATGCGGCCGCCGAGCCGGGTGATCCGGCCGGTGGCGGTGAACGTCTTGCCGATGCCCTGGTGCAGGAAATCGGTGCGCAGGTCGATGGTGCCGATGCGGCCGAAGCGGTGCGCCACCTGCTCGGCGGTTTCGCCGGCGTATTTCTCGGCGATGCCGACGACCGCCGCGAAGCCGCCGACGGTGTCGAGGGTCGCCGCGATCACGCCGCCGTGCAGGCGGCCGTAGAGGTAGTGGCCGACCAGTTCCGGACGCATCGCGAAGCTGAGCTGGGCGGCGGCCGGGTCGAAGGAGGCGACCTTGAGCCCGATCACTTCGTTGAAGCTGATCCGGTGTTCGAACATCTCGCGCAGCATGGCCTCGAGGCGGGCCTGTTCCTGCGGCGAGCGGCGGGGGAGTTGGGGGGCGTGTGTCATGCGCCGGGTTTTAGCATAAAAAAGGCGACGGGCTAAGCCCGTCGCCAAATACGAACGCTAAGAACCTAGCGTAACGCAGAGGACCTTACTTCTTGCGCGGCGGCGGCACGTCGGTACACGAGCCGTGGGCGACTTCGGCAGCCATGCCGACCGTTTCGCCGAGCGTCGGGTGCGGGTGGATGGTCTTGCCGATGTCGACTGCGTCGCAGCCCATCTCGATCGCCAGGCAGACTTCGCCGATCATGTCGCCGGCCGACGGGCCGACGATGGCGCCACCGATGACGCGGTGCGTCTCGGCATCGAAGACCAGCTTGGTGAAGCCGTAGTCGGCACCGTTGGCGATGGCGCGACCGCTGGCCGCCCACGGGAACTTGGCGACCTCGACCTTGCGCCCTTCCTTCTTCGCCTGCTCTTCGGTGTAGCCGACCCAGGCCACTTCCGGATGGGTGTAGGCGACGCCGGGGATGACCTGGGCGTCGAAGGCGGCCTTGTGGCCGGCGGCAACTTCCGCCGCGACGTGGGCTTCATGCACTGCCTTGTGGGCGAGCATCGGCTGGCCGACCAGGTCGCCGATGGCGAAGATGTGCGGCACGTTGGTGCGCATCTGCTTGTCGACCGGGATGAAGCCGCGTTCGTCGACGATCACGCCGGCCTTCTCGGCGGCGAACTTCTTGCCGTTCGGTGCGCGGCCGGCGGCCTGCAGGATCATGTCGTACTTGACCGCTTCGCTCGGCGCGCCTTCGCCTTCGAACTTGACGTAGAGACCGTCGTCCCTGGCGTCCACGGCGACTGTCTTGGTCTTCAGCATGATCTTGTCGAAGCGGTGCAGGTTCTGCTTTTCCCAGACCTTGACCGCGTCGCGGTCGGGGCCCTGCATCAGCGCGTCGGCCATTTCGACGACATCGACCTTGGCGCCCAGCGTCGAGTACACCGTGGCCATTTCCAGGCCGATGATGCCGCCGCCGATGACCAGCATCTTCTCCGGCACGAAGCGCAGTTCGAGCGCGCCGGTCGAGTCGACGATGCGCGGGTCGCGCGGGATGAAGGGCAGATGCACCGCCGCCGAACCGGCGGCGATGATGCACTGCTGGAACTTGATGACCTTCTTGGTGCCGGTCTTGTCCTGGCTGCTGCCGGTGGTTTCCTCGACTTCCAGATGGTGCGGGTCGAGGAAGTGGCCGTAGCCGCGCACGACCTCGACCTTGCGGCCCTTGGCCATGCCGGCCAGACCGCCGGTCAGCTTGCCGACGACCTTGTCCTTGTGGGCGCGCAGCTTGTCGATATCGACCTGCGGCGCGGCGAAGCTGACGCCGAGGTCGCTGGCGTGCTGCGCCTCGTCGATGATCTCGGCGACATGGAGCAGGGCCTTCGACGGGATGCAGCCGACGTTCAGGCAGACGCCGCCGAGCGTCGCGTAACGCTCGACGATGACCGTCTTCAGGCCGAGGTCGGCGGCGCGGAAGGCGGCCGAATAGCCGCCCGGGCCGGCGCCGAGGACGAGCATTTCGCACTCGATGTCGGCGCTGCCGCCGTGGCTGGCAGCCGTCGGTGCCGCGACCGGGGCCGGAGCGCTGGCCGGGGCGGCGGTTTTTGCCGGATTTTCCGGGTTGACCGTCGCATTGCCGGCTTCGACCTTGATCAGCAGGGCGCCTTCGCCAACCTTGCTGCCGACCTGGACCAGCACTTCCCTGACCGTGCCGGCGACCGGCGACGGCACGTCCATGGTCGCCTTGTCCGATTCCAGGGTGACGATCGCTTCGTCGACCTTGATCGTGTCGCCGACCTTCACGAACAGCTCGATCACCGGCACGCTGTCGAAATCGCCGATGTCCGGGACTTTCACTTCAACCAGATTGCTCATGGTCATTCCCCCTTACAGCGCGACGCGACGGAAGTCGGCGAGCAGCTGCGCGACATAGACGTTGAAGCGGGTCGCCAGCGCGCCGTCGATGACGCGGTGGTCGGCGGTCAGCGAAAGCGGCAGGGTCAGGCGCGGCACGAATTGCTTGCCGTCCCAGACCGGCTTCATCGTCGACTTGTTGACGCCGAGGATGGCCACTTCCGGCGCATTGACGATCGGCGCGAAGTAGGTACCGCCGATGCCGCCGAGCGAGGAAATGGTGAAGCAGGCGCCCTGCATGTCGGCCGGCTTGAGCTTGCCGTCACGCGCCTGCTTGGCGAGGTCGCCGGATTCCTGGGCAATCTCGAACACCGATTTCTTGTCGGCGTTCTTGATCACCGGCACGACCAGACCGTTCGGCGTGTCGGCAGCGAAGCCGATGTTGAAGTACTTCTTCAGCACCAGATTGTCGCCGTCGAGCGAGGCGTTGAACTCGGGGAACTTCTCCAGCGCCTTGACGCAGGCCTTGACCAGGAAAGCCAGCATGGTCAGCTTGGCGCCGCCACCCTTTTCGTTTTCCTTGTTGAGCAGCACGCGGAAGGCTTCGAGGTCGGTGATGTCGGCGTCTTCGTGGTAGGTCACGGCCGGGATCATCACCCAGTTGCGCGACAGGTTCTGGCCGGAAATCTTCTTGATGCGCGACAGCGGCTTGACCTCGATTTCACCGAACTTGCTGAAATCGACCTTCGGCCAGGGCAGCAGGTCGAGTCCGCCGCCCAGGCTGGCGCCGGCAGCGGCGACCGGTGCGGCGGTGGCGCCGGACATCACGCCCTTGACGTACCTGGTCAGGTCTTCCTTGACGATGCGCCCCTTGGGGCCGGTCGCCGGGACCTTGGACAGATCGACGCCGAGCTCGCGGGCGTAGGCGCGCACCGACGGCGAGGCATGCACCTTGGCGCCGAGGGCGAGCGGCTGCGCCACGGCTGCCGGCAGCGAGGCCGGGGCGACGCTGACGGTCGACGCGGTTTTCGGGCTGTTTTCCGGGTTGACCGTCGCCGCCGGTGCCGGCGCGGCGGCCGGGGCAGCCGGGGCGGCAGCAGCAGCGGCGCCGCTTTCGACCTTGATCAGCAGCGAACCTTCGCTGACCTTGGAACCGACCTGGACCAGCACTTCCCTGACCACGCCGGCGACCGTGCTCGGCACGTCCATCGTGGCCTTGTCGGATTCGAGGGTGGCGATCGCGTCGTCGACCTTGATCGTGTCGCCGACCTTGACGAACAGATCGATCACCGGGACGCTGTCGAAATCGCCGATGTCCGGGACCTTGACGTCGACCAGCGCCCCGCCGGCTGCCGGCGCGGCGGCCGGTGCGGCCGCACCAGCGGCGGCGGCTTCGACCTTGATCAGCAGCGAACCTTCGCTGACCTTGGAACCGACCTGGACCAGCACTTCCCTGACCACGCCGGCGACCGTGCTCGGCACGTCCATGGTGGCCTTGTCGGATTCGAGGGTGGCGATCGCGTCGTCGACCTTGATCGTGTCACCGACCTTGACGAACAGGTCGATCACCGGAACGCTGTCGAAATCGCCGATGTCCGGGACCTTGACTTCGATGAGTTGGCTCATGGTGGTCTCCTTCCCTTAAACCGACATCGGATTCGGCTTGGCCGGATCCAGGTTGTACTTGACCAGCGCGGCAGCGACCTTCTCGCGGCCGATCTTGCCTTCGTCGGCGAGCGCCTTGAGCGCCGCCAGCGTCACCCAGTGGCGATCGACCTCGAAATGGTGGCGCAGCTTCTCGCGGGTGTCGGAGCGACCGAAGCCGTCGGTGCCCAGCGTGATGTAGCTGCCCTTGACGAAGGGACGGATCTGCTCGGCGAAGAGCTTGATGTAGTCGGTCGCGGCAACCACCGGGCCGGTGCTGCCGGCGAGCTTCTGCTCGACGTGCGACAGCTTCGGCTCTTCCAGCGGATGCAGCAGGTTCCAGCGGGCCACATCCTGGCCGTCGCGGGCCAGTTCGTTGAAGCTCGGGCAACCCCAGATGTCGGCTTCGACGCCCCAGTCGTTCCTGAGCAGGTCGGCAGCGGCGATGACTTCGCGGAAGATGGTGCCGGAGCCGAGCAACTGCACGCGCAGGTCGCCGGCGCCGCCCTTCTTGAACGAATACATCCCCTTGATGATGTCGGCCTCGGCACCGGCGGGCATTTCCGGGTGCTCGTAGTTCTCGTTCATCACCGTGATGTAGTAGAAGACGTCTTCCTGCTCCTGGTTCATCCGGCGCAGGCCGTCCTGGACGACGACGGCGACTTCGTACTGGAAGGTCGGATCGTAGGAGACGCAGTTCGGGATCAGGTTGGCCAGGATCAGGCTGTGGCCGTCCTCGTGCTGCAGGCCTTCGCCGTTCAGCGTCGTGCGGCCGGCGGTGCCGCCGACCAGGAAGCCGCGGGCGCGCTGGTCGCCGGCCGCCCAGACGAGGTCGAGCACGCGCTGCATGCCGAACATCGAGTAGCAGATGTAGAACGGGATGGTCTGCACGCCATGCACCGAGTAGGCGGTGGCGGCGGCGATCCAGTCGCTCATCGCGCCGGCCTCGTTGATGCCTTCCTGGAGCACCTGACCGTCCTTCGATTCCTTGTAGAACATCAGCTGGTCATGGTCTTCCGGGACGTAGTTCTGGCCTTGCTGGTTCCAGATGCCGACGGCGCGGAACATGCCTTCCATGCCGAAGGTGCGCGATTCGTCGGGCACGATGGGGACGACGTTGCGGCCGACCTGCTTGTCCTTGAGCAGCATGTTCATGATGCGCACGATGGCCATCGTCGTGGACAGTTCGCGGCCTTCGCCGGAGGCCTTGAGCAGTGCCTCGAACTTGTCCAGCGCCGGGATCGCCAGCGGTTCGGCCTTGCGCCGGCGCGACGGCAGGAAGCCGCCGAGCGCCATGCGCCGTTCGCGCATGTACTGGTATTCGGGCGAGTCCTCGGCGAACTTCAGGTAGGGCAGTTCCTCGAGCTTGTCGTCCGGCACCGGCAGGCCGAAGCGGTCGCGGAAGCGGGCGATCTGCTCCTTGTCCATCTTCTTCTGCTGGTGCGAGATGTTCATCGCCTCGCCGGCCTGGCCCATGCCGAAGCCCTTGATGGTCTTGGCCAGGATCAGCGTCGGCGCGCCCTTGTGGGTGACGGCTGCGTTGTAGGCGGCGAATATCTTGAAGATGTCGTGGCCGCCGCGGTTCAGGTTCCAGACGTCGTCATCGGTCCAGTCGGCGACCAGCTCCTTGAGTTCCGGCGTGTTGAAGAAGTGCTCGCGCACGTAGGCGCCGTTCTTGGCCTTGAAGGTCTGGTACTCGCCGTCGCACAGTTCCATCATCCGCTTCTTCAGGATGCCCTTCTTGTCGCGGTTGAACAGGGCGTCCCAGTGGGTGCCCCAGATCAGCTTGATGACGTTCCAGCCGGCGCCGCGGAATTCGGCTTCGAGTTCCTGGATGATCTTGCCGTTGCCGCGCACCGGGCCGTCGAGGCGCTGCAGGTTGCAGTTGATGACGAAGATCAGGTTGTCCAGCTTTTCGCGGCCGGCCATGCCGATCGCGCCGAGCGATTCGACCTCGTCGGTCTCACCATCGCCGAGGAAAGCCCAGACCTTGCGCTGCTCGGCCTTGGCGGCGTCGATCAGGCCGCGCGAGGCGAGGTACTTCATGAAGCGGGCCTGGTAGATGGCCTGGATCGGGCCGAGGCCCATCGACACCGTCGGGAACTGCCAGAAGTCGGGCATCAGCCACGGGTGCGGGTAGGAGGAGATGCCCTTGCCGTCGGTTTCCTGACGGAAGTTGTCCATCTGTTCCTCGCTCAGGCGACCGAGCATGAAGGCGCGCGAATAGACGCCGGGGACCGAGTGGCCCTGAAAGAAGATCAGGTCGCCGCCGGTGTCGTGGTCGAGGCTCTTCCAGAAATGCGAGAAGCCGACGTCGTAGAGCGCGGCGGCCGAGGCGAAGGAGGCGATGTGGCCGCCGACGTTGGTGTCCTTGTTGGCGCGCACGACCATGGCCATGGCGTTCCAGCGGATGTAGGAGTGGATCTTGATCTCCAGGTCCGGGTTGCCCGGGTACTTGGGCTGCTGGTCGGCGGGGATGGTGTTGATGTATTCGGTGTTGGCCGAGTACGGGATGTCGATGCCGTCCTCGCGGGCCTGCCCGATCAGCTTCTCGATCAGGTAATGGGCGCGGCTGGCGCCTTCGTTGCTGATGACGCCTTCGAGGGCGTCGATCCATTCCTTGGTTTCCTGCGGATCGATGTCCGCGGGCAGGTTCGGCTGATCGGCCATGGTTTGTCTCCTACGTGGGTTTTCATTCTGTCTTGCCGCTAGAGCAGGACAACTTTAACGCTTTGCACGGGGCGATCACACCCCGTGTTTACACCTAGTTTCTGTTCCGCATTGTAAAAACAAAATTCGCATTGTGCAATATCTCGCGTCATATCGACGGACTCGTGCCCTGGCCTTGTCCCTGTCGTCGATATGAAACAGAAAATTAAAAGATGCTCTGTTGAGTTGTATCAAATTGGCCTGTTGGCGCATTCCTATAATCGACGCTTCCGCATTTGCTATCAGGAGCTTCCATGGCAGCAGTCATGCCCGCACCGGCCGCCAGCCGGCTGCTTTTGTCCGGCAACGAGGCGGTCGCCCGCGCCGTCTGGGAGGCCGGCGTCAAGGTTGCCGCGGCCTATCCGGGGACGCCGGCGACCGAGATGCTCGAAGTCGTCGCGACCTATCCCGATCTCTATGCCGAGTGGTCGGTCAACGAGAAGGTCTCGCTCGAGGTCGCGATCGGTGCCGCCTATGCCGGTTCGCGGGCTTTCTGTTGCATGAAGCATGTCGGCATGAATGTCGCCGCCGACGCGCTGATGACGCTGACCCTGACCGGCGTCTGCGGCGGCCTGGTGATCGCCGTTGCCGACGACGTCGGCCTGTCGTCGTCGCAGAACGAGCAGGATTCGCGCTACTGGGGGCGCTTCGCCCATGTGCCGGTGCTCGAGCCGGCCGACTCGCAGGAGGCCTACGCGATGACGCTGGCCGCCTACGAACTGTCCGAGCGTTTCCAGGTGCCGGTGATTCTGCGCATGACGACGCGCATCAACCACGTCAAGTCGCTGGTCACCGTCGGCGAGCGCGTGGCCCATGCCGGCCCCGGCTTCAGGAAGGATCCGGCGCGCTTCGTCATGGTCCCGGGCAATGCCGGCAAGCGCATTCCGCTGATGTTCCAGCGCGACCGCGACCTGCGCGCGCTGGCCGAGACCTCGCCGCTCAATGTCATCGAGCCGGGGCGCGACCGCCGCGTCGGCTTCATCACCTCCGGCCCGGCCTACATGCACGTCAAGGAGGCCTTCCCCGAGGCGCCGGTGCTCAAGCTCGGCTTCTCGCATCCGGCGCCGTTTGCCAGGTGCCGCGAACTGGCGGCGCTGGTCGACCAGGTCGTCGTCGTCGAGGAAGTCGAGCCGCTGCTCGAGACCGAACTGAAGGCCCAGGGCCTGGCGGTCGTCGGCAAGGAAATCCTGCCGCTGCAGGGCGAGTTGTCGCCGGCGGTGCTGCGCCCGGCGATCGCCCGGCTGCTCGGCGAGACGCTGCCGGAAAATGCCGTTTCCGGGGCGTCGACCGTGGCATTGCCGGTTTTCCCGCGACCGCCGACGATGTGCGTCGCCTGTCCGCACCTCGGCGTCTATTACACGCTGTCGCAGGTGCGCAACCTCAACATCTCCGGCGATATCGGCTGCTACACGCTGGGCGCCGGCCATCCGTGGAATGCCCTCGATACCTGCGTCTCGATGGGCGCGTCGATGGGCATCGCGCTGGGCATGGACAAGGGGCGCGGCGAGGCCGACAAGGACAAGCGCGTGGTCGCCGTGATCGGCGATTCGACCTTCCTGCACATGGGCATGCAGGGCCTGCTCGACATGGTGTACAACAAGGGCAACGTCACCGTCCTGCTGCTCGACAACCGCGCCGTCGGCATGACCGGCGGCCAGGACAACCCGGGCAACGGCCGCGACATCCATGGCGACGACGCGCCGCGCATCGATTTCGCCAAGCTGGTTTCGGCGCTGGGGGTCAGGGACGAGCGCATCCACGTGGTCAATCCGTACGAGTTGCCGGTGCTCTTCAAGACCATCCGTGAGGAGGTCAAGGTGCCGGAGGTTTCGGTGATCATCACCGACCAGCCCTGCGTGCTGATCAAGGATTACCACAAGCTCAAGCCCTATGCCGTCAGCGACGACAAGTGCACCGGTTGCGGCAACTGCGTCGATGTCGGCTGCCCGGCCATCCATGTCACGCGGCGCGGCAAGGAGGTCAAGGCCAGCGGCCGCGAAGTCGACCTCGCCTTTGTCCGCATCGACTCCTCGGTGTGCACCGGTTGCGGCCTCTGCCTGCAGCCCTGCGCGCCGAAGGCGATCGAGCACTACGTGCCGAGCGCCCCGATCCAGTTCGCTTCCCGTGGAGGCTGCCAGGCATGAGCGCTACGACCAACATCCTCGTCGTCGGCATCGGTGGGCAAGGCGTCATGACCGCCACCGAGATCCTCGCCGAAGCCGCGATCGCCCTCGGGCACGACGCCAAGAAAACCGAAGTCGCCGGCATGGCGCAGCGCGGCGGCGTCGTCTCCTCGCACCTGCGCTTCGGCGACCGCGTGCTCTCGCCGCAGATCACGCCGGGCAGCGCCGACGTGCTGCTCGGCTTCGAATCGGCCGAGGCGATGCGCTGGCAGCACATGCTGAGAAAAGGCGGCATTACGCTGATGAACACCGCGCGGCTGGTGCCGCCGGTGGTCGAGCTCGGCCTCTTCGAATATCCCGCCGATCCGCTCGGCGAAATCCGCAAGACCGGCAACAAGGTGGTCGCCTTCGACGCGACGACGATCGCCGAGGAACTCGGCGACATCCGTCTCGGCAACACCGTGATGCTCGGCGCCATCGCCGATCACCTGCCGTTCGGCGCGGAAATCCTGCTCGACTGTGTGCTCAAGCGCTTTGCGCGCAAGGGCGAGAAACTGCTCGAGCTCAACCGGCGCGCTTTCGCAGCCGGCAGGGCGGCGGTTGGCGCGGCTGAAGCAGCGCTCGCGTAATCTGGTAAAATCCGCGCCGAATCAAAGGGAAAGGCCGCCGCCTTTCCCCTTTTCTTTTTGACGGATGGACGATGACGGCACAAATCATTGACGGCAAGGCCCTGGCCGAAGAGCTCCGCCAGAGCTTCAAGGCGCGTGTGGAAACCCTGACGGCCAAGGGGCACCAGCCTGGCCTGGTGGTCATTCTGGTCGGCGAAGACCCGGCTTCCCAGGTCTACGTGAAGAACAAGGTCAATGGCTGCCTGGCCATCGGCATGCATTCCGAGAAGATCGTCTACGACAAGGACGTCGATCAGCAGGTAGTCCTCGACAAGATCGCCGAACTGAACGCCGATCCGTCCATCCACGGCATCCTGGTGCAACTGCCGCTGCCCAGGCACTTCGACGAAGAGAAGGTGCTCGAAGCCATCTCCGCCGAGAAGGACGTCGACGGTTTCCACGCCGAGAACGTCGGCGCGCTGTCGCAGGGCTCGCCGCGCTTCATTCCCTGCACCCCGTATGGTGTGATGAAGATGTTCGAGAAGGGCAATGTCGATCTGAGCGGCCAGGAAGCCGTCGTCATCGGCCGCTCCAACATCGTCGGCAAGCCGATGGCAATGCTGCTGATCAACGCCGGCGCCACCGTCACCGTCTGCCACTCGAAGACGCGCGACCTGAAGTTCCACACCCGCCGCGCCGACATCGTCGTCGCCGCCGTCGGCAAGCCGAAGTTCGTCACCGGCGACATGATCAAGCCGGGCGCCGTCGTCATCGACGTCGGCATCAACCGCCTCCCGGACGGCAAGCTGTGCGGCGACGTCGACTTCGATGACTGCCTCGCCGTCGCCGGCCAGATCACCCCGGTGCCGGGCGGCGTCGGGCCGATGACCATCACCATGCTGCTGGCCAATACCATCGAGGCCGCCGAACGCAAAGCGGGGATTCGCTAATGTCTGAAAAGAAGATTTCCGTCGGCATCGTCATGGGGTCCGACTCCGACTGGCCGACCATGCAGGCCGCCGCCGTCATCCTCAAGGACTTCGGCGTCGCCTTCGAAGCCCGCGTCGTTTCCGCCCACCGCACGCCCGACCTGCTCTTCGAATACGCCGAGACCGCCGGTCCGCGCGGCCTGCAGGCGATCATCGCCGGTGCTGGCGGTGCCGCCCACCTGCCGGGCATGCTCGCCGCCAAGACGACGGTGCCGGTGCTCGGCGTGCCGGTGCAGTCGCGCGCGCTGTCCGGCGTCGATTCGCTGCACAGCATCGTGCAGATGCCCAAGGGCATCCCGGTTGCCACCTTCGCCATCGGCGAGGCTGGTGCCGCCAACGCCGCGCTCTTCGCGGTGGCCATGCTGGCCAACCAGGATCCGGCGCTGGCCGGTCGTCTGCAAGCCTTCCGCACGATGCAGACGGAAAAGGTCCTGGCGATGAAGCTGCCCGAAGTATGAAGACGACGATCCTGCCGCCCGCCACGCTGGGCATGCTCGGTGGCGGCCAACTCGGCCGCTTCTTCGTTGCCGCCGCCCACGAACTGGGCTACCAGGTCTGGGTGCTCGATCCGGACAGGAACAGCCCGGCGGCGCAGATCGCCGAACGCCACTTCTGCGTCGCCTACGACGACTACGCCGCGCTCGACGAATTCGCCGCCGGCTGCGCCGCGATCACCACCGAATTCGAGAACGTGCCGGCCGCGACGCTCGACTATCTCGCCAAGTTCGTGCCGGTGCGCCCGCACGCGGCGGCGGTGGCGATCTGCCAGCACCGCGTCAGCGAAAAGTCCTTCCTGCGCGACAACGGTTTCCCGCACGGCCCGTTCATCACGGTCAACTGCGAAAATGACCTGAAAACTGCGCCGGCCAGCCTCTTCCCGGCCATCCTCAAGGTCGCCCGCTTCGGCTACGACGGCAAGGGCCAGGCGACGGTCAGCAACGTCGCGGAGGCGCTGCTCGCCTTCGCCCAGTTCAAGGGCGAGCAATGCGTGCTCGAACAGCGCCTGCCGCTCGACTACGAAGTCTCGGTCGTGCTGGCGCGCGACGAGCAGGGCAAGGTCGCCTGCTTCCCGACCGGTGAGAACCAGCATACGCGCGGCATCCTCGATGTCTCCATCGTGCCGGCGCGCACTTCCGGCTGCATGCAGAGCGACGCCGAGGACATCGCCGCGCGCATCGCCGAGAAGCTCGGCTACATCGGCACCATGGGCGTCGAATTCTTCGTCAGCCGCGGCCAGTTGCTGGTCAACGAAATGGCGCCGCGCCCGCACAACAGCGGTCACTACACCATCGATGCCTGCGTCACCGACCAGTTCGAACAGCAGGTGCGCGCGCTGTGCGGCCTGCCGCTGGGCGAGCCGCGCGCGCATTCGGCGTCGGTGATGGTCAACCTGCTCGGCGACCTCTGGTACGACGGCGACACCTACCGCGAGCCGGACTGGGCCAAGCTGCACGCCATCCCCAACCTGAAGCTGCACCTCTACGGCAAGCACCACGCCCGGCCGGGCCGCAAGATGGGCCACTTCACGGTGATCGGCGACAACGCCGAAGCCGTGCAGCAGGCCGCCCTGGCCGCCCGCGCCGCCATCGGCATCAAGGACT
Organism: Azonexus fungiphilus; assembly: GCF_003634965.1. GTDB lineage: Bacteria > Pseudomonadota > Gammaproteobacteria > Burkholderiales > Rhodocyclaceae > Azonexus > Azonexus fungiphilus. The sequence goes on along the minus strand of NZ_RBXP01000002.1, from coordinate 21,707 downwards.
GATGACACCTTCCGAAGCGGATTACCAGCGCGCTGTCGACCTGCTGCTGGCCGGCGAACTGGTCGCGCTGCCGACCGAGACCGTCTACGGCCTCGGCGCCGACGCTGCCAACCCGGCGGCGGTGGCGAAAATTTTCGCTGCCAAGGGCCGCCCAGCCGACCATCCGCTGATCGTCCACCTGGCCGGCCACGACGCCGTCGAAGCCTGGGCCGAGCAAGTGCAGGCCATTGCCTGGGAACTGATGGAAACCTTCTGGCCCGGCCCGCTGACGCTGATCCTGAAGAAGCAGGCCTGGGTGCCCGACGCCGTCACCGGCGGCCAGGACACCGTCGGCCTGCGCGTTCCCGGCCATCCGGTGGCGCTCGAACTGCTGCGCCGTTTTGCCGCCGCCAAAGGTGCGCACGCCGGCATTGCCGCGCCGTCGGCCAACCGCTTCGGCCGCATCAGCCCGACCACCGCCGCCCACGTCGCCGAGGAACTGGGCGAGGCCGTGCCGCTGATCCTCGACGGCGGTCCCTGCGCCGTCGGCATCGAATCGACGATCATCGACTGCTCGCGCGGCGAACCGGTGGTGCTGCGCCCCGGCCACATCTCGCCGCTGCATCTCGAAGCGGTGCTCGGCCGCGTCCCGGCCATCGAAACCAGCCACGGCGCGCCGCGCGTCTCCGGTTCGCTGGAGGCGCACTATGCGCCGACCACGCCGCTGCGCGTGGTCACCGGCGAGCGCCTGCTCGACTTCCTCAACGCCCAGCGCCATCGCGGCGGCACCTGCGGCGTGATCAGCCCCAACCAGCCGCCGCAGGCCGGCATGCCGCACGCCTGGCGGCTGCTGCCGGCCGACCCGGTCGGCTACGCCCACGACCTCTACGCCGCGCTGCGCGACATGGACCACGCCGGCGTCGACCTGATCGTCGTCGAAGCCCTGCCGTCTGGCACCGAGTGGACCGCCGTCGCCGACCGCCTGCGCCGCGCCGCGGCGGGTGCCGGGCAGGCTTGAGGGGATCTGACGGTCAACCGCAGGAAACTTGCAAAAACCGCCGGGCGCTGGGCTATAATGCGCGCCTTACGGGCCGATAGCTCAGCTGGGAGAGCGCCGCGTTCGCAATGCGGAGGTCGTGAGTTCGATCCTCATTCGGTCCACCAGGAATCAGGGCGCAAGCCCGTGCAAAGGCCAACCTTCGGGTTGGCCTTTTGCCATTTGCGGAGCGCACTTCTATACTCGTTCGGACCTGATATTCTTCGGGCATAACGACAGAGGAGACGCCCGCACCGCGAGAGCGGCGAGCGGGTACAAACGAAGATGGTTCACCCCGCGACCAAATCGTCCGTATTCCGCCTGGTCATCCTGGCCGGGCTGGTCAGTGCGCTCGGCTTCACGATCCTGATCAGCCTCAGCCTGCATCAGGAACGTCTGGGGCGCGAGGCGCAGGCCGTCCGCGAAACCGAAAACACCGCGCTCGTGCTCGAGCAGCATGCGCAGTCGATGGTGGACAAGCTCGATCTGCTGCTGCGCGACATGCTCGGTCATCTGGCGGTCGATGCCGGCGGCCGCATCCAGGTTGCCGGTGGCGGCGACATGAATGCCTTGCTGACCGGCAAGCGGCTGAGCCTGCCCGAGGCGGTTGCAGTGCGCATCTTCGACCGCGAGGGGGCGATGGTGCACAGTTCGCCGGCCGATGTCGTCGCCTTCTCGGTGGCCGACCGTGAGTATTTCCGGGTGCATCGGGGGGCGGAAGACGTCGGTCTCCATATTTCGCCGCCCCTGCTGTCGCGCGGCCTCGGCACCTGGGCGATCGCGCTGAGCCGTGCGGTGCGCGCGGCGGACGGCAGTTTTGCCGGAATCGTTAGCGTCGCCGTGCAACTCGACCAACTGCAGCGCTTTTACGCCGGGATCGACATGGGCCCGAACGGCGCGGTGCTGATGCGCGATGGCGGGATGCGCCTGATGGTGCGCCAGCCGCCCTTGCCGGACAACATGGGGCAGCCGATGCCCGGGCATCCCGTGGCGCGCTTGATCGCCGAAGGCAAGCGTTACGGTACCTACAGCGAGATCAGTCCGGCCGACGGCATCCGGCGCATCTACAGTTACCGGCAGGTGGGCGAGCGCCCACTCTACGTGCTGGCCGCGATCGCCGAAAAGGATTATCTGGCCGAGTGGTGGCAGCATGTCTATTGGTATGGCGGCGCCGCGGTGGTGATTTCCCTGGTCTCGCTGTTCCTGGTGCTGGTCGCACGTCTGGCGCTTGGCCGTCAGCTGCGGGCCGAGGCCGAATTGCTCGACTACCAGGCCCACCTCGAGCAGCTGGTCGATGCCCGCACCGCCGAGTTGCAGGCGGCGCGCCTGCAGGCCGAGTCGGCGACACGGGCGAAGAGCGAATTCCTGGCCAACATGAGCCACGAAATCCGGACGCCGATGAACGGCATCATCGGCATGACCGAACTGGCCTTGCGCACCGAGCTCAGCCCGCAGCAGCGCAATTACCTGAGCAAGGCGAGGACGGCGGCGACGGCGCTGCTGACGATCATCAACGACATCCTCGACTTCTCGAAGATCGAGGCCGGCAAGCTGAGCATGGAAACGCTCGAGTTCTCCCTCGACGACGTGCTCGAGCAGGTGACCACGCTGATCGCGCCGCGGGCTCAGGAAAAGGGGCTGGAATTCCTGATCGACACCGCCCCTGGCATCAACCCTTCGCTGGTCGGCGACCCGCTGCGCCTCGGGCAGGTGCTGGTCAACCTGTGCGGCAACGCGGTCAAGTTCACCGAGCGTGGCGAAATCGTCGTCGTCACCGTGCATCAGCTGCATTGCGCCGAGGGGCGGGTCTGTCTGCGTTTCGCGGTTCGCGATACCGGCATCGGCATGGATGCGGCGCAACTGGCCAACCTGTTCCGGCCCTTCTCCCAGGCCGACGCCTCGGTCACCCGCAAATACGGCGGCACTGGCCTCGGGCTGGCGATCAGCCGGCAGCTGGTGCAGATGATGGGCGGCGAGATGGAGGTCAGCAGCGAGCCGGGCAAGGGCAGCGAGTTCAGTTTCACCGCGGTCTTCGGTGCCGGTACCGGCAGTGTCGCGACGCCGCTGCCGGCGCCGGACATCCGCAACCTGCGCATCCTGGTCGTCGATGACAGCGCCAATGCCCGCGAGATATTCTCGACCCTGTTGAACAGCCTGGGCTACCGGCCGACCCTGGTCGATTCCGCCGAAGCCGGCCTGCAGGCGCTGGCAGCGGCAACGACTCCCTACGATGTGGTGCTGATGGACTGGAAGATGCCCGGTGTTGACGGCTTCGAGGCGGCCGCGCGGATTCGCGCGATGTCAGGACTGACGGTCCAGCCGCGCATCGTCATGGTCACCGCCTACGGTAACGACGAAGCCCTTGCCCGGATGCGCCAGGAAGCGCTCGATGCCTGCCTGACCAAGCCGGTCAGTGCCTCGTCGCTGCTCGATACCTTCGCCACGGTCTTCGCTCGCCGCCCGACGCCACCGCCGGCGGGCGCCAGCGGCAGTCCCGGGGCCGGTTCGCTGCGCGGCCTGCGCATCCTCCTGGCCGAGGACAACGAGATCAACCGCCTGGTCGCCTGCGACCTGCTCGCCGGCGTCGCCGGTGCCGATGTCGACGCCGTCGCCGATGGTGCCGAAGCGCTGGCGCGGCTGCGCGACGGGACCTACGACCTGGTCCTGATGGATTGCCAGATGCCGGTGATGGACGGCTACGAGGCGACCCGCCGCATTCGTGCGGAAATTTCCGTCGACCTGCCGGTGGTCGCGATGACCGCGCATGCGCTGACCAGCGACCGCGAGAAATGCCTGGCCGCCGGCATGACCGACTACGTCAGCAAGCCTTTCGATCCGCCGGAACTGTTCGCGTTGATCGCCCGCCACTGCCGGCGCGGCTAGCCCGGTCCCTTGATGCCGCCGCTGCGCGTCTGGTAGAACTGCAGCTGGCGGCGCCGTCTGAGCTTGACCCGCCAGTACCAGACGGCGCTGATGATCAGGTAGCTGGCCAGGCCGAAGATCACCGCCATGATCGCCAGCCCGGTGACCAGTGGCAGGCCGAGGCCGGCGATGCGCTCCCAGATGCCGCTGTCGTCGGATGCGGCGGCGGCATCGGTCGGCGGTGCCGCGGTGTCGCCGTGAATCCAGGCGCCGAGGCGGTAGGCGGCGTAATAGACCGGGCCGAAGGTGATCGGATTGGTGACCAGCGTGCTCGCTGCCGCTGCCGGCACGTTGGCGCGCAGCAGCACGGCGGCGGCGGCCGATACCGGAATCTGGGCAATCGGGATGAGCAGTCCGAAGAAGACGCCGATGGCGACCCCGAGCGCGACGCCGCGGCGCGACCAGTGCCACAGCCGGGGGTGGGCGAGGAAGGGGCTGAGCCAGCGCAGCCAGCGGTTGGCCATGATCTGCTCGCGGGTCGGGATGAGGGCGCGCAGGCGGCTGGCGAGTCGGTTCATCGGGCGGGTCGTGGAAAAGCGTTGAAGGGGGCGGACAAACCGCAGCATCATACCGTTTCGGCCCGGCTTCGTGGGGCGCCGCTGCCGCCGTCCCGCCGGCGCTTGCATCGGCTCCGGCTTCCCGGAATACTGTGCGCAGGGAAGCTGTCGTCGAACGGTCTTCCCCGCCGGCCGGCGACAGCCGGGCCAATAATAATTCTGGAGGAAGACACCATGACCCAGCCCGTTCCCCTGCGCGCGCACAAGCTCTCTGCCAATGCCGCGCTGTGCGTTTCCGGTTTCAACCTGATCGCTCCCGATTCGCCGGCGATCGAGGCGATGACCGACTTTTTCCGCGTCAACGTGGTCAGCATCGGCCCGACGGCGACGGTCGACGAAGCCAATGCCCGCATGATCTCGCGCGGCGTCCGGCTGCTCATGGTGGTCGGCAAGGACGACGAGGTCGTCGGCCTGATCACCGCCCGCGACATCCTCGGCGAGAAGCCGCTGCAGGTGGCCCAGGCGCGCGGCGGCAAGCGCGGCGAACTGAGCGTCGCCGACCTGATGACGCCGATCGGCGGGATCGATACCCTGGCCCTCGACGACGTGCTGCGGGCCCGCGTTTCCGACATCCTCGATGCGCTCAAGCAACTCGGCCGCCAGCACATCCTGGTCGAGGACAGCGACCCGCTCAGCGGCCAGCCGCGCGTGCGCGGCCTCTTCTCGGCGACCCAGATCGGTCGCGCGCTCGGCGTGCCGGTGCTCGGCTTCGACCTGCCGCGGACCTTCGCCGAGATCGAGGCGGCCCTGGTCAACTAAGGGAGGGCGGGCGTGACCTTGAGCGAGGATTTGCGGCGGCTGGCGTCGGACACGCTGCTTTCGCATTTCGCCGATTACTGCGAAGGCGCGGTGATCGTCGATCGTGACGCCCGCATCGTCTGGATGAACGACAGCTATCCCGAGCGTCTCGGGATCGCGCTGTCGTCCTGCGTGATCGGCCAGCCGATCGAGCAGGTGATTCCCAACAGCATGATGCGCCAGGTCGTGCACAGCGGCCAGGCGATCATGCTCGACATCATGGAATACGGCGACCGCGCCTTCGTCGTCACCCGCCTGCCGCTGCGCGACGCCGGTGGCGAGGTGGTCGGCGCGGTCGGTTTCATGCTCTACGACGATCCGAGCCGGCTGGCGCCGCTGATGGCGCGCTACCAGCGGCTGCGCTCCGATCTGGCGGAAGCCCGGCGCAAGCTCGCCGAAGCCCGCCGGACCAAGTACACCTTTGCCGATTTCGTCGGCGCCGGCGCCGCCAGCAGCGCGCTCAAGCAGGCCGCCCGGCGCGCGGCGCGGACCACCGCGCCGGTGCTGATCCTCGGCGAAACCGGGACCGGCAAGGAACTGCTGGCGCAGGCCATCCACGCCGCCGGGGCGCGCAGCGAGGCGCCCTTCGTCGCGGTCAACATCGCCGCGGTGCCGGAAACCCTGCTCGAAGCGGAGTTCTTCGGCGTCGCGCCGGGTGCCTATACCGGCGCCGAGCGCGGCGGGCGCGACGGCAAGTTCAAGCTGGCCGACGGCGGCACCTTGTTCCTCGACGAGATCGGCGACATGTCGCCGGCGCTCCAGGCCAAGCTGCTGCGCACGCTGCAGGAGGGCGAGTACGAACCGGTCGGCTCGAACCGGCTGGCGACCGTGGACCTGCGGGTGATTGCCGCGACCAGCCGCGATCTCGAACGGATGGTCGCCGAGGGCAGCTTCCGCGCCGACCTCTATTACCGGCTCAACGTCATCACCCTGCGCACGCCGCCGCTGCGCGAGCGGCTCGAGGATTTCGCGCTGCTCGCCGACTACCTGGTCGACCAGATCTGCCGGCTGCGCAGCATGCCGCCGCGCGGGATCAGCACCAGCGCGGTCAACCGGCTGTGTCGCCACGACTGGCCGGGCAACGTGCGCGAACTGCGCAACGTGCTCGAACGGGCGCTGCTGATGTCGGACAGCGAGACACTGGAAGCCGACGACATCGCCGCCGTGATCCAGCCGGCCAGCAGCGCTGCCGCCGAGCCGGCCGCCGGCGCCCCGCTCGCCATCGCCGAGGTGGTGGCCCGCGCCGAGCGCGAGGCGATCCGTTCGGCGCTGCACCAGTGCCGCGGCAACAAGGCGGAAGCGGCGCGGCGCCTGGGCATCTCGCGGGCGGCGCTGTACGAGAAGATTTCCGGGCTGGGCATCGAGACCGCCGTCTGCTGACTGTCCGGATGGTCGGACAGCACTGTCCGGAAAGCCGGACAGTCAGCGCTTGCCGACGTTCACGGTCGACTGCGGTTTTTCATTAAATTCAGGCGTTTGTCGTCCTGGCACGGTGCGTGCGAAAGGCTTGCGGTTCGAATAGCCTTCCAAGGAGACAAACGTGGACTTTCTGATCGTGCTGGCCTCGCTGGCATTCCTGATGTTCGTGGCCTATCGCGGCTACAGCGTCATCCTCTTCGCCCCGATCGCCGCCCTCGGCGCCGTGCTGCTGATCGACCCGGCCCTGGTCGCCCCGATGTTCACCGGCTTGTTCATGGACAAGATGGTCGGCTTCGTCAAGAACTTCTTCCCGGTCTTCCTGCTCGGCGCCATCTTCGGCAAGGTGATCGAACTGTCCGGCTTCTCCAAGGCGATCGTCGCCGCGGTGATCAAGCTGATCGGCCGCGAGCGGGCGATGCTGGCGATCGTCGTCGTCTGCGCGCTGCTCACCTACGGCGGCGTCTCGCTCTTCGTCGTGGTCTTCGCCGTCTATCCGTTCGCCGCCGAGATGTTCCGCCAGGGCGGCATTCCCAAGCGGCTGATCCCGGGCACCATTGCCCTCGGCGCGTTCACCTTCACGATGGATTCGCTGCCGGGTACGCCGCAGATCCAGAACATCATCCCGACCACCTTCTTCAAGACCGACATCTACGCCGCGCCCTGGCTCGGCATCATCGGCGGCCTGTTCATCCTGGTCTGCGGCCTCTCCTACCTCGAATGGTGCCGTCGTCGCGCCGCTGCCGCCGGCGAAGGCTACGGCGAAGGCCACAGCAACGAACCGGAGCCGTTCGCCAACGAGAAGCTGGCCCATCCGCTGATCGCCATCCTGCCGCTGGTCATGGTCGGCGTCATGAACAAGGTGTTCACGGTGATGATCCCGGCCTTCTACGGCGACAAGGTGTCCTTCGTCCCGGCGGTGATCGGCAACGCCGCGCCGGTGGTCCAGCAGACCAAGGCCGTCGCCGCCATCTGGGCGGTCGAGGGGGCGCTGCTGATCGGTATCGCGACGGTCTTCGTCTTTGCCTGGCGCACCGTCGTCGCCAAGTTCGCCGAGGGCAGCAAGAATGCCGTCGGCGGCGCCCTGCTGGCGACCATGAACACCGCCTCCGAGTACGGCTTCGGCGCCGTCATCGCCGCCCTGCCGGGCTTCCTGGTCGTTGCCAACGCACTCTCGGCGATCCCCAATCCGCTGGTCAACGAGGCGATCACCGTCACCGCGCTCGCCGGCATCACCGGCTCGGCGTCCGGCGGCATGGGCATCGCACTGGCGGCAATGGCCGATACCTTCATCGCCAACGCGCAGGCTGCCGGCATTCCGCTCGAAGTGCTGCACCGCGTCGCCTCGATGGCCTCCGGCGGCATGGACACGCTGCCCCACAACGGCGCCGTGATCACGCTGCTGGCGGTGACCGGGCTGACCCACCGGCAGTCGTACAAGGACATCTTCGCGATCACCTGCATCAAGACGCTGGCGGTGTTCGTGGTGATTGCGGTCTACTACGCCACCGGTATCGTTTGACCACGACAATAACGAGGAGACTTCCATGAATGCAGCACAACAGGGCGCCGGCAAGGTCGTGTCGGCGCGCCAGGCGGTCGCCCGGGTGCGCCCGGGCAGCACCGTCGCCACCGGCGGCTTCGTCGGCATCGGCTTTCCCGAGAACATCGCCGTCGCGCTCGAGCAGCACTTCCTCGACCAGCGCGCCCAGGACCCGCACGGCCTCGGCTCGCCACGCGACCTGACGCTGGTCTACGCCGCCGGCCAGGGCGACGGCAAGGAGCGCGGGCTCAACCATTTCGGCCACGACGGCCTGGTTTCGCGCGTCGTCGGCGGCCACTGGGGGCTGGTGCCGCGCCTGCAGGAACTGGCCGTGTCGAACCGGATCGAGGCCTACAACCTGCCGCAGGGCGTGATCACCCACCTGTTCCGCGACATTGCCGCCGGCAAGCCGGGAACGATCTCGCGCATCGGCCTCGGCACCTTCGTCGATCCGCGCTTCGGCGGCGGCAAGCTGAACGAGCGGACGGTCATCGACCTGGTCCGGCTGATGGAGATCGACGGCGAGGAGTATCTGTTCTACAAGGCCTTCCCGATCGACGTCGGCATCATCCGCGGCACCACCGCCGACCCGGACGGCAACGTGACCATGGAAAAGGAAGCGCTGACGCTGGAAGCGCAGGCGATCGCGATGGCGGCGAAGAATTCCGGCGGCATCGTCATCGTCCAGGTCGAGCGGATTGCCGAGCGCGGCACGCTCAACCCGCGCCAGGTCAAGATTCCCGGCATCCTGGTCGATTGCGTGGTGGTCGCCGAGAAGCCGGAGTACCACGCGCAGACCTTCGCCGAGCAGTACAGCCCGGCCTTCGCCGGCGAAATCCGCGTGCCGATGTCGGCCTTGAAGCCGATGCCGATGAGCGAGCGCAAGATCATCGCCCGCCGCGCGGCAATGGAGCTGACCCCCGGCGCCATCGTCAATCTCGGCATCGGCATGCCCGAAGGCGTCGCCGATGTCGCCGCCGAGGAAGGCATCGTCGACCTGATGACGCTCACCGCCGAACCCGGCGTCATCGGCGGCGTCCCGGCCGGCGGCCTCAACTTCGGCGCCGCCACCAACACCCAGGCGATCATCGACCAGCCCAGCCAGTTCGACTTCTACGACGGCGGCGGCCTCGACATCGCCTTCCTCGGGCTGGCCCAGGCCGACCGCGAGGGCAACCTCAACGTCTCCAAGTTCGGTCCGCGGCTGGCTGGCGCCGGCGGCTTCATCAACATCTCGCAATCGGCGCGCAAGGTCGTCTTCGTCGGCACCTTCACCGCCGGCAGCCTGAATGTCACGGTCGACGGCGGAAAACTGAAGATTTTGCAGGACGGCTCGGCGGTCAAGTTCGTCGACCAGGTCGAGCACCGCACCTTCTCCGGACCGCAGGCGGTCAAGCGCGGCACGCCGGTGCTCTACATCACCGAGCGCTGCGTCTTCGAGCTGACCGCCGACGGGCTGGCGCTGACCGAGATCGCGCCCGGCGTGGACCTGCAGCGGGACATCCTCGCGCGCATGGACTTCGCGCCGCTGATGCCGACCTCGCCGCGGCTGATGGATGCGCGCATCTTCGCCGATGTGCCGATGCACCTGCGTCCCGATATTGTCGCCGGCGGCTGAGTTTTTCCAGCTGACAACGGCTATCATTCCGGGTTGCGAATTAGTCCTGGATCGCCGATGAAAACCGGAATGTCATTGCCCGCTGCCGCCGCTCTGGCGGCAGTCTTCTTCCTGCCGGCCGGCTGCGGCGAGGCGCCGCCGCCGGCGGCGGCCGAGGTGCGGCCGGCGCTGACGGTGACGCTGGCAGCGCCGCAGCAGGTCGACTGGCCGCAGGCGCTGAGCGCCAACGGCAACGTCGTCGCCTGGCAGGAAGCGGTGATCGGCGCCGAACTCGCCAACCTGCGCATCGTCGAGGTGGCTGCCCAGGTCGGCGACCGTGTGCGCAAGGGCCAGGTCCTGGCCCGTCTCGACGCGGCGACGGCGGCCAGCGAACTGGCCGAGGCGAAGGCGGCAGCGGCCGAGCTCGAGGCGGCGCTCAGCGAGGCCCAGGCCAATGCGGCGCGGGCCAAGGAACTGCAGGCCAAGGGCTTCTACAGCCAGCAGATGAACACCCAGTACCAGACCGCCGAGCAGTCGGCCGGCGCCCGTCTGGCGGCGGCACGCGCCCGCCTGCAGTCGGCGCAGCTGCGCAGCGACCGGACCCAGGTGCTGGCGCCCGACGACGGCATCGTCTCGGCGCGGACGGCGACGGTCGGTTCGCTGACCCAGGGCGGCGAGGAACTGTTCCGGCTGATCCGCGGCGGACGCCTCGAATGGCGTGCCGAAGTGCCGTCGGCCGACCTCGCCCGCATCGCGCCCGGCGCCACCGCCCGGCTGGTCGGGCCGGCCGGCGAGACGGTCGAGGGCAAGGTGCGCAGCGTCGCCCCGGCGGTCGACCCGGCGACGCGCAACGGCCTGGTTTATGTCGATTTGCCGGCGTCGACCGTCAGCGTCAAGGCCGGCATGTTCGCCCGCGGCGAATTCGAGCTCGGCCGTGCGCCGGCGCTCGCCGTGCCGCAGTCGGCACTGGTCCTGCGCGAGGGCTTCGCCTACCTGTTCCGCCTCGACGGCGCCGACCGCGTCGTCCAGCTCAAGGTCGACACCGGCCGCCGCCAGGGCGAGCTGGTCGAGATCACCGCCGGCCTGCCCGCCGACGCCCGCATCGTGGTCAGCGGCGCCGGCTTCCTCGCCGACGGCGACCGCGTCCGCGTGACGACGCCGGAAGCAGCCCAATGAACGTCTCCGCCTGGTCGATCCGCAACCCGATTCCGGCGATCCTGCTCTTCATCCTGCTGACGCTGGCCGGCCTGGTCGCCTTCAAGGCGATGAAGGTGCAGCAGTTCATGGACATCGACCTGCCGATGGTCACCGTCGTCGCCAGCCTGCCCGGCGCCGCGCCGGGCCAGCTGGAAACCGAGGTGGCGCGCAAGATCGAGAACTCGGTGGCGACGCTGCAGGGGATCAAGCACATCTACACCAAGGTCCAGGACGGCACGGTCACGGTGACCGTCGAGTTCCGCCTCGAGAAACCGACCCAGGAAGCCGTCGACGACGTCCGCGACGCCGTTTCGCGGATCCGCTCCGACCTGCCCGGCGACCTGCGCGACCCGGTGGTCAGCAAGGTCTCGGTGGCCGGTTCGCCGATCCTCACCTACACCGTCGCCTCCAGCCGGATGGACGAGGAGGCGCTGTCGTGGTTCGTCGATAACAGCATCGCCAAGGCCGTTCTCAGCGCCCGCGGCGTCGGCGCCGTCGCCCGGGTCGGCGGGGTCGCCCGCGAAGTCCGCGTCGAGCTCGACCCGGCCCGCATGCTGGCGCTCGGCGCCACCGCCGCCGACATCTCGCGCCAGCTGCGGCGGATCCAGCAGGAAGCCTCGGGCGGTCGCGCCGACATCGGCGGCGTCGAGCAGTCGGTGCGCACCATCGGCACCGTGCACTCGGCGGCTGAGCTGGCGGCCATGGACATCGTCCTTTCCGACGGCCGCCGCGTCCGTCTCGACCAGATCGCCGAGGTCGTCGACACCGTCGGCGAGCGGCGCAGTGCCGCGCTGCTCAACGGCAAGCCGGTGGTCGGCTTCGAGATCACGCGCAGCCGCGGTGCCGGCGAGGTCGAGGTCGCTGCTGCCGTCGCCGTCGTCCTCGAGCGCCTGCGCGCCGAGCATCCGGACATCGAGATCACCGAGGCCTTCAACTTCGTCGATCCGGTGATCGAGAACTACGAAGGCTCGATGTGGCTCCTGATCGAGGGCGCCATCCTCGCCGTCATCGTCGTCTGGCTGTTCCTGCGCGACGGCCGCGCCACCTTCGTCGCCGCCACCGCGCTGCCGCTGTCGGTGATCCCGACCTTCGCCGCGATGTACCTGATGGGCTTCACGCTCAACGTCGTCACCCTGCTCTCGATGTCGCTGGTGGTCGGCATCCTGGTCGACGACGCGATCGTCGAGATCGAGAACATCATGCGTCACCTGCGCATGGGCAAGACGCCCTTCCAGGCGGCCATGGAGGCCGCCGACGAGATCGGTCTGGCGGTCATCGCGACGACCTTCACGCTGATCGCGGTGTTCCTGCCGACCGCCTTCATGAGCGGCGTTGCCGGCAAGTTCTTCGTCCAGTTCGGGTGGACCGCGGCGATCGCCGTCTTCTTCTCGCTGGTCGTCGCCCGCATGCTGACGCCGATGATGGCCGCCTACCTGCTCAAGCCCGTCGCCGACCAGGCGCAGCCGCGCTGGCTCGGCATCTACGAGGGCTGGGCCGGGTGGTGCCTGAAGCACCGGCTGGTCACGCTGGGTGCCGCCGCCGCCTTCTTCTTCGGCTCGTTCGCGCTGGTGCCGCTGCTGCCGACCGGTTTCCTGCCGCCCGACGACCTGTCGCAGACGCAGGTGCACCTGGCGCTGCCGCCCGGCACCCGCTTCGAGCAGACGCTGGCGACGGCCGAGCAGGCGCGCCGCATCGTCGCCGCCAACCCGCATGTCCGCCTGGTGTATACCGCGCTCGGCGGCGGCGCCTCGGGCAGCGATCCGTTCGCCCCGGCCGGCGCCGCCGAGGTGCGCAAGGCGACGCTGACGATCAACCTGACGCCGCGCGGCGAGCGTTCCGGGACCAGCAAGCAGGACATCGAAAATGCCCTGCGCGAGGCGTTGACCGTGATCCCCGGCGCCCAGATCAAGGTCGGCCTCGGCTCGGCCAACGAAAAGTACGTGCTCGTGCTGGCCAGCGAGGATGGCGCCCGCCTGGCCGAGCATGCGCGCCTGGTCGAACGCGACCTGCGCTCGATTCCCGGCGTCGGCAACATCACCAGCACGGCCAGCCTGGTCCGCCCGGAACTGGTCATCCGCCCCGATTTCGCGCGCATGGCCGACCTCGGCGTGACCTCGGCGGCGATCGCCGACACCCTGCGCATCGCCACCGCCGGCGACTACGACCAGGGCCTGGCCAAGCTCAACCTGCAGCAGCGCCAGGTACCGATCGTGGTCAAGCTGCCGCCGGCGGCGCGCACCGATTTTGCGCTGCTGCGGCAGTTGACCGTGCCCGGCCGCAACGGCCCGGTGCTGCTGGCCAACGTCGCCGAGATCACGATCGCCGGCGGCCCGGCCGAGATCGACCGCTACGACCGGTTGCGCAACATCAACTTCGAGATCGAGCTGAACGGTCAGGCGCTCGGCGAGATCGAGAAGCAGGCGCTGGCCAAGCCGAGCCTGCAGCAGCTGCCGCCGGGCGTGATCCAGACCACGGTCGGCGACGCCGAGGCGATGGGCGAACTGTTCGCCAGCTTCGGCCTGGCGATGGCCACCGGCGTGCTTTGCATCTACATCGTGCTGGTCCTGCTGTTCAAGGACTTCGTCCAGCCGGTGACCATCCTGGCGGCGCTGGTGCTCTCGGTGCCGGGCGCCTTCCTGGCGCTGTTCGTCGCCCACAAGGCGCTGTCGATGCCGTCGATGATCGGCCTGATCATGCTGATGGGCATCGCCACCAAGAACTCGATCCTGCTCATCGACTACGTCATCCTCGCCCGCCGCGGCGTCGACGGCCAGCCCGGCCTCGACCGCTGGCACGCGCTGCTCGACGCCTGCCGCAAGCGGGCGCGGCCGATCATCATGACGACCATCGCGATGGGCGCCGGGATGCTGCCGATCGCGCTGGGCATCGGCGCCGATCCGAGCTTCCGCGCGCCGATGGCGATCGTCGTCATCGGCGGCCTGATCACCTCGACCTTCCTCAGCCTGCTGGTGATCCCGGTGGTGTTCACCTACGTCGACGACCTGCTCGTCTGGCTGGCCGCGCGCCGCCGCCGTCCCGCCTGATCAGGGCGGGGTTTCGCCGCGGCGTGGCGGCTGGCCCCAGGTCAGCGTGTAGAACAGGTCGACGGCGTTGTTGCTGCCGGCCCGGCCGACCAGCGTCAGCCGCCGGGTCAGCGCGATCGACAGCTTGACGATGCTTTCGGCGGTGCCCAGCGACTGCTCGTAGCTGAGCGTCGCGTTGTTCGACAGGCGCTTGCCCACCGTCAGGATCTGGTTGCCGGTGCTGGCGCCGGTGTCGACGCTGGCGGCAACCACCCGGCTGCCCGGCTGGCGCGCCTCGCTGCCGTCGAGATTGCCCTGGCGGACGCCGAATTCGTCGAGCGCGAACGTCCGTTTCAGCTGCTGGACGAGGCCGCCGGCCTCGTTGCCGAGCAGGCCGCCGGCGGCCGCCAGGAGCACGCTGGCATCGCCGGCGCCGACGCTTTCCGGGCCGTGGCCGAGAATCAGCCAGGCGAGCTTTTCGGCGTCCGGCAGATCCGGGTCGGATATCAGCTTGACGACCGGTTTCCTGGCCGTGCCCGAGAGCTGCACGCCGGGTTCGACGGCCAGCCCCTTGCGCACCGCGCGCACGTCGAGTGCCGGATTGTCGGGCAGGCCCTGGAAGGTGAGGATGCCGCGGCTGATCTCGAGCTGCTGGCCGTAGGCCTCGAAGCGGCCGTCGCGGGTGCGGATGCTGCCGCTGGCACGCGGCAGGTCGCGGCCGGCCGCGCTCAGGCGGACTTCGCCGGCGAGCCGGGTGCTCAGGCCGGCGCCGTCGAACAGGAAATGGCGGCCGAGGTCGATGCCCAGGTCGAGCGCCAGCTTCGGCCGCGGCGGCGCGGCCTTGGCGGCGCCCGGACGGCGGACGACGACGTCGTCGGAGAGGCGCGGCGCGCCGGCCGGTGCCAGCTGCCACCAGGCGCCGTCGATCGCCAGCTTGCCGTCGATCGCCAGCGCCGCCTGCGTCCAGCCCAGGCGGCCGCTGCCGGACAGCGCCAGCCACTGGTCCGGGCGCTGGCGGACGCCGAGGCGTTCGAGGCGGATGTCGAGGGCGGCGCTGCCGTCGGGATGTTCACGGTCGACCCGCATTTCGCCCGAAATTTCCAGACGCCCCGGCTGCGCCAGGGCCGCGGCGCCGTCGCCGAGCGCCAGGCGCAGCGCCCGCGGCAGCGCCGTGTGCGGATTGGCGAAACGCAGCCGGCGCACGGCGAGCAGGTTGTCGCCGATGTCGGCGGCGAGTTCGCCGTCGTTCAGCGTCATCCCTGACTCGGCGTTGCGCAGCGCCAGCTCGCGCCCGGCCAGCTTGCCGTCGAGGCGCGGCCGCGCCGGCGTGCCGGAGAGCGCCAGGCGGGCGTCGAGGCGGCCGGCGGTGTGCCAGTCGTCGCCGATCAGTTCGCCGAGCCAGCCGAGGTCGCCGATCGCCGCCGTCAGGCTGCCCTGCCAGGGACGCGTCGTCGCCAGCTGCCAGGGGCTCGCCAGCGCCGCCTCGAGCCGGCCGTCGACGCGGCCGACCCGGCTGCCGCCGGCACTCAGGTCGAGGTTCAGGCGCTCGCCGCGGGCGCCGGCGGTGAGCGTCGCCTGCCAGTCGAGCGGCGCCCCGGCCAGCGTCAGCGGCCCGAGCTGCCAGCCATCGGCGGCGGCCTGCAGCGGCGCCGCGCCGAGCAGGCGGAACTGGCGCGCGGCCAGCGGCGAATCCAGGCGAAGTTCGTCCACCTGGCCTTGCCAGCGGCCGTCGCCATAGCCGCCGGCGAGCGCCAGGCGCAGGCGTTCGCCTTGGTCGAGGCTTGCCGCCAGCTGCAGCCGGTGACGCTGCCGCTGGCCGTCGAGCTCGAGGCGCAGCGCGTCAAGCTGCTGGCCGCCGGCGTGCAGCCGGTCGATCGCCAGCGCGAGGCGCAGCGGTGCGTCGGCACCGGCGCCGACCGCCGCCGCCAGGTGCAGGCCGCGTAGCTGGAAGCTGCCGGGCAGGCCGAGGCTGGCGGCGCGCAGCTCGCCGTCCACGGTCGGCGCGGCCAGGCTGCCGCCGACCTCGATGCGGCCGGCGATCCCGCCTTCGCCGCCGATCTCGGCCAGGTGCGGGGCATCGACGTCGATGCGCAGGCGTGCCGCCGGTGCGCCGAAGCCGCCGCGTGCCTGCAGCCGGTTGCTGCCGACGGCGAGGTCGACATCGACGGCGGAAATCCGCGGCCAGGCCAGCGCCAGGCTGCCGTGCCCACGCAGCGGCCGGCCGCGCAGTTCGCTGTCGCCCAGCGTGAAGCGGGCGTCGGCCTGGAGCGTCGGGCGCAGCCGGCCGCTGGCCGCCAGCTCGGCGTTGATGCGCGCCGGCGGCAAGGCCGCGAAGCGGCTCGGGTCGAAGCGTTGCAGCGTCGCCTGCAGCGCGAAGCCGAGGTCGGCCAGGGCCAGCTGGCCGCGCCCACGCAGGCTGGCGCCATCGGCGGAAATCTCGATGTTTTCGAGGTCGACCGTGGACGCCGCGTGGCGGACCTCGCCGCGCAGCGCGAAACGGGCGTCGGCCAGATCGATCGTCGCTTGCTGCGCGGCGGCGCCGATCTCGGCATCGATGCGCCCGGCCAGCCGGGTCGGCCGCAGCGCGCCGAGCAGGCGGGCGGCGTCGAGCTGGCGGGCGCGCAGCGCCAGGTGCACGGCGCCGCGTGCGCCATCGCCCTGCCAGCGGCCGTTGCCGGCGATCTCGCCGGCGCCGGGGAAGGTGGCGCGCAGTTCGGGCAGGTCGAAGCGGCCGTCCTGCCAGCGCAGCTCGCCGGCGATTTCGGCAAACGGCAGCGCCGGCCGGTCGAGCGGGCCGGGGCGCTCGTTGGTGATGGTGAAGCGGGCGCTCACCTCGGCCGCGGACGGCACCAGATCGGCGTCGAGCGCCAGCGCCGCGGCCGGCCAGCCGGCCTGCCAGGCGGCCGGGTCGAGCTGGCGCAGGCGCACGCTGGCGGCGCTCAGCGGCTGCGCCGCGAAGGGCGCCAGCTGCAATCGGGCTTCGCCGCTGAGGCCGGCGCGCGGCAGGATGTCCACGCGCAAGTCGGCGAGCCGGCCGCCGGCATGGACGCCGAGCGCCAGCGGCCGGCCGGCGACGTCGCCGCGCAGGTCGAGGCCGCCGGCGACGGCAAAGGGGGCGCGGCCGTCGAGGCTGGCGCTGCCGTGCACGACGACGTCGCCGGCGCGCAGGGCGAGCTCGTCGATGCGGTGCATCCGGCCATCGCTGCGCAGGCGAGCGCTCGCTTCGCTGGCGATCAGCGTGGTTCCGTAGTGGATCGTGGAAATCCGCAGTTTTTGCAGGTCGACCGTCAGCGCCAGTTCGAGATCGTCGGGGAGCGTCGCCGGGCTGTCGTCGCCGGCGCCGTCGATGTGCAGTTCGCCGAGTTCGAGCCGGGCGATCTCGAGGCGGCCGGCGAACAGCGCCGCCGGCGTCCAGTCGAGCGCCAGGTCGCGCAGCACGAGCTGGCGCGCCGGCTGCTGCCAGCGCACTTCGCCGAGGCGCAGCGGGCCGGCCAGGCGGCCGTCGATGCCGCTGACGGCGAGGGCGCCGCCGCTGCCGGCGACGGCCAGGCGGACCAGCGCCTGCAGGCCGGCGTTGCTGAAGAGCAGGCCGGCGGCGAGGGCGAGCGCGGCGGCGAGAAGGAGCAGGGGCAGGCGGAGGCGGCGCATGTCAGAACGGGATGGCCAGCGAGAAATGCAGGTGCAGCTGGCGCTCGCGCTGGCCGTAGGCGAGGTCGGCGCCGATCGGTCCGGCCGGGCTGCGCCAGCGCGCACCGAGGCCGTAGCCGACGGCGAGGCGGGCGTCGGCGAGGCTGTCCACGGCGTCGCCGGCATCGACGAAGGCGGCGATCCCCCAGTCCGGCGTCAGCCAGTGCGTGTACTCGGCGCTGGCGACGGCGAGGTAGCGGCCGCCGACGGTGGCTTCGCCCTCGCGCACGCCGAGGCTCTGGTAGGCGTAGCCGCGGACCGAGCCGGTACCGCCGGTGCGGAACAGGTAATCCTGCGGGATGCGCAGGCGGGCGTCGGCGAAGGTGCGCCCGAGTTCGCCGCGCAGCGCCAGCGTGTCGCGCGTGCCGAGCGGCAGGTAGAGGTTGCCGCGCAGGTGCAGGCGCAGGAAGTTCTGGTCGGACAGCACCGCCTTGGCGCCGCCGCCGACATTGAGCTGGACGACGACGCCGCGGCGCGGGTCGAGCGGATTGTCGAGCTGGCGCCAGGTCCACATCACGTTCGGCACCAGCGCCCGGCTGGTCACCCGCTCGGCGCCCTCGGGCGTGCGCCGTTCGCGCTGCCAGTTGAGCGACAGCCGCTGCTCGACGCTGCCGCGCTGCTGCACGCTCTGGATGCCGAGCGCGTGGCGCTCGGTTTCCAGCTTCTCGATATTGCTGGTTTCGTAAACGACGCCGAGGCTGTGCCGTCGCTGGCCGCCGTCCGGTGGCAGCAGCACGTCGGCGTAGGCGGTCTGGCGCTTCTGTTCGAGGCGCAGGCCGCTGTCGAATTCCCAGGCCTGGTTGAACAGGTTGGGGGTGTTGTAGTTGGCCTCGACGCGGGCGCCGGTGTTCGAACTGAGGCCGGCGCCGAAGCCGGCGCGGTGGCCGGGGCGCTCGCGCACGCTGAGGCGGACCGGGGCGACGGCGTTGCCATCGGCGTCGATCTCGGCGGCGGCGGTATCGAGCTCGGCCTGGACGCTGCTGAAATACGGTGTCGACTGGAGGACGCCGGTGAGCGCCTGCAGGGCGTCGGCCCGGTAAGGCTCGCCGGGACGCACGTTGCGGTTGTAGCGGTCGATCAGCGCCGGCGTGTAGCGGTGCAGGCCGCTGATCGCCAGCGCGCCGAAACGGTAGCGCGGGCCGGCCTCGTAGCGGGCCTGCAGCGCCGCCTGGCGGGCTTCGCTGTCGATCTCGGCGCGGCTGTCGACGAGGCGGGCGTCGGCGTGCTCGACGGCCAGCAGTTCGCCGAGCAGCTGCTGCTTGGCGGTGTTCCAGTCGGCCTGGCGGAACGGCTGGCCAACCGGCAGGCGCCAGCCGGCGATCAGGGCGTCGCGGGTTTTTGCCGCTACTGGGCCGTCGACCGTCAGATCGACGCTGGCGATCAGCGTGCGTTCGCCGGGGTCGATGCGCAGGCGCAATTCGCCGGCGTCGTCGCGCGAGAATTCCAGCGTCGGCGAGAAATAGCCCTCGGTCGCCAGGATTTCGCCGGCTTCGCTGCGCAGGCGCGCCTCACCCGCCTGCTCGGGCAGGAAGGGGGCGAGCAGGCCGGCGATCGCCGGCGGTGCCTCGAGTTGCAGTTGCGCGCTTGCCGGCAGCGCCGTGCAGGCGAGCAGCAGCGCCAGTCGGCAGCGCATCAGGCGGCCCCGTTCTCCGGCGGCGGCAGCAGGAAGCTGCGCGGCTGCTGGCGGAAGCGCCGCCACAGCGCACCGAGCAGCGTGCCCCAGTGGCTGAAGGCGATGCGCCGGGCGCCGAGCGCGGTGCGCAAGGCCAGCGCGAAGCTGACGCCGAGGTTGGTCAGGCCGATCAGGGCGACGCCGAGCGCGCCCCAGAGCACCGCCTGCCAGGCGATCGCGAAGTCGAAGCCGGTCACCGCGTAGCCGAGGTTGGCCGAGGCGAAGGCGATGTGGCGGATGTCCAGCGGCAGGCCGAGCAGCGTGCCGATCATGCCGGTCGAGCCGAGCATGCAGCCGAACAGGAAATTCCCCATGATGCCGCCGAGGCGTTCCTCGATGTAGCTGCCGACGCGCTCGGCCCGGGCCTTGCCGGCGAGCCGCTGGAGCCAGCGCAGGCGGCCGATGCGCGGGCCGATGCTGGCGTAGGCGGCGCGGTTGTCGAAGTAGCCGCTGATCAGGCCGGAGAGGAAGAGGTAGAAGCCGGCGATCGCGGCGTGCGGGATCGCCCAGGACAGCGGGTCGATGTCGGCCAGCAGGTGTACCGCCTTCTCCATGTCGACAGCCGGCTGTCCGGCCAGCAGCGACAGGCCGAAGCCGACGGCGATGGCCACCGGCAGCGCGACCATGACGTTGCCGGCGATCGCTGCCAGCTGGCTGCGGCTGACCGCGGCGGCGACGTCGGCGATGCGCTCGAGTTCGGCCTGGCGCGTCGGCTTGAGCTCGCCGAGCAGGCTGGCCAGCGTCTGCGCGGTCATCGCCGGCTGCTTGGTGGCGACGGTGAAGCCGAGCAGGAAGATGGCGACGAAGCCGAGTCCGTAGATCATGCTGAACATGAAGGCCTCGACGAAGAGGGGGGCGTGCAGCGCCGCCGCCTTGATCTTGAGCAGCGCCATCAGCGCGATGAGGACGCCGGCGCCGGCCGCCGAGCGCCACATCCGGCCGTAGTCGGCCCGGCTTTCGCAGATGTAGTGTTCGCCGGAGCGGGCGGCGTTCTCGGTGACGCGCACGGCGAGCACGCCGGACAGCTGCTGCATGTAGTGGCGCAGGCTGTGGCGCCGGTTTTCGGCGAGGAAGACGGCGCGGGCGAAGCTGGCCCAGTCGCGGATCGCCTGCTCGTGCGGCGTCGCGCGCAGGCCGGCGGTGAGGATCCGGGTCAGCTCGGCGATGCGCGTCAGGCTCTGTTCGCTGCGCGTGAGCAGGTAGGACAGGTGCAGGCTGGTACCGATGGTGAGCGCCCGCTTGCGGATCCGCTTCAGGGTTTCCTGGCACTGGTCGACGATGACCAGCAGCTGGTCGCCGCGGTCGAAGCGGCTGTCGTCGCCATCGAGGCCGGCGCGGAAGGCGCGGACGAATTCGAGGGCTTCCTCGGAGAGGGCGATGAAGCGCGGCGCGTCGTCGTCGAGGTTGGGCGACGCGCGCATCAGCTCGCCGTCGACGCCGAGGCCGCTGACCCGGTGGGCGAGCAGCAGGACGGCGTCGAGCATCTGCTCCTGGACGCCGCGCCGGTCCATCTCGCGGAAGGTTTCCGGTGGCGCCAGGATTTCCCAGAAACGGTGCGACAGCTCGGCCGGCACCGCCTCCAGCCAGCGCCAGTCGTCGCGGCGGTCGAAGATCAGGTGCAGGCAGTCCTTGACCCGGCGCTCGTCGGGCGCTTCCGGCAGGATGCGGTTGCCGAGGATGCGCCACCATTCGGAAAAGAAGCCGGTGCCGGGAAGGATGCCGCTGTCGGTGAAGAAGGTCAGCAGGCGGCGGCTGCCGACGAAATGGATCAGGTGGTGGCGGAAACCGGCGCGCAGCCCGGCGTCGCTTTCGAGGCGTTCGAGCATCAGCGCGTAGCGCGCGTTGCTCGCTTCGTCGCCGGCGTCGGCCGGGCGCAGCGCCGCGATCAGCTGGCGCAGCAGCTGCAGTTCGTCGGCTTCGGGATTGCGGAAATCGTCCAGGGCGGCAAGCAGGCGTTGTTCGCCGCTGGCCTGGTGGCCGGCGAAACGGCGGATCCATCGAACGAGGGCTGTTTTCAAAAGCATGCACCGGGTCGAGTTGCAGGAATGCCATGATATCGCGATCGCCTTGCCTGTCCGTCATGTTGCGCTTGGCGGCTCGGTGACGATTCGTAATAGAATGTGCGGCACCGTCTAATAACAACCTTTCAACAGGACCAATCATGAATCTCGTCAAGAAATCCATTGCTGTTGCCCTGCTCGCCGGTATCGGTTTCGCCGCCGTCGCCCAGGAGCGTGTTTACGTGATCGACCAGCGCGACGCCGTCGCCACCAGCGGTTT
>NZ_RBXP01000001.1 GCF_003634965.1 Azonexus fungiphilus | reverse complement strand
GACAGCGCACTCACTTGCGTGTCGCTCAGCGCCGCCACTTGCGTCGGTTCGAGTGCCGCAACCTGGGTGTCGGACAGCGCCGCCACTTGCGTCGGTTCCAGCGCCGCAACAGCGGTCGTGCTCAGCGAAGACACCGCGGCCGGGTCAATCGCAGCAACCTGGGTCGGCGACAGCGCACTCACTTGCGTGTCGCTCAGCGCCGCCACTTGCGTCGGCTCCAGCGCGGCGACGGCGGTCGTGCTCAGCGCGGCCACCACGTCGGCTCCTAGGGCCGTAATCGCCACAGCGGACAACTGTTCCACGTCTGTTGCTGTCATTGTCGAAGCAACGTCCGTCGTGATTAATCGAGCTGCTTCAATATCTTCTGCAGCCGCTACTTGCTCCGCTGAAAAGTTACCTTCAACGACAGCCAACGCTTCGGCTGACAGGACGCTTAGCGTCATTATTGAAAGCGACTGGACCTGACTGCTATCAAGAGAACTTAGCTGGGCAACGCTCAGTGCGGCGACTTGCGAGGCATCCAGCACTGCTACTGCCGTCGTGCTCAGCGATGATACCGCCACCGGGTCGATCGCCGCCACTTGGGTCGGTTCCAGCGCAGCGACCTGGGTGTCGGATAGTGCCGCCACTTGGGTTGGTTCTAGCGCAGCGACTTGGGCTTCGGAAAGCGCTGCAACGGCGGTCGTGCTCAGCGAAGACACCGCCGCCGGATCGATCGCGGCAACCTGGGTCGGCGACAGCGCGCTCACTTGCGTCTCGCTCAGCGCCGCCACTTGCGTCGGCTCCAGCGCGGCGACGGCGGTCGTGCTCAGCGAAGACACCGCCGCCGGATCGATCGCGGCAATCTGGGTCGGCGACAGCGCGCTCACTTGCGTCTCGCTCAACGCCGCCACTTGCGTCGGCTCCAGCGCCGCAACAGCGGTCGTGCTCAACGAAGACACCGCTGCCGAATCAATCGCGGCAACCTGGGTCGGCGACAGCGCGGTCACTTGCGCGCCAGTCAGAGCACCAACCTGCAGCGCGCTCATCGACGCTACTTGTGCGGGCGCCAGGAAAAGCACCACTGTCGGGTCCAGCGTGGAAATATCGCTAGCTGACAGGGTCGACATATCGGCACTGGCCGCAGCGCTCTCGGCTGCCTGCAGAACCGGCACGTCGCTAACAACCTGATTCAGCAGATCACCACCTACGGCGCCGTCCGCTGTCTGGAGGCCTTTTACAAATTCCACCAAAGCGCTGGAACTCAGCGAAGCGGTTCCGAGATCAAGCCCGGCGCTCAGTTGCTGCAGACTGTTCCGGACCCCGCCACCGGCATTGCTGTCCATGCCCGATAGCCCCGCCAGAACATTTCCCAGCGCGTTGCCGAGCGCGCTCTCGCTCGCAACCACCGGCATAATGGCGGAGATTGGTTGGTCACCCAAGCCGAAGGCCTGACTCACCGCGCGATTGGCGCTGTCGACGTCGGTTACGCTGACGTTGCCCAAGGTAACGGCGGCAGCGCCCTCATCGCCGCCGGTATCTTGCAGCAGGGCTTGCACGGCAAGTTCAGACAATGGGGTAATGCTGACGGTTGCGGTCGATGCGTTTGCATCAAGGACAACCATGGCCCGCAGATCGGCATTAAGATCGACCGCCTGGTTCGTGGCTTCGTCCAGATAGTCAGCACCAGTATCAGTATCGATGACCCGCAAGAGGATCGCCTGCCCGGCATATGCCTTCTCGATCGCCAAGCTGAATTGGCCATCCGCTCCAATCGTCGCCGGACCACCAATCATCTGCCCGCTTGCCGAGTAAGCGGAGACCTGTAGCTGATTGCCGCTCACAGCAAAACCCGCCGCAAAAGTCCCGCCGATCGTCATTTGTTCGGGGGAAGAACTTGAACCGGATGCGTTTCCACTACCCCCTCCGCCAGCGCTACTCAGCGCCGCCACCGAGCCGACGCCAACCAGGCCCCAGCCCAGGGCTTCCAGGAGCCCGATCCCGCCCGCAGGGGCGGCGGGCGGGATCGCCGCCCCTGCCCCGGTCGTCGTCTCCGAACCTGCGACGCTCAGCGGATTCCCCTGCGCCACGGCAGACGATCCATCCGACATCGTCGCACGGTATGCGTTGTCAGCGAGTAGGATGCCCCCCCCTTCATCCGCCGCCATCGTGCCGCCTGATGCGGCGGCGTCCGAAAGGGGGAGCATGTCATCAACCATCTCGTCGTCGGCGTCTTTCTTGCGCACCACCCACTTCGATTGGCTACGCTTGGCAACAGCCGCATTCGACAATTCCACCGCCGGTTGCACAATGCCCGCCACGCCATCGGCGGAAGTCTGTATCTCGCCCGGAAGTGAGCCTTGAACTGCAGCGACGGCGATTACATCCTGGAATTGAGCTTTGTTGTCTTTCATGTTGATTACCTCTTGATGGTGACTTTTGTGTGGTAATGCTTGCCTGAAGGCTGCATGCAATAAACTTGGGGGTTTAACTGAAATGCGATGTATTCATTCGCCAGAAAACGCAAAACGCATAGTCTCTCCTCCTGCGCTTGCCCCTTTAGCGCTCGGCAAGCGACTCCGATAGGGTTTTGGTAATGGGTTTAGTCAAGTAGGCCAGCACTGTTTGCATGCCTGTTGAAATCTCGACGGTCGCGGTCATACCCGGCTGAAGAGAGACGGGGTGCCCCCCACTCTTTTGATTGCGCAGAGCCATTGCCTTTTCATCGATGCGAATCTGCGCACGGTAAAAGACTTGATCGCCGGACTGGGTGCGTTCGCTCAAGGCATCGGGGCTGATATAGGACACTTCACCGTGCAATACCCCGTAAACACTGTAGTCGAAGGCATCCAGCTTGATCGCCGCAGGCAACCCCTGCCGCACAAAACCGATGTCCGCCGGCTTGAGCTTGGCTTCCACGACCAAGGCACTGTCTGTGGGAAGGAGTTCCATGACAACATCGCCCGGTCGAACTTTGGCGCCCGGCGTGGTGATCTGGATATTTTTGACAAGCCCGTCTGCAGGAGCAGTGATCTCCGTGCGCTCATAGATCGCCGAGCGCTCGGCCAAGGTCTGCTCCTGGGTGGCCAGGTCTTCTTCAGCCTTGGTCATTTCTGCCTGAGCATCCTGGAAATATTTGTTGCGGCGGTTGGTGATTTGCCCGTTAAGCTCTGCCAACTGTCGCTGCAACCGGATGATTTCGGTCTTGCCAATATCGCCGCTACCGAGCAGAGGCATACTTAGATCGAGTTCTTCCTTGACTAGGCGCACGTTGTCTCTAAGCGCATCAAGCTCAGCCTTCAGCGCTTTCTGGCGACGCTGGAACAACTCGGTCTGGTTCGCCACAAACGCGGGGTACGATCGGACGCTTTCCGGGAAAACCAGCGACCGGCCAAAAACTTCGGCTTGCAGTCGAACCAACGCGGCCTTGAGGGCTGCGACTTTGCCGAGACTGTCCTGATACGCTGCCTCGGCCTGGCTGCGATCAAGCCGCGCCAGAACCTGTCCCTTCCGGACGCGTTGCCCTTCTTGGACGAGCAAGGCCTCAATGACTCCGTCGTTGGCCGACTGGATAACCTGCGTGCGGGCACTAGCGATGACTTGGCCGGGAGCACGGGCAATTTGAGCAATATCCGAAATGGCCGCCCAGCCTGCCAACGCAGCGAGCAAGGCGGCAGCAAGCGCAATGAGCCCCTGACTTTGTCGAATGGTGGAAACGACGCGCATTACGCTCTATCCTTCATCGCCCTGGCTGCTGTCGGCACGACTACGCGCATGGCTTGTGCTTGTGCGGCTTGTGGAACACCCTGTCGCAGTCTCTCAAGGACAGCCTCGCGCGGGCCATCCAGCGATATCCCGGTGGCACCCAATACGATGAGCCGCGTGGCAAGCTTTATCAGGGCGGGCCTGTGCGTAACCATCACCATGGTTTGGTTTGGCTTGACGGCATTACGCAAAGCAACAAGGCTACGATGCTCCGTTACCTCGTCCATCGCTGATGTCGGTTCATCCAGCAACCAGATATCCGGTCTTGTCAAGAGGAGGCGCGTTAGAGCGATGAGTTGCTTCTGCCCCCCGGATACACCGCTGCCTCCTTCCGCGATGTCCAGATCCAGCCCTTTGGGATGGGCAGCAACCAGTGCGTCCAGGCCGGTGGTCCGACATGCCCGCAGAATTTCTTCTTCTTCAATGCCAGAAAGGCCTGCCATTAGATTGGCGCGGAGTGTTCCGGCCAACAGCCTGACTTCCTGCGGGCAATAGCCGAGATGCTCGCTGAGATGGGAGCGAGCGATCTGCTGAATATCGAGACCATCGAGCAATACGCGTCCGCTTCCTGGTGCATAGAGCCCTGCCAGGAGTTTCAGCAAGGTGCTTTTGCCTGAGCCAACCGGACCGAGTATGGCGACTTTTTCACCGGCCGCAATGTGTAAGTGCTTTACCGCAAGGGTTTCCGGGCGCCCCGTATAGGTGAAGTTCAGGCCAGTTACCAAATAGTCTCCGCGCAGACTCTCCGGGACCAGCGGACGGGCAACTGCATGGTTGTCGCACTTTAACGAGAAGACTTTCTCCAGATTGCCAAGTGCAGCCTTGGCATGCGCCCACTGAACAATGAGACCCGGCAACGAACCGACCGGCCCCAGTACTCGTCCGGAGAGAATGGAACAGGCGACCAACCCGCCAGTAGTTAGATCTGAACTTGTTGCAGCAACCCAAGCACCGGCAGCGACCAGCAGAATGTAGCTGGCTTGCTGCATGAAGCCGGCATAGTAGGTAGCCTGCTCGTTGTAGCGGCGAATCTTGGCATCGTCTTCGACCGAGTGACGGTTCAAGATGTCCCATTGGGTTAGCTGCTGCCAGCCAGCCCCCATCGCTTTTAACGATTCGGCGTTCTCGACGGTTTCGACCAGCAGGCCAAGTTTGCGACTGGATGCGGTAGTAGCGGATTCGGCATGACGTGCAATACGCCCCCGATAGAAGAGCCCAATCGTAAGTGCGATAACAAAGAAGATCGCGGGTATCGCAGCGACTTCAATACCAGCCAGCATCCAGATCACGCCCAGAAATAGTATTGCGAAGGGGGCGTCGACGGCCAGATAAAGGGTCGCTGATGAGGCAAATCCGCGTATTGTCTCGTAGCTTCGAAGTTGAGCCGACAATGTGCCGACACTTGCGGGGAACTGGTCCATGCGAATACCGAGCAAACGCAGGAATATCTTGTGTGAAAACTCCAGATCCATCCCCGTCACAGAGTATTCGAGGATATTGGAGCGGGCCATCTTGACGATGAGCTCAAGTACAACAGCCATCAGGACGCCTGAGGTAAGGACGATCAGAGTGGCAATCCCTTGCGTCGGGATAACGCGGTCGTACACTTGCATGCTGTAGAGGGAAGCAGCCAGCGCAAGCATATTGGCAAGAAGGGCCGCTAGCGCCGCCTGTACAAAAATTCCCTTGCGCGCCCACAGAGCGGCCTTGAACATGGCGAACGCGCTGCCGCTGTCTTCGCTCGGCTTTCTCGGAGCAACAATGGGCGCGTACAGACTGCCTTGAGGAAAGTGGGAGAGTTGCTGAGTCCCCGAGGGGCCCTCAATGAGCCAATGGCCTTCGGGGGTTCGGGCAAAGATCAAGCGGCATCCTACCCCGGGCAACAGGGCTAGCATCGGCAACACATCTCCTGCCGGCGCTTCGCGCCACTTGGGTGCCTCCAGCGCCAAGCGGCCAAAGAAAGCTTCAAGCGCATGCAGCAGCGGCTCGACTCCCTCGCCCTCTGCGCCGGATACTAGCGCATTCGGCGGGATGCTGCGCTGCAGCGTGTCAATTTCACGTCGAGAGGGCCGCGCTAGTTGCGGATGAAGGGCAACACAACGCTGCGCGAGCCAGCCTAAGTGAATGTTGGAATTTTCAGCGCTCACAATGCCGCTCCGTTCTGCCATGGAAATTCGCCTCTATACAGGCGCAAGCGGTGATGCGACGCCAGCCGCAGCGCCTCGACATCGGCGAGCGAACTCTCGTGCTGCATCAATTCCCGTGCAGCATTGAGCACATCCAGCCAACTGCGCTTGCCGGCTACAAAAAGGCGGTCGTAGGAGACCAGCACCTCGTATGCAGACCGTATCGTGGCTTGCAAGTCGTACTTGCGAGCGACACTTGACAAGTGATCCTCGTAATCCGCTGCAACCTTGGCGACCAGGTTTCGGCGCGCGGCCTCCAAGCTTGCTTGGAGGCTGTTCGCCTGAGCCTCGGCTGCACTAATCCCGGCACGGGCCGACAGACCAGCCCCCGGGGTGTAGCCCAGCACAAGCATGACGCGGCTGTCTTGTGCCGTGTCGCTGGAGCTCGACGCAACATTGCGTTGATATTCGCCGCGAATACTGATGGTGGGCCAAAGTGCCGCACGTTTCTGAGCCGCATCGTGGCGGGATGCTTCAATATCCGCCTCAAGTCGCCGCAGTGTCGTCGAGGAGACTACCGCCTGTTCTGCCAGCACCTCAAAGGCAGGCATGGCTCCGACCACACTGCTACCGTAGAACAGTTCGTCAGTTCGTAGCGTTCTGCCGGTCATTAAAGACAACTGGGTGAGGGCACTTCGCTCTGCCGCGCGTGCCGAGGTCAAATCCCCGTTGGCCTGAGATATCCGCGACTCGACCAGCCTCTGGTCTATCTCGGGAGAAACCCCGCTTTGGATGCGCTTACGAACGCTTTCTCCGTACGTCTCCAGCATAGCTATGCCACGAACCAGCGCATCGATACGCCCACGTGCTTGCAACCAGGACTGCCAGGCGTCCATTACGCGCAAGGCCAGGGAATACTGCGCCTCGGAGACAGCCACCCCGGCTGATCGCGTGCGGGCTTCAGCCGCATCAAACTCGGCATCAAGCCGCCCGCCGACCCAAAGCGGCTGCTGAACCGCTACTACCGAGATATTTCCATCCTTGTTCTGTTGCCGCATTTCGATCGATGGCGTGGGAAAATAGTTCCAACGAGCCGCATCCAGCGTGGCATTCGCGACATCCACCTCTGCGCGCTTGGCAACGACTTCGGGGTGCGCCCGAGTCGCAAGAGCCATCAGATCATCAGGACCAAGCCCCGGATGCGGGCGCCCGCCTAATCCCAACCCATCTGAAGTAGCCCGCAGCAACGCGATGCGCTGAAGCCGAGCCCCCCCCTGCGCTTTAGGCGAAGGCTGCGACTTCATTTCGCTTTCATCAGCTCGCCGTTCCGACTCCGGCATTGGTTGCGAACTGAGCGCAAACTCAAAACGTCCGCCCCGGGCGATCTCCCCTCCCTCTCCAGAAACCAGGCTTTGGGCGCATGCCGCACCACAAACACACCCCGCCAGCAGAAAGGTGGACACTTGGTACCAGATGCCGTGGACATGCATGGGAAATGTCACTCTGGAAGATGGGCCAAGCTTGGGTGTTGTGCGAATCACGAGAGAACCTAACTCCATGCCAATTGATGGGCTAAATCTTGGCCCAATTGATGCCGCCCCGATATCCACCATCGGACACATGTCCATCGGCACAACTCAACGGCAGGGGCTATCAAGCCCCCTGGCTGCGCCGCGAAATTATCGAGAGGCACGCCTGTCAAAAAAGGGCCTAACTGACTTGCAGTCACTCCAAAATTAATCTGCGGCGATGGACCAGGAGTTCGCAGTTCTCGGCATCTGCTACTGATGCCAGATGCCAAAACGGCCTCAAAGAACGAGCCCTGAATCGCCCCGGGTTTTGAGGAGGCTCCCTTCTTTGAGAAGATGGAGCCATGATGAAGAAATCAACGAAGTTTTCGCCCGAGGTTCGGGAACGTGCTGTGCGGATGGTGTTCGAGTCGCGCGGCGACCACGGATCGCAATGGGCGGCCATTGAATCGATTGCCCCGAAGATCGGTTGCAGCACGCAGACGCTGTGCAATTGGGTGAGGCAGTACGAGCGGAATACCGGGCAGCGTGACGGGACGACCACCGCGGAAGCGGAGCGGCTCAAGCAACTGGAGCGCGAGAACCGCGAACTGAAGAAGGCCAATGAGATACTGCGGCTGGCGAGCGCGTTTTTCGCCCAGGCGGAGCTCGACCGCCGCTTCAAATCGTGAGGTTGTTCATCGACGAGCACCGGGAACGTTTCGGGGTCGAGCCGATCTGCCAGCAGTTGCAGGTTGCCCCGTCCGCGTATCGGCGCCATGCCGCCCGACAGCGGAATCCCGAATTGCGTTGCGCTCGTGCCCAGCGCGATGAAATGCTGGTCAGCGAGATCGAACGCGTCTGGCAGGTCAATCTCAGGTCTATGGCGCCGACAAGGTCTGGCGGCAACTCAACCGGGAGGGCATTGCGGTCGCCCGTTGTACGGTTGAACGTCTCATGCGCCAGCAAGGATTGCGCGGTGCCATGCGCGGCAAACCCGTGAAGACGACACGCCCGGACCCGGCGGCGCCGTGCCCGCTGGATCGTGTCAATCGGCAATTTTCGGCGACTCGTCCGAATCAGTTGTGGGTCGCGGACTTCACCTACGTTTCGACCTGGCAGGGCTTTGTCTATGTTGCGTTTGTCGTCGACGTCTATGCCCGATACATCGTCGGCTGGCGCGTCAGCCGGCCGTCGAGCTGGCAACGCTCGAATGGGTCTCTTGGTTTAATCATCATCGATTGCTTGAGCCCATCGGATATATTCCTCCGGCCGAAGCCGAGGCAAACTTCTACCGCCGTCAAACCGAGCAGGCCGTTACCGCCTGACTCAAACCAAATGGCCTCCGCGATTCCCGGGGCGATTCAGTTAATTTTTATTTCTTCATTTTCCCCGAGCGCAAGTGGAGATTTTGCACTGGTTGAAACTGATTTTCGATTGCACTCAATCTTCTAATCGATTTTTCCCATGCCTTTTCGCTTTGCTCTTGCACAAGGTATCCAACAGTTCGGCCAATAGCATAACCGACGACGACAAACAGCATTACCTCAACACTCAAAGTAGCCTCCAGTTATCTCATAGTAGCTTGCCAGCAACCAGGATTCAGACTTTCAGAATTCATAGAAAATCCAAAATCAATACAACTGCACGGGCGCCGACACGCAACAATCAAGGGATTTAACAAGTCATTTAGCCCGCACCAGCTCACAACGGCTAAAAACACAAATTACGATACGAATTAATTGCAGAAAACCAGGACAATATTGAAGATATGATCGCAATATTTTTATTCTTTTATACCACCCCGCAATTATCCATATTTCAACTCAAGGCCAAACCCCGCCTTATGGCACCTGTAAAACGACACATTGAATCATCTCGGCTTTTGAGATTGATCACTTCTTTGAGGAAACGGCCCATTGAGTCGCCCCGGAACCAGTAGACGCTCCGAACCCTTAAACTTAGGCAGAAAGAGTATTCATGAGCAGCATGCGTTATCCGGAAGAATTCAAAATCGAAGCAGTCAAGCAGGCCACTGAACGGGACCGCGCGGTGGCCGATGTCGCCAATCGCATAGGCATCTCGTAACCCTGCCTTTACGAATGGCTAAAGCGCTACAGCCTGCCCGAAGGTGAGCGACTCGAACTGCAAGGTCAGTCGACCGAGATACGGCGCCTCAAGGCCGATCTGAAGCGCGTCACCGAGGAGCGCGACATCCTAAAAAAAGCAGCAGCGTACTTTTGTCAGGGGGTGTCAGAATTTCTGTGTGTGAGGCGTGAGTAGACTTTTCCACGGTGACGGGTGCCGAAGGTCTGTTCAGACCGTAGGCGCCCGGCGCGGTGGGAAAGTCGGTGGTCATTTTATCCGCGGGCTGCTTCATAGCGTTCGGCGTAGAGAATGGCAAATTGGTTCATGGCGTCCTTCCAGTCCTTGGCCGCTCGCCCCCAGTCTGCGGTGATATTGCGCAAGGCCAGCCAGATCAGCTTTGTGGCGGCATCGTCGCTCGGGAAATGGCCGCGCGTATTAATGATCTTGCGTAGCCGGGCATTGATGCTTTCGATGGCGTTGGTCGTGTAGATCACCCGGCGGATTGCCGGCGGGAAGGCGAAGAAGGGAATGACCCGGTCCCAGGCCCGCCGCCACGGTCGGGAATTTCTCGCCCCACGGGCCCTGTGCGAAGGCCTCGAGTTCGGCCATGGCCGCTTCGGCACTGGGTGCCGTGTAAATCGGCTTGATCGCTGCAGCCAGCGCCTTGCGATCCTTCCAACTGGCGTAATCGAGGCTGTTGCGGATCAGGCGCACGATGCAGGTTTGCAGGGTGGAAGCGGGAAAGACGGCGGCCAGCGCTTCCGGCATTCCCTTCAAGCCATCGGTGACGGCGATCAGGATGTCGGTCACGCCGCGGGTCTTCAAATCGTTGAAGACCTTCATCCAGAATTTGGCGCCTTCGGTGTTCTCGGTCCACAGCCCGAGAATGTCACGCGTGCCGTCCGGCAGCACGCCCAGGGGCCAGATAGATGGCCCTGTTGCGAACCACAGCGTCCTCGCGAATCTTGACCCGCAGGGCGTCGAAGAAGACGACCGGATACACCGGCTCCAGCGGCCGCGCTTGCCAGGCGGTGACCTCGGCCATCACCGCATCGGTGACCGAACTGATGAATTCCGGTGACACCTCGGTGCCGTACTGCTCGGCCAGAAATCCCTGAATTTCGCGCACCGTCATGCCGCGGGCGTACATGGCGACAATCTTGTCGTCGAAGCCGGTGAAACGCCGCTCATGCTTGGGAATGAGCAACGGTTCGAAGCTGCCCTGACGGTCGCGCGGGACGTCGATCCGGAGGGGGCCGTCTTCGGTCAGCACGGTCTTGCCTGTCGCGCCGTTACGGTGGTTGCCGACCTCGCCGGGTTTCTCGGCGCCGGGCGGGTACCCCAGGTGATGGCTGAGTTCGGCACCCTGCGCACGCTCTATCAGCGCTTTCCTGAAGGCCATCGAAGCGGCATTCACTGCCTCGGCGCTCATCGGGCCGCTGACAAACTGGTCAATGAGTTCCTTCGGAATCTTGGGCAGCGCCGCTGCCGGTTTTTCTTGCTCGTCTTGCTTGGCATACATGCTCCTTGGCGACATGTTATGCCTCACACACAAATTTCTGACAGGCTCTAATCCGGATTATCAACACGAGAGATTTCCGCTTGCCTTCCACCCCACCGCCTCCGCACCCATTCAACGCCAAACTATCGCATCCAGCACCAGAGATGCTTGACAGAAGCACTTCGGTTCCTAAACTTCATATTCACTGCAGAAAAACAAGGCAAAGAATTTAAATCAGACAACCTCTTAATTTTAAAAACAACCCATTTACTCGAATCGTAATTATAATCAACAACAGCGAAGCCAATAAAAAATATACAACAATAGAATTTATCGCGATAAAACCATGCACACCAAAGACAACAGAGCAATTTTAGCATGCCGCGACAAACACCAAATAGCACTCACTTTGGCTAAAAATAGAGCATCGATCAACAATCGCCCCCCTCTCTACTTGGAATTACACATCAACAGTCGAGCGACTGAAGCATTAGTATTTTCCTAGCCATCTCGAGATCTTTGTCAGTAAGTCGCTTCATCATATGCAACACCACCAACAACTGCAATACTGGGGGCATTAATCGCCCGTTTTCATATCGACACCCAGCACTTTGGCTAACGCAAAATCGCCCCCAAAATTTCGCCTGTGTTTCCCATTTTTTGTAACGGTATTCAAGCAACTCACTAGACAATAAGCTTATATTTTTCAAATTTCTAACCAATTAAATTCCTCACGAACCAATTTAATTCATCAATTTACACCATGGTGATATTTTTGGTGGATTTTAGAAGCAGGCACAAGATGGCAAACGACAAGCGCACTTCTACATCTAGTTTTAAATCCACATTTCCGGCATTTCGTTTCGCAGCCACTGTCTGTTGTCGCTAATATGGGCCTGGCTGGCAGATAAGAAGTCTGCCAGCCGTATCAGCAGACACAGCGGGCAGCATTGACCAATATGCAACCACAGGAGCAATCAAACAAACCCCATCCTGACAGCAACAACCACTTTCGCATCACCAGGGGAAACTTGAACCGCCCGCCACCCTTCATATAGCGCCCGCCCAGCTGCGTCCCGCATCATCCGCTGAAGATCTCGCAGATCAGTTGCCTGCTCAACCAGTACAGCCAGCGCCTCATCAGCAAACGTCAGCCCGTATTTCTCGTATTGGCCACTGAGCCCTCGCGCAATCCCCAGGCATTCTTCCTTGCTTGGCGGCCGCACCGGAACCACCCGAAGGCGTGACATCAGTGCCGGCGGGATCAAGCCCAGATCATTGGCAGTAGCCATGAAGATGACACCGCCGGTATCCATCCGGATTTCCAGGGCTTCATCCCGGAACCGTTTCGCGCTTTCTTCCTCGAGCAACTCGAGTAGCACCGGCGTCACTGGTGATTGATAGTTGTCGGAGACCTTGTCAACTTCGTCGAGCAAGACGACCGGCGCGGCATCCTCACCCTGACTCATCAGTTCTGCGATCAATCCAGGACGGCTATTGCCCCAGGCACGGCTTGTCCCGGTCAGTGCAAACCCAGCCGAGGTGGTCGCGAGGGCAATACTCTCGAAATACACATTGAGGGCAGCAGCGACCTCACGAGCAAATCGTGTTTTGCCAATCCCGGGAGCACCAGACAAGAGGATGGGGGTCACCCGAAACTCCGCGGGTGGCGCCGAGAGAGCAAGCGCCAACTCGCTGAGCAGAACCTCAATGACAGACTGGAAATTGGGCATCTTATCGGCCAACGCGAGCAGACGACTCTTCAACTCCGGAATCTTGATCTCCGGCATTTTGCGACGCCCAGTCTCATGCTCGGCATGATTGAGATGCATGGCATAACGCCGGGCGACATCCTTGTCCTCGCTGACCAAGCCCTTCTTTGCCGCGGCAATTTCCTCGGGATCAAACACCTGACGATACTGTGGCGTCGGTTCAAAGCATGCTGCTTGGGCTTCGATTTCCTCCCACAGATCCGCCTCAGGGCGTTCGGGTGACAAGTCGAACAAGTCCTCCTCGGCCGTTTCATCGATTTCCCTCAGGATGCTGGCCAGATCACATGGAACGAGGAGCTTGCTCCCCAGAGCACGCCAAGTCGGACCGCCGTCAGAACCCAAGCGGACATACCCAGGCGGCAACGGTTCATGGAAAGGATTCATCATGCAGCCTCCTTGACCTGGAATGGCAAGCGCTTGAGATGCTTGTGGGGCGTCCCGAATCCCTCGTTTGCCGGTGCGTGCTGATTGAGCAGATCACCATGCGAAGAGACGCGGTCGGCGGTATTGACCAGAAAAGCTTCCCGACTCATCGGTACCCGACACCCCGTCCACTCTGGGGCGCCACTGACGGCTGAGAGCGCATGCACCAAAGCTTCGTAGTGGGGCTTCGAGAGCTTCTTCTTCATCCGGTCGTGGGCGACCGCGATCCACTCAAGCAGCGTTGTTCGGTGGCCGATCAGCGTACCCCGGGGACTCATGCTCGCGTATCCGGTGTGTTGATCGAATTCGTATTCATCCGCTTTGCCAGCATCGTGAAGCAGTGCTGCCGTAATCATCAGCGACGGCGCCGCCACCGGCAGTTCCACCTGCATCCCAATGGCCAGTTCTGCCACTTCGACGGCATGGCGGAAATTTCCGTGGGGACCGCGGTGATGCCCACCCAGCGAACCGGGACCTTTCAGGAAGCGTCCCAAACGCCCTCGATTCCAAAATACGTGATTGAGCAAGAGGTGATGCGTGTCGCTCAGGCGTTGAGCTAATGCGCGGGCTCGGCGCATGATTTCTTCACTCCCAGCGTAGTACGAAGGAATGGTGTCGAACAGCTGGTAACTTGCCTCGGCTTCCTGCAGGATCACCAGCCGATCGATACGTAGACTGCCGTCGATGCTGACCATGCGCTTGGGCCAGCGAATCTTGACCAGTGCGCCAGGAATCAACTGGTTGTCGTACTGTGGATAGCAGGCATGCACATTGATTTGGTGCTTGGCGTGATACAGGGAAACTAACACCTGATATTGATTCTTGCCAGGAAGCAAGCGTTGCCGGACGCGCAGCACGCGGAATACGGCCGGCAGGTTGTCACGGAAGGTGTCGGCATTGAGCATCAGCGTGCTTTGATTCTGATTAGCCATGAGCCACCTCCGCTACACCAAACTGAAGCGAGCCGCCGATACACTGTGCCAGCAGCCGCTCGAATGCGGAACCGTCGCGGCGGGTCAGGTTTGGGACATATCGGCTGTACACCCGGAACAACATCTCTGTTGTTGTATGGCCCAGCTGCCGGGCAATCCACTCCGGCGCTTCGCCACTGGCGAGCCATAGCGTGGCGGCGGTATGGCGACACTGATAAGGTCGTCGTTCAGCCAACCCCAAATGGCGCAATAGTGGGTACCAAACCCGGCGGGTTACATTCTTGTGCGCCAAGGGCGTACCTTGACGGTTGCAGAACACATATTCTGACAGTTCGCCGGTCGCCTTGTGTTGCTCCTTCAGCGCATCGAAGACTAGTTGGTTCATCTGGATGTCGCGCTGGCTGCCATCCGTCTTGGTGTATTCATCCTCACCGTTCACGATGGTTTCACGAACCATGATCAAGCGCTTCTCGAAATCGACGTACTTCCATTTCAGGCCATCGATCTCCCCGGTCCGCATTCCCGTGAAGAAGCGCGTCGTGAAATAGCCGCGAAAATCAATCCGCACCGTCTCGAGGATCAACTTAACCTCTTCAAGGGTGAAAGGATGGACGTCGGTACGCTTGACCTTAAGTTGTTTGATGTTGTCGAACGGCGTGCGAAAATCGAAGCGGTCGGCCGCTTCATTGAGGATCTGTCTAAGCGGGTTCATCATCTTGTTGATCCTTGCCGTTGAGCGTTGTCTCTGATTCCGCGCGGTCACTTTCCCGAGTTTGGCGCGGTATGCAAGCACTTCTGCCTTGGAGATCTGGCCGACCTCCTTATCTCCGAATTCCGGCATCAGTGTGGTGTTAAGTTCTCGTCGAATCGCCGCTTTGTGCGAATTTCGCCACTCAACCTCTTTCTCCGAAAACCAGACTTCGGCAAAGTCTTTGAACAGAGGGGTCGTCGGCTCTGTTGGCGGGAGCACAACTTCTTCCTGCACCCTGGATTCGGGTGGCGCTCCGCGAGTAAATCGCTGAGCTAGTTTGCTGTTGGGGAAGTAGCGTTCATAAGAAAACGTCCCGACGGAAATTTCTTCTTGGATCCGCTCCAGTAGCTTTTGCAAGCGCTTACGATTGGCAACGGTATCAGGCAGTGCTGTTTGCTCCCGGCAACGAACTCCCTGATATCGGAAGTCAAAGAAAAGCATCCCGTTGTCTTTTCTTCCTCGAATACTAGCCATGGCAGAAACCTCCATTTGCCATTGGAATAGCAATCGACTCATCGGAACTGCGAACCATGTCTGACTCAATCCGTTCCCAGACATACAGGATTTTCCGACCTCCAAATGGGCGGATGTAATGAACCCCCTCAATCAGAACGCTATCCTTCAAACAGTCACGGATTGTTCTAGGGTCGTACTTGATGCGCTCAGACAATTCGGCCGTGGTGAGGTAAGTTAGTGACATCAGAATCTCCTTTGATTAAAATCACTCAGAAGGACAAAAATTAATTTGGAAAGTTAATTTGTTATCCTGAGTGACATTATAGCCGTCAAAAAGACGCTGTCAATGACTTTTTGTCATCCTGAATGACTTTTTTGGAGAATACCAATGATTCGTTGCCACCTATCCAGACTGATGGGCGAACGGAAAATGAAAATTGCCGATGTGGCACGAGAAACAGGCTTACATCGCAACACGATTACCTTGCTCTACAACGAGACAGCAACACGCATCGAGTTGGATGCAATTGACCGCCTATGCGGCCTTTTCAATTGCGGGGTCGCAGAGTTACTCGAGTTCACATCGGAAAGTCAGGCGGCCTAAAATCAGGCACGGAGAGCACTCGTCATTTACTTGCCGGCCGATTTTCTCCACCTCGCAGGTGGGCACAAAGCGGGCACAAAGCGGGCACAGAATGGGCACAAACAAAAACGGCTTGGACCACAAATAGTCCAAGCCGTTGATTTATTTGGCCCGCCCGGCGCGATTCGAACGCACGACCCCTGCCTTCGGAGGGCAGTACTCTATCCAGCTGAGCTACGGGCGGAAAGGGCGCAATTGTACTCCGAGCAGGCCGGCGGCGTCCATGGCGTTGCCGGCTCAGTCGAAGAATGTCCGCGCCGCTTCGTAGCGCTGTGCGAAATAGCGGTTGTCCATCTGCTCGATGCGGACCTTGCCGTTGGTCGAGGGCGCATGCACGAAGCGGTCGTCGCCGATGTAGATGCCGACATGCGAGAACGGCCGGTTCATCGTGTTGAAGAAGACCAGGTCGCCGGGGCGCAGCGCCTCGCGCTCGACCGGCCGGCCACGGCGGGCGATGTCGGCGGCGCTGCCCTGAATCCGCAGGCCGGCGGCACGGTCGAAGATGTAGCTGACCATGCCGCTGCAGTCGAGGCCGGCTTCCGGGTTCTTGCCGCCGAAGCGGTAGCCGGTGTCGATCAGCGACATCGCGTAGAGCACCACCTCGACCGCCTGTCCGCTGACCGCCCGCGGTGCCTGGGTTATAGTTCCCGGGCCGGTCGGCGCACGCGGCGCCGGGCTGCCGCAGGCAGCGAGCAGCAGTGCGCAGCACAACAGGGAAAGCGGCAGGACCCGGGCGATCATCTAAGGTATTTTCTTGAAAGTGCCTACAACTTAGCGTTTCTACAGGATATTTCAAGTCATGAATTTGCAGAACCCGGGATTGTTACGGTCGACCAACCTGATCGACGGAAAATGGGTCGGCGCCGACAGCGGCGCCACGCTGACCGTCGTTGACCCGGCCAGCGGCGAACGCATCGCCGAAGTGCCGCGCTGCGGCGCCGCCGAAACCCGGCGCGCGATTGCCGCCGCCGATGCCGCCCTGCCGGCCTGGCGGGCGCTCACCGCCCGCCAGCGCGGCCAGCTGCTGCTCGCCTGGCAGCGCCTGATCCTCGACCACGCCGACGATCTCGCCGCGCTGATCACTGCCGAGGGCGGCAAGCCACTGAGCGAAGCGCGGGGCGAGGCGACCTACGGCGCCTCCTTCGTCGAATGGTTCGCCGAGGAGGGCAAACGCACCTACGGCGAGAGCATTCCCAGCCCGAACCCGGCCACCCGCCTGCTGGTGGTCAAGCAGCCGGTCGGCGTCTGTGCCGCGATCACCCCGTGGAACTTCCCGCTGGCAATGATCACGCGCAAGGTCGCGCCGGCGCTTGCCGCCGGCTGCACGGTCGTCGTCAAGCCGGCCGAGGCAACCCCGCTGACCGCCCTGGCGCTGGCCGCGCTGGCCGAGCAGGCGGGCTTTCCGGCCGGCGTGCTGAACGTCGTCACCGGCGACCCGGTCGCCATCGGCGGCGAGCTGTGCGCCAGCCCGATCGTCAAAAAGCTGTCGTTCACCGGGTCGACCGCAGTCGGCCGCAAGCTGATGGCGCAGTGCGCGCCGACCATCAAGAAGCTGTCGCTCGAACTCGGCGGCAACGCCCCCTTCATCGTCTTCGACGACGCCGACGTCGATGCCGCCGTCGAAGGCGCGCTCGTCGCCAAATACCGCAACACCGGCCAGACCTGCGTCTGCGCCAATCGTTTCCTGGTCCAGGCCGGCATCTACGAGGACTTCGCCAGCCGCTTCGCGGCCCGTGCCGCCGAACTCAAGGTCGGCGCCGGCAGCGAGCCCGGCGTCGCCCAGGGGCCGCTGATCAACGCCGCCGGACTGGCCAAGGTCGAAGCCCACGTCGCCGACGCGCTCGCCAAGGGCGCCCGCGTGCTCTGCGGCGGCGCCCGCCACGCGCGCGGCGGCAACTTCTACCAGCCGACGGTGCTGGCCGACGTCACCCGCGACATGCAGGTCGCCCGCGAGGAGACCTTCGGGCCGCTGGCGCCGCTGTTCCGCTTCGAGCGCGAGGAAGAGGCGGTGGCGATGGCCAACGACACCGAGTTCGGCCTCGCCGCCTATTTCTACAGTCGCGACATCGGCCGCGCCTGGCGCGTCGGCGAAGCGCTCGAGTACGGCATGGTTGGCATCAACACCGGCCTGATCTCGAACGAGGTGGCGCCCTTCGGCGGCATCAAGCAGTCCGGCGTCGGCCGCGAAGGCTCGAAGTACGGGATCGAGGAATACCTCGAAGTCAAATACCTCTGCTTCGCGGTCGGCTGATGCAGTTCGTCCTGCTCGCCGCCGCCCTGCTCGGACTCTGGCTGGCCTGGCGCCAATGGCAACAGGCCGGGCGGGCCCGCTTCATCGAGGACTTCCCGCTGCAGGAACGCCTCGACCGGCGCCTCGCGGCGCGCCGGCCGGAACTCGATGCGCAGCAGCGGGCCGAGGTATTCGCTGCCTTGCGCGACTATTTCCTGATCTGCAATGCCGCGGGACGGCGCCTGGTGGCGATGCCCTCGCAAGCGGTGGACGACGCCTGGCACGAGTTCATCCTGTTTACCCGCGACTACCAGCGTTTCTGTGCCCGGGCCTTTGGCCGCTTCCTGCACCATACGCCGGTCGAGGCGATGGCCTCGCCGACCCAGGCCAGCCAGGGCCTGCGCCGGGCCTGGCGGCTGGCGTGCGCGCACGAGGGCATCGACCCGCGGACGCCGACGCGACTGCCCCGCCTGTTCGCCCTCGACGCCGCCCTTGGCATCGCCGGCGGCTTCGTCTATCGACTCGACTGCCTGGCCGCCGGGAGCAGCAGCAACGGCGGTTATTGCGCCAGCCATATCGGCTGCAGCAGCGGCTGTGCCGGCAGCTCCGGCAGTGACGGCGACAGCGGCGGCGATGGTGGCGGCTGTGGCGGCGGCGGCGACTGACGCTGACGGTCAACCGAGTTTTTTGAGCAATTCCGCTTTCTTGGCGTCGAACTCGGCCTGCGTCAGCACTCCCTTGCCGACCAGGGCATGCAGCTTTTCCAGCGTCGCCGCGACCTCGTCGACCGCCTCGGCTGCGACCGGCAGCGCCGCGCCGACCGCCTGGCCGAACATCTGGCCGACGCCGAGACCGGCGCCCAGCGCCGCCAGCCCGCCTTCGTTGCGGGCCGCATCGGGAATGCTGCTGGCGACCTGATAGCGGGTGTAAGACGCAAGATCGCCGACGATGCCCATGGCGATGCGCTGGTCGAGCGCCTTCTGCAGTTCGTCGGGCAGCGAGACGTTTTCGACGACCAGGCCGTCGAGGGCCAG
This sequence comes from Azonexus fungiphilus, assembly GCF_003634965.1. GTDB lineage: Bacteria > Pseudomonadota > Gammaproteobacteria > Burkholderiales > Rhodocyclaceae > Azonexus > Azonexus fungiphilus. The sequence goes on along the minus strand of NZ_RBXP01000001.1, from coordinate 175,610 downwards.
CCCGAGCTCGGCGAAGGCGACCGCCAGCCGCGCCTGCAAGGCCTGCGCCAGGGCCGCCTGGTTGCCGGCGAGATCGAGGAAAGGCAAGCTCGAGCCGGCGAAGACGTCGGCCAGACCGGCAACCAGCGTGCTGCGCAACTGGCCCTCGAGCTGCTCACGATCGTAGCGCTCGCTGCTGCCGCACACCTGGGTGAAGAAACGCGCCGGATCGGCGACATGGTAGGCATAGGTGCCGTAGGCGCGCAGGCGGACGGCGCCGAACTCGCGGTCGCGCAGGCTGAGCGGCGTCGCCGTGCCCCAGGTGCGGTCGAGCTGGCGCCGGGTCGAGAAGAAATGGACGTCGCTCTTGAACGGCGAGGCGAACAGCTTGTCCCAGTGGCGCAGATTGGTGAGCAGCGGCAGTGTCGCCGTTTCCAGGCGGTAGCGGCCGGGGCCGAAACAGTCGGCGATCCGCCCCTGGTCGATGAACAGCGCTGCCTGCGCCGGACGCACGGTGAGGCTGGCGCCGTGCTGGATCTCGTTGTCGGCAACCGGGTAGCGCCAGGCCAGCGTGCCGTCGTCGGGCTCGAGCCACTCCAGGACATCGATGAACTGCTTCTTGATGAAACCGGTCAGGGACATGGCACGCTCCAGGATGACGGGAAATTCAGGGATGACGGGCGCGGAACCAGGCCACGAACTCGTCGAGCGGCATCGGCGCCGCGTAAAGATACCCCTGGGCCGCGGCGCAGCCAAGTTCGAGCAACTGCTCGCGCTGGCGCAGGTCCTCGACGCCCTCGGCCAGCGGCAGCATGCCGAGGTCGCGGGCCAGGTCGACGATGGTGCTGACGATGCGCAGGCTGTCGATCGAATCGAGCATGCCGACGATGAACGAGCGGTCGATCTTGATCTCGTTGATCGGCAGGCTGACCAGGTAGCTGAGCGACGAGTAGCCGGTCCCGAAATCATCGAGCGCCAACCGGCAACCGAGCGCGCGCAACCGCCGCATGATGGCCAGCCCCTGCTCGCGGTCGGCCATCAGCGCCGACTCGGTGAGCTCGAGGGTGAACCGCGACCCCGGCAGCTGCCAGGTTTCCAGGCACTGGCCCAGCAGCTCCGGCAGTTCCTCGTCGACCATGTCGGCAACCGTCAGGTTGCAGGCCAGACCGATGCCGATGCCGGCCGCATCGAGCTCGGCAGCGGTGCGCATGGCGGCGCGCAGGAGCCAGTCGGTGTACGTGGTGCGCCAGCCGTTTTCCTCGATCAGCTCGATGATCGCCGGCGGATCCATCCAGGCGCCATCGCTGCCGCGCCAGCGCAGCAGCAGCTCGGCACCGATGCAGCGGCCGCTGGCCAGGTCGACCTGCGGCTGCAGGTACAGGGCCAGGGCTTCCTGCTGCAAGGCCTCGCGCAGGCTCTCGACCTGGTGGTAACGCTGCTGCCAGTCGGCGCCCAGGCGCGGATCGAACCAGGCAAAGCCCTGGCGCCGGCTGGCGGCGTCCCAGCGTGCCAGGCGCGCGGCATGCAGCGCGCCCTCGGCGTCGAGCGCATGCTCGGGCAGCATCGCCGCACCGACGGTGGCCTGCATCATGATCTTGCCGCCGCCGAACAGCACCACCGGCGCTTCGAAAATCTTGCCGATGTGGCTGGCAGCCAGCGCCGGCTGCGACATCGCGTGCACATCGGGGAGGATGACCAGCCATTCGCCTTCGCGGCCGGCGAAGACGCGGTCGTCGGGACGCAGGCGCTGGGCGATGTGCGCGGCGAGCATCGCCGGCAGGCGTTGCAGGTCGCTGGCGGCGATGTAGGCGAAGGAATCGCGGTTGATCACCGAGACCGAAAGCAGGCCGACCTGGCGGTCGACCGTCAGCAGTTCGCGCAGGCAGCGCAGCGCGGCCAGTTCGCCGGGCAGGCCGGCGGCCTCCTGCTGGGCTTCCTCGCCGAGTTCGAGGGCGCAACTGACCGCCGCCAGCACGGCCCGGCGCAGGCAGGAAAACAGCGCCAGGACGACGCGGCCGACGCTGTCGCGGTCGCCGATCAGTTCCTGTTCGCAGCGAACGACGGCGGCGAAGAACAGGCGCAGGATCTCGACCACCGCGTAACCGCGGCTGGCCAGGCCGTGCCAGCCGCGCACCCAGTGCTGCTGCCAGGCCGGATCGGCCAGGGCAAGCGGCAATTCCTCGGTCAACTCGAGAAAATCGAGCAAAACCGGATCGTTGGCGACCTGCGGCCGGATCTCGCGCAGCGCCATGCCCCAGATGTCGCTCAGGCTGCGCAGCGAAACCAGTTCCTCGTCGCCGAGGCCGAAGGCGGCAAAGTCGATGAAAGAAGCATCCCGTCTAGCCGAGGTAGTAGTCATGTGCCGACAGTCCGTAAGCGTCGCCGGGCAGCGCGCGGGCAATCCGCACCGCCGCGCAATCGGGATCGCGCAAATCGAATACCCGGTAGCTGCGTACCGGCGCCTTGTCCGCGTCGAGCATCAGCAGCACGCGCGGACGCGAGCGCTGGACGCGGTTCTGCTGGATGACGACGCCGACCTCACCGCTGTCGAACTCGACCAGCGTGCCGATCGGATAGAGGCCGACGCACTGGACGAACTGCTCCATCAGCACCGGGTTGAACTGCTTGTTGCGCAGGGCGAACAGCTCCTCGAGCGCCTGCTGGTGGCCGATCGCGTTGCGGTAGGGCTTGTTGCGCAGCATCGCGCAGAACGAATCGACGAGGCCGGCGATCTCGGCGGCCAGGCCGATCTGCTCGCAGCGCAGGCCCTGCGGATAGCCGCTGCCATCCCAGCGTTCGTGGTGGCGGGAAACGATCTGCAGCACTTCCGGCGGCAGGTGCGCCTGGCGCATCAGGATCTCCAGCGAGCTGGCGACGTGCGAACGCACCAGGTACTGCTCGTCGGCGTCGAGCGGCTCGGCCTTGGCCAGCAGTTCGGCCGGCACCTGGGTCTTGCCGACATCCTGGAGCAGGCCGGCCACGCCGAGTTCGAGCAGGCGCTGGCCGCGCCAGCCGATATGCCCGCCGAGCAGCAGCGCATGCACGGAAACATCCATGGCATGGTCGAAGCTGTACTGGTCCATGCTCTTCAGGCGGAGCAGCCACATCACCGCATCCGGGTTGCGCTGCAGGCTGCCGGCGACGTCGCGCACGCCCTCGCGGACGTTGCCGAAATCGAAATGGAGCTCGGCGCTGACGTGCTGCAGCGTCTGCTGCAGTGCCCGCTGCAGGCCGTCGTAGCGCGGCTCGATGTAGGCCAGCTCACGGCTGAGCGCCTGCACGTGGGCGTCGCCAACCTGGCCGTGGAGGAAGTCGAGGAAGCGCCGCCGGCGCTTCTGGCGCTCGACCTGCTCCGCCGAGAACACCGGCGGCCGGCGCCCGAGCGGGCTCTCCGGCGCGCTGGCGAAAGCCGGCGGCAGCGCCCGCAAGGGCCGGTCGAGTCGTGCCTTCGGCGCCGCGTAGTGCTCGTTCAGCGAGCGCGAGCGGTCGATCTCGACGAAGCGGCACTTGCGCTGGAAGATTTCGACCTGCTCCGGCGTGCTGACGAGAAATCCCTGCAGGGCGAAGGAAAACTCCGTCCACGGGCAGTCCGGCTCGACGATGAACATGCCGATCTTGAGTTCGGCAACCGGGATGATTTCCATGACAGCTCAGTTCAGGCGCTTGCTTCAGGCGGTTTCGCGGGCCAGCTGGCGCAGCCCGTGCAGGGGAAGATTGTCCGCCCGCACCGCCGGTATGACAAGGTGCTCGATCAGCGCCTCGGCATTGCCGCCGGACACCAGGCAGCTGCGCACAGCGCCCGGAAGACGCGCCCAGGCCCGCTCAACGGCGCCCGCCTGGGCTTCGAGGGCGCCGCTGACGATGGCGTCGTCGGTGCTCTGCGGCCAGGCGGCATGACGGCCGGCAGCAAATGGCAGACCGGCGGTCGCCCGGGCCAGCGCCGCCAGCATCAGCTGCTGACCGGGCAGGATCAGGCCACCGAGGAAGCGCCCGTCGGCATCGAGGGCGTCGATCGTCGTCGCCGTCCCGGCCATCACCACGAGCAGGGCGCCGGCCTGCAGCTGACGGGCGCCGATCAGCGCGCACCAGCGATCGACGCCGAGACGCTCCGGTTGGCGATAACCGTTGACCACACCGGCCGCCGCCGGCGTGCTGCGCACCACCTCGAGGTGCCCGGCACAATCGCCGAGCGCTGCCCGGATGCGCGCCTCGGCGGCGGCACCGGCGACGTTGGCAAGCAGGATGCGCGTCGGCGTCGGCCACTCGCCGAGCAGCCGGGTCAACTCGCCGCACTGGTCATGGGCCAGGGCACCGCAGGCCAGCCAGTCGCCGTCGGCGGCGCAGAAGCCGTACTTGATCCGGCTGTTGCCGCTGTCGAGACAGAGGATCATGCGGCACGCAGGCTGAGGTCGCCGGCCAGGATGCGCTCGACGCCGGCGGCGGTGGCCAGCAGCAGCGCACCGTCGGCATCGACGCCGCGACAGATGCCGCTGCGTTCGCCCTCGCCGTCGGCGAGCAGGCGCACCGGCCGGTCCTGCCAGGCGTGCCCGCGCTCCCACTCGGTTTTCAGTGCCGCGAAGCCGTCGACCGTGAACGTGTCGAGGACCTCGACCAGCGCCGTCAGGATAGCCGCCAGCAACGCGTGCCGCTCGACCCCGCCGGCGATCGCCCGTTCGAGGCCGGCCACCGGCTGGGCGAACTCGCCGGCCGGCGTCGCCAGGTTGATGCCGATGCCGATGCAGGCCTGGGTGCCGCGGCGGTCGCTGGTCAGTTCGACGAGGATGCCGGCGAGCTTGGCGAAGCCGCCGTCGCCGGCCAGCAGGACGTCGTTCGGCCACTTCAGGCAGACCCCGGCGGCGCCCAGCCGGGTCAGCGCCCGCAGCAGCGCAACGCCGACGGCAAGCGACAGGCCGCCCGGCGGATGACCGGCCGGCAATCGCCAGAGCAGCGAGAAGGTCAGGCTGGCCGCCGGGTCCGACAGCCACTGCCGGCCACGCCGGCCGCGCCCGGCGCTCTGGCGGTCGGCAACGACGACGCTTCCGGCCGGCGCGCCGACGCGGCGCAGCAGTTCGCTGCTGGTGGAATCGCAGGCGTCGAGAGCATCGACGTCGAAACGCCCGGCCAGGTTTCCCAGCCGGGTCTTGAGCAAGACGGGATCGATCAGGGGCATGCCGGAGATTTTACTCTCCCGCCGGCTCCTTGCCGCCGTCGATGCCGAGATCGGCGATCTTGCGCGTGATCGTGTTGCGACCAATGCCCAGCGCCTGCGCCGCCTCGATCCGGCGGCCGCCGGTATGCGCCAGCGCGCGCGAGATCAGGATGCGCTCGAAGCTCTGCGCGAGCAGTCCATGCACATCGGGCACGCCGCGCGCCAGCAGACGGTCGACCTCGCCTTCGAGGGCTTTTTCCCAATCGCCGGCAAGCAGCTGCGGCGGCGCCTCGCGCAGCTCGCTGGGCAGGTCGCCGACCTCGACCTGCTGGCCGGGCGCCATCACCGTCAGCCAGTGGCAGAGGTTCTCGAGCTGCCGGACGTTGCCCTGGAACTCGAGCCCGCAGAGGTACTTGAGCGCCGCTTCGGAGAGCCGCTTCGGCTCGACGCCGAGCTCGCGCGCACTCTTCTGCAGGAAATGCCGGGTCAGCAGCGGGATGTCCTCGCGCCGTTCGCGCAGCGACGGCAGGCGGATGCGGATGACGTTGAGACGGTGGAAGAGGTCTTCGCGGAACAGCCCGTCCTTGACCCGGCTTTCGAGATTCTGGTGGGTGGCGGCGATGACGCGGACGTTGGCCTTGATCGGCGAATGGCCGCCGACACGATAGAAATGTCCGTCGGAGAGGACGCGCAGCAGGCGGGTCTGCAGTTCGGACGGCATGTCGCCGATCTCGTCGAGGAACAGCGTGCCCCCCTCGGCCTGCTCGAAACGCCCGCGCCGCTGCGCCTGGGCGCCGGTGAAGGCGCCGCGCTCGTGGCCGAAGAGTTCGGACTCGAGCAGATCCTTGGGAATCGCCGCCGTATTGATGGCGACGAAGGGCCGCTCGGCACGCGGGCTGTGCCGGTGCAGCGCACGCGCCACCAGTTCCTTGCCGGAGCCGGATTCGCCGGTGATCAGCACGGTCGCATGCGACAGCGCCAGGCGCCCGATGGCCCGGAAGACTTCCTGCATCGCCGGCGCCTGGCCGAGGATTTCCGGCACCAGCCCCTCCTCTTCGGCCGCACCACTCTGGTGCATCGACTCGTCGATGGCGCGACGGATCAGTTCGAGCGCCTGATCGACGTCGAACGGCTTGGGCAGGTATTCGAAAGCGCCGCCCTGGAAGGCGGCGACGGCGCTTTCGAGATCGGAATAGGCGGTCATGATGATCACCGGCACCGTCGGGTGCCGGGTCTTCACTTCCTGCAGCAGTTCGAGGCCGGACTGGCCGGGCATGCGGATATCGGAAAGGAGGACCTGCGGCGGCTCGCAACCGCCCTCCAGGCTGCCGATCGCCTCGCTCGCCGAGGCGAAGCTGGCGAACGGAATGCCCTCGCGCGACAGGGTCTTTTCCAGCACCCAGCGGATCGAGCGGTCGTCATCAACAATCCATACCGGTTTCATGTCTTCTTGCCTTTTCCTATCTCAATGTCCTGCGCTTCAAAGCAAGACTCAGGCCGGCTCCACCGGCAGACGCAGCGTGAATACCGTCTGCCCGGGTCGGCTGTGACAGTCGATGCTGCCCTGGTGATGCTGGATGAAATTCTGGGCAATCGTCAGGCCCAGCCCGTTGCCGCCTTCGCGCCCGGAAACCAGCGGGTAGAACATGCGCTCGCGGATGTCGTCGGGAATCCCCGGGCCGTTGTCGATGACCTTGATCTCCATTGCCAGCCGGTAGCGTTTCTTGGCCAGCGTGACCTGGCGCAGCGCCCGCGTGCGGAGGACGATCTCGCCCTGCCCGGCCATCGCCTGGGCGGCGTTGCGGGCGATGTTGAGCACCGCCTGGATCAACTGCTCGCGGTCGCCGACCAGTTCCGGCAGGCTGGTGTCGTAATCGCGGCGGACGCGCAGGCCCTCGGCGAATTCGGCAGTGAGCAGGCTGCGCACCCGTTCGAGAATCTCGTGGATGTTGACCGTCGTCGGCAGCATCGCCCGGTGCGGCGTCAGCAAACGCTGCATCAGGTCCTGCAGGCGGTCGGCCTCCTTGATGATGACCTGGGTGTATTCCTTGAGCGACGGGTTGCCGAGTTCGTGCTCGAGCAGTTGCGCGGCACCGCGGATGCCGCCGAGCGGATTCTTGATCTCGTGGGCGAGATTGCGGATCAGCTCGCGGTTGGCTTGCTGCTGCTCGAGCAGGCGCTCCTCGCGGGTCGCCGCCAGATGGTGGTCGATCGGCTGCAGTTCGAGCAGCAGGCGCATGCCGGCGGCGATATCGGGGCGCAGCGGTGTCACCGTGCAGTTGAGGTGCAGCGTTTCGCCGTCGGCACGACCGAGGGAGATATTCTGGCCGGTATAGCCCCAGTTGTTGTGCAGGCCGTTGTCAATCGCCGCCTGCAGCGTGGACGAACACTGGCAGACCTCGCCCAGGCGCTTGCCGACGACGCTGCGGCTGCTCACCGCGAGCAGGTTCTCGCCGGCCGGGTTGAGGTAGCGGATGGCCTGGCCGTCGTCGATCAGCAGGACCGCCGAGGCCAGCAGGTCGAGCCCGGCGAAGTTGGCGTGGGTGACGTTCATGACGCGACGGCGCCGCCGCGAAACGCCGCTTGCGTTAATGACCGACTGTTCATTATCATCCGAAAACTCCTTTTGCCGTCATTCCATGACCACTTCCCGCCGCGTTTCCCGCTTTTTGCTGCCTCTCGTGCTGCCCTGGCTGGCCGCGTGCAACGCACCGCCGCCAGGCGCCGACGAGATTCGCACCGTTCTGGTGCATATTGCCACAGGCGCACCGTCCGGGGGCGCGAGCTTCACCGGGGAAGTGCGCGCCAGACATGAGGTGGAGCTGGCTTTCCGCGTCGGCGGCAAGATTGCGGCGCGTCTGGCCGATACCGGTAGCGAAATCCGTGCCGGCCAACCGCTCGCCCGCCTCGACCCGAACGACCTGCAACTGGCGGCCGCCGCCGCTGCCGCCCAGGTCGCCGCGGCCGAGAGCGAGGTCGCGACCAGCAGCGCCGAGCGCGAGCGCTACGCCGGCCTGCTCGCCCGCAAGTTCGTCAGCCAGGCCGCCTTCGACAGCCGCCAGCACGCCCTCAACGCCGCCCAGGCGCGCCTCGAACAGGCCCGTGCGCAAAGCCGGATGAGCAGCAACCAGGCCGCCTACGGCACGCTGTCCGCCGAGTTCCCGGCCGTCGTCAGCGCCGTGCTGGCCGATGTCGGCCAGGTCGTCGCCGCCGGCCAGCCGGTGTTCCGGATCGCCCGCCCGGAAGAAAAGGAAGTCCTGATCGCCGTCCCCGAAAGCCGGGTCGAGGAAATCCGCCGCGCCGGCAAGTTCACGGTCAACCTCTGGGCCGACCCGAAAACCGAAATCGCCGGCGAACTGCGCGAACTCGGCGCAGTCGCCGACGCCCAGACACGCACCTACCCGGCACGCATCCGCCTGCTCGCGCCGCCGCCCCAGGTCCGCCTCGGCATGACCGCCCGCGTCGCCCCGGCCGAAAGCGCCGGCAGCGGCGTGCTGGTTCCGCTCAGCGCCCTCGGCGACCGCGGCGATGGCGCCTTCGTCTGGGTCGTCGCCGACGGCAAGCTGGCCAGACGCGCGGTCCGCGTCGCCGCCTTCCGCGAGGACGGCGCCCTGCTCGGCGACGGCCTGCATCCCGGCGAAAGCGTCGTCATCGCCGGCATCAGCCGTCTCCAGGAAGGCCAGGCGGTACACGCGAAGATCGCGCCGCCACCGGCCGCCCAGCACTGACGTGAGCCAGCGCTTCAACCTCTCCGACTGGACGCTGCACCACCGCACGCTGGTCGGCTACTTCATGTTCGCCCTGGCCCTGATGGGCATCGTCGCCTACGGCCGGCTCGGCCAGGCCGAGGATCCGCCCTTCACCTTCAAGGCGATGGTGATCCGGACGATGTGGCCGGGTGCCACGGCGCAGCAGGTCGAGCAGCAGCTGACCGACCGCATCGAGAAGAAGCTGCAGGAACTGCCCTACCTCGACCGCGTCAGCAGCTACTCGCGCGCCGGCGAATCGACGGTGCTGTTCTTCGCCAAGGACAGCCTGCGCTCGAAGCAGATGCCGGAAGTCTTCTATCAGGTGCGCAAGAAGATCGGCGACATCCGCCACACGCTGCCGACCGGCATCCAGGGCCCCTTCTTCAACGACGAGTTCGGCGACGTTTTCGGCAACATCTTCGCGCTGACCGGGGAAGGCCTCAGCGAGCCGCTGCTCAAGGACCAGGCCGAACGCATCCGCGACGAGCTGCTGCACGTGCGCGATGTCGGCAAGGTCGAGATTTTCGGCATCCAGGACGAAAAGATCTTCGTCGAACTGGCCAACGCCAAGCTGGCGACGCTGGGCGTCGCGCCGGCGACGATCGCGCAGGCGCTGGCCGAGCAGAACGCGGTCGCCGGCGCCGGCTTCTTCGAGCTCGCCGACGAACGCATCCAGCTCCGCCCCGGCGGCGCCTTCAGCAGCGAGCAGGCGGTTGCCGACACGCTGATCCGTGCCGGCGGGAAAACCTTCCGCCTCGGCGACATCGCCAGCGTCCGCCGCGGCACCAGCGAGCCGCCGGCCACCCGGGTCCGTTTCAACGGCCAGCCGGGACTGGCCATCGGCGTCTCGATGGCGCCGGGCGGCGACATCATCGCGCTCGGCCGCGCCCTCGAGAAACGCCTGGCCGAGCTGCGCCCGACCCTGCCGGTCGGCGTCGAGATCGGCGAAGCGGTCAGCCAGCCGGCCGCCGTCACCCGCTCCATCGACGCCTTCGTCAAGGCCCTGGCCGAGGCGGTCATCGTCGTCCTCGCCGTCACCTTCATCAGCCTCGGCCTGCGCACCGGCATGGTCGTCGCGATCTCGATCCCGCTGGTCCTGGCCGCCACCTTCCTGGCCATGGACGGGCTCGACGTCGGCCTGCACAAGGTCTCGCTCGGCGCCCTGGTCCTCGCCCTCGGCCTGCTCGTCGACGACGCGATCATCGCCGTCGAAATGATGTGGGTGAAGATGGAACAGGGCTGGGAGCGCACCCGCGCCGCCTCCTTCGCCTATACCAGTACCGCCGGTCCGATGCTGTCGGGAACGCTGGTCACCGTCGCCGGCTTCATTCCGATCGCGCTGGCCAAATCGTCGACCGGCGAATACGCCTTCGCCTTTTTCCAGATCAACGCGATTGCCCTGCTCATCTCGTGGCTGGCTGCCGTCGTCGCCATCCCCTGGCTCGGCTACAAGCTGCTGCCCGACCCGCGTTCGCCGCAAGGCTCGCCCCGCCTCGCCGCACGCTGGCCGCGGCTCGAGCGCCTGGCCCGCCGCCTCGGCGCCTACGGCCCGGCCCACGCCGAGGATCACGACGTCTATGGCACGCCCTTCTACCAGCGTTTCCGCCAGCTCGTCGCCTGGTGCGTCGCCCACCGCTGGCAGGTCATCGGCGCCACCCTGCTGCTCTTCGCACTGGCCCTGTTCGGCATGGGCAAGGTGCAGAAGCAGTTCTTCCCCAACTCGACCCGGCTCGAACTGAACGTCGAACTGCGCCTGCAGGAAGGCGCCTCGCTGGCCGCCACGCAGCGTGCGGTCGGCGAACTCGAGACGTGGCTGGCGGCCGACCGTGCCGCGCACGACGATTTCAGCCACTACATCGCCTGGATCGGCAGCGGCGCGCCGCGCTACTTCCTCAGCCTCGACCAGCAGCTGCCGGCCACCAACGTCGGCCAGCTGATCATCGCGACCCCGGATATCGCCGCCCGCGAAGCCTTGCGCGGTCGACTCATCGAACACTACAAAAACGATCCGTCGGGCGTGCGTGCCAACGTCGCCCGGATCGAGAACGGCCCGCCGGTCGGCTATCCGGTCCAGTATCGCGTTTCCGGCGAGGATCCGGCGACCCTGCGCCAGGCCGCCGACGAGGTGGCAGCGCTGATGCGCAGCGACGCACGACTGGCCAACGTCAATTTCGACTGGCACGAACTGTCGAAATCGATCGCCGTCGAGATCGACCAGGACAAGGCACGCCTGCTCGGCGTTTCCAGCCAGGACATCGCCGGCCTGCTCGGCATGTCGCTGCAGGGCTACACGGTGAGCAGCCTGCGCGAGGGCAGCAAGAGCATCGACATCGTCCTGCGCGCCAGCGCCGACGAGCGCGACCGCCCTTCGGCGCTGGCCGGCCTGATGCTGCCGACCGCCAGCGGCCGCAGCGTGCCCCTGGCCCAGGTCGCGCACCTGGAACCGGTGTTCGAGCCCGGTCTGATCTGGCGTCGCGACCGCGTCCCGACGATCACCGTGCGTGCCAATCTCTATGGGGAAACCCAGCCGGCGACCGTGGTCGCGGCACTGCAGGCCGACATCGATGCGTTGCAGGCACGCCTGCCGGCAGGCTACCGGATCGCCGCCGGCGGCAGCGTCGAGGAGTCGGCCAAGGGCTCGGGCTCGGTGATCGCCGGCGTCCCGTTGTTCCTGCTCGCCGTCGTCACCATCCTGATGATCCAGCTGCAGAGCGTATCGCGGGTGATCATGGTGCTGCTGACGGCGCCGCTCGGGATCATCGGCATCGTCCTCTTCCTGCTCTTGTTCAACCAGCCTTTCGGCTTCATGGCGCTGCTCGGGACGATCGCACTGTTCGGCATGATCATGCGCAATTCGGTGATCCTGGTCGACCAGATCGAGCAGGACCTCGCCGCCGGCAAGGCCCGCGCCGAAGCCATCGTCGAATCGACGGTACGCCGCCTGCGCCCGATCGCGCTGACGGCGGCGGCGGCGGTACTGGCGATGATTCCGCTGTCGCGCAACGACTTCTTCGGGCCGATGGCGATCGCCATCATGGGCGGCCTGATCGTCGCCACCGCGCTGACGCTGTTCTTCCTGCCTGCCCTCTACGCGGCTTGGTACAAGGTCCGTCGCTGAACGGCTTCAGCGCAGGTTGGCGAGTTCCTTCTGCAGCGCCTGCAGGTTGCGCTCGTGCTGCGCGATGCGGTCGCGGTAGGGCGCCGTGCGCTCGGCACCGGCATGTGCCGCATCCTGCGCGGCCAACTCCTTGCGCGCCTCGTCCAGCTTGCGCTGCTCGCCGGCGAGCTCCTGCTCGAGAATGTGCCGGCGATCGTTGTCGCGCGATTTCTGGGTATCTTCCTGGATGCGCGGAAAACCGGCCGGGGTCGGGTTGGCCGAGGCTTTCGCCGCCGGACGCGAAGGCGCAGCCGGCGATTCCTCGCTGGCAATCGCCAGGCAGTTCTTGTTGACGCGGCTATTCGAAATCAGGACGCCGCCGGCAGCATCGGTGCAGCGGTAGATCGTCTGCGCCGACAGCGCCATCGGCGCCAGCGCACAAAGCAGGGCAAGCAGGCTACGTGTCATCGTCATGGATCCTCGAGAGCTTTGCAGTTTACCGGGTTAACGACGAAGCGACCGCGCGGTGGACAAAAAAAGGGCGGGGAATCCCCGCCCTTTTTGCCATGACTGCGTCGATCAGCAGCTGTAGTACAGATCGAATTCGACCGGGTGGGTCGTCATGCGGATCTTGTTCACTTCTTCCATCTTCAGGGCGATGAAGGCATCGATCCAGTCGTTGGAGAAGACACCGCCACGGGTCAGGAACTCGCGATCCTTGTCCAGGTTTTCCAGGGCTTCCTCGAGCGACGCGCAGACGGTCGGGATCTTTGCATCCTCTTCCGGCGGCAGGTCGTACAGGTTCTTGTCAGCCGGATCGCCCGGGTGGATCTTGTTCTGGATACCGTCGAGGCCGGCCATCAGCAGGGCGGCGAAGCACAGGTACGGGTTGGCGATCGGATCCGGGAAGCGGGTTTCGATACGACGGGCCTTGGTCGAGGCAACGAACGGGATGCGGATCGAGGCCGAACGGTTCTTGGCCGAGTAGGCCAGCTTGACCGGCGCTTCGTAGTGCGGAACCAGACGCTTGTAGGAGTTGGTACCCGGGTTGGTGATTGCGTTCAGGGCCTTGGCGTGCTTGATGATGCCGCCGATGTAGAACAGCGCCAGTTCGGACAGGCCAGCGTACTGGTCACCGGCGAACAGGTTCTTGCCATCCTTCCAGACCGACTGGTGCACGTGCATGCCCGAGCCGTTGTCGCCGACGATCGGCTTCGGCATGAAGGTGGCGGTCTTGCCGTACTGGTGCGCGACGTTGTGGGTCACGTACTTCTGGATCTGGGTCCAGTCGGCGCGCTGAACCAGCGTGCTGAACTTGGTACCGATTTCGCACTGGCCAGCGTTGGCCACTTCGTGGTGATGCACTTCGACCGGCACGCCCAGGGATTCGAGGGTCAGGACCATGGCCGAGCGGATGTCGTGCAGGCTGTCGACCGGCGGAACCGGGAAGTAGCCGCCCTTGACCGCCGGACGGTGACCGGTGGCGCCGTTGCCGTCGTTCTTCTCGCCGGAATTCCAGGCCGCCTCGGCGGAATGAATCTTGAGCGAGCAGCCGGACATGTCGACCGACCATTCGACGCCGTCGAAGATGAAGAATTCGGGTTCCGGACCGAAGAAGGCGGTGTCGCCGATGCCGGAGGACTTCAGGTAGGCTTCGGCGCGCTTGGCGATCGAGCGCGGGTCGCGGTCGTAACCACGGCCATCGGCCGGATCGACGACGTCGCAGGTGAGGACGACGGTGGTTTCGTCGAAGAAGGGATCGATGTAGGCGGTGGACGGATCCGGCATCAGCAGCATGTCGGAAGCCTGGATGCCCTTCCAGCCGGCGATCGACGAGCCGTCGAAGGCGTGGCCGTTTTCAAACTTGTCTTCGTCGAAGTGCGAAATCGGCACGGTGACGTGCTGTTCCTTGCCACGGGTGTCGGTGAAACGGAAATCGACGAACTTGGCGTCGTTTTCCTTGATCATGTTGATCACGTCTTGCGGGGTTGCCATACGCGTTAGTCTCCTAAGAAAACAGCCCGCCGGCACAGCCGGCGAAAATCAGTAAATCGCAGCGACCACAATTAGCAGAAAGCGTGCCAAACACCGATCGCGGGAATTTGCATTGTGCCACAAGGGCCTATCGGCGGCGCCAGGAAAAGAAATGCACCAAAACGATGCCCACCAATTCACAACGCACAATTATGGTGCAGAAACGCAATTGAGGCGCAGCGCACGCACCATCGGCAGCTCATCCAGCCGCCCGGCCAGGCGTGCTTCGGCCTCGCTCAAGGCCCCGGCACAAGCCAGGCTGGACTGGGCGAAATAGAGATCGACCTCGACCTGACCACCGAGATAATGCAGGACGACGCGCTCCGGCGGCGGCAGATCGGCGAGCAGGGGCTGCAGCAAGGGCAGCAGGGTTTCCCGGCCGGGCAGGCGCATCGCCGCCAGGTCGGGCTCGAGATCGTCCTCGGGGTCGACATGGACGAGCACGTCGAGCACCTCGGGATGTTCGCGCAGCACCCGGGCGCGGGCGGCTTCGGCAATGCGGTGGCCTTCCGAGACGCTGATCATCGGCGCCACCTGAACATGCACGTCAACCAGCGCCTGGTGCGCCATGCGCCGCGTCCGCAGCGCGTGCACGCCAAGCACGCCGGGAGTCGCCGCCAGCGTCGCCCGGATCGCCGCGACCTGGACTTCGTCGAGGCCGGTGTCGATCAGTTCCTTGATCGCATCGCGGGCCAGTTCGGCGCCCATGCGCAGGATCATGAAACCCATCAGCGCCGCCGCCAGCAGGTCGAGGAAGGTCCAGCCGAGCAGGGCACCGCCGATGCCGACGACGACGACCAGCGCCGAAGCGGCGTCGGCCCGGGTATGCAGGGCGTTGGCGGTCAACAGCTGGGAACGCAGTTTTTCGGCGACGCCGATCAGGTAGCGATAGAGCCCCTCCTTGGCGACGACGGTGAGCACGGCGATCCAGAAGGCGAGCAAGCCGACGGCCGGCGCCTCGACGCCGGCCTGCAGGCGGCTGCCCGATTCCCAGAGGATGCCGGCGCCGATGGCGATCAGCGAAACGCCAAGGACCAGCGTCGCCGCCGTTTCGACGCGACCGTGGCCGTAGGGATGGGCGCGATCGGCGGGCACCGCGCTCTGGCGGCTGGCCCAGATCACCAGGAAATCCGACAGCAGGTCGGAAAACGAATGCAGGCCGTGCGCGACCAGCGACTGCGAATGCGCCAGCCAGCCGACCAGCAACTGGGCCAGGGTCAGCACCAGGTTCACCACGACGCTCACCCAGGTCGCCCGTTGTGCCTCGCCAGCGCGCGCCTGCGGCGCGGAATGAACGTCTCTCATCGACTCTGCCCTATACTGTGGACTTCGATTCTAGCAGCGATCCAAGATGGGCAAACTCAGGGAAATACTCGACCTCGCGCAGATCCGCGCCCGCGATCTCGAACGCCCCTACCAGGGCGAACTGACGCCGCACGAGGCCTTCGAAATCTGGCAGGCCGCCCCCGGCGCCCGCCTCGTCGATGTCCGCACCCGTGCCGAATGGGACTGGGTCGGCCGCATTCCCGGTGCCGTCGAGATCGAATGGAACCAGTACCCGGGCGGCGTGCGCAACCCGCATTTCCTCGCCGAACTGACCCGCCAGGTCGATCCGGAAGCGCTGGTGATGTTCGTCTGCCGCAGCGGCGTACGCTCGATCGGCGCCGCCGCGGCCGCCAGCGAAGCCGGCTACACCAACTGCTACAACGTCCTCGAGGGCTTCGAGGGCGACAAGGACGCCAACGGCCACCGCAACACCGTCGGTGGCTGGCGACGTGCCGGACTGCCCTGGCATCAGGGATAATCCCGCCCGCCCATTTTTTGCCTCAACGGCGCGTCGACCGCGCGATTCACCGGAAACAGCATGCACACCGCGACCATCTCCTTCGACCCGTTCAACAAACTCTCCGACGACGCCTGCCAGGAACGCATCCGCGCCGCCCGCGCCAAGCTCGGCAAGCGCGCCGTGATCCTCGGCCACCACTACCAGCGTGCCGACGTCTACCAGCACGCCGACCTCACCGGCGATTCGCTGAAACTGTCCAAGCTGGCGGCGCAAACCGATGCCGAATACGTGATTTTCTGCGGCGTGCATTTCATGGCCGAAGTCGCCGACATCATGACCGCGCCGAACCAGATCGCCATCCTGCCCGACCTCGCCGCCGGCTGCTCGATGGCCGACATGGCCAACCTGGCCAAGGTCGAACGCTGCTGGCGCGAGCTGGCCTCGGTGATCGATGTCGACAACGAGGTCACGCCGGTCACCTACATCAACTCGGCGGCCGACCTGAAGGCCTTCTGCGGCGAACACGGCGGCATCGTGTGCACCTCGTCGAACGCCGGCACGATCGCCAAGTGGGCCTTCGCGCAGCGGCCCAAGGTGCTGTTCTTCCCCGACCAGCACCTCGGCCGGTGGACCGGCCACCAGATGGGTTTCCCGATGGACGAGATGGTCGTCTGGGATCCCGACCTGGAAATGGGCGGTCTGACGGTCGACCAGGTCAAAAAGGCAAAAATCCTGCTGTGGAAGGGCCACTGCTCGGTGCACCAGATGTTCCAGAAATCGCACATCGACGCCTTCCGCGCCAAGTACCCGGAGGGGAAAGTGATCGCTCACCCCGAGTGCAATTTCGAGGTCTGCGCGGCGTCCGATTACGTCGGTTCGACCGAGCACATCGTCAAGACGATCAAGGAAGCCCCGGCCGGCACGCGCTGGCTGGTCGGCACCGAGTTGAACCTGGTCGAGCGCCTGGCGAAAGAGGTGCTGCCGCAGGACAAGATCGTCCAGTTCATGGCGACCACCGTCTGCATGTGCTCGACGATGCAGCGCATCGACCCGCAGCACCTGGCGTGGACGCTGGAAAACCTGGTCGAGGGCAAGGTGGTCAACCAGATCAAGGTGCCGGCACACGAGGTCAGGTTCGCCCGCCTGGCGCTCGACCGCATGCTGGCGATCTCCTGACCGCCGCACCATGAGCCAGCCCGCGCTGCACATCGCCACCTACAACATCCACAAGGGTTTCTCGCAGTTCAACCGGCGGATGATGGTGCATGAGCTGCGCGAGCGGCTGCGCCACCTCAACCCGGACATCGTCTTCCTGCAGGAGGTCCAGGGCCTGCACCTCGGCCACGCCGAGCGGCATGCCGACTGGCCGGGTCGGCCGCAGCACGAGTTCCTCGCCGACGAGGTCTGGCAGTCGGCCTACGGCCGCAACATGATTTACGACCACGGCCACCACGGCAACGCGATCCTGTCGCGCTTCCCGATCCTGCACGCGCACAACCAGGACGTGACCCATCTGCAGTTCGAGAAGCGCGGCATGCTGCACTGCCGGATCGAGCTGCCGCAGGGGCCGGCGGCGCACTGCGTGTGCGTGCACCTGTCGCTGTTCGGGCATTCGCGGCGGCGCCAGATGGACGCGCTGGCCGATTACCTCGACCGCCTCGACGATCCCGATGCGCCGCTGATCGTCGCCGGCGATTTCAACGACTGGCGCAGCCGCGCCTGCGAGCATCTGGCCCGCCGCCTCGGCCTCCAGGAAGTCTTCTCGCAGGCCGTCGGCGGCCGTCCGGTGCGCAGTTTTCCGGCGGCGATGCCGATGTTCCGGCTCGACCGCATCTACGTGCGCGGCTTCGCGGTCCGCGAAACGGCGGTGCATTACGGCCCACCATGGTCGGCGATTTCCGACCACGCGGCGCTTTCGGCCTTCCTGACGAGGCATGGCGCCTGATTTCGTCGCCGGCAACCGCCTGACGCTGCTCGAATCCGGGCGCGAGTACTTCCCTGCGCTGCTCGCCGCGCTCGCCGCCGCCGAGCGCGAGATCTACCTGGAAAGCTACATCTTCGCCGACGACCCCGTCGGCCACGAAGTCGCTTCGGCACTGTGCGCAGCAGCCCGGCGTGGCGTCATCGTCAATGTCACGGTCGACGGCTT
This sequence comes from Azonexus fungiphilus, assembly GCF_003634965.1. Taxonomy (GTDB): domain Bacteria; phylum Pseudomonadota; class Gammaproteobacteria; order Burkholderiales; family Rhodocyclaceae; genus Azonexus; species Azonexus fungiphilus. The sequence goes on along the minus strand of NZ_RBXP01000001.1, from coordinate 157,667 downwards.
CGGCGCCCGCAATTTCGCCGAGGACTTCCGCCCGCAACTCGCCGAGGCCGGCGTCCGCTCGCTGTTCTACCGACCGGAAATCGGCCGCTTCCATTTCCAGCGCCACCGCCTGCGCCGGCTGCACCGCAAGCTGGCGGTGATCGACGGACGCGTCGCCTTCGTCGGCGGCATCAACATCGTCGACGACGATAACGCACCGGAAGACATGCGCCCGCGCTACGACTACGCGGTGCGCATCGAAGGTCCGGTGCTGGCGCAGGTGCACCACGCGGCGCGGCGGATGTGGGAAATCGTCACCTGGGCCAACTTCCGCCGCCGCTTCCGCCTGGCGCCCATCATCAAACCCTGCTGCGCGGCCGTCGGCGACCAGCAGGCGGCCTTCCTGATCCGCGACAACATCCGCCACCGCGCCGACATCATGAATGCCTACATCGACGCGATCGACGCCGCCGCGACCGAGATCCTGATCGCCAACGCCTACTTCCTGCCCGGCATCCGCTTCGGCCGCGCGCTTTTCGCCGCCGCCCGCCGCGGCGTGCGCATCACCGTGCTGCTGCAGGGCAAGACCGACCACCCGCTGCTCCGCTACGCGACGCAGACGCTCTATGCCGCCGGGCTCAAGGCCGGCATCCGCATCTTCGAGTACGAGAAAAGCTTCATGCACGCCAAGGTCGCGGTCATCGACGGCGAATGGGCAACCGTCGGCTCGTCGAACATCGACCCGTTCAGCCTGCTGCTGGCCAAGGAGGCCAACCTGGTCGTGCGCGACCGCCGCTTCGCCGGCGAACTGCGTGCCAGCCTGGACGCCGCGATGCGCGACGGCAGCCGCGAAATGCTGGCCGAGGACATCCTCGGCCAGGCCTGGTCGTCGCGCCTGCTGCGCTGGCTGAGCTACGGCATCGTCCGCCTGCTGGTCGGCATCGCCGGCTACGGCGACCGCCACTGGCGGGCCGAGGACCGGGTCAAGGCGCCGCCGGAGCGCTGATCGCCGCCTGCCGGGGAACTGCGGCAAACGACCAGTGGGCGAAGGCCCAGTTCCAGACCTCGGCGACCGTCGCCCGGCCCAGCTCGAACGGTACCGGCTGCCCGAGGAAGGCCAGCGCCCGCACCAGTTCGGCCGCTGCCTTGCCGCATTCCAGCGCCGGCGCCAGCGTCTGCTTCGACCACTTCTCGCCGGCCGCGTTGGTCGCCACCGGCAGGTGCGCGTAACGCGGCGTCGGGTAGCCGAGGCAACGCTGCAGCCAGACCTGGCGCGGCGTCGAGGCGAGCAGGTCGGCGCCGCGAACGACGTCGGTGATGCCCTGGAAATGATCGTCGACGACCACCGCCAGCTGGTAGGCGAACAACCCGTCGGCACGGCGCAGGACGAAATCGCCGACAGCGTCTTCGAGCTGCTGGGCGACCTCGCCCTGCAGGCGGTCGACGAAGGCCAGCGGCGCCTGGTCGACGCGCAGCCGCCAGGCCCGGGCTGCCGCGCCCGGTGCCAGGCCGTTGCGGCAGGTACCGGGATAGATCAGGCCGCCGTCGATCGCCGGCCGCGTTGTCCGGGCAGCGATTTCCTTGCGCGAGCAGGCGCAGGGATAAGCCAGCCCGGCCGCGACCAGCTCGGCCAGCGCCGCCGCGTAGGCGTCGTCGCGGGTGCTCTGCCAGAGCACTTCGCCGTCCCAGGCAAAACCGAAAGCCTCGAGCGTGCGCAGGATCTCGTCGGCGGCGCCGGGGACGTTGCGCTCGGCATCGACGTCCTCCATGCGCACCAGCCATTCGCCGCCGTGGGCGCGGGCATCGAGGCAGCTGGCCAGGGCGGCGATCAGCGAACCGAAATGCAGCGCACCGGTCGGCGACGGCGCGAAGCGGCCGCGATAGTGCGGCGTTTCCGGGGCCGGGGCAGGCGGTTGAAATTTGTTACACACGTTCCGGAAACTCGCTCGCATACTTAGCACTCTCAAGCAGCGAGTGCTAAAATAGTTCCATCAGATGAAGGAGGATTCTACGCTATGACCCATGCCCTGGCGCTTCCCGTTCCCTCTGCCGTCGGCAACATCGACGCCTACATCCAGGCGGCGAACCGTTACCCGATGCTGTCCGAGGCGGAAGAGACGCGGCTGGCCGAGCGTTTCCGCGACGACGGCGATGTCGATGCCGCGCGTCAGCTCGTCCTTTCGCACCTGCGTCTCGTCATCTCCATCGCCCGCGGTTATCTCGGCTACGGCCTGCCGCACGCCGACCTGATCCAGGAAGGCAACATCGGCCTGATGAAGGCGGTCAAGCGCTTCGATCCGTCGCGCGGCGTCCGCCTGGTCTCGTTCGCGATGCACTGGATCAAGGCCGAGATCCACGAATACGTGCTCAAGAACTGGCGCCTGGTCAAGGTCGCCACGACCAAGGCGCAGCGCAAGCTGTTCTTCAACCTGCGCAGCCTGAAGGCCGACTACGAGGGCGTGGACACGCTCTCCGGCAGCCAGGCCGCCGAAGTCGCCGAGCGCCTCGGCGTCAAGCGCGAGGAAGTGGTCGAGATGGAAACCCGGCTGTCCGGCCGCGATCTCGCCCTCGAAGGCAACCCGGACGACGGCGACGACGCCTTCGCGCCGATCGACTATCTGGCCGACAACCGCTACGAACCGACGCGCATGCTCGAGAACAAGGCCCGCGCGGCGCTCGAGAGCGACGGCCTGCAGCAGGCGCTGGCCGCCCTCGACCCGCGCAGCCGGCGCATCGTCGAAGCCCGCTGGCTGGCGGAGGGCGAAGCGGCAACGCTGCACGAACTGGCCGCCGAGTTCGACGTCTCGGCCGAGCGCATTCGCCAGATCGAAGCCAAGGCGCTGCAGAAGATGCGCGGCCTGCTCGCCGCCTGAGACGGGCCGGCCGACAAGCACGACGGGCGCCGCGAGCGCCCGTTTTCATTGGTATTTGACGGTCGACCGTCAAATTGCCTCAAAAACCGCCGAGCACCGCCCTGGCGTTGGCGTCGGCCTGGGCGACCAGCGCCGCCCGGCTGACCCCGCGCAAGCCGGCGATCGCATCGGCGATCCGGGCCAGTTCGCCGGGCGTGTTGCGGCCGCGGTTGAGCCAGGCCGGCGGAATGTCCGGGGCGTCGGTCTCGAGCACGATCGCCTCGGCCGGCAGGGTCGCCGCCAGGGCGCGGATGCGCGTCGATCCGGCATAGGTCGCGGCACCGCCGAAACCGAGCTTGAAGCCGAGCTTGAGGAACTCGTCGGCCTGCTGGCGGCTGCCGTTGAAGGCATGGGCGATGCCACCGCGCACGCGCCAGCGGCGCAACTCGCGCAGCACCGGGTCGATCGCCCGGCGGACATGGAGAATCACCGGCAGGTCGAACTCGCGGGCCAGTTGCAGCTGGGCGACGAAAAACGCGGTCTGGCGCGCCATGTCGGCGCCGGCGACATAGCCGTCGAGCCCGATCTCGCCGACCGCGACCGGGCGCTCACGGGCCAGCCAGTCGCCGACCACGGCAAGGTCGCCGTCGGCTGCCGCCGGCACGTAGAGCGGATGGATGCCGTAGGCGGCAAGCGCCCCCGGACAGCCGGCGACGACGGTTTTTTGCCCGGGAAAGGCATCGACCGTGACCCCCGGCACGAGGATCGCATCGACCCCGGCGGCCTGCGCCGCCGCCTGCACCGCCGCCCGATCGGCGGCGAATTCGGCCGCATCGAGGTGGCAGTGGGTATCGATCATCCGCGCAGGAAGGGGAATTCGGGCGCCGGCCGCCGGCCGCCGACGAGGTCGGCCAGCGCCGCCGCCGAACCGCAGGCCATCGTCCAGCCGAGCGTGCCGTGGCCGGTATTGAGCCACAGGTTGTCGAGGCGCGAACGGCCGATGCACGGCAGGTTGGACGGCGTCGCCGGGCGCAGCCCGCACCAGTAGGTCGGCTCGCCGGTGATCTCGAGACGCGGGAAAAGCTGCCGGGTACGATCGATCAGCGCCTGGCAACGAACAGCGTCGAGCCCGAGGTCGTAACCGGCGAACTCGGCGGTGCCGGCGATGCGCAGGCGGTTGCCGAGGCGCGAGAAGACCAGCTTGCGCTCGTCGTCGGTGATGCTGACGCTGGGCGCGGCAGCCGTATCGGCCAGCGTCAGCGTCGCCGAATAGCCCTTGGCCGGGCAGATCGGCAGGCCGATGCCGAGCGGCCGGGCGAGCAGCGGCGAATAGCTGCCCAGCGCCAGCACGTAGGCGTCGGCAGTCAGCAGGGCCGGCCCCTGGCTGTCGCCGACGACCACACCGGCAACCCGGTTGCCGCGCGAGGCGATCCGCTCGATCTCGGTAGCGTAGCGGAAGACGACGCCGGCGGCCGCCGCCCGCTCGGCGAGCGCACGGGTGAACAGATGGGCATCGCCGGACTCATCGGACGGCGTGTAGTCGCCGCCGACCAGCAGATGGGCGGCGCCGGCGAGTGCCGGCTCGATCGCCAGGCAGGTCTGGACATCGACGATCTCGCGATCGAGGCCGTGACGGGCCATGACGCGGGCCGCAGTCATCGCCGCGGCGAGTTCGTCGCGGTCGGTGTAGATGTGCAGGATGCCGCGCTGCAGATGGTCGTATTCAAGGCCGAGGTCGCTGCGCAACTGCTGCAGTTGCTGCCGGCTGTAGAGCGCCAGGCCGACGATCGCGGCGATGTTGGCCTCGGTCCGCCCGGGCAGGCATTCGCGCAGGAAGCGCAGGCCCCACAGCCACTGGCGGGCGTCGGGTCGCCAGTGCCAGAGCAGCGGCGCGTCGCGCCGGCCAAGCCACTTCAGCAGACGCGGCAGGACATGCGGATTGGCCCAGGGCTCGGCGTGCGAAACGGAAATCTGGCCGCCGTTGGCAAAGCTGGTTTCCAGCCCCGGCGCCGGCTGGCGGTCGACGACCGTGACCTCGTGGCCGGCCGCCCGCAGATACCAGGCGCTGGTGGTGCCGACGACGCCGGCGCCGAGGACCAGTATCCTCAAGCCTCGCCTCCCTTTTCGCGGACGATCCGGCTGACTTCCGGCAATTGGCGGATGCCGCGCATGACGGCCGCCAGATGGTTGCGGTTGGCAACCTGGATGGTGAAGTGGAGCAGCGTGAACAGGCGTTCCGGATCGGCATCCATGGCCACGTGCTCGATGTTCGAACCGGCCTCGGCGATCGCCGCCGCGACCTGGGCGAGAACGCCGCGCTTGTTCTTGACCTCGACCCGGATGCGCAACTCGAACAGCTTGCCTTCCTCGGGCTCCCACTCGACGTCGATCCACTTCTGCGGCTCGCTGGTGCGCGACTTGCGGATCGCCGCGCAATCGTGGGTGTGGATGACCATGCCGCTGCCCTTGCGGATCGAGCCGATGATCGGATCGCCGGGGATCGGCTGGCAGCAGGGCGCCAGCTGGATCGCCATGCCTTCGTTGCCGTGGATCGCCAGCGTCAGTCCGCCCGGCACTGCCGCCGCCATGTCCTCACGCGCCAGCAGGCGGCGGGCGACCACCGAGGGCAGGCGCTTGCCCAGGCCGATGTCGGCGTAGACCTCTTCCAGCGTGTGCTGGCCGCTGGCCTTGACCAGCGAATGCCAGGCCGGCTCGGGAATCGAGATCGGGACGACGCCGAGCGAGAGCAGCTCCTGGCGCAGCAGGCGCTCGCCAAGCCGGGCCGATTCCTCGTGCTGGGTGGTGCGCAGGAAATGCCGGATCTTGCTGCGCGCCCGGCCGGTCCGCACGTAGCTCAGCCACACCGGGTTCGGCGTCGCCTCCGGCGCGGTGATGATCTCGACCAGGTCGCCGTTCCTCAGTTCGCTGCGCAGCGGCGCCAACTCGTGGTTGATGCGCGCCGCCGAGCAGTGATTGCCGACATCGGTATGCACCGCGTAGGCGAAGTCGACCGCGGTCGCCCCCTGCGGCAAGGCCATGATCTTGCCCTTGGGCGTGAATACATAGACTTCGTCGGGGAAGAGGTCGACCTTGACGTCCTCGAAGAACTCCGCCGAATTGCCCGATTGCGACTCGAGCAGCGACTGCAGCCACTTGTGCGTCTTGATCTGCAACTCGGCGCTGCTTTCGTTGCCGTCCTTGTACAGCCAGTGCGAGGCGACGCCGTCCTGGGCGACCTGATGCATCTCGCGGGTACGGATCTGGACTTCGACCGGCGTGCCGTACGGCCCGATCAGCGTCGTGTGCAGCGACTGGTAGCCGTTGGCCTTGGGAATCGCGACGTAGTCCTTGAACTTGCCGGGCACCGGCTTGTACAGGCTGTGCAGCGCACCAAGCGCCAGGTAGCAGCTGGGCACGTTGTCGACGACGACGCGGAAACCGTAGATGTCGAGCACCTGCGAGAACGACAGGTGCTTGTCCTTCATCTTGCAGAAGATCGAGTACAGGCTCTTCTCGCGACCGAAGACCTCGGCGGTCAGGCCGGCGTGCGCGAGCTTGTCGCAGATGCCTTCCTGGATTCGCGTGAGTAGTTCGCGGCGGTTGCCCTTGGCGGCACGCAGCGCCTTGGCCAGGACCTCGGCACGATGCGGATGGATCAGCCGGAACGAGGTGTCCTGGAGTTCGCGGTAGAGCTTGTTGAGGCCGAGCCGGAGGGCGATCGGCGCATAGATCTCGAGCGTCTCGCGGGCGATCCGGACGCGCTTGTCGGCACGCATCGCCGACATCGTCTGGATGTTGTGATGACGGTCGGCGAGCTTGATCATGACGACGCGCAGGTCGCGCGCCATCGCCATCAGCATCTTGCGGAAATTCTCGGCCTGCGCCTCCTGGTAGGAGGCGAATTCCATCTTGTCGAGCTTGGACAGGCCGTCGACCAGGTCGGCGACTTCCTTGCCGAATTTCTCGGCCAGCTCCTGCTTGGTCGCCCCGGTATCCTCCATCGTGTCGTGCAGCAGCGCTGCACAAACCGCGTCGGCATCCATGCACCATTCGACGACGGCGCCGGCCACGGCAAGCGGATGGGTGATGTAGGGCTCGCCCGACATGCGCTTCTGGTGCGCATGCGCCTTGGCGGCGAAGGCGTAGGCCGACTTGATGCGGTCGACGTCAGCCGGGGGCAGATAATCGAGACTGTCGAGGAAGACGCGGTAGGCGGCTTCCTCGTAGTTGGGCGGAAGTGAAGGCGCGGGGTCCACAGGCTTCACCGCCCGGAAAATCAGGCCTGGCCGCGGTTGAGGACTTCCAGCCCGACCTTGCCGAGAGCCATTTCACGCAGGGCGATGACGGTCGGCTTGTCCTTGTCGACCTCGACCAGCGGCGTCGCGCCGTTGGCGATCTGGCGGGCGCGGTGGGCGGCAGCCAGGGTCATCTGGAAACGGTTGGGGATCCTCTTCAGGCAATCATCGACGGTCACGCGGGCCATGTTAAAACCTCATCAATTCTTCAAAGCAGCTTGGCAAACAGGGCCGGATGACGTGCCCGCTGTCTGCCCAAATCCAGGCGGGAACTGCGCACGATCGCGCGCAAGTCGTCCAGGGCCTGGTCCAGTTGGTCGTTAATAATAACATAGTCGAATTCCCCGACATGGCGCATCTCCGCCTCGGCGGCGGCCAGGCGGCGCTCGATGACGTCGGCGGCGTCGGTGCCGCGACCGGTCAGGCGCCGCGTCAGCTCGGCCATCGACGGCGGCAGGATGAACACGCCGATGGCGTCGGGGAACAGCTTGCGCACCTGCTGCGCGCCCTGCCAGTCGATCTCGAGCAGCACGTCGTGGCCGGCGGCAAGCTGGTCGCCGATCCATTTCTTCGAGGTGCCGTAGAAGTTGCCGTGCACTTCCGCCCACTCGAGGAACTCGTCGCGGGAAATCATCGCCCGGAAGGCGTCGACCGCGACGAAATGGTATTCGCGGCCGTTTTCCTCGCCTGGACGCGGCGCCCGGGTGGTGAAGGAAATCGACAGGTGCACCGCCGGCTCGCGCTCGAGCAGCATGCGCACCAGCGTGGTCTTGCCGGCACCCGAGGGCGCTGCGACGACATAGAGATTGCCGGTCATGCTGGGCTCCGTCGGCGTCATTCGAGGTGGATCTGAATCAGTAGTGGCGGGCACGAATGCCCGCCACTACTGATTTCTCATTACTCGACATTTGAAAGGGGTTCACGCAGAGGTGCACGTTTTTCATGGGTCAATTTCTAAGGTCAACAATGTCTCGGATTCTATCAGGCCCTGCTGGGTAGCCCGCATTTAGAAACCTGACCTTTCACGGCCAAGACTTGCGGCAGATAGCCACCATCGATACCGCTTTAAGCAGCGCCGATGTCGCGTACGGACCGCCCCCCCCATTCTTGAACCTCCACTTTCCTTTGGCTCCATCTTCTTGAAGGCAGACTTCACCCAACAAATCCTCACGTCCCCCTCGGTACCTATACTTCCCTGTCTCTGGATCAAGGCGACGGAGAAGCGAAGATTTATTCCTTGTCCCCTTTGCCAAATCAGCGACGGCAGACCTCAGTGCCCCAAGAAGGTTGGCACCAACCTTATCCTCATCAATACGCGCCCCCTTACACAAGGATTTCCCATTCAGCTTGGGGGAGCTGACGGCCTTCTGCTTGTACTCCCATTCGGTTGACATTAGGTCGGGGAGCTCCCTGCCGAAAAGGAAAGCCTCCATCGGCATCCTCCTTTTCTTGCCAGTACTGGCACAGCGATAAACGACGAACGCCATTCCCCCTTTATTCTGCTTTCTAACCCACTTGGTCATTGCTGACATGAAAGCCTCCTGACGACCACCGAGTTTTAACCAGAACTGAATTGCTAGTCGGCACCAAACCAAAGGGGAAAAAGCTGTATGACGCCGCATCACTCCATGTTCTCTGAAGTGCTTCTGTAACTCTCGGGTGTACGGCTTGAGGTGTATGCTGTTTGACCGCTCATCAACATCACCGACCATGAACTTGATGGCGAAATCGGTAAGATCCGTCCAGGACTCCTTGTCTCTGAAGTCACCAAAGAAAACCCACGGCAAAGCCGCCTCTAAAGTCCATTCTTGCGCGTCGAAATCGAGTGGAAATACTTTTGACTTGTTCGCCATAGAACCAACCCTGCCTTCGTCCTGATAGTCGTAAGCGCCCTGTATCCCCCTACGTCACTCAGGCAGGAAACAGTCCCTTGAGTCACTGCTAAACCTGCGGGCCTTCTCGTAGCCCCCCACATGCTGCTTTAGCGGCAGTCACGTGGGACCCCACACGAATCACCCTTTCCAGCGCATTCGTGTAGCGATCAAACAAGTCCATCGCGCCTCCTGAAATCTTACACAACCATCCTCCCATTTCCTCCCTATTTTGAAAAAGTTTAGCCCAAGAATGCATTCTTTTGAGGGGCTGGATGCATCTGGCCGTCAGGGCCATCTAGTCGATTTTTCTAGCTGTGAACAACCAGCAGCTAGATCGACAGGCACAACGCTGGTCGCTGGCTAACTTCTTTTAGGAGATGGCCGTGATGGTCAACAAGGAAAAAGTCCTCGCCGAGGAAGAGAAGCTGGTGGCTCGTCAACGTGCGGAAGCACGGCGGGCAATCGTTCATCAACTGTTGGAACAGTTCAGTCGCCTCCCTAACGAGGCTCACGTTCGCCTCCCCGTAGTGATGGCGCTGTACGCCTGCTCAGCAGCAACCGTTTGGCGCAACGTGAAAACGGGAGCAGTGCCTGTGCCGCGCAAGTTCGGATCGCGTGTCACCGCCTGGAACGTTGGTGAACTTCGTGCCAGCTTGGCTGCTTAAGGAGCTGCCATGAATATGAAGCAATCAATTAAACACGGTCAGCAGATTGACATCAGCAATAGGGCTGCCAAGCAGCGTAGTGGCGATAGCGAATCGTGTCGTACTAATAAGCCAGTCAACTCAATCAATATAACCAATTCTAGCCATAGCAATGTAAGCAATACCGAATATATCAACACTGGCATTAGCCATGATTCATCACTGATTGCTAATGCAGTACATACTGTATTAACCACAGTTGTATGTGATGGCTTGAATTTAACGGCACATATTGACGAGTCGGATCAAATCGAATTCGAGAGTCGCCTGATGAAATACTCAGGCCCACTGAAGTTGAAGAATGCCCCGAAGATGATGCCGTATAGACAGGGCCGGGTAATTTACGACGGCGACAAGGCTATCGCGCAAATTCGATACAAGCCCATTGGGAATGCCGGGTATTTCCTCCTTCACGTGAATCCGAGCAAGCTTGACTCGGGCCAGAGCCAACTGATTCAAGGCTTGGTCTCCTACCTGCTGGGTGAGCCGTGGTGTTCGTTTGTGGGCCGGGCCAAGGCCAGCATGTTCGATGCTGCCGTAGACGTTCACGGCATCAACATCGCCAGCATCATTCCTGTCCCCAGCAGGGCAACCCAGTCAGGGTTCTTTTTGAAGTTCTTTCAGAAAGGGCTGACTCGCCTATACCAGCAGGGTACCGAATATGTCGGACATAACACCAGCGAGAAACACGCCACCGTCTACGACAAGGCTGACGAACGATCTGAAGTCATCGGTGTAAGCGGCAGCGAAGACGTTACTCGTGTCGAAGTGCAGGCCAAGCCCAGGGTGCGGCGCAAGCTTGGCGAAGAGGTAACAACGCTGGCAGAGCTACCCGCCTATGAGAACCCCTTGCGGATGCTCAGCATTGCCGAACTCCCCAAGGATGCTGAGCAGGATGACTTTCTTAGGATTGCGACAGCGTTGACTGCCTATGTTGGAGCAACTGCGGTACTTCAACTGATTGGCGATAAGACCTTGCAGGATTGCCTTAAAGGACACCTCGTCGCCCCACCCTGTTCTTGGTGGCAGCCGGAGAAACACTGGGTGGAGTTCCTTATCGGGCTTGCCAGCCACCCCCTGTTTGCCCCTTGCAAACTGTTGAACGAACCGGCTTACCTCCAGGTGGCAAACCAGGCATAGCGAAAAGCTCAATGGCTAGTCGCAGGAAGGAGTCGGAAGACGAAACCAGCGAAATTTCCGATCTGATGGGCTGACTCAAACGACTTCTACAGCCATTAATGAACACCAATGCCAAGCCATCCCTGCACAGCAGGCTTGGCCTTCCGAAGGATAAAACTCATGAAGCAAATCAACATTACGTTTTCCCCGAATATTGAACAATTCACTGTCGACGAATTCCAGTACCAGTTGCAGCGAGTACTCGCCACAAAGGGCAACGAAAAGGAGCGGCCGACGTTTGGCTTTGACCCTGATGATTACCGCTCACCCGATACGGAGGCCATTTATAAGGTTCGGCCTAGCTTCTCGAAAAACAGCAACGGGTGGGAGTTCAAGGGATTTCGGGTATCCCTATCACCGTCGCAGTACTTGTTTGGCCACACCATCTTGACTGGGAATGATATGGACACGTCACGGCGAGTTGCGTTCGAGGCCCTACGCCAAGCTTGGTATGAAAGCTACGAAAACGATCCTTTCATCCACTTGTTTAACCCGTATCACGCTAAGCTGGATCACGTAAAACAGGTGCTTCACGCTACTTTTGATACGCATGACGCTGCCCGAGACGCCATGTTCACTCTTGTAAATCATCTGGACAGCAATGTTCACTCAGGGGAGGGCATCGGACGGAGCTATTCCACCCCTACCTGCTCCGGAAGTTTGCGTGACATGATTTGGGAGATCCGTCTTTACAGCGGGATGAGGGTTCGATTCTTTGTCCCGGATGACCCTTGCTTGTTTGACTTTGGCGACGACGATAACGAAGTCTTTGAGCGGGAGCGAATCAGCGATCAGCTTCTCGAACACGCCAGGACTACGCTTGTGGTTGAGATTGAGTTGTTCGACCAGAACCTGAAGACGGGCACCATGCACAACCCTCTCGTGTGGGATTTGCCAGGAAGGAATATGTATGGATATTGGGGTAAGCAATTGTTGCGGGAACTGAGGATCGGAAATCATCAGATGAACAACTTCAAACTCACTAGTCAGCCAGTCTTGCCAGAAAAGCTTAAGCCACTGGCGTTCAACCGCCATACTGCCACCGCAATGCTACAGCGTATGGGAGAGAATATTTAAGGGCCAGTAACTGCCATGCAAAGCCGCCGTTATTCACTTAACGGCGGCTTTTTCTTTGTTGCACTCAATGGCTGCAATTCATGCAACAACTGCAACAAGCGGTCGACTTGGCACTACTCCCGACTGACCGCCATTAGGCCAGGAGCAGACGCTTGAGGATTTCGAGAGCAGGCATCTTCCTTTCAGAAGCTAACCGTAGATCGCTGGGTCAAATCCTGGTGCGTCGAGGTCAAAGCCGTGCTGCTTGCAGATGGCCTTCATGCGTTCGCGGTCGCCATCCATTAGGCTCAACTCATCGTAGCTGCGGTAGTACAAGGCTTTAGCGACCGCCAGCACAATATCTCGGCGGCTGTGTGGACGTTCATGGACGTGGATCGGGTAGGCACTGTCAGGAAATGTGGCGGCATGGAAGATATTGAACGCACCGCCATCGCGGTTGTTCAAGTAAAGCTCTCCACGCCCCTGAAGAAATCGCCATTGTGGATTTTCATAGGACGGATCAACGCCCACGATGGGGCACCCTTGATAGACCACGTTGGCAACCTTCTTGGCGATGGTGCTCGGGCCTTCTGTGCTCCGCAACGCAACGATCCCTGACAGACCAGGGTTCCAGCTGTCCAGTTGCGCCTTGTCTACGCCATGCCAGATAGGCAGTAGCTTCTTATCCTCCTCAATGTGCTGACGGTGCAACACATCCAACTCGTAGCTTGTCCACTTCTTGGATACGTACGCTGGGGAGAGGAGCAACAGGCCGTATTGCGAGGCCATCAGGCCTGCGTTGATTGAATCCAGCAACTTGCCACCAATCTCTAACGCAATGGGCGCGAACCAAACCGACAAGCCTAGCCACTGGAGCGTACCGGCCAGCTCATTGGCATATGCCTCATCCTCCGTCGCATAGGAAATGAATACGTGGTATGGCTTGGTCATGCTGATTCCCCCTAGAGTTGAGCAGTCTACCCTATCAATCACAGTTGGCCGACGCTCGCGCTTTGGAATTGAACAGTTCCCCTAGTCCTGCGACCGCTTTTCGATATGTTGCGGTCAGTCCGGCAGCGGGCTTGCATGACCTCAGTGGCCGATTGCCGTCCCTCAGCTCTACCTCGCACTCACCGCCGGCAGCACTTTCCAGTGCTGTGGTGTAGCTCGGCGATAGCCGTTCCATTTTCATCTGCAAGGGCTTTCCAGCCTTACTGCCGCTGACCTCAAGGTGCCTAGGCTAGAGCCATCGCCGTCGACTTGCGGGCTTCAGGGGGTGACAGCAAATTTCGATCAGGTATGATGAAAATATGCCACGTGTAAATTGGACATACATGCTGCGTATTCCGCAGCGAAACCCCCACCGCTTCCCTATGGATCGGTTGGGTGAATATATTCGTCAATTTGCCGAACTTCTTGGACAAGACAATATGCCCGTTTTTAAGGGCATTAAGAACGCCAGTGTTGGGATTCGAGCAGCCATCCCTGAAAACCGAACCAACAATACCTTCGCACGAATTGTTCAAGCTAAAAGCGACCCCAAAAGCCGTGCCGCGAAAGTCCTTCAAGGAATTCAAAATCTGTTGGGTGAAGATGGGATACCTGAAGCCGAGTTGCTTGATTCGTCGTCAAAGGTTATTTACCTGTTCAAGGGGAACCCTGCGGACAGTGAGCAGGTATCGAGGGTTTTTCAACACGGCTCCATAGATGGGATCGTTACAGGTCTCGTTGGTGCTGATGACACCATGCATCTTCATCTTCGCGATTACTTTGATCGGGATATGCGCCTAGTAATTCGAGATGAGGCGTTGGCGAGAGAGTTGGTACTTCGTTTCCGGCAAGGCTCGGTTCGATTGAACCTTCACGGGCAGTGGGTACGAACTGACTCTGGTTGGATTCCAGAATCCGGCAAATGCATCGTTACCAGTTTTGAAGACCTAGACGACATGGTGCCTTCTGAGGTTTTTCGGTATATCGCTGAAGTACCAGACAATGGCTGGCTGGAGTTTGCAGACCCTCAAACGGAGTGGACGGAATTACGGGGCCTACAGTGAGCGCAAAAGGGATTCATAAGTGTTTTCTAATTGATGCCAACTTTTTAGTTGCCTATGTGCACCCGAGCACATCAGATGATGACAGGAGCCGTATTGAGCACCTATTCTCATTGGCGGAGAAATCCAAATCGCGAATCATAATTCCGATGCCTGCCGCTGCTGAATATCTCGTAGGTGCGGATATGGCTGGTGTAGAGAGCTTTAATCGTTTAGAGCGCAAAACATTTGTGTATGTTGCTCCGTTTGATAGAGCATCTGCTTTTGAATGTGCCTTACTTGATCGTGCAGCACTTGGCGGAGGGGACAAAAAAGACGGCAGTATCTCCCCTTGGCAGAAGGTAAAAATCGACCGGCAGATTGTCGCTATTGGGAAAGCGAACGGTGCGACCTTGGTAATTTCGGGAGATGAAGGTGTCCGCAATAATGCTCTTCGCGTTGGGATGGATGCCAAGAGAGTTCAGGACCTTGAACTACCGGAAAGTGCTAAGCAGGCCAAACTTGAATTAGTAGTTACAAATAAATAACTCGTTCTGGCCGATCAACTGGATCACTTAATCACTTTGCCAGTCCTGTCTGACGACGCTGCAATCACCACTTCACGCAATTCCTTGCCAGCCTTGAAGTAGGGCACGTATTTGCCAGGGACAGCCACTTTTTCACCTGTCTTCGGATTTCTGCCGGTACGCGGAGGCCGGTAGTTGAGGGAGAAAGAGCCAAAGCCGCGAATTTCAACCCGATTTCCTGCTGATAACGCCGCCGCAATCGCTCCCAGGATCTCTGCGACGGCCATTTCGGCATCTTTCTGCACAAGTTGAGGGAAACGCTGGGCCAGTGCGGCAGTCAATTCGGATCGGGTCATCCGCGAATTTTACTTTAGCCCTTCATGGTCGGTTCATGGCGGTAGTAGAAGCTTTGACCTCAGTGAAAGCTATTTGCTCGGCAAGCTGCCGCTCGTAGCCAGCATCGAACTCCAGAATTGCCGCCCGCTCATCGAATGCTTCTTGCAGTGCGGGATCATCAAAAAAAACTGGTAACGGACGTTCAGCCAGGGGAGTGATCGTTTCCTTGGCTACTGCTTGCTGCTTGGGCGGCTCAGAGACCCAGAAGGAACCAACCAGGCGTTGTTGTGCCTTCTCACATAGCTGATCGAAGAAGCTTTCTGTTTCTGCGTCTCGGAAAAATTCCCAGCATCTGGCTTTCGGGTTGAATCGGCCCCCATGCTCGCGGGCCAGTGATTTCGTTGCTTCAAAAACCTCATCCGATGCGTATCCATACACTTTCAGCGAAACTCGCTCGAAGTTCCTGCCGATCCGAACCGTACAGCCACCAACACGAATCTTCAGGGCATCAATGTCGCGTACTTGACGAAGGAACTCCTCCCTGCGCTTTTGGGCTGCTTCTGCTGCTTCAAGTTGAGCCAGCAGGATCGTTTCCTCTGCCTGTCTTTTGGCACGGACTTCAGCCTCAATGTCCTGCAAGGTCTGAATTGCTTCCTGATCTGCCGCGTGACAAAGCCAGGAGGAATAGTCCGCAGTCTCGAACAAGCGAACTTCAAGGGCATTCAGCATTTGATCCGGGGGCAGCAAACCGATGTCGTGCACGTCGATTTCGAGCACTGAATATCCATGCTCTTCTAACCAGGTGGCTTTTTCAGGTTCCACGGCATGGGTGTTGAGGATTTCTATTGCAAGGGGTAAGCCGTTCAGTATTGCAAGCAGGTCTGGGCGAAGCGTCGCTCCTGGCGCTGCTGGAATGGCGATTGTTTTCTCAACTTGGCAGCCGTCCAGGCGGTGCAAACCCGGCTGCTGTACATCGGTGCAAATAGTCTCGGACCAAACTCTTCGCTTCCCGTGGATTTCCTTCGATCTCTCCCTGTGGGGTAGATAAATTGCGCCTCGCTCAGCGATCAATTGCTTTGCCATGTGATGAATCGCCGCCTCAGCAGCAACCTGGCACTGTGTTTCGCTATCGTGAGCAAAATGCCAAATGCGGATTTCCCCCTGTCGCGCTTGAAGCCGTGCTCCACAGGCAATGCAAACGCAGTTGCAGCCACGTCCATTGGCAACCTCGCGGGCTGTAACCATGCGTTGAGTCGGCACATGCCAACCAAATGGAATACCATGCTTCCCGTTGCTTTCTTTGCTCATTCTGCTCAGCCTCCTGATGTGACAGGAGCCAAGCTAGGCTTGAGCAGCGTATTTCTGCAGTCAGAAAGGGTAAGTTGAGGGTCGCTTTATGGTGGGCAATAAGCTTATAGATCAATTGCTTGAGGAAAATTCTGAGGAAGGCAGCATCAATCACATCAAGCAACTCGCCGAAATCCTCATCGCAGCGATCCCGGAAGATAGACGGCAGATTTGGGCAGGCAAAATCATGGCCTACCTGGCGCAGGAGGCTCTGCGTTCTGCGTCCCAGGAAAACAAGCTATCCCGAGTAAGCACCAAGGCAATCTATACCGATCTGGGTGGTAATCCGAACCAGGAGCCATCGCAATGGTTGAGCCCGATCTGGAAGGAAATCGAAACCCGCTACCTCCCGGAGATCGAGCCAGCCCTCATCGAAATGAGCCGGAATGCAGGACTGGATACCTATCCCATCGTCCAGAAAGAGAATGGGAAACCGGCGTATTACCGAATGGCATCCCGGCCACTGCCCGAGACCTCAGGTAGTGCGATGACAGAAGTCATGCCAGCGATCCCTGCACAGGCGGACGGCATTCATTACAAGCGCGACTTATCGCTGAAACTTTCCACCTTCGGCCAATTCCTGTTTGCCAAAGGTCTGAAATGGACGCCATCGAAACGGTATGGCTACCTCACTTGGCAGCTCCTATTCCTGATAATCGCCGTTTGCTTTGAGTTCTTGATATGGTTGGTGCTTTGGTATCGGACGCAGCCTGTCACCGGCCAAGACCTTTTGCTAGTCGCCCTCGGTATTGGCTTCCCGTGGATTGCCTATCGGCACTTCATCGGTATTTTTCAGCTATTCGAGGATCGAATCGTGATTGCACCCGATTGGGCACTGGCCTGGAAGGAGTTCGGGGCGACCATCGAAATCAACCGAGCCAGAGACCCCGATACGGCGAGCACGATTCATGTCAGCCGATATTCTGCTACATGCCCAATCTGTGGATGGATGGTCAAACTGGAGCGGGGAGAGCCAACCCATCCCAAGCGGATCGTCGGACGCTGCGAAGAAAATCCGCGAGAACATGTGTTTTCGTTTGATCGTGCGACCAAGCAAGGGGTAAGGCTGGACTAACAAGCTTTCTTCCGGAAACCTTAGCCTGATCGCTCATACCTTGGCAAATACATCCTCGACCGAGCGGGCAACAACATACCGCGCAGCATCCGCCTCGCTCGCCAGAGCCGTAAAGTGCGCGGCACCGCACTTGATCTTGCCCCCTTCCCGATCCCGAAGTTCATCGTCAAACAAGCTACCCTTGGTTTCGACGACGAAGTACAGGCGCTCCTGCCCGTCCAGCGTCACCAGCACAGCCCAGTCGGGGTTGTAAGTCCCTAGCGGGGTCGGCACCTTGAACCAGCCGGGCAGCTTGGCATAGACCTTGACCGCCTCGTTCTTCTCAAGAGACTCGGCAAAGTCACGCTCGATGGCCGAGTCGTAAACGACATGCTCGTACACCGACCTTTCGGTATTGAGCACCATGTTTTGCAAGTAACCAGACACCTCTTCCGACTCGAATAGCTCCTGAGCGTAGTAGTGCTCGTCACCGAGGCGCAGGTATTTAATGCCATCGACCAAGGCAAGGCGCTTGCAACGGTTAATTGCGTCCGAGGCCAGTTCGATGAACTGCTGAGGATTTCGCTTGAAATCGTTCAGCCGAGTGCTCTCGGTCAGGATTCGGGCAATCGTCTTGCGTGTCAGTTGGGTTCTGTCTTGCAGTTCCGTCAGCACATCGGGCAACTCAATATCGGACTCATACAAGGCGATCGGTTCCGATACCGACAACAGCGAAGCATCGACACCTGCCTTGCCAATCGCCATCCCTGCTTTTTTCCACTGCAGGCGGGTCTTGGAAACTGGCGGGGCATCATCCAGCGCCTGGATACAGCGTTCGATCAGCTTTTCGTTGTCGAATTGAACGCGATAGGTGGTCTTGTGTTTGATGCGATCCCACAGGGCCTTGAAGTCCGGGCTGAGCAGTACCGATTTTCTGACCGCAATCGGTTTGCGATCATCGGCATTCTTGACCTCCAGCTTGCCGGAAAGCTTTTTCAGTACCGCCACGATCTGATGGCGTTGCGCCTCGAATTCGGCAGGCAGTTGCAGGCCGCCCGTTTTCAACGCTGTTTTCAGCGAATCCTGGACCTTGCCCTTGTCGCTGATATAACCCTGCGCCTGGAGGTGGCCCCACAAGGTTTTGGATGCCTCGAAGCCCAAGGGCGACACTTCTCCGCCATCAGCAGTCACAGGAATCCCGGCGAATTCGTGGTCATGCACCACGCCAAACTGAATCCCCGTGTCTTTTTCAATGTCCTTCTGCAGGTTCTCGGCAAACTGCTCATAGCTTTCCGTGGCAATGACGGTCAGCGTATTGATCTCGAAACCACGCAGCCGCTCACCCTTCTGATTGACGCACAGGCGCAGCCCGCGGCCAATCGTTTGCCGACGCCACCGCTCGGTTTCGCGGGTTGAGAAGTTGCAAATCTGGAAGACGTTCGGGTTATCCCAACCTTCCTTCAGCGCGGAGTGCGAGAAGATGAATTTCAGCGGCGACTCGAAGGAGAGCAATTTTTCCTTGTCGCGCATGATGAGGTTGTAGGTATCGTCGTCGGCAGCCGTTGTGCCGCTCGTGTCCTTGACCATTTCGACCGTTTTACCGCCGACTTTCTTCTTGTCGATGGAGAAATAACCGTTGTGCACCTCATCGGCAGCCGTCGCCAGGTCGATTTCACCAAACAGACTCTGGTAATCGGGGTGACGCGCCCAACGCTTGTACTCTTCCTCGAAGATCGTGGCGTATTCGCCCTTCACCGGGTTGCCTTGCTCGTCGTATTGCCGGTATTTCGCCACTTCGTCGATGAAGAAAAGGCTCAGCACCTTCACCCCCAGGGGCCGCAGGCGCTTTTCCTTGTCCAGGTGTTCCTTGATGGTGCGACGAATCATCTCCCGATGCACGGCGCTGGCATCCACGTCGCCCCAGGCTTCGCCGACACGCAGAAATACCTCGTTGCCCGGCACCTTCAGTTCCAGAAACTGGTCGCTGCTTTTCTTGCCGCTACCGGCGCGGATTTCCCCGATGCGAATGCCGGCATACAAGGCTCGCCCGGTTTCCTGCTCCAGATCGAAACCATCCTGAACGGTAATCGCGTCCCGACGCACCACACCAGCCGCGTTCTCACGGTCAACTTCGATGCTGGCTGAAATCACCCCTCGCTTGTTGTTGACCGCAAGCAGCTTCACGTAGGGCTTGTTGTTACCGCCCTGCACGGTGGCCGCAGCCACCTCGATCTGCTTCACTAACCGCTGCTCGTAGGCATCCACGGCGTCCAGACGGAACACCATGTTGTGCTTTTCCACGTGCGTCGCTGAATAACGCAGGGTGCAAAGCGGCAACATGTGCGCCAACGCCTTCTTTCCCTTGCCGTCGATACCACCGTCAACGCTTTGCGGCTCATCCACGATCAGGATCGGGCTGGTCTGCCGAATCAGGTCGATGGGGCGCTCACCGCCCGTTTTCTCACTGGCCCGGTACATCTTGTTCTTCGACTTCTCACGGCGCCTACTCTCGTCAGACTCTTCCGCCTGTGCTGCCGCCTCGTCACCGAATTTGTTGATCGCCCCGACCGTGATGACCATGATCTGAATGTTCGGGCTGGTGGCAAAGTTACGGACCTGGCCAAGCTTGTCGGAATCATACCGAAAGAACTCGTAGCCCTTGGCGCTGGGGTACAGCCCCTCGAAATGCTCGCGGGTGATCTGCAGCGTCTTGTTCACACCTTCCTTGATCGCCACTGACGGCACCACCACCACAAACTTGGTGAAGCCATACCGTTGGTTCAACTCGAACACGGTCCGAAGGTAGACGTAAGTCTTGCCCGTGCCTGTTTCCATTTCCACCGTGAAATCGAGCGGTTGCTTGGATTCCAGCGGCAACGAGGGCGGCAAGCCATTGCGAAGCTGCACCTGCTGCAGGTTCTCATTCAATTCCTCATCGACGATCAGTTGCAGGGCATTGCCGATACCACCGCTTTCGGTGAATTGCTTGCCTTCAAAGCTTTGCTGAGTGCCTTCACCGCTCAAGGCTTGGGCCGTGACCGTGAAAACGGAACGACAAACCTCCTGGCCCCGGAACAAGTCACAGACGGCCTCGATAGCTTCGATTTGGTAGGGCAGATCAGATTCAAAATGCAGTTTCATGCAGCGTCCTTGTCTAATTTCAACTTGTCGTGTCGATCCTAGACAACACATAAATCAATTGGCTACGACGTTTTCCGTCTAAATCCTTGTCTAAAACCAAGGCACCATTAGCTATGCGCCACCTCGTGTCGCACGGCAGTTGTTCGGAAAAACCGAACAACTGAATCACTACAGACTCCGCACTTGCTTGATGCCGTACTGTTCAAGGATGGCGGCCAGGTTGCTCTTGGCGACATCGTTCTCGAAGGCGCTGTCGCGGAAGACCGCCGTGGTATCACCGACCGTCCCCTGTTCCTCACGCCAGGCCATCATGCCCAGCGCCAGGGCTTCTACCTCGACTGCCTTGATGCTTTCGACCAGGCAAGTCATCAGCACACCCGCGCCGACGCTATTGACCTGTTTGCCGGCGATTTCACGCTTTTCGATGGGAACGCAAAGGTCCAGGCCCAGCTTGAGCAGGATTTCGTAGAGGATGTCATCGCTGTTTCGGCCAGCCTCAAGGTGTTCGAGATGGTCGAAAAGCGAGGATTTCAGGTCGTTGACCGTGGGATTCCAGGCGCGGATGTTGGAGGTGTCGAGTTTGAAAACGCGGAACCCCACGTCACCTTTGAACAGCGGACTGTTTTCCTTGACCCGCTTGCCAGCTCCTATGAGTCTGGCCTTGGTAATGTCGGCAATCGAGATCCAACCAGCACTCTCAGCCCCAGGCAAAGGCTCAGGCAGTTGAACGAGGATGCAGCGACGATTTCCGCCGTCCTCGGCATTTTGCTGAAACACCGCATCCATAGTGCTGCCCGTACCAGCAAAGAAATCAACGATCAGGTCATTGCTCTCTGGTGAAGTTGCAATCTGCAGGATACGGCGCAGTAGCCGGGTGGGTTTCGGCGTATCGAATACCACATCGGAATTTGGAAAATTGACAGTGGCAATCAATTCCTTTTTGGCTTCTTGCGTGTGACCAACCTCTTCGTAAGTCCATAATGTCTGGGGAACCCTGCCCGATTTCACCTCTGAGAGAAATCTCTTCAGACGGGGCATATTGCCGCCATCTGCCCCCCACCAAATCCGTCCATCACGATCCATCTCCTCAAATTTCGTTTTGGAGACACGCCAATATGTTCCAGGAGGAGGTCCATCAATTACGCGCCCTGATGGACAGGTAACTGGGTATGTCCCTTCACCATAGAAATTTCGTGCAGAAAGGTCACCAGAAGTCCACGGGCCACGCTCATCATTGTCTGGGTTTGCGTACCGCGCTTCCATCTCCTCAGTACGCGGAAGCAGTCGTGGAGTCCAAGTCTCTGCGTTTTTCGCATAAACAACGATGTAATCGTGATCTTCTGAAAAGTGCCGTGCCGAATTCTTGGGTGAAAAAACCTTCTGCCAAATTACTGCTGCAACGAAATTTTCTTCACCGAATACCTCATTCATCACTGCCCGGAGATTGTGTATTTCGTGGTCGGCAATACTGACGAACACAACACCATCGTCACGCAACAAATTCTTCGCCAACTTTAAGCGCGGATAGATCATGTTCAGCCAATCGGTGTGAAAACGGCCACTGGCATCGGTATTGGTGGTGAGCTTCGCGCCGTCTTTCGTTTGCCCGGTCAACTCAAGGTAGTTTTTGATGTTGTCCTGAAAGTTATCGGGATAAACAAAGTCTTTGCCGGTGTTGTACGGCGGGTCAATGTAGATGAGTTTGACCTGCCCGCCATTGTTGCCATAGCTCTTCTGCAGCAGCTTCAGCACTTCCAAGTTGTCGCCCTCAATCATGAGGTTTCGCGTCGTTTCCCATTCAACGCTTTCCTCCGGGCAGGGGCGCAGGGTGCCGGTGCTTGGGGTCAGCGCAATCTGCCGTGCCTTCTTTTTGCCATGCCAGTTCAGACCGTATTTTTCATCGGCATCAGTCACGGCTTGATCGCCCACCAATGCTTTCAACACATCGACGTTGATCGCCGGGCCATTCGCGCCTTCCGTCACCAGTTCGGGAAACAGGGCTTTCAGTTGGGCCAGGTTGTCGGCGACGATATTGGCCGACTGTGCTTCGGGGCTATTGGCTTCGATTTTTTGCATGGTATTCACGGCTTATTCATCGTTGACAGTGGTGTAGCGTTGATCCGGATGGTTTTCCATTTCCGGAATGGTGTATTCAAGTAGCCCATCACGGACCATCGGTGTCAGATGTTCACGCACCAAGTGCTTGTGGTCAGTACGTCCCAACCAACCAGCCAACTCACGAGCACTGGATGGCTGCCAAGCACAGAGATCAACGATGATGCTCCTGAGTACGTCCCGGCGTGGCTTGCTACCTGCACTACGAATACGAGCCATCAGATCTTCGGAAGGCGTTGCATTACCCTGGAGTGGATTTTGCAAAAGCTGGTGTGTATTGGCCAACGACTGGTGTGTATTCGTTGCGAGCTGGTGTGTATTGTCACTGCTGGGCGTTTGGTTGGCCACAAATTTCGGGCCGGGAATGTAATAAGTCCGGCTACCGCTACCCTTCATCTGCAACAGTTCCAAGTCGCGCAAGCGGCGAAGATGGCCCGATGCATTTAGGGTGTCCGTACTGTTGATGGCCCGGTAAGCCGCATTGTCGATAGCTCCAAGCTCCCGGACAAAAACCAGCGCACGAGCCTCTTCGTCTGAAATGGCTTCAGTGGTTAGACGACGCAGCCAAGCCAAATCATCCGGCCCAAGGAAATGATGGAAGAGGAAGGTGGCGACAAACTGGTCGGGGCGTCGTGACGATTCAAATGTGGGAGGCAAAAGATCATTCGCCAGCATCATTTCACGCATGGCACGAATACCGCTGCCCTTGGTTTCCGCAATATTGACCTCATGCAGCACGGCGGCGATACGTGGATTACGTGTTTCTGAGCCGGGTTCCCCCAGTTGTTCCTCTGCCTTGATCGAATGGCCGGGGTTCCGGATTTCAAGCCGGTTGGCGTAGCGAATAATCTGGATGGCACCGTGAATCCGGTAGCTGCGGTGCATGACCGCATTAACAATCGCCTCACGAATCACCCGCTGGGGCAGCGTTGATTCGTCCTCTCTAGCTAATGCACCTTCGGGCAAAGAGAAGGATTGCAGTAGTTCATCGCGCACGGTATTCGTCGCCCGGCGAATTGCCGTGAACATCGGCGCACGAATTTCCAGCGTGTCAAAACGGTGTTCGGGGTTCTCCACCCACTTTCTGCCTGGAACGCGGATATAGTCGATACGCATCATCGGGAAGCAACGCCGCAACGCCATGGACGTACCGAACAGGAGAATACCCGCCACAGTTGGCTTCAGCACTTCCCCTTCTTTTTTGGCACACCCGAGAGATCGCAACAAATCCCCATTGGACCAGGACAATTCTTCGGCATCCGGATTGATTTGCTTGCGCTGAGCGCGGTAATCCTCCAAAGCCTGAGGGTCAATGTCGTCCAAATCGGCATCCGACAGGACAGCCCCATCATAGGTGTCCATCTGGTGGCCGCTATACAGGGCGATCAGATCGTCCTCTGAGCCTTCTTGATCGGTTGGGCCTATGCGGCGGAATGCGCCTCTCGGTAGACCAAAGTTCGTCAGGTAAACGGGCTTATCGGTGGCGGCAGCTTCAGGTACATACACCACAACCACCGTTTTTCCATTCAGCTCCTCAACAGAAACCCGTGGCCGAATTGGCCTGTTGAACACGCTGGCGCATTGGCTGACCAGATCCGATTGGATTTTATCTGGGTTGCTGATGCCGGAAACGGTATAGGCGTTCTTGAAGAAATCTTGCTCGTCACGAACCACACCAAGCAATAGGTAGCCACCACCCAGCCCCGGCTCGTTGGAAAAGGCGCAAACCGTTTCCATCACCGAACGATCCACCTGCGTACAGCGTTTGGCCTCGATTCGGTGGGACTCATCGAGGGAAATCAGTTCCTGTAAGAGGTCTTCTGCACTTCGCATCATTTTTTGCTCGCTATTTCTGCTCTAAAAGCAGTCTTTACAGTTGTTCGTGAGCAGATTGAAGTTGCATTTCGTGCAATAGCGAAGTCATGCATCCTGCGGCCCGCCCATTTGATGATCGAACGATTGGCGAATCAGACCCATCACGTAAGGCAGATCGTCGATGTTGGACAGACCAACCTCTACGTCACCATTGCCCCACCGGCCAATGTTTGAAATATCACGACACAGCTTCTTGGGGTCTTCGATGTCTTCAATGCCCAGATTAAGCACAAGCAGTAAACGCTTGGCTTGTGGAACCACATCGACAAAGTTGGTTTCTGCCTTGTAAGCCACGTAAAGCTTCAAGAACTCCTCGCTCACACAAGGGTCAAGCGCAATGATTGCTTTGCGGAGAGCGTCAAAGAGCCCTTGCATCGCGCCGGAAAGCAAATGTGGGTGATCGGCAATGGTGTATTGCTGCCCCACTGTTCCCGCCACGGGGCGGTAAGCATCGAGCACATCAGCAGCCAATTGTGGTGCAGTCCAAACCTTGGCTGCCTCACCCGCCAATCTGCTTGCACGGGCCTTGATAGCTTCTTCATCCCACTTTTCAACAGCCCCAAGCCCTTCGTTCAAATTCAAGGGGCTGTACTTGAAACCGATCTTCTTACCCTCTTTGCTTGTGACCTGATCGCGCTTGTAGGCAAAAGAATGGTCGCTGTATTCGCTGTTGTAGCCCGTCAGGGTAAGGTTGCCCAGGGTATGTAGCCATGTTTGCTGTACTCGCTGCCATTCGGTTCCAAGCTCGGCTTGCCACTCGGGCGATAGCGCCTCGTTCTGCGGCATGATGTGCTCGATGGTGTAGTCTTCAACCACCACTCGCTCTTTGCGGCCATGGTTTTCAAGGCGGCGAAGCCAGTAGCTGCGGCTGCGGAAGTTGTACAGATCACGCAACTTAACTTCGCGCTGAAATTCTTCATCACTGGGGAAGCGGCGATAGGAAGGCAACAAAAGAAATGCAGCCTTCACACTTTCCCAATAACGGTCTTTCTTCAGGGTGCGGCTCATGCCCGCAAATGTCTTGTTCAGCGAGTTTGTGGGTATCGCGCAAATCGCTCGCCGGAACACATAACTTTCTACCAGTCGCACAATGGCAAGCACTTCTTCAGCGGACAGCCGCCCCTGCTTGAAATCATGATAGACATCGAGAAGGAAAGGATAGGCTACATCAACCTTCAACTCGCGGAGGTCATGGAAGGCTTGCTTGAGTGCGTTATCTTGCTCTGCACCCAAGGCCATGGCGCAGTAATAAGTGGCGTATGAGTGGATGTCTGCGACGAGGCTGGTGATATCGCCTTTAAAACTGGCCGCAAAGCTTTTGAATGCGGTGTAGACCTCGCGCACATTTGGGATTTCCCCAGTTTTTGCGGTCAAGTAATGACGCATAAAGGGGTCAAAATGCACTCCGTAGGCTGTCTGCCCGAATGCTTTCTCCATGGGTCGCCAGTACGTCCTATATAGGTCCGTTTGCAGCTTTTGCTCAAGCCCCATCAAGATGTAGTTGCGAATAAGATCCGCCTGACTGAGTTCCAGTCCGGTGGAGTTCATGCTCTCAAAGATTAGCTGCGGGTTGTCTTGTGAGCGGTCAAGTGAAACATCCACAATCACCAGCTTGGAAAGACCTCGGCAAATGGCTTCCAGTTCAGAGTGGTGCGCGTCGATGAGTTCCTGGAAGAGTTCGTAGTTTTCGACAATACGGTGACTAGCTTCAGCAGGCATCGGCGCATTATTCAAAATCGCCAGCAACGTGTCTTTATCGGTCTCCGAAAGGATCAGCTTGTAGTGACGCTCTCCGTCTTCGTAGGGATTGAGCAGATAGTAGTTGCGGAGCTTTTTGGCTGAAAAGGCTTCCAACAACTCTGGAATGCCCTTGTCTTCAAAATGCTTGGCTAGGGCAGTAATCAGCAATGTGCTGGTCGTCAAACGTTGCTGCCCATCGATAACCATCAGCGGTTCTTGTGCCACCACATTTTCTTGACCTCGTTTGACATAAACCACTGCCCCGATAAAGTGGGCATTAATGTTGGCGCTTCGCCCTGCACGTAGCAGGTCGGCCCAAAGTTGGCGGCACTGGGCGCTGGTCCATGAGTAATTACGCTGATAGATCGGTATCGCAAACTGAGGCGACTTTTGTAAAAACGTCAGCAAATTGGCTTCAGTAGCCTTCATTTTTTATCCCTTAATATTGTCGGCAACACGCTGGCGCTCGGCCAGCAACGCTTTAATTTCGAGGTTGGCAGCCACTTGGCGGGCAGTTTGTTTTTCCTTGCTGGCTGACAAGCGCAAGCTCGCAATCTTCGCGTCCAGTTCGCGGAACTGATGTAGGGCCGCACGGCGCATAGCTGCGTGAGCGGCGGAAGTGCTCAGTTCAAAACACCCCGTTAAAGCTGAAGCCTGCCAAGCTATCAATGCGTCTATCCAGCCTTGATAAAGCGCGTGAAGAGACAGGCGCGGCTGCTTTTCCAGCGACAGGGCATCGAAAAAGCTTTGAACCAGGCCGGGTCGGTCTGAAAAACGCAGGTTGGCCTCAAGTACATCGCCGTCCAGCACAGTCTTCCCAGCTTCGTTTTGCGCCCAGCGTTTATGCACCAGCGAGATGCTGATACCACCCTGGGAGTGCGCCATCAGGAATGTGGGATAGGGAATGGCACGATGGACCAGTTCGGCGATACGGCTGGCCTTGGCTTCCGGGCGCAGCTTGATGCTCAGGATGGCAATTTCGAGGTAATCACGGGCCTCATCCTGATAGGCCGGTATCCCAACCGTTACCGGCTTCAGTGCTGCCAACCAATGAATCTCGTCGATGCCGTCGGTAATGGCGCGTTTATCCGCTGCCGCCGCTACCCCCGTTTCGACCAGCATTTTCTTGGGAATACGCTGGTTGACCGCAGCACTCTCTGGGTAGCCCAAAGCTGTAACGAGACGAGGAAGATCGAAACTGACGGTCAAGCCAACTGCTCCGGCAGGATCACCATGTAGGCAACAACCTCAAAATCGTTACTGCCAGCGAATTCACCTTTCAAGGCATGGGTTCCACCCGGCGAAAACAGGCTGGCTATCGCCCGTTCCTCACTCTTGCCGACAATCGAGGCTACGGCAGCCGCTAACAATTGCCGCACAGAAGCCATGTCTGCACCCTGCTTGGTCTGCTTGTCGAAGCGGTGGATGGCCGCCGAGTCAGGGGTGTCACGGCCCAGGCTGACGCGCTTGAGCCAATCCAGGATGCGCTTTGCCTGTGTGTAGGGAAGCTCAACTGATCCCGCTTCGCTGACATGAACGAGGAAATGCGGGGCCAACGGGTAGCCCGCATCGGTAATCTTCTGTGCGGCGGCCCCTTCGGCCCGCAGGCAAAAAACAACACCTGGCGTAATGTCAGCATCCATGCTGGTGGTTACGGCGCAAGCACCCAGTGGCAGGGATTCGAGTTTACCGGGATGTGCTTTGAGGTACTGCGCCAGGTCGATACGGAAGTCGGTCAGCGTCAAATCAGTAATCGACACGCCGGAAGACAGATCTTCCAGGTCAATCACCGTGTCTTGCAGTTTGAGCAGTTGCTTACGGCGGTACTCCAGGTCGTTCATGGGGTTGCCGGACTGCTGTTCAATCAGGTTTTCTTCGCCGGTTGCCGAAATGTCGAGCAAGACCATACGACCGCTGACCCGCTGTTCGAGATTGATGTACTCGTCCAGCTCCATGTTCGGCCAAAAATTCACCAGTTGAATACGCTCGTTGGGCGAACCGATGCGGTCGATACGGCCAAACCGCTGGATGATGCGAACCGGGTTCCAGTGAATGTCGTAGTTAATGAGCCAGTCGCAGTCCTGCAAGTTCTGGCCTTCGCTGATGCAATCGGTGGCGATCAACAAGTCCAGCTCGCCTTCGTGCGCCAGATCGGCGGGGCGCTCCTTGGATCGTGGCGAGAAGGCGGTCAGGATGGACGCAAGATCCTTGCGGAGATGTGGCAGGCTGGTCTGGTTCCGTCCTGAGCCAGTCACCAAGGCACTTTCAATGCCAAGATCAGCTTTAGCCCAGGCCGATAGCTGTTCGTACAGGTAGGTTGCGGTATCGGCAAATGCCGTGAAGATGATGATTTTCTTGTTGCCTGCATTGGTTGGATGCTGGCACTTGTGGGCTATGACTTCGCGCAAAGCGGTCAATTTGGCATCCCGAGCCGCATCAACCTGCTTGGCTGCTGCATAAAGAGCAGCGAGGCGATTGCGGTCTTCGATCAGGTCATGCCGCCAGCGCAGTAGATCAACGTCAGTCAGCAGCACCTTGACCTTGCGACCAACCAGGAGGCTTTCAAACGAAGGATCGTCGATATCCACATCGGCAATGTCCAGTTCCTCTATCTCGGGATCGTGGGCCTCGATACGTGCCAGCGTAGCTTCCACATCCTTGAGTTGCCGCTGAACAGTGAGCGTGAAGGACGACACGGCGCTTTCCATGCGCTTCAGGACATTGACGCGCAACAGGTGGATCAAGCTTTCTTCACGGTCAACCTGCCGGAAGAAGCTTTCGCCGCCCCGAATCTGGGTGCTGTACTTGGCGTCGTAGTCAGCTTGCTTGTGCGGCAGAACGTAGCGAAGTGGTGCGTAGGCCGCCAAATTCAGCCGACGAATCTCCAGGTTGATGTCACGAATAGAGCGGAATTCGCCAGCACGATCCACATCGGGCTTGATGTTGATCGGAGGCAGTCGCACCGGGAAGGAGCCAGTCTCCGTCGTGCCGTAGTATTTCTGAATGTGCTTGCGAGAGCGCGCAATGGTCAGGTGATCCAGCAGCGTGAAGTAGTCGAAACCCAGCATTTCAACAAGGCGACTGGGTGTTTTCTCCTCGTCATCGAGGCTTAGCCAGCGGTTGAACTGCGCTTGCGCCTTACGCGTCGTGGCCTCGATGCTGGCGATGCCATGTTCCATCAATGCCGTGTCGTCGCCCTCGGTGGCAAAGGCGATCTGGTTTCGCAGATCTGCAAGGCGATTATTGACTGGCGTGGCCGACAGCATCAGCACACGAGTTTTGACGCCTTCCTGGATGATCCGGCGCATCAGTCGGTCATAGCGGGATTCGCGGCCCTTGTGCGTGGCCTTATTGCGGAAGTTGTGCGACTCGTCGATGACCACCAGATCGTAGTTACCCCAATTCACATGGGCAAGGTCAATATCGCCCGACGTTCCACCTTCCCGCGAAAGGTCTGTGTGGTTGAGTACGTCGAAATTAAAGCGGTCGGTAGCCAGTACATTGCGCTTGTCGTTGGCCTTGTAGAGCGTCCAGTTGTCGCGCAAACGCTTCGGGCATAGCACCAGCACCCGGTCGTTGCGAAGCTCGAAATACTTGATGACTGCCAAGGCCTCGAAGGTTTTCCCCAAACCAACGCTGTCGGCAATGATGCAGCCGCCAAACCGGTTCAGCTTATCGATGGCACCGACGACGCCATCACGCTGGAACTTGTACAGCTTCTTCCAGACCAGCGTATTGCGGATGCCGGTGGCCGATTTGACGATGCGCTCCTCATCCATTTCATCTTCGGCATGGCTGAAGAGATGGGAAAGAATCAGCGCGTAGAGCGTAAATGGCGGGCAGTCCGCAGCCAGCGTTTCCAACGACTCGATAAACGCCTGCTTGCTGGCTTCATCGTGAGGGAGGCTGTTCCACTGCATGTCGAACCATTGGCTCAACATCGCAGCTTCATCAGCCGTATCGGATGCCTGGATGAGGTTAAGGGGGTTACCGGGGGTAATTCCCAGGCCATCGCTGGTTAGCCCGAAGGAGCCCATCACCACTTGCTGGGCAGCGCCATTCGAGTCACGAACGACCGCCACACCTTGCGGCACCTTGCCTCTGGCAACGCGAATCTCGGCCTTTCCTTTGGCCCACTCCGCACATCGCTTCGCCAGCCAACGCGACAACAACTGGTTCCTGGCCGGTCGGTCTGCTTCGTTACCCATCAACCTTAGTTCGCCATCAATGGAAGGAATAACGATGTTGCTCTGCCTGATTGTCGCCAGTTTGGCCTGCAGCGCCGAGAACGCGAACAGCGAGAACTCCGGGGTCACAATATCGAGTTGACCGTCCTTCTGCAGCTTCGGATCAAGCAGGTCGATGACGCGATCAGCGCCTGTGTTTTTGAGCAACCGCATGAGCTAGTTCTCCCCTGCGTTCTGCGATGCCGCAGACGGTTGCAGCTTGGCCTTCTTGGAGTAATCCCTAACCAGCACCTCGATCATGGAGGCCAGGGAGCGATGCTCGCGCTCCGCTGCCTGACGCAACAAGTCTTTAATCTCGGCAGTCGTCCTGATAGTCAGCGTTTCGTTCTTTTGGCGTGGCATGGCGGGCCTCGTTGGCAAGACTGCCAATGTACTGCCATTTGAAACAACAAACAATGCCAAATAAATTCATCGGACAGTAGCAATATGGCTGTAGTTAATCTCCTGCTTTCTCAGCAATTTTAAATTGCCGAACATCTGCGAGCACGTTCAAATCCCGAGCCCTGCCAGTAAGGTTGCTTGTCTTATTGATGCAATCAGCAGCCTCATCAATTCCGACCCACTTCACAGCGGCAGTTTCAGGGTCATCGGCGGCAACAAACCCTGCCCCATCAGGGCCGCGCATGATGAAGTAGCGATTGACCGTCGTACCGCCCAGGTAATCGCTAGGCAGGATGCCAACTATCGTTGCATCGACGCCGGTTTCTTCCTTCACTTCCCGTAGTGCAGTTTGCTCAGGCGTCTCACCAGGATCAGGACGCCCCTTTGGGAAGGTCCAAACATAACCGTCGTAGTGGTTTTTGGGCTCGCGCAACAACACATTGCCTTTGCTATCGAACACCACACCACCGTAGGCCACCTTCTTTCCAGGGGGAATCGGGTTACTCCAGTTCAGCACCTTCTTGGGCGCTTCTTCCAGCATGTCGTACAAAGCTGACCAGACCTTGCCATAGCGATGGGCGCGTGATTTTCCTTGTTGCTTGGCAACCTCATCCTTGAAGTTGCCGTAGTCAATATCCAAGGCAATTTTGCTGAGGGCTTCGGCGAACTTGGCATGAGCAACTGTTGCCCTCCATGGGTAATCTGTCCCAGCCTTGGCAATGGTCGGAGATAGATCGGGAAGATACTTCTCTCGCAGATTATCCAGATCGTTGCGAACCCGAGCACGGATCGTGATGAAATCTGTGCCAGGCTTTTGAACGGCGCTGAAAAAGCCGATGGTAGTGAATAGCCACATATTCTTATCCTCCCAAGATTATTCAGTCTTCTCGCACACCACGTTGCCAGCAGTAATCAACTCAGGCCCACATTCCTCGGTGTCATGTTCCGCACTATCGAAATTGGGAAACTCGCATTGCTGGCACAACACCGCAAACTCCTCGTCTGACTCAACAGAACAACTCTTGAGCCAAGGTTTCGATTCCAGCGTTGCTTCCATCAAGGCATACATCACGTATGCCTGTCGGCGATCAACCGGGGCACCACAGCGGCAGCAGTCGCTGAGCACATCGAATACGGGGTAGGTTTGTGTCAGCTTCAACTGCTCAATAATGGTCGGCTGATGCTTGTGCCAGCAGTCCTGGCTACAGAAAGCGTAGCCATCGTCACAACCCAGGACGGTTGCCTTGGGTATGTCACCCGAGAAAGTCATGACCTCGATACGCCGATCCAGCAGTACCCGCTGCTCTCCAAGGATGGCGTGGCAGTGCGAACAGTGATCCATATTCAAGCGGCCAATCGTTGAATTTCGATCACGGTTGCATTCAGGCGATGCGCTACAGGGCTTTGCCGATCACTGAAAATCCTTCCTAGTTCACGGTAGTACCACAGCGTTTCCTCCTTGCTGGCCGAAAAACGTTCAAAAACGGCTCGTCCGACAGATGGATCAAGCAAATCGTCCAGGATGGCCCGAGCGTTATAGAGCTTGTCAGCCGCGGAGACCAGCAGGGCATCGGTAGCGGTTGCCCCAAGGTGATCCAGATATTTTTCCTTACGCTCTCGCCATGGGGCTTTCACCCCTTTTGCATCGGGGATGCCATCGGTACATGCTTCGACCATCGACAAAACCCGCTCGCCAAATTGCTCTCGGATAGGTTCAATGAATTGCGGGCCACCATCCTCGATCACATCGTGCAACAACCCAGCAATCGCCTGCTCTTCGTCGCCACCAAACTCCAATACCAACGAGGCAACACCGAGTGGGTGGGCGATGTAAGGGGTATTGCTACCCTTGCGAACCTGCTTGGCATGGGCGGTCGCTGCCATATTGACCGCTGCGGCGAATTTTTCAGTCAGCATCGAGGTTCCTTTCAGCTTCGTTTTGCTTTTGCCAAGCAGAGTGTTCGCTGCTCGGTATCCGAAATGGTGTAGCAGTTGGCCGGTTCGCCGCCGAGTTTGGTTTTGCATCGCGTTCTCAGGGCGTAATCGGCAATGGCCGTGCAATCGGTTTGCCGTCCTGACTCCAGTGCTTTGCAGTAGGCCCGTTGGTCTGGATTGCTAATCATCAAACAAGATGCAGCGGCAAGCAGGATCGTAGTCGTCATCGAATTCCCTCCTTGTGTTACCAAAATTCAGTAGGCAGTATGACAGCCGAAAGGCTCATATCGTGAGCCCAGGAAATCATATGAGCCAGACAGAACGCTTTTACAAAATCGACCAGTTGCTTCAGTCCAACAAGATCATGTCGCGCCAGCAGCTACTCGACGCACTGCAAATCTCCTGGGCTACACTGAAGCGCGACCTAGCGTTTCTCAAAGAACGTTTCAATGCACCGATTGTTTATGACCGCGATGCGGGCGGCTATCGTTTCAGCACACCAAATACTGGTCCAGCCTATGAATTACCTGGCTTGTGGTTTAGCGCCGAGGAAACCTGTGCGCTCCTGACCATGCACAGCCTCTTGGCCGAATTGGAGCCAGGATTTCTTACCCCGCATGTTCAGCCGCTGCTTTCCCGCCTGGAGGCAATCTTGGGCAGAGATCAACAGTCGTTCAATCAAGTGACGCAACGGATTCGGTTGGTACGTACGGGCATCCGACGTAAAGGCAGCAAATACTTCAGCCTGATTTCGAGAGCACTACTTGAACGAAAGCGAATCAAGGTTCTGCACTATTCCAGGGAAAAGGATGAGCGCCTGGATCGGCTGCTTTCACCTCAACGCCTCGTTTTCTACCGAAACAACTGGTACCTGGAAGCATGGTGCCATGCTCGGCAAGCCCTTCGCAGGTTTTCGGTTGATGCGTTTGAAACGGTGGAACTGCTCGGTCAAGATGCTCAAGACATTAGCCAGGATGACCTAAATGAGCAGTTTGATGCCGGATACGGCATCTATGGTGGCAAGGATGTGCAAATCGCCGTACTCAGGTTTTCTGAGGCGTCGAGCCGCTGGGTGGCGGATGAGGAGTGGCATCCTAATCAGGTTGGATCACTTGATCCCGATGGCACCTACACGTTGCGAGTGCCTTTCTCTGATAGCAGGGAAATCGCCATGGATATTCTCCGTTTGGGACATCACGTGGAAGTCATTGAACCCGCATTCCTTAGAAATGAAGTCCGTGCCGAAACAGAACGAATGTCTTCCGTGTATGCCAATACAGAATGTCAGTAAAAGACTGATTTCAAACGATTAGTTGACAAATCGAATGTGTTGGCGCTAAGCTAAAAACGCACATCGCTGTCAATGGACGCCTTCGCAAAGGCGTTTGCTACTTCTAGCCGACCTGTCGGCATCCCCCCGAAACAAGCCAATTCACCGACTTCAAGCATGAGCAATACCGCTCAGGTCAAGTCACGCCGGTTGGTTTTGCTTCATTCCTTCGCTTCAACGCTATGTCGCTCGTCGGCAGGGGGCAGCATGTGCTGGTGGTTCGCACGAATTTCAGTTTGGCGACGGTCATTCGTGCGAACCGTGTGATGAAGCCTCACCACAAGGAGAAGCTACCATGGCCGCCATTTGCCATCCCAGCTTTATCAATCGCCGACCCGAGAAAACACTTTTCCCGCTCGGTAAAACGTATGCCACACCCGGCGCAGTAGCCCTACTGCAGGCACTGGAACTATCCCCCTTCGAGTTCATTGCGCGTCACTGGCAAGGGGATTGGGGCGATCTCGACCCAGAGGACGTGCAAGCCAATGTAGCAGCATTGCGATATGGCTACCGTTTGCTGTCTAGCTATGAAATCGGTTCCAGTCAGAAGCTTTGGATCATCACCGAAGCGGATCGGTCAACGACAACGCTTTTACTTCCGGAGGAGTATTAGCCATGGCGATTGCAGACAAACTTCGTGATAGTCATGTTCAAGCCGCTGCTGCTCAACAAGCCAGTCGAAATGGCCGACGTGTGATTCGTCGTCTTGCTGATGAAGATGAAACACCGATTGCCGTCGAGCAGGAGCCCGTGGTCATCGAGCAATTGCCAGCCCCGGCCGCTGTGCCACGCTCAACTACTCATGGTGTCATCACGGTTTCGCCGTTAGATTTGCCAGCAGAACATTTTGCGGCAGGGTTGGAACGGCGCAAACAAAACCGCGAACTACTAATGGAATGGCTACGGTCAGCACTTGTGGATGGTGTCGACTATGGCCGTATTCATGTGGTCAGCAAGGATCGCTGTTCCTTCGCCAAGCAAGGCAGGCTCAAGGATTGTGGCGATCCAAATCACTGGTCGAAAAATCCATCGCTATTCAAGCCGGGCGCCGAGAAAATCACCGGCATGTTGGGCATGACCGTGCATTACCCATCGCTACCCGACTACGAGCAAGCTGTGTTGAACGGTACGACGCTAACCACCGTTATGTTGCGCTGCGAACTGAGAGATGCCCAAGGTCGCGTTGTTGCAGAAGGTGTCGGTGCGCGTAATCTCAGCCAGGATTATGGGGATGCAAATAAGACGCTAAAGATGGTGGAGAAAAGTGCCCACATAGACGCAACGCTCAGGCTTGCAGGATTATCGGAGTGCTACTCCCAGGACCTTGAGGACAAGCCACTGGTTGACGAAGCACCACCACCGTTGCAGCCGAATGCGGAAAACGTAGCAACGACTGCAACTGTTGCAACCGATACAACCATCAGCCGTGAGGAACTTGCTGCATTGCGACAGCAAATCGCCAAATTCAAGTTCTCCGAGAAGCGTGTGTTGGCGTGGTTATACAAAACCACCAAAGGCAATGTCACTCAGCTTGATGAGCTTTCCGGCAAACAATGTTTGACCCTACTGAAACGGCTCGAAAGCTGGGCAGAAGCTGAAAAAACATTTGCCAACGCTCAGGGAGGAAATAATGAATAAGCCCCTATACAGGTTGGCCGACGAATATTTGGCTCTTGCCAAAGCCATGGTCGACCAGGAGCTTCCCGACGAAGTGATTGCCGATACGCTCGAAGGTGCCTCCGGTGAAATCGAAGAAAAAGCATGGAACGTTGCCGCCATGATTCTCCAGTTCGAGGGGGAAACTGACATGGTTCGTGCTGCTGAAAAACGCATGAGCGTCAGACGCAAAAGCCTCGAAAACCGTCTCGAATGGATGCGGCAGTACTTGTTGTCGAACTTGCTGGCGACAGGCATTTCGGAAGTGTCGTCGCCTGAGTTCGTCGTCAAAGTGTGTGACTGCCCTCCACGCGCTGTACTCGATGATGAGGATGCCATTCCCAACACTTTCAAAGTCGAGGAAACCATCATCAGCGTTCGTAAGGACGAAGTACGCAGAGCCCTGCTCGATGGCGAAATCATTCCCGGCGCTCACCTGGAGCGTGGTCGGCGGCTGTCCATCAAGTAGCAGCAATCCCTTAACAACTCAGAAGGCCAAGGTGCCATTCGTTGGTGCCGAGGCTTTTTATTGCCTGGAGAAACGTCAATGAGCCACGTTTATCGGTGGCATCCGAAGCTCACGGCCACCCTAGAAGGCCCCATGGTCGATGATGCACCGCTGCATTTGCAGCAAAGCGATTTGGACGGTGCTTGCGGCCACCACTCAATGCTGATGGCCTTGATGATATTGGGCCTGGTACATCGCAAGGAATTGGGTTTGAGCAAAGCCAAGCGTAAAAATGCTTTGGGCAGTTTCTGGCGATCTGCATCGCCCTACTACTTCAAAGGCAGCAAACCGCATCGTTTAGCATCCTTCCTGAAGCCCTATCGAGACCATGTGTCGTGCACGGTCATCAACAAGCACCCGGCTAACGATGTAGCGGCCACGTTGTATGTCGACGGCCTGTGCATTGTTGGCATTCAGAACCCGGCACTCAGCCTGGATCACTGGGCGCTGGCCGTGGGTATTGGCAAACGCGAAGGCAACACCGAGGAAAAGCTATTGCTGCTCGATCCTGCCATACCCCCACTGCCGATGCTGCCCTGGAACGCGACCATCACACTCAATGCAGGTCGACGGGGTTGGCTTCGCTACGAGTCAGCCAACACCGCCATGAAAGTCCTGTTGTGTGATGCCCTGTGCTTGATACCGACCATGCGTGAAGCGGTAGCCATTCTCGACTAATCAATTCCTCTCAATAACCCTTGAACCACTCGGCCAGCCATCGCGCTGGCCGTTTCCTTATCTGGAGTCTTAAAAATGAAAAAACAAATCGAACTGACTGATGATGAATTTACCAAGCTGGCAGTTGCCGTTGCGGGCCTGCCGTTCATACGACCAACCAAATGGGAAACCGACTATCTTGAAGACGTGATGCACACCGTGCTGAACTTTCATATTCAGGAGCCTGTGGTCATCAATGCGCTGAATTTCTTTCAGTTGCAGGTGCAAAGGCAGCAGCACATCAATGACCACCATCAATTGAAAGCCTTGCTTGCCAAGTTTCCCAACGACAGGAACGGCAATGAAGCAGCCGCGATGTTTCTTTGGTCCAACCGGCACTGGACACGCATTGAGCTGCTGCGACGACTGCTGGATTTCTTCGAGTCGATTGGCGTTACCGACCAACCCTCCCTTCATGCCTGGATCAAGACAGCCACATTTGAGGGTGATTTCAAGGGTAAGGTGAAAGGGCTAGGAATTGCCGTCTGGGAATGGCTCAGAATCCGGTGTGGCATTGATGCCCTGAAGCCCGACGTCTGGGTCATCAACTTTGCCAAGCGCGTCGTCGGCAAACGTATTTCTGAAAAGGTACTGGTCGATACGTTTGGCAGGATTTCACCGCTGGTGGGTGAATCACTGAGCACCATCGACGTGACGATCTGGTACTACGAAAAGCTGGCAATGGCGACCGACGACAACCCTGAGCTTCGCCTGATTGCCTGGAACATGCTGAAGAACGAACTGGAAGCAAAACTCAGGGAGGAAGTGTTGCGCGAGTTCAACTGGCAACTGATCCTCGACGAGCGGCAACGGCTTAGATTCGAGCAAGCGGGATTGATGATTCTCCCGGATCGTTCGTTATTTGGTGAAACCGTACCAGGAACAACGTCGGCCAGTATTCGCCAGTCATCGTGGGAGAAAGGACTGCAGCTTGAAATGCTGATTCAGCACGAAACGTCCTTGCCATTACCGCTGTTTCAGAAGCTTCAGGAAAACTTGACCGAGCAGCACTGGGAAGCATCGAACGAGCCATATTTTTTTGCCAGCCTCGACTTGCAGGAAGACATGAAGATGACGCCGCCGATGACGATTGCTGAACTGGCTGAATGGGTAACTCAGCTGGTTAGGGGGGCAGTCAAGGGGTTGAGACGCAGTCCCCCTTCGATTAAGCCTCAGGACAACAACCCCCTTTTATAAAATCCTGCCGCCCAAAGCCCCTCCGATTCAGGCGGCGGCAATCTCTTTCTTCAAAGGCACAACATTGTAATCAGCGCGACCATCCTCTAAAGCCGACAGGAGTCGCGCCCACATCTCTAAAGCCTTCTTCCGCTCATCAAAATAATCATGTCGGTTATAGATCCCTTCTACCCCCTTCAGCTTATGATTAAGACAACGTTCGGCGACAAACGGATCAACACCCAATGCCGCAAGATGGGTCCGTGCAGTCCGACGAAAGTCGTGGATAGTGAAGTTCGGCACATCCTTTAGTTTCGGTTTGATGTGCTTGGAAAGAGCGGCGTTAAGTGTGTTCAGGTCGATGTGCGGAATCATCCGATTTTGCATTTTGCGCGCGGGGAATACATAAGCACTACCACCAGCCAACCGCTTCAATTCATGCAAGGTTTCCAATGCCAGCGGAGGTAAAGGAATATCAATTCCCACGCTCGTTTTAGTTCGCTCCTCCGGCAAATGCCAAACCCCTTT
Source organism: Azonexus fungiphilus (assembly GCF_003634965.1). Classification (GTDB taxonomy): domain Bacteria; phylum Pseudomonadota; class Gammaproteobacteria; order Burkholderiales; family Rhodocyclaceae; genus Azonexus; species Azonexus fungiphilus. Next base: position 119,085 of record NZ_RBXP01000001.1, on the reverse strand, counting down.
CTCCAGATCAAATTCGCGCCACGGCGCAGCAATCAACTCTTCTTTTCGTACCGCAAGCAGCAAGAGAAGACGCACCGCATAGTGGTTCTCGATGGTGAAAGCGCCTGCTTTTTCTCTCATGGCCTGGAAAAGAGCAGCAATCTCCTCACGGTTCAGCCAACGGTCACGCGCAACCTCCTTGCCGCCTGCATCTGATGGGTCAAACGCCGCAGCGGGATTGTGTTCAAGGACATGTCGCTTGATCCCGAAGTCAAACATCCGTTTGCACCACCGGAGAACATCGTTTGCTATGGTCGGAGCCCCCCGCTTAATAATGATCTGAAGCATCTCGTCAATGTCACGGGGCCGAACATCTTCCGCTTTTTTCTTACCGAGGACCGGCTTGATGTCGTTCTCGATCCTAGACCGCACGATGTTGGGGTGTTTCCAGCGCCCCAAGATGACTCGCTCGAAATACTCGTCGGCCAGCTTCGCAACAGTCCAAGCGTTCTTTTCCGCCTCAATTTTAGCGATGGCCTCACGCTTGCGGTCCTGCTTTTCGCCAGCCACGTCATACCCAAGGGCGACACGCGCCGACATTTCCTTTGCGGTTTTTCGAGCATCCGCCAGTGATAGCTGACCATAGCTGCCAATATTCATGATCCGCTGCTTTCCTGCCAGGCGGTAGCGGAATTTCCAGACAGGGATGGCATAGCTCTCGCGGTAACAGAGGTACAAACCATCCCCATCCCCGCGCTGCTCGAATCGCTCCCCCAGCTTGATCCAAGACCGGATCTGTACATCTGTCAGCTTGCCCATGAATCCCTCTCCGTGTGCACCCCTATTTTGTGCCTATGTGCACCCCGGTGTTCACAGAGGGGTGCACACAAATTCTGCGCTTTCATGCGACAACCTGCAACGCCATAAAATAAAAAAGCCGCGTGAATAGCGGCTCGTTGAAGGGTGGCGTGATGCCATGAGATCACATGAAATGACGTGATGCACTATTCCAGATTCTGGATCTGCTCGCGCATCTGCTCGATCAGCAGCTTGAGCTCCATCGCAGCCTGCGAGACTTCGGTCACTGCCGACTTCGAGGCGAGCGTGTTGGCTTCGCGGTTGAGCTCCTGCATCAGGAAATCGAGGCGCTTGCCGCAGGCGCCGCCGGCCTTGAGCACCCGCTCGACTTCGCCGAGGTGGGCGCCGAGCCGCGACAGTTCCTCGGCAACGTCGATGCGCGTGGCGAACACGGCGACTTCCTGCAGGATGCGGTCGTCGCTGGCGTTGCCCAGGGCGTCCTGCAGGCGCTGCCGCAGCTTGTCGGCGAAGGCGGCCTGGGCTTCGGGAATGCGCGGCGCGACGTCGGCGACGATGGCGCGCATGGCATTGACACGGTCGACGATCATCGCCGCCAGTTTTTCACCCTCGCGGGCCCGCGTCGCGGTGAAGTCGTCGAGGGCCTCGCGGGCCAGCGCCAGCACGTCCGGACCGAGCGCGGCAAAATCGATCCCCTGCTCGCCGAACATCCCCGGCCAGCGGAGGATTTCATTGACCGACAGCGGCGCCGCGTCGGGCTGGCTGGCGCGGACCTGGGCGCCGAGCTCGCGCAGCGCGCCGAGCAGTTCGCCGTTGAGCTGCAGCTGATCGCCACGAGCCGCCGCCGGGTGGAAGGAGAGCCGGCATTCGACCTTGCCGCGGTTGAGGCGGGCGGCGAGCAGCTCGCGCAGCGGCATTTCCATCGCACGCAGGTCGTCGACGATGCGAAAGTGGAAATCCAGATAGCGGGAATTGACGCTTTTTACTTCCAATTGCAGCGTACCGCGCGCCAGGTCGCGGGTTTTCACTGCATATCCGGTCATGCTGCAAATCATCGGGGCTTCTTCTCCAGCTTTACAGGTCGGACGACACGCCCGACAATGCCTGCGATTGCATCATAACCGCGAGATCGATGGCGCAACAAGCCAACCACCCGCTGCCTGGCGGCCACCAGCTAGAGGAATACACGATAGAACGCCAGCTCTCGCTCGGCGGTTTTTCCATCGTCTACCTCGCCCACGATCCCGAAGGCAGCCAGGTCGCGATCAAGGAATATCTGCCCAACAGCCTGGCCCTGCGCGCCAAGGGCGACGTCCGCCCGATCATCAGCGAGGAGCATCTCGGGGCCTTCCGCTACGGCATGAAATGTTTCTTCGAGGAAGGCCGCGCGCTGGCCCGGCTGTCGCATCCGAACGTGATCCGCGTGCTCAATTTCTTCCGCGCCAACGAAACCGTCTACATGGTGATGGAATATGAGCGCGGCAGAACCCTGCAGGAATTCATCCACAAGCACCAGGGCCACGTTTCCGAACGTTTCATCCGCGGCGTATTCACGCGCATGCTCAACGGCCTGCGCGAAGTGCACTCGCACAAGCTGCTGCACCTCGACCTGAAACCGTCGAACATCTACCTGCGCGGCGACAACTCGCCGGTGCTGATCGACTTCGGCGCCGCCCGCCAGACCCTGGCCAGCGACCAGCCGATGCTCAAGCCGATGTACACGCCCGGCTTCGCCTCGCCCGAGCACTACGGCAACCGCAAGGAACTCGGGCCGTGGAGCGACATCTACAGCGTCGGCGCCTCGATGTACGCCTGCCTCGCCGGCTCGGCCCCGCAGCCGGCCGACGAGCGCCTGAAGAAGGACACGCTGACGCCGGCGATGGTGCGCTGGGAAGGCCAGTTCTCGGATCGCCTGCTGGAGATCATCGACTGGTGCCTCAACCTCAACCACCTCTACCGCCCGCAGAGCGTATTCACCCTGCAGAAGGCGCTGGTGGCCGACATCCATCCGCCGCACGTGCGCAGCGGCGGCTGGATCGGGCGCTTCGTCGACCGCTTCCGGAGCAGCCCGCGATGAGATTCACGATCTACCAGGACAGCCGCCAGGGCGGCCGCGACAACAACGAGGACCGCACCACCTACTGCTATTCGCGCGATGCCCTGCTGATGGTCATCGCCGACGGCATGGGCGGCCACCACCACGGCGAGATCGCCGCCCAGATCGCCGTCCAGTCGCTGGCCAACGCCTTCCAGCGCGAAGCCAGGCCGCAGCTCGACGACCCCTTCCGCTTCCTGCAGAAAGGCATGAGCAACGCCCACCACGCCATCCTCGACTACGCCGCCCGCCACCGCCTCGAGGATTCGCCGCGCACCACCTGCGTCGCCTGCGTGATCCAGGACAACGTCGCCTATTGGGCGCACGCCGGCGATTCGCGGCTGTTCCTGATGCGCAACGGCCGGGTCATTGCCCAGACCAAGGATCACTCGCGCATCCGCCTGCTTCTCGAGGAGGGCCTGATCACCGAGGCCCAGGCCGAGCGCCATCCCGACCGCAACAAGATCTACAGCTGCCTGGGCAGCCCGGCGACGCCGGAAATCGATTTCTCGCGCAAGACGCCGCTCGAGCACGGCGATATCGTGCTGCTGTGTACCGACGGCCTGTGGGGCGTGGTTTCCGGCGAGTTGATGGCGGTCGCGCTGAAGGGCGCCAACCTGCTGCAGGCGGTGCCGATGCTGGTCGCCCAGGCCGAAGTCAAGGGCGGCGCCCACGGCGACAACCTGTCGGTGGTCGCGGTGCGCTGGGAAGACAATTACGTCGAAGCAGCGAGCAGCGCGATCTCGACCCAGACCATGCCGGTCGGCGAAGTCACCACCAAGCTCGACGAGTTCGGCCGCAATCCGAGCTACAAGAGCGACCTCTCCGACGACGAGATCGAGGCAGCGATCGAGGAAATCCGCGCCGCCATCGACAAATACAACCCGAAAAAATAAGGACCACACCCCATGCGCCCCAGCCAACGCCAGCCGGACCAGCTCCGCACCGTGAAGATCACCCGCAATTTCACCCGTCACGCCGAAGGTTCGGTGCTGATCGAAATGGGCGACACGCGCGTGCTGTGCACCGCCTCGGTCGAGGAAAGCCTGCCGCCCTTCCTGCGCGGCAAGGGCCAGGGCTGGGTCACCGCCGAATACGGCATGCTGCCGCGCGCCACGCACACCCGTTCGTCGCGTGAAGCCGCCAAGGGCAAGCAGACCGGCCGCACCCAGGAAATCCAGCGCCTGATCGGCCGCAGCCTGCGCGCCGTGACCGACCTCAAGGCCCTCGGCGAACGCCAGATCACCCTCGACTGCGACGTCCTGCAGGCCGACGGCGGCACCCGCTGCGCCTCGATCACCGGCGCCTGGATCGCCCTCTACGAAGCCTGCGAGAAGCTGGTGCAGGCCGGCAAGCTGGCGGCCAACCCGGTCAAGGACCACGTCGCCGCGATCTCGGTCGGCATCTATGAAGGCAGCGCCGTGCTCGACCTCGACTACCCGGAAGACTCCAACTGCGACACCGACATGAACGTCATCATGACCGGCCAGGGCGGCATCGTCGAAGTCCAGGGCACGGCCGAAGGCGAACCCTTCACCCGCGAACAGATGAACGTGCTGATGGACCTCGCCCAGATGGGCATCCGCCAACTCGTCGCCGAACAGCAAAGCGCGCTCGCCAGCTGAGCTGTTTTTCCCGGAATCTGACGGTCGACCGTCAGATTCCGCCCATTTCCGACGCCCGGATTCCCCCGCCATGCAAAAACTCGTCCTCGCCTCGAACAACGCCAAGAAGATGAAGGAGCTCAACGCGCTGCTCGCGCCGCTCGGCTTCGAAGTCATCCCGCAAGGCCAGCTCGGCATCCCGGAAGCCGAAGAACCGCACTGCACCTTCGTCGAGAACGCGCTGGCCAAAGCCCGCCACGCCGCACAGCACAGCGGCCTGCCGGCGCTGGCCGACGACTCCGGCCTGTGCGTCAAGGCCCTCGGCGGCGCCCCCGGCGTGATCTCGGCGCGCTATGCCGGCGAACCGAAATCCGACGCCCGCAACAACGAAAAGCTGCTCGCCGACCTCGCCGGCAAGGCTGACCGCCGCGCCCACTTCGTCAGCTGCCTGGTCCTCTGCCGCAGCGCCGACGACCCGCAACCGATCATCGCCGAAGGCGAATGGCACGGCGAAATCGTCGACCAATACCGCGGCGACGGCGGCTTCGGCTACGACCCGCTGTTCTTCGTACCGGAATTCGGAAAAACCGCCGCCGAACTCGACGCCAACACGAAGAACCGCGTCTCGCACCGCGGCCGGGCGATGCAGAAACTGATCGAGCGGCTGCCGGAACTCTGACGTCTCCCCAGGGAGCATCCCAACGCTTCACCAACGAAGCGACACGGAGTTGAGAAATTTTTAACACGACCGTGATGTCGTGTTAAAAATAGAGCGTTTTTTTAACACGACATCACGGTCGTGTTATTTCGCCACCTGAATTTCAAAGTCTCGTCATGAGTCTGCAAACGCACTATCAAATTCCAGACCTGCCTCCGGCCGGCGTCAATTTTCAGACGCCGGAACTGCTGCGGGCGCTGGTTGCGGCACATCGGCACCTGGCGGAACTCAAGGGCTGCGCAGCCAGCATCCCGAACCAGGCGATCCTGATCAACACCCTGGCACTGCAGGAAGCCAAGGCCAGTTCGGAAGTCGAAAGCTACGTGACGACGCAGGACGAGTTGTTCCAGGCCGACCTCCACATCGCCGAATGGATTTCGCCATCGGCCAAGGAAGTCGCGCGCTACCGCGAGGCGCTGATGCACGGTTACGAGCGCATGCGCCAGCAGCAGGGCATTCTCGGCAACGGCACGCTGATTTCGATGTTCCAGTTACTCAAGAACAGCAGCGAGGCGTTTCGTACCAGCGGCGGCACGGTGCTGAAGAACGAGCGCACCGGGGCAACCGTGTTCGTCCCGCCGCAGGACGGCGGCAGCGTGCAGGCCCACATGCAGGCGCTGGAGCGCTTCATCAACGACGACGCGGGCGACGATCTCGACCCCATCGTCAGGATGGCGCTGATCCATCACCAGTTCGAGAGCATCCACCCGTTCAGCGACGGCAACGGCCGCATCGGGCGGATCCTCTGCGTGCTGCATCTGGTCCAGGCCGGCCTGCTCGACTCGCCGGTGCTCTACCTGTCGCGCTACATCAATCGCAACAAGGGCGACTATTACCGCCTGCTGCAAGCGGTACGCGACGAAACACCGAATGGCGAAGCCTGGCAGGCCTGGGTCAGCTTCATGCTGCAGGGCGTTGCCGAAACCGCCCGCCGCGCCGTCCGCCTGGTCGGCGACATGCGCAGCCTGATGGCGGAAACCAAGCAGCGCATGCGCCGCGAGCTGCCCAAGCTGTACTCGCAGGACCTGCTCAACAACCTCTTCCGCCACCCATACACGCGCATCGAGTTCGTGCAGCGCGACCTCAACGTCACCCGCCAGACCGCCGCCCGCTATCTGCGCCAACTGGCGGACGCCGGCCTGGTCCGCGAACATAGCCAGGGCAAGCATCTCTATTTCATCAACGTTCCCCTGGTCGACCTGCTCTCCCAAGGCGAAACCGACTGAACCTCATGCCCCCACCCCGCACCATCCCGATTTTTGCCGAAACCTCACGGTCGACCGTGCAAAACCCCGAAAATCCGCTCGAATTCCGCAAATCCCCGGTCCTCTCGCTCTACGTCCATATCCCGTGGTGCGTGCGCAAGTGTCCGTATTGCGACTTCAACTCGCACGAGAACGGCGGCGAGATTCCCGAGCGGGAGTACGTCGATGCGCTGATCGCCGACCTGCAGTCGGCGCTGCCGCTGATCTGGGGGCGGCCGGTGCAGACGGTGTTTTTCGGCGGCGGCACGCCCAGCCTGCTGTCGGCGGGCGCCATCGACGAGCTGATCGGCGCCTTCCGGGCGCTGGCGATGTTGTCGCCGGAGGCCGAAATCACGCTCGAAGCCAATCCCGGCACGGTCGAGGCCGGCAAGTTCGCCGGCTTTCGCGCCGCCGGGGTCAATCGGCTGTCGCTCGGCATCCAGAGCTTCAACGACGAGCACCTCAAGGCGCTCGGCCGCATCCACGGCAGCGCCGAAGCGAAGCGCGCGGCGCAACTGGCCGGCGAACACTTCGAGCGCTTCAACCTCGACCTGATGTACGGCCTGCCTTATCAAACGCAGGAGCAAGCGCTCGCCGACATCGACACCGCGCTGTCCTTCGCGCCGCCGCACCTCTCCTGCTACCAGCTGACGCTGGAGCCGAACACGCACTTCGCCGCCTTCCCGCCCGACCTGCCCGAAGGCGACCTGTGCGCCGACATGCAGGAAGCCATCGAAGCCCGGCTGGCCGCCGCCGGCTATGCCAACTACGAGACCTCGGCCTTCGCCCAGCCCGGCCGGCAGTGTCTGCACAACCTCAATTACTGGCATTTCGGCGACTACCTCGGCATCGGCGCCGGCGCCCATTCCAAGCTGACGCTGCACGACCGCGTGCTGCGCCAGATGCGCCACAAGCACCCCAAGGCCTATCTGGAAAACGTCCGCGCTGGCCGGCCGATCCAGGAAGAGCACAACGTCGCCGCCGCCGAACTACCCTTCGAATTCATGATGAACGCGCTGCGCCTGGCCGACGGCTTCGCCCCCAGCCTGTTCGAACTGCGCACCTCGCGGCCGCTCGCCGCCATCCTGCCGCAACTCAAGGCGGCGCAGGCCGACGGTCTGCTCGACATCGGCCCGGAAAAGATCGCGCCGACCGCCAAGGGCCGGCGCTTCCTCAACGTCTTGCTGGAACGCTTCCTCTAGCCGCCGACCGGCGTACACAGCTCGACCAGGAAACCCTCCTGGTCAGCCACGTAAGCCACCGTCTGCCCCCAGGGCATCGCCTCCGGCGCCTGCACCAGGCGCGCCCCGGCCGCCACCGCGCGGTCGACCGCCGCCGCGACATCGTCGCAGACGAAAGCAATCTCGAAACTGGGCGCGCCGCTGACCGGCGCCGACGGCTGCTTGCCCAGCTGGCGCATCAGCGCCCGCGAGGAAAAGGCGAGCGCCGTGCCGCCGGTCTCCAGCTCGCCGAAATCGCCGCTCTCATGCAGAAAGCGCACGCTCAGCCCGAAGGCGGCAACGTAGAAGTCGAGCGTCCGGCGGACGTCGTCGACGTAAAGGATGGTGTAGCCGAATTTCATCGGACGCTCCCGGCAGACGCCGCCCGGCCTCAGCCGAACAGCCCGCCCTTCTTCAACATGCCCAGCCCCTGGCTGAGCAGGTCGCCGCCTTCCGGCAGCTTGCCGCCCGGCGTCAGTTGATCGACCAGCCCGGGCAGAAAATCGGCCAGCCCGTTCGCCACCTCCTGCGGCGCCACCCCGGCCTGCCCGGCCAGCTTGCCGAGGAAGTCGCTGCCAAGCACGGAACTCAACTGATCGCCCGACACCGGCAGGTTCTGCCCGGTCGACACCCAGGAATTGACGATCTCGCCCAGCCCGCCCTGCTGAAAAGCCTGCACCAGACCGCCGAGGCCGCCCGGATACTGATTGACCAACTGCATGGCCATCTCGGCCAGCCCGTTACCCTTGCCACCGAGTGCATTGGCGGCCAGCCCGCCGACTACCTGATCGAGAAGACCCATGATTTGCTCCTGAGGGGGAAAAGGTCATCGTACCGAGGAGGGGTAGAGAGTGGGTTAAGAATTGTGATGTGGTGACGGAACCAGTCGAAAACAGCTATGCGTACGTTTCAGGGGCTGCTCGTCGGCCAATACTTCCGTTCAATGCAGACAGCTATTGTGTCAGCATGGGCCGCGTAGAAGCCGAAATTATCCGTAGGAGATGTGCCACGCCACTAGACACATCTGCTGTTTTGTCGAGGCTAACCAACATCACAGGGACTTGATTCCTCACTTCCTGCACCATGTTGCTCCCAAGTAGTTGGGCAACAGTTTCTGGATTAGAAAAGCCGCCACGTAGAAGACGGCGCAGCCCACTGGATAGTAGATCGGCCACCTGAACACCAGCGCATCCAGCGGAATCAACCAACTCAAAATCCTCTCTCACGACTTGTCCAATGTTGATCACATCACCACCACCCCGAGCCTCAATACCGTAATGATCCTGAAGGTATGTAGGCTCTTCTCCCGTTGGGTAATTGAACCGCTCAAAGTGAGAGTAGTCTCCTCCCTTTAGCATGATCATCGGCTCTTCAAGCGAAATCGTTTGGAGGATGGCGGGAAGAATTTTGCGAAAGGCGTTTTCATAGGCAGTCGGAACTCTCGCTTTCTGATCCAGACGCCATCTAAAGTGGCCCAGAGCCGGTGGATGTCTTTGCACGAAATACAGAGAAGCTGTTGCAATAATCTTGTGAAAAATCTGCAACTGACACCTAAGTTGTGTGTATAGCTGCAATGGCAACGACCGAATCTGGTTCGATAAATCTGTTAGACCTTGCCTTGCTGCTTCATGGATCATCTTTTCCCTGTGTTCGACGATTTTGTCTGCTTGCCCATTTCTGTGGCGTTCAATTTCCGAAGGGCTGTGGAGGCCGACATCTACGGCAACCGCAAAGGCCACCCCTCCCAGCTTTTTCAGTTCAGACAGAAACCAAACGTACTGTTCGTCTGAGAGATGTTTTAGCTTCGTTTCCGCGCCGTTGTTGCCCATTCTGCGGACGCGGAGCATGAGAGCATCAACTTTGCGCCGTAGGTGTTCAGGAATTACATAAGCCGCAACTACACACCATGAGTCTCGCACAGGTGAGTGAAGGAAGGTCCCGGATTCGTCAAGGAAGATGAACATATACGGATATGCTAACGACAACCACGGAAAGTGTTTAGCAAAATGTTGACGGTAGGTGATGAGTGCATTGCCGACCGACTTACGCCAATAAGCTAATGGCCGCAAAGGCCGAACTGCAGCCCCATCAAAAACCACTAGACGACCGGTCTAATCAAGCGCACAATCCCTCCCCATGAAAACCCGTCACGACAACACCCGCCAGCATGTCCTTGAAACCGGCCAGCGCATCATTGCTGGCAAGGGCTTTGCCAGTGTCGGGTTGAACGAGATTCTGACTGCGGCCGGGGTGCCCAAGGGGTCGTTCTACCATTACTTCGAGTCCAAGGAGCAATACGGGCAGGCCTTGCTGGAGGATTACTTCGCGCGTTACCTGGCCGATCTCGATGCGCTGTTTGCGGCCGAGGCGCTGAGTGCGCAGGAGCGGCTGGCGTGTTACTGGCAGCGCTGGCTGGACAAGCAGGCGGCGTGTGCCGAGCAGCAGTGCCTGGTGGTCAAGCTGGGCGGCGAGGTGGCGGATTTGTCCGATCCGATGCGCGAGACGCTGCGCGACGGCACCGGGCAGATCGTCAGCCGCATTGCCCGCTTGCTCGAAACCGGCATGGCCGACGGTTCGATCCCGCCGCTCGATGCCGCCGCGACGGCGCAGACGCTGTACCAGTTGTGGCTGGGCGCCAGCCTGCTGGCGAAGTTGCAGCGCCAGGCGCAGCCGCTGGAGAATGCTCTGCAGTTCACCCGGCAGTTGTTGAGCCGCTAATTGATTTCCGGGCCGTCCGTCGACGGCCATTTTTTGACGCAAGAAACTAGACGACCGGTCTAATCAACCCTAGGAGAATCGACATGCCCACTTTGTTCGAACCGATCCAGATCGGCGACATCGCCCTCGCCAACCGTATCGTGATGGCGCCGTTGACGCGCAATCGCGCCGTTGCCGGCAACTGCCCCGGCCCGCTGACCGTCGAGTATTACCGCCAGCGCGCCAGCGCCGGCCTGATCATTGCCGAAGCCAGCCCGATTTCGCCGATGGCGCAGGGTTACCTCGACACCCCGGGCATCTGGTCGGCCGAGCAGGTCGCCGCCTGGCGCGCCGTGACTGACGCGGTGCATGCCGAGGGCGGCAAGATCGTGCTGCAGTTGTGGCACGTCGGCCGCATTTCGCATGTGTCGCTGCTGCCGGACGGCGCCGCACCGGTATCCGCCACCGCCCGCACCGCCGAAGCGAGCACCTTCACCCGCGACGGTTTCGTGCCGGTATCGGCGCCGCGCGCCCTGCGTGACGACGAGCTGCCCGGTCTGGTCGAGGATTACCGCCAGGCGGCACGCAACGCCATCGCCGCCGGCTTCGACGGCGTCGAGATCCACGCTGCCAACACCTACCTGCTGGAGCAGTTCCTGCGCGACAGCGTCAATGACCGCAGCGGCCCCTACGGCGGCAGCATCGAGAACCGCGCCCGTCTGTTGTTCGAGGTGGTCGACGCCATCGTCGGCGAGATCGGCGCCGGCCGCACCGGCATCCGCCTGAGCCCGCTGACCACCTTCACGGCGCCGCTCGACAGCAACCCGCAGGCGCTCTACGGCTACGTCGTCGACAAGCTGGCCGGCTACGGCCTGGCCTTCCTGCACATCATCGAGGGCGAAACCGGCGGCACGCGCACGCCGGCGGCCAGCTTCGACTACGCCGCCGCCCGCCGCGCCTTCAAGGGGCCGTGGCTGGTGAACAACGGCTACGACAAGGCGCTGGCCGAGCAGGTGATCGCCAACGGCGGCGCCGACCTGGTCACCTTCGGTCGCGGCTTCATCGCCAACCCGGACCTCGTCCGCCGCCTGCGCGAAGGCGCGCCGTGGAACGAGCTGCGCGCCGACAAGCTGTACGGCGGCGGGGCCGAGGGTTACACCGACTATCCGACGCTGCCGTAAGCGCCCACGCCCAACCCCGGGCGCGGCGGTGCGCAGATGCCGCCGCGCCAGACAGAGAAAACAATGAACGCTTCCGACCGCTGGCGTCCGATCCTGGCGCTGATCGTCCTTTCCTCGATCTGGGGCTACACCTGGGTGCTGGCCAAGCACGGGCTGGAATATTCGCCGCCCTTCGCCTTCGCCGCCGAGCGCTGCATCGGCAGCGCTGCGGCGCTGTTCATCGCGCTGCGCCTGACCGGCCGCAAGCTGACGCTGACCGCCCCCGGCGCGACGCTGGGCATCGCGCTGACCCAGGTCGCCGGCTTCATGATCTTCCAGACCTGGGCACTGGTCGAAGGCGGGCCGGGCAAGACGGCGGTGTTGATCTTCACCATGCCGATCTGGACGCTGCTGCTGGCTTGGCCGATCCTCGGCGAACGGGTGCGCGGCACGCAGTGGATTGCCGCCGCGTGCACACTGATCGGCCTGCTGCTGATCATCGAACCGTGGGAAATGCACGGCGGCCTGTTGAGCCCGGCGCTCGGCCTCTGCGCCGCCATCTGCTGGGCAATCGGCACCATCCTGGTCAAGCGCCTGCGCGGCCAGACGCCAGTCGATTTGCTGACATTGACCGCGTGGCAGATGGCGCTCGGCTCGATTCCGCTGGTCATCCTGGCGCTGGTCGTGCCGGAACGGCCGACCGACTGGACCTGGAGCTACGCCGGCATCCTCGGCTTCATGGCGGTGTTCAGCACGGCGCTCTGCTGGTGGCTGTGGATCTACATCCTCGACCGCGTACCGGCCTGGGAAGCCAGCCTGTCGGTGCTGGGCACGCCGGTGGTCGCCATCCTGTCGTCGCGGCTGACTTTCGGCGAGGCCTTCAAGAGCGCCGAAGTCGCCGGCATCCTGCTCATCGGCGGCGGCCTGGCGCTACTCTCGCTGCTCGGCTGGATCGCCAGCCGACGCCCGGCGGTCGCCGCCATCAATCAACGTCTGCAGGAGGAAAAGGCATGAATCCGCTCGCCGATGTGAAACTGTCGCTGCTCGACCTGGCGGCCGTGCGCCAGGGAGGCAGCGTGGCCGAGGCGCTGCGGATCGCCACCGACGCCGCCCGCCACGCCGAAAAGCTCGGCTTTGCCCGCTACTGGCTGGCCGAGCACCACAACATGCCGGGCATCGCCAGTTCGGCCACCGCCGTCCTGGTCGGCCACATGGCCGGCGCCACCCAGACCATCCGCGTCGGTTCCGGCGGCGTCATGCTGCCCAACCACGCGCCGTTGGTCGTCGCCGAGGCCTTCGGCACGCTTGCCGAACTCTACCCGGGGCGGATCGACCTCGGCCTCGGCCGCGCCCCCGGCACCGACCGTCTGACCATGCACGCCCTGCGCCGGGAGCGTATCGAGCGCGAGGACGATTTCCCGCGTGACGTCGCCGAACTGCAGCGTCTGCTCGCCCCGGCCCAGCCCGGCCAGCCGCTGGTCGCCATGCCCGGCGCCGGCACCGAGGTGCCGATCTGGCTGCTCGGTTCCAGCCTGTTCTCCGCCCGCCTCGCCGCCGAGCGCGGCCTGCCCTACGCCTTCGCGTCGCACTTCGCGCCGGCCCTGCTGCACCAGGCGCTGGCCGTCTATCGCGGCAATTTCCGGCCGTCGCCGACGCTGGCCCAACCTTACGTGATCGTCGGCGTGCCTCTGGTCGCCGCCGAAACCGACGACGAGGCCGAGTTCCTCGCCACCAGCATCTTCCAGCGCGTGCTCGGCATCCTGCGCGGCGACCGTCGGCCGTTGCCGCCGCCCGTGGCCGGCTTCCTCGCCGGGCTGTCGATGCAGGAGAAAGCCGGCATCGGCGATTTCCTCGGCGCCGCCGTGATCGGCGGGCCGGACCGCGTGCGCGAAGGACTGAGCACGCTGCGCCAGGCGACGCAGGCCGACGAGCTGATGCTGGTCTGCGACATCTTCGACCCGGCGCTGCGCCTGCGCGCGCTCGACATCGCCGCCGCTGCCTGCGCCTGAGATTTTTCCGCCTATCCTGCGGTCGACCGCAAAACTGAAGCCAAAACGGAGACAAGCATGAGCCACCTGTTCGCATTCGATTACCACAACCCGACGCGCATTGTCTTCGGCCCCGACAGCTTCGCCCAGTTGCCGGCGCTGCTGCCGGCCGAGGCGCGCGTGCTGCTCCTCTACGGCGGCGGCTCGATCAAGAAGAACGGCGTCTACGACGGCATCCGCGCCGCGCTGGCCGGGCGCGACGTGGTCGAGTTCGGCGGCGTCGAGGCCAACCCGACGCTGGCGACGCTGAATCTGGCGGTCGACCTGGTCCGACGCGAAAAAATCGGCTTCATCCTCGGCGTCGGCGGCGGTTCGGTCGCCGACGGCGCCAAGTACGTCGCCTGCGCTGCGCTTTACGACGGCGACGGCTGGGACATCGTGATCGGCAAGCACCAGCCGCAGCAGGCGCTGCCGGTTGGCGTCGTGCTGACGCTACCGGCCACCGGTTCGGAATCGAACGCCGGCTCGGTGGTCACCAACACCGCGACACAGGACAAGCGCGCCTTCTTCGTGCCGCCGGCACGGCCGCGCTTCGCCGTGCTCAACCCGGCAGTGATGGGCAGCCTGCCGCTGCGCCAACTGGAAAACGGCATCGTCGATGCTTTCGTCCACGTCTGCGAGCAATACCTGACCTACCCGGTCGGCGCGCTGGTCCAGGACGGTTACGCCGAGGCGGTGATGAAGGCGCTGGTCAAGCTGGGCGCGACTTTCGACCGGCACGCCGAGCCCGATTGGCAACAGAACCTGATGTGGGCGGCCAACCAGGCGCTGTGCGGGGTGATCGGCGTCGGCGTGCCGCAGGACTGGGCGACGCACCGCATCGCCGTCGAACTGACCGCGCTGTGGGGCATCGACCACGGCCGCACGCTGGCGATCATCCAGCCGGCGCTGCTGCGCGAACTGATCGAATACAAGCGGGACAAGCTGGAACAATTCGGCCGCGAAGTCTTCGGCCTCAACGCGCCGAGCGCCGAAGACGCCATCGCCGCCATGGAAGCCTTCTACCGCAGCGTCAACATGCCGCTGCACCTGCGCGACGCCGGCATCAACGAAGCCGATGCCGCCGACCGGGTGCTCGCCGGCCTGCGCGCCCACGGCAAGATGGCGCTCGGCGGCCATGCCGGGATCGACGAAGCGAAGACGGAAAGGATCGTGCGCGCGGCTTGCGCCTGAAACTGCGCCGGGTGCCGGGACGGATTCAGCGTTCGTCGCCGGCCTGCGGCGCGACGTCAGGCACTTTGTCGAGAATCGCGCGCAGCTCGTCCAGGTTTCCCCGGGCTGCGCGTTCGCTGAAGAAACTGGCGGTTTCCAGCGCGGAAACTTTCTCCGCAACCGCCAGCGCGATGAACTGGTTCAGTGAGGTGTTGTCGCGCTGAGCGAGCAGGCGGGCGCGTTCGTGCAGGGAATCGGGCAGGCGCAGGGCAAGTTGGCTCATGGTGTCTCCTCCCTCAGGAGCAGGCATGCGGCCGGCAAATTGGAATCCAGAACAACTTGCATGATATCGCTGCGCAAGCTTGCCGGCCGTATTTCGTAGCGCTGCGCCCTCAGGCCAGGAACTCGCCGTCCACGTAGTACCAGCGCCCGTCCTCGCGGACGAAACGGGAGAGTTCGTGCAGCCGGTGGCCGCGCCCGGCGATGCGGTAGCGGGCGACGAAGTCGACCGTCGCGTGCGTCTCGTCCTGAAGTTGGTGAGCGCGTACTTCCAGGCCTAGCCATTTGCTGTCGTCGGCGGCGAGGTCGAGTTCGCTCGGCCGCGTCGACGCGTGCCAGGTCGCCAGCAGGTAGTCTTCGAGCTTGAGGACGTAGGCGGCGTAGCGCGAGCGCATCAGCGCCTCGGCCGTCGGCGCCGGTTTTTCACCGGCGTGCAGGGGCCCGCAGCAGGCGGCGTAAGGCTTGCCGCTGCCGCAGGGACAGGCGTCGCTGGGCTTCAGGCTTCCCACGGCGGGGTGCCGGCGGCGACCGGGGCCGCAGCCGGCGTCTCGGCTTCGACCTGTTCGCCGCCCAGGGCTTCGACCAGTTGCGGCAGGAAGCGCACCAGTTCGCCGGTCATCAGCGCGAAATCGGCGTCGAACTGCTCGTCGGCGCGCTCGGCGCTCTTCTCGGCTTCTTCCTTGAGGATGTCGAGGAAGGCCAGCCGCTTGATCTCCAGCTTCTCGGTGAGGACGAAGGAGATGCGCTCGTCCCAGGTCAGCGCCAGGCGCGTCGGCAGCTTGCCGGCGGCGAGGTGGGCCTTGATCTCGGCACCGACTTCGTCGCCGAGCGGATGGCGGACGTAGCGCACGGCGGCCTTTTCCTCGGCGACCGATTTCAGCTCGCAATCGCGGTCGACCGTGAAACCGGCGGGCGCATCGCCGCCGGCCAGCCAGTCGGCCATCGCCGACTGCGGCGAGAGTTGCGTGTGCAGCGCCTTCAGCGGCAACTCGTCGAGACAGTGGCGCAGGTGTTCGATGACTTCCTCGGCCTTGGCGATACTGCCGGCGTCGACGACAAACCAGCCGTTGGTCGGGTCGATCCAGACAAAACTCGTACGCTTGCGGGTGAAGGCGCGCGGCATCAGCTCTTCGGTGACGCGCTCCTTGATTTCCTTCATCTGCTTGCGGCCGGGCGGGTAGCCCTGCTGGTCGGCGATCTGCTCGGCGCGTTCCTGCGCCGTTTCATTGACCACCGACGACGGCAGCAGGCGCTGCTCGACGGCCAGTGCGATCAGCCACTGGCGGTTGTTGGCGTAGATCAGCGCGCCGTCCTTGCGCGGCGACACCCAGCCACGGGACATCGGCTGGTTGGACGGGCAGCGGGTGAATTCACCGCGCGCCAGTTGCTCGTCGAGCTTGGCCAGGTCGATCGCCCACGGCGTCGGCAGGCGGTAGATCTGCAGGTTCTTGAACCACATGTCAGCGTTTCCTGAATACGAGATCCCAGACACCGTGGCCCAGACGCAGGCCACGGTTCTCGAATTTGGTCAGCGGCCGGTAATCCGGACGCGGGGCGAAGCCGGCCAGACCGGCGGCGGTATCGGCTTCCAGCGCGGTCGCCAGCGCCTCGGGCGCGGGATTGGCGACGCTGTTGTCCAGGCTGGGCTCACGACCGAGCACATCGAGCATCTGCAGCGCGTAGTTTTCCCAGTCGGTGGCGCAGTGGAAATAGCCGCCCGGCTTGAGGCGCGAGGCGAGCAGCGCGACGAAGGGCGACTGGATGAGGCGGCGCTTCTTGTGCCGCGTCTTGTGCCAGGGATCCGGGAAGAAGATGTGGATGCCGTCGAGCGAGCCTTCCGGCAGCATGTCGCGCACCACTTCGACCGCGTCGTGGTTGCCGATGCGCAGGTTGTTGAGGTTCTTCTCGGCAATCAGCTTGCACAGCGCGCCGACGCCGGGCACATGCACTTCCAGCCCGAAGTAGTCGTTTTCCGGGTGGGCCTCGGCGATGCGCGCCGTGGTTTCGCCCATGCCGCAACCGATTTCCAGGATCTTCGGCGCGTTGCGGCCGAACACCGCCGTCAGGTCGATGTTCGACGGCTGATAGGCAATGCCGATCTTCGGCAGCATCGTTTCGTAGTAGCGCTGCTGCGCTTCCGACATGCGGCCGGCGCGGCGGACGAAGCTCTTGATGTGGCCGTGGCGGCCGGCGGTGTATTCGCCTTCGTCGCCTTCGGCGGCGGGGTGGATCAGCAGGTCGTCGCTCATGAACCGATCAGTCCGGTGGTCGGCGACGAGGGGTCGGCCGAGTAGTATTTGCGGGCCATGCGGCCGGCCAGGAAAGCCTCGCGGCCGGCTTCGATGCCCTTCTTCATGGCGCTGGCCATCAGCACCGGGTCCTTGGCATGGGCGATGGCGGTGTTCATCAACACGCCGTCGCAGCCCAGTTCCATGGCGATGGTGGCGTCCGACGCGGTGCCGACGCCGGCATCGACGATGATCGGCACCTTGGCGTTGTCGATGATCAGGCGCAGGTTCCACGGGTTCACGATGCCCATGCCGGAGCCGATCAGCGAGGCGAGCGGCATCACCGCGACGCAGCCGATCTCTTCGAGCATCTTGCACTGGATCGGATCGTCGGCGCAGTAGACCATCACCTCGAAACCTTCCTTGACCAGGGTTTCCGCAGCCTTCAGCGTTTCCGGCATGTTCGGGAAGAGGTTGGTCGGGTCGCCGAGGACTTCGAGCTTGCACAGCGGGTGGCCGTCGAGCAGCTCGCGCGCCAGGCGCAGCGTGCGCACGGCGTCGTCGGCGGTATAGCAGCCGGCGGTGTTGGGCAGGATGGTGAATTGCGACGGCGGCACGGCGTCGAGCAGGCTGGGCTGGCTGGCGTCCTGGCCGATGTTCACGCGGCGCACGGCGACGGTGACGATCTCGGCGCCGGAGGCGTCGATGGCCGCGCGGGTCTCGGCGAAATCCTTGTACTTGCCGGTGCCGACGAGTAAACGGGAACGGTACGCCTTGCCGGCGATGGTCAGTTGATGCATGGAGTTCTCCGGTTCAGCCGCCGCCGACGGCGACGACGATTTCGAGTTGATCGCCGGCGACCAGAGCGGTCGCGGCGTGCTGGCTCTTCGGAACGATCTCGCCGTTGCGCTCGACGGCGATGCGCTTGCCCGCGTAGCCGAGCTGCTCGATCAGGCCGGCAACGGTCAGCGGGTCGGGGAAATGGCGGCTTTCGCCGTTGATCTTGAGTTCGGGCATGGCCGGCATTTTAACAGGACTGTCCGGCTGGGATTCGGCGACGCATTGTCTATACTGAAGTCATAACGCTCACGAGGAGACCGCCATGTCCATCTTTGATGCCCCGATCGCCCGCTGCGAAGCCGTCCGCGAAATGGTCCTGACCGACGAAACCCAGGGCGAATGCGCCCGCGAACACGACTGCCCGCCCGGCCGCGAGTGTCCGCTCGACGGCTGCTTTGCCGAGCACAGCGGCGTCAGCGCCGAAGCCGCCGACATCCTGCTGCACGCCGGCACGCACTGAATCAGTCGCGCAGCAGCCCGCGCGGCTTGCGCGGCGCCGCGGTGAACAAGCGGTCGTAGAGCCAGTTCGGCAGCAGCCGCAAGAGCTTGGCGACGACGCCCATCGGCCACGGGATCACGGTGTACGAGACGCCGCGCGCGATGGCCGCGGCAAAGCGCCGGGCGGCTTCCGGCGCCGGCAGCAAAAATGGCATTTTGTAGGGGTTGACCGCGGTCATCGGCGTCTCGATGTAGCCCGGCGCGATGGTCACCACCTTGATCCCCTGCGGGCGCAATTCCAGGCGCAGGCTCTCGAGGTAGGCGATCGCCGCCGCCTTCGACGCGGAATAGGCTTCCGCCCCAGGCAGTCCGCGGATGCCGGCGACCGAGGCGATCCCGCACAGGCGGCGCTCGCCGCCGGCCGCCTTCATCGCCGGGATGAACGGGGCGAAGGTCGCGGCCATGCCGAAGACGTTGATGTCCATGACCCGGCGGAAGACGGCCAGGTCCTCGGCACACTCGGTCAAGGTGCCGGCCGAGACGCCGGCGTTGGCGATGACGATATCGGGAGCACCGAAACGGGCGATGAAATCAGCGGCCGCTGCCTGCAGCGCCGCGGCATCGGTGACGTCGAGCGGATAGCAGGCGTGGCCGCCGCCGAGGCGTTCATCGAGCGCCGCCAGAAAATCCGCGCGGCGCGCGGCGAGGCCGAGCCGGGCGCCGTTTTCCGCGTAGTAAACGGCAAGCGCCTCGCCGATACCCGACGAGGCGCCCGTGATGAAGACCTTCAGCGTCAATTACTTCTTGCCGGCTTTCTCGCTGCGCGCGCGGGCGATCAGCTTGTCGGCGACGGCCAGCTGCTGGTCGAAAGGCAGCGTCGCGATCAGGAACTTGCCATCGACGGCCAGCGCCGGCACGCCTTCGATCTTGTAGGCGTGGGCCAGCTGGTCGCCGCGGCGCAGCTTGCTCTGCACGCCGAAGGAGCCAAAGGCCTCGGTGAATTTCTTGCCATCGACACCGCGTGCCGTCACCCAAGCGGTGATCGTCTTCTCGTCGAAAAGGTTGGTGCGTTCCTGGTGGATCGCCTTGAACACGTCGGCTTCCAGGCGTTTCAGGTCGCCGGTGACTTCGAGCGCGTAGAACAGCTTGGCGGCATTACCCCAGGCAGCGCGGCCGAAGCTGACCGGGACCTTGCGCAGGACGACGTCGGCAGGCAGCTTGGCCGCCCACAGCGTCAGCAGCGGATTGAAATCGGCACAGTGCGGGCAGCCGTAGCTGAAGAACTCGAGCACTTCGACCTTGCCCGGCTCGTCGGTCGGCTGGGCCTGGTTGAGGACGGCAAACTCGCGGCCAGCCGACTGGGCGGCAACCGGGCCGGCGGCAGCAGCAGCGCCGAGGGCAAGGGCGGCGGAAACGAAACGCCGACGATCAAATTCCATGCGTGACTCCTTTTACTTGGACAATTGAGCTTCGATGCCGGATTTGGCAAGCTCGGAGCGGACTTTGTTCAATTCTTCGAGCTTGAAATACGGCCCGATGCGCACGCGGTACAGCGTGCGATCCTCGATCATCACCTGCTGGACCGCCGATTCGATGCCCATGAAGGCGAGCTTGGCCTTCTGGTTGTCGGCGTCCTGGGCAGTACTGAAGGAGCCGGCCTGGAGGAAGAGCGGTGCCTTGCTTTCCTTGGCGGCTTCCTTGGCCGGCTCGGCCTTGGCCGGTTCCGGCGCGGTCGCAGCCTTGTCGGGGACGGCGTCGGCCTTGCCCGGGAGGATGTCGTAGAACTGGAAACGCTTCTCCGGCACCGGGTCGCCCGGCTTGCCCGGCAGCGCCATCGGCTGTGCCGGCTGCACCGGCGCCGGCTTGGCCTCGGTGTTCTGGACGTTGGCGTTGAACGGCAGCGGTGCCTTGTTGATGTACCAGACGACGCCGGCGGCAATGCAGACGCCGAGCACCAGCCCGATGAACATGCCGACCAGCGTGCCGCCGCCGGATTTCTTCTTCGCCGGGGCCGGCTTGCGGGGTTTCATGTCGCGACTCATGGTCATTCCTTACATCGATTCGGGGCAACTGACGCCGAGGATCGCCAGGCCGTTGCGGATCACCTGGCGCACTGCTGCCGCCAGGGCGACGCGGGCGTCGCGCAGTTTCTCGTCGTCGACCAGCATGCGCTCGGCGTTGTACCAGCCGTGGAATTCGCCAGCCAGGTCCTTGAGGTAGAAGGCAATCATGTGCGGCGCCAGTTCGCGCGCCGCGGTCTCGATGACTTCGCGGAACTGGCCGAGCTGGTTGGCGATCGCCAGTTCGCGCGGATTGCTCAGCAGCGAGAGGTCGGCGTCGGTCAGGCTGGCAATGTCGCCGGCCCACTGGTTGACCACCGAGCAGATGCGAGCGTGCGCGTACTGGATGTAATACACCGGGTTCTCGTTGGTCTGGCTCTTGGCCAGGTCGAGGTCGAAATCGAGGTGCTGGTCCGACTTGCGCAGTGCGTAGAAGAAGCGGCAGGCGTCGTTGCCGACTTCGCCGCGCAGCTCGCGCAGGGTGACGAACTCGCCGGAGCGCGTGGACATCGAGGCCTTCTGGCCGTTGCGGTAGAGCACGGCGAACTGGACCAGCGCCACCTGCAGCTTGTCGCTGTCGAGGTCGAGCGCCTTGATCGCGCCGGTGACGCGCGGGATGTAACCGTGGTGGTCGGCGCCCCAGATGTTGATGACCTTGTCGAAGCCGCGCTCGAACTTGTTCAGGTGGTAGGCGATGTCGGAGGCGAAGTAGGTGTACAGACCGTTCTCACGCTGGACAACGCGGTCCTTCTCGTCGCCGAAGGCGGTCGAGCGGAACCAGCGGGCGCCGTTCTGGACGTAGAGGTGGCCCTTCTTCTCGAGCAGGTCGACGCAGCGGGCAACCAGGCCGGTGTCGTAGAGCGCCTTCTCGGAGAACCAGACGTCGAATTCGACGCCGAACTGCTCGAGGTCGTCGCGGCAGTCGGCCAGCTGTTCGTTGAGCGCGTGCTGGTGCACATAGTCCCAGTCGGCGCCGAGCAGTTCCTTGGCACGCGCGATCAGCGCGTCGAGATGCAGTTCGCGCTGCTGCTTGGCCTCGTCGTCGGCGCGACCGGCTTCCGGCAGGCCCGGCGTGCCGGCCAATACCGCGTCGGCGGCACGCACGTACTTGTCGCCATGGGCTGCCTTCAGTTGCGCCGCCATCTCGCGCACATAGGCGCCCTGGTAGGCGTTGGGCGGGAAGGGCACGACCACGTCGTGTTGTTCGAGATAGCGCAGCCAGGTCGACAGGCCGAGGATGTCCATCTGCCGGCCGGCGTCATTGACGTAGTACTCGCGGGTGACGTCCCAGCCGGCGAAGGTCAGCAGGCTCGACAGCGAGGCGCCGTAGGCGGCGCCGCGGCCGTGGCCGACGTGCAGCGGGCCGGTCGGATTGGCCGAGACGAACTCGACCTGGACCTTCTGCCAGCCGCCGGCGGTCGACCGGCCGAAATTCTCGTTTTCCGCCAGTACGGCCTTGACCACATCGGTCTTGGTGCCGGCGTCGAGACGGAAATTGATGAAGCCGGCGCCGGCGACTTCCGCCGCCGTGACCAGGCGCGACGGCGGCAGCTCGTTGACCAGCTGCTGGGCGATTTCGCGCGGATTCTTCTTGAGCGCCTTGGCCAGCTGCATCGCCAGGTTGGTGGCGAAATCGCCGTGCGACGGGTCGCGCGGGCGTTCGAGCTGGATGGTGGTGTCGGTTGCGCTCGGGGCGACGCTGGCCAGCGCCTGTTGCAACAGGGCGGTCAGCTGGGTCTTGACGTCTTGGGCCATGGATCTGCGGCGGAAATTAGCAAAAGCGGGATTATACGCTGCCGATGCCTATTTATTCGGCAGCGCAACAATCGCCGACCAGGCGGCGAGCTTGGCCGCCCGGTCGAGCGCGGCATGCGCCGGGCTGGTCGACGGCAGCCGGTGCAGGCGCAGGCCGGGCAGCGCCAGCCCGGGCAGGACATGGCGGCGAAAGGCCTGCTCGGCAGCGGCACCGTTGAAGAAAACATCGCGAATCTGACGGTGAACCGCGAAAAAAGCCGAAAAATCGTTGGCGTGCACGCTGCCGGCGACGATGTCGGCATCCAGGCTGCCCGCCCGTTCGCAGGCGGCGATCACGTCCCACAGCGCGACGCCGGCTGCCTGCAAGGCCTGCAGGCGCTGCACGTAAGGCAGTTCCGGCGCAAAGCCGAGCAGCTCGCCGACGATCGGCCAGAAGGCATTGCGCGGGTGCGCGTAGTAACGGCCGGCGTCAAGCGAGGCGCAGCCGGGCATGCTGCCGAGGATGAGCAGCCGGGCATCGGCCGCAGCCACCGGCGGAAAGCCCTGGACGGCCGACATCGGCGCGGCTCAGGCGCCGAAGACGCGGTTCTTGCCGGCCCGCTTGGCCTGGTACATCGCCAGGTCGGCGCGGCGGATCGCCTCGCTGCCGGTTTCGTGCTCGCCGAGCTGGGCGACGCCGGCGCTGAAGGTGATCAGCACCTTGTCCTTGCCCGACAGGAAGAAGGCCTTGGTCAGCTCGCGCTGCAGCCGGACCATCGCCTCGATGCCCTGGTCGACGGTGGTGTCCGGCATCAGGATGACGAACTCCTCGCCGCCGTAGCGCGCCAGCGTGTCGGTCGGGCGCATGCAGCAGCGGGCGATGCGGGCCAGGTGGATGAGCGCGTTGTCGCCGGCCTCGTGGCCGAGGCGGTCGTTGAGCCGCTTGAAGTTGTCGATGTCGAGCAGCGACAGCGACAGCGCCGAATTGCGCCGGCGCATCGCGGCGATCTCGCGCTCGAGCGCCTCGTCCAGGCCCTTGCGGTTGAGCGTGTCGGTGAGCGGATCGTGGCGCGCCAGCGAACTGGCGTTGTCGAGCTCGCGGTGCAGCTGGATGAGCTCGGCCTCGGTCGCCAGCACCTTGTCCTGCAGCGAACGCAGCTGCTCGCGCGAACGCGAGGTTTCCTCGGCCATCGCGTGGGTCGCATCGACGACGCCGCGGAGCAGCGGCGCCAGGTCCTCGATGCGCTCGACCTTCTCGATCTGGCGCGCGCTGTCCTCGATCCGCCCCTGGAAGACCGAACTCGATTCGTTCATCGACGCCAGGCGCTCGATGAACATCGCCAGCATCTGGCGCATTTCCTCCTGCGCCTGGACCGAACGCGCCCGCGCCCGGCTCTGCTTTTCCATGACGTCGCGCAGGCGGCGCTCCATCTCGTCGAGATGGCGCAGCGTCAGCGGCGGCTCGACGGCAGCGAGCAGGCCGTCGATCTGGCCCTTGAACCAGGCGTCGTCGATGCTCAGTTCGCCGATGTTGGCGATGATCAGGTGCAGCAGATTGAGCAGCGAATCGCGGATTTCCAGCTGCTCGTCGACCGCCGCCGGCGCCAGCGCCGACAACTGCGCGAGCACGGTCTCGAGGCGGGCGAACTCGCAGGGCGCGACACGCAGGGCGGCCAGCAATTCGTCGACCGCGGCGGCAAAACTGGCATCGTCGCGGCCGAAAGCCGGCAACAGGATCTCGAGCAGCTGCCGCAGCGCGGCGGCGACTTCGTGCGGCAACTGGCCGCCACTACCGGGCGCCGGCGTGCCGGCGGCGATGAAGGCGAGCAGCGACTCCTGGACGCCTTGCCAGGTACGCCCGGAAATCGCCGCATCGAGCCGCGCCAGGTGGACGCCCTGGGCTTCGCCGCGCGGACTCAGGCTGGCCGCCAGCTGCCGCAGCGGCGGCTCCGGAAAAGCCGCGATGTTGGGCAGGTTGGCGATCTCGTTGTAGCAGGCCTGGAAGTTCGCCGGGGTCGGCGCCAGATGCCGCTCGGCCAGCCGCTTCAGGGCTTCCCTGGCGATCTCGGAAGGATTTCTTGTCTCGGCCATGTGTGCATTGACGATCGTTCTGGCGACACATCGGCGTGCCGCTAAATTATGAGGAAAGTGTATCCGAATCGCCCGACCCGCCGTGAAGTAAATGCCGCATTGCGAACGCGCCCGCCACCGCCGTCGTCCTGCCGTGTTAACATGCCCGTTTGACCAAATCCCGGCCGGACACCCCGATGCGCCTCTTCCGCCTGCTCAAGATCGCCGCCGTCGCCAGCCGTTTCGGGCTCGACGAGATGGTGCTCGAACACGAGCCGTCCGGCCGCCTGGCCCGGCTGGCCAACGCCCTGCAGTTCTGGCGCAACCTCTCGGCGCCGCGTGCCGAACGGCTGCGCCTGGCGCTTGAGGCGCTCGGGCCGATCTTCGTCAAGTTCGGCCAGGTGCTGTCCACCCGCCGCGACCTGATGCCGGCCGACATCGCCGACGAACTGGCCAAGCTGCAGGATCGCGTGCCGCCCTTCGACTCGGCGCTGGCCCTGGCAGAGATCGAGAAGGCCTACGGCCGCCCGGCCAGCGAGGTGTTTGCCGAATTCGATCCGGTGCCGGTCGCTTCGGCGTCGATCGCGCAGGTGCATTTCGCCCGCCTGAAGCCGGAAGACGGCGGCCACGAGGTGGCGGTGAAGATCCTGCGCCCGAACATGCTCTCGGTGATCGAGCACGATCTCGCCCTGATGGACAGCGGTGCCCTGCTGCTGGAAAAGCTGTGGGCCGACGGCAAGCGCCTGAAGCCGCGCGAGGTGGTCGCCGAATTCGCCAAATACCTGCGCGACGAGCTCGACCTGATGCGCGAGGCGGCCAACGCCTCGCAGCTGCGGCGCAACTTCACCGATTCGACGCTGCTCATCGTGCCCGAGGTTTATTGGGATTTCTGCACGTCGACCGTGATGGTCATGGAGCGCATGCACGGCACGCCGATCTCGCAGACCGAGCGCCTGCGCGCCGCCGGCATCGACCTTTCGCGACTCTCTGCCGCCGGCGTCGAGATCTTCTTCACGCAGGTTTTCCGCGACGGCTTCTTCCACGCCGACATGCATCCCGGCAACATCTTCGTCGCCCCCGACGGCCGCTACATCGCACTCGATTTCGGCATCGTCGGCACGTTGACCGATAGCGACAAGAATTACCTCGCCCAGAACTTCCTCGCCTTCTTCCGCCGCGACTACAAGCGCGTCGCCGAAGCCCACATCGAATCGGGCTGGGCGCCCAAGGAAACGCGGGTCGACGAGTTCGAGGCGGCCATCCGCGCCGTCTGCGAACCGATCTTCGACCGCCCGCTGAAGGACATTTCCTTCGGCAAGATCCTGCTCCGGCTGTTCCAGACCTCGCGCCGCTTCAACGTCGAGATCCAGCCGCAGCTGGTGATGCTGCAGAAGACCCTGCTCAACATCGAGGGCCTCGGCCGCCAGCTCGACCCCGAACTCGACCTGTGGAAGACCGCCAAGCCCTTCCTTGAACGCTGGATGAGCGAACAGGTCGGCTGGCGCGGCCTGCTCAAGACCTTCAAGCAGGAAGCGCCCTACCTGGCGCGCAGCATTCCGCAACTGCCGCGCCTGGTGCACCAACGCCTGGCGGCGCCGCCAGCGCCCGACCTGCAGCCGCAACTCGAACGCCTGATCGCCGTGCAGCGCCGCCAGAACCTCTGGCTGGCCGCGATCAGCGCCGCACTCGTGCTGCTCTTCGCCAGCCGCTACTTCTGATGCGCACGCCAATCGATCTGGCCGAGAGCTACAGCGAAGACGACATCGCCGACTGGCTCGGCGAAGCCGAAATCACCAAGGGCCGACCCTATGTCGACCTGATCCGCGACTTCACCGTCGAGGCCGGCGAACTGCGTGCCCTGGTCCCCGGCTCGGCCCGCCAGCCGTACCGCGTCGAGGCGCTGATCGCGCCGCAGGGCAAGGGCAAGGGCGGCCAGCTGATTGCCAGTTGCACCTGCCCGGTCGGCAAACGCTGCAAGCACATCGCCGCGCTGCTGCTGAAGGGGATCGAGGAGCGCAATCCGAAGGTCCGGGTCAGCAGCAGCGTCCTTTCCTGGGTCGAAGACCTGCGCCGCGCCTCGATCGCCGTCGCCAAGAAGAAGGCACGCCCGGCCAGCGCCCGCCAGCAGCTCTACTACATCCTCAAATGGACCGCCGACCGGCGCCGCTTCGGCATCGAGCTGCGCAAGGGCAAGTACCCGGAAAGCGCCGAGGAATGGTGGAAGGTCGACCGCGCGCTGGTGACGCCGCCGCAGTTCGTCACCGAGGAAGACCTCGGCATCCTCCGCCTGATCTGGGCCGAGCGCGGCCACGACAGCGGCTTGCGCGCCTACGGCCTGGGACCGAAGCACGGTGCCGAAATCCTGGCGCGGATGGCGGAAACCCATCGCCTCTATCCGGAAGCCGACCTGACCCTGCCGCTGCACGCCGGCGACGCCCGCCCGGCCGGTGTCGGCTGGCAGATCGACAGCCAGGGTTTCCAGCGCCCCTACCTGAAGCCGGAGCCGCCGACCGAGCTGATCATCGCGGTCGACCCGCCGTGGTATGTCGATCTGAACGAGGGTGAATGCGGGCCGCTGACGGTGACCGGCAACCCGGCCGTGGTCAATCGCCTGTTCAGCCTGCCGCCGCTGTCGGCCAAGGAAGCCGCGGTGGTTGCCGACGCGCTCTCCGAACTGGCGCCCGATCTGCCGCTGCCAGCCGAGGATGCCGGCGCCCGCCTGCGCCTGATCGCGACGCCGCTGCAGCCGGTGCTCCAGCTGGAAACCCTGCACACCCACGGCCACCGCCCCTGGCGCGGCTATCCGTACAGTTTCGGCGGCGGCCCCTTCGACGTCGCCCACGTGATCTTCCGCTATGGCGATGCCGACCTGCGGCCGGACGAGAAGAACGAGTTCGTCACCCTGCCCGAAGGTGAAACGGTGCGCATCCAGCGCCGCCCGGAGGAAGAGGCAAGAGCCCTGGCCGCGCTCGCCGGCAGTGGCCTGCAGAAGATCCCGGCGAACACCCTGAACACCTTCGGCAGCCCGCCTGACGGCATCCACGGCCTGGCCGACGAGCACGCCTGGGTCGCCTTCATGCAGGGCGGCCTCGCCCAGTTGCGCGCGGCCGGCTGGCAAGTCGAGTTTCCCGAGGACTTCCGTCACCACGTCGTCGAAGTCGACGCCTGGGACGCCGAACTGATCGAAACCGAGGACGGCTGGTTCGACCTCGACATGGGCATCCTCGTCGAGGGCCAGCGGCTGCCGCTGGCGCCGCTGCTGGCCACGCTCTTCCGCCGCGACCCGCGCTGGCTCGAAGGCGGTGAACTGGCACGCATTCCCGACGACGAAGGCATCGAACTGCTGACCCCGGCCGGCAAGCGCCTGCGCGTCCCGGCCGGCCGCATCAAGCCGCTGGCGATGACGCTGATCGACCTCTTCGACGGCTTCGGCGGCGGCCCGACGCTGCGCCTGTCGCGCTTCGACGCACCACGACTGAGCGAACTGACCGACACCAGCCGCTGGGAATTCCGCGGCCAGAACGACGTGCTGGCCCTGGCCGAGCGCCTGCAGGCGGCACAGGGCATCGTCGACATCGCGCCGCCGCAGGGCCTGCGCCTGGAACTGCGCCCTTACCAGAAGGAAGGCCTGGCCTGGCTACAGTTCCTGCGCGAGCAGAAATTGTGCGGCATCCTCGCCGACGACATGGGCCTGGGCAAGACGGCCCAGACGCTGGCCCACCTGTTGCTGGAAAAGGAAGGCGGCCGCCTCGACCGGCCGGCGCTGGTGATCCTGCCGACCTCGCTGATCTTCAACTGGAAGAGCGAGGCGGCGCGTTTCGCCCCCGACCTGCGCGTGCTCTCGCTGCACGGCCCTGAGCGCAAGCAGCGCTTCGCCGAGATCGCCAGCCACGACGTCGTCCTGACCACCTATCCGCTGCTCTGGCGCGACGCCGACGAGCTGATGCAGCACAGCTACCACCTGCTCATCCTCGACGAGGCGCAGACGGTCAAGAACGCCCAGAGCCGCAGCGCCGAAGCGGTGCGCAAGATCGACGCGCGGCATCGCCTGTGCCTGACCGGCACGCCGCTGGAAAACCACCTCGGCGAACTGTGGAGCCAGTTCGACTTCCTGCTCCCCGGCTTCCTCGGCAGCAGCAAGCAGTTCACCCGCCACTGGCGGACGCCGATCGAGAAGCAGGGCGATACCGACCGCCGCGAACTGCTCGCCCGCCGCATCCGCCCCTTCATCCTGCGCCGCAAGAAGGAAGACGTCGCCCGCGAGCTGCCGCCGAAGACGGTGATCGTGCGCAGCGTCGAACTCGAAGGCGGCCAGCGCGACCTCTACGAGACGGTACGCGCGGCGATGGACGCCAAGGTCCGCGACGAGATCGCCCAGCGCGGTTTCGCGCGCAGCCAGATCGTCATCCTCGACGCCCTGCTCAAGCTGCGCCAGGTCTGCTGCGACCCGCGCCTGGTCCGCGCCACGTCGGCGCGCAAGGTCAGCGAGCGGGCCAAGCTCGACCTGCTCATGGCGATGCTGCCGGAACTGGTCGACGAAGGCCGGCGGATCCTGCTCTTCTCGCAATTCACCAGCATGCTCGCGCTGATCGAGCAGGAACTCGACGTCGCCGGCCTGCCCTACGCCAAGCTGACCGGCGACACGGTCGACCGCGAGACGCCGATCCGCCGCTTCCAGGAAGGCGAAGTCCCGATCTTCCTGATCAGCCTGAAGGCCGGCGGCGTCGGCCTCAACCTGACCGCCGCCGACACCGTCATCCACTACGATCCGTGGTGGAACCCGGCGGTCGAGAACCAGGCCACCGACCGCGCCCACCGGCTCGGCCAGGACAAGCCGGTGTTCGTCTACAAGCTGATCGTCAGCGGCAGCATCGAGGAAAAGATCCTGGCGCTGCAGGAACGCAAGGCCGAACTGGCCGCCGGCATCCTCTCCGAGGACAGCGGGGTCGAGGTCAAGTTCGGCGACGACGACCTCGCCGCGCTGTTCGCGCCGCTCCCGGACTGAGCATTTTTGCCCGTTTCCGGCCGTCGACCGTCAGACCGTACAATGCGCCGTCCTCCCTACCGGAAAAACCCATGCGCCTGCCTTTCCTGACCGCCCTGCTGATCGCCTGTTCCCTGCCGCTGCAGGCCGCCGACTGGCGCAGTGCCCGCCCGACCGCCGACAATTTCGCCGACGCCCGCGACGCGGTCGTCACCGCGATCGAAAACCGCGGCCTGGTGATCAACTACACCGGCCGCATCGGCGAGATGCTCGAGCGCACCGCCGGCGACCTCGGCGCCACCCGCCGCGTCTACCGCCACGCCGAGGTCGTCGAGTTCTGCTCGGCCAGCCTGTCGCGGCAGATGGTCGAGGCCGACCCGCAGGACATCGTCAACTGCCCGTTCACGATCGCCGTCTATACGCTGGCCGAAGCGCCCGGCGGTACCTGGATCGCCTATCGCAAGCCGGGTGGCAAGAGCGCCGACGCACTGGAAAAGCTGCTCCGCGACATCGTCGACGAAGCGGCGCGCTGACTCAGGCGCTCAGCGGCGCCCCGGCGAGCAGGTCGATCTGCACGCGCAGCGCGTGCGCCACCGCCTGCGCCCGCACCGCCGCCCGGTCGCCGGCCAGCCGCAGGGTTTGCGCGCAACAGCCGCGTTCGCGCCCGGCCCAGGCGAAGCAGACGGTGCCCACCGGTTTTTCCGGCGAGCCGCCGCCCGGACCGGCGATGCCGGTGATCGCCAGCGCCCAGTCGGCGCGGCTGTGCGCCAGCGCGCCCTGGGCCATCGCTCGCGCCGTCGCTTCTGAAACCGCGCCATGGCGGGCCAGGGTCGTTTCCGGCACCCCCAGCATCTCGGTCTTGGCGGCATTCGAATAGGTCACGAAACCGCGGTCGAACCAGGCCGAGCTGCCGGCAATCGCGGTCACCGTCTCGGCGACCCAGCCGCCGGTGCACGATTCGGCCGTCGCCAGCCAGGCGCCGCCGTCGAGCAGCAAGGCCCCGAGCCGGGCGGCCAGGGGTTCGAGAGAACGGGTGCGATCGTCCATGGGCAACATCCTGATCCATGCTGACTACATTCGGTTACAGAACGGGCACGAAAGTCCGACAGACCCCTGGCGCCCGCAGACCTAAACTGCAAGGGCATTGAACCCCTCCTCTCGAATACCCCCCATTCGAGAATTTCCCACCCCGCCCCCCGGCGGGGTTTTTTTTGCGCGCAATTATAAGCCGAACGCTATAATTGGCGACTTTGTCCATTTCGCAAACGGGGTCTTCAGCATGGCCGAGCAACACTCTTCCAAGAGCATCATGTGGGTGACGATCATCGTCGCCGCTGTCCTGATCGCAATCATCTTTCCGCTGACCAACAAGTCCTTCCAGTCGGCCGGCAGCACCACCGGCGCCGACGAGGCCGAACTGCGCATCCAGCCGGTCGCCCGTTTCGAACTGGCCAAGGCCGCCCCGGCCGAAGCCGGCGCGCCGAAGGACGGCCCGACGGTGTACAACAGCGTCTGCGGCGCCTGCCACAACTCCGGCGCGGCCGGCGCACCGAAGCTTGATGACAAGGGCGCCTGGGCGCCGCGCGTCGCCACCGGTGCCGCCGCACTGTACACCTCGGCACTCAACGGCAAGGGCGCGATGCCGCCGAAGGGTGGCGCTGCCGCGCTGTCCGACGACGAGATCAAGGGCGCCGTCGATTACATCCTGAGCAAGGTCAAGTAAGCGACCGACAGCGAAAAAAAGGGGAGGCCGAGGCCTCCCTTTTTTGTTGCCTGGTTTTCTGCCGAATCTTGCGGTCGACCGTGAAAACCGACCGAAAATCAGCGCTTGCCGGCGAGCATCGCCTTCATTGCGTCGAGCCGGGCGCTGCCGGTGGCCTTGTCCGGCACGGTGTCGCGATCGCCGGAGAAACGCAGGTCGTCGCGCCCCATCTCGTCGATGAAGCGCGACGGCTCGCAGTCGATCAGGTCGCGCCCCTGCTTGCGCTTCTGGCAGTAGCTGATGTGCAGCGAGTACTGCGCCCGGGTGATGCCGACATACATCAGCCGCCGCTCCTCCTGCAGCTTGGCGGCGTCGAGCGATTCGCGATGGGGCAGGATGCCCTCCTCGACGCCGACCAGGAAGACATGGTGGTACTCCAGCCCCTTCGAGGCGTGCAGCGTCGACAGCTGGACGGCGTCGTATTCCTCGTCCTTCTGCTTGTCGAGCATGTTGATCAGGGCGATGCTCTGGACCAGGTCGATCAGCGTCTTGCCGTCGGCCTCGCCCTTGCGCCGGATCCAGTCGGCAAACTCGCAGACATTGCCCCAGCGGGTGCGCGCGGTGCGCTCCTCTTCGGCATCGTAGAGCCAGGTTTCGTAGTCGATCGCCGCCAGCAGGTCGGGCAAGGTCTGCTGCGCCGGTTCGGATGCCGCACGCTGCTGCATGCGCTCGATGAAGCGGCAGAATTCGAGCAGCGGCTCGAGCTGGCGGGCCTGGATGCGCTGGGCGAAACCTTCCTCGAAGGCGGCCGCGTAGAGCGAGACATGCCGCTCGCCGGCATAGGTGCCGAGCGCCTGCAGCGTCGCCGCACCGATACCGCGCTTGGGCGTGGTCGCGGCGCGGATGAAGGCCGGATCGTCGTCCTCGTTGGCGAGCAGGCGCAGGTAGCTGGTGATGTCCTTGATCTCGGCCTTGTCGAAGAATGACTGGCCGCCCGAGAGCAGGTAGGGAATGCGGTCGTCGCGCAACAGCGTCTCGAACAGCCGGGCGAGGTGGTTGGAGCGGTAGAGGATGGCGTAATCGCGAAACTTGCCGCGGTTCTCGAAGCGGTGCGCCTGCAGTTTCATGACCACGGCGCGGGCCTCGTCCTCGTTGTCGCGGTAGCGGGCGACATGGATCGGCTCGCCGTGCCCGAGCTCGGACCACAGCTTCTTGTCGAACAGCTTCTCGTTGTGGGCGATGACGTTGTTCGCCGCTTTCAGGATCCTGACGGTCGACCGGTAGTTCTGCTCGAGTTTGATCACCTTCAACTTGGGGAACTCGGCCGGCAGCTTCTTCAGGTTGTCGATGTCGGCGCCGCGCCAGCCGTAGATCGCCTGGTCGTCGTCGCCAACGGCGGTGAACTGGGCGCGCAAGCCGGTCAGTTGCTTGAGCAGCTGGTACTGGCAGGCATTGGTGTCCTGGTATTCATCGACCAGCAGGTAACGCAGCCGGTTCTGCCATTTCTCGGCGATCGCCGGATGCTCGGTGAACAGCTTCAGCGGCAGCCCGATCAGGTCGTCGAAATCGACCGCCTGGTAGGCCTTGAGCGTCGCCTCGTAGGACAGGTAGACGCCGGCGGCGAGGACTTCGTGCTCGTTGTCGGCCAGGCGCCGCGCGGCTTCCGGGCTGACCAGCGCGTTCTTCCAGTTGGAGATGACCGCCTGCAGCCGGTACAGCGTCGCCTTGTCCACGGTCTTCGCCAGATCGGCGAGGATGCCGGCGCAGTCGGCGGCATCGAAGATCGAGAAGCGCGGCTTGTAGCCGAGGGCCTTGGCTTCCTCGCGCAGGATGCGCACGCCGAGCGAGTGGAAGGTCGAGATCTGCAGCTGGTTGGCCTGCGCCGGCGAGAGCAGCTTGCCGACGCGCTCCTGCATTTCCTTGGCGGCCTTGTTGGTGAAGGTGATGGCGGCGATGTTGCGCGGCTGGAAACCGCAATCCTCGACCAGGTAGGCGATTTTCTGCGTGATCACGCGCGTCTTGCCCGAGCCGGCGCCGGCCAGGACGAGCAGGGGACCGTCGAGATAGTGGATCGCTTCGCGTTGCTGGGGATTGAGGCCGGACATGGCGGCAGGGGTTTCCGATCGGTGGCTGCGGGAGGTCGGGCAACGGCCGCGACACGGCCGCGCATTTTACCGTAGCCGTCGACCGGCTTCAGGCCAGCTCGTCGATTTTTCCCGGCCGCCGGCTGCGCGTGTTCATGTTCAGCAGCAGCAAGCCGAGCGGCCCGAGACCAGCGAGTTGCGCCGCCAGCTGACGGGCGTCGTCCTGGCGGCGTTCGTTGCCCTGATAGGGTCCGACCGAGCGCGGATCAACCTCGTTGAGATCCTGTTGCAGCGAGCGTTCGCGATCGTTGCTGGCGGCCTCCATCGGCTCGACCCGGCGCACCGCCTGCGCCCGGGCCAGCATCGCCCGCGCCGTCGCTTCCGGCGAGTGCTGCTGCGTGGTCGAAATCAGGCGGGACGTTTTCATGATCGGGCTCCTGACCCGATCTACGGCAGCCCCGCCGGAAAACTTTAATCGCGACAGGCGCTTAGAGCGCCCCGAAGACCTTCTTCAGGATCGCGCTGCCGGCACCGAGCGGATTCTCGCGCAGCTTGCGCTCTTCCTCGGCGATCATCAGGAAGAGCCCGTCCATCGCCTTGTTGGTGACGTAGTTGTCGATGTCGGCGTCCTTCTTGTCGATCAGGCTGAGGCTGGCGGCCTTGCCGGCAAACTTGTTGTACTGCTCGGCCAGCTGCAGGCGGGCGGTCGCCTTCCTGACGATGGGCAGGAACCTGGCCGTCAGCGCCTCGCTCGAGCTGCGCCGGAAGTACTGGGTGACGCTGTCGTCGCCGCCGGTGAGGATGGCCTTGGCGTCCTGCAGCGTCATCTTGCGCACCGCATCCTTGAGGATCGGCAAGGCCTCGGCAACGGCATTCTCGGCCGCATGGTTCATCGTCTCGCGCAGTTCCTCGGCCTGCTTGCCGAGGCCGAGCATGCGCAGCGCCGACTCGGCCTTCTCGAGGCCGCCGGGCAGCGGGATGCGGACCTTCTCGTTGCCGAGGAAGCCGTTCTTCTGGCCAAGCGAGCCGACCGCGAACTCGGCGCCCTTGGCCAGCGCCTCGCGCACGCCGGTACCGGCATCGGCATTGGAGACGGCATCGAGGCCGGCGGCGCGGACGCCGTTTACGGTCAACAGGCAAAACAGGGCAAAAATCGCCGGCAGGCAACGTGAAAACAGGGCGGACATGGGATTCTCCGTGGCGTCAGACGATGTCGAGATGACCGATACCCGAAGTCAGGTCCCGGTCGCGGGCTTCCTTGCCGTTGAGCTTGATCTGCAGGCGCAGGTCGTTGAGCGAATCGGCGTTGCGCAGGGCGTCCTCGTAGCTGATCTTGCCGGCGTCGTAGAGATCGAACAGCGCCTGGTCGAAGGTCTGCATGCCGAGCTCGCGCGACTTCTTCATGATTTCCTTGATCTCCTGGACCTCGCCGCGGAAGATCAGGTCGGAAATCAGCGGCGAGTTGAGCATCACCTCGACCGCGGCGACCCGGCCCTTGCCGTCCTTCTTCGGCAGCAGGCGCTGCGAAACCATCGCCCGGACGTTCAGCGACAGGTCCATCAGCAGTTGCTGGCGGCGCTCCTCGGGGAAGAAGTTGATGATCCGGTCGATCGCCTGGTTGGTGCTGTTGGCGTGCAGCGTCGCCAGCGCCAGGTGGCCGGTCTCGGCGAAGGCGATGGCGTAATCCATGGTT
Organism: Azonexus fungiphilus; assembly: GCF_003634965.1. Classification (GTDB taxonomy): domain Bacteria; phylum Pseudomonadota; class Gammaproteobacteria; order Burkholderiales; family Rhodocyclaceae; genus Azonexus; species Azonexus fungiphilus. Next base: position 84,240 of record NZ_RBXP01000001.1, on the reverse strand, counting down.
TCGCGGTCGCGGATTTCGCCCATCAGGATGACGTCCGGCGCCTGGCGCAGCGTGTTCTTCAGCGCCGGCCCCCAGTCGTCGGTGTCGACGCCGACCTCGCGCTGGGTGACGATGCAGTTCTTGTGCTCATGCACGTATTCGATCGGATCCTCGATCGTGATGATGTGGCCGTAGCTGTTCTCGTTGCGGTAATCGACCAGCGCCGCCAGCGAGGTGGTCTTGCCGGTACCGGTGCCGCCGACGAAGATGATCAGGCCGCGCTTGGTCATCGCCAGGTCCTTGACCACCGGCGGCAGGCCGAGATCGTCGAGGCTCGGGATGCTCATGTTGATGGTCCGGCAGACCACCGCGACGCGCCCCTGCTGGACCAGCGCATTGACCCGGAAACGGCCGATGCCGGTCGGCGAGATGGCGAAGTTGCACTCGCGCGTCGACTCGAACTCGGCCGCCTGGCGATCGTTCATGATCGCCCGCGCGAGCTCGGCGGTGTGCTGCGAGGTCAGCACCTGGTTGGAGACCGGCGTGATCTTGCCGTCGATCTTGATCGCCGGCGGGAAGCCGGAGGTGATGAACAAGTCCGAGCCACGCTTCTGCGCCATCAGGCGCAGAAGATCGTGCATGAATTTCATTGCCTGATCGCGTTCCATGGATTCCCCCGACGTCGCTCCCCGGGCCTCAGGCCGGGAAGGCGTCCTTGTTGGCGGCGCGCAGGCGCGCCTCGTTGCTCGATACGATGTTGCGGCGGACGAGATCGAGCAGGCACTGGTCGAGCGTCTGCATGCCCGCCGACTGGCCGGTCTGGATCGCCGAGTACATCTGGGCGACCTTGTTCTCGCGGATCAGGTTGCGGATCGCCGGCGTGCCGATCATGATCTCGTGCGCGGCGACGCGGCCCTGGCCGTCCTTGGTCTTGAGCAGCGTCTGCGAGATCACCGCGCGCAGCGATTCGGAGAGCATCGAGCGGACCATTTCCTTTTCCTCGGCCGGGAAGACGTCGACGACACGGTCGATGGTCTTGGCTGCCGACGAGGTATGCAGCGTGCCGAAGACCAGGTGGCCGGTCTCGGCCGCGGTCAGCGCCAGGCGGATGGTTTCCAGGTCGCGCAGTTCGCCGACCAGGATCACGTCCGGATCCTCGCGCAGCGCCGAACGCAGCGCGTTCGAGAAGGACAGCGTCTGCGGACCGACTTCGCGCTGGTTGATCAGGCACTTCTTCGATTCATGGACGAATTCGATCGGGTCCTCGATCGTCAGGATGTGCGCGTAGTCGTTTTCATTGACGTGGTTGACCATCGCCGCCAGCGTCGTCGATTTGCCGGAGCCGGTCGGCCCGGTGACCAGCACGATGCCGCGCGGATATTCGGCGATGTCCTTGAAGATCTTCGGGCAGTTCAGCTCCTCGAGCGTCAGCACCTTGGTCGGAATGGTGCGGAAGACGGCGGCAGCACCGCGCTGCTGGTTGAAGGCGTTGACCCGGAAACGCGCCAGGTTGGGAATCTCGAACGAGAAGTCGCACTCCAGCGTTTCCTCGAAGACCTTGCGCTGGCCGTCGTTCATGATGTCGTACACCATCCCGTGCACGTCCTTGTGCTCCATCGGCGGCAGGTTGATGCGGCGCACGTCGCCATGGACGCGAATCATCGGCGGCAGGCCGGACGACAGGTGCAGGTCGGAAGCCTTGTTCTTGACGCTGAAGGCCAGCAGTTCGGTGATGTCCATGCGATTGGTCCTTGGAGCCCGTGTATACTTCGGCGAGAAAAAATTCCCAATGGATTATGAGCGTAATCGCCGACAACCTGCAAGCTGTCCGGAGCCGCATCAGCGCTGCCGAACGGGCCGCCGGACGAGCCCCGGGCAGCGTCGGGCTGCTCGCCGTGAGCAAGACCAAGCCGCTGGCCGACATCCTTGCCGCACGGGCCGCCGGCCAGTTTGCCTTCGGCGAGAACTACGTCCAGGAAGGCGTCGAAAAAGTGCTGTCGACGACGGTCGACCGTGAAATCATCTGGCATTTCATCGGCCCGCTGCAGAGCAACAAGAGCCGCCTGGTCGCCGAGCATTTCGACTGGGTGCACTCGATCGACCGCCTGAAGATTGCCGAGCGCCTGTCGGCGCAGCGGCCGGTGACCCGGGCGCCGCTCGACGTCTGCGTCCAGGTCAATGTCTCCGGCGAAGCCAGCAAGAGCGGTTGCGCGCCGGCCGAAGCGGCAGCCCTCTGCCGCGCCGTCGCCGGCCTGCCCGGGCTCTGCCTGCGCGGCCTGATGGCGATCCCCGAGCCGGCCGCCGACGCCGCCGCGCAACGCCGGCCGTTCCGGCAACTGCGCGAACTCTTCGACCAGTTGCGTGCCGAAGGGCTGGCCCTCGACACGCTGTCCATGGGCATGTCCCACGATCTCGAGGCCGCAATCGCCGAGGGTGCCACGCTGGTGCGCATCGGCACGGCCATTTTTGGCGAAAGAAACACCCCATGAAGATTCTTTTCCTCGGCGGCGGCAACATGGCCAACGCACTGATCGGCGGCATGCTCCGCCAGGGTTTCGCGGCCGCCGACATCCACGTCGTCGATCCCGGCAGCGAGGCGCGCGAGCGACTGGCCGCCAGTTACGCGGTCAACTGCCACGCCGACGCAAAAACCGCGCCCGACGCGCCCGACGTGCTGATCCTCGCGGTCAAGCCGCAGCAGATGCGCGAAGCCGTCGCGCCGCTAGTCGGCCGGCTCGGCGACGCGCTGGTCATCAGCATCGCTGCCGGCCTCGACATGGCTGCCCTCGGCCGCTGGCTCGGCGGCCACCCGCGCCTGGTCCGCTGCATGCCGAACACGCCGGCCCTGGTCGGTGCCGGCATCACCGGTCTGTGCGCGGCCGCCGCCGTCGATGCCGCCGGGCGGGCGCTGGCCGAGCGCGTCCTGCGCGCCGTCGGCAGCACCGTGTGGATCGCCGACGAGGCGCAGATGGACGGCGTCACGGCGATTTCCGGCAGCGGTCCGGCCTACGTCTTCCTGTTCATCGAGGCGCTGCAGCAGGCCGCCGCCGAACTCGGCTTCACGCCCGAGCAGGGCCGCCAGCTGGCGATCGAGACGGTCAGCGGAGCCGCCGCCCTGGCCGCGGCCTCCAGCGAGCCGGCCGCGGTCCTGCGCGAGCGCGTCACCTCCAAGGGCGGCACCACCGCCGCCGCGCTCGAGACGATGGCCGCCCGCGGCGTCAAGGACGGCATCGTCGCCGGTTGCCACGCCGCCGCGGCGCGCGGCCGCGAACTCGGTCAACTGCTCGGAGGCCAGTGATGCAAGCCGTCTTCTTCCTGCTCAACGCCGTCGTCAGCTTCTTCTGCACGCTCTTCCTGCTGCGCTTCATGATGCAGCTGGCGCGCGTTTCCTTCGCCGGCCAGATCGGCGATTTCGTCGTCAAGACCACCAACTGGGCAGTCAAGCCGCTGCGCCGGATCGTTCCCGGCGTCGCCGGCGTCGATTGGGCCAGCCTGATCGCCGCGCTGTGGCTGCAGCTGATGATGGCCGGCCTGCTCCTCTCGCTGTCGAGCGTCGAGCTCGCCGCCGACAGCGTCGGCACCCTGCTGATGATCCTGATGCTGGCGGTGCGCGGCCTGATCCGCCTCGCCGTCTATATCCTGATCGGTGCGCTGATCCTGCAGGCGGTGCTGTCCTGGGTCAATCCCTACTCACCGGTGGCGCCGACGGTCAACCAGCTGGTACGGCCGATTCTCGACCCGCTGCGCCGCTTCATCCCGACCATTTCCGGCATCGACCTGTCGCCGCTGGTGGCGATCCTGCTGCTGCAGGTCGTGCTGATGTTCGTCTGAGGCCGGCTTGGCCGACTGGTACCGGATCGCCGCCGACGGCGGCGCCACGCTGACGGTGCACGTCCAGCCCGGCGCCAAGAAGACCGAATGCGCCGGCCTGCACGGCGAGGCGCTGAAAATCCGGCTGGCGGCGCCGCCGGTCGATGGCAAGGCGAACGAGGCGCTGCTGCGCTTCGTCGCCGACCGCCTCGACCTGCCACGCTCGGCGGTCACGCTGAAGAGCGGCCAGACCTCGCGACACAAGGTGGTCGAGGTGCGCGGCGCGACGCCGGCGCAGATCGCGGCTTTCGCCCCATAAAAAAACGGCGGGAATTTCCCGCCGCTGACGGTCGACCCGGCAAAAACCTATTTTTTCGCCGCCGGCGCCGGGTTGCCGACACTCAACTCGGCGCGCAGCTTGTCGATGCTCTTGGCACCGAAACCCTTGACGTTGGCCAGTTCGTCGACCGACTTGAACGGACCGTTCTTGTCGCGATACTCGACGATCGCCTTGGCCTTGCCCGGGCCGATCCCCTTGACCGCATCGAGTTCGGCGACGGTGGCGCTGTTGAGATTGACGGCGGCGAGCGCCGCACCGATGCCGGCAAGCATGCCGACGAGAAAGGTGGCGAGACGTTTCATCTGCGGATTCCTCCAGAACATTGCTGCGTTTTCGGGACAGCCGCACCGGCCCATTCCGGTGCGCCGGAATATTCTATTGGAATATGACAATGGCGTCGTCGACAAAAAGATGCGGCCGCAAGGGCCGCATCCCGGTGGCCAGCGTCAGTAGACGACGCGGCCGTCCACCAGCGTCCGCCACACCTGGCCAGTCATCGGGTAGCCGAGCCAGGGCGAGTTCTTGCCGCGGCTCCTGAGCGCGTCGGGCGTCAGCGTCCAGTTCGCCGCCGGGTCGAAGATGCAGACATCGGCCGCGGCACCGACCGCCAGCGTGCCGGCCTCGAGGCCGAGGATCGCGGCCGGGGCGCAGGTGATGCGGGCCAGCGCGTCGGCCAGCCCGACACCGGCCTGCTCGGCCCACTTCAGGGTCAGCGGCAGCAGCACCTCGAGGCCGGTGGCGCCGGGCTTGGCCTCGGCGAACGGCACCAGCTTGTCGTCGGCGCCGACCGGCGTGTGGTCGGAGCAGATCGCCGCATCGCCGGCAGCCGCCGCTGCCGACAGCGCGGCACGGTCGTCGTGGGTACGCAGCGGCGGCGCGAAGCGGGCATGGGTGTTGAAGAAACCGATGTCGTTCTCGGTCAGCAGCAGATGATGGACGCCGACGTCGAAGCTGAGCGGCAGGCCTTCGCCGATCGCCGCCTTGGCCAGCGCGACGCCGGCCGCCGACGACAGCCGGGTCAGGTGCACCCGGCAGCCGGTGTCGCGCACCAGCTGGACGATGGTGGCGATGGCGATGGTCTCGGCAGCAACCGGGATACCGGCCAGGCCGAGACGGGCCGAAACTTCGCCGTCGTGGGCGATACCGTTGCGCGACAGCCAGTGGTCCTGCGGGTGCAGGAAGACCGGGAAGTCGAAGCTGGCGGCGTATTCGAGCGCACGCAGCAGGGCCTCGGTGTCGACCACCGGCGCCTTGGCCTGAGAGAAGGCGACGCAACCGGCTTTCTTCAGCCCGGCCAGTTCGGACAGGCGTTCGCCCTTGAGGCCGAGGGTCAGCGCGCCGAGCGGCAGCACGCGCGCCTTGCCGATTTCCTCGCCGCGATGCACCAGGCGGTCGGCGAGTTCCGGCTCGTCGAGCGGCGGATCGGCATCCGGCGGGACGACGACGCTGGTCACGCCGCCGGCCACCGCCGCTGCCAGTTCGGCCTCGATCGAGTTGAGGCGGGCGCCGAGATCGATCAGGCCGGGACAGACGATGCAGCCGGCGGCGTCGATCGTCTGCTCGGCGACGAAGCCGGCCGGCGCCGTGCCGAGCGCGGCAATCTGACGGTCGACGATGAAAAGCGAGGTATTTTCGCGGTCGACCGCAAACTTCGGATCGATGACGCGGCCGTTCTTGATTTCGATGTTCATGGCTTCAGTTCCCCGCAACGATGCTCATCACCGCCATGCGCACGGCGATGCCGAAGGTGACCTGGGGCAGGATCACCGCCTGCGCGCCGTCGGCCACCGCCGAATGGATCTCGACGCCGCGGTTCATCGGCCCCGGATGCATGACGATGGCGTCCGGCTTGGCCAGCGCCAGCTTCTGCGGGGTCAGGCCGTAGTGGCGGAAGTACTCGCCGGCCGACGGCAGCAGCGCGCCGGTCATGCGTTCGTTCTGCAGGCGCAGCATGATCACCACGTCGCAATCCTTCAGGCCCGCTTCCATGTCGTGGAAGACATGCACGCCGAGCTTGTCGAGGTGCTTGGGCAGCAGCGTTTCCGGGCCGATGGCGCGGACTTCCGGGACGCCCAGCGTGGTCAGCGCGTGGATGTCGGAACGGGCGACGCGCGAGTGCAGGATGTCGCCGACGATGGCCACGCGCAGGTTGGAGAAATCCTGCTTGTAGTGGCGGATGGTGTACATGTCGAGCAGGCCCTGCGTCGGGTGCGCGTGGCGACCGTCGCCGGCATTGACGACGTGGATGTCGTCGCGACCGATGCGGCGGAGGTGCTCGGCAATCAGGTAGGGCGCGCCGGAGGAGGCGTGGCGGACGACGAACAGGTTGGCGTGCATCGCGCAGAGGTTGTCGATGGTGTCGAGCAGGGTCTCGCCCTTGGCCGTTGATGAACGCCCGATGTCGAGGTTGATGACGTCGGCCGACAAGCGCTTGGCGGCGATCTCGAAAGTCGTGCGGGTGCGCGTCGAGTTCTCGAAAAAGAGGTTGAAGACGCTCTTGCCGCGCAGCAGCGGCACCTTCTTCACCTCGCGCGCCGAGACTTCCATGAACGACTCGGCGGTGTCGAGGATCTGCGTCAGGATTGCGCGCGGCAGCCCCTCCGTTGACAACAGATGGGTCAGCTCTCCGTTGTCGTTCAACTGCGGGTTATGCATTTTCCAGTCTCCAGGCGAGTTGACCGTCATCCTGCTTTTCCAGCACCAGGCTCTGCTTCGTTTCGAGGGCGACGTCCCAGACCTTCCAGGTCGCCGCCACCGGCAGTTCGCGGCCGCCGCGGTCGGCGAGCACGGCCAGGTCGACCGCCGCCGGCCGGCCGTAGTCGAACAGCTCGTTGATCGCCGCCCGCGTCGTCCGGCCGGTGTACAGCACGTCGTCGACCAGGATGATGTGGCGGCCTTCGACGTCGAAGGGAATGGTCGTCGGCTTGACCTGCGGGTGCAGGCCCTTCTCGGCAAAGTCGTCGCGATAGAAGGAGACGTCGATCAGGCCGATCTCGTCGGCCAGGCCGAGCAGCTCGCGCAGGCGCTCGGCGACCCAGGCGCCGCCGCTGTAGATCCCGACCAGCACGGGATTCTTCGGCAGCAACGGACGGATCAGGTCGGCCAGTTGCCGGCACTGGGCTTCGGCATCGGGCAGGCGGTCATTGGGATGCATGCGGTGCACTTTCGAACCAGGTTTGAAGAATGAGTTGGGCGGCGACCGCATCGAGCAGCGGCTTGGCCGACTTGGCGTTGCGTCCGGTCTCGCGCAGGCGCGCCTCGGCATCGAGCGAGCTGAGCCGCTCATCGGCCATGAAAACCGGAAGATCGAACCTTTTTTTCAGACGTTCGGCGAATTTCGTCGCCAGACGGGTCATTTCATGCGGTGTCCCGTCGACATGCGTCGGCAGCCCGACCACCAGTTGCTCCGGGCGCCACTCGGCGATCAGCTTGCCGATCGCGGCAAAGCGCTCGTCGTTCGATTCGGCGCGGATCACCGTCAAGGGATGCGCCGAGCCGAGCAGCGTCTCGCCGGTGGCGACGCCGATCCGCTTTTCGCCGAAATCGAAGGCGAGCACGGTGCCCACGTCAGGCGTGCCCGGCGACGTCGGAGAGCTGCGAGAAACTGATGCCCAATTTCTGCATCGCCGCCGGCAGACGCTCCTCCGGCGGCAGGTCGAAGAGGATCGCCGGCTTGGCCGGCACCGTCAGCCAGGAGTTCTGCGCCAGCTCGTCCTCGAGCTGGCCGGCATCCCAGCCGGAATAGCCGAGCGAGACGATGATCTCGGACGGCGAGCCTTCCTTGGCGACCGCCGCCAGCACGTCGCGCGAACTGGTCAGGCCGACCTCGGCGTTGACCGCCAGCGTCGACTGCCAGTGACCGATCGGGCGATGCAGCACGAAGCCCCGGTCGAGTTGCACCGGACCGCCGAAATAGACCGGCAGACGGGCCAGCCCGGGCTGCTCGAGCTTGATCTCGATCTTCTCGAAGAGGCCGGCGAGATCCATGTCGATCGGCCGGTTGACGATGATCCCGAGCGCGCCGTTCTCGTTGTGCTCGCAGATGTACACGAGGGCATTGGCGAAATAGGGGTCTTCCAGCGCCGGCATGGCGATCAGGAAGTTGTCGGTCAGGTTGACGTTGTCCATGGCCGGGATTTTAAAGGAAAACCCGGCGCCCCCGGCGACCGTCGACATCCCCGGTTGGCGGCCGCCGTCACAGAACGGTAACGCATCGGCATTAATCTGCGGCGCTTGACGCCAACCCCGCCCCACGCCATGCCTGCCACCCTCGTTTCCCGTCTCGTCGCCCGGCCCGACTTGCCGCTCCGCCTCGCCGGCCGGGCGGCGACGCTGGCGGTTGCCGCTGCCGGCTGCTGGCTGCTGGCCGACCTGGCCTGGGGCCTGCTGCCGCCGACGCCGGCCCCGGCGGTCGCGGTCGAACGCCGGCCGGTGGCGGTCACCGAGACCTTCGCCCAGCGCCTGCAGTTCGCCGGCGGCGCGACGGCCGCAGCGACGCCGGGCAACCTGCTGCTGGTCGGCACCGCCGCCTCCGGCGATCCGGCCCAGGCACGGGCGCTGCTCCGGCGCGAAGGCGACAGCCGGCTGCTGGTCGCCGCGGTCGGCGACGAAATCATGCCCGGTCTGCGCCTGCAGCGCGTGGAGCGCGGCCAGGTCATCCTTGCCGGCAGCGCCGGCGAGCAGCGCCTGAGCCTGCCGCAAGCCGCCCAACCCAACCCCGACCCCCACCCCGATGACTGAAACCTCCCCTTGCCGGCGCGCATCCGCCGCCCGCGTCCGCCTGCTTGGCGGCCTGCTCGCCGCCGCCTGCCTGCTGCCGCTCGCCGCCGCTGCGCCGCGCGAACCGATGGCGATCGACTTCGTCGGCGCCGACGTCGAGTCGGCGATCAAGGCGATCGGCCAGATGACCGGCCGCAACTTCGTCATCGACCCGCGCGTCAAGGGCACCATCAACATCGTCTCGGGCAGTCCGGTGACGCCCGAAGTCGCCTACCAGACACTGGTCGCCGCCCTGCGCCTGCAAGGCTTCGCCGTCGTCGAAGGGCGCAACGTCACGCGCGTGCTGCCGGAAGCCGACGCCCGCATGCAATCGGGTCCGGTGCGCGACCCGGGCAACGGCGGCGAGCAGATCATCACCCGCGTTTTCCAGGTCCGCTACGAATCGGCTCCGCAACTGGTCAACGCCCTGAAGCCGCTGATCGGGGCCAACCAGTCGATCACCGCCAACGCCGCCAGCAACACGCTGCTGATTTCCGAATCGGCCGACAACCTGCGCCGCATCGAACGCATCCTGGCGGCGATCGACGTGCCCCAGGCCAACGATCCGCAAGTGCTGACGCTGCGCCACGTTTCCGCCCTCGAGGTCGCCCGCAACCTGCAGCAGCTCTTTCCCGGCGGCAGCGCCGGCGGGCTGGCGGTGAGCACTGACTTGCGCGGCAACCGACTGTTTCTGCGCGCCGACAACCCCGGCCTGCTGATGCGTGCGGCGGGCATCGCCGCCACCATGGACAAGCCGGAAGCCGGACTCGGCAACATCCGCGTCGTCCACCTCAAGCACGCCGACGCGACGCGCATCGCCGACACGCTGCGGGCGCTGCTCGGCGGCGAAACGACCAACGCCGCGGCGCCGGCAGCCGCCGCGCCTGCGCCGGGCAGCAGCACGCAGGGAAAAGCGGCCGAAGCGCCGGCGACCCCGGCCAGCGCGCTGCTCCCCGGCAGCACGATCCAGGCCGACGCGGCCAGCAACTCGCTGATCATCACCGCCCCGGAAGGCATCTTCGCCAACCTGCAGAACGTCATCGCGATGCTCGACCGGCGCCGCGCCCAGGTGCACATCGAAGCGCTGATCGTCGAACTCTCGGCCGAACGCGCCGCCGAGTTCGGCATCCAGTGGCAGGACCTCAGCGGACTCGGCGAAAAGGGCGTGCGCGTGATCGGCGGCACAAAGTTCGGCGGCAGCGGCCAGAACATCGTCTCGGCCGCGACCAGCATCGCCAACACCGGCGGCGGCCTCAACTTCGGCGTGGTCAACGGCACCATCAACGTTCCCGGACTGGGCACCATCACCAATCTCGGCCTGCTCGCCCGCTTCCTCGAGAGCGAGGTCCGCGCCAACATCCTGTCCACGCCGAGCATCATGACCCTGGACAACGAGGAAGCGAAGATCGTCATCGGCCAGAACCTGCCCTTCGTCACCGGCGCCTACAGCACCACCGCCGGCAGCACCTCGGTGACGCCCTTCCAGACCTACGAGCGGCGCGATGTCGGGCTGACGCTGAAGGTCAAGCCGAAGATCACCGAAGGCGGCGTCGTGCACATCCAGATCTACCAGGAAGCCTCCTCGGTGCAATCGGGCACTGCCGGCAATGCGTCCGGACCGGTGACCAACAAGCGCTCGCTCGAGTCCAGCGTGCTCGTCGACGACGGGCGGCTGCTGGTACTCGGCGGCCTGATCGAGGACAACCTCGGCAGCGACGAGGAAAAGGTGCCGGTGCTCGGCGACGTCCCGGTGCTGCGCAACCTCTTCCGCTACGAGAACCGCAGCCGCAAGAAGACCAACCTGATGGTCTTCCTGCGCCCGCGCATCGTCCGCGACGAGCGCGACTACGACGGCCTGACCGAGGATCGCTACAGCCAGCTGCTCGACGCCCAGAAGCGCCAGCAGGAGAACCACCCGCCGGCCTGGGGCGAGCGCGACGCACCGCGCCTGCCCGAACCGGCAGCACCGACGGGGAAGCGTCCGTGATCGGCACGCCGGGCTTCCGCCTGCCCTACGCCTTTGCCCGGGGCGCCGGCGTGCTCGCCGGCGTCGCCGGACCCGAGGCGATCGAGGTCGAATACCGGCTCACCGCCGACGGCCGGCCGCCCCTCGCCGCGCTCGCCGAAATCGCCCGCGCCAGCGGCCGGGCGCTGCGCCCGCGCGCCCTCGCCGCCGAGGAGTTCGAGCGCCGCCTGGGCGCCGCCTACGCCGGCGGCGAGCAGAGTGCCGCCGAGGTCGCCAGCGACATCGGCCAGGACCTCGACATCGCCCGCCTGGTCGAGGAATTGCCGCCGGTCGAGGACCTGCTCGACAGCCAGCACGACGCCCCGATCATCCGCATGATCAACGCGCTGCTCACCCAGGCGGCGCGCGAGAACGCCTCCGACATCCATGTCGAGCCCTACGAGCGCCACTCGGTGGTGCGCTTCCGGCTCGACGGCGTGCTCCACGACGTGGTCTCGCCGAAGCGCGCGCTGCATGCGGCGATGGTCTCGCGGATCAAGATCATGGCCGGCCTCGACATCGCCGAGAAGCGGCTGCCGCAGGACGGCCGCATCGGCGTCCGGATCGCCGGCCGCGGCGTCGACGTGCGCGTGTCGACGCTGCCGGCCAGCCATGGCGAACGGGTGGTCATGCGCCTGCTCGACAAGGACCCGGCCCGCCTCAACCTGGCCCGGCTGGGCATGGCCGACGACACGCTGGCCCGGGTCGACCGGCTGATCCGCCAGCCGCACGGCATCCTGCTGGTCACCGGGCCGACCGGTTCGGGCAAGACGACGACGCTGTACGCCGCGCTGTCGCGGCTCGACGCCCGCCGGCTGAACATCATGACGGTCGAGGACCCGGTCGAATACGACCTGCCCGGCATCGGCCAGACCCAGGTTAACCCCCGCATCGAGCTCGATTTTGCCAAGGCGCTGCGGGCGATCCTGCGCCAGGACCCGGACGTCGTCATGATCGGCGAGATCCGCGACGCCGAAACCGCGCAGATCGCCGTCCAGGCCAGCCTGACCGGCCACCTGGTGCTGGCCACCCTGCACACCAACGACGCGGCCAGCGCGGCGACGCGACTGACCGACATGGGCATCGAGCCCTTCCTGCTATCGTCTTCGCTGCTCGGCGTGCTCGCCCAGCGCCTGGTCCGCCGCCTCTGCCCGCACTGCCGGCAACCCGGGCCGCTGACGGTCGACGCCGGTTTACCGCCGGAAATCGAACGCCTGTGGCATCCGGTCGGCTGCCCGGCCTGCGCCCACACCGGCTATCTCGGGCGACTCGGCCTGTACGAGTTGCTCGAGGTCGACGACGGCTTGCGCCCGCTGATCCACCAGGCCCGCGGCGAGGCGGCGCTGCGCGCAGCGGCACAGGCCGGCGAGCGCGGCGAACGGCGCCTGCGCCTGCTCGGCGAGGACGGGCTGCGCTGGCTGCGCAGCGGCGAAACTTCGCTCGAGGAACTGCTGCGCGTTACCCGCGCCGGCTGAGGACCCTCCCGATGAGCCACTTCCGCTATCGCGCGATCGCCCCCGACGGGCGCGAAGTCGCCGGCGTCATCGACGCCGAGAGCGCCCGCCAGGCCCGCAGCCAGCTCCGCCAGCAAGGCCTGGTCGCCTACGAGATGGTCGCCGGCGAGACGCGGGCCGGTCAGGCGACGACGGCGCCGCGCCTTGGTCCGGCGGCGCTGATGCTGCTCACCCGCCAGTGGGCGACCTTGCTGGCCGCCGGCATTCCGGTCGAGCCGGCGCTGGCGGCGCTGATCGAGCAGAGCGAGGAGGCCGCGACGCGGACGCTGCTCGCCGCCATCCGCGACGAACTGCGCGCCGGCCATCCGCTGCACCGCGCCCTGGCCAGCCATCCGCACAGCTTCGGCAGCCTCTATTGCGCGCTGGTCGCGGCCGGCGAGCAGAGCGGCCAGCTCGACCGCGTCATGCTGCGCCTCGCCGACAATCTCGAAAGCAGCGGCGCGCTGCGCCAGAAGGTGCTGCAGGCGACCATCTATCCGGCGCTGGTGGTCGTCGTCGCCGCCGCCGTGGTCGGCGCCCTGATGCTCTACGTCGTGCCGCAGGTGGTCGCCGTCTTCCAGAACGGCCGGCAGGAACTGCCGCTGCTCACCCGCCTGCTGATCGCCGCCAGCGACCTGCTGCGCCTGACCTGGCCCGGGCTCGTTGCCGGCGCCGCGCTGGCCCTGTGGAGCGGACGCCGCGCCTGGCGCCGCGAGGCCTGGCGCGAGACGCTGCAGGCCCGCCTGATGCGGCTGCCGGTGCTCGGCCGGCTGGCCGTCGCCTTCGACAGCGCCCGCCTGGCACAGACGCTGGCGATCCTGGCCGGCAGCGGCGTGCCCTTGCTCACCGCGCTGCACGCGGGCACTGCAGTGGTCTGGCTGCTGCCGCTGCGGCGGGCGCTGCAGGCCGCGACCGGCGAAGTCCGCGAAGGGGCGACGCTGCAGCGGGCACTCGGCCGCTCCCGCCTCTTTCCGCCGTTGCTGGTGCACATGATCGGCAGCGGCGAAGCTTCCGGCCGACTCGGCGAGATGCTCGAAAAAGCCGCCCGCCAGCAGGCCGACGAGGTCAGCGCCCGGCTCGCCACCGCGACCAGCCTGCTCGAACCGCTGCTGATCCTGGCCATGGGCGGCATCGTCCTGCTCATCGTGCTGGCGATCCTGCAACCGATCATCGAAATCAACCAACTGCTGCACTGAACGCCATGTCCCAAAACCACCTCCGCCAGACCGGCTTCACCCTGATCGAAGTCATGGTCGTCGTCGTCATCCTCGGCATCCTCGCCGCGCTGGTCGTCCCCAAGGTGATGAGCCGGCCCGACGAAGCCCGCGTCGCCGCCGCCCGCCAGGACATCGGCGGCCTGCTCCAGGCGCTCAAGCTTTACCGCCTCGACAATCGCCGCTATCCGAGCACCGAGCAGGGGCTGCAGGCGCTCGTCGAAAAACCCGGCCAGGCCCCGCTGCCGGAGGCATGGAAGGCCGGCGGCTATGTCGAACGCCTGCCGCGCGACCCGTGGGGCCAGCCCTACCAGTACCTCAACCCGGGGCTGCGCGGCGAGATCGATGTCTTCAGTTTCGGCGCCGACGGCGTCGCCGGCGGCGAGGGCCAGGATGCGGACATCGGCAACTGGGCGCTGTAGGCCCGACACCGGCTTCACGCTGGTCGAGGTCCTGGTGGCGCTGGCGGTGATCGGCATCGTCGCCGGCGGCGTCGCGCTGACCCTGCCCGACCCGCGTGCCGGCGAGCGCCGCGCCGCCGTCCAGGCCTGGCAGGCGCAGGCCGCCACCGCCGCGCGCCGGGCACGTACCGAAGCCCGGCCGTGGGCCTGGGAAATCGGGCCCGACGGCGGCCGCCTGCTGGTCGACGACGACGGGCGCTGGCGCGCCGCGAGCGGCAGCGACGGCAACCACCTGCCACTGCCGCCGGGCTTCCGCCTCGAACGCGTCGAGATCGACGGCGAGGTCCGCGGCGGCGTCCGCCGCATCGTCTTCGCCGCAGTCCCGCCGCTGTTCGCCGTCGACCTGGCCGACGCCGGCGGGCGCTGGCGCATCGCCGGCCAGCCGAGCGGCCGCATCAGCCTCGAGGCACGGCCATGAAGACTGCTGCCAGCGGCTTCACGCTGCTCGAAGTGCTCGTCGCCCTGGCCATCCTCGCCCTCGGTCTGGCCGCCGCCAGCCGGGCCGGATTGACCGCCGCCGACAGCGCCGCCGGCCTGCGCGAACGCCAGCTGGCCGGCTGGGTGGCGGAAAACCAGGCCGCCTGGCTGCACGCGACGCGCGCCTGGCCGGCCCCGGGAACGCACCGCGGCAACAGCCGCATGGCCGGCCGCGACTTCGCCTGGCAGCTGCAGGTCAGGCCGGCGGCACAGGGGCATTTCCGCCGCTTCGAGATCAGCGTGCACCCGGCCGAGGCCGCCGACGGCCCGCCGCTGGCCACCTTCGTCGGCCACCTGGAGCGTCCCTGATGCGCATCCAGCAGGGTTTCACGCTGATCGAGATCGTCGTCGCCGTCAGCCTGCTGGCGCTGCTCGGCGTCCTCGGCTATCGCGGCCTCGAGGCGACGACGCGCCAGGCCGCGCGCCTCGGCGAGCAGGCCGCACGCTGGCAGGAAATCGACCTGGTACTCGCCCGCATCGCCGGCGACGTCCGCCAGGCGGTCGTCCTGCCCGGCATCGACAGCTGGCGCCAGACGCGGCAACCGGCTGAACTGAGCTTGAACAGCATCGCCGACGACGGCGCGGCGCTCCGCCGCAGCACCTACCGCTGGCAAGAACAACAGCTCGAACTGCTCGCCTGGCCGGCCGTCGACGCTGCCGCGCCGGGGCCCGGACGGCGCCTGCTCGACGGCGTCGCCGGCCTCGAGCTGGCCAGCCTCGACGCCGGCAACCAGTGGCGCGAGGCGTGGCCGCCGACCGCCGGCGCCGGACTGCCGCGGGCGCTGCGCCTGCGCCTGACGCTGGCCGAGGGCGGCGTGATCGAAAGGATCTTCGATGTCGCCGCAGCCGACTGACGCGCGGCGAAAAAGCGCGCGGCCAGGCGGCCGACCGCAACACGGCGCGGCCGTGGTCAGCGCCATGCTGCTGGTCGCCATCGTCGCCGCCAGCGCCGCCGGGCTGCTGGCCGCCATCGATGCCTGGATCGAGCACGTCGCGCTCGCCCGCGACAAGGCCCAGGCCGGCGAACTGGCGCGCAACGGCATCGCCTACGGCCGCCGCCTGCTCGCCGCCGACGCCGCGAACAGCGCCACCGACACGCTGCTCGAGGACTGGGCACGCGAACTGCCGCCGCTGCGCCACGAGGGCGCCGAAATCCGCGGCCGCATCGTCGACCTGCAGGGCCGCTTCAACCTCAACAACCTGCGTCACGAAGGCGGCGACATCGATCTGCAGGCCTATGCCGCCTACCTGCGCCTGCTGGCCGTGCTCGGACTCCCGCCCGAACTCGCCGACACGCTCGCCGACTGGCTCGACGCCGACGACAGTCGGCGTGCCGCCGGCGCCGAGGCCGCCGATTACGAGAACGCCAGCGGCAGCGGCCGGCCGCTGGCCAGCCTGGGCATTCTCGAACGGGTGCGCGGCTACACCCCGGCCGTGCTCGCCCGCCTGCGCCCGCACGTCTGCGTGCTCGCCGGACGGCAGCCGGTCAACGTCAACACCGCCAGCCCGGAAGTGCTCTCGGCGCTGCAACCCGGCCTCACGCCGGGCGCCGCGCGCGCCCTCGCCGACAGCCGGCGCAGCCTGCCCTTCCGCGACAGCGCCGATTTCCGCAACCGTCTCGGCGACCCCGGGCTGCCCGGCAGCCTGCTGCCGATCGCCGCCGCCAGCGCCCATTTTCTGCTCCAGGTCAGCGTCGACCGTGGACGTGCCCGCAGCCGCGCGCTCGCCCTGGTCCACCGCCGCACCGCCGGCGAGCTGCCCCGTCTCCTCTGGCTAACCCTCTTGTGACTTCGATGCTGACGCTGATCATTCCGCCCGACTGGCCGCAACACCGCCGCGACTGTCCCTGGCTGCTCGACCCCGGCGACGGCCAGCCGCTCCGTCACGGCTGCGGCGAACCCGCCACCTGGCCAGGCGCCGTCGAGGCCGGCCCGCGCCCCTGCCGCCTGCTGCTCGCCGGCCATCAGGTCGCCGTGCATCCGGCCCGACTGCCGCCCGGCCCGGGCGGACGCCGGCCAGCGGTGGTCGGCGCGGCGCTCGAGGAAACCCTGCTCGAAGCCCCCGAGCAGCTGGCCTTCGCGCTCGGCCCGACGGATGCCGGGAGCACGGCCGTCGGCGTCGTCGCCCACGCCCGGCTGGCGGCCCTGGTCGGCCTGCTGCGCGAACTCGGCTGGTCACCGCAGGCGGCCTGGCCGCTGGCGCTGGCGCTGGCCACCCCGGCCGCCTGGTTGTGCGGCGACAGCGTCGATCTGCCCGGGATCGCCCTGCCGATCGACACCCCGCTCGCCGACTGGCCCTGGCCGGCGAACGCTGCCCCGCTGCCAGTGCACGTTCTCGATGCCGACGTCGAACGCGACCGCCGGCTGGCGGCAGAACTCGGCACCGACCACCCGCTGCTGACCATCGGCGGGCCGCCGCCGGCGCTGCAGCTGCCGCCCGGCCCCGGTTTCCTCGACGGCGAACTGGCGCCGCCGCGCCCGCCCGGCATCCTCGCCCGCCACGCCAGGCCGGCCTTGCGCCTGGCCGGCTTCCTCGGCGCCGCGGTGATCGCCCTCGGCGCCGGCCAGTGGCTGTGGCAGGCCTGGCAGATCCGCGAACTGCGCCAGCAGATCGCCAGCGAATTCCGCGCTGTGCTGCCCGGCGTACCGCTGGTCGACCCGGCCCGCCAGCTGGCGCAGGCGGTCGGCGCCGCGCGCCGGGGCGCCGGCCTGCTCGCCGACGATGACTTCCTGATGCTGGCGGCAACGCTCGGCGAGCTGCCGGAAACCGCGCGCGTGCAGGCACTGAGCTACGACAACGGCCGCCTCAGCGGCAGCCTGACGCTGCCCGACGAGGCGCTGCCCATGCTCGCCGCCGCTGCCGCCCGCCGCGGCCAGCATTGGCAAGCGAGCACCGGCGGCGGACGCAGCGAATTCACGCTGAGCGGAGCGACGCCATGAACGCCACCTGGCTGAACGCCCTCCGCCAGCGCGGCAGTGCCTGCTGGCGCCAGCGCTCGCCGCGCGAACAGCAGGCACTGCGCCGCCTGGCCGCCGTCCTGGCAGTGGCGATCGCGGCGCAATTGCTGTGGTTGCTTGACACGGCCCGGCGCGAACAGGCCCGCCGGCTCCCCGTGCTGGCCGCCGAAGCCGCCCGCGTCGCGGCACTGGGCGCGGCCTGGCGGGAAATTGGCGAAGCCCCGCCGCCACCCCGGGCCGACGTCGTCGAGCGGGCGCTTGCGCCACGCCTCGGCGAACTCGGCGCCGACGTCGTCGGGCGCTGGCAAGGCGATGGCAGCCTGAGCCTGAGCGGCTACGTCGAGCCGGCCCGGTGGCTGCGCTGGAGCGCCGCCATGCAGCAGGAATACCGGCTGCACCTGGCGCGCTGCCAGGTGCACGGCGAAGGTGGCCGGATCCGCATCGAGGCTGTCTATCGCAGCGGCAACGGCGCCCGATGAGAGTGCGCCTGCTGCTGCTCGGCGGGCTGGCACTGCTGGCGACGCTGCCGGCACAGATCGTCGCCCTGGTTGCCGAACGGGCCTGTGCCGGCCATTGCCGGATTGCCGACAGCCACGGCAGCGCCTGGCGCGGCGGCGGCCGGCTGTTCCTGCGCAGCGGCGAACGCTGGTTCGCACTCGGCGCCATCGACTGGCGCCTGCCCGCCCCCGACGCCTACCTGCGCCTGCGCCTCGACGGCGGCGAAATCGCCTGGCCGGCGCTGCGCCGGATCGAGATCGACGGCATCGCCGTGCCGGCTGCCGCCATCCTCGGCCAGCCGGCGCTGCAGCTGCCGGCTGGCGAATGGCAGGGCACGCTGCGCCTCGGCCCGACCCGCCTGCAGCTTGACGCCGACTGGCCGCCCAGGCTGGCGGCCGGCGGTCGCGTCGACTGGCGGCAGGCGGCCAGCCCGCTGCTCGCCGGCGAGGCGCTCGGCGACTACCGGCTCGACTGGGAATTTGACGGTCGACAGGGTTTGCGCGGCAATTTTGCCGGCGGCCGGCGGCCGGCGATCGCCGGCGAAGGACAAATCGCCGATGGCCGGATCGAGGCCGTGGTCAGCCTCGACGACACCGTCCGCAGCACGCTCGGCCCCTATCTCGGACTGCTCGGCCAGCCGGTGCCGGGCCGGCCGGACGCCTGGAAAGTCTCACTGGGCCTGGATTGAAACAAGCCGGTCATTCGCGCGTCATCTGCGTTCCCGATAATGGCGCCTCTTTTCTACCCACCCATCGAGAGCAAGCCCCATGTCCGAGCAACTGACCAAGCATCATCCCGACTCGCCCAACGGCTGTGACGACGTTTCCAGGAACGTCTCCGGCAACACGGATTTCGCCAGCATCCTCGACGCCCGCCTGTCCCGCCGCAACCTGCTCAAGGGCAGCTTCGGCCTGGCCGCCGGCAGCTTCATGAGCGTCGGCCTGAGCGGCTGCCTGAGCAGCGGTGGCGGCAGCAACAAGAGCAACGCCTTCAAGCTCGGCTTCACCGCCGTCGCCCGCGGCACCGACGACCTGCTGCGCGTGCCCACCGGCTACACCGCCAACGCGCTCTACCGCCTCGGTGACCCGATCAACACCACCACCGCCGCCTACCTCAACGACGGCACGGACAGCGCCGCCAGCTTCCAGTTCCGCGCCGGCGACCACCACGACGGCATGGCCTATTTCGGCCTCAACAGCAGCGGCCTGGCCAAGGACCTGAGCAATGCCGCGCGTGGCCTGCTGTGCATGAACCACGAGAACATCACCCGCATCTTCCTGCACAGCGCCGCCGACGTTGCCGCCGGCTTCAACTCGGCCGCCCGCGTCGTCGCCCAGATCGACAAGGAAGTTAACGCGCACGGCGTTTCGGTGATCGAGGTGGTCAAGGGCGCGACCTTCTCGGTCAACACGCTGTCCGGCTTCAATCGCCGTTACACCGCCGCCAGCGAGATGACGATCAGCGGCCCGGCAGCCGGCGACGACCTGCTGGTGACGCCGTACTCGAACGCCGGCACCGCCACCCGCGGCACGCTCAACAACTGCGCCAACGGCGTCACGCCCTGGGGCACCTACCTGACCTGCGAGGAAAACTGGGCCGGCTACTTCAAGCGCCCGGCCAGCGCCACGCTGGGCGCCAAGCCAGCCGCCGCACAGAACCGCTACATGGGTTCCGGCGCCAGCAACGGCAGCTACGGCTGGGCCAACCCGGCCGGTGGCGACACCAGCGGCGTCGGCTTGTACACCCGCTGGGATGTCACCCCGAGCGGCGCCGACGCCACCGCCGATTACCGCAACGCCGCCAACACCATGGGCTGGGTCGTCGAAATCGATCCCTTCGCCCCGGCCGCAACGCCGCGCAAGCGTACCGCGCTGGGCCGCTTCGGCCACGAGGGCGCGATGCCGGCCAAGGCCGTTGCCGGCAAGCCGATCGTCTACTACATGGGCGACGACGCGCAGAACGAATACATCTACAAGTACGTGTCCACTGCCAACTGGGACCCGGCTGACGCCAACGGCGGCCTGACCAGCGGCAACAAGTACCTCGACGACGGCAAGCTCTACGTCGCCACCTTCAACGCCGACGGTTCCGGCACCTGGACCGAGCTGAACATCGCCAATCCGGCGATCGCCGCTGCCGCCTACGGTTTTGCCGACCAGGCCGACGTCCTGATCAACTGCCGCCTGGCCGCCGACGCGGTCGGCGCGACGCCGATGGACCGGCCGGAGTGGGCCGACGTGCATCCGGTCACCGGCGACATCTACGTGACCCTGACCAACAACTCGTCGCGCGGCACCACCGGCTTGTCCACCGGCGGCAAGTCGAAGGGCCTGGACGCCGCCAACCCGCGCTACTACAACGACGGCGAGGGCCGCACCGGCAACCCGAACGGCCATATCGTGCGTATCCACGAAAGCGGCGGCGACCCGTCGGCGACCGGCTTCAACTGGGACGTCTACCTGTTCGGCGCCGAGGACGACCAGTTCGGCAATGCCTCGGTCAACATCTCCGGCCTGACCGACGACAACAACTTCTCGAGCCCGGACGGCCTCTGGTTCAGCCAGGCGGTCCCCGGCCTGATGTGGCTGCAGACCGACGACGGCGCCTACACCGACGTCACCAACTGCATGATGCTGGCCGCCCTCCCCGGCAAATACGGCGACGGCGGCGCAGTCAGCGTCACCAACGTGGCGGTGCCGAGCAACGCCGGCGCCGACCAGACGGTGACGACCTACGCCGGCACCGACGCGACGCCGGCGACGCTGCGCCGCTTCCTGGTCGGCCCGAAGGGCTGCGAGATCACCGGCATCACCGAGACGCCGGATGGCAAGACGATCTTCGTCAACATCCAGCACCCGGGTGAAAACACCGCCGCCGGCGACATCGCGATCCCGGCCAACTACGAAAGCCACTGGCCGGACGGCGGTACTGCCCGGCCGCGCTCGACGACAGTGGTCATCACCAAGAACGACGGCGGCCTGATCGGCGCCTGATCTCCGCCGCTGCCAGCAGGGGCCGCAGCCTGACCGGCGCGGCCCTTTTTTTGTCGACCGCGGCGGCCCGTATAATCGGCCGATGGAAAACACGCCCGTCCTCGTCTGGTTCCGCCGCGACCTGCGCGACCACGACCATGCCGCCCTCGCCGCCGCACTGGCCAGTGGCCGCCCGGTGCATTGCGCCTTCGTCTTCGACCGCAACATCCTCGACGCGCTGCCGACGCGTAACGACCGCCGCGTCGACTTCATCCACGCCAGCCTGCAGCAACTCGACGCCGCGCTGCGCAGCCGCGGCGGCGGGCTGATCGTCCGCCACGGCCGCGCCACCGACGAGCTTCCCCGGCTGGCCGCCGAACTGGGCGTGAATGCGGTCTACGCCAACCGCGACTACGAACCGGCGGCCAAGGCGCGCGACGCCGCCGTCGCCCGGCAGCTGGCGGCAAGCGGCGGCAGCCTGCAGCTGTTCAAGGACCAGGCGATCTTCGAGCGCGACGAGCTGCTCACCGGCGCCGGCCGCCCGTACACGGTGTTCACACCTTACAAGAACGCCTGGCTGAAGCGCCTGAGCGCCGCCGACCACGCGCCGCTCTCGGCGCCGGGTCGCTTCGCACCAGTGCCGGAAAACCTGCCGACGCTGGCCGACCTCGGCTTCGCGCCGACCGATCTCGGCGAGCTCGGCATCGTTCCCGGCATGGCTGGCGCCCGCCAGCTGTGGGACGAGTTCCGCGCCGGCCGCATCCGCCGCTACGGGGCACTGCGCGATTTCCCGGCGATCAGGGGCGTCAGCTATCTGTCGGTGCACCTGCGCTTCGGCACCATCTCGATCCGCGAACTGGTCACCGCGGCGCTTGCCGAGCAGGCCGACAGCTGGCTCAACGAACTGATCTGGCGCGATTTCTACTTCATGATTCTCGACCGCTTCCCGCAGGTCGTCGACCGCGCCTTCAAACCCGAATACGACGCCATCAATTGGGCCGACTGGCCGGAAGGCCTGGCCGCCTGGCAGCAGGGCCGCACCGGCTACCCGCTGGTGGATGCGGCGATGCGCCAGTTGAACCACAGCGGCTGGATGCACAACCGCCTGCGCATGGTCGTCGCTTCCTTCCTGTGCAAGGACCTCGGCCTCGACTGGCGACTGGGTGAAAAATACTTCGCCGACCAGCTCAACGACTTCGACCTGTCGGCCAACAACGGCGGCTGGCAGTGGGCGGCATCGAGCGGCTGCGATGCGCAGCCCTGGTTCCGCATCTTCAACCCGGTGACCCAGTCGGAGAAGTTCGACCCCGAGGGCAAGTTCATCCGCCGCTACGTGCCGGAACTGGCCCGGGTGCCGGACAAGTTCATCCACGCCCCGTGGACGATGGGCCGGCTCGAGCAGGAAGCGCTCGGCATCGTCATCGGCCGCGACTATCCGGGACCGATCGTCGACCACGCCGCGGCGCGCGAGCAGACACTGGCGCGTTACGCGGTGGTGAAAAAGGCGGTTTGACGGCAGTCGACCGCAAAATCTTGCGGTCGACCTCCGATTTACGCGGTTTTTCCGCAGTAGCCGGCGAGCAGGCCGAGCAACTCGTCCTCGTCGTAGGGCTTGCCGAGGTAGTGGTTGGCCCCGATCTCGAGCGCGTAGTTGCGGTGCTTGTCGGCGGTACGCGAGGTGATCATGATCACCGGGATGTCGCGCAGGCGCTCGTCGGCACGCAGGTTGCGGACGAAATCGAAGCCGTCCATGCGCGGCATCTCGATATCCGAGAGGATGACGTCGGGCAGCGTGTCGATCAGGTGCTCGAGCGCATCGACGCCATCCTTGGCGACGACCACCTGGTAACCCTCGCGCAGCAGCAGGCGGCTGGTGATCTTGCGCACGGTCAGTGAATCGTCGACCACCATCACCGTCGGCAGGTGGGCAATCACCGGCGCCGCTGCCGCCTCGACCGGCACCACCGGCGCGTTCGCCGTCGCCGACTGGCTGCCGCGGCTGGCCAGCGCCACCGGGTTGAGGATGAGCACCACCTGGCCGTCGCCGAGCACCGTCGCGCCGGCGATGCCGACGACACGGGCGAGCTGGGCGCCGATGTTCTTGACGACGACTTCCTGGTTGCCGCGCAGTTCATCGACCAGCACCGCGACGCGCTGCGAACCGGAACGCAGCAGCAGCACCCAGTACTGCCGATGTGCCTCGGGCAACGCGCCGGCATCACCAAGCAGGTGCGGCAGGAAGTGGAAGGGGTAACGGTGGCCCTGCCATTCGGCCTCGCCGGCATCGCGGATCGCCGCCAGGCCCTTTTCCTTGAGCTCGAGCACCTGCTCGATCATCGTCGACGGCACCGCGTAGAGCTGGCTGCCGACCCGGACCAGCAGCGTCTGCGTGACCGCCAGCGTCAGCGGCAGGTAGAGCCGGAAGGTCGTTCCCTGGCCATTTTCGCTGACGATCTCGATGCGGCCGCCAAGCGCCGCGACCGCGGTCTTGACGACGTCCATGCCGACGCCGCGGCCAGCCACCTGCGACAGCTCGGTAGCGGTCGAGAATCCGGGCTGGAAGATGAAATCGAACAGGGCCGCGTCGCTCACCGACTGCTCGGCCGGCAACAGCCCGAGTTCGACGGCACGGGCACGGATGCGCTCGCGGTCGAGACCACGACCGTCATCGCTCAGGCTGAGGATGATTTCGTTGGCTTCCTGGGCCAGACGCAGGACGATTTCGCCGGTCTCCGGCTTGTCCGCCGCCAGCCGCTGCTCACGTGCCTCGATGCCGTGGCTGACGGCATTGCGCAGCATGTGCTCGATCGGCGCCATGATCTTTTCCAGCACCGAGCGGTCGATTTCGACCTGGCCGCCGACGATGTCGAAATTGGTCCGCTTGCCGACCTCCTTCGCCGTCTGCCGGACAATCCGGTACAGCCGCTCGGCCTGGCTGGCGAAGGGCAGCATGCGCACGCCCATCAGTTCCTGCTGCAGGCCGCGGTTGAGACGGGCCTGGGCGAGGATCGCCGCATTGGCGTCGTCGAGGTTCTTGAGCAGGTTCTGCTGCACCGTGGCGACGTCGTTGACCGACTCGGCCATGAAGCGGGTCAGCTCCTGGAAGCGGGTGAAGCGGTCGAGCTCGAGTGGATCGAACTCGGCCTGGCCGTCGTGCGCCTGGGCGACGCGCGCCTGGATCTGGCCTTCGGCCTGGATTTCGATCTCGCGCAACTGGCGGCGCAGGCGGATGACGTTCTCGGTCAGGTCGAGCAGCGAGGTCTTCAGGCTGCGCATCTCGCCTTCGATCCGGGCGCGCGCGATCGACAGCTCGCCGGCCTCGTTGACCAGGCGATCGATCAGGTCGGCACGAACCCGCAGCATCGCGCGCTGGCCTTCGGCCTCGCTCTCCGGCTCGGCCAGCGGCGTCGCCGCCGGCACCGCGGCAGCCGGCGTCTCGCTGACGACCGCGGCCGGCGGCGATTCCGGCGGCCCGCTCCGCAGATGCTCGGCAGCCAGCGCCAGCGCATCGCAACCGGCCTCGACCTCGTCGATCAGCGCCGCACTGGCGCTGCCGGCGCGCAGGGCTTCCTGAACGCGCGCCTCGAGCAAGTGGGTGGCCTCGCCGAGGTTCATCGCCCCGGCCATCCGGGCGTTGCCCTTGAAGGTATGCAGCAGCCGCGCGATCGCCTGCGCCGGTGCACCGTCATCGGGGGCGGCACGCCATGCGCGCAGCTGTTCGGTCAGTTCGCGGACCTGGTCGGCGGCTTCCTCGAGGAAGATCGGCAACAGCTGCTCGTCGAGCTCGTCGGTCAGCTGGCGCGGCGGCTCGGCGGCCGGCGGCAGTTCGTCGATCACCGCTTCGAGCGGCTTCAGCCCGGGCAACGGGATGATGCGCGCGCCGCCTTCGCCGTCGCCGCTTGCTGCCGGCGCATCGGCAACCGGCGCCGGGGGATAGACCTCGTCGAGCCCGGCGATCAGTTGCGGCTGCTCTTCCGGCGCCTGCTGGTCGACCAGCCCGTTGAACATTTCGGCCAGCGTCAGGATCGCCTGACGCACGGTCTCCAGGCCTTCGACGCTGTCCGGCTGGGCGGCGCCGTCGCGGCGCAAGAGCGCATGCTCGAGGGCGATCGCCAGGTGGTTGAGGGGCATCAGGCCGACTGTCGCGGCAATGCCGCCGAGCGTATGGGCAGCCCGGGTCATCTCGAAGGTCGTCGGCTGGGCCGGCGCATGTTCGAGTTCGGCGAAGCTGTCGACCAGCGTCTGCAGGTGACCGCGCGCTTCATCGCGGAAAATGTCGTAGAGCGTCTGCGGCGCGGCGCTGTCGGCCGGCGCCTCGTCGGCGACCGACGCTTCGTCGGCTGGCTGCACCTCTGCCACTGACGGCTCGGCGGCGAGTTCCGGCAGGTCGAGCTCAAATCCGCCTTCGAGTTCCGGGAAACCGTCGTCGACCGACGCCGCTGCGACCTCGGCAACGCTTGCCTGGGCCGGGGCGGACAGCGCCTCCGCCGTCACCGGCGTCGGCACGGCGGCCGGCAGGGGCGCCTCGGCTGCCTCGCCCTGGCCGCGCAAGCTGGCGGCCAGCGCGATCAAGGCACCGGCATCGGGCGCCGTTCCGCTGCCGCTGGCAAGTTGTTCGACCCAGGCCGAGAACAGTGCGTGCTCGGCATCGATCAGGGCCAGCAACTCCGGCGTCACCGCCAGATCCTGGCGCAGCCAGAGGTTGAGCGTCTGCTCGACGGCCCAGGCGGTTTCGCCGAAATCGACCAGGCCGACCATGCGTCCGGAGCCCTTCAGCGTGTGGGTGCAGCGACGGATCGTCGTCAGCGCCTCGAGATCGTGCGCATCGGCGGCCAGTCGCTCCTTCTGAAGAGCCATCTCGGCGAGCACCTCGTGGCCTTCCTCGATGAAGATGGCGAGCAGTTCGGCGTCGATTTCCTCATGGCTCGAACCAGCCAGCTGCAAGGTCGCCGCCGACGGCTGCGGCGCCTCGACCTGCGGCACGCGCAAGCCGGAAAGCGCGACATCGACCTGTTCGCCGGATTCGAGTGCCGCCAGCACGGCCTTGGCCGATTCGCCGAGCTCGCGGTCGGCGACCAGATCGGCATCCTTCTGGATGGCTTCGAGATTCTGCTTCAGTTCGTCCTGCAACCGGGCGTCGTCCGGCGTCTCGCGCAGCGCTTCGGCGAGCGCCCGCGTCTCGCGCGCCTGCTGCGCGAGTTCGGCTTCGACACTGAGCGCTTCCTGGCGCAGCGCCGCGGCACCGGCCTCGTCACCGTTCATCCGGCGGACGAAGGCATCGAAACTGGTCTCGCCATGCTGCAGCGAGTCGATGAAGAAGCCGAGCAGCGACAGTTCGTCGGCAACGCCCTGGAAATCGCCGTCGACCGGCTGGTAATCCGGGACGGCAAAGGCCTCGATGCGGGAAATCGTGCGTTTGAGGCTGTTGACCGCGGAAAAATGCCCGAGCATCGCCAGCGCGCCGCTGATCTGCTTCAGCGGTGCTTCCAGCAAGGGCATCTCGAAGCCCTTGGCGGGATTGCGGAAGAAGGCGTCGAGCGTCTGTTCGATCTGCGCCAGGTTGTTCTGGATTTCGCGACCGACCTGGGCAATCAGCAGTCTTTCCTGGGCCCGGCGGGTCATCTCGTCGAGCAGCGGAACATCGCCGCCGGCTGCCGGACGGCCGGCAATGCTGGCATGGATGCGATCGACCATGAGGTCGACCTGCTGCGCGAAATCGCCGCCCAGCCGGCGGAAATTTTCATGCGCATTCTGCAGCAGCAGGATCGCCGTCGCCACTTCCATGGCCACGCCATCGTTGAAGCGGCCGGCATCTTCCTGCAGCCAGCCGGCGATCGCGGCGAGCGCCTGACCGAGCCGTTTGAGATCGGTGTGGCCGAGTTCGCCGGTGACCTGGGCACAGGCCCTTGCCTGTTCGGCGAAGGTGGCCAGACTGGCCGGGCTGCCGGCGCAATACTTGTTCCAGACCTCCTCGATGCCGACGAGCAGTTCGCGCAGCCGGCGCAAGGCCTGCTCCTGCGCCTTCGGCAGCGTCTGTACCGGCGCCGTCGCCGGCAGCTGGGCCGGCAGGTCGAAGATCTGCTGGGCCTGGGCAATCAGCGAGTCGGGCTGGGCCGGCGTCCGGGCGACGTAGTACAGGGCCTCGCGCATGACGCGCTCGGCAAGGTTGCCGGACCCCTCGAGCAGGCGGCGGATCTGCAGGTCGATGCGGGCGCACAGCTGGCGCGCTAGGTGATCGGCAGAAACCTCGGGATCATCGAGCGCCTCGAGGAAAGCCTGCGACACCCACCAGAACGAACGGGCACCCGGCGTCGGCTGGATCGCCTCGATCGCCGCCAGCGCCTCGGCCATCGCCGCCCGACCGGCCGGACGCTGCTCGGGCTCGGTCAGCCACTTGAGCAGGCCCTTCTGGAAACGCATCCGCTGCTTGCGCAGGACCTTCCTGGTTTCGTCGGGCGCCAGCGTCGGCGGCACCAGCGTCGAGCGCGGCGGCCGCAGGCTGAGATCGGGATAGAACAGGTCGCCCGGGTGCACCGGCGGCAAACCGCGCAATTCGGCCAGGCGGGCGCAGGTCGGCAACATGCGCAGCGGCCGGTGCGGCTCGCCGGCGATCAGGTCGTCGAGATACTGGCGCAAGGCTCCCAGTGCCTCGCGAACGACGGTCGGCGCCGTCGCGGGTTCGGCCAGGCCGCCCTCCTCGAGCGCCAGCAGGGCTGCCTCGATCGATTCGCTGAGTTCGGTGATGCCGTTCAGGCCGACGATGTCGAGCGCCCCGTGCACCTGGTGCACGTGCGTGCGACAGAACTTCAGCTGGGTTGCGTCGGCGGTCGCCACGTATTCGGCCAGCGCTTCCTCGGCGCGTCCGAGCGCCTGGTCGATCTCGCCCTTGACCCACGTCAGCGGGCCCAAATCGAATTCAGTTGCCGCGTTCATGCTCTCTCGCGTGGATGGCTCAATCGACCTTGAAGCCGGCAACCGAGCCCTTGAGTTCGGAAGCCAGCGCGGACAGTTCGTCGACCGCCTCGGCGGTACGCTGCGTACCGGCGGTGGTCTGCTCGGTGACGCGCAGGATGTCCTGCATCAGGCGGGCGACGTGGGTTGCCGAATTGGCCTGGCTCTGCGTCGAACTGGAAATGCTCTGGATCAGTTCGGCGAGATTGCGCGAAACCTGACCGATCTCGGCCAGCGCCTGACCGGCGGCATCGGAAAGCTTGGCGCCCTCGACCACGCCCTGAGTCGACTGTTCCATGGCGGAGACGGCATCCTGGGTGTCGGTCTGAATCGTCTTGACGATCGCCGCGATCTGCTTGGTCGCTTCGCCGGAACGTTCGGCCAGCCGCTGCACTTCCTCGGCCACGACCGTGAAGCCGCGCCCGGCGTCGCCGGCCGACGCCGCCTGGATGGCGGCGTTGAGCGCCAGCACGTTGGTCTGTTCGGTAATGTCGGAAATCAGTTCGACGATTTCGCCGATCTCCTGCGAACTTTCGCCGAGACGCTTGATCCGCTTCGAGGTTTCCTGGATCTGGTTGCGGATTTCGTTCATGCCCTTGATCGAGTCCTGCACCGCCAGCGTCCCCTTTTCAGCGGCCATCAGCGACTGGTTCGCAACCTGCGCCGACTGGCTGGCGTTGCCGGAAACCTCGTTCATCGACCGTGCCATCGCCAGCGCCGACTGGCCGGCTTCCTGAATTTCGCTCGACTGGCGCTCGGCAGCCTGGAGCAGTTCGGCCGATGTCTGACGGGCAATTTCGGTCGCCGCCGTGACGCGGTTGGCCGCATCGTTGATGCGGCCAACCAGCACGCGCAGTTCTTCGATGGTGTAGTTGATCGAGTCGGCGATGGCGCCGGTGATGTTCTCGGACACGGTGGCGGTAACGGTCAGGTCGCCGTCGGCGAGGTCGCCGAGTTCGTTCATCAGACGCAGGATGGCGTCCTGGTTCTCGCGGTTGGCGTTTTCCGAGGCGACGCGCTGCTTCTCGACTTCCTGGGTCCGCCGCTCGGCATCGTCACGGTAGACGCGCACCAGCATCGTCAGCACGCTGAGGGCGGCGCCGATCAGCACGATCATCGCGACGATGAACAGGGCCCGGCCGCTGAGCGCTTCCTGATAGCCGCGCGCCAGTTCGTCGGTTGCCTTGAGCAGGTCCTCGCTGTCACGGAAGATGCGCGAGCCGGCCTGCTTGGACAGGACCAGCGGCTGCATGTTGCCGAGGATGCCGGAAATCGCCGACTCGTAGTCCTTGAAGGCAGCTTCCAGCGCCTCGACCTTGGCCCGCGAATCGGCATCGCCGGCACGCGCCAGGCCCTGCATCAGGTCGCGGAAGTTGTTGGTATCCTTGCCGAGGAGGAAGGCGACTTCCGGGTTGATCTCGGCGCCGACCAGCAGCGCCGAGGCGTTCTTGGCGATACGCTGGGTCAGCATGACCAGCTGGTTGGCCGCGGCGATCTCGCGGGCGGTGGCGCCGGCCTGCAGCTTGAGCGCAGCGACCTGCTCGGTCAGTTCGAGCATGATCGCGTTGTTGTCGTCGATGGTGGCAACGTTCTTGCCCAGTGCGATCAGGTTCTTTTCCTGGCCGATCACCGTCTCGGCGTCCTTGTCGGTCTGCACCCAGCGCTGGCTGAGCGTATCGAGCTGGGCCTGCACCGCCGCCGGCGAGGCCGGCACGCTGACGCTGCCGAGTTCGCCGCCGCGGGTCAGCTTGTCCATCAGGTCGCCGAAGGTGGTCCGCGATTCCTTGAGCTGGGCGAACGCCACCGGGTTGCCCTGGAGCGCCAGCGACGAGGCCTTCGCCAGGCGCTGCGAGAGCATCCGCATTTCACCGGCAGCGGCGACGTAGGCGGTCGCCTGCGACGAATCGCGGTTGTCGCGGGCGACCAGGATGGCGATTACCAGCAGCAGGCCGAAGAAGATGGCCGCCAGGATCTTCATCTGCTGGACTGCCGTCTTGCCGGCCAGGAAACCCGGCCCGGCCGCAGCCGTCTTCGCCTTCGACAGCGGCTCGTCCCCGGTCACGGTGAGCGGCGACACATTCTGTTTGGCGGCCCCGAATTTCGGGAGTTTGAAGCGCAAAGCCATTTCTATCCTCCACTGCGACCCGTCGGCGCGGGCCAGCTCTTATAGTCCGATGTTCATGAAATCCTGGTCGGCGAGCAGTTCACGCACGGCCAGCTTGCGCCAGACCCTGCCGTCGGCGTCGCTGAAACGCTGCCGACCCCAGGCGCGGAATGCGTCGTCGGCGGGCAGCAGCTCGAAATTCTCGGGTTTCTTCAGGCCCAGCATGCGCGAGACCAGCAGCGCCGCGTTCGAGCCGTGGCGCACGCCGATCAGCAGCAACCGGGCATTGGCATTGCGCGGCGTCGGCTGGGCGCCGAGGAAGGCGGCAAAGTCGGTGACCGCATAGAGATTGCCGCGGACGTTGGCAATTCCGGAAAACCACGGCCGCGCCAGCGGTACCGGCGCCAGCTGCGGCGCCTGGACAATCTCGCCGCCGTCGGACAGGTCGATCAGCCAGCCTTCGCCGGCGATCTCGAGGCCGAGCCAGGAAGCGCCCCCGTGCCCCTGCGCCGCGTCGCTGAGGCGACCGGCGAGGTAGGCCTGAAAATCGCGCAGACTGCTCTTGCGGGCCATGGCGATCTCAGGGCAGGGCGGCGATGCGCTGCAGCAGTTCCTGCGGATTGAGCGGCTTGACCAGGTAATCGACGGCGCCCTGGCGCAAGCCCCAGATCTTGTCCGTCTCCTGGCCCTTCGAGGTGCACACGATGACCGGGATGTGCTTGGTTTCCTCGTCGCGGGTCAGCGTCCGCGTCGCCTGGTAGCCGTTCAGGCCGGGCATGACCACGTCCATCAGGATCAGGTCGGGCTTGGTCGCCTTGGCCTTGGCGATGCCTTCTTCGCCGTTCTCGGCGGTGGCGACCAGGTAACCGGCCTTGCTCAGCAGATCGACCGCAAAGAAGCGTTCGGTGGGGGAATCGTCGACGACGAGGATGTTCTTGACGGGCATTGTTGCTCCCTGGACTACGGTTTGAGTTCTTCCATCTCCGGCGCCAGTGCGAAGCTGGCGACGGTCTGCAGCAGGCTGTCCTTGGTGAAGGGCTTGGTCAGGTACTGGTCGGAGCCGACCATGCGACCGCGGGCGCGATCGAACAGGCCGTCCTTGGACGACAGCATGATCACCGGGGTGGCCTTGAAACGCGGGTTCTTCTTGATCAGTGCGCAGGTCTGGTAGCCGTCGAGGCGGGGCATCATGATGTCGCAGAAGATCACCGCGGGCTGGTGATCGGCGATCTTGGCCAGGGCATCGAAGCCGTCCTCGGCGAGAACGACCTGACAGCCGGCCTGCACGAGAAAGATCTCGGCACTGCGGCGTATCGTGTTGCTGTCGTCGATGACCATCACGCGGACGCCGCGCAGTCTCGATAAATCAGTCAATTCACTGCCCCCTGAGTGTCTCTTGGCGCACTTTGCTTGGAGCAGCCATCTTACTACGGAACCGCTGCCGTTCGGCAAACCGTAACTCGCCAGGCATAAGCGGAGGAAACCCGGCCGGCAGCGCGAATCGGATAGAATTCTGCCTTCGAACCAGCGTTCCCGATCATGCAGACCACCCCGACCCCGCCGGCCAATCCGCCGCAGGTACTCGTCTTCGCCGCCAGCGACCCGTCCGCCGGCGCCGGCATCCAGGCCGACATCCTGACCCTGGCCAGCCTCGGCTGCCACCCGCTGACCGCACTGACCGCACTGACCGTCCAGGACACCACCGGCGTCCAGTCACTGCATCCGGTCGCCGCCGAACTGCTCGAGCAGCAGGCGCGGACGGTGCTTGAGGACATGCCGGTGGCCGCCTTCAAGATCGGCCTGCTCGGCAGCGTCGAGAACGTCCTGGCGGTGGCCGAGATCGTCGGCGACTACCCCGAGATTCCGCTGATCTTCGACCCGGTGCTAGCCTCCGGCCGTGGCGACGACCTGTCCGGCGAGGAAGTGATCGCGGCGATGCGCGAGATGCTGCTGCCGCAGACCACGATCATCACCCCCAACGCCCCCGAGGCGCGCCGGCTCGCCGAAAGCGACGAGGACGACGGCGAACCCGGGCTCGACGTCTGCGCCGCCCGGCTGATCGAGATGGGCGCGCAGTACGTGCTGATCACCGGTACCCACGAGAACACGCCGCAGGTGGTCAACACCCTCTACGGCGAATCCGGCGTGATCCGCCACGACCGCTGGGAGCGCCTGCCCGGCAGCTACCACGGCTCGGGCTGCACGCTGGCCTCGGCGATCGCCGGCTGCATCGCCGGCGGCGCCAGCGTCGAGGAGGCGGTGCGCGACGCCCAGGACTACACCTGGCAGGCGCTCAAGCACGGTTTCCGCGGCGGCATGGGCCAGTTCATTCCCGATCGCCTGTTCTGGGCGCGCGACGACGAGGCCGACGGCAAGGACGGCAAAGATGGCCAATCCTGAGCAGCTCGCCCGGCTACGCGGACTGTACGCGGTCACGCCGGAACGGGCCGACGGCGGCGCGCTGCTCGCCGACGTCGAGGCGGCGCTGGCCGGCGGTTGCCGGGTCGTCCAGCTGCGCGACAAGCTGAGCCCGATGGCAGAACGCCTGGCGCGCGCCCGCGCGCTGCGCGCGGCGACGCTGCGCCACGGTGCGCTGCTGCTGATCAACGACGATCTGGCGCTGTGCCGACTGGTCGATGCCGACGGCGTCCACCTCGGCCGCGACGACGGCGACCTCGCGCAGGCCCGCCGCCTGCTCGGCCCGGAGAAGATCCTCGGTGCCTCCTGCTACGCCGACCTGGCGCGGGCGCAGGCCGCCGAGCAAGCCGGCGCCGACTACGTCGCCTTCGGCGCCGCCTTTCCGTCGCCGACCAAGCCGGAGGCGGCAAACGCCACGGTCGACCTGTTTTTCCGGGCAAAAACCGCGTTGACCGTCAAGGTCTGCGCGATCGGCGGCATCACCGCCGCCAATGCGCCGACGCTGCTCGCCGCCGGCGTCGACCTGCTCGCCGTGATCACCGATCTCTTTTCGGCGCCGGACATCGCTGCCCGTGCCGCCGCCTATCAACGACTTTTCGAGGAAGCCCAGTCATGACCTCCCGTAACGAAGAACTCTTCGCCCGCGCCCAGAAACACATCCCCGGCGGCGTCAATTCGCCGGTGCGCGCCTTCCGCTCGGTCGGCGGCACGCCGCTGTTCTTCCAGAAGGGCGCCGGCAGCCAGGTGCAGGACGCCGACGGCAAGTGGTACACCGACTACGTCGGCTCCTGGGGCCCGATGATCCTCGGCCATGCCCACCCGGAAGTCATCGCCGCCGTGCAGGCCGCGGTGGTCGACGGCCTCTCCTTCGGCGCGCCGACCGAGAAGGAAGTCGAGATCGCCGACCTGCTCTGCGCCATGGTGCCGTCGCTCGACATGGTGCGCCTGGTTTCGTCCGGCACCGAGGCGACGATGAGCGCCATCCGCCTGGCGCGCGGCTTCACCGGTCGCGACATCCTGGTCAAGTTCGAGGGCTGCTACCACGGCCACGCCGACCATCTGCTGGTCAAGGCCGGCTCCGGCCTGCTCACCTTCGGCAATCCGTCGTCGGGCGGCGTCCCGGCCGGCACCGCCGAAACGACCATGGTCCTCACCTACAACGACCCGCAGGGGCTGGCCGAAGCCTTCAAGGCGCATGGCGACAAGATCGCCGCGGTGATCGTCGAGCCAGTGGTCGGCAACATGAACCTGATCGCGCCGACGCCGGAGTTCCTCAAGGCCATGCGCGACCTGACCGCGCAATACGGCGCCGTGCTCATTTTCGATGAAGTGATGACCGGCTTCCGCGTCGGCCTGAAGAGCGCGCAGGGCCTGTTCGGCATCACCCCGGACCTGTCCACCTTCGGCAAGGTGGTCGGCGGCGGCATGCCCATGGGCGCCTTCGGTGGCCGTCGCGAGATCATGGAAAAGATCGCGCCGCTTGGCCCGGTCTATCAGGCCGGCACCCTGTCCGGCAACCCGATCGCCACCGCCGCCGGCCTGGCGACGCTGAAACTCATTCAAGCGCCGGGCTTCCACGAGACGCTGACCGCCAAGACCAAGGCGCTGTGCGACGGCCTCGTTGCCGCCGCGCAGAAGCACGGCGTCGCTTTCAGCGCGCAGAACGTCGGCGGCATGTTCGGCCTCTACTTCGCCGAGCGCTGCCCGGGTACCTACGACGAAGTGCTGGCCTGCGACAAGGACGCCTTCAACCGCTTCTTCCACGCCATGATCGACGCCGGCCACTACTTCGCGCCGTCGGCCTTCGAGGCCGGTTTCGTCTCGGCCGCGCACAGCGACGTCGAGATCGCGGCGACCGTGGCCGCCGCCGACGCCTGGTTCGCGACGCAGCGCTAGGCGGTTTTTCGCCGGATTTGACGGTCGACCGTCAAATCCGGGCAAAAATCACATCAGGAACAGGGTCGCCAGGCCGAGGAAGATGAAGAAGCCGCCCGAGTCGGTCAGGGCGGTGATCATCACCGAGCCGCCGATCGCCGGATCAGCGCCGAACTTCTGGCGCATCAGCGGAATGCCGACGCCGGCGGAGGCGGCGAGCAGCAGGTTGAGCGTCATCGCCGCGGTCATCACCAGGCCAAGCTGGTAGCTGCCGTACAGCCACCAGGCGGCGACGCCGAGCAGGCCGCCCCAGATCAGGCCGTTGATGCTGGCGACGCCGAGTTCCTTGCGCAGCAGCCGGCGCATCGCATCGGGCTGGACCTGGCCCATGGCGATCGCGCGCACGATCATGGTGATCGTCTGGTTGCCGGAATTGCCGCCGATGCCGGCGACGATCGGCATCAGCGCGGCCAGCGCCACCAGCTTCTCGATCGAATCCTCGAAGGCGCCGATGACGCGCGAGGCGACGAAGGCGGTGACCAGGTTGACCGCCAGCCAGGCCCAGCGGTTGCGCACCGAATCCCAGACCGAGGCGAAGATGTCTTCCTCCTCGGCCAGACCGGCGTGGGCCAGTTGTTCCTGCTCGGCTTCCTCGCGGATGAAGTCGACCACCTCGTTGACGGTGACCCGGCCGAGCAGCCGGCCGTCGCCATCGACCACCGGCGCCGACACCAGGTCGTAGCGCTCGAAGGCCTTGGCGGCGTCTTCGGCCTCGTCGTCCGGCTCGAACTCGACGAAATCGGTGTGCATCAGGCTGCCGACCTCGACCTCGACTTCGTTGACCAGCAGGATGTTCAGCGGCAACACGCCCTTGAGGTGCTCGTCGCGGTCGACGACGAAGAGCTGGTCGGTGTGGTCGGGCAACTCGTCGAAGCGGCGCAGGTAGCGGAGCACGACCTCGAGGGTGACGTCCTCGCGCACGGTGAC
Organism: Azonexus fungiphilus; assembly: GCF_003634965.1. Lineage (GTDB taxonomy): Bacteria > Pseudomonadota > Gammaproteobacteria > Burkholderiales > Rhodocyclaceae > Azonexus > Azonexus fungiphilus. The sequence continues at coordinate 48,941 of NZ_RBXP01000001.1, read as the reverse complement.
CATGTCGAAGTCCATGATCGAGCCGACCGAATCCTCGGCATAGGACATCGCCGCGCGCAGGTGCTCGCGCTCCTCGGCCGGCAGGCTGCGGAAGACGTCGTCGATGACGCCCTGCGGCAGGTCGGGGGCAAGGTCGGCAAGCTCGTCGGCATCCAGCGTTTCGGCGGCGGCAACCAGCTCGTTGCGGGCCATCGACTCGATCAGGCTTTCGCGGACCGCATCCGAGACTTCGAGCAGGATCTCGCCGTCGTGTTCGGCCTTGACCAGGTCCCAGACGATCAGGCGTTCGTCGGGCGGCAGCGCCTCGAGGATGTAGGCGACGTCGGCCGGGTGCATCGGCTCCAGCTTGTGCTGCAGTTCGTGCAGGTGCTGCTTGTGCACGATGTCCTCGACCAGGTCGTGGCGCGGGCCTTCCTGCCGGTGCACCAGGTCCTCGACCAGCTTGTGCCGGGCGAGCAGGGTCTGCACCTCGGCGAGGCGCTCCTGCAAGTCTTCGGCATCGGTCAGCTGGTTGTCTTCGCTCATGGTGCAGCGCCGCAATAGGTGCGCCATTTTAGCACCGCAACAGTGCGCGCCGGCCGCCGAATGCAGCCGAAAAGCCTGCGGTTTACCCCTACTCGGGGACCACCGCCGACGGCATCCGGGCGAGGATGATCCCGGCCTTGCGCGCCAGCCCCGGCGCGTTGCGGTTGCGGTCGTAGAAACGCGGATTGGGGACCATGCCGGCCAGCCGCGCCGCCTGCACCGGGCCAAGCTGGCCGGCACCGACGCCGAAGTAGTGGCGGGCGGCCGCTTCGGCGCCAAAGACGCCGTTGCCCCACTCGATGACGTTGAGGTAGACCTCGAAGATGCGCCGCTTCGACCACAGGTTTTCCAGCATCAGCGTGATCACCGCCTCCTCGGCCTTGCGGAAATAGGATTTGGTCGGCGTCAGGAACAGGTTCTTGGCGAGCTGCTGGCTGATGGTCGAGCCGCCGGCGACGAAGCGCCCCCTTTTCTGGTTCTTTTCGATGGCTTTCTGGATACCTTCCCAGTCGAAGCCTTCATGATCGACGAACTTGGCGTCTTCGGCAGCGATGATCGCGCGCTTCAGGTGGATCGAGATCTGCGCATAGGGCAGCCATTGCTGGCGCAGTTGCGCCGCCGGGTTCTTCTCGCGCAGTTCGTCGAGGCGGATGTCCATGAAGCGGGTGGTGCCGGGATTGAACTGCGACCAGAACATCACCCACAGGAACAGCCAGAGCAGCCAGGCGAAGGCCAGCCCGAGCACGCCGAGCAGCGCCCAGCGCAGCCAGCGGCCGAACGTCTTCATCCGTTCAGCGCCGCGCGCAGTGCCGCCAGCACCGGCACCGTCGCCGGGCGCACGCCGCGCCACACCGCAAAAGCCTCGGCGGCCTGGCCGACCAGCATGCCGAGACCGTCGGCGCAGCGCGCCGCGCCCTGGGCGCGGGCCTGTGCCAGGAAAGGCGTTTCGCTCTTGCCGTACATCATGTCGTAGGCCAGCGCGCCGGGCGCGAAGACGCCGCCGGGCAGCGGCAGGGCGTCGCCGGCGAGGCTGGCCGAGGTGGCGTTGATCACCAGATCGAAGCTTTTGCCTGCCAATTCTGCGAAATTCAGCGCGTCGACCGTGCCCATGCCGGCAAACGCCTCGGCCAGCGCCCGCGCCTTGCCGGCGCTGCGGTTGGCGATCGTCAGCGTCGCCGGCGCCGTCGCCAGCAGCGGTTCGACGACGCCGCGCGCGGCGCCGCCGGCGCCGAGCAGCAGGATGCGCTGGCCGGCCGGCGCGAAACCCAGGTTAGCGACAATGTCGGCGACCAGACCGGCGCCGTCGGTGTTGTCGCCACTGACCCGGCCGTCGGCGAAGCTCAGCGTGTTCACCGCCCCGGCCCGCGCCGCACGCGGGGTCAGCGTGTCGCACAGGCGAAAGGCCTCCTCCTTGAACGGCACGGTGACGTTGGCGCCACGCCCGCCCTCGCCGACGAAGGCGGCGAGGGCCGCGGCAAAACCGTCGACCGGCGCCAGGCGGGCTTCATAGACGAGGTCCTCGCCGCAGGCCGCGGCGAAGGCGGCGTGGATCGCCGGCGACTTGGAGTGGGCGATCGGATTGCCGAAAACGCAGTAGAGGTCGGACATGGGTGTCAGCGGTTACCGGTGGCGAGGGTGTCGCCGGGGACGAAATTCCATTCGCGGGCAAACGAAAGGACGCTGGCGCCGCCCATCGCCTCGCGCGGGATCGGCCCGAACGGCGCAGCCATGCGCAGGATGCGCAGGGCTGCCTGGTCGAGCACCTTGTGCCCCGACGAACGCGAGATTTCGGCGTTGTACAGGCTGCCGTCCTCGACGCGCAGCTCGACGAAGATGATCACCCGCCCGTAGAGCTTGCCGCGTGCTTCGTCGGGGTAATTGAGCGTGCCGATGCGCTCGATCTTCTGCTTCCAGGCATCGAAATACGGCGCCAGGGCGTACTCCTGGGTGCGCGCACCGACGAACTTCTTCTGCGGCCGCTTGTTGTATTCCTCGACCGACTTGTTGATCTCGCCTTCGAGGCGGGCCATCGCCCGCGCCGCGTCGGCCAGGTCGAGGCCGCTCAGCGGCGCCGCCGGTGCCGGCTGTTCGCTGCGCGTCTCGGCGGCAGCGACCTTGGCCAGGCTGCGCGCCTGCGCCAGCATCTTCTGCTGGGCCGCCTCGAGTTCCTGGACACGCTTGCGCATCTGCAGCAGGTCGTCGCCGCTCAGCTGGCGCTCGGTCGGCGGCAACGGCGTCTTCGCCCGGCGCGACTCGTCGGTATTGCCGCCGCCGTCGAGATTGGCCTGGGCGAGCGCCTGGGCATCGCTCGGCGCGCGGCTCGAGCGGGCATTGACCAGGATGATGTCGAGCGCCTTCTCGCGGGCAACGCGGGAGGCCTCGGGAAAGGCGAAATGCAGGCTGAGCAGCAGCCCGTGGAAGAGCAGCGAAATCGCGATCGCCACCCACAGGCGACGGTCGGCCGGGTTGCCGGGGAGCAGCGACGCCTTCAATCGAGTTCTTCCTCCGCCTCCGCGTCCGCTGCTGCCGAAGGCACCGCCGCGGCATCGAGCAGTCCGACGAAGCGCAGGCTGAGCTCGGGGCCGAGCAGGTCGATGCTCTCGACCGCCAGACGCAGGCGCTGGCCGGGCATCAGGTCGGCCGGGATCGACGGCACCCGGGTCAGCAACGGCAGGTGGTCGAGCTTGACCAGTTGTTCGCGGCGCACGCTCGCGTCGATTTCATGGATGTCGTGCTGCTGCAGCCAGCGCAGGCACCAGTAGCGTTCCATCTGGCGCTGGAAATCGGCATAGGCGGCGTAGGTCAGCTCGAAATCGCGCATCGCCGCGAACAGTTCGGCCGACTTCTGCGGGAAGGGCGGCGGATTGCCGCGCAGGCAGGCGATCAGCTGCCACTGGTTGACCAGGTCGCAATAGCGGCGCAGCGGCGAGGTCATCCAGGCGTATTGCGGCACGCCCAGGCCTTCGTGCGGCAGCGGCGAGGTGGTCATGCGCACCTTGCCCTGGGTCTGGGCGCGGTACAGGCAGGCGATGTTCTTCTCGGCAAGCAGGCCGCCCCAGGTCGAATTGGCGACGATCATCAGCTCGGCGACCAGCTTGTCGAGCGGGCTGCCGCGCTTGCGCTCGCTGATGCCGACGCTGCAGCTGTCCGGGTCGGCGAGGTCGCCGACGATCTCGAAGTTGTAGTCGTTCACGCCCTGCACCGCCGACGGTTTGCCGCGGCGGCCTTCGCAGGCGTTGGCGAAGTGCCACAGGTGCAGCAACTCGCGGGCAAAGGGCTTGTCCGGCAGGGCGCCGCCGACCGTCTCGGCGTTGAACCAGGGTTCGACGTCGTGGTGACGCAGGTTGTCGGCGATGTGCACCAGTTCGACGCAGGATTCGTGGGAAACCACCTCGAAAACGTCGTTGACCGTCAGATACAGCGACACCGCCGGGCAATCGACGCCGCCGGCCAGCGTGTAGTTCTGGACCACCGCGTCGGGCAGCATGGTGATCTTGTTGCCGGGCATGTACACCGTCGACAGCCGCGCGCGGGCAACGCCGTCGAGCGGCGAACCGTGCTCGATGGCGAGCCCCGGCGCGGCGATGTGGATGCCGATGCGGGTGCCGATGCCGGGCAGCCAGGTGACCGACAGCGCGTCGTCGATCTCGGTGGTGTTGGCGTCGTCGATCGAGAAGGCGCGCACGCCGGCCTTCGGCAGATCAGACGGCAGGCCGGGCGCCTCGAGCGCCGGGAAGCCGGTGCCCTTGGGGAACTGCTCGTGCAGGAAGCGCTTGTAATGCAGGTGATAGGCCGACTTGATCGCGCCGCACTTGAACAGCAGTTGCGCGGCACTCAGTCCGGTTTCGGCGCAGGCGCTCTCGAAGGCCTTGGTTTCCGGCTTGTTGCGGTCCGGCGCGTAGAGCAGGGCATCGGTCAGCGCGCCGATTTCCGGCGGCAGGCGGAATTCCTTCAGCTCGGCGAGCCAGCCTTCCATCGCCAGCGCTTGCTGACGCTTTTTTTCAAGATTGGCCAGAGCAGCTGCGAGAATGTCGGCTGGCGCCTTGCGGAAGCGGCCCTTGCCTTTGCGGTGGAAATAGACGGGCGCGGCGTGCAGGGCAAGCAGCACCGCCGTCGCTTCGACCGGCGCGGGGTCGTGTCCGTAGTAATCACGGGCAAAATCCAGAAACGAAAATTCGCCATCGCTGACGCACTCCCACAGGAAATCGGCCTCGATCTCCCCGGCCAGCGGCGTCGCCTGCTCGAGCAGGTGGGCGGCGGAGGGAGTCGCGAAACGCAACAACACGGTGGCGGCCTTGATCTTGCTGCGCTTGCCGGTCGGCAGTTCGACCTGCAACGAGCTGTCGTTGTCGGCCATGATGGTGCCGGCCTTGAAGCCGCCGTCTTCTTCAAACAATACGTTCATCGGCGGATTATATCCCGGCAAATTCAAGTATTTGCGGGATCATCCCGGGAAAACGGGTGAAGCTGTGGTCGCCACCCTCGAAGACGCTTTGCCGGCAGCCGAACCAGAAGGCCTGCGCCTGCCGGTAATCGAGCACCTCGTCGCCGGTCTCGAGCAGCAGCCAGGTGCGCGCCGGATCCGGCCGGGCGACCTGGGCGGCGAGCTGCCCGGCATGCTCGGCGGTGAACACGAAACGCTCGCCGCTATGGAAATTGGCGTGTTCGCCGATGAATTTTGCCGGATCGAGGGCGTTGACCGTGGCCGGGTTGATCAGCACCGCGGCGAGCCCGTACTTTGCCGCCAGGTGGCTGGCGTAGTGGCCGCCGAGCGAGGAACCGACCAGCGTCGGCGGCACCTCGGCAGCCTCGATCAGCCGGCCGAGATCGGCGACTGCCTGCGCCGGCACCGGCGACAGCTGCGGACAGAGGAAGCGACCGCCCAGGCCGCGGACCGCCATCGCCTCGGCCATCAGGCGCGACTTCCACGAAGCCGGCGACGAGCAGAAGCCGTGCAGGTAGAGGATCAATCCACCCACTCGACCCAGCCCATCTGCGCGGTCAACAGCACGACCAGGCCGAAAACGATGCGGTACCAGGCGAACAGCGTGAAGTCATGGTTCGAGATGTAGCGGACCAGGGCCTTGACGCTGAGCATGGCGGCGGCGAAGGAGGCGACGAAACCGACCGCGAACACCGGCAGGTCCTCGAGGCGCAGGATCGCCCAGTTCTTGTAGACGTCGTAGAGGGTCGCCGCGAACATCGTCGGGATCGCCAGGAAGAACGAGAACTCGGTCGCGGTCTGGCGCGACAGACCGAAAACCAGGCCGCCCATGATCGTCGCCCCCGAGCGCGAGGTCCCGGGAAACATCGCCAGCGCCTGGGCGAAACCGACCTTGAGCGCATCCGGCCAGCGCATTGCGTCGACGCTGCTGATGCGCGGCTGGTACACCTTGCGCTCGATCCAGAGGATCAGGAAACCGCCGACGATCAGTGCCCCGGCGACGGTCAGCGGATTGAACAGGTAGGTCTTGATGGTCCCGTGGAACATCAGCCCTAGTATCGCCGCCGGCAGGAAACCGACCACCAGCAGGCCGACGAAGCGCTGCTGCACCGGATCGCCGCGCAGGCCGCCGGCGACGCGGACGATGCGCTCGCGATAGAGCCAGCAGACGGCGAGGATCGCCGCCAGCTGGATGACGATCTTGAACACCTTGCTCTGGTCGTCGGTGTAGCCGAGCAGGCTGCCGACGATGATCAGGTGGCCGGTCGAGGAAATCGGCAGGAATTCGGTAAGACCCTCGACGACGCCGAGGATCAGGGCTTTCAGGAGAAGGATGGGGTCCATGCAGGAGGCTCTATGACAAGAGCGCGCATTTTACCCCGGCGGCCGCGTTGCCGCCTCGAGATCGGCCAGCCAGCGCAGCGCCGAGGCAGGATCGTCGCCGCACATCTCGGCCGACGGCTGCAGCCCGGAACAGCAGGCCGGGCGTTCGGGAAGGCCGAAGATCCGGCAGCGCAGGTCGCCGTCAAGATGGCGGCAGGGCTCGCCGGCCGGCTTGGCCAGCGAACTGATCGAAGGGGCGATGCAGCAGGCGCCGCAGCCCGGCCGGCAGGCCAGGCTCATTTCGGCTCGACCGACGCCTGCTGACGGAGCATGTGCTCGGCCAGCGTGGCGTAGAGCGGCTTCGAGATCATCCGCGACACCACCGAGGCGATCAGCGCCGTCGCCATCAGGCTCATCACCAGCGAATAGCCGGCGACCATCTCCATGACGATGATGAAGGCGGTGATCGGCGCCTGCGTCGTCGCCGCCAGAAAGCCGACCATGCACAGGACGAGGACGCTGGTCGGGAAGGCGTGGTCGATCAGCAGCGGCAGCAGGTCCTGGCCGATGCCGGCGCCGATCGCCAGCGACGGCGCGAAGATGCCGCCAGGCAGCCCGCTCAGGTAGGAGAGCACGGTAGCGACGAACTTGGCCGGCCCGAAATACCAGGGCACCTCCTCGCGCCCGCTGAGCAGCGCCTCGGCCTCGGTGAAGCCGCTGCCCCAGGTGACGCCGCCGCTGACCGTGCCCAGCGCTGCCAGCAGCAGGCCGCAGAAGACGACGAAGGCGTAGGGATGGGCGGCGCGGAAATCGGCCAGCCGCCCCTTCCAGCCGGCCACCGGAATCAGCAGCATGCGCGCGAAGACGCCGCCGGCAACGCCGGTGACGACGGCGCAGACGAGCACGGTATAGAACAGTTCGTTGCTTTCGCCGAAGAAGACGACCCGGCCGAAGTAGTTTTCGCTGCCGAGAAAATGCTGGGCGACGACGCCGGCGAGGACGATCGCGGCGATGACGACGCCGCTGAGCCGCGATTCGACGCTGCGCGACAGCTCCTCGATGGCGAAGACGATGCCGGCCAGCGGCGCGTTGAAGGCAGCGGCAATGCCGGCGGCACCGCCGGCGACCAGCAGATGCTGGCGATGGATGCGCAAAGTCGTCGGCATGAAGCGACCGGCCGCCGCCATCAGGCTGGCGCCGACCTGGACCGTCGGCCCTTCGCGGCCGAAGGAGAACCCGGCACCGACCGCCGCCACCCCGAGCACGATCTTGCCCAGCGCGATACGCAGCGAGACCAGCGGCCGCCACGGCCCCTGCGCCGGCCGGCGGATTTCGGCGACGACCTGGGGAATGCCGCTGCCCTGGACCCCGGGGAAATACTCGCGGGTCAGCCAGAGCAAGGCGGCGCCGGCCGCCGGCGTGAGCACGAAGGGCAGCCAGGGAAAGCGTTCGGCAAAGTGGACGAAGGTTTCGCCGGCCTTGTCACTGAGCAGCGCGAAGGCAACCGCCGCCAGGCCGACAACGATGGCGCAGCCCCAGAAGACCAGGCGCCCGCCCCAAACCTTCAGCCGCGCCAGCAGATGATTCTGGTTGGCACGCATCCAGGCCTGGGCGCGCCGCAGGCGGGCTTCGAGCCAGCGCTGCATCAGGGGCGCCACCGGGGCAAGGGGCCGGACGCCGGCAACAGTTCTGCGAAAAACGAAGACATGACCGGCATTTTGACCGATTTTGCCGGACATTGGCCGATAAAAATGGCGGCCGCAGCCGCCATTTTCATCGCTTTCGGGGCGTCGACCGTGTCACAGCTTGCGATAGATCTCGGCACCGCTCCTGACGAACTCGACCGCCTTGGTCTCCATCCCCTTCTCCAGCGCCTCGGCCTCGTTCAGGCCTTGCGCCGCGGCGAAGTCGCGCACGTCCTGGGTGATCTTCATCGAGCAGAAGTGCGGGCCGCACATCGAGCAGAAGTGGGCGACCTTGGCCGATTCCTTGGGCAGGGTCTCGTCGTGGAAGGACTTGGCCTTGTCCGGGTCGAGACCGAGGTTGAACTGGTCGTCCCAGCGGAACTCGTAGCGCGCCTTGGACAGCGCGTTGTCGCGGATCTGCGCGCCGGGATGGCCCTTGGCGAGGTCGGCGGCGTGCGCGGCGAGCTTGTAGGTGATGATGCCTTCCTTGACGTCGTTCTTGTCCGGCAGCCCCAGGTGCTCCTTCGGCGTCACGTAGCAGAGCATGGCGGTGCCGTACCAGCCGATCATCGCGGCGCCGATGCCGCTGGTGATGTGGTCGTAGCCCGGCGCGATGTCGGTGGTCAAGGGGCCCAAGGTGTAGAACGGGGCTTCCTTGCAGTATTCGAGCTGCAGGTCCATGTTCTCCTTGATCAGGTGCATGGGCACGTGACCCGGCCCTTCGATGATGGTCTGCACATCGTGCTTCCAGGCGATCTCGGTCAGTTCGCCCAGGGTCTTCAGCTCGCCCAGTTGTGCTTCGTCGTTGGCGTCGTAGATCGAGCCGGGACGCAGGCCGTCGCCGAGGCTGAAGGCGACGTCGTAGGCCTTCATGATTTCGCAGATTTCCTCGAAGTGCGTATAGAGGAAGCTTTCCTTGTGGTGCGCCAGACACCACTTGGCCATGATCGAGCCGCCGCGGCTGACGATGCCGGTCATGCGGTTGGCAGTCATCGGGATGTAGCGCAGCAGCACGCCGGCGTGGATAGTGAAGTAATCGACGCCTTGCTCGGCCTGCTCGATCAGCGTGTCACGGAAGATTTCCCAGGTCAGGTCCTCGGCCTTGCCGTTGACCTTCTCCAGCGCCTGGTAGATCGGCACGGTACCGATCGGTACAGGCGAGTTGCGGATGATCCACTCGCGGGTTTCGTGAATGTTCTTGCCGGTGGACAGGTCCATCACCGTGTCGCCGCCCCAGCGGATCGACCAGGTCATTTTCTCGACTTCTTCCTGAATGGACGAGCCGAGCGCCGAGTTGCCGATGTTGGCGTTGATCTTGGTGAGGAAGTTGCGGCCGATGATCATCGGCTCGCTTTCCGGGTGGTTGATGTTGTTCGGGATGATGGCGCGGCCGCGGGCGATCTCGGAGCGCACGAATTCCGGCGTGATTTCGGCCGGGATGCTGGCGCCGAAGTTCTGGCCCGGATGCTGGCGGGTCAGCAGCTTGGCCATTTTTTCGCCCTGCGGGCCGGTCGACCGTAAACTTTCGATGTAGGCGGCGCGATTGAGGTTTTCGCGGATCGCCACGTATTCCATTTCCGGCGTGATGATGCCTTTGCGGGCGTAATGCATCTGCGACACGTTGGCGCCGGCCTTGGCGCGGCGCGGCTTGCGCTGCAGGCCGGGGAAACGCAGTTCGTCGAGCTTGGCGTCGGCAGCGCGCTGACGGCCGTATTCGGAAGTCAGGTCGGGCAGCTCCTCAGTGTCGCCGCGCTCTTCGATCCACCTGGCGCGCAGCGCCGGCAGGCCGGAACGGATGTCGATCTGCGCCGCCGGGTCGGAATACGGGCCGGAACAATCGTAGACGAAGATCGGCGGATTCTTCTCGCCACCGAAGCCGGTCGGCGTGTCGGCTTGCGAGATTTCACGCATCGGCACCCGGAGGTCGGGGCGCGAGCCCTCGATGTAAACCTTGCGCGAATTCGGCAGCGGCTGGATGGCGGCCTCGTCGACTTGGGCGTTGGCGGCAAGGAAGGTGTCTTTGGCGTTCATGATGTCTCCGGTCTTGGAATCAGCGGGTAAGACGGGCGGGAAGCGAGCTGGTTCCTAGGTCGGAGTTCGTTTCCCTTCGCCGGCATGACCCGATCAGGTTCGAAGGGTATTTCTCAGCCGCAGGAAATTCGCGCGGCACCCCTAACGAGTGGGCTGCAAGGTACTGGAAAGACAGGCAAAATGCAAGAAATGCGAAGGCCGGCTCAAGATTTCTCGAAATCGGTCGAAATATGTCCGACAAGCCTGCGAATATGAAGAAAAAACCAAAGGAACGCCCATGCGCCTGATGACCATCGCCATCGCCCTGGCCAGCCTGCCCTGGATCGCCTCGGCAGCGCCGAGCTGGCAGAACATCTCGTCCGAAGCCGGCCGCCGCATCGAACTCGACCGCAGCACGCTCAAGCGCACCGGCAACGTCGTCGAGGCGCAGAGCCGGGTCACGCTCGACCGCGAACTGACCGACGGCAAGACCGGCAACCCCTACAAGATCATCGAGGCGACCACCCGCTACGACTGCGCCACGCGCAGCGCCAGGACGATCAAGCGCATCTATCGGCAAACCGAGAAGGAAGCGCTGCGCGAAGAGGACATCGCCGGCACCGAGCTGCCGGTGCGTAGCGGCACGCTCGACGACCGCGTGCTGCGCGAAGTCTGCCGGCCACCCAAGGAAAGCGCCGGCGAACTGGCGCAGAAGGCGAACGAGGCCGCCGGCCAGTTGCAGCAGGCGAACGAAGCCCTGCTCAAGAAGGAGCTGGCCAGGACCGAAGGCAGCCCGGCGCTGAAGACCAGCGAAACCGCGGCACCGATTCCGTCGATCCGCCCGAACCTCAAGGCCGCCGCCGAAGCCAACCAGTCGCAGGAAAAAACGGCCGCCGCCACCGAGAAAGCGCCTGCCGCCGCTACCGAAAAGCCGGCCGCGGCCCGCGCCCTGCCGACAATCAACGCTCCGCTCGGCACCACGCAACTCGTCCGCAACAATGCCCCGACCCCGCGCAGCGCCCCCCGTCCGGCGGCGAAGCCGACGCCGGCGGCTGGCGGCTACATGCTGGAACTCGTCAATCCGGCACAAGCACTGCCACAAGGGCGCATCGAATGGGGCTACGAAGGTGCCGGCGGCCCCGAAAACTGGGCCCGCATCGACCCGCGCAACCAGCTCTGCGCCAGCGGCAAGCGGCAATCGCCGATCGACATCCGTGACGGCATCAAGGTCGACCTCGAACCGATCCGCTTCGATTACCGCCCGTCGACCTTCCGCATCATCGACAACGGCCACACCGTCTCGGTCAACGTCGGCGAAAGCCGTTTTTCGCTGACCGGCAAAACCTATGAGCTCGAGGACATCCATTTCCACCGGCCATCCGAAATGCGCGTCGACGGCCAGCGCTACGAGATGTCGATCCACCTGGTGCACCGCTCGCTCGACGGCGCCCTCGCCGTTGTCGCGCTGCTCCTCGAGCGCGGCACCGAGCATCCGGAAATCCAGACGCTGTGGAACCACCTGCCGCTGGAGAAGCACAGCCCGGTGCAGCCGCCGAAAACCGCCGTCAATCCGGCCCGGCTGCTGCCCGAATCCGGGCAGTACTACACTTTCATGGGCTCGCTGACGACACCGCCGTGCACCGAAGGCGTCACCTGGATCGTCATGAAGCAGCCGGTCCAGGTCTCCGACGAGCAGATCCGCATCTTCAGCCGCCTCTACCGCAACAACGCCCGCCCGCTGCAAGCGGTCGGCGACCGCCTGATCAAGGAAAGCCGTTGACCCTGACGGGAGCGCAGTGCTAACTTAATGACCCCAAAGTCATTAAGTTGCACATGCCAACCCCTGCTCCCGCCCGCAAACGCCGCAAGGAAGCCCGCCCCAGCGAACTGCTGGCGGCCGCGCTGAGCCTTTTCGTGGACAAGGGCTACGCCGCCACCCGACTCGAGGACGTGGCGACGCTGGCCGGGGTTTCCAAGGGCACGCTCTACCTCTACTACGCCAACAAGGAAGCGCTGTTCATGGCGGTGATCCAGGAAGGCATCGTGCCGGTCCTGGCCGAAAACGAGGAAATCGCCGCCCGCCATACCGGCAGCAGCTTCGCCCTGCTCGAAAAATTGCTCGAGCACTGGTGGAGCCGCATCGGCTGCACCGCCTACGCCGGCATTCCCAAGCTGATGGTCGCCGAAGCCCGCAACTTCCCGGAAATCGCCGCCTATTACTACCGCAACGTGATCGCCCGCGGCCGCGCGCTGGTCGGCGCCGCACTGCAGCGCGGCATGGACAGCGGCGAATTCCGCCGTCTCGACATCGAGCAGACGATCGACGTCGTCATCGCACCGGTGCTGATGTTGCTGATCTGGGATTTCTCGCTCGGCCACTTCAAGGACACGCCCAGCGACACCAACGCCTATCTTGCGGTGCACATGGATCTGATGCGGCAGGGGCTGTGCGTCCCTCGGGTATAATCAGCTTTTGTCGGAACCAATATATTAGCGTATGCTAATACTTGTCTGCGGAGACACCACATGAACATCGAACAAGCGCGCTTCAACATGATCGAACAGCAGATCCGCCCCTGGGAGGTTCTCGACCCGCAAGTGCTCGACCTGCTCTTCGTCGTCAAGCGCGAGGACTTCGTGCCGGCCGCTTATCGCAATCTCGCGTTCGCCGACATGGAAATCCCGCTCGGCGAAGGCCAGGTGATGCTGGCGCCACGCGTCGAAGCCCGCCTGCTGCAGGAACTCGCTGTCCGCAAGAGCGACCGCATCCTCGAGATCGGCACCGGCAGCGGCTACATGGCCGCCCTGCTGGCTGCCCGCGGCGAGCATGTGGTCAGCCTGGAAGTGCGTCCGGCCCTGGCCGATGCCGCCCGCGCCAACCTGCAACGCGCCGGCGTCGCCAACGTCTCGGTGGAAACCGCCGACGGCAGCCGCGGCTGGCCGCAGCGCGCGCCCTTCGATGTGATCGTGGTCTCCGGCGCCGTTGCCGAGATCCCGCAGGAACTGCTCAAGCAGCTGCGTGTCGGTGGCCGCCTGGCGGCCGTGGTCGGCAGCGCGCCGGTGATGGAAGCGCAACTGGTGACCTGCGTCGCCGACGGCGTCTTCAACACCGTCAACCTTTTCGAAACCGTCGTGCCGACGCTCGACGGCGCCGCCGCCAAGCCGGGCTTCGCCTTCTGATGAAGCAGATCCGGGCGCGACAACTGGCCGACTGGCTGGCCGACGACAGTCGGCCGCAGCCGCTGCTGCTCGACGTCCGGGAACCTTGGGAAGTGGCGCAGTGCCAGATCGCCGGCTCGCTGCCGATGCCGATGCATACGGTGCCGGTGCGCTGCGACGAACTCGATCCGGCGCGCGAGATCGTCGTCATCTGCCATCACGGCGGCCGCAGCATGCAGGTTGCGATGTTTCTCGAACGCCGCGGCTACGCCACGGTGTACAACCTGATGGGCGGCGTCGAGGGCTGGGCCTGCGAAGTCGATCCCGGCATGAGCCGATACTGAGGAAAGCATGAAGAAACTTGCCTGGCTGCTGGCCTATCCGCTACTGGCGACGCCGCTGTTCGCCGCCGACCTGATGCAGGTCTATCGCGAGGCCCAGGACAACGACCCGGTTTTCGCCGCCGCCCGCTCGACCCTCGACGCCGGCCGCGAAAAGGCGCCGCAAGGACTCTCCGGCCTGCTGCCCAGCCTGACCCTGTCGGGCAATACGGTGTGGAACGATGCCGAGACCGAGCCGCGCAACAACCCGGCGGCACGCAGCAGCAACAGCTACAACACCAACGGCTACCAGCTGACGCTGTCGCAGCCGCTGTTCCGCTGGCAGAACTGGATCGCCTACGACCAGGCCAAGCTGCAGGTGGCGCAGGCCGAGGCGAGTTTCGTCCAGGCCCGCCAGGACCTCATCCTGCGCGTTGCCCAGGCCTACTTCGACGCGCTCTACGCCAGCGAGAACCTGACCGCGGTGCGCGCCAACAAGGAAGCCATCGCCCAGCAGCTCGAACTGGCGAAAAAGAGCTTCGAGGTCGGCACCGCGACGATCACCGACACCCATGAAGCGCAGGCCCGTTTCGACCTGGTCATCGCCCAGGAGCTGGCTGCCGAAAGCGAACTCGAAATCCGCCAGCAGGCGCTGCGCACGCTGACCGGCAAGGAGCCCGGCCCGCTGGCGCCGCCGCGCAAGGACGCGCCGCTCAACGCGCCGGAACCGAACCGGCTGGCCGACTGGATCGCCGCCGCCGAAAAGGACGCGCTGCCGGTCCAGATCCAGCAGACGCTGGCCGAGATCGCCGCCCGCGAAGTCGACCGCCAGCGCGCCGGCCATTACCCGACCGTGGACATCGTCGCCAACGGCGGCAAGGCCAAGGCCTTCGCCAGCGGCACGATGGTCGACTCCGACTACAACAACGTCGGCCTGCAACTGAACATCCCGCTCTTCCAGGGCGGCCTGACCACCTCGCGGCAGCGCGAAGCCGCCGCCAACCGCAGCGCCGCCCAGTCCGGCCTCGAGGCCGCCCGCCGCAACGCGGCGCTGGCGGCGCGCCAGTACTACCTTGGCGTGACCAGCGGCCTGTCGCAGGTCAACGCGCTGAAGGCGGCGCTGGTCTCGTCGCAGTCGGCGCTGGCCTCGAACAAGCTTGGCTACGAAGTCGGCGTGCGCATCAACATCGACGTGCTCAACGCCGAGAACCAGGTCTACGTGACTCGCCGCGACCTGGCCAAGGCGACCTTCGACACGCTGCTCGCGCAACTGCGCCTGAAGGCGGCGGTCGGCGCCCTCGGCGACGACGACGTCGCCCGCATCAACGCCCTGCTCGACCCGGAAAACGCTCGATAAGCGCCAGCGTCCGCTGCGTCGCGCCCCGATGGGCGGCAGCGAATTCGCCAGCGGCGGCACGCATCGCGGCGAGACTGGTGGTTTTTTCCGAAAACAGGCGGTCGACCGTCAGCATCAGCGCGTCGGCATCGGCGACCCGCTGCGCCGCACCGGCGGCCAGCGCATCCTCGGTGGCCCGCTGGAAATTGAAAGTGTGCGGGCCGACCAGCACCGGGCAGCCGCAGGCCGCCGCCTCGATCAGGTTCTGGCCACCCAGCGGCAGCAGGCTGCCACCGATGAAGGCGAGGTCGGCAAACGCGTAATAGGCCGCCATCTCGCCCATGCTGTCGCCCAGCCAGACGGCAGTGCCGGCATCCGGCAAGCCCTCGCTGCGCCGCCGCCAGGCCAGGCCGCGGGCAGCAAGTAACTCGGCGACCTCGGCAAAGCGCTGCGGATGACGCGGCACCAGCACCAGCAAGGCGTCGCTGCCGGCATGACGTTGCCAGGCGTCGAGCAGCAGCGCTTCTTCGCCCTCGCGCGTACTCGCCGCCAGCCACACCGGCCGACCGGCCAGCGCCGTCCGCCACGACTGGCCGAGCGCCAGGCGCTCGGGCGCCGGCACGACGTCGAACTTCAGGTTGCCGCAAACCGCGACCGGCGCAGCGCCGAGCGCTGCCAGACGGGCCGCGTCGGCCTCGCTCTGGGCAGCGACCGCGGCCAGGCTGGCGAAGGCCGGGCGGACCAGCGCGGCGAAGCGGCGATAGCCGCGCGCCGAACGCTCGGACAACCGGGCATTGACCAGCAACAGCGGAATCTCGTGGCGACGGGCACCAGCCAGCAGGTTCGGCCAGATCTCGGTTTCCATCAGGACGCCGAACTCGGGCGCGAAATGCCGGAAAAAGCGGTCAACCGCATCCGGCAGATCGTACGGCAGGTAGGCCTGGATCACCCGCTCGCCGAAGACCTCGGCACCGGCGGCGCGGCCGGTCGGGGTCATGCCGGTGAGCAGGATCCGGTGCGCTGGCCAGCGCGCCTGCAGCGCCTCGACCAGCGGCTGGGCGGCACGGGTTTCGCCGACCGACACGGCATGCACCCAGATCAGCCGGTTTTTGCCGTTCCTGGGCCGTCGACCGTCAGCGTAGACGGCAAAGCGCTCGCCGAGATTGGCCAGGTATTCCGGTTGCCGCCGCGCCCGCCAGGCCAGGCGGACGAAGATCGCCGGCAGCAGCAGGTAGAGCGCCAGCAAGTACAGCCAGCGGGCGATCATGCCAGCACCGGCGCCAGTTCGCCGAGGACCGCGGCGGCGGTCGGACACTGGCCGGCGCCGCCGAGGTTGCGATGGAAGCCGCTGCCGTAAACGCCGGTCAGCCCGGGCTCGGTCGCCGTGTACAGGGCAACGGTCGGCGTGCGCAGGGCGACCGCCAGGTGGGTCAGCCCGGTATCGACGCCGACCACGGCGCGAGCCCCGCCCAGCAGCGTCGCCAGCGCGTCGAGACGCATCGCCGGCGCCGCCAGCGCTCCCGGAATCGCCGCCGCCAGGCGGGCCGCACGGGCCCGCTCGACGGCACTGCCGGCCGGCAGCACGACCGTCAGGCCGCGCCCGGCAAGTTCGCCGCCGAGTTCGATCCAGCGTGCTTCCGGCCAGAGCTTGTCGTCGCGGCTGGTGGCGGTGAGCAGCACGAGGTAAGGCCGCGCCGGCAGCCAATCGAGCGCCAGCGCCGGCGCGGCGATGCCGTAATCGACCGGATCGTCGGCAGCATAGCCGAGCGCTGCGGCGGCCAGGCAGCGGTTGCGGACGACCGCGTGCAAATCGCGGGCAACCGGGTAGTGGCGGTCGTAGAAGCGGGCCGCCAGCGGTTCGCGGGCGCTGTCGCCGGTGTAGCCGGCGAGCGGGCCGCGGGCACGCGAAGCGAGCAGCGCGCTCTTGAACAGGCCCTGGGTATCGAGCACCAGATCGTAATCGACCTCGCGCAGGCGGCGCTGGAAATCGCCGATCTCGCGCCAGGTCTCGCCGCGCAGCAGCGCCTTGCGCCAGCGCCGGACGGCAACCGGGACGGTACGCCCGACCGCCGGATGCAGGCGCGGAATCTGGGCGAAGCCCTCCTCGACGCACCAGTCGATCCTGGCCTCCGGGAAATGCCGCCGGATGTCGGTGGCGACCGGCAGGTTGTGGATGACGTCGCCGAGCGAGGAGGTTTTGACAAGCAGGATGCGCATCGGCAAAAACAGGGGAAAGCCGGGAGAAGGCGCGATTATAGAACGCCGCGGCAAGGCCGACGGCTTATCCATGAATCATGCGCAGCTGCGGTAAAATGCCCGGATTTGGACAACGGACAGTCACCATGTGCGGCATCGTCGCGGCAGCAGCCGGCAGCAACATCGTTCCCATCCTCGTCGAGGGCCTGAAGAAGCTCGAGTACCGGGGCTATGACTCGGCCGGCCTGGCCGTCACCGGCGCCGCGCAGATCGAGCGCGTCCGCTCGGTCGGCCGTGTCGCCGAACTCGAGGCCGCCGCCGCCGGCACCGCCTCGCCGACCGGCATCGCCCACACGCGCTGGGCGACGCACGGCGTGCCCTCGGAACGCAATGCGCACCCGCACATCTCGGGCAGCATCGCCGTCGTCCATAACGGCATCATCGAGAACTACGAGAGCCTGCGCGAGGAACTGAGCGCCCAGGGCTACGTGTTCACCTCGGATACCGACACCGAAACCATCGCCCACCTGGTCGAGGCCCTGCTCAAGGACGAACCCGACCTCTTCCGCGCCGTCCAGCGCGCCTGCCGCCGCCTGGTCGGGGCCTACGGCATCGCCGTCATCGACCAGCGCCAGCCGGGCAAGGTCGTCGTCGCCCGCGAAGGCTCGCCGCTGCTGCTCGGCCTCGGCGCGGACGGCAACTACGCGGCCTCGGACGCCTCGGCGCTGCTGCAGGTGACGCGCAACATGGTCTATCTGGAAAACGGCGATATCGCCGAGTTGACCGTCAGCGGCGTCCGCATCGAACGCCTCGACGGCACGCCGGTCGAGCGCCCGGTGCATGTCTCGCAGCTCTCGGCCGCCGCGGTCGAACTCGGCAACTTCCGCCACTACATGCAGAAGGAAATCTTCGAGCAACCGGAAGCCCTGGCCAACACGCTCGAGATCGTCGGCGGCAGCCGCAGCATCCAGCCCGGCATTTTCGGCGCCGAAGCCGGCAGCTTGCTGCAGGATGTCGACCACATCCTGATTCTTGCCTGCGGCACCAGCGCCCACTCCGGGATGACCGCCCGCTACTGGCTCGAAGCCGTCGCCGGAGTGCCGTGCACGGTCGAGATCGCCAGCGAGTACCGCTATCGCTGCTCGGTGGCGAACCCGCGCCAGCTGATCGTCGCCATCTCGCAGTCCGGCGAAACCGCCGACACGCTGGCGGCGCTGCGTCACGCCAAGTCGCTCGGCCAGTTGAAAACGCTGGCCATCTGCAACGTCCCCGAATCGGCGATCGTCCGCGAATCGGCGCTGCGCTTCATCACCCGCGCCGGCCCGGAAATCGGCGTCGCCTCGACCAAGGCCTTCACCACCCAGCTGGCGGCGCTGTTCCTGCTGACGCTGGTGGTCGCCAAGGTGCGCGGCCGCCTCGACGCCGCCCAGGAAAGCGCCTACATCGACCAGCTGCGTCACCTGCCGGTCGCGGTCAACAAGGTGCTGACGCTGGAAAGCGAGATCGAGGGCTGGGCCCGCCGCTTCGCCGACAAGCAGCACGCGCTCTTCCTCGGCCGCGGCCGCCATTACCCGATCGCCCTCGAAGGCGCGCTCAAGCTCAAGGAAATCTCCTACATCCACGCCGAAGCCTACCCGGCCGGCGAGCTCAAGCACGGGCCGCTGGCCCTGGTCGACGCCAGCATGCCGGTGATTTCGGTGGCGCCCAACGACGAACTGCTCGAGAAGCTCAAGTCCAACCTCCAGGAAGTCCGCGCCCGCGGCGGCGAACTCTACGTCTTCGCCGACGCCGACTCGGAAATCCCGGCCTCGGAAGGCGTGCACATGCTGCGCCTGCCCGAGCACTACGGCCTGCTCTCGCCGATCCTCCACGTCATCCCGCTGCAGCTGCTCTCCTACCACGCCGCCCTGGTCAAGGGTACCGACGTGGACAAGCCGCGCAACCTGGCCAAGTCGGTGACCGTGGAATGAGCTTTTTGCCGCAATTTGACGGTCGACCGTAAAACATGGCCACTTTTGCGATCGGCGACATCCAGGGTTGCCACGACTCGCTGCGGCGCCTGCTCGACGCCTGCGCCTTCGACCCGGCGCAGGACCGCCTGTGGCTGGTCGGCGACCTGGTCAACCGTGGCCCGCAGTCGCTGGCGACCTTGCGCCTGATCAAGTCTTTCGGCGACGCGGCGCTGACCGTGCTCGGCAACCACGACCTCTACCTGCTGATGGTCGCCGAGGGCGGCGCCAAGTTCCGCGGCAAGGACGACACGCTCGACGACATCCTCGGCGCGCCCGACCGCGACGAGCTGCTCGACTGGCTGCGCCGGCAACCGCTGTGCCACACCGAGGGCAACTACTGCCTGGTGCACGCCGGCCTGTTGCCGCAATGGACTGCCCGCCAGGCGCGCGAGCTCGCGCGCGAGGTCGAGGCCAAGCTGCAGGGCAAGGATTTCCGCGAGTTCATCCTCAACCTGTGGGGCAGCGAGCCGGCGGCCTGGGACGACGATCTCAAGGGCTGGGGCCGGCTGCGCGTGATCGTCA
Source organism: Azonexus fungiphilus (assembly GCF_003634965.1). Classification (GTDB taxonomy): domain Bacteria; phylum Pseudomonadota; class Gammaproteobacteria; order Burkholderiales; family Rhodocyclaceae; genus Azonexus; species Azonexus fungiphilus. Next base: position 29,409 of record NZ_RBXP01000001.1, on the reverse strand, counting down.
ATGCGATGACCCGGATGCGCTTCTGCACCAAGAAAGGGGTCATGGAGTTCAAGGCCAAGGGCAAGCTGGCCAACGCCCCCGAGGGCTACCTGCCGTGGTTCGAGGTCCCCGGGCGCAAGAGCGCCGACAGCGTGCTGGTCACCGGCCACTGGTCGGCGCTCGGCCTGCGCATCACGCAGAATCTGCTAGCGCTCGATTCGGGCTGCCTGTGGGGCGGCCATCTGACGGCGGTGCGCCTGGAAGACCGGCGGGTGTTCCAGGTGGATTGCTCGCCAACGGAAGTCCAGCCGCTAAAGCGATAGCCTCGCGCGCCGCCGCCGCGACCTGCTTGCGATCCTCGCCGGCCAGGCCGCGCAGCGGCGTCGTCACCAGCCGGGCAATGATGCGCGGCCGCTTGAGGATGGCACGCGTACATTGGCCGAGCGAAAGATCGCCGTCGTAGCGCGGCGCCAGGCTGCGCTCGCCGTTCAGCTCCCAGTACGAAATCGCCGCCGGCAGTACCGGCCGGGCGGCGGCCAGCGCCGGCTGCAGCAGCGCCGCGTGGAAATGCAGCAGGCTGCGGCCATCGGTCGTCGTGCCTTCGGGAAAGACAGCGACCACCTTGCCCTGACCGAGGATGCCGGCGATTTCCTCGTTGATCAGGCGGGCGTGGCCACGGCTGCCGCGGCGCAGGAAGACGGTGTCGTTCTTCCAGGCCAGCCAGCCGATCACCGGCCAGCGCCGGACTTCTTCCTTGGCGACGAAGGCCGACGGGACGGCGGCATTGATGACGAAGATGTCGACCCAGGAAACATGGTTGGCGACCAGCAGCACCCCGGGCGCGAGGTGGGTCAGGTCGGCCTCGAGTTCGACGCCGAGCGCGTCGAGCACCGCCGCCGACCAGCTCTGCTTGAGCAGCAGCCGGCGCCGGTCGCCGCAGAGGCGGAACACGCTCAGCGCCACCAGCGCGCCGGCCAGCACCAGCAGGCAGAGGCGGAACAGCCGGTAGGCGCGCAGTGCGGTCGGTGTCTCTTTCAGTCTGTCTGTCCCAGGTAGTGTTTGGCGTAGCGGCTGGAGACCTTGGCCATCGGCATCAGGATGGGCAGGTCGGCCGTGTTGAAGTCGGGATCCCAGGCCGGTTCGCCGCAGATCCAGGCCCCGGCGCGCAGGTAACCCTTGATCAGCGGCGGCACCTCGGCCGGGCGATCCTGCTGCAGGGCCGCCAGCGGCAGCGGACAACGCGGGAAGACGCGGTATTCCTGCGGCCCCAGGTGCTCGGCAGCGAGGCGATTATACAGGCTGGCCGCGGCGTGGCCGCCGTCGGCCATGCTGATCGAGGCGCAGCCGATCAGGTAGTCGTGGCCGCGTTCGATCATGTACTGGGCCAGGCCCGACCAGAGCAGGGTGATCGTCGCCCCGGTGCGATAGTCGGGATGGACGCAGGAGCGGCCGATCTCGACCATGCGCGGACGCAGGTGCTGGAGACGCGTCAGGTCGAATTCGTTTTCCGAGTAGTAGCCGACCTGGCGGGCGTTTTCCGGCGGCAGGATGCGGTAGGTGCCGACGATTTCGCCGCTTTGCGTGTCGCGGACGACCAGATGCTCGCAGTAGGGGTCGTAGATGTCGTGATCGACGCCGGGCGTGCGGCTGGGCAGGTTGGCGCCCATCTCGCCGGCGAAGATGCGATGGCGCAGGCGCTGGGCCTCCAGGATGTCGCCGTTGCTGCGGGCAAAACCGACCGACAGGCTGCGCTTCTCGGGGCGGCTGCGGTCGGCAGCCTTGTGGATGTTTTCCATGTTGTTCTCCTTGTGCATATGGAGAACAGCATGGAAGACGCGTGTTACACGGCTATTGCCCGGCCATTACAGCTCGATGTCAGGATTGCCAGGGCAGGCTGCCGAAGGCCTTGCGGTAACGCTCGCCGATTTCCTCGCGGCTCGGCTGGTGATTCTGGCCACCGCGATGGGCAATCTTGATCGCCCCCATCAGCGAAGCCAGACGACCGGTCGTCGGCCAGTCCCAGCCGTTGGCGATGCCATGGAGCAGGCCGGCCCGGTAGGCATCGCCGCAACCGGTGGGGTCGACGATGGCGTCGGCCGGGGCGCAGGGGATGCGATGGACGGTGCCGTCGGCGTAGATGTCGGAGCCTTCGCCGCCGCGGGTGACGATCAGCGCCCTGACCTCCTGCGCCAGTTGCTCGAGGCTGCGTCCGGTGCGGTCGCAGGCGAGCCTGGCCTCGTAGTCGTTGAAACAGGCGTAGTCGGCCAGGCGCAGGAATTCCATCAGGTCGTCGCCATCGAACATCGGCAGCCCCTGGCCCGGATCGAAGATGAAAGGCACGCCGGCGGCGGCGAAGTCGCGCGCATGCTGGAGCATGCCTTCACGGCCGTCGGGGGCGACGATGCCAAGCCTGGCCTTGGCCTGCTCGACCTTGTTGAGGTGCGAGAAGCTCATCGCGCCGGGGTGGAAGGCGGTGATCTGGTTGTCGTCGAGGTCGGTGGTGATGAAGGCCTGGGCGGTGAAGCTGCCCGGCACTTCGCGCACGTGCGCGCGACTGAGGCCGAGCTTGTCGAGGCGCGCCAGATAGGGCGCCGCGTCGTCGCCGACGGTGGCCATGATGCTGGCGTCACCGCCGAGGAGCATCAGGTTGTAGGCGATGTTGCCGGCGCAGCCGCCGAATTCGCGGCGCATTTCCGGGACCAGGAAGGCGACGTTGAGGATGTGGATCTGCTCGGGCAGGATGTGCTCTTTGAAGCGGCCCGGAAAGACCATGATGTTGTCGAAGGCGAGCGAACCGCAGATCAGTGTCGTCATGAGTCAGGGATAGAAGATGTAGAGGCGGTAGCCGGCAGCACCGATACCCGAGGCTTCGATCCACAGGCGGACGGGAACGTCGCTGCCAGAGGGGAATTCGGGCGGCGGGGCCGAGGCCAGGTAGTCGGCGGCGGCAATGATGCGCCGGGCGACGACACGGTCGTTGACGTCGGTCAGCGTCAGCTCCAGGCTCGGCCAGGCCTGCGCGTGACGGGCCCGGTTGCGCAAGGTGGCATTGAGGACGAAGAGTCCGCGCCCGCTGTCGAACTGCAGGTCGGAAGTCTCGATCGAGACCAGCGCCGCGTCGCGCGGCAAAGGCACCGCGATGCCGAGCGCCGCGTAGGCATCGGCCGCGGCAGGCAGGCGCAGCACGACCTCGGTCCGGTAGTGGTGGGCGAGCTGGCCGGCCAGGCCGAGCAGCAGCAGCACGAAGACCAGCAGGTAGGGCCACAACGGTGCCGCGTGGCTGCCGTCGTCGAAGCCGCCGAGTCCGTCGCTGGCCAGCGGACCGGCCGACCAGCGGTTGTAGGCCTGGCTGTCGGCCAGTTCGCGCACCGCGACCAGACCGGCCTCGCGGGCGGCCAGCGTGCTTTCCTCGGGGGTTTCCGGCAAGGGCTCGGGCAAGGGGCCGACCGGCGTCAGGGCCGCCGGAGCGACATCGACGTCTGCGTCGACCGCCGGCATTGCAGCAGGCGGCGGCTCGTCCGGCAATTCTGGCGGCAACGCGGCTGCCGGGGTGGCTTCGGCCGGCGGCATTTCCTGCATTTCCGGGACGTCGACCGTGAACTTCGGCGAATTTTCTGCCACGTGCTCTTCCGGCAGGGGCGGAACGCTCTCGGCCAGGGGCGGCTCCGGCGGATTTGCCGCCCCCGCGGCGAGGGGCTCTGCGGCCGCCGGGGCGTCATCGGCAACCAGGAGATGATCGAAGGCGTTGAAGACGCTCTGGCAATGTCCGCAACGGACCTTGCCGGCCTTCAGCCGCAGCTGCTCGGAGGTGACGCGGAAAACCGTGCCACACGCCGGGCAACGGCTGCGGGTCAGGGCCTGACCCCGGCCAGACATACCCAGTCCTCGCGCACATCGGCCACCTGCAGCGGAATCCACGGCGCGTAGACGGCGATGATTTCCTCGGCCTGTTCGCGGAGGATGCCGGACAGGGCGAGCCGGCCGCCGGCGCGGACATGCGCGCAGATGGCGGGAGCGAGGACACGCAGCGGATTGGAGAGGATGTTGGCCACGACGAGATCATACTCGCCTGCCAGCGCCTCTGCCGAGTCGGAAAAGCGCGCGGCAACGCCATTGCTGTCGGCGTTGGCGTTGGCCGCCTCGACCGCCAGCGGATCGATATCGACGCCGGCCACGGCCGCCGCACCCAACTTGGCGGCGGCAATCGCCAGGATGCCGGAACCGCAACCATAGTCGAGGACGGATTCGCCGCCGGCGATGGTCCGTTCGAGCCACTCCAGGCAGAGTCGGGTGGTCGGATGCGAACCGGTACCGAAAGCCATGCCCGGATCGAGCACCAGATTGATCGCCGCCGGATCCGGCGACTCGTGCCACGAGGGCACGATCCACAGGCGCCCGGAGACGCGGATCGGCTCGAACTGCGCCTGCGTCAGCTGGACCCAGTTCTGTTCCTCGACCGGCTCGACAGTGAATGACGGAGCACCGGCCAAGCCGGCCTGGGCGGCCGCCTCGGCGAGCATCGCGGCGACATCGGCATCCGGCTCGAACAGGGCGACGACACGCGAATGCGCCCAGCCCGGCGTGGTCACCGAGCCGGGTTCGCCGAATTGCGGCTGCTCGTCGGGAGTGCCGGCATCGGCATCCTCGATGCTCGCCGACAGGGCGCCGAGTTCGAGCAGGGCGTCGCAGACCGGCTCGGCACTGGCCGCATCGGTCAGGAAGCTGACGTTTTGCCAGGCCATGCTTACTGCTTGACCTCGCTCTTGTCGGCCAGCTTGTGCTCCAGGTAATGGATGCTGGTGCCGCCCTCGTTGAAGCGGGCGTCGAGCATCAACTCCTGGTGCAGCGCGATGTTGGTCTTGATGCCCTGGACGCTCATCTCGGACAGCGCGATGCGCATGCGGCGGATCGCCTGCTCGCGGGTATCGCCGTAGGCGATGACCTTGGCGACCATCGAATCGTAGTGCGGCGGTACGCGATAACCCTGGTAGATGTGCGAATCGACACGAATGCCGGGACCGCCGGGCGGATGGTAGAACTCGATCTTGCCGGGCGAGGGCACGAAGGTGAAGGGATCCTCGGCATTGATCCGGCACTCGATCGCATGGCCGCGGAAGACGATGTCCTTCTGGCGGTAGCGCAACTTCTCGCCGGCAGCGACACGGATCTGCTCCTGGACGATGTCGACGCCGGTGATCATCTCGGTGACCGGATGCTCGACCTGGACGCGGGTGTTCATCTCGATGAAGTAGAACTCGCCGTCCTCGTAGAGGAATTCGAAGGTGCCCGCGCCGCGGTAGCCGATCTTGCGGCAGGCCTCGGCGCAGCGTTCGCCGATGCGGCTGATCAGGCGTGCCGGAATGTGCGGCGCCGGCGCCTCCTCGATCACCTTCTGGTGGCGGCGCTGCATCGAGCAGTCGCGTTCGCCGAGGTAGATGGCGTTCTTGTGCTCGTCGGCGAGCACCTGGATTTCGACGTGGCGCGGGTTTTCCAGGAACTTTTCCATGTACACCGCGGGATTGCCGAAGAACTGGCCGGCTTCCTGACGAGTCATCGCCACCGCATTGACCAGCGCCGCCTCGGTATGCACCACGCGCATGCCACGGCCACCGCCGCCGCCGGCGGCCTTGATGATCACCGGATAACCGATGGCCCGGGCGATCTTGATGATTTCCTTCGGATCGTCGGGCAGGGCACCGTCGGAACCGGGCACGCAGGGCACGCCGGCCGCTTTCATCGCATCCTTGGCCGAGACCTTGTCGCCCATCAGGCGGATGGTTTCGGCGCGCGGGCCGATGAAGACGAAACCCGAGGTCTCGACCCGCTCGGCGAAATCGGCATTCTCGGAGAGGAAGCCGTAGCCCGGGTGGATGGCCTGGGCGTCGGTGACTTCAGCCGCCGAGATGATCGCCGGAACGTTCAGGTAGCTTTGCGCCGACGCCGCCGGCCCGATGCACACCGACTCGTCGGCCAGCTTGACGTACTTGGCTTCGCGGTCGGCCTCGGAATGGACGACGACGGTCTTGATGCCGAGTTCGCGGCAGGCGCGCTGGATGCGCAGCGCGATCTCGCCGCGATTGGCGATCAGAATCTTTTCGAACATCGCCATGATCAGCCGATCACAAACAGGGGCTCGCCAAATTCGACCGGTTCGCCGTTGTCGAGCAGGATCGCCTTGACCGTACCGTCGGCGTCGGCTTCGATTTCGTTGAGCAGCTTCATCGCTTCGATGATGCACAGCGTGTCGCCCTTCTTGACGACGCTGCCGACCTGAACGAAGGCATCGGCACCGGGCGACGGCGAGCGGTAGAAGGTGCCGACCATCGGCGACTTGACGACGTGGCCTTCCGGCAGCTCGTCCTCGTCGTCGAGGTTCACCGCGGAAGCCGCCGGAGCGGCAGCGGCGGCCGGCATGGCGGCCGGCATCGCATACTGGACGGGGGCGGCAACCGCGCCGAAATGCTTGGCGATGCGGACCTTTTCCTCACCTTCGGTGACTTCGAGTTCGGAGATGCCGGACTCCTGTACCAGGTCGATAAGTTTCTTCAGCTTGCGCAGATCCATGATGACTCCCTAAATTTTTCGCGCATTTTGGGCGCATGATCACGACAATTGTCGTTATTGATCCAGATTGATCTTGTTGAGAAGGTACTCGAGGGCCAAACGATAGCCCTCGTGACCGAGGCCGCAGATGACGCCGACGGCCAGGTCGGAGAAGTACGAGTGCTGCCGGAAAGGTTCGCGGGCATGCACGTTCGACAGATGCACCTCGACAAAGGGGATGGCGACCGCCGCCAGGGCGTCGCGCAGCGCGACGCTGGTGTGGGTGTAGGCGGCCGGGTTGATGATGATGGCGCGGACGCCCTGCTCACGGGCCGCATGGATGCGCTCGATCAGCGCGCCTTCGTGATTGCTCTGGAAGGCTTCCAGTTCGACCCCGACGCTTTCCGCCAGCCTGGCCAGCGCCAAGTTGATGTCGGCCAGGGTCGTGCGACCGTAGTGTTCGGGTTCACGCGTCCCAAGCAGGTTCAGGTTGGGGCCATGCACCACCAGGATGCGGGCCTTTTCCGCCGGCTTGGAAGCAGTTTTTCGCTTCGTCATGGCGGCAAGTTTGCCGCAAATCGCCGCAACTTGTCCAGCCTATTCCTTTAGTAAGAGACGCAGCTCGGCCGCCCGCATCCGCTCGCGCGGCCGTCCGTCGCGGTGTTTCAGGCTGACCCGCTCGAGATGATGCGGCAGGATCACCAGGTTGGCATCGACGGTATCGGTGGCCACCTGCAGCACGGCCTCGACCTTGTCGCTGCGCGGCGTCGCGTGATCGACGTCGATGCCCCGGTTGAGCAGGAAGATCTCGACTTCCTTGGCGCTGTCGGCGAAGAGCAGGATGTCGATGTGCGAATGCTCGCCGGCGGTGCCGTCGAGCACCGAACCGGTCAGCCAGGGATTGAAGTCGGCCAGCAGTTCCATCAGCTCCAGCGCCGACTGACGCATCGCTGCCAGCATCTCGACATGCAATTCGCCCTGGTAAAGCGTGCGGTAGGCGCGCAGCTCGGCCTCGACCTCGGCATTGTCGGGAAAGGCACTGTGCTCGGGCAGGCCGAGCTGGCGCGCGGCCTTCTTCTTGGCCAGGTGGTAATCGCTGACGCCATCCTCGGCCATCAGTCGCGCCGCGGCGGCGGCAATCGCGTTGCGGGTCCCGGGACCCGTCCTCGGCCTGTCGTGGCGGGGCATGATGTCTCGCTCAGGGTAAAATCGCCTTCATTCTAACCACAGTACGTGACATGCACATTCACATTCTCGGCATCTGCGGCACCTTCATGGGCGGCATCGCCCAGCTGGCGGTCGCCTCCGGTCACCGCGTCACCGGCTGCGACGCCAACGTCTATCCGCCGATGAGCGACCAGCTGCGCCAGGCCGGCATCGAGCTGATCGAGGGCTTCGCCGTCGACCAGCTGGCGCTGAACCCCGACGCCTTCGTCGTCGGCAACGCGATCTCGCGCGGCAACCCGCTCCTCGAGGCGATCCTCGATCGCGGCCTGGCCTATGTTTCCGGACCGCAATGGCTGGCCGAGAACGTCCTCCAGGGCCGCTGGGTGCTCGGCGTCGCCGGCACCCACGGCAAGACCACGACCAGTTCGATGCTGGCCTGGATCCTCGAGGACGCAGGCATCAGCCCCGGCTTCCTGATCGGCGGCGTGCCGCTCAACTTCGGCGTTTCCGCCAGGCTCGGGACGACGCCTTTCTTCGTCATCGAAGCCGACGAGTACGACACCGCCTTCTGCGACAAGCGCTCGAAATTCGTGCATTATCGGCCGCGAACCGTGGTCCTGAACAACCTCGAGTTCGATCACGCCGACATCTTCGCCAATCTTGAAGCGATCGAAACACAATTCCACCACCTGGTGCGCACCCTGCCGCAATCCGGGCTGATCGTCGCCAACGCTGCCGAAGCCAGCCTCGAGCGTGTCCTCGCGCGCGGCTGCTGGACACCGGTCGAGCGCTTCAACGATCCGGCCGGCTATCGCTGCAGCGGCGACGACGCTGACGGTCAACTGGTCCTGCACGACAAAAATGGCGAGGTCGGCCGCTGCACCTGGCAGCTGAACGGCGAACACAACCGCGCCAACGCCTGCGCCGCGCTGCTCGCCGCGCGTCACGTCGGCGTGCCGCTGGACAAGGGCCTGGAAGCCCTGAGCCGCTTCGGCAACGTCAAGCGACGCATGGAAGTGCGCGGTGTCGTCCGCGACATCACCGTCTACGACGATTTCGCCCACCACCCGACGGCAATCGCGACAACCGTCGCCGGGCTGCGCCGCAAGGTCGGCGACGCCCGCATCCTGGCGGTGCTCGAACTGCGCTCGAACACCATGAAGCTGGGCACGATGAAGGCCCAGCTTCCCGGCAGCCTGGGCCAGGTCGACGCCGCTTTCTGCTACGCCGGCAACCTCGGCTGGGACGCCGCCGCCGCGCTCGCGCCGATGGGCCCGCGCGCCGCCGTTTTCGACCAGATCGACGGACTGGTCGAGGCGGTCGCCGCCGCTGCCCGCCCCGGCGACCACATCCTGGTGATGAGCAACGGCGGCTTCGGCGGCATCCACGGCAAACTTCTGGAAAGGCTTTCGGCATGAAACGACGCAGCTTCATCGGCCTCGCCGCCGCGCTGGCGCTGGCCGCCTGCGGCAAGGGCGAACCCCGCCTCAACCACCCCGACCTGCAGGCCGCCAACGTCGTGCCGACGGCAAACCTGTTCGACGGTCAGGGTCGACCGCGAAATTTCGAGGAATTCCGCGGCAAGGCGGTGATCGTCTTCTTCGGCTACACCAGCTGTCCGGATATCTGCCCGGCGGCACTGCGCAAGTACGCCAGCCTGATCCGCAACCTGCGCGACAAGGAGGCCGAACGCGTCCAGCTGGTCTTCATCAGCATCGACCCCGAGCGCGACACGCCGGAACGCGCCGACACCTACGCCAAGTGGTTCAACCCGCAGTTCCTCGGCCTCTCCGGCACGGAAGAGCAGATCGCCGAGGTTGCCCGCCAGTTCAAGGTCGTTTACAGCAAGAAGAACGTCGAAGGCGGCATGAACTACGTCGTCGACCACAGTACCGACGCTTACCTGATCGACCCGCGCGGCCAGCTGCGCCTGGCGATTCCGGAAGCGGCGCTGATCGAGCCGATTGCCGCCGACCTGCGCCAGCTGCTTGGCGAGCCATAAATGAAAAAGCCCCCGCCGTGGCGGGGGCTGGGCATTGCGCTGCGCCGGATCAGCGTTCCATCGATTCGACGACGGCCAGGGCGGTCATGTTGACCAGGCGGCGAACGGTCGCCGTCGAGGTCAGCACGTGCACCGGACGCGCCGCGCCGAGCAGGATCGGGCCAATGGTCACGCCTTCGCCGCTGGTCATCTTGAGCAGGTTGTACGAGATGTTGGCGGCGTCGATGTTCGGCATCACCAGCAGGTTGGCCTCGCCGTTGAGCGGCGAATCCGGGTTGGCTTCGCGCCGGACCTCTTCGCTCAGCGCCGAGTCGCCGTGCATTTCGCCGTCGACTTCCAGCTCGCCGGCCGACATCGCCGAAACCAGACCGGCGGCGGCGCTCATCTTGCGCGCCGACTCCGAGCTGCTCGAGCCGAAATTCGAATGCGAGAGCAGCGCGACCTTCGGCTGGCTGCCGAAGCGCTTGACCTGCTCGGCGGCCATCAGCGTCATCTCGGCGATTTCCTCGGCCGACGGATTATCGTTGACGTGCGTGTCGCAGATGAACAGCGAACGGCCGGGCAGCATCAGGTAGTTCATCGCCGCCAGCGTGTTGACGCCCGGACGCTTGCCGATGACCTGGCTGATCACGCCGAGATGGTGGCTGTACTGGCCGGTCATGCCGCAGATCATGCCGTCGGCGTAGCCGAGCTTGAGCAGCATGGCGCCGATCACCGTCGGCTTGCGCCGCATCGATTCCTTGGCGATCGACGGCGTCACGCCGCGGCGCACCATCAGCTTGTGATAGGCGGTCCAGCATTCGCGGTAGCGCTCGTCGGACTCGGGATTGACGACATCGAAGTCGACGCCCGGCCTGATCCGCAGCTTGGCCTTCTCGAGACGGTGAGCGATCACTTCCGGACGGCCGATGAGGATCGGACGGGCGAATTTTTCCTCGATCACGACCTGAACGGCGCGCAACACGCGCTCATCTTCGCCTTCGGTGTAGATGATGCGCTTGCCCTGGGCCTGACGCGCGGCCTGGAAGATGGCGCGCATGCCGACGCCGGTGTGATAGACGAACTCCGACAGCTTGGCGCGGTAGGCGGCCCAGTCGGTGATCGGGCGCGTGGCGACGCCGGAATCGATGGCGGCCTGGGCGACGGCCGGCGCGATCTTGACGATCAGGCGCGGGTCGAAGGGCTTGGGAATCAGGTATTCCGGGCCGAAGGTCAGGTCGTGGCCGGGATAGGCCATGGCCACTTCGTCGGTGACTTCGGCTTCGGCCAGTTCGGCGATGGCGCGCACCGAGGCCATCTTCATCTCTTCGGTGATGCGCGTGGCGCCGACGTCGAGCGCGCCGCGGAAGATGAAGGGGAAGCAGAGGACGTTGTTGACCTGGTTCACGTAGTCGGAACGGCCGGTGGCGATGATCGCTTCCGGGCGGACTTCCTTGACCAGTTCCGGCATGATTTCCGGGGTCGGGTTGGCCAGCGCGAAGACCATCGGCTTGTCGGCCATGCTCTTGACCATCTCCTGGCTGACCACGCCGGCGGCCGACAGGCCGAGGAAGATGTCGGCGCCGACCATGGCGTCGCCCAGCGTGCGCTTTTCCGTGTTCTGCGCGTAGCGGGCCTTGGTCTCGTCCATGCCGCCCGGGCGACCGACGTAGATGACGCCCTTGGAGTCGCACAGGGTGATGTTCTCACGCTTGATGCCGAGATCGCACCACAGGTTGACGCAGGAAATCGCGGCAGCGCCGGCACCGGAAACGACGACCTTGACCTCGTCGATCTTCTTGCCGACCACCTTGAGGCCGTTCAACATCGCGGCGCCGGAAATGATCGCGGTGCCGTGCTGGTCATCGTGGAAGACCGGGATGTTCATCCGTTCCTTCAGCTTCTGCTCGATGTAGAAGCACTCCGGCGCCTTGATGTCTTCGAGGTTGATGCCGCCGAGCGTCGGCTCGAGCGCGGCGATCATGTCGATCAGCTTGTCCGGGTCGTTTTCGGCCAGTTCGATGTCGAAGACGTCGATGCCGGCGAACTTCTTGAACAGGCAACCCTTGCCTTCCATCACCGGCTTCGAGGCGAGCGGGCCGATGTTGCCCAGGCCGAGCACGGCGGTGCCGTTGGTGACGACGCCGACCAGGTTGGCACGCGAGGTGTACAGCGCAGCGGTCGCTTCATCCTCGACGATGGCGTCGCAGGCAGCGGCGACGCCCGGCGAGTAGGCCAGCGCCAGGTCGCGCTGGTTGGTCAGGCCCTTGGTCGGGCGCACGGAAATCTTGCCCGGCGTGGGCCAGCGGTGATATTCGAGAGCGGCTTCGCGCAAATCCTTTTCCACGGAAATTCCTCGGCTTAAGGTGTTAGGGAAAACCCTGTAGGTTACTCCAAAGTTTTGGCCCAGGGTGCGTAATTATGGATTATTTGCGCGCTCACCGCATTTTTCCAGCAATTCGACGGTCGACCGTCAAATCACCGCAAAAATCAGGAAGATTCCCAGTCGTGGGCGTGCAGGTGCGCATGTGCCAGGCCGCCGTGGCGGTGCCGGTGGCGATGCGCCAGCCCGGCCGCCTGGAGCAATGGCAGGTCCTGCAGCGCCGGCGCCAGCGGGCCGTCGTAGAGCAGGCGGCCATCGCCGCCAAGAATCAGCGCGCGCTCGCCGAGTTCGGCGGCGAGGCTGAGGTTGTGGGTGCTGACCAGGACGGTGCGGGTCGATTCGAGCAGTGTGTCGATCAGCCAGCCGACGCTGGCCGGATCGAGCGAGGCGCTCGGTTCGTCGAGCGCGAGAAAGCGCGGATCGACGGCGAGCAGGCAGGCCAGCGCCAGCTTCTGCTTCTGGCCGCCGGAGAGCGCGAACGGCGCCTCGTCGAGCAAGCCGTCGAGGCCGAGTTCGGCCGCCCAGTGCGCGACCCGCTCATCCACCCCGCCCAGGCCGAGCTGGCGCGGGCCGTAGGCGATTTCCTCGCGCACCGTCGGGTTGAACAGCATCGCTTCCGGATGCTGGAAGAGCAGCCCGTTGGCCTGCCGGAAGGCGCGTGCGAATTCGCGCTGGCGCAGGCCGTCCACGGTCAACGCCCGGTTTTCCCAGAAAACCGTGCCGGTCGCCGGCGTCAGCAGGCCGTTGGCCAGGCGCAGCAGCGTCGATTTGCCGGCGCCGTTGGGGCCGAGCAGCACGACCTTGTCGCCGGCCGCGATGCGAAAGCTCAGGCCGCTGAAGACCGGCCGGCCATCCGGCCAGGCATAGCCGACATCGGCGAATTCGAGCAGGGTCTCAGCCATCGAAGGCTCCGCGCGAGCGCATGGCCTGCGCCGCCTGCTCGGCATCGTGCAGCGACTTGTCGAGCAGGGCGCCACCCTGGGCACCGGCGTGGCGCAGCATCGCCAGCGGTGTCGGCGGCAGCGCGTTGCGGCTGCGGAAGGCCAGCCGGAAATCCTCGAGCAGCCGCCGATAGACGCCGATCTGGCCGAGCGCCAGGGTGGCGATCGTGGTTAGCAGCGGCCAGCCGGCCAGGGCGTCGAGCAGCCTGACCCGGTCCACCAGCCAGAATCCGAGAAAAACCAGCAGCAGCACGCGCAGGTTGATCAGCAGCAGCGCATCGAGCAGCGGCCGCGCCTGCCACCAGGCGACGACGGCGTAGGCCAGGCTGACGCCGGCATTGAACAGCAGCACCGCCAGCAGCGCCCGCTTGAGCAGCCGCCAGCGCGCCGGCCCGGCGGCGAGCAAGGCGCCGAGCAGACCGCCGGCCAGCAGCAGCGGCGCATGCACGAAGCTGGCCGCGAGCACGGCGGCCACGTAGCCGAGGAGCCAGGCGCGCGCCCGCGTCATCGGCCGAGCCAGCCCTTGCGCCGGGCGTAGCGCCAGACGAAGACGGTCAGCGCCGCCTCGCCGATGCCGATCAGCAGGTGCGGCAGAAGCACCGCCGGCACGGTGATTTCCGGCCCGAGCGGAAAGAACAGCGGGCTGCCGTCGGGCGCCCGGGCGAGCGTCGGCTGCAGGCCGAGCACCAGCGCCACCAGCAGCGCCGAAACCTGCAGCGAGACGAAGGCCGCGATGGCCACGGCGGCCGTCTCGCCGCAGCGCGCCAGCAGGCGATGCAGGCCGACGGCGACGGCGGCGCCGACCAGGCCGAGGGCCAGCGCGTTGATCGCCAGCGCGGTGATGCCGCCGGCGCCGAAGAGCAGCGCCTGCAGCAGCAGCACGCCGCTGTAGGCCAGAAAGGCCAGGCGCACACCGAACAGCAGCGCCAGCGCGGCAACGCCGAGCGCGTGCCCGGAAGTGCCGCCGGGCAGGGGCAGCATGATCAGCCCGAGGGCATAGGCCAGCGCCGTCAGCATCGCCAGCCGCGGCACCAGGGTTTCGTCAAGGCGCCGGTCGAGCCCGCGCGCCGCCCAGCCCCAGGCCAGCGCGGCGACACCCCAGGCCGGGAGGTAGGTTTGCGGCGACAGGAATCCGTCGGGAATATGCATCGATCGGTAGTGAAATTGATCAGAACATCAGCGAAGCGGAGAACACCAGGCGGTATTTCTCCTTGCCTTCGGCGCCTTGCTGCGTACGCGATTCATTGAGGTCGGTCCACACCGGCTTCTTCAGCCCGAGCGCGATGCTGGCATTGTGCCAGTAGGCGCGCACGCCGGGCATCAGATAAACCATGCGGCCACCGGTGCCGCGCTCGCCGACGCCGTCGACGCGATCACGGCCGAGCGCCAGGTACTGGACCTCGAGCACCGGGTCGAGACGGAAGGCTTGCGCCGGCAAGGTCAGCGCCCGCCAGGACAGCGCCGCGTTGAGGCGGTTCTCGGCGCCAAACTGGACGCGCTCGCCGCTATCGTAGGTATAGGGCTGGAAACGGAAAGTCGAGGCTTCCAGGCTGAGGGTCAGCGTCCGGCTGAGCATCTTGCTGGCGGTCAGCCCGAGCGACCAGGCCGGCTTGCCGAAACCGAGCGACTTGCCGGCGTCGATCGAACCGTCGGCAAGGCGATGATTGGCGTTGCCGGTCGGCAGCGTGGCGCCGCCGAAGACGCTGAAATGCCAGTCCTCGAGATCGTCGAGGCTCTCGTTGGCCGGGGTCAGGCGCCAGCCGTCCTGGTCGAGCTTGAAGCCGACCTGGCCCATCAGCGAGGCGTCGGCCCAGCCGCGCGAATCGAGGCCGCCGGACTGCTCGACCTTGGTGTTGTGGGGCACGAAGAGGTAGGCCGAGAACCACGGCGTGACGCCATAGCCGAGGCCAAGCATGGTGAAGCGGGCGTAATCGGCATTCGGCTCGGCCCAGTCGTATTTCTTGAAGCGCGCCTGGTCGACCTTGAGGTAGGCGAGCATGCCGCCTTCCGGCAGCACCGACGACGCTGCCGACTCGATCGGCGCCCCCGGCCCCTGCAAGCCGACCGCGCCGACCCCGGCGACACCGTGGTGAGCCAGCGCCGGCGGCGCGACCAGGGCAGCGCATAAGGCGCCGGCACCCAACATCGATTTTTTCATCGTCTTTTCCTCCCCAGGTAAAGCTGCAGCAGCCCGAACAGGCCGAAAATCGTTCCCAGGCCGGCCAGCCACAGGATCGCGCGCGGCGTTTCGGCGGCCGGCGCGGACACCGCCAGGTCGCCGGAAATTGCCGAAACCGGCCGGTCGACCCCGTGACCGTCGTCCGACCAGGCCTTCAGCCGCCACTCGCCGTGCCCGTCGGCGACGAAGGCGATGCGCCCGGCGGCATCGCTGCGGCCGACCTGGGCCGGCGTCTGGCTGTCGCTGCGATAGAGTTCGTAGGCCTCGAAGGCGAAAGGCTGGCCATCGGCATAGCGCAAGGTGAGCACGGTGGCGGTGGCGCCGGCGGTGGCGACCTGAACCTCGTGCGCGCTCGCCGCCCCGGCGCACAGCAGCACTGCGGCAAGCAGGCGCTTCACCGGGCGATCTCGAACTGCAGCGTGGCGCTGCGCAGCGAACGATCGGCCTTGCCGTCGTTGAGCGGCGTCTCCAGCGTCGTCGTGATCAACTGCACGCCGGGATGGCGCAGGCGGATGGCGATGCGCCCGTCGGCGCCGCTGACGCCCCGGGTATCGTCGCCGTAGGCAACCGGCAGGCCGGCCACCGGCTTGCCGTCGTCGGTGACCAGCAGGCTCAGCTTGTCGCCGCTGCCCAGCGTCAGCGGATCGCGCAGCGGGGTGATTTCCAGCCCCTGGCCGAGCGGCCGGGCGGCGGCCGGCACCCATTTGGCGATGCGCTTGACCGACTCGGCCGAATGCCAGCTGCGGAGCACGCCGGAGATTCCAGTCTTCGGCACATTCTTCGTTTCCCAGGCGGTCTTCGTCCAGTAGCCGGCCACGTAATCCGCCTGCAGCACGGCGCAACCGCCGGCCAGGCGCACCGGCGCAGCAGCCGGCACGCCCAGCGTCCGCAACTTGCCGTCGGCGTCCACACAGCGCGCAGCGGTCACCCGCGCGGCATCGTAGGCAACGGTCTCGGCGCCCTCGTGCGCCGAATGCCGGTGCCCCTGGAGGAGCACGACGGCGTCGCCGTCGGTTTCCAGCCAGAGGTCATGGGCGCCGGCGGCGGAAGAGAGCAGGACGGTGACCAGGAACAGGGCTCGGCGCATGGCTTCGGACGCGGGTTATGAAGTAGACGACAATCTTCATACAAAATCCGTGCCCGGACAATAAGTCATTGTGCGTATTCGCTTTGCCCGGCAGAAACCGGCCGCAAGTGGTCAGCGACTTTCCACCGGCAGTGTCAGGATGAATTCCGCACCGCCCCCGGGCCGGTTGCGCGCCGCCAGGCTGCCACCGTGGCGTTCGACGATGCCGTAGCTGATCGACAGCCCGAGCCCGGTACCCTGGCCGACCGGCTTGGTGGTGAAGAAGGGCTCGAACAGGTGGGCCAGGTTGGCCTCGGGAATGCCCGGACCGTTGTCGGCGAAACGGACCCGCAGACGGCCGTCGGCAAGCTCGCCGCTGATCGCCAGGTGGGCGGCGGGCTGGCCGGCGGTGGCGTCGCAGGCGTTCTGGACGAGATTCATCGCGACCTGCTGCAATTGCCCGGACGAGCCGCGACAGCGCATTTTTGCCGGCAGATCGAGGTCGACCGTGAACTTGCCGGAAGCACTCTGCGTCACCCAGCGCACCGAACGCTCGATCACCTCGTTGACGTCGACTTCCTCGGGCGCCGCCTTGTCGACGGCCGAGAAGCGCTTGAGCGCGTCGACGATGTCGCGGGTGCGCTCGGCGCCCTCGATCATGCCGTCGATCAGCTGCGGCATGTCGGCGAGGATGCGGTCGATGCGCAGTTCCTGGCGCAGCGCCGGCAGGCTGTCGATGCGACCGCCATGTACCGCCTCGAGGTAGCTGCCGAGCCGGCCGGCATAGCGCTGCAGCGAGAGCACGTTGCCGAGCACGAAGCTGATCGGGTTGTTCAGTTCGTGGGCGACGCCGGCCACCAGCCGGCCCAGCGAGACCATCTTCTCGGCGTGCAGCAGCTGGCTTTGCGTGCGTTTCAGGTCGTCGTGCGCCTGGCGCAGGGCCTGGTAGGCCTTGCGCAGCTCGCCGACCGGGCGGCCGGTGACGACGACGCCCATCAGCTTGCCGGTCTGCGACACCCGCGGCGTGCAGTTCATCGACACCGGCACCGTCGATCCGTCACCGGCGCGCAGGAAGAACTCGCAGTCGTGCACGCCTTCGCGGGCGTAGCGGGCGAACAGGTCGCGCGCCTTGCTGCGCTCGACCTCGTCGGCAAAGAGGTCGAAAACCGGGGTGCGGGCGAGCTGCTCGGCGCTCTTGCCGGCAAAGTGGCAGAGCGAGGGATTGACCTCCTCGATGCCGCCATTGCGGTCGCAGACGATCAGGATGTCCGACATCGAAGCGAGCACGCTCTCGATGAACTGGTGCGATTCCTCGAGCGCGGCGTTCTTTTCCTCGAGCGCGACTTCGTACTGCAGGAGGTCGTTGTAGACCTCGTCCATCTTCTGGATCACCTCGATCCAGGCCTGCTCCCCGGTCGCGGCGAGCAGCGGATCGCCGGCCGGGTCAGCGGGCGGGACGGTAGTGGACATGGTCGCTGCCGTGCCCGTCGTGGGCGTGATGGTATTCGGCCTCGAGCGCGATCAGGTTGAGCTTGCCGTGGCGGACGCCGCGCTCGGCGATGAGGGCGTCGGCAAACCGCCGGACGTCCACGGTCAACCCCTTGAGAACGACATTTTCCAGGCAGTTGTCGTGATCGAGATGGGTGTGCATGGCCGCCACCGTCAGGTCGTGGTGATCGTGCTGCAGCCCGGTCAGGCGCTCCGACAGCTCGCGCTCGTGGTGGTTATAGACGTAGGACAGGGCCGCCACGCACTGGCCGGCCGGCTCGCCGCGCTGGCGGTCGCTCTCGATGGCGCCGCGGATCAGGTCGCGGACCGCCTCGGAGCGATTGACGTAGCCGCGGGCGGCGATCAGCGCGTCGAATTCGCGGGCGAGCGAATCGTCGAGCGAAATGGTGAAGCGTTCCATCGAGCAGACTCCTTGCAATGACGCCCGCGACAATGCCGTCAACCGGCCTGCCGCGCAAGCCTCCGGGTTTATCCGGCGAGCCGGCGCAGGGGCAGCGCCTGACCGAGTTCGCGCGGACGCACCAGCAGCTCGGCCAGGGTGTGGCGGTCGAGCGCGGCGAACATCGCCGCCAACGCTTCGTCGAGAATCGGCGGCAGGCGGCAGGCACCGTGGATCTGGCAGTTGCCGCCGGTGGCGAAGCACTCGACCAGCGCCCAGTCGCCCTCGACCTGGCGGATCAGCTCGCCCAGCCGGATCTCCCCGGCCGGCCGCCCGAGGCGGATGCCTCCCCCCTTGCCGCGCAGCGTCTCCAGATAGCCGAGCCGGCCCAGCTGATGCACGACCTTGGTCAGGTGATTGGCCGAAATCCCGTAGGCCTCGGCGATCTCGCCGATCGTGACCAGCCGCTCGGCGTGTACGCCGAGGTACATCAGCACGCGCAGGCTGTAGTCGGAAAAGCTGCTCAGTCGCACTGGCACGCTCCGGATGATAAGATGTAAAAATTATACATGTTAAGCCAACGAGAAACCCCGCAGCGATCATGGTAAAACAATCCCCGGAACCGCGGATCATCGAGATCAAACCGGTCGCCGACCCCAACGTCAAGGTCCATCCGCGCACCGTCAGCGGCCTTTTCAACAACTGGCGCGTCGCCTTCGTCTGGCTCACCCAGATCGTTTTCTACGGACTCTGCTGGCTGCCGTGGAACGGCCGCCAGGCGGTGCTCTTCGACCTCGACACCCGGCGCTTCTACCTGTTCGACCTGGTTCTCTGGCCGCAGGACACCATCTACCTGACCTGGCTGCTGCTGCTTTCGGCACTCGCCCTGTTCCTGTTCACCGCCCTGGCCGGCCGCCTGTGGTGCGGCTACAGTTGCCCGCAGACGGTCTATACCGAAATCTTCCTCTGGGTCGAACGCTGGATCGAAGGCGACCGGCCGCAGCGGATCAAGCTCGACAAGGCCCCGAATTCGCCGGAAAAGCTGCGCAAGAAGACACTCAAGCACGCCATCTGGCTGCTCATCGCGCTGTGGACCGGGATCACCTTCGTCGGCTACTTCACGCCGATCCGCGACCTGATCGGCGGTTTCGCCAGCGGCGGCACCGGCCCCTGGGAAATCTTCTGGATCCTCTTCTACGGCGCCGCCACCTACGGCATGGCCGGTTTCATGCGCGAGCACATGTGCAAGTACATCTGCCCGTACGCCCAGTTCCAGTTCGTGATGTTCGACCGCGACACGCTGATCGTCGCCTACGACGCCCAGCGCGGCGACCCGCGCGGCAGCCGTCCCAAGCAGGCCGACCCGCGGGCCAGCGGACTGGGCGACTGCATCGACTGCGGCATCTGCGTCCAGGTCTGCCCGACCGGCATCGACATCCGCGACGGCCTGCAACTCGAGTGCATCGGCTGCGCCGCCTGCATCGACGCCTGCGACCAGGTGATGGACAAGATGAAATACCCGCGCGGACTGATCCGCTACTCGACCGAGAATGCCGTCGAGCAGGGCTTCGGACGCAGCGAGATCGTGCGCCGGACGCTGCGCCTGCGGCCGATGCTCTATCTTGGTGCGCTGCTGCTCATCGGCGGTGCCGGCGCCTGGTCGCTGGCCACGCGGATGCCGCTCAAAGTCGGTATCGAGAAGGAACGCGCCGCGCTCTACCGGGAAAGCGACAACGGCAACATCGAGAATGCCTTCCGCATGCACCTGACCAACGCCAGCGAACAGGCGCGCGAATTCCGCATCGAGGTCGCCGGCCTGCCCGGCATCCGCCTCGACGGCGGCGGCCCGGTCAGCGTCCCCGCCGCCGGCATGCAGGAAATCACGCTCTCGGTGCAGGCCGAAGCGGGCAGCCGGGCGGCCGGCTCGCATCCGATCGTGTTCACGGTGATCGACGCCGCCGATCCGGAAATCCGCGTCGACCAGAAGGCGTCCTTCTGGCTGCCCTGACCGGCACGGGAAATGCTTCGACCTGGGTGCGGCTGGTGATCCGCGACGGATCACCAGCTTCGTCAATCGCTGACAGCAGTCCAGGAGGAAGTCATCATGGCCCCTACCGACCTTCGTCTCACGGTCGCCGAAGCGCGCACCATCTATGACGTGACCGACATCGAGCGCGCCCTCGACGACGCCGGCCCAGGCCGCAACGAGGCGCTGGCCGCGCTCTACGACAAGATGCGCCAGCGCGGCGGCGAACGTTTCCTGGTCCGCCCCAGCGGCATCGACATGATCGACGACCTCTACACCAGCTGCCCGAACTTCGGCGAAGTCATCGACGATCTCAGGAAGCACCTGGCGCTCGCCGTCGCCGGCAGCGAGCCGCTGCAGTTCACGCCGATCCTGCTGCTCGGCGAACCCGGCATCGGCAAGACCCACTTCGCCCGCGAGCTGGCCGGCAAGCTCGGCACCAGCCATGAATTCGTCTCGATGAGCGCCCTCACCGCCGGCTGGATCCTCTCCGGGGCTTCCGCGCAATGGACCAATGCCAAGCCCGGCAAGGTCGCCCAGGCGCTGGTCCATGGCGATTTCGCCAACCCGGTGGTGGTCCTCGACGAGATCGACAAGGCCGGCGGCGACGCCCGTTACGACCCGATGGGCGCGCTCTACAGCCTGCTCGAGCAGGACACCGCGAAAGCCTTCAAGGACGAGTTCGTCGACATCGACATCGATGCCTCGCACATCCTCTGGGTGACCACGGCCAACGACGAACGCAGCATTCCGGCACCGATCCTCAACCGGATGAACGTCTACGAGGTGCCGCGCCCGGATCGTGACGCATCGCTGGCGATTGCCGGCACACTGTACCGTCATTGTGTCAACGAACACGACTGGGGTTTCCCGGCCGAGGCCGACGATGCCGTCCTCGAATGCCTTGCCGCGCTGCCGCCGCGCGACATGAAAAAGCGCCTGCTCTCGGCCTTCGGCAACGCCAAGCTGGCCGGCCGCGACTGGCTGGAAACCGGCGATTTCGAGCAATCGCGCCCGGGGCGCAGCCGCAAGATCGGCTTCTGACGGCGCGCCGTCAGCCGCCGATCCACTGTGCGGCGGCGACGGCGCTGACCGAGAGCAGCGACAGCAGCAGGCCGAACCGGGCCGGTCGCGACACCGGCAGCAGATAGAGCGCGAACAGCTGCAGCGGATGCGCCGGCCGGCCGATGCCGAGCACATTGCAGTGTTCCTCGATGCGCGGCGAAGCGCCGCGGACCCGGATCCTGTACTGCTCGCCGAACAGGCGCTGGAGCAGCAACAGGCCGGCCCAGGCGGTCAGGTCGACTTCGCGCGTGGCCGAGAAATCGAGGACCAGTTCGCGGCAGTCGGCAACGCCGGCCAGCCGGCGGATGCACTCGGGCATCCGCGTATGCGCCAGGTAGGCGGGAAAAATGATGACGCATCGCGCATTCGCGAGATCGACGGCGATCGCCGGCGGCAGACCTGCACCCATGATCGAAGCTCCCTGAGATTTTTTATCAGGAGAGCATAGATCAACGACAATTTAATGACAATGTTGTTAACCGGTTACAAATTCAAGCCGACGCAGCAAGCCGCCGCCGCGCCAGGTAATCGGGCTGGAAAACCGCCATCCGCAACACGTCGCGGTACTCGCCGTCAACGAAGAACTCCTCGCGCAGGCGCCCTTCCTCGACGAAGCCGAGCTTGGCGTAGACATTGACGGCGCGCTCGTTGGCGCAATCGACGATCAGGTAGAGCTTGTACAGGTTGAGCACGGTGAAGGCGTAATCCATCGCCAGGCGGGTAGCGAGCGTGGCGTAGCCCTGGCCCTGATGGCTGGGCGCGATGATGATCTGGAACTCGGCGCGACGGTGGATGTGGTTGATCTCGACCAGTTCGACCAGCCCAACCCGCTCGCCGCCAACCTCGGCGATGAAGCGGCGCTCGCTCTGGTCATGGATGTGGCGGTCGTAGAGATCGGCGAGTTCGACGAAAGCCTCGTAAGGCTCCTCGAACCAGTAGTGCATGACCGTTTCGTTGTTGTCGAGCTCGTGGACGAAGCGCAGGTCTTCGCGCTCCAGCGGGCGCAGGATCAGGGATTCCGACATGAGAACTCCAGGCGGTTCAGACCCGGAAGATTCTACGCCGCAGCCTCAATGCACCGTACACACCATGCACGGATCGAAACTGCGCACGACGTGCTGCACGGTCGGCGGTGCGCCGTCGCCGGCGGGCAGGCCGACCAGGGCCTGTTCGAGGGCGCCGGGGGTGCCGGCGGCGTCGCGCGGGGAGAAGTTCCAGGTGGTCGGGGCGATGATCTGGTAGCGCTCGATGCGCCCGCGTTTCACGCTCAGCCAGTGGCCGAGACCACCGCGCGCGGCTTCGACCAGGCCGACGGCGTGGCCGCTGTCGGGCAGCGGCGCCGGCAGGCAGAAGGGGGCGCCGGGTTCGATCGCGCGCAGCCAGTCCTCCATCGCCGGCAGGACGCGGGCGACTTCGATCAGGCGGGCGACGATGCGGGCGACGACGTTGCCGCCGTGGCGGGCGACCAGCGAGCGCAGCAGCGGCTGACCGGCAACGAGTTGGCGGGCGAGCGCGCCGGTCTCGACGACCTCGCCGGCGTAGCGCGGCGCCTTGCACCAGGTGTAGGCACCAGCCTTGTCGGCAGCGACACGGGTTTCGCCCTGCGCCGGCGGCAGCGGCGCGTCGCCGTGCAGCCAGGCATGGCTGACGTCCTCGGCGATTTTTGCCGGATCGAGCGGGTCGACCGTCAGATCCGGCTGCCAGACGCCGGCCGGGAAGAGTCCGTAGGCGCCGTAGGAAAGGAAGCGCTCGCTACCGCGACCGATGGCGTCGAGACCAAGGTCGCTGGCAGCGCGCAGGAACAGCGCGGCGTCGCTGTTGCGAGCGGCGGCCCAGGCGTGCAGGGCATCGGCGTCGGGCAGTGCGGCGAAGGCTTCGAGGCGGTCGCCGAGCAGCCGTTCCTCGACGAAGGCGCGGAACTCGCGCAGCAGCGCCTGGATGCGGATGCGTTCGCCGGCGCCGATCGCCTTGGTGCTGCCGCCGGCCTGCAGCGCCAGCGTGTGCGGCCAGCGGCCGGCGAGGAAGCCGGCCAGGTTGAACAGCCGCGCGCGCGCCTGCAGCCAGGGCGCGACGGCGCTGCCGGTCTGCGCCGTGAAGCGTTCGGCGGCAGTGCCATGCCATTGACGGTCGACATAGGCCGGACGGCAAAAATCCGGCATGAAGAAGAGATAGAAATGGGTCAGGTGGTCGGCCAGGTTTTCGGCCGCCAGCACCAAGCGGCCGGCGAGTTCGCCGTTCGGCGGCGGCGCGACGCCGGCCAGCCGGCTCAGCGCGTTGGCGGCGGCGGCCGACTGGGCGACCGAGCAGATGCCGCAGATGCGCGGCACGACGGCCAGCGCGTCGGCCGGATCGCGACCGACCAGGACCTGCTCGAACCCGCGGAACAGCGGCGAATTGACGCGCGCGGCGACAACCCGGCCGGCATCGACGTCGAGGCCGATCTCGAGGTCGCCTTCGACGCGGTTGAACGGGCCGACCTGGATCCGCTTCACTTGCCGCCCTTCTTGACGCCCGGACGGACCACGGTGTGGTCGACGACGGCGTTGTCGCGCACTCGTTTCGGCGTCGCCGACTTGGACAATGCGGCGAGCGCGACGAACCAGGCCTTCGGCATGTCGGCCGGCAGGCCGATCGGGATGCCGGCCAGCTTGGGGGTTTCCTGGAAGGGGTGGCCGGGCGATTCGAAGCCCGGCTCGGTGCAGGCGATGCAGGCGTAGCCGCCCTTCAGGCAGGAGCCGACGCCGTTCCACGGCCGCGTGTTGCAGTCGGCGTGCGCCTGGGTGCCCTTGCAGCCGAGGTTTTCCATCAGGCAGCCGAGGTCGGAGTGCTTTTCGGCGCTCGCCTTGAACTCGTAGAACTCATTGCGCGGGCAGCCGTGGTGCACCAGCTGCTCGGCGTAGAGCAGCGGCCGGCCGACCTCGTCAAGGTCGTGCACGGTCAACCCGTCGAAAGCCAGCTTTTCCAGCGTATCGACGATCCAGCCCGGATGCGTCGGGCAGCCGGCGAGATTGACCACCGGCAGGCCCCCCTGCGAGCGGAAGGCCTTGCCGAGCAGGCCGCCGGGCGTGTCGGTGTCGTACTGCAGGCCGCAGGCTTCCAGCGGATTGCCCGGCGTGTTCGCCGAAAAACCGCCCCAGGCGGAGCAGGAACCGATGGCGAAGACCCACTTGGCGCGCTCGGCCAGGCGCTGCACCCATTCGGTCAGCGGCCGGCCGCTGCCGGCCATCAGGTGGAACTTGCCGGTGCCGTTGGGGCCGCGCAGCATCGCGCCTTCGATGCAGAGGACGTCGAACTCGCGGCGGCCGCTGGCGCAGTCGTCGAGGATGGTCAGCGCTTCCTCGCCGCTGGCTTCCGACAGCGCCGGGTGCCAGACGAACTCGATGCCGGCGCCGCGCAGTTCGTCGAACAGCGGGCGCGGCTCGTGGCAGAGCAGCGACTGGGTGCAGCCGCCGCAGCCACCGCTTTGCAGCCAGAGGACCTTCATGCCTCGGTGAATCCGTGGCGCGCCAGCTTGGCGCGCAGGCCGACGCGCGACAGGCCGAGTTCGTTGGCGGCGCGCGACTTGTTGCCCTGGTGGCGCTGCATCGCCGCCAGCAGCACGCGGCGTTCGAGCTGGTCCATGCGCTGGCGCAGGTTGCCGGACAGGCCGTCGGTCCATTCGTCGCTCGCCGGAAGCGGCGTTGCCGGTCCGTGCAGCAGGCGCGGCGAGAGCAGCTCGGGGTCAAGCAGTTCGCCGTCGGCGAGGGCGACCAGGCGCAGGATCTCGTTCTGCAGTTCGCGCACGTTGCCCGGCCAGGCGTAGGCGGCGAGGCGGGCCAGCGTCGCCTCGGCAAAACCGCGCACCGGCTTGCCCAGCGCCGCGCAGCTCTGTTCGAGCAGGCGGCCGGCGAGCAGCGGCAGGTCCATCGGTCGCTGGCGCAGCGGCGGCACATGCACCGGGATGGTCGCCAGCCGGTAATAGAGGTCTTCGCGGAAGCGGCCGGTGCGCACGTCGGCTTCGAGGTCGCGGTTGGTGGCGGCAATCACGCGGACGTCGACCGACACCGACTTGTTGCTGCCGAGCGGCCGGAACTCGCCCTCCTGCAGCACACGCAGCAGCTTGACCTGGAAGGCCGGGCTGGTTTCGCCGATCTCGTCGAGGAAGAGCGTGCCGCCGTCGGCCTGCTGGAACAGGCCGATGCGGTCGTCGACGGCGCCGGTGAAGGCGCCGCGCTTGTAGCCGAAGAGTTCGGATTCGAGCAGGGTGTCGGGGACGGCGCCGCAGTTCTCGGTGATGAAGGGTTTGTCGGCGCGGCTGCTCTCGTAGTGGATGGCACGGGCGACCATTTCCTTGCCGGTGCCGGATTCGCCGGTGACCATCACCGACAGGTCGTAGGGCGCGATGCGCGCGACCAGGTCGCAGACCGGCTCGATCGGGCTGCCCGGGGCACGCACCAGGCCGGCCAGGCCGAAAGTGCTGCGCAGCTTTTCCTGCTTGCTGTCCACGCGCCGGCGCAAGGCCGGCTCGGCGGTGCGCAGGTCGAGCGACAGGCGCTGGTTCTCCTGCTGCAGCCGCCACAGCTCGGCGGCGCGCTGCAGCGTCAGCAGCAACTGTTCGGGCTGCCACGGCTTCAATAGGTACTGCCAGATGCCGGCTTCGTTGACGCCGCTGATGATGTCCTCGGCGTCGGAATAGCCGGAGAGGATGATGCGCACGATATCCGGCCAGCGCTGGCGCACTTCCTTGAGGAACTGGACGCCGGTGGTGCCGGGCATGCGCTGGTCGCAGAGGACGACGCGGACACCGGCAGTAGCCTCCTCCATTTCAAGGATTTCCCAGCCCTCGGCGGCACTGGACGCGCAGAACACCTCGAAATCCTCTTCCAGCGTGCGCCGCAGCGCTTCCTGCGAGCGCAGCTCGTCGTCGACGACGAGGACGGCGGGCAGGCGGCGCAACACGGGTGCATTCATGCGGGCGTTTTCCAGTCGAGGTCGCGGTGCCGGGCGAGATGCCGCGGCGTCCACGAATGCGGGCTCTTATGGACGAAATGATAACGCGCGACGTGGTAAGCCGGATCGAAGCCGTAGAAATTGCGCCGCATCGCCGCCAGCTCCTCTTCCCGGTACTGCGCCAGCGGCTTCACCGCCTCGTCGGCGGCGCGGCGCGCCGCCTTGGCCGCCAGTTGCGCCGGGAAATCTGCCGCCTGCGCCATTTCCAGCGCCCGCCGGGCGACATCGACGGCAAAGCCGGGCGCCGGCAGGCAGGCGTCGTAGAAGCCGCAGGCGACCGCCTCGGCGGCCGGCATCGGCAGGCGGTGCTGCATGATCGCCCGGGCGCCGTCGGCACCGACGCGCGGCGGCAGCAGGTAGGTCCAGAACTCGGAACCGTAGAGGTTGCCCATGTTCTTGTAGTGCGGATTGAGGACGACGCCGTCGCGTACCCAGACCCGGTCGCAGGCGCGCGCCAGGAAACAGCCGCCAGCGCCGGCATTGCCGCCGACGGCGGCAACGGTCAACTGCGTCTGGCAGCGCAAAATGGCCTCGGCCAGGTCGTCGATGGCGTTGATGTTGGCCCAGGATTCGTCGGCCGGGCTGTCGGCGGCCTCGATCAGGTTGAGGTGGATGCCGTTCGACCAGAAATCGCTGCCGCCGTCGAGGACGATCACCCGCACCGGCCGCCTCGTCGCCCAGCCGAAGGCCTCGGTCAACCGGCGGCACTGCGCCGTGCCCATCGCCCCGTTGTAGAAGCGGAAGGACAGGAAACCGACGCCGTCGGCCTCGCGCCAGGCGATGTCCTGCCAGGTCGGATGGTCGGCCTGCCCCCAGCCGGCCAGCGGCGCCTCGGGCAACTCGGCGGCTTCCGGGAAGGCGACGGTCGCCGGCAGCTTGATGCCGCCCGGCTTCTTGACGTGACCGATCCATACCGCGCCGTCGGCAGTCGCCCGGCACAGCGCCGTCTCGCGGCGCGCCAGCAAGGCTCCCGGCGCACCGCGCAGGCGCTCTTCCGGCCAGACGTCGAACAAATGACACGGCTGCCCGAAGAGTTCGTCGGCGACGCCGGGAAAACCGTCGGCGGCACGCAGGCGGGCAAGGACGTCGACGGTCGACCGGGTTTTCCAGTCGATTTTCCGGTCGTCCTGGCGCATCGGCGGATGCGCCGCCCCGGGCACGCGTTGCGCCTGGAAATCTCCGGTAGCGAAACGCTCGACCGCCTGCAATACGGCGCGTACCGCCGCTTCGGTGACTTCGTTGCGGTAGAGCGAGCCCTTGCTCGCCGGGCGCATCGGAAATTCCGCCGAGGCCCAGACCGGTCCGGCGTCCATTTCTGCCTCGGCCTGCAGCACGGTGACGCCCCAGCGCGCCTCGCCGCGCTGGATCGCCCAATCGAGCGCAGCCGGACCGCGGTCGCCGGGAATGCCGGGATGAACGATGAAACAGGGCACGGCCGACCACACCGATTCGGGAATCGCCCGTTTCAGGAAAGGCGCCAGCACCAGGTCGGGACGGAAGCGGGCGACTGCCTCTTCCGTCACCGAATCGGCGATGTCCAGCTCGATGCTGAGCTGGTGACCGGCGGCGCCCAGCTCGGCGAAAAGTCGCTGCGTCAGGCCGTTGAAACTTTGCGTTATGAATAATATCCGCATGTCGGGTAGGTTTTTTCAGGAGAACCGCATGGCATGAAGCACGCAGCCACGGGCGATTGCCGGAGGTGCACCGCCCCATGGCAGTGCGTTTATGACCTTAGCCATATTTTTCAAGGACTTGGCTTTCGCTACGATGCGCAAAAACCATACAGGGAGTTCACCAACATGGTCGCCACCCAGCGCAAGCAGCCACGTTCCCGCAGCATCGCCCGCCCCCGTGTCGAATACGTCGCCGCCGTCCGCTATCCCGACGGCCGCCGCGACCTGTTCCATGTGCGCAACGCCGACAACCTCGCCGACGCCCGCGAGATGGTCCTTTTCGAAGTCGGCGACGTACGCAGCCTGCTCATTGCCGAACGCCACTGACGCGCCTCAGCAGATACGCGGCAACTGCTCGCCGCTGAGCCAGTCGACGATGCGCCGGCCGCCGAAAGCGGTGGTCATCTGGACGAAATGGTGTTCGTCGGCATGGACGCTGCCGATGCGTGCCGCGGCCCGGCCCAGCGGATGCCCGCGCATCACGGTCAACAAGCTTTCGGCGTCATTTTCGCCGCAGATCACCACCAGTTTCCCTTCGTTCGCGACATAAAGCGGGTCCAGCCCCAGCAACTCGCAGGCCGCATTGACCGCCGGCTGCACCGGCAGCGCCTTCTCCTGCAGCATCATGCCGACGCCCGACTGACGGGCGATCTCGTTCAAGGTCGTGGCCAGTCCGCCGCGCGTCGGATCGCGCAGCACACGGATGTCGGCGCCCGTCGCCAGCAGCACCTCGATCAGCCCGTGCAGCGCGGCCGTGTCGGAAACGATCGGCGACTCGAAACCCAGGCTTTCGCGCTCGGCCATGATCGCCATGCCGTGGTCGCCGAGCGTGCCGGAAACCAGGATCACATCGCCCGGCCGCGCCCGCCGCCCGGACAGCTCGCGCCCCGGCGGCACGACGCCGACGCCGGTGGTGGTGATGAACACCCCGTCGCCCTTGCCGCGCTCGACCACCTTGGTATCGCCGGTCACCACCGGCACCCCGGCAGCGCTCGCCGCCGCCGCCATGCTCTGCACGATGCGGGCGAGATCGCCGAGCGGGAAGCCTTCTTCGAGGATGAAGCTGGCCGCCAGGTAGAGCGGCCTGGCGCCCATCACCGCGACGTCGTTGACCGTGCCATGCACCGACAGGCAGCCGATGTCGCCGCCCGGGAAGAACAGCGGCGAGACGACGTGGGCATCGGTTGCCATCACCAGCCGGCCTTCGCCCGGCAGCGGCAGCACGGCGCCGTCGTCGCCCTGACCGAGGTATTCGTTGCCGAGGTGGCGGGCGAAAAGTTCGTCGATCAACTGCGCCATCGCCCGGCCGCCGGAACCGTGGGCCATATCGACCTGGCCGTGCTTGAGGTCGAGGGGGCGGATGTAGGGTTTACGGGAGGAGGTCATGGTTTTGGGTTTGGCTGTGGGTTCTTGGGGGCGGTTGGGTGTGTTGATGCGCTGTGTTCCGCGCCTGACGCGCGGGCGTACTTTTTCTTGCGTGGCCAAGAAAAAGTAGCCAAAAAGAAGACCACCCCTAGGTCGGCGCCCCG
>NZ_RBXP01000020.1 GCF_003634965.1 Azonexus fungiphilus | reverse complement strand
ATCATCGGCTTGTCGTGGATCGGCAGCAGCTGCTTGGAAACCGCCAGCGTCACCGGGTAGAGCCGGGTGCCGGAACCGCCGGCGAGGATGATGCCTTTACGCATATTCGTTCTCACAGTTCGTTAAATGAATGACCGTTACGGTCTTTCTCGGCCAGCAGGGGCTCGCCATCAAGCGGCCAGTCAATGGCCAGCGTTGGATCGTTCCAGCGCAAGCTGCGCTCGGCTTGTGGGGCGTAGTAGTCGGTGGTTTTGTAGAGAAACTCGGCTGTTTCGCTGAGCACGACAAAGCCATGCGCCAAGCCAGGGGGAATCCAGAGTTGTTGTTTGTTCTCTGCCGATAGATGAACGCCTACCCATTGGCCGAAGGTTTTTGAATCCTTGCGGATGTCTACAGCCACATCGAACACTTCACCTTGAACAACGCGAACCAGTTTGCCCTGGGCATGCGGGGCAAGTTGATAGTGCAGTCCGCGCAATACGCCCCTGCTGCTTTTCGAATGGTTATCCTGCACAAATGGCAGATTGATGCCGGTGGCCTCTTCGAATGCTTTCTGGTTGAAGCTTTCGTAGAAAAAGCCCCGGTCGTCACCAAAAACACGGGGCTCAATCAGTAGTACGTCGGCAATCTGGGTTGGGGTGATTTTCATGGTCGGTAGGATCAGAGAATTCTGCGTAGTACGTGTTCCAGGCCTTCTTGCCAATCCGGCAGATTGATACCGAACCTGCTTTTCAGTTTGCTGGTATTCAATCGGGAATTGGCCGGACGGGATGCCGGAACGGGATATTCGGCGGTGGTGATCGGATGGATGTCATCCGGACCCAGCTTGAGCACTTTGCCCGCTGCGTTGGCAGAGGCAATGACAGCCTTGGCGTACTCGCACCAGTTGGTTTCTCCTGCCGCCACCAGGTTGTAAATACCAAACGGGAAGCCCTCCCTCTCCTGCCGCTTTTTGTATTGCGCAAGGATCTGGGCAGTTACATCAGCAATCAACGGCGCAGAGGTGGGCGCCCCCCATTGGTCGGCGACAACATTCAGGCTTTCCCGCTCACCGGCCAGTTTGAGCATGGTTTTGGCAAAGTTGCCGCCGTGCGCGCCAAATACCCAGCTGGTTCGAAAGATCAGATGGTCGGCACCGCTGGCTTGCAGGGCTTCTTCGCCCAGGCGCTTGCTTTTGCCATAGACGCTCTGCGGGTTGGGTTCGTCGTCTTCAGTATATGGCTCCGGCTTGGTGCCATCGAATACGTAATCCGTGGAGTAATGGACAACCAGGGCCTGCAGTTTGGCCGCTTCTTCGCCAAAAATGCCGGGCGCAGTGGCGTTGACCGCGTAAGCCGTTGCCTGGTCCGCTTCCGCTTTGTCCACTGCTGTATAGGCAGCGGGATTGACGATGATTTGCGGCTTTACGCTACGCACCAGTGCCCGGATGGCTTCCGGGTTGCCAAGGTCGCAGTCTTCCATATCAACTGCAACCACTTCGCCCAGCGGTGCCAGGGCACGTTGCAGTTCAAAACCAACTTGGCCGTTTTTTCCGGTAAGCAGGATTTTCATGCGGCGGCTCCGTATTGTTTGCCGAGCCACTGTTTGTAAGCGCCGCTGGTGACGTTATTGACCCAGGCCTGGTTGTCCAGATACCACTGTACTGTCTTGCGGATGCCGGTTTCGAAGGTTTCGGCCGGCTTCCAGCCGAGCTCGCGCTCGAGTTTCGTCGCATCGATTGCGTAACGGCGGTCGTGCCCCGGACGGTCGGTGACGAAGGTGATCTGCGTCCGGTACGACTGGCCGTCGGCGCGCGGGCTGAGTTCGTCAAGAATCGCGCACAGCGTGTGAACGACGTCGAGATTGGCTTTCTCGTTCCAGCCACCAACGTTGTACACCTCGCCAAGTTTCCCAGCTTCAAGCACACGGCGAATGGCGCTGCAATGATCCTTGACGTACAGCCAGTCGCGAATCTGCTGGCCATCACCGTAGATCGGCAACGGCTTGCCGGCTAGCGCGTTGTGGATGCACAGCGGAATCAGTTTTTCCGGGAAATGGTAGGGGCCGTAGTTGTTCGAACAGTTGGTGGTCAGCACCGGCAGACCGTAGGTGTGGTGATAGGCGCGAACCAAGTGGTCGGAAGCTGCCTTGCTCGCCGAGTACGGGCTGTTTGGCTCGTAGCGATTAGTCTCGGTAAAGGCCGCATCATCTTTGTTCAACGAGCCGTACACTTCATCGGTTGAAACGTGCAGAAAGCGAAAACGGTTTTTCTCATTTTCAGGCAGTCGACCGTGATATGCCCTTACCGCTTCCAATAACCGGAATGTGCCGACGATATTCGTCTGGATGAAATCTTCAGGCCCGTGGATGCTACGGTCGACGTGCGATTCGGCGGCAAAATTGATCACCGCTCGCGGCGCATGTTCCGCAAGCAGTTTGGCAACCAAGTCGAAATCGGCGATGCTGCCACGAACAAAAATATGAGCGGGATTCTCTTCGAGGCTGGCAAGATTTTCGCGATTACCAGCGTAAGTCAGGGCATCGAGATTGATGACCGTCTCGTTATCCTGCGAAAGCCAGTCGAGGACGAAATTGCTTCCAATGAAGCCTGCAGCTCCGGTGACGAGGATGCTCATGCTTGCCCCCTACGAGCAAAAGACATTCGCGCAGGCTCTTCATAGTGCCCAAAATCTCGCCGGACCATGGCCGAATCGACCATTCCCCTATGTCCGGCCACATACTCTTTTGTTTGATTGGCCATGTTCTCAAAATCTTAGTTGGTCGATACATTGCCGCCTCAAATTTGTGCATGCAGAACGCGCTATTTTTCAGGGCAGCAGCCTGATTTTGCCACCCGTACAAGCGATGATAAAGAAATATTTTGCAGTGCAGCATACATGCATAAGCCACTATGCCGAAAGGCATAATCTATCTATCAAAGCCGTCGAAAAACATCATGGATTTAGCAAAATCCTTGCTTCATCGAGTTGAACAAACTCAAGTCCGCGATCAACGAAAACAGTTCAATCCTCCCCGAACAAATCCCGGCTGTAGACCTTTCCTGACACATCCCCGATTTCCTCAGTCAATCGGTTTGCCAGAATGATGTCAGCTCTGCGCTTGAACTCTTCCAGGCTGTTGATTACCGGTGACCGGAAGAACTCGTCATGCGTCAGCACCGGCTCATACACGATGACTTCTATTCCCCTCGCCTTCAGCCGCTTCATGATTCCCTGGATGCTGGAAGCGCGGAAATTGTCGGAACCGGCCTTCATCACCAGGCGATAGACGCCAACCACCTTGGGGTTCTTCTTGATGATGTCGAAGGCGATGAAATCCTTGCGCGTGGTGTTGGCTTCGACAATCGCGTGGATCAGGTTCTGCGGCACTTCGCGGTAGTTGGCCAGCAGCTGCCTGGTGTCCTTGGGCAGGCAGTAGCCGCCGTAGCCGAAACTGGGGTTGTTGTAGTGGTTGCCGATGCGCGGATCGAGGCAGACGCCCTCGATGATCTGGCGCGTATCCAGCCCGTGCGTGGCAGCATAGGTATCGAGCTCGTTGAAGTAGGCAACGCGCATCGCCAGGTAGGTGTTGGAAAACAGCTTGACCGCCTCGGCCTCGGTGCTTTCGGTGAACAGCACCGGCACGTCCTGCTTGATCGCCCCTTGCTTGAGCAGGCCGGCAAAGGCTTCGGCACGGGCGCTGCGTTCGCCGACGATGATACGCGAGGGATGCAGGTTGTCGTACAGCGCCTTGCCTTCGCGCAGGAATTCCGGCGAAAAAATGAGGTTGACCGTGCGCCCCTGGGCCAGCGTGAAGGCCTCGCGCACCTTTTGCGTGTAGCCGACGGGAACGGTCGATTTGATCACCATGGTGGCGTCCGGATTGATCGCCAGCACGTCGCGGATCACCGCTTCTACCGAGGTGGTGTTGAAGTAGTTGGTTTCCGGGTCGTAATCGGTGGGCGTGGCAATGACCACGAAATCGGCACCGGTAAAAGCCTCGCGCTTGTCGAGCGTGGCTTTCAGGTTGAGCGGCTTGTTGGCGAGGAAATCCTCGATTTCGGCGTCGACGATCGGCGATTCTCGCCGGTTGAGCATATCCACCTTGGCGGGCAGGATGTCGAGGGCGACGACTTCATTATGCTGGGCGAGCAGGACAGCATTGGAGAGACCGACGTAACCGGTCCCGGCGATGGCGATTTTCATGGTGGCGGCCTTTGCAGTTGGACAAGATGCCAACGGCAAAGGCAACCAGAAACCACGCGGCATTGCCGAGGCAATGCCAGCCTAGCGCTCGCGTATTACAGCCAATCGTCCATTCAGGTGAATTCGCCGCGTTCGGCCGAGGGCGCACCAAAGTGATAGCCCTGCCCGCCGGTGACCGAATCGCTGAGCAGCATGTCGACCTGGCTGGCGCTTTCGACGCCTTGCGCAATCACCTCGACTTCGAGCGACGAAGCCAGCGAAACGATCGAGCGCAACAGCGCGCGCGCCGTTTCGTTCTGGGCCACTTCGCTGATCAGGCCAACGTCGAGCTTGACGTAGTCGGGCGGCAGTTCGCGCAACAGTTGCAGCGAAGTCGGCGCCAGGCCGAAGTGATCGATGCCGAAACGCACCTGGTGCGCGCGCAGCATGTCGACAAAGGCGCGGCTCGCGTCGAGGTCGAGCGAACAGCCGTATTCGGTCAGCTCGAACGATAGCTGGACACCGTGCTTGCGCACCTGCGCCAGGCGCCCGGCCAGCCAGTTCATGAAGTCGCGGTTTTCCAGGCTCTGGTTGGAAAGATTGACGGCGAGGTTGACCGGCTCCTGCCCCTGGCGTTCTTCCAGCTTGCGGAAAACCAGCGAGAGCAACGCCTGGTCGATCTCGGGCATCAGCTTGTGGCGCATCGCCATCGGCAGGAAGACCGAGGCCGGCACCAGCTCGCCGTCGTCGCCGACCAGGCGGGTCATGATTTCCTGTTGCATCACCTCCCCGCTGGAGAGCGAAACGACCGGCTGGCCCAGCAGCGTCCAGCGGTTTTCGGCGAGCGCATTGCGGATCAGCTCGCGCCAGGCCATCGAGCCCATGGCCGCTTCCGATGCACCGACCTCGACCACGTACTGCAGGGCATTACGCCCCGACTGGCGGGCGCTTTCGATCGCCAGGTCAAGGCGCGAAAGCACGCGCCCGCGCGTGTCGCC
The DNA here is from genome assembly GCF_003634965.1 of Azonexus fungiphilus. Classification (GTDB taxonomy): domain Bacteria; phylum Pseudomonadota; class Gammaproteobacteria; order Burkholderiales; family Rhodocyclaceae; genus Azonexus; species Azonexus fungiphilus. The sequence continues at coordinate 197,008 of NZ_RBXP01000020.1, read as the reverse complement.
ATGCTGGAAATGGATCATCCCGATGCTGAAGGAAAAATCCTCGCCGGCGCCGTCGACCGTATCGAAGATGCCTTGCAGCCGGTCGCGCAATTGCCGGCCAAGGGCGGAGAGCGTCATCTGGTCGCGGTCGAAGACGACAAAACCGAACGAGCTGCCACCGATACGGCACAGGATCGATGCCTGCTCGCCGAGGATTTCACGGGCCGCCGCGGCAATCGAAGCAAGGAACTGGTCGCCCTGGCGATAGCTGGCTTCGGTGTTGAAGTGCTTGAGGTTGTTGATGTCGACGCCGATCAGCGCGGCGTCGGAAAACTCGATTTCGCCATTCAGCGCCTGCGCCAGACGCAGGTCGAAGCTGCGTCGGTTGTCGAGGCCGGTGACCTCGTCCTGGTAGGCCTCGCGGCGGAACTGCTCGGCCTTTTTCGATTCGGCGTCGAGAAACTCCGAAATCTTGCGCGACATGTCGTTCATCGCCCGCACCACGCGCGAGAGCTCGAGCGCCTTCGGCTTGACGGCAATCTGGCCGAAGTGCTTCTGCTGGATTTCGAGCGCCGAACGCTCGATGGCCGAAAGCGGGTTGAGAATCCAGCGCAGCACCATGCGCGTCAGCCACAGCGCCAGCAGGTAGGCGAGAAACATCCAGCCCGAGATTTCCAGTGCCGATTGCCACAGGTATTGATAGGCGTGGGTCGGCTGCGAAATCACCACGACCTTGCCCAGCTGCCGCCAGCCGGAGGCAAGAAAAGCCTCGCCCGGTTGGGCTTCGAGCGTCAGCCAAGACGAAAACCACAGCGGCACGGCGTCGATCTTGGCCGGCAACTCGCGCTCGACAACGACTTTGCCGTCATTGCCCAGCACGGCGATCCGCTGGAAATAGCCACGGTCGAACAACGTTGCCACCTGGGTTTCCGCCAGCGTCCGGTCACCGGCACCAAGCGATTGCGACAGCGGATGCACCAGCGACGACGCAGCATCCTGGGCGTGCGAGCCCAACTGTTCCTCAAGGTACTGCCGCGTTCCCGATACGCCGAGCAAGGCCAGCCCGACGAACGCTCCGAGAAAGATCAACGAGATCCCAAGAAACAACTGCCTGCGCAAGGTCATGACTTACCCTCAAAAAAAATGGCAGCCCAAGGCTGCCATTTTCTGAAACTGGAAGAACTCAGGAGCGGCTGATGCTGCCACCACCACCAGGAATCTGGAACGTGGCCGGGGCGCTGAAACCGAAGCCGCCACCCGGAACGCCAGAACCGCCGCCGCCGCCACCAGCTGCGGTAGCAGCCGTGATGGTCGTCGGGTCGGCACCGCCGGCGATGGCGCAGGAAACCAGGCTGGAAGAGCTGGCACCGCTAACCGAAGCCGCGCTGATCACCTGGTTGGCATCGTAACCGGCCGAAACGGCGGCGGTAACGACGGAGCAGGAATCCTTGCCCTGGCCGATCATCGAGGAAACGATCCACGACGGCGCAACACCCGCCGAACGCGCACCGCCAGCGACCGAGTTCAGGGATTCACCACGCGAAAACGCGGCCCGAACTTCGTTATCGACTTGGCTCAGCGACATGCTGGAAGAGAAAGCAGCCAGCGCACCGAAGCTGGTGAACGCTGCGCCTGCGAGGACAACGAGCTTGGAAATTTTCTTCATGGAGACACCCCTGTTAGGTCTATGTACGGGCGGAGATTATCACTGCGTCCTGAATTTCGTCAACTTCGCCATGGCATAAACGAACAAAATTTTTCGTTTCAATACAACGCATTTCAACAGGCAAAATCCTGCCCGAAAAGGTCTTGCTGCGCCGCAGCACGATCGCGCCAGTCCTCGAAGCTGAACGGGCGTCCGAAAACGTAGCCCTGAGCGGCATCGCAGCCGATCTGGCGGAGGATTTCGATCTGCGCGGTGGTCTCCACACCCTCGGCCACCGCCCGCACGCCGAGACGTTGTGCAAAGGCAACAAGCGCCGAAACCAGGTCGCGCATCTGCCGGTTGTGCACGATTTCGCTGGTGAACGAGCGGTCGATCTTGATCGAGTGCATCGGCAACTGGCTGAGCAACGCAAACGAGCAATAACCGGCGCCAAAGTCGTCGAGCGAGAAGCGGCAGCCGGAATCGGCAAGCTTGAGCAGATTCTTGACGGCACGCTCGTTGCCGGTCAGCACCGATTCCGAACACTCGAAAGTCACCCGGCTGGTCGGCACCCCGGCAATCGCCAGCGTTTCCAGCAGGTGCGAAACGCCGTCCGGGGTCGACAACTGATGCGACGAGAGATCAATGACCAGGCCCAGGTTGCCGTCGAGCGCATTCAGTTCGGCAGCGGCCTGGGCCAGCGCCTTGCGCCCGAGTTCGGGCATGATCCCGATCTCTTCGGCGATTTCCAGGAAACGGCCGGCGTCGAGCAGCCCCATTTCCGGGTGCTGGAACCGCAGCAGCGCCTCGATCGACTCGACCTGCCCGGTCTTCAGCGAGACTTCCGGCAGGTAGCGCAGCGTGTAGCGCCAGTCCTCGATGCCGGCGCGCAGCGCCCGCTCCATTTCAATGCGCCCGAGGAAACGCGGTTGCAGGCCCGGGTTGAAGAAACGATACCCTGCCCGCCCGGCGGCCTTGGCTTCGTAGAGCGCCACATCGGCCGCGGCCAGCAGCTCGTCGGGATCTTCGGCATCGTCCGGGTAAACCGCGACGCCGATGCTCGCCCCGATGTGCAGGCTGTGCTGCTCGTAGACGATCGGCCGGTCGAGTTCGAGCAGCAGCTTCTTGCAGATGCGCCCGAGGTTTTCCGAAGATTCCTCGTGTTCGACGATGAGCACGAACTCGTCGCCGCCCCGGCGACTGACCGTATCGCTCTGGCGCAAGACCTGGATCATGCGCGCTGCAGCCACCTTCAGCACCTCGTCGCCGGCGGCGTGCCCCCAGGTGTCGTTGATCTTCTTGAAATGATCGAGATCGAGATAGAGCAGCCCCAGCTTGTGGCGATAACGCCGGGCACGGGCCATCGACCGCTGCAGGCGGTCGACGAACAGCACCCGGTTGGGCAAGCCGGTGAGGTCGTCGAAATGCGCCATCCGGCGCATGCGCTCTTCCTCGCGCTTGCGCTCGGTGATGTCGGACACCAGCCCGACCAGGCGCCGCGGCGTGCCGACTTCGCCATCGACGGCAGCGATCGACAGCCACTGCTGGTAGAGCGTGCCATCCTTGCGCCGGTTGGTCAGCTCGCCGGCCCAGCGCCCGTGCGTGAGCAGGTTCTCCCACATGCTGCGGTAGAACTCCGGGCCATGCAGACCAGACGCCAGGATGCTCGTCCGCTGGCCGATCACCTCTTCCGGCTTGTAACCGGTGAGCTGGGTGAACGCCGGATTCACTGCAAGAATCCTGGTCTGTTCGTCGGTGACGAGAATGCCTTCGTTGGCCACCTCGAAGACCATGCTGGCCATTTTCAGGTCGAGGACGCGCTGCCGGTCACGCAGGCAGCGCGACAGCGACTCGATCAGCAGCAGCGGATCGACCGGCGTTGGCAGATGAGCATCGATACCGGCACGGACGATCCTGTGCATCAGGTCGATATCCGACGCGGCCGAGAGAATCATCAGCGCGGCATCGGGATCCATCTCGCGGATCTTGTCGCACATCGGCAGCGCATCGGCGCCAGCCAGCGGGGTGGCCACGATGGCAACGTCCGGATCGCTCCGGCACCAGCAATCAATGCCTTCGACGACATCGTGCGCCACCACCACTTCGCGAACGTAAGCCGACACCAGCGCGCTCAATCGAGCCAGGGCCTCCTGATCGCCATGGACGATCAGGATGCGCGCATTTGCGAGCAGATGTGGAGATTCGGGCATGGTCCGTTTACCGCCGTGGCAATCCGTTGACCGTTGCAGGAGGGACAGTCGGGCTGTCATCGCCGCTACATGCCGCCACCATGCATTCGGACGATGCGCGTGTCAACAAGACGGCCCGTTCGGCAAGCTTTTCGTCGATCTTGCCGCGACTCCCAGCCGGTAACAGCAGGGTCGAACCGACCTCGTAATGATGCCCTTCCGGCAGGGGATTGGCCTGGAGAACCACGTTGACCGCAATCTTGTTGCGCTGGGCGATTTCCTGGGGCGTGGCTGCCCGCGTGATCTTGACCATCCGCCAGGTGAGCCATGGCCCCTGATGGGCTGCCATGTTCCGCTGCAGCGCAAGCGCCGCTTCGTGCGGCAGAAGCAGATTGACGCGATGCCGCCCGAGGATCACCGGCGCGCTCAGCGAGGGGTTGTAGCGAACCAGCGCCTCCCGGGTGATCCCTGCCAGACGAGCGACCAGGGCGACATCGATGTCGCGGTGGATCTCGACGACGGTGAACTGCGGCGCATGCGGAATATCGGGCAACTCGGCCGCGTAACGCGAAGGCTCGGCGACGATTTCCCTGACCGCGAAGATGCGTGGCACGTAGTCACGGGTTTCCTGGGGCAGGAAGCGCGCTATATCCTTGAATCCCGGGTGCTCGACACCGCGCCGCCGGGCCTTGTCAAGCTCGGCCTGGACCCGGCGTTCGCCGCAGTTGTAGGCCGCCATTGCCAACGCCCAGTCGCCGAACATGCCGTGCAGTGCCTGCAGGTAATCCAGGGCCGCCCGGGTCGAAACCACCAGATTGCGCCGGTCATCGCGGAAACGGTCGATGCCGACCTCGTAGTTGCGGGCGGTACTCTCGATGAACTGCCAGGCACCATGCGCTTCCGCATGCGATGCCGCGTGCAGGGAGTATCCCGACTCGACGAAAGGCACGAGGACGAGCTCCATCGGCAGATCGCGCTCGCCGACCGCTTCGACGACGTAGTAAAGCAGCCCCGCCCCGCGCTCGGCAATGCGCTCGACGATGCCGCTGGCCGCCATGCGCCGGGCTACGCCGTCGATGCGCTTCTCTTCGCCAGCCGGCAAATCGAGGACAAAGCCGGCCCGGATACGTGCCCAGATATCGCTGTAAACCGTCTTGATCGCCCCTTCATGCACGAATTCTTCAGCTTCGAGCTCGACGTCGGGAAGATTTTCGGCGCGCAACGACTCTTCCTCCTCGTAGGGCGCATCGAACACCGAAGCACACCCGGAAAGGACGAAAACCAGGAGACAGGCCAGAAAAAAACGGGGGGAGAAAATCAAGGAAATTTCTCAGGAGATTAGCCGAACGAATTTACCCGGAAACCGGTAAAGCACAAATACAACCAAGGTCATAGCCTGTTTTGGCGCACCATGCCTGTACAATCCGCAAGTCGACAGTACATACGCGTAAATGCCTGAAGCCAAAGACAATCGAAAACGACTCGCCGCCGCAATCCTGCTGCTGGCGGTTGCTGCGCCGGTTACGGCCAGCCTGGTGGCGTTTTCCGACAATCTTCTGCGTTACGTCAGCCAGCGCTTCTCGAGCGAAGCCCCCAAGCGCCTGTCGATCTGGCAACGGCTGGTCAATGACATGCGCCAGAGCGACGCCCCCGGCGCAATCGCCCGCGAGAAATCAGCCGAGTCGCTAACGCTGCGCAAGATGAACAGCTTCTTCAACCAGGTCCCCTACTACACCGACCAACGCCATTGGGGACAAGAAGATTACTGGGCGACCCCGGTTGAAATGCTCTCTTCCTACGGCGGCGATTGCGAGGATTATTCGATTGCCAAGTACCTGTCGCTGAAGGAGCTTGGCATTCCGATCGAACGCCTGCGCATCACCTACGTCCGGGCCAAGGCCATCGACGAAGCGCACATGGTGCTGGCCTACTACCCGACGCCGGACAGCGAGCCGCTGATCATGGACAACCTGGTGCCGGAGTTGCGCCCGGCTTCGCAGCGCCCCGACCTCGAGCCCGTCTACAGCTTCAACGACGACGATCTGTGGTTGCCCTCGGGGGCCTCGCGCAAGGGCGGCGCCTCCAACGTTCGCCTGTGGCGCGAGCTTCTCGAAAAGCTGGCGCGCGAACGCCGGATGTAAAGCCTAGTTGGCGAGGATCAGGGATTCCTGGCCGCTGGCGACGATCAACGCCCGCAGCCTGCGCGCCGAGGCACCGCCAGCTTCATTGGCAATCTGTCGCATCCAAGCCTGACGCGCTTCTCCCGCCTGCTCCCAGCGTTCCAGGATCACCGTCGCCAGCTGCAAGCGAACGCCGCCTTCGTATGCGCCGTATTTCATCGCGCGATCAACGGCTTGCCACATTTCCCCCCGGTCGCCTTCGCGGCGATGCAGCGAAAGCGCAAGATTGCTCCAGGCGTAGGGGGCCATCGGGCGATTCTGGATCGCCAGCCGATAATTGGCTGCTGCTTCGTCGAGCATGCCGTACTGCAATTCCGGCAAATCGGCTGCGGCCATGGCCTGCAAACCGTAGAGGAAACCGTTGTATTCGTACAGGTTGGGATCGTTCGGTCGGTGTCTTTGTCCATTGCGCACAGCGTTGCGAACGCCGCCGATATCCCAGGCCGAGAGTTGCGAAGGCGTGCTTTTCTGCCACTTGCCGATCTGGGCGCGAGCCTTGAGCACCGCCGTATCGCTGAGCGCGTAATTGAGCGCCGTCACCACCGAAACCCCGGCAAAAGCCGCCACCACGGCCAGTACGATCCAGCGCGAGACATTCTGCTTCACGTGAGCTTCACCCCAAGTATCTCTGCCGGCCGCTCCGTGACCATGCGCCAGGCAGCCGCCTCGCCGATGATCGCCGCCGCGGCATCGACCCCTTCCCTCAAATCGGGAGGGCGATGGCGCAGGTTGTGGGCATCGGTGGCGATGACATGAACCCAGCCATTTTTCAGAAGCTGGAGGGCAACCGCGCGGGATGCGTCGCCAAACCGACCGACGATGGAGCCTGCCGTGACCTGTAGCCAGCAACCGAGCTCAAGGAAAGGCAACAGCCGCTCCGGCTGCGCCATGATCGCCTTGTTGCGCTCGGGATGGGCGATCAAGGGCCTGATCTTCCATTGCAGGAGACGTTCGATGAATTGCTGGCTCCCGACCGGGATGGTCTGGTGGGGAAATTCGAGCAACATCACGCGATAGCCGCCGACCTCACCGAGGAAAGGCACATCATCGTCGGCAAGAAGTTCGAGCGACTCCAGGCCGATCCGGACCTCGGCACCAAGGCGCACCTGCAACGGAATCGCTGCCGCATCCAGCGCCGACTGAAAGGCACCGACATGCGGCAGCAGGCTCTTGCGTGAGTTTTCGTAGCGCCCCGGATGAACATGCGGGGTCAGGACGGAAACCCGGATGCCGTCGGCGACGGCATGCCGGGCCAGTGCCAGGCTTTCTTCCAGCGTCTGGGCGCCGTCATCGACGCCAAACAGCAGGTGGGAATGCAGGTCGATCATCTTCCGATCCGCCTATCGCCGCAACCGATCATTCAGCCCTTGCCCGGCTCCTCGCCGTAGCTGGCTCCGTAAGCGCCCTGATAGCCCTCGCCATAACCGTACTTGCCGTAACCGGAATAATCACCGTAGTACTTTTCGGCCTTGGCGACATCGAACTGGTTGAGCACGACGCCGAGAATCTGGCCGTCGGCACGACGGATGCGCTGGATACCCTTGCGCGCCATCTGGTAAGGCGTCGATTCGGCACGGGTCACGTAGATCGTGCCATTGGTCAGCGCCGAGATCACCAGCGCATCGGAAACCAGTTCGACCGGCGGCGAGTCGATGACGATGACTTCGAAATGCTTGCCGAGGTGCTCAAGCGTGTCCTTGAAGCGCTGCGACAGCAGCAATTCAAGGGGGTTCGGCGGCACCGTGCCGGAAGGCATTAGCATCAGCGAAGAGCCTTCGACCGGCACCAGGCATTCCTGCAAGCTTGCCGTACCGGCGACAAAATTGGACAAGCCCTTGGCACCCGGCGGAATTTCAAGCCCCTTGGAAACCGCCGGACGGCGCATGTCGGCGTCGATCAGCAGGGTTTTCTTGGTGTGCGCGTGGGCAATCGCCAGGTTGATCGAGAAGGTCGTCTTGCCTTCGCCCGGCACGCTGGAGGTAACCAGCAGAGTCCGCCGCGGCAGGTCGATACCGGACAACAACACACCGGTTCTCGCCGTACGGATGGCTTCCGAGTAAATCGACTTCGGTTGATCGAGGAAAATGCGCGCAGTCTTGGTCCGCTCGACCTCTTCCTTGCTCAACAGCGGCAAGGTCGTGAGGATCGGCTGCTTGAGCTTGACCTCGACGTCTTCGGTCGATTTCAGGGTGTTATCGAGGCGATCGCGGAGCAAGGCCGCCAACACACCGAGGAAACCGCCCAGGACGAAGGCGATGAGCACGATCTGCAGCTTCTTCGGCTTGACTGGCTTATCCGAAAGCACGGCAGGATCGACGATACGCGCGATCGGCGTCTGCAAATCGCCGGCGACGTTGGTTTCCTTGGTCCGCTTGATGAACATGTCGTACATCTGGCGGTTGGCTTCGACTTCGCGCTCGTAGATGCTCAGCTCGCCTTCCTTGCGGTTGAGCTGGCGCACCGAGCCCTTGGCCGAGTTGAGGACGCCTTCGAGCGTCGCTTCGGTAGCGCGGGCAGCTTCGAATTCGCGAATCACGCTGGCCACCACCGACTCGACCTGGCGACGCAGGTTGTCACGAGCCGATTCGAGTTCGCTTTCGGCCTGCAGGTATTTCGGGTGCTCCTTGCCGTAGCGCTGGCTGATTTCGGAGATCTTGCGCTCGGCGATCCCTTCGGCGCGCTTGGCGTCGGCGACGATCGGGTTGCGCAAGACTGCCGGCAAGGTGCTGAGATCGCTGTTCTTCGGTGCCAGCTTGATCTGCTGGTAAGCGCCCTCGGCTTCGGCACGCTTCATCCGTGCCTCGACCAGGCGACGCATGACTTCCTCGATCTGCTGGCCGGCGCCGCTCTGCGTCACACTCTTGAGATCGACGATGCCTTCCTGCTCGCGGAACTCCTGCAAGGCACGCTCGGACTGGTTGAGCTTGGCACGCAGATCGGTCAGCTGATCCTGCAGCCAGGTGCTGGCCTGACGGGTCAGGTTGAAGCGGGCTTCGAGATCCTTCTCGATATAGACATTCGACACCGCATTGGCAACGCGCGCCGCCAAAGCCGGGTCACGGGAGTCGAAGCTGACCTTGGCCAACTGGCTCAGTCGGACCGGCTCGACATTCAAGCGTTTCGAGAAATTCTCAAAGATGGCTTCCGCCAACAAGGCCTCGGTCCATTCGGGAGGATCGTCGCCGAATCCGATGCTGGCCAGTAGCGAACCGGAGTTTTGACGCGGATCGAACTCCTCGTTCTCCCAAAGCTTGAGCTTGATGATGGTCTTGATCGCCACTTCGCGCGATTTCAGGATTTCGACCTGGGTCTGGAAATGCTCGCGGTTCTGGGAAATCCCGGAATAGACGTCCTCGATCGAGAGAACCTTGGACTTGTTGGCTTCAATCAGCACCGTCGCCGTCGAACGGTAGATCGGCGTCATCACCAGGACGACAACCATCGCCAGCAGGGCGAGCACAACGGCGAAACCGAGAATCTGTTTCTTGCGCTTGATGATGCTGCGCCAGTATTCAAGCAGTTCGAGTTTTTCTTCGCGGTCTTCGGGATCGTGCAGGAAGACCGGTTTGTGTGCCGCGGAATCGGCAACGGGGGACGGGGTTGTGGCGCTCACTTGCGACATTGCCTATTGGAGAATTATCGGGAATGGCTTGTTCTGAAAAATCAGAAAAAGCTCTCGTCGACCGTGACGATGTCGCCAGGGAAAACCAGCGTGTTCAAGTCAGCTTTCGACGAGGTCTGCGACGGATCGCTTTCGCGGATGATGAAGATCTTGGCGAGCGAGGCCCGCTCGCGGAACCCACCGGCCAGCGAAGCCGCCTTGCGGATCGTCAACCCCGGCTGATAGGGATAACCACCGGGTTTTTCCACCATCCCGTTGATGTAGAACGGGCGGTATTCGTCGATGCTCACCGAGACTTTCGGATTGACCAGGTAACGACCACGCAGGCCGTCCTCGACGGCCCTCTCGAGGTCGCTGACGGTCAGCCCGAAGGCCCGCACTTCACCCAGCGCCGGCAACGAAACCGTACCGGCATCGGTCAACCGAACCTTCTCCTTGCTCAGGTCCTCTTCGCCAAGCACCCGGACCGACAGCACATCGCCCGAGGAAAGGCGGTAGTTGGAAAGGCCGGTTGCCGCGAGCGGTACCGGTACCACACCACCAGAGGACAGCGAAGGAACAGTCTCCTGCCCCTGCGCCCAGGCCAGATTCAACGAAACGAAAAAAACGAGCAACCAACGAAAAAACATCTGCCGAAACCCCGCCAACGATTGGATCAAAGTGCTGCTTCGAGCGTCAGCATATACACGTTACGCTTGAAGTCGAGGTTGTTGATGTTCGAATCGCGCTTCGTGCGAGTCCAGTTCAAACCGGCGCGGAAGTTGTAGCCGAGTTCGCGGAAGAAGCCGACGCCGAAGTTCTTGGTCGTGTCGTTACGGTCGATGCCGTCGTAATCGGAGCGGACAACGCCGGCATTGACGTTGGACATGACATAGGAGGCCCACTTGTGGGTCCAGTTGGCGGTCCAGCTACGCGTATCGGTGAAGTTGCCGACGCCGCTGGAATCCATGATGTCCTGGGCCGTTTCGAAATCGAAGCGGGAATAGGTCAGCGGCGACCAGGCCAGGCTGGCTTCCCAGGTTGTTGCCGACGGATCGTTACGCGAGCCAAGATCGTAATCCTTGTTGGCGCGACCGATCTTCACGACACCGGTGGTCTTGGCCGACAGCTCCCAGGTCGCCCCCATCATCAGCTTGCGGTAGCTGTTGTCCTGCGTGGAGGTGGAAGCAATGTAGTCGTTCCAGGTATTGCGTGCCTCGAAAACCAGTGAGGTGCGCGGCAGCACGCGATAGAAAAAACGGCCGGAAAGCGTCGTCACGTCGACGTCGTAGTTGCGCGTCACGTCACGATTGTTGGTGTAGCGCTTCTGCAACATGCCAGTCTCGAGCTCGATACGACCGGGCGCGCCCTTGGCACCGTAGATACCGACCAGGCGGACCATCGGCGCATGCCAGCGGTCCGGCGTATCGCTGGCAACACGATCGGTCGACCCGCGCGCATCGGAACGCGAGTAGTAGCCAACGCCCCAGCCCAGACGAGCCCGGCTGGTGAAGTAGTTGTCACCGGCCAGCAGGATTTCGTTGTGATTGAAATCGTCGGACGAGGAGCTGGTGTAGTGGCCGAAGTTACCGGCGTAGCTGAAGGTGTAGCGATCTCCCTGGCGCTTCAACTCGGCGACCACTTCCGGGCGGATGACGAAAATCTTGGAACCCTTCTCGTTGGTCGAGGTACCGGCGACGTTATCGTTGTAACCCGCGGCAACGGTAACCGTCGGATAGACGAAGATGCCGTTCTGGAAACGCAGCGGTTTGCCCTTGCCGGCAACCGTCAGGATGTTGGCTTCTTCCTGCTGTGAGGCACTGCCCAAGCCGGAACCAGCAAGCTCGTAACCGGCGCTGGTTGCCCGTTGAGCGGCGCCAGTGGTGGCCTCCCCGCCAACCACCGAAACACGCCCACCCGGGGCGCTCAGCGAAGGCACGGTCGCTTCAGCCGCCGGCTGGGCCGGAGCCGCTTCGTCAGCAGCATGCGCAGCAGAGAACAGACCAATCGACAAAAGCAGCACAACTGCCGAACGCGTTTCCAAAGTAACCAAAATACACCTCCAAGACGATCCAGAGCGATCATGCCAGACACATGAACGAATGGCATGATATTAACTGCGCAAAATGCCAACGTCCAGACAATTGCTGCGCTGCAAAAATATCAAAAATCAGCGATTTAACGAAGATTCTTGACAAACCCCGGGAAAAATAACAAAGCCTGTTATTTTTGTTATTAAATTTTGTTGTATTTCTTTCCCAGAGGACAGCGACAGAGACAGACGCAAGCGGTTGGCATTTCAACGCAGCGTCAGACAAGGCTCCGAAGAACATGTTTCGGCAAGACTGATGAGCGAGGCGAAAACCCCATTCGCCGCCGCACTCATGGCATCCAGGGCCGGTTCGCGGCCCAGGGCCTGGCGCAAAGCAGCGAGAACCCTCTGCCAGTGGGCGCCGACACCGTTGGTCAGCGCGCTGTAAAAAGTCAGCGAGTCTGAGAACTCGGCTCCCAGCCGGGAACGCAGGTGACGGGCGACAATCTGCCCACCCAGCGCAGAACCTTCTATCGCATAGACCAATCCCAGCAGTCCGGCCTCGTCGTCAGGCACGATCGACGGCCAGGGTTGTGGCAAGGAATAACCAAGGGTGGCCAGATCATCAGCAAGCAAATGGCTGCGTCGGCGATAAAGCCCGGCCAGCGACAGCATGCCCAGGCGCGAAACGAGAACCGGCTCAAGACCCGCGTAAAAGGCATGGAACAAGGTAAAGGCGTGGGCTACATCGACCGCCGCCACGTCGTCGGCAGTCAGACGCACAAAAGGAACCCTGGCCTCGAGTTGCCGATGAGACACGCCTGTTCTTTGGCGCAGTTCGGCCAGGAAATCAGTCTCTTCCAAGTTGCATCACCAGTTCGCGAAGCTTGAGGCCGAGCAAACGAACCTCGTTGTCCCATGGACGGCAACGGCCAATCCGCTTCTCCACCCATTTGCCGAACGAACGTCGCGGCGCGATTCCGAGTATGCCGTCGTGGCGCTCGACAGGTTTGTCCGGGTTGCCCCCCCAGGCGACGTCGTGAATGTGCTCGTGCCGGGTCAGGTAAACGCGCAGCAACTGACCGCCAGCCGTCTTCGCCTTGACCGCCAGAACGCCGGCAACGCGAGACAACGGATAGCCAGGCAACTGGCGGGGCAAGGATTCAGCCAGCCAGACCTGCTCGGTGTTCTGGCCGAGGAACCATTCGTCAACGAAGGCCAGGGCGGACTCCTCGAAGCCCTCTCCCCAGCCGACATCGCCCTCGTCCATGCAGAGTTGTGCGCCGTCGGCGGAGAACTCCGCTGCCAGCCAGGCGCCGAGCTTGCCCCAAGCAGCAACCACATCACCGGCTTCGTGAACGATTTCCCTGGCCTGGCTGAAACGGCGTACCAGGCCATCGAGCAGTTGCATGCGCCTTTGCGCGAAGAATGCCGACAACCCCATGGTATGGGAACGAACATCCTGCGAGGCCTTGGCAAGCCTGGCCAGACCAAGCTGGCGCGGCTCAGCATGGTGACAGGCGATCAATCCCCATAATTGCCCACCGACTACAATGGGAAACGACAGGGCAGCGCTGACGCCCATATTCGCCAGATATACCGCATGTACGGGGGAAACACTGCGCAAGTCGGAACAGCTCAGATCAGGCACCACGGCCTCGCGGCCAATCAGCGGCACCGAGTCGGCCGCGGCATCCGGAATCAAGCGCCATGGATTCTGCCGATAAAGGACGCGCGCAATCTGAGGGATATCGCTGGCCGGAAAACGCAACCCGAGGTAGGAACCGGCCACGCCATCCTGCTTTGCTTCTGCCAGCACCTCGCCATCACCATCTTCGAGAAAACGGTAGTACATGACACGCTGAAAGCCGGTCTGCTGCAGCACTCGTTCGAGCAAGGACTGGCGCTGGCTATCGGCTTCACTGCGGCTGGCGGGAGGAACAACCCCCTGGGTGAGAAGGGGCAACGGCTCGCATTCATCGTGAAAACCGGGGAAAAACTCGATCAGGACCAGCCCCTGTGCGTTACGGATGAATACCGCATCGAGCAAACCCGCCGGGCCCTGGAGCACCGCTTCGTACTGGATACGGCGCCCCGGTTCGCTGCCCAACTGGGAAACAAGCTCGCAAAAACTGGCGGGAATATCCTCGCCAAGGCGAACAGGAAAATCAGCCGGAAGGAAATTCGCCACATTCGCCGAGTAATGGCTGATTCGCAGCGCCTGATCGACCACCACCATTGCCCCATGCGCCTGAATGGCGCCGGAAAGATGCAACTGTTCCCGCTCACACTCGTCAATGAACCGCTTATCCACGCACCGACCTCGCCAGCATGTCTTCATAATCGACCGCTTCGAGCGGTCGGGAAAGGTGATATCCCTGCACAGCCTCGCAACCTTGCTCGGCCAACCAGTCGAGTTGCCTCTCGGACTCGACCCCCTCGGCCACCGCGCGCAAACCGAGTGCCTTGGCCAGGCTGAGGACTGCGCGCGCGATCGCTTCGTCATCACTGTCACTGCCCAGCCCATCGACGAAACTCTTGTCCACCTTGAGTTCGGCCAACGGCAAACGCTTGAGATAGGTCAGCGAGGAATAGCCCGTGCCGAAGTCGTCAACACTGATCGAAATGCCGTGCTGATCGAGAATGCTGAGGTTAGCCAGGACAATCTCGCTGTTTTCCAGAAGCGCCCCTTCGGTGATCTCGACCTGGACCAGATGCGACGGAACGCCGGCTTCCTGCATGCTTGCCACGAGCACTTCGGCCATGTCCGGCTCACGAATGTTTCTTGGCGAGCAATTGAAAGCCACCGGCACGACAGGCAGGCCCAGCGCCAGCCAGGTTGATAGCTGCTGCAGCAGCATTTTCTGAACGGCCCGGGTGACATCCTTGATCAGGCCGCAGGATTCACAGACCGGAATGAACTCGCCTGGTGGAACCTCGCCCAACGCCGGGTCGCGCCAGCGTAACAGGGCTTCGGCGCCAACCAGTGGATGGCCCTGCTGCAAGCCGAATTTCGGTTGATAGACAAGACGCAGTCGGCGCATGTCCAGCGCCGCACGCATCGCGCTTTCCATCGTCGCGCGCTTGAGCAGGCGTACATGCAGATCCGGGACAAAAAACTCGACGCGGTTCCGGCCAAGTTCCTTGGCTCGATACATGGCCGTATCAGCGGCCTTGACAAGCGAATTGCTGTCCTGCCCATCCTCCGGGAAAAAGGCAACGCCAACGCTGGCGGAAACAAAAAGCTGGCGCTCCTGCACCGAGAAGGAAGCAGACAGTTCATCGACGATCCGCCGGGCGATCCGGCCGGCGGCTTCGGCGTCGCAATCAGACAGTACCGCCGTGAATTCATCGCCGCCCAGGCGAGCTACCGTATCCACATCGCGCATCACCTGCTGCAACCGCTCAGCCGCCTGCCTGAGCAAGTCGTCGCCGATATCGTGGCCGAGCGTGTCGTTGATGTCCTTGAAGTTGTCAAGATCGATGAACATCAGTGCCAGGCGTTCCTTCTTCCGTCTGGCCTGGGCCAACGCGTGACGCAGTCGGTCGTGAAACAGCGTGCGATTCGGCAATCCGGTCAGCACATCATGCGCAGCCAGGTACTCGGCCTTGCGCTGGGCGTTCTTGATATCGGTAATGTCAGAGAAAACCGAGACGAAGTGCTCGATTCGCCCCTCGGCATCGTCAACGCGATTGATCGTCAGCCATTCAGGATATACATCACCACTTTTCCGGCGATTCCAGATTTCGCCTTGCCAGAAGCCTTTTTCGAGCAGCGCTTCCCACATCGCGGCATAGAAATCCGGACTATGCCGCCCTGACTTCAGGAGCTGCCCGACCTGTTTCCCGACCGACTCAGCCGTGCTGTAACCCGTAATCGCCACGAATGCCTTGTTGGTCGTCTGGATGACCCCGTCGGCATCGGTCACGACAATTGCCTCACCTGCCTGCTCGAAGACCCGCGCCGTGATCCGCAGCTGTTCTTCGGCCAGTTTGCTGGCAGTGACATCCTCGGCTTCGAGAATCAGGGCAACGGGATTGCCCGCGGCGTCACAGAGCGTTTGGTGAACGGCCCTTAGGTAACGCGCGCCGTTGGGGCCGGCAATCTGGTAATCGGTGGTGAAGGCCGACCGATTTCTCAGCGAGGAGAGAGTTCCGTCCCAGATATTGACGGCGAGTTCATGCTCGAAAAGCGAAAAATCGTTTTTTCCGAGGATTTCCTGGCCTTCCAGGCCAAAAAACTCGACGAAACGGCAATTGGCGTAAATATAAGCGCCGGCGACATCGCGCATCGCAAAAATCACCGTCGTGTTCTGCATCAGCGCATTCAGGCGATCCTGCGATTGGCTCAAGGCCTCCTGGGTGCGAACGATATCGGTGACATCGATGAAACTGACCACCAGCGAGGAAATCCCGCCGGTTTTTCCCATCCCCGGGGAAATCAGCACCCGCAGGTCGCGGCTATCAAGCTGGACCAGTATCTGCTCACGGTCACCGTGCGCCAGGGCGCGCCCCAGCCAGATTTCCATGTCATGCAAGGGCTCGGGCAGGCGCAAGCGAGACAGATGTTGCCGCAAGGCGGTCGATCTCAGATCGAAACGCCGGGCAGCGGGAGCGTTGAAACGGGCAAGCTGGAGCGCCCGATCGAAAACCAGCACCGGATATTCGAGTGCATCGTAGAGATGGGCATATTCTTCGGACAACTTCGACAGCTCGACCGTTTTTACGTTGAGCTCTTCGTTCAGGCTGACCAGTTCCTCGTTGGTCGCCTGCATCTCCTCGTTCGCCGCCTCCAGTTCCTCGTTGGTCGCCTGTAGTTCCTCGTTGGCTGCCTGAGATTCTTCGTTGAGCGCCTGCATCTCCTCGTTGGCGGTCGCCATTTCCTCGACCAGCGCCTGCAGATGCTCCCGCGTCGTCAACAGTTCGTCTTCCAGTTGCTGCTGCGTCGAACTGCCGGTCAGCTCCTCCTGCACCTCTTCCTTGGCAACCTCGGGTGCGAAGATCACCAGCAAGAGTTCGCCGGCGCCGTCGGAAATGGGTTCGATGATAATCCGGAGAAGATCGCGACCGACCCGACGACGCCTGCCAGTCTGCGTACTGCGCTGCTGCTGGCAGCGCCTGAGCAGGGTCAGGATTTCCCCCCTCAGTTCAGGCACGACGACATCCCCCAGGGTCAGTCGGGAAACCCCGACAGGAAACAGCATGTGCCGTTCGACATCGCCTGCGGTGTGCAGCACATTTCCTTCACGATCACAAATGGCCACCGTCAGCTTGAAGTGCGCAACCAGCCCCGAGAGAAGTAGTTCAAGGCGCCGGTCGCGGCGCTGCCCTGGGGTTCTCAGGGAACTGACCGGGAGCGTCGAGGCCGCCGGGGTCAATGCAACCGAGTCCCCTTGTTTCCTGAACAAGCGCTCACGCCGATCTAGCGTCGAAAACAGCTGCTCTGCCTGGACGATGCTCTCCGAGCGACCAAGAAACAGGTAGGCATCGTGAGCAAGCCCGAAATGGAAGATTTTCAGGACCTTGCTCTGCAATGGGGCGTCGAAGTAGATCAGTACGTTGCGGCAACTGACCAGATCCAGGCGCATGAAAGGCGGGTCACTGACCAGGTTGTGACGCGCGAAAACGATCATGTCGCGCAGTATCTTGCCCGCTTCGTAGGCACTGCCGGCCGGCTTGAAATAGCGGTCGAGCTGCTCGATCGATACCTCGCTCATCGAAGCCGCTGGATACACTCCGCGACGGGCGACGTTGAGGGCCTCTTCGTCGACATCGGTGGCGAATATCTGGACCCGGTACTGGCTCGCTCTATCCCCCAGCGCGTCGGCGAAGAGCATGGCGATCGAATAAGCCTCCTCGCCGGTTGCGCAACCGGCGACCCAAACCCTGATTTCACCGCCGGCGCTCTTGCGTCCGACCAGATCGACAACCGCACGGCGAAGCGCGGCAAAAGCTTCCCGGTCGCGGAAGAACGCGGTGACCGAGATCAGGATGTCGCGCGCAAGCAACTCCAGCTCCTCGGGATGCGCTTCAACCCAGCCCAGGTAGGCGGCAAGATTCTCGCCCCCGGTGGCAAACTGGCGCCTGCGGATGCGTCGCATCAGGGTACCGGTCTTGTATCCCGAAAAATCAAACTGCAAGCGATCACGCAGGCTGACCAGCAGGTTCTGCAACAGGTCGGGAGGCGGCTCGTTTTCGCTCGCGGGGTCAGGCAGGACAAGCAAGCGTGAAATCTGCTCGGCAATCGCCTCGGGTGCAAGAACGTGATCGACCACGCCCGCTTCGATGGCAGCACGGGGCATCCCGTCATATTTGGCGGACTCGGGGAGTTGGGCCAGGGTGAAACCGCCGGCAGCCTGGATCGCACGCAAACCGGCAACCCCGTCAGAACCGGTACCGGAGAGAATGATGCCGATCGCCGCATCGCCCTCTTCCGCCGCCAGCGAGATCAGGAACTGGTTGATCGAAGGCTTGGGAACGACTTCGGGAGCGGCCGTCGCCAGGGAAAAACGCCCATCCTTGACCAGGGCGTTCGAATTCGCCGGAACCACATAGATGACGCCCGCCTGAGGACGGTCTCCCTGCTCCATTTCCTTGATGTGGAGCGCCGTCTCACGGCCGAGAATCTCGACCATCATGCTGCGGTAGCTCGGCGACAGATGCTGGAGAACGACATAGGCACAAGGGACGTCGGGCCGCAAACGGGAAATCAGCTGCGTGATCGCCTCCAGTCCCCCCGCCGACGCACCAATGCCAGCTATCGCCACCTTCCCCATGCCGTTTCTCCCTTTTTTGACATATTTTATACCTGGAACAAGCGGGCACAAGACACTACATAAGCACTAGATGATCCAGATCAAATGCCAGGGCCTTGCGAACAAAAGTCGGCCGGGACTGGCTAACGAGAGGATGCACCGGTCAGAGAACGCGTTCGGCAAGATTACGCTGTTCGACCAGATCGCGGATGTTGTTGCTGGGCGCATGCGGGTCGGCGATCGTACACACCCCGGGAACATAGTCACTGTCGTTGCCATTCAACAACGGGCACAGCGAGAACAGTTCCGCGGCCCAGTCGGAAAACGCCCGGACTTTCGGCGACAGGTGGCGGTTTTGCGGGTAAAGGACTGCGATGGGCAGGTTCGCCGGACGCCACTGCCCAAGGACTTCGACCAGGGCTCCCGTTTCCAGATGCGGCAAGGCCATGAAACGCGCTGCCTGGACCAGACCAAAGCCTTGCAACGCCAGCCCCAGGTAAGCCTCGGCGTCGTTGACTGCAACCGAGCCGGGAACCTTGATGTTTTGCGTAGCCCCGTCAATCACGTAATCCCAGTCGATGATGCGCCCGGTCCGGGCGGAGAAGAAGTGGATTGCCTGGTGCGATTGCAGGTCCTCCAGGGTTTCCGGGGTACCACAACGTGCGAGGTAGGAAGGCGCAGCACAGGTGACGAAGCTGATGCTGCCGATACGCCGGGCGACCAGGGTCGAATCGATCAGTTCGCCGCCGCGGATGACGCAATCGACGGCTTCCTGGACCAGGTCGACCGGGCGGTCGCTCATGCCGATGACCAGTTCGATGTCCGGGTAGCGCTGGCGGAACTCGCACAGTTTCGGAATCAGGATCATGCGTCCGATCGTCGTCGGCACGTCGATGCGCAGCCGCCCCTGCGGCCGCTGCGCGACATCGCGGAAGGACGCCTCCATTTCCTCGAGCTCGCCGATCAGGCGGGCGCAACGCTCGTAGTAGGCGGCGCCGTCCGGCGTCAGGCTGACGCTGCGCGTGGTGCGGTTGAGCAGGCGCACGCGGAGCAGGCTTTCGAGGCCCTGGATCGTCGTCGTCACCGTCGCCCGCGGCAGGCCGAGATTGTCGGCGGCGCGGCTGAAGCTGCGCGCGTCGACCACCGCCATGTACACCTTCATCGCCTGAAAACGGTCCATCGCAATTCTCCTGATCGAAACAGCAGCGGCAATTGTTTGCGATTGTTGAATAGTGTTATCGCAAGCCGAATATTTATTCGCTCAAATATAACACCCAGAATGCATCCACCGCCAACAGCCCAGCGCGAAACATGGATGCCCATCGCAGCAGCACTGCCCCACCGACGTTGACGGTCGACGTCGAAAATCAGCAAATTTCCGGTTACCTCGGCCCACTGCCGGCCCGCCTCTATCGGCCCGCCAGGCACGACGCCGCACTGCCGGTCGTACTCTACCTGCACGGCGGCGGTTTCGTTGCCGGCTCGCTCGACGACGCCGATGCCACCGCCCGCCAGCTGGTCGCACAGGCTGGCGTCGCGGTGCTGTCGCTGGCTTATTCGCTGGCGCCCCGCCATCCTTTCCCGGCAGCGCCGGAAGACGCCCATGCCGCCTTGCGCTGGCTGCTCGGTGCGGCCCCCGGGCTGAATCTCGACGGTAACCGGCTGGCGGTGGCCGGCGACGATGCCGGCGGCAACATCGCAGCAGCCGTGGCGCTGATCGCCCGCGACCGCAACGGCCCGGCGCTGGCCGCCCAGGTCCTGATCGGGCCGATGCTCGACCCGAGCATGACCCTGCTCGGCGACGCCGAGCGACTGACCTCCGACCTCAAGCCGCAGACCTGCGCCCAGCGTTATGCCCAATACCTGCCGCACAGCCAGGAACGCCTGCATCCCTACGCCTCGCCGCTCGCCTCGCGCCGCCTGCACGACCTGCCGCCGACCTACCTGGCGACCGCCAAGTGCGACGTCCTCCACCGCGAAGCCGAAGCCTACGCCACGGCGCTGATCGCCGCCGGCGTGCCGACCCAGATCACCCGTTTCGACGTCCAGCACGCAGACCTGCCCCGGCATCCGCCGCTGCTCGCCGAAGCCGCCGAGTTCCTGCGCCAGCGCCTGCATTCCACCTCTGCCAACAAATCCCAGCCAAGAAGGAAATGACCATGCCCCTCCCCAACTTCACCCGCCAGCACCCGGCTTCGCGACGCGCTGCCATCTGCCTCGCCCTCGCCGGCATCGTCGCGGTTACTGCCACCGCCTGGGGGCTTGCCGGCACCGGCGACGCCCAGGCCAACGCGGCGGTCGCCGCCCAGGGCGTGGCGGTCGATGTCGCCACCGCGGTCAGCCGTCCGATCATCGACTGGCAGTCCTTTTCCGGCCGCCTCGAAGCGGTGGACCGCGTCGAGCTCCGGCCGCAGGTTTCCGGCATCCTGACCGCCGTGCATTTCAAGGACGGCGCCGTGGTCCGCAAGGGCGACCTGCTGTTCACCATCGACCCGCGCCCCTACGCCGCCGAGGTCGCCCGCGCCCAGGCACAGACCGCCGCCGCCGAGGCGCGCGCCGCCTATACCGCCGGCGAACTGGCGCGCGCCGAACGCCTGCTCGCCGACAACGCCATCGCCCGGCGCGATTTCGAGGAAAAGCAGAACGCCGCCCGCGACGGTGCCGCCAGCCTGCAGGCCGCCCAGGCAGCGCTGCGCGTCGCCAGGCTCAATCTCGAATACACGCAGATCACGGCGCCGATTGCCGGCCGCATGTCGCGCGCCGAAATCACCGTCGGCAACCTGGTCAGTGCCGGCAACGGCCCGGTGCTCAGCAGCATCGTCGCCTCCGACCGCATCTACGCCGCCTTCGACGTCGACGAGCAGACCTTCCTGCGCCACATCAACCCGGCCCTCGCCAGTGCCGAGCGGCGCCTGCCGGTCAGTCTCGGCCTGGCCAACGAGGACGGCCATCCGCGTGAAGGCCGCATCGACTCGGTCGACAACCGGCTCGATACCGCCTCCGGCACGATTCGCGTCCGCGCCGTCTTCGACAACGCCGACGGCCGCCTGGTGCCCGGGCTCTACGCCCGCATCCGCCTCGGCGGCGGCGAGCAGCGGCCGGCCGTGCTGATCACCGAAAAGGCGATCGGCACCGACCAGGACAAGCGTTTCGTGCTTGTCGTCGGCCCCGACAACAAGACCGAATACCGCGCCGTGCATACCGGTGCGACACAGAACGGCCTGGTCATCGTCGACCGCGGCCTGCAGGCCGGCGAGCGCATCGTGGTCAACGGCCTGCAGCGCGTGCGCCCCGGCGACGCGGTCAGCCCGAACCAGGTGGACATGCCCGGCAGCACCGCAGCGCCAGCCGCCCAGGCCGGCTGATCCCGGGACAGAACGGAAACGATTCCATGAACATCTCCAAATTCTTCATCGACCGGCCGATCTTCGCCGGCGTGATCTCGATCCTGATCCTGCTCGCCGGCGTGCTCTCGGTGTTCAACCTGCCGATCTCGGAATACCCCGAGGTGGTGCCGCCCTCGGTAGTGGTGCGCGCCCAGTATCCGGGCGCCAACCCCAAGGTCATCGCCGAAACGGTGGCGGCACCGCTGGAAGAGTCGATCAACGGCGTCGAGAACATGCTCTACATGCAGTCGCAGGCCAACAGCGACGGCAACCTGACGGTGACGGTCAACTTCCAGCTGGGCGTCGATCCCGACAAGGCCCAGCAACTAGTGCAGAACCGCGTCTCGCAGGCCTTGCCGCGCCTGCCCGAGGACGTGCAGCGCCTGGGCGTGACGACGCTGAAGAGCTCGCCGACACTGACCATGGTGGTGCACCTGATCTCGCCGGACGACCGCTACGACATGACCTACCTGCGCAACTACGCGCTGATCAACGTCAAGGACCGCCTGGCGCGCATCCAGGGCGTCGGCGAGGTCGGCCTGTTCGGCTCCGGCAACTACGCGATGCGCGTCTGGCTCGATCCGGGCAAGGTCGCCGAGCGCAACCTGACCGCCACCGAAGTGGTCCGTGCCATCCGCGAGCAGAACGTCCAGGTCGCCGCCGGCACGCTGGGCGCTTCGCCCAGCCTGCCCGACGTGCCTTTGCAGTTGAACGTCAATGCCCAGGGGCGCCTGAAGACCGCCGCCGAATTCGCCGACATCATCCTCAAGGCGGCGCCCGACGGCGCGGTCACCCGTCTCGGCGACGTTGCCCGGGTCGAGCTGGCGGCAGCCGAATACGGCCTGCGCGCGCTGCTCGACAACAAACAGGCGGTGGCCATCCCGATCTTCCAGGCGCCCGGCGCCAACGCGCTGCAGATTTCCACCAGCGTGCGCGAGGCGATGCAGGAGCTGGCGGTCGACTTCCCGGATTCGGTGAAATACGAAATCGTCTACGACCCGACGCAGTTCGTGCGCGCCTCCATCGAGGCGGTCGTGCATACGCTGCTCGAAGCCATCGCCCTGGTCGTGCTGGTGGTCATCGTCTTCCTGCAGACCTGGCGCGCCTCGATCATCCCGCTGCTGGCCGTACCGGTGTCCATCGTCGGCACCTTCTCGCTGATGCTCGGCTTCGGCTACTCGATCAACGCCCTGTCGCTGTTCGGCATGGTGCTGGCCATCGGCATCGTCGTCGATGATGCCATCGTCGTCGTCGAAAACGTCGAGCGCAACATCGAGGCCGGGCTGACGCCGCGCGAAGCGACCTACCGGGCCATGCGCGAAGTCTCCGGACCGATCATCGCCATCGCCCTGACGCTGGTCGCGGTGTTCGTGCCGCTGGCTTTCATGACTGGCCTGACCGGCCAGTTCTACAAGCAGTTCGCGATGACCATCGCCATCTCGACGGTGATCTCGGCGATCAACTCGCTGACCCTGTCGCCGGCGCTGGCCGCGCTGCTGCTCAAAGGCCACGGCGAGCAGCCGGACTGGCTGACGGTGCAGATGGAGCGCTACCTCGGCGGCTTCTTCCGCGCCTTCAACCGCTTCTTCAACCGCTCCTCGGAGCGCTACGGCCGCGGCGTCACCGGCATCATCGCGCACAAGACCGGCGCCATCGGCATCTACCTGGTGCTGATCGCCGGCGCCATCGGCTTGTCCTACATCGTGCCCGGCGGCTTCGTGCCCGGCCAGGACAAGCAGTACCTGGTCAGCTTCACGCAGCTGCCGAACGGCGCCTCGCTCGACCGCACCGAAGCCGTCATCCGCAAGATGAGCGAGATCGCCCTCGCCCAGCCCGGCGTCGACCACGCCGTTGCCTTCCCCGGCCTGTCGATCAACGGCTTCACCAACAGTTCCAGCGCCGGCATCGTCTTCGTCACGCTGAAACCCTTCGCCGAACGCGGCAGCCCGGAACTGTCGGCCGGCGCGATTGCCGGTGCGCTGAACCAGAAATACGCGGCGATCCAGGAAGGCTTCATCGCCACCTTCCCGCCACCGCCGGTGATGGGCCTGGGCACGGTCGGCGGCTTCAAGCTGCAGATCGAGGACCGCGCTTCGGTCGGCTACGCCGAACTCAACGAGGCGGCCAACGCCTTCATGGCGGCGGCAGCCAAGGAACCGGCACTCGGCCCGATGTTCTCCAGCTACCAGATCAACGTGCCGCAGATCGACGTCGATCTCGACCGCACCCGCGCCAAGCAGTTGGGCGTCTCGGTCACCGACGTTTTCGACACCATGCAGATCTACCTCGGCTCGCAGTACGTCAATGACTTCAACCGCTTCGGCCGCGTCTATCAGGTGCGTGCCCAGGCCGACGCCCCCTTCCGCGCCCATCCCGAGGACATCGGCCAGCTCAAGGTGCGCAACGCGGCCGGCGAGATGGTGCCGCTGTCGTCGCTGGTCAAGGTCAAGCAGACCTACGGACCGGAAATGGTCGTCCGCTACAACGGCTACACGGCGGCCGACATCAACGGCGGCCCGGCCCCCGGCTATTCCTCGGCGCAGGCCGAGGCGGCGGCCGAGCGCGTCGCGGCGGAAACCCTGCCGCGCGGCGTCAAGTTCGAATGGACCGACCTGACCTACCAGAAGATCCTGGCGGGCAACGCCGGCATCTGGGTGTTCCCGATCAGCGTGCTGCTGGTCTTCCTGGTCCTCGCCGCCCAGTACGAGAGCCTGACGCTGCCGCTGGCCGTCATCCTGATCGTGCCGACCAGCCTGTTCGCGGCGCTCACCGGCGTCTGGCTGACCGGCGGCGACAACAACATCTTCACCCAGATCGGGTTGATGGTGCTGGTCGGGCTGGCCTGCAAGAACGCCATCCTCATCGTCGAATTCGCCCGCGAACTGGAAATGCAGGGCAGCACGCCGGTGCAGGCGGCGATCGACGCCAGCCGCCTGCGGCTGCGCCCGATCCTGATGACTTCCATCGCCTTCATCATGGGGGTCGTGCCGCTCGTGCTGTCCTCCGGCGCCGGTGCCGAAATGCGCCACGCGATGGGCATCGCCGTCTTCTTCGGCATGCTCGGCGTGACCCTGTTCGGCCTCTTCCTGACGCCGGTGTTCTACGTGCTGCTGCGCACGCTGGACAAGAAGCACAAGCTGCATTCCGCCGCCCACCACGACGCCCCGCTGGTGGCCGGCCCCTCCGCCTACCATGCCCCGCAGGAGTAAGACCATGAACCTCCGACCTCTGCCCTTCCCGGTCGGCGCGCTGCTCGCCAGCCTGCTGCTCGCCGGCTGCTCGCTGGCCCCCGACTACCGACGCCCCGAGGCCGCCATTCCGGCCAGCTACAAGGAAGCCCCGCAACCGCCCGCCGGCGCGCCGTGGAAACTGGCGCAACCCGCCGATGCCGTCGAACGCGGCGAATGGTGGCGGGTCTTCGCCGACGCCACGCTCGACGATCTCGAGCAGCAGGCGCTCGCCGCCAATCAGGACCTCAAGGCCGCCGCCGCCCGCCTCGGCCAGGCGCGGGCCCTGGAAAAGACTGCCCGGGCTGCCCTCTTCCCGCAGATCGGCGTCGGCCTCGGACCGACCCGTCAATTGCCGTCGCCGGCGTCACAAGGGCTGCCGGCCAACGCCGACACCGACCCGGGCACGCTGTGGCGCGGCCAGGCCAGCTTCGCCTGGGAAGCCGACCTCTTCGGCCGGCTCGGCGACGGCGCCCGGGCTGCCGGCTTCGACGCCGAGCGCAACGCCGCGCTGTTCCGCGCGACGCTGCTGACGCTGCAGGCCGACGTCGCCCAGGCCTACTTCCTGATCCGCGAACTGGATGCCGCCCAGGCCCTCTACGCCGACACGATCAAGCTGCGCGCCGCCAGCCTCGAGCTCTTCCAGCGCCGCTTCGACGCCGGCGACATCGGCGAGATGGAACTGGCGCGGGCGACCGCCGAACTCGCCTCGGCACAGGCCGAGGCCGACGGCGTGGCCCGCCAGCGGGCGGTTGCCGAGCACGCGCTGGCGATCCTGCTCGGCCGGCCGCCGGCCGATTTCGCGCTGGCGCCGCAGCCGCTGACGCGGCTGTCGGTCGCCATTCCGGGCGGCCTGCCGTCGGCGCTGCTCGAACGCCGCCCGGACATCGCCGCCGCCGAGCGCGCGATGGCCGCCGCCAACGCCCGCATCGGCGCCGCCCGCGCCGCCTATTTCCCGCAGCTCAGCCTGACCGGCAGCTACGGCTACGAATCGGCCCGCCTCGGCGACCTGTTCAACAGCGCCAGCCGGACCTGGGCGCTCGGCCCGCTGGTCGGCACCCTGCTCAGCCTGCCGATCTTCGACGGAGGCGCCCGCGCCGCCGGTGTCGATCGTGCCAACGCCGCCTACGACGAGGAAGTCGCCCGCTACCGGCAAACGCTGCTGCAGGCCTTCAAGGAAGTCGAGGACAACCTCGCCCACCTGCGCATCCTCGACCGCCAGCACGCCGCCCAGGACCGTGCCGTCGGCGCCGCCCGCCGCGCCGCCGAGCTGTCGCAGATCCAGCACCGCGAAGGCGCCATCGGCTACCTCGCCGTCATCGACGCCGACCGCAGCGTCCTCCAGCAACGCCGCAGTGCAGTCAGCCTTGACGGCGAAAGGGCACGGGCGACGGTGAACCTGATTCGTGCGCTGGGGGGTGGGTGGTAGGCGGACACAATGATTGCTGGGAGCTGTTTAGTTCATCAACACAGCCCCCTGGAAAACGTTCACGAGACACTGAACAGACTCGATTTTCTCTGTGCTCGACAAAGAATTTCGTTTCCCGAAGATAATGGTACGTGTCGATGTTTTTAAAAAACATCGACACGTTTTATTGACCTGTCGCCAGCAACGACATATCCTCCGAACCTGTCGCCAAAAATCGATTTCGACACCATGAGCCCTGCTGACTGGCACCCGGAACAGCCCTACAACGCCCTTCCCCTTCTTCCTCCCGGTCAGGAGATCGAAACCCGGGCGGTGCTCAAACGCTGCATCACCGCACGGGCGGCCCTCGCCGAACTCAAGCAGGCTGCCAAACTGATCCCCAACCAGGACATGCTCATCAACACCCTTCCCCTGCTCGAAGCAAAAGACAGTTCGGAAATCGAAAACATCGTCACCAGCACCGACAAGCTCTTTCAGTTTGCCCAAAGCGACAGCCAGGCCGACCCGGCAACCAAGGAAGCCTTGCGTTACCGCACCGCGCTCTACCGTGGCTTCCGCTCGCTCGCCGAGCGTCCGCTATGTACCGCCACGGCCATCGAGGTTTGCCGCACGACCAAGGGCGTGGCCATGGATATCCGCCGCACGCCCGGTACCCGTCTGGCCAACGACCGCACAGGCGAAACCATCTACACCCCGCCGGAAGGCGAAACCCGACTGCGCGACCTGCTTTCCAACTGGGAGAAATTCCTGCACTACCAGGAAGACATCGACCCCCTGGTGCGCATGGCGGTTGCCCATTACCAGTTCGAGGCCATCCACCCCTTCACTGACGGCAACGGCCGCACCGGTCGTGTCATCAACATCCTCTACCTGATCCAGCAAGACCTGCTCGGCCTGCCCATCCTCTACCTGAGCCGGCACATCATTGCCCACAAGGCCGATTACTACCGGCTGCTGCTCGACGTCACGCGCCATGGCGCCTGGGAGCCCTGGATACTCTTCATGCTGCAAGCCGTTGAAGAAACCGCCCAATGGACCACCGCCAAAATCGCCGCCATCCGCAACCTGGCCGAGCACACGGCCAACCACATCCGCGAAAAACAAGCCAAGATCTACAGCCGCGAACTGGTCGATGTCATCTTCGAGCAGCCCTACTGCCGCATCGCCAACCTGGTCGACAAGAAAATCGCCCAGCGCCAGGCCGCCTCAAGCTACCTCAAGGAACTGGTCGGCATTGGCGTACTGAAAGAACTGCAAGTCG
Organism: Azonexus fungiphilus; assembly: GCF_003634965.1. Lineage (GTDB taxonomy): Bacteria > Pseudomonadota > Gammaproteobacteria > Burkholderiales > Rhodocyclaceae > Azonexus > Azonexus fungiphilus. Next base: position 169,324 of record NZ_RBXP01000020.1, on the reverse strand, counting down.
GTAGGGAAAAACTGTTTACCCATCCCAAGCTGATGCAACTCCTCACCCGCGACAGCAACCAGTTTGCGGCATACGCCTGATGTCGAAATCCTGCTGAGACGTTGCCCACCACGATAGGAAGTGGCAGACGCCGAGTTTCGGTTTCCTCCGGAAGCATGGATTCGAGAGTAAATGAGAGGGATGCGCAAAATACTGTTAATATTTACAGTTAAATGCGACTGGGCTAGCCTGTTGAGAATCATCCTCGAATCGATCCGGATATCGAAGACGCCGCTCGAAGAGGTAGAATCCGCGCGCGGAACGCTACGTCATCGGCAATTCCGATAGCATTCCACGGCGCGCGAGTCGCGCCCTTTTCTTTTGTACGACGGAAACACAAGAACGACGACACATGTCCGAACGTAGCCCCATACCGGTAATCGACCTCTTTGCGGGTCCAGGCGGCCTCGGAGAAGGCTTCTCGTCGATCCTGGACGTCGACCGCAACCCCTACTTCTCCCTGAAAGTCTCGGCGGAGAAGGACCCGACGGCTCACAAGACGTTGTCGCTGCGCTCGCTCTACCGAAAATTTCCGAAGGGGCAAGCTCCGGACTGCTACTACGATCATATTCGCGGAGCGATCTCCCGCGAGGCCCTTTTCGCCCACCCGGACGCAGCCGAAGCCGGACGGGAGGCGTTGGAAGAGGCGCGGAACTTCGAACTCGGGAAGGACGACCCGGAGGATCTGGACCGCCGCATTCAGGCTGCCCTCGGCGGCGTGGACGACTGGGTTCTGATAGGCGGACCTCCCTGCCAGGCCTACTCGCTCGCCGGTCGCTCCCGACGCACACGCGAGTCGCTGGAGAAGTTCGAGAGCGACGAGAAGCACTTCCTCTATCGCGAGTATCTGCGGATCATCCGCAGACACAAGCCGGCCGTCTTCGTCATGGAGAACGTGAAGGGGATGCTCTCCTCGCAGCACGGCGGCTCTCCCATCTTCGACAGAATCGTGGCCGACCTCTCCAAGCCGGGGGACGGACTCGAATATCAGATTCGCTCGCTCGTTAAGCCAGGTGTCGCCGGTGAGATAGACCCGCACGACTTTGTCATCGAGGCGGAGCGCTACGGCGTTCCGCAGGGCCGACACCGGGTGATCCTGTTCGGGATTCGCTCAGACGTCGCACGCTCGGTTCCCGAGCTATCCTCGAAGCCGGAGGAGTTCGTGCTGGGCGGCGAGAACCAGAAGGTTTTTGTCGGAGAGGCTCTCTCCGGTCTTCCGCCTCTCCGCAGCAGACTCTCCAAGGAACCAGACGGGCATGACGGGTGGCTCTCGGCTCTGAGCCAGACGGCCGAAGAGCTTCGCTTCTATCGATCTGAGGACTTGGAATCTGTCTTCGAGGAAATGAGCCGAGCCGTCACAGCGGCGCGTTGGCGCGTATCCGTCGGAGGACCTTTCCTGCCCTTCGACACGACCCGGCACAAAATGCGCGACAGACTGGCGGACTGGTATATAGACGGGCGTCTTGGCGGCGTGATTCAGCACGAGACGCGCTCGCACATGCGCTCCGACCTTCACCGCTACCTCTTCGCCGCCGCCTACGGACGAGCGAAAGGCGTTTCGCCCAAGATCGCCGACTTCCCGACCCCACTGCTTCCCAAGCACGACAACGTGTCATCCGAAAAAGTGCCGTTCGCCGACCGCTTCCGGGTTCAACTGGAAGGTTCTTGGTCATCCACCGTCGTCGCGCACATCGCAAAGGACGGGCACTATTTCATCCATCCCGATCCGTCGCAGTGTAGAAGCCTGACCGTGCGCGAGGCCGCCCGTCTTCAGACCTTCCAGGACAACTACTTCTTCGCAGGCAACCGTACCGAGCAATACACGCAGGTCGGCAACGCGGTCCCGCCTCGTCTCGCTAGAAAGATCGCCGGAGTGGTCTTGAAGTTCATGGAAGCGTGGAATCGGAGCAGAACTCCCCGCTGACCTCCGGGCCGTCGATCCAGCGGCGCAGTAGCTCCGGCAATGCCTCCCGCAATTCAGCCGAGCGCGTAGCGCACTCCCACACCACCAGTACTCTCCAGCCCGACGACAGCAGAGCGTCAATCGCGCGCCGGTCCCGCTCGACGTTGGCAGCGAGTTTGGCCTCCCAGAACTCCCTCCGCGAGGCAGGAACCTTCGCGTAGCGACAGCCAGGATGCGCGTGCCAGAAACAGCCGTGAACAAAGACCGCGACGCGACGCCCGGGCAGGACGACGTCGGGGCGTCCCGGCAGATCCTTCCGGTGCAGACGGAAGCGGAAGCCCGCCGCGAACAGGGCCTTGCGGACGACGATCTCGGGCTTCGTGTTCCGTCCTCCGATGCCGGACATCATCCGGCTTCTCGTCGCCGGGTCGACGACGTCGGTCACGGATTAGCCCCGGCGGGTCTCCGGCACGTCCACGGACGGCGGAGAGAAAGGACGGGAGAACATCGCCTCCTTGCACTCGGGCCGCTTGGCCCATTCTGAGATCATCTTGCCGTTAGCAGTCTCGTGAAGCCGCTCGTTAACCTCCCGCGCCCATATCTCGACCTGCTCGACGAACTGGGGCGAGACGCCCTGGCTGCGCCAGACCTTCTCGAGATCGAAGGCCTCCCGATACGAGTGGGCCACGACGGCAACGGTATAGGCCGCAACGTTCGCCAGGAAGGCGGAGACCAGAGGACGGGCCGTCTTGTGGACGGCCTTGAACACCAGAGCCTTGGCGACGAGAGCCTTGAAGAAGACGGGGTCAGGAACGATGGGGTTCCCCGCCGCCTCGGCCTCGCCGAGCCCCGTCATGAAGCGGTCGAAGCACTTCTGCGTTCCCAGGCTGACGACGTCCGGTCGGACCTCCCAAGCCATCAGATACTTCGCCAACTCCGTCTTCGTGATTTTGCGGGAGGCCGGCACGGACTCCTTCAGGGCTTTCAGACGAGCCGGCGTGGTGCCCTCGCGAGACAGAAGGGTGTTGTAGCTGCCCGCCGCCCGCTCGTAGAACCAGCGGCCGACCCCGTCGGGGCAGTAGACGGTCAGGGAGAGCCGCTCGACGTCCACGTGGAAGGGCTTGTTCGCCGACAGGTCGGACTGACGCACCGCGTTCTGGGAGTTGGCGTAGCGCGAGATGTCGGAGACCAGAGCCTCCTCCTTCGTCGGGTCCTCCTCTCTCATCACGATGATTTTCGCGGGAACGCGTACCTTGCTCAGGTCGGTATCGGGATACTTCTTCTTCGCGAAGTAGAGCGAAGCCGTGGTCTGTCCTCCGTTCACGATCTGCATCCCGCGAAGCCAGACGATGCCGGGAGATCCGTCTTCTGCGCGGGCGAGCTTCATCTCGTCGGCGACCAGGACGATGCCGTTGTTGAAGGCCATGAAGCGCTCCGGGGCCGACCGGAGAGTGCTCTGGATGCCGGCGTTAACGCCCTTGGCCTTGACGCTCAGGAACGAACGTACGTTGGCTTCCAGCAGCCGGGGGCCGAACTTCTCGTAGACGTGGCGCAGCGCCTCGCCCGGGACGGCGGTCAGAGCGTAGTCGTAGTCGCCCGTCTCGCCGGGAACGAAGACGCACGGCAGAGGAGAGCCGGAGACCTCGTTGAAATCGACGACGAGCTCGTCGCGCGGCTTGCCCTCCGAACGGTGGCGGAAGAGACGCTCGATGTCCATGACCTCGAGGCGGACCGACTTGCCGCCGACGTCCCTCGGCTTGAAGCTCTTCGACTTGGCGACGCCGTCCGTGAGAACGAAGACCCGGACCTGCTCCAGACCGTCGTATATCTCGCGGATGGTCAGGGCGAGCGAGTGGGCGTCGCTGGACGGATCGAGTTTGTCGGCCAGACGCCCGGCCGCGCAGAGTTCGAGGAACCGGACGCACTGCTGGGCCGCCGTCTTAGAGTCCTGATCCTGAACGGGCGTCAGAGCCTCGAACCCCTCGTAAAGGCTGACGAAGAGGTCCAGTTGATCGGCGTCGTCGGAGATGGCGTAGCCGCTGAGTCGCAGGTTGGCGTTTCCGACCTTCCCCTGGAAGTGGCAGACGACAGGTTCGAAGGTCATGCCCGCGTCCACGAGGTGCTGCATGACCACCTCGCAGAAAACCAGTTCGGCGAAGGGAGAGCCTTCGCTCATCTGGGCCGCTATCTCGGCCCGCATCTCCGCGAGAAAATCGTCGAGGGTCATTCGGTTGCTCCTAGTTGCGAGAGGACCTCGTCGAAGTCGCGCAGGAAGTCTCCGGCGTGGTCCAGATTGATTTCGTAGACGGTGCGAGTGACGCCGGCCGGGACGACTCCCGGCGTCAGACGCGGAAAGCCCTCGGACACGGAGAGCACGCGTTTCTCCTTCGGCTCGAATCTCCGGGAATACTGGCCGGCGTGCGCCTCGGCGTAGCCCGCGACCATGAGTCTCTCGCGCAGATAATCGATCGCGCCGGGTTCCTCCGAGACACGCCGCTCCACCTCCGCGACCATCTCGGGAAGCGTCGAGCCGCCCTCTCCCGCCGCGAATCTGACGGCGGCGAGAAACAAGGGGGACGCGACGGCGTCGTCCAACTGCTCCAACGAGCCGATCTTCACCGGGAAACCCGACGAGGACATCGTCGCCTTCACCTCGATCGCCCCGTCCCCGAGGAGGAAGTCCTGCGGGGCGTCGTCAGGGCCGACCCAGCCGCTCAGCACGCTCTCGTGCGAGACTCCCGCGTCGAGAAGCAGCGCCATGAAGAAGAGTTCTCCGGCCAGTCCTAGCTCCGCCTCGGGGCTGAGAGGCCCCGTTCCGCGCGACATGAACTGCTGCCACATGCGCACTCTGCGCAGCATGGTTCTGAGAACGGAGACCTCTCCCTCGGGAGCGGCTGCGTCCATGGCTCCCGCGACGTCCCCGACCATCTCCGCGAAGAGTTCGGGGCTGCCCGACTCCTTGCGTGACAGGGCTATCCACGTCATGCCGTCGCCGAACGGGTCTGCTCGGACGACCTCGAATCCTTTGCCCTCGGGAAGACGGTCCGACGAGCTCGGGCGAGCCGTCGGGAAACGGGCGAGCAGCGCCTCCTCGTTCCCAGGGAAGCGTCTGGCCGCCATGAGCTCGCAGACTCCCGCGCGGGCCACGGGAATTCCGCGCCAGCCCGCCTCCGCGCCGCTGCCGGAGAGGGCCTCCCAGGCGGCGACGAACTCGTCAATCGGCCGGGGCATACTCGGTCTCCCAGAGAAGGTGATCCACCTCGTACTTCACGGTCGTCGTCGAGCGACTGGCGGGAAAACTGACCCCGAAGCCGACCACGGGCGGGACGCCTTCGGGCAGTTCGGCGCCTTTCGGGTCGATGGGATACAGGAGCAGAAGACCGCGCTCGGGGTGTGCCGGGACGCCCTCGGCTCCCAGTCCGCGCACCTGTCGCACCCAGATCCCTCCGGGGTATTTGGGCGACTCCTTCCCGGTCTCCTCCGTTCCGCGCCCCGGGTCCCGCGCCCGGTCCTCGAGGGTGAGTTTCATGGCGGCGCTCCAGGAGTCCTCGTCCATGTCGATCGCCTCGTCTCTCGGCGACAGGAGTCTCCCGATGGAGTAGTGCTCGGTGCTCTCGTTCGGCTTGCGAGTGATCATGTGCTCCAAGGCGTATTTCCCGCAGAGAACGAACGGACCTCCGTCGGCGCTGTCGTTCCCTCCGATTACCGCGACGGTCCATGAGGAGAGCTCGCCCTTGGCCGACATCGCCTTGACGAAGTCGGCCAGCACCGCGCTGTTCACCTTCCGGGCCGCAGGATGCGTCCGATAGTTCGAGAAGAAGTCCGCCACGTGCTCGGCGGGCACTCCCTTCCACAGGAACCCCCTCCACGCCTGCTTTACCGAGCCGCGCTCCCGGATGATGACGCCCTTCTCCGAAGGCGCGGCGGCGGCATTCAGCAGCCTCTCTGTCGCCGCAAGGTTGCTTTCGAGGATAGACGGGTCGCGATGGAAGGCGACGGTTTCGAGCACGGAGCCGCTGAACGAGAGTTGCAGGGTCTTCGCGCTGCGCATCTTGATGGAGGACGTAACCATCAGAACGGGATGGGACTGCACCCTCATGCCGTATGTCTCTGGCGTCGCGTGGATTTTTGCCATGGTGTCGAACTCCTGGCGAAGCTCCTCCGCCGCGTCGGCGATGTGGCCGAACCAGTCGACGAGGTCCGAGGTCGTGTAGAGACGGCAGAGGTCGAGGTAGCCCGGGCGATAGCCGAACCAGCGGCCCATCTGCATCAGGGTGTCGTACATCTTGGTGGAGCGGACGAAGTAGCTGACGCAGAGGCCTTCCAGCGTGAGACCCCGGGCGAGCTTGTCCCCGCCGACGGCGATGACTTTCAGGCCGGTCTCCTCACGCTCGGCGTAGTCCAGCACGTCGCCGGCCGATCCGTTGATGGCCCTCACGCCGTTCGCCAGGTCGTCGAGCACCTCGGGAAGAACCGCCTCGACGTCCTCCCAGTCGGGAAGATCGAATTCGCCGGTTGTCTCGTCCATGGACGTCGCGACGGCGGCGGACGTGGGGACGAAGTCGTCCTCCCAGAGCTCGCGCCACTCGGCCAGCAGCGCGTCCCTCTCGGCCGCGCCGAATCCGCGCAGACGCGCCCGGAAGCCCTTCACGAGCTCGTCCACCTGTCGGCGCACCTCCTCCTGAACGGCGGTGAAGCGCGTCACGTGAATCAGCATCGAGCAGTGCCTGTCGCCCTGCCCCCGGAGGACGCGCGTCGCGCAGCAGAGCGCGAAGGCCGAAATCGCCTCCCTGAGCGACGGAGGAACCTCGTCGCGCCCCTGATACATGGGAACGTGGGTCTTGTCGTGCTTGGGAGGCATCCAGCCGTCCTCGCCCGAGGAGTCGATCTGGTCGTCCATCTCTCTGGTCAGGGGCAGTCCGCCGACCCTGCCGTCGGTCGAGCGCAGCCCGAAGACGCGGGCGGGACCGACGTAGTTCGACGGGGCGGAGATGTTGATGATGAAGGACTGCGGGAACAGATCGGGGCCCTCCTCTTTCGTCGCCTTGCGCCGGTCGATGAAGATGTTCGCGAACGGCGTGGCGGTGTAGCCGACGTAGGCCTTCCGCGCGAACGAGTGGAGAATCTTCCGGATGCGGCTGTTGATGGCCTTCGGCTGATACTCGTCGTCCACCGTGCCGTCCTTGTTGACGATCTGGTCCCCGGTGTCGACGGAGGCGTGGTCGGCCTCGTCGTCGATCAGGAGCAGCGGGAAGCCGGAGACGAGAGGACGGCCGTCCGCGTCCTTGGCGTCGGCGACGTGATTGCGAATCCATTTGAGCAGGCGTTCGAGCACCGTCTTGTTCTTCTTGACGACGAACAGCCACGGCCTCTGCTCGGGGGAGATGGCGAGATGCTTCGCGACCTTGGTGTTGAAGTCCCCGTTGTCCGAGCGATTCGTCGCGCAATTGGGGCGAATCTCGGCGTCCCTGGCGTTCTCGCCGACCCCGATGTAGCGGACCACGTCGTTCTTCGCCGACGTCTCGTAGCCCAGGAACCCCTCTTCGAGACGAATCTGGGTCTGCGAGCGCAGATTGTTGTGCAGACCGGCGAGAACGATGATGATTTTGTAGCCCGCGTCGGCCGCCTTGCAGATCAGACCGGTGTAGTTGCCCGTCTTTCCCGACTGGACGTGCCCGACGACGAGTCCGCGACGATCCCAGACGCCTTCTCGCAATGGGTCTTCGAGCAGTTCGAGAATCTTGTTCGTCGCCTCGTCCAGCGAGTCCACCGCCTTGACAGACATCTTGCTTTCGAGGAAGTCGCGGTAGCGCTGCCAGTAGCGCCAGTCCTTGCGACGGGAGGCGTTGAGCCAGTCCTTGTGGCCGGTCTTGTCGGACAGCATCGTGGCCCCGCCGATCCAGAGGCTGAACCGGCGGATGAGTTCGTCGCGCGCCGCCTTCCTGTCGATGTCCTTGCCCGGGTAGAGGTTGTCGGCGACGAAGTCGACCTTCTCCGCGATGAGGGTCGGGGTTACCGCGCCCTTCTCCATGTCCGCCGCGAGCGTCGTCTGAACGATGCTGACGAGACCTTGAAACAGTTTGCTCTGCTCTTCCGTCATTCTGCGTTCCCTTCTTGGGGCTTCATCGCGATCTCCGGCAGGGAGGCGACGAGTTTGGGGTAGTTCTGAAACGGCTCGGTGGAGGACAGCGCGCGAACGGCGGCCTCCGGCGTCATGCCGCGCCGTCCTGTCATGTCCTTGAACAGGGTCAGGAGAACCGTCCTGACGCCGTCGGAAGCCGTCTCCGGCTCGCCGGAGAAGCCCGTTCTCGGGGTGTCCTTGTTCTCCGCGGTGTCGAGCCAGATGCGCTGGACCGGCACGGTCTCCTCGACGACCCGCAGCATCGCCCTCACGAGGTCCTTCCTATCGCCGCAGGCGTCGATGACGGCGGCGACGGCGGGATGTCCCTCGTCGATGCGATAGCGGACGCCGCCGCGCAGATGCTCGACCCGCCAGGCCTGCTCGATCCGCGCTCCGCCGGGACCCGGCATAGGCGCCCCTCTGAACGCGAAGACCTTTCGCGCCTTCTCCCGCGTGTTCTCCGCCAGCCCGGTCAGCCACGAGCGGACGTAGACCGGAGGCCGCGCCGTGGACTTCCTCACGTCGATTTTCCAGTCTGCGTCGGCGGAATTCGGGATGTCCACCCTGATTCGCGCCAGACGATGCGACTCCTCCCGATTCCACGCCCTTCCCTTGCCGAGTCCGAGCCATCCTCCGGCCAGCAGCAGGCGCTTGTTTCGGTAGACGTAGAAGCCCTGCTGGGACGTCCATCCCTCCGGGCCTCCGGCCTTCGCGAAGTCGTCTTCAGACAGCTTGTCCTTGTGCGGAAGCACGTGGCACTGCGCATCGACGGGTCCGGAGGGAGTAGGAATACGGGCGACGGGGGATTCCCAGGGCTTAGCCGGATGCCCGGTCATGAAGGGGTCCCACGGAGCGACCGCCTTGTCGTTCACGAAGAGCCGGAAGTCGGGCCTGTGCCCCTCGATGAGGCGGTGAAAAATCATCGCGAGCCGCGACTCGACGTCGATGGCGAGCTCTGCGAAGTGCTCGAAATTGGAGCCGGCGGTGACCACCCGATCCATCCTCTCCCAGAGAACGAGCGTTCCCGAGCGCAGCGAGGCGAGAGGTTCCAGAAAGCGCTCCGAGCCGGGAGCCGGCCCTTCAAACATGCGCCATCCGCCCTCCGGGTCCGAGGCTATGGCGTCGAGGTCCCAGCGCAGACAGACGAGCGGTCCTCCCTCGCGCTTCGAGGCGACGGTGAGGCTGCGACACTGCGAGAAGGAGGCCGTCTTCAGGCCGAGACCGAAGCGTCCCAGGTCGGACGGAGCCCGCTCGTCGAGCGGATTGATCGTTCCCAGCGTCATCGCGGCTTCGAGCTCGGGGTCGCTCATGCCGCGACCGTCGTCCAGAATCGAGATCCGACTGGCCTGTCTTTCCCAGTCGAAGCGCAGACGAACCTCGGAAGCCCCGGCGGATATCGAGTTATCCACGACGTCTGCCAGAGCGGCGGCGGTCGAGTATCCGAGACCCCGAAGAGCCTCCATCATCGCGCCGGCCTTCGGCGGGGCGTGCCTTGTTCTCTGAGTCATTTCGCGAATACGTCCCTCTGGATCTTGCGGAAACCCGACGCGAGCAGCCTGCGGCCGAACGCCCTTATGTTCTGGGGAGACGCGAATGGAGCGACGATTCTCAACTCGCCTCCCTGCGCGCGTCGATCCTCGACGCTGAGTCCCAGCGCTCTAGCCTCGTCGGCGATTCTCGACGTCCTGTCGTCCGCGAGCGCGGTAGCGGGCATTAACGGAACCGCCTCGTGGGTAAGCGCGCGATCCGCTCCGCGAACGGGAATCGGCTTGGCAACTCGCGGAGCCTCAGGCTTCGGTCTCGGAGACGGGAAGGACGGGGCCTCTCGCTCGACGACGGGCGCCAGAAACTCCTGGTTATCCTCTTCGAGCGCGACCTTTTCGTCCGAAGCGGAGGACGCCTCCGCTTTCATCCGGTCGGGCGAAGGCGAGCGGCGCGGCGCGTATCTCTCTCCCATGAAGGGCCGCAAAATGTCCCGTTTGTTCGGATGAGAAAGCCTGCGCATCGTCTTCGACTCGATCTGACGGATGCGCTCGCGCGTAACTCCGAAATGCTGACCGACCTCATCGAGAGTCATCGCGTCGTCGTCCATGAGACCGAAGCGCAGAAGAATGACCTCCCGAGCCCGCTCGTCGAGGTCTTCCAGCATTCCGAGAAGAGTCCCGCGCAGCGAGGCTCTCTCGGCGATGTCCGCCGGGTCCGAAGTCCTTTCGTCGACGAGACTTTCGACTCTCGACAGGCCCGAATCGGGCTCGGCTTCATCCAAGGAGGCTACGTCATCGAACATGGCAAGGAGCATTCTGGTCTTGGCGAGCGACGTTCCGATGCGTCTCGCGGTCTCCGACACGGTCTCGGGACGACCGAGACGTGCTTCCACGGACTCCCGCTCGCGCAGAATCTTTCGCGCCGTCTCCTGAATGTGGACGGGAGCCCTGACGACTCTGGCGGTGTCGGCGATCGACCTCGATACCTGCTGGCGAATCCACCATGTCGCGTAGGTGGAGAAGCGGAAGCCTCTGCGCCAGTCGTAGCGCTCCACCGCTTTCATAAGACCGATATTCGCCTCCTGAACCAGATCGTCGAACGGCATGCCGGACCAAAGATGCTTCTTGGCGATGGACAGGGCGAGCCGGAGGTTGCAGAGAATCATGCGCTCGCGAGCCTTCGCCTGACGACCGAGAGCCTCGACGAAATCACGCCCTACCTTCTCGCGAACAGCCTTGTCGGCCAGTTCCATGAGGAAGCCGCGCGTCAGACGAGCCTCCTCCAAGACCTCCGCAGCCCTGCGCGCGTCGCCGCGACAGGTTTTCAAGGCAGCGACTGCGTTCACGAAGAAAGCCGCCTCCTCGTCGAGTTCGGACTCGTCGTCCTCGTCCTCCTCCGTTCCGGTCGATTTCGAGACGGATTCCTCGTCGGATGACGGCTCCGGTCCCGCGCAGAAGGACTCCGCGTCCGCCTCGCCCCTCGCGACGCGGTCGGCGGCTTCGAACACGGCGGACAGCCCTTCGGGCCACGAGGCGAGAGCGGAGAGAGCCGATCGACCGGCCTCCTCCATCTCTCTTCCCAAGGCGATTTCCTCCTCGGCGTCGAGCAGATCGCCGCGAATGTCCTTCGCGTAGAACCGGAACGGGTCGTTGCGTCCGGACGCGAGCTCCTCGGCGAACTCGGCGGCCTCCGACAGAAGGCGATCCTCCTCCATTGAGGCGTCTGACAGGAAAGGGGCTTCGTCCGACCCCGTCCATTCGACGACGGTCGCCCCGAGTTCTCCCGCCACAAAGGCGAGAAGCCTCTCGGCCTCCTCGTTGCGATTGCCGTCGGCGTTCGAGCAGACGTCGATCAGACGGTCCTCAGAGACCAATCCCTCCCGCAGAGCGGCGAGCAGAAGGTCTCTGACGGTCCCGCCGCCCTCGTCCCTGGTGAGCGGAGCGGCTCTGACGGGCAGATGAAGATCTACGTCCCCCCAGTCCTCGTCGCGGTCCACGACTTTGTGGCGTCCGATGGCCTCGTGAACCCGTCTGGCCGCCTCCGCGACCGTCTCGTCGCCCTCGGGGGCGAAAATCTCCTCCTCCGCCTCCCAGTCGTCGGCGACGAGGTCGTTCAGCGGTTCGTCGTCCAGCATGAGAACGTTCGGTTCGTCCGTAGGCGCGACCTCAGTGACCGCGTCACTCGAAATCTTTTCTGGAACAAGAGACGAATCCTTGGCAGGCATCGTCAGTTCCTCGTCGTCGGGCGCCGAGTCCGCTTGATGAACGTCAACCGATACGGGTCTGTCATCCAAGCAAGGAGATTCGACCATCTGAGGCGTGTCCTCAGGCTCGACGGCCCGGATGCTTTCGACCTCATCGACGATCGGTTCAACGGTCACCTCGGCAGGTTCATCCGAAGATCCGGAGACGGCGAGACAACCCATAGCTTCGGTCAGGACGGCGATGGTTTCGGGGCACCCGCCTTTTATGGCGTGGGCCAGGGCGTCCATTCCACTGAGGTCGGCGAGCGTCGGATTTGCCCCGGCGCCCAAGAGCAACCTGACTGCTCCCTTCCTCCGCTTGGCGGCCGCCAGAATCAGCGGGGTCGCACCAGCCCTGTCGCTGGCGTCGAGATCGTCGCCCCTGCGAATGTGTAGCTTGATTGCCGTCTCGACACCCGAGATGGCCGCGAGACGCAGAAGCGGGTTGAGCTTCCTCACTGGACTATCCACGGCCAGCATCCTTCGAGAGATAGCACTGGGGCATGGACGAGCAGCCCCCCCAACCAGCGCCGCGCGATCCCGTCTCCAGAGAGGATGCACGAGACCGCACAGGAAACGGATCTTGGAGCAGCCAACGCCCCATCTTCTCAGGACGTAGCCCACCAGCAGGGCCCTGGCACGAATGCGTAGAACTCCGGCCTCCATCGGATAGTCCAGGGCGACAAGTTCCGGGCGCGGATAGTTGGGCAGGGGCACGACTTTCATCTCGACCTCGCGAGATCACTGAGCGTCGTGTTCGACCAACTCCTCCAGCACAGGTCTTACGGGCAGGACACGAAAGGTTCTGATGCCAGTCAGCACTTAGTTCCGAAACGTCGAAGTTCTCCGATCGAATGAAGGAATGAGCCACCGCAGACCGTTGTCGGCCAGAGCTCTTGAGCTGGAGCGCCAGGACATCAGCCAGGCAAGCAGGGGCATCTTGCACCCTGAGCGAATCGAGCAGCCGGCTCCCTGCGTCGGTCTTCCGGGAAAGCGTCTGCCATAAGGCCTCGGTGAGCAACTGATCATAGAGCCCCAGAGCTAGCGTCATGTCCGATTCCCGGATGATGAAAATGCCATTTTGACAATCACCTGAGCAGGCTGTCCACCTGAGCCATCTGCTCATGCTCGAAAGCCGGCGCGAAGTCATCGAGCTCTACCTGCCGCAAACCCACTTCCGCGCTGAGTGCCACCTGGCGCCAGTTCGCCACCGCGGCGTGTACTTCAGCCAGCACGGCGCGGGCCTGAGCTTGGTCCAGCCCGAAATAGGCGGCACGCGCCAGCAGCATGCCGACATCGGTGATCGGCCCATCCTGCTCGGACAGCCAGGTCTTCGATTCCCGCTCCTTGTCCGGGAACGGATTGATGTCGAAGGCCGGTGCCAGACGCCATTGACCGTGCGCCACATGCAGGAAGCCGTGGTTCTGCAGGTGGTCGTCGACGTTGGTGATCAGCAGGTTGAAAACCAACCGGCGCCAGAGTTGCCGCACATCCTGCGCCGGGGCGTAACCGTTGGCGCGGATGGCATCGGCGATCTCGGTATAGCTGCGGTCATCCTCACGCGAAGCCTGCAGCAGCGACGCGGCTGATTGGTACGGGATGCGGCCATCCGCTTGGTCACGATCGAAGCGGCCGATGACGGCCACCGGTACCTCGCCGAGCAGGACGATCCGGGCCGGCGCCGCATCAATGCCCGCCAGGGCAGCCAGTTTCAAGGCCAGAACCTCGCCACGGGTGACACTGCGCGCATCGCCGACGCTTGGAAACTTGCCGATGGCGAGTCGACCGTCCTCGTCGATCAGCGTGCACTTCGGCCTCATGCCTCCCAGCGAGGTGCCCTTGCCTTGCAGATAACGCAAATCCTCGGCGGTTTCGTCGCCGCGCTCCACCGCCCTGCTGGCCAGGAAGACCCGCTCCAGTTCGATCAGCGGCGGCGTGCTGCGCTGCCCGTCCGTTGTCGTCCGCTGCCAGGTACCGTCCGGATCGCGCAGGCGCAGCGCACCCACCCGGCTGAAGTCATCCACCGCGAGCAGATAGTCCATTTCCGTCAGGGCTGGCAGTTGCGGATCGCCCTTGCGTCGCTTGGCGTGGTCGCGGGCGATGACGCGGCGACCCCAGGCATCGGGCGCGGTGTCAGCGATAGCGCCGTGGAATACCGAATCATGGAGCGAGGCCGCCTTGTGTGACTGGTGCCCAGCCATCAGCTGCAGATCGGCCGAGACGTTGAAACGTGCCGTGCTCGCCAACCAGTCTTCGTCATAGGCTAAGGCACTGTTCTCGCGCCGTCCCTGGCGGACATAGACGAGCGAACCTACCGGCAGACCGACCTTGCCGATACAGAGCTGTACCTGTCGGCGGATCGAGGCAACGACAGCCATCACAGCGCTCCCGACGAAGCAGGCTTGCTGCGCACCCGCTTGGGCAGGCGCTCGTCCATCAACGTCAGGCCGATATCGTCTTTAGCCGTATCCAGGAGGTTTTCCAGCGCCTGGATTTCACCGAAGACATGCAGCGCGCGGGCGAAGAAATGGATGGGCACCCGCACATCGCCTTTCTCCATACGACGCACGGTAGACAGCGACGCGCCCATGCGCTCGGCCAGCGAGGACTGTGAGATATGGCGACGTCTACGCGCCAGGGAAATGTCGGCGCCGAGTTTATGAATGGCTCGTTCGACGGGCAGCGGTACAGGGGCTTCCATGCCAGATTTTCCGATGAGAGTGAATCATGCACTGCAAAGTTCTTCCATGTAGTCGATTCTATACAAATACTTGGGCACTTCAAATAAACACTCCAAACGGAATCTTTAATTAAAATTAATGCTCCCAAAGGATTGTTTAGCACAAACACTCGCGTGACCGGGCAAGATGATGACCGCTAAACCACTGTCCACGAGCGCATGCACTCACCACCAAGCGCGCGCCTGTTAAAATCGGCACCTTTTCCGACCCGAGCCCCATGAGCAAAACCGCCGACAGCCCCAAGCACACCCCGATGATGGTCCAGTACCTCGGGCTCAAGGCGAAGCATCCGAACACCCTGCTCTTCTACCGCATGGGTGATTTCTACGAGCTGTTCTACGAGGACGCCGAGAAGGCGGCGCGGCTCCTGGATATCACGCTGACCACGCGAGGGCAGTCGGCCGGGGTGCCGATCAAGATGTGCGGCGTGCCCTTCCACTCGCTGGAACCCTACCTGGCGCGGCTGGTGAAGCTCGGCGAATCGGCGGTGATCTGCGAGCAGATTGGCGATCCGGCGACCAGCAAGGGGCCGGTTGAACGCGCCGTGGCGCGCATCGTCACGCCGGGGACGCTGACCGACGCTTCGCTGGTCGACGACAAGCAGGACCTGTGGCTGCTCGCCGTAACGACCTTGCGCAACACCGCCGGTATCGCCCGTCTCAATCTGGCCAGCGGCGAGTTCATTCTGATCGAGGTGCCGGCCGAACAGATTCCGGCGACGCTGGAGCGCATCCGCCCGGCGGAAATCCTCTATCCGGAAAGCTGGACGCCCAATTTCGGCATCGACGTGGCGCGCACGCGCCAGCCGGACTGGTATTTCGATTTCGATTCGGCCAGGCGTCTGCTCTGCGACCAGTTCGAGGTCGCCTCGCTCGCCGGTTTCGGCGCCGAGGGGCTGAAGCCGGCGATTGCCGCGGCCGGCGCCCTGCTCCAGTACGCGCAGGCGACGCAGTCGGGAAAATTGCCGCATCTGCGCGGCCTGACCGTGGAAATCGAGGGCGCCTATCTCGGCCTCGACCTGGCCACCCGGCGCAACCTGGAACTGACCGAGACGCTGCGCGGGCAGCCGTCGCCGACGCTGTTTTCGCTTTTGGATAACTGCGTCACCAGCATGGGCTCGCGCCTGCTGCGCCACACGCTGCACCACCCGCTGCGCGACCGTGCCATTCCGGCCGCCCGCCATGGCGCGGTCGAGGCCTTGCAGGACGACTACGGTCGACTTGCCTACGACGTCAGAAAAGCCCTGCGCGGCATCGCCGACATTGAGCGCATCGCCGGCCGCATCGCGCTGCGCAACGCCCGTCCGCGCGATCTCGCCAGCCTGCGCGAATCGCTGGCCCACCTGCCGGAACTGCGCGCGCCGCTGGCCGGCACGCCGTCGGCTTTGCTGCAGCAATCGTTCGCCGAACTCGAAACGCCGGCGGAAGCCCTCGAACTGCTGGTCCGCGCCATCGCCGCCGAACCAGGCGCCCAGGTGCGCGACGGCGGCGTCATCGCGCCGGGTTTCGACGCCGACCTGGATGAGCTGCGTTCGCTCAACGACAACTGCGGCGCCTTTCTGGTCGATATGGAGGTGCGCGAACGCGAGCGCACCGGAATCGCCAGCCTCAAGGTCGAATACAACAAGGTGCATGGCTTCTACATCGAGGTCACGCATGCCAATGTCGACAAGATTCCCGACGACTACCGCCGCCGGCAGACGCTGAAGAATGCCGAGCGCTACATCACGCCGGAGCTGAAGGCTTTCGAGGACAAGGCACTGTCGGCGCAGGAACGTTCGCTGGCGCGCGAGAAGCTGCTCTACGAGGGCATCCTCGACGCGCTGCTGCCGGTCGTGCCGACGCTGCAGACCATCGCCCGCGCCGTCGCCCAGCTGGATCTACTCGCCGGTTTCGCCGAGTCGGCGCTGAAGCGCAACTGGTGCAAGCCGGAATTTGCCGAAGAAACGCAGTTGACCGTCGAAGGCGGCCGTCACCCGGTGGTCGAGAACGAACTGGCGCAAAGCGCCGAGACCTTCATCGCCAACGACTGCCGGCTGGCTGACGAGCGCCGCCTGCTGCTGATCACCGGCCCGAACATGGGCGGTAAGTCGACCTACATGCGCCAGGTGGCGCTGATCGCCCTGCTCGCCCACATCGGCAGCTTCGTGCCCGCCGACCGCTGCGTGCTCGGCCCGCTCGACCGCATCTTCACGCGCATCGGCGCTTCCGACGACCTGGCCTCCGGACGTTCGACCTTCATGGTCGAGATGACCGAGGCCGCCGCCATCCTGCATCACGCGACCAACCAGAGCCTGGTGCTGATGGACGAGATCGGCCGCGGCACGTCCACGTTTGATGGCATGGCACTGGCCTTCGCCATCCTGCGCCACCTGATCGACAAGAACCGCAGCCTGACGCTGTTCGCCACCCACTATTTCGAACTGACCCGGCTGTCGCACGAATACAGCGAACTGGCCAACGTGCACCTCGGCGCCGTCGAACACAACGACCGCATCGTCTTCATGCACGCTGTCGAGGAAGGCCCGGCCAACCAGAGCTACGGGATACAGGTGGCGGCGCTGGCGGGGATTCCGGCTGCCGTCGTGCGCGCCGCGCGCAAGCAGTTACGAGAGTTCGAGCAGCGGGCTGCGGTCGACCCGCTGCAACCCGACCTGTTCGCCCAGGATTTTCCGGCCGAACTGGCCGAAGCCGCCGAACCGGAAGCGCATCCGGTGGTCGAGCATCTCGCCGCCATCGACCCCGACAGCCTGACACCGCGCGAAGCGCTGGACGCGCTCTACGCGCTCAAGGGCCTGCTCAAGTGAGACGGCGCGGCAAGTTCACGGTCGACCTGGTTTTTGCCCTGAAAACCGCGTTGACCGTCAGCGTCCTCGTCGCCGCCCTGCCGGCGGCCGCCGAGATCTGGCGCTTCGGGCTGATCGGCGACGTCCCCTACTCGCGGGCCGAACGCGCCGAATTGCCGAAGATGCTCTCGGCGATCGCCGACAGCCACGTCGATTTCATCGCCCACATCGGCGACTTCAAGCACGGCGCCGACCGCTGCGACGATGCCGTCTTCGAGGACCGGCGACAGCTCTTCGACGACAGCCGGGTGCCCTTCGTCTTCATCCCCGGCGACAACGAGTGGTCCGACTGCACGCGCCTGAACAACGGCGGCTATGTCGCGCTCGAACGCCTGGACAAGCTGCGCCAGCTGTTCTGGCACGACGGCCAGTCGCTCGGCCGGCGCAAGCTGGCACTCGAGCGCCAGCCGGGAAGCTATGTCGAGCATGCACGCTGGCGCCTCGGGCCGGTGCTGTTCGTCAGCTTCAACCTGCCCGGCGGCAACAACAACTGGGGGCTGACGCAACAGCCATCGGCCGAATTCCTGGCCCGCAACCCGCACGTGCTCGCCTGGCTCCGGGAAAATTTCGCGCTGGCGCGGCGCGAGAAGCTGCGCGGCATCGTCCTGATGTTCCAGGCCAACCCGGGCTTCATCCACCATGCCCAGGGCTTTCCGCATAGCGGCTACCGCGATTTCCTGGTCGCCCTGCGCGAGGAAACACTGAATTTTCCGGGCCAGGTCGTCGCCGTGCACGGCGACACCCACATCAGCCGCATCGACAAGCCGCTGCGCGACGCACGCGGCAAGCGGATCGACAATTTCACGCGGGTCGAGACCTTCGGCTACCCGATCATGGGCTGGACGCGCGGCGTCATCGATAGTGAAGCGCCGGCGCTGTTCCGTTTCGAGACCCACGCCTGGCCGCCGGCCAGGCCGTGAGCCGGGGCTGCCTCAGTGGCAGCCTTCCTCGTCGTCACCACCATGCACGTGACCGTGCTCGATCTCTTCGGCGCTGGCCGGACGGATCGCGGTGACCGTGCAGGTGAACACCAGCGCGCTGCCGGCGAGCGGGTGGTTGCCGTCGAGCACGACCTTGCCGTCGGCGATGTCGGTAACGCGGTAGATGACGAAATCGTCGTCACCGCCGTCTTCCGGGCCGCCTTCGAACTGCATGCCGACTTCCAGTTCCTTGGGGAAATCCTTGCGCGGCTCGATCTGGACCAGCGACGGGTCGTACTCGCCGAAGGCTTCGTCGGGCTGCAGCTTGACCTGCACCGACTCGCCGACAGCCTTGCCCTGCAGCGCTTCCTCGATCTTCGGGAAGATGTCGTCGTAACCGCCATGCAGGTAGACGAGCGGATCGCGGCCTTCGTCGACCACCTCGCCATCCGGATCGGTGACGTGGTAGTCGAGGGTGATGACGGTATTTTTAACAACCTGCTGGTTCATGAATTGAGTTCCTTCACCAGGCCCAGCACCTCCAGTGCGTGACCCTTGTAATTGACGTTGTAAAGCGCATGGCGGATGAGGCCGTTGCGATCGATGACGAAGGTCGAGCGGACGATCCCGAACTTCTGCTGCCCTTCGACTTCCCTGGCCTGCCAGACGCCGTACTGCTGGCAGACCGTGCCTTCGGCATCGGAGAGCAGACCGATGCCGATGCCTTCCTTGTCCCGGAAATCCTGGTGTTTCAGGCAGTCCTCCCGGTTGATGCCGAGCACGATGCAGCCGTGCTTGCGAAAATCGTCCTCGTGATCGGCGAAATCGGTGACTTCGCGGGTACAGCAAGGTGTTCCGTCCTTCGGGTAGAACATCAGGACGACGTGGTTGCGGTTACGGAAAGCGGCCAGATCGACAGTCTCCATATCGGCATCCGGCAACGAAAACGTTGGGGCTTGATCGCCATTCTTGAGCAGCATGTCGTTCTCCTTGAGCGCTCGGGGCGGGACTGCTGAGAACGATTCTAGCTGAGCAAGATGGCCGTGGCTACTACGGTCGACGGCTTTTTACGGGCGTTTTTCAGGGCTTTGTTCGGGCATCTGGACGAAGACCTCGTCCTGCTTGACCATGCCCAGTTCGAAGCGCGCGCGCTCCTCGATCGCGTCGTAACCCTGCTTCAGATCGCGGACTTCGGCATCGAAGCCCGCGTTGCGGATTTCCAGCTGACGCGTTTCTTCCTTCTGGACCTTCAGCTGCCGGTCGTACTCCCATACCTTGAGCCATCCTCCCTTGCCCAGCCACAGCGGGTACTGGAGGAGGACGACCAGGGCGAGGAGGCCGACCGTCAGCCAGCGCATCGAGAATCAGCGCAGGTTGTAGAAGGTTTCGCGGCCGGGGTAGGACGCGGTATCGCCGAGGTCTTCCTCGATCCGGATCAGCTGGTTGTACTTGGCGATGCGGTCCGAGCGGCTGAGCGAACCGGTCTTGATCTGGCCGGCGTTGAGACCGACGGCGATGTCGGCGATGGTGCTGTCCTCGGTCTCGCCCGAACGGTGCGAGATGACCGCGGTGTAACCGGCGCGCTTGGCCATTTCAACGGCGGCGAAGGTTTCCGACAGCGTGCCGATCTGGTTGATCTTTATCAGGATGGCGTTGCCGATGCCCTTCTTGATGCCTTCCTTGAAGATCTTGGTGTTGGTCACGAAGATGTCGTCGCCGACGATCTGGACCTTGTTGCCGAGGCGGTCGGTGAGCAGCTTCCAGCCGTCCCAGTCGGCTTCCGACATGCCGTCCTCGATCGAGACGATCGGGAAACGGTCGCAGAGGTTGGCCAGGTAATCGGTGAATTGCTCGGAGGTCAGCTGCAGCCCCTCGCCGGCGAGGTGGTACTTGCCGTCCTTGTAGAACTCGGAAGCGGCGCAGTCGAGCGCCAGCAGGACATCCTGGCCGGGCACGTAGCCGGCGGCCTCGATCGCCTGCATGATGATTTCCAGCGCCTCGGCATGGCTGCCGAGGTTGGGGGCGAAACCGCCCTCGTCGCCGACGGCGGTCGAGTGACCGGCCTTGTCGAGCAGCTTCTTCAGCGCGTGGAAGATCTCGGCACCGCAGCGCAGGGCTTCGCGGAAGGTGTTGGCACCGACCGGCATGACCATGAATTCCTGGATGTCCAGGCTGTTGTTGGCGTGCTCGCCGCCGTTGATGATGTTCATCATCGGCACCGGCATCTGCATCGGGGCCATGCCGCCGAAATAGCGGTACAGCGGCAGGCCGGATTCCTCGGCGGCCGCCTTGGCGACAGCCATCGAGACGGCGAGGATGGCGTTGGCACCGAGGCGCGACTTGTTGTCGGTACCGTCGAGTTCGATCATCGTCTGGTCGATGAAGGCCTGTTCCTGGGCATCGAGGCCGATGATCGCTTCCGAGATTTCGGTATTGATGTTCTCGACCGCCTGCATCACGCCCTTGCCGAGGTAACGGCTCTTGTCGCCGTCGCGCAGCTCGATCGCTTCGCGGGTGCCGGTGGAGGCGCCGGACGGCACCGCGGCACGGCCCATGACGCCGGACTCCAGCAGCACGTCGGCCTCGACCGTGGGGTTGCCGCGAGAATCGAGAATCTCACGTGCAACGACATCGACGATAGAACTCATTGTTCTTCCCTTTCAGTAAGTTACAGTCAGTAATTAAAGTAAATTATCTACGCCGGCGACGACCAGCATGTTCATGTCCGCGACCGCCAGGCGCGCTGTGCGCGCAGCCTGGTATTCCGGCGAGGCGTAAAAGCGGCGGGCCTGTTCGGGCGATTCGAATTCGACGATGACCAGCCGCGGCGGCTTGGCCCAGCCGCCCTCGAGGACTTCGCTGTCGCCGCCGCGCACCAGGTAGCGCCCGCCGTATTGGGCGATCGCCGCCTGGGCGAGCGCCTTGTAGATCTCGTAGGCCGCCGGATCGCGCACCGAGGCTTCGGCGATCAGGTAGCCACGGACGCTCACTTGAGTTCCTCGAAACCGGCCGACTTGACGGCGCGATCAAGTGCCACCAGGGTTTCCAGCAAGGCCGGCATGCGTGCCAGCGGCCACGAATTGGGGCCGTCGGACCAGGCTTTTTCCGGACACGGATGGGTTTCCATGAACAGCCCGGAAATGCCCACGGCGACGGCCGCCCGCGCCAGCACCGGGACGAACTCGCGCTGACCGCCCGAGACCGTGCCCTGCCCGCCCGGCAACTGCACCGAGTGAGTGGCGTCGAAGACGACCGGGCAGCCGGTTTCGCGCATGATCGCCAGCGAGCGCATGTCCGAGACCAGGTTGTTGTAGCCGAAGCTGGCGCCGCGTTCGCAGACCATGATGTTGTCGGCACCGTTGTTCACTTCGCGCGCCTTGGCGACGACGTTCTTCATGTCGCCCGGGGCCAGGAACTGGCCCTTCTTGATGTTCACCGGCTTGCCGCAGGCAGCCACGGCGTGGATGAAATCGGTCTGGCGGCACAGGAAAGCCGGCGTCTGCAGGACATCGACGACCGCCGCCACCGAGGCGATCTGGTCGATCTCGTGCACATCGGTGAGCACCGGCACGCCGATCTGGCGCTGCACTTCGGCGAAGATGCGCAGGCCCTCGTCGAGGCCGAGGCCGCGCACCGAATTGCCGGAGCTGCGGTTGGCCTTGTCGTAGGACGCCTTGAAAATGTAGTTCACACCCAGTCGACCGCAAACTTCCTTCAACTGGCCTGCGACGTCGAGGCAGAGCTGCTCCGATTCGGCGGTACAGGGACCGGCGATCAGGAAAAGAGGCTGGTCCAGGCCAGCCTCGAAACCGCAGAGTTTCATCCGTTCTTGCCTTGCTTGCTGGCCAGCGCAGCCTTCACGTAGGACGTGAACAGCGGGTGGCCCTGGCGCGGGTTGGACGTGAATTCCGGATGGAACTGGCAGGCGACGAACCACGGATGGACGTCGGCCGGCAATTCGACCATCTCGCACAGGTCGGTCCCCGGGGCGCGCCCGGAAACCACCAGGCCCTTGTCCTCGAGCCTGGCCAGCAGCGTGTTGTTGACTTCGTAGCGGTGGCGATGGCGCTCGGTGATCTCGGCCGCACCGTAGATCTGGCGGGCCAGCGAGCCTTCCTTGAGCTGGCAGACCTGGGCGCCGAGGCGCATGGTGCCGCCGATGTCGGAATCCTCGCTGCGCTTCTCGACCTTGCCGGAAGCGTCGAGCCATTCGGTGATCAGGCCGATCACCGGGAAAGGCGTATCGGCAACGAATTCGGTCGAGTGCGCGTCCTTGAGGCCGGCGACGTGGCGGGCGAATTCGACGACGGCCATCTGCATGCCGAGGCAGATGCCGAGGTAAGGCACCTTGTGCTCGCGGGCATAGCGGATCGCGGCGATCTTGCCCTCGGTACCGCGGCGGCCGAAACCGCCCGGGACCAGGATCGCGTCCATGCTCTCGAGGACGCCGGTGCCTTCCTTCTCGATGTTCTCGGAGTCGATGTACTCGATGTCGATCTTGCTGCGGGTATGGATGCCGGCGTGCTTGATCGCCTCGATCAGCGATTTGTACGACTCGGTCAGATCGACGTACTTGCCGACGAAGGCGATCCTGACCGTGGCCTGCGGATGCTCCATGGCCTCGATCAGCTTCTCCCAGACGGTCAGGTCGGCGGCCTTGGCCAGGATGTTCAGCTTGTGGCAGACGATCTCGTCGAGCATCTGCTCGTGCAGCATGCCCGGAATCTTGTAGATCGAATCGGCGTCGAGGCACTCGATCACGGCTTCCGGCATGACGTTGCAGAACAGCGCGATCTTGCGCCGCTCCTCGACCGGAATCGAACGGTCGGCGCGGCAGAGCAGGATGTCCGGCTGGATGCCGATCTCGCGCAGTTCCTTGACGGAATGCTGGGTCGGCTTGGTCTTCAGTTCGCCGGCGGTCGGGATGTAGGGCAGCAGCGTCAGGTGCATGTAGCAGACGTTGTTGCGGCCTTCCTCGATGCCCATCTGGCGGATCGCTTCCAGGAAGGGCAGCGACTCGATGTCGCCGACCGTGCCGCCGACCTCGACGATGGCCACGTCGGCGCCTTCGGCGCCGGCCTTGACCTTGCCCTTGATCTCGTCGGTGATGTGCGGGATGACCTGCACCGTCTTGCCGAGATACTCGCCACGCCGCTCCTTCTTCAGCACCGAGTCATAGACCTGGCCGGTGGTGAAGTTGTTGCGCTTGGTCATGCGGGCGCTGGTGAAGCGCTCGTAGTGACCAAGGTCGAGGTCGGTCTCGGCGCCGTCTTCCGTGACGAATACCTCGCCATGCTGGAAGGGACTCATCGTGCCCGGATCGACGTTGATGTAGGGGTCGAGTTTGAGGTGGGTAACCTTGATGCCGCGGGATTCCAGAATGGCCCCCAGCGACGCGGCGGCGATGCCTTTGCCCAGCGAGGACACGACACCGCCCGTAACGAAAACAAATTTGGTCATGGAAAGACAGGCTGCGGGAAAGCAGAATGATAGCCGAAAATCGCCGCTCAGCGAAAGCCGTCCGCCGCATCGCCGACGCTCTCCGCTAGAATGGCGTCCTCCTGAAACCGCCTGACCGGAAGTCCGCCATGTCCCAGTTTTCCTTTGACGTTTCCCTCGAGAATTTCGAAGCCCAGGTCCTCCAGGCCTCGCTGCAGGTACCGGTGGTGGTCGACTTCTGGGCGCCGTGGTGTGCCCCTTGCCAGACGCTCAAGCCGATGCTGGAGAAGCTCGCCGACGAATACAAGGGCCGCTTCCTGCTGGCCAAGGTCAATTCCGACGAGAACCCGGAACTGGCGGGCCACTTCGGCGTGCGCAGCATTCCCTCGGTGAAGGTCGTGTTCCAGGGTCAGTTGGTCGACGAATTCAACGGGGCATTGCCCGAGGGCCAGGTACGCGAGTTCCTCGAGCGCATCGCCCTGCCTGCCGGCGCAGGCGAACAGCCGGCACTGCGCGAGCAGGCGGCGGCGCTGGTGGCCGAGGGCAAGCTCGAGGAAGCGCTGGCCTGCCTGGTCGAAGCCAGCCAGGCCGACCCGCAGGACCAGGCCGTGCAGCTCGACGCGATCGACGTGCTGATGCAGCTCGGCCGCAACGACGAAGCCGGCCAGCTGCTCGCCGGCGAATACCCGAACGATCCCGAGCGCGCCACCGCACTGCGCGCCCGCCTCGCCCTCGCCCAGGGCGCCGCCGACACCGCGCCGCTCGAGGCCAAACTCGCTGCCCACCCCGACGACCACGCCACCCGTCTCGAACTGGCCCGCGCCTACGCTGCCCAGAGCCGTTTCCGCGAAGCACTCGAGGCGGCGCTCGAGGTCGTCCGCCGCGACCGTTTCTTCGATGAAGGCGCCGGCCGCAAGACGCTGCTGCAGTTCTTCGACGCGCTCACCGGCGAGCAGTACGACGACCTCGTCCGCGAGTTCCGCCGCAAGCTGTCGGCCACGCTCAACTGAATCCGCCCGCCGTCGGTCGTGCAGCTGTTCTACACCGACGTTTTCGTCCTGCCGCTGCCGCCGGGGCACCGCTTCCCGATGGAGAAGTACGCCCGGCTGCGCCAGGCGCTGCTCGCTTCGGGCGAGTTCTCGGCCGCCGACTTCCAGGTCCCGCCGGCGGCCAGCGACGAGGAGCTGGCGCGCGCCCACGACCCCGATTACATCGCCCGGGTCGTTGACGGTCGACTCGACGAAAAGGCACAAAAAGCCATCGGTTTCCCGTGGTCGGCGCAAATGGTCGAGCGCTCCCGGCGCTCCGCCGGCGCCACCCTCGCCGCCTGCCGCGCTGCGCTGCGCGACGGCGTTGCCGCCACCCTCGCCGGCGGCACCCACCACGCTTTCGCCGATCACGGCGAGGGCTTCTGCGTGTTCAACGACGCCGCCGTCGCCGCCCGCGCGATGCAGGCCGAAGGCCGCGTCGACCGCGTGCTGATCGTCGATTGCGACGTACACCAGGGCAACGGCACCGCCGCCATCCTGCGCGGTGACGAGCGCAGCTTCACCTTTTCCATCCACGGCGCCCGCAACTACCCGTTCGCCAAGGAAAACAGCGACCTCGACATCGAACTGCCCGACCGTTGCGGCGACCAGGCCTACCTGCTGCAGTTGCGCCATGGCCTCGACACCGCCCTCGACCTCGCCCGCCCCGACCTGGTCATCTACCTGGCCGGGGCCGACCCTTACCACGATGACCGTCTCGGCCGCTTGGCGCTGACCTTCGACGGGCTGCGCGAACGCGACCGGATGGTCCTGACCGGCTGCCACGAACGCGAACTGCCGGTGGCGATCGCGATGGCCGGCGGCTACGCCCGCAACATCGACGATACGGTCGCCATCCACGCGGCAACGATCCGCCTGGCACACCGGCTGTTTCGGGATTTCGGTTGCCATTCCTGACAATGACGCGTATTGTGCACCGCAGCGAAAGCGGCTGTGCTGCCCATACGAGCCCCGCCAAAACCTCGCTTTCCCCTGATGACGGCACCGCCGGGCGCTTTCCGCGCACCGCCCGCCGCAGCTTTCCGCAATTCACTTCCCGCCCTGAATCCCTGGCCTCCGGCCGGATACCGCCTTCTGCCATCGCCGAAGCAAGCGGGGCAAATGCCCAGGCCAAGGCCTGACCTCCCGACACCGACGGTGTTCCCCACCGGCGCGGCAAAGCGCCGCCCACGCCCCTTCCCCGCGCCAGCGGCGCGCCCCGGGGCCGCCCGACCGGCATTGGCCGGCGTCGGGCCATTGACGAAAGAAATCATGAATCTCGAACAACAACGAGCGCGTGCTCAACAACTCTGCGCCGAAGCCGGCGTTTCCGTCCTGCCCTACGGCAATGCCTGGTGGCTGCTCGGCCACGGCATCAACCGCGTGGTCGGCGAACTGGCCGGCCTCTCCCATTGCGACCTGCGTCGCCATCCCGCCTTCCGGCGCTAAGCCCCCAACCAGGAAAGATCCGATGACTCCCAGCATCCAGCGCACCGAACTGAAGACCCATTACTACACGCCGGTGCATTGCCCGTTCTGCGGCACCCGCGTGATCGGCGCCGACCCGGCCGACGAAACCCGGATCACCGCCTGCCCCCATACCCTGTTCATTGCCCACGACACCGCCGTCGAATACCGCTCGCCGCGTTTCGATGCCAGCCTCGGCCTGGAACGGCTCAGCGATGCCGAGGTCGAGTCCCGCTGGCAGCAGGACGACGGTGGTGTGGACGGATTCACCGACCGCGTCAGCGTGCCGGATGCGATCAAGGTCGCCGCCTACGCGCCGGCGCCGTCGGCCTACGGCTCCTACTACGGCTTCGCGCCGGTCGAGTGAGACCGGCCCGAGGCAGCAGCGGGCGTGCCGAGGGCGCGGCGCAAGCCGCGCATCAGCAGCCCGAGGCCGGGTAGCTGCAGGTACAGCTCCTCGCCGGTGTCCCAGTAGTCGCGGTGGTAATCGACCTTGCCGTCGGCGGCGAAGCGCAGGTGGGAAACGCCGCGCATCACGCGATCGGCGGCGAGCGGCCAGCGGCTGCGGAAATGGAAGGTCCAGACCAGCATCGCAGCGCCGCCATCGACGATCTGCTCGGTGACGCAAAAACGCGGCGCATCGACCTGGCGGAACATGTGCGCGAAGATCGCCTCGATCGCGGCCAGCCCGCGTACCTCGTTGAACGGGTCCTTGAAATAGGCGTCGGCACTGTAGAACTCGCCGAAGCGACGAACGCCATCGGGGGTCAGGGTCTGGTAGAAGTGGATCAGGTCGTCGAGCGGCATCTCAACCTCCGGTAAAACGCCGGATCAGCCGGAAAGACCAGCCATACGGCAACAGGGCAAGGAGCTTCAGCCAGCAGGTGAAGCGCCGGGGAAAGTGGATTTCGAATTTTCCGCCGCGCAGGCCGTCGACCGTGGCAGCCGCCGCTTGCGCCGGCGTCAGCAGGGCCGGCATGGCGAAATCGTTGCGCGCCGTCAGCTGGCTGGCGACGAAGCCGGGATTGACCACCCAGACACCGATGCCACGCGGCGCCAGGTCGAGGTGCAGGCATTCGGCGAAGTGGATCAAGGCCGCCTTGCCCGGACCGTAGGCGAGCGCCCGCGGCAGGCCGCGATAGCCGGCGACGCTGGCGAAGAAGGCAATGCCGCCACCGGGGCGGAGGTCGCCGAGGACGACCGAGACCAGACGCAGCGCGGCATTGAAATTGACCTCGACGATGCGCTCGGCGAGCGCCAGGTCGAAGTCGTCGGCGCGCATCGGCTGGTAGTCGCCGGCCAGGTAGATGACCAGGTCGACGCCGCCCCAGCAGGCGACCAGTTCGGCACGGGCTGCCGCCAGTGCAGCGACGTCGGTGGCATCGCAGGGCAACAGCAAGACATCGGCCAGGCCAAGGCCCTGCAGCCGCTCGACCCGCCGCGCCGACAGCGCCAGGCGGGCGCCGCGGGCCGCCAGGTTTTCCGCCAGGGCCGCGCCGATGCCGCTGGAAGCACCGACCAGCCAGACCCGCCGCCCCTGCCAGTCGACGATGGCCGGATTCATGGCTTGACGAAACTGAGCGTCACTTCGCCGAGATGGAAACCCCATTTCGACATCGACGAGCGGTTGAGCATCACCTTGTCGCCGACCAGGAACATCCAGTCGTCGAAATCGACGTGATAGACCTTGCCATCGACCGGCAAGGCGAGCACGTAGCGCCAGCGCAAGGCATTGCCGGCGACTTCGCCGACCGCCTCGCCGACGACGTCGTCGGCGCGTCCGCGGAAGCTGCCGTCGGCCTGGCGGGTCAGCGTCCAGACCCGACGCGAGCGGCTGCCGTCGGACCAGCTGAAATCCTCGTCGATGATCCCGACATTGCCCGCCCAGCGGGCATCGATGGCGACGTGAAAGTGTTTCTGCACGCGCCCATCGCGGCCCTGGAACATCCCCCAGGCCTCGAGCCGGCCGTTCAGGTACTGGGTCAGGTCGAGCCCCGGCCGGGCATCGCGGTACTGCTCGATACCGCCCGAGGCGCAGGCGCTCAAACCGAGGGCAAACAAGACGGCAGGCAGGAGTTTCATCATCGGACCTCGAGAAAATGGCGCCAGCGCCACAACAGGAAAGCCGCCAGCGCCTTGCCGGCGAGCGGCAGCAGCGCATAGGCGAAGATCAGCGCCGGCAAGCCCCGGTCGCCGCCCGGGACGTAGCCGAGCCAGCCAAGCAGCGGCAGCGAGAGCCCGGCGGCGAGCGCCAGGTTGAGCTTGGCGGCGAAATTCCAGACACCGAAGCAGGCGCCCGCCTGTCCCTGGCGCTCGCCGAGATCGGCGGCAATCGCCGCCGGCAGGGCGAGGTCGGCGCCGAGCGCCAGGCCGGAGAGCAGGCAGATCGCGGCAAAAGGCAGGACGTCGCCAGGCCCGAGCAGGCCGGCACCGGCGAAAGCCAGCGTCGCCAGGCCGATCGCCAGCAGCCAGGCGACGACCCGGCCGCGACGCGCGGCCAGCGCCACCCAGAAAGGCAGCGAGGCGGCACCGGCGACGAAGTACAGGGCTAGCAAGGCGCCGCTGGCGGCCGGTGCCCGCAGCACGTCGGCGACGAAGAAGAGGAACAGCGTCGCCGGCAGCGCCGCGGCCAGGCCGTTGGCGACAAAGACCAGGAGCAGCCGGCGGAACCCCGGGTCGGCCAGGACCCGGCGCAGGCTGGTCATGGGAGCCAGGGCCGGAGCGACCCGGCCCGGCCCGGCGCCGACGCAAGCGAGGGCAGCCAGTGCGGCGATCGCCAGCAAGGGTGGCAGGACCCAGGCCAGCGCCGCCGTTCCCTGCACCGGCGATGCCGCCAGCCAGCCCGGCAAGGCAGCGGCGAGGACCACGCCGAGCAGCCCGAAACCTTCGCGCGCGGCGGTCAGCCGGGTGCGTCCCCGGGAATCGCCACCGACATCGGCGCCCCAGGCCTGGTAGGCGACGCTGGCAGCGGAGAAACCGAGGTAGGTCAGGGCCAGCGAGCCGGCCAGCCAGACGGCGACCTGCGTCTCCGGCGGATTGAGCAGGGCGAAGAAGCCGGCGGCGAACGGCAGCAGCGCCAGCACCAGCATGCTCCGCCGCGGCACGCGGTCGGCCAGCCAGCCCAGCCAGGGATCGACCAGCGCGTCGAGCAGCCGCGTCGCCAGCAGGATGCCGCCGAGCAGTGCCAGATCCATGCCGGTGGCAAAAGCGTAGAAACCCGGCACATGCACGTAGAGCGGCAAGGCGGCGAAAGCCAGCGGCATGCCCAGCAGGCCGTAGGCGAGCACCCGCGGCAACGGCAGGGTGGCGGCCATCAGGCCCCCGCGCCGAGCAGGGCGGCGCGCAGCACCGGGGCGCTGGTCCGGGGATCGAGCCAGATCGCGAAGAAGCGGCGGGCGAACTCGGCGTCGTCGATGACGCCGAGCCAGCGGCCGTTGAACAGGAATTCGGCACGCCCGGGCTGGTACACGCCGAGGATCGCATCGCCGGCCGGGACATCCGGGAACAACGCCGCCATCTGCGCCCCCCAGCGACTGAGCGAGGCTTCGTCGGCGCCCAGTCGGCGCATCTCGTCGACGCTGGCCCGGGCGATGGCGCGCCCGGCGATGCTGCGCCGGTAATCGAGGCGCAAGGCCAGCGGCGGTTCTTCGGGCGAAGCGCCGGACCACAGGGTGGCTTCGTAGATGAGCAGGCCGAAACGGGTGAACCGCCCCTGCCCGCGGCGCTGCAGTCCCTGCGTCGGATCGCCGGCGGCGCCGGCAGCCAGCGGCAGCCCGGCAAGCCCGAGCAGCAGCCGGCGACGGCGCGGGTCAGCGATGTGCGAGTTCGAACTGGACGACATCGATGCTGCCGGCCCGGAAGCCGGCCTCGCAATAGCACAGATAGAGTCGCCACAGCCGGCGGAAGGTCTCGTCGAAGCCGAGCGGCTGGATGGCCGGCCAGTTGGCTTCGAAGGACTGACGCCACTCGGCGAGCGTACGCGCGTAATCGAGGCCGAAGGCGAATTCGTCGCTGACGCGCAGCCCGGCCTTGCCCGCCGCCGCGCGGAAAGCCGCCGGCGAGGGCAGCATGCCGCCGGGAAAGACATACTGCTGGATGAAATCGGTGCCCTTGCGGTAGGCGGCGAACAGGCCGTCGTCGATGGTGATGCTCTGCACCACCGCCCTGCCCTCCGGCTTCAGCGCCCCGGCCAGGGTACGGAAATAACTCGGCCACCAGCGCTCGCCAACGGCCTCGAACATCTCGATCGAGACGACGTGATCGAAGCGCTCGCCGACGTCGCGGTAATCCTGCAGACGCAGGTCGGCCTGCGGCACGCGCTGGCGGGCCCAGGCCAGCTGGGCCGGCGACAAGGTCAGGCCGGTCAGCGCCAGACCGGCCGCCGTCGCCATCTCGGCGAAGCCGCCCCAGCCGCAGCCGATTTCGAGTACCCGCTGGCCCGGCTGCGCCCGCAGCCGCTCGAGGATGCGCCGGTACTTGGCGTGTTGCGCCGCCAGCAGCGAACCGTCGTCGCCGTCGCGATAAAGGGCTGCCGAGTAGCTCATCGATGGATCGAGCCACAGGCGGTAGAAATCGTTGCCCAGGTCGTAATGGGCCATGATGTTGCGCTTGCTGCCGCTGCGGCTGTTGCGGTTGAGCCAGTGACGCAGCCGCGCCGCCAGCAGTTGCCGCCAGGAACCGTAGAGCGCCCGGCGCAACGCCGGCCGGTTGCGGGCCAGCAGCGTCAGCAGCGCGCACGGATCCGAGGCGTCCCACTGGCCGTCGAGGTAGGCCTCGGCGAGGCCGATGTCGCCGCGCGCGAGAATCCGGCCGAACATCGCTTCGTCGTGCACCTGCAGCGAGACGCCGCTCTCGCCGTCGCCGAACAGGGCGCTCGAGCCATCCGGCAGGCGCACCTCGAGCAGGCCGCCCTGCAGCTTCTCGAGCAGCTCGAAGACGGTGCGGGTATCGCGCGCCAGGCGTTCGTCGCCGCGCAGGATCAGGGTATTGCTCATCGGGTCGACTCCGGTACGGGCGGGGGGCGCTGCCGGCTGGCCGGCGCCGCCCCCCGGAACGGCACGCCCTTGAGCCACAGCTTCAGGGCCTGCCAGTGAATGCGGAAAATCACGCCGAGCGTCAGCAACGGCATCCTCAGCAGCGCCAGGCCGAGGGCTGCCGACGACCAGCCGCGCGGCCGCCCGGAAATCGAGGTCAGCAGCAGCTCGCCGGCGGCATCGTCGTAATCGATGCGGGCCAGCTGGACCGGCCGCTGCAGCAGGAAACGGAAGCGGTAAGCGCCTTCGATCTCGTTGAACGGCGAGACATGGAAGCACTTGGCGGCGCTCAGCGTCTCGCCCTCGGGCAGGACGGCGCCGTCGCGATGCAGGAGGTAGCTGTGGGTGCCGCCGAAGGTGTTGTTGACCTCGGCGAGCACGGCGATCAGCCGCCCCTCGCGATCGTGGCAGTACCAGAAGCTGACCGGATTGAAGACGTAGCCGCAGACACGCGGAAAGGTCTGCAGGACGATCTCGCCGTCGGCCGGCAGGCCCTGCTCGCGCAGCCGGGCCTCGATCCACGGCAGCAGCGGACTGCCGTCGCGCGGGCCATGGTCGCGGCTGTGGAAACTGAGCAGGTTTTTACGGTCGACCCCGAAAATCGCGCATTTTGCCGAGGCCAGCCGGCGCAGCGGCAGCTGGACGTAGAACAGCGGATAGACGAAGGCGTTGACCGCCGGGCGCAAGCGCCGGTGCATCACGTGGCCGAAGAAAAGCTGCGGCAGCATGATCGCCTCAGTGCGTCACGGCGACGGCCTCGGCCAGGCCGGGCGCACCTTGCCACGGCGCCGCCACGCCGAGGCCGTTGGCCACGCGCAAGGCCGACTTCAGGCCATCCTCGTGGAAGCCGTAGCTGCCCCAGGCGCCGGCCAGCCAGATGCCGCCTTCGCCCTGGACCGCCGGCAAGCGCTGCTGGGCGGCAATCGCCACGGCATCGAAGATCGGATGGGCGTAGGAAAATTCGCCGATGACGCGGGCCGGATCGGGCTCGCGCGCCGGGTTCAGGGTGACCACCACCGGCGTCGCGAAGGGCAGCGGCTGCAGCTTGTTGATCAGGTAGGAGACGCCGACCGGCTGGTCGCCCGGCGCACCGGCGCCGGCGAAGTAATTCCAGGCCGACCACAGCTTGCGGTCGCGCGGCAGCAGCGCCGCATCGGTATGCAGCAGCGCCCGGTTGGGCTGGTAGCGGATCGCCGCCAGCACCTCGCGCTGGCCGGGACTGGCGGTGGCGCCGAGGATGGCCAGAGCCTGGTCGCTATGACAGGCAAGCACGACCTGGTCGAAGCTTTCGCTGCCGCCGGCATGACTGACGCGCAGGCCGCCGGCGTCGCGTTCGACGGCGCGGACCGGACAGCCCAGGCGGACATCGTCGAGCTGGGCGGCGATCTTGTCCACGTAGCTGCGGCCGCCGCCGCGCACGGTGCGCCACAGGGGCCGGTCGAAGACCTGCAGCAGGCCGTGGTTGTGGCAGAAGCGGATGAAGGTGGCGAGCGGCATGTCGAGCATCTGTCCGGTCGGACAGGACCAGATCGCCGCCGCCATCGGCAGCAGGTACCAATCGGAGAAAGCCGACGAGTAGCCGCCGGCAGCCAGGAAATCGCGCAGGCTGCCCGACTGCGCCGGATGCGTCGCCAGCCAGGCGCTGCTCTCGCGGTTGAAGCGCAGGATGTCGGAGAGCATCCCCCAGAAGCGGCGGCGTACCAGGTTGCGCTTCTGGCCGAAGATCGTCGCCAGGTTGCTGCCGGCCCATTCGAGATCGGGCTGGCTGAGGCTGACGGCAAAGGACATCTCGGTCTCGACGCTGTCGACGCCGAGCAGCGCGAACATCGCGATGAGGTTGGGATAGGTCTTCTCGTTGAAGACCAGGAAACCGGTATCGACCGGATGCGTTTTTCCTTCCAGGGTGACGTCGACCGTGTTGGTATGCCCGCCCAGGTAACTGCCCGCCTCGAACAGCGTCACCGCGTGCCGGCGGCCGAGCAGCCAGGCGCTGGCCAGTCCGGAAATGCCGGCGCCGATGACGGCGATGCGCTGCTGCTTTGTCTTGTCCATGCTGTTCAGCGTCCGAGGAATTCGTCGATGCGGGCGACCAGTGCCTTGTCGTCCGGTTTGGTGAAACTGCCGAAGGCGATCACCTGGGTCGCGTCGCGGTTGATCAGGTACTTGTGGAAGTTCCAGCGCGGCGTGCTGCGGGTGATGTCGGCCAGCTTGAGGAAGAAGGGGTGGGCGTTGCGCCCCTTGATCAGGGTCTTGCCGGCCATCGGGAACTCGACGCCGTAGGTGAGGCGGCAGAACTCGGCGATTTCCTTTTCCGAGCCCGGCTCCTGCTCGCCGAAATCGTTGGACGGGAAGCCGATCACCACCAGGCCGCGATCCTTGAGCCGGTCGTGGAGCTTCTCCAGGCCGTCGTATTGCGAGGTGAAACCGCAGTAGCTGGCAGTGTTCACCACCAGAATCACCTTGCCCGCGTACTGGCAGAGCGGCATCGGCTTGCCGTCCTGCAAGGTGGTGAAGGTGTGATTGAGCAGCGGCGGGCATTCCCCGGCCAGCGCCGGCGCCGAAATGCCGCCACCGAGAACGCCGGCCAACCCCAGACAACGCATCAGCTTGAGCAACATGATCACCTCTTTTGTCCTGGACAAATAAAATCCTTGTTCGTAAGATAGGGTCACAAAAAGCGATTGTCAATCGTTCGACACAACTTTGTTCAGGACAAACATGAGCACACTGACCTACACGATTGCCGCCGTCGAGCGCGATACCGGTCTGTCCAAGGATGTGCTGCGCGTCTGGGAACGCCGCTACGGTTTTCCGAATCCGTCGCGCGACGCCAACGGCGAACGCAGCTACCCGGCCGATCAGGTCGAGCGCCTGCGCCAGATAAAACGCCTGATGGATCAAGGACATCGCCCCGGGAAGCTGCTTGCGGCACCGTTTGCATCGCTGGCCGAGCTGGCGCCGCGCCGCCCCGATAATCGCTGCCCACCGGCTCCCGACCACGAACTCGCCGAACTGATGGGATTGATCAAGGCGCACGATGCGGCCGGCTTCCAGCAGGCCATGCAGCAGCGGCTGGCCCGCCAGGGCCTGCAGCGCTTTGTCCTGGACAGCGTCGCACCACTCGCCGAACTCGTCGGCGGCGCCTGGGAAGCCGGCCGCTTCGAGGTTTTCGAGGAACACCTGTTCACCGAACTGACCAAGCGCGTACTCCGCCAGAGCATCGCAACCCTGCCTGCCGGCCGCGGGCCGCGCCTGCTGCTGACCAGCGTTCCCAACGAAGAACACGTGCTCGGCCTGCTCATGGCCGAAGCCCTGTTTTCCCTGGAAGGCGCCGAGTGCATTCCGCTCGGCACCCAGATGCCGGTCATCGACATCGTCCGGGCAGCTGAGGCCCACGCCGCCGACATCGTCGCCCTGTCGTTCTCGGTTGCCTTCCCGACACGCCAGATCCCCGGGCTGCTCCAGCAACTGCGCGCGGCCCTGTCGGCGGGACGCGAACTCTGGGTCGGCGGTGGCGGCATGGCCAGGGTGCCGCCAATCGACGGCGTGCGCAGCCTCGGCGGTTTTGCCGAGGCAATCGCCGCACTGGCCGACTGGCGCGCCGCTCATCCGCAACAATGACCACCGGCAGCGCTTTCCGCGGCAACAAGGCGGCCCTGCCGGTCAAACCCTGTGTCGCTTGCGGTCGACCGATGAGCTGGCGCAAAAAATGGAAAAACAGCTGGTCGACCGTCAGATTCTGTTCCGCTGCCTGCCGCCGGCACGGCCCGCGATGAGCCGCCTGTTCCTGGTCCTCGGCGACCAGCTGCACCCCGACCCGCACCCGTTGCTCGCCGACTTCGATGCGGCCAGCGATCGCCTGCTGATGATCGAGGCGACCGAGGAATCGACGCACGTGTGGAGTCATCGCGCCCGCTCGGCGCTGTTCCTCGCCGCCATGCGCCACCGCGCCGCGGCCTTCCGCGATGCCGGTTATCCGCTCGACTACCTGCGCCTCGGCGAGCATCCCCACGCCACGCTGGCCGCCGCCCTCGCCGCCCGCCTCGCCGGCGTGCGCGCCGTCGTCATGCTCGAAGCCGGCGACCAGCGCGTGCAGGGTGCGCTGGACGCGGCCTGCCGGGCAGCCGGGGTGGCGCTGCTGGTCCGCCCCGACCCGCACTTCCTCTGCTCGACCGAGGCTTTTGCCGAATGGGCCGGCACGCGCGACAAGCTGCGCCTGGAGTATTTCTACCGCTGGCAGCGCAAGCGCCACGACGTGCTCATGGCCGGCGACGAGCCGCTCGGCGGCCAGTGGAATTTCGACGCCGACAACCGCCAGGCCTTCGGCCGCCACGGCCCCGGACTGCTGCCGCCGCCCCTGCGCTTCGCACCGGATGCGCTGACCCGCAGCGCGATCGCCGATGTCGCCCGGCATTTCCCGATGCATCCCGGTTCGCTCGACAGCTTCGCCTGGCCGGTCACCAGCGCCCAGGCCGAGGCCGCGCTCGCCGACTTCATCGCGCATCGCCTGCCCGACTTCGGACGCTGGCAGGACGCGATGTGGTCCGGCCAGCCGTTCTTGTGGCATTCGCTGCTGTCGACCGCGCTCAACCTCAAGCTGATCGATCCGCGCCGGGTCATCGCCGCCACCGAGGCAGCCTGTGCCGCCGGCCGGGTGCCGCTCGCCGCTGCCGAGGGCTTCATCCGCCAGATCCTCGGCTGGCGCGAGTTCGTCCGCGGCATCTACCACCGGCACATGCCGGCGCTGGCCAGCGCCAACCAGTACGACCACCGGCAGCCGCTGCCGGCCTGGTTCTGGAGCGGCCGCACGCAGGCCGCCTGCCTCGCCGCAGTGATCGGGCAGACGCTCGAGCACGGCTACGCCCACCACATCCAGCGCCTGATGATCACCGGCAATTTCGCCCTGCTCGCCGGGCTCGATCCGCGCCAGGTCGCCGACTGGTACCTCGCCGTCTATGTCGACGCGGTGGCCTGGGTCGAGGAACCGAACACCCTGGGCATGGCGCTCAACGCCTGGCCGGGAATGACCAGCAAGCCCTATTGTGCCAGCGGCGCCTACATCGACCGGATGAGCGACTACTGCCGCAGCTGCCGCTACCGGCCGAAGGAACGCAGCGGCGAAACGGCCTGCCCGTTCACCACGCTGTACTGGGATTTCCTCGCCCGCCACGCCCGGCGCTTCGCCGCCAACCCGCGCCTGGCCCTGCCCTTGAAGAACCTGCAGCGGCTGCCGGCCGACGAACGCGAGCGCATCAGCGAACGGCGCGACTGGCTGCTGGCCCGGCTCGACGATCTATAAAGCGACCTGCGGCCGACATGCCAGGCGGAAACCGGAAAGCTCGCCTGAACGAAGGCTGAAAATGTTATGTTATTACATTGCATTTTCAACACTGCCGACACCCTTGCGGCACACCGCCAGACTCGCTCCCATGCCTCCTGAAAACCACGACCGCCGCATTCCCGTCACCCTGCTCACCGGTTTCCTCGGCGCCGGCAAGACGACCATGCTCAATCACCTGCTCAACCAACCGGAGATGGCCCGCAGCGCGGTACTGATCAACGAGTTCGGCAGCGTCGCCATCGACCATCACCTGGTGACCAAGATCGACGACGATCTGGTCCTGCTCGATTCCGGCTGCATCTGCTGCACCGTGCGCAGCGACCTGACCCGCAGCCTGGGCGAGTTGTTCATGCGCAGCCTGCGCCGCGAACTGCCGCCAATTGCCCGGGTCATCATCGAAACGACCGGCCTGGCCGATCCGGCGCCAGTGATTTTCACGCTGATGGAAGATTTCTTCATCGCCGAACGCTTCCGCACCGACGGCGTCGTCACCGTCGTCGACGCAACGCACATTCACAGCCAGCTGGCGCTGCATCCGGAGCCGGTCAAGCAGATCGCCATGGCCGATCGCCTGCTGCTCAGCAAATGCGACCTGGCCAGCCCGTCCGAACTGAGCGCGGTCAGCGCCACCCTCTGCCGCATCAATCCCTCGGCCCCCCAGATCTACGTGCGCCGGGGCGAACTCGCCGCCGCCTCGATCAGCCATTGCGGCCTCTACGACCCGGACGGGAAGAGCGCCGACGTCGCCGGCTGGCTGGCCGAGGAAAAGGTCCGCGAACAGCGCCGCCTGGCGCACGGACATCACCACCACCATGACGTCGATCGCCACGACGCCAACGTCTTCAGTTTCGCGCTGACGTTCGCCGAACCCTTGCACTGGTCGTTCTTCGCCGACGCGATCAGCAGCCTGCTGGAGACCGCCGGCGACCGCATCCTGCGCATCAAGGGGCTGCTCAATGTCATCGGCGATCACAAGCCGCGCGTCGTCCAGTGCGTCCAGCGCGTGCTCTACCCCTACGCCCGCCTCGACGACTGGCCGCAACAGGCGCCCTACAACGATCGCTGCAGCCGCCTCGTGTTCATCGTCCGCGACCTGCCGCAGGCGGTGGTCGAAGAAGCCTTCGCGATGTTCTGCGGCGTCCGCGAGAACGCCCGGCCATGACGACACTCCTGATCCGCAATGCCCGCCTGGTCAACGAGGGCCAGATCCGCGCCGGCGACCTGCTGATCCGCGACGGCCGCATCGACAAGATCGGCAGCAGCATCTGTGGTGCCGCCGACGAGGAAATCGACGCCGACGGCGATTGGCTGCTACCCGGCATGATCGACGACCAGGTGCACTTCCGCGAACCGGGACTGACGCACAAGGGCAGCATCGCCAGCGAGTCGGCTGCGGCCGTGGCCGGCGGCATCACCAGTTTCATGGACATGCCGAATACCCGGCCGCCGACCCTGTCGCTGGCCGCCTTGCAGGAAAAGAAAGCGATTGCCGCCGGCAGCGCGCACGCCAACTACGCCTTTCACTTCGGCGCCGCCAACGACAACCTCGCTGCCGTCGCCGCCCTCGACCCGTGCGCCGTCGCCGGCATCAAGGTCTTCATGGGCGCCTCGACCGGCAATCTGCTGGTTGACGATCCGGCGGTCCTGGAACGCCTTTTCGCCTGCGCCCCGACCCTGCTGATCGCACACTGCGAAGATACGCCGTCGATCACGGTCAACGAGGAAAAATGGCGAAAAACCCACGGCGACGCGGTGCCCTTATCCGCTCACCCGTTGATCCGCGACGCCGAGGCGTGCTATCGCTCGTCGTCACTGGCGGTGGCGCTGGCCCGCCAGCACCGCACCCGCCTGCACGTCCTGCACCTGTCGACCGCACGCGAACTCGCCCTGTTCGAAGACCGGCCGCTGGCTGAAAAGCACATCACCGCCGAAGTTTGCGTCCATCACCTGTTGTTCGACGACGCCGACTACGCCCGGCTCGGCAGCCATCTCAAATGCAACCCGGCGGTCAAGACGCGGGCCGACCGCGACGCCTTGCGCCAGGCACTGGCCGGCAATCGCCTCGACGTGATCGGCACCGATCATGCGCCGCACACGCTGGCCGAGAAAGCTGCCGGCTACTTCCAGGCACCGGCCGGCCTGCCGCTCGCCCAGGATGCCCTGCCAGCCCTGATGGAACTGGTGCACGACGGCTGCATCGACCTGCCGACGCTAGTTGCCAAGACCAGTCACCGCGTTGCCGACCTGTTCCGGATCGCCGAGCGCGGCTACCTGCGCGAGGGCTACTGGGCCGATCTTGTCCTGCTCGGCCCGCGGCCGCCGGCAGCCGCGCCGGCGCCCATCCTCAGCCGCTGTGGCTGGTCGCCTTTCGCCGGCCGGCGCTGGCGCAGCGAGGTCCGCAGCACCATCGTCTCCGGCCAGCTCGCCTGGCATCGCGGGCAGTTGCATGCCGCCTGCCGCGGCCAGGCACTGGCATTTTTACGCTAATGCCACGGTCGACCGCAAAATCGGGCAAAAAACCATGAACGCTCCCCTGTTGCACAACATCTCCGGGCAGGCTGCCATCAGCGACGACGCACTCGGCCTGACCCGCATCTTCGAACCGGCGATCCAGATCGCCGAATGGCGACGACCACCCGACCCAGCCATCGTCCACTGGCTTGAGCGGCACGCCGGCGACCTCGGCAGCGGCTTGCGCCAGATACTGAGGCCGGGCGATCGGCCGCAACTCGCCCACTGGCCGGCCGGCCCCGGGCGTGAAGCACTCGCCGACGACCTCGCCCTGCTCGCCGAAATACTCGGCGAACTGCTGGCCGCCGATCATGTCGGCCTGCGCCTGGAAGTGGTCGATCAGGCAATGTGCCCGCGCCTGCATGTCGACCGTGTCGGGATCCGTCTGCTGTGCACCTATCGTGGCCCGGGCACCGAATGGGTGGACGACAGCGGCATCGACCGCCGACTGCTCGGTGCAGCCGCCGCCGGCAAACCTGACGAATGCTCCGGACTGCTGCTTTCCGGACACCGCATCGAACGCCTTGCCCCGTTCTCGGTAGCGCTACTCAAAGGCCAGCACTGGCAAGGCAACGGCGATCGCGGCATTGTTCATCGCTCGCCGCCGGTCACCCCGGCATGTGCCCCGCGCATTCTCGTCGCCCTCGACGCCGCCTGGACCGACTGAGAGCGCGCGCAGCCGCCCGATGCCCGCTAGAATGGACGCATGGAAAACGCCACCGCCTGCAGCGGCCTGCGCCTGAGCGCTTCGCTGCGCCAGATCGAAGCCAGCCACGCCGGCCTGCCACTGATGGAACGCGCCGGCCGCGCTGCCGCCGATTTCGCCTGCGAACTCGCCGGCGACCGCCAGCGGCCGGTGCTGATCCTCGCCGGCCCGGGCAACAACGGCGGCGATGCCTTCGTCGTCGCCCGCCTGCTCCGCCAGCGCTTCTTCGACGTCCGCCTGGTCTACGCCGGCGACCCCGCCCGCTTGCCACCGGATGCCGCGGCTGCCCGCAACGCCGATATCGCGGCCGGCGGCGGCAGCAGCGACCGGATTCCGGCCGTCGACCACTGGGGCCTGATCGTCGATGGCCTGTTCGGCATCGGCCTGACGCGAGCGCCGGATGGCATCCACGCCGAGTGGATCGACACCGCCAACCGCCTCGCCCGGCGCGACGGCTGCCCGCTGCTGGCACTCGACTGCCCGTCCGGCCTCGACGCCGACCGCGGCCGCCGTCCCGGCACCTGCATCGCGGCCAGCCACACGATCACCTTCATTGCCGGCAAGCCCGGACTATTCACCGGCGACGGCCCCGACCATTGCGGCCAGATCCGCGTCGCCGACCTCGACCTGCCGGCACTGCCGCCGGCCGACGGCGAGATCGTCGGCCGCGCCCACTTCGCCGCTTGCCTGCAAGCGCGCCGGCGCAACTCGCACAAGGGCGTCTTCGGCAGCGTCGGCATCCTCGGCGGCGGCCCGTCGATGAGCGGCGCCGCATTGCTGGCCGGCCGCGCCGCCCTCAAGTTCGGCGCCGGCCGGGTTTATCTCGGCCTGCTCGACCCGGCCGCGCCGAGCGTCGACCCGATCCAGCCCGAACTGATGATCCGTCCGCCCGCTGCGCTGTTCGAGGCCGAACTGCAGGCGCTCGCCTGCGGCCCCGGGCTGGGCACCGACGGCGCCGCCGCCGGCTGTGTCGAACGGGCACTGGCCAGCCCGCTGCCCTTGCTGCTCGATGCCGACGCGCTCAACCTGCTCGCGGTCGACGCCCGTTTGCAGGCAAATTTGCGCCAGCGCGCCGCCCCCAGCCTGCTCACGCCGCACCCGGCCGAGGCCGCGCGCCTGCTCGGCTGCTCGACGTCAGCGGTCCAGGACGACCGCATCGCCGCCGCCTGCGAACTGGCCCGGCGCTGCGCCGCGGTTGTCGCGCTCAAGGGCTGCGGCACCGTCGTCGCCAGCGCCGACGGTCGCTGGTGGATCAACACCACCGGCAATCCGGGCATGGCCAGCGCCGGCATGGGCGACGTCCTCAGCGGCCAGGCCGCCACCCTGCTCGCCCAGCAGTGGCCGGCCGAATCCGCCCTGCTCGCCGCCGTGCACCTGCACGGCGCCGCCGGCGACCGTCTGGTCGACGCCGGCATCGGTCCGGCCGGGATGACCGCAAGCGAACTGATCGACGCCGCCCGGACCTGCCTCAACCGCTGCCTGGCCGGCGCGGCGGCATAAAAAAACCCGCACGCGGGGTGCGGGTTGCGGGCCTTGGCCGGTAGCCGGTCACTTGTAGATGATGACCTTTTCCGAACGCTCCTCGACCGGACGCAGGTTACGGCTGCCGCCCTCCTGATTGCTGCGCGGCTCGTAGCCGGAACCGCCGCCGAACTGGCCGCTGACTTCGCTGGCCACCGCTTCGCCCAGGCTGCGCGAGACTTCCTGCATGACCTTGCCGCGGTTGAGCGAAATGCGTGTCC
This sequence comes from Azonexus fungiphilus, assembly GCF_003634965.1. GTDB lineage: Bacteria > Pseudomonadota > Gammaproteobacteria > Burkholderiales > Rhodocyclaceae > Azonexus > Azonexus fungiphilus. The sequence continues at coordinate 127,761 of NZ_RBXP01000020.1, read as the reverse complement.
CGGCGGCGTTGGCGAACTTGGTGTCGCTGCCTTCGCCGAGCGCCGAAAACGCTGCCTTGACCTCGTAGGTCTTGGTGTTGATCAGCGAAAACTCGCCGACCAGCTCGAGCGAGAGCGACACCGAGGTGGCGTTCGAGCCCTGGATCGGGTTGACCTCGTCGCGGAACTCGACGTGGTTGATCGTCCCCCAGAGCACATAGTCGGCACCGGCGTAGTAGCCCTGCTTGATCCGGCCGATGATGTCGTAGAGCTTCTCGGTGTTCTTCTGCGTCCACGGCTTGCCCTGGACGACGCGGTAACCCGCGCGCAGCAGCTCGCCCTTGATGTCGGCGGTGAACTTGCGCAGTTCGCCGCGATTGATGAAGGTGTAGACACCCGACGACGAGCGGTAGGAAACCTCGCCGCTGGCGCGGGCACGCTCGCTCGACGCGCCCGACGAGGCGTAGTCGGAATCGCGGAAGCGCTCGCTGCGCGAAGCCGAAGCGTTGAACTTTTCCTTGTACTCGACATTCTCGAAATAGGCGCTGACCGTCTCTTCGTACGACAGGTCGGTGACGGCGATGCGCGGCGCATCGGCACCGGCAGCCATCGCCGTGACGGCGATGGCGCCGGCGATGGCAAGGCGGCCGAGCATGCGCAAGGGATTCCTGGTGATCATCGACGGCTCCCGATCAACGTTTCGAGGTCTTGCGGATTTCCTTCTCGTCGGCCCATTCGATCACGCCGGACTCGTTGTCGGTCATGATCAGGCTGAACTTGTAATAGACATCCTTGACGTCGGAGCCGCGCTTGACGATCGACGTGATGTTGCCTTCGATGCGGTACTGGGCGCCTTCCATGCGACCGGTCTTGGCCGTCTTCGACTTCTTGTACATGCCCGACTGATTCTGGCGGATCAGCTCGTCGGTCTGGTTCTGCATGCCGGCGATGTCGGTGGCAAAGCGGAAGGTGCCGCTCTTGAGCAACTGGACGCGGATCGAGTCGGTGATCGCGCGGGTGTCGATGAACTCGCTAGTCTTGTTCTTGACTTCGGCGATCGTCACCAGCGGCTTGACCTTGTTGCCGGCGTAGGACTGGGCCAGCGAACGGGCCATCGTTTCGGCAATCATCTGCAGGTCGGTCGAACCGAACTCGTTGGTCACCTGCTCGACGGCCTTGGCATCGCCATAGGCGACATTGCCGGAACCGACGGTCGGGGTGGTGACACAGGCGGAAAGGCCGAGGGCGAGAGCTGCGGCGAGACCGAGACGCTGACCGAGGAGGGTTTTGTTGATATTCACGAACATCTTCCTTGCGAAATGAATGGATAAATCGGGATCAGTTGGCCGGGTAGTTGGCCGGCGACGAAGAGGTCGACCAGTTCTTTTCGGCCGTGAACTGGATGCGGAAATCCCGGGCCTTGGGCGTCGGCGCGCTGGCGCTGATGTTCTGGCGAGCCCGCGCCTGGACCAGCACGGGCTTCCAGGGTTCATCGTCCCACACCTGGAAACCATCGGCATCGAGCCACTTGATGCGCCAGAAAGCGCGTTGCGGATCGCTGTCGCTGTTCGCCAGTTCGAACTGGATCGCCATGAAGCCGTTGCGCTCCTTGGCCATCAGCGAGCTGACGGTGACGTAGCGCGACTCGCCGTGCTGCTCGATCTGCGCCGCCATGCTCTGGGCCGAAGCCGCACCGGCGAACAGCAGGCCGGTACCGAGAAGCAGGGATGAAACCAGTTTTGCATAGTTCATGGGATTCTCTTCTTTGCTCTGTCTTGGGTAGGAAATAGGTCGCCGGCTAGATCTTCTTGCCGGCCTGGACCTCGGTATTCGCCGCCGGCTTGGCCGGGGTCCTGGGCTTGGCCGCCGGCTTGACCGCCTTGGCCGGCGCGGCCGGTTGCACGGCTGGCAACTGGCTCTCGTCGTACGGCGTCTGGCTGAGATAGACAACCTCGCCGCTGGTGCGCAGGACGACCACCGCGTGCTTGCCGGAGAGCGACACTTCGCGCGTCACCGGCAGGCCACCGAGGCCGAGGGTGAGCTGGTTCTTGCCATGAGGCAGCACGCTACGGGCGATCGAGAAAAAGCCGGGCAAGGTCCGCCAGGTGCGCTCGTCGGCCTGCTCGGAAGCCACCGCCGCAACCCCGGCCATGATGCTCAACACGGCACCACCGGCACCCGAGACGTTGTCCTGGATAGCCTTCTGGGCGGCGCCCTTGAGAATCGCGCGCACCGACGAACGAGCGATGATCCCCGGCATTTCGTCGGCAATCGCCCGCCGTGCCATCTGGTCGACGCTGGTCATCAGCGTCAGTGGCAGCGCATTGCCGTTGACCGTCAGCAGGCCCGGGACGACGCTGGCGTCGCCCTTCTCGACCACCGGCCAGGACAGCGGCGTCATCACGATGCTCAGCCCGCCCTTGGTCGGGATCGGCAGCGGAATCGGCAGCACACGCGAAGTGATCGCCGGCGAGTAACCGGTTTCGACGATCAGCAGCGTATCGACCCCCTGCGGCTCGACGGCGACCGCCTTGCCCTTGGCGGTTTTCTTGACCGCCTTCTGCTTGCCGGCTGCCGCACCGGTACGCTGATCGAGACGCGCCAGCGCCTCCGACAGCACCGGCGTCGCACCGCGCATCTCGATCGCCTTGCGATAACCGGCAGCGGCCAGCGACGGCTCGCCCAGCGCCTCGTAGACAAAACCGGCGAGGTAGTTGGCGAAGGCCGACTCATAGGAGTTCTTCAGGGCCTTGACCTCGGGATCGTCGAGCGTTTCCACCGGATAGCCCTGCAGATCCTTGAAGCTGGTTGCCTTGAGGCCCTTTTCCTCGGCCTTGGCCTTGGCGTCGTCGAGATCCTTGGCACGGAACTCGGCGATGATCGCTTCACGCTCGTGCATCTTCTTGATCTCGACCCGGGCCAGATCCCATTTGCCCTGGGCGACGTAATCGAGCGCCAGGCGGGTGCTGAGCAGGACCTTTTCGTAGTCGCGGCCGTCGTAGCGGCGCGTGGTGTCGTTCAAGACGAAGGAACCGACATTGCCGAGCACCTTGGCGTAGTCGGTCTTGACCGCCTCTTCCCACTCGATGACCTTGGCATCGGCCTGCGACCAGGACGACACGCTGTCGCCGTAATTGCCCTGCATGCGCAGGAGTTCGCCCTTTTCCAGGTAATAGAGCAGATCCTTGTCCTTGCCCTGGTTCTTGGCGTCAAGATCGGCCAGCGCGGCATCGAGCGCGCCCGTCCTGACGGCGTCGATGGTCGAGCCGACCTTGCTGTTGTACCCGGTCGCGCAACCGCCGAGCAGCATGGCCACGGCTCCCGCGATCAGACAAGTCCTGGCGCGCCAAACGCGCTTCCCCTGTTTCTGCATTTAACCCCCCGATGTTGGCATATTTTTACTGGCGGGCCATTCTAATTTACTCGCCACGAGTTTTCACCATGGAGCGCTGAAAAAGACCGCTGGGCGGCCATGCAAACGGTACAATCCGCCCTTCCGACTGCTGCCGAACCCGCCATGCCCATTGAATTCGCCTACCCGCTCGCCACCGAAATCGCCCGCAACGTCGATGCCGCCCTGGCCGAGGATATCGGTGCCGGCGACCTCACCGCGTCGCTGGTTCCCGGCGAGCGTCAAGTCAGGGCCACGGTCATCTCGCGCGAACCCGGTGTGCTCTGCGGTACCGCCTGGTTCGACGAATGCGTGCGCCGCCTCGACCCGGCGGCAACGGTCAGCTGGCAGGCGGCGGACGGCGAGCGCATCGCCGCCGACCAGCTGCTGTGCACCATCGAAGGCAACGGCCGGGCACTGCTCACCGCCGAGCGCAGCGCGCTGAATTTCCTGCAACTGCTGTCGGCGGTCGCCAGCAAGGTACGTATCCATGCCGACGCAATCGCCGGCACCCGGGCGCAGGTCGTCGATACCCGCAAGACCCTGCCCGGTCTGCGCATCGCCCAGAAATACGCGGTTCGCGCCGGCGGCGGCGGCAACCACCGCCTGGCGCTGTGGGATGCGATCCTGATCAAGGAAAATCACATTCACGCGGCCGGCGGCATCGCGCAAGCCTTCGCCGCGGCGCAAAAAGTTGCCGAAACGGCCGTCGACCGTTGTCGCTTCATTCAGGTCGAAGTCGAAAACCTCGACGAACTGCGCCAGGCCCTCGCCGCCGGCGCGACGATGATCCTGCTCGACAATTTCCCGCTGGCGCTGCTGCGCGACGCGGTTGCCATCAATGCTGGCCGGGCGGTGCTCGAAGCCTCGGGCAACGTCAGCCTGGAGACCATCCGGGCGATCGCCGAAACCGGCGTCGACCGCATTTCCGTTGGCGCGCTGACCAAGGACGTCAAGGCGCTCGACCTGTCGATGCGCTTCGTCGGCTGAGCCGGCGGCAGAACCAATCGCTTCCCCGCCTGTCAGAAGGCGGGTGTTTCTTCATGCACGCGGAATGCGCAAGGCATTCGGCATATAATCGATTCGTCATTCGAAGCAACCAAGCAACAACTTTCCCATAACGAGAAGCAGCCCCCCGCGCTCACGAGCGAAAGGAACACTGCTGTGACCAAGCCATTCGGTCTTCGCACCCTGATCGTCTCCGCCCTCGTCCTGGTCTGCGCGGTCGCCGCCGGCCTGATCGCCTGGCGCACCTATGGTGAGAAGAACCTGCGCATGCGCCTGGCCGAAGAACAGTTGCTGCACACCGTGCAGGCCATCTCGCTTCAGCAACGTGCCATCGAAGCCCGGGCCGAGGCCCTGCTGACCTCGCTGACCATCCGTGCCGAATTACACGGCGGCACCTCGGTCGAGCATTGCAACAAGACGCTGTCCGACATCCGCAACGTCGAAAGCGGCTTCCTCAACATCACCCGGACACTGCCCGACGGCAGCGTCGATTGCTCGGCAGTGCCGCTGAAGAGCGCCGTGAACAACAGCGACCGCGCCTATTTCAGACAGGCCCTGAAGAGCGACCGCATGGTCGTCAGCGACGTCACCATCGGCAAGATCGTCAGCAAGCCGGTGATCATCTTCGCCAAGGCAGCGCGCGACGAACGCGACCGGGTCAACGCTGTCTTCGTCTTCGTGCTGAGCATGGACTGGCTCAGCGAGGAATTGAAGAAATCGCGGCTGCCGGCGGCAGCCAACCTGATCGTCGTCGACCAGAGCGGCAAGGTCGCCGTCGACATCCCCGGCGGCAGCGACCGGCCCAGGCCTTCCGCGGCAATGCTCCGCCCCATCCTCGACACGGCCGGCAGCGGCGTTCTCAGCCTGACCGCCGACGATGGCTCGACCCGGATCGTCGGCCACACGCCGCTGCTCGAATCGTCGCCGAACCGCTTCCTGCTGGCGATCTCGCTGCCGAGCGAAGCGATCCAGGCACCGATCGACCGGATGCTCGTGCGCGACCTGCTGATCGCACTGACCGCACTGCTCCTCGCCCTGCTCGTCTCGCTCCGGGTCATCGGCCGCGAGGTCGTCGCGCCGATGCAGCGGCTGTCGGAGATGGCCAACCGGATCGCCCGCGGCGAGTTCGGGGCACGCAGCGGCCTGGCCCGGGCGAACAGCGACGTCGGCCTGCTCGCCGCCACCTTCGACTCGATGGCGGCCTCGCTCGAGGAACGCCAGGACAAGCTCGACCAGGCGATCAAGGCACTCGCCGAAAGCGAAGCGCGCTACCGGCACACCTTCGAGAACAGCTATTCGATCATGTTCATCGTCGACCCGACCGACGGCCGGATCGTCGACGCCAACGTCGCCGCCTCGCGCTTCTACGGCTGGACGGTGGCGCAATTGCGGACGATGCTGGTGAGCCAGATCAATACCCTGACCGAGGAGGAAATCGCCGTCGAGATGCAGCGCGCCAAGCGGCTCGAAAAATCCTGCTTCGAGTTCCGCCATCGCCTTGCCGACGGCTCGGTGCGCACCGTCGAGACCTACACCAGCCCGATCACCATCGACAATCGCGACCTGCTCTACTCGATCATCCACGACGTCAGTGAACGCAAGCAACTCGAAGCCGAATTGCTGGCGCACCGCAACCATCTCGAGAACCTGGTCCGCTCGCGCACCGAGGAACTCAACCAGGCAAAGGACAATGCCGAGCACGCCAACCGCGCCAAGAGCCAGTTCCTGGCCAACATGTCGCACGAGATCCGGACGCCACTGCACGGCGTCCTCGGCCTGGCCCAGGTCGGTTTCCGCGACACCCCGCCAGGCAGCAGGACGCACGAGACTTTCGCCCGCATCCTCGATTCGGCCAACATCCTGCTGGCGGTGATCAACGACATCCTCGATTTCTCGAAGATCGAGTCTGGCAAGCTCGACGTCGAGGCGATTCCTTTCGCGCCCGAGCGGATGATCGACGAAAGCCTGCGCCAGGTGCGTGCGCTGGCCGACGGAAAAGGCATCGCCCTGGCCGTCGACCGTCAGTGCCTGCCCGCCGCCTGCGTCGGCGATCCGGTGCGCATCGGCCAGATCATCCTCAACCTGCTCTCCAACGCGATCAAGTTCACCGGTGCCGGCGAAGTCCGGCTGAGCGCCGCCTGGCAGGACGGAGAACTGTCGATCGCCGTCAGCGACACCGGCATCGGCATCGAGGCGCAAGCCCTGCAGCGCCTGTTCCAGCCTTTCGAACAGGCCGACAACAGCACCACCCGGAAATTCGGCGGCACCGGCCTCGGCCTGGCGATCAGCCGGCGCCTGGCGGAAATCATGGGCGGCACGCTGGCGGCGAGCAGCACACCGGGACGCGGCAGCACCTTCACGCTGCGCCTGCCGCTGGCCGCGTCGGCAGAACTGCCGGCGGCGCCCGAGCCGGAGGCGGCCGCCGGCGGCCGCCTGGCCGGTCTGCGCCTGCTGATCGCCGAGGACAACACGATCAACCAGATCGTCCTGACCGAAATGCTGCGTGGCGAAGACGCCGAGATCCACATCGTCGACAACGGCCGGGCGGCGATCGAAGCGATCGAGAACGCCAGCGAACCCTTCTCGGCCATCCTGATGGACGTCCAGATGCCGGAAATGGACGGCATCGAGGCGACCCTGCTGCTGCGCCAGCGCCACCCCGGCCTGCGCATCATCGGCCAGACGGCGCATGCGCTGCGCGATGAGCAGGAGCGCTGCCTGGCGGCGGGCATGGTCGCGGTGATCAGCAAGCCGATCGACGTCAACAACCTGATCCGCACGCTGCGCCAGATCCTCCTCGACACCCCGGGGACGCCGGACGAAGCACCGCCGGCAAGCGTTGACCAGGAACCCGACTGCATCGTCGACTGGCCGGCACTGGCGGTCCGTTACCAGCACCAGCCGGCCTTCGTGGACCGCCTGGCAACGATTTTCCTGAGCAGCCACGCCGGCGATGCGGCACGCCTGCGCCAACTCGCCGACGCCGGCGATCTTGACGGCATAGAGAAAATCGCCCACACGCTCAAGGGCGTCGCCGGCAATCTCGTCGCCCGGGAAAGCCTGCGCCTGGCGACGCAGCTCACCCAGCTCGCGCGACAGCACGACCCGGCCGCCGGCGAGTCGGCCCGCACCCTCGCCGACGCCATCGAGCGCCTGGTCGATTGCCTGCGCCGGCGACTCGCCGGCGAATCGACCCCGGATTAGGCGCCCAGCCAGTCGCGCAGCATCGCGTAGAGCTCGGCCGGGTCGACCGGCTTGGAGAGGAAGCCGTTCATCCCGGCCGCCAGGCAGCGGGCCCGATCCTCGGCAAACGCGTTGGCGGTCATCGCGATGATCGGCACGTCGGCGCAACCGGGCAGTTGGCGGATGCGCCGGGTCGCCTCAAGGCCGTCCAGCACCGGCATCTGCATGTCCATCAGGATCAAGGCATAGCCGCCACCGGCCGCCAGTTCGACGGCCTGGGCGCCATCGCCGGCAAGGTCGGTGTCGAGGCCGACCTCGCGCAACAGCATCGACGCGACCTCCTGGTTGATCGGTTCATCCTCGACCAGCAACAGCCGCCGACCCCGGCATTCACGCTGCAGCACCGCAGCCGCCGCGTCGCCCTGCTCCGGCGCCAGCGCCGTAGCGGCCGCCGCATCCTTTTTCAGACGGACAGTGAACCAGAACAGGCTTCCCTGACCGGGACGGCTGCTGGCCCCGGCCTCGCCGCCCATGATCCGGGCCAGCTTGCGGGTGATCGCCAGGCCCAGGCCGGTACCGCCGTACTTGCGCGTCGTCGTGTTGTCGGCCTGCTCGAACGACGAAAACAGCCGGGCCAGGACAGCCTCGTCGATGCCAATGCCGGTATCCTCGACCTCGAAGCGGAGCAGTGCCGAATCGGCGTCCTCCTCGAGCAGCCTGACACGCAGGCAGATCTGCCCGTGCGGCGTGAACTTGACGGCATTGCTGGCGTAGTTGAGCAACGCCTGCTGGATCCGTGCCGGATCGCCGATCAGGCCGGCTGGCAAAGGCGCCACTTCCGTCAGCCAGCGCACGCCTTTTTCCTGGACGCGATCGCGAAGAATCGACGAAACATTCGAGAGCACGCTTTCCGGTCGTACCGGACAGGCCTCGAGGACGAACTTCCCGGCCTCGATCTTGGACAGGTCGAGTACGGCGTTGATGATCTCGAGCAGGTGGTTGCCGGCAACCTCGATCTTGTCCAGCCGGTCGCGCTGCTCGACGGTGACACCGGTGCGGCGAAGCAGATGGACCATGCCGGTGATGGCGTTGAGCGGCGTGCGGATCTCGTGGCTCATGTTGGCCAGGAAGGCACTCTTGGCGACGTTGGCGGCTTCGGATGCGTGCTTGGCTTCGCGCAACTCGAGCTCGACCTGCTTGCGCGCGGTGATGTCGGAGCCGGTTCCCCGGTAGCCGAGGAAGACGCCATCGGCCGCAAAGACCGGCACGCCGCTGATCGAGAACCAGCGGCCGCCGAGTTCGCTGCCAGCCTGGTACTCGAAACCGCGGAACGGCTGGCGCCGTTCCAGCGTCTGGAAATGCGCCAGCCAGGCTGCATCCGGCGGGTGATCGCCGAGGCAGGCAACCTGTTCGCGGCGCAGGCCGATCAGCCGTGCCGGATCGACGCCAAGGGTACTGCGCACGTTCTCGGAAAAAAACGAGAAACGCAGGTCGGCGTCCATTTCCCAGAACCAGTCGGACGACGCCATCGAGTAGTCGCGAAAGCGCTGCTCGCTGGCCTGGAGTTGCGCCTCGTAGTGCTTGCGCAGGCTGATGTCAAGGTGGATTCCCGACATCGCCAGCGCCCGGCCGTCGTCGCGGCGGTGCGACACCCGCCCGCGCCCCTGTACCCAGACCCAGTGGCCGGCTTTGTGCCGCAAACGGATTTCGCACTCGTAATGGGCCAGCTCGCCGGCAAAGTGCCGCTTCAGCAGTTCCCGGGAGCATTGCAGATCGTCGGGATGGGTCAGGCGTATCCAGGTTTCGACGCCGTGCGGGGCCAGTTCGTCGAGCGTGTACCCGACGATCTCGGCCCAGCGGTCGTTGAACACCACCGTGCCGCTGGCGATATCCCATTCCCAGGTCCCGACGTTGGTGCCGAGGAGGATGTTCTCGAGGCGCAGGTGCTGCGCCTGGAGTTCCTTCTCGTTGCGCTGCAAGCGCTCGAAATCGTCGCGGATGCGCCGCGTCGCCGGCGAAAAGATATAGCGGGCCTCGAGCAGCAGAACGATCAGGGTGATCACCATCAGGGCGAGTTCGAGGCGCTCGGCCAGCGTCACTTTCGACAGCGCCTCGCTGTCGTAACGGAAGACGATCTCGTCCATGCCGGCCAGAAATTCGCTCTCGTGCTCCCGGATTCGCTCGAGCGCGGCACGGCGCTCGCCGGCGTCGTCGGTGACGAGCATGTCGCGGGCAGCGGCGACGATCGCCTCGTGTTGCGGCTGGATGCGTGCGAACAGCGCCTGCACCGCCGCACTGTTGCGGCCGGGCAGCCCGAGCTCGGGGTCGCCGTGCTGCAGCCCGTGGTGCGAGCGCGCCCAGAGATCGACCGCCGCTGCCAGCTGGCGTCGCCAGCCGGCGGCCTGCGCCGGTTCGGCGGCGGCCAGCGAGAAGCCGAGCTTGACGATGTTCTGGCTGAGCATGCGCTGCCGGCCGGCAATGTTCACCACCCGCGAATCGTGCTTCTGATCGGCGATCAGTACCTGGATCAGCAGTTGCGAGACGATCGTGAGCGCGGCGATCAGCGACAGCGCCAGGATGTAGCGACGCTTGAGCTTGCCGACCGCGGCGTCGTGCGCGCCGACCGCCGCCCGCGGATGGATGCTGGATTCCGGCATGTTTGTCAGCCCCCCCCTGAACTTGCAACCTGCTGCCTGTCTTCAGTTTAATCCTGTCTTCCCCCGACCGGGCAAGCGGCAACAACCACCGGACAGAGCCGCTCGGCGCCGGCAAAGTTCCGGCAGGCGGCGAAAAAAAAAGGGCAGCCAGGCTGCCCTTTTCATCGCGATGGCGAAGCTCAGAGGTGATCGACGACGAACTGCTTGATCGCGGCGACGTCCGGATCCATGACCACGACGCGCTGCGCGAGCGCCTCGATGCCCTCCAGTTCAGCCGGACGCACCGGCCGGGTGGCCAGCGCCTCGCGGATGGTTTCCTCGAACTTGGCGGGTTGCGCGGTTTCGAGCACGATCATGGTCACGCCCGGCTGGCGGTTTTCGAGCGCCACCTTGAGACCGTCGGCGGTATGCGTGTCGAGCATCACGCCATACTTCTCGTGGGCCATGCGGATCGTCGCCAGGCGGTCGGCATGCGTGCTGCGGCCGGAGACGAAGGCGAATTTCGGCTTGTCCTTCCAGTAGACCGTGGTGCTCAGGTCGAAAGCCTGGCCCTGGTCGACCTTCGACCACAGCTCGCGGATGACCACCGGGTCGCGCCCGACCAGGTCGAAAACGAAGCGCTCGAAGTTCGACGCCTTGGAGATGTCCATCGACGGGCTGGAGGTGACGCTGGTTTCCTTCGAGGTCCGCGGCCGGTACACGCCGCGCTTGAAGAACTCGTCGAGGACGTCATTCTCGTTGGTGGCCAGCACCAGCTTGGCGATAGGCAGGCCCATCATGCGCGCGATATGGCCGGCGCAGATGTTGCCGAAGTTGCCGGACGGCACGGTGAACGCCACCTGCTCGTCGTTGCTCCTGGTGGCCAGGAAATAGCCCTGGAAGTAATAGACGATCTGCGCGGCGACGCGGGCCCAGTTGATCGAATTGACCGCGCCGATCTTGTACTGCTTCTTGAAGGCGGCGTCGTTGGACACCGCCTTGACGATGTCCTGGGCGTCGTCGAACATGCCGCGCACGGCGATGTTGAAGATGTTCGGGTCTTGCAGCGAGTACATCTGGGCACGCTGGAAGGCGCTCATCTTGCCGTCCGGCGAGAGCATGAAGACCTTGACGTTGTGCTTGCCGCGCATGGCGTATTCGGCCGCCGAGCCGGTATCGCCGGAAGTGGCGCCGAGGATGTTGATCGACTCGCCGCGCTGTTCGAGCACGTACTCGAACAGGTTGCCGAGGAGCTGCATCGCCATGTCCTTGAAGGCGAGCGTCGGGCCGTTGGACAGTTCCTGCGTGTACAGGCCATCTTCCAGCCTGGTCAGCGGCGTGATCTCGGCGGCGTTGCCACCGTTGCGGGTGAAGCGGTAGACGTCGGCTGTATAGGTCCTGGCGACCAGCGCCTTGAGGTCGGCCGCCGGAATGTCGGTGATGAACTTGGCCAGGATCTCGTAGGCCAGGTCGGCGTAGGACAGCTGGCGCCAGGCATCGAGTTCGGCACGCGTGACCTGCGGATAGCTTTCCGGCAGGTAGAGGCCGCCGTCCGGGGCCAGGCCGCCGAGGAGGATGTCGCAGAAAGCCTGGGGCGCGGACTGGCCGCGGGTCGAGATGTAGCGCATGGCGTCGGAACCTGGAAAGCGGAAAAACCGCGATTTTAACGCGTCGACCGCAAGATTCGCATCGCCCGCAGCAGGCTGAAGGCAAACAACAGCATCGCGGTGGTCAGCAAGGCGGCGCCGGCTGTCGTCAGATCGGCGATGAACGCCAGGCCGGCCAGCAGGAACAGCGCCGCGCGCCAGGCACCGCCGGCGACCAGGACGGCGCGCATGGCATCGCGCGCCGGCGTGCGCGGACCGGGAAAGCGCCACACCGGCAGCAACTGGCTGAGCGCGCCGCTGACCAGCGGCAGCAGGAAGGCCGCCGCCCAGGCGGCCAGGGTCGGCCGGGCCGGGACCAGGCCGGCGCCATGCAGCGCCCCGCCGAGCAGGCACAGGCACCAGCCGGCGACGGCGGCGAGCAGAGCGCAGCTGGCGCCGTCGGCAAACAGGCTGACCGGGCGAAAACGACGCAACCACTGGGCGACCAGGCCGAGCGCGAGGACCAGCAGGATGGCCGCGCCGGCCAGCGACACCGGCCAGAAGAAGGCGGCACCGCCGGCCAGCAGCAGCACCGCCAGCAGCATCGGCCAGAAACGCCGCTTGAGCCAGCCGGCGGCTTCGGGCTCGGGTTGACCGAGCGCCGTCGGCAACAGCACCGGCAAGGTACCGAAAGCGGCCAGGCCGACCAGGCCGAGGGTATTCAGGTGCAGGTGGAGCAGCCGCCAGCCGGCCCATTGCCCCGGCCACAGCGCCATCGCCAGGATCGCCGCGAGCGCCGCGCCGAGCAGCGCCAGGGCGCCGGCGTACCAGCGCCAGCCGGGATGCGGCCGGCCGAGGGTGGCGCCGGCGCGGGCCACGACCCAGCGCAGCAGGATCGCCGCCAGCACCAGGTCGACCGTCGCCGCCGCATGCACGGCAAAGTACGGCAACCAGCCCTGCAGTGCGAGGACCACGGTCAACCCGCTCAACTGGGCAAAAACCGGCAGGCGGCGGATCTCCGCCGAGGGTTCGCCGGTGCGCGTCAGCACCGGCACGAAATGACTGATCGCGGCGAAGATCAGCGGCACGATGCCGACCGCGAACGCCAGGTGGGCGACCGCCGCCGGCGTGCCGGCACCGCTTGCCGCCAGCAGCGCGGCGGCAAGCAGGGCGAGCAGCGTCAGCGCGGCCGTCGTCAGCAACTCAGCCGATCACCGTGAAATCGATGACGATCGCACCCGGCTCGCGCTGGACATACTCGATGCCCACCTTGTCGCCATAGCGTTGCTGCATCTGGGCGAGCAGCGGCAGCGGATCGTGATCGTTGCAAAAGCGCATGGTCTCGCCCGGCATCAGGGATTCGAGTGCGCCGAAGATGGCGGCGTGGCGGAAGCGCTTGGCGACGCCGCGGGCGTCAAAGGGATAGAGGGCTTCGGCGGTGCGGTGGTCGCAAACGTGGATCGTCTTGGTCATGCTGGTTTCCTTGGGATGACTGCCCGGGGTGGCAGGAAGACGAATTTTGCGGGGCCGGCGGCCTGGCTTCCTTGATCTGCATCGCCAAACGACAAAGGGGGCCGCGGCCCCCTTCTCGATGCGTGGAACGACCGGCTTACTGCAGTTCTTCGAGACGGATGCGCTTGACCTGGCCCTTCACCGCAGCCAGCGCCTCGACCTTGGCGACCGCGGCGAGCGCGGCGCTTTCGCTGCAGACGTGGGTGAGGATGATGATGTCGGTCTCGCCCTCGCCCTCTTCCGGCTCGCGCTGGAGCATGGCGTCAATCGAGATGCCCTGGTCGGCGAGGATGCGGGTGACGTCGGCGAGCACGCCGGCCTTGTCTTCGACGCGCAGGCGCAGGTAGTTGCCGGTCTCGATCTCGCTCATCGGCAGGATCGGCAGGTTGGACATCGCGTCCGGCTGGAAGGCCAGGTGCGGCACGCGGTGTTCCGGGTCGGCGGTGGCCAGGCGGGTGACGTCGACCAGGTCGGCGATCACCGCCGAGGCAGTCGGCTCGGCGCCGGCGCCCTTGCCGTAGTAGAGCGTGGTGCCGACGGCGTCGCCCTTGACGACGACGGCGTTCATCGCGCCCTCGACGTTGGCGATCAGGCGCTTGGCCGGGATCAGCGTCGGATGCACGCGCAGCTCGACGCCGTTGTCACGGCGCTTGGCGATGCCGAGCAGCTTGATGCGGTAGCCGAGTTGCTCGGCGTACTTGATGTCGGAGGCTTCGAGCTTGGTGATGCCTTCGACGTAGGCCTTGTCGAACTGCACCGGGATGCCGTAGGCGATCGAGGCGATCAGCGTCGCCTTGTGCGCGGCATCGACACCTTCGATGTCGAAGGTCGGATCGGCCTCGGCATAGCCCAGGCGCTGCGCCTCGGCGAGCACGTCGGCGAAGGACAGGCCCTTGTCGCGCATCTCGGAGAGGATGAAGTTGGTGGTGCCGTTGATGATGCCGGCGGCCCACTCGATGCGGTTGGCGGTCAGGCCTTCGCGCAGCGCCTTGATGATCGGGATGCCACCGGCGACGGCGGCTTCGAAGGCAACCATGACGCCCTTCTGCTGGGCGGCGGTGAAGATCTCGGTGCCATGCACGGCGAGCAGCGCCTTGTTGGCGGTGACGACGTGCTTGCCGTTGGCGATCGCCTGCATCACCAGGTCCTTGGCGACGCCGTAGCCGCCGATCAACTCGACGATGATGTCGATCTCGGGATCCTTGACCAGGGCGAACGCATCGTCGGTGATGCGGGCTTCGCCGCCGGTCACCTGGCGAGCGAGTTCCACGTTCCTGTCAGCCACGGCGGTAATTCGAATCGGCCGGCCGGCGCGGCGGGTGATTTCTTCCGCGTTGCGCTTGAGTACGGTCCAGGTGCCACCGCCGACGGTGCCGATGCCGATTAGGCCAACATTGATGGGTTTCATAGGTCAGTCTTTGTTGATGAGATGGTTGGTGTTGTGACGTTTTCGATAGTTCTCGAGGAAGCGGGCGACGCGGCCGACGGCCTCGCGCAGGTCGTCCTCGTGCGGCAGGAAGACCAGCCGGAAATGGTCGGGGTGCGGCCAGTTGAAGCCGGTGCCCTGGACCAGCAGGACCTTTTCTTCCTGGAGCAGCTCGGCGATGAACTGCTGGTCGTTCTTGATCGGGTAGATCTTCGGATCGAGCCTCGGGAACATGTACAGCGCCGCCTTCGGCTTGACGCAGGAGACACCGGGAATGGCCGAGATCAGTTCGTAGGCGAGATCGCGCTGGCGGCGCAGGCGGCCGCCTTCGGCGATCAGGTCGTCGATGCTCTGGTAGCCGCCGAGCGCCGTCTGGATGCCGTGCTGGCCGGGCGCGTTGGCGCACAGGCGCATCGAGGCGAGCATGTCGAGGCCTTCAATGTAGTCCTTGGCGTGGCGCTTGTCGCCGGACACCACCAGCCAGCCGGCGCGATAGCCGCAGGAGCGGTAGTTCTTCGACAGGCCGTTGAAGGTGATGGTCAGCACGTCCTCCGACAGCGAGGCGATCGAGGTGTGGGTGACGCCCTCGTAGAGCACCTTGTCGTACACCTCGTCGGCGTAAATGATCAGGTGATGCTCGCGGGCGATGGCGATCAGTTCGTGCAGCAGGTCGTCCGGATAGAGCGCGCCGGTCGGATTGTTCGGGTTGATGATGACCAGCGCCCGGGTGTTCTTGTTGATCTTGCTGCGGATGTCGTCGAGGTCGGGCAGCCAGCCCTTGGCCTCGTCGCACAGGTAATGCACCGGCTTGCCGCCGGACAGGCTGATCGCCGCCGTCCACAGCGGATAGTCCGGCGCCGGCACGAGCACTTCGTCGCCGGCGTCGAGCAGCGCGTTCATCGCCATCACGATCAGCTCGGAGACGCCGTTGCCGACGTAGATGTCTTCCAGCGTCACGCCCTTGATGTGCTTCTGCTGGGTGTAGTGCATGATCGCCTTGCGCGCCGCGAAGATGCCCTTGGAATCCGTGTAGCCGGCCGCGTTGGGCAGGTTGCGGATGATGTCCTGCTGGATTTCCTCGGGCGAATCGAAGCCGAAGGCGGCAAGGTTGCCGATGTTCAGCTTGATGATCTTGTTGCCCTCTTCTTCCATCTGCTTGGCCATCTGCAGCACGGGGCCACGGATGTCATAGCAGACGTTGGCGAGCTTGGCGGATTTCTTGACGTGCTTCATGGGGGCGATGTCCGGATTGGCGGCGTTCGGGCCAAAGGTATAATCCTACTATTACGTTTGCTGCACCGCAAAGTGAAACTCCATACCACCAGCACTGCCGGACTCAACCTGTTCACCGCCTACGGCGACGACTATGTTGCGGTCAACCACGAAAAACACGAGAAAAACCTGATCGTGCTGCCGGAAAGCCTGCGTCCCGGCTGGTCGACCGCCAATGTCGCGACGCTCCAGGAAAGCGACATGCAGCAGTTGCTCGGCCTCGGCGTCGAGGTGATCCTGCTCGGCACCGGCAAGCGCCTGCGCTTTCCGGCGCCGGCGCTGATGCGCCCGTTCGCGCCGGCCGGCATCGGCCTCGAGGTGATGGACCTGCAGGCCGCCTGCCGGACCTACAACATCCTCGCCAGCGAAGGCCGCAAGGTCGCCGCCGCCCTGCTCTTCGACTGAAGCGGCCGGGCTGTGGCCTTAGAGGCCGTCGGGATTGGCCGACTGCCAGCGCCAGGTATCCACGCACATTTCCTCGATGCCGCGCTGGGCGCGCCAGCCGAGCAGCGCTTCCGCCTGCGCCGGATCGGCGTAGCAGGTGGCGATGTCGCCGGGGCGCCGGCCGACCAGCTGGTAAGGCACCGGCCGGCCGCTCGCCTGCTCGAAGGCACGGACCATCTCGAGCACGCTGTAGCCGCGCCCGGTGCCGAGATTGACGGTGAGCGAGCGATCGTCGCGGGTCAGCGCGTCGAGCGCCGCCAGGTGGCCGCGGGCCAGGTCGACGACATGGATGTAGTCGCGCACGCCGGTGCCGTCCGGCGTCGGGTAGTCGCTGCCGAACACCGACAGTTGCGGGCGCAGGCCGACCGCGACCTGGGCGACGAAGGGCATCAGGTTGTTCGGAATGCCGTTCGGGCTTTCGCCGATCAGCCCGCTGGCGTGGGCGCCGACCGGGTTGAAGTAGCGCAGGATGGCGAAGCGCCAGTCGGCCTCGGCGCGCATCAGGTCGCGCAGGATTTCCTCGACCATCAGCTTGTTGCGCCCGTAGGGATTGGTCGCCTGCAGCGGGAAATCCTCGCGGATCGGCACGCTGTGCGGGTCGCCATAGACCGTCGCCGACGAGCTGAAGACCAGGCGGCGAACGCCGCTGGCGCGCATCGCGCGGAGCAGGCTGAGCGAGCCCGTGACGTTGTTGTCGTAGTACTCGAGCGGCTTCTCGACCGATTCGCCGACCGCCTTGAGGCCGGCGAAATGGATCACCGAATCGATCGGCCGGGCGGCGAACAGCGCGCACAGCGCGGCGTGGTCGCGGATGTCGGCCTCGACGAAATCCGGCCGCCGGCCGGCGATCGTCTCGATGCGGTCGAGCACCTTGCGGCTGCTGTTGCAGAGGTTGTCGAGGATGAGCACTTCCTCGCCGCGGGCGAGCAGCTCGACCACCGTGTGCGAACCGATATAACCCGTACCACCCGTTACCAGAATCATCGCGTTTCCCCAGAAGCAAAAATTGGCCGGATTTGACGGTCGACCGTCAAATCGCGCAAAAAACCCATGTCGATCACCCCGTCACCCGCCGGCCGAGCCAGCGCAGCAGGCAGGCGAACAGCAGGTCGGGATTGATCGGCTTGCCGATGTGCTCGTTCATGCCCGCGGCAAAGCAGGCCTGACGGTCTTCCTCGTAGGCGTTGGCGGTCATCGCCAGGATCGGCGTGTCGCTGTTCAGCGAGTCGGCGCGGATCGCCCGCGTCGCATCGACGCCGTTCAGGTTGGGCATCTGCATGTCCATCAGGATCAGCGCGTAGCGGTTGGCGCGGGCCATCGCCACGGCCTCGGCGCCATCGACCGCGAGATCGACGACGAGGCCGACGTCCTCGAGCAGGCAGCAGGACACCTCGCTGTTGATCGGCTCGTCCTCGACGAGGAGCACGCGCGCCCCGGAAAACTCCCGCAGCAGCCGCGTTTCGGCCGTCTCCTGCGGATTCGCGGCAAGCTCGCCGGCGGCGTCGGCCTTGTCGAGACGGACCGAGAACCAGAAGCGGCTGCCGCGGCCGGGCTCGCTGTCGACGCCGATCTCGCCGCCCATCAGCTCGACCAGGCGCTTGCTGATCGCCAGCCCGAGGCCGGTGCCGCCATAGCGGCGCGACATCGACGAGTCGGCCTGCTCGAAGGCCGAGAACACCCGGCCGAGGTCTTCCGCCTGGATGCCGATGCCGGTGTCGGCGACCGTGCAGCGCAGCGTCAGCTGCTCGGGCGTTTCTTCGCTGACGGCGACGTCGACCGTGACCGATCCGCTTTCGGTGAACTTGACGGCGTTGCCGACCAGGTTGATCAGCACCTGGCCGAGGCGCAGCGGATCGCCGAGCAGCACCGCCCGGGCCGGCTCGGGCAAGGGCGCGAGCTGCAGCGCCAGCCCCTTTTCCTCGGCCCGATGGGCGACCAGGACGTGCAGGTTGTCGAGCACGTCGGCGAGGCGGAAGGCGGTCTTCTCGAGCGTCATCCGCTGTGCCTCGATCTTCGAGATGTCGAGGATGTCGTTGATCAGCTCGAGCAGATGGCGCGACGACTGCTTGGCCTTGGCCAGCTGCTCGCGCGCCCTGGCGTCGGCGGTCTTGCGCCAGACCAGGTCGATCATGCCCATGACACCGCTCATCGGTGTCCGCAGTTCGTGGCTCATGTTGGCCAGGAAGGCGCTCTTCGCCTGGCTCGCCGCCTCGGCCGCCTCCTTGGCCTGGGCCAGCTGCTCGGTGCGCTCGGCGACCAGCGCCTCGAGATTGTCGCGGTGTGTCTGCAGTTCTTCCTGGATGCGCTTGAACTCGGTGACGTCGGTGATGCCGCCGAGAATCCCGGCGACGCTGCCGTCGGCATCGAGGAAGGTGGCCTTGTGGAAGATCACGTGACGGACGCCGTCGCCGCTTGAGGTGACCCAGTCGTAGGTCTGCGTGCCCGGGCGGGCGAACAGCTCGGCGTCCTTCTCGTGGTAGCGGTTGGCGATCGCGGGCGGCGCCATGTCGAACACCGACTTGCCGACGATCTCGCTGCGCGGTTTGCCGAGCAGTCTCTCGAAGGCGCGGTTGCAGCCCTGGTAGCGGCCCTCGACATCCTTGTAGAAGAAAGGCAGCGGCAGGTTGTCGATCAGCGTGTCGAGAAACAGCGTCTGGTTGCTGATCTGCCACCAGTAGCGGCGCAGCATCCAGGCGGCGAACACGGTGGCGACGAAGAACACCAGCAGCAGGAAGAGCGTGTGGCGGATCTCGCGGTGCCAGTCGGCCAGGTAATCCTCGGGCGCAATCGCCACCGAGAGCACGAAGGGCGTGTGCTGGATCCGGCGGTAGGCGTAGAAGCGCTGGCGCTGGTCGGGATGCGAGGACTGGAAGGAGGCGCTATCGACGCGGGTGTCGAGCATCGCCACGAACTCGGCCGGCAGGTCGCGCGAACCGGGCTCGCCGGCGGCTCCGGCCAGCGCCGGATAGCGGGTGAGCAGCGCCCGTTCCTGATGGTGGATCGCGGCGAAGCCATGCGCGCCGAGCTGCAGCGGCCTGAGCAGCTGCGTGAAGTGATCGAGCGTCACCGCGGCGGTGACGACACCGCCGAAGGAGCCGTCGGCAAGGCGGTAGGAGCGCGTGAAGGCCACCACCCACATTTTCGAGACCCGGCCGAGCACCGGCTCGGCGACGATCAGGCGCTGCCCCGGGGCAGCCTGGTGCTCGGGAAAGAAGGCGCGGTCGGCCACCGAGACCGGCGCCTGGCGGTCGACGCCCTTGCCCCAGAGGAGCAGGCCGTCGCGGTTGCTGAGGCGAAAGGCATCGACGGCCGGATGGCGCGCCAGGTGCTGCTGCAGCACGCGCTCGATCGCCTCGTCGGTAAGAACCCGCTCGCTGCCCAGCGATTCGAGGACATCGACGATGCTGAGCAGGCCAAGGTCGATGCGCCGGGCCGAATCGGCGACGCTCAGTTCGAGCAGCGCCGCCAGGTTCATCGCATTGCCGCCGGCCTGGGCGATTGCCCGTTCGCGGCTGGCGAGCAGGCTCTGCACGGCGATCGTGACCATCACCAGGTTGAGCGCCACGACCCCGATCACCAGCCAGCGCTGGAAAGCCGAACCGTACTGGCGTGGCGTCGGGCTGGGATGGGGAAAGGGCATGTCGGGAAACGGGCGCGTGGCGGCGATGTCGGAGTCCGTAATTATCGCACTTTCATCGCCCGTCAGCGCAGGCGGTCAGCCGAAAACCGGCTAGGATGGCGGCAAAGCCACAGCCCGTCGCCTCGCTGATGCCCCGTCCGCCCTTCCTCGCCGCCTGCACCGCCCTTGCCCTGCTCTGCGCCCTGCCCGCCACGGCGCCGGCGGCCTGCGCCGACCTGCCGCCGAGCACGCTCAAGGTCGTCCGCGTCGAGCGCGAGCACAAGCTGAACTTCAGCTACGGCCACCGGACCCTGCGCAATCTCGGCGACGACCACCAGCGCCGCGACATCGCCGTGCTCGGCCTGGCCCGCGGGGTCGCCACTGCCAAGGCCAAGGTCAGCGGCAAGATCTTCCCGGCCGGCGACCGGCGCCACGAATGCGCCAGCTTCGCCATCGAAGTCGAATACGGTTTCGACCCGGTCACCGTCTATGTCGGCCGCGAATTTCCGCCCGGCACCTGCGGCCACGACGAGATCTACCGCCACGAACTGCGCCATGTCGAGGTCTATCGGGCCCAGGCCCGGGCGATCGAGGCCGAGATCACCCAGGCGCTGCAGCAGCGCTTCGCCCGCGAGACGCCCTGGTACGCGCCGGCCGGCACCAGCGTCGGGCAGTTGCGTCAGGAACTCGACCAGCGCTGGATGCCCTACATCGTCCGCCTGCTCGACCAGTCGAAGGCGGCGCAACGCGCCATCGACAGTCCGGAGGAATACGCCCGGATCGAGCAGAGCTGCGCTGGCGAAATCCGCCGCGTCATCGACGCCAGCCGCTGAGCCCCTTGCGACAATATGTCGCAGCTTGCCGCGGCGCCCGGTTGCTAAGATTCGCCCCCTTCGTTTCCGCCCGGAAGCGACGCCCAGGCCCGAATCCAACCGCGTCCCGAAAGAAGCTCAGCCATGTTCCACCGTTGCAAGCCCAGCCGCATCGCCTGGCTGGTCGCCCTGGCGTTTTCCGCCGCCCAGGCCCAGGAATCCACCGTCGTCCTCGGCGAAATCACGGTCAGTTCGCCCGAGACCGGCGCCTTGCCGGCCCGGCGCATCCTGACCTCGGTCGACGTCATGGGCGGCGAGCGGGTCCAGGACAAGAACGTGATGAACAGCTGGGAGCTGATCGGCCAGATGCCGGGCATCCAGCTGACCGAGTTCCGCCTCGGCGCCGAATCGGGCAAGCCCTCGTTCCGCGCCTTCAACGGCGAGGGCTACATCAACGGCATCAAGCTGCTGATCGACGGCGTGCCGAGCAACGTCAACAGCGGCAACATGCGCCACCTCGACATGATCTTCCCGCTCGACATCGACTACATCGAAGTCGTCCGCGGCACCAACGATCCGCGCTACGGCCTGCACAACATCGGCGGCAACCTCAATGTCGCCACCCGCCAGGGCGGCAACTACAGCGACGCCCGCCTGACCTACGGCAGCTTCGACACGCGCGAGGTACAACTGGCGGTCGGCCGCGAGACAGACGGCATCGCCCAGAACTACACGCTCGCCTACCAGGACTCGGACGGCTACCGCGAGCATGCCCATTCGGAGAAATACAGCCTCGGCGGCAAATGGTTCTACACCACCGACGACGGCCGCCTGAAAGCCGGCGTCATCGCCCGCGCCTACAATCACGACGCCGAGGAAGCCGGCTACCTGACCAAGGCCGAGTTGCGCGCCGACCGCTTCCAGTCGCCGGCACGCAACGCCAACGATCGCGACGAACGCGACATGCAGCAGCTGAGCGCGCACCTCGACTACCAGCTGGCACCGACGGTCAACTACAGCAGCAAGCTGTATTTCAACGCCATCGACGACGACCGCCGCGTCACCTACAACGGCGCCCCCGGCAACGCCGCGCGCCAGCGCCGCATCTGGAACGAGGAACAGGTCGGCTGGAGCAACACCCTGACCTGGCAGTTCAGCCCACAACTGGTCATCGACGGCGGCTTCAACTACGAGCACCAGAACAACCGCTACCGCCGCTACCGCTACGCCGCCGGGGTCCCCACCGATTTCTCGACGCCGGCCAGCACCTCGAACAACGACCGTTACCAGCTCGACAACTTCGGCATTTACCTGCAGGCGGTGATCAAGCCGGGCGAACACTGGAAGATCGTGCCGGCGCTGCGCAGCGACCGCTTCCACGGCGACACCCGGCTGCTCACCAGCGGCGCCCGTGCCTCGCTGCAGGACTACGGCTGGATCAACCAACCCAAGCTGAGCGTGGTGTACAGCCCGTCGCCGGCCTTCAGCCTCTACGGCAACTGGGGCCGGACCTTCCAGATCCTCACCGGCTCGCGCGCCCCGGCCTACCGGCTGAGCGGCACCCCGAGCTACCAGCCGTCGATCAACACCGGCATCGAACTCGGCACCAAGTTCCGCCCGGGCCCGCGCAGCGAGGCGCGCGTCGCCGTCTGGCAGCAGGACGCCACCGACGAAGTCGCCAACCTGCCGAGCGCCGACGCCACCCAGGCACTGGGCAAGACCCGGCGCAAGGGGATCGACCTGCAACTGACCGTCAACCTGAGCGAGCGGCTCAAGCTGTGGGCCTCGCATTCGCTGCAGGAAGCCCGGGTGGTCGGCGGCACCTCGGCCAGCGGCAGCTCGCTGGCCGGCAAGGAAGTCTTCTCGACCCCCCGCTACGTCAGCAACGTCGGCATGGAATACCGGCCCGCCGACAAGTGGCGGCTCAACCTGCAGGGCCGCGCCCAGGGCAGCTACTACATCGACGACGAGAACCGCCAGGGCAAGCACGGCGGCTACGTGCTCTACGACGCCGGCGTCGGCTACGCGCTGAGCAAGACCTTCGCCATCGACTTCCAGGTCAAGAACCTGCTCGACCGCGAGTACGCCTACGTCTGGTACGACACCATCTGGGCCAGCCCGCAGCCGATGTACTCGCCGGGCGCCGGCCGCGCCTTCTACCTGAGCCTCGACGTCAAGCTCTGATCCGGCCGCGCCGATGTCCGCCGCCCGCCGTCGCCGCGCCCTGGTGCAGGTCCTGCACCTGTGGCTGGGCCTCGGCCTGGGCGCGGTCTTCGTCGTCCTCGGCCTGACCGGCAGCTGGCTCGCCTTCTACCCCGAGATCGACCGCCTGCGCCAGCCGCCGACCAGCGTTGCGACATCGCCGCCGACGCTGGCCGACGTCGTCGCCGCCTTGCGCGCCGCCGAGCCGGCACGCGACGGCCCCTGGCGGATCGAGCTGGCGCCGACGCCCGACGCGCCGATCAAGGCCCGCTACTACCGGCCGGCGGAAACCCGCGAACGCGGCTTCGCGCCGCTGCTGGTGACCATCGACCCGGGCACGCTGGCGGTCGGCGACCGGCATTTCTGGGGCGAAGGGCTGAGCACCTGGCTCTACGACCTGCACTACACGCTGCTCCTCGGCGCCGGCGGCAAGACCCTGCTGGCGACGCTGACGCTGGCGCTGATCGCGCTGCTGGCCAGCGGCCTCTACCTGTGGTGGCCGGCGCCCGGCCGCTGGCGCCAGGCGCTGGCGATCAAGCGCCAGGCCAGCCGCCCGCGGCGGATCTACGACCTGCACGTCAAGCCCGGCGTCTACGCCCTGCCGCTGCTGCTGGTACTCGCCGGCAGCGGCCTGATGCTGCTGGTGCCGCACTGGTTCGCGCCGGCGATCGCCTGGCTGTCGCCGCCAACCCCAGCCTTCCAGGCGCCGGCTGCTGCCGCCGCGGCACCGGCGATCTCGGCCGACGCGGCGCTGGCGATCGCCCGCCGCGAGTTCCCGGCGGCCGAACCGCGCTGGCTGGAAACCCCGGGCCGCGGCCACGCCGCCTGGCGGGTACAACTGCGCCAGCCAGGCGAACCGAACCGCCGTTTCCCGCGCACCCACGTCTGGATCGACCCGGCCACCGGTGCCATCCTGGCCATCCGCGACCCACTGCGCCAGGGCGCCGGCGACACCCTGCTCGCCTGGCTGCACCCGCTGCACAATGGCGAAGCCTTCGGCCTGGCCGGCCGCCTGGTCGTCTGCCTGAGCGGCCTGCTGCCGCTGCTCGCCCTGGTCACCGGCTTCCTGCGCTGGCGGCACAAACGCGAGGCGCGCGCGACAAGCGCCCGCCGACGCATTGACGGCGGCGGCCCCCTGGCGGCGAAATTGCGCTGATTCGACGGTCGACCGTCAAATCGCGGCAAAAATTGACGCGGCCCGCGAAATCCCCAACAATGCGAACCATTCGCAACAACGCAAGCCACGCCTGATCGCCGCATCCGGGCCAGCCAGCCGCATTCGCCCCTGGAGATCCGCGTGCGTCACCCCACCGCCGAACAGTCCCTCGCCCTGCTCTACGCCGACCATCACGGCTGGCTGCGCGGCTGGTTGCAGCGCAAGCTGGGCGACGCCGCCGACGCCGCCGATCTCGCCCAGGACACTTTCCTGCGCCTGCTCTGCGCCCCGGAGCACACGCCGGAACGGCAATCGGCCTGGCAACTGCGCGAGGCGCGCGCCTACCTGACGGTGGTGGCCAAGCGCCTGATGGTCAACCTGCACCGCCGCCGCAGCCTCGAGGCTGCCTACCTCGAGGCCCTGGCACAATTGCCCGAGGCGGCGGCGCCCTCGCCCGAACAGCGCCTGCTGATCCTGGAAACCCTGAACGAACTGGACGCCCTGCTCGACGCGCTGCCGGCCAAGGTGCGCAGTGCCTTTCTGCTGGCCCAGCTGGAAGGCCTCGGCTATGCCGAGATCGCCGCCCGGCTCGCCGTCAGCGAACGCAGCGTCAAGCGCTACATGGTCCAGGCGATGGCCCACTGCATCCTGCTCGCCCCATGAACGCGACGACCCCGGAACAGAAGATCGCGCTGGCCGCCGCCGAGTGGCATTTCCGCCTGCGCGAGGCCGGCGCCGATCCGGCCGCGGACGCCGCCTGTGCCGCCTGGCGCGCCGCCGACCCGCGCCACGAAGCCGCCTGGGCCAAGGCCGAGCGGATCGCCGGCAGCTTCGCCGGCCTGCCCGGCGCCATCGCCCTGCCGGCGCTCGACCGGCGCCTGCGCCCGAATGCCCGCCGCCAGGCGGTCAAGGCCCTGGCCGCGCTGCTCGTCGCCGCCCCGGCCGGCTGGCTCGCCTGGCACAGCCAGCCGGCGCGCCAGCTGCTTGCCGGCGAACGCACCGCCAGCGGCGAGCGCCGCCGGATCACGCTCGCCGACGGCAGCCGCGTGCATCTGAACAGCGCCACCGCCGTCGACGTCGAATTCGACGAGAAGCGTCGGGTGCTGCGCCTGCAGCGCGGCGAAATCTTCATCGACACCGCCGTCGACCCACAGCTTGCCGCCGGCCTGCCGGCCCGTCCCTTCGTCGTCGAAACCGACGCCGGCAGCATCCGTGCGCTGGGTACCCGCTTCCTCGTCCGCCAGGACGACACGCACAGCCGCGTCGCGGTGTACCAGGGCGCGGTCGAAATCCGGCCGCGACGGGCGGTCGACCGTCAACTTCGCCTTGATGCCGGCGAGCAGGCCAGCTTCGCCGCCGACGCCGCCGGTCCGCTCGCCGCGGCCGATCCGCGCGCCGCCGACTGGCGCGACGGCCGGCTGTTCGTGCGCGAGATGCGCCTGGCCGACTTCGCCGCCGAACTCGGCCGCCACCGTCCCGGCCTGCTGCGCTGCGATCCGGCCGTCGGCGAACAGCGCATTTCCGGCGCCTTCGAGCTTGCCGACACCGACGCCATCCTCGCCAGCCTGCCGGAGGCGCTGCCGGTCAAGGTCGTCTATCGCTCGCGCTACTGGGTGACGCTGACCGCGCCGGACGCTTGAAGCGACAAAAAAAATCCGCTGGCGCTGTCCCCTTTTCCCGGCTTCGGGTGTGAATGAGTTGAAACCTTCCATTCACCTCGAGGAACCCGGCATGACCCGAAGCCCCACCCTGCCCCGCCACCTGCGCCCCGCCCCGCTCACGCGCGCCGTGCACGGCGCCCTGATCGTCCTTTTCGCCGCCGTCGCCGGCCCCGCCCTGGTACCCGCCCAGGCCGTCGCCGCCGAAGCCAACGCCGCCGCCAGCAGCGAACGCCTGCGCTACGACATCGCCGCCGGCCCGCTGGACGACACCCTGGCCCGCTTCGCCGCCCGCGCCGGCATCAACATCACGATGCCGCCCGGCCTCGTCGCCGGCAAGCGCAGCCCCGGCCTGCAGGGCGAATTCACCGTCACCCAGGCCCTTGGCCGGCTGCTCGCCGGCACCGGCCTGGACGCCGTCGGCAGCGGCCGCAGCTATGTCCTGAAGCAACTGCCGCAGATCGGCGGCGAGGCCGGTGACACGCAACTGGCGCCGGTGCGCGTCACCGCCGCCGGGCTCAACGACGGCACCACCGAGGGCAGCGGCAGTTACACCGCGACCGGGCCGAGCGGCACCGCCACCGGCCTGGCCCTGCGCCTGCGCGAGACACCGCAGTCGATCACCGTGATGACCCGCCAGCGCATGGACGACTTCAAGCTGGAGACGCTGACCGACGTCCTCGAACAGGCGCCCGGCGTCACCGTCAGCCGGCAGAACGACATGAACAGCTTCAACGTGCGCGGCGCTGCGGTGAACCTGCAGACCGACGGCGCCCGCCGGATCAGCACCGGCTGGGGGTGGAACACGCACATCGTGCACACCCTCGACGACCTCGCCGACATCGACCGCGTCGAAGTGCTCAAGGGCTCCTCCGGGCTGGTCAACGGTGACGGCGCCTATGGCGCCACCGTCAACCTGATCCGCAAGCGGCCGACCCGCGACTTCCAGGCCAGCACCACGGTCGGCGCCGCCAGCTGGGACACCTATCGCCTCGACGCCGACGTCAGCGGCCCGCTCAACGCCGACGCCAGCCTGCGCGGCCGGCTGGTCGCCGCGCACAAGGAGAGCAAGACCTTCAACGGCAAGGACAGCGACGCCTCGACCCTGTACGGTACGGTCGAATACGACCTCAGTCCGGCGACCACGGTCGGTGCCGGCCTCACCTGGCGCCAGCGCGAAGTGCGCGGCGCCGGCGGCACCACGCCGATCCAGGCTTTCGACGGCAACGGCAATGCGGTGCCGCGGATGGCCCGCGACTACAACATCGGTGCGCCCTGGGCCGGCTACCAGCAGGATTCACTGAACGCCTTCGCCCGCCTCGAACACCGCTTCGCCAACGGATGGACCGGCAAGCTGCAGGTGACCCACGACGGCATCGAGACGCCGGAGATGCGCATCGGCTCGCTGCGCTACGCACTGCCGGCGGTGACCACCCAGTACGGCCTGTACAAGGACATCGAATCGCGCGACCAGAGCCTCATCGTCGATCTGCAGGGACCGTTCTCGCTGTTCGGCCGCGAACACAAACTGCTGCTCGGCGCCGGCGCCGCGCGCAGCCGGACGACGCTGCTGCGCGGCGACCAGCCCAACCAGGTACTGCCCGGCGTCGACTACGGCCAGGGCGGCAGCGTCATTCCCGAGCCGGCCGATCCGCTGACCTATTCGTCCGACTACTTCAGCAGCAAGCGCCGCTACGTCTACGCCGCCAGCCAGCTGTCCCTGGCCGACCCGGTCAAGCTGATCCTCGGCGCCCGGGTCTCCGACTACGAGCAGAAGGACGTCACCGACATCAGCTGGTACAACTACCGGCTCAAGGAAAAGGGCGTGGTCACCCCCTACGCCGGCCTGGTCGTCGACGTCGCCCGCGAGGTCTCGGTCTATGCCAGCTACGCCAGCATCTACAACGCCCAGAGCGCCAAGGACGCCTCGGAACGCACCCTGCCGCCGGAAGAAGGGCTGACCTACGAGATCGGCGCCAAGGGCGAGTTCTTCGACAAGCGCCTGAACGCCAGCCTCAGTCATTTCTGGATGCGCACCGACAACGTCGCCGAGGAAATCGGCCTCAACGCCCAGGGCGACAGCATCTACAAGGCGGTTTCCGGGGTCATCCGGCGCGGCTACGAACTCGAACTCTCGGGCGAGCTGGCGCGCGGCTGGCAGGCTCAGGGAAGCTACGTGCAGAACAGCAGCGACCTCGACAGCGCCAGTTCGACCCCCAAGCACCAGTTCAAGCTGGGCACCACCTACCGCCTGCGGAGCGAGGGCTGGCAAGGCCTCACCGTCGGCGCCGCCACCCGTTGGCAGAGCCAGACCTCGGTCGAGCGCGGCAGCGCCAGGCTCAGCCAGGACGCCTACTGGCTGGTGGACCTGATGGCCCGCTACCAGATCAACAACAAGCTGAGCCTGAGCGCCAACCTCAACAACGTGCTCGACAAGAAATATTTCGCCGGCCTCACCAACTTCAACGCCCAGGGCCTGTTCTACACCTGGGGCGCCCCGCGCAGCCTGAGCGCCAGCCTGCGCTACGAGTTCTGAGCAGCCAGCCTGCAGCACCCGGACGGCACCCCGCGCGGGTGCCGTTTTTCATGGAATCCGACGGTCGACCGTCAACTTCCGGCGAAATTGACTCGCGTGACGAAATCCTCAACAATGCGAACCATTCGCAACAAAGCAAGCCACGCCTGATCGCCGCATCCGGGCCAGCCAGCCGCATTCGCCCCGGAGGCCCGCTTGAGCACCCCCACCGTTTCCGATTCGATCGCCCTGCTCTACTGCCAGCACCACGGCTGGCTGCAGGGCTGGCTGCGGCGCAAACTCAACTGCACGCAACAGGCCGCCGACCTCGCCCAGGACACCTTCGTGCGCCTGCTCGCCAAGCCGGAACCGCAGTTGCTGCGCGAACCGCGCGCCTACCTGACGACCGTCGCCCGCGGCCTGGTCATCAACCACTGGCGGCGCCAGGCGCTGGAACAAGCCTGGCTGGAGGAGCTGGCGGCGCGGCCCGAGGTCAGCAGTCCGTCGCCGGAGGAGCGCCGGCTGATCCTGGAAACCCTGGAAGAAATCGCCCGCCTGCTCGACGGCCTGCCGCCGCGGGTGCGCGAGATCTTCCTGCGCTCGCAGCTCGAAGGCCAGACCTACCCGGTCATCGCCGAACAGCTGGGGATCAGCGTCAACGTCGTGCAGAAGGCCATGCTGCGCGCCACCGCCCACTGCTACCGGGCCCTCTACGCATGAACGCGGCCGAAGACAACGCGCCGATCGCACCGGCCGTCGTCGATGTCGCCATCGCCTGGCATGTCCGCCACGCCTCCGGGCTGATGGGCGCCGACGAGCAGGCCCGCCTGAGCCGCTGGCTGGCCGAGCACCCGGACCATGCCCGCGTCTGGCAACGCCTGCAGCGCATCGGCGAACGCCTGCACGGCAGCACGCCGCAACTGGCCCCCGCCGCCGTCACCCGTTCGGTCCTGCAGCGCCTGCCCGACCTGGAACGGCGCAAGGCGCTGCGCCTGCTGTCGCTCGCCCTGGTCGGCGGCGGCAGCCTCTACCTCGGCCGCGAGCTGGTGCACGAGGCTGCCTTTCCCGCCGACCATCGCACCGCCGTCGGCGAACGCCGCGACATCCGGCTGGCCGACGGCACCCTGCTCCAGCTCAACACCGACAGCGCCGTCGATATCCGCTTCGACGCCGCCAGCCGCCGCATTCGCCTGCGCCGCGGCGAAATCCACATCGCCACCGCGCGTGATCCGGCCGGTCGGCCGTTCCGGGTCGAGGCCCGCGACGGCACGCTGGTCCCGGTCGGCACCCGGTTCACGGTCAGCCAGCTGGACGACGGCACCCTGCTCGGCGTCAGCGAAGGGGCGGTGGACGTGCTGCGCGGCGGGTCAGACAACCGCCGACGCGTCGAAGCCGGCCAGCAACTGGCCTTCGGCGGCCGCGCCGACGACCGCCTTCAGCCCCTCGACGAATCGCGCCAGGCCTGGACCGACGGCATGATCAGCGCCGAGAACCGGCGCCTCGACGATCTGCTCGGCGAACTCGCCCGCCACCGCCGCGGCCACCTCGCCTGCACGCCGGAAGCCGGCGAACTGCGCATCACCGGCACCTGGCCGCTGCACGGCAGCGACCCGAGCGAAGCCGTCCTGGCCTCGCTGGAACGGCATTTGCCGATCCGCCGCCAGCGGCTGACGCGCTACTGGGTCAGGGTTGAAACCCGCTGACGGGCGGTGGCACAAAAATAGTTGGCAGTTTTTCCCCCGTCGCCGGGCATACCGGATAGAAGCCTGCCGCGTGCAGGCCACCGGTTCAATCTCGACGCAAAGGAAAAGCCGCATGTCCCGCCCCGCCCTGTTCCCCCGCCACCCGCTGACGCCCGTCGCGCAAGCGCTGCTCGTCGTCTTCCTCGGCGCTGCCGCCGGCGCCGGCCTGCTGCCCGCCCGGGCGCACGCCGCCGAAACCGGCGCCACGATCAATTTCGACATCCCCGCCGGCAGCCTCGACCAGGCCCTGAGCCGCTTCGGCCGCCAGGCCGGCATCCAGATCGCGGTCAATGCCGAACTGACCCGCGGCCGGCAAAGCCCCGGCCTGAGCGGCAAGCACGGCATCGCCGAGGGCCTGCGCCGACTGCTCGCCGGCAGCGGCCTGGAAGCGGTACGCGACGGCGGCGGCGAGTACGGACTGCGCCGCCTGCCACCGGCCAGCACCGGCGAGGCGACCCTGGCGCCGATGACGGTGACCGCCGGCGGCCTCGGCGGGACCACCGAAAATAGCGGCTCCTACACCACCGGCGCGATGAGCACGGCGACCAAACTGAGCCTGTCGCCGCGCGAGACGCCGCAATCGGTCAGCGTCCTCAGCCGGCGCCAGATCGAGGAGCAGAATCTGCTCAGCCTCGACGACGCGGTCAACAACGTCACCGGCCTGGTCATGCAGAAGGGTTACTACAGCGGCGAATCGGGCAGCTTCTTCGCCCGCGGCTTTCCCGTCGCCAACCTGCTGATCGACGGCCTGCCGACCAGCGCCGGCGCCAACGGCACCTTCAACGCCGACAACGACGCGCTCGACATCTACGACCGGGTCGAGGTGGTGCGCGGCGCCACCGGGCTGACCACCGGCGCCGGCACACCTTCGGCGGCGATCAACCTGGTGCGCAAGCGGCCGACCGCGGAAAACCAGGCCAGCGTCACGCTGAGCGCCGGCAGCTGGCAGAACTTGCGCAGCACCGCCGACGTCAGCGGCCCGCTCAACGCCGCCGGCACACTGCGCGGCCGGGCCGTGGCCACGGCGCAGGACAGCAAGCAGTTCTACGACACCGCCCACGACCGCAACCAGCAGCTGTACGCCATCGTCGAGGCCGATCTGACGCCGGCGACGGTGGCGACGCTGGGCTTCCACTACCGCAACGTCGACAACGACGGCTTCGTCCCCGGCCACCCGACCAATCCGGACGGCAGCTTCCTTGCCGGCCTGAGCCGTTCGGCCAACACCGCCAACGATTTCGACTACTGGCAGCAGACCGACAAGAGCGTCTTCGCCGAGCTCAGCCACAAGTTCGCCAGCGGCTGGCAGCTCAAGGCCGCCGCCCTGTGGAAACGGCCGGAACAGGACATGATGTTCTCCGGCCTCTACCGCAACGGCGGCGTGCTCCGCCAGAGCACCCAGCGCTACCGGCTCGACAACCGCCAGGACAGCTACGACGTCGCCGCCAACGGCCCGTTCACCCTGCTCGGGCGCAGCCACGAGCTGATGTTCGGCGCCAGCTACCGCGAATTCGACAACAAGAACTGGGGCGGCTGGTCGAGCTACGCCTGGACCGCCGCCGGCCCGGCGGTCGATCCCTACCACTGGGATTCGTCCGCGGTCGCCCAGCCAGCGATCGACATGAGCCTCTGGAACTGGGCCTACACGGCCCGCCAGAAAGGCGTCTATGCCGCCACCCGCCTCAATCTCGCCGATCCGCTCAAGCTCATCCTCGGCGCCCGGATCAACTGGTACGAGAACGACAACCACAGCAACGGCACGCGCTTCACCATCAACCGCGAAGTCACGCCCTACGCCGGCCTGGTTTTCGACCTCGACGACAGCCACTCGCTCTATGCCAGCTGGACCGAGATCTTCGAGCCGCAGAGCAACCGCGACCGCAACGGCCAGCTGCTGGCGCCGATCACCGGCACCAACTACGAACTCGGGATCAAGGGCGAGTACTTCGGCGGCCGCCTGAACGCCAGCCTGGCAACCTTCGTCGTCCGCCAGCAGAACCGCGCCGTGGACGATCTCGCCGGCCCCAATCCCTGCCCCGGCAGCAGCTGGGGCTACTGCAAGCGGGCCGCCGGCGAGGTCGAGAGCAAGGGCGTCGAGCTCGAGGTCGGCGGCGCCCTGACGCCGAGCTGGCAGGTGATGGCCGGCTACACCTACGTCGCCGCCGAATTCACCAAGGACGCCGACCGGGCCAACATCGGCCAGTCCTACGACAGCGACCTGCCGCGCCACCAGCTCAAGCTGAGCACCAGCTACCGCCTGCCCGGCGAGCTCTCGCGCTGGCGCATCGGCGGCAACGTCTATGCACAGAACCGGACCAAGTCGAGCGACGACGCCAACATCCAGCAAGCCGGCTACGCCATCGTCGGCCTCAACGGCAGCTACCAGCTCGACGCGCGCACCGAAATCCGGCTCAACATCAACAACCTGTTCGACAAGCACTACTACCAGGGCCTCGGCTGGACGACCGGCGGCAACGTCTTCGGCGCCCCGCGCAATTTCGTGGTGACGGCGAAATACAGCTTCTAGAAGCGCCGCCGCAGCGAACAGACGGCCCCGGGATCGCGGGGCCGTTTTTCGTTGAATTCGACGGTCGACCGTCGAATCCAGGCAATTTCCGGGCTTTGACGCGGCCGGACAATCGGTTACAATGAGAACCATTCGCAAAAACTGCCGCAAGCCAACCCCGTCTTCCTTCCCCGGGGCCAGCCAGCCATCCAGCCCCGGGGAATCTCTTGAATCACGCCACCACGCCCGACGACATCGCCTGTCTCTACCAGGCGCACCATGGCTGGCTGCGCGGCTGGCTGCGGCACAAGCTGGGCAATCCCGACGACGCCGCCGATCTCGCCCAGGACGCCTTCATGCGTGTGCTCAAGGCGCGCAACGCGTCGGACATCCGCGAGCCGCGCAACTACCTGACGACCATCGCCAAGGGGCTGATCGTCGACCTCTTCCGCCGCCGGGCGCTGGAAGCCGAATACCTCGCCGCGCTGGCGGCGCTGCCCGAGCCGGAATGGCCGTCGCCGGAAACCCGGGCGCTGGCCGTCGAAGCCCTGCTCGAAATCGACGCCATGCTCGCCGGCCTGGGTAGCCGCGTCCGCCAGGTATTCCTGCTGGCGCAATGCGACGGCCTGACCTACCGGGAAATCGCCGAGCGCACCCAACTCGCGCTGCGCACCGTCAACAAGTACATGGCGACGGCCATGGAGCACTGCTGCCTGTACCGGCTGCAGCACGGAAAAACCGCGCGATGAGGCCGTCGACCGTCAACGTCGCCGGCGACGAACGCGCCGCCATCCGCGCCGCCGCGACCTGGTACGCGCGCCAGTGCTCGGGCAGCTTCGCCGCTGCCGAACGCGCCGCCTGGCAGGCCTGGCTCACCGCCTCGCCGCTGCATCGCGAGGCCTGGCGGCAGGTCGAAGGCGTCTGCGCCAGCCTCGGCAGCCTGCCCGGCCAGATCGCCGGGCCGGCGCTGCGCGGGGTCTCGGCCAGCCGCCGCCAGGCGCTGCGCGCGCTCGCCGGGATCGCCGCAGCGGCGCCGCTGGCCTGGTTCGGCTACCGCATCGCCGACGCCCACGGCCTCGGCGCCGACCTGCGCACCGCGGTCGGCGAACGGCGCACGCTCAGGCTGGCCGACGGCAGCAGCCTGATCCTCGACACCGACAGCGCCGTGGACGTCACCTTCGACGCCCGCCAGCGACTGCTGCGCCTGCGTCGCGGACAACTCATGGTGACCACCGCCGACGATCCGCAAACCCGCCTGGACACGCCACGCCGGCCTTTCCTGGTGGCGACGCCGCACGGTCTCTGCGAGGCACTCGGCACGCGCTTCAGCGTGCGCACCGGCGACGGTCGCAGCCGCGTCGCGGTGCTCGACGAGCAGGTCCGCGTCGCCCCGGCGGCGCATCCGGCCCGGCCGCTGCTGCTCGCCGCCGGCCAGCAGCTGGTCTTCGACGACAACGGCGCCGGCAGCATCGAGGCCGCGCTACCGGCAGCGGCGACCTGGGCCGGCGGCAGCCTGGTCGCGGTGGACATGCCGCTGGCCGAGTTGCTTGCCGAACTCGGCCGCTACCGCCACGGCCTCCTCACCTGCCACCCGGCCGTCGCCGGCCTGCTGATTTCCGGCGCCTTCCCGGTCGACGACACCGACCGGGCCTTGCGTCTGCTGATCGAGACTTTCCCGTTGCAGACCATCAGCCGCACCCGCTACTGGATCGACGTCGCCGCCGCCTGATTTTTTTTGCCGCAGCGTGCACTTTTTCGCCCGCTGTTTCGGCTCCCCGGTAGAAGCCCCCCATTCACCGAGGAAAACCATGCATCAACACGCGCATCAGCCCCCCTTCCAACGCCAGCTTTGCACGCTGCTCTGCCTGGCCGGCCTGGCCGGCCAGGTGCCCATCGCAATCGCGGCCGAACCGCCGGCGGCGACGAGCGCAGCCCGCGCCGTCGACATCGGCCCCGGACCGCTCAGCGAAGTCCTCGCCCGCTACGCCGCCAGCGCCGGCGTCGCCCTCTCGTTCGACGCCGCCAGCCTGCGTCAGATCCAGTCGCCCGGTCTCAAGGGCAGCTACGGTGTGCAGCAAGGCTTCGACCGCCTGCTGGCCGGCAGCGGCATGGAAGCGGTGCAGACCAGCAGCGGCAACTTCGCGCTGCGCCGGCTGGTCGTCCATGGCTCGGGCGAAGCGACGCTGCCGGCGGTCACCGTCAATGCCAGCGGCCCGCGCAGCACGACCGAGAACTCGGGCAGCTACGCCAGCGGCGGCGCCAGCGTCTTCAAGGGCGTCGAGAAGATCCGCGAGATCCCGCAGCCGGTCACCGTGATGACCCGCCAGCTGATCGACGACCGGGCCTTGCTCGACCTCCACGACGTGCTCCAGAACACCACCGGCATCGCCGTCGATTACGTCGACAGCGAGCGGGTCACCTACTACTCGCGCGGCTTCCAGCTCGACGCCATCCAGGTTGACGGCCTGACCTTCAACCCGGGCGGCTCCGCCTTCATCCAGCCCGACACCGCGGTGCTCGACCGCGTCGAGGTGCTGCGCGGCGCCTCCGGGATGATCCGCGGCACCGGCAACCCGTCCGGCGCGATGAACCTGGTGCGCAAGCGCCCGACCAAGGACAGCCAGGCCTCGGCCAGGCTCACGCTCGGTTCCTGGGATCGCCGCCGCCTCGAGGCCGACCTGTCGACGCCGCTCAACGAAGCCGGCACGCTGCGCTCGCGCTTCGTCGCGGTCAAGGACAAGAAAGGCTTCTTCCAGGACGTCAAGCAGGAAGACCGCGAAGTCTTCTACGGCGTCATCGAGGCCGACCTCGGCCCGCGCACCACGCTCACCGCCAGCCTCCAGCACGCCGACCTCAAGGCCACCGGCAGCTGGGGCAACCTGCCGCGCAACTTCGACGGCAGCTCGCTCGACCTGCCGCGCAGCACCTTCCTCGGCGCCGACTGGAACAAGTGGAACCGCGAGAACCAGCAGGCTTACGTCGAACTGCAGCACCAGTTCGACAACGAATGGACGCTCAAGCTGAACACCGCCTACGCCCGGCTCAAGCTGAACGACTTCAAGCAGAGCTATTTCACCCGCAACTCGACCACCAACCCCTACCAGTTCAGCGTCACCACCGCCGAATACGTCGGCGCCCAAAGCGACCAGCTCGCCGCCGGGCTGACCGCCAACGGACCGTTCGAATTGCTCGGCCGCAAGCACGGGCTGGTCGTCGGCCTGGAAAAGCTGCGCATCAAGTCGCGCGACAGCTGGGGGCGCGGCAGCCTGTTCCCGGTGACCGTGGACATCCGCGACTTCGACCCCAGGAGCAGCTATCCGGAACAAGCTGTCGACCTCTCCGGGATTGCCCCGAGCAAACCGGTCTACACCACCCAGACCGCCGCCTTCGCGACCACCCGACTATCGCTGACCGACCGGCTGAGCGCCCTGCTCGGTGCCCGCGCCAACTGGTACGAGTACGACTCGCACGTGCCGCCGGCGAATGCCTCGGTGGTCACCCACTACAAGATCAACCGCGAAGTCACACCCTATGCCGGCCTGGTCTACGACCTGACGCCGCAGCTCAGCGCCTACGCCAGCTACACCGAGATCTTCCAGCCGCAGAACGTGCTCGACGCCAGCGGCAACATGCTCGCCCCGATCACCGGTGAAGACTACGAAATCGGCTTCAAGGGCGAATTCCTCAACGGCAGGCTCAACGCCACGCTCGGGATGTTCCGCATCGACAACAATGGCAAGGCCGTCGAGGACACCGCGTCGACCACCCCCTGCCCGCCCTCCAACCTGACCGGCTACTGCCGCGTCGCCGGCGGCGAGCAACGCAGCGAAGGCTGGGAACTCGAACTCTCCGGCGAAATCCAGCCGAAATGGCAGGTCTTCGCCGGCTACACCAACACCCGCACCAAGTACCTGCGCGACACCGCCGCCAACACCGGCCAGCCGCTGCGCAGCATCGACCCGAAGCACCAGCTGCGCCTGTTTACCACCTACAACCTGAGCAGCTGGCTCCCCGGCCTCACCGTCGGCGGCGGCGCCCAGATCCAGAGCGATGCCTACGCCCGCTCGGGCAGCGTGGTCGCCCGCCAGAGCGGTTACGCGATCTACAACGCGATGCTCGCCTACCGCTTCGCCAAGGCCTACTCGCTGCAGCTCAACGTGAACAACCTGTTCGACAAGGTCTATTACAAGAAATTTGCCCCGACCGGGATCAGCAACTACTACGGAGACCCGCGCAACCTCATGCTGACCTTCCGCGCCGACCTCTGAAAGCCAGCCCCCGGACCAAGGCCGAACGGCATCCCGTGCGGATGCCGTTTTTCGTTGAATTCGACGGTCGACCGTCGAATCCGGGCGATTTCCGGGCGTCCCTGGCGCTCAGGCCAGGGCGGTATCGAGCAGCATCATGATCACGAAACCGACCATCAAGCCGGCGGTCGCGTAGGCCTCATGCCCCTTCCGGTGCGATTCCGGAATGATCTCGTGGCTGATCACGAACAACATCGCACCGGCCGCCAGACCGAGCCCCCAGGGCAGCAAGGACTGGGAAACGCTGATGGCAAGCGCCGCCGCCACCGCGCCGAGCGGCTCGACCAGGCCGGAAAGGACCCCAAGCAGGACGGCAAAGCGCCTGCGGTACCCGGCAGCCAGCAGCGCCGATGCCACCACCAGGCCTTCGGGAAGGTCCTGGATGGCGATGCCGATGGCCAGGGCGTTGGCGCGCACGCCCTCGCTACCGGCCTGGCTGATTCCGATTGCGATTCCCTCGGGCAGGTTGTGCAAGGTGATGGCAATGACGAACAGCCAGGTCCGGCGCAGCTTCTGCGCGCTCGCGCCCTCGCGGCCCTTGATGAAATGCTCGTGCGGAAGCAGCCGCTCCAGCCCGAACAGGACCAGCCCGCCAAGCAGCATGGCGCTGCCGACCACGGCGCCCGCCGACCACGCGCCGGCGCCGACCAGACTCTCCCTGGCCGCCGCCAGACCCGGCATCACCAGCGAGAAGGCACAAGCCGAGAGCATCACCCCGGCTCCGAAGCCGAACAGGGTATCCTGGGTACGCGCCGACAGCCGCTGCGCAAGCAGCACCGGCAGGGTTCCCAGCGCCGTCGCCAGCGCCGCCACCAGGCCGGCCACCAGCGAGCGCTCGACGAGCGGGTTGCCGCGCACCAGGGCCAGGCCTTCGACCCCGAGATGAATGCAGGCGACCAGTGTCATGACGCCGCCGATGACGGCACGCATCGGCCTGGGGTAACGCCGGACTGCAAGAATCATGTTGTCCATGAACATCCTCGATTGATGGAGCCGGCATTCAGGCTGGCCGGCGTTGCCCGGGCGCCTTGGCTAGCTGCCGGCTTCCGGCCAGCGGACCGGGTAACGCTCGGTCAATTCAGCCAGGCGGGCCTGATCGGCATGCCCTGCGGAAAATCGCGCAAGCGCCGCCCGCAATTCGCGAATGTGACGAAAGGCACTCTGGCGCAAGGAAATTGCTGCCTGCTGGTCGGCGATCAAGGTGGCCAGGGCGCGATACGCCCGGCACAGGTAGTCGAGGGCCAGTTCGCCGTAGTTTTCCTGGACGCTGACGTCGGCCAGGTTCAAGTGGGTCACGACATAGGCCGCAACACGATCGTCATCGCTGATCCGGCGCGACGGATCGGAAAGGATGGCCTTGGCGAGAATCCCGGCCTGCATCAGGTGCCCCAGCGCGCACTGGAAATCGCCTTGTTGCAGCGCGTTGACCGAGCAAGCCATCTGCGCCTGCCATTTTCCCAGATAGCCGGGGGCCGGGCGCCCCGGCGCCGAGGACGCCGTCCCGTGAGCTTGTGCATTCGTTTGCATCATGAACATTTCCCAGCCAGCCATGAGGATCGATGTGATGCCATGATTCTAATTGAGAATAATTCTTGATACAAGAACATTGCGCATCGCGCGATCCTGAAAACCGCTGGCCAAAACCTCCGACTACAATGACGGCGATGTTCGCTCCGCCCCCTCCGCCGCAACGGGCCTTTTACCTGGCCTGCCTGCTCTCCATCGCCCTGCACCTGCTGGTCCTGTTCGTGCCGCGCCATGAGCCGGCGGCCGGGCAGCGCCCGCCGTCGCGGCTCGAGGCCAGGCTGCAGCCGCGTCCGGCGAGCCTGCCCGAGGCCCCGGCCAGCATCGCCGCTCCACCGCCGCCCGCCGCCGCCAGGCCGGCAGCGCGCCGCCCGGTCCTGAGCAGCAAGCGGCCCGGCGCGACGAGTGCGCCGACCTGGAGCGCCGCCGAAAAGGCCGAGATGAACGATTTCCTCGACGAACTGGCGCGCGCCCCGCGGCCGACGCTGGCCCAGCGCTCGCGGGCGATGGCGCGCGAGGAAGGCCGGCGGCTGGCAGCGCAGGACGAAGCCGAGGAAGCGCTGCTCGAATTGCGCCCGAACGCGCCGCCGATCCATCCGTTCAGCCTCGAAAGCTATCTCGAGGGCATGATCCGCCGGCTCAACCGCAGCGCCGGCTACGTCCGCAACGACAAGCGCGCGCTCGGCGTGCAGACGGCGGCGATCCAGTTCCGCCTCAACCCGGACGGCACGCTGAAGAGCTTCGTCGTGCTCAAGGCCGGCGACCAGGGCGCGGAAATCGCCTTCATCAAGGCGATCATCGAGCGCTCGCTGCCGTTTTCACCCTTTCCGCCGGACATCGACCGCGCCGCGCGCTCGCTCGGAATCACCATCTGCATCCGGCCGGGCAGCGGTGACGGCGATTTCGGCTTCTCGCGGATGCAGGGCAGCCGCTGCTGAGCATTGACGCTGCCGCGGCAATATCAGACAATGAGAACCATTCTTAAAAACTAACGCAAGCCACGCCCATCGGGCCAGCCAGCATTCCTTTCCGGAGCTTCCCTTGGCCTGCGCTGCCCCGTCCGATTCCCTGTCGACGCTCTACCGCGACCACCACGGCTGGCTGGCCGGCTGGCTGCGACGCAAGCTCGGCAACGGCCACGACGCCGCCGATCTCGCCCACGACACCTTCCTGCGCATCCTCGCGGCGCGCAACGCGGCGGCGATCGAGGAACCGCGCAAATACCTGGCGACGATCGCCAAGGGCCTGGTGGTCGACCGCTTCCGCCGCCAGAGCATCGAGGCCGCCTGGCTGGAAACGCTGGCGGCGCGGCCGGAACCGCTGGCCATTTCGCCGGAGACGCGGGCCCTGATCCTGGAAACCCTGCTCGCCATCGACCGCATGCTCGACGAACTCGGCCCGCGCGCCCGCGAGATCTTCCTTCTCGCCCAGTTCGAGGGCCTCACCTACGCCGCCATCGGCGAACGCCTCGGCGTTTCGGTGACGACCGTCAAGAAGCACCTGGCGCGGGCGCTGGCGCACTGCCTGATCCTTGCCGAGGGCTGCTGAGATGGCCGGTCGCGAACTGCCGCGGGCAACCCTGGAGGCCGCTGCGCACTGGTACGTGCAGTTGAACGACGCGACGACCGCGGCCGCCGAGCGCGCCGCCTGGGAACGCTGGCTCGCCGCCGACGCCAGCCACCGCCAGGCCTGGGCGCGGATGCAGGCGCTCAGCCAGCGGCTGCACGCGGTGCCCGGCGAGCTTGCCGGGCCGACGCTGAGCGGTGCCCGCGAGCGCCGCCGGCGCACGCTCAAATTGCTCGCGCTGCTGCTCTCGGGCGGCGGCACGCTCGCCCTGCTGCCCGAACTCGAGGCCGGCTGGCAGGTCGCCGCCGCCGACCTGCGTACTGCCACCGGCGAGCGGCGCCGCGTCGTCCTCGCCGACGGCGGCAGCCTCGACCTCAACAGCGCTTCCGCGGTCGACGTCGATTACGGTGCCAATTTGCGCCGGCTGCGCCTGCTCGCCGGCGAGATCTTCGTCAGCACCGCCGCCGATCCGCGCCCCTTCGAAGTGCACACCGGGCACGGCGCGATCCGCGCCCTCGGCACCCGTTTCGGCGT
The DNA here is from genome assembly GCF_003634965.1 of Azonexus fungiphilus. Taxonomy (GTDB): domain Bacteria; phylum Pseudomonadota; class Gammaproteobacteria; order Burkholderiales; family Rhodocyclaceae; genus Azonexus; species Azonexus fungiphilus. The sequence continues at coordinate 87,183 of NZ_RBXP01000020.1, read as the reverse complement.
TCGCCTCGACGGCGCGACGACGCGGGTGGCGGTGCACCAGCACGCGGTCGAGATTCGCCCGCTCGACGGCCCGCCGCGCCGGCTGGCGGCGGGCGAAGAGGTCGATTTCGACGCCGCCGGCGTCAGCCCGAGCCAGCCCCTGACGGCCGGCAGCGGCGCCTGGCGCGACGGCCGCCTGATCGCCATCGACCGCCGCCTCGACGATTTCCTCGGCGAACTCGCCCGCCACCGCCGCGGCCATCTCGCCTGGTCGCCCGCGGTCGCCGGCCTGCGCCTGTCCGGCGTCTTCCGCCTGGCCGACAGCGATGCCGTGCTCGACAACCTGGCGGCGTCGCTGCCGATCCGGCTGCATTTCCTGACCCGTTACTGGGTTCGCGTCGACGCCGCCTGAGAATTATTTGCATCCCGGGGTTGCTCTTTTTTTCCGCCATCCGGCCAACCAGTAGAGAGGCGCGCCCGCGCCCGTCCACGGTCAACCCGGAAAAAAGAGGAATTTTCACCATGACGCCACCCTTCCCGTCGCGCCCGCGACCCATCGCCGGTGCCCTGCGCGCCGCCCTGCTCGGCCTGGCCCTGACCGCCCCGCTGACGCTGGCGACGATCGCGCCGGCGCAGGCGCAGAGCGCCGCACGCAGCTACCAGATCGCCGCCGGCCGGCTCGACGCGACGCTCACCGCCTTCGCTGCCGCCGCCGACATCACCCTATCGTTCGACGCCGCCCAGACGCGCGGCCTGCGCAGCGCCGGCCTCAACGGCGCCTACACCACCGCCGGCGGCCTCGCCCGGCTGCTCGAAGGCAGCGGCCTGGAGGCCGTGCATCGCGGCCAGGGCAACTACGTGCTGCGCCCGGCCGGCGCGCCGCCAGCCGGTGAAACGACGCTCAAGGCGATGACCGTCTCGGCCAACCAGCTCGGCGAGATCACCGAAGGCAGCGGCAGCTACACGCCGGGGACGATCGCCACCGCCACCCGGCTGGTGCTGACGCCGCGCGAGACGCCGCAGACCATCAGCGTCGTCACCCGCCAGGAGATGGACGACTTCAACCTGACCTCGATCGACGCGGTGATGGCGCACACGCCGGGCATCAGCATCGTCACGTACGACAGCGAACGCACCGTGTACTTTGCTCGCGGCTTCGACATCAACAATTTCCAGTACGACGGTATCCCGATGCGCCGCGACTCGGCCTACTCAGCCGGCAACACGCTCAGCGACATGGCCATCTACGACCGCGTCGAGGTGCTCAAGGGCGCCACCGGCCTGCTCACCGGCAGCGGCGACCCGGGCGCGACGATCAACCTGATCCGCAAGAAACCGACCAAGGATTTCCACGGCGAAATCAGCCTCGGCGCCGGCACCAACGACACCTACCGCGGCCAGCTCGACTTCAGCGGCGCCCTCAACCCGGCCGGCAGCCTGCGCGGCCGCGCCGTCGCCGCCTACGAGGACAAGCACTCGCACCTCGACGGCTACGAACGCCAGACGGCGACCTTCTACGGCATCCTCGAAGCCGATCTCGGCCCGACGACGCTGCTCACCGTCGGCGCCGACGCCCAGGACAACGACCCGACACGCTCGACCTGGGGCGGCATCCCGATCTACGACGCCAACGGCAACTTCAACAAGATGCCGCGCTCGTTCAACAACGGCGCCGACTGGAGCAGCTGGCAGCAATACACGCGCACCGCCTTCGCCACGCTCGAACACAGCTTCGCCAACGACTGGCTGGTCAAGGCCCAGTTCAACCACCAGATCAACGGCTACGACGCGCCGCTCGGCGCGGCCGCTTCCGGCAACCCCGACCCGGCGACCGGCGGCGGCATCTCGACCTGGGAAGGCAAGTACGTAGGCAAGACCGTCGCCGACGCCGTCGACCTCTACGCCAGCGGGCCGTTCGAACTGCTCGGGCGCAAGCACGAACTGGTCCTCGGTGGCAGCGTATCGAAACGGCGCTGGACGAATCGCGGGTACTGGACGGGCGGTACAGCGATAACCGATTACTACGGGTGGAACGGCAATCTTCCCGAGCCAGACTGGAATAACCTGCCAGCTGGCAACAAGTACGCCAACGACGAGGAGACGCGCGAGAGCGGCGTATACGCCGCCGCCCGCCTAAACCTGCGCGACGACCTCAAGCTGATCGCCGGCAGCCGCGTGCTCAATTACGAAAACGAGACGATGAAGAAATCCGGCGTCATCGTCCCCTATCTCGGCGCCGTCTACGACCTGAACGACCAGTATTCGGTCTATGCCAGCTACACCACCATCTACCGGCCGCAGGGCGAGCAGGACGCCCAGGGCAAGACGCTCGACCCGCTCGAGGGCCTCAACTACGAGACCGGGATCAAGGGCAGCTTCTTCAACGGTCGCCTCAACGCCAGCCTCGCCTACTTCATCCTCGAGCAGGACAACTACGCCGAAGCCACCGGCGGCCTGACGCCGAGCGGCGGCACCGCCTACCGGGCGATCAGCGGCGTCCGCACCAAGGGTTTCGAGGCCGAGATCTCCGGCCAGCTGACGCCGCAATGGCAGGTGCACGCCGGCTTAAACCACAAGATCTCGCGCCAGCAGGGCAACAAGGTGGCCACGCTGACGCCTGAAAACCAGGTCACGCTGAGCACGACTTACAAGCCAGCGTTCGTTCCCGGCCTAAGCATCGGTGGCGGAGCACGCTGGCAGGACAAGACCTGGGGTAACGTCTCCGACCACAACTCGAACACCGTCAAGCACACCGTCAAAGACTACTGGCTGCTCGACGCGATGGCCAGCTACCAGATCGACAAGCACCTCTCGGTCAACCTCAACGTCAGCAACCTGCTCGACAAGAAGTACTACACGCTGTTCGACTGGTACAGCACCTACACCTGGGGCGAACCGCGCAGCGCGATGCTGACGCTGAAGTACAAGTTCTGACCCGGACCAGGCCACAAGCAAAAACGGCGCCCCTGCCAGGGCGCCGTTTTTCTTGCCGGTTGACGGTCGACCGTCGAATCCGGGCAATTTCCCGCCGGCATCTAGCCCTTGCGGAACATCCCCAGCTTGCCGAGGATGAAGATCAGCAGCGAGGCACCGGCAATGGCGATGGCGAAGCGCAGCAGGCCGCCGGTCGGCGCCATGCCGAGCAGACCGGCGAGCCAGTAGCCGAGCGACGAACCGAAGATGCCGATCAGCACGTTGGCGACGATCCCCATCTGGGCGTTGGTCTTCATGACGATGCTGGCCAGCCAGCCGACGATGCCGCCGATCACCAGGGAAACGATCCAGTCCATCTGCGTACTCCTTTCCAGAGAGCGTGGGTGAAGCATGACGATAACGCATCCCGGCGATCGCCGGGTCTGCCCCGGCGGCAAACATTTTTGTAACGGCGTGTAACCAAAACGACCTTTTTTCGCTTCTCAAACGACATGTCTATTGAGAGCACCGAAAAAATGGTGCCGCGCAGCGTCCGCCCCGGACGCTTCCCCGACACGCCCAACAGCCGAGGTTCGCCATGTCCGTTCCATCCCCCGCCCATCCCCGCCTCGCCCTCGGGTCGCGCGTTCTTGCCGCCGTCGTCGGCGGCTACGCGCTGGCTTCCGTCTTTTCGATCTGGCTGAGCTACCTGCTGCCGGCCGAGCTGCCCGAAGCGGTGCTCGGCGCGACGCTGTTCAGCTTCGCCGTCTACACCGCCGCCGTCATCTGGGTCTTCGCCGCCGCCAGCGCCGCCCGCGCCTGGCTCGGCCTGCTCCTGCCCGGCGCGGCAATGGGCCTGATGGCTGCCGCCCTGCAACTCGGCGGAGCAGCAGCATGAAGCAGACGCTGCGCCAATCGATGTCCTGGCTGCACACCTGGGGCGGCCTGTGGTTTACCTGGATCCTCTTCGCCATCTTCCTGACCGGCACGCTCGGCGTCTTCGACGACCCGATCTCGCACTGGATGCGCGAGCAGGGGAAAATCGGCGAAATCGCGCCGTCGACCGTGGACCAGCGCAGCCGTGCGGTCGAGCTCGGCCAGCGCCACCTGGCAGCGGTCTCGCCGCGCGCCGATTTCTGGTCGATCGCCCTGCCCGGCGACGAAAACCCGAACCTCCGCGTGTTCTGGCGCGCCGACGAGGATGCGCCGTTCAAGCAGGCGCAGCTTGACCCGCTCACCGGCGCCGAGCTGCAGCCGGGCGCCAGCCGCGAGACCGAGGGCGGCCACCATTTCGTGCACATGCACTTCGAGTTCCACGCCGGCATGGCCGGCATCTGGATCGTCGGCGCGGCGACGATGGCGATGCTGGTCGCGCTGGTTTCCGGGATCATCGTGCACAAGAAGATCTTCACCGACTTCTTCACCTTCCGCCCGGGCAAGGGCCAGCGCTCCTGGCTCGACGGCCACAACGCGCTCGGCGTGCTGACCCTGCCCTTCCTGTTCGTGATTTCCTATACCGGCCTGACCATCTTCTGGGCGACCTACATGCCGGCCGGCGTCCTCGCCCGCTACGACGGCAGCGAGGAGGCCTTCTTCGCGCGCCTGAGCGAGGAGCCAGCGCCGCGGCCGCTGCAGCACATCGACGCGCCGATGCCCGAGCTGGCGCCGCTGATGCGGCGCGGCGAGGCGGCGATCGGCCGTGAGGCGAGCTTCGTCGTCGTCGAGCATGCCGGCGACCGCAGTGCCGCCGTGCGCGTCTTCGGCCGCTTCGACCCCGACGCCGAGAACAACCGCCTGGTCGGGCGCGGCAGCGGCAGCGCGCTCTACGACGCGATCACGCTGGAGACGCTCGACGTGCAGTTGCCGAACACGGTGCGCGGCGGCAGCGTGCTGCAGACGCAGCGGACGATGAACGCGCTGCATTTCGTGCGCTTTGGCGGCTATCCGATGAAGTGGCTGTATTTCATCTGCGGCATGGCCGCCTCGGCGATGCTGGCGACCGGCGCGATCCTGTTCATGGTTAAGCGGCGCAAGAAATCGGCCAACGAGTTCGGCGCCGCGACGGCGCGCGTCTATCGCGGCATCGAGGTGCTCAACGTCGCCGCCATCGCCGGCCTGATCCTCGCCTGCGCGGCTTATTTCTGGATCAACCGGCTGCTCCCGCTCGACGTCGCCGAGCGCGGCACGCGCGAGATCGTGCTCTTCTTCGCGGTCTGGCTGGCCAGCCTGGCGCACGCCGCGCTGCGTCCGTCGCTGGCCGCCTGGCGCGAACAGCTGGCGGCCTGCGCCCTGCTCTGCCTGGGGCTGCCGCTGCTCAACCTGGCCACCACCGGCGACTGGCTGGTCGCCGCCCTGGCCCGCGGCGACGGCGAAACCGCCGGCGTCGAGCTGAGCGCGATCGGCTTCGGCCTGATCTTCCTGGCGATGCTGCGCCAGTTGCGCCGGCGCGCCCCAACGCTGACGGTCGACCGCCCGGAAACGGCAAAAACCGCGGCCATCGACGCCATCGGAGGACGCTGAAATGGACCCGCACTTCGCGCTCTACCTGGTCTTCTTCGTCTGCTACGCCGGCCTGCTCGCGCTCAGCCTGGCGATGGACCGCCACCACAGCCAGATCCGCCACGGCAAGCCGGCGCCGCTGCTGCGCCGCGCCCTGCGCCTCACCGGCTGGAGCCTGCTGGCGCTGGCGCTGTGGCTGTGCAGCCTGGCCTGGGGCTGGGCGATCGGCCCGGTCGCCTGGTTCGGCCTGCTGTCGACGGCGGCGCTCGGCTTCGTCTTCCTGCTGCCCTATGCGCCGCGCTTCGCCGCCTGGCTGGCCGTCGTCGGCCCGCTGCTGGCGCTGCCGCCCTTCTTTCTCTGACCTTCCGCGAGGCTTTCGCATGCAACGCTTTCTTTCCGTCCTGCCCGGTCGCCGCTGGCTGCCGGTTTTTGCCCTGTGCGCGGCGTCGACCGTGCACGCCGAATATTTCTGGATCGACGCCGATGCCGGCGGCCGCCGCATCGTCGCCGGCGAACTCGGCAAGCCGCAGGCCCTGGCCGAAGCGCGCGACGCCCGCGCCTTCGCCGCCGACGGCAAGGCCGTCGCCCTGAACGCCGCCGGCGACGGCTACCAGGTTGCCGCCGCTGCCGGCGACCTGCGCTTCACCGCCCGCCGCGGCGACGACAAGACGCTGGTCATCTACCACGCCCGCTACGGCCGCCAGGAAACCAAGGCCGTCAGCGACCTCGAACTGGTGCCGACGACGCCGGGCGGCAACACCTACCGGCTGTTCTGGAAGGGCAGCCCGGTCGCCGCCTCGCAGGTCAACGTCGCCACCTCGGCCGGCTGGTCGCGCGTGCTGCGGCCGGCGGCCGACGGTTCGGTCAGCTTCGACCCGGCCTTCCCGGCCCTCTACGTGCTCGAGGTGACTGCCCGGATCAACGGCAGCGCCAGCGTCGACGGCAAGAAATACGACGACGTCCGCCACGTCGCCACGCTCAGCTTCCGGATCGAACCCTGATGCCGCTGCCTGCCTTCCTGCGCCGCCGCGGCGTCGGCCCGGCACTGGCCGCTGCCGTCGTCCTCGGCGGTGTCGCCACCTGGCTCGCGGGCGATCGCGTCGACTACGAGACGACCCCGGTCGTGCGCGCCGACATCGAAGCCACGGTGACCGCCATCGGCACGCTGCAACCGCGCCGCTACGTCGATGTCGGCGCCCAGGTCTCGGGCCAGATCGTCCGCCTGCACGTCCAGCCGGGCAGCCAGGTCGCCCAGGGCGACCTGCTCGTCGAGATCGACCCGAGCGTCCAGCGGGCCACCGTCGATGCCGGCCGCGCCGCGCTCGCCGGCCTGCGCGCCCAGCTGGCCGAACAGCAGGCGCAGCGCCTGCTCGCCCAGCAGCAGAACGAACGCCAGCAGGAACTGGCGCTCGCCGGCGCCACCCGCCTGGAGGACGTGCAGACGGCAACCGCCGCGCTGGCCGGGGCGCTCGCCCGGATCGACCAGCTCAAGGCGCAGATCGAGCAGACCCAGGCCACGCTCAAGGCCGACGAGGCCCGCCTCGGCTACACCCGGATCTTCGCGCCGATGGCCGGCACCGTCGTCTCGGTCGAGGCGCGCGAGGGCCAGACGCTGAACGCCACCTACCAGACGCCGAACATCCTGCGCCTCGCCGACCTCTCCGGCATGACCGTGTGGACCGAGGTTTCCGAGGCCGACATCGGTCGCGTCCGGGCCGGCCTGCCGGTCTGGTTCACCACCCTCGGCGGCCACGCCGAGGCGCGCCCGCGCCGCTGGCAGGGCGAGGTCCGCCAGGTCCTGCCGGCGCCGCCGCAGGCGCCGGCACAAGCCCAGTCGGCCGGCCAGCCGCAGGGCAGCAAGGCGGTCAATTACACCGTGCTGTTCGACGTCGCCAACCCCGACGGCGCGCTGCTGCCGCAGATGACCGCCCAGGTCAGCATCGTCACCGCCAGCGCCGGCGGCGTGCTCAACGTCCCGCTGTCGGCGGTCGACGGCCTGGCCGAGGGCAAAACCACGGCCCGTGTGCAGCGGGCCGACGGCAGCATCGAAACCCGGGCGCTGACGCTCGGCGTGCGCAACCGCCATGTCGCCGAAGTCACTGCCGGACTGAGCGAGGGCGAGGCCCTGGTCCTCGGCGAGAAGGCGGTCGCCGACGGCCCGCGGAGATTCACCTGGTGACGCCGCTGATCGAACTGGCCGGCATCCGCAAGCGCTACGGCGGCGGCGACCGGCCCGAGGTCGAGGTCCTGCACGGCATCGACCTGCGCATCGCCGCCGGCGAGTTCGTCGCCATCGTCGGCGCCTCCGGCTCGGGCAAGTCGACGCTGATGCACATCATCGGCTGCCTCGACCGGCCGAGCGCCGGCAGCTACCGTTTCGCCGGCCGCGACGTCGCCGGCTTCGACGCCGACCGCCTGGCCTGGCTGCGCCGCGAGGCCTTCGGCTTCGTCTTCCAGGGCTACCACCTGATCGCCAGCGAAAGCGCCCGCGAGAACGTCGAGATCCCCGCCCTCTACGCCGGCATTCCCGAGGCCGAGCGGCGCGCCCGGGCCAGCGCCCTGCTCGCCCGCCTGGGCCTCGGCGAGCGCCTCGAACACCGCCCCAACCAGCTTTCCGGCGGCCAGCAGCAGCGCGTCTCGATCGCCCGCGCGCTGATCAACGGCGGCCGCATCATCCTCGCCGACGAACCGACCGGCGCCCTCGACTCGCACAGCGGCGCCGAGGTCATGGCGCTGCTGCGCGAACTCGCCGCCGCCGGCCACACCGTCATCCTGATCACCCACGACCGCGAGGTCGCCGCCCAGGCCGAACGCGTCATCGAAATCCACGACGGCCGCATCACCCGCGATTCCGGCCCGCCGCCGGGGTCGACCGTGAGCGTCCCGGAACTGCCGGCCGCCAGCGCCCCGGCCGCCCGCCTGCGCGACGAGCTGGCCGAGGCGGCGCGCACCGCCTGGCGGGCGATGCGCATCAACCGCGGGCGCACCGGGCTGACCCTGCTCGGCATCGTCATCGGCGTCGCCTCGGTGATCCTGATGCTGGCCATCGGCGCCGGCGCCCGCCAACGCGTCGTCGAGCAGATGGGCAGCATGGGCACGACGATCATGTACCTGGGCAGCAAGGCCCCGGACACCGGCGGCCCGGTCGGCACGATCAGCGACGACGACCTCGAGGCGATCCGCGCCCTGCCCGAGGTGCGTCAACTGATGCCGGTGATCGGCGACCCGATTTCGGTGCGCCACGGCAACGTCGACCGCAACCTCTACGTTTTCGCCGGGAGCGAGGCGCTGCCGGAAATCTTCCGCTGGCCGGTCGAACGCGGCCGCTTCTTCGACCGCCGCGAGCACGACGAGCTGGCCCCGGTCGTCGTCGTCGGCCACAAGGCCTACCAGAACTTCTTTCCCGGCGGCACCGACCCGATCGGCCGCCACCTGCTGATCGGCAACGCGCCCTTCGAGATCATCGGCGTGATGAGCAGCCGCGGCGCCGACGGCTGGGGGCAGAACTACGACGACATGGTGTACATCCCCTACCGCGCCGGCCGCGCCCGCGTGTACAAGACGCAGACGCAGCCCGACTACAGCATCGTCGACGTCGTCTCGGCCGATCTCGTCGACCAGGCCGAGGCGACGATCGGCCGCCTGCTCGCCGAACGCCACGGCCGCGTCGATTTCGGCATCGGCAACGCCGCCGCCAGGATCAAGGCGGAAATGCGCACGCGCGACGCGATGACCATGATGCTCAGCCTGATCGCCGCCGTCTCGCTGGTCGTCGGCGGCATCGGCGTGATGAACGTGATGCTGATGACGGTGCGCGAACGCACCCGCGAGATCGGCATCCGCATGGCTACCGGCGCCCGCCAGCGCGACATCCAGCGCCAGTTCCTGACCGAGGCCGTTCTGATCGCCCTGAGCGGCGGTCTGGTCGGTGCCGGCAGCGGCCTGGCGATCGGCTTCGCGCTGCTGCTCTGGGACATCCCGGTGGTTTTCTCGTTGACCGCGATCGTCGGCGCCTGCGCCTGCGCCATCGCCACCGGCCTGGTGTTCGGCTGGCTGCCGGCCCGCCAGGCCGCGCGCCTCGACCCTGTGGTCGCGCTTGCCGGAGAGTGAAGCGATGTTCCCTGCCCCGTCCCGTCTTTCCTGGCTGCTGCTGCCCCTGCTCGGCGGCTGCGCGAGCGCGCCGCCGGCCCTTCCCGACTTCGCGCTGCCGGCGCAGTGGCGGCTTGAGCAGCCGGCAGCGCCGGCAACGCCGCCCGAGCGCCTCGACTGGCAGGCCTTCGGCAACGCCGAACTGGCGGCGCTGATCGACGAAGCCCTGGCGCGCGCCCCCGACCTGGCCGTCGCCGCGGCCGCCGAGCGCCAGGCCGAGGCGGTCGCCCGCGCCGCCGGCGCCGGCCGCTGGCCCGGTCTCGACCTCGAGCTGCGCGGCGCGCGCAACGGCGGCAGCGGCGACAACGAGCGCACCCGCCACGGCGCCAGCCTTGCCGCCAGCTACGAGCTCGACCTCTGGGGCCGCCAGCAGGCCTTGCGCGACGCCGCCCGCGCCGGCGTCGATTTCAGCCGCCACGACCGGGCGGCGCTGCGCCTGAGCCTGGCCGCCAATGTCGCCAACCTGTGGCTGGGGGTGCAGGCGCTGCGCGCCCAGATCGCCATCGCCGAGGCCGACCGGCTGCTCGTCGAGCGCACCCTGGCGCTGACCGAAATCCGCCTGCGCGCCGGCAGTGCCGATCCGCTCGACGTCGCCCGCCAGCGCGGCCTGCTCGGCGAGCGCCAGCGCAGCCTGGCGGCGCTGCGCCTCGAATACGACAACGGCTGCCTGGCCCTCGGCGCCCTGCTCGGCCGCAGCACCAGCGTCGAGCCGCAGGCGGTGGACCTCGACCAACTGCCGCTGCCGGCGGTCGATGCCGGCCTGCCCAGCGAGCTGTTGCGCCGCCGCCCCGACCTGGCCCGCGCCGAGGCGGCACTGGCTGCCGCCGACGCCGACGTCGCCGCCGCCCGTGCCGCCCTGCTGCCCAGCATCAACCTGGGCGCCAGCGTCCTCGCCGGCGGCAGCCAGCTGGCCGACCTCTTCGCCAGCCCGGCCAGCAGCCTGTTCGCCACGCTGGCCCGGCCGCTCTTCGACGGCGGCCGCCTGAGCGCCCGCCACGCAGCCGAGCAGGCGCGCCGCGAAGGCCTGGTGCACGCCTACCACGCCGCCATCGTCGCCGCTTTCGCCGACACCCAGACGGCGCTCAACGCCGGCGCCGGCAGCGCCGCGCAGCTCGCCGCCCAGGCCGAGGTCGTGCGCCAGGCCGAGATCGCCTGGCAACGCGCCGAGGCCCGCTACCGTGCCGGCGCGCTGGCGATGATCGACCTGCTCGACAGCCAGCGCACCCTGCACGCCGCCCGCCACCAGTTGCTCGCCGACCGCCTCGCCCGCCAGCGCGCCGCCGTCGCGCTGTTCCGCGCCCTCGGCGGCGGCTGGCAGCGGCCTTCCCCGGAGGAAAGATCCTGATGCCCAGTGAGACCCTGTCACCCGAACGCCTGCTGCAGAAACACGGCTTGCGCGTCACCGCCTCGCGCCTCGCGGTGCTCGCCGAAATGCGCAAGCAGCCGCAGCGCTTCTTTCGCCCCGAGGACATCCTCCGCGCCTGGATGCACGACGGCCAGCCCGGGCGCATTTCCAGCGCCTACCGGGTGCTCGCCGAACTCGCCCAGGGCGGCCTCCTGCACCGCGCGCGCAATCCCAGCGGCCAGGCGGTGTACCGCCTCGCCGCCAACCAGCCGGCGCTCAGTCGGCTCCGCCTGAGCCTGCCCGACGGCCGCGAACTGGTCATTGACGACAGCGTCCTGCGTGCCTGCATCGACCAGCACGCGCTCGAACAAGGCGCCGACATCGGCACGCTCAGCCTGCGCCTGAGCGTGGACGAAAACGCGCCGAGCCTTGAAAAACCGGGCAATCCGACGGTCGACCGCAAGATTCGGGCAATTTTCAAGGATTGACGGCAAGCCGCTGCGCATCGGAAAATAAGAACAATTCTCGATAGCCAGCCAACCCTCGGGTAGCCAGCCAACGGTCCTGTTCCCCTTCCGGAGTCGCCCGTGTCCGCTGCCCATCCCGTCGCCGAACTGTACGCCGATCACCATCGCTGGCTGCATGCCTGGCTGCGCAAGAAGCTGGGCTGCGCGCACCAGGCCGCTGACCTGGTGCACGACACCTACCTGCGCCTGCTCCGCCGCGACGAGATGCCGCGGCTCGAGGAGCCGCGCGCCTTCCTGCTCACCGTCGCCCAGCGCGTGCTGGCCAACCACTGGCGGCACCAGCGGATCGAGCGGGCCTTCCTCGAGACGCTGGCGCAGTGGCCGCAGGCCCTGGCGCCGTCGGCCGAGGAAAAGGCCTGCCTGATCGATGCACTGGTCGAGATCGACCGCCTGCTCGACGGGCTGCCGGCGGTGGTCAAGCGCTGCTTCCTGCACGCCCAGCTCGACGGCATGAGCCACGGCGAAATCGCCGCCGAGCTGGGGATTTCGCTCAGCTCGGTCAAGCGCTACCTGGTCAAGGCCGGCGCCCGCTGCTATTTCGCGCTGGATCTCGAATGATCGAACACTTGCCGCCAGCCGACGGTTTTTTGCCGAAAACCGCCGTCGACCGTGAAATTGCCCGGCAGGCGGTGACCTGGCTGGTCGAACTGCAGACGGCGGCGCCGGGCAGCGGCATCGAGCAGGCGATCCGCGACTGGCGCGCCCGCGACCCGGCGCACGAAGCGGCATGGCAGCACATCGAGACGGTCAATGCCCGGCTCGGCAGCCTGGCTTCGCCGCTCGGTTCGGCGCTGGCCCGGGCGGCGCTGAGCCGGCCGGCGTCGCGCAGCCGGCGGCAGGCGATCAAGCTGCTCGCCGGCGCCCTGTTTGCCGGCGGCTCGCTGCTCGCGGTCGAGCGCCAGACGCCGTGGCCGGCCTGGGTCGCCGACGAGCGCAGCGGCACCGGTCAGCGGCGGCGCCTGCAACTGGCCGACGGCAGCCGCTTGCTGCTCAACAGCGATTCGGCGGTCAACCTGGTTTTTTCGGCAAAAACCCGCGAAGTCCAGTTGCTGCGCGGCGAAATCCTGGTCGATACCGGCCGCGACGAGGCCCACGCGCCGCCCCGCCGCTTCCGGGTGACGACGCCGCACGGCGAGCTGACGCCGCTTGGCACCCGCTTCGCGGTGCGCCTGCACGACGACCGCACCCGCCTCGACGTTTTTGCCGGTGCGGTCGAGATCCGCCCGGCCGGCGACCGTCGCCGGTTGACGGTCGACGCCGGCGAAAGCGCCGAATTCGCCGAGCCGGCGGTGCTCGCCACCGGCCATGCCGACGCCGACCGGATCGCCTGGCAGGACGAGATGCTGGTCGCCAGCCGGATGCGCCTGGCCGATTTCGTCGCCGAACTCGACCGCCACCGCCGCGGCCGCCTGCATTGCGACCCGGCGGTCGGCGAACTGCGCATCTCCGGCTCCTTCCCGCTGGCCGACCCCGAACGCATCCTCGACGCACTGCGCAGCACGCTGCCGGTCGAGATCCACTACCTGACCCGCTACTGGGCAACGGTCAGGCCGGCGGCGCGCGGCTGAAAAAATATTTTCGCCGGGCTGAGCTGTTTGCGGATCTGAAGAGACATGGAGGGTAAGCCTCGATGCTTGCCAACCCATTCAAGGATTCGACCATGACCCAAGACCATCCCTGCCGCCGCACCCTGATCGGCGTCGCCGTCGCCCTCGCCGTCTGTGCCGGCCTGCCGCCGGCCGCCCTTGCCGATGCCGCCGCCAGCAGCGCGGCCAGCGCGCGCAAGAAATACGACATCGGCCCCGGCTCACTGGAAAACGCGCTCAACCGCTTCGGCCGCGAGGCCGGCATCCTGCTCGCCTTTCCCAGCGAACTGGTGAGCGGCCTCAACAGCGCCGGCCTGCGCGGCACCTACACGCCGCAGGAAGGCCTCGACCGGCTGCTCGACGGCAGCGGCCTCGAAGGCTTCCGCGACGCCGCCGGCAAGTACGGCCTGCGCCGCGTTGTCCGCGCGCCGACCGCTGCCGGCGAAACCACGCTGGCGCCGGTGCGGGTCACCGCCGGGCTCGCCGGCAGCGCCGCGACGCCCGGTCGGGTCACCGCCCGGACCCTGCAGCGCCACGCCGCCAACGACCTCGAGGACATCTTCGCCGGCCAGCCGGAAGTCGCCGTCGGCGGCGGCCACGGCATCGCCCAGAAGATCTTCGTGCGCGGCATCGAGGACACCCTGGTCAGCGTCTCGATCGACGGCACCGTCCAGGGCAACCGCGCCTTTCACCACGCCGGCCGCCTGCAACTGGAGCCCGAGCTGATCAGCCGGGTCGAGATCATGCCCGGCGTCGTCGACGCCACCGCCGGCCCGGGTGCCCTCGGCGGCGCCGTCCGCTTCATCACCAAGGACCCGGAGGAGCTGCTGCGCCAGGGCGAACGGGCCGGCGCCCTGGTCAAGGCCGAATACACCAGCAACGCCGAAGGCTACAAGGCGCACGCCACGGTCTTCGGCCGCCTCGGCGAACAATGGTCGGCGATGGCCTCGCTCACCCACCAGGACCAGACCGACTACCGCGACGGCGGCGGCAAGCGGGTATACAGCACCGGCGCCGAGCAGGACTCGAACTTCTTCAAGGTGGTCGGCAAGCTGACCCGCGAACAGACCCTGCGCCTGACCTACGACCGCCACCAGAACGAAGGCATGCGCAACCAGCGCCCGCAATGGGTACGCAGCTCGTGGAACAAGGCCTACCCGATGAACAGCGAGCGCCAGACCTGGAACGCCGGCTACACCTGGAAGTCGGACAATCCGCTGATCGACCTGGCCGCCAACGTGTACCAGACCAGAACCGATTTCGAACAGGACATCACCGACCGCTGGGGCCTCTATCTTGCGCAGATGGAATCGCGCGGCTTCGACCTGCGCAACACCAGCAGCTTCGCCAACCACCGCCTGACCTACGGCGCCGACTACCGCAAGGACAAGGTCAACGCCGGTTCGCGGGCCAATCCGCATGAGGAGAACGGCCACGGCAAGGTGCGCGGCGTCTTCGTCCAGGACCGCATCCAGCTGGCCGAGCCGCTGCACATGGACATCGGCGTCCGCCACGACCGCTACGAAGTGGTCGACGACAGCGGCAAGCGCCTGACGGCCAGCGGCTACAGCCCGAATATCGGCTTCAGCTACGCGTTGACCCCGGAACTGCTGCTGCTCGCCGGGCATTCGCGCTCGCTGCGCGGACCGGGCAACATGGACGCCTTCAAGATGTCGGTGGCGACCAACGCCCCCGGCCTGAAGGCGGAGAAGGCCCGCTCCAACGAGGTTGGTTTCGAATACGAGGCGCCGCGGCTGCGCTTCGGCGGCAAGGTCTATCAGACCCGCATCGACAATGCGATCGCCGACCCGCTCGGCAATCCCAACCGCTACGAGAACGTCGGCCGGCTCGAATCGCGCGGCTTCGTGCTGCACACCGGCTACCGGCTGGAACGCGTCAGCATGGCGGTCAATTTCCACCGCAACCTGCTCCGCCTCAACGACGACATCCCCAACGGCTACGCCAACAACGGGCTCGGCATCAGCCAGGGCAACACCGTCACCGCCAGCCTCGACTACGCGCTCAACGACCGCCTCGAAATGGGCTGGCAGGGCCGCTTCGTGCGCGGCATCGACGACCAGCGGACCAGCGTCGGCCGGGTCGACAAGCCGGGCTACGGCGTCCATGACGTCTATGCCCGCTGGCGCCCGACCGGCCGCGACGACTACACGGTCACCATCGGCATCCGCAACCTGTTCGACAAGGACTACCTCGACCACGCGACCACCGAGGACTTCCAGCACATTCCCGGCTACGAAGGCGTGGTCGGTTCGCGCGAACCCGGACGCGAATTCAGGATCGGCCTGAGCGCCCGCTTCTGATCGTCGTGCGGCGGCAGATCGTCCTGCTGCACCGCGTCGCCGGTCTGGCGATGGCGCTGTTCCTGGTCATCGCCGGGCTGACCGGCAGCCTGCTGGTCTGGTACGAGGAAATCGACGCGGCGATCAATCCCGGCTGGCTGCGGGTCGCCGTCCCCGCCGACGGGCGGCCGGCGCTGCCGCCGTTGCAGTTGCGGGCGGCGGTGCTCGAACACTACCCGCAGGCCGCCAGCAACTACCTGATGCTCCACGGTCAACCCGGGCGGGCGGCGATTTTCTGGGTGCAGGCACCGCCACCGGCCGTCGATACCGTCTTCGTCGATCCCTACACCGGCGCCGTGCTCGGCGCCCGCCGGCACGGCGCAATTGGCGACGGCCTGCACAACCTGGCGCCCTTCATCTACGAACTGCACCAGTCGCTGGCGCTGGGCCGGACCGGCGTCCTGCTGCTCGGCATCGTCGCCCTGCTGTGGACCATCGACTGCTTCGCCGGCGCCTGGCTGACTTTCCCGGCGCCCGCCCGACACCCGGCACAGGCCGGCTGGCGCGCCTGGTTGCGGCGCTGGCGGCCGGCCTGGCGAGTGCGGCAACCGGCCAGCACTTACCAGCGCCACTACGATCTCCACCGCGCCGGCGGCCTGTGGCCGTGGGCACTGCTCTTCGTCTTCGCCTGGAGCAGCGTCGCCTTCAACCTGCCGGCGGTCTACCAGCCGGTGATGGACGCGCTGTTCGCCCGCCAGCCGGAACCGAGGGCGCTGGCGCCGCGACGGGCGGCCGCACAGCCGCAACCGGGGCTGGACTGGCCGGCGGCACTGGCCCGCGCCCGCCACCTGATGGCCGGAGAAAGCCATCGCCACGGCTTCACCGTGATCGAGGAAAGCAGCCTGCGCTACGACCCGCGCAGCGCCAGCTTCCACTACCGCGTGCGCAGCGATCTCGACGTCAACGAAAAACGCGGCAACACCAGCCTGGTCTTCGACGCCAACGACGGCCGCCAGCTCGGCAGCTTCCGCCCGACCGGTGCCGCCGCCGGCGATACCGTCACCAGCTGGCTGCTGACGCTGCATCTCGCCCACCGCTGGGGCCTGCCCTACCGCCTGGCGGTCACCGGCCTCGGCCTGGTCGTCGCCATGCTCTCGCTCACCGGCGTCTACCTGTGGTGGCGGAAACGACAAGGGCGCAAGGCACACCCGGGAAGACCTTGACCCGATTCGGCCTTGGTAGCAAAATAAGAACCATTATTATTTTAGCCAAGCCAGCCTCCCGGCGGCCCAGCCAAGCCCCTGGATCTCCCGGAGAACCCGCTTGAACCCGACCGCATCCGACGCCGTTGCCGCGCTTTATGCCGACCACCACGGCTGGCTGCAAGGCTGGCTGCGCCGCAAACTCGGCTGCCAGCACCAGGCCGCCGACCTGGCCCAGGACACTTTTCTCAGCCTGCTCAACCGCCCTTGTGCGGCCGACGAACCGCGTGCCTACCTGCTGACGATCGCCCGGCGGCTGATGTTCGAAAGCTGGCGCCGGCGCGATCTCGAGCGCGCCTGGCTGGACGAGCTGGCGCGCCTGCCGGAAGCCAGCGCGCCGTCGGAGGAAGAAAAGGCGATCGTGCTCGAAACGCTGCTGGCGATCGACAAGCTGCTCGACGGTCTCTCGGCCAAGGCCCGCAGCGCCTTCCTGATGCGCCAGATCGACGGCATGACCTACGCCCAGATCGCCGCCGAACTCGGGGTCTCCGTGCCGCGGGTCCAGCAATACATGACCCAGGCGCTGACCCGCTGCTATCTCGCGACCTGAACAGACGATGCCCAGCCCAGCCAAGCGCTCACTTGACCCGGTCGCACGCCAGGCCATCGACTGGATCGTCCGCCAGGGCGCCAGCGAGCTCTCCGATGCCGAGCGCCGCGCCTTCGCCGACTGGCGCGCCAGCGACCCGCGCCACGAAGCCGCCCTCGCCCACCTGGAACGTTCGCTCGGCGCCTTCGCCGAGTTGCCCGCACCGGCCGCCACGCGAACCAGCCTGCGCCGGGCCCTGGCGGCGCCGGCAAACCCGCGCCGCCACCTGCTCAAGGCAGCGCTGGGCCTGGCCGGGCTAGGCCTGGGCAGCGCCCTGATCGCCCATCGCCAGCAGCCGCTGCCCGGCCTGC
Organism: Azonexus fungiphilus; assembly: GCF_003634965.1. Taxonomy (GTDB): domain Bacteria; phylum Pseudomonadota; class Gammaproteobacteria; order Burkholderiales; family Rhodocyclaceae; genus Azonexus; species Azonexus fungiphilus. The sequence goes on along the minus strand of NZ_RBXP01000020.1, from coordinate 69,723 downwards.
TGGCGGGATTCTCGACCGCCACCGGCGAACGGCGAAGCCTCCAGCTCGCCGACGGCAGCCAGGTCTGGCTCAATGCCCGCAGTGCCATCGACGTCGCGTTTTCGAGCACGGCGCGGCATATCCGCCTGGTCGGCGGCGAACTGATCGTCGATGTCGCCACCGATCCGGTCCGGCCACTGATCGTGCACACCGCCGAAGGAACGGTCAGCGCGCTGGGCACGCGCTTCCTGGTCCGCCAGGAAGACGGCGCCAGCCTCGCCGCCGTGCTTCACGCCAGCGTCCGCATCGACACCCTGGGCGGCCAGCACAGCGTGCTGCAAGCCGGCGACAGCGCCCGCTTCGACCTCGCCTCGATCCACGGCAGTCCTGTCTCGCCGGCGACGGCAAGCGCCTGGGAGGATGGTTTCGTCGAAGTGCATGATCGCCCCCTGGGCGAAGTGATTGCCGCGCTACGCCCCTACCGCCGCGGTTTTCTGCGGATTTCGCCGGCCGCGGCGGCGCTCCGGGTGACCGGCACCTTTCCGCTCGACGACAGCGAACGCAGCCTGGATGCACTGGCCGAAGCACTCCCGATCGAGATCAGCCGGCGCACCGATCTGTGGGTGATGATCGAGCTTGCCTGAGCCCGGCCCGCTGCCGCTGAAAATCGCCGCATTTCGACGGTCGACCGTAAAAATCCGCACCGCCCCCTATAAAAACCCGCCGCTGGTTGCACAAGGCAAGTGAAGGCTCGAATTCCCGGCCGAACCCAACTGCGGAGAACCAAGATGCACCACCCCGACACCACGTCCGTCCGACGACTGCGCCCGCTCGCACTGGCCATCGCGCTGCTCGCACCACTCGCCGTTCCGGGCGCCGCCCTCGTCCATGCGCAGGAAAACCAGCGCCCGCTCAAGCATTACGACCTGCCGAGCGGGCCGCTCGATGCGTCGCTGACGCGGATTGCCCGCCAGGCCGGCCGGGTCATCGTCATCGACCCGCAACTGGTGAGCAATCTCAAGTCGTCACCGGTGCATGGCGAACTGACGGCCGAACAGGCCTTGTCCCGCGCCCTGGCCGGCTCGGGCCTCGGGCTGACGGTCAGCGACAACGGCAGCTTCGGCCTGCGCCGGCTGAAAAGCGGCGAGGAAGCGACGCTGGCGCCGCTCACCGTGACCAGCCGCAGCGCCCGCGAGGATGCCTGGGGCCCGGTTGGCGGCTACGTCGCCAAACGCAGCGCCACGGCAACCAAGACCGACACGCCCTTGCTCGAAGTGCCGCAATCGATCTCCGTCGTCGGCCGCGAGGAAATGGATACGCGCGGCGCAGTCAATGTCGAGGAGGCCTTGCGCTACACGCCCGGTGTCGGCGTTCCCTACGGCTTCGATACCCGTTACGACTGGCTGACCCTGCGCGGCTTCGATGCCAAGAGCGGGATGTACCGGGACGGCTTGCTGCAGGCGACGAGCACCTACGGCATCCCGCGCGCCGACGCCTACACCCTCGAGCGGGTCGAGGTGCTGCGCGGACCGGCTTCGGTGCTCTACGGCCAGGCCGAACCCGGCGGCGTCATCAACATGGTCAGCAAGAAACCGGCCGAAACACCGCAACGCGAACTGCAGCTGCGCGTCGGCAGCCACCGGTTGGCCGAACTGGCCGGCGATTTTTCCGGCGCGCTCGACGAGCGCGGCGCGCTGCGCTACCGCATGATCTTCGTCGGCAACCAGACCGACACCGAGGTGGACAAGACCTACGCCCGGCGCCGCCTGCTGGCGCCCAGCCTGAGCTGGCAGATCAGCGAGGCCACCGAACTGACCGTGCGCGCGCTGTACCAGCAAGACGACGGCGACTTCGCCTTCAACGAGCACTTCTCGCCCTATGCGCTGCACTATCTTCGCCCGCTCGGCATGCTCAAGGACACCGACGCCGGGTTCTACAAGGGCGAGGAAAAATTCAACAACATCGATCGCAAGTACACTTCGCTCGGCTATCAGTTGAACCACCGGATCAACGACAACTGGTCGTTCCGCCAGAACCTGCGTTACGACCACATCGATTTCGACTATCGCTACCTGACGATGTCCGGCGTCAATCCCTTCAACGCCCAGGTGGTGCTGCGCCAGGCCAACATCAACGACGAACGGCTGGCGGCCTGGGCGGTCGACAACCAGGTCCAGGGCGATTTCGCGACCGGTACCGTCGCCCACACGCTGCTGCTCGGCGTCGACTGGCGCAAGAGCCGCGCCGACGAATTGCGCCGGAGCGGCAACGCCCCCTCGCTCGATACCGCCAACCCGGTCTACGGTCTGCCGGTCAGCTACCCGACCACGGTCAACTACGACAACACCATCGATAGCCGCCAGCTTGGCGTCTACGCCCAGGATCAGCTGAAACTCGACGAGCACTGGCGACTGACGCTGGGCGGCCGCTACGACAATGCCAGCCGCGAAGCCACCAGCCGCCTCAACGGCAGCACCAGCAAGACCACCGACCACGCGTGGACCGGGCGCGCCGGCCTGACCTACCTGTTCGCCAATGGCCTGGCACCGTATCTGAGCTACAGCGAGTCGTTCAAGCCGGTCGGCGGTACCGATGCCGACGGCCGCACCTTCAAGCCCGAACTCGGCCGCCAATACGAAGTCGGCGTCAAGTACCAGCCGTCAGGGACGCAACTCTCGCTCAATTTCGCGCTCTTCGACATCGTCAAGCAGGACTACGTGCTCACCGACTACAGCAGCATCAGCACCGGGGTGCGCCGCCAGATCGGCGAAGTCACCTCGCGCGGCGCCGAAATCGAGGCCCGGGCCGAACTGCCGGGCGGCTTCAAGCTCAGCGCCTTCTACAGCTACACCGACGCCCGGGTCAGCGAATCGCGCAATCCGTGGGAACAGGACGCCCGTCTCAACCACGTCCCCAAACACAACGCCGCACTCTGGGTGGACTACACCCGGCACGGTGGCAGTCTCGACCGCCTCGGCGGCGGCCTCGGCATCCGTTACGTCGGACGCAGCGAATACACCGCGGTCAACTCCCTGGCCGCCTACAACGCCCTGCTGCCGCCGGCCCAGCGCATGGGTGCGGTGGCGAACGTCGAATCGGCTGCCTACACGCTGGTCGATGCGGCGCTCCGCTACAACTTCGACAAGGTCAAGCTGGCGCTCAACGTCAGCAATCTGTTCGACAAGAAACACGATACGGCCTGCCTCGAAAGCGTCTGCTACGCCGGCTATGGCCGCATGACCACACTGACCGCCAGCTACGCCTGGTAAGCGTCATCCCCCCGCCCGCACCCGGGCGGGGGTCATCCCACGGAATATCCCGATGCGTCCCCTGCTCGTTCGCCTGCACCGCTGGTTCGGTCTTTTTTGTGCCCTCTTTCTGATCATTTCCGGCCTCACCGGCAGCATCATCGCCTGGAACCACGAACTCGAGGAATGGCTGGCTCCCGACATTTTCACGGTCAACCCGCCCGCCGGGGCAAAAATGCTGGCGCCCCTGAGCCTGGCCCGGCAACTGGAAGCCGAGATGCCCGGCCTGCAGCTCACTTACCTGCCGCTGAGCGTCGAACCCGGGCACTCGCTGGGCATCGGCGTCGCCCCCAGACCTGCAGCAGACGGCAGCCCGGCGATCGCTCCCGGATTCAACCAGATGGCCGTCGACCCCTACACCGGGCGCATCCTCGGCCAGCGCCAATGGGGCGAATTCGGCCTGGCCCCGGAAAAATTCTTCGCTTTCCTCTACAAGCTCCATTATTCGCTGCATCTGCCGGCAATCGCCGGCATACCGGTCGGCACGCTGCTGATGGGCATCGTCGGCATGGTGTGGACGATCGACGCCTTTGTCGCGCTGTGGATCAGTTTTCCGGCCGGCGGCAACTGGCGGAAATCGTTCGCCTTTCGCTGGCGAGCCGGCGGCTACCGGCTCAATTTCGACCTGCATCGTTCCGGCGGCGTCTGGGTCTGGGCCTTGCTCCTGATTCTCGCCTTCACATCGGTTTCGATGAATCTCGGCGCACAGGTTGTCCGCCCGCTGGTCGGGCTATTCTCGCCGCTGACCCCGCTGCCCGCTGCCGGACGCACGCCGGCGCCGGCCGATCAGCCGCATGCGCCGGCGCTCGCGCGCGAACCGATCATCGAACTCGCACGCCAGGAAGCCGGGCGACGCGGCTGGCAACTGCCGGCCGGCGCCATCGCCTACAACCCCTGGCTCAATCTCTACGGTGTCGCCTTCTTCGACGAAGGCGACGATCACGGCGGCAAGCTGGGACCACCCTGGCTCTACTTCGACGGCAATTCGGGCGCCCTTGCCGGCGAAAAGCATCCGGGCCATGGCAGCGCCGGCGACATCTTCATGCATGTCCAGCACCCGCTTCACTCCGGGCGCATCCTCGGATTGCCCGGCCGCATCGCGGTTTCCCTGCTCGGCCTGGTCATCGCCATGCTCTCGCTCACCGGCGTCTACCTGTGGTGGAAAAAGCGGCGGGCGCGCGAACAGCGTCGATGACGCAAACGCAAAGGCATAAATAACAATAATTCCTATTTACTCTGCGAATTCGTCGCGGTATAGTCTGTCCAACCGGGCAACGGGCGCAGCCTCTCCCTCAAACTGCGCGCCGTCCCCGGGGTTCCATCTCTCGCTTTGGGCCCAGCCAGCCAGACGCCAGCCAGCCGTTTTTTCCGCCGCCCGCGCGGCACCGCCGAGACCACCATGACGACACGCATCGAACACGACACCTTCGGCCCCGTTTCCGTTCCCGCCGACCGCCTCTGGGGCGCACAGACGCAGCGTTCGCTGCACAACTTCGACATTTCCGGCGAACGCCAGCCGCTCGAGATCATCCGCGCCCTGGCCCAGGTCAAGCGGGCCAGCGCGCTGACCAACCAGGCGCTCGGCCTGCAGGATGACGCGCGCACCGCGGCCATCGTCGTCGCCGCCGACGAGATCATCGACGGCCGCCACGATGCGGAATTTCCGCTGGTCGTCTGGCAGACCGGCTCGGGCACGCAGACCAACATGAATCTCAACGAGGTGATCGCCAACCGCGCCAGCGAGATTCTCGGCGGCCCGCGCGGCGAAGGTCGTCTGGTCCATCCCAACGACGACGTCAACCGCAGCCAGTCGAGCAACGACGTCTACCCGACCGCGATGCATGTCGCCGCCGTCGACGCCATCGTCCGCCGCCTGCTGCCGGCACTGTCCCTGCTGCGCGCGACGCTGGCGGCCAAGGCCGAGGATTTCGCCGGGATCGTCAAGATCGGCCGCACCCACCTGCAGGACGCGACACCGCTGACGCTCGGCCAGGAAATTTCCGGCTGGGTCGCCCAGCTCGACCATGCCGACCGGCACATCCGCGCCGCCTTGCCGCACCTGCACGAACTGGCGCTCGGCGGTACCGCCGTCGGCACCGGCCTGAACGCACCGCGCGGCTACGCCGAGCGCGTCGCCGCCGAACTGGCACGGCACACCGGCCACCCCTTCGTCAGCGCACCGAACAAGTTCGAGGCCCTGGCCAGTGCCGATGCCGTGGTGCACGCGCACGGCACGCTCAAGGGCCTGGCCGCCAGCCTGATGAAGATCGCCAACGACGTCCGCTGGCTGGCCAGCGGCCCGCGTTGCGGCATCGGCGAACTGTCCATTCCGGAGAACGAGCCCGGCTCGTCGATCATGCCGGGCAAGGTCAATCCGACCCAGAGCGAGGCGCTGACCATGCTCGCCGCCCAGGTCTTCGGCAACGACGTGGCGATCAATTTCGGCGGCGCCTCGGGCAACTTCGAGCTCAACGTCTTCCGGCCGATGCTCATCCACAACTTCCTGCAGAGCGTGCGCCTGCTCGGCGACGGCATGAAGAGCTTCAACAAGCACTGCGCGGTCGGCATCGAGCCCAACCGCCAGCGCATCGGCGAGTTGCTCGAGCGCTCGCTGATGCTGGTCACCGCGCTCAATCCGCACATCGGTTACGACAAGTCGGCGCAGATCGCCAAGAAGGCCCACCGGGAGGGCAGCACGCTGCGTGAAGCGGCGCTGGCCCTCGGTTACCTGAGCGGCGACGAGTTCGACCGCTGGGTCGTGCCGGCACAGATGACCGGCCGCTGATGCGCGCGCTGGCCCGCTTCCCCCTGTTGTTCACGCGCCAGACCGCGACCACCTCGGTCGCGGTGCAGACGAGCGCCGAAGCGCCGGCGCTGCTGCGCTATCTCGGCGAGGTGCAGCAGCGTTGCAGCCGCCAGATGCAGGAACAGCAGCGCTGCATCGCCGGGCTCGAGGCGCGGATCGGGCAACTGCAACACGAGTTGCTGCGCCGCGACGCGGAAGTCCGTGCCCTGCGCCAGCGGATCGACGCCGAGGCGGCCGGCGAGGTGATCTGCCGCACCGGCTGCCTGAGCCACGACGACCACTGGCGGGCCGACGAGCAGTGCCGGCTCAGCGGCCTGCCCTGCCATCACGCCGAAGCGGCGCAGACAGCGGAGAAGGATTGACGATGCCCGGGCATGCCGCCAACACCGATCCGCACCGGGAAACCTACGACATGCTCGGCACCGGCATCCGGCTCGCCCTGCACCCCAACGAACCGGGACGCATCCTGGCCTTCGTCGACCTCGCCGACTATCTCGCCGATGGCCAGGCTGATGCCTGGCCGCTGCTCGAGCGCACCTACCTGACGCTGATCGCGACCGCCAATGATCGCCTGCTGCCGTTCGCCTGGCGGGTCGCCTGCCTCGATTACGCCTATCGCCCCTACCGCGCCCTGCACCGCCTGCCGGCCACGCCGGCTAGCCAGGAACGACTGCGCCGCCTCGGCTATCGCCTGGCGACGGTGGACATCTTCGAATCAAAGCACGATTGAGCTGGGGATTGGCGCGCCCGGAGGGACTCGAACCCCCGACCTGCCGCTTAGAAGGCGGCTGCTCTATCCAGTTGAGCTACGGGCGCGAGATGTGCCAAGAGAAGGAAATGGTCGGGGCGGTGGGATTCGAACTCACGACCCTCTGCTCCCAAAGCAGATGCGCTACCAGACTGCGCTACGCCCCGACGAAGGAACGCATTGTATCAGCGCCGCCGCCCGGACGCCAGACGTGCGCGGCGTTCCGGCAAATCGGCGGATTTTCACATTGCGCTGCAGCAAGGCTTTTCCTTGCCTCGCCTGGGACTTTCTGATATTTAATCGCTTTTTTCGTCACTGGAAGCGCGCACAAATGGCAGAAGACTTGCTTCACAAACATTTCGCACCCTACGAGCCGAAGGCTGGCGAGGAGTACATGAGCAACAAGCAGCTTGCTCACTTCCGCAAGATCCTGGAGACGCTGAAAAAGGAACTGAGCGAGGATATCGATCGCACGGTGCATACGATGCAGGACGAAGCGACGGTGTTCGCCGACCCCAACGATCGCGCCAGCCAGGAAACCGACATCGCCATCGAACTGCGCAACCGCGACCGCGAGCGCAAGCTGATCAAGAAGATCGAGGAAACCCTCGGTCGCATCGACGACGGCGACTACGGCTTCTGCGACAAGTGCGGCGTCGAGATCGGCATCAAGCGCCTGGAGGCACGTCCGACGGCAACGCTGTGCATCGACTGCAAGACGCTCGACGAGCTCAAGGAAAAGCAGATGGCGAAGTAATGCTCGCCCCCCCGCCCGGAACGGGCAGGATTGGAAAAGCCACCGCGAGGTGGCTTTTTTGCAGGCATTTGACGGTCGACCGTCAAACACGATGAAAAAAGGGCGCCTCGCGGCGCCCTTCTGCATTCCGCTGTCGCGGAATTACTGTTGTTGCTGCTGTTGCTGCTGGACGCCGCCTTCTTCCTCGGCTACGGCCTTCATCGACAGCTTGACGCGGCCGCGGTCGTCGGTCTCGAGAACCTTGACGCGCACGACCTGGCCTTCCTTGACGTAGTCCTCGACCTTGTTGACACGCTCCTTGGCGATCTGCGAGATGTGCAGCAGGCCGTCCTTGCCCGGCAGGACCGAAACGATCGCACCGAAATCGAGGATCTTGAGCACGGTACCTTCGTAGATCTTGCCGATCTCGACTTCGGCGGTGATCGCATCGATCTTGGCGCGGGCGGCGGCGGCGGCCTCGCCCGAGGTGGCGGCGATGGTGATCGTGCCGTCGTCCTGGATGTCGATGGTGGTGCCGGTTTCTTCGGTGATGCTGCGGATCACGGCGCCACCCTTACCGATCACGTCGCGGATCTTCTCCGGATTGATCTTGAAGGTGTACAGACGCGGCGCGTAGGCCGACATCTCTTCACGCGGGCCGGCAGCGGCTTCCTGCATCAGGCCGAGGATGTGCAGACGGGCGTCCTTGGCCTGGGCCAGCGCGACCTGCATGATTTCCTTGGTGATGCCCTGGATCTTGATGTCCATCTGCAGCGCGGTGATGCCGGTCGTCGAGCCGGCCACCTTGAAGTCCATGTCGCCGAGGTGATCTTCGTCGCCGAGGATGTCGGTGAGCACGGCGAAACGGTTGCCGTCCTTGATCAGGCCCATGGCGATGCCGGCGACGTGCGCCTTCAGCGGCACGCCGGCATCCATCAGCGCCAGGCAGCCGCCGCAGACCGAAGCCATCGACGAGGAGCCGTTCGACTCGGTGATTTCCGAGACGACGCGCATCGAGTACGAGAAATCTTCCGGCTTCGGCAGCACGGCCAGCAGCGCGCGCTTGGCCAGACGGCCGTGACCGATTTCGCGACGCTTCGGCGTACCGACGCGACCACATTCGCCGGTGGCGTACGGGGGCATGTTGTAGTGCAGCATGAAGCGGTCGCGGTATTCGCCGGCCAGCGCGTCGATGATCTGCTCGTCGCGGTTGGTGCCCAGCGTGGCGACAGCCAGGGCCTGCGTTTCACCGCGGGTGAACAGCGCCGAACCGTGGGTACGCGGCAGGACGCCGGAACGCATGGTGATCGGACGCACGGTGCGGGTGTCGCGACCGTCGATGCGCGGGGCGCCCGACAGGATGCGGCCACGGACGATGCCGGCTTCGATTTCGAAGAACAGGTTGCCGACGGTGTTGGCATCCGGCGCGCCTTCCTCGCCGGTGCACAGGGCGGCAACGGCTTCGGCGGCGAGTTCCTTGACGCGCTGGCTGCGGGCCTGCTTCGAGGTGATGCTGTAAGCCTCTTCCAGCTTGGCACCGACCAGGTCCTTCAGGCGGGCGACCAGGGCTTCGTCCTTGGCCGGCGCTTGCCAGTCCCATTCCGGCTTGCCGGCTTCTTCAACGAGTTCGTTGATGGCGTTGATCGCCTTCTGCATTTCGGTGTGGCCGAAAACGACGGCGCCGAGCATGACTTCTTCCGACAGCTGGTCGGCTTCGGATTCGACCATCAGCACGGCGGCTTCGGTGCCGGCGACGACGAGGTCGAGCTGGCTGTCCTTGAGCTGCGAGAGCGTCGGGCAGAGCACGTACTGGCCGTTGATGTAGCCGACGCGGGCGGCGCCGATCGGGCCGGCGAACGGAATGCCGGAGATGGCCAGGGCAGCCGAGGCACCGATCATCGCCGGGATGTCGGAATCGATTTCCGGGTTCAGCGAGATGACGGTGGCGACGATCTGGACTTCATTGTAGAAACCGTCCGGGAACAGGGGGCGGATCGGGCGGTCGATCAGGCGGCAGGTCAGCGTTTCCTTTTCCGACGGGCGGCCTTCGCGCTTGAAGAAACCGCCGGGGATACGGCCGGCAGCGTAAACCTTTTCCTGATAATCGACGGTCAGCGGGAAGAAATCCTGACCGGGCTTGGCATTCTTGGCACCGACGACGGTCACCAGAACGACCGTCTCTTCCATCGAGACGACGACGGCACCGCCGGCCTGGCGGGCGATTTCGCCGGTTTCCAGGGTCACCTGGTGTTCGCCGTAGGCGAAGGTCTTTTTCACGACATTAAACATTGACTTCCTTTCACTCTCATCACATTAATCAACAATAACAACAACTTGCATGACAACAAAAACAACGGTACGACAAAAAACAAAAAAGCGGCCGGGAAGTTTCCGGGCCGCTTCTCTTTGCGTCAGCCGCGCTTACTTGCGCAGGCCGAGCTTGGTGATCAGGTTGCGGTAGCGCTCGACGTCCTTGCCCTTCAGGTAGTCGAGCAGCTTGCGGCGCTGCGAAACCAGGCGCAGCAGGCCACGACGCGAGTGGTGATCCTTCAGGTGCTCCTTGAAGTGCGGCTGCAGGTCGTTGATGCGAGCGGTCAGCAGCGCGACCTGGACTTCCGGGGAACCGGTGTCGCCCTTGGATTGTGCGTATTCGGCGACGAGGCTCGCCTTCTGTTCGGTGGTGATTGCCATTTTTCAAAACCCTCTAGGTTGAAGCGACGGCGCCCCGGTTTGATAGAGCGACCGTCAGTGGAAAATTTTTCCGGAACCGGAAAGCGTCGGATTCTAGCAGATCAGGCGGCCAATTGCACCAGTCTTTTCGGCCACAGACGCCCGCCGGCGCCGGGCTCGCCGACGCCGAGCAGGCGCCCGCCGGCATAGACGCGGATCTTGCCGGCGAGGCCGGCCGGCAGGTCAACCGGGTTGCCGTGGCTGAATCGCGATTCGGCTTCGCCGTCGAGGTCGACCCGCGGCAGGCTCTGCAGCAAGGCGTCAACGGGCTGCAGACTGGCGGGACGCGCCGCCTCTTCGATCGCTTCGATCGCCGCCAGCGTCAGCGCGCGGTCGAGCACCAGATCGCCGACGCGAGTCCGCCGCAAGGCCGTCAGATGCGCGCCGCAACCGAGCGCGGCGCCGATGTCCATGGCCAGCACGCGGATGTAGGTACCCTTGCTGCAACTCACCGAAATGCGCAGGCGATCGCCGGCGAATTCGTGTAGTTCGATGGCGTGGATGGTCACCGGCCGGGCCTCGCGCTCGACGACGATGCCCTGGCGCGCCAGTTCGTAGAGCGGGCGGCCGTCGCGCTTGAGCGCCGAATGCATCGGCGGCACCTGCAGGATGTTTCCGGTCAAGGCCTGGAGAACCGGCAAAATGTCGCTTTCGCGGACGTCGACCGTGGACGTCGACAGCACGGTGCCTTCGGCATCGCCGGAGTCGGTGACGACGCCGAGGCGGAGTTCGGCTTCGTAGGTCTTGTCGGCATCGAGCAGGTCGGCGGAAAACTTGGTCGCCTCGCCGAAGCACAGCGGCAACAGCCCGGTTGCCAGCGGATCGAGAGTGCCGGTGTGACCGCCCTTGGCTGCCGAAAAGAGGCGACGCGCCTTCTGCAGCGCATCGTTCGAACTCATGCCCAGGGATTTGTCGAGCAGCAGGACACCGTCGACCTGCTGCCAGACCTTCTTGACTCGCGGCTGCACGACCGGTCAGTCTTCCGGCGTCTGGTCGCTGATCGCGTTCGCCTTTTCGATCAGCGCCGACATGCTGGCGCCGTACTCGAGCGAACTGTCATAGATGAAATGCAGCTCGGGCAGCGTGTGGATGTGAATCCGCCGCCCCAGCTCGCGGCGCAGGAAACCCGAAGCCCGCTTCAGCCCCTGCTCGATCTCCTTCAGATGCTCGCTGTTGAGCGTCGTGAAGAAGACCTTGGCATGGGCGTAATCGGGCGTCAGCTCGACCGCCGTCAGGCTGATCATGCCAACCCGCGGATCCTTCAGTTCGCTGCGGATCAGGTCGGCCAGATCGCGGCGCACCTGCTCCGCGACCCTGTCTCCCCGTTGAAATCCTCGTGCCTGCTTCTTCATTACAGCGAACGCGCCACTTCCTGGATTTCGTACACTTCGAGCTGGTCGCCTTCCTGGATGTCGTTATTGCCACGCAGCGACAGACCGCACTCGAAGTTCGAGCGGACTTCCTTGACGTCGTCCTTGAAGCGCTTGAGCGAATCGAGTTCGCCGTCCCACTGGACCACGTTGTTGCGCAGCAGGCGAACGCGCGAGGCACGCTTGACGACCCCTTCGAGCACGTAGCAGCCGGCAATCGCGCCAACCTTGGAGACGTGGAAGACCTGGCGGATCTCGACCATGCCGGTGACCTGCTCGCGCTTCTCGGGCGCCAGCATGCCGGAAAGGGCCGCCTTGACCTCGTCGACCGCGTCGTAGATCACGTTGTAGTAACGGATATCGACGCCGAAGCTTTCGGCCAGCTTGCGCGAACCGGCATCGGCACGGATGTTGAAACCGATGATGACGGCACCGGAAGCCTGCGCCAGGTTGACGTCGGATTCGGAAATCGCACCGACGGCACCGTGGATGACGTTGACCCGGACTTCCTCGTTGGACAGCTTCTGCAGCGTCTGGACCAGCGCCTCCTGGGAACCCTGGACGTCGGCCTTGACGATCAGCGGCAGAGTCTTGACCTCGCCCTCTTCCATCTGCTGGAACATGTTCTCCAGCTTGGCCGCCTGCTGCTTGGCCAGCTTGACGTCGCGGAACTTGCCCTGACGGAAGAGCGCGATTTCGCGCGCCTTCTTTTCGTCGGCGAGCACGATCGCTTCTTCGCCGGCAGCCGGGACGTCGGACAGACCGAGGATCTCGACCGGAATCGAAGGACCGGCCTCGGCGATCGGCTTGCCGTTCTCGTCGAGCATGGCGCGGACGCGGCCGAAGACCTGGCCGGCGAGCACGATGTCGCCCCGCTTGAGCGTGCCGGACTGGACCAGCATGGTGGCCACCGCACCGCGCCCCTTGTCGAGACGCGCTTCGATGATCAGGCCCTTGGCCGGGGCATCCTTCTGCGCCGTCAGTTCAAGCACTTCGGCCTGGAGCAGGATCTGTTCGAGCAGTTCGTCGATACCGGTACCCTTCTTCGCCGACACCGGGCAGAACGGCGAATCGCCACCGTACTCTTCCGGAATGACGCCTTCGGCAACCAGTTCCTGCTTGACGCGATCGGGGTTGGAATCCGGCTTGTCGATCTTGTTGACCGCAACCACCAGCGGCACGCCGGCCGCCTTGGCATGGTGGATCGCTTCCTTGGTCTGCGGCATCACGCCGTCGTCGGCCGCGACGACCAGGACGACGATGTCGGTCGCCTTGGCACCACGCGCACGCATCGCCGTAAAGGCTTCGTGACCCGGGGTGTCGAGGAAGGTGATCATGCCGCGTTCGGTTTCGACGTGGTAGGCACCGATGTGCTGGGTGATGCCGCCGGCTTCGCCGGAAGCCACCTTGGCACGGCGGATGTAGTCGAGCAGCGAGGTCTTGCCGTGGTCAACGTGACCCATGACGGTGACCACCGGTGCACGATGCTCGAGCGGCACGTCCTTGTGCTCGCCGGTTTCCTCGAGGAAGGCATCGGGATCGTCGAGCTTGGCGGCGACCGCCTTGTGACCCATTTCCTCGACGACGATCATCGCCGTTTCCTGATCGAGCACCTGGTTGATGGTGACCATCGAGCCCATCTTCATCATCGCCTTGATGATCTCGGTCGCCTTGATGGCCATCTTGTGCGCCAGGTCGGAGACGGAAATGGTTTCCGGCACGTGCACTTCACGGATGATCGGCTCTGTCGGCGCCTGGAAGCTGCCCTGGCCGTCGTCCGACTTGTGCGACTTCTTGTGGCCGTGGCGATTGTCCTTCCAGCCGCTGCCGCTATCGGCGCCGCGGGTCTTGATGCCGCCCTTCTTCTTGCCGTCGTCGGCAGCGCGGCCGCCCTTGTCGCCCTTCTTGCCGGCACCGGCGTCGGGTTTCTTGTGCAGCGTGCCCTTCTCGCCTTCGCCGGTGCGCGCCTGGGCAGCAGCCTGCTGCTTCGCCTGCTCGGCCACCTTGGCGGCGGCGGCGGCGGCCTCGGCCTGCTGGCGCATCACCGCCAGCTGGGCTTCACGGGCCTGCTTTTCCTTCAGTTCGCGTTCCTGGATCTCGCGCAGGCGGTTGAAGCGACGGGCTTCCTCCTCGCGCGACTTGAGTTCCTTCTCACCGATGATCGCTGCGCGATCAAGGGTGCGCCGGACCGGTGCGGCTGGCGCGGCTGGCGCGGCTGGCGCGGCGGGCGCCGGCTCGGCTGCTGCCTCGACCGGCTCGGGTTCCGGCTGCGGCGCCGGTTCGGGTTCAGGCTCGGGTTCCGGGGCCACTTCGACGACCGGCTCCGGCACGACTTCGACCACCGGCTCCGGGATCGGCTCGACCACTGCCTCGCTGACAGCCTCCAGCGGCGTCTCGAGCACTTCGAGTTCCTCGGCTTCCTCGCCGGTCGTCTCGACCTGGCTTTCATTGACGTCGCGCTTGACCAGCACGCGCTTCTTGCGCACCTCGACCTGAACGGTACGGGCACGGCCGTGCGAATCGGTGGCCTTGATCTCGGACGTCTGCTTGCGCGTCAGCGTGATCTTGTTCTGCGGCTGCGCCTCGCCGTGCGAGCGGCGCAGGTAGTCGAGCAGGCTGGTCTTGTCCTGATCGGTCAGCGTATCGCTGCCGCCGGACTTGCCGACGCCGGCGCGGCCGAGTTGCTCGAGCAGCGCCTCGACGGGCATTTTCAGTTCAACGGCGAATTGTGAAACAGTTGTTGCGGACATACTTGCTACCTCCCTGCTCACTCGAACCAGTGAGCGCGTGCCTTGAGAATGAGTTCCTTGGCACGCTCTTCATCAATGCCGGTCATTTCCGTCAGTTCATCAACCGCCAGTTCGGCGAGGTCATCGCGCGTCTTGACGTCATGTTCGGCCAGCTTGGCGGCCAGTTCCTTGCTCATGCCCTCGAGGCCGATCAGATCCTCGGCGACGCTCTCGAGCTTTTCCTCGGTGGCGATCGCTTCGGTCAGCAGCACGTTGCGGGCACGGTTGCGCAGTTCGTTGACGATGTCCTCGTCGAGACCGTCGATCTCGAGCATTTCGGCCAGCGGCACGTAGGCGACTTCTTCCAGCGTCGAAAAACCTTCCTCGATCAGCAGGTCGGCCAGCTCTTCGTCGATGTCCAGCTTTTCCATGAACATCACGCGGGTGACCGCGTATTCGGCTTCCGCCTTCTTCGCCGATTCATCCTGGGTCATCAGGTTGATCGTCCAGCCGGTCAATTCGGACGCCAGGCGGACATTCTGGCCGCTGCGACCGATCGCGATGGCCAGGTTGTCCTCGTCGACGACGACGTCCATCGCGTGCTTTTCCTCATCGACGACGATCGAGGTGACTTCGGCCGGCGACAGCGCGCCGATCACGAACTGGGCCGGATCAGCCGACCACAACACGATATCGATGTTCTCGCCGCCGATCTCGTTGCGCACGGCAGTGACGCGCGAGCCGCGCAGGCCGACGCAGGTACCGATCGGATCGATGCGCGGGTCGTTCGACTTGACGGCGATCTTGGCACGCATGCCGGGATCACGGGCGCAAGCCTTGAGCTCCATCAGACCGTCTTCGATTTCCGGCACTTCGAGATCGAACAGCTTGATGACGAACTCGGGCGCGGTACGCGACAGGATGATCTGCGGACCGCGGGCACCGCGGTCGATGCGCAGCAGGTAGGCGCGAACGCGGTCGCCGACGCGCAGGTTTTCCTTCGGGATCATCTGGTCGCGAGGCAGCAGCGCCTCGATCTTGCCAGCCTCGATGATCGCGTTGCCGCGCTCCATGCGCTTGATCGTGCCGAAGACGATGTGTTCCTTGCGGTCGAGGAAGTCCTGCAGGATCTGCTCGCGCTCGGCGTCACGGATCTTCTGCAGGATCACCTGCTTGGCAGCCTGGGCGCCGATGCGGCCGAAATCGATCGGCTCCAGCGACTCTTCGAGATAGTCACCCGGCTCGATCTCGGGATCGTCCTTGGTCGCCTCCGACAGCGGAATCTGCTGGTACTCGTTCACGTATTCGCTGTCCGCGACGACCTGCCAGCGGCGGAAGGAATCGTAATTGCCGGTGGCGCGGTCGATCGAGACACGCACTTCGGCTTCGTCGTGGATACGCTTCTTGGTCGCGGATGCAAGCGCCAGCTCAAGGGCACCGAAGACGATTTCCTTGTTGACGTTCTTTTCGCGGGCCAGGGCATCGACCAGCAACAACAGTTCACGGCTCATGGGCTAAGACCTCCAGGTACTTCAGTCGAATTTCGGCACCAGACGTGCCTTTTCGATATTGTTGAATTCGAGTTCCACGTCGTCCTTCTCGAGGCGCAGGGCGACGCGGCCATCCTTGCAGCCGAGCAGTTGCCCCTGGAAATTGCGACGGTTGTTGTGCGGGATGCGCAGCTTGATCTGGATCGACTGGCCGGCGAAGCGCTCGAAATCGGCTTCCTTCTTGACCACGCGATCCATGCCCGGCGACGAGATTTCGAGACGGTCGTAGTCGATGTTCTCGACTTCGAACAGGCGCGTCAGCTGATTCGAAACCTTGGCGCAGTCTTCGACGTCGACACCGCTCTCCTTGCCGGGCGCGTCGATGAAGACGCGGATGGTGCGGCCGCGCGGCGACATTTCGATATCAACGAGCTCGTAACCCAGACCGGTCACCGTCGTTTCAAGCAGCGTATTCAAATCCATAGGCACAAATAAAAAATGGGCGAAACGCCCACCTCAGAAAAATAAGATGCCCGCCAGAACAACAGCGGGAGAAACAAACCCGTGAATTATAACGGGTTTATTCCTCCCTCACAATCGCCATGCACCAGGCTGGGCATGATCATGCCGGCAGATCAGGCCGTCTGCGCCTTTTCGCTGCGCGCCAGTTCGCGCATCAGCGCCTTGACCTCGGTTTCGTCGAGCTCGCGGCAGCGCCCGCGCTTGAGTTGCGGCGGCAGCGTGAACGGCCCGTAGCGGACGCGGATCAGGCGGCTGACCGTACACCCGACCGCCTCGAACATGCGCCGGACTTCACGGTTGCGCCCCTCGAACAGGCTCACCCGGTACCACTTGTTGGCCCCCTCGCCACCGGCATCGACGAGACCGGAGAAACTCGCCGGACCATCCTCGAGCTGAACACCGGAGAGCAGTTGCTGCTGCGCTTCCAGCGTCAGTTCGCCGAGCACCCGTACGGCGTATTCGCGGACCAGTTGCGAACTCGGGTGCATCAGCTTGTTGGCCAGTTCGCCGGAGGTGGTGAACAGCAGCAGCCCGGAGGTATTGAAGTCGAGCCGGCCGACATTGATCCAGCGACCACCGCGCATCCGCGGCAACGCGGCAAAGACCGACGGACGGCCGTCCGGATCGTCACGCGAGACGATCTCGCCTTCCGGCTTGTGGTACATCAGCACCCGCGGCGGGCGCGAGCTGCTGCCGGTGAAGCGGATGTTGATCAGGCGCCCGCCGATCTTGACCTTGTCGGTCGGAATCACCGACTGGCCGATGGTGGCGACGACGCCATTGACGCTGACCTTGCCCGAGGCGATCCATTCTTCCATCTCGCGGCGCGAGCCGACACCGGCCTGGGCGAGCACCTTCTGCAGACGCTCCGGCTTGGCTTCGATCAGCGGCTTGCCGTTGCGGCCGATGTTGCCGCGATTGGCGCGACCGGTCTGCGGGATGCCCTGGCGGCGACGCGGCGTCGGCTTGGCAGCGACCTCGTCGAGCGGCGCATCGTCGCCTTCCTGGCGCGGGGCAAACTCGCGCGGCGGCGGCGTGTTACGGTCGACGCCCCGGCGCGGGCGTTTTTCGCCACCGCTGGCGGCATCGGGCGCCCGGAAGGGCGTGCGTTTATTGGTTTTCATGGTTCAGCTCCAGTGTCTGGCTGATTTGTTCAAGCGGCGGCAGTTCGCTGACGCTGCGCAGGCCCAGATCATCGAGAAATTGTTTGGTCGTGGCAAACAGTGCCGGCCGACCGGGGGTGTCGCGGTGGCCGACGACGTCGATCCAGCCACGCTCTTCAAGGGTCTTGACGACATTCGCGTTGACCGCGACGCCGCGGATTTCCTCGATGTCGCCGCGGGTCACCGGTTGACGATAGGCGATGATCGCCAGCGTCTCCAGCACGGCCCGCGAATATTTCGGCGGCTTTTCCGGATTCAGCCGCTCGAGGTAAGGCAGGTATTCGGCGCGGGTCCGGAAACGCCAGCCGGAAGCCAGCTGGACCAGCTCGACCGGGCGCTCGGCCCAGGCCTCGCGCAACTGGTCGAGCAGCTTGCGCAGGGTATCCGAAGACAGTTCCTCGTCGAACATCTTCTTCATCTCGTGCGTGGTCATCGGCGCTTGCGCCGCAAGCAGCGCCGCCTCAAGAATCCGGCTGACCTGGCTGGCTTCCATCGTCTTCCTCCATCGGCGATTCCGGCTCGCCATCACGCAGGTTGATGTAGATCGGCGCGAAGGCCTCATTCTGCGTGATCCGGATCAGTTTTTCCCGGCCCAGCTCGAGCATGGCGATGAAATGCACGACCAGCCCGGGCGGCCCCATGGCCGGGTCGAACAACGTCTCGAACTGGACGAAGCCGCCCTGCTCCTGCAACTGCCGCAGGATGATGCCCATGTGCTCGCGCACCGACAATTCCTCGCGGCTGATCTTGTGGTTGCGCTTGAGCACGGCCTGGCGGACCACATTCATCCAGGCCTCCTTGAGATCGTCGACCGAGACCTCCGGCAAGCGCACCAGCAGCGATTTCTCGACCAGCGTTTCGACCCAGAAGAACTCGCGCTCGGCCTGCGGCATTTCGTTGAGCCGCTGGCCGGCCAGCTTCATCTGCTCGTATTCCATCAGCCGGCGGACCAGTTCGGCGCGCGGGTCCTCGACTTCGCCGTCGTCGCCGATCTTCGGCCGCGGCAGCAGCATGCGCGACTTGATCTCGATCAGCATCGCCGCCATGACCAGGTACTCGGCCGCCAGCTCCAGGTTCTGCGCACGCATCGCCTCGACGTAGTCGAGATACTGCCGGGTCAGCGGCGCCATCGGGATGTCGAGGATATCGACGTTGGCCTTGCGGATCAGGTAGAGCAGCAGGTCGAGCGGCCCCTCGAAGGCGTCGAGCATGATCGCCAGCGCATCCGGCGGGATGTACAGGTCTTGCGGCAGCGCCTCCAGCGGTTCGCCGTAGATCCGGGCAACCGGCTCGAAAAGTGCCGCCTGCGGCAGGTCGACCGCAAGATTCATGCGTCGACCGCCGGATCGCGGTAGCGGAACGACGCAGCGGACATCAGTGGTATTCCAGGCCCATCGATTCGCGCACGTCGCGCATCGTCTCGCGCGCCAGCTCGCGCGCCTTCTCGCAGCCGTCGGCGATGATGTTCTTGACCAGCGTCGGATCGTCGAGATACTGCTGGGCACGCTCGCGCATCGGCGCCTGCTCCTTGAGGATGCCGGCGATCACCGGCTGCTTGCAGTCGATGCAGCCGATGCCGGCGCTGCGGCAGCCCTGCTGCACCCACTCGCGCGTGGCATCGTCGGAGTAGACCTGGTGCAGCTGCCACACCGGGCAACGCGCCGGATCGCCCGGATCGGTACGACGCACACGGTTGGTGTCGGTCGGCATCGACTTGACCTTCTTGGCTACCGACTCCTCGGATTCGCGCAGCGTGATCGTGTTGTTGTACGACTTCGACATCTTCTGCCCGTCGAGGCCCGGCATCTTCGATTCCTCGGTGAGCAGGTAGCCGGGTTCGACCAGGATCATCTTGCCGGTGCCTTCGAGGAAGCCGAACAGGCGTTCACGGTCGACCGTCGATAAATGCTGAATATCGTTGAGCATCGCCCGCGCCTGCTCGATCGCTTCCTTGTCGCCTTCCTGCTGGAAACGGGTACGCAGTTCCTCGTAGAGGCGGGCCTTCTTGCCGCCGAGTTTCTTCACCGCCTCGCGCGCCTTGTCCTCGAAACCGGGTTCGCGGCCGTACATGTGGTTGAAGCGACGGGCCAGTTCGCGCGTGAATTCGACGTGCGGAATCTGATCCTCGCCGACCGGCACCTTGTCGGCGCGGTAGATCAGGATGTCGGCGCTCATCAGCAGCGGGTAGCCGAGGAAACCGTAAGTCGACAGGTCCTTGTTGGCCAGTTTCTCCTGCTGATCCTTGTAGGTCGGCACGCGCTCGAGCCAGCCGAGCGGCGTCATCATCGACATCAGCAGGTGCAGTTCGGCGTGCTCGGGCACCTTCGACTGGATGAACAGCGTCGCCTGGTTCGGATCGACACCGGCGGCCAGCCAGTCGATGACCATGTCCCAGGTCGATTTCTCGATGTTCTGCGGATTGTCGTAATTGGTCGTCAGCGCGTGCCAGTCGGCAACGAAGAACAGGCAGGGATACTCGTGCTGGAGCCTGACCCAGTTCTTGAGAACCCCGTGGTAATGGCCGAGATGCAAGGCGCCGGTCGGGCGCATGCCGGAAAGGACACGTTCTGCGTACATGGTTTCTTGTTTAGTAAAGACCGAAAATGGTTTCGATGGCGCTTGCCGAAAAGAGCACCAGAGGATTCAAAATGCTGCCGAGGATACCGGTGAATAGTAGGAGCAGCAAAATCGGAAAACCCCAAGGTTCTATTCGGGCGACCTGCCAGGCCAGCCGGTTCGGCAACAGACTGACGGCGATGCGACCACCGTCGAGCGGCAGCAACGGCAGTAGATTAAGGACCATAAACAAACAGTTTATCTTTATACCTACCTCGCCCATGCGTGCCAGCGGCACGGCGAAGAAATCCGTTAGGTACCAAGACAATTTGAACATCAGCGCCCAGAAGCAGGCCATTACCAAATTGGCCGCCGGCCCTGCGACTGCGACCCAGAGCATGTCTTTCTTAGGCTGACGCAGGCGGGTGTAATCGACCGGCACGTTGGTATAGCCGAACACAAAGTTACCTGCCGAGACCAGCAGAACCGCCAGCGGGATCAGTACAGTACCCACGGGGTCAATATTGGGTAGCGGATTAAGCGTGATGCGCCCCTGCTGCCAGGCGGTCGGATCGCCAAAATAGCGAGCGACATAACCGTGCGCCACCTCGTGCAGAGTAATCGCGAAGATCACCGGTATCGCGGCGATGGCGATGGTCTGGATCAGCGCGTTGATGTCGAGCATGTCACTCGAAACCGAAAGGTGCCAGCGGACCGCGACCGGCGCGCACCAGTTCGGGCGCCTTGCCGGTCAGGTCGATGACCGTGGTTGGCTCGATACCGCAGGTGCCGGCATCGAGCACCAGTTCGATCTGCTCCTCGAGGCGGTCCTGGATTTCCCAGCCCTCGGTCAGCGGATGTTCGTCGCCCGGCAGTTGCAGCGTCGTCGTCAGCAGCGGCTCGCCGAGTTCGGCGAGCAGCGCCAGTGCGACCGGATGATCGGGAACGCGGACGCCGATCGTCTTGCGCTTCGGGTGCATCACGCGCCGCGGCAGCTCCTTGCTGCCTTCGAGGATGAAGGTATAGCTGCCTGGCGTCGCCGCCTTGAGCAGGCGGTACTGGGCGTTGTCCACGCGGGCGAAATGGGCGATCTCGGAAAGGTCGCGAACCATCAGCGTCAGGTGGTGGCGCTCGTCCATCTGGCGGATCAGCCGGATGCGGTCGAGCGCTTCCTTGTCGCCGAGATGGCAGCCCAGCGCGTAGCAGGAATCGGTTGGCAGCGCGACGACGGCGCCGTTGCGGATGAATTCTGCGGCCTGTACGAGCAGGCGCGGCTGGGGTGAATCCGGATGGATGTTGACGACGCGGCTCATGACAGGTCGAGAAGGCGCCAGACCGGCTTCAGGTCTTGCGGCAGGGATGGCAGGCGGCCGAGGTCGACATAGCTTTCCTCCGGCCCGTGAAAATCCGAGCCGCGCGAGGCATGGAAAGCGTAATGCCGGGCCAGCCGGGCAAAATGCAGGACATGGTCGGGCGAATGACTGCCGCTGGTGACCTCGATCGCCTGGCCGCCGAGGTCCTTGAACTCGTCGAGGAACTTGCGCATGTCGCCGCCCGACATCTTGTAGCGGCCGGGATGCGCGACCACGGCGACACCGCCGGCGGCGGTGATCCAGCCGATCGCATCGGCGAGCGAGGCCCAGCGGTGATCGACGTAGCCCGGCTTGCCCGGCGTCAGGTAATGCTGGAAGACGCCCGAGGTATCGCGGGCGATGCCGATCGACACCAGGTAGCGGGCGAAATGCGCGCGCGAGATCAGGTTCGGGTTGGTGACGTAGCCCATCGCCCCGGCGAAGACACCGGGAATGCCGATCGCGTCGAGCGCCTCGCCCATTCGCCGGGCGCGTTCGAGACGGCCGCTGCGCAGTTCGGCGAGGCCATCGACCAGTGCCGGATGGTGCCAGTCGAAGCCGAGGCCGACGATGTGGATCGGCATCTCGCGCCACTCGATCGAAATCTCGACACCGGGAACGAAGCGGATGCCGGCTTCGCGGGCGGTCGCCTGGGCGATGTCGAGCCCGCCGAGATCGTCGTGGTCGGTCAGCGCCCACAGGTCGACGCCGTTGCCCGCCGCCCGCCGGGCGACCTCCGCGGGCGGCAGCAAGCCGTCGGAAACCGAGGAATGGCAATGAAAATCGAAGTTGGCGGGGATCACGGCGAAGGCGTCGATAGCAAACGACGAGTTTAACACGAAGCCGCCAGGCGGCCGGCGCGCCTTGTGCGGCGCAGCATGTTGCTCGGACAACGATGTCCGGCTATAGTGCCAGCCGTTCCGTGGGAGAGCGCAGACCCGTCTGCCGCCGAAGGCGCAATTTCACCCGAAAACGCTCAGGCAAAAGGACCGCGGATCGGCCGGCAAGCCGGTCAAACTCTGGAGAGCGGCGTAAACAGCGCCCACCGATGGGGCAAATCTCTCAGGTATCGAGGACAGAGGGGTGAAACGCAAAACGCGAGTTTTACGTTTCACCCCTTTTCTGTTTCCAGAATCGACGTCAACGAACGTCAGTAAAGGATTGATATGCTGAAGCAAACGGTCTTGAATGCCGCCCATCGCGCACTTGGCGCCCGGATGGTCGATTTCGGCGGCTGGGACATGCCGGTCAACTACGGTTCGCAGATCGAGGAGCACCACGCGGTGCGCAAGGATTGCGGCATGTTCGACGTCTCGCACATGTGCCCGGTCGATCTGGTCGGCGCCGATTGCCGCCCCTTCCTCTCGCGCCTCGTTGCCAACGACGTCGCCAAGCTGACTGTTTCCGGCAAGGCGCTCTACGCTGCCATGTTGAACGAAGCCGGCGGCGTCATCGATGACCTGATCATTTATTTCCTCACCGACACCAGGTTCCGCCTGGTGGTCAATGCCGGCACCGCCGACAAGGACCTGGCCTGGATGCAGGCCAAGGCCGCCGAATGGAAGATGGACGTGAGCATCACCCAGCGCCGCGACGGTGCCGGCAATCTCGCCATCATCGCCGTCCAGGGCCCGAACGCGCGCGCCAAGGTGTGGCAGGTGCTGCCGCAAGTGAAGGCAGCAAGCGAGGGCCTGAAGCCCTTCTTCGCCGCCGAGGTCGATCAGTATTTCATCGCCAGCACCGGTTATACCGGCGAAGACGGCTACGAAATCATGCTGCCGGCCGGCGAAGCCGAAGCCGTGTGGAACGCGCTCAAGGCAGCCGGCGTCGCGCCCTGCGGCCTGGGCGCCCGCGACACGCTGCGCCTGGAAGCCGGCATGAATCTCTACGGCCAGGACATGGACGAGACGGTATCGCCGCTCGATGCCGGCCTGGCCTGGACCGTCGCCATGAAGGACGCGCGCGATTTCGTCGGCAAGGCGGCGTTGACCGTCAACGGCCAGCAGAAACAGTTCCTCGGCCTGATCCTGCTCGACAAGGGCGTGCTGCGCGGCCACCAGAAGGTCGTCACCGCCCACGGCGACGGCGAGATCACTTCCGGCAGCTTCTCGCCGACCCTGCAGCAGTCCATCGCCCTCGCCCGCCTGCCGCTCGGCGTCGCCATCGGCGATCAAGTCGAGGTCGACATCCGCGGCAAGCTGCTCAAGGCCAGGGTCACCAAACCCGTATTCGCCCGCAACGGCAAAGCCGTCATCTAATTCAAATTCACCCAATCAGGAGAAAACCATGTCCAACGTCCCGTCCAACCTCAAGTACGCCGCCTCCCACGAGTGGGTCCTGAAGAACGCCGATGGCACCGTCACCGTCGGTATTTCCGACCACGCGCAGGAAGCCCTGGGTGATCTGGTCTTCGTCGAGCTGCCGGAAGTCGGCGCCCATTACGACGCCGAGAAGGAAATCGCCGTGGTCGAGTCGGTCAAGGCCGCCGCCGACGTGTACGCGCCGATCGCCGGCACCGTCACCGAAGTCAACCAGGCCGCCGTCGATGCGCCGGAGTCGGTCAATGCCGACGCCTACGCCGCCTGGCTGTTCAAGATGACCCCGGACAACATCGCCGACGTCGACGCCCTGCTCGACGCTGCCGCCTACCAGGCTGTCGCCGACGCCGCCTGATCCCGGCCCGCCGTTTTTCCTCCGCCAGCCCGGTCGACCGTCAGAGGCCGGGCTGTTCCGCTGCATAGCCCCCGCGAGAAACCACCCCATGAAGACCCTGCCCTTGAGCGCCCTGGAGCAGCACGACGAGTTCATCGACCGTCACATCGGCCCCTGCACCACTGAAATGACCGAGATGCTGGCCACCATCGGTGCCGCCAGCCTCGACCAGCTGATCGACCAGACCGTCCCGGCCGCCATCCGCCTGCCGGCCGACCTGCCGCTGCCGGCCCCGCGCCGCGAACACGAGGCGCTCGCCGACCTGAAGGCGATCGCCGGCAAGAACGTGATCCAGAAGTCGTGCATCGGCATGGGCTACTACGACACGCTGACGCCCAAGGTGATCCTGCGCAACGTCATGGAAAACCCCGGCTGGTACACCGCCTACACGCCCTACCAGGCCGAGATCGCCCAGGGCCGCCTGGAAGCGCTGATGAACTTCCAGCAGATGGTCGTCGACCTGACCGGCCTGGAAATCGCCAACGCCTCGCTGCTCGACGAAGCCACCGCCGCTGCCGAAGCGATGACGATGGCCCGCCGCGTTTCCAAGTCGAAGTCGAACCGCTTCCTGGTCGACGCCGCCTGCTTCCCGCAGACCATCGACGTGGTCAGGACGCGCGCCGCCTACTTCGGCTTCGAGCTGGTGATCGCCACGGTCGACACGGTCAAGGACGAGGAATTCTTCGGCGCCCTGCTCCAGTACCCGAACGACAACGGCGAAGTGCGCGACCTCAGCGCGATCATCGCCGGCCTCAAGGCACGCGGCACCACGGTCGCCGTCGCCGCCGACCTGATGGCCCTGGTGCTGCTCAAGTCGCCGGGCGCCATGGGCGCCGACATCGCCCTCGGTTCGAGCCAGCGCTTCGGCATCCCGATGGGCTTCGGCGGCCCGCACGCCGCCTTCTTCGCCACCCGCGAAGCCTTCGTCCGCTCGATGCCGGGCCGCATCATCGGCGTCTCCAAGGACGCGCGCGGCAAGACCGCCTACCGCATGACGCTGCAGACGCGCGAACAGCACATCCGCCGCGAGAAGGCCAATTCCAACATCTGCACCTCGCAGGTGCTGCTCGCCAACATGGCCGGCATGTACGCCGTTTACCACGGCCCGCAAGGCCTGAAGACGATCGCCACGCGCATCCACCGGCTGACCGCGATCCTCGCCGAAGGCCTCAAGCGCGCCGGCGTCAAGCTGCTCACCGGGCAGTTCTTCGACACCGTCCATATCGACCTCGGCGCCCGCGCCGAGAGCATCCATCAGGCGGCCGTCGCCGCCGGCTACAACCTGCGCCGCGTCTCGGCCGGCGTCCTCGGCGTCTCCTTCGACGAAACGACGACGCGCAACGATGTCGCCGAACTGTTCAAGCTGATCACCCAGGTCACGCTCGACATGGAAACCTTCGACGCCCAGCTCGCCGCCGCCGACCCGGCGCTGCCGGCCGCCCTGCTGCGCGACGACGCGATCCTCGCGCACCCGGTGTTCAACACGCACCACACCGAGCACGAGATGCTGCGCTACCTGAAGTCGCTGCAGAACAAGGACCTGGCGCTCGACCATTCGATGATCTCGCTCGGCTCGTGCACGATGAAGCTGAACGCGACCAGCGAAATGATCCCGGTCACCTGGCCGGAATTCGGCGGCATCCACCCGTTCGCCCCGCGCGAGCAGGTCGCCGGCTACCACGAGATGATCGCCGGCCTGACCGAATGGCTGAAGACGGTGACCGGCTTCGACGCCATCTGCATGCAGCCGAACTCCGGCGCCCAGGGCGAATACGCCGGCCTGGTGGCGATTGCGCGTTACCACGCCAGCCGTGGCGAAGCGCATCGCAAGGTCTGCCTGATCCCGAAATCGGCACACGGCACCAACCCGGCCACCGCCCAGATGTGCAACATGCAGGTCGTCGTCGTCGATTGCGACGACAACGGCAACGTCGATGTCGCCGACCTGAAAGCCAAGGCTGAGGAACACAAGGACGACCTGGCCTGCCTGATGATCACCTACCCATCGACGCACGGCGTGTTCGAGGAA
Source organism: Azonexus fungiphilus (assembly GCF_003634965.1). Taxonomy (GTDB): domain Bacteria; phylum Pseudomonadota; class Gammaproteobacteria; order Burkholderiales; family Rhodocyclaceae; genus Azonexus; species Azonexus fungiphilus. The sequence continues at coordinate 43,493 of NZ_RBXP01000020.1, read as the reverse complement.
GCGGTTCGCGAGATCTGCGCCATCGTCCATGCCAACGGCGGCCAGGTGTACATGGACGGTGCCAACCTCAACGCCCAGGTCGGCCTGACCTCGCCCGGCTTCATCGGTGCCGACGTCAGCCACATGAACCTGCACAAGACCTTTGCCATCCCGCACGGCGGCGGCGGACCGGGCATGGGCCCGATCGGCCTGAAGGCCCACCTCGCCCCGTTCATGGCCAACCACGCGGTCGCCGCCATCGACGGCCCGCACGCTGGTCAGGGCGCGGTCTCGGCGGCGCCCTTCGGTTCGGCGTCGATCCTGACCATTTCCTGGATGTACCTAGCGATGCTCGGTGGCGCCGGCGTCAAGAAGGCGACCCAGGTCGCCATCCTCAACGCCAACTACGTCGCGACCAGGCTCAAGGACCACTACCCGGTGCTCTACGTCGGCAAGAACGGCCGCGTGGCGCACGAGTGCATCCTCGACATCCGCCCGATCAAGGCCGCCACCGGTATCGCCGAGATCGACATCGCCAAGCGCCTGATGGACTACGGTTTCCACGCGCCGACGGTGTCCTTCCCGGTCGCCGGCACGATCATGGTCGAGCCGACCGAGTCGGAATCGAAGGCCGAGCTGGACCGCTTCATCGAGGCCATGGTCAGCATCCGCGAAGAAATCCGCCAGATCGAGAACGGCGTGTGGACGGCCGACAACAACCCGTTGAAGAACGCCCCGCACTCCCAGGCCGACGTCATCGACGCCGACTGGCTGCATCCGTACAGCCGCCAGCAGGCCGTCTTCCCGCTGCCCTGGGTGGCCGCCAACAAGTTCTGGCCGAGCGTCAACCGCATCGACGACGTCTATGGCGACCGCAACCTGAACTGCGCCTGCCCGCCGCTGTCGGCGTACGAGGACTGATGGTCGATTTCTCGGCAATCGCCAGATGGCCCAACGTCCCCGCCTGTTTCGAGTGGCTCTCGCTCGACCGGCGCGGGGACTGGCGATTGCAGGGAGAACGGGTGACGCACCGCGGCCTGGTCGAGTTCATGAACCGGCAGTACGGTTCCGACGAGACCGGCCGCTGGTTCGTCCAGAACGGCCCGCAACGGGTCTATGTCGATCTTGCCTGCACGCCCTGGATTTTCCGTCGCGAAGGCGAGAGCTTTGTCGCCCATACCGGTGCGCCGGCCGGTGAGATCCGCGCCGCGCTGGTCGACGAGGAGGGCAGCTTCCTGCTCGACACCGCGCTCGGCATCGGCCTGGTCGACGACCGCGATCTCGCCGCCTGTCTGGCCGAATGCTCGCCGGACGACGAAACCGCCCTGCTCGCCTTCCTCGCCGACGGCACACCGGCGGTACGCTGGCGCGACCTGCCGCTGACGCGGACCTTGACGGTCGACCTGCAAAAACAGCACAAATTCGTGCCGCAACCGCGCGGCTGAAGACGGCTCAAGGCTCCTCGCCGGCGCCCTCGTCGCTGGCCTGCAGCCACCACAGCAGATCCTCGCCCTGCAGCGGCGTCGGGATCATCTGGTTGCGCTGCCAGCGGAATACCGGACCATAGGGCACATAGCGCGCCATCACCTGGCCCTGGCGGGTGACGCCGAAAAACGGCCAGCCGGAACGGATGGCCTGGCGGATTTGATCATGAGTCATGCTGCCTCCTGTCGTTGCCCGCAGTATCCCGCGCCTTCCGGCAAGCGGCAAGGCGCCCGGAAAATGCCGGGATTTGACGGTCGACCGTCAAATTGCGCGATTTTCCAGGGCAAAAAAAAACGGCAGCCGCAGCTGCCGTTTCCCGGGACTGGCGCGCGCTCAGCGCACGCCGTCCTTCACCTGCGGCGCGCGCGGCCCGCGCAGGATGCCGCCGTTGGCGTAGGGCGAGAGCAAGCGGGCGCTGGTGATGCCGGCGATGACATGGCCCTGGTCGCTGACCGTCTCGACGATCTGGCGGATGGCGGCCTTGACCAGCAGGCCGATCAGGCCGCCGCCGCTGTTGTTGTCGCCTTCGGCGCTCGACGCCGTGGCCTTGCCCGACCACAGTTGCTGGCCGCTGCGCAGGTCGACCAGACGGGCCTCGGCGGTGACGCGGGTTTCGCTGGAGACGACGACGTACGAGGTGCCGTACTGCTTGACCGTGATGTAGAGCGCGGCGTCGGCACCGAAAATCTCGCGCAGCTTGGCCGGGGCCACGTCGTGGATGTCTTCCGGCGAGGTCAGGCCGTTGTGGCGGAAGGTTTCATCGACCAGCGTCACCGGGAACACGTAGTAACCGGCTTCGGCCAGCGGCACCGTGGCATGCGCGAGCATGCTGGGGCTGGCCTTGACGTCCGGCGACTGGTTCACCGGCGGCAGCACCAGGATCGATGCCGGCCGCGCCGCGCGGAAGGCCGAATAGTCGTAGGCCGGACGCGAGGTCGTGGCGCAGCCGCCAAGCAACAGGAAAGCGGCGAGCAGCAAGGGAGTACGCAGGAATTGGCAGCGCAGTTTCATTTTGCCCCCTGCGCTTTCTCGCCGCCCGGCGTCTTCTGCTTGAGCAGGAAATCGAGATAGACCGAGCTTTCGGGAAAGCTCTGCTTCTCGGCCAGCAGGTTCTGCTCGAACAGGTCGCCGCGCCCGGTCATCCCATAGAGCAGGCCAAGGTGCGCCTGCAGCCCGGGCGGCAGCGCACGGCCCTGGGCCTTGGCTTCCTCGCGCACCTTCTCGAGCGCCAGGATGCCCTCCTCCGGCCCCTTGTCGCCCTTGAAATAAGCGTACTGGACCGCCGGGTAAGCCCCCCAGTGGTACAACGACTGCGGCTGGCTGGCGCAGCCGGCAAGCAGGGCCAGGCAGGCGCCGGCCAGCAGGTTCGTCCGGATCATCGCAATGCTCCGTCCGCTCAGCGGGCCGGACGCCAGGCGCCGGACTCGACGCCCTTGACCAGGCCGTCGACCGCCTCGCGGATGGCCAGGTCGAGGACCTTGCCGTTGAGCGTCGAATCGTAGCTGGCAGTGCCGCCGAAACCGATCACCTCGCGGTTGGAGAGGACGTATTCGCCAGCGCCGAAGGTCGAGTAGACGACTTCCGAGGTATCGACGTCGACGACGTTGAGCGCCACCTTGGCGTAGGCAACCTGTTGCTTGCCGCGGCCGAGCAGGCCGAACAGCTGGTGGTCGCCGACTTCCTTGCGGCCGAATTCGGTGACGTCGCCGGTGATCACGTAGCGGGCCCCCTTGAGCGCCTGCTGCTTGCGGGCGATCTCGGCTTCCTGCCTGGTTTCGTTCATGTTCTGGCGGTCGAGCACCGAGAAACGGTTGCTCAGCTGCAGGTGCGACACCAGGATCGTCTTGGCCTGGCTGCCGAGCCGGTCGACACCGTCGGAGAAGACGCCGCGCATGAAGCTCGAGCGGTTGTCGAACTTGCCGACCGAGATCGGCTGGCGCTCGCCGGCGTAGGGACGGGCGGCGGCAACGGTCTGGGGCGCCTCGATGGCGCGCGAGGTTTCGGTGGCACAGCCGGAGAGCATGGCCAGCAGGCCGGCGCTACAGATCAGGAAAAGCTTCTTGTTCGGGGTCACAGCCAGCTCCTTGAAGGTCAGCGGAAGGGAAAGGCGGGGCGAACGACTTGCAACGGTCATTTTTCGCCAGACCGGGCATTCTCCGTCATCCGCCCCTGATCAGGCAAGCGGGTCGCGCGCAAATCCATTGCGCCAGAATGGATTTCGGCGAATCAGGCGGCCGCCGCCTCGGCCAGCAAGGCGGCAATCAGCTGGGCGGTCGCCCCGTGCCGGTCGCGATCCGGGTTGTACTCGACGATTTCCAGCCCCCGCAGACCGGGCAACCCGGCCAGCCAACGCCAGGCGGTGAGCAGGTCGCTGGCCAGCAGACCGTCCGGTGCCGGACTGCCGACGCCGGGCGCCAGCGCCGGATCGACCGCGTCGAGGTCGAGGCTGACGCCGAAACCGGCCGGCGCCGCGGCGACGATGGCGGCGGCTTCGTCGAGACAGGCGGCAAAGCCGCGAGCTTCGATCTCCTCGGCCATGATCACGCGCACGCCGGCTTGCGCCAGGAACTGGCGTTCCTCCGGCTCGTAGCTGCGGGCACCGAGGACGACGGTATGGGCGGCGCTGATCTGCGGCCCCGGCCGGCCGATGGCGAGCAGGCGCTTGTCGCCGCGCCCGAGCAGACAGGCCAGCGGCATGCCATGTACGGCGCCGGAATAGCTGCTTTCCGGGGTGTGGCTGTCGAGGTGGGCGTCGATCCAGAGCAAGCCGGACGGCACCCCGAGAAAACGCGCGAGCCCGCTCCAGGTACCGATCGCAACCGAATGATCGCCGCCGAGGACGAGGGGAAAGTCACCGGCCGCCAGTGTCGCCTCGACTTCGTCGGCGAGATGGCGGCAGAGCGCGGCAATGCGGGCGCTCCGCCCCTGCCCGTCGGCGGCCGGGGCGAACAGCGTGCGCCCCCAGTCGATCGCCGGATGCTCGGCCAGCTCGCGCCAGGCCTGCGAACGATGGAAGGCGACCGGGCCGTCGGCACAGGCCGCATCCTGCGCGCCGATGCCGCTGGCGGCACCGATGATGCGCAAGCGGCGAAGGGCTTTCATGGCCGCCGGCCGGCGCCGCTTACCAGAGCTTTTCCAGCGCCTTCAGCGCGTCGCGCCGCGACAGCTGGCCGACCAGTCGTCCACCGTCGACCACCGGATAGCAGTGAAAATGGTGACCGACGAAGCGCTCGACGGCATCGGCCATCGAGGCATCGGCGGCCAGCGTCGCGACGTCGCGCGACATGTGTTGCGCCAGCGGGCCGCCCGGTTGTTCGTAGTAGGAGGCGTTGAGCGCGACCTTGAGTCCGTCGCGCTCCGAGAAATAGCCGACCAGGTGCCCCTGGGCATCAACCACCGGCGCCCCGTTGAGCTGGTGTTCGAGCAGTTGGTGAACCGCGGTCAGGACATCCATCTCCGGCGTGAACGCCAGGGGATCGGCGGTCATGTAGTCTTTTACCAGCAGCGATTTCAGCATGCCTTGTTCTCCGCTTGCGCCTTGGCCAGGGCATCGGCTTCTGCCTGCATCCTGGCCTGGCGCTTTTCACAGGGTTCCTTGCAACCGGCCGCGCAATCGAGATCGAGCGCCTTGTAGCCGCCGCAGCTGCCGGCGATCGGCTTGCGCCCGAAGATCACGCCGACGGCCATGAGCAGCACCAGCAGGGCGATCACGCCAAAAGTGACGAGGAAGGTTTCCATGGTGCCCCCCGCCGCTCAGCCGCCGAAGTCGTCGAGCATGATGTTCTCGCGCTCGACGCCGAGATCGAGCAGCATCTTGATCACCGCGGCGTTCATCATCGGTGGCCCGCACATGTAGAACTCGCAATCCTCGGGCGCCGGATGGTCCTTCAGGTAGTTCTCGTAGAGCACGTTGTGGATGAAGCCGGTGTAGCCGGTCCAGTTGTCTTCCGGCAAGGGATCGGACAGCGCCAGATGCCACTTGAAGTTCGGGTTTTCGGCGGCCAGCTTGTCGAATTCCTCGACGTAGAAGGCCTCGCGCATCGAGCGGGCGCCGTACCAGAAGCTGATCTTGCGCGTCGACTTGAGACGCTTGAGCTGGTCGAAGATGTGCGAGCGCATCGGCGCCATGCCGGCGCCGCCGCCGATGAAGACCATCTCGGCCTCGGTGTCGCGGGCGAAAAATTCGCCAAACGGGCCATAGACCGTGACCTTGTCGCCCGGCTTGAGGTTGAAGACGAAGGACGACATCTTGCCCGGCGGGATGTCGTCGCGGTTCGGCGGTGGCGAGGCGACGCGGATGTTGAACTTGACGACGCCCTTCTCCTCCGGATAGTTGGCCATCGAGTAGGCACGGATGACCGGCTCGTCGACCTTCGACACGAAACGCCACATGTTGAACTTGTCCCAGTCGCCGCGATATTCGGGCTGGATGTCGAAGTCCTTGTAGTTGGCGACGTGCGCCGGGCATTCGAGCTGGACGTAGCCGCCGGCCCGGAAATCGACGCTCTCGCCTTCCGGCAGGCGCAGCGTCAGTTCCTTGATGAAGGTGGCGACGTTCGGATTGGACTCGACCGTGCACTCCCACTTCTTGACGCCGAAGACCTCTTCCGGCACCTCGATCTTCATGTTCTGCTTGACCGGCGTCTGGCACGACAGGCGCCAGCCTTCCTTGGCCTGGCGCTTGGTGAAGTGCGATTCCTCGGTCGGCAGCATTTCGCCGCCGCCGTCGTGCACCTGGCACTTGCACTGGGCGCAGGTACCGCCGCCGCCGCAGGCCGACGACAGGAAGATGTTGTTCGAGGCCAGCGTCTGCAACAGCTTGCCGCCGGCCGGCACGGTGATGGTGCGCTCGCCGTTGATCTCGATCTCGACATCGCCCGACGACACCAGCTTGGCGCGGGCGGCGATGATGAAGACCGCGAGCGCCAGCACGATGCCGGTGAACATGCCGATGGCGAGCAGGATTTCCTGGATGTTCATTCCCGCCCCTTAGAGTTGAATGCCCGAGAAGGACATGAAGCCCAGCGACATCAGGCCGATGGTGATGAAGGTGATGCCCAGGCCCTGCAGGCCGGCGGGCACGTCGCTGTACTTCAGCTTCTCGCGGATGCCGGCGAGCAGCGCGATGGCCAGCGCCCACGAGGCGCCGGAACCGAAGCCGTAAACCACGCTCTCCGAGAAGTTGTAGTCGCGTTCGACCATGAACAGCGAACCGGCCATGATCACGCAGTTGACGGTGATCAGCGGCAGGAAGATGCCGAGCGCGTTGTACAGGCTGGGCACGTACTTGTCGAGCAGCATCTCGAGGATCTGGACGATCGCCGCGATGACGCCGATGTAGGTGAGCAGGCCGAGGTAGGACAGGTCGACATCGGGCATGCCGGCCCAGGCCAGCGCACCTTCGCGCAGCAGGTAGGTGTAGGCCAGGTTGTTGGCCGGCACCGTGATCACCTGGACGACGACGACGGCGATGCCGAGGCCGATGGCAGTCTCGACCTTCTTCGAGATGGCGATGAACGAACACATCCCGAGGAAGAAGGAGAGCGCCATGTTCTCGATGAACACGGAACGGACGAAAAGACTCAGCAGGTGTTCCATCTCAGTAGGCCTCCCTTTCGTTGACCTGGGGCGCCATGCGGAAGCTTGCCGGCTCGACCTGGTTCTTCTTCCAGGTACGCAGCCCCCAGATGAACAGGCCGATCAGGAAGAAGGCCGACGGCGGCAGCAGCAGCAGGCCGTTCGGCAGGTACCAGCCGCCGTCCTTGATCAGCGGCAGGATCTCGACGCCGAGCAGCTTGCCGGCACCGAACAGTTCGCGGATGACGCCGAGCGCGACCAGCATCGTGCTGTAGCCCAGACCGTTGCCGATCCCGTCCCAGAAGGACAGCAGCGGCGGGTTCTGCATGGCGAAGGCCTCGGCCCGGCCCATGACGATGCAGTTGGTGATGATCAGGCCGACGAACACCGACAGCTGCTTGGCCAGGCTGAAGGCATAGGCGCGCAGCAGCTGGTCGACGACGATGACCAGCGAGGCGATGATGACCATCTGCACGATCATCCGGATCGAACCCGGAATCTGCGCCCGGATCAGCGAGATGAACAGGTTCGAGAAGGCGGTCACCAGCGTCAGGGCGATGGCCATGACCAGCGCCGTCTTGAGGTTGGAGGTGACGGCCAGCGCCGAGCAGATGCCGAGGATCTGCAGTGCGATCGGATTGTTGTTGAAGACCGGATTGAACAGGACTTCCTTGACGGTAGGTTGTTGTGCCACGCTCACACCCCCTGTTGACGCAATTTCGCGAGATAGGGCCCGAAGCCCTGCTCGCCGAGCCAGAACTGCAGCAGCTTGTCGACACCGTTACTGGTCAGCGTCGCGCCGGCCAATGCATCGACCTGGTGGCCGGCATCCGGACTGGCCGGATCGACACCACCCTTGACCACCTTGATGATCGGCTTGCCGGCATCGTCGAACAGCGTCTTGCCGGGCCACAGCGCTTTCCATTTCGGATTGTCGACCTCGCCGCCGAGACCCGGGGTTTCGGCATGCTGATAAAAGCCGAGACCGACCACGGTGTTGAGATCGGCCTTCAGGGCAAGGAAGCCGTGCAGCGTCGACCACAGGCCATAGCCGCGGATCGGCAGGATCAGCGATGCGATCTTGCCGTCCTGCTCGACCATGTACACCGTGGTGTACTGTTCGCGCCGCTTGATCAGCGCCTTGTCCTGATCGCCACTGAGCGCCTTCGAGGTTTTCGGGTCGCGCGCCGCCTTCAGCGGATCGAAGCTGACCGGGTCGAAGCCCTCGGCGTAGTCGCCGGTCGCCAGGTCGACGACACGCGCCTTGATCCGGCTGTTGAACAAGTCCTTGACCTGGGCCGAGCTCAGCTCGTCACCGAGGCCGGCGATCGACAGGATGCTGCGCTGCTTGTCGAGCAGACGGTTCTCGACCTGCACCGGTTTCAGCGAAACCGCCGCGCCGGCGACGAAGACCGCAGCCACCAGGCTGACGGTCAGGGCAACCAGCAGCGTGCGGCTGGTGGATTCTTTGTTACTGGACATGGCGCGCCGCCCTCCGCTTGATGTTGGCCGTAACCACGAAGTGGTCGATCAAGGGGGCACAGAGGTTGGCGAACAGGATCGCCAGCATCATGCCCTCGGGGAATGCCGGATTGACGACGCGGATGAGCACCACCATCAGGCCGATCAAGGCACCGAAAATCCATTTGCCGGTGTTGGTCATCGACGCCGACACCGGGTCGGTAGCCATGAACATCATGCCGAAGGCGAAACCACCGACGACCAGGTGCCAGTACCACGGCATCGCGAACATCGGATTGGTCGCCGAACCGATACCGTTGAGCAGCAGGCTGGTCGCGACCATGCCGAGCATGACGCCAGCGACGATGCGCCAGGAGGCGATCTTCATCACCAGCAGCACGGCACCGCCGAACAGGATGGCGAGCGTGCTGGTTTCACCGATCGAGCCGGGCAACTGGCCGAAGAAGGCATTCGTCCAGCTCAGGCCGCCGGCCATCACCGCCTCGATCCCGCCGGCCGCGGCAACCGCCAGCGGCGTCGCGCCGGTGAAGCCGTCGACCGCCACCCACACCGCGTCGCCCGAGATCTGCGCCGGATAGGCGAAGAACAGGAAGGCACGGCCGGCCAGCGCCGGGTTGAGGAAGTTCTTGCCGGTACCGCCGAAAACTTCCTTGGCGATGACGACGCCGAAACTGATGCCGAGCGCCACCTGCCACAAGGGAATCGAGGGCGGCAGGGTGAGCGCGAACAGCACCGAGGTGACGAAGAAGCCCTCGTTGACCTCGTGCTTGCGGATCGCCGCAAACAGGACTTCCCAGAAGCCGCCGACGATGAAGGTGACGGCGTAGATCGGCAGGAAGTAGGCGGCGCCGTGCACCAGGTTGTCCCAGACGCTGCCCGGGTTGAAACCGGCAAACAGCGCGATCAGGGCCAGCCGCCAGTTGTCCTGGGCGGCGAGCAGTTCCGGGTTGGCGGCAAAAACCGTATTGGCCTGGAAGCCGACGTTCCACATGCCGAAGAACATCGCCGGGAAAGTGCACAGCCAGACGGTGATCATCATCCGCTTGAGGTCCAGGCCGTCGCGCACATGGGCGGTCGTCCGGGTCACATTGGCCGGCTTGTAGAGTGCGGTATCGACGGCTTCGTAAAGCGCATACCAGTTCTCGTACTTGCCGCCCTTGTGGAAATGGTGCTCGATGCTGTCGAGCCAGGAACGCAGCCCCATGCTCAACCCTCCTTCTCGATGCGCGTGAGGTTGTCACGCAGGATGGGACCGTATTCGTACTTGCCGGCACAGACGTAGCTGCACAGCGCCAGATCTTCCTCGTCGAGCTCGAGGCAACCCAGTTTCTGGGCCATCTCGGTGTCGCCAACGATCAGGTAGCGCAACAGCTGGGTCGGCAGGATGTCGAGCGGCATCACTGCCTCGTAATTGCCGATCGGTACCATCGCTCGCGGGCTGCCGTTGGTGCTGGTGGTGAAATTGAACAACTTGCCCGACATCAGCTTCGAGACGTAGAGGTTCATCACCGAATGCTTGTCGGTGCCGGCCCGCAGGTAGTGCAGCATCTCGCGCTCGGTCCCTTCGGCCAGGCAGGAAACCTGCTGGTGATAGCGCCCCAGCCAGGCGCAGGCACCACGTGCGGTGCGCCCGCCGAAGACCGAACCGGAAATGATGCGCAGCGGCTGGTCGACGGTCACTTCGCCAGCGGTCAGTTCGCTCAGACAGGCGCCCAGGCGCGTACGCAGCAGCCGCGGTTGATTGACCACCGGGCCGCCAAGAGCGACGACGCGCTCGACCGGCAGCCGACCGGTGGCGAACAGGCGGCCGATGGCGATGACGTCCTGGTAGCCGATCGTCCACACGGTCTTGTGGGCGCTGACCGGATCAAGGAAATGGATATGGGTTCCGGGCAGACCGGCCGGGTGCGGACCGGCGAAGGATTCGACATGAACGTTGGCAAGGCCGTCACCGGGAATCGCACCGCCTTCGCCGACGCAAAGGAAGACCTTGGCCAGACGAGCCAGCAGGCGCAGGCCGCGACGAAAATCGTCGGCCGCCTCGGCAATGATCACGGCCGGATCGGCAGCCAGCGGATGGGTGTCGATGGCAGTGACGAAAATCGATGCCGGAACGCTGTCGACCGTCGGAACCTTGCTGAACGGCCGGGTCCGCAGCGCAGTCCACAAACCCGACTGCTGCAGGTTGTCGCGAACCTGTGCGGGACTCAGGGCGTCGATCTGCGCATCCGGATAACTGGCAAACTCGACCGCATCGTCGCCCTCGAGGTCCACCACCACCGACTGCAGCACCCGCTGCTCGCCGCGATGGATGGCGCTGACCACGCCGGCACCCGGTGCGGTGAAATGCACGCCAGGCGTTTTCTTGTCGGAAAACAGCACCTGGCCCAACTTGACCCGATCGCCCACCTGGACCGCCATCGTCGGCTTCATTCCCGGGTAGTCGAAACCGATCACGGCAACGCTGCGCACCGGCCTGGCGGCCTCGATGCGCTGCGCCGGCGCACCGGCGATGGGCAAGTCCAGACCGCGTTTAATTCTGATCATTCGCTTAGTCCGAAGAGAGGTTCAACAACACGCGGCGAAGCGCCGCGCAATCTTTGCAGAATTGTACAAAGTCGCCGATTTTAGCCGACTCGATACTTAATGAAAACTTACAAACACCAAGAAAACCGACAGCGCCCGACAGCGCGCCACCCCGTCCGCCAAAAGCAATAAAAGCGCCAGGATATATCCATTAAAAATCAGCAACCTGGATTAGGAACTTTTGTTGCAAGACTGACAATCGGGGAAACCCCTCTTGCCAAAGCTGATTTTTCAACCGGCGACAAATCTGCGGACGAAAAAAAACCCCGGATCACCGGGGCTTTCCTTCCATCGCAGTCGACCACCAGCGTACTGGCGGAGACGGAGGGATTCGAACCCTCGATACACGTTTTAGCGCGTATGCTCCCTTAGCAGGGGAGTGCCTTCGACCTCTCGGCCACGTCTCCCGAACTGCAATGAGGCGCGGATGATAATGCCTCGGCGCCCTTTGGTCAAACCTTTACTGATCCAGACCGAAGGTCCGGTGCAGCACGCGCACGGCGAGCTCCAGGTACTTCTCGTCGAGAACGACGGAAATCTTGATTTCGGAAGTCGAAATCATCTGGATGTTGATGCCTTCGTCGGCCAGGGCCTTGAACATCTTCGAGGCAACGCCCGGGTGCGAACGCATGCCGACGCCGACGGCGGAGACCTTGCAGATTTTGTTGTCGCCGGTGACTTCACGGGCGCCCAGCTTCTGCTTGACGGTTTCCAGGATGCCCTGGGCCTTGGCGTAGTCGCCGCGGTTGACCGTGAAGGAGAAATCGGTGGTGCCGTCGTGGCCGACGTTCTGGATGATCATGTCGACGTCGATGTTGGCGTCGGCGATCGAGCCGAGGATCTGGTAGGCAATGCCCGGGGTATCCGGAACGCCGAGCATGGTCAGCTTGGCTTCGTCGCGATTGAAGGCGATACCGGAAATGATCGGTTGTTCCATGTTCTTGTCTTCCTCAACAGTAATCAGCGTGCCCTCGCCTTCATCCTGGAAGCTGGACAGCACGCGCAGTTTGACCTTGTACTTGCCGGCGAACTCGACCGAGCGGATCTGCAGCACCTTGGAGCCGAGGCTGGCCATTTCCAGCATTTCCTCGAAGGTGATGGTGTCGAGTTTCTTGGCTTCCGGCACGACGCGCGGATCGGTCGTATAGACGCCATCGACGTCGGTGTAGATCTGGCATTCGTCGGCCTTCAGCGCCGCGGCCAGCGCCACGCCGGAGGTATCGGAACCGCCACGGCCGAGCGTGGTGATGTTGCCGTCGGCGTCCACACCCTGGAAGCCGGCGACGATGACCACCTTGCCGGCATCGAGATCGCGACGGATGTTGGCTTCGTCGATCGACAGGATGCGCGCCTTGGTGAAGGTGCTGTCGGTCAGGACCTTGACCTGGGCGCCGGTATAGCTCCTGGCATCGACACCGATGGCCTTGAGGCCCATGGCCAGCAGGCCGGTGGTGACCTGTTCGCCGGTGCACACCACCGCGTCGAGTTCGCGCGGATCCGGGACCGCCTGCATTTCCTTGGCCAGTGCGATCAGCTTGTTGGTTTCGCCGCTCATCGCCGAGACGACGACGACGATCTGGTGACCCTGCGCCTTGAAGCGGGCGATGCGCCGGGCGACATTCTTGATGCGCTCGGGATTGGCGACGGAAGTGCCGCCGTACTTCTGAACAATCAACGCCATGGATTCATCCGTAAAAACGTTGGAAACACGAAAAATGAGGGCCGGATTTTACCCCAGCCCGCCCTTTTTCCCAAGGAAGACGCCGTCAGAGATCGGCCAGCACCCGCAGGTGGGCGCCGACGCTGCGCGCCAGCGAGGTCATCACGTAGCCGCCCTCGAGCATCGAGACGATGCGCTTGCCGCACATTTCGGCGGCCAGCTTCTTGAGGTGGTCGGTACACCAGGCGAAATCCTTCTCGACCAGCTTGAGGCCGCCCATGTCGTCCTCGTAGTGACCATCGAAACCGGCCGAGATGAAGATCATCTGCGGCTGGAACTCCTTGAGCCGCGGCGTCCACACCTGGAGCACGGCATCGCGGAACTCCTCGCCGCCGCAACCGGCGGCCAGCGGCACGTTGCACATGTTGGCGGCCGGCTTGTCGGTCCCCGAATAGGGATAGAAGGGATGCTGGAAGATGCTGCACATCAGCACCTGATCGTTACCGGCGAAGCAGTCCTCGGTACCGTTGCCGTGGTGCACGTCGAAATCGATGATGGCGACGCGCTCAAGCCCGTGCGCCTTGATCGCGTGCATGGCCGCGACGCCGACATTGTTGAAGAAGCAGAAGCCCATCGGCGTTGCCTTCTCGGCGTGATGGCCGGGCGGGCGGACGGCACAGAAGGCATTCTCGCATTCACCGCCGACCACCAGGTCCACCGCCATGCAACCGGCGCCGGCGGCACGCAGGGCCGCCTGCCAGGTATGCGGATTCATCGCGGTGTCGGGATCGAGATGGACGATCCCCATTTCCGGCGAGGCGCGCTTGATGCGTTCGAGATGCGAGGCCGGATGGACGCGCAGCAGCTGTTCGAAGGTGGCCAGCGGCGCGTCGTAGTACACGAAATAGGCGTCGATGCCCTGGGCGATCAGGTGATCGTTGATGGCGGTCAGACGTTGCGGGCATTCCGGGTGATGCGTCCCCATGTCGTGCAACTGGCAGTCGCGATGGGTGATGAAGGCAGTGGTCGTCACTTGTTCTCTCTCTGCGAAGCGGCGCCTGGCGGGCGCTCGTCGAAGAATCATTATCGTCTTATTTCGCAAGGCGCTTCAAGCATTAGAATGACGGGCAACTGCCTCCCCTGACGGAAAGCTGCATGACCACCACAAAAATCCCCTCGCTGGGCAGTCGACCGCACGCCTTCGTGCCCGTCCTCGATGCCGCCAACCGGATCATCCTCGGCAAGGCGCACGAAGTCCGGCTGGCCGCCGCCTGCCTGCTCGCCGGTGGCCACCTGCTGATCGAGGACCTGCCCGGCCTCGGCAAGACGACGCTGGCGCACACCCTGGCCCGCCTGCTCGGACTGCAGTTCGCCCGCATCCAGTTCACCGCCGACCTGCTGCCCGCCGACATCACCGGCGTTTCGGTGTTCGACCGCAGCAGCGCCGGCTTCCGCTTCGTGCCCGGGCCGGTCTTCGCGCAACTGGTCCTGGCCGACGAAATCAACCGGGCGACGCCGAAGACGCAGAGCGCGCTGCTCGAGGCAATGGAGGAAGGCCAGGTCACCTGCGAGGGCGAGACGCGGCCGCTGCCCTCGCCGTTCTTCGTCATCGCGACCCAGAACCCGACCCACCAGATCGGCACCTTCCCGCTGCCCGAATCGCAGCTCGACCGCTTCCTGATGCGCATCGAGATCGGCTATCCCAGCCGCGACGCCGAACGCGAACTGCTCGCCGCCGGCGGCCGGCGCACCGCCAGCGAAGCCCTGACGCCATTGCTGGCGCCGGCCGACCTGCCCGCGCTGCAGGCCGAGATTGCCGGCCTGCACGCGGCGCCGGCGCTGATCGACTACGTCCAGGCCCTGGTCGAGGCCAGCCGCAACACGCCGGCCTTCCGCCACGGGCTGTCGCCGCGCGCCGGGCTGGCGCTGCTTGCCGCCGCGCGCGCCTGGGCCTGGCTGGCCGGCCGCGACCTGGTCCTGCCCGACGACGTGCAGGCAGTCTTCCCGGCGGTCGCCCGCCATCGCCTGCACTCGGACCAGGGCGGCGGCCCGGCGACTGCCAGCGACATCGACGCCCTGCTCGCCGCCGTCGCCATTCCCTGACCGCCACATGCGCCGATTCGACGCGCTGCACCGCTGGCTGTTCCGCTGGCGTTCCGACGGCACCGCGGCGATCGTCCTCGACCGCCGCCGCATCTACATCCTGCCCTCGCGCAGCGGCCTGCTGTTCGCCGCCGCGCTGGTCGTGATGCTGCTCGGCGCGATCAACTACAACCTGGCGCTCGGCCATGCCCTGGTCTTCCTGCTCGCCGGCATCGGCATGGTCGGCATGGTGCACGGCTTTCGCAACCTGCACGGCCTGCGCCTGACACCGGGACGCTGTGCCCCGGTATTCGCCGGCGAAACCGCCGAATTCGAACTGCTGGTCGACAACCCGCGTCCGCTCGCCCGGCGCATGCTGGTCTTCGCGGCGGATCCCGGACACCCGGCGACGTTGACGGTCGACGGCCGCCAGCAGGCAAAAATCGCCATCCCGGTCCCGAGCCGGCGGCGTGGCTGGCTGGTGCTGCCGCGCGTGCGCCTGAGCACGCGTTATCCGCTCGGCCTGTTCACCGCCTGGAGCTACCTGCAGCCCGAAATGCGCTGCCTGGTCTATGCGCGCCCGCTCGCCACTCCGCTGCCCGAGGCGAGCGCCAGCGCGGCGCCAGGCAGCGGCGCCGGCAACGGCGGCCAGGAGGATTTCGCCGGCTTTCGCCGACGCCAGCCGGCCGATCCGCTGCGCCACGTCGCCTGGAAGGCCAGCGCCCGCGACGGCGGCCAGCGGCCCCTGCTGGTCAAGCAGTTTGCCGGCGGCAGCGAGACCGAACTGGCGCTCGCCTGGCAGGCCGCCGATCCGGCACAGGACGATGAAACACGCATCGCCATCCTGACCGGCTGGGTGCTCGAGGCCGCCCGCCGACAGTTGCACTACAGCCTGGCCCTGCCCGGCGTCACGATCCCGGCCGCCAGCGGCGAAGCACACTGCCGCCGCTGCCTGGAAGCCCTGGCCTTGCTGCCATGAGCGCCAGCGACGACCTGCTCAGCCGCGAAGAGCCGCCCTGGCTGTTCGCCGTGGCGCTGGCGACAACGCTGCCGCACACCCTGCACCAGCCGGCCTGGCTGAGTGGCCTGGCCGGCCTGCTGCTGGCCTGGGCCGCCTGGCTGTGGCAGCGCGACCAGCGCCTGCCCGGCCGCTGGCTGCTGCTGCCGCTGGCGATCGGCGGCTGTCTGGCGATCGTGGCCGAGTTCGGCACGCTGTTCGGCCGCGACGCCGGTGTCGCCATGCTGGTCCTGTTCATGGCGATGAAGCTGCTCGAAATGCGCCAGCGGCGGGACGCCATCGTCGTCGTGATGCTCGGCTACTTCCTGCTGCTGACGCACTACTTCCACGCCCAGGACATCCCCACCGGCCTCTGGCTGCTACTCGCGCTGTGGCTGGTCACCGCCGCCCTGATCCGCCTCCACGCCGGCCGCATCGGCCCCGGCGAGACCCTGCGCTACGCCGGCCAGATCGGGCTGCAGGCGCTGCCGCTGATGCTCGTCCTCTACCTCCTCTTCCCGCGCGTCGGCGGTCCGCTCTGGGGCTTGCCGCAAGACGCTTTCCAGGCGCGCAGCGGCCTGTCGGAAAGCATGTCGCCAGGCAGCATTGGCGAACTCGTGCGCAGCGGCGAGATCGCCTTCCGCGTCCGCTTCGACGGCACGCCGCCGGCCCGCCCGCTGCTCTACTGGCGCGGCCCGGTGCTCGAGCGCTACGACGGCACCAGCTGGCAGGTCTGGCCGCAGCGCCGGCCGGCCGAAACGATCGAGGCGCTGGGGCCGGCGATCGACTACGAAACGACGCTGGAAGCACATGGCCAGCGCTGGCTGCTGGCCCTCGACGCAGCCGCCACGCTGCCCGCCGGCGCCACCCTCGACGGCCGTCTGAGTGCCCAGCTGGCGCAGCCGGTCGAGGCACGCCGACGCTTCCGCTTGAGCTCGACCCCGGCCTACCGCCTCAATCGCCACGAGCAGCCGGCTACGCTGACTGCCAACCTGGCGCTGCCGCCGACCGGCAACCCGCACACGCTGGCGCTGGCCGCCCGCTGGCGCGACGAGGAAAAATCGCCGTCCGGCATCGTCGACCGTGCACTGCGTCATTTCCGCAACGAGCCCTTCCACTACACGCTGCAGCCGCCGCTGCTCGGTCGCGACGCCATCGACGACTTCCTCTTCCGCAGCCGGCGCGGCTTCTGCGAGCACTATGCCGCGGCCTTCGTCGTCCTCATGCGCGCCGCCGGCGTGCCCGCCCGCGTCGTCACCGGTTACCAGGGCGGCGAGTTCAACCCGCTCGACGGCTACCTGGTCGTCCGCCAGTCCGAGGCCCACGCCTGGTCCGAGGTCTGGCTGGCCGAACGCGGCTGGGTCCGCGTCGACCCGACCGCCGCCGTCGCCCCGGAACGGATCGAGCGCGGCATTGCCGAGGCGCTGCCGGCCGGCGAGCCGCTGCCGCTGTTCATCCAGCGCCACGCCGACTGGCTGCGCGGCATGCGCCACCGCTGGGAAGCCCTGAACAACGCCTGGAACCAGCGGGTGATCGGCTTCGACGCGCAACGCCAGCGCCAGTTGCTGGCCGACCTCGGACTGCCCGATGCCGACTGGCGGACACTGGCGATCGCCCTGTCGCTTGCCGGCGCCGCTGCGCTCGCGCTGATCGCCGCACTCGCCCTGCGCCGGCAGCACCGGCAGCCGCCGGCGCTGCGCCTGTGGCTGCGCGCGCAGCGACGAATCGGGGTACACTGCGCGCCCGGGGAAACGCCGCTGGCACTGGCCGCGCGCTTGCGCCGCAGCGACCCGGCGAGCGCCGAGGCCTTCGACCCGGTCGTCCGCCTGTTCCTGCTCGCCCGCTACGCGCCCACCCCGAACCTGTACCTGGCGGCGCTGCGCGCCGCCGTCGCCCGACTGCCCCGACGGAGATCCGCTTGAACAAGTTCCTGGCCGCCCTGACGCTCAGCCTCACCCTCGCCACCCCGTTTGCCGCCGCCGCCCCGGCGAGCATCGCCGACAGCCCGGAGGCCCAGGCCTTCGCCCGCGACATCGCCGAGCGCCACGGCTTCGATGCCGGCAGCGTCCTCACCCAGTTTGCCGCGGTCCGCCCGAACGCCAGCGTCCTGCAGTTGATCGCGCCGCCGAGCACGCCGGCGCAACGCTCCTGGGAGCGCTACCGGCCGCGCTTCCTCAATGAACAGCGGATCAACGGTGGCGTCCGCTTCTGGCAGGACAACGCGGTCGCGCTGGCGCGCGCGCGCGCCCTCTACGGCGTGCCCGAGGAAGTGATCGTCGCGATCATCGGCGTCGAAACCGCCTACGGACGCATCACCGGCAATTTCGGCGTGCTCGAGGCGCTGGCCACGCTCGCCTTCCACTATCCGCGGCGCGCCGAGTTCTTCCGCGCCGAACTCGAACAGTTCCTGCTGCTGGCGCGCGAGAACGGCCTCGATCCGCTGGCGGTCAAGGGTTCGTTTGCCGGTGCCATCGGCATCCCGCAATTCATGCCGGGCAGCCAGCGCCGCTATGCCGTCGATTTCGACGGCGACCAGCGCGTCGACCTGGCCGGCAGCGTCGACGACGCGATCGGCAGCGTTGCCCGCTTTCTCGAACAGCACGGCTGGCAAGCCGGCCAGCCGGTCGCCGTACCGGCGCAGTTGCCGGGCACGCCCGACGCCGGCCTGCTGCAGGCCGGCATCCGCCCCAGCCTGCGCGCCGGCGACCTGTACGCGCGCGGCATCGTCGCCGCGGCGGCGCCGGAATCGACGGTGACGCTGGTCGACCTCGTCTCGCCCGAACGCGCCACCGAGTACTGGCTGGGCTTCGAGAACTTCTACGTGATCACCCGCTATAACCGCTCGAGCTTCTACGCGATGTCGGTATTCCAGCTGGCCGAGGAAATCCGCACGGCAAAAATGGCCCTGGCGGGCCGTTGACCGTCAGATTCAGAGCAGCGAGTCGCGGCTGACGTTGGCCCGGCGCATGATCTTGCGCAGGCGCTCCAGGCCCTCGATCTGGATCTGGCGAACGCGTTCGCGGGTCAGCCCGAGGTCGCCGGCGATCGTGTCGAGGGTGGCGATGTCGCAGCCGTTGAGGCCGTAGCGCCGCTCGATGATCTGACGCTGGCGCTCGCTCAGTTCGCCCAGCCACTCGCCGAGCAGCGAACCGACCTCGCTCGACTGAAGCAGGCTCTCCGGATCGGCGCTGGCGCTTTCGTCGGCAATGAACTCGGCCATCGTGTGATTGGGATCGATGTCGAGCGGCGCATCGAGCGAGGCGATGTGTTCGTTGAGCGAGAGGATGCGGCGGACGTCATCGGCCGGCCGGTCGAGCAGCAAGGCCACCTTTTCGACGGTCGACTCACGACTGTCGGCAGATTCCAGATGACGCATGGCGCGCAGGACCAGGTTGATTTCCTTGACCACATGCACCGGCAGGCGGATCGTCCGCGAGTGGTTCATGATGCTGCGCTCGATGCTCTGGCGGATCCACCAGGTCGCGTAGGTCGAGAAACGGAAACCGCGCTCGGGATCGAATTTCTCGAGCGCATGGATGAGACCGAGGTTGCCCTCCTCGACCAGGTCGAGCAGCGGGATGCCGCGGTTCAGGTAATGCTTGGCGATGTTCACGACCAGGCGCAGGTTGTGCTCGATCATCTTCTGCCGCGCCGCGAAATCGCCGGCACAGACCCGGCGTGCGGTAGCCAGCTCCTCGGCTGGCGTCAGCAGCGGCTTGGCACCGATCTCGTTGAGATAGACCTGGGTCACATCCTCGAGCAGGCCGGCCTCGGCCAGTGCCACCTCGGGCGCGGCGGGGGCCGCCTCCTCGCCGTCGCCGACGACGGGCAGGACGGTTTCCTCGCCTTCGTCGTCGATGCCGCTCATCGCTTGGGCAGGAAGGGCGTCGGATCGACCGGCTTGCCCTGTTTGCGGATCTCGAAGTGCAGCTTGACGCTGTCGGTACCGCTGTTGCCCATCTCGGCGATCTTCTGCCCCAGCTTGACCGGCTGGCCTTCCTTGACCAGGATCTTGCTGTTGTGGGCATAGACCGAAAGATGGTCGGTACTGTGCTTGACGATCACCAGCTTGCCGTAACCGGCGAGCGCGTCACCGACGTAGAGAACCCGTCCCTCGCCGGCGGCGAGTACCGGATCGCCCTGCTTGCCGGCGAAATCGATCCCCTTGTTGCTGCTGCCGTTGTAAGCAGCCTTGATGGTGGCTTTCGTCGGCCAGGCCCAGACGACGCCCTCGACTTCGGCCGGCCCGGCCGCTGCTGCGGCTGCCGGCGCTTCGCTCGCCGCCGCGGCCGGCGTCGGGGCCGGCGGGGTCGCCGCGGCCGGCGCCTGGTTGTTCAGGCGGGCGTAGGCTTCGTCGGAATAGGCTTCCTTGCCGCCACGCGGCTCGCGCAGGCTGCCGCCGGCGACCGCTGCCGGTGCCGCCGGCTTGCCGTCGAGGCTGCGCGCCTCGACGCCGGTGGCGACCCCGATCGGCGTCGCGACAGGCGCCGCGGCACTGGTGCTCGCGGCGTTGGCCGGCCGCAAGCGGAGAATCTGGCCGACCCGCAGTGCTGCCGGGTTGTCGATGTTGTTCTGCGCCGCCAGCTCGACATGATCAAGGCCGTTTTCCTTGGCGATGCGATACAGCGTGTCGCCCGGCTTGACCATGTACTCGCCCGGACCGGCCGCTCGTGCCTGGGCGCTCGGCGAGCGCTCCACCGTCGGGGCCGGCGCCTGGGTACAGGCGCCGAGTGAAAGGATCAGGAAAAGCGGGGCTAGAAGTCTGGTCATTGTGTTCCGGGCAGCAACGGGACGAAGCGGACGGGGTCCAGGCGCGTCTCGATGAAACCGTTGGCGGTGTGTTCGACAAGGCAAAGATACTGCTCATGGCCCCCGACAGGCAAGACCATGCGGCCGCCCGGCGCGAGCTGGCGGAGCAGTTCCGGCGGAATCGCCGCACCGGCGGCGGCAACGATGATGCTGTCGAAAGGCGCCGCCTCGGGCAGGCCGAAATGGCCGTCGGCCAGCTTCAGGCGGACGTTGAACTGCTGCAGCGTGCGCATGTTGGCCTTCGCCTTCTCGAGCAGCGGCGCAATCCGTTCGACGGCATAGACGTCCTTGCTCAACTGGGCCAGAACCGCCGCCTGATAGCCGCAACCGGCACCGACCTCGAGAGTCTTGCCAAGGCCGGGGCGACCGTTGAGCAGAAGCTCGATCATCCGGGCGACGATGTAAGGCTGCGAGATCGTCTGCCCCATGCCCAGCGGCAGCGCCGTATCCTCATAGGCCCGCGAGGCCAGGGCTTCCTCGACAAAGACATGGCGCGGCACGGCTGCCATCGCCTTGAGCACGGCCTCGCTGCGGATTCCTTTCTCGCGCAGCCGCTCGACCATGCGCGCCCGGGTCCGCTGCGAGGTCATGCCGATTCCCTGCAAGCCGAATGCCGTCATCGGACCCACTGACGAATCGCCGGCAACTGGCTGGTGTGAGTCAAGTCGATCTGCAGCGGCGTCACCGAGACCCGCTTCTGCTCGATTGCGTGAAAATCCGTACCCGGTCCGGCATCGGCGGCGGCGCCTGCGGCGCCGATCCAGTACACCGTCTCCTTGCGCGGCGAAGTCATCTTGACCACCGGTTCGGCCTTGTGCCGACGCCCAAGCCGGGTCACTTCGAGCCCCTGCAATTCGGCGTAGGGAATATCTGGCACGTTAACATTGAGCAATACCGGCCCGCCAATCGGATTGGCAATATGGCGCTCGACCAGTTCACGGGCAATACGACCGGCAGTGGCGAAATTCAGCCCCTCAAAACTGGTCATTGAAATGGCAATTGAAGGAATGCCGAGCAGATAACCCTCGGTCGCCGCCGCGACAGTCCCGGAATAAATCGTATCGTCGCCCATATTGGCACCGGAATTGATCCCGGAAACGATAATATCGGGGAGTGCCTCGAGCATGCCGGTCACCGCCAGATGGACGCAATCCGTCGGCGTGCCATTGACGAAATAAAAGCCGCTGGCAGCCTGTTTCAGCATCAGCGGCCGGTCCAGCGTCAGCGAGTTGCTGGCACCGCTGCGGTTCTGCTCGGGTGCGACGACGACGATCTCGCCCAGCCCTTGCAAAGCCTCGTACAGGGCGGCCAGGCCGGGCGCGAAATAGCCGTCGTCGTTACTGAGCAGGATGCGCATCGATCAGACCAGCAGTGCATCCAGGGAAGCACCTTCGGCGAGCCAGGCTTCGACCCACTTGGGCTTGCGTCCGCGACCGGTCCACTCGAGTTCGGCATTTTGCGGATGGCGATACTTGACCTTGACCTTGCCGCCGCTGGCAACCTTGATCTTGGTTTCCTTGCCGATCAGATCTTCGATTGCAAAACCACGGGCCTTGGCAAAAGCGCGGACTTCATTCAGGACATTCGCCTTTTCAGCGGATTCACGGCGCTTCAATTCAGCCGGAATCTTTTCCTGCAATTCACGAAGTTCGACGAGGGAAAGCGTAGACAAATCCATAATAATCTCCTGGTTGATAATCAAATCAGCAGTGTAATTTAATTTGCCCGAATATATTTTTCAACATTCAAATAAAAAAACCGGCCAAGGCCGGTTTCTTTATTTTCTTTGGTCGGGGCGGCGGGATTCGAACTCGCGACCCCTTGCACCCCATGCAAGTGCGCTACCAGGCTGCGCTACGCCCCGACAAGCCGAGCATTATACTGCATTTCGGCAGAATTCAAACCGCCAACATCTCGATAATTGCCTTCAATTCGCCACGCAGGCTGGCCGGCATTTTTACCTCGTGTTCGGTGTCGACCGTCGAACGCGACTCGACAGCCCCGCCTTCATCCAGGCGATTACGTGCGCCACTGATCGTAAAACCCTGATTATAAAGAAGTTCGCGAATGCGACGAACAAGCAGGACTTCGTGGTGCTGGTAATAGCGACGGTTGCCCCGCCGCTTGACCGGCTTGAGCTGGTTGAATTCCTGCTCCCAGTAGCGCAGCACGTGCGGCTTGACGCCACACAACTCGCTGACTTCGCCGATGGTGAAGTAGCGCTTGGCGGGGATCGGGGGCAGATCTTCGCTGCCCGGGGCTTTAGGCCGCGATTCCATCGAAAGCGAGCTCGACATCGGACTTCAGTTTCTGGCTGGCATGGAAGGTCACCACGCGCCGCGCAGTGATCGGGATTTCCTCGCCGGTCTTGGGGTTGCGCCCCGGGCGCTGGGGCTTGTCGCGCAACTGGAAGTTGCCGAAGCCCGACAGCTTGACGCCATCACCCGTTTCCAGGGCGTTGCGGATTTCTTCGAAAAAGGCCTCGACCATGTCTTTGGCCTCGCGCTTGTTGAGTCCCACTCTTTCGAACAGCAGGTCGGCGAGTTCGGCTTTGGTCAGCGTCATCGTTATCAATTCTTTCGTCAGGCTCGCAGTTGGGCGCCGAACGTCTTCTCCAGACAGGCGATCAGTTGCTGCATCGCAGCATCAACTTCCGAATCTTGCAAAGTGCGTTGAGTATCTTGCATAACTATGCGTAGCGCAAGACTTTTCTTGTTTTCCGGGACACCCTTTCCAGCGTATACATCGAACAGCTGGAGGTCGGTGACAAGCCCCGGAAGGTCCTGTTTCAGACCGTCGAAAAGGGCCTGCAAGGCAAGGTCGCGGTCAACCACCACCGCCAGGTCGCGAACCACCGCCGGGAACCGCGACAGCTCCGTGTAGACGGGAACGACAACTGCCTTGATCGCGGCGAAATCGAGTTCGAAGAGCACCGGCGCGGCGGTCAGGTCGTATTTCTGCACCCATTCCGGATGCAGTTCGCCGACACAACCGATATCGACGCCATCGAGCAGGATGCGCGCGGCACGACCGGGATGCAGCGCCGGATGCACCAGCTTTTCGAAGCGCAGCGCGGCGGGCGCCAGCAGCGCCTCGATGTCGCCCTTGACGTCGAAGAAGTCGACCTTGCGGCCGCCGCTCGCCCAGCCATCGGGCAAGGCACCGCCGAAGGCGAGACCACCGAGACGCCAGGGCTGGCGATAACCGGCCACCGGTACGGCAGCGGCATCGCGATGGAAGGTACGACCGACCTCGAACAGGCGGACGCGGGTCTGCTTGCGCTTGAGGTTGGTGACCAGGTTAGCGATCAGGCCGCCGAACAGGTTCGAACGCATCACCGCCATCTGGCTGGCGATCGGGTTGGCCAGACGGATCAGGTCCGCCTCGGCGGTCTTGCCGGCGAAATCAGCTTCCCACTGGGTTTCGACGAAAGCGAAATTGACCACTTCCTGGTAGCCGCGGTCGGCCAGCATCTGGCGGACGCGGTAAGCCGGCCGCTGTGCTTCCGGCTGACGCAGCATGGCCATGCGCGCCTGCGGCGCCGGCGACGGGATGTTGTCGTAGCCGTAGAGACGGGCGATTTCCTCGATCAGGTCTTCCTCGATTTCCATGTCGAAGCGCCAGGACGGCGGCGTCACCAGGAAATCGTCGCCCTGCTGCACGAAATCGAGCGCCAGGCCCTTGAACAGGCCGGCGATGCGATCGGCACCGAGCGGCAGGCCGAGCACCTTTTCGGCACGGGCGGTACGCAGGCGCACCGGTTGCCGCGCCGGCAACTCGGCCTTGGCTTCGACGACCGGACCGGCCTGACCGCCGCAGATTTCCAGAATCAGCTGCGTGGCCCGCTCGATGGCACGGCGGGTGCCGCCGAAATCGACGCCGCGTTCGAAGCGGTGCGAGGCATCGGAGCCGAAGCCGTAACGGCGGGCACGCCCGGCGATGGCTTTCGGTGCGAAGAAGGCGGATTCCAGGAAGAGTTCGCTGGTTTCGAGCGTGATGCCGCTCTCCTCGCCACCCATGATGCCGGCCATGGCCAGCGGCTTGGCGTCGTCGGAAATCACCAGGATATCGGCGTCGACCGTGATCGTCTGCTCGTTGAGCAGCAGCAGCTTTTCCTCCGGCTTGGCCATGCGCGCATGCACGGCACCGTCCAGGCGGGTGTTGTCGAAGGCGTGCAGCGGCTGCCCGAGTTCGAGCATCACGTAGTTGGTGATATCGACCAGCGCGGAAATCGAGCGGATGCCGCTGCGCTCCAGGCGGCGCTTCATCCACTCCGGCGTCGGCGCCTTGGCATCGACGTTCTTGACGATGCGGCCGTAGTAGAGCGGGCAGGCCGCCGGCGCGTCGAGGACGACGGCGCGGCTGTCGGCGATGCTGGCCGGCACTTCTGCGACGACAGGCAGACTGGTCGCGGCACCGGTAATGGCGCCGACTTCGCGCGCCACGCCGAGCAACGACAGGCAGTCTGCACGGTTCGGCGTCAGCTTGAGTTCGAAGACGTGGTCGTCGAGGTCGAGATACTGGCGAATGCTCTGACCGACCGGCGCGTCGGCCGGCAGGATGAGCAGACCGGAGGCTTCCTCGGCAATGCCGAGCTCCTTGGCCGAGCAGAGCATGCCCGAGGATTCGATGCCGCGCACCTTGGCGACCTTGATCTTGAAGTCGCCGGGCAGTTCGGCTCCGGGCAGCGCGCACGGCACTTTCAGGCCGGCGGCGACGTTGGGCGCACCGCAGACGATCTGCTGCGGCGTGCCGCTACCGATATCGACCTGACAGACGTTGAGGCGGTCAGCGTCGGGATGCTTGACGACTTCCAGCACCTGCGCGACGACAACGCTGGTGAAGGCCGGGGCGACCGCGTCCAGTTCCTCGACTTCGAGGCCAGCCATGGTCAGCAGATGGGAGAGTTCCTCGCTCGACAGCTTGGGATCGACGAGGCTACGCAGCCAGGATTCGGAGAATTTCATGGGCTTGTCTCGAAAAATGGATCAGGCGAATTGGCGCAGGAAGCGCAGGTCGCCCTCGAAGAACAGGCGCAGGTCATTGACGCCATAGCGCAGCATGGTCAGGCGGTCCGGCCCCATGCCAAAGGCAAAGCCGGTATATTTTTCCGGGTCGATGCCGGCGTGGCGCAGGACGGTCGGATGCACCATGCCGCAACCGGCGAT
This sequence comes from Azonexus fungiphilus, assembly GCF_003634965.1. Classification (GTDB taxonomy): domain Bacteria; phylum Pseudomonadota; class Gammaproteobacteria; order Burkholderiales; family Rhodocyclaceae; genus Azonexus; species Azonexus fungiphilus. The sequence continues at coordinate 17,668 of NZ_RBXP01000020.1, read as the reverse complement.
TTCCAGCCAGCGGCCCTTGAGCGCGCCGCTCATGAAGGCCACGTCGATCTCGGCGGACGGCTCGGTGAACGGGAAGAAGGACGGACGGAAACGCACGGTCAGGTCGTCGGTCTCGAAGAAGCTCTTGAGGAAATCGGCGATCACGCCCTTCAGGTCGGCAAAAGAAACGTTCTCCCCGACCCACAGGCCTTCGACCTGGTGGAACATCGGCGAGTGCGTCGCATCGGAATCGACGCGATAGACGCGACCCGGGGCGATGATGCGGATTTCGGGCATTTTTTCCTGTTGACCGTAACGGGCCACGTGCGCCTGCATGTAACGCGCCTGGACAGGACTGGTATGCGTGCGCAGCAACACCTTGTCGGCAAGACTGCCGTCCGGGTTCTGCAGGTAGAAGGTGTCGTGCATCGAACGCGCCGGGTGATCCTCGGGCGTGTTCAAGGCAGTGAAATTGAAGAAGTCTTCCTCGATTTCCGGGCCGTCGGCGACCTCGAAACCGATCGAAGCAAACAAGGATTCGATGCGCTCCAGCGTACGCGTCACCGGATGCAAGCCGCCACGGGCTTCGCTGCGACCGGGCAGCGTCACGTCGAGCGCTTCCTCGGCCAGGCGCGCATCGAGCGCTGCCTTGCGGATCGCCTCGCGGCGCTCGTTGAGTGCCGTCTCGACGGCGGTCTTGGCGACGTTGATCGCGGCGCCGGCGGTTTTCTTCTCTTCGGGCGGCAACTTGCCGAGGCCCTTCAGGAGTTCGGTGATCTGTCCGCTCTTGCCGAGGAAACGGGCCTTGGCCTGTTCCAGCGCATCCGGGTCGGAAATGGCGGCGAAGGCGGCACACGCCTCGCTAACGATCTGCTCGAGATTGTCCATGGACTTCTACCAACGTGACTGCACGATATTCAAACAAAAAAGGAGGCTTGCGCCTCCTTTTTCTTCAAGAGCTTAAGCTCAGGCGCCGAGCTTGGCCTTGGCTTGCGCAGCCAGGGCGGCAAAAGCCGGCTGATCGAAGACGGCCAGATCGGCCAGGACCTTGCGGTCGACTTCGATGTTGGCCTTCTTCAGACCGTTCATGAAGGTGCTGTACTTCATGCCCAGCTCGCGAGCGGCGGCATTGATACGGGCGATCCACAGGGAACGGAACTGACGCTTGCGCTGACGACGGTCACGGTACTGGTACTGACCGGCCTTCATCACCGCCTGCTTGGCGATGCGATAGACGTTCTTGCGACGACCGCGATAACCCTTGGCCTGGGCCAGGACCTTCTTGTGACGGGCGCGGGCGGTTACACCACGTTTGACTCGGGACATGTGCTATCTCCTTACGCGTAGGGCATCATGGCGCGGACGGATGCTGCATCGCGCTCGTGAACTCCAACTGCACCGCGCAGTTGACGCTTGTTCTTGGTGGTCTTCTTGGTCAGGATGTGACGCTTGAAGGCTTGGCCACGCTTGATCGAACCACCAGCGCGGACCGAAAAGCGCTTCTTGGCGCCGCTCTTGGTCTTCATCTTGGGCATTTTGATGCTCCTTAATGTCATGCCGTCAGGTGGTTCCCGGCGGGAACGCTTGTACTACCCGAAAGCACTAATAACTGCTTTTACTGCACTTACTTCTTCTTGGCCGGCCCGATGATCATGATCATCTGACGCCCTTCCATCTTCGGCATCTGCTCGACAGCACCAATCGCCTCGAGATCTGCCTTGATCCGTTCCAGCTGGCGCATGCCGAATTCCTGGTGCGCCATCTCGCGGCCCCGGAAGCGCAGGGTCACCTTGACCTTGTCGCCTTCTTCCAGGAAACGCGTCATGTTCCTGAGCTTGATCTGGTAATCGTTTTCGTCGGTACCCGGGCGCAGTTTGATTTCCTTGACCTGCACCTGTTTCTGCTTCAGCTTGGCTTCGTGTGCGCGCTTTTGTTCCTGGTACTTGAACTTGCCGTAGTCCATGATGCGACAGACCGGCGGCTTCGCCGTCGGCGCGATCTCGACGAGATCGACACCAGCCTCTTCGGCCATCTGCAGCGCAGTCCGGATGCTGACTATGCCAAGCTGTTCACCTTCCAAGCCCTGGAGACGAATCTCCGGCACCGTAATCTCATCGTTTAAACGATGGGCCTTGTTCTGAGCGATGGTAAAACCCCCGAAATATCAATAATTAAGCCGTGCCACTCCGCGCCGCGACTTCCCCTTGGAGTCGCTCGATCAGTGCCTCGACCGTCATTTGTCCGAGGTCCTGACCGCCGCGTGTACGCACGGCTACCAGTCCGTCCGCCTTTTCCTTGTCGCCTACAACAAGCTGATAAGGCAGCCGGTTCAAGCTATGTTCGCGAATTTTATAGGTAATTTTCTCGTTGCGCAAATCCGCCTCGGCCCGGAAGCCTGCCCGGTGCAGCTTTTGCGCAACATCGGCAGCGTAATCCGCCTGCTTTTCCGAAATATTCAGCACCACGGCCTGCACCGGCGCCAGCCACAGCGGCAGCGCACCGGCAAAGTTCTCGATCAGGATGCCGATGAAGCGCTCGAGCGAACCGAGGATGGCCCGGTGCAGCATAACCGGCACCTTGCGCTCGTCATTGCCGGCCACGTACTCGGCACCGAGCCGGCCCGGCATCGAGAAATCGACCTGCATGGTGCCGCACTGCCAGGAGCGACCGATCGCGTCCTTGATGTGGAATTCGATCTTCGGCCCGTAGAAGGCGCCCTCGCCCGGCAATTCGGTCCATTCCAGACCGGAAGCACGCAAGCCCTGACGCAGCGCATCCTCGGCCTTGTCCCAGACCTCATCGGAACCGACCCGTCCTTCCGGACGCAGCGCCAGCTTGACGGCAACGTCGTTGAAGCCGAAATCGGCATAAACCTGCTTGACCAGCGCGTTGAACGCGGTCACTTCGGACTCGATCTGGTCTTCGGTACAGAAGATGTGGCCGTCGTCCTGAACGAAACCGCGCACGCGCATCAGGCCGTGCAGCGCGCCGGTCGGTTCGTTGCGGTGGCAGGAGCCGAACTCGCCGTAACGCAGCGGCAGTTCGCGATAGGAACGCAGGTCGGAATTGAACACCTGAACATGCCCCGGACAGTTCATCGGCTTGACCGCGTAATCGCGATTTTCCGACGAGGTCGTGAACATGTTGTCCTTGTAGTGATCCCAGTGCCCCGACTTCTCCCACAGCGAACGGTCGAGAATCTGCGGGCAGCGGACTTCCTGATAGCCGTTGTCGCGGTAAACCTTGCGCATGTACTGCTCGACTTCCTGCCACACCGACCAGCCCTTGGGGTGCCAGAAGACCAGACCGGGAGCCTCGTCCTGCATGTGGAACAGGTCGAACTGCTTGCCCAGACGACGGTGATCGCGCTTCTCCGCCTCTTCCAGCATGTGCAGGTAGGCATCGAGATCTTCCTTCTTCGCCCAGGCGGTACCGTAGATACGCTGCAGCTGCTCGTTGCGATGATCGCCGCGCCAGTAGGCACCGGCCACCTTCATCAGCTTGAACACCTTGAGCTTGCCGGTCGACGGCACGTGCGGGCCGCGGCAGAGGTCGATGAAATCGCCTTCGCGGTACAGCGAGACCTGCTGATCGGCAGGAATCGCAGCAATCAGCTCGGCCTTGTACTTTTCACCCTGACCAAGGAAGAAATTGACCGCGTCGTCGCGATTCCAGACTTCACGACTGACCGGGATATCCTTTTTCGCCAGTTCGGCCATGCGCTTTTCAATGGCAACCAGATCCTCCGGCGTAAACGGGCGCTTGTAGGCGAAGTCGTAATAAAAGCCGTTTTCGACAACCGGGCCAATGGTCACCTGGGCTTCCGGGAACAATTCCTTGACCGCGTAAGCCAGGAGGTGCGCCGTCGAGTGGCGGATCAGTTCCAGGCCATCGGCGTCACGATCGGTGACGATGGCCAGATCGATATTTTCTTCAATCAGGTACGAGGTATCGACCAGCTTGCCATTGACCTTGCCGGCCAGCGCCGCACGCGCCAAACCGGCGCCGATGCTGGCAGCGACTTCGGCGATGGTGACCGGCTGCTCGAAGGAACGAATGGAACCATCGGGAAGTTTGATATCGGGCATGACAGGATTCTCTGGACGAAAAAAAAGTGCGGGCTGAGCCGCACTTTTTTTGGATGAACGAAAGCCGACTCGATTAGAGTTTCTGAACTGCAGTGCAAGTTCGGAAAGTGATCAAAACGACTCCGTCAGGAATTTGGTAGGCGGTATTGGAATCGAACCAACGACCTCCACGATGTCAACGTGGCGCTCTAACCAACTGAGCTAACCGCCTGAAGAAGCGCGCATTATAGACCCACCAAGGGATTTGTCAACATTTTGCGCGAACTATTTTGATCCGAAGTAACATGCGCCCTTCCCGACACCATCGTATCGATACATGAACACCGGCTGGCTGATCTTCGGACTGTGCGCGCTGACGCTGATCGGTGCAACCCTGCCGCTGCTGCACGAACGACGCCAGATGCGGCGCAAGGATGACCAACGGCCACCGGCCAGCCCAACGGAAGAACAACATGGAATCACGCCTGACCGATCTGGAAATCAAGATCAGCTTCACTGAGGATCAGCTGGAGGAGCTGAACAAGATCGTTTACCGCCAGCAACAGCAGATCGAACTACTGGTCAACGAAGTCCGGACCTTGCGCGAGCAGGTCAATGGCCTGCAGCCGGCCGAGTTCCGCAGCCTGCGCGACGAGATTCCCCCGCATTACTAGGCATGCCGGGGACGATCTACTATCACGCCGATTGCCTCGACGGCTTCGGCGCAGCCTTCGCTGCCTGGCGGCACTTTGGCGACAAGGCCATCTACCGCCCGCTGCATCATGGCGAAGGCTGGCTGGCCGACGAAATCCGCGGACGCGACGTTTACATACTGGACTTTTCCTTCACGCCGGAAACCCTCGGCGAAATGAGCACGCTCGCCGCTTCGGTCACCCAGCTTGATCATCACGCCTCGGCCATGCGGCACTGGGCCGGCCGCTTGCAGACACAGGCCGGCGGCATGCAAGGCCACTATGATGCGGCCAAAGGGCTCGATGTCCGCTTCCACATGGAAAAATCGGGGGCCCGGTTGGCCTGGGAGCATTTCCACCCCACCGGGAACATGCCCTTGCTGCTACAGCACATCGAGGACCTCGACCTGTGGCGCTTTGCGCTGGCCAACACCCGGCCCTTCTGCCGCCAGTTGCGTCTGCTGCCTTTCGACTTCTCCGTTTGGCAGGCACTGGTCGAAGCCACGGAAAATACGGAAACGCCGCGCTATCGCGAGATGGTGCTGCAAGGCGAAGCCATCGACCAGTTCTTCCGCATCGAATCCGCCCGCCTGGCCGACAGCCAGCTGCTGTGTCGCGCCCGCCTGCGCGGTGAGCCGGTGGACGGGGTGCAAGCCCTTCGCCACGGCCAGGAGATCATCAGTGACGCTGCCGGTAGCTGGCTGGCCTGCACAGGGCTGGCGGTCAACGCAAACGGCCTGTTCGCCTCCGAACTGGGCAACCTGCTGGCAGAAAAATCGGGAAGTTTCGGGATGATCTGGCAGATATCCGCCGACGGCGACGCCAAGATTTCGCTACGCTCGAATGGCGACTACGACGTCGCCGCGATTGCCGTTCGCTACGGCGGCGGCGGTCACCGCAATGCCGCCGGCTTTCGCCTGCCGGCCGGGCAATTCCTTGAGGAAGTGCTAGGCCTGGTGCCCAGGAAGGGACTCGAACCCCCACGTATTGCTACGCCAGAACCTAAATCTGGTGCGTCTACCAATTTCGCCACCTGGGCGGGCGGGGCGCATTCTAACACCGCCCCGGAGTAACGCCCATGCCCGTCGATCACTACGAGAACTTCCCGGTCGCCTCCTTACTCGTGCCGGCGCCGCTGCGCCGGCCGATCGAGGTGATCTACCGCTTCGCGCGCAGCGCCGATGACATTGCCGACGAGGGGGACGCTCCGCCCGAGCAGCGTCTGGCCGAACTGGCCGCCTACCAGGCCGAACTCGACCGCATCGCCGCCGGCACCCCGCCGCAGACAGCGCTGTTCGTCGATCTGGCCGAGGTCATCGCCGCCCACGCCCTGCCCGTCCAGCTCTTTCGCGATCTGCTCGACGCCTTCGCCCAGGACGTGGTCAAGACGCGCTACGCCGACTACCCCGAGCTGGTCGATTACTGCCGGCGCTCGGCCAACCCGGTCGGCCGGCTGGTGCTGGCGCTGTTCAAGCGCACCGGCGACACGCAGTTGATGCAGTCCGACTGCATCTGCACCGCGCTGCAGTTGATCAACTTCTGGCAGGACATCGCCATCGACTGGCAGAAGGACCGGATCTACCTGCCGCAGGTCGAGATGCAGCGCTTCGGCGTCGGCGAGGACGACATCGCCGCCTGCCGCTGCGGCGATGGCTGGGAAAAACTGATCGATTTCCAGGTCGACCGTGCACGCACCCTGATGCTGCGCGGCGCGCCGCTGGTCCATGCGCTGCCCGGGCGGATCGGCTGGGAAATCCGCCTCACCGTGCAGGGCGGCCTGCGCATCCTGGAGCGCATAGCCCGCGTGCGCGGCGACGTCTTCCGCCACCGGCCCAAGCTGGGCAAGGCCGACTGGTTCGTGCTGCTCGCCCGTTCCATTAGAATGTGAGCCCATGAGCCCCGACCAATACTGCCAGGAGAAGTGCGCCAAGAGCGGCTCCTCCTTCTATTACAGCTTCCTCTTCCTACCGCCCGAACGCCGCCAGGCGATCATGGCGCTGTACGCCTTCTGCCGCGAGGTCGACGACGTCGTCGACGAATGCTCCGACCTTTCGCTCGCCTCGACCAAGCTGGTCTGGTGGCGGATGGAGGTGCAGCGCATCGCCGAGAAACAGGCCACCCACCCGGTCGGCCTGGCACTGCAGGCGGTCGCCCCCGGCATCAACCTGCCGAGCGAGCAGTTGCTGGAAATCATCGACGGCATGGAGATGGACCTGCAGCAGTCGCGCTACCTCGACTTCAAAGGGCTATCGCTCTACTGCTACCGCGTCGCCAGCGTCGTCGGCCTGCTCGCCGCCGAAATCTTCGGCTACCAGGACCGGCAGACGCAGAAGTACGCGCACGACCTGGGCATGGCCTTCCAGCTCACCAACATCATTCGCGACGTCGGCGAGGACGCGCGGCGCGGCCGCATCTACCTGCCGATGGACGAACTCAAGCAGTTCAACGTCCCCGCCGCCGACATCCTCAACGCCCGCTATTCGGACAATTTCACGGCGCTGATGCAGTTCCAGTACGAGCGCGCCCAGCGCTACTACGAACAGGCATTCGCCCTGCTGCCGGCGGTCGATCGCAAGAACCAGCGCCCCGGCCTGATCATGGCGGCGATCTATCGCACCCTGCTCGAGGAAATCCGCGGCGAGAACTTTCAGGTGCTGCACCAGCGCATCTCGCTGCCGGCGACGCGCAAGCTGTGGCTGGCGGCGAAGACCTGGATCAAGGGCTGAACGAATGCTGCGGTCGACGCCGCCTGACGGGCAAAAACGCCACCCCGGACTGAAGCAGGCGGCGGCGACACGGTCGCGCCGGGAATGAAGGTCGCCGTCGTCGGCGCCGGCTGGGCCGGCCTTGCCGCCGCCGTCGACCTGACCCGGCGCGGCGCCGCCGTCACCCTCTACGAAGCCGGCCGCGTCGCCGGCGGTCGCGGGCGTTCGGTCAATATCGACGGGCGCACGCTCGACAACGGCCAGCACCTGCTGCTCGGCGCCTACCGCGAGACGCTGGCGCTGATGCGCAGCGTCGGCGCCGACCCCGACGCGCTGTTCGAGCGCCACCCATTGCAGGTCGTCGACCGCGACGGCTTCCGCCTGGCGCTGCCGTCCTGGCCGGCGCCGCTCAACGTCGCCTGGGGGCTGCTCACGGCAGCCACGGTCGACCTGCCGGAAAAGCTGAAAACCGCGCTCTGGATGCAGCGCGTCAAATGGCGCGGCTTTCGCCTGAGGCGCGACGAGAGCGTCGCCGACTGGCTCGACGCCGCCGGCCAGACCGGCGTCCTGCGCCGGAAACTGTGGGAGCCGCTCTGCCTGGCGGCACTCAACACCCCGGCCGAACGCGCGTCGGCGCAATTGTTTGCGAACGTCCTGCGCGACAGCCTGGGCAGCCCACGCCGCGCCGACACCGACCTGCTACTGCCGCGCGTGCCCTTCGGCGAACTGCTGCCGGAACCGGCCTGCCGCTGGCTGGCGGCACACGGCGCGACGCTGCGCTTCGGCCACCGGGTGCGCAGCGTCGCCGACACCTGCGTCGATGGCGAAGCCCACGATGCAGTCGTCATCGCCGTCGCGCCGCAACATCTGCAAGCGCTGCTGCCGGAAGCCGACGCCTGCTTCGAGTACGAGCCGATTGTCACGGTCTACCTGCAATTTTCGGCAAAAACCAGGCTCGACTTCCCGCTGCTGCATCTCGGCGGCACCACCGGCGCCTGGGCGATCGACCGCGGTAACGGCCTGTTTGGCTGTGCGATCAGCGGCCATGGCGACTGGGATGCCTGGTCCGACGCAGCACTGGCGGCCAGCATGGAAACCGCGCTCGGCCTCGGTCCGGCACAATCGCAACAGGTGATCCGCGAAAAAAGGGCGACTTTTTCCTGCCGCCCCGAACAGGCACGGCCCAACTGGCGCACGCCCGACCCGCGCCTCATCCTCGCCGGCGACTACACCTGGGCCGACTACCCGGCGACGCTCGAAGGCGCCGTCAGGAGCGGCCGGCGCGCCGCCGCGACCGTCCTTCAGTCGGCCAGCCTCCCCGCCTGAATCCGCAGCACGCGACCGCAGCGGGCGGCAATCGCCTCGTCGTGGGTGACCAGCACCAGCGTCGTCCCCTGCTTGGCATTGAGGTCGAACATCAGCTCGATGACCTGCTGGCCGGTCGCCGCGTCGAGGTTGCCGGTCGGCTCGTCGGCCAGCACCAGCCGCGGCGCCGGCGAAAAGGCGCGAGCCAGGGCGACGCGTTGCTGCTCGCCGCCGGAAAGGTGCTTCGGGTAGTGCTTGAGGCGATGGCCGAGGCCGACGCGTTCCAGCCAGTCGCGCGCCAACGTTGCCGCGTCCTTGCGGCCGGCCAGTTCGAGCGGCAGCATGACGTTCTCCAGCGCGGTCAGCGCCGGCAGCAGCTGGAAGGACTGGAAGACGAAACCGAGCAGCCGGCCGCGCTGGACGGCGCGCGCATCCTCGTCGAGCGCGGCAAGCGACACGCCGTCGAGGCGGATTTCGCCGGCCGTGGGAACGTCGAGCCCGGCGAGCAGTCCGAGCAAGGTCGATTTTCCCGAACCGGAAGCGCCGACGATGGCCACGGTCTCGCCCGGCATGACCGTGAAGGAAATATCCTGCAGAATCGTCAGCGGCACGCCGCCGTTATCGACGGTCTTGCCCAGTCCATTCACCTCAACCACCGGTTTTTCCGCCATGCGTACCATCCTGTTCCTGTTGTCGCTGCTTGTTGTCGCCCCGTCGGCCTTCGCCGCCAGGACCATCCTGGTCATGGGCGACTCGCTCTCCGCCGGCTACGGCATCCGGCCGCAGCAGGCCTGGCCGTCGCTCATGCAGGAGCGTCTGCGCGAATTGCGCCTCGATTATAGCGTTGCCAACCTGTCGATCTCCGGCGAAACCAGCGCCGGCGGCCGTTCCCGCTTTGCCGCCGCGCTCAAGGAACACCAGCCGGCGGTGGTGGTTCTGGCGCTGGGCGCCAACGACGGCCTGCGCGGCCTGCCCTTGCAGCAGATGGAAAACAACCTGGCGGCGATGATCGCCGCCGCCAGGAAGGCCGGCGCCCGCGTGCTGGTCGCCGGCATGCGCCTGCCGCCGAACTACGGACCGTACGCCGAGCAGTTCTTCCAGCGCTTCGGCGAGGTCGCCAAGGCGGAAAAAACCGCCTACCTGCCGTTCCTGCTCGAACCGGTGGCGACCCGCCCGGAACTGTTCCAGGCCGACCGCCTGCACCCGACCGCCGAGGCTCAGCCGCTGTTGCTCGACCATCTCTGGCCGGCGCTGCGGCCACTGCTCAGGTAGGCCGGCGGGCGACGATGGCCTGGCGCACGCAGGGTTTCGGCTCGCCGGCATAACCCTCGAAGCAGGCGATTTCCTCGAGCCCGGCCGCCGTCGCGACGGCGCGCAGTTCGCCCGGGCGGAGCAGGAACTCGGGATTCGACGGCTTGCCGTAGGCCGCGTTGCCGTCCATGAAGGTCTCGTAGATCAGCACGCCGCCGGGCGCCAGTGTCGCCAGCAGGTCGGGCAGCCGCGGCCGCCACAGGTAATTGGTGACGACGATGCCGGCGAAACGGCGCCCAGCCAGCGGCCAGTCGCCGGCTTCGAGGTCGAGACAGGCGGTTTCGACGCCAGGCAGGCCGTCGAGCGCGGAAATTGCCGAAAGATCACGGTCGACCGCAAAAATCCGGCGATTTTGCGCCGCCAGCAGGCGCGCGTGGCGCCCGCCGCCGCAGGCCAGGTCGAGCACCGGCGCGAAATCCGGCAACAGGGCGCTGTAATGTTCGACCCAGCGCGATGGGCGTATGATGCCGTGGCTATCATTCGAGGAGGAAGACATGTCGGGAACCGTCGTAGTCAGCGAAAACGGACAGGGAAGATACCAGCAGGACGTCGTCGCCGGCCAGCACCGGCTGCTCGCCGACGAGCCGGCAAGCATGGGCGGCGGTGATGCCGGCCCGGCACCTTTCGACTACCTGATGGCCGGCCTCGGCGCATGCACCTCGATGACGCTGCGGATGTACGCCGAGCGCAAGGAATTGCCGCTGCGCCGGGTCTCGGTCGAACTCGCGCACCACAAGGTCGACATCGACGGCGTCAGCCGCGACTGCATCGAGCGCCGGATCACGCTCGACGGCGAGCTGAGCCCGGAACAGCGCCAGCGCCTGCTCGAGATCGCCAACAAGTGCCCGGTGCATCGGGCCCTGTCGCAATCCTTCGTCCTGAACTGCGCACTGGCCGGCTGAGGGTATTCCCCATGGTCGCCGCATGGTATTGCCGGCATGACTGTGGGAGAATCGCGCACCGGATGATCCAGATAAAACAATCGCCTTAAAGCGGGAAACGCCATGTTGGAACAGCACTATCTCACCGCGCTCTTCGAGCCGAAATCGGTTGCCGTGATCGGCGCCTCCGACCGCGAGAACTCCGTCGGCAACATCATCTTCAAGAACATCCTCGGCTCCGGCTACAAGGGTCGCCTCTACGCGATCAACCCGAAGCACGAGACGATCCAGGGCCAGCCGGCCTACAAGTCGATCGAGGAAATCGGCGCCCGCGTCGAGATGGCGGTGATCGCCACCCGGCCGCAGACGGTGCCGCAACTGATCGAGCAATGCGGCCGCAGCGGCGTGCGCAACGTCATCGTCATCGCCTCCGGCTTCTCCGAAGCCGGTCATGTCGGTGCCGCGCTCGAGCGCAAGGCGATGGAAATCGCGCGCTCCTACAACGTCCGCGTGCTCGGCCCCAACTGCCTCGGCATCATCCGCCCCGAACTCGGCCTCAACGCCACCTTCACCAAGACCTCCGCCGCCCCCGGCAACCTCGCCCTGGTCTCGCAATCGGGCGCCATGTGCTCGGCCGTGCTCGACTGGGCGACGGCCAACCAGGTCGGCTTCTCCTCGGTGATCTCGCTGGGCATGACCGCCGACGTCGATTTCGGCGAGATCCTCGACTACCTGATCTACGACAGCCGCACCCACTACATCCTGATGTACGTCGAAGGCATCCGCCACGCCCGCCGCTTCATGAGCGCGCTGCGTTCGGCGGCGCGGATCAAGCCGATCATCCTGCTCAAGGCCGGCCGCCACGAGGCCGGCTCGCACGCCGCGCGCGTGCACTCGGGCATGGCCGCCGTCTCCGACACCGTCTTCGATGCCGCCGTGCGCCGTGCCGGCGTCGTCCGCGTCAAGAACGTCGGTCAGCTGTTCTACGCCGCCAAGGCGCTGGCGTCCAAGTTCCGCCCGCAAGGCGACCGCCTGGCGATCATCACCAACGGTGGCGGCCCGGGCGCGATGGCGGCCGACCGCGCCGGCGACCTCGGCATCCCGCTCGCCGAGCTGGCGGCCGAGACGGTCGGCAACCTGAACAAGGTGCTGCCGTCCAGCTGGTCGCACAGCAACCCGATCGACATCGGTGGCGACGCGACACCGGAGCGCTACCGCGACGCGCTGCTGTCGATCTCGCAGGACCCGAATGTCGATACCACGCTGGTCATGCTCTCGCCGCAGGCGATGACCGACCCGATGGGAGTCGCCGAGGCGATCATCTCGATCTCGGACAAGCTCAACCGCCGCATCATCTGCTGCTGGATGGGCGAAGCCCAGGTCGCCGCCGCCCGCAAGCTGCTCGAGGATGCCGGCATCCCCGCCTTCCGCATGCCGGAAACCGCGATCGAGCTGTTCCACCACATTTCCAAGTACTACCGCAACCAGAAGCTGCTCCTGCAGACGCCGGAACCGACCCGCCAGCACGGCCGGCCCGAGGCAGAGGGCGCCAAGATGCTGATCGAGGCGCTGCTCGCCGAGCGGCGCAAGGTGCTCTCGGAAATGGAATCGAAGGCGATCCTGCGCGCCTTCAAGGTGCCGGTCGCCCAGACCATGGTCGCCCGCACCGCCACCGAGGCCCTGCTGCTCGCCGAGCAGATCGGTTTCCCGGTGGCGATGAAGGTCGATTCGCCGGAACTGCCGCACAAGACCGACGCCGGCGGCGTCCGCCTCAACATCCAGAATGCGCCGGCGGTCCGCAACGCCTACCACGACATCATCGACACCGTGCAGAAGCGCCATCCCGAGGCGCGCATCAACGGCGTCTCGATCGAGCCCTTCCTGTCGCGTCCGAACGGCCGTGAAATCATGATCGGCGTGCTGCGCGACCCGATCTTCGGACCGGTCATCACTTTCGGCGCCGGCGGTTTCGACAACGAGATCTTCAGCGACCGCTCGGTCGCATTGCCGCCGCTGAACAAGTTCCTGGCCAAGGACCTGATCGATTCGACGCGCACCTCGAAGATCCTCGACCAGTTCCACAACATGCCGCCGGTCAACCGCGAGGCGCTCAAGGAAGTCCTGCTCTGCATCTCGGAAATGGTCTGCGAACTGCCGTGGATCATCGAGATGGACCTCAACCCGCTGATCGTCGACGAGCACGGCGCCATCGCCGCCGACGCGCGCATCGTCATCGACCACGCGGCCAACAGCAGCGGCGACCGCTACGCGCACATGGCGATTTACCCCTATCCGGTGCACCTGATCCAGGAATGGACGATGAACGACGGCAAGATCGTCACCATCCGCCCGATCCGTCCGGAAGATGCCGAGATGACGCAGGATTTCGTCAAGAACATGTCCGACGAATCGCGTTACTACCGCTTCATGGACACGCTGCGCGAACTGACCCAGACGATGCTGGTGCGCTTCACGCAGATCGACTACGACCGCGAGATGGCGCTGGTGGCGACCTCGATCGACGAAGCCACGGGCAAGGAATCGCAGCTTGGCGTCGCCCGCTACGTGCTCAACCCGGACGGCGAATCGGTCGAGTTCGCGCTCGCCGTCGGCGACGAATGGCAGAAGTGCGGCGTCGGCCGCAAGCTGATGACGGCGCTGATCGACTGCGCCCGCCTGAAGGGCTACCGCGCCGTCGTCGGCGATGTGCTGTCGACCAACAGCAAGATGTTCCGCCTGATGACCAGCCTCGGCTTCACCATCCACCCGCACCCCGACGACACCGCCGTCAAGCGCGTGGTCAAGCCGCTGACCGGCTGATCTCCGGTTCACCGGGCACAAAAAAGCCGAGGCAGCGACCTCGGCTTTTTTACGTCCGGCGGGATTTATTCGCCGAAGAAATTGACGTCGTAGGGATAAGGCTTCTGGGCCACCTTCGACTCGGCGTTGCGCGCGCTCGTCTCGACTTCCTGCTTCTTGTCCCACCACAGTGCGCGGCCGGCCTTCTGGTCCTCGACCCACTGCGGGTTCTGTGCCAGTTGCTCGTTGATCCAGCGCGTGTGATCGGAGACGTAACCACTATCGACGACACCCATTTTCTCGAACCTCGGACTGATTTGCGATGGCCGCGATTCTAGCACGTCAGTGCAGGACGATCGGCTGTGCCGTGCCGGCGCAGTAGTCGTCGAGGAAGGCGTCGATGGTCTCGACGTCGCGCGTCGCTTCCGGAATGCCGTCGATCGCGGCGCGGAAGCACGACGCCTCGGCGCCGTGCAGGAAGAGCATGCGCCCGTTTTCCTTGTCGACCAGTTCGAAACCCTGCCAGGCCGGGTAGGCGACGACGGTGAAATGTTCGCTGTTGTACACGAGGTTCATGACGAGGCTCCTTGTTTCTGCTGTCACGACTTCATTTACGGCCGCCCGGCCGGTTTTTCAAGCCCGCGCACGGTCGACCGTCAAATTTCGCCAAATTCCGGGCTACCGGTTGCCAAATATCAGCACATCCTTATAATGCCGCCTGGCAAGCCTGCGCTTGCGGGATCATCCGGCTTGGGGAGGCCGGCCCCCGCGCCAAGAAAATCCTGGAGACCACATGCAAGCTCATGTGCCCCTGTTCGCCGGCCTCTGCCTGTCCTTCTGCGTTGCCATTGCCAGCGCGGCCGATGCCCCGCCCCCTGCCCTCGCCGCCAAGGCCGCATCGCACTCGACCACCGACCACAGCCAGCTTGAAGCACTGAAAGGCCCGTTCAAGACCGGTCCGGAAGTGACCAAGGCCTGCCTCTCCTGCCACAACATGGCCGGGCACCAGGTGATGAAGAGCGTGCACTGGACCTGGGAAGCCCCGAGCAAGACGGACGGCAAGCTGCTCGGCAAGAAATGGGCGGCCAACAATTTCTGCGGCTCGCCGCTCTCCAACGAAGCCCGCTGCACCAGCTGTCACGCCGGCTACGGCTGGCACGACAAGAGCTTCGACTTCGCCGATCAGGACAACGTGGACTGCCTGGCCTGCCACGACAACACCGGCAGCTACCGCAAGTTCAGCACCGACGCCGGCCACCCGCTCTACGCCGACCGCGAATTCGAACCGATGGAAGGCCCGCCGGGCAAGAAGCTGTTCAAGGCCCCGGACCTGACCCGGATCGCCCAGCACGTCGGCCGTCCCGGCCGCGACAACTGCGGCAACTGCCACTTCAACGGCGGCGGCGGCGATGCGGTCAAGCACGGCGACCTCGATTCGTCGCTGAAGAACCCGCCGCGCGACGTCGACGTGCACATGGCCAGGGACGGCGCCAACATGGTCTGCGCCGACTGCCACACCTTCAACGCCCACCAGCCGTCGGGCAGCCGCTACGCGGTCACCGCCCGGGACACGCACGGCCTCGACCTGCCCAAGGACGACCACAACCGCGCCACCTGCGAGTCCTGCCACGGCCTGACACCGCACCGGCAAGCCAAGATCAACCACCACGCCGGCAAGGTTGCCTGCCAGACCTGCCACATCCCCGAATTCGCGCGCGGCGGGGTTGCCACCAAGATGCGCTGGGACTGGTCGACGGCCGGCAAGCGCGACGCCGACGGCAAGCCGCTGTTCGTCAAGGACGAGCACGGCCACCTCAAGTATTCCGCGGCCAAGGGCGACTTCGCCTACGGCGAGAACGTCCGCCCGGAATACAAGTGGTACAACGGCAGCGTCAGCCAGGTGACGATCACCGACAAGCTGGCCGGCCACCGTGCCGCCGACGGCGTGCTCGAGCTCAACCGCGTCGACGGCTCGGCCGCCGACCCGAACGCCCGCATCTGGCCGTTCAAGGTGATGCGCGGCAAGCAGGCCTACGATCCGGTCAACGACACGCTGGTGGTCAACCACGTGTTCGGCGACGACGACACCGCGCTGTGGAAGAACTACGACTTCGCCAAGTCGATCCAGGCCGGGATGGATTACGCCGGCCTGCCCTACAGCGGCAAGTTCGATTTCATCGAGACGCGGATGAACTGGTTCATCACCCACATGGTCGCGCCCAAGGAAAAGGCCGTGCCCTGCGCCGAATGCCACACGCGCGGCAACGACGGCCGACTGGCCGTGATCACCGATCTCTACCTGCCCGGCCGCGACCGCAACGCCTGGGTCGACCTCTTCGGCAGCCTGGCCATCGCCGGCGCCATCGGCGGCGGGCTGGTGCACGGCCTGGTCCGCATCCTCACCCGTCGCAAGGAGAACGCACAATGAGCGCCGAACGCATCTACATCTACAAGCGCTACGAGCGCTTCTGGCACTGGTCGCAAGCCCTGCTGATCATCGGCATGATGATCACCGGCTTCGAGGTCCATGGCAGCTACACGCTGCTCGGCTTCGAGAGCGCGGTCCGGCTGCACACGCTGGCCGCCTGGACCTTGCTGACGCTGTGGGCATTCACCATCTTCTGGCAGTTCACCACCGGCGAATGGCGGCAGTACATCCCGTCGCTGAAGAACGTGCTGGCGATGGTCAATTACTACCTGATCGGCATCTTCCGCGACGCGCCGCATCCCTTCCGCAAGACCGTCGTGCAGAAACACAACCCGCTCCAGCGCCTGGCCTACCTCGCGCTGCTCGCGGTGATCTCGCCGCTGATCTGGGTCTCCGGGCTGTTCTACCTGTTCTACGGCGACTGGCAGCGCCTCGGCATCGACGCCTACCTCAACCTCGAATGGGTCGCCGTCGCCCATACGCTGGGCGCCTTCCTGATCACCGCCTTCTTCTTCATCCACGTCTACCTGACGACCACCGGCCACACCGTCTTCGCCCACATCAAGGCGATGATCACCGGCTGGGAGGAAGTCGACGGGACACAGCACAAGCCCTGAAGCGGGCAAGCAGCTTGCGTCGTTGGGGCGGGGTCATCCCCGCCCTTTTTTTATTGCAGCGCCGCCTTCAACGCCGCCGCATCGCAGGCGAAGGCCGCCTGGCCGACCTTGCCGCCGTCGACCGGCAGCAAGGTCACGCAGTCCTTCTTGTGCGGGAAGGCGGCGAGATCGCCGGCCTCGCGGCCGAGCACGATCGGGTAGGCCTTGTCGCGCAGCTTGGGCAGCGCGAACATCCGCGTGATCAGGCCGGGCATCTTGTGGATGTCGGCCAGGTACACGCGCTTGCTGCGCGTCAGCCAGTCCTTCGGCTGCGCGTCGAGCCAGTCGGTGACCAGTTCCGAGCCGGCCTTGTCGCCGGCGAAGATGACCTGGCGCAAGTCGGCGGGAACGAAGGCGGGCTTGTCGTGCTGGTCGGTCAGGGCCAGCGTCGGCAGTGCGTCACCGGCACGCAGCGGGGTCGTCTGGGCCTGGGCTGAAAGGGTGCCGGCGCAGGCCAGCAGGGCAATCAGGTATTTCATGGTCGGGTCACTCGGGTTGGGGAAAACGCAGGGTAGACGAAAAAGCCCCCGCCGTCGCCGCAGCGATGACGGGGGAAGAGAGGTGATCTGTAACGGCGCCGGTCAGCTGCGGATCAGGTGGTCGAAGGCACTGAGCGATGCGGTGGCGCCGGCGCCCATGGCGATGATGATCTGCTTGTAGGGCACCGTCGTGCAGTCGCCGGCGGCGAAGACGCCGGGCACCGAGGTGTGGCCCTTGGCGTCGATGACGATCTCGCCGAACTTCGACAGCTCGAGCGTGCCCTTCAGCCAGTCGGTGTTCGGCAAGAGGCCGATCTGGACGAAGATGCCTTCGAGTTCGACATGGCGCTCCTCGCCGGAAACGCG
>NZ_RBXP01000019.1 GCF_003634965.1 Azonexus fungiphilus | reverse complement strand
TGATAGTGAGCACCTCGCTCGCGAAAGTAGGTCACCGCCAGGCTCCCATTTCTCAAACCCCCTCGCACCCAGTGCCAGGGGGTTTGGCCGTTTACTAAAACCAACTCAGGCAAGCACATACACCGCAGGAGAAATCTGGCGTCTTTGCACGGCCCCAGGGGCTTGGCCTGTGTTAGAATCCGTCCCGGCGGGTCTCCCCGCATTGCAGGATGGTGAACCTGGTCAGGTCCGGAAGGAAGCAGCCACAGCCATTTACTGCAAGTGCCGGGGGTTAGGCTCGCCACTTTCATTTTTGCATTGGTGTGGGGCGCATGAGTTATCAGGTTCTCGCGCGCAAGTGGCGACCGCGCAATTTCTCGACATTAGTCGGCCAGGAACACGTTGTTCGTGCGTTGACTCATGCGCTTTCCGAGCAGCGCCTGCACCATGCCTATCTGTTCACCGGAACCCGTGGCGTCGGCAAGACGACAATCGCTCGCATCCTTGCCAAGTCGCTCAATTGCGAAACCGGGATAACTGCGACGCCGTGCGGTAACTGCTCCGCTTGCCAGGAGATTGATGCCGGCAGGTTTGTCGATCTTCTCGAAGTCGATGCCGCAACCAATACGCGCGTTGACGAAATGCGGCAATTGCTCGAGAACGCCGTCTACGCACCGACGCGAGGGCGTTTCAAGGTATATGTGATCGACGAAGTCCACATGCTGTCGACTTCGGCCTTCAATGCCATGCTCAAGACGCTCGAGGAGCCTCCCGAGCATGTCAAGTTCATCCTGGCGACAACCGATCCGCAAAAAATTCCGGTGACGGTATTGTCGCGTTGCCTGCAGTTCAATCTCAAACAGATGCCGCCCGTCTCGATTTCGGGCCATCTGGCGCATATCCTGCAGGCCGAGGGGATTCCCTTCGAAGCGGCCGCTCTGGCATTGATCGCCCGCTCGGCAGGGGGCAGCATGCGTGACTCGCTGTCGCTGCTCGATCAGGCGATTGCCCATGGAGCCGGCAAGGTAGACGAAACGCAGGTCCGAGCCATGCTGGGCAACGTCGATCAGGATCATCTTTTCTCGATCCTCGAGGCCCTGCGCGATGCCGATGCCCCGGCCTTGCTCCATGTCGCAACAACGCTGGCCGTGCGCAGCCTCTCGTTTTCGGTTGCCTTGCAGGAACTGGCTGGACTGCTGACACGTATCCAGGTAGCCCAGTGTGTGCCGAATGCGGTTGACGATGAAGATCCCGAGCGCGAGCGCCTGCTTTCCTTGGCTGCAGCCTTTTCGCCGGAATTCGTCCAGTTGGCCTATCAGATAGTCAACCTTGGGCGCGCCGAACTGGCATTGGCGCCGGACGAACATGCGGGATTCCTGATGACCCTGATGCGTCTGCACGCCTTTCGGCCGCGGACGGTCGGTGATGTGCTCGAGTCGGCCAGGCCGTTGTCTCGTCCCGCTGCGCCAGTCGCTGTGCGCGCACCTGCTGCGCTTGCTCCCGTGCCCTCTGCGGTCATTCCTCCGCCAACTGTTGCGGCCCCTGTCGAGCGGCCGGCGCTGGATGCAACGCTCAGTGACTGGCACCAGATCGTCGCCGCGTTACCCTTGAGCGGTCTGGCTCGGGAACTGGCAATCAACTGCGAATTGCGCGATCTCGGCGAAGGTCATTGCCTGCTGCGCTTGCCAACCCGGGTTGGGCACCTGCAGATGAAGCCGTCTCCGGAAAAACTGCAGCAAGCCTTGTCCGAGCATTTCCGGCGCCAACTTGTCCTGAAAATTGAGGTCGGCGATCCGTCGACCGAGACGCCTGCCGCAGCGGCGGGGCGCCAGCGGCAGGAGCGCCAGTCGCTAGCGGTCGATGCCATTGAATCCGATCTGTTTGTCCGCGAGGCAATCGATACTCTGGGTGCGAGTATTGTCGAATCTTCGATTAAACCAATTGATTGACGGAGTGCTGCAATGATGAAGGGTGGTTTGGGTGGCCTGATGAAACAGGCCCAGATGATGCAGGAAAACATGAAGAAGGCCCAGGAGCAGTTGGCCCAGACCGAGGTCGAAGGGCAGTCCGGGGCCGGCATGGTCAAGATCCTGATGACCTGTGCGCATGAAGTTCGACGTGTTGCGATCGATCCGTCGGTGATGGATGACCGCGAAATGCTTGAAGACCTGGTGGCCGCCGCGATCAACGATGCCGTGCGGCGTGGCGAGGCCCTGAGCCAGGAGAAGATGGCCGGCTTTACTTCCGGTCTGAATCTGCCGCCTGGCTTCAAGCTGCCGTTCTGAGGTGAATCCGAGCGGCCTTGAGCGGCTGATCGAGGCCTTGCGCTGCCTTCCGGGGATCGGGCCGAAATCGGCTCAGCGTCTGGCCTATCACCTGATGCAGCATGATCGTCCGGGGGCCGCCCGCCTTGGCGAGGCAATCGGCCACGCCCTGCAGGCGATCCGCCATTGTCAGCGCTGCAATACCTTCACCGAGCTCGAAATCTGCGAGCGCTGCGCTTCGCCCAGGCGTGATGCAAGCCTGCTTTGTGTCGTCGAAACACCGGTCGATATGAACATGATGGAGCAGACGCTTGCATACCAGGGCTTGTATTACGTCCTGATGGGCAAGATTTCGCCGCTGGACGGTGTCGGGGCGCGGCAACTTGCGCTTGACCGCCTGCTGGCCCGGGCGACTGACGGCGTTGTTCGTGAAGTCATCCTGGCTACCAACTTCACCAACGAAGGTGAGGCGACCGCGCATTACATCACCGCCATGCTCAAGGCGCGCGGCGTCGGCGTGACGAGAATCGCCCGCGGTGTGCCGGTGGGCGGCGAACTTGAGTTCGTTGATAGCGGCACCCTGGCGCAGGCGCTGCGTGAACGCCGCAACCTGGAAAGCTCTTGAGCCGCGACAGCGGCTTTTATCAAGGGTTCCGTTGGCGTATAATTTAGCGTTTGTTTTTAAACCCATTCAATTCCTTTAGGGGTCAGCGTTATGAGCAATCAAGGGAAGGTGGACTGCGGTCGGCGGCGTCTAGTCGTCGCGACCGCGGCCGTGGGCGGAGCGGGCGCAGTTGCAGCGCTCGTGCCGTTCGTGTCCAGCCTGCTTCCGTCCGAACGCGCCAAGGCAGCAGGGGCGCCGGTCGAAGTCGATATCAGCAAGCTGGAATCCGGTCAGATGATGACCGTCGAGTGGCGCGGCAAGCCCGTCTGGATCATCAACCGGACCAAGGAAATGCTCGATACGCTGCCCAAGCTGGCCGACCAGGTCGCCGATCCGAAGTCCGAGAAGAATCAGCAACCGGCCTACGCGCAGAATGAAACGCGCTCGGTCAAGCCGGAACTTCTGGTTGTCGTCGGCATCTGTACCCACCTCGGTTGCTCGCCGTCTTCCAAGTTCAAGGCCGGTGCCGAAGAAGGCATGGGCGCCGACTGGCTCGGCGGCTTCCTCTGCCCCTGCCACGGTTCGACGTTCGACTTCGCTGGTCGCGTGTTCAAGGCCAAGCCTGCGCCGACCAATCTCGAAGTGCCGCCGCACGTGTATCTGGCTGATACCCGTATCCTGATCGGCGAAGACAAGAAGGGGGCATGACCATGGCTGGTGGAAATTACGAAAAGTACAAGTCGGACGGTTCGCTCGCAGGCAACGTGCTGGAGTGGGTCGATGCCCGCTTCCCGGCGACCTCGATGTGGAAGGGCCACCTGTCCGAGTATTACGCACCGAAGAACTTCAACTTCTGGTATTTCTTCGGCTCGCTGGCGCTGCTGGTCCTGGTCATCCAGATCGTTACCGGCATCTTCCTGGTCATGCACTACAAGCCTGATGCAGCCCTGAACGCTGCCGGTGTTCCGGTTGCGTTCGCCTCGGTCGAGTACATCATGCGCGACGTGCCCGGTGGCTGGATCATCCGCTACATGCACTCGACCGGCGCCTCGGCCTTCTTCATCGTCGTGTACCTGCACATGTTCCGTGGCCTGATCTACGGTTCCTACCGCAAGCCGCGCGAGCTGACCTGGCTGTTCGGTGTCGGTATCTTCCTGGTGCTGATGGGCGAGGCCTTCTTCGGCTACCTGCTGCCTTGGGGCCAGATGTCGTACTGGGGCGCTCAGGTCATCGTGAACCTGTTCGGTGCCATCCCGGTGATCGGTAACGACCTGTCGATCGTCATTCGCGGCGACTTCGTCGTCGGTGATGCGACCCTCAACCGTTTCTTCTCCTTCCACGTGATCGCCTTCCCGCTCGTGCTGATCGGCCTGGTCGCCGCGCACATCCTGGCGCTGCACGAAACCGGCTCGAACAACCCGGACGGTATCGACATCAAGGAAAAGAAGGACGAGAAGGGCATTCCGCTCGACGGCATTCCGTTCCATCCGTATTACACGGTCAAGGACATCGTCGGCGTGGTGGTTTTCCTGATGGTCTTCTCGGCGGTGATGTTCTTCGCTCCGGAAGGCGCCGGTTATTTCCTGGAAACGCCGAACTTCTACCCGGCTGATCCGCTGAAGACGCCGCCGCACATCGCGCCGGTCTGGTACTTCACGCCTTACTACTCGATCCTGCGCGCCATGGTCTGGAACTTCTTCGGTCTCGATGCCAAGTTCTGGGGCGTCGTCGCCATGGGTGCCTCGGTCGTCATCTTCGCCTTCCTGCCGTGGCTGGATCGCAGCCCGGTGCGTTCGATCCGCTATCGCGGCCCGATCACCAAGGTGATGATCACCCTGTTCGTGATCTGCTTCTTCATCCTCGGCTACCTCGGCACGCTGTCGCCGTCGCCGATGGGCGAGCTGATCTCGCAGGTGTGCACGGTGTTCTATTTCGCCTTCTTCCTCGGCATGCCGTGGTGGTCCCGGATGGACAAGTTCAAGCCGGTTCCCGAACGCGTCACGATGAAGTGAGAGGATGCTTAAAATGAAAAAGTTTCTGATTGCATTGCTCTTCGCGCCGGTTCTCGCGTTCGCCGCCGGCGGCAACGTGCACCTCGACAAGTGGCCGGGTTCGGTCAGCGACAAGGCCGCGCTGCAGAATGGTGCCAAGCTGTTCGTCAATTACTGCCAGAACTGCCACGGCGCCTCCTACATGCGCTACAAGAACCTGATGGATCTTGGCCTGACCGAAGCGCAGGTCAAGGAGAACCTGATGCTTGCCGGCGACAAGATCGGTGACCTGATGATGGTTGCCGCGCGTTCCGACGAGCAGAAGAAGTGGTTCGGTGCGACGCCGCCGGACCTGACCATCATCGCCCGCGCCCGCGGCGAAGCCGGCAATGCCGGTGCCGGCGCCGACTGGCTCTACACCTACCTGCGTACTTTCTACAAGGACGACAAGCGGCCGACCGGCTGGAACAACGTCGCCTTCGAGGCCGTCGGCATGCCGCACGTGCTGTGGGAACTGCAGGGTACCCAGGTGCTGAACCACGAGACGCACAAGCTCGAGCTGGCCGTTCCCGGCAAGCTGAGCCCGGCCGAATACGACAAGGCGGTTTCCGACCTGGTCGGCTTCATGGTCTGGATGGGCGAGCCGCAACAGGAGTTCCGCCGGACGCTCGGCATCTTCGTGCTGGCCTTCCTGGCGCTGCTGTTCGTGGTCGCCTACGCGTTGAAGAAGGAATACTGGAAAGACATTCACTGATCCGTCCCGGATCGGCTGACGGCATCGTGGGTCAGACTCCGGTCTGGCCCCGGTGCCGAATCTCATTTTGAGGGTTGCTAAACATGATGAACCTCTACTCGGGCACGACCTGCCCTTTCAGTCACCGTTGCCGCATCGTCCTGTTCGAGAAGGGCATGGACTTCCAGGTGATCGACGTCGACCTGTTCTCGAAGGCCGACGAAATGGCCGCGATCAATCCGCACGGCCGCGTGCCGGTGCTGGCCGAACGCGACCTGGTGCTGTTCGAACCGAACATCATCAATGAATATATCGATGAGCGCTTCCCGCATCCGCAGCTGATGCCGGCCGATCCGATCATGCGGGCGCGCGCGCGCCAGCTGCTTGTCGGCATGGAGCGGGAAATCTTCTCGCACATGGAAGTCATCGAGAAGAACGGCAAGACCGCCGACAAGGCCCGCCAGGAAATCAAGGCGCGCCTGACCGAGATCGTGCCGATCTTCAACAAGCAGAAGTTCATGCTGGGCGACGAGTTTTCCATGCTCGACGTGGCCATCGCGCCGTTGCTGTGGCGTCTCGACCACTACGGCATCGACCTCGGCAAGGCGGCGGCGCCGCTGATGAAGTACGCCGAGCGCATCTTCAGCCGCCAGGGCTTCATCGACGCGCTGACGCCGTCGGAAAAGGCGATGCGCAAGTAAGGCATGGAACTGCCGTCCACCAAGCCCTACCTGCTGCGCGCCATCTGGGAATGGTGCTGCGATAACGGCTATACGCCCTACATCGCAGTCCAGGTCGATGGCCGCACGCTGGTCCCGCGCGAGTTCGTCCGCGACGGCCAGATCGTCCTCAACCTCGGCTCGTCGGCGACCAACAAGCTGCAGATGGGCAACGAGCTGATCGAGTTCCAGGCCCGCTTCGGCGGGGTCGCCCGCGAGCTGTCGGTCCCGGTCGAGCAGGTGGCGGCCATCTATGCCCGTGAAAACGGCGCCGGGATGGCCTTCGACGTGCTCGAGGCGAACGCCGGCGACGGCCAGGACGCGCCGGCTGCGGCGGTCGATGAGCCCGACGACGAGCCGCCGCGCCCAACGACAGGGCGCCCGACACTGCAGCGCGTCAAATAGGGACATCGCTGACGGTCGACGCACCAAAAAAGGGAAATTCCATCCGGGAATTTCCCTTTTTTACTGCCAACTCCTTGATTTTCCATTGGTGGCATACCTGTTGCTCAACAGGGGCACGGAAGGAAAATCATGAGCCAGGAAGTCAAATCCACCTGTTGTTACTGCGGCGTCGGCTGCGGTGTGCTGATCCGCAGCGAGGGCGGCGTCATCATCGGCGTCCGCGGCGATCCCGACCACCCGGCCAATCGCGGCCGGTTGTGTACCAAGGGTGCTTCGCTGCATCTGACGGCGCAGGGGCACGGCCGCCTCCTGCATCCGGCCTGGCGACCGACCCGCGAGCAGCCGGTGCAGCGCAGCGACTGGGCGACGGCGCTTGACCTGGCAGCCGAGCGCTTCGCCGCGATCATCCGCGAGCACGGACCGGATGCGGTCGCCTTCTACATTTCCGGCCAGTTGCTGACCGAGGACTACTACGTCTTCAACAAACTGGCCAAGGGCCTGATCGGCACCAACAACGTCGATACCAATTCCCGCCTCTGCATGTCCTCGGCCGTCGCCGGCTACAAGCAGACGCTCGGCGCCGATGCGCCGCCGTGCTGCTACGAGGACATCGCCGCCGCCGGCACGCTGCTGATCGCCGGGGCCAACCCGGCGCTGGCGCATCCGATCGTCTTCCGCCAGATCGAGGACGCGCGCGCCGCCAATCCG
This sequence comes from Azonexus fungiphilus, assembly GCF_003634965.1. GTDB lineage: Bacteria > Pseudomonadota > Gammaproteobacteria > Burkholderiales > Rhodocyclaceae > Azonexus > Azonexus fungiphilus. The sequence goes on along the minus strand of NZ_RBXP01000019.1, from coordinate 205,760 downwards.
GCCATGCGCATCATCGTCGTCGATCCGCGGCGCAGCGAGACGGCGGCGATTGCCGACCTGCACCTGGCGATCCGCCCGGGCACCGACATCGCGCTGTTCAACGCGATGCTGCACGTATTGATCGCCGAAGACCGCATCGACCGCGACTACATCGCCGCCCACACCGACGGCTTCGCGCCGCTGGCCGAACTGGTCGGCGAATGCACGCCGCAGTGGGCCGCCGCGATCTGTGGTGTCGCCGCCGAAGACATCGTCCGTGCGGCGCGCTGGTTCGCCGGCTCGGGGCCGGCGCTGTCGCTCTACTGCCAGGGGCTCAACCAGTCGGCGCACGGGACCCACAACAACGCCGCGATCATCCACCTGCACCTGGCGACCGGCCAGATCGGCAAGCCCGGCGCCGGCCCTTTCTCGCTGACCGGCCAGCCGAACGCGATGGGCGGCCGCGAGGTCGGCGGGCTGGCCAACCTGCTGTCGGCGCATCGCGACCTGGCCAACCCCGCGCATCGCGCCGAAGTCGCCGCGCTGTGGGGAATCCCGAGCGTGCCGGCAAGGCCCGGCAAGGCCGCGGTGGACCTGTTCAAGGCGCTGGCCAGCGGCGAGATCAAGGCGGTCTGGATCGCCTGCACCAACCCGGCGCAATCGCTGCCCAACCAGGCCGCGGTGCGCGCCGGGCTGGCGCGTGCCGAATTCGTCGTGCTCCAGGAAACCTTCGCCGACACCGACACCGCGGCCTACGCCGATCTGCTGCTGCCGGCCACCGGCTGGGGCGAGAAGGAGGGCACGGTGACCAATTCCGAACGCCGCATCACGCGCCTGCGCAGCGCCGTCCCGGCCCCCGGCGAGGCACGCCACGACTGGCAGATCGTCGTCGACTTCGGGCGCCGGTTGGGGCAGAAACTGGGCAATCCGACGGTCGACCGCCTGTTTCCCTACAAAACCGCCGAGGCGATCTTCACCGAGCACGTCGCCACCACGCGCGGTCGCGATCTCGACATCGGCGGCCTGTCCTACGCGCTGCTCGAGCAGCGCGGGCCGCAGCAGTGGCCGTTCCCGGAAGGAGCGACCAGCGGTCGGCAGCGCTTGTACGCCAATGGCCGTTTCCCGACCGCCGACGGTCGCGCCCGTTTCGTCGCGGTGCGGCACCAGGCCACCGTCGAACAACCCGACGCCGCCCGCCCGCTCAGCCTGCTTTCCGGCCGCCTGCGCGACCAGTGGCACGGGATGAGCCGGACCGGGCTGGTGCCGCGCCTGTTCAACCTCGACGACGAGCCGTGCCTGGCGATGAACGGCGACGACATGCGCCAGCGCCAGCTGGCCGACGGTGACCTGGTCCGGGTCAGCGGCGCCCGCGGCGACATTGTCGTCCGCGTCGTCGCCGATGCCGGCCTGGCTGCCGGCCGCTGCTGGCTGCCGATGCACTGGGGCAGCCGCTTCATGAACAGCGCCGGGGTCAACGCGCTGGTCGGCGACGCCGTCGATCCCCATTCGCAGCAGCCCGAGCTCAAGCATGTCGCGGTCGAGGTCGCGGCCGCCGGGCTGACCTATCCGCTGGCAGCCATCCGCCGTTGTGCCGACGTTGGCGAAGCCCTGCGCCTGCTCGACGCGGCGCGCACGCTGCTGCCCGGGTTTGCCTACGCCAGCGCCGGTCTCTACGGCCGGGCCAGCCCGCTGGTGGTCTGGCGCGCGGCTGCCGCGGCGCCGGTCGGCGCCGACCTGCTGGCGCGCATCGACGACTGCTTGGGCCTGGCTGGCGACAGCGGTGCAATCACCTACCGCGACGCCCGGCGCGGCATCGACAAGAAGGCCGTGGTCGACGACGGCCGTCTGCGCGGCGTCCGCCTGGCCGGCGAAACCGCGGCGCTGGCCTGGCTGCGCCAGGCGCTGGCCGAAGGCGAACTCGACGCCGCGCTGCTGCGCTTCGCCCTGGCGCCGTTGGCGACGCCGCCGGTCAGTGCGCCGCCGCGGCGCATCGTCTGCAAGTGCGCCGACGTCAGCGACGACCAGATTCTCGCCGCCACGGCCGCCGGCGCCGACCTGGCCGGCTTGCAGGAAAGCCTGAAATGCGGCACCTTCTGCGGCGGCTGCATGCCCGACATCAAGCGCCTGCTGTCCGAGCAGGTACAACAACATCCCGAGGCAGCCTGAGGCGCGAACGGAGGAGACCGTGAGTTACGCGAACTACATCAAGGAAATCGGCCGCGGTGCCCAGGGCTCGCGCGACCTCTCGCCCGAGGAGGCGCGCCAGCTCTACGCGGCGATGCTCGATGGCGGCGTTCCCGACCTCGAACTCGGCGCCATCCTGATTGCGCTGCGGGTCAAGGGTGAAGCGAGCGACGAGATGCTCGGCTTCCTCGCCGCCACCGACGAGCGCCTCAACCGCCTCGACATGCCGCATGGCCGGGTCCGCCCGGTGGTGCTGCCGAGCTACAACGGCGCGCGCAAGGAGGCCAACCTGACGCCGCTGCTGGCGCTTCTGCTGCAACGTTTCGGCGTGCCGGTGCTGGTGCATGGGCTGCTCGAAGGCTACGGCCGGGTGACCAGCGCCCAGATCCTGCGCGAGCTCGGCCACCTGCCGGTGACGTCGGCGCAGCAGGCGCAGCAGGTGCTGGAGGAAAAGGGCGTCGCCTTCCTGCCGCTGACCGCGCTCTGCCCGGGGCTGCACAACCTGCTCTCGTTGCGTGCCCGGATGGGCGTGCGCAACAGCGCCCACAGCCTGGTCAAGCTGCTCAACCCCTTCCGCGGCGAAGCGGTGCTGGTGGCGCCGGCGACCCATCCCGACTTCATCACGCTGATGCGCGACATCCTCGTCGAACGCGGTCAACGCGGCCTGCTGCTGCGTGGCACCGAGGGCGAACCGGTGGCCAACGCGAAGCGACGGCCGCGGCTCGAGCACGTCCGCAACGGCGCCGTCGAAGTGCTGTTCGAGGCCGAGCACGACAGCCTGCGCGGCCTGCCCAACCTGCCCGAGGCCTGCGATGCCGCGAGCACCGCGCGGTGGACGCGGCGGGTGCTGGAAAAGCAGGTGCCGCTGCCCAAGCCGGTCGCCAACCAGCTCGCCTGCCTGCTCTTCGCCAGCGGCTACGTCGATGACCTCAACCAGGCCAAGGCGATCGTCGCCGTCGAGGCGACCGGCCTGCTGATGGGCGGCAACTGAGCGCGTCGCGGCATGCACCGGGCTGGCCGCAACGGCACGCAATTGGTGCGGCAATCTGACGGTCGACCGCGGAAAACAACGAAAAATCAGCCGTCCGGCCACTTGGCACGCGCTTTGCACTGAGTTCTCCGAAAGCAGCGAATCGACCGCCAACGGGGGCGGTCCGATGGCAACGACGTCATGCGCTGGAAACGCTTTGCACCGCAAGGTGCGCGCAACGTTGGAGCCTGTCATCGTGAGCAAACCCCGCCTGGTACTGATCGGCAACGGCATGGCCGGTGTCCGCACCCTCGAAGAGCTGCTGAAGATCGCCCCGGATCATTACCGGATCACCGTCTTCGGGGCCGAGCCGCATCCCAACTACAACCGCATCCTGCTCTCGCCGGTGCTGGCCGGCGAGATGACGCTGCCGGAGATCGTCCTCAACGATCGCGAATGGTATGCCGCCCACGGCATCACGCTGCACACCGGCCGCCAGGTCGTCGCGATCGACCGCGGCCGGCGCCGGGTGATTGCCGACGACGGCAGCGAGGCGCCCTACGACCGCCTGCTCATCGCCACCGGTTCTACGCCCTTCCGCTTGCCGGTGCCCGGCAACGACCTGCCCGGTGTGATCGGCTATCGCGACATCAAGGATACCGACGAGATGATCGCCGCTGCCCGCGAGCATCGTCACGCGGTCGTCATCGGCGGCGGCCTGCTCGGGCTCGAGGCGGCCAACGGCCTGGCCCAGCGCGGGATGACGGTGAGCGTCGTGCATCTGGGCCGCTGGCTGCTCGACCGCCAGCTCGACGAGACCGCCGGGCGCATGCTGCAGCGCGCGCTCGAAGCCCGCGGCCTGAACTTCCTGCTGGGCAGGCAGACCGCGGCGCTGCTGCCGGGCGCCGGCGGGCGCGTTGGCGCGGTCCGCTTCGGCGATGGCGCGGAGGTGCCGGCCGACCTCGTCGTGATGGCCGCCGGTATCCGCCCCAACACCGGGCTCGCCGAAAACGCCGGCATTCATTGTCAGCGCGGCATCGTCGTCAATGACACTATGCAGACCTTCGATCCGCGCATCTACGCCGTCGGCGAGTGCGTCAGCCACCGCGGCATCGCCTACGGCCTGGTGGCGCCGCTGTTCGAGCAGGCCAAGGTCGCCGCCAACCATCTCGCCGGGTACGGCATCGGCCGTTACGCCGGCTCGGTGACCTCGGCCAAGCTCAAGGTCACCGGCATCGACCTGTTCTCGGCCGGCGATTTCATGGGCGGTGACGAGAGCGAGGAAATCGTTCTCGACGACCGGCCGGCCGGCGTTTACAAGAAACTGGTGATCCGTGCCGACAAGCTGGTCGGTGGCGTCATCTACGGCGACACCACCGACGGTCCGTGGTATTTCCAGCTGCTCAGGGAAGGGCGCGACATCGGCGCCATCCGCGACCGTCTGATCTTCGGCCAGGCCTTCGCCGGCGGCTGAGGGTCAGGGGCGTTCCCCCTGCGCCAGGCGGCGTTCGATGTCGTCGAGCACCGGCGGCAGGTCGGCGATCGTGTCGATCACGTAATGCGCGCCGGCGGCGGTGAATTCCGGCGCGATGCGGGCACGCAGGGCGGCCAGCTCGGCCGCCGTTGCCGCCGCGAATTCGGCTGCTGTAAGCCCGGCCGGGCTGCCCGAGAGCATCAGGCCGACGGTCCACATGCCGGCGTTGCAGCCTTCGGCGATCCCGGGCAGGGTGTCGTCGACCTTGACGCAGTGGGCGACCTTGCCGATCTTCAGGTCGAGCACGCACTGCAGCGCCATCCACGGGCCGGGGCGGGCGCCGGCGGCAAGGTCGTCGGCACAGACCGTGCAGTCCGGCGTGTAGCCGTTGGCGGCAGCGGCGAGCATCAGTTTTTCCATGACCGGGCGCGGGTAGCCGGTGGTCGAACCGATCTTCAGGCCGCGCTCGCGCAAGGCGGCGACCGTCTCCAGCGTCCCGGGAATCAGCGCCGCGTGTGCGCCGACGCGTTCGACCTGCAGCGGCAGGAAGGTGCGGTAGAGGTGGTCGATGTCGTCGTTGTTCATCGGCCGCCCGAATTTTGCCCGCCAGCGGGCGTCGACCGCCGGATCGCGGCCGAGCGCCTCGATGTGCTGCCACTTGCCCAGGCCCATCGGGCCACGCGCTTCGGCCAGGCTCAGGTCGAAGTCGTAGGCGGCGCGGAAGGCGTCGACGAAAATCTGGGTCGGCGCGAAGGAGCCGAAATCGACCGTGGTCCCGGCCCAGTCGAAAATGACCGCTTCAAGTTGCTGTTGCATGGAGTGTCTCCGTAAGGTGGCGGCGGTTCAGCCGGAAGTTTTTCCGGCCCGCGCGGCGGCGCAGGCGGCGAGGAAGTCGGGGGCGTAGGGGTCGAAAGCGCCGTGCCGGCCCGGGGCGCTGGGCTGCGGATCGACGAAGGGCGCGGCGCCGCGGATCAGTTCGCCGATCAGGCGGCCGACGCCGCCGGCAAAGCTGATCCCCGAGCCATTGCAGCCGCTGGCGACGAACAGCCCGGCGATCCTCGGCGCGGCGCCGACCACCAGCTGCCGGTCGGGCGTGTAGTTGCTCGGCCCGGTCAGGTAATGGGCGATGCCCAGCGTCTCCAGCGCCGGGAAGCAGGGCGCCAGTTCGTCGGCGCCTTCGGCCAGGTTGGCCCAGCCGTCGGCGTCGTCGGGGTCGAAGACGAAACCGGCGAGGTCGGCCGGCAGCGAGCGCGCGTCGGCGACCGCCGGCTGGCGCTCGCGGATGCCGAAGAGCAGTGCCCCGACCTCGGGCCGGGCGTAGGCGCGGATCGCCGGCAGCAGGACGATGGCGCCGTCGCGCGGAAAGATCGGCGCCGGCTCGCTGATCCAGTACTGGCTGCGCACCGGCGCCATCGGCAGCGGCAGGCCGAGATCGACGCTGAGCCGGTTGGCCCAGGCGCCGGCGGCATTGACGACAAGGCTGGCGGCCAGCGTGCTGCCGTCGGCCAGTTCGACCCCGCGTACCGTGCCGGCGTCGGCGATGATGCGCGTCACCTCGCCGCTGCTGCAGCGCACGCCGCGTGCAGTGGCGGCGCGCAGCAGGGCGGTGGCGAACAGGTAGGGTTCGACGTAGCACTCGTCGGGAAAGAAGACCGCGTGCTCGAAGGATTCCGGCGCCAGCCAGGGGGCGCGCGCGAGCGCCTCGGCTTTGTCCAGCCAGCTGCTGGCGATGCCGTGCGCGGCGGCGCCGGCGGCCCGCGCCTGCAGCGTTGCCAGATGGCTGGCCGGGGCGACGTGCAGCGCGCCGACCGTGCGCCGGCCGATGTCCTCGCCGAATTCGTGCTCGAGTTCGGTCATCGTGCGGAAGGTCTGACGGGCCAGCGCGATCTGGCCGGGGTCGTCGCGCACCATGGTCACCAGCGCCGCCGCCCGGCTGGTTGCGCCGGCCGCCGGCTGCAGGCGTTCGAGGACGAGGATGCGATTGCCCAGGCCGTGGCGGGCGAGTTCGTAGGCGACGGCGGCGCCGAAGATGCCGCCGCCGATGATCAGGATGTCACGGTCGACCGATGGATTTGCCATGTTTTCAGCCGTCGACCGTGACATTCATCGCGCGCAGCGTGGCGCCGACGGCATCGACCACCTTGGCCATGTCCTGCGTCGTCAGCGCGCCGATGCAGCCGACGCGGAAGGTTTCAACTTCGGTCAGCTTGCCCGGGTAGAGGATGAAACCCCTGTCGCGCACCGCCGCGTAAAAGGCCTTGAAGTCGTAGTTCGGGCTGGCCGGCGCGTGGAAGGTGACGATGATCGGCGCCTGCTGCTCGGGCGCCAGGAAGGGCTTGAGGCCGAGGCCAGCCATGCCGTCGACCAGCGCCGCGCAGTTGGCGGCGTAGCGGGCCTGGCGGGCAGCCAGTCCGCCTTCCTCGGCGTACTGTGCAAGCGCTTCGTGCAGCGCGACGACGACGTGGGTCGGCGGCGTGAACCGCCATTGCGTCGTCTTCTGCATGTAGATCCACTGGTCGTGCAGGTCCATCGCCAGCGAATGGCAGTTGCCGGCGGCGGCTTCCAGCGCGCTGCGGCGGACGATGACGAAGCCCATGCCGGGCACGCCTTCCAGGCATTTGCCGGAAGCGGCGACCAGCGCCGTGATCGGCGTCGTGCGCAGGTTGATGTCGAGGGCGGCGAAGGAGCTCATCGCGTCGACGATCAGTTCGCGCCCCTGACGGGCGACGGCGGCGGCGATCTCGGCGAGTGGGTTGAGGATGCCGGTGCCGGTCTCGCAATGGACCTGGGCGACGTGGGTGATCGCCGGGTCGGCGGCGAGCGCCGCTTCGATCGCCGCCGGGTCGGCCGGCCGGTCTTCGGCGAAGCGCAGTTCGACGGCCTCGCGCCCGAGATAGCCGAGAATCTTCAGGATGCGCGCGCAGTAGGCGCCGTTGTTCGGCACCAGCACCTTGCCCTGGCGCGGCACCAGGGTACCCAGCGCGGCCTCCACCGAGAAGGTGCCGGAACCCTGCAGCGGCACGCAGACGTGGCTGTCCTCGCCATGGGCGATGGCGACCAGCTGCCGGCAGACGTCGGCGGTGATGCGGTTGAAGGCGGCGTCCCAGGAACCCCAGTCGTGCAGCATCGCCTGCTTGGTGCGCAGCGAGGTGGTCAGGGGGCCGGGGGTGAGCAGCAGCGGGTCGCGGTCGACGGCGTACATGGCGGGTTTTCTCCGGTAAATCAGCGTTGGCCCTGGCGCCAGGCCTGGTGGCGGCGGAAGAGCAGGTGGGTGACGAGCGAATAGAGCAGGCTGATCGCCGCCGAGGTGAGCACGATCAGCGTCGCCATCGCAGCCGCCGGCCCGAGTTCGCCGGCCTCGTCGAGGTTGAGGATGGCGACCGAGGCCGGCAGCGTCGCCGGCGAATAGAGGAAGACCAGCGCCGACACCGTGGTCATCGCGTTGATGAACAGGTAGCGGGCGATTTCCAGCACCGCCGGCAGGCAGACCGGCAGCGTCACCCGCCACAGGGTGACGAAGGGCGAGACCTTGAGCGAAGCCGAAACTGCCTCGAACTCGCGGTCGATGCCCTTGAGCGCGGTCAGCGCGGTCAGGTGGCAGGCGGTGTAGTAATGCACGATGTTGGCGACGACCATGATCGCCAGCGTCTGGTACAGCCCGTTTAACGGGTTGTCCGGGGCATTGAAGAAGAGGATGTAGCCGATGCCGAGCACCAGGCCGGGCACGCCCATCGGCAGCGCGGCCAGCGCGCGGACCAGCGGCCGCAGCCCGGTCGGCCCGCCCTGGCATTTTTCCAGCAGCCAGGCGGTGAAGAAGACGGAGGGCGTGCCGAACAAGGCGGTCAGCCCGGCGATGCGCAGGCTGTTCAGCCAGGCGTCGAGGACGCCGGCCTCGGCCAGGCCGTAGATGTAGTGGTCGAGGCTGAGTTCGAGGTTGTACGGCCAGAAGCGGACCAGCGAGGTGTAGGCGGCCATGCCCAGGATGCCGAGCATCGCCGTTGCCAGCAGCAGGCAGTAGAAGAGCAGCGGCAGGTCGCGCCGCCAGTCGGGGCGTGGCCGGTAGGGCACGGCGCGGGCGCTCAGCCCGGCCTGCTGGCGGCGCTGCACCCACCAGTCGATGGCGAAGGCGAGCAGCACCGGCAGCAGCAGAAGCAAGGCGACGACGGCGCCGCGCCCGAAATTGTGCTGGCCGACGACCTGGACGTAGATCTCGACGGCGAGCACCGGGAAGTTGCCGCCGATCACCTTGGGAATGCCGAACTCGCTGACCGAATAGGCGAAGACGACGAGCGCCGCGCTGATCAGCCCGTAGCGGGCGCCGGGCAGCGTCACCGTGACGAACTTGCGCCAGCGCGACGCCGACAGTGCATCGGCCGCTTCGTAGAGTCGGCCGTCGGCGGTGGCCAGGGCGACGACGAGGATCATCAGGGCGTGCGGGAAGCTGGCATAGACGGTGGCCATGACGATGCCCACCGGACCGTAAACTGAAGTCTCGCCGAGCCAGGCCTTGAGCACGCCCTGGGTGCCGAACCACTGGATGAAGGCGATCGCACCGACCAGCGACGGGCCGAGCAGTGCCGACAGCCCGATGATCCGCCACAGCCCGCGCAGCGGCAGGCAGGCGCGCTCGATCGCGTAGGCATAGACGAAGGCCAGCGGCACGGTGATCGCCGTCACCACGACGGCGACCCACAGCGTGTTCCACACCGCTGTCGCCATCCCCGGCGTTGCCGCGAACTCGGCGAAGCGGGCGAGGCTGAAGGCGCCGGCGTCGTCGCGCACGGCGCCGAGGAGCAGGGCGCCCAGCGGCAGCAACAGGAAGATCGTCAGCGCCACGGCGGCGAGCAGCAGCAGCGGCCCGCCCAGGCGCTCGCTGACGGTGGCGCGGCGACCCGGCGGCAGGGTGCTCAGGCCGGCGACCTTCATGCCGCCTCCGGCAGCGGACGCAGGTGTTCGGCCGGGATGCCGACGCGCAGCGTCGCCCCCGGGCGGATTTCGCGGCCGCCCAGGTAATTGGCGGAAAACTGGGCGACCAGCGGGCGCGCATCGCCGGTCGGCGCCTGCAGCGTGACCAGCGAATAGGCGCCGAGGAACTCGCATTTGACGACATGGGCGTAGAAGCTGTTCTCGCCCTGGTCGAGCGTGTCGTGCAGGCGGATGTCCTCGGGCCGGACGTAGAAGCGCTGACGATGGCCTTCGCCGGCGGGGCCGGCGCAGCGCAGCAGCAGGTCGCCGATGCGGACGTGCTGCGGGCCGGCGCCAGTGGCGTCGAGCAGGTTGCCGCGGCCGATGAAGTCGGCGACGAAGTCGTTGCCCGGCGCCCGGTAGATTTCCTGCGGCCCGCCAATCTGCTGGATGCGGCCGCCGCGCATGACGACGATGCGGTCGGCCATGGCCAGTGCTTCTTCCTGGTCGTGGGTGACCATGATCGTCGTCACGCCGAGCCGGTTCTGCAGGCTGCGGATTTCCGAACGCAGGCGGACGCGCTCGATGGCGTCGAGCGCCGACAGCGGTTCGTCGAGCAGCAGCAGGTCGGGCGAGGTGGCCAGCGCGCGGGCCAGCGCGACGCGCTGCTGCTGGCCGCCGGAAAGCTGGGCAGGGTATTTCTGCTGGCTGCCGGGCAGGCCGACCAGTTCGAGCATTTCCTCGACCCGGTGATGGATCAGCCGGCGGTCGGCGCGGCGGCTGTTCAGGCCATAGGCGACGTTGTCGGCGACGCTGAGATTGGGAAACAGCGCGTAGGACTGGAAGACGATGCCGTAGTCACGCAGCGCCGGCGACAGTTGCGAGATGTCGCGGCCGGCGTGCACGATGCGCCCGGCGTCCTGCCGTTCGAGGCCGGCGATCGCCCGCAGCAGCGTGGTCTTGCCGCAGCCGGAGGGGCCGAGGAGGACGAGGAACTCGCCGCGTTCGACGGCCAGTTCGATGCCGTCGAGGGCGACGAAGGCGCCGTAGCGCTTGCTCAGTTGGGTGATTTCCAGGTGGGCCATGGGCGCCTCGCGGTCAACGGTGGAAGCGCCCGCCAGATGGCGGGCGGCGGGGGCGGGAATTACTTCTTCGGTTCGGACTTGGTCGCGTAGCGCTTCTGCCACTCGGCCAGGATGGCGTCGCGGTTCTTGCCCATCCAGGCGAAGTCGTTCTTGACCAGGCGCTGCTCGTAGTCGTTGGGCACGTACTTCAGGCGGGTGGCGATGCCGGGCATGGCGACGACGGCGAAGTTCTTCGCGTACAACTCGTTGGCTTCGCGGGTGGTCGCCCAGTCGGCCAGCTTCTTCGCCGCCTCCAGCTTGGCCGTGCCATTGACGATGGCGATCGCTTCCATGTCCCAGCCGAGGCCTTCCTTGGGGAAGATGATGTCGATCGGCGCACCCTTGCTGCGCACCACGTTGGCCCGGTATTCGAAGGCGATGCCGACCGGGAACTCGCCGGCGCCAGCCATCACGCAGGGCTTGGAACCGGAATGGGTATACACGGCGATGTTCTCGTGCAGCTTGTCCATGTAGTCCCAGCCGCCTTTCTCGCCGAACATCTGCAGCCAGGCGGTGACGTCGAGGAAGCCGGTGCCCGAGGAGTTCGGGTTGGGCATGACGATCTTGCCCTTGAACTCCGGCTTGAGCAGGTCCTTCCAGCTTTCGATGCGGGGCAGGCCCTGCTTCTGCATCTCGGCGACGTTGTAGCAGATCGCCGCGCCCCAGACGTCCATGCCGACCCAGGTCGGCGTTGCGCCGGCCGAGCGGAAGCGCGGGTTGAGCGCCTTCAGGTTGGCCGGGGCGTAGGGCTGCAGCATCTTCTCGCGGTCGAAGACGACCATGCTGGAAGCGGCGACGCCCATGATCACGTCGGCCACCGGCTTCGCCTTCTCGGCCAGCAGCTTGGCGGTGATGATGCCGGTCGAGTCGCGCGTCCACTTGATCTCGATATCCGGATGGGCGCTGTTGAAGGCCTGCTGGTAGGCCTTCAACTGGTCGGTTTCCAGCGCCGTGTACACGTTGAGGACGGTCTTCTCGGCGTGCGCCGGGACGATGGCGGCGAGCGCCAGGCCGGCGACGGCGAAGTGGCGGATGAGGTGCTTGAGCTGCATGCGGATTTCCTCCGGGGGATGGGATGACGGGGTTTCCGGGATGCCGGGCTGTCATCGAACTGACATCCCGGCGCACTAGACTGGCTTCCATCTTAGTGACGGTTTATTGCAGATTGTTGACAATCTACAAAGCAACGATGACTTACAATGCCGCTTTCGATTCCCGCCCGACGGTCATGTCCGAATCCGCCTCCACTCCTGTCGACAGCGTGCTCGCGCTGGTTCAGCGCACCTCCCTGACCCGCCTGGTCGGCGAGGCGCTGGAGAAGATGATCCTCGCCGGCGAATTGCCGCCCGGCAGCAAGCTCAACGAAGTGGCGCTGGCCGAACGCCTCGGCGTCTCGCGCGGGCCGCTGCGCGAAGCCTTCCGCACCCTCGAGGAAAGCGGCCTGATCCGTCAGGAGAAGAATCGCGGCGCCTTCGTCCGCGAGATCGAGCTGAGCGAGGCCGCCGACATCTACGAGGTGCGCGCCGGCCTCGACGCCACCGCCGGGCGCCTGCTCGCCGAGCGCGCGACGCCCGAACAACTGGCCGTGCTGCGCGAGTTCGCCGCCGGCATGCAGCGGGCGGCCGGCGTCAACGACGTCGATGCCTTCCACGCGCTCAACCTCGCCTTCCACGACCGCATCGTCGAGATGACCGGCAATGCCGCCCTGCTCGACGTCTATCGCCGGCTGGTCAAGCAGCTGGCGCTGTTCCGCCGGCGCAACCTGCTGGCGCCGCAGGCAATCCCGCATTTCGCCGAGGAGCACAGTGCGATCGTCGACCGCATCGCCGCCGGCGATGCTGCCGGTGCCGCCGAGGCGCTGCATGCGCACGCCCGCGGCGGTCGCCAGCGCATGCTGCGCGACGGTGAGCTGGGCAGCCTGCCGGTGGCGGACGAAAAACGTGCTTGACGGCGGGTTGACCGTCAACGTCACGCTCGCCGTGCTGGCCGCGGCGCTGCTGCATGCCGGCTGGAACGCGCTGATCCGCGGCGCCGGCGACAAGGGCCTGTACACCCTGCTGCTGCACGCCTGCAGCGGCGCCCTGGCGATCTTCGCGCTGCTCGCCCTCGGCCTGCCGGCGGCGGCGAGCTGGCCTTACGTGCTCGCCTCGGCGCTGCTGCACACGCTCTACATCGCCTGGCTGATGCGCGCCTACGACGGCGGCCAGCTGGCGGTCAGCTACACCCTGATGCGCGGCCTGCCGCCCTTGCTGGTGGCGCTGGTCTCGGCGCCGCTGCTCGGCGAGACGCTCGGCGCCGCGGGCTGGCTGGGCATTGCCGCGATCTGCGGCGGCGTCCTCGGCATCGGCTTTGCCGGCGGGCTGACGCCGGGGCGGGCGCTTGCCCATCCGGCCAGCCGGGCGGCCCTGCTCAACGCCCTGGCGATCGCCGCCTATACGGTGGTCGACGGGATCGGCGCGCGGCTGTCCGGCAATCCGCTGGCCTACGCCTGCAGCCTCTTCGTCTGCGAGCCGCTGCTCATCCTGGCCTGGCAGTACCGGCGGCGCGGCCCGGCGATGCGCGCCTACTTCCGCACGCACTGGCGCCTCGGCCTCGCCGGCGCGCTCTGCTCGACCAGCGCCTACGCGACCATCCTGTGGGCGATGACGCAGGCGCCGGTGGCGATGGTCGCGGCGCTGCGCGAGAGTTCGGTGGTCTTCGCGGTGCTGATCGGCAGCCTGTGGTTCGGCGAAGGTCGGCTGCGCCCGGGGCTGCTCGCCGGCGCCGGCGTCGTCCTCGGCATTTTCCTGCTGCGCGGCTGAAGCCGGCACCAATCGGCGGCGGCGCTGTCAATACGCCTTCCGGCGGACAGCCGCCATCCTTCCTTTGCGTTAGAGTGCCAGCCATGACCACCACCATCATCCTTTTCGCCCACGGCGCCCGCGACCCCGAATGGGCCAGCCCGATGCGCCGCGTCCAGGCGGCGATCCGTGCCCGTGCCCCGGGCGCTGCCGTCGAACTCGCCTTCCTTGAGTTCATGGCGCCCGACCTCGAGGCTTGCGCCGGCGCGGCGATCGCCGCCGGTGCCCGGCGCATCGTCATCCTGCCGATGTTCATCGCGCAGGGCGGCCACCTGAAGCGGGAAGTGCCGGAAATGCTGGAAAAGTTGCGGTCGGCCTGGCCGCAGGTCGAATTTCTGCTCGACCGCGCCATCGGCGAGGACGAGAGCGTCGTCCAGGCGATGGCCGATGCGGCGCTGGCGAAAGCTGGCGCGGCGCTTGCTTGAATCCAGGCATGTTACGCGTACTGGTCATCGACGAATCCCGCAGCCGGGCAGGTGAAATCTGTTCCGGGCTGGCGCTCGCCGGTTACCAGGTGGCGGCGATCCTGGCCGATTCGGCCAATCTCACCGCCGAGGTCGAGAAGCTGCAGCCCGACGTGATCCTGATCGATACCGAGAGCCCCAGCCGCGACACGCTCGAGAACCTCGCCGTGGTGCACAAGGACATGCCGCGGCCGGTCGTCATCTTCACCCAGGAAGACGGCCAGAACGCGATCCGCGACGCCGTTCGCGCCGGCGTCTCGGCCTATGTCGTCGATGGCCTCGATCCGAAGCGGATCAAGCCGATCGTCGATGTCGCCCGGGTCCGTTTCGAGGACACCCAGGCGATGCGTCGCGAGCTCGACGAGATTTCGCGCAAGCTCTCCGACCGCAAGCTGGTCGACAAGGCCAAGGGCATCCTGATGAAGGCCCGCGACCTCGACGAGGAAGCGGCCTACCACGCGATGCGCAAGCTGGCGATGGAACGCGGCCAGAGCATGGCCAAGGTCGCCCGCGACGTCATCGACATGGCCCGGGTGCTGCTCTAGGACGCCCGGCGTCCATCCTCCCTCAAGTTGTGCGAAAGCCGCCTCTGTTGCACTGCAACAGTGCGCCTGCGGCCGCGCCGGCCCCGGCCGGGCTCGGGCTTGGTGTCGTAAAAATCCGTGTTTTCAATGAGTTGACCGTCAGATTCGGGGGGCTGGCACGGCCGTTGCGTTAAGCAAGGCATCGCACGGTCAAAGGCGGCCGGGCACGAACCGGGTGTTCCGGTTCCAGGACAATGGCGTCCATCCTCGCTGCCCCGTGCGGCAAGGATGCGACGCCTTTTTTATTTTTAGCCATCAGGAGTCACCGCAATGGAAGATAAAAAGCCGGCTGCCGCAGCCCTCGAACCTTCTCCTGTCTCGACCAAGCGTCGCGATTTCGTCACTGCCGCCCTGGGAGCGTCACTCATGTCCATGGTTCCCCCCGGTGTCCGTAGCGCAGCCTGGGCTGCCGGCTCGGATGCCCCCGAAAAGAAGGAAGTCCGCATCGGCTTCATTCCGCTGACCGATTGCGCGTCGGTGGTGATGGCCGCGGTCAACAAGTTCGACGAGAAGTACGGCATCAAGATCATCCCGACCAAGGAAGCCTCCTGGGCCGGCGTCCGCGACAAGCTGGTCAATGGCGAGCTGGACATGGCGCACGTGCTCTACGGCCTGATCTACGGCGTGCACATGGGCATCGGCGGGCCGAAGAAGGACATGGCCAACCTGATGACCCTGAACCACAACGGCCAGGCCCTGACGCTGTCGAAGGCGCTGGCCGACAAGGGGGCGACCGACATTGGCAGCCTGGTCGGCCTGATGAAGAAGGAGCCGCGCGAATACACCTTCGCCCAGACCTTCCCGACCGGCACCCACGCGATGTGGCTGTACTACTGGCTGGCTTCCGGCGGCGTCAATCCGATGAAGGACGTCAAGGCCATCGTCGTGCCGCCGCCGCAGATGGTTGCCAACATGCGCGTCGGCAACATGGACGGCTTCTGCGTCGGCGAGCCGTGGAACCACCGCGCGATCATGGACGGCATCGGCATCACCGCCGCGACCACGCAGGATGTCTGGAAGGATCATCCGGAAAAGATCCTCGGCTGCACCGCCGAGTTCGTCCAGAAGAATCCGAACACCTGCCGCGCCGTGATCATGGCGGTACTCGAGGCCAGCCGCTGGATCGACGCCAGCATCAACAACAAGATGAAGATGGCCGAGGTCATCGCCCAGAAGGCCTACGTCAATACCAGCGTCGATGCCATCAACCAGCGCATCCTCGGCCGCTACCAGAACGGCCTGGGCAAGACCTGGGACGACCCGAACCACATGAAGTTCTTCAACGACGGTGCGGTGAACTATCCCTACCTCTCCGACGGCATGTGGTTCCTCACCCAGCACAAGCGCTGGGGCCTGCTCAAGGATCACCCGGACTACCTCGGCGTTGCCAAGAAGATCAACCAGACCGAGCTTTACGCGCAGGCGGCGGCAAAGCTGGGCGTCAGCGTGCCGAAGAGCCCGCTGCGTTCGTCGAAGCTGATCGACGGCGTCGTCTGGGACGGCAGCAACCCGGCCAAGTACGCCGACGGTTTCAAGGTCAAGGTCTGATCACTGCCGCGGCCGCACCGGCGGCCGCAGCTTCCCCGAGGAGATCGAGATGAGCACCACCCTGACGATGCACGGCGATTTTTCCGGAAAAACACCGGTCGACCGTGAACACACTACCCAGCCGGCGGCACCGGCCAAGGATACAACGATGGAAAAAACCGCAACCCCCGCCGTCGCCAGCGCCGGCACGCCTTTCGCCGAAATCCTCGGGGCTGCCCTGCGCCGGGCGCTGCCGCCGGTCCTCGGCCTGCTGCTGCTGGTCGGCATCTGGTACGTCGCGACGCTCAAGGGCGGCGCCATTCCCGGGCCGGTCGCGGTCTGGGACGCCGCCACCGTGCTCTTCGCCGACCCTTTCTACAACAACGGCCCGAACGACCAGGGCATCGGCTGGAACGTCCTTTCCTCGCTGCAGCGGGTCGGCATCGGTTTCGGCCTGGCGGCGCTGGTCGGCATTCCGCTCGGCTTCATGCTCGGCCGCTTCGCCTTCCTGGCGAACATGGTCAATCCGCTGATCAGCCTGCTGCGCCCGGTATCGCCGCTGGCCTGGCTGCCGATCGGCCTGCTCGTGTTCCAGAAGGCCGACCCGGCGGCAACCTGGACGATCTTCATCTGCTCGATCTGGCCGATGATCATGAACACCGCCCAGGGTGTGCAGCGGGTGCCGCAGGACTACCTCAACGTCGCCCGCGTGCTCGACCTGTCGGAATGGAAGATCGTCACGAAAATCCTGTTCCCGGCGGTACTGCCCTACATGCTCACCGGCATCCGCCTGTCGATCGGCACCGCCTGGCTGGTCATCGTCGCCGCGGAAATGCTCACGGGCGGCGTCGGCATCGGCTTCTGGGTGTGGGACGAATGGAACAACCTGAAGGTCGAGCACATCATCATCGCCATCTTCATCATCGGCATCGTCGGCCTGATTCTCGAACAGGCGCTGATTCTGCTGGCCAAGAAACTGACCAAGGAAGCCGCCTGAGGAGCCCATCATGGAAAAATTCGTGCAGATCGAGAAGGTCGGCCAGACCTTCGACACCAAGAAAGGCAAGTTCGTCGCCCTGCGCGACATCGACCTGAGCCTCAAGCAGGGCGAGTTCGTCGCGCTGATCGGCCACTCCGGCTGCGGCAAGTCGACGCTGCTCAACCTGATCGCCGGGCTGACCCGGCCGACCACCGGCGTCCTGCTCTGCGACGGGCGCGAAATCGCCGGCCCCGGGCCGGAGCGCGCGGTGGTCTTCCAGAACCACAGCCTGCTGCCCTGGCTGACCTGCTTCGAGAACATCTACCTCGCCGTCGAGCGCGTCTTCGGCCAGAAGGAAGGCAAGCCGAAGCTGAAGGCGCGGACGCAGGCGGCGATCGAACTGGTCGGGCTGGCGCACGCCGCGCACAAGTACCCGCACGAGATCTCGGGCGGCATGAAGCAGCGCGTCGGCATCGCCCGGGCGCTGTCGATGGAGCCCAAGGTGCTGCTGATGGACGAGCCCTTCGGCGCGCTCGATGCGCTGACCCGGGCCAAACTGCAGGACGAACTGATGAAGATCTGCGAGCAGACGCAGGCGACCGTGGTCATGGTCACGCACGATGTCGATGAGGCAGTGCTGCTTTCCGACCGCATCGTGATGATGACCAACGGCCCGGCGGCGACCATCGGCGAGATCCTCGAGGTCAAGCTGCCGCGGCCGCGCGATCGCCTGGTGCTGGCGCACGATCCGGCCTACATCGATTGTCGTGCTGCCGTGCTCGAGTTCCTTTACGAGAAGCAGGCCCACGTCGAGAAGCAGGCGGCCTGATCGCAGGCCGTGGGGAAGGCCCGTCGCCAGCTGGCGGCGGGCCTTGTCGTTTCAGTGCCGGGTCGGCAGCGGATGTGTGCGCTGCAGGTGCTCGTAGGTCCGGATCAGGTCGAGGACGCGCTGCTGCTGGCCGACCTCAAGCGCCCGCTGCATGTTCTCGATGATCATCGTGTGCAGCTGGCAGACGCCCTCGGGCGAGCACAGCAGGATTTCGCTGATTTCGGCGGCAACCGCCATGGGCACGTGTTCGTGTTCGGCGATCGCTTCGATTTCGCCGCGGTCGAGATCGCAATAATCGATGACGTCTTGCATGGACAGCATGGCTCCTCCGGGTCTTTGGGCAGAATGGACGGGTCTTGTCGTTGTTCTGTCCGCCTTTGTCGTTGTTGTCGGTGGAGGATGACTGTTTTATAGCAGCCCGGGCGGAGAACTCAAGCGCCTTGTTACAGGCGCAGCGGCGCCGCGTCGGAGATGCCGGCCTGGCGCAGGCGGTCGACCGTCGGCAGCAGGTTGAGCCGGGTCCGGGCGCGCAGTTCGGCGGCCCGTGCGGCGAGTTCGCCGAGCGTGGCCTCGACGCCGTTCTCGCCGCGTCCGAAAACGATGGTGTTGCCACTGGCGCAGGCCGGGAACACGGCGATCCGGTCGGTGAACGCCGAGCGGATACGGTCGACGCTGCTGGCGAAGCCTTTTTCACGCAGCAGGTTGACGCAGAACAGTCCGTCGTCGCTCAGGCCGGCGCGGCAGGTCTGGTAGAAGGCGGGCGTGTCGAGCATGCCGGGGCGGCCGCCGGCGTCGAAGCCGTCGGAGAGGATCAGGTCGAAGCGGCGCTTGTTCGTCTGCAGGTAGTCGGCGCCGCAGCCGATGCGGACATCGAGGCGCAGCGGGTCGTCGGGCAGCCGGAAGTACTGGCGGGCGACGAATTCGACCTGGGGGTTGATCTCGACGACGGTGATCCGGCATGCCGGGAAGTGGCGGTGGATGAACTTCGCCAGCGAGCCGGCGCCCAGGCCGATCAGCAATGCCGTGCGCGGCCAGCGGGCGGCGTCGCGCAGGAGCAGCCCGGCCATCATTTCACGGGTGTAGTCGAGTTCGAGCGACCACGGCCGGGCGACGCGCATCGCGCCCTGCACCCATTCGGAACCGAAATGCAGGTAACGGACGCCGTCAGCTTCGCTGATGTCGATGGCGTGGCGTGGTGGCGTACCGGTCCTGCGCATTCAGGCCGCCGTGCGCACGAGCAGCGGTGCCGGGCCGCGGGGAAGCACCTCGCCGATCTCGGCGGCATCGGCAAAACCGTGCTCGCGGAAAATCGCCAGCACAGCCTCGACACTCTCGGGGGCGCAGGAAACGAGCAAGCCGCCGCTCGTCTGCGGGTCGCTGAGCAGGGCCTGTTCGGCGGCCGGGAAGCCGGCGGGCAGGGCGATCTCGCTGCCGTAGGCGGCGAAGTTGCGGGCCGAAGCGCCGGTCACGAAACCGCGCTCGGCGAGCTCGCGGACACCGTCGAGCAGCGGCACCCGGGACCAGTCGATGGCCAGCGTGCAGCCGGCGCCGCGGGCGATCTCGAGGGCGTGGCCGGCGAAGCCGAAGCCGGTGACGTCGGTCATCGCGTGCACGCCGGGCAGTTCGGCGAGGGCCGGGCCAGGGGTGTTGAGGCGGGTCGTCGTCGCGATCATCTTTGCGTAGCCGTCGGCGTCGACCGCGTCCTTCTTCAATGCTGCCGAGAGGATGCCGACTCCGAGCGGCTTGCCGAAGACCAGTCGGTCGCCGGGGCGGGCGTCGGCGTTGCGGCGCAGCTTGTCCGGATGGACCAGGCCGAGCGCGACCAGGCCGTAGATCGGCTCGACCGAATCGATCGTGTGGCCGCCGGCGATCGGGATGCCGGCCGCGCGGCAGACCGCTTCGCCGCCTTCGAGGATGCGCCGGATGGTGTCCTGCGGCAACACGTTGATCGGCATGCCGACCAGAGCCAGGGCCATGATCGGCCGGCCGCCCATGGCGTAGACGTCGGAAATCGCGTTGGTCGCGGCGATACGCCCGAAATCGTAGGGGTCGTCGACGATCGGCATGAAGAAGTCGGTGGTCGCGACCAGCGCCTGTTCGTCGTTGAGCTTGTACACCGCGGCATCGTCCGAGGTCTCGATGCCGACCAGCAGTTCGGGTGGAACCGGCAAGCGGTTGCTGCCCCTGAGGATGTCGGCGAGCACGCCGGGGGCGATCTTGCAGCCGCAGCCGCCGCCATGCGACAGCGAAGTGAGACGGGGAGTCGTGGTCATCGTGGCTTCCATTCGGGTCGCTGGCGCCCCCAGGTGGAATCGAACCACCAATTCGCCCTTAGGAGGGGCGTGTTATATCCATTTAACTATGGAGGCAGGCCGGAAAGTTCGGCAGGGGCGCATTGTACCGGCTTGGCAAGGCGAGGGGTAGGTTGTGGCGCGAGTGTCAAAATATGCTATAAATAATAAAATTTTAAAAATCGGAGGAGTCGACCGTGAACCATTTTTCCCATCGACCGATTGCCCAGCAATTGATCGTCGCCATCGTTGGTGCACTGGCTGTCGTCTTCCTGGCCATGGCCATGACCGTCCAGTTCCGTGCCGATGGCGCAGCCATCAGCGTTGCCGAGCAGAACCTGACCCGCGAGGCGAAGCTGATGGCGGGCACGCTCGACGCGCTGTTTGACGAAGTGCGCGAACGGGGTGGCCGGCAAGCCGATTTTTTTCTGCGTTTCCTGAACGGAAATCTGTCGCCGGGCAGCGATCTGGTGCGTACCGGCGACGTCGATCTGCCGGCCGTCCGTCTGGGCGGCGAGTTGCTCAACGGCAATGATCGCCTGCTCAAGTCCTTCCAGTCGCTGACCGGAGACGAGGCGGCCTTGCTGTTGTTGCGCGACGGCAAGGTCTATCGCCTGGCGACTTTGCTGCGCGACAAGAACGGCAAGCCGATGCATGGCGTCCCGGTCAAGGACGACGACCCGGTGGCGCTTTCCCTGAAGGCGGGCAAGGACTACCAGGGGCTGGCGATTCGTGGCGGCAAGTATTATTTCAGCACGGTTCGCCTGCTGCGCGATGCCGGCGGTACCGCCTGGGGGGCGGTTTCGGTGCGCATTTCGCTGGCCGAGGAACTCAAGCGGATCCGTGCCCAGTTCGGCAGCATCGTTGCCGGCAAGACAGGCTATGTCTACATCGTCCGCCCGGTCGGCGACAAGGGCGACGGCGAGTTCGTGCTGCACCCGAAATTTCAGGAAAAGCTGTTGTCCGAGGTCGATGTGCCGGCTACGGCCAAGGACGCTGTTGCCCGGATCCTGGCCACCCGGAACGGCGTTTATCGGTATCAGATGCCGGATGCCGGCGGTAGCGAGCGTGAGAAGATCGTCGTTGCCGCAACCTCGGACAACTGGGGCTGGACGGTGGCGACCGGTAGCTGGCTGGATGAGTATCTCGAGGAAAGCCGCGCCTTGCGCAACATGGTGATCCTGGTCAGCGTGCTGGCGGCGTTGTTGCTGGCGCTGGTCACCTGGTTCCTGGTGCGCTCGCGGTTGCGCGGGCTGGCGCAGCTGGTCGATGCCGTGTCGCGGCTGAGTGCCGGCGATCTGCGGGCGACTGTCGAGCAGGCCGATCCGCGCAGTCGCAACGAGGTGCATGCGATTGCGCATGCCTTCAACGAAATGGCGGCAGGCATGCGCAAGCTGGTCAGCGGGGTGGCGCAGACGTCGGCCCAGGTCGGCCAGTCGGCCCATCAGGTACGCGATGCCGCGCAACGTGCCCTCGAAAGTGCCGGCCAGGCTTCGCAGTCGGCTTCCGGGATTGCCGCATCGGTCGAGCAATTGTCGGTGAGCATTTCCCACGTGGCCGACAACGCCCGCCAGGCGGCGCAGATTTCCGAGGATTCGCGCTCGGTCACCGGTGGCGGTCGCCAGGTGGTGACGCGAACGATGCACGAACTCGAGCGCGTGGCCAGTGAGATCGGCGAGTCGGCGGCTCTGATCGAGACCCTGGGCGAGCGTTCGAAGCAGATTTCCAGTGTCGTCGGGGTGATCCGCGAAATTGCCGAGCAGACCAACCTGCTGGCGCTCAATGCGGCCATCGAGGCGGCCCGTGCCGGCGAGCAGGGGCGCGGTTTCGCCGTCGTCGCCGACGAGGTGCGCAAGCTCGCCGAGCGGACTGCGCTGTCCACCCAGGAAATCGCCAGCACGGTCGAGGCGATCCTCAAGGAGACGACCCATGCCGTGACGCGCATGCAGTCGGTCAGCGGCAACATGAGCAGCAGCGTCGAACTGGCGCGCGATGCCGGCGATTCGCTGACGACGATCGAGGGGCGGGTCGAGGAAACGGTCGGCGTGGTCATGCAGATTGCCGACGGCACCCGCGAGCAAAGCGCGGCCAGCCAGGAGATCGCCCGTCTGGTCGAGCGCATTGCCCAGGCGGCCGAGGGCACCAACGAGCGGGCCCTGGCGAATCGCCAGCGGGCCGAGGATCTCGAACGGCTGGCCGACGAACTGCAGGCACAATTGTCCCGGTTCTCGCTGTGAGCGTTTAGAATCCGGGCTTCTCCCACTGATCGGCGCCTTGCGGGGCGCCGTTTTCGTTACCAGCGATGCCCTATCTCAAGCTTGCCGATGCCTGTCTGGCCTATGGCCACGTGCCGCTCCTCGATCATGCCGAGTTCCAGCTCGATCCCGGCGAACGCGTCGCCCTGATCGGCCGCAACGGCACCGGCAAATCGTCGCTGCTGGCGGCGATCGCGGCCGGCACCGGCAAGGGCCGGCTGGACGACGGCGAGGTCTGGGTGCAGCCGGGCATCCGGGTCGGCTACGTGCCGCAGGAGCCGCCCTTCGATCCGGCGCACTCGGTCTTCGAAGCGGTGATTTCCGGCATGGGCGAGACGTCGACCCTGCTCGCCGAGTATCACGAAGTGTCACACCGCCTCGGCGAAGGACAGGGCGATCACGACGCCCTGCTGGCGCGCATGGATACGCTGCAGCACGAACTCGAGGCGCGTGGCGCCTGGGCCTACGAGGCGCAGGCGGAAAAGGTCATCGCCCGCTTCGGGCTCGATCCGGAAGCGCAGGTCGGCAGCCTCTCCGGCGGCCAGAAGAAGCGCCTGGCGCTGGCCCAGGCGCTGGCCGTGGCGCCGGAAGTGCTGCTCCTCGACGAGCCGACCAACCACCTCGACATCGCCGCCATCGAATGGCTGGAAACGCTGCTCATCGAATCCGGCGTGACCCTGCTCTTCATCACCCACGACCGTTCCTTCCTCGACCGGGTCAGCACCCGCATCGTCGAGCTCGACCGCGGCAAGCTGGCCAGTTTTCCCGGCAACTTCAGCCAGTACCAGCAGCGCAAGGAAGCGATGCTGCACGAGGAGGCGCTGGCCAACGCGCGCGCCGACAAGCTGCTCAAGGAAGAGGAAGTGTGGATCCGCAAGGGCGTCGAGGCGCGGCGCACGCGTGCGGTGTTCCGTGTCCAGCGGCTCGACCGCCTGCGCGCCGAACGCCAGGCGCGGCGCGAGCGCATGGGCAAGGTCAACCTGCAGCTCGAAGTCGGCGACAAGAGCGGCAAGCTGGTCGCCGAACTCGAGCATGTCGTCAAATCTTACGGTCAACGGGCGATCGTGGCCGATTTCTCGGCGCGCATCCAGCGCGGCGACAAGATCGGCCTGATCGGTCCCAACGGCGCCGGCAAGACGACGCTGCTGCGGCTGATCCTCGGCGAACTGCAGCCGGACGCCGGCAGCGTGCGTCAGGGGACGAAGATGGAAATCGCCTACTTCGACCAGTTCCGCACCCAGCTCAATCCGGATTCCACCCTGGCCGACGTCATCTCGCCGGGTTCCGACTGGGTCGAGATCGGCGGCGCCCGCAAGCACGTCATCGGCTACCTCGAAGACTTCCTGTTCGCGCCCGAACGCGCCCGTTCGCCGGTCAGTTCGCTCTCCGGCGGCGAGCGCAACCGGCTGCTGCTGGCCCGACTGTTTGCCAAGCCGGCCAACGTGCTGGTCCTCGACGAGCCGACCAACGACCTCGACATCGACACCCTGGAACTGCTCGAACAACTCCTCCAGGACTACGACGGCACGCTGTTCCTGGTCAGCCACGACCGGACCTTCCTCGACAACGTCGTCACCCAGACCATCGCCGCCGAAGGCGATGGCGTCTGGAAGGAGTACGCCGGCGGTTACAGTGACTGGGCCAACTACCAGGCGAGCCAGCCCAAGCTGGCTGTGGACAAGCCGAAGAGCGAGACCAAGCCGGTGGCGAAGCCCGCCGAAGCCGTTAAAGCCAAAGCCGACAAGCTGAGCTGGAAGGAGCAGCGCGAGCTCGAAGCCCTGCCGGAGAAGATCGCCGGCCTCGAGGCCGAGCAGGCGGCGCTGACCGCGCAGCTGGAGGATCCGGCGCTTTACCAGCGCGACCCGCAGGGGGCGCAGAAGGCGTCCGAACGGCTGGCGGCGATCGACGACGAATTGCTGGCGCTGCTCGAACGCTGGGAAAGTCTCGAGGCGCGTGTCGGCGCTTAATCGGCCGCTGCCGTGGCGTCCGGGTCGAGGTGCTGGCGCACGGCGTCGGGCGTCAGGTTGATCAGTTCGCCGATCTCGCGGTAGTCGTCGGGCAGTGCCGGGTCGTTCCAGCCGTTGGCCGAATGGCGGGCCAGGCGGACGGCCAGCGAGACGTTGCGGACCCGCGGGTTGTCGGCCTGGCTGTCGTCGATCAGCTGGCCGAGCAGGTCGGGCAGATGCCAGACCTTGCACAGCGCCAGCTGGATGTCCTGGAAACTCATCCCGATCACCTGCATTTGTGCCTCGCTGCTGCGCAGCTTGGGCTGCGCCCGGCGGCGGGCCTGGATTTCCAGGGCCAGTGCGGGCGCGAAGCAACCCACCAGGATTTCGGCAAGGTCGTGCAGCAGTGCGGCGATGCGCACTTCCTCGAGGTTCAGGTCGTGGCGGCGGATCGCCCAGTCGTGGGCGTAGTCGGCGGCGCGCTGGGCGCGACGGATGGCATGCAGGACGCCGAGCAGGGCGTGTGGATCGCACTCGTGCAGGCTGTCCTCGATCGTCGGCAAGGCATCGAAGCGGCGGAAGAAGGGGAGCAGGCCGGCCATCATCACGGCGCCGGCGATGGTCGCGATGTCGTGCTGCAGCGAGCGGCCGCGGAACGGCTGGATGTAGGCGAGCACCCGCACGGTCATGATCGGGTCGTGCAGGATCACGCGGGCGAGTTCGCGGGCATCGACGTTGTCGAGGTCGGCACGCATTTCCTCGAGGCGGCGCTTGGTTGCGCGCAGCACCGGCAGGCTGCTGTTGCTGAACAGCAGGACCCAGGCATCACGGTCGGGCAGGGGGTGGTCGAGCATGCGGCGCGTCCTGGCAAAGGCCTGCGGTGGCGATGCGTCCAGTGTAAGGGGGCGTCCGGTGCCGGGCAAGGTCCGGGGCGTGACATAATCGCCGCTGTCTTCAATTTGCCGTTGCCGCCATGCGTTACCAGATCGTTCCCGTCACTCCCTTCGAACAGAACTGCACCATCTTCTGGTGCGAGGCGACCCGCCAGGCCGCGGTGATCGATCCCGGCGGCGATGTCGACCGCATCCTGGCGGTGCTTGCCGCCGAGCAGCTGACGCTGGCCAAGGTGCTGGTCACCCATGGCCACATCGATCACGCCGGCGGCGTTGCCGCGCTGGTGGCACGGACCGGCGTGCCGGTCGAAGGGCCGCATGCCGACGACGCCTTCTGGATCGACGGCATGGCCCAGCAGAGCAAGATGTTCGGTTTTCCCGAGGTTGCCGCCTTCACCCCGGACCGCTGGCTGGCCGACGGCGACCGCGTGTGCTTCGGCGACGTCGAACTCGAGGTCCTGCACTGTCCCGGCCACACCCCGGGCCATGTCGTCTTCTTCCATGCGCCGAGCCAGCTGGCCCAGGTCGGCGACGTGCTCTTCCAGGGCTCGATCGGGCGTACCGATTTTCCGCGTGGCGACCACGCGACGCTGATCGCCTCGATCAAGGACAAGCTGTTCGCGCTCGGCGACGCGGTCGATTTCATTCCCGGCCACGGGCCGATGTCGACCCTGGGCGAGGAGCGCCGCTACAACCCCTTCCTCAGCGGCCGCTTCGGCTGATCAGGGCGTGTGGATGCGGGCCGCCCAGCTCAGGGCCTGCATCTGCGCGTCAACGAAGCGAGCCGGGGCGATCGCCAGTTCCTCGAGCAATCCGGCGGCCACCGGCAGGTTGCGCCGGTCCGTTGCTTCCAGGGCCAGTAGCAGCTTGCCGGCGCTGCCGGCATGGTGTGCCAGGGCGTCGTTCATCGTCGTCGACAGCGGCAGTTGCTGGAGGATTTCCGGCATCGACATGTTGAGCAGGACGTCGAGCAGCGAGAAGCTGCCGATCATGAAGGCGCCGTCGGCCAGGTTGGGCAGGTCCGGCAGCGGTTGCAGCTGCGGTGCCAGCAGTTCCATCTGGCGACCGCGTACCGCCGCCTTGTAGAGCAGCGGGTTAGGCTGGTGGCTGTTGTCCGGATCGGCGTAGATCAGCAGTTGCAGCCAGCGCTCGAGCTGGCGGCGGCCGAGCAGGTTGATCGCCTGGGCGAAGCTGGTGATCGGCGTGCGCGGCGCGATCGCTGCCGAATTGACCAGGCGCAGCAGGCTGTAGGAAAGCTTGGTTTCCTGGCGAAAGATGTCGTCGAGCTCGTCGGTGTCGGCATCCTGGGCGATCAGGGCGAGCAGCCGGAGCATCTTCTGGCGCGTCGTGTCGGCCCGCTTGCCGAGGCTGCTCCGGGTCATCAGGTATTCGCCGGTGCACAGTGCGCAGGCGTTGGCCAGCGCCCATTCGCGGTCGCTGTGGTTCTGCACGCCGGTGGCGACGATCTGGGTGCGGGTCGACAAGCCGTGCAGCGTGAACGGCGGCTGCGTGCGCGCCTGGCTGAGCGGAATCAGCAGGTTGTCCCAGGCGCCGGCGGCCGGCAAGCGGCCGTTGCCGGGCAGGTGCAGGGCCAGCTTGCGCCGGGCCTGGCGCAGTGCGGCCTCGAGTTCGCCGGCGGATTCGGCGCCGGCACCCTGGAAAGTCGCCACGACGCGTTCCCCGACGCCTTTGTCGAGGGGCGTGGCGGGGACGTACCAAGGGTGGCGGTGGTCGAATTCGGCAAAGACCGGGTGCTGGAAGACTTCGTCCGCACCCGGCGCAGCGCCGGCTGGCGCATTCTCGACGAGATAGCCGGCGCAGACGTCGTGATGGCCGAGCAAGGGGTGGATGAAGGTGTATCCTGTGGCGGTCATTGTCAGGGCTTCCGGGAGAGTGCGGGGATGGTAGCAAATTCGTTGCGGGGCGTCGTCGGGCGGCGTCCGGTTTTTTGCCTTTTTCCACGGTCGACCGTGGAATTCCGGTGATTTCCCCGGTGTTTTCCGAGATCCGCCCCGATTACTGGGAGGCCGCCTCGCAGGCGCTGGCCGAGGCCGATCCGCTGATGGCCGAACTGGTCGAGCGACACGCCGGCGTGTCGCTGGCCTCGCGCGGCGATCCCTTCGCCACGCTGGCCCGTTCGATCGTCGGCCAGCAGATTTCGGTCAAGGCCGCCGATTCGGTCTGGTCGCGTTTCGTCGACCGCGTCGGCAGCGTCGCGCCGGCGCCGTTGCTGGCGCTCGGTGGCGAAGGGCTGGCCGGTTGCGGGCTGTCGCAGCGCAAGATCGAGTACCTCGTTGACCTCGCTGCGCATTTCGCCGACGGCCGCCTCGACCCGGCCGGCTGGCCGCAGCTCGATGACGCGACGCTGATCGAAGAACTGTGCACGGTGCGCGGCATCGGCCGGTGGACCGCCGAGATGTTCCTGATCTTCAACCTGATGCGTCCCGACGTCTATCCGCTCGACGACATCGGCCTGCAGCGTGCCGTCGGGATGCGCTACCTGGCCGGCGAAAAGCCCTCGCGCCGCGTCCTGGCCGAGGTCGGCGAGCGTTGGCGGCCGTGGCGTTCGGTCGCCACCTGGCACCTCTGGCGCAGTCTCGATCCGCTTCCGGTCGCGTACTGACACATTGCCCTCCGACCTTTGGGGTAAAATGCGCGCCAACTCAAGAACCGAGCAGTCCATGAAAACTAGTTTCCTCGATTTCGAGCAATCCATCGCCGACCTCGAAGCCAAGATCGAACAGCTGCGCTTCGTCCAGGACGACACCGCGGTCGACATTTCGGAAGAAATCGGCCGCCTGGAAAAGAAAAGCGCCCAACTGACCAAGGATATTTACGCCAAGCTCACGCCCTGGCAGATTTCCCAGGTCGCTCGCCACCCGCAGCGTCCGTATACGCTCGATTACATCCAGCACATCTTCACCGATTTCGAAGAGCTGCACGGCGATCGCGCCTTTGCCGACGACCATGCGATCGTCGGCGGCCTGGCCCGCTTCAACGGCCAGGCGGTGGTCGTCATCGGCCATCAGAAGGGCCGCGACACCAAGGAAAAGATCTACCGCAACTTCGGCATGCCGCGTCCGGAAGGCTATCGCAAGGCGCTGCGCCTGATGAAGCTGGCCGAGAAATTCGGCCTGCCGGTGATGACCTTCGTCGATACCCCCGGCGCCTACCCCGGCATCGGCGCCGAAGAGCGCGGCCAGTCCGAGGCGATCGGCCGCAATCTCTACGTGATGGCCGAACTGAAGGTGCCGGTGATCGTCACCATCATCGGCGAAGGCGGTTCCGGCGGCGCGCTGGCCATTGCCGTCGGCGACACGGTGCAGATGCTGCAGTACTCGACCTATTCGGTGATCTCGCCGGAAGGCTGTGCTTCCATCCTGTGGAAGAGCGCCGACAAGGCGCCGGAAGCCGCCGAGACGATGGGCATCACGGCGCCGCGCCTGAAGACGCTGGGCCTGGTCGACCGCATCGTCAACGAACCGCTCGGCGGCGCCCACCGCGATCACGTCGCGATGGCCGCCAACCTCAAGAAGGCCCTCCAGGAATCGCTCAAGCAACTCGCCGCACTGCCGGTCGATACGCTGCTGGCGCAGCGCTACGAGCGCCTGATGAGCTATGGCCGGTTCAAGGAACAGGCTGCCTGATCCTGCTGCGCGGGTCGGCGCCTTCGTCGCCGCCCGCCTTGCCGGCAGCGGGCCGGTCTGGCTGGCGCTGTCCGGCGGCCGCGATTCGGTCGTCCTGTTGCACCTGCTCGCCGGTGAGCTGGTCCCGGGGCGCCTGCGGGCGATTCATGTCGATCACGGCCTCTCACCCAATGCCGGCGCCTGGGCCGATTTCTGCCGGAGCACCTGCGCCGCGCTGGCGGTACCTTTGCAAGTCGTCCCGGTGCACGTCGAGCGCAGTTCCGCACAGGGGCTGGAAGCGGCCGCCCGGGCTGCCCGCTACGCGGCTTTCGCCGCCCACCTGCCGCCGGCGGCCGATCTGCTGCTGGCCCAGCACCGCGGCGATCAGGCCGAAACCCTGCTTTTCAACCTGCTGCGCGGCAGCGGCCTGGCCGGCGCCGCGGCGATGCGCGAGGTGCGCACGCAGGCCGGTCTGCGCCTGTTGCGCCCGTTGCTCGATGTGCCGCGGGCAGCGATCGACGCCTACGCCGCGGCGCACGGCCTGACCTGGATCGATGACGAGAGCAACGACGACCGGCGCTTTTCCCGGAATTTCCTGCGTCACGAGGTGTTGACCGTGATCGCTGCCCGCTTTCCCGGTGTCGAAGCCAATCTGGCCCAGGCCGCCGGCCATTTCGGCGAGGCCGTCGACCTGCTCGACGAAGTCGCCGCGAGCGACTGGGCAGCCGTCCGTGTCGGCGATGCCGCCGCCCTCGACGGGCTACGCCGGCTTTCCTTCGCCCGCCTCAAGAACCTGCTGCGCTGGCGTCTGCGCCAGCTCGGCTGGCAGCCGCCGGTCGCCGCGCGGCTCGACGAATTCGCTCGCCAGTTGCTGGTCGCAGCGCCCGATCGTCATCCCGAACTGCGCCTGCCGGCCGGCCGTATGCGTCTGACTCGCGGCCGGCTGCACTGGTTGCTGTCAGAATAACAATTGCTTACCGCCTTGCCTTTCATCAGCCGGAAGGCTTCAGTTACAATCACCGGATTACTTTTGAGCTAACAGGCCATGATTACCGGATCCCTTGTCGCCATCGTCACGCCGATGCACGAAGATGGCAGCCTTGATTTGAACGCGCTGCGCAACCTGGTCGATTTCCACGTCGCCGAAGGCAGCGATGCGATCGTCGTCGTCGGCACCACCGGCGAGTCGCCGACGGTCAATGTGGACGAGCATTGCGAACTGATCAAGGTCACGGTCGACCACGCGGCCGGGCGCATTCCGGTGATCGCCGGGACCGGCGCCAACTCCACCGCCGAAGCGATCGAACTGACCCGCTTCGCCAAGACGGCCGGTGCCGACATGGCGCTCTCGGTCGTTCCCTATTACAACAAGCCGAGCCAGGAAGGCCTCTACCGCCACTTCAAGGCGATCGCCGAGGCCGTCGAGCTGCCGGTGCTGCTCTACAATGTCCCCGGCCGTACCGTCGCCGACATGAGCAACGACACCATCCTGCGTCTCGCCGAAGTGCCCGGCATCGTCGGCGTCAAGGATGCGACCGGCAACATGGACCGCGCCTACGACCTGATCCAGCGCGCGCCCAAGGGCTTTGCGCTGTACAGCGGCGACGATGCGACCTGCGTGCTGTCGATCATGATGGGTTTCCACGGCAACATCTCGGTGACCGCCAACGTGGCGCCGCGCCTGATGCACGAAATGTGCATCGCCGCTGCTGCCGGCGATGTTGCCCGTGCCCGGGAAATTCATTTCCGTCTGCTCGGCCTGCACCGCGATCTGTTCTGCGAAGCCAATCCGATCCCGGTCAAGTGGGCGGTCAGCCGCATGGGCATGATGTCCGAGGGCATCCGCCTGCCGCTGACGCCGTTGTCCGAAGCCAACCACGCCCGAGTCCTGAACGCCATGCGCCAGGCCGGCATCACCGTCTGACGGAGTATGAAAACGATGAATCGTCGGCTTCCCGGCCTTACCCTGTGTCTCGTCAGCGTCGCCGTTGCCGGCTGCACGCTCAATGAGGTGCTGCCCGAATCGCGCAAGATCGAATACAAGTCCGCCGGCAAGGTGCCGACGCTGGAGGTGCCGCCCGACCTGTCGCAGCTTAATCGCGATGACCGCTACCTGGTGCCGGACGACGGTGGCAAGGGCTCGGCAACCTTCTCCGCCTATTCCGCCGAGCGTCGTCCGGAAGCGCAGGCCGGCCAGTCGGTCGTGCTGCCGCAGGTCGACAAGGTGCGCGTCGAGCGTTCCGGCAGCCAGCGCTGGCTGGTCGTTGCCACCCCGGCCGACAAGCTCTGGGATCCGGTCAAGGAGTTCTGGCAGGAGACCGGCTTCATCGTCAATATTGAGCGTCCGGAAGCCGGCGTGATGGAGACCGACTGGGCCGAGAACCGCGCCAAGATTCCGGGCGACCTGATCCGTAACACCCTTGGTCGCATCCTCGATTCCCTGTATTCGACCGGCGAGCGCGACAAGTTCCGCACCCGCCTCGAGCCCGGTAGCGAGCCGGGGACGACCGAGATCTACATCAGTCACCGCGGTATGGAAGAGGTGTATACCTCGTCGGCGCGTGAGGAAACCCGCTGGCAGCCGCGTGCTGCCGATCCCGAACTCGAGGCCGAGATGCTGCGTCGCCTGATGGTTCGCCTCGGCGCCGAGGAAAAGCGCGCCCAGGCTGCCGTGGTCGCGCCGAAGAGCGAGCCGCGGGCCCGCCTGGCGGCCGCCGACGGCAGTGGCAAGCTGGAGGTGTTCGATCGCTTCGACCGCGCCTGGCGGCGCGTCGGCCTGGCGCTTGATCGTGTCGGCTTCACGGTCGAGGATCGCGATCGTTCGCGGGGCTTGTACTTCGTTCGCTACGTCGACCCGGAACTCGACAACGCCAGCAAGAAGAGCGACGGCATGCTGTCGAAGCTGGCTTTCTGGAAGAGCAGCGACAAGCCGGCGACCTCGCGCGAGCAGTTCCGCATCCATGTCGAGGATGTCGGCGGTCGTTCGACCATTCAGGTGCTGACGCCGGAAGGCGGCGCCGATCAGTCCGAGACCGCACGCAAGATCCTCGGCCTGCTGCAGCAGCAACTGCAGTAATCCGCCTCGATTCCCGCGCTGCCCGAGGGCGGTGCGGGAAATTCAGGACAATAAAAAACGGGGCCGAAGCCCCGTTTTTTATTGCTGGCGGAAAAGAATTACTTCTTTTCTTCGGCGGCCGGGGCAGCAGCAGCCGGAGCGGCAGCAGCGTCAGCCGGGGCAGCAGCCGGGGCGGCCGGAGCAGCGGCGGCGTCAGCAGCCGGGGCAGCCGGAGCGGCCGGGGCAGCAGCTTGTTGTTCTTGGGCCGGGGCCGGAGCCGGGGCGGCAACCGGTTCTTCCTTCTTGCCGCAAGCGGTCAGGGCGAGGGCAAACAGGGCGGCAGCGAGGAGGGACTTGTTCATGAGATTTCCTTATCGACAAGAAGCTACAAAATCTGAATAGATATGTTGCGGTCGGTGTTTACCGATCCGCTGAAAATTATAGCGCAAAAAAAATGCTGCGACGCAGCGAGGTAACCAAACGTCACAATTGGGAATGGTTTTGCGCTAATTTTTTTGCGCGGCCGTGAATTTTTCCCGTCTCCCGCAACGATGTCGACGCACGCGCCCGTTTTTCTGGGCTCGCCGAAGCCTCCACCGGCGTTGGCGCCAAGCCCGGCCGGTTGATAGAATCCGCGCTTTTACCGGAGTCGACCGTGCCGATCGGGAAAGTCGTATCGCTGGATCATGAGGCCCGCGGCATCGTTCGCGAGGACGGCAAGGCCATTTTCGTCGATGGTGCGCTGCCCGGGGAAACCGTCGATTACGCCAGCTTCCGGCGCAAGCCGAAGTATGAGCTGGCCCATCTGGTGCGCGTCGTCAAGCCGTCGGTCGCCCGGGTCGAGCCGGCCTGCGAGCATTTCGGCATCTGCGGCGGTTGCGCGATGCAGCATATGGAACCGTCGGCGCAGATCGCCGCCAAGCAGCGCGTGCTCGAGGACAGCCTGTGGCACATCGGGCGCGTCCGGGCTGCGACGATCCTGCCGCCGATCCACGGCGCCCCCTGGGGTTACCGTCACCGGGCGCGACTGGGCGTGCGCAAGGTCGAATCGCGCGGCGGCATGCTGATCGGCTTCCACGAGTGGCGCAGCAGCTACATCGCCGACATCCGCAGTTGCAGGGTGCTGCCGCCGCATGTTTCCGACCTGCTCATGCCGCTGCGCGAGCTGGTCGGCGGCCTGAGCATCGCCGACCGCCTGCCGCAGATCGAGGTTGCCGTCGGCGAGCACTGCACGACGCTGGTTTTTCGCATTCTGCAGGCGTTGACCGTCAGCGACGAAAAGGCGGTGCGTGCCTTCGCCGACCGCCACGACGTCGTCGTCTACCTGCAGCCGTCCGGGCCGGACAGCGCCCGCCGTTTCCATCCGCTGCCCGGGCCCCGGCTGTCCTACACGCTGCCGGAGTTCGATCTCGAGCTCGATTTCCGGCCCACCGACTTCACCCAGGTCAATCACGCGGTGAATCGCGTCATGGTCCGCCGCGCCCTGCGCCTGCTCGATCCGCAGCCGGGTGAGCGGATCGCCGACATGTTCTGCGGGCTGGGCAACTTCACGCTGCCGATCGCCCGCAGCGGCGCCTCGGTGGTCGGCATCGAAGGCAGTCCGGCGCTGGTCGCCCGCGGGCGCGAGGCGGCCATCGCCAACGGCCTGGGCGAGCGGGTCGATTTCGGCGTCGCCAATCTCTTCGAATGCACCGAGCAATCGCTGGCCAGGCTCGGCCGCTTCGACAAGATGCTGATCGATCCGCCGCGCGAGGGCGCCGTCGAACTGTGCAAGGCGCTCGGCGATGACGCGCCGGGCCGCCTGGTCTATGTCTCGTGCAATCCTGCAACGCTGGCCCGCGACGCCGGCGTGCTCTGTTCGCTGAAGGGCTACCGGCTGGCGGCGGCGGGCATCGTCAACATGTTCCCGCATACCGCCCACGTCGAGTCGATCGCACTGTTCGAGCGGGCATGAAAAAGGGCGGCCGCGGCCGCCCTTTTTGCTAACGCCTTGGCGCGCTCAGTCGCGTTCGCCGGTGAAGGCCATGATCAGCTGCAGCAGGCCGACGAAGACGTTGTAGACGTCGAGATAGACGGCCAGCGTGGCGGTGACGTAGTTGGTCTCGCCGCCCTGCACGATGCGGTTGATGTCGTACAGGATGTAGGCCGAGAAGATGCCGACGACGGCTGCCGAGATTGCCAGCGACAGGGCCGGAATCTGGAAGAAGATGTTGGCCAGCGCGGCGAGCAGGACCAGGATGACGCCGGCGAACAGGAACTTGCCCATGCCGCTGAAGTCGCGCTTGCTGGTGGCGGCGATCGACGACAGGACGAAGAAGATGGCGCCGGTGCCGCCGGCCGCCAGCGCGATCATCGAACCGCCGTTGGCGAAGCCGAGCGCGAACTGGAGGATGCGCGACAGCATCAGGCCCATGAAGAAGGTGAAACCGAGCAGCAGCGCGACGCCGAGGCCGGAATCCTTGTTCTTCTCGATGCCCCACATGAAGCCGAAGGCGATGCCCATGAACAGCACGAAGGAAATCAGCGGGCTGCCGGCGAAGAAGGAAAAGCCCATCTGGATGCCGGCGAGTGCACCGAGCACGGTCGGCACCATCGACAGGCCGAGCAGCATGTAGGTGTTGCGCAGGACGCGGTTCTGCTGCGTCGCAACGGTGGCGCCCTGGCGGGCGATTTCGAAGTTGGTGTTCATCCGGGCTAACTCCCAGTCTGGTTGATACGAGGGCTAAGACTAACGGACTCGCGACAAAGTTTCAAACTTCCGCCCTGCCGGCATCGCCCGGGGCGCCTGTGTTATCATGCGCGCCTTCCGCGGGTCTGTGGCAGAGCGGTTGAATGCACCGGTCTTGAAAACCGGCGTGGGGAAACCCATCGTGAGTTCGAATCTCACCGGACCCGCCACTTCCGACCGGAGCCGCCTTGCGCTTCCTGCTCTATCTTCTCCTTGTCGGTGCCAGCGTCGGCCTTGCCTGGCGTTATCCCTTCCTGTTCGAAATTCCCTTGCTGGTGGCCATCGGCGGTGCCTGGCTGATCTTCTTCCGGACCCCGGAATGAGCCGGCCGGCTGGCCGGAGAACGCCGTCAGGCCTATAATCGGGACAGTAGTGACCGATTGGTCAGTAATCCGACGGGGTCTGCCATGAGTACGAAACGTTTTGTCCGGCCGCTGGTTTTTGCCCTTCTCGCCGTGTCGACCGCAAGCGTCGGCTTCTATCTCTACCTGCAACGTCCGGCTGGCCTGCCCGCCGGCATCGTCTACGGCAACGGCCGTCTCGAGGCGACCGAGGTCGATGTGGCCAGCAAGATCGCCGGTCGCCTGGACGCCGTGCTCGCCCGCGAGGGCGACCGGGTCGAGGCCGGCGCCGTCGTCGCCCGGCTCGATGCCGCCGAACTGGGCGCCCAGGTGCGGGCGGCCGAGGCCCAGGTCGAGCAGGCGCGGCGGGCGCTCGAGCAGTCGCAGGCCGGGATGCGCAAGTCGCGCGCCGATGTCGCCCTGGCGGGCAAGACGCTGCAGCGTTCGGAGGAACTGGTCGGCCGCGGCTTCATCAGCCGCAACAAGCTCGATACCGACCAGACCGGGATGGCCGGCGCCACCGCCGGCATGGCCGAAGCGCAGGGCCGCGTCGGCGCCGCCGATGCCGGCGTCGCGGCAGCCGTCGCCCGCCTCGAGGCACTGCAGGCGACGCTGGCCGACAGCGAACTGAAGGCGCCGATTTCCGGCCGCGTCCTCTACCGCCTGGCCGAGCCGGGCGAGGTCCTGGCTGCCGGCGGCAAGGCGCTGACGCTGGTCGATCTCGGCGACATGTTCATGACCGTCTACCTGCCGACCGGCGAAGCCGGCCGCATCGCCCTTGGCGGCGAGGCGCGGATCGTCCTCGACGCGCTGCCGCAGACGCCGATCCCGGCGCGGGTCAGCTTCGTCGCGGCGAAGGCGCAGTTCACGCCGCGCGAGGTCGAAACCCGCGGCGAGCGCGACAAGCTGATGTTCCGCGTCAAGGTCCGCGCCGATCCGGCCTGGCTGGCCGCCCACGCCGACCTGGCCAAGGCCGGCATGCCCGGCGTCGCCTACCTGCGCCTCGACGCCGACGTCGCCTGGCCGCCGGCGCTGCGGATCGACGGGCAGTAAGCGAGCATGGACCGCCCGCCGGTCGCCAGCCTGAGCGCGGTCAGCCATCGCTATGGCGATGCGCTGGCGCTCGACGCCATCGATCTCGTCCTGCCGGCCGGCTGCATGGTCGGCCTGATCGGGCCCGACGGGGTCGGCAAGTCGTCGTTGCTGGCGCTCGTCTCGGGGGCGCGCAAGATCCAGTCGGGGCGGGTCGAGGTGCTCGGCGGCGACATCGGCGACCGCCGCTACCGCGCCGTGGTGCAGCCGCGCATCGCCTACATGCCGCAAGGCCTGGGCAAGAACCTGTATCCGACGCTGTCGGTCTTCGAGAACGTCGATTTCTTCGGTCGCCTGTTCGGCCAGGACAGGCGCGAGCGCGCCGGGCGCATCGCCGACCTGCTCGCGGCGACCGGTCTGACGCCTTTCCGCGACCGCCCGGCGGCGAAACTGTCGGGCGGCATGAAGCAGAAGCTCGGCCTGTGCTGCGCGCTGATCCACGATCCCGACCTGCTCATCCTCGACGAGCCGACGACCGGCGTCGATCCGCTGTCGCGGCGCCAGTTCTGGGAACTGATCGAGCGCATCCGCGAGCGCCGGCCAGGCATGAGCGTGCTCGTCGCCACCGCCTACATGGAGGAGGCCGAGCGCTTCGACTGGCTGGTGGCGATGGACGCCGGGCGCATCCTCGGCACCGGCACGCCGGCCGAGTTGCGCGCGCGGACCGCCACGGCGACGCTCGATGCGGCTTTCGTCCAGCTCCTGCCGGCGGCCCGTCGCGGTGCCGGCGGCGGCCTGACGATCCCGCCGCGCGCCGCGACCGGCGAGGCCGACTGGGCGATCGAGGCCGAGCAGCTGTCGCAGCGATTCGGCGATTTCACCGCGGTCGACCGGGTCAGCTTCCGCATCGGCCGCGGCGAGATCTTCGGCTTCCTCGGCTCGAACGGCTGCGGCAAGACGACCACGATGAAGATGCTGA
The DNA here is from genome assembly GCF_003634965.1 of Azonexus fungiphilus. Lineage (GTDB taxonomy): Bacteria > Pseudomonadota > Gammaproteobacteria > Burkholderiales > Rhodocyclaceae > Azonexus > Azonexus fungiphilus. The sequence continues at coordinate 168,755 of NZ_RBXP01000019.1, read as the reverse complement.
CCGGCCTGCTGCCGCCGAGCGAGGGCCAGGCCCGGCTGTTCGGCCGGCCGGTCGATGGGCGCGACCTGGCGACGCGCCGGCAGGTCGGCTACATGTCGCAGTCGTTCTCGCTCTACGGCGAGCTGACGGTGGCCGAGAACCTCGACCTGCACGCCCGCCTCTTCCACCTGCCGGCGGCCGCCCGCGGGCCGCGCATCGCGACGCTGATGCAGCGCTTCAAGCTCGCCGACTACGCCGCCAAGCGCGCCGCCGACCTGCCGCTGGGCATCCGCCAGCGGCTGTCGCTGGCCGTCGCCGTGGTTCATGAACCGAAGCTCCTGATCCTCGACGAGCCGACCTCGGGCGTCGACCCGGTCGCCCGCGACGAGTTCTGGGCGCTGCTGGTCGAGCTGTCGCGCGAGCAGGGCGTGACCATCTTCATCTCGACCCATTTCATGAACGAGGCCGAGCGCTGCGACCGCATCTCGCTGATGCACGCCGGCCGCGTGCTCGCCAGCGACACGCCGGCGGCGCTGGTGGCGCAGCGCGGCGCGGCGACGCTGGAGGAGGCGTTCATCGGCTACCTCGAGGCCGCCGGCGGCGGCACGACGCTGACGGTCGACGGTGAAAAAACGGCAAAAACCGCGGTCGACCGTGAACCGCCCGAACCCCCCCCGGCGCTGACGGTCGACCGTCAGCCGGGCGGCATTTTCAGCTTGCGCCGCCTGCTCGGCTACGCCGGCCGCGAGGCGCTCGAACTGCGCCGCGACCCGGTGCGCCTGGCTTTCGCGCTGCTCGGCTCGGCCCTGCTGATGTTCGTCCTCGGCTTCGGCATCTCGCTCGACGTCGAGGGCCTGCGTTTTGCCGCGATCGATCGCGACCAGTCGCCGGAAAGCCGCGCCTACGTCGAGAACATCGCCGGTTCGCGCTATTTCTTCACCCGCCCGGCGATCGTCGACGATGGCGAGCTCGAGCGCCGGATGAAGAACGGCGAACTGGCGCTGGCCGTCGACATCCCCGAAGGCTACGGCCGCGACCTGCGCCGCGGCCGGGCGCCCGAGATCGGCCTGTGGATCGACGGCGCCATGCCTTACCGCGGCGAGACGGTGCGCGGCTACGCCGAGGGCATGCACCAGCTCTACCTGCAGCAGCTGGCGCGCGAGAACGTCGGCGGCACGGCGCCGGCGGCGGCCAACCTGGTCACCCGCTACCGCTACAACCAGGACGTCAAGAGCATCTACGCGATGGTGCCGGCGGTGATCCCGATCCTGCTGATCTTCATCCCGGCCATCCTGATGGCGCTGGGCGTCGTCCGCGAGAAGGAGCTCGGCTCGATCACCAACCTCTACGTGACGCCGGTGACCCGGCTCGAGTTCCTGCTCGGCAAGCAGTTGCCGTATGTCGTCGTCTCGCTGATCAGCTTCGTGCTGCTGGTGATCCAGTCGCAGCTGGTGTTCCAGGTGCCGATCAAGGGCAGCCTGGCGGCGCTGACGCTCGGGGCGACGCTCTACGTCGTCGCCACCACCGGCCTCGGCCTGCTCATCTCGACCTTCACCCGGACGCAGATCGCGGCGCTGTTCGGCACGGCGATCCTGACCATGCTGCCGACGGTCAGCTTTTCCGGGCTGACCACGCCGGTCGGTGCGCTCGAGGGCGCCAGCTACTGGATCGGCCAGCTGTTCCCGGCGAGCTACTTCCTGGTCATCAGCCGCGGCACCTACACCAAGGCCCTCGGCATCGCCGACCTGCTGCCGCAGTTCCTGGCGCTGGCCGCCTTCATCCCGGTGCTGACGCTGCTCGCCGTGGCGCTGCTGAAGAAGCAGGAGAACTAGCATGCGCCTGCCCAGCCTGGCCAGCATCTTCCGCCTCGGACTCAAGGAACTGAAAAGCCTGTGGGCCGACAAGACCTTGCTGCTGCTCATCTGCTGGGCCTTTTCCGGGGCCATCTACGAGGCCGCGACCGGCGTCTCGCAGGAGCTGAACAATGCGCCGGTGGCGATCGTCGACGAGGATCGCTCGCCGCTCTCGCAGCGCATCGCCGACGCCTTCTACCCGCCGTACTTCCGCCAGCCGGCGATGATCCGGCTGGCCGAGGTCGATGCCGGCATGGATTCCGGCCGCTACAACTTCGTCCTGGTGATCCCGGCCAACTTCCAGCGCGACGTGCTCGCTGGCAAGTCGCCCGACCTGCAGCTCAACATCGATGCGACGATCATGAGCCAGGCCTTCATCGGCGCCAACTACATTCGCAGCATCGCCCTCGGCGAGATCGCCGAATACCTCACCGGCACCCGCGCCGCCGCTGCCGCGCCGGTGCGCCTGAGCAGCCGCGTGCTGTTCAATCCCAACCTCAAGGGCTTCTGGTTCGGCGGCGTCATGGAGGCGATCAACAACGTCACCATGCTGACCATCATCCTGGTCGGCGCCGCCTTCATCCGCGAACGCGAGCACGGCACCGTCGAGCACCTGCTGGTGATGCCGCTGACGCCGTTCGAGATCATGCTCGCCAAGATCTGGGCCAACGGCCTGGCGGTGCTGATCGGCGTCAGCTTCGCGCTGGCGGTGATGGTCGAGCGCGTGCTGGCGGTGCCGATCGCCGGCTCGCTGCCGCTGTTCCTCGGTGCCGCCGCCTGCTACCTGTTCGCGGCGGCGTCGATCGGCATCTTCCTCGGCACGCTGGCGCGCTCGATGCCGCAGTTCGGGTTGCTGGTGATCCTCTGCATCATCCCGCTGATGCTGCTCTCCGGCGGCGTTTCGCCGCGCGAGAGCATGCCGCAGTTCATCCAGGACCTGATGCTGGCGGCGCCGACCACCTATTTCGTCCGCCTCGCCCAGGCGATCCTCTATCGCGGTGCCGGCCTCGACGTGGTCTGGCCCGACCTGGCGGCAATGAGCGCGGTCGGTGCGGTGTTCTTCGTGATCGCGCTGCTGCGCTTCCGCAAGGCGGTGACCCAGACCCAGGTCTAGGCGCCGCTCAGGCCATGCTCGACAAGGCCGCCAGCAGGTCGCTGTTGTCGCCGCCGGCGGCAGCGGCCGCGCCTGCGTCGAGCAGGCCGTTCTGGGTTTCGATGTGGGCGATGTAGCCGTGCTCGCGCAGCGTCTGCGCCCAGTCCTCGGCGATTTTCCGGGACGTGTGCCAGGGGCCCCGTTCGACGACGGGGCGGGCGGTGCCGTTGCGATATTTGGTGACGACGCGGTACACGGTTGCGGCCTGGGATGGGTACCTGATTATGCGGCGCCGGCGCCGCTGCTAGCAAGCCTCAGCTGGCGTTCTTGGCCTTTTGCCAGAGCACGTCGCCGCGGCCGCCGGCGCGGTTGAGGCTGCGCCCGAAGACGAAGAGCAGGTCGGACAAGCGGTTGATGTAGCGGCGGGCGGCATCGGATAGCGCTTCAGCGTGGTGCAGGGCGACCATTGCCCGCTCGGCGCGACGGCAGATGGTGCGGCTGAGGTGGGCGAGCGCCGCCGGCCGCGTGCCGCCGGGTAGGATGAACTCCTTGAGCATCGGCAGCTCGCGGTTGAAGGTTTCGGCCAGTTGCTCGAGGCGCTCGACCTGGGCGTCCTTCATCAGCGCCATGCCGGGCAGGCAGAGTTCGCCGCCAAGGTCGAACAGGTCGTGCTGGATGTCGAGCAGCGCAGTGCGCACGGCGTCCGGGAGTTCCTCGCAGAGCAGCAGGCCGAGGCTGGAGTTCAGCTCGTCGACCTCGCCGATGGCGGCGATGCGCAGGCTGTCCTTGGTCGTCCGGCTGCCGTCGCCGAGACCGGTGGTGCCGCCGTCGCCGGTGCGGGTGACGATCTTCGACAGGCGATTGCCTTTGCGTTCATCGCCTTTGCGTTCGTTTTGTTCTTGGTTATCCACGATTGCCTTCTCCTTGGTGAACGGCGAATTATACTTTCCAGCCCCGCACAGACTGTCGCCGTCATGCCAAAGTTCGCCGCCAACCTCAGTTTCCTGTTCGCCGAGCAGCCCTTTCCCGAGCGATTCGCGCGCGCCGCCGCGGCCGGTTTTGCCGGCGTCGAGTACCTTTTTCCGTATGCCTGGCCGGCCGCCGAGATCGCCGGCTGGCTGCGCGACGCCGGGCTGCAGCAGGTGCTCTTCAACCTGCCGCCGGGCGACTGGGCGGCCGGCGAGCGTGGCATCGCCTGCCTGCCGGGACGCGAAAAGGAATTCGCCGCCGGCGTCGAGCAGGCGCTGGCCTACGCCGAGGCGCTCGGCTGCCGGCGCGTGCACTGCCTGGCCGGCCTGCGCCCGGCCGGCGTCGACGAGGCCCGGCTGACCGCCACCTACATCGCCAACCTGCGCCATGCCGCCGACCGCTTCGCCGCGCTCGGCGCGAGCGTGCTGATCGAACCGATCAACAGCCGCATCGACATGCCCGGCTACTGGCTCGACGACGTCGGCCGTGCTTTTTCGCTGTGTGCGGCGGTCGACCGTGACAATGTCCGCGTCCAGCTCGACCTCTACCACGCGCAGATCATCCAGGGCGACCTGGCGCGCACCATCGAGGCCAACCTCGAGCGCATCGGCCACATTCAGATCGCCGACAACCCCGGGCGCCACGAACCGGGCAGCGGCGAGATCAACTACCCCTTCCTGTTCGCGCTGCTCGACCGGCTCGGCTATGCCGGCTGGGTCGGCTGCGAATACCAACCGATGACGACGACCGAAGCGGGGCTGGCATGGCTGACGAAGTGAACGCTCACCTCGACGATCCGCGCCAACTGCTGCGGCGCCTTTTCGCTGCCGGCCTGGCGGCGGCCGACCCGGCCCGCTGCGTGCCGCCGGCGCTGGCCGCGATCGAGCCGCCGGAGCCGGGCGGGCGGCTGATCGTCGTCGGCGCCGGCAAGGCTTCGGCGGCAATGGCCAGGGCGGTCGAGGCGCACTGGCCGGGGCCGCTGAGCGGGCTGGTCGTGACCCGCTACGGGCACGGCGTGCCCTGTTCGCGCATCGAGATCGTCGAGGCCGCGCATCCGGTCCCCGATGCCGCCGGCGAAGCGGCGGCGGCGCGCATTTTGGCGCTGGTTGGCGGGTTGACCGTCAACGATCGCGTGCTCGCGCTGATTTCCGGTGGCGGCTCGGCCCTGCTGGCGGCGCCGGCCGCGGGCGTGACGCTGCTACAGAAGCGGGCGCTCACATCGGTGCTGTTGCGCTCGGGGGCGAGCATTGGCGAGATCAACGGCGTGCGCAAGCAGCTTTCGGCGATCAAGGGCGGGCGCCTGGCGCTGGCGGCCTGGCCGGCACCGGTGCTGACGCTGGCGATCTCCGACGTGCCCGGCGACGACCCGGCGGCGATCGCTTCCGGCCCGACCGTCGGCGACCCCGGCGACGCCGCGGCGGCGCTGGCCATCCTCGAGCGTTACGGGATTCCCCTCGATCCGGCCTTGCGCGCCCGGCTCGCCGCCGGCGAACTGGCCACGCCGAAGCCGGACGATCCGCGCCTGGCGCGTTCGCGTTTCGTCCTGCTCGCCTCGCCCCGGCAGATGCTCGAAGCCGCGGCGGCCGAGGCGCTGCGCTGCGGCGTCACGCCGCTGATCCTTGGCGATGCGATCGAGGGCGAGGCGCGCGAGGTGGCCAGGGTCCATGCCGGCATCGCGCTCGCTTGCAGCCGCCACGGCTTTCCGGCCGGCAAGCCCTGCGTCCTGCTGTCCGGCGGCGAGACGACGGTGACGTTGCGCGGCGAGGGCGGGCGCGGCGGGCGCAACAGCGAGTTCCTGCTCGGCCTGGCCCTGGCGCTCGACGGCGCGCCCGGCATCGCCGCGCTCGCCGCCGACAGCGACGGCATCGACGGCAGCGACGACAATGCCGGCGCCTTCGTCGATCCGCAGACGCCGGCCCGGGCAAGGGCGCTCGGCCTGGACGGCCGGGCGGCGCTGGCGGCCAACGATGCCTGGGGCTATTTCGCGGCGCTCGGCGACCTGCTGGTGACCGGTCCGACGCTGACCAACGTCAACGACTTCCGCGCGATCCTCGTCCGCTGAGTCTCAGACCACGCAGTTGCGGCCGCTGCGCTTGGCCGCGTAGAGCTTGCCGTCGCAGGCGGCGACGACCTCGTGCACCAGCCGGGTGTCGACCACCTCGTAGCTGGCCGGCGCCACCTCGACGACGCCGAAGCTGGCGGCGAGCGGGATCGGTGGCGTGTTCGGCAAGGGGCTGGCGGCGATCCGCTGGCGCAGCTTGTCGGCCAGCAGGCGCGCCTGCGCCTGCGGTGTGGACGGGCAGACGAGCAGGAATTCCTCGCCGCCGTAGCGGAAGATCAGGTCGGACTGGCGCAGCGTGTCGCGGACGATGCCGGCGACGTGCTCGAGCGCCCGGTCGCCGGTCGGATGCCCCCAGCGGTCGTTGATCTCCTTGAAATGGTCGAGGTCGAACATGATCACCGAGAACGGCGATTCGGTCGCCTTGGCGATCTCCATCTGGTTGGCCAGCACCCGGTCGAGGAAGCGCCGGCTGAGGAAGCCGGTCAGCGTGTCCTTGCTGTAGACGCTCATGATGACGATGCTGTTGAGCAGCGAAATCTCGTTGCCGAGTTCGAGCGAGAAGGTTTCCGCCTTCTTCAGCAGCGCGTAGAGCGGGCCGCTGGCGCGCCGGTGCGGCAACAGTTCGCCGACTTCGGCGACGACGTGGTGCATCGCCTCGTGCAACTGGTGGATCTGCTCGATGTGGCTGCGGTCGCGGATCAGGCGCAGGCCTTCGGCGTGCAGCCACTGGCCGAACTGGCAGCGGGTCGGGTCGAGTTCCGGCATTTGCGCCGGCAGGCGGGCGCGGGTGGCATCGATCAGCGCCGCCATCCATTCGAGATGGCTCTCGAAGTAGCTGAGCAGGTTCTTGTCGCTGAGCACCCGGATGTGGCTCAGGCGCAGGTGGTTGCGCGTGCCCAGCCGGTTCAGGAAGACCTCGAGGTAGATTGCCGCGAAGCCTTCTTCCATTTCCTCGAACAAGGCCATCACCCGCTGCGCGTCGTCGATTGCGCCAGCAGCCAGGGTCTGCTTGAGGACCAGGTTGCGCAGCGTGCCGAACTGGTGGGCGAAGAGCATGAACGGCGTGTCGCTGCCGGCGAGCTGGCGGAGCATCGCCTGACAGCGGGTCTCGTCGCCGCTGACCAGGGTTTCCAGCAGGCAGTCCTTGATCCTCGGCCAGGCGACGCTGGTGCTTTCGATGGCCAGCACCTCGTCGGGCGGGTCGTCGCGCAGGCGGGCGTCGAGATCGTGCAGCAGGCGTTCGAGCAGTTGCCGGTTGTGCGTCGTGCGCCAGCCGGCTTCGTTGATCTGTCCCATTGATTTTTCTGGGTTTTTTGATCGAGGCACGATTATAGGCCGGGGCCTGCCGGGACTCGGTAAATTTCTGTGTGCACCGCTCGGGCTTGCCCCGGATAGGCGGCCCGGCGGCGGCGGTTTACAATCGGCGGATGAGCCAAGTCGACCCCAGCGACGCCATTGTCGCGACCGACCGCAAGACCCTGGTCAGCCGCCTCCGGGCGATCCTGCCCGCCCACTGCCTGCTGGTCGAGGACGAGGACCTGCGTCCCTACGAATGCGACGGGCTGACCGCCTACCGGGAAATGCCGCTGGCCGTCTGCCTGCCGGAAAACGAGGGCCAGGTGGTCGATGTGCTGCGCACCTGCCACCAGCTCGGCGTGCCGGTGGTGGCGCGCGGGGCCGGCACCGGGCTGTCCGGCGGCGCGATGCCGCATGCCGAGGGTGTCGTGCTGTCGCTGGCGCGTTTCAACCGCATCCTCAAGGTCGACCGTGACAGCCGCAGCGCCGTCGTCCAGCCGGGCGTGCGCAACCTCGCCGTGTCGGAAGCGGCGGCGCCCTACGGCCTCTACTATGCGCCCGATCCCTCGTCGCAGATCGCCTGCACCATCGGCGGCAACGTCGCCGAAAACTCGGGCGGCGTGCATTGCCTGAAGTACGGGCTGACCGTGCATAACGTGCTGCGTCTGCGCGTCGTCTCGATCGAGGGCGAAATCTTCGAGATCGGCAGCGCCGCGCCGGATGCGCCCGGCTACGACCTGCTCGCCCTGCTGATCGGTTCCGAGGGCCTGCTCGGCGTGGTTACCGAAGTGACGGTCAAGCTGGTGCCGAAACCCGAACTCGCCCAGGTGGTGATGGCCTCCTTCGACGACGTCGCCCAGGCCGGCGACGCGGTCGCTGCGATCATCGCCGCCGGCATCATCCCGGCCGGGCTGGAAATGATGGACAAGCCGGCGACCGCTGCCGTCGAGCCCTTCGTCAAGGCCGGCTACGACCTCGACGCGGCGGCCATCCTGCTCTGCGAGTCGGACGGCACGCCGGAGGAGGTCGCCGAGGAAATCGCCCGCGTGCGCGCCGTGCTCACCGGCTGCGGTGCCCGCGACATCCGCGTGTCGCAGTCGGAAGCCGAGCGCCTGCGCTTCTGGGCCGGGCGCAAGGCGGCCTTTCCGGCGGTCGGGCGGATCACGCCGGACTACTACTGCATGGACGGCACCATTCCGCGCAAACGCCTGGCCGAAATGCTCGCAGCCATCGCCGGCATGGAGCGGAAATACGGCCTGCGCTGCGCCAACGTCTTCCACGCCGGCGACGGCAACCTGCATCCGCTGATCATGTACGACATGTCGCTGCCCGGCGACTGGGAGAAGGCCGAGGCCTTCGGCGCCGAGATCCTCGAGCTGTCGGTGGCGCTCGGCGGGTCGATCACCGGCGAGCACGGCGTCGGCATCGAGAAGATCAAGCAGATGTGCGTGCAGTACGCGACGCCCGAGCTGGAAACCTTCCACGCGGTCAAGGCAGCCTTCGACGAGAAGCGCCTGCTCAACCCGGAAAAGGCGGTTCCCAGCCTGCACCGCTGCGCCGAATACGGGCGCATGCACGTGCATCGCGGCGAACTCAAGTTCCCCGACCTGGAGCGCTTCTGATGACGCGGGACGAGATCGTCGCGGCGATCCGCGCCGCCCACGCCGGACGCACGCCGCTGCGCCTGCGCGGTGCCGGCAGCAAGGATTTCTACGGTGGCCTGCTGGCCGGCGAGGTGCTTGACCTGAGCGGCCATCGCGGCATCGTCGCCTACGAGCCGACCGAGCTCTACCTGTCCGCGAAATGCGGCACGTCGCTCGCCGAGATCGAGGCGGTGCTGGCCGAGCACGGCCAGATGCTGGCCTTCGAGCCGCCGCATTTTTCGGCGAATGCGACGGTCGACCGTCAGATTCCGGCAAAAACCGGAGCCACGCTCGGCGGCTGCCTGGCCGCCGGGCTGGCCGGGCCGCGCCGGATGCAGGCGGGCGCGGTGCGCGATTTCGTGCTCGGCGTGACGCTGGTCGATGGCCGCGGCCAGGTCCTCGACTTTGGCGGCCGGGTGATGAAGAACGTCGCCGGCTACGACGTCTCGCGGCTGATCGCCGGCAGCCTGGGCACGCTCGGCGTGATCGCCGAGGCGACGCTGAAGGTGCTGCCGAAGCCGGTCGCCGAGACCACGCTGGCCTTCGCCTGCGCTGCCGACGAGGCGGTGCGCCGCCTGAACGACTGGGGCGCGCAGCCGCTGCCGCTGTCGGCGGCGTTCTGGCACGATGGACGTTTGCTGCTGCGCCTGTCCGGCGCGGCGGCAGCGGTCGACGCGGCGCGCCGGCGGCTGGGCGGCGAGTTGACGGTCGACGGCGAAAAAACCTGGATTTCGGTGCGCGAGCAGACGCATCCGGCCTTCGCCGCGACGCCGCTGTGGCGCGTCGCGTTGCCCTCGACGGCGCCGGCCCTGGCGGTCGACGGCCTGTGCGCGATCGAATGGGGCGGCGCGTTGCGCTGGTACGCCGGCGACATCGACGCGGCGGCGATCCGCGCCGCGGCAACGGCGGCCGGTGGCCATGCGACCTTGTACCGGGCGCCGGAATCGCTGCGCTGCCGCGTCGATCCGTTCACCCCGCTGGCGCCGGCGCTGCTCGCCCTGCACCGGCGGCTGAAGAAGGTCTTCGACCCGGCCGGCATCCTCAACCCCGGCCGACTCTACGCGGAGTTCTGATGGATAGCCGGCTCACCGACGAATACCGCGCCACGCGCGCCGGCCAGCTTGCCGCCGAGATCCTCGGCAAGTGCGTGCATTGCGGCTTCTGCACCGCCACCTGCCCGACCTACCAGCTGCTCGGCGACGAGCTCGACGGGCCGCGCGGCCGCATCTACCTGATCAAGCAGGTGCTCGAGGGCCAGCCGGTGACGGCCAGGACCCGCCTGCACCTCGACCGCTGCCTGAGCTGTCGTGCCTGCGAGACGACCTGCCCGTCCGGCGTCGATTACGCGCACCTGCTCGACATCGGCCGCCAGGTCGTCGAGGCCAAGCTGCAGCGGCCGCTCCGTGAGGCCCTGCCGCGCGCCCTGCTCAAGGCGGTGCTGCCGCGACCGGCGCTGTTCGGGCCGGCAGTGGCGCTCGGTCGCGCGCTCAAGCCGCTGCTGCCGTCGGCGCTCGCCGACAAGCTGCCGTCAGTGGCCGAGCGCCGGCCGTGGCCGGAAACCGACCGCCACCCGCGGCGCATGCTGGCGCTGGCCGGCTGCGTTCAGTCCGCCCTGGCGCCGAACATCAACGCGGCGACGGCGCGCGTGCTCGACCGCCTCGGCATCGCCTTGTTCGAGGAAAAGAAGGCCGGCTGCTGCGGCGCCTTGCGCCAGCATCTCGACGATCCGGCGGCGGCCTGCGACGACATCCGGCGCAACATCGACGCCTGGTGGCCGCATGTCGCAGCCGGGATCGAGGCGATTGTCGTCACCGCCTCCGGCTGCGGCGTCCAGGTGCGCGACTACGGCCACCTGCTCGCTGACGATGCCGGCTACGCGGCCAAGGCGCAAACGATCAGCGCGCTGTGCCGCGATCCGTCCGAAGTCGTCGCCGGCGAGGCCGCCCGCCTGGGCGAATTGCTGGTCCCGGCCGAACGCGGCAAGCTGGCTTTCCATTCTCCGTGTACACTGCAGCATGGGCTGAAAATCCGCGGCGTCGTCGAGCCGCTGCTGCAGGCGGCCGGCTACACGCTGACGCCGGTGGCCGACGCCCACCTGTGCTGCGGTTCGGCCGGGACCTACGCGCTGCTGCAGCCGGCGCTGGCGAAAAGGCTGCGCGACAACAAGTTGACGGCACTGAACGGCGGCGGGCCGGCGGCGATCGCCACGGCCAACATTGGCTGCCTGACGCATTTGCAGGGCGGATCGGCGATCCCGGTCCGCCACTGGATAGAATTGATGGATGAGGCATTGACATGACCAAAGCGCCCTCGATCAGGGACCTTACCGCGACGCTGGGCGAGCAGGACGTCGCCCGCGTCAAGCGCGTGCTCGAGGGCGGCGTGCGCATTCCGGCGCAGCCGCGCGTGCTCGAGGAGTTGCGCAAGCTGATCGCCCGCCACGAGCTCGACGTCCGGCTGATTGCCCGGACCGTTAACCAAGATCCGGGACTGACCGCGATGCTGTTCAAGGTGGTCGGCAATGCCGCCTACCGCAAGCACCAGCCGTTCGAGTCGGTCGAGCAGATCCTGCACGCGGTCGGCGTCGAGCAGACCTATCGCCTGGCGCAGGCCATCGCCCTCGCCGGCAACGCCGCGGTGCGCAAGGAGCAGCGCGTGTACGAGGCGTTCTGGGCGCGTTCGCAGGCGGTCGGCGAACTGGCCATGCTGATCGCCGAGGAGCGCATCGCCGTCTGCAACCTGTTCCCCGACCAGGCCTATCTTGCCGGCATCTTCCATGCTTGCGGCGTGCCCCTGCTGCTGCAGCGCTTTCCCAGCTACTGCCGGGAAATGCGCCTGGGCACGCCCGGCCACTGGGCAAACTGGCGCGAGGAGGATCGCAAGTTCAACAGCGACCATGCCGTCGTCGGCTATCTGGTCGCCCGCCACTGGTGTCTGCCCGGCTTCATCTGCGATGCCATCCGTCACCAGCATGCGATGAACGAACTGGGCGACCACGAGTCGCGCAGCATGGTCGCCATCCTGCAGCTGGCGATCGAGGTGCATGCGCGCGACCAGCACATGCCGAATCCCGAATGGGACGATGTCAAGGGCGAGGTGCTGGCCGAGCTCGGCCTTGGCGACGACACCCTGCCGGAGTTCGTCGACGACATTCTGGAGCGCTTCCGCGGCGGCATTCAGGCCGGGGTTTCGTGATAATCTGCGCGGCCAAGAGGGAGGGCTAATGCCGATAGCAGTGGATGCCTGCGCCGCCCAGCATCAGGGCGATCGCAAGGAACAGCAGGATCGCGTCGCGATCCTGCCGCACGTGCGCCGCAAGGGCATCGCGCTGGCCGTCGTTGCCGACGGCATGGGCGGCCACACCGGCGGCGCGCTGGCTGCGGAGCAGGTGCTGCACACGGCGCGCACCAATCTCGAGCATTTCGCGCCGGTCGAGGAAAGCGCCCGCTGGCTGCTGGAAAACAGCATGCGCGAGGCGCACACGATGATCAAGGCCTCGCGCTTCATGAACGAAAAGGACCCGCACAGCACCGCCGTCATGCTGCTGCTGCAGCCGGGCCTGGCGAGCTGGGGGTATTGCGGCGACAGCCGTCTCTACCATTATCGCGGCCGTCAGTTGCTGACGCGCACGGTCGACCACTCGTTTGTCGAACATCTGGTCGCCACCGGCAAGATCACGCCGGCGCAGGCGCTCACCCATCCCAACCGCAACGTGCTGATGACCTCGCTCGGCGGGCAGGACGAGCCGCGCTTCAGCTTTGCCGAAACTGCCGACCTGCGCGCCGGCGACAGTTTCATGCTCTGTTCGGACGGCATCTGGGCCTATTTCGACGAAGCCGAAATGGGCGAGTTGCTCGCCGGCAATTCGGCGCGCACGGCTTGCGAGAAGATCATCGACCTGGCCCGGCAGCGGGCGGCCGGTGCCGGCGACAACCTGTCGCTGGCGGTGATCCGGCTGGTCGAGGTGGAAGTGCCGAAGGCCCGGCCGCCGGCCGGCTTCGTGCCGCGCGGCGGCGCCTGAGCCGGGGCCGGCTCAGGTCTTGCGGCCGAGGCCGCCGAGCAGCGCGGCGACGACCCGCTTCGGCTTGTGTGGATCGGCCTTGGCCGGCGCTTTCGGTGAATCGGGCAGGTCGCTGACCGGGGTCGTCGATTCGTAGGGCTTGCTGAAGTCGAAGCCGTCGGCGGCGATCATCGGGTTGCGGCGGGCCGGCCGCTCATGCCGTTCGTGGCGCTCGCCGCGTTCCGGACGCGTGGCCAGCGGCGCCCGTGCCGGCGGCGCGCTGCGCTTCTTCTTGTTGCCCGGCGGGTATTCGTACTCGGCCTCGGGCTCGAAACCGGCGATCTCGATCTGCTCGATCGGCCGCTTGATCAGCTTCTCGATCTCGATCAGGTAGCCGACCTCGTGCGCGCTGACCAGCGAAATCGCGTTGCCCGACTTGCCGGCACGGCCGGTGCGGCCAATGCGGTGCACGTAGTCTTCGGGCGTGTGCGGCAGTTCGTAGTTGATCACGTAGGGCAGGTCGTCGACGTCGAGGCCGCGGGCGGCGACATCGGTGGCGATCAGGGCATGGGTCTGGCCGGCCTTGAAGGCTTCGAGCGCCTTGATCCGGTCGAGCTGGCTCTTGTCGCCGTGGATCGCGTCGGCCTGGATGCCGGCCCGCTGCAGTTCCCGGGTCAGGCGCGAGCAGCCCTGCTTGGTGCGCATGAAGACGATGCACTGGCGGATCTCGCCCGACTTCAGCAACTTGGTCAGCAGGCCGCGCTTGCCGTACTCGGAAACCGGGTGCACGCGGTGGGTGATGGTTTCGGACACCTGGTTGCGGCGGGCGACTTCGACCAGCACCGGCTGCTTGAGCATGGTGTCGGCGAGCTTCTTGATCTCTTCCGAGAAGGTGGCCGAAAAAAGCAGGCTCTGCCGTTGCTGCGGCAGCATGTTGAGGATGCGCGTGACGTCGGGGATGAAGCCCATGTCGAGCATGCGGTCGGCTTCGTCGAGGACCAGCGCCTGCACCGAGTTGAAGCTGACGCTCTTCGATTCGACGTGGTCGAGCAGCCGGCCCGGCGTGGCGACCAGGACTTCGACACCCTTCTTCAGCTCGGCGATCTGCGGCTTGATGTCGACGCCGCCGTAGGCGCACATGGCGCGGATCGGCGTGTGCTTGCTGTAATCCTTGACCGACTCGAACACCTGCATGGCCAGTTCGCGGGTCGGCGCCAGGATCAGCGCGCGCACCGGATGCTTGGCCGGCGACGGGCTGCTGCTGGCGAAGGGCAGGATGCGCTGGAGGATCGGCAGCGTGAAGGCGGCGGTCTTGCCGGTGCCGGTCTGCGCCCCGCCCATGATGTCCTTGCCGCTGACGACGAGCGGGATGGCCTTGGCCTGGATCGGCGTCGGCTTGCTGTAGCCCATGTCGTTCAGGGCGCGCAGCAGTTCGGGCGCGAGGCCGAGGTCGGCGAAGGTGATGTCGGGGGCTGCGTCGGCAGGCGGGGGGCTGACCGAGTTGTCAGCTAACGTATTGATTTCAGACATGGGCCGGAATTATACCCGCTCCGGCCGGCATGCACCGGGCGAGTTTGTCGATTCTAGAGATCGGCGACCAGGGCTTCGACACGTTCGCGACTGATCGGCTTGACCAGGATATCGTCGAAACCGGCGGCGAGGAAGCGTTCGCGCTCCTCGGGAAAGGCGTGGGCGGTGTAGGCGACGATGTGCATGCCGCCTTCGCTGGTCCGCTGGCGCAGGCTGGCACAGGTGGCTTCGCCGGACAGGCCGGGCATGCTGATGTCGAGCAGGACCAGCCGGAAGGCGTGGCTGGCGGCGAGGGCCAGCGCGGCTTCGCCGCAGTCGGCCTCGTGCGTCTGCCAGCCGAGCTTGCGCAGCAGGGCGCTGGCGATCAGGCGGTTGGTCGGGTGGTCGTCGACGATCAGGGCGAGGCGTTCAGTCATGCGGCTCCTTGCGCGGCAGGTGGATGGTGAAGGTGGCGCCGGCGCCCGGCTCGGACTCGAGCGTGACCCGGCCACCCATGTGGCCGACCAGTTGCCGGACCAGGGCCAGCCCGAGGCCGGTGCCGCCGTGTTCGCGGGTGAGGAAGTTCTCCAGTTGCTTGAACTTCTCGAAGACCGTCTCGTGGAACTCGGGGGCGATGCCGGGGCCGGTGTCGATGACCGCGATGCGGATGAATTCGGGGTCGGCATCGGCGCGCAGGATGACGCTGCCGCTGACGGTGAACTTGATCGCGTTGCTGAGCAGGTTGTTGATCACCTGGCGCAGCCGGGTCGGGTCGGCGTGCAGGTAGTCGGGCAGGCCGCCGCCAAGCTGCAGCGACAGCGTCAGCCCCTTGGCGGCGGCGCTGCTGCGGTGGATGGCCAGGCTGGCTTCGAGGAAGCCGTGGAGCGGGATCGCGCTTTCCTGGAACTGCATCTCGCCGGCTTCGATCTTGGCCAGATCGAGGATTTCGCTGACCAGATTGAGCAGGTGCTCGCCGCTCTGGTGGATGACCCGGGCGTATTCCAGGTGGTCGGGGTTGTGCAGGTCGCTGCGCAGCAGGTCGGCGAAGCCGAGGATGCCGTTGAGCGGGGTCCGCAGTTCGTGGGAGACGGTGGCCAGGAAGGCGGATTTGGCACGGCTGGCTTCCTCGGCCTTCTGGCGGGCTTCATCGATGCGCCGGATCGAGTCGGCCAGCGAATCGGCCATCGCGTTGAACGAGCGTGCCAGTTCACCCATCTCGTCGCGGCTGCGGTCGTCCAGTCGGTGGCCGAGGTCGCCGTCGCGGAAGGCGCGGATGCCGGCGATCATCGAGGTGATCCGGCCGGTCAGCAGGTTGGCCATCCAGATCGCGATCAGGATGACGACGACGATCATCAGCAGTGTCGATCCCCACAGGCCGATCGCCGTCGTCTTCAGGCTGGCGGCGATGCTGTCGAGCAGGTCGCCGCGCTGCTGCTTGAACTGCCGGTCCTTGTCGCTGATCAGCGTGTTGATCTTGGCGGCCGTGTCGGTGGCCGCCTTGTGGAAGTCGTCCACGTTGGCACCGATGGTGACGAAGCCGAAGCCTTGCGGCGACTTGCCGTACTGCCCGGTGTAGTAGGGAATGGCGGCGGCGGTGGTGAGCTTCCACAGGCCGGAGAAGAAGATCACGAAGGAGCCGGAGCCGCCGTGTTCGGTCAGCGCGTTCCAGCCGTCGCATTGCGGCGAGAAATTGAGATAGCGGCAGTCGAGCCCGGTCTGGCCGGCCTTGGCCTGTTCCGGTGCCGGCTTGCGCGTCAGGCGCTGGTCGCGGAAGGGGGCGACGCCGGCCAGGAACTCGTGCGCCGGCTTGCCGCTGGCCTGCCATTCGGCGTACAACTCGCTGTCCAGCCAGGGCGGGACCGGGTCGCCGGTTGCCGGGTCGTAGCCGGCGATCATGTAGTCGCGGGGGTGGGCGATGGCGCGGCTCTTGTGGTCCCAGAGAAAGGCGTAGTTGCCCTTGATCGCGTCGATGATCGGCGTGTAGCGCTCGCCGGTCGGCATCAGCCGGTCGGTGAACTGGCGAATGTGGTCGTGGTCGAGCGCCAGGGTCACGTAGCCGGTGATGCGCCCGCCCTGGACGACCGGCGTCGCCCAGCGGACGATGCCGCGAAAGCGCTTGCCGACCGGGTTCTCGGTGCCGGCGTAGGCCGACTGCTCGGGGGCGAATGGCCGTCCGGCCTTGGCCAGGCGCTCGGGCAGGTAGGGGCCGATCACGTCGCTCGGCACGTAGGCGCCGATGACTTCGGAGACGTGGATTTCGCCGGGCTTGAGTTTCTTCAGTTCGGGAAAGTAGGTCTCGGCGCGGACGAAGGTATTCTGACGGTCGACGACGTTTTTCAGCGATTTTTCAGTGAGATCGCCGGTGGTGACCTTGATCTTCTCGTTGCCGGCCAGGTCGATGTAGGTCATTTCGACGAAGAGCGGTCGCGATTCGGCTTCGCCCAGGTATTCCGGCGGCCGGGCGTGGAAGTTGCGCGCGTTGTCCGGGAGGATCGGCCGGGTCACCTTCGCCTCGCGGGTGACCGGGTTTTCCGGTTGCCAGGCACTGCCGTCGGCGGCCAGTCGCCAGGGGCCGTGCCGGTAGAGCGTGCGCCGGCGCTGTTCGACGAAGCGGCGGAAGCCGGCTTCGCTCAGTTCGCTGCCGGCCGCCTGGAGGATGTCGGCGTCGCGGGCGTAGAGGAAGTTGGCGATGTTGCGCGCGGCGTCGGTGGTCAGCGCCTCGATCGCCTCGCGCGAACGCTCGTCGAGGGCGCGGATCGAATCCTCGGTGACGGTCTTGCCGATTTCCTGGATCGTCTGCAGCGAGGCGTCGGCCATCTCGCCGGCCTGGGTGGCGACGCTGGCGCCGAGCTGCTGGGCGGTGTGCCAGGCGAACCAGGCGAGCAGCAGCAGCGGAACGACCTTGATCAGGACGAAAATGCCGATCAGCTTGCCGCGGATTCCCTGCAGGAACTTTTGCCACCCGTGCATCGCGTTTGTCTCCCGGGGCCTGTTCCGGCGGCGGATCAGTGCTTGCCGCCTTCGCTCCGTGCTTCGTTCTTGTCCTCGGCTGCCGGCGGCGCTTCCTTGGTCGTTTCGGCAGCCGGCTCTGTGGCAGCAGCCGGGCGTTTCTTCTTGGTGCCCGGCGGTTCCGGTGGCGGCAACTGGGGCGCAATCGTCTCCAGCTTGTTGTCGCGCATGTATTCGTCCATCTCGCGCCAGCCGGCGTAAATGCTCGATTTCGGCAGCCAGCCGTAGATCGCGTAGCAATCCTCGATGGCCCGGCCGGAATGGCGGCAGGCGCTGCCGACGGCACGGCCTTCGGCGTCGTTCTTGGCTTCCTTCTGGGCCGGGTTCTCGAGGCCGAGCTTGCCGGCGACCTGGTCGCAGCCGGTCAGGGCAAGGAGGGCGAAGGCAAGCAAAAAGGCACGATTGAGCATGTGGCGATTCTCGCATATCTGTCACCGATCTGTCGAAATCGCGACAGCGATGCGGCGCTATAATTCGCCCTCGTTTTTTTGCCGGATGTTTTCCATGCTGCCTGTTGTCCGTCCCCTGCTGCTCGCCTTGTCCGTCGTCTTCTCCGTTCCCGCGCTGGCCGCCAAACCGCCGGCCAAGGCACCCGCCAAGGCGGCGCCGGTCGAACCGACACTGGCCCACAACCTCGACGAAGCCAATGCCGCCCGGCTGGCTGCGATGATCGAGCGCTACCATCGCGAAACCGGCAACACGATCAAGCTGGTGCGTCTCGAAAAGGGCGACAAGCCGGCGACGCTGAACCTGCTCAGCCGCTACCAGACCAGCGAGGTCCTCAGCCAGCCGAAGGATTTCGTGCCGCTGCACGCGATGATGAGCAAGGCCGGTGCGCCGCTCTCGCTGAGCCTGCCGGAAGTGCTGCGGCCGGGCGTCACCGATGCCCGCGGCCGCGTCGTCGCGTTGCCGGTGCTCTATTCGACGCCGGTGCTGTTCTACAACAAGAACGCGCTGCGCAAGGCCGGGCTCGATCCGGAAGTGCCGCCGAAGACCTGGTTCGAGATGCAGGGCTACCTCGACAAGCTGCAGTCGGCCGGTTACGACTGTCCGTACGCCTCGTCGTGGCCGGTCTGGGTGCATATCGACAACGTCAGCGCGGTTTCCGGCGTGCCGGCGACCGATGCCAAGGGCGGTCTCAAGTTCAATGCGCTGCCGCAGGTCAAGCACGTCGCGATGATGGCGACCTGGAGCAAGGCCCGCTATTTCCGCCAGTACGGCCAGGGCAACGAGGCCAGCCAGCGCTTCCGCGAGGGGCAGTGTGCGATGCTGACCACCGATTCGCGCGAATACGCCGACTTCCAGGACGCCCGCGGCGTCGAACTCGGCGTTGCGCCGCTGCCTTATCACGACGATGTTTACGGCGGTCGCCGGCCGGCGCTGGCCGACGGTCCGGCGGTCTGGGTCGGGGCCGGCAAGCCGGCGGCGGAATACAAGGCGGCGGCGCGTTTCGTCTCCTTCCTGCTGTCGCCGGAAATCCAGATCGAACTGGTGCGCAACCACGGCGGCCTGCCGCTCACCGAAGCCGCCCGCCGGGCCGCCCTCAGCAGCCTGCTCCAGGATGGTCGCCAGGCACTCGACGCGGCCTACGCGTCGTTGCAGGGCAAGGCCGACAGCGCCGACCTGCGCGTCTCCAACATCGACGGTACGCGGATCATCGCCGACGAGGAGCTGGCTGCCGTCTGGGCCGACCAGAAGCCGGCCAAGGCGGCGCTCGACACCGCCGTCGTCCGCGGCAACTCGGTGCTCGGTGCCAAGCCGGCGCTGAAGAAGGCGCAGCCCTTCTGATGCTGCCGTCGCTGCCGCGCTGGATTGCCCACCGCGGCGGCGGCTCGCTGGCCCCCGAGAACACCCTCGCCGGCATCCGGCTGGCGGCCAGGCTCGGCCTGCGGGCGGTCGAGTTCGACGTGATGCTGTCGGCCGACGGCACGCCGGTGCTGATCCACGACGAAACCCTGGAACGGACGACCAACGGCCGCGGCCGCGTTGCCGAAACGGCGGACGCCGTTCTTTTCGCGCTCGATGCCGGTGACGGCGAGCCGGTTCCGACTTTCCGGGCGGCCGCCAGCCTGTGCCGCGAGCTCGGCCTCCTGGCCAATGTCGAGATCAAGCCGGCCGGCGGCTACGAGCGCGCCACCGCCGAGGCCGTGGCGCAGGTGGCGCTCGCGGTCTGGCAAGGCAGCGCGCACCTGCCGCTGCTCTCCTCGTTTTCCCTGGAAGCCCTGGCGGTGGTTCGCGACCGGGCGCCGCAGCTGCCGCGCGGCCTGCTCTACGACCAGGTTCCCGCAGACTGGCACGCGGCTTTCGTCGAACTCGATGCGCGCACGCTGCACTGCGCTGCCGGCCAGGTCGACGGTCAGCTGCTGGCGGCGGCCGCGGCGCACCGGGTGCCGCTGCTCTGTTTCACGGTCAACTGCCCGGAACAGGCAAAAACGCTGTTTGCCGGCGGCGTTGCCGCCTTGTTCACCGATCGCCTCGACCTCGCCGTGGCGGAAACGGCTGCTTACAATCGCTTGCAACCGTCGGCCTGATTTTTCCCTGTAATGCGAACTGCAAGTTCGTTCATCGTTTCCCGGGAGAAAATCATGAAATCCATCAAGCATCTGGTAGCGCTGAGCCTGTCGCTGGCACTGCATGGCCTTGTTCTCGCCCAGGCCAATACCCCGCAAGTCGATCAGCAGCAGGCCAATCAGGAACGTCGCATCGATCAGGGAATCGCTTCCGGCAGCCTGACGCAGCACGAGGCCAACCGCCTCGAGCGCGGCCAGCAGCATGTCGATAACGTCGAGGCGCGGGCCAAGGCCGACGGCGTCGTCACGCGCCAGGAAAGGGCCCGGCTGAACCAGGCGCAGAACGTGCAGAGCCGGCACATCGCCCGGCAGAAGCATGATCGCCAGTACCGCCATTAATCCCGTGCGCGTCCGCGAACAACCCGCCGCCGGCGGGTTTTTCTTTGCCGGCGCGCTGATCGTCGGCACTTTCATTTAAAATCATCGGTTTCGTATTCAAGCCGGACTCAAATGAAAAGCGCCGAAATCCGCCAGAAATTCCTCGACTTCTTTGCCGCCAAGGGCCACCAGATCGTCTCGTCCAGCTCGCTGGTGCCGCATGAAGATCCGACGCTGCTGTTCACCAACGCCGGCATGAACCAGTTCAAGGACGTCTTCCTCGGTTTCGACAAGCGCCCCTACACCCGCGCCACCACCTCGCAGAAATGCGTGCGCGCCGGCGGCAAGCACAACGACCTCGAGAACGTCGGCTACACCGCCCGTCACCACACCTTCTTCGAGATGCTCGGCAACTTCAGCTTCGGCGACTACTTCAAGCGCGATGCGATCAAGTACGCCTGGGAGCTGCTCACCGAGGTCTATGGCCTGCCGAAGGAAAAGCTGATGGTCACCGTCTATGCCGAGGACGACGAGGCCTACGACATCTGGCACAAGGAAGTCGGCGTGCCGGCCGAGAAGATCGTGCGCATCGGCGACAACAAGGGTGCCCGCTACGCTTCCGACAACTTCTGGATGATGGGCGACACCGGCCCCTGCGGTCCGTGCACCGAGATCTTCTACGACCACGGCGAGAAGCACTGGGGCGGCCCCCCGGGATCGCCGGAAGAAGACGGCGACCGTTTCATCGAGATCTGGAACAACGTCTTCATGCAGTTCAACCGCGACGAAGCCGGTGTGATGCATCCGCTGCCCAAGCCTTCCGTCGACACCGGCATGGGCCTGGAGCGCATCTCCGCCGTGCTCCAGGGCGTGCATGCCAACTACGAGATCGACCTGTTCCAGGCGCTGATCGCCGCCGCCGCCCGCGAAACCAGCGACGCCGACATGAACTCGCCGTCGCTCAAGGTGCTCGCCGACCACATCCGCGCCTGCTCCTTCCTCATTGCCGACGGCGTCATCCCGGGCAATGAAGGCCGCGGCTACGTCCTGCGCCGCATCATCCGCCGCGCCATCCGCCACGGCTACAAGCTCGGCGCCCGCGCCGCCTTCTTCCATCGCATCGTCCCCGACCTGGTCGGCGAGATGGGCGAAGCCTATCCGGAACTCAAGGAAAACCAGGCCAAGATCGTCGCCACGCTGAAACAGGAAGAAGACCGCTTCTTCGCGACGATCGAGAACGGCATGGAAATCCTCGAAGGCGAACTCGCCGCGATGGCCGACAAGGGCGTCACGGTGTTCAACGGCGAAACCGCGTTCAAGCTGCACGACACCTACGGCTTCCCGCTCGACCTGACCGCCGACATCTGCCGCGAGCGCAACGTCACCGTCGACGGCGCCGCCTTCGACGCCGCCATGGCCCGCCAGAAGGAGCAGGCGCGTGCCGCCGGCAAGTTCAAGATGGCCGCCAACCTCGAATATGCCGGCGCCGAAACGACCTTCCACGGCTACGAATCGCTTGAAGCCAAGGGTAAGGTGCTGGCGCTGTACAAGGACGGTGCGGCAGTCGCTGAACTGCACGAAGGCGACCTCGGTGTCGTCGTCCTCGACCACACCCCGTTCTATGCCGAATCCGGCGGCCAGTGCGGCGACCGTGGCGAGCTCAAGGGGGTCGGCGGCATCTTTGCGGTCGAGGACACGCTGAAGATCCAGGCTGCGGTGTTCGGCCACCACGGCATCCTCAAGACCGGCAAGCTGGCCGTCGGCCAGGAAGTCGGTGCCCGCGTCGATGCCGTTGCCCGCGCCGCCACTGCCCGCAATCACTCGGTCACCCACCTGATGCACAAGGCGCTGCGCGAAGTGCTCGGCGCCCACGTCCAGCAGAAGGGTTCGCAGGTCGATCCGGACAAGACCCGTTTCGATTTTGCCCATAATTCGCCGTTGACCGCGGAAGAGCTGCGCGAGGTCGAGGAAATCGTCAATGCCGAGATCCTCGCCAACGCCGCCACCGACAGCCGCGTGATGGGCCTCGACGACGCCCAGAAGTCGGGCGCGATGATGCTCTTCGGCGAGAAGTACGGCGACGAGGTGCGCGTCGTCGCCATCGGTTCGTCGAAGGAACTGTGCGGCGGTACCCACGTCACTCGCAGCGGCGACATCGGCCTGTTCAAGATCGTCTCCGAAGCCGGCGTCGCCGCCGGCGTGCGCCGCGTCGAAGCGGTCACCGGGACCAATGCGCTGGCCTACGTCCAGGAACAGGCGACCCGCGTCGCCGGCATCTCGGCGCTGCTCAAGACGCAGCCGGACGACATCGCCGAGCGCATCGCCGGCATGCTCGACAACGTCCGTTCGCTGGAAAAGGAACTGGCCCGCCTGAAGTCCAAGCTGGCCGCCTCGCAGGGCGACGACCTGGCCGCCGGCGCGGTCGAGGTCAAGGGGGCGAAGGTCCTGGCGGCAACGCTGGAAGGCGCCGACGTGGCGACGCTGCGCGAGACCATGGACAAGCTCAAGGACAAGCTGAAGTCGGCGGCGATCCTGCTCGCTTCGGTGGCCGACGGCAAGGTGACGCTGATCGCCGGTGTCACCGCCGACCTGACCGCCAAGGTCAAGGCCGGCGAGCTGGTCAACATGGTCGCCCAGCAGGTCGGCGGCAAGGGCGGCGGGCGTCCGGACATGGCGCAGGCCGGCGGTACCCAGCCGGAGAACCTGCCGGCGGCGCTGGCCTCGGTGGCCGCCTGGGTCGCAGGCAAGCTGTGAAGCGCCTCTGTCTGATCGCCGCGCTGGTCGCGGTGCCGGCGCTGGCGGACGAACTCCCGCGGACGCCGCTGGCGGCGTCCACGGTCGACGGCGAAAAAGTCCGGCTTTTCCCGAACGGGCGCTGGGAGTACGTCGATCCGGCGAAGGCCGAGGCAGCGCGCAAGCTCGCTGCCGACTATCCGGAGAACCAGACCCGGCCGATCGACTCGCAGGGCATCATGGTCGGCGGCATCGGCCGCTACGTGACGCCGGGCGACAAGGACTACAACCGCGGCTCGCTCAATCCGAAGCTGCGCTGAGGTTCAGCGCAGCAGGCGGTCGTCGGCGACTTCGCGGACGCATTCGCCGTCGATGAAATCGCCGCCGGGCACCGGGCCGGCCGCGCCGACCGGCGCCGCGGCGCGCATCGCCTTGCGCAGCGCGCGCGTCTTCCACCAGAACCAGCCGGCGAAGATCACTCCGCCCACCGCCGCGACGGCCAGGGCGACCAGCGAGAACATGAAGGCGAGGACCAGCAGCGCGCCGGTCAGGATGAAGGCGACGATGCGCCCGGCGAGGCTTTGCGGCGGCCGGGCGAAGGGATTGGCGTAGGGGTTCATGCGGATCGTTTCCTGGCGTCGTTCAGGCGAGCATTGTCGCGGATTGCCGCGGCGCGGTCTGTGTGCGCTTCGCGCCGGTTTGTAACCTTGCTCAGCCGGCCTTGTCCTGGCCGATGCTGGCGGTCCATTGCAGGGCTTCGGTCTGGGCGCGGTTGAGGGCCTTCAGGCCGAGTCCCGGCAGGCTGTCGAAATGCCGGCGCAGGCGGTCCACGTCGCCGCTTTCGCTGCATTCGGCGAGCGCCAGCAGTTCGCCGAGGAGGCCGCTGCCGGTGCACAGCGCTGCCTTGACCTCTTCGGCCAGGCCGAGCGGGGCGACGATCTCGGCGATCGGCTGGCCGACCAGCACCGGCATCAGCGACATGATCCCGACCATGAACGCCTGGTCGGCGCAGGCCGCGTCGCCGGGACGGATTTCGGCAGCGAGCAGTTCCATCAGCCGGCCGCGCGTCGCCGCCATCTGCAGCAGGGGGCTGGCGGTGCCGCCCTGGCTGCCGGAAGCGAAGAGCAGCAGCTGCAGCCAGCGCTGCAGCTGGCGCCGGCCGAGCACGGCGATGGCGTGGCCGAGCGAGGTGATTGTCTCGCTGGCGCCGCCGCCGACCGAATTGGTCATGCGCAGCAGGTTGACCGTCAGACCCGGCTCCGGCTTCAGCGCTTGTTCGATCTCGCTGGTGTCGGCGTCGGAGAGCAGCAGCCCCATCAGCTTCATCAGCGACAGCTGCGAGTGGTCGAGCTTGCGCCCGGCAATGATCGTCGGCTTGGCGAAGTAATAGCCCTGGAACAGCGCGAAGCCGAGCTTCATGCATTGCTCCATCTGTTCCCGGGCATCGACCTTCTCGGCAAGCAGGATCTTGCCGCTCGGCTTGAGCTTGATCGCCAGCTGCATCAGCTCGACCCGGCTGAGCGGCTGGATGTCGATCTTGACGATGTCGACCAGCGCCAGCAGTTCGGCGAACTGCGGCGCGAGCTGGACCACGTCGTCGAGCGCCAGCGTGAAGCCGGCCGCCTTGAGCGCGCGGCAGCGGTCGATCACCGCCGGCGTCGGCGGCACCGTTTCGAGGATTTCGAGGACCACCGACTGGCGCGGCAGCAGTTCGAGCATGTCGCTGAACAGGAATTCCTCGTCCACGTTGATGAAGCCGCGGCAGTCGCCGAGCGCGGCGGCGACGCCGAGTTCGGCGAAGGCGTTGGCGATCACCGTGGCGGTGGCGGCAACGCCGTCGGTGACGGCGGCGGCATTGCCGCTACCGTTGCGAAAGAGCAGTTCGTAAGCGTGCAGCCGCTGGTCGCGGTCGAGGATGGGTTGGCGTCCGAGGAAAAGCTGATCGGCGGCGTCGCTCACGAAGTCTCCTTAGAAGGGTAGTTGAATCCCCGGCCAGACTGCGTTCAGGGCCTGCCGGAAAGCGGCCTGGATGCGTGCCAGCGCGGCGGCGTCGTCGGCCTCGAAGCGCAGGACCACGACCGGTGTCGTGTTCGAGGGCCGGGCCAGACCGAAGCCGTCCTTGTATTCTACGCGCACGCCGTCGATGGTCACGATCTGTTCGGCGCCGTCGAACTTGCCTGCGGCCTTGAGCTTGTCGATCAGCGCGAAGGGTTCGCCCTCGGCCATCTTGATGTTGAGTTCCGGGGTCGACGGCGAATTCGGCAGGTTTTTCAGCGGCGCGTTGGCGTCGGCCGAGCGGCTCAGGATCTCGAGCAGGCGGGCGCCGGTGTACAGGCCGTCGTCGAAGCCGTACCAGCGCTCCTTGAAGAAGGTGTGGCCGCTCATCTCGCCGGCCAGCGGGGCGCCGGTCTCCTTGAGTTTGGCCTTGACCAGCGCGTGGCCGGTGTTCCACATCAGCGGCACGCCGCCGTGTTGCTTGATCCACGGCGCCAGCAGGCGCGTGCATTTGACGTCGTAGATGATGGTGCCGCCGGGCACGCGCGAGAGGACGTCGGCGGCGAACAGCATCAGCTGGCGATCCGGATAGATGATCTCGCCGTCCTTGGTGACGACGCCGAGGCGGTCGCCGTCGCCGTCGAAGGCGATGCCCAGTTCGGCGTCGGTTTCCTGGAGCGCCTTGATCACGTCCTTGAGGTTTTCCGGCTTCGACGGGTCCGGGTGGTGGTTGGGGAAGTTGCCGTCCACCTCGCAATACAGCGGCAGCACCTGGCAACCGAGACGTGCGAAGAGTTCCGGGGCGACCGCGCCGGCGACGCCGTTGCCGCAATCCATGACGATCTTCAGCGGGCGGGCCAGCTTGACGTCGGCAACGATGCGGGCGATGTAGGCGCCGACGACGTCGGCGCTGCGCTGGCTGCCCTGGCCGCTGCGCACCTGGCCGGCCTCGATGCGGCGCTTCAGGTCCTGGATCGCGTCGAGGGCCAGCGTGGTGCCGGCGATGACCATCTTCAGGCCGTTGTAGTCGGGCGGGTTGTGGCTGCCGGTGACCGAGACGCAGGAGTTGCAGCCGAGCTCGTAGGCGGCGAAGTAGGTCAGCGGGGTCGGCACGCAGCCGACGTCGATCGCGTCGCAGCCGGCGGCCATGATCCCGTCCATCAGCGCACCGGCCAGTTCCGGTCCCGAGAGGCGGCCGTCGCGGCCGACCGCGATCGCCGTCTGGCCCTGTTCAAGCGCCAGCGTGCCGAGCGCCTGGCCGATCCGGCGGACGACATCGGCGGTCAGCGATTTGTTGACGATCCCACGAATGTCGTAGGCCTTGAAGATTTCTGCGGGGAGGGCTTGGCTCATGATGGGCGCTTATGACGTTTCAAAAAGGAAGAAGTGTAAGAGCCTTTGCGGGAGCCAGTCCAGCCGTCCCGGAAAGCCGCCGCCGACGAAGCCGACGTGGCCGCCGCCGGCCGGCTGCTCGAGGCGGACGCAGGCGGCGACGTCGGCGTTGCCGGGCAGGAAGCGGGCGGGCAAAAACGGGTCGTTTTTCGGGTTGACCGCCAGCGTCGGGACGACGATCGATTTCAGGAAGGGCTTGGCCGAACAGCGCCGCCAGTAGTCGTCGGCGCCGGCAAAGCCATGCACCGGGCCGGTGACGGCGTCGTCGAACTGCCACAGGTTGGCGGCGCGGCGCATCCGGGTTTCGTCGAAGAGCCCGGGAAAGCGGCGCAGGCGTTCGCCGGAGATGCGCTTCAGCGTGGCCAGGAAGTGCCGGGTGTACACGCGGTTGAAGCCGCGCGCCAGGTGATGGCCGCAGGCGGCGAGGTCGAGCGGCGCGCACATCGCGGCGACGCCGGTGACCACGTCGGCGGCGCTGGCGCCGCGTTCGCCGGCCCACTTGAGCAGCGCGTTGCCGCCGAGCGAGACGCCGGCGGCGTGTACCCGGCGACCGCCGTGGGTGGCCTGGACGCGGCGCAGGATCCAGTCGATCTCGTCGCTGTCGCCGGAATGGTAGGCGCGCGGCTGGCGGTTGAGTTCGCCGGAGCAGCCGCGGAAATGCGGCAGCACCAGGCGCCAGCCGGCGGCCTTGCAGGCGCGCGCGGTGGCGATCGCGTAATGGCTGCGCGAACTGCCCTCGAGGCCGTGGAAGAGTACCAGCGTCGGTGCCCCGGCGTCGGCGTCGAGGAAATCGACGTCGATGAAGTCGCCGTCCGGCGTCGGCCAGCGCTCGCGGCGCAAGGGCAGCGGCCGCGGCTTGATGAGCAGCGGCCAGAGCGTCTGCAGATGGCCGCCGGGCAGCCAGGCGGGCGCGCGGAACGGCTTCAATGCAGGGTGTGCGGCAGGGCGTCGGCCATCGCCTGGTGGCCGTCGTCGGCGGCCGAGGCGTGGCGGCTGGCCAGCCGCCAGCCGTGGGCACCGCGGACATAGACGTGGGTCACGTGCAGCGGGCCGTGCGGCGACGGGTCGTCGCCGACGAAGAGGATTTCGGTCAGGTGGTGCACCGCCATCACCGTGCCCTGCCATTGCGCGACGCGGTCGCGCTCGATGCGGATGCGGGCGTTGCCGAAGATGCTGCGCCAGCTTTCGCGGATCGGCACGATGCCGGTCAGGCGGACGCCGGTCGGATGCACGCACAGGGTTTCCTCATCCTCGCACCAGTAGTGCATCAGGAGGTCGGCGTCGCCGCCGGCGAGGGCGTCGTAGAAGGCATTCTCGACGTCATCCGGCGAGGCGAGGGTGATCGGCTGGCTCATGGCTGTATCCATTTCTCGCAGGCGGCGGCGACTTGTGCGGGCGACAGCCGGTTCAGGCAGTCGAGATGGCCGAGCGGACAGTCGCGCTTGAAGCAGGGGCTGCAGTCGAGTTGCAGGCTGAGGATCTCGGCACGGTCGGAGAGCGGCGGCGTGAAGCCGGGCGACGACGAGCCGTAGAGGGCGACGATCGGCCGGTCGACGGCGGCGGCGACGTGCATCAGGCCGGAATCGTTGCAGACGACGAAGTCGGCCAGGGCAAGCAGGTCCACCGCCTGGTCGAGACTGGTCGCGCCGCACAGGTTGCGGCAGCAGCCCGGTGCCAGCGTGGCGATTTCCTCGGCGACCGCATGGTCCTTGGGCGAGCCGAACAGCCACACGGCGTAGCCGCGTCCGGCCAGGGTCCGCGCCAGTTCGGCGAAGTGCGCGGCCGGCCAGCGCTTGGCCGGGCCGTACTCGGCGCCCGGGCAGAAGGCGACGATCCGCGGCGGTGCCTCGATCGCCAGCGCCGCCAGGGTTTTTTGCCGGTTTTCCGCGGTCGACCGTAAACGTGGGTAGGCCAGCGGCCGCTGCACCGGCCTTCCCGGCGTTTCGGCCAGTTGCATGAAGCGTTCGAGCATCAGCGGCAGGGCTGCCTTGTCGAGCGTGTGGCGGACGTTGATCAGCCCGTAGCGCGACTCGCCGGTGAAGCCGACGCGCTGCGGGATGCCGGCCAGGAAAGGGGCCAGCGCCGATTTCAGCGAATTGGGCAGGACCCAGACGGCGTCATAGTCGCGCGCCGCCAGTTCGCGGGCCAGTCGCCAGCGCGCCTTGAGCGCCAGCTGACCGTGGCCGAAGGGGCTGTCGACGATGTCGCCGATCTCGTCCATGCGCCGCAGCACCGGCGCCACCCAGCGCGGTGCCAGGGCATCGAGCTGCAGGCCGGGGTGGCGTTCGACGAGGCGTGCGAACAGCGGCTGCGCCATGATCGTGTCGCCGATCCACGAGGGGGCGACGATGAGGGCTTTCTTCATGTGAAAACGGCGGGTGTCGTGCCCGCCGTCCCGTTCTCAGTGATGGCCCTTGGGGGCCTCGCCGGCGAAGACGTAGCGGGTGCTGCAGTAGGGGCAGACCACCTCGCCGGTCTTGAGCACGTCGAGGAAGACGCGCGGATGCTGGCTCCACAGCGCCGAGCCCGGCTGCGGGCAGTGCAGCGGCAGGTCGGCGGCGGTGACTTCGACGGTTTTCTTGTCGGACATGCTTCTCTCCCCTGGGCTTGGATCAGACGTGGGCCAGCCAGTCGGCGTGTGCGGCCGAGCGGCCGTAGACGACGTCGAAGTACTTTTCCTGCAGCGCCTTGGTGATCGGGCCGCGGTAGCCGACGCCGATCTGGCGGTTGTCGAGTTCGCGGATCGGGGTCACTTCGGCGGCGGTGCCGGTGAAGAAGGCTTCGTCGGCGCAATAGACTTCGTCGCGGGTGATGCGCTTCTCGACGACCTTGATGCCGAGTTCGCCAGCCAGCTGCATGACCGTGGCGCGGGTGATGCCTTCCAGGCAGGCGGTCAGGTCCGGCGTGTACAGCGTGCCGTTCTTGACGATGAACAGGTTCTCGCCGGCGCCTTCGCAGGCATAGCCTTCCGGGTCGAGCAGCAGGGCTTCGTCGTAGCCGTCGGTGGTGGCCTCGTTGTTGGCCAGGATCGAGTTCATGTAGTTGCCCGAGGCCTTGGCGCGGACCATCGTGATGTTCACGTGGTGGCGGGTGTAGGACGAGGTCTTGATGCGGATGCCGCGCTGCAGGCCTTCCTCGCCGAGGTAGGCGCCCCACGGCCAGGCGGCGATGATCACGTGCACCTTGGCACCCTTGGGCGAGACGCCCATCTTTTCCGAGCCGTAGAAGGCGAGCGGACGCAGGTAGCCGGATTCGAGCTTGTTGGCGCGGATGACTTCCTTCTGCGCCTCGTTCAGTTCTTCCTGCGAGTACGGCATCTGCATCTGGAAGATGTGTGCCGAGCGGAACAGGCGCTCGGTGTGCTCCTTGAGGCGGAAGATCGCGGTGCCGGATTCGGTCTTGTAGGCGCGCACGCCCTCGAAGACGCCCATGCCGTAGTGCAGGGAGTGGGTGAGGACGTGGGTGGTCGCTTCGCGCCAGGGCACGAGCTTGCCATCCTGCCAAATGAAACCGTCGCGATCCGACATGGACATGGTGGGAGTCTCCGTGATGCTCTCTTGAAAGGCGACGATTTTAGCCGAAATCAGCGGCTAAAATAACGCTTTTGACGCTGGGTGCAGCAGATGATCTGGAAGCCGAACGTGACTGTCGCCGCCGTCGTTTTTCGCGATGGCAAATTCCTGCTGGTCGAGGAGGAAACCGAGGCCGGGCTGGCCTTCAACCAGCCGGCCGGCCATCTCGAGCCGGGCGAGGCGCTGGTCGATGCGGTGGTGCGCGAGGCGCTCGAGGAAACCGCCTACCACTTCAAGCCGACGCACCTGGTCGGCATCTACCACTGGAAGCATCCGGCGAAGGACATCACCTACCTGCGCTTCGCCTTCGCCGGCGAGCTGCGCGGCTACGAGGCCGGGCGGCCGCTCGACGATGGCATCGTCGGTGCCCGCTGGCTGACGCTCGACGAAGTGCGGGCAACGCAGGCGCGCCATCGCAGCCCGTTGATCCTGCGTTGCTGCGAGGATTACCTGGCCGGCAGGCGTTATCCGCTCGAATTGCTGGTGCATTACGGCTGATGTTGCGCCGGGCCGGGATTTTTGCCCTGTTTTGGCTGTCGACCGTCAGCGTCGCCGACGAGATGGTCAGCATCTGCTACGGCTACGGCTGCATCGCCCAGGCCGAGATCCGCTATTCGACCGGTCAGCTCGGCGAGGTGCGGCGCCTGCTGGCGAGCGCGGCCGACGCCGCCGACGAGCGGCAACGGCTCGCCGAGGCGGTCGGCCGGCTCTACGGCTGGGCCGGCGAGCAGTCGGACATCCGCAACGACCGCGGCGGCAACTATGCCGACGGGCACGTGCCGGGGAAGATGGACTGCATCGACCACTCGACCTCGACGACGCGCCTGCTCGGCCGCCTCGAGGCGCTCGGCTACCTGCGCTGGCACAAGGTGCTGGCGGTGCAGCCGCGCTATTTTCTCGGGCTGGTGGCGAGCCACTGGTCGGCAGTGATCGAGGCTGATGACGGCGAGCGTTTCGTCGTCGACAGCTGGTTTGTGAACAACGGAGAACCGGCGGTGATCCTGCCGCTGGACGAATGGAAGAAAGGGGCTGGGCCCGATGTCTAAGGGAACCGTGGTAGTGGGATTGTCGGGCGGCGTCGATTCGTCGGTCGCGGCGTTGCTGTTGAAGCGCCAGGGCTGGAAGGTGATCGGCCTGTTCATGAAGAACTGGGAAGACGACGACAACGACGAGTATTGCTCGTCGCGCCAGGACCTGGTCGATGTGATGAGCGTTGCCGACGTCATCGGCATCGACGTCGAGGTGGTTAACTTCGCCGCCGAGTACCGCGAGCGGGTGTTCGCCGAGTTCCTGCGCGAGTACCAGGCCGGGCGGACGCCGAATCCGGACATCCTGTGCAACTCGGAGATCAAGTTCAAGGCCTTCCTCGATCACGCCCTGCAACTGGGCGCCGAGAAGATCGCCACCGGCCACTACGCCGGCGTGCGCGAGTTCGACGGCAAGTTCCAGTTGCTCAAGGCCGAGGACGGGACCAAGGACCAGAGCTACTTCCTCTATCGCCTGAACCAGGCGCAGCTGTCGAAAACGCTGTTCCCGCTGGCCGACATCTACAAGCGCGAAGTGCGCAGGATCGCCGAGGCCGAGGGCCTGCACGTCGCCGCCAAGAAGGATTCGACCGGCATCTGCTTCATCGGCGAGCGGCCGTTCAAGGACTTCCTCAGCCGCTACCTGCCGCCGAAGCAGGGCGAAATCCGCCGTCTCGACGACGGCAAGGTGCTGGGCAGCCACGACGGCCTGATGTACCACACCATCGGCCAGCGCAAGGGGCTGCACATCGGCGGCCTGAAGGAGAAGGGCCAGCCCGGCGGCGGCGATCACGACGCCTGGTTCGTCGCCGGCAAGGACATGGAGAAGAACGTGCTCTACGTCGTCCAGGGCCATGATCATCCGGCACTGCTGCGTGACGACCTGGTCGCCGAGCAGCTGAGCTGGGTGTCCGGGCAGGCGCCGCACACCCACTGGGTGTATACCGCCAAGCCGCGCTACCGGACCAGCGACCAGCCCTGTCATGTCGAGGCGGTCGACGGCGAAGCCTGCACGATCCGCTTCGCCGAGCCGCAGTGGGCGCTGACGCCCGGCCAGTCGGTGGTGCTTTACGAAAGCCGGGTCTGTCTCGGCGGCGGGGTGATCCGCTAGGCGGCGTCAGCCGGCGCGCATCGGCGAGCGCTCGATGACGTGCCGGAAGGCGTGCAGCAGGTCGGGGTCGAACTTCTCGGCGTCCGGCCCGGACAGGATGTCGATGATTTCGCGGTGGCTGCGTCCCGGATGATAGGGGCGCGGCGCCGCCATCGCGTCGTAGTTGTCGGTGAGCGAGACGATCCGCGCGAACAGCGGAATGGCGGTGCCGCGCAGGCCGTCGGGATAGCCCGAGCCGTCGAAGTTCTCGTGATGATGGCGGACCACCTGGGCGACCTCGGCGGCCCGTTCGTCGGCGATCGCCCGCACGATGCGTTCGCCGATCAGCGGGTGGCGGCGCATCGTTTCCAGTTCGTCTTCGGCAAAGCGGCCGGGCTTGTGCAGCACCCGGTCGGGGATGCCGATCTTGCCGATGTCGTGCAGGCCGGCGCCGAGGCCGAGCAGGGCGAGTTCATGGCTGTCGAGCTCGATGTGCCGGCCGAGTTCCTGAGCCAGGGCGACGACCCGGTTGCAGTGCGCGTGGGTGTCGCCGTCGCGCTCGTTGAGCGCGGTGCAGAGCGAGTTGAGAATCCGGTGCATGGGAGCGATCGAAAGGAACAAGTCGGTTTTGACCGCCGATGGCGGTCTCGGGTTCCGGGCAAAAAAAGGGCGCCGCAACGGCGCCCGGGCGATCCGCGTCAGCGCCGGTTCAGGTCTGTGGCACGGTGTCGATGAACGACTGGCGCTGCATCAGCTTGTCGTAGAGGCGGGCAAGGTTGGGGTGGCTTTCCTGCCAGGCGATGTCCGGAAAGCGCAGGCACAGGTAGCCGAGCGCGGCGCCGACGGCGATGTCGGCGAGCGAGAAATGGGTGCCCATGCAGAAGCTCTTTTCACCGAGGTGCGTCGCCATGAAGCGCAGCGAACGGTCGATCACCTCGCGCTGGCGGGCGATCCAGTCGGCGCTTTGTTCCTTCTTCGGGCGCAGGCCTTCCATCACCGCGCTGACGGCGGCGTCGCACAGTCCGTCGGCCAGCGCCTCCCAGCGCTTGACTTCGGTGCGCTCGCGGTTGGGGGCCGGCAGCAGCTTGTTGTTGGGGGTGATGTTGTCGATGTGTTCGACGATCACCCGCGAGTCGAACAGCGGCGTTTCGTCGTCGAGCACCAGGGCCGGGATGCGGCCGAGCGGATTGATGTCGGGCACGCAGCTGCCGGCCTGGCGCGGCGAGTCGATCACGAAGTCGTATTCCATCTTTTTTTCAGCCAGGACGATCCGGACCTTGCGGACGTAGGGGCTGGTGTGGGTGCCGATCAGCTTCATCGCATGCTCTTGGATTGGGGTGGCCGATTATAGCGTATGGCGCGGGCCGTGGTCGGGCGGGTAAAATCACGCCCTCAACGATAAGGATGTTTTTATGGACTTCAATCCCCTGACCGCCATTTCCCCGCTCGACGGCCGCTACGCCGGCAAGGTCGATGCCCTGCGCGAGCATTTTTCCGAGTTCGGCCTGATCCGCGCCCGTCTCAAGGTCGAGATCGAATGGCTGAAGGCGCTCGCCGCCGAGCCGCATTTCACGGAAATTGCCGCTTTTTCGCCGTCGACCGTCAGCGAGCTCGACGCGCTCGTCGCCGGCTTCGGTCCGGCCCAGGCGGCCGAGGTCAAGGCCATCGAGGCGACCACCAATCACGACGTCAAGGCGCTCGAGTACTGGATCAAGGACAAGACCAAGGGCAATGCCGAAGTGGTCAAGGTCAGCGAATTCATCCACTTCGCCTGCACCTCCGAAGACATCAACAACCTGTCGCACGCGCTGATGTGCCAGGGCGCCCGCGAACAGGCCATGCTGCCGACGCTGGACAAGGTCATCGAGAAGCTGCGCGAACTGGCCCACGCCTACGCCGACATCCCGATGATGAGCCGCACGCACGGCCAGCCGGCGACGCCGTCGACGATGGGCAAGGAAATGGCCAACGTCGCCTACCGCCTGCAGCGCGCCCGCGCCCGCATCGCCCAGGTCGAGCTGCTCGGCAAGATCAACGGCGCGGTCGGCAACTACAACGCCCACCTGGCGGCCTACCCCGGCTACGACTGGGAAGGCTTCGCCAAGCGCTTCGTCGAATCGCTCGGCCTGACCTTCAATCCCTACACCATCCAGATCGAGCCGCACGACGCGCTGGCCGAACTGTTCGACGCCTTTGCCCGCGCCAACAGCATCCTGGTCGATCTCGATCGCGACGTCTGGGGCTACATCTCGCTCGGTTTCTTCAAGCAGAAGGTCAAGGCCGGCGAAATCGGCTCCTCGACGATGCCGCACAAGGTCAATCCGATCGACTTCGAGAACTCGGAAGGCAACCTCGGCCTGGCCAACGCCGTCCTCAAGCACCTCGCCGAGAAGCTGCCGATCTCGCGCTGGCAGCGCGACCTGACTGACTCCACGGTGCTGCGCAACATGGGCGTCGGCCTCGGCTACACGCTGCTCGGCTACGACTCGCTGCTGAAGGGCCTGGGCAAGCTGGAAATCAACGCCGACCTGATGAAGGCCGACCTCGACGCCAACTGGGAACTGCTCGCCGAGCCGATCCAGACGGTGATGCGCCGCTACGCCGTGGCCAACGCCTACGAAAAGCTCAAGGAACTGACCCGCGGCACCCGCGTCTCGCGCGACGGCATGCAGGCCTTCGTGTCCACGCTGGATATCCCGGAAGCCGCCAAGGCCGAGCTGCTCAAGCTGACGCCCTGGGATTACACCGGCAAGGCCGCCGAACTGGCCAAGCGCATCTGATGTCGATGCCGGCGATCAATGCCGCCCTCAAGGGCGGCACCCTCGGCCTGGCACTGGGGCTGGCCGTCGTGACCTGGCGGCTGCTCGCCGTCGAGGCGCCGGCTCCCAGCCTGCCGTTCATGCTCCTGCCGCTGGCCACCGCCGGCGGCGGCGTTGCCCTCGGCTTGTTCCTGAACAAACGCAAGACGAACTGACATGTCCTTCGCTGAAAACCTGAAAAAACTTCCCGGCATCTCGCATCTCGCCGCCATCAACCTGCTCGATGCCGACGGCAAGGTCGTCGCCACGATCGAGAACAAACCCGGCAGCCAGGGCTCGCTGGCGGTCTACAACCACCTCGCCCAGACCTATGGCTCGATCAACGGCGAAGCCGCGAGGAAAGGCATCGAGATCTTCGCCGAACACAGCGAGGATGAGCGCGCCAATCCCGGCAAGCATCCGAACATCGCCCGCCTGCTGCAGATCGAGGCCGGTGCGCCGGCGTTGCGCGCCAAGCACGTATTTGCCGTTTGACTATCGTTCGATTTTGTTCATCGTTAGGGTGAATATCGGTCAGCGGACGGTCGCGGCCATGCCATATAAGAAAGCTATAATTTTTCGCGGGTGATCGAGGGGGGAGGTCCGGTACAGGACAAACGCTCAATTTCCTTCAAACACAACGGAGAAACACGATGAAGAACAAACTTATGCTGGCCCTGCTCGCAACCGCGCTGACGGCCACCGCACACGCCCAGGTCAAGACCGAAGATGCGATCAAGTGGCGCCAGTCGGCCTACGCGACGATGGGCTGGAGCATGGCCCGGATCAAGGCCAACGTCGAAGGCACCTACAACAAGGACGAAGTGATCAAGGCCGCCAACGTCATCCAGGCGATCGCCAATTCCGGCATGGGCGCGCTCTACGTGCCGGGCAGCGACAAGGGCAAGGGCTGGGTCGACACCCGCGTCAAGCCGGAGCTGTTCACCGACGGCGCCAAGGTCGGCAAGATCGCCGGCGACTTCAACCAGGCCGCCAACGAACTGGCCAAGGTTGCCGCCACCGGCGACGCCGGCGCGGTCAAGAACGCCTTCGGCAAGCTCGGCGGCACCTGCAAGTCCTGCCACGACGACTACCGCAACAAGTAAGCTGCCGCGTTCGCGCAGGCATCGACCAGGGGGCGCCGCAGGGCGCCCTTTGCATTCACACAACGAGGTAATCGGATGAACAGCAATAACAGGACACTCGTCTGGGACTTGCCGACGCGCTTGTTCCACTGGCTGCTGGCGCTCGCCGTCATCGGCCTGGTCGTCACCGGCAAGGTCGGCGGCAACCTGATCGACTGGCACGGCCGGATCGGCCTGGTGGTCGCCGGCCTGATCGTTTTCCGTCTGGTCTGGGGCGTGCTCGGCTCGACCTACGCGCGCTTCGCCACCTTCTTCCCGACGCCCGGGCGGATTGCCGCCTACCTGCGCGGCGAATGGCGCGGGCTCGGCCACAATCCGCTCGGTGCGCTTTCGGTTTTTGCCCTGATCGGGGTGTTGACCGTGCAATTGCTGACCGGGCTGGTGGCCAACGACGACATCGCCTTTGCCGGTCCGCTGCACGACCTGGTCGGGCGCGATTTCAGCAACCTGGCGACGAGCTGGCACCGGCTCGCGGTCAACGTGCTGATCGTGCTCGTCGTCCTTCACCTGGCGGCGATCATGTTCTACGCCCACGTCAAGAAGGACAACCTGGTCAAGCCGATGGTCCGCGGCTGGAAGGAAGGCGGCGGCGAGCCGGCGCGCGGCGGCGGCCTGGTGGCGCTGCTGGTGGCCCTGGCACTGGCCGCGGCCGCGGTTTACGCGGCCAGCGGGGCCTGGTTGCCGGAACCGCCGCCACCACCACCGGCCGTGACGACGCCGGCGTGGTGAATTTTTCCGAATAATTGACAGCTTCTCCAATAAAGACAGAGGCTTATAATGAAATGAGGAAAATGCCACCCTGTAGATAAGGTCCGCCATGTCCTATCGCAGCCTCGTCGTGCTGGTCAGTACCTTGCTGATGGCGATCTTTGCCGGGGTGGCGCTATTCGGCGCGCGGCTGGCCGAGCGGCGGCTGGCCGACACGCTGGCCGGCGAGGCGCAGCGCTTGCAGACTGCCTACGAGGTGTCGCAGGGCGAGCTGCAGCAGCAGATGATGGCGCTGGCCGGGATGATCGCCGCCGATCCGCAGGCGGCGGCGCTGCTCAAGTCAGCCGCCGCCGCGGTCGACGAGCAGGGCAGCGGCGGCGAACGGGCGGCGCTGCGGCGCCAGCAGCTCTACCTCCACCTCTATCGCGCCTGGGGCTACCTGCAGCGCGAGCTCGGCGTCCGCCAGATGCAGTTCGTGCTGCCTGGCTCGATTTCCTTCCTGCGCTTTCATGCCCCGGCCGAGCACGGCGACCGGCTCGACGAGCTGCGCCGGATGCCGGCCGACGTCGAGCGCTCGCGCCAGCCGCGCAGCGGTTTCGAAACCGGCCGCACCTTCGCCGGCATCCGCGGTGCGGCGCCGGTTTTCGATACCCTGGTTCGCCCCGGCGATGCGCCCGAACTGCTCGCCATCGTCGAAACCGGGATCGCTTTCGACGGCTACATCCAGCGCCTCAGCGAGCGTACCGGCGTCGGCTTCGGCGTCCTCCTCGAACCGGCGGCGGTGACCGCGGCGATGTGGGAGAGCTACCGGCCGCCGGCCGCCAGCGCCCGTGCCGATGCCTGCTGCTACCTGCTCGCCGCGTCGCGCGGCGAACTCGCCGAGTGGATGGCCGGCGAGGCGTTGCCGCCCTACGCCGGCATCGCCCGTGCCGACCTGGTCCGGCACGGCGAGACGACTTTCCAGCTGATCCGCTTTCCGCTGCGCGATTACGCCGGCCTGGCCGAGCCGGCGCGGCCGCCGGTCGGCTCGGTGCTGATCTGGCAGGATGTCGGCACGGCCATCGCCGCCGCAGGCCGTTACAAGCGTGAAGGCGCGATCAACCTGCTGGTTGCCTATCTGGTAACGCAACTGCTGGTCCTCTTCCTGGTGCGCGCGCTACGCCGCGAGTGGCGCCACCAACTGACCGAGCAGACGGCACGTGTCGGTGCTTTGTTGCACCAGAACGAGGTGCTCCTGATGACTGCCGGCGAAGGGATTTTCGGCGTCGACCGCAAGCACGTGACAACCTTCATCAACCCGGCGGCGCAGAAGATGCTCGGCTACGAACCGGAAGCAGTGGTCGGCCGCAACATGCACGCGCTGATCCACCAGCGCACTGCCGGCGGCGAGGTCTGCGCGCTGGCCAACTGCCCGATCGCCCGTACCCTCGACGACTGCCAGCCGCACGTTTGCGAGGACTGGCTGGTGCGCAGCGATGGCAGCGTCTTCCCGGTACAGATGACGGTGACGCCGATCCGTGAGGGCAGCGATTGCAACGGGGCCGTGATCGTCTTCCGCGACATCAGCGAGCTCAAGGAAAAGGAAGCGGCGCTGACCCATCTGGCGCGCACCGACACCCTGACCGGGCTGGCCAACCGGCGCCATTTCATCGAGCAGCTCAACGCCGAGATCCAGCGCTGGCAGCGCAATTCGCACCAGGCGGCGCTGCTCATGGTCGACCTCGACTTCTTCAAGCGGGTCAACGACACCTGGGGGCACGCGATCGGCGACGAGGTGCTCGGCCATTTCGCCGAGACGCTGCGCCATTCGCTGCGCCGCATCGACCTGCCCGGGCGGGTCGGTGGCGAGGAGTTTGCCGTGCTCCTGCCCGACTGCAACGCCGCCGATGCCCGTGCCGCCGCCGAGCGCCTGCGCCAGCTGGTCGAAAGCCAGCCGGCGCCGACCGCCGCCGGGCCGGTCGCGATCACCGTCAGCATCGGCGTGACGCTGTTCCAGGCTGGCGACGTCTCCGGCGACCAGCCGCTGCTGCGCGCCGACCGCGCGCTCTATCGGGCCAAGCAGGCCGGTCGCAACCGGGTTGTCTGCGATTTCTGCTAAGTCGCTGTTTTGCCGGCAGGTTCAAGATTCCGCTTGCATCGCCGGTATGACTTGGGTATTTTTGCATAACTGATAAAAATAGTACAAATACGGAGATCGGCTTCTTTTCACGAAGGAGGCGTCATGCAAGCGCAGGCAAGTGGCAGCGGCAAGGAGTGTTTCCTCGAAGCGGGGAAACCGATCGTCACCAAGACCAATCTCGAAGGGCGTATCACCTACGCCAACGATTCCTTCGTCCGCATCAGCGGATTCACCCGCGAGGAACTGGTCGGCTCGCACCACAACATCGTTCGCCACCCGGACATGCCGAAAGAGGCTTTTGCCGATCTCTGGCGGGTCATCAAGCAGGGCAACCCCTGGCGCGGGCTGGTCAAGAACCGGACCAAGGATGGCGACTACTACTGGGTCGAGGCCTTCGTCACGCCGCTGACGGAAAATGGCCGGATCGTCGGCTACATGTCGGTGCGCAGCACGCCGGCACGTGCCGATGTCGAGGCGACGGAAACCCTGTACGCGGCGGTGCGCGCCGGCCGTGCCCGCTTTCCGGCGACGCCGTCGCCGAGTCCGCTGAGCCGGCTGCGCAGCGGCGTCTTCGGCCTCTGCGGTGCGATCGCCGTGGTCGGCGGTGTTGTCGCCGTCCTGGCCGGCGGCATCCCGGCACTGCTCGGGGGCGCCGTGGCGGTGCTGGCGGTGGTCCTCGGCGGGCGTCTCGAACTGGCCTTGTTCCGGCCACTGGGCCGGGTTTCCGAGGCCCTGCTGCAGATCGACGAAGGCCGCCTCGACCAGCGGATATCGCTGGGCGGCGGCCTGCCGGCGATCGCCGGGCAACTGGAAGCGACCCGCATCCACCTGCGGGCGATGTTCGCCGATGTCCTGGTGTCGACCCGCGACGTCGATAGCGGCGCGGAAAACCTGGAGCAATCGATGGCGGCGCTGGCGCAGGAAGCGCAGGTGCAACGCGAACGGATCATGCAGATTGCCGCCGCGATGGAGCAGATGAGCGTCTCGATCAACGAGATTTCCGGCAATACCCAGTCGTCGCTGGACGCTGCCGGTCAGACCGAAACCCAGGCGGTGTCGGGCATCGACAGTGTCGAGGCGGGGGCGACGCTGAGCGGCGAGGCGGTCAATACGGTCGAGGAATCGCGCCGGCGCCTGGAAGAGGTGGCGGCGTCGATCCGCCAGATCAGCGGGGTTTCCCAGATCATCAAGGATATCGCCGACCAGACCAACCTGCTGGCCCTGAACGCCGCCATCGAAGCAGCGCGGGCCGGCGATACCGGGCGCGGTTTCGCGGTCGTTGCCGACGAGGTGCGGACGCTGGCCGAACGGACGGCGAACAGCACGCTCGATATCGGCAAGCTCGTCTCGGAGATATCGCGCCAGTCGGAGCTGGCCGTCGATGCCATGCACAAGGCGGTCGAGCAGGTGGCACGGACGCGCGGCAGTTTCGACGGCAGCGGCGATCGCCTGCGCCAGATCCACGACGCGAGCACCCGGGCGGCGCATTTTGCGCGGGAGATTGCCTCGATGCTCGAGCAGCAGTCGTCGGCATCGCATGAAATCGCCATCGCGCTGGAAGGCTTCACCGTCTCGATCGACAGCAGCAGCAACAGCATCGCCGGCGTCGGCGATGCCGCCCGGCAACTCAACCATACCGCCGGTGAACTGCGCCTGCTGGTCCGTCACCTCGAGCAGTCGATCGCCGGCTAAGCGGCGCTCAGCTGTCGCGGGCGACGCCCAGCTGGCGTATCCACTGCTTCTGGATTTCCTGGCGGCGCTTGCCGGTGAGGCGTTCGACGATCTTCGCGCAGACTTCGTCGAAGGGCATCGGGCCGCTGACCAGGATCGTCTCGCAGCGGATGATGTGCAGGCCGATCTCGGATTCGACGACGGCACTGATCTCGCCCTCGGCCAGCGCGAAGGCGGCGGCCTCCAGCTGCGGATACAGCTGCTGGCGGCGGACCGTGCCCAGGCGGCCGTTTTCGAGCGCGGTCGGACAATGCGAGTGACGCAGCGCGGCGGCGCCGAAACGTTCACGGTCGACCGCCGTCAATCGCAGATTTTCAAGCAGGCGGCGGGCGTCGGCCGCCTGCTGCGGGGTTTCGTAGGTGATCAGGATGTGGCTGAGCAGGCGGGCTTCGGGCCGGTCGAAGGCATCCGGGTGCAGGCGGTAGTAGATCTCGGCATCGACGCGGCTGACCGGCTCGGCCTGGGCGGCGACGCGGTCGAGCACGGCTTCGACGCGCAGGTCGCGTTCGACGGCAGCGGCCAGGCCGGCTTCGTCGAGGCCGATGCGG
The DNA here is from genome assembly GCF_003634965.1 of Azonexus fungiphilus. Lineage (GTDB taxonomy): Bacteria > Pseudomonadota > Gammaproteobacteria > Burkholderiales > Rhodocyclaceae > Azonexus > Azonexus fungiphilus. The sequence continues at coordinate 127,598 of NZ_RBXP01000019.1, read as the reverse complement.
GCGAGGTCCTGAACGTAGGCCTCGGTGTCCGGGTAGCGTTGGCGGATCTCGTCGAGGCGGGTGCGCAGGGTCGGCTCGGGGACGACCACGTTGGTTGCCGCGGTGCTGGCCAGGATGCGCTGTTCGATGCCGTCCTGGCGGGCGGCGACCTGGCTGAGCCGGGTGCGTTCCGGGGCGCTGAGCGTTTCCGGGGCCTTCTGGAAGAGTTCCCAGGCCAGTTTCAGTTCGAGGTAGGCGTGTTCCATGGTTTCACTCCAGCGGCCCGCCGACGTCCAGGATGTCTTCCGGAATCTGCAGCAGGCGCCCCGGCAGGCTGTCGAAATGGATGTGGTAGGCGACGCCGCCGGGCGCGTCGCGAATCACCCTGATCACCTCGCCGATGGCCCCGAGCGGCACCAGCACCTCGCCGCCGACGGCCAGCTGGCGGGCGGCGCGGACCTTGTCGCGGAACTCGAAGCGCGACGGCGTCCAGGGTTCGTCGCCACCGATCAGCTCTTCCTCGCGGCAGCCGACGATCTTGCCCTCGTCGAGGAAATTGACCGAGTAGATGATCTGGTCCTGCAGGAAGGTGCCGACATCGACGACGTAGCCGATGCTGCCGCGGCGGACCAGCGGCGCGCCCGGGTCGAGGCCGGGATAGGTCCCGTCGTTGCGGACGTTGCGCACCAGGCGCACCGCCTCGCCGTATTCCCACTTGGCGTTGATCATTGGCGGAAGACCTTGTCGAGCGAGACGAAGGAGCTGAAGCCGCCCTCCGGCCGGGCCTGGTTCTGGAAGACGGCGAAGACTTTCTCGGTCAACGAGTCGGAATGGACGAAATCCAGGTAGGCGCGCTCCAGCCACAGGCGGTAGATGCCGCGCTGCTGTTCCTCGTCCGGCGGCAGGTTGGGGGCCTGCTTGGCGAGGTAGTCGTGGAAGCGCTGCAGGATGTGCAGGCGGTTGACGTGCACCACCGCCGGCTCGTACGGGACGGCGAAGTAGTCGAGGAAATCTTCGGCGGAAACCAGGTCTTCCAGGGCTTCGGCCAGGGTCAGGGTGTCTTCCATGATGCCTCCTCAGGCGGGCGCAAGGGTTGATTCGGGAAATGTTGCGGTCGCCGCTTCGCGACCGCGAAATTCGTCGACGACTTCGAGCAGCTTGCCGGCGCCGAGCTGGTCGCGGCTGTCGAGCGCCGCCAGCTTGATCAGGCGGGCGCGCGAAGCGGCGATCCGGCCGAGGCGCAGGAGGACGACGCTGGCCGCCTTCAGCGCCAGCAGATGGAAGCGCAGCAGGCCGAAGGAATTCGCCGCGGCCGGGCCGAGGCGGTTCTCGTCGAGCTGGTTCCAGTCGTCGGGCAGGCCGAGCTGGCGGCCGGACAGGGCGAGCGCCCGTTCGGCGACCTGAAGCGCGTCTTCCAGCCGGTGCTGGTAGAAGTAGTAGCGATAGAGGCCGACCAGCACCGTCAGGTTGTCCGGGGCCAGCAGGTGGGCGCGCAGCAGCGCCAGTTCGGCCGAAGGCTCGCCGTACTCGCGCGCGGCCAGCGCCAGCAGCGCCTCGGCAGCGGCCGGCAGCGGGTCCTCGAAGTAGAGCTTGCAGTCGTTGAAGTCGAGCAGGTCCATGTCAGCGTACCGCCTCGTGCATGCTGTCGCTGTCGCAGCAGAGGTCGCCGGCCGAGCAGGTCCGGCAGTCCTCGCCGTGGGCCGGCGCCGGCTGCTGGCGCAGCGCCGCCAGCTCGCCCTCGAGCGATTCGATGCGCTCGATCAGGCAGGCGATCGAGCGGGCGACCGGATCGGGCAGCAGGTTGTGGTCGAGGTTGATGCCCTGGGGGGCCGGGCGGATGCCGCGGGTATCGACGATGCGTCCGGGAATGCCGACAACGGTGCGGTCGGCGGGAACGTCCTTGACCACCACCGAGTTGGCACCGACGCGGACGCGCTCGCCGACGGTGATCGGGCCGAGGATCTTGGCACCGGCGCCGACGACCACGCCGTCGGCCAGCGTCGGATGGCGTTTGCCCTTGTTCCACGAGGTGCCGCCGAGGGTGACGCCGTGGTAGAGGGTGACGTCGTCGCCGATCTCGGCCGTTTCGCCGATGACGACGCCGGCGCCGTGGTCGATGAAGAAGCGGCGGCCGATGCTGGCGCCGGGGTGGATGTCGACATTGCTCAGCATGCGCCCGAGGAAGGACAGGAAGCGGGCGGCGTAGCGCCAGCCGCGCTGCCACAGCCGGTGCGCCAGGCGATGCACGAGCAGGGCATGGACGCCGGGATAGGTGGTCAGGACCTCGAGGCGGGAACGGGCGGCCGGGTCGCGTTCGAAGACGCAGGCGAGGTCTTCGCCGAGCATGGCAAGGAGGCCGGGGGCGGCGGGGCGGCTGGCGGTCATGGTCATCGCTTCAGACATGGAGCGGGCTCCTGGAAGAAGCCAGGAGGCCGAGCAGGTCGGCGGCCTCCGGCGGATGCTTGCGGGCGGCGACGAAGGCGCGCACGCCTTCGAGCAGCGACTGGGCGGTGCCGGCATCGAGTTCGACGCCGAGTTCGTGGTAGACCAGCTGGACGGCGCGTGTGCCCGAATGCTTGCCGAGGACGATGCGGTGCGCCTGGCCGACCTCGCGCGGGTCGAAGCCCTGGTAGTTGTCGGGATGCTTGAGCAGGCCATCGACGTGGATGCCGGCCTCGTGGGTGAACGCGCCGGCGCCGACGACGCTCTTCTGCCAGGGGACGGCGCGGCCCGACGCATGGGCGACGGTGGCCGAGAGCGCCGGGAAATCGCGCAGTTCGACGCCGGTGGCGATCGCGTGCAGCTTGTTCAGGCCGAGCACGACTTCTTCGAGCGGCGCGTTGCCGGCACGTTCGCCGAGGCCGTTGACCGTGGTGTTGGCGTGGGTCGCACCGGCCTTGCAGGCAGCCAGGGTGTTGGCAGTGGCCAGGCCGAGGTCGTCGTGGGCGTGCATCTCGATCTCGAGCCCGGTCGCCGCGCGCAGGCGGGCGATCCGGTCGTAGGTGGTGAATGGTTCGAGGATGCCGAGGGTATCGGCAAAGCGCAGCCGGCGGGCGCCGGCACCTTCGGCACAGGCGGCCAGGGCGCACAGGAAGTCGGGGTCGGCGCGCGAGGCATCCTCGCAACCGACGCCGACCTCGAGGCCGAGGTCGAGCGCCATCGCCACGTAGCGCGGCAGCTGGCGCAGCAGCCAGGCGCGGTCCTGCTTCAGCTTGTAGGCCAGGTGCTGGTCGGAGGCGGGCACCGAGATGTCGATCAGGTGGGCGCCGAGGTTGGCGCAGGCGGCGATGTCCTGCGCATGCATCCGGCTCCACACCATCAGCCGGGCACGTAGCCCGAGGCTGGCGACGGCGCGGATCGAGTCGCGCTCTTCGTCGCCCATCGCGGGAATCCCCACTTCGAGTTCGGGTACGCCGGCGGCGTCGAGCCGGCGCGCGATCTCCAGCTTCTCGGCCAGCGAGAAGGCGACCCCGGCCGACTGCTCGCCGTCGCGCAGGGTGGTGTCGTTGATCGTGACGAAGGTCGGCTGGCTCATGGCAATCTCCTTGTAGTTCATTTAGCAAGGTGGGTGCCAGGTTTTAATTCATTGATTTTAAAGCGATGTCTGTTCCTGGTGCCTGGTCGTGGCGAGCACTTGTCGGGTTTGCGACAAGCGGCTTCAAACGGCGTAGGGCTGGTGCAGCCAGTGGCGGATGACGTCCACGTCGCGTTGCGGCAGGTAGGCGAAGCCGGCCAGCGCATCCTCGACGGTGGCCTGGGCGACCCAGTGCGGTACCGCCTTGGTCGTCAGCATGTGGAAATACCAGGCGAGCGGGTAGCCGACGGCACGGTCGAAGCGGTTCAGGGCTTCCTGCAGCGGGAGACCGCTGGTTCCCGGCGGCGCCGCGAATTCCGGCGGATCGCCGGCCAGCGTCGCGATCGGCTGGGCGCGGAAGACCGGCTGGTGGTAGCGGTCGAGGTGTTCGCGGGTGGCGATCACCCAGTGATTGGCGTAGCTGCTGGCGGCGCCGGCGCTGCTCTGGCGCCAGTCGGCGATCATCCGGTGGATCGGTGCCGGTTCCGGCTTCTGCGCCAGCATCCGCTCGAGGAAGGCGCCGATGTGCTGGATCCGGCGCAGTTTGTAGCAAGGCAGCCCGAGCGGCAGCGGTGGGTCGCCGCCGCCGCGCGGATCGACCAGTTCCTCGAGCGTTGCCGGCTCGTTGGCGAACAGCCGGTGGCCGCGGACTTCCTGCAGGTCTTCGATTTCCAGTTGCAGGAAATCGTCGCAGCCGTCGCCGACGGCCGCGGTCAGGTAGTGCGTCTGGCCGACCAGGCGGGTGGCGTGGAGGTTTTCTCCGGCGTGCGCGTCGATCAGCTGGTGAATGTCGCCGTCGCAGGCGTCGAGGGCATCCTCAACCCAGGCTTCGAGGTTGTCGCTGATCCGGGCGCCGCTGTCGTCGACGATGCCGCCGAGCCGGTACCAGCCGCCGCGCGCCAGCGCGTGGCGGAAATTCCAGTCGGGCAGGGCCTGGTTGAGCGCCCGTGCCAGGCTCGCGCCGCCGGCGGCGACTGCCGTCCGGGCACAGGTTTCGACGATCGCCGGCGACAGCGACTTGCAGTATTCGATCCAGGCCTGGCTGGTTTTCATGATCGGTTTTCCTGGGTTGGACTGGGGGTGTTTGCGTTCAGGCGGGCGCGCACGGCGTCGCGGACTTCGCCCTCCGGGTCGGCGAGAAGCGGGGCCAGCGCGGCGATCGGGGCGCTGCCGACGGCCGCCAGGCGGACCCACCATTCGCTGTCGTCGAGCAGGCGGGCGGCGAGTTCGGGCAGGGCGCGTTCGCCGACGATGGCGCGGACCTCGGGTTCGGGATCGTCGGCCAGCCGGTGCAGGGCGAACGAAGGCAGGCGGCTGGCGACGATCTTGCGCACCTCGCGCTCCGGATCCTTGAGCAGCCGGCTCAACTGGCCGTGCGGCAGGCGTCGGGCGACGGTGGCGCGGATCAGGTAGTCGGGATCGTCGAGCAGGCGATGGAGCAACTGCTCGGGCAGGCGGGCGGCGACCGACAGGCGGACTTCGCGGTCGGGGTCGCGGAGCATGCTGTCGAGCTGGGTGGCCGGCAGACGGCTGGCGACAACGCGGCGGACGACTTCGTCAGGGTCGGTTTTTAGCGAAAAAATGCGGTCGACCGTCGCATAGCGGGCGGCAATCGCGCGCCGCTCCCAGAAGATGTCGGCGAGGTAGTTGTCGGCCTGCTCGCGGTTCTGGCGCAGGAAACGGTCGATCTGGCGGCCGCTGTGGGCACGGATGCAGGCGTCGCCCGGCGTGCACCGGCCAGCCTCGAGCAGCGCCGGGTAGTGGGCGCAGCCGGCGCACAGCCCGAGGCGGCCGACCCCGGCCTGGGCTTGTGCCGTCTCACTCGTCATCGGCCCGGGCGGCGAGCAGGATGCCGGTGGCGATCGCCGGGTCGTTGGTCAGTTCGAGGCAGTGGCCGTTGGCGCCGGCGATCAGGTAGAGCCGGTGCTGCGCGAGTTCGGCGGCCGGGCGGAAGCGCGGCGAGATGTCGTCCTCGCTGCATTCGCTGAAATGCAGGTCGGCGAAGCTATGGCGCAGCGCAGCCAGGGTCGGCGCCTGGCGCGCCGCGGCGGCGATGGCGGAGAGGCGTTCGGGGGCGATCATCAGGCGTCTCCGGCGGCGACGTGTTCTTCGAAACGGGCCAGCGAGGCGGCCGGCACGCCCATGATCTGGGCCAGCCACGGCGGTGGGCTGCCCAGGCGCTGCTGCAGTTCTAGCAGGGCTTCGCGGGCGGGGCCGCCCGCCGGCTTCTTGACCGGGTGCACGCCGGCGCGGACGACCTTGGCCGCAGCCGGGCCGCCGATCGACTGGACGTAGACGATCTGGCAGTCGCCGATCAGCGCCGAGCGGGCAGCGTTCTTGTCCTCGGCGGCGTCGGCTTCGACGGTGCTGCGCACGTCGATCAGGCGGATCGCCTGCGGGCCGACCTGGTAGACCAGGAAACGGTCGCAGGAGCCGAAGTGGCCGTCGAGGTTCTCGCCGCGGTTGGCGGCGACGGCAACGCGCACCGAGCCGGGCATTTCGCCCTCGCTGTAGGCGTCGACCGCGGGAAAGTCGTTGCTGTGCACGCCTTCGCCCCAGAGCAGGCGGACGGCTTCCTTCAGCTGCTCGGCATCGACGCCGACGTGGCAGCCCTGTTCGGCGAAATCGCCGGCCAGGATCTGGCGCAGATCCTCGACCGTCAGCTTGGCCAGCTTGGCTTCGCTGAGCGGCGCTTCCAGGTGTTCGAGCAGGGCGCCGACGAAGGCCCGGACGTCGAGGCCGTTGAGGGCGCGGGCGGCGAGCGCGATGCGCAGCGCGGCGGCGCGGGAGGCGATGGGCGATTCGGACATGCTGGGCTCCTGGCTGGGGTCTTCAGTGGAGTGCCGGGGGCGGCCCCCGGCACTCGGCTCAGGACTCAGGCCGGGGCGATGCAGCCCGACGGGCAGGCGTCGACGCACAGCGGCGAATCGCCGTGGCCTTCGCATTCGGTGCAGGTCGCGGCGTCGATCTTGTAGAAGACCTTGCCGGAACTGATCGACTTGGTCGGACAGACCGGCTTGCAGTCACCGCAGGCGGTGCACATGTCGGAATCGATCTTCATTGCCATGATGCTCTCCTTTCTGGCCGCGCTCGCTGGCGCTTGGCTGGCTTGGCGGCAGGTTGTACGGTTCAGTCCTCGGCGGCCCCGAGGCGCTTGGCGCGCAGCGAAATCGGCAGGCGCGGCGGCTTCGCGATCGGGTCGATGTAGTACGAGCCGCCGTTGTCGAGCTTCAGCTCGCCGCCCCATTTTTCCGGGCTGTCGAACTCGATCGACTCAATCGAGGCTTCCAGGTCGCGCTTCGGGAGATAGAAGGTCAGCCCTTTTTCACCCTGGCGGATCATGATGTTGGCCATGCTGTTGCTCCCTTGATTGGCGGGTCGCCCGCGTGCCGGTGCCCCGACGGTCGTTGCCGACCGCGGGGCGCCGGCATTGCGCTTAGCGGACCAGGTCGAAGTTGTAGTCGGTCGTACCCATGCCGATCGTTTCCTTGTCGAGCTGCTCGAGGACGGCGTTGGTCAGCTGGGTGACCACCGACATCATCCCTTCGTAGCCGAGCGTGGTCGCGCGGTGCATGTGGTGACGGTCGAAGATCGGGAAGCCGATGCGGATCAGCGGAACCTCGAACTCCTCGCCCTTGTAGCGGGTGTCGCGCTGGATGTACTTGCCGTACGAGTTGCCGATCAGGAAGTCGGGCTTGTCGGTGAAGCACAGGCTGCGCATGTGCCACAGGTCGTTGCCGACATAGACCTTGCCATTGACGCCGAACGGGCTGGAGTCGAGCAGCTTCTGCACCGCCTTGCCCCAGCGCTTGTTGGCGTTGTGGGAGAGGATGTGGGTCGGTTCGGCACCAACTTCGAGCAGCACCTTGACCATGCCCATGACGAAGTCCGGGTCGCCGTAGAGCGCGAATTTCTTGCCGTGCAGCCAGGCATGGCTGTCGGAAATGAGGTCCATGCAGCGGCCGCGTTCGAGTTCCAGCGAAGCCGGGATCGGCTTGCCGGTCAGCTCGGAGACCTTCATCAGGAACTCGTCGGTCCATTCGACACCCATCGGGATGTTGAGCTTGGGCACGTCGTGGTTCCAGGTGCCTTCGACGAACTTCTTGGTCTTTTCCAGCTGGGCCGGTTGCAGCAGGATCGTCGTGATCGCGTTCGGTGCATCCTTGATCTCGGCTATCGTGGTGCCGCCGGCGTACATCCGGAATTCACCGTCGGCCGGGGTGTCGAAGACTTCGGTCGGATCCGAGAGCATGGTGTAGCCGACGCCCATCTCGGTCAGCATGCGCTTGATCACGCGGTAGTTGCCGAGGTAGGTTTCGAAGCCCGGGACCAGGTTGACCGTCGGCTTGCTGCCGGCCTTCTTGCCTTCCATGTCGTTCAGCGTGAAGTAGCGCAGGATGCCTTCTTCCATGTTGTCCCAGCCGGTGACGTGCGAGCCGACGAAGGACGGGGTATGGGCGAAGGGAACCGGATAGTCGTCGGGGATGTGACCTTCCTTCTTCGAGTTGTTGATGAAGGCGTTGAGGTCGTCGCCGATGACTTCGGCCATGCAGGTGGTCGACACGGCGATGATCTCCGGCTTGTACAGCGCCTTGGCGTTGGCCAGGCCGTCGAACATGTTCTTCTGGCCGCCGAACACCGCCGCGTCTTCGGTCATCGAGTCGGAAACGCAGGAGCACGGTTCCTTGAAGTGCCGGTTGAAGTAGGAGCGGAAGTAGGCGACGCAGCCTTGCGAGCCATGCACGTAGGGCAGGGTCTTGTGGAAGCCCGAGGCGCACAGCACGGCGCCGAGCGGCTGGCAGGCCTTGGCCGGATCGACGGTCAGGGCTTCGCGCTGGAAGTTGAGGTCCTGGTATTCCTTGGTCGTCGACCACATGAAGGTTTCGAAGACCTTGTCCGGGCCGTGACCTTCCTCGAAGTTCTGGCGCTTCTCGGCCAGGTTCTTCTTGTAGTCGTCGTCGCGGAACAGCGGGTAACAGGGCTTGATGTTGTCTGCGGTTTGCATTTGCGATCTCCTTGCCGGCACCGCTCATCCGCGGCGGCCGGCGCAAGGTTTGAGAATTTGCCTCAGGCGGCCTTCTTGACTTCTTCGGCGTCGACCTTCTTCCAGGGCGGCGTCAGGTTCTTGAACGTCGGGTTGGAGAGGGCGATGTCCATGTCACGGGCGAAGATCGCGAAACCGTCGTAACCGTGGTACGGACCGGAGTAGTCCCAGGAGTGCATCTGGCGCAGCGGAATGCCCATCTTCTGGAAGATGTACTTTTCCTTGATCCCGGAGCCGACCATGTCCGGCTTCAGGCGCTTGACGAACTCCTCGAGCTCGAAACCGGTGACGTCGTCGTAGAGCAGGGTGGCGTCGCCCATTTCCTTGATCGTGCGGTCGTAGTCGTCGTTGTGGGCAAACTCGTAGCCGGTGCCGATGACTTCCATGCCGAGATCCTCGTAGGCGCCGATGACATGGCGCGGACGCAGGCCGCCGACGTAGAGCATGACCTTCTTGCCCTGCAGGCGCGGCTTGTACTTGGCGATGATGGCGTCCATCATCGGCTGGTAGCGGGCGATCATCGCCTCGGTCTTTTCCTTGACCGAATCGTCGAAGAAACCGGCGATCTTGCGCAGCGACTCGATGATCTTGGTCGGGCCGAAGAAGTTGTATTCCATGTAGGGAATGCCGTACTTCTCTTCCATGTGGCGCGAGATGTAGTTCATCGAGCGGTAGCAGTGCAGCAGGTTCAGCTTGACCTTGGGCGTGTTCATCATTTCCGCCAGGGTGCCGTCGCCGGACCACTGGGCGACCACGCGCAGACCCATTTCCTCGAGGAGGATACGGGTGGCCCAGGCGTCGCCGCCGATGTTGTAGTCGCCGATGATGGCGACGTCGTACGGGGTCGATTCGAAGGCCTGGCCGTCGCGCTTGTCGAGCACCCAGTCACGGATCGCGTCGTTGGCGATGTGGTGGCCGAGCGATTGCGAGACGCCGCGGAAGCCTTCGCAGCGCACCGGGATGACCGGCTTGCCGATGACCACCGAGCTCTTCTTGGAGACCGACTCGATGTCGTCGCCGATCAGGCCGATCGGGCATTCGGACTGGACCGAGATGCCGTTGTGCAGCGGGAACAGCTGTTCGACTTCCTCGATCAGCTTGGTCAGCTTCTTGTCGCCGCCGAAGACGATGTCTTTTTCCTGGAAATCCGAGGTGAAGTTCATCGTGCCGAAGGTGTCGATGCCGGTGGTGCCGACGTAGTAGTTGCGGCGTCCGGCGCGCGAGTACTGGCCGCAGCCGACCGGGCCGTGCGAGATGTGGATCATGTCCTTGATCGGACCCCAGACCACACCCTTGGAACCGGCGTAGGCGCAGCCGCGGATGGTCATCACGCCGGGCAGCGACTTGCGGTTCGAGGTGATGCACTTCTTCGATTGTTCAATGGAAGTATCGTTGGCAGCCAGGTGCTTGGCACGATCCTTCTTGGCTTTTTCCGGATAAACCTCGAGCACCTCGGCGATGAGGGCTTCGGTTTCTTCGCGAGACAGAGTCGTCATGTTTTCCTCCTGACGTCGCCACCAATCCGTGGCCGACGTGCTGGTTGAAAGCGGCAGGTGCCTGCGCACCCGCCGTACGGCGGATGTTGCTCAGGCGGCCAGGTCGGCGGCGGTCTTGCCGACGATCGACTCGTCTTCCTGTTCCATGATGCCGAATTCCATCAGCAGCTCTTCCAGGTGTTCCATCTCGATCGGGGTCGGGATGACCAGCATGGTGTTGTTCATCACCTTCTGGGCCAGCTGGCGATACTGGTCGGCCTGCTTGTGCGTCGGGTCGTACTCGATCACGGTCATGCGGCGGATTTCGGCGTGCTGGACGGCGTTGTCGCGCGGCACGAAGTGGATCATCTGGGTGCCCATGGCCTTGGCCAGCGCCATGATCAGCTCGTCCTCGCGGTCGGTATTGCGCGAGTTGCAGATCAGGCCGCCGAGACGGACGCCGCCGGAGTTGGCGTACTTGACGATGCCCTTGGCGATGTTGTTGGCCGCGTACATGGCCATCATTTCGCCGGAGCAGACGATGTAGATTTCCTGCGCCTTGTTTTCGCGGATCGGCATGGCGAAGCCGCCGCAGACCACGTCGCCGAGCACGTCGTAGAAGACGAAATCGAGTTCGTCGTCGTAGGCGCCTTCTTCTTCCAGGAAGTTGATGGCGGTGATGACGCCGCGGCCGGCACAGCCGACGCCGGGTTCCGGGCCGCCGGATTCGACGCACTTGACGCCGCCGAAGCCGACCGAGAGGACGTCTTCGAGTTCGAGGTCTTCGACCGAACCGGCTTCCGCCGCCAGGTGCATGACGGTCGTCTGGGCCTTGCTGTGCAGGATCAGGCGGGTAGAGTCAGCCTTCGGGTCGCAGCCGACGATCATGACCTTCTTGCCGGCTTCGGCCAGCGCCGCCACCAGATTCTGGGTGGTGGTCGACTTGCCGATGCCGCCCTTGCCGTAGATGGCGCATTGACGCAGTTTTGCCATGGTGTAATCTCCTTGTATCTGTCAGTCGATTTGAAAGGAATTGGTGAGTGTCGCGACTGACCATCTGCACGTTGCGTGCCAGGTCGGCTGACAGATTTCAACCGATTGATTTTCAAATGAAAAACGAAGTTGACCCGGCGCGACCCGGGATGGGCTTTCCCGACAAAGACCCTGCCTTGTGTAGGGGTGACGACAAAGGCGAAGGCACGCTCGGCCAGGCAACGCTGCCGCGCAGCGCCCGGCTCCCGATCAATCGCTGCAACCTGCCGGCGGTCGTCCTCGGCAGCCTGACCTACCAGCGCCATCCGTCACCGCTGCTCCTCGACGGCGTCGCCGAACTGCATCGCGACCTGTTCCGCCGCCTCGAGGCGGCCGATGCGGCGGCACGCAGCGAGGTCTTCCGCGATTACCTGACGGTGCATTTCCAGCTCGAATGGCCCGAGGAAATGGGCTACACCGGCGACCGCAAGGGGCGCGCCCGGGCCAACTATGCGCGGATGATCCGTGGCTGGAGTTTCGATGCCGACAGCCGCGAGGGTGCGGTTCTCAAGGGCTGGGTCGAATCGCGCTTCGGCCTGCTGCCGCGCTGGCATGGCGAGCCGCTGCGCGATCCGGCCGGCGACGCCTGGCTGCGTTACATGGAGATGCGTGCCCAGGGCCTCTACGGCACCAGCGCCCTGGAAGCGCAGCTCGACCTGGTCTATACCTACTGCCAGTACGAACTTGCCCGGCGCCACCCGGGCCGCCGCCACGTCACGCTGTATCGCGGGGTGAACCGCGTGGCCGACCATGAAATCCTGGAGAGCGGGCCCGGCCGGCGCCACATCATCCTGCTCAACAACCTCAACTCCTTCACCTGCAGCCGCGACCGCGCCTGCGAGTTCGGCGACTACATTCTTGCGGTCGACATGCCCCTGACCAAGATTTTCTTCTACTGCGGCCTGCTGGCCGGGGTGCTCCAGGGCGAGGACGAATTCCTGGCGATCGGCGGTGCGGTCGAGGTCACCCTGACCACGCTCTGAACCGGCTCAGTCCTTGCCAGCCTGGAGGGTCGGGTGGGCGGCGATCAGCGCATCAAGGCGGGCCAGTGCCTCGGCGTAGGCGAACGCCTCGATGTCGTGGTCGAGCGGGTCGGCAGCGCTGCCGGCAACTGCGTGGAGGCGGGCTTTCAGCTGGCGATGGCGATCCTGGGCGTGGATGTCGTCGCTGGCCAGCAGCTGGCGCAATTTAGCAAGGTCGGTGGCGAGCAGGCCGGTGTCGACGGACATGACGAGGTCGGCGGGGCCGCCCGGATTGTCCTCGGCGATGGCGAATGCGCTGCGGAAGGCGGCATCGTCGGCGGCCAGCTGGCCGGTCAGCGCCAGGATTTCGTCCACAGGCCGCTGCTCGGCGACGGCCCGCTCGATTCGCGCCGCGACCTCGGCAATCCCGGTCAGGCCGAGCGTTGCCGCGGCGCCCTTGAGTGTGTGCGCAAGGTGGCGGGCGCCATCGGGGTCGGTCGGGTAGCGCTGGGCGATACGCCCGGCGTCGTCGCCATGGCCGGTGGCGAAGTGGCCAAGCAGGCGTTTCAGTTTTTCGACCTGACCGAGGGTCGACCGTAGACCGAGCTGGATGTCGAAGCCGGGCAAGCCGGCCAGGCCGTCGGCATCGATCGTCGCCGGGACGGGGGCGGCCGTTGCCGGCACCTGCCGCTGGCCGGTCAGCCAGCGCAGGAGCGCGGCGTGGAGCACGGCCGGTTCGACCGGTTTGGCGATGTGGTCGTTCATGCCGGCGGCGCGACTCGATTCGCGATCCTCGTCGAAGGCATTGGCGGTCATCGCCAGGATCGGTGTTGCCGTGTGGCCGGGCAGGGCGCGGATGCGGCGGGCAGCCTCGAGGCCGTCCATGTTCGGCATCTGCACGTCGAGCAGGATCAGTTCGTAGGGGGTTTCGGCGGCCATGGCCAGCGCTTCGCAGCCGTCGTCGGCGACATCGACCTGCAGGTCGACCAGGCGCAGCATGTCGATCGCCACTTCCTGGTTGAGCAGGTTGTCCTCGGCGAGCAGCACGCGCCGACCGCCGAGCAGGCGGCGCATCTGCGCCAAGTCGTCGGTCGCTGCCGGCAGCGCGAAAGACGTCGGTGCCGGCTCCCGGGCTCGACCGAGCGCCGCCAGCAGGCTCGACGGCGTCACCGGCTTGGCGATGAAGCCGGCAAAGCCGAGTTGTTCGAGTTCCCTGCGCGGCGCCCCGAGCGTGCCGCTGACCAGGAAGGTGGTCGGCCGCTGCTGCAGCGGCAGCGCCTGCAGCCGGCGGGCGATCTCGAGGCCGTCCATTTCCGGCATCTGCCAGTCGAGCAGGAGCAGTCCGACCGGTTCGCCGGCAGTGTCGGCAGCGGCGATGCGGGCCAGCGCCTCGCTGCCGTGCGCCAGGCATTCGGTACGGATGCCGAGTTCGCCGAGCACGGCGGCGAGCGAGTTGCGGGCGTCTTCGACGTCGTCCACGACCAGCGCCCGCGTTCCCGGTGGCAGGACGCGCTGGCTGTCGCGTCGGCCGGAGCCGACCACCCGGCCGAACGGCACCTCGATCCAGAAGGTGCTGCCCCGGCCGGGTTCGCTGACGACGCCGACGCGGCCGCCCATCAACTCGACCAACCGGCGGGTGATCGCCAGGCCGAGGCCGGTGCCGCCGTAGCGTCGGGTGGTCGAGGCATCGGCCTGCTCGAAGGCGACGAAAAGCCGGGCCTGCTGCTCGGCATTGATGCCGATCCCGGTATCCTGGACCTCGAAGCGCACCATCAGGTCGTTCGGTCCGTCGGCAACCACACTGCCGCGGATGACGACGCTGCCGTGGTCGGTGAACTTGACGGCGTTGCTGATGAAGTTGATCAGTACCTGGGCCAGGCGCAGGCCGTCGCCATGCAATACCGGCGGCAGCGCCGAAATGTCGGCGACCAGTTCGAGGCCCTTGGCCTGGGCCTTGTCGGCGACCAGGGCGCAGGCGTTGGCGACGATCCGGTCGGTCTCGAAGTCGGTTGGCTCGAGCGACATCTTGCCCGCCTCGATCTTCGAGAAATCGAGGATGTCGTTGATGATCCCGAGCAGGTGATTGGCGGCACCGATGACCTTGTCCAGCTGCTGGACGTGGCGAGGGTCGCCGATCTCGCGGCGGATCAGGTGGGTGAGGCCGATGATGGCGTTCATCGGCGTCCGGATCTCGTGGCTCATGTTGGCCAGGAAGGCGCTCTTCGAGCGGCTGGCGCTCTGTGCCGCGTCGCGGGCGGCGGCCAGCTCGAGGGTGCGTTCGCCGACCAGCTCCTCGAGGTGGTTGCGGTAGCGCTCGAGGTCGCGTTCGACCTGCTTGCGCTCGGTGATGTCGCTCCACACGATCGCCGCCAGTACCGTGTCGTCGCGGTGGATCGGCTTGACCGACAGCCAGAAGTTGCGGATCGAGCCGTCCTTGCAGCGATAGCGTTTCTCGAAGGTGCTGGCGCCCTGGTCGAGGATGTTGCGGATGTTTTCCGGGATGGCGGCGCGCGCGTCGGCGTCGGCCTGGATCGCCGCCATGTCGAGCCGGGCGAATTCCTCGCGGCTGTAGCCGAGATGGCGGCAGGCGGCATCGTTGAACTCGACGAAGCGCAGGCTGTTCAGGTCGATCAGCAGGATGCCGTGCTCGGCCTGGCCGATGATCGTCGAGAACAGTTCCTCGCGGCGTTGCAGCGCTTCGGTCGCTGCCTTCACCGAACTGATGTCCTGGACCATGCCGATCGCGCGCAGCGGCTGGCCGTCGCTGGTCCGCTCGATTTCGGCACGCTGGCGCAGCCATTTGCCGGCGCTCCGGTGCTCGACGTCGAAGACGCCGTCCTGGCAGGCCGCCAGCCAGCTGTCGCGGACGGCGTCGCGATCGCGCGGGTCGACGCAGGCAAACAGCTGGTCGGCCGCCAGCGGGCTGGCGCTGGCCAGTCCGAGGATGTCGGCGGCCTCTTTGGAGGCGTGCAGGCGGTGGTCGGCGAAATCGATCGTCCAGCTGCCGATCTGGGCGATCGACTGGGTCCGCTGCAAGGCCTGGCGGCTGGTTCTCAGCTCTGCCTCGGCCAGGTGCTCGGCGGTGATGTCACGGCCGACGCCGAGGACGCCGTAGAGCCTGCCCTGCTCGTCGCGGACGGCAATCTTGTGGATCGTCTGCAACTCGCGGTGGCCGTCCGGGAAATGCCGCCATTCCTGGTGCACCACCGGCTGCCCGGCCTCGGCGGCGCGCCGGTCGGCGGCCCGGTAGCCGGCCGCTGCGTCGGCCGGGAACAGCTCGAGGTCGCTGCGGCCGATGATTTCGCTGGCCGGTTTGCCGATGAAGCTTTCGAAGCGGGGGTTGCAGCGCCGGTAGCAACCGTTGGCATCCTTGAACCAGATCAGGTCAGGGAGGCTGTCGAGAAGCAATGTCAGTTGCTGTTGCTCCTGGCGCAGCTTGCGTTCGGCGCGTTCGCGGCCGAGCAGGCTGTCGCCGAAGGCCAGCGTCGCGTCCGCCAGGTCCTTGAGGAAGAAGCCCTTGACCTGGTGCAGCTCGGCCTGTTCCTTGTCGTCGAGGGCGTGGTGCTGGCCGAGGCGGGTCAGGGCGCCGGAAACGATCGCCAGGTAGCGCGCCGTCGTCCACACCAGCGCCAGCCAGAAGGCGACCATCGCCAGAAACAGCAGCCACGAGGTCCGTGCTGCCTTGTCGAGATTGCCGTGCAGGCGCCGGTCGCCGTCTTCCATCCGCGCCAGCGCTGCGCGCGACAGGCTCGACGACAGGTCGTGCATCTGCGTCGCGAAATTCATGTAATGCACGAAGGCGTTCTCGACGTGGTCGACGGCGACGCGCGGATCGATCGCGACGATGTCGGTGGTCGATACCGCCTGCTGGCGATATTCACGGAAGGCAGCCTGGCCGCGGGCAAAGGCCGGCGCCAGTTCCGGGTGGGGCGTGTCGGCGCGGAGGTTGGCGAGATGCCTTTCGAGTTCGGCCAGGCCGTCGACAACGCGGGTGTGGATGCGATAGGCCGCGGCCTGGTCGATGCTGCCGGCACGGGCGCCGCGCAGGGTTTCGACGAGCAGGTTCTGGATGCGCTGCATGTCGAGGACCAGGTGGTTGGCCGCCGCCTGGCGGCGCAGGTCTTCGGTCTGGGCTGCGGTCAGCTGGCGGTTGTCCTGCTCGTGTTCCTTGAGTACCTGCCAGCCGAACAGGAAGGCCGTCGCGATGGCCAGCACCACCGGCAGGAAGAACAGCAGCAGGAACTGCAGACGGCGCATCGGCATGGTGGTCAGCGGAGCAACTCGGGCCACAGCCGCGGCGGAATGCTGGCGACGTATTCGTAGCCCTTGCTGCCGCGCTGGGCAAAGACGACGACGGTGCCTTCGGGTTTGACGAAGAAGCCGATCAGGTCGGCGAGGTTGGGGGCATGGGCGACCAGCACGCGATTGCGGCCGGCGCCGACCGGCTCGCGCAGGATCGCCGCCAGGGCGGCGAGGCGGGGTTTCTTTTCATCGCTGGTCATGTTCGCCGAGTACATCAGCGGTTCGCTGAGCGAGAACTTGTCGCCGAACAGCAGCGCCGCCGAATCGCGGGTCCGGCACATCGGGCTGACCAGGATCTCGCCGACCGGGATGCGCGCCGCCCGCAAGCGCTGGCCGACCTCGCGCATCAGCGCCCGGCCCTCGTCCGAGAGCAGGCGCTGGCTGGCGCAGTCGTTCGGGTCGAGATCGGGAAAGCGGTCGGCGCGGCTGTTGTCGGTGTAGCCGTGGCGGATGTACAGGACGTGGCCGCCGGCGCGCAACTGCTCGAGCGTTTCCCGGGTGGCCAGGCGTTCGCTGAACACCGGCGGGGCTTCATCGGCGGCGGCCAGGGCGGTATTGGCCAGGAGCAGGCAGGCGGCGAGCAGGCGGCGGCAGGAGGCGAGGGTCATGGGTGGTTTTCCGGGGCGTCCGAGTACTGGTTGGCAATCGCGGTGAAGGCGTCGATGTGCGTCAGGAAGCAGTCGACGATGCGCGGGTCGAAGTGCGCGCCGCGGCCGGCGCGGATGATCCCGATCGTTTCCTCGAGCGGGAAGGCTTCCTTGTAGTGGCGCTTCGAGATCAGCGCGTCGAAGACGTCGGCGAGGGCCATCAAGCGCGCCGACAGCGGAATCGCATCGCCGCTCAGGCCCTGCGGATAGCCGCTGCCGTCCCATTTTTCATGGTGACCGCCGGCGATTTCGCGGGCCGTCTCGAGGAAGTCCAGCGAGTAGCGTTCGTCCTCGTCCGGCCGGTTCTCGCGGCGATCGGCGAGGACCCGGGCGATCGCTTCGTCGAGCGCCGCGGCGCCGATGCAGGCGTGCGTCTTCATGATCGTGAATTCCTCCGGCGTCAGCCGCCCCGGCTTGAGCAGGATGCTGTCCGGAATGCCGACCTTGCCGATGTCGTGCAGCGGCGCCGCCTTGGCGATCAGCTTGCGCCGGAGCGGGGTCAGTTCCTCGGCGAAATCGGCCTGTCCGGCGAGGTCGTTCATCAGCACCTCGATGTAGCCGCGGGTGCGCAGCAGGTGGTTGCCGGTCTCGTTGTCGCGCTTTTCGGCGAGCGTCGCCAGCGCGTGCATGCTGACGTCCTTGATCAGTTCGACTTCGCGGGTGCGCTGGGCGACACGGGCTTCGAGCAGCTCGTTGTGGCGGGCCAGGCGGTCGCGGTTGGCCTTGAGTTCGAGGTGGGTGCGCAGGCGGGCGAGCAGGATCGCCGGATTGATCGGCTTGGTCACGTAATCGACCGCGCCCAACTGCAGGCCGATCGCTTCGTCGCTGGCGGCGTCCATCGCGGTGACGAAGATCACCGGGATGTCGCACAGTGCAGGGTCGGCACGCAGCCGCTCGAGCGTCTGGTAGCCGTCCATGCCGGGCATCATGATGTCGAGCAGGATCAGTTCCGGGCGCGGGTCACTGGCGGCGACACGCAGCGCCCGCTCGCCGGAATTGGCGATGCGCACGCGATAGTCGCTTTCAAGTATGCCGCCGACCACGGCCAGGTTGTCGGGCGTGTCGTCCACGACCAGGATTGTCGGGCGTTGCATTTCCGTCATTGGGCCAACCTTTCCTCCGCACGCAATTGCGAACTGATGTTTTTGTTAATTATCGGCCAAATATTTTGTTTTTGCCATGTTGTTCGTATGCCCCTGGCTTGTTCCTGCATCCTAATCCCGGCCGTGCCATGTTTCCAAGCGGAAATCGTCGGCACCTGCCTTGTCGCAAAACCGACAGGCGGTCGCGACCGCCGCCGGGACTTGCCCTGCCGGCGGGGGGCGGGGGATGGGCCTGGATTTTGCATTGTCACGGTCGACCCCAACTCCAGAGCAAAAATGATGACTCCCGAACTGCGTGCAAAACTGCTGGCCGGCCTCAAGGATGGCAGCATCGTTCCCTATCTCGGACCGGGCGTGCTCGCCGATGTCCGCAGCGTCGCCAGCGGCGCGCCGATCCCCGCCGACAGCGATTCGCTGATCATCGCGATGAACGACGGCAAGCCGATGGCGCCCAAGCTGATGTACGAATTCCCGCGGGCGGCGATGAACGTCGAACTCAAGCGCGGGCGCAGTACCGTCACCCGCTTCCTCAACCGCACCTACGGCGAGACGCAGTGGACGCGCGGTGCGGTGCACGACTGGCTGCAGGCGATCCGTCCCGGCTACGTGATCGACATCAACCGCGACACCCAGTTGCAGGATTCGTACGCCGGCGTGCCGCACACGCTGGTCGTCGGTATCGCCCGCATCGGCGGCACCGATTTCCGCTACAAGCTCTACGCCTGGGACGGCAGCGCCTACGCGCGGGTCGAGCACATCGACACGACGCAGCCGATCCTGTTCAAGCCGATGGGCACGCCGCGGCCGGAAGCGGTGTATATCGCCTCGGACGCCGACTACGTCGATTTCATCACCGAGCTGATGGGCGGCTTCTCGATTCCGCCGGAGGTCAAGGAACTGCGCAAGGGCAAGCAGTACCTGCTGATGGGCATGCGCCTGAACCGCGACACCGAGCGCATGGTCATGGCCGACATCATCTGGTCGTCGGCGCAGCCGGCCGGCTGGGTGTTCATCCCGGCGCCGACCGAGAAGGAAAAGCGCTACTGCCGCAAGATCGGGCTCGAGATCATCGACGGCGACGTCTTCGACTTCATCGGCGCCGACGTCGCCGCCTGATTCAGCCGGCCAGTCGCCGGTCGATGCCGGCGACGACCTCGGCGAAATCGGCGGCCGGCACCGGCCGGCTGAGGTGGTAGCCCTGGGCGTAGTGGCAGCCCATCGCCTCGAGCATCTGCAGCTGGGCGGCGCTTTCGACACCCTCCGCGACGACGCGCAGGCGCAGGCTGCGCGCCATCGCGACGATCGCTTCGACCAGCGAGTGATCGCTGCTCTCGGCCTGCATGTCCTGGACGAAGCTGCGGTCGATCTTGAGCGTGTCGAGCGGGAAGCGCTTGAGGTAGGAGAGCGAGGAATAGCCGGTACCGAAATCGTCGAGGTAGAGGCGCACGCCGAGCTGCTGGACGGCCAGCAGCCAGGCCCGGGCGACGCCGATGTCGCCGAGCAGGATGCCCTCGGTGATTTCCAGCGCCAGGCGCTCGGGGGCGATGCCGTGGCGGGCGATGGCCGCGGCCACCGCCTGCGGTGGCAGGCCGTCCGGAATCTGCCGGCCGGAAACGTTGATCGACAGGTAGTGCGGGCACCCCGCCGCCTGCCATTCGGCGAGCTGGCGGCAGGCGCTGTCGAGCACCCACAGCCCGATCTCGTTGATCAGTCCGCTCTGCTCGACGACCGGGATGAACTGATCGGGCGGGACCAGCCCGCGTTCCGGGTGGTGCCAGCGGATCAGCGCCTCGGCGCCGGCGATGCGGTGGCGCGCCAGATCGGCGATCGGCTGATAGTAGAGCGAGAACTGCCGCTGGGCGACCGCCTGGCGCAGGTCGTTCTCGAGGTGCCGGCGCTGCTCGGCGGTTTCGGCCAGGGTCGCGTCGAAGAAGGCGGCCTGGTTGCCTCCGGCCAGCTTGGCCTTGTCGCAGGCCAGTTCGGCGTTGCGCAGCAGGCTCGGGGCGTCGCCGCCGTCGCTCGGGAACAGCGTGATGCCGATGCTGGCGGTGAGCTGGATCGGCGAGCCGTCGACCAGGTAGGGCTGGCGCAGGCTGTTCATGATCCGTTCGATGACCTTGTCGATATGTCCGTCGTCGTCGAGATCCTGGAGGAGGACGGCGAAGACGTCGGCCGACAGGCGGGCGAGGGTGTCCTCGCTCTTGACGGTGGCGCCGAGGCGGCCGGCGATTGCGCGCAGGATTTCGTCGCCGGCGGTGACGCCGACGCCTTCGGTGATCAGCCGGAATTTGTCGAGGTCGATGTGCAGCAGCGTGAAGCCGCGACCCGGCTGCAGGTGGTGCTGGCGGATCCGCTGGCCAAGCTGTTGCTCGAGGCTGGCCCGATTGGCCAGGCCGGTCAGCGGATCGCTCAGGGCCTGGCGGCGGGCGGCGGCCTCGGCCTCCTTGAGCGCCGATACATCGTGGGCGACGCCCTGCAGGATGTCGCTGCCGACCGGGCTGAGCACCAGCTTGAGCCAGAAGCGCGGGCGGCCAGGCGGCTGCAGCCGGGCGTCGATGCTGACCGGCTGGCGGTTGGTGAAAGCGGCTTCGATCAGGCCGGCGATCTCCTCGGGCGCGGCCCACGGCAGTTCGCTCAGGCGCCGCGCTGCGTCGCCGCTGATGCCGAGCAGGCGGGCGAAGGCCGGATTCCACGACGTCAGCCGGCCGGCGCGGTCGACGATGAAGATGCCGCTTTCGGCGTTATCGAAGATCGCGTGGTATCGACGCTCGTCCATCTCGCCCTGCAGGCGTAGCGCCTGCTCTTTCTCGAGCGCCTGGACCAGGCTGCCGGCAAGTGCGTTGACGTCGTCGACGAGGTTGCCGATTTCGGTCCTGGCGTGGCCGGGCGGTTTCTGCAGGCGGTCGCCGGCGGTCGGGTCCATGGCGTGCAGGTTGCGCGACATGGCGCTGATCGGATGGATGACGAAGGCCAGCAGCGTGACCACGATGGCCCCGGCGATCAGCGCCAGCTGCCAGGCCAGTTGCAGGGCCTGGCCGATGATGTCGTCGCGGATCCGGCGCTCGATGACCTCGGGGTCGGGGGTCAGGCGGATGCGGCCGATGACGTCGCCTTCGATGAACGGCGAGTTGATGCTGCGCACCAGGCTGCCGGCCACGTCGGTGCTGCCGCGGTTGCCCGGGCGCTGGATGTCGGCGAGGATGAAGCTGCCTTCGTGGATGGTCACGCGCAGGATCTCGGTATTGCTGAGCAGGCCGAGCGCGACTTCGCGGGCGAGCTGGACGTCCTTGACGAAGCAGGCGACGCGCAGCGTGCTTTCGACGGTGTCTAGCAGTTGCTCGAGGTGCACCCGCGACTGGGTCTCGGCCTGGATGCGGGCCGCGTGCGCGGTGTAGGCGATGGTCGCCACGCCGACCAGAATGAAGGCCAGGATGGTGACCACGATCGAGCGCAGCAGGATGCCGTCGCGCAACAGTCGGCGTCTCATGGTCGGCTCACGGCGGGAATTCGAAGACGATGCGCAGGCGGGCATCGACCTGGCGGCGCTCGACGTAGGCGATGGCACCCGGCTGGCTGAGCAACTGGCGCAGGACTTCGCCGTCGCTGTTGGTCTGTCGCGGCGGCGTTGCCTTGCCGGAGAAGTGCAGGCGGCTCCAGTAGGCGTTGATGCTGGCGACGTCCTTGTTCACCAGTTGCTGGTAGAAGGCGGCGCGCAGCGGGCTGTTCGCCGGCTGGTCGATCGGTGCCGCCGGCAGCCCGGAGGGCAGGGTACGGAAGCGGCCGAGGAAGATGTTGGTGACGTCCTCCTGGCTCAGGCGCTCGATCCGCTGCTGGGCGCTGACCACGACCACCAGCGGCTCGCCGGCGGCGGTGCCGGCGAGACTGCCGAGCAGCAGCAGGGGGAGCAGGCGCGTCGGCGTGGTCATGGCGGCTCAGAAGATGAAATCCAGCGCCAGGCTGAATACGTTGAGCCGGCCGTCCCAGCCGGGTTGCGCATCGCGCATCGGGAAGCGCGAGTCGCGGTTGCCGTGCACCATGTCGAGCTGGGCCTTGAGTGCCATGTCGCGCTGGAAATCCCAGCGCGTGCCGAGGGTTACCGTCGCCTGGTCGGCGTGGGTGGCGGCGATGAAGCCGCGCACTGCCTCGGCCATCGGCGCCGGCAGCGGCGTCCGCAGCCGGGCCGGGTCGGAATGCGTGCGGGCATAGCCGACGAAGGGCGTGAACTGGCCGATGCGGTAGCCGGCGACGACGTAGGCGGCGCGGGTGTCTTCGTACACCGCCGAGTCGTAGCGGATGCTGCTCAGCTGCGCCTGGACCTGCAGCCGGCCTTCGTCGTAAACGACCCCGAGCGAGTCGTAGATGGCGTGACGGCCGGTGATCGACAGTTCCGGCGCGGCGGCGAGCAGGTCGAAGGGAATCCCGGCCTGGGTGGCGGCGGCGTTGACCGGCTGCTGGTGCTTGAAGCGGATCAGCGAGCGGCTGATCCGGAACTGCCAGGGGCCGCTCAGGTAGTCGAGGTAGCCGCCGGCCATGCGCGAGCCGCTGAGGTCCCAGGTGAAGGGTTTGACGAAGGGTGTCTTCTCCGCGGCGCGGCCGGCGAAGACCTTGGCCCGCAGCAGGCCGCGGCCGGTGTCGCCGGTCAGGCTGGCGTCGATGCCGTCGAAATAGGAGACGACGATCGGTCCGAAGTAGTCGGGCGACGGGCGCAACGTCAGGTTGGCGTAGCCGACGTTGCGCGAGTCGGCCTGCATGAAGAATTCGGTGCCCATGCGCCCGACGCGGACCGTGAAGTCCGGCCGGAAATCGTGGCGGATGAAGGCCCAGGTCAGTTCCGGGCGCCAGCTGCCGTCGTAGCGGTAGCGGGTGACGCCCTGGAGTACCGCCTCGGTATTGTCGCCGAGTGCCAGGTTGGCCTGCAGGCCGAGCAGGCTGTCGAGCTTGCCGCTCCAGTGGCGGCCGAGGCCGTCCGGCTGCGACAGGTCGCGGACGAATTCGGCGCGTTCGTCGTTGCTGCGGGCGACGCCGAGCGTGCCGAAGCCGCGGATCGCGAGGCCGTTCCAGAAGCTGTCGCCGGTGCTCGTCTCGGCCGTTGCCGCGGTCGGCACGACGAGACAGGCAAGCAGGCAGGAGAGCCGGAGGGCGTGGGTCATGGCGGCGCGGCGGGCAAGGCAGGCGTGATGATTGGTGAAATGGATTATGCGCTTTGTCTAGCGTCTTTGTCGCTGTCGGAATGTCGACAATTTTCCCCGGATTTGACGGTCGACCCTCGTAAACAGGCGATTTCCAGCGCGGCAAGGAAATTGCTAATCCCGGATACCAGGACAATTTCAACTCAGGGAAGGAAAAAACACATGTTGCTCGATCGCTACGAACCGCTCTTCTTCAACGCCAATTTCAAGGAAGTCGCCAGCGGCAGCATCGCCGCCTATCGCGGCGAACTGGTCGTCACCGAAGGCGAGATCGCCGACGACCAGGGCCGCCGCAAACCGCCGGTCGAAGTCATGAAGCAGGCCATCGCGCTGGCCGACGGCGACAAGCTGCTGTTCATCTCCGGCTCGCTCGACGAGTTCCAGTACTACCACGGCTTCATCGACAAGTTCGGTGCCGACATCACCGCCGAGACGCTGGTCATCCTCTTCGTCGTCAACATCGACAATCCCTTCATCGCCGATGTGAACGGCGCCAGGGCCGTATTCATTCCCCTGGTCCAGGGCATGACCTGGAACGAACTGGGCGACCTGGCGGCGCTCGACAAGAGCGATTTCAAGGGTCAGGGCGCGGCCGAGAAGGTGGTCACGATGTACAACGCGCTCAAGGGCAACAAGTACAAGTTCGCCGAATCGACGGTCGAGCTGGAACTGACCCGCACCAACAACAACAAGCGCGTGAACCACGGCGCCGTCTGATGCCCTGGGACGAGCGCTTCACGCTCGGGGTGGCGGCCATGGACGCCACCCACGGCGAATTCGTCGCCCTTGTGGACGCCCTGGCAGTCGCCGACGACGCGGCTTTCCCGGGGCTGTTCGCCGAACTGGTCGAGCACAGCCGCCGCCATTTCGAGCACGAGGGCCGGCTGATGAAGGCCTGCCGCTTCCCGGCGATCGGCGAGCACCACGGCGAGCATCTGCGCGTGCTCGGCGAACTCGCCCATTTCGGCCGCGCCGTCGCCGCCGGCCGGCTCAGGCTGGCACGCGACTACGTGCGCGGCCTGCCGGAATGGTTTGTGACGCATGCAGCGACCATGGACGCGGCGCTGGCGGCTCGCCTGAAGGCCACCGGCCAGTCCTGAAAAAAGGCTTTTGTCACCTGGGGAAATGCCGGGGGGATGCGGCTTTTGCGTGGTAGACTCGCGAAAAAAAGCAACTCTTACAAATCTTCAGGGGAAGTGAATGGCGGCGAAATGGTCTTGGCGTTTCGGTGCGTTCTTCGTTGCCGCCATTTTTTTCGGTCTGCTCGGCTGGGTCGTCCTTGACCTGCAGCAATCGCGGGAGCGCGAGATCGCCTCGGCCGAACGCCTCGGCGGCACGCTGAGCACGCTGCTCGAAGGCCATTTCCTCGCCTCGGTCCGGCAGATCGACCAGCATCTGCTCGATTTTTCGACGCGTCTCCGGGGCGCGGTGCTCGAGCGCCAGCCGCGCGCTCAGGTCGAGGCCGAGCTGCGCCGCTACCAGGCGGCCTTCCCCGAAGTGCACAGCTTCCGCGTCGCCGACGCCCGCGGCAACTACCTCTACGACGCCAGCGGCACGCTGGCCGCAGTCAACATCGGCGACCGCGACTATTTCGTCCGCCTGCGCAGCGAGGCTGGCGCCGGCCTGGTGATCTCCGAGCCGATCGTTTCCCGGGTCACCGGCGACGTCGTCATCGTCTTCGCCCGGCGCATCGACGATGCCGCCGGCAATTTTGCCGGCATCGTGCTGGCGACGCTGCGTGCCGATTACTTCGAGCATTACTACCAGGGACTCGATCTCGGACGCAGCGGCATCGTCGCCCTGTGGAGCCGCGACATGGCGCTCTTCGCGCGCTGGCCGCAACTGCCGTCTCAGCAAGGGCTGCGCCTCCTCGACAGCCCGATCCCGGCCCGCCTGGCCGCCGGCGAACCGGCCGGCGCCTTCCGCCGTCAGGCACGGCTTGATGGCGAGGCGCGCATTTTCAGCTACCGCCAGGTTGCCGATCAGCCCTTCGTATTCACCGTCGGCTTTGCCGAGGCCGACGTGCTCGCCGAGTGGCAGCGCCGCGCCGCCATTTACGGCGTTCTCGGCCTGGTCCTGCTAGCCGCGCTGCTGGCGCTGTTGCGCGCATGGTCGCGCGGCTACCGCGAGGCCGAGGCGCTGGCGGCGCGGATGACCCGGGCTTTCGAGGAAAAATCGCGCGAGGCGCGGGCGCTGCTCGACTCGATTCCCGATCCGGCCTGGCTGCTCGACAACGACGGCCGCTTTCTGGCGGTCAACGAGGCTTTTTGCCGATATTTGCAGCGCCCGATGGATCAGGTGGTGGGCAGTACGGTCGACATTCTGTTCCCGCCGGACGAGGCCAGGCGCTTGCGTGACGGCCAGCTCGCCGTCTATCGCAAGGGCGCACCGGTGCGCCAGCTGGTCTGGCTGCAGCTGCAGGGCTGCCTGCGTCCGTTCGAGTTCCTGCGCGTGCCGGTCTATGGCGATGCCGGCGAAGCGCGCGGCCTGGCCGGCGTCGCCTGGGACATGAGCGAGCGCTTCGAGGCCGAGGAGCGGCAACGCCTGATCACCCATTTCTTCGATCATGCCAGCGATGCGGTGCTGATTCTCGACCGCGATCGCCAGGTGCTGACGGTCAACCGGGCGGTGACCGAAATCAGCGGCTACACGCTCGACGAACTGAAGGGCCGTCTGCCGCGTTTCTTCGTCGACAGTTTCGAGGAACCGGCGACGCTGGCCGCGATCATCGCCACGCTGGAAACCCAGGGCCGCTGGCAGGGCGAATTGCGGGCGATGCGCAAGGACGGCAGCCTGCTGCCGATCGAGTGCCTGATCAATGCGATCCGTAACGATGGCGGCGACATCGTCAACTGGTCGGTGTTCGTCACCGACTTGAGCGAACGCAAGGCGGCCGAGGCGCGCATCGAATCGCTGACCCATTTCGACCAGCTGACGGCGCTGCCGAATCGCCTGGGCTTCTCGCGGCTGATCGACGAGTGGCTGGCCGGCGGCCGCCGCGGCATGCTGCTGCTGATCGATCTCGACGACCAGTTGAGCCGGATCAACGATGCCTTCGGGCATGCTGCCGGCGACGCCGTGCTGCGCCGGATGGCGGTGCGCCTGAGTCGTTCGCTCGGCGACGGCGATGCGCTCGGTCGGCTCGGCGGCGACCAGTTCGGCGTACTGGTCGCCGCCGAAGACGGCCGGGGCTGTCCGGAAGTCTTCATCCGCAAGCTGCTGGAGAACCTCGCCCGGCCGATCGCGGTCGAGGGCAGCGACGTCGTCTTCAGCGCCAGTGCCGGCATCTGCCGCCTGTTCGACGACGGCGACGAAGTCGCGACGCTGTTGCGCAACGCCGACGCCGCGCTGCACCACACGCGCGATTCCGGCCAGAGCAGCTTCCGCTTCTTTTCGGCCGACATGAACCAGCGCCTGGCCGAGCGCCTGCGCCTCGAGAGCGATTTGCGCGGTGCGCTGGCGCGGGGCGAACTCGAGCTGCACTACCAGCCCCAGGTCGATCTCGGCAGCGGTGAGATCGTCGGCTTCGAAAGCCTGCTGCGCTGGCGCCATCCCGAACTCGGCATGGTCTCGCCGGCGTGCTTCATCCCGATCGCCGAGGAGAGCCGGCTGATCCTGCCGATCGGCGCCTGGGTGCTGGAAGAGGCCTGCCGCCAGAACAAGGCCTGGCTGGACGCCGGCATGCCGCCGAAGGTGATGGCGGTCAACCTGTCGGCGATCCAGTTTCACGGCGCCGACATTGTCGCGCTGGTGCGCGAGGTGCTTGAACGCACCGGCCTGCCGGCGCCCTGGCTCGAACTCGAGATCACCGAGAGCGTCATCGTCGAGGACCCCGAGCGCGTGGTCAAGCTGATGGAAGCCCTGAAGGCGATCGGCGTCGGCATGTCGATCGACGACTTCGGCACCGGCTACTCCAGCCTGTCGTACCTGAAGCGCTTCCCGATCGACAAGATCAAGATCGACCGTGCCTTCGTCCGCGATCTCGAAACCAGTGCCAACGACGCCGCGATCGTGCGCATGGTCATCGGCATCGCCGCCGAGCTCGAGCACAAGGTGATTGCCGAAGGCGTCGAGAGCGAGGGCCAGCTGGCCTTCCTGCGCAGCCACCGCTGCGACGAGTACCAGGGGTTCTACTGCAGCCCGGCGGTGCCGGCGGCGGCGATCCCGGCGCTGGTCGCCGCCCGCCAGCGCTAGGCGAATTCGCCGGCGACGCGCAGGCGCGCGCCGCGTCGCTCGACCGCCTTGAGTGCGAAAAGCAGCGCGCTGCCGAGCAGCATCACCGCCGCCGCCAGGTAGAGTCCGATGGCGTAGTCGCCGGCCCGACCGGCAGCCAGCCAGCCGGTGATCGCCGGTGCCAGGATCTGCGCGGCACCGTAGGAAAGCGTCATCTTGCCCATCATCTTGGCCGGCCTGGTCGGGTAGTAGCGGCCGGCCATGGTCAGCACCAGACTGACCATGCCGATGAAGGTGCCACCGAACAGCATCGCCCCGGCCAGTGCCGCGGCCAGCCCGCCGGCCAGCGGCAGCAGGATGCCGGCGACCTGGAGCAGGGCCGCCAGGATCAGCGCGTTGAGTTCGCCGCTGCGCCGTGCGATCAGGTCCCAGACGATGCAGGCCGGCGCTGCCGCCACGCCGAGCGCGAGGAAGACCAGGGTACCGTTGCCGGCGAGCCCGGGCAGGCGATCGACGATGGCGACGATGAAGGTGGCGCTGATCACGTAGCCGACGCCGGCGCAGAAATAGGCGGCGAGGAAGACGCGCAGGAACAGCGGCGAGGGCGGATTGTCCTCGAGTTTCTCGCCGCTGCGCGTGACGCCGCTGGTGTCCGGCGGCGGCAGCCAGCGCCAGGCCGGGATCGCCAGCAGGGCGCCGAGGGCGGTCAGGGCGAACCATTGCTGGCGCCAGTCGAGCCACTGCTGCATGACGGCGACGGCGGCGGCGCAGCCGGCGATGCCGAGGCCGACGCCGGCGAAGTGGATGCCCAGTTCGCTGCGGTGATGGTGGCGGATCAGCCAGTTGAGGATCAGGCCGGTGCCGAACAGCATTGCCGCGGCGCTGCTCAGGCCGGCGACGAAGCGCGACAGCGCCCACAACAGCGGGTCGCTGGCCAGGCCCATCAGCGCCGTGCTGGCGACGGCCAGGAGCAGGCCGAGGCGGTAGAGCCGGTCCTTGAGCACGAGGTCGCCGATCAGCGCGGCGAGCAGCGCGCCGCTCAGGTAGCCGCCGTAGTTGATTGCCGCCAGCCAGCCGGCGTCGGCGACGCCGAGACCGGCCTGGGCCTGCATCAGCGGCAGCAGCGGCGTATAGGCGAAGCGGGCGACGCCGAGTCCGAGCAGCAGGCTGAATATGCCGGCACCGAGAACCTTCAGGCGATCCTTGTCCATGTGTGTCTCCTTGTTGTTGTGAGGGGCAAGATAAACGCGCTAAGCTATCTCAACAAATGATTTATCAAGAACGCACCGTTTCTTATTGGAGATAGGTATGGAACTCCTCTCGCTGCGTACCTTCCAGGCCGTCGTCGAGGAAGGCGGCATCCTCGCCGCCTCGCGCAAGCTCAACACCGTCCAGTCCAACGTCACCGGGCGCATCCGCCGGCTCGAGGAGGAACTCGGTACCGAACTGTTCATTCGCAAGGGGCGCGGCCTCGAGCTGGCGCCGTCGGGGCGCGTCCTGCTCGACTACGCGCGGCGGATGCTGATGCTCGAGCGGCAGACCGCGGCGGCGGTGCGCCTGGTCGGCGAGAGTGCCGGCGAGCTGCGCATCGGGGCGATGGAAACC
The DNA here is from genome assembly GCF_003634965.1 of Azonexus fungiphilus. Lineage (GTDB taxonomy): Bacteria > Pseudomonadota > Gammaproteobacteria > Burkholderiales > Rhodocyclaceae > Azonexus > Azonexus fungiphilus. The sequence continues at coordinate 98,513 of NZ_RBXP01000019.1, read as the reverse complement.
TTCGCCGCGCTGCACCTGCCGCGGGCGCTGAAGGCCGTGCGCGCCGGCCATCGCGGCCTCGAACTGCGGGTGTTCACCGATACCAGCGCCGCGCTCGCCGAGCGTATCGTCCATCACAAGCTCGACTGCGCCTTCGTCGCCGGGCCGGTCGTCCACCCCGAACTGGTCTTCGACGAGCTGATCGTCGAGGAACTGGTCCAGGTGCACGCCGCCGGCAGCGATCCCCGCCAGCAGCCGCTGATCCTCTTCCGCGAGGGTTGCGCCTACCGCACCCGGGCGCTCGCCTGGCAGCGCAGCCAGGGGCACGCGCTGGCCGATGCGATGGAGTTCGGCACACTCGAGGGCATCCTCGGCTGCGTCGCGGTCGGTCTCGGCTGGACGCTGATGCCGCGGCGGGTCGTTGAGCAGTCGCCGCTCGCCGATGAACTGGTGATCGAGGCGGTGCCGCCGGAGATCGGCCGGGTGCCGACCGGCATGATCCGCCTGCGCGAGGCGCCGCAACTGGCGGCGATGCGCACGCTGGCCGCGGCCCTGGCACAGGCGCCAGCTCAGCTCGCTGCCTGACGTGCCTGGCGGTCGGCCTCGGCGTTGCCGCGGCAGCTGCCGTGGCCGGGAATCCAGCGAATTTCGGTGTCGACCGTGAACATCCCGGTCGCCGGCTGCAGCCGGGCGAGTTCCGGATCCTGCGCCAGGCCGAGCATTTTTGCCCGATTCAGGCGGTCGACCGTGTCACGGTTGTCGGAAAACAAGGCCAGCGGCATCCCGGGAAACAGCAGCGCGGCCTGTTCGAGCGCCAGCAGCGCGGCGTGCAGTTCGAGCTGGTTGCTGCCGGCGGCGGCGACGCTGCGGGTAACGACCTGCGGCGCTGCCGCGTCGCTGGCGTAGAAGACCGCTGCCAGGCCGCCCTGGCGCAGGCAGCTGGCGTCGCTGAAGACCAGGCAGCGGCCGGCGGTGTCTGCCACCAGCCGGGTCGGCAGCGCGCCGGGCGAGAGATGGATGATGCGCGGCGGTGGTTTCTTCTTGCGTCTGGCCATCGTTGGCGGCTCGCTAAAACGGGAGCCCGAGGATAAACGCCGGCCACAAAAGGCGAAAGCCTCGCACCGGGGGAGTACGAGGCTTTCAGGACGGTCCGGGGGGTTGGGGGGAGGAGGTCTGACCGTCAGGGCTGATGTCTGTTCAGCACATGAGTCACAGAATAAGGAGCCGGCCGGGCGAGTTCAAGTAACCGTTTGCAACAGAACGTACCGGCCTGTCAATCCTGTCGTTGTGCCGCCAGAGGCGGCAGGCCGATACTGGCACGCAGGCGCTGGCAGTCGGGGTTGGGCGTGCCGTCTTCGAGCCAGGTCGGGAATTCGCGGCAGGGCGTCGGCCGGTTGGCGTAGATCGCGCAGGCGATGCCTGGTTGGCCGAGCGCGCCGCGCAGCGCGATGCAGCGTCCATGGCCGGTCTCCGTCCCCTTCATGCAGGCCATCAGCGGAGTCAGCTTGCTGGTCAGTTCGGCCGGGACGAAGCCGCCGAGGCCGTCGGAGAGCTCGCCGCAGTAGAACGAAACCCGGAAATGCGCGCAGCAGATGCCGCAGGAAATGCAGGGGTTGTCCGGGCTGTCCGGCATGTCGATGAAGACGCGGTCGTCGTCCTGACGATGAACGATCTGGATGCTGTGGGCCATGGCCGGAAAAAGGAAGCGAACGGGAGCGGCGCGGGAATTTACCGAATTCGCCGGAAAAAGTCACCGGCCCCGGTCAGTGCTGGCTTTCGGCAAGGCGGATCAGGGCTTCGGCCTGTTTTTCGCAGCGTACCCGGGTGACTTCGTCGAGGGCGCGCAGCCAGCGCCGGGGGATCGCCGCCAGCCCGTAACGGGCGCCGGCGAGCATGCCGGCGATGGCGCCGGTGGTATCGGCGTCGCCACCGCGATTGACGATGTCGATCAGGCAGTCCTCGAAGCACTCGGTGGCGTAGAACGACTGGAAAACCGCCCGCAGCGTGTCCACGACGTAACCGCCGGGGTTCTCGCAGTGCTTGCGGTCCCAGGCGAAGACCGGGTGGGCGGCGACCAGCGGGCCGAGGCGCTGGCGTTCGACGTCGTGCGCGCTGCGACCGGCGAGGAAGTCCTGGACCATGAAGATCAGCGTCTCGCATGCGGCGTCGGAAAGGGCGTTGTGGTGGGTGACGTGCGCCTGGGCGCGGCTGGCAGAAATGACCGTTTCCGGCGGTTGACCGTGACAGGCCAGGGCCACCGGCAGGCAGCGCATGGCAGCGCCGTTGCCGGCGTCGTGCTCGCTCGCCGGCGCCTGCGGATTGCGACTGGTGCGGAAGGCGACCAGGTTGCGGCGGACGGTGTTGCCGATGTCGACCGGTTTGGCGCGCATCCAGGCGTCGAAGGCGTCGGCGATGGCGAGCGCGTCGACGCGGCCGGCGGCGAGGATGGCTTCGCCGAGGGCCAGGGCCATCGTCGTGTCGTCGGTGACCTGACCGGGCTTCAGGCGCAGCCAGCCGCCGCCGCTGATCTGGTCATGCACGCCGTGGTGGGCGCGGATTTCCTTGGGGGTCATGAATTCGACGGTGGCACCGAGCGCATCGCCGATCGCCAGGCCGACGTAGGCGGCAACCGCGCGTTCGACCAGCGGCGTCCGCTCGCTGCTGACGCGGCGGCGTACGGGGGCGTTGCGGGCGATCAGTTCTCCGGTCCAAAACATTTCGCATAATCCTTGCAGACCCCGCAGGAGGGCGCGGGACAGACGTAGATGCCTTCTTCGGCGCAGAACTGGCGATAGAGGAATTTTTTCCATTTCATGTCGCCGCTGTTGGCCCGGGCCAGGCCGGGGAAGTTGCGCCACATCAGCTCGCTGAGCTGGTCGCGGCTGCTCAGGCCGAGGTCCTGCCAGAGATGGTCGCGGCCGGCGCAGGCGGTGGCGACGATGCTGGCGACGATCAGCTCGGAGGCGCTGGTGGCGGCGCGATTGGCCAGCAGCAGGCGCTGCAGGTCCGGCCATTCGGGAATGCGCTCGACCGTGCGCTGGTACGGCTGCGGCTGCTGGCCGGGGAAATAGGTGGCGAGCAGGTGGCACCAGACCGCCTCGCCCAGGCCGAGGTCGGCCGGCAGGCAGCCGTCGCCGGCAGCCTGCCCGGCGACCAGGGCGGCCAGCAACGGCCGGTTCAGATCGGCCGCCGCCGCGCCGCGCGCCGGGGCGGCGAGCAGCGCGTCGCCGAGCAGCGTGCGCCAGGGCAGACGATCCGGGCCGTTCATCGCGTCACTTGCTCGGGTACTCGACCAGGATGTCCTCGTCGCGGACGATCATCTGGCAGGCCAGCCGCCATTGCGTCGGCGGGATGTCGTCGACGTACATCTGCTCGACCTCGGCCTTGGTGATGTGGCCGAACTCGAGCAAGGCGGCGACTTCGCGCGGATTGAGCGGGCCGCCCATCGGGCGGCGCTTGCCGTCCACCGACGAGACCTTGACCAGGCAGGTGCCGCAGTTGCCTTCCTGGCAACCGAAGTCGATCGGGATGTGATGTTCCTTGGCCAGCGCCAGGATGGTCTGGGTGTGGCTGCCGGCAACGGCGTAGACGGTCTTGTCCTTGTGCATCGGACTGCTGAAGGTGATGAGTGCCATGGTGGGCTCCTGAATGCGGGTTGATCGGTTTTCTCTGGCTTGGGATGGCTTGCCTGCTTTTAGTCTTGTTCCTTGTCCTGCGCCTCAGGCCGGCCGCACCACCAGTTCGCCGCCGAGGATCTGGGCCTGGCAGGCGAGGCGGTGGCCGCGCGGGGCGAGGTTGTCCTTGAGCACCTGATCCTCGAGCACGCTCGGTGGCGCGAGGTTTTCGCCGCCGGCGACGACCTTGGTCAGACAGGTGCAGCATTCGCCTTCGCGGCAGCCGTAGGTGATGCCGGCGCCGACCTTTTCCGAGACTTCGATGAGGCGGGTGCCGGCCGGCACGGTGACGGCGACGCCGATGTCTTCGAAGGTGACTTTGGCTTTGGGCATGGCTTTCTCCAGGGTCAGGCCAGGGCGGCCAGGTCGATTTCGCGGGTTTCCAGGCGGCCGGTCAGGTGCCGGGCGAGTTGTTCGCCGAGCGCGCGACAGGCGTCGAGCTCGCCGGCGTCGGGGACCAGCTTGATGCGCAGGCCTTCGAGCGGCAGCCGCAGCTTGAGTCCGCGCAGGCGGTCCTCGATCAGGCGCACCGCTTCGCCGCTCCAGCCGTAGGAGCCGAAGGCGGCGCCGAGCTTGCCCTTGACGTTGACGGTGGTCAGCGACGAGAGCAGGTCCCATACCGGCCGCACCGCGTCGGCGTTGATCGTCGGGCTGCCGATGGCGAGGCCGTCGGCTTCCTCGATCAGGTCTGTGAATACGCCGGACTCGCCGCCTTCGAGGTCGTACAGCGAGACGCGCACGCCGCCGAGGCATTCGGCGCCGGCGGCGAGCGCCTCGGCCATGCGCCGGGTGTTGCCGTAGGCCGAGATGTAGAAGACGAGCAGCGTCTTTTCGACGCGTGCCTCGTTGTGCAGCCGCGGCGTGGCCAGCTCGCGGTAGCGGTGCAGGTAGTCGCGCGGTGCGTGGCGCAGGATCGGCCCGTGCGCCGGGGCGATCGCCGTCAGTTCGAGCGGCTCGATCAGCGCCAGCGCGTCGAGCACGTACTCGCGGAAGGGGCGCATGATGTGCGCGTAGTAGTACTCGAAGGAAAAGCGGAAATCGCCGACGCGGTCGTTGAACAGCCGCGCATCGCAGAAATGGCAGCCGAAGACGTCGCCGGAGAAGAGGATGCCATCCTCGACCAGGTAGGTGCACTGGGTGTCCGGCCAGTGCAGGTAGGGGGTGTGCAGGAAGCGCAGCGTGCGCCCGCCTAGGTCGACGCTGTCGTCGGTGGTGACCGGGATGTAGGCCGGCGGCGGTTCGCCGGACGGCTTGAGCAGGGCCTTGAGCATCATCTGGGCGCGCGACGAGAGGTAGACGCGGGCCTGCGGCGCGCGCCGCAGCAGTGCCGGCAGCGCGCCACTGTGGTCGGGCTCGAGGTGGTTGAGGACGATGGTCGTGATTTCGTCGTAGCGCGCCACCGATTCGAGGCGGCGGAAGAAATCGTCGGCGTAGTTTTCCTTGACCGTGTCGATCACCGCGACGCCGTTTTCGCCACGGACCACGTAGCTGTTGTAGCTGGTGCCGTTGGCGGTCTTCAGGATGATGTCGAAGGAACGCAGATGCGGATCGAGGGCGCCCACCCAGTGGACGCCCGGTGCGATTTCGACGGCGCCGTCAGTGAGTCCCGCAACCGGCATGGTCGTCTTCTTCGTGCGCGTGGCTGCCGCAGCTGCCGTGACCGGCCGGCCCATGCACGCAGGCCTCGATGTCGCCGGCCGGCAGCTCGACGCCGTTGAGTCCGAGCCAGGCGTCGACCGCGGCCGGATCGAAACCGACCATCCGTTCGTCGCCGACTTCCATCAGCGGCCTGCGGATCAGCAGCGGGTTTTCCAGCAGCAACTGCAGCGCGTGCTCGACGCTGATGTTCTCGGGCACGATTTCGCCGTGCTTGACGGCCGGCGCGGCCGGGTTGAACCAGCGCGCGACCGGCAGCTTGCCGACGAACTGGAGCAGGCGTTCGACGGTCCACGCCTCGGTTTTCAGGTTTTTCGCCTGCACCGTGTGGCCGGCCGCCGCGAGCAGCGTCTTCTGGCGCAGGTTGCCCTTGCAGCCGGGCTTCTCGTAGAAAGTGACGACCGCCATCAGGCTGCCTCCCGCCACAGGCCGAATTCCTTCAGCTTCTCGATCGGGATGCCGGTCAGCGAGCCGGGCGGGTTGAGGAATTCGCCCAGTTCGTTGACGATCGCCATCTCGATCGGACAGATCGCCGCGCATTGCGGATCGGCGTGATCGCCCAGGCATTCGGTGCATTTCATGTCGTCGATCAGGAAATGCGGCTTGTCCTGGAAGATCGCGTCGTTCGGGCAGACATCGACGCAGGCCCAGCAATTGACGCAGGATTCGGTGATCTGGAGTGCCATTTACGCCACCTTCAGGGAATCGGCTTGCGGCAGCAATCTGCCGGTCGCCGCGATTTCTTCGTACACCGCCATCACCGCTTCCTCGATCGGCTCCATCGCGTGCTCGCCGTTCGGCGCGATGCCGGCTGCCTCGAGCTTGGCCCAGGGCTCGTAGCCAACCTTGGCGCAGAGCACCACCTCGCAGCCGGACAGGATCCGGATGTTGCGGTCGAGCAGCGATTCACTGGCGCCGGCTTCGACCACGTCGCCGTCGCCGCAGGCATCCATGCCGCCGCAGTAGAGCTCGGTCTTGCGATGGCCGATGAAACGCACGCCGTCCGGCGAAGCCTCGTAGATCAGGAACTCGCGGGCGTGGCCGAAGTGCTCGGCGACCAGGCCGTTCTTGCCGGCCACCGCCATCAGCACCGGCCGCGAACCTGCCGGGATGCCGGCAGGCTTCGGCTTGGCGACGCCGCGCTCGGCTTCCAGCTTGTCGATGATCGCGTCGTGCACCGCCTTGCGGCGGACCATGGCGGCTTCGTAATCGACGTCCATGACGTCGATCTTGTCCATGGTGAACTCGTCGCCGCGATCCTCGCCGAGCAGGCCGACCGCGTCGGCGCGGCACTGGCGGCAGTGGCGCATCATCGCCATGTCGCCGGCACAGGCGTCCTGCAGCTCCTGCAGCATTTCCTGGGTCGGTTCCGGCTGGCCCATGATGCCGTAGTAGGTGCCGTGTTCGGCCTCGGCGATCAGCGGCATGACGTTGTGCAGGAAGGCACCCTTGGCCTTGACCACCTTCGAGACTTCCTTGAGGTGTTCTTCATTGACGCCGGGGATCAGCACCGAATTGACCTTCACCAGGATGCCGCGCTCGGTCAGCATCTGTAGCCCCTTCTGCTGCTGCTCGATCAGGATCTTCGCGCCTTCGATGCCGAAGATGCGCTTGTTCTGCCAGTAGATCCACGGGTAGATCCTGGCGCCGACTTCCGGATCGACACAGTTGATGGTGATCGTCACATGGTCGATGTTGTGCTTGGCGATCTCGTCGACGTGCTCGGGCAAGGACAGCCCGTTGGTCGACACGCACAGCTTGATGTCCGGAGCCTTCTCGGAGAGCTGGCGGAAAGTCTCGAAAGTGCGGCCCGGGTTGGCCAGGGGGTCTCCCGGTCCGGCGATGCCGAGCACCGTCATCTGCGGGATCTCGGCGGCCACCGCGAGCACCTTCTTGATCGCCTGGTCCGGCGTCAGCAGCTCGGAGACGACGCCCGGACGCGATTCGTTCGAGCAGTCGTACTTGCGGTTGCAGTAATTGCACTGGATGTTGCAGGCCGGCGCCACGGCGACGTGCATGCGGGCGAAGTAGTGGTGCGCCTGCTCGGAATAGCAGGGGTGGTCCTGGACCTTGGCGCGGATGTGCTCGGGCAGGTGGGCCAGGGCATCCGGCGCGCTGCCGCAGCCGCTGGACGAGCAACCGCCGTCGGCGGCCGGTGCATTGTTGCTGATGACTGGAAGTTCCACGGTCGGGCTCCTCGAAATCGGTTCGGAGCCATTTCAGCAATCGCTGTGCCAGTGTGTTTTATCCCGTCAAATCAAGGAATTGCCATTTTGTCCGGCGGACCTTGTCGGGGCGGCTGTCGCAAAGCCGACAGCCGCCCCGGTTTTCAGCGGAGTGCCGCTTCGTAACGCTTGCTGACCTCGTTCCAGTTCACCACGTACCACCAGTTGGTGGCGTAGTCGGCGCGCCTGTTCTGGTATTTCAGGTAGTAGGCGTGTTCCCAGACATCGAGCGCCAGGATCGGCGTGCCGCGGTCGATCCCGGGCAGGTCCATCAAGGGATTGTCCTGGTTGGCGGTCGACGTCACCGCCAGCTTCTTGTCCGGGGTCACGATCAGCCACGCCCAGCCCGAGCCGAAGCGGCTGAGGGCGGCCTGGTCGAAGCGCTTCTTCATCTCCTCGAGCGAGCCGAAGGCGGTGTTGATCGCCGTTTCCAGCGCCGGTGACGGCTTGCCGCGCTGGCCTTCGGGCGCCATCAACTGCCAGAACAGGTCATGGTTGTAGTGGCCGCCGCCGTTGTTGCGTACCGCCGGGCCGAAACGCGAGATCTGGCCCTGCAGCGCGGTCAGCGACAGGGCGGCGAGTTCGGGCGTGGTCTTGGCCTGGGTGTTGAGGTTGTTGACGTAGGCGGCGTGGTGGCGGCCATGATGGATTTCCATCGTCGTCCTGTCGATGTAGGGCTCGAGCGCGTCGGCCGGGTAGGGCAGCGGGGCGAGGCTGAACTGGGCGGCGGCGATGCCCGGCAGGCAGGCCAGCGCGATGGCGGCAAAACGGGTCAGTGACATGATCTGGGGTCTCCTTGGCGTGGGTTGTCCCCGGCATGCCGGGTTCCATTTGGCATGATGCCGGCCAGGAAGTTCCGCTGCCGTTCAGGGCGTCGCCGGCCACAGCGGCGGGCCGCCGGCGGCGAGGTGGCAGAGATAGGCGCGCAGGTCGAATTCGAGCTGGTGGTAGTCAGCTTCGATGTGCCGGCACAACTGGTAGAAGGCCTTGTCGTGCTCGCTTTCCTTCAGGTGCGCCAGTTCGTGGGCGACGATCATGCGCAGGAATTCCGGCGGTGCCTCGCGGAAAACCGCGGCGATGCGGATCTCGTGCTTGGTCTTCAGCTTGCCGCCCTGGACGCGGGCGATCCGCGTGTGCGTGCCGAGCGCCCGGCCGACCGACTGCAGCTTGCCATCGAACAGTATCTTGCTCGGCTGCGGCGCGTTGCGCAGGTACTCGGCGCGCAGCGCCTGGACGTAGTCGTGCAGCGCCCGGTCGGTGCGGATCGCGTGGGCGGCCGGATACTTGCGGCGCAGGGCTTCGCCCAGCCGCCCCTGCGCCAGCAGGCGGGCGACTGGTTCGGTCAGGTTGGCCGGGTAAGCGGCGAGATAGGGCGGGAGCGTGCTGGTCAAGGCGGTTGACGTCCGGGCAAGGCGCGGATTGTCGGGTGAAATGGCGATCCTGGATAGGGGCAGTGTCGGCGTGGCGGCCCGGGGTCGATATTCGATCGAAATTTCCGTAAGATCATTGCATATGCCTTCCGGCTTTCAAGACCGGGCCAACAACCGACATCCCCCAATCGATCATGCCTCCTTCCTGCCATCACCGCTTTCCGTCCCGTCGCCTCTCGATCCAGATTGCCAATGCCTCGTTTCTGCTTGGCGCCTCCGTTTTCTCCCCGCATGCGTTCGCGGTTGGTTGCACGACTTCAGGCAACATTGCCGCGTTGCAATGCAGCGCCGATATTCAGATGCAGGGTAATGCCGGCAATTCCGCGTTGACCGTCACCGATGTCACCGCAAGCTCAGTGGCCGTGCTCAGCAATCCCTCGGCGAGCGGGCCGTTCAACCAGAGCCTGACCATCAACGGAACCACGGTGCTCAATCGCAGCGATTACCCGGCGGTGTACATGTACTCCAGCCAGCCCGGCTGGAATGCCAACCTGACGATCGGCGCCGGCGTCAGCGTGACTTCGGCAGGGCCGTTCGGTGCGGTCTGGTTGCGCTCGGAGAGTAACGATACGAGCACTCGCAACGATCTCAGCGTCGATAGCGCTGCCACCGTTGCCAGCTTCGGTGCCAGTTCCGATGGCATCACCGCCACCTCCAACAACGGCGCGGTGACCCTGATCAACCGGGGCTCGGTGACGGTCGCCAGCGGACGCGGCCTGTATGCCGATGGCGGTTCGGCCAGCCTGTCGCCGGTCGCTGTCAGCATCACCAACCTGGGCACGGTTCATGCCTACCAGGCCGGTGCCCGCGCCATCGACTACAACGGTACGGCGCGCATCGACAACCAGGGCAGCGTGCGCTCGACGACGCGCCAGGGCCTGATTGCCTGGTCTGCCAATGGCGGTGCCGAAATCACCAACAGCGGCACGATCGTCGCCGACCATTACGATGCCGTCGTTGCCGCCGGCACCGGCGGCAACGTGACGGTGACCAACAGCGGCAGCATCACCGCCAACCGCAATCCCAACCTGGCCCAGGTCAGCCCCGATTTCCACGGTATCAGTGCCTATACCGATGGTGTCGGCAGCGTTACCGTCACCAACGCGGCCAGCGGCGTCATTGCTGCAGCCCATGATGCGGGGATGGCAGCGGCCAGCGCCCAGGGGGCGATCAGCATGGCGAACGCAGGCCGCATCAACGCCCTCACCGGCCTGTTGGCCGAGTCCGATAGCGGACGCGTGGACATCAGCAACAGCGGCACACTCGTCACCACTGGCGTGGGTATCCACGTTACCTCGGCCAGTGCCGGCAGCGTGGTGAACAGCGGCAGCGTCGCCAGCGCCGTCACCGCCGTGCAGGTTGCCAACGGTGTCGCGCTGGACGTGGACAATGCTGTCGGCGGCACCCTGTTGGGCGGCATTTCCCTGGGAACCCTGGCCAACCTGAACAATGCCGGCAGCCTCTACCTGAAACAGGGGGCGACGGCAGCCAACCCGATCGCCACCGGCTCGCCGATTGCCAGCAGCGTCGGCGGCAACTTTACCCAGAGCGCGACCGGCACCCTGGGGCTGGCCGCTGCCGGCGGCAGCTACAGCACGCTGGCGGTCGGCGGCAGCGCCAACCTCGGCGGCACCTTCACCGTCGATGTCAAACCCGCCTTCAACGGCAGCGACCTGACCAACGTCCTGACCGCCACCGGCGGCGTCACCGACAACGGTCTGCGGGTGACCGACAACTCCCTGCGTTACGCTTTTTCGGCCTTGTTCCGCAGCAACGCCGTTGACCTGGTGGTGCGCGACACCGGCATGACCAGCATCGGCGCGGCCGTCTCTCCGGATCGCCCCGGCGCCCTCGGTGCGGCGGCGGTCTGGGATGGCCTGGCGGGTAGCGGCACCGATTCGCCCGAACTCAACCAGGCGCTGACCGGCATCCTCGGCAGCGGCAGCGCCGGCGAGGTCGCCGCCCAGGTCGAACAGACGCTGCCGCTATTGACCGGGAACTCGCTGTCTCTGGCCCGCGACACCATGGGCGGGGTGAACGCCGTGGTGCAGTCGCGCATCGACATGACGCGCGGCATTTCCTCCGGCGATGCCTTTCTCGGCAACCGGCACCTCTGGCTGAAACCCTTCGTCACCCGTTCCCGCCAGGACAACCGCAACGGCGTCCGCGGCTACGGCGCCGGTACCCGCGGGCTGGTCGCCGGCGTCGACGGCAGCCTCTCCGCAGACAGCGACATGGGCGTCGCCTTTGCCTATGCCGCGACCGACGTCTCGAGTCACGCCGGCGGCCCGAAACAGCGCGCCGATGTGGACAGCTACCAGCTCATCGTCTACGGCCGCCGGGCACTTGACGCCCGCAGCGACCTGTCGTTCCAGATCGACGGCGGCTACATGCGCAACGACGGGTATCGCCAGATCAACCTGCTCGGACTTGGCGCCAGGTCGGACTACGCGAGCAAGACCGCGCATGCCGGCGTGGCGCTCGACCGGCGTTTCGCCCTGGCGCCGAACACCACCCTCATTCCGTCGATCCGCCTCGACTACACCTGGATCGAGGACGAGGCGTATCGCGAGAAGGGGGCCGGCGGTCTCAACCTGCAAGTCAAGTCGCGCAGCTCGGATGCCCTGGTGCTCGGTGTGGACGGGATGCTCACCCATGCCTTCAGCAGCCAGCTGAAGGCGAGTGCCAATCTCGGTGCCGGCTACGACTTCTACAACCGCGATGCCAGCATCACCTCGGCCTATGCCGGCGCGCCGGACGCCGCCTTCGTGACCTACGGCACCCGCCAGTCGGCCTGGCGCCTGCGTGCCGGCGCCGGAGTCACCTACACCACCGGCAGCGGAACCGAGATCACCGGCCGCTACGAAGCCTCGCACCGCGAGGGCTTCCTCAGCCAGACCGCGTCGCTCCAGCTGCGCTGGATGTTCTGACGCCGCTCAGCGTCCGGATGGCGGTTCGGAGCGGGCAGCCTCGCCGGCTTCGCCGCCCAGCAGTTGCTCGCGATATCCGCGGCAGGCGGTGCGCAGTACGCGCAGGTGGCGGCGGTAGTTGCGGCAGCCCTGGCACATCGCCAGGTGCAGGCCGAGTTCGAGGCGCTCGCCGAGGTCGAGCGGACGATCCTCGGCTTCCGACATGCGGCGGGTGGCTTGCTTGCAGTTCAGCATGGACGTTCTCCGGCGACGAACCAGCTTTTTTCGAGGCAGCCGCGCAGGGCGCTGCGCGCCCGGTGCAGGATGACGTGGCAGTTGCTGGTGCTGATTCCGGCCGCGGCGCAGACCTCGGCGGTATCGAGTTCGAGGAACTCGCGCATCATGAAGACGCGGGCGGTGTTCTTCGGCAGGTGCGTCAGGCAGGCGTCGAACACCGACCAGAAATGTTTTTCCTGCAGCGAAGCCTCGGGGTCTAGCCATTGTGCCGGGCGATGCGCCGGCTGCCAGTGGGCGTTTTCCCGGAACAGCGTGTCGAAGGCCTGGTCGAGGTCGTCGTCATCGCCACCGAAGGCCGAGATCGGCGTCGTCCGCGCTTGCTGGCGGATCAGGTCGACGATCTTGTGGCGGAGGATACCGAAGACCCAGGTCTTCAGCGCCGAGCGGCCTGCAAAGTCGCGGCCGCCGGTGAGCGCCGCGGTCAGTGCCTCCTGGACGGCATCCTCGGCCAGCGCGGCGTCGCGCAGCTGGAGTTGGGCGAAGGCGAGCATGTCGCGGCGGACCTGGCTGACGAAGGCGTCGTCGATGATGGCGGCGGTGACGATGGCGGGCTCCCTGGCCGGACGCGGATGCGCCCGATGGTAGCTCAAGCGACGTCTCCCGTCGTCCGCCGGCGCAGCCAGTGGTCGAGCGAGAGGCAACCGGGGCCGAGCAGGAGGAGCGGCAGCAGCATCGCCAGGAAGATCGCCGGCAGCTTGAAGTTGCCGTGGCCGTCGTCGGTGATGACATAGCCTTGGCCCAGTTCGGCCAGCGTCTGCCAGCTCTCCGGCCAGTGCACGCTGAGGATGGCGACGACGGTGAGGACGATCAGCGACAGCGAGAAGAAACGCGTGGCCAGGCCAAGCACCAGGGCGATGCCGCCGACCAGCTCGAACCCGGTGGCCAGCTGCCAGCTCAGGTCGGCCGGGATGGTGTCGAACGGAAAGGGAAAGCGTTCCTGGATGTCGGCAAACCAGTTCTCGCCGAGGAATTTCTCGCGGCCGGCTTCGAAATACTCCCAGCCGAGCACGAGGCGCAGCGAGAGCAGGCCGAGCCAGAGGCCGATCAGGTCGAGCCCGGCGAGCAGGCGGTGGGTGAGGGTGGTGAGGACGTGGTACATGGTCGGGCTCCGTTGGCGTTTGTTCCTTGGTCGGAGCAGGGGGACAAAAACTTACAGCGTGCCGAGCACGATGCCTTGCCGGCGCAGGTCGGCGAGCAGCTCGACGCCGAAATCGACCAGCCGCTCGGGGTCGGCGTGTTGCAGTTCGGCGGCGATCTGTCGTGCCGCGGCCTGGCCGCTTTGCGGGCTTGCGGCCAGCAGCGCGAGCAGGCGGGCGGTGACCGGGTTGGTTTCGCTGAAGCGGACGACGTCGTCGGCATCGCGGTAGACCAGCAACTGCGTTGCCTGCCCCTTGCGCGGCCGCCAGTCGGGGCCGATGCGGTGCACCGGCCAGGCGTAGGCGAGGTTGAACAGCACCGGGTTGAGGACGACCGTGCCGTGGCGCAGGTCGCCGGCCGGATCGTGCGGCGGGATTGCTGCGTCGGCGATGTCGGCGGCCAGCTCGACCCATTCGTAATGCGCCAGTTCCGGCAGCCAGCGCGGCAGGCGCAGACCCGGCGTCTGCGCCAGGAAGTGTACGAACTCGCGCGGGATTTCGCGGAACCATGGTGTCTGCAGCGGCCAGTCGCGGCGGAAGCGACGCCCCAGGCGTTGCCAGCGTGCTTCGCCGAGGATGGCGCGGCAGACCGGGAAGGCGCTGTCGACGAAGCCCTGCAGGTTGTTGCCGACCAGTTCCTGATACACGGCCATGCCGCGCGCCGGCACGCCGACCGGGCGGGGGGCGCGGCGCGGGTCGCGCAGGTGGTTGGCGAAGGCGTGCTGGAAACGCTGGAATTCCATGTTCAGGCCGCCTTGCGCTGCTTTGCCGCGGCCTGCAGCCGGGCGATGGTGTCGACTTCGACGGTCAACGCCGCCAGATCGGGAAAATTGAAGTCGCGTTCAAGGCACGTCGGCACCTCGCCGCCGATGCGTGCGTAGGCGTCGGCGAGCAGCGTCCACACCGGGTCGATCACCGGCGCGCCGTGGGTGTCGATGATCAGCCCGTCAGGCTCGACGTAGTGGCCGGCGACATGGACGTAGCAGGTGCGTGCCAGCGGCAGCGCGGCGAGGAAGGCGTGTGCGTCGAAGCCGAAGTTGCGGCTGTTGACGTAGATGTTGTTCACGTCGAGGTGGAGCAGGCAGTCGGCGGCCTCGACCACGGCGCTGATGAATTCGGCGGCGTTCATCTCGGCGCCGGGCGGCTCGATGTAGGTCGAGGCATTCTCGATGCCGATCTGCCGGCCGAGGATGTCCTGCGCGCGCAAGATGCGTTCGGCGGTCCAGCGTACCGCTGCCTCGGTCTGCGGGATCGGCAGCAGGTCGTAGAGCTGGCGGTCGTCGGCGCACCACGACAGGTGTTCGGTGTACAGCGTCATCCCGTGTTCGCGCATGAAATCGCGGGTGCGGTGGAGCAGCGCCTCGTCGAGCGGCCCGCTGCCGCCCAGCGACAACGACAGGCCGTGGCAGACGAAGGGGTAGCGTTCGCTGAATTCGCGCAGTTGCCGCACCGAGCGCCCGCCCATGCCGGCCCAGTTCTCGGGTGCCAGTTCGAAGAAATCGATGGCTGCCGGCACGCCGGCCTGCAGCGGGGCGATCAGTTCGCGCCGGAAACCGAGGCCGGCGCCGTGCGGCGGGCGGGGGTTCATCAGGCTTCTCCGCGCGCCGGGTAGTCCTTGGCGACGACGAAGTCGATGGCGCCGAGCATGTCCTTGAAGTGCGGCCGGGCGAAGGGCATGGTCTGGACATTGGCCCAGTAAAGGGTGAGATCGGGGCGGATCAGGAAGACGCCGGGCTCGGAAAAGCGCGCTGGTTCCTCGACGCCGGTCGAGGTCAGGCCGCGGCCGGTGGAAATGTACAGGCCCCAGGCGCGGGCATCGGCCTCGCTCAGGCCGTAGCCGAGGTCGAGCTTGTCGAGCGACCATTCGTCGGCGGCGCGGCGGGCGCGTTCCTCGGTATCCGAGGAGAGCACCTTGACGATGACGCCGCGGGCGACGAAATCGTCGTGCAGGCGGTTCAGTTCGCTCAGGTAGGTGCGGCACAGCGGGCAGTGGTAGCCGCGGTAGAAGACCAGCAGCGTGAAGGCCGGCGCCTCGTTGAAGACCAGCTTGAGGCGGTTGCCGGAGAGTTGCGGTACATCGAGCGCCGGCACCGGCTGGCGGGGAATCAGGGATTGCGTCATCGGGATTTCCTAGGTCATGGGCCGGCGAGCGCCGCCGGCCCGGTCAGGCAAAACGGCTTACTTGCTGGCGCCGCACTTGCCTTCGCCGCACTTGCCGTCCTTTTTCTTGTCGGCCGGCTTCTTGTCGGCGCCGCACTTGCCTTCGCCACACTTGCCGTCCTTTTTCTTGTCGGCCGCCTTCTTCTCGGCACCACACTTGCCTTCGCCGCATTTGCCTTCCTTGCCCTTGGTGTCGGCCTGGGCCAGCTGGTAGCCGGCGTTCAGCTGCTTGGCGGCGAAGGGGTTGTCGGCAGCATGGGCGACCGGGGTCAGGGCGACGGCAGCGAAGGCGGAACCGATGGCCAGCGAGGTGAGGGTCTGCTTTTTCATGTTGATCTCCATTGTGGTGGGTAAGGGCAGAAATCCTGCCTGCTGCTTGGTCGGCGCCGGGGCCGGGTTTCTTACAAAAAAAATCGCTTGTCGCCAAACTGACAAGGCCGGTGCCTAACAGTTCTTTGATTTGCCGGGTTTTTTCGCTGGCGTTCGTCTTGCTTGACCCGTTTCATGAAAACCCATCTCGACTGGTCGGCCTACGACACCTACGGCGTTGGCGACGCCTACGCCGGCATTCCCGCCACCGGCGGCAACTACGCCAAGGCGGTGGCGGTGTGCATGAACAACCATCAGTGCCAGCGCGACGGCAAGGGCGTGATGTGCCCGAGCTACCGCATCACGCACGACCCGGCACATTCGACCGGCGCCCGGGTCAAGGCGTTCAAGGCGGCCTTGAACGGCGAACTCGGCGACGACCCTTTCGCCCACCCCGACCTCGCCGCCGCGATGGACCTCTGCGTGTCGTGCAAGGGCTGCAAGAAGGAATGCCCGAGCGCGGTCGACATGACGCTGATCAAGACCGAATACCTGGCGCAGAAGAACGAGCGCCTGGGCGTAACGCGCCGGGCCCGGCTGTTCGGCGCGCTGCCGCGCTGGCTGCACGAATGGCGGCCGACGCTGCAGGCGCTGGTGCGCTGGCGCAACACTTCGCCCTGGCTGGCGAAGCTCGCCGAGCGCTGGCTCGGCATCTCGGCGCGGCGGCCGATTCCGGAAATCGTAGCAGCCGGCTTCCAGGCCGACACCCCGCCATTGAGCGGCGAGCGCGGCAAGGTGGTGCTCTTCGTCGATACCTTCACCCATTACTACACGCCGGAAATCGCCGCTGCCGCGCTGAAAGTGCTGCGCGCCGCGGGTTTTACGGTCGACCTGCTCGAACCGGCAAAAACCGACGGCGAACCCGAACGCCCGCTATGCTGCGGCCGCACCTACCTGTCGCAAGGCATGGTCGAGGAAGCCAGGGTCGAAGCGCGCCGGGTCATGGCCGCGCTCGCCCCGGCGCTGGCCGCCGGCACCCCCATCGTCGGCCTCGAACCGTCCTGCCTGCTGGCGCTGCGCGACGAGTTCTACAGCCTCGGCCTCGGCCCCGACGTCGGTCAGCTCTCGAAACAGGCCTTCCTCTTCGAGGAATTCCTGATGCGCGAAGGCAACAAGGGCCTGAAGCTCGACCTCAAGCCGATTCCCGGCGGTCGGGCGCTGGTGCATGGCCACTGCCACCAGAAGGCCTTCGGCGCGATGAAGTCGGTCAGGAAGGTGCTCGGCTGGATACCCGATTTCGAATTCGAGATCATCGACGCCAGTTGCTGCGGCATGTCCGGCAGCTTCGGGCTGGAAGCCGAACACCACGACGCCTCGCTGGCCATGGCCGAACTCGCACTACTGCCGGCAATCCGCGCCGCCAGCGCCGACACCCTCATCGTCGCCGACGGCTTCTCCTGCCGCCACCAGATCGCCGACGGCAGCGGCCGTCAGGCGGTGCATGTGGCGGTGCTGCTGGCGCAGGCGCTGGACAGCTGAAATACCCGGATTTTGCGGTCGACCGTGAAATTTGCGGAATTTCCCGAGAAGTTGAAGTGGCTGGGGCGCGTTGTGACAGCTTGATTGGCGGGAATCGACCCTTTGCTGTCCTTCGCAAACTCAACCGGGCATCGACCGTTATTTGGCCGGAAGTGGTCATTGCTTGTTCATCGCGGATTGGGGGCGGCCGAAAAACGCAGTTGCTCCAGCATGAAATCGACAAATGCCCGAACCCTTGCGGACAAGTGCCGGTTTTGAGGATAGGTCACGGAGAACTGCCGGGAGCGTCCGCCATACGGTTGAAGTACCTCGACCAGTTCGCCCCTGGCAACGGCTGGCCCGGCAATGAAGTGATAGGTCTGGAACAAACCACCGCCTGCATTGCCCCAGCTGATGCAACCGAATGCGTCATCAAGCAGACGAAAACGACTGCGGAAGGTGTAGTCCAGTTCCTTGCCATCCGGCATGCTCAGTATCCAGGGCATGGGACGACCCGTTGTCGGCAAGATGAATTGCAGGCAGTCGTGTGATGCAAGGTCGTCAAGACTTTGCGGCACCCCTCGCCGGGCAAGATAGCCCGGTGTGGCGAAGATGCCAACCGTCGCATCTTCAAGTTTGTGCGCAATCAGTCTTGAATCTTGAGGTGTGCCGATGCGGATGGCCAGGTCGTAACCCTCATCGACGATGTCGGCGACCCGGTTCGACAAACTGAGCTCCAACTCGATTTGCGGATAGGCCGTCGTGAAATGGTGAAGCATCGGGAGCAAACGGTAATTGGCGTAGAGCGTACCGACACTGATGCGCAGCAAACCACTCGGCACTTTTTGATTCCCCGTAATCGCCCGTTCTGCCGCTGCAATCTGCTCCAATGCTTGGCGGCACTCCTGCCAGTAAAGCTCGCCTTCAGCCGTCAGCCGCACGTTGCGCGTTGTCCGCGAGAAAAGCCTTACCCCCAGGCGTTCTTCGAGGCGCTTTATGGACCGGCTGACCGAGGCCGGCGTCAGCCCCAGGGTTTCCGCCGCGGCGGAAAAGCTGCCTAACTCGGCGGCCTTGCAAAAGAGCTCAATGCTACCGACCTGGGTCGTATCAAATGTTCGCATCACTTGTTCGTTGATGTAATAAATAATGTGAGTTTAAGGTGATTTATTCGAAACGATGTTGAAAGTACAGTGCGTCTCGTCAACTACTTCATCGAATCGAGGAAATATCATGAGCGACATTCTCTGGCCTGCAGGCTACGTTCCCGGCTTTACCGACAACTACTGCTCCAACGAAGTCATCGTCACCGGATTGAGCGTCGAGGAACTATGGCCCTTGCTGAATACGCCGCACCTCTGGCCGACTTACTACGCCAACTCCGCCAATACACGCTTTTACGATGGCAAAGGCCCGGAACTGGCAAACGGCGACCGCTTCTACTTCGAAACCTTTGGTTTTCCTGTTGAGGCCAAGGTGGTCGAACATGTGCCGCCGGTTGTCGGACAAGCGGCTCGCATTGCTTGGCATGGCTGGGCCGGCTCGACACCGGAAGATCGCCTGGATGTTCATCATGCCTGGTTGATTGAGGAACTCTCAGGTGGCCGTGTGCGCATCCTGACCCAGGAAACCCAAGTCGGTAAACCGGCGCAGGCACTTGCTCAAGCCAAACCGAACCCGATGATTAACGGGCATCAGGACTGGTTGGAGGGAATGGTTGCTGCAGCCCGGGAAATCAAGAACACATCCCGCTGATCAGGAGAGACTCATGTCGAACATAGCATTCCTGGGGTTGGGGGCCATGGGTAGCCGGATGGCCGCCCGGCTGTTGAAAGCAGGGTATCAAGTTACCGTCTGGAATCGCTCGCCTGAAGCCTCCGCGGTGCTGGCCAAATTGGGCGCACAGGTTGCCTCTACCCCCCGTGCTGCTGCCGCCGAGGCAGACTTTGTCATTGCCATGGTTCGTGACGACAGTGCTTCGCGGTTCGTTTGGCTTGACCCGGAATCGGGGGCGCTGGGTGCGATGGGGCCGAATGCTGTCGCCATCGACAGCTCGACGCTATCGCGGAACTGGATTTTCGAGCTAGCCAAAGCCAGCGAGGCATCCGGTATCCAGTTTCTGGAGGCCCCGGTATCTGGGTCGCGCCCACAAGCTGAAGCTGGTCAGCTCATTTATTTTCTGGGCGGTAGCGAAGAGACAGTCAGGCGGGCGGAACCGGTGCTGAACACGTTGGGCAGCGCCATTCACCATGTCGGGGCGTTGGGTAGCGCGGCCATGACCAAGTTGGCAACTAACGCACTGCTGGGGATACAGGTGACGGCGATGGCTGAGCTTATTAGCATCCTGAAGCACTCCGGCGTCGATGTCGGCCGTGTGCTGGAGTCAGTGGCAGGGACGGTTGTGTGCAGTCCGTTTGCCAAACGAGCCGCTGACAGCATGCTCGCCGGTAACTTTGCCCCGCAATTTCCGGTCGAACTGGTTGCCAAGGACTTTGCGTACGTGCTGGCATCGGCGCCTGCGCCGGAGTCGGCACCGACCTTGGCTGCGGCTCAGCGGGTATTCGCTGAAGCGGAACGATGTGGCTTAGGTGGTGAACATCTGACCAGCGTGGTCAAACTGTTCCCGGTATGAGTTTCATCACATCCGATTAGGCTTGGGCCATAAATTTCAACGGCACGTCTCCTTGGCGTGCCGTAGCCCTTTCAGGAGTTAATCAGCATGTCAGCACTGTTCAGCAACTTCAAACTCAAGGACATCACGCTCCGCAATCGCATCGCCATCCCTCCCATGTGCCAGTACAGTGCGGTGGATGGACTGGTGAATGACTGGCATCGCGTTCATTACGCGACACTGGCTCGTGGCGGGGCTGGCTTGGTCATTGTGGAAGCAACCGGCGTTGCACCCGAGGGACGGATTACACCGGCTTGCCTGGGTTTGTGGAATGATGCGCAAGCAACCGAATTAGCCAAGCTGGCAGCAGCGATCAAGGCAGGTGGTGCCGTTCCCGGCATTCAGATTGGCCACGCTGGTCGCAAGGCCAGTGCTAATCGCCCCTGGGAGGGGGATGACCATATTGCCGATGGCGACCCTCGTGGATGGGCAACCCTTTCCCCATCAGCAGTGGCCTTCGGTGCCAATCTAGCGAAAGTCCCCAAGGCGATGACTTTTGAAGACATTGCCCGGGTGCGTGATGATTTCGTTGCTGCTGCCAAACGGGCCCTTGACGCCGGATTCGAATGGTTGGAATTGCATTTTGCGCACGGCTATCTGGCCCAAAGCTTCTTCTCGGTACACGCCAACCAGCGTACTGACCAATATGGTGGCGACTATGCGGGGCGTAGCCGCTTCCTGCTGGAAACTCTCGCAGCTGTCCGCGAAGTATGGCCCGAGCATTTACCTCTGACTGCACGCTTCGGCGTCATCGAATTCGATGGCTGTGACGAGGAAACGCTGGCGGAGTCCATCGACTTGTCTGTCGCCTTCCGTAAGGCGGGGCTGGATATGTTGAACGTCAGCGTGGGTTTTTCCACGCTCAAGGCCAACATACCTTGGGCACCGGCATTCCTGGCGCCAATCGCCGAGAAAGTACGCAGCGCCACCGGGATGCCGGTGGCTTCATCCTGGGGTATTGACATGCCGGCGACGGCTGAGCGAGTCGTGGCCGAGCATCAGATGGACTTGGTCATGATTGGCCGTGCCCATCTGGCTAATCCTCACTGGGCTTATCAAGCAGCCAAGGTACTTGGCGTTGAAAAACCTTCCTGGGTCTTGCCGGCACCGTATGCTCACTGGCTTGAACGTTATAGCGCGAACGTGTGATAAACCGCTCCCACCCGCTTCGACATCATAGAAAATGCCCGGATTTCACGGTCGACCGTCAGATTCGGGCATTTTCCGAGAAGTCGTGAACAGGTGGATTGATCGCGCCAACGAAACCGGGCGGGAAGCGCGAAACATGGCCGTTCTCAGTGCGCACTGGTCTTTGACAGCAGGTTGAGCACGGCGACGCCACTGGCAATGAGGCCTATGCCGACAAAGCCCCATGCGTCGAGCCTTTGACCATGAAAAAACCACGCAATGGCGGTGACCAGGACGATTCCGAGTCCGGACCAGACCGCATAGGCAATCCCCACCGGGATGACCTTCAGCGTGAGCGACAGGAAATAGAAAGCAGCGCCATAGCCGGCCACGACGATCAGGGACGGCGCCAATCTGGTAAAGCCGTCACTCGACTTGAGCGCCGAGGTTGCAATGACTTCCGAGGTAATTGCAATTGCCAGAAACAACCAGTTTTTCACGGCTTCTATCTCGTAACGAACGAGGCGCAAGTCTAGGTTTTCAGGCGGGAAATGTGCAGTCTTGTTGCCCGCGGTGAAATGTGCGCAACTTGCCGGGTTTCAGGCTGTCATTCGGGCGCAGGACGGTTCCGGGCGCTTGCCTGCATGCCGGCGAGACCGTCGTTTGAAATGCCCAGGCCGCGGGCGATCTCCGTGCACAGCGCGTGGATACGATCATTGCGCAGCGAGATGGAGGGAAAGTCGGGAATTGCCGCCAGTCGCACGTGTTCGCCGTGCGGGCCGGCGAGGTGGATCGACCAGCCGCCGTTTCTGATAAAAGCCGTTGCATAGACGCGGGAGTAGGCGGCCAGCGAAACCGTTCGATGCTGGCGGAGGGGATTGAGCGGTGAATTGACGAATATCGCTTCCTTCGTGTCGAAACGAACGCGCACGCATTGCGCGCGCATCAGCGCCCATGCGGCCAGCCCGCCGAGAACGATCGACACGATCAGCCAACCCAGCCATGTCCCGTAAAGCGCGGCGTTCGCGGCGAGAAAGAGCGGCGGTCCGTAGAGCCACGGGTTGGCGGGGAGGGCGATCTCGAGATCGGAGGGGTTTTCGGTGGGCATGCGCTGTCGTCTCCAAACAGGAATGTTTCGCATTTTGCCTGCCGTTCAGCGCATTGTCATTCCCGGGTGCTGCGTGGGCGCCGGCATCGAATGTCCGATTCCGTCCGCTTCCGGTCCCGTTCCGGTCTGTCGGCGGTTCTGTTGCCCGCCTAAGCTTCGTCTCCAGGGAAACCGTCACGGGAGACGATCATGGAACGCGAAGTCCTGTTGTTGTTGCCGTTGCCGGCCGGTGTCGACGGCGATTCGGCACTGGTGCGGCGGCTGTTCGAGCGCTGGTGGCTGGGCGCGGCGGCGGTGGCGCTGGGCGCTGCCGAGGGCTGGCCGATGCCGGTCGAGCGGCGCTTTGTCGGGGCCGGCGTGCCGCTGGCGCTGCGCTTCTGGTTGTGGCGGCGGCGGGCGTCACGGGTGATCGTGGCCGGTGTCGGCGCTGCCGGTCTGGTGGCCGAATTGCGCCGCCTCGGCTGGGCCGCCGAGCTGCCGGGCGGTGCTTCGTGCGACACTGCTACGGCGGGCGCGGCGGGGCTGCTGCGCCTGGCCTGATTCGGGAGTTTTGCCATGGACATGTTGTTCATCCTGCATCCGCAACACACGGCCTTCGATTTCGCCGGGCCGGCCGAGGTCATCCACATGGCGGCGCAGGCCGGTGCGCCGTTCCGCCTGTGCGTGGCCGGGCCGCAGGCCGAGTGCGTCAATTCGCTGGGCGTGGTCAATCGCGTCGATCCGCTGCCGCAGACGCTGGCCGACGACACCCTGGTCTTCCTGCTCGGCACCGAGGACGAGCCGCGCGACTACGCGACGCCGGCGGCGCTGGCGATCATCGACTGGCTGCACGCGCAGTTCGACCCGGCCCGCCACCGGCTCGCCTGCATCTGCTCGGGTTCGCTGCTGGCGGCGCGCGCCGGCCTGCTCGACGGTCGCCGGTGCACGACGCACCACGCGCTGATCGCCATGCTGCGCGACTGGGCGCCGCAGGCACAGGTGCTGGAGAACCGGATGTTCGTCGAGGACGGATCGGTGTTCACCTCGGCCGGCATCGCCGGCGGCGTGGACCTGGCGCTGGCCATTGTCGAACGCTTTGCCGGCGGCTTGCTGGCGACGCAGGTGGCGCGGCGGATGGTGATCTACCTGCGGCGCACCGGCGCCGACCCGCAGTTGTCGCCCTGGCTGGCCCATCGCAACCACCTGCACCCGGCGGTGCACAAGGCGCAGGACCTGATCGCCCGCGATCCGGCGGCGGATATTTCGGTCGGCGAGATCGCGGCGCAGGTGCATGTCAGCCCGCGGCATTTGAGCCGGCTGTTCCGCAACGAGGCCGGAATCGGCCTGCTCGATTACCGCCACGGCCTGCGCGTCGAGCTGGCGCGCCAGTTGATCGCCCAGGGGCAGAGCGTCGAGCGTGCCGCCGAGGGCGCCGGCTTCGCCTCGGCGCGCGACCTGCGCCGGGTGTGGAAACAGCATGCGGCCGGTTCGCCCGGGCGCGCCGCCGACTGAGCCGCGTCAGGCGGCGAAGTGCAGCGCCAGGCTGGCCAGGGCCTTGGGCAGCGGCAGGTTTTCTTCGGTCTCGATGATCCCGGGCAACGGGTTCGGGTATTCGAAAAAGACGCCGTAGGTGCCCGGCCGCTGACCGTGCAGGTAGACGTGGGCGCGCAGGTCGGCGAGTTCGGCGTGGCGCAGCGTGACGATGGCGGGATCGGCGCCGTCGTCGGGGGCGACGTCGCAGGCCTCGGCGACCCGGGCGTCGAGGCTGACCAGCAGCCGGCGCAGCGCGCGGTGCTTGGGCAGCGACCAGGGATTGGCGTTCATCGCAGCAGTGCCGGCCGGATCTGCGCCAGCCAGGCGTCGATGCGGGCTTCGCTGAGCAGCGGCTGGTGGTGCTGGTCGAGCGCCAGGCCGAGGAACTCCTCGCCATCGACGGCGCGCGAGGCAGTGAATTCGTAGCCGGCCACCGGCCAGCGGCCGACCAGCGTGGCGCCGCGTTCGGCCAGGGCGTCGTGGAGGATGCCGATGGCGTCGACGAACTCGCCGGGGTATTTGCGCTGGTCGCCGAGGCCGAAGATGGCGATGGTGTGGCCGGCGAGGTCGGCCGTGGCGAGCTGCGGCAGGAACTCCTCCCAGCTCGGCTGGGCCAGGCCGGTCGAGGCGCCGGGCAGTTCGCCGTCGCCCAGCGTCGGACTGCCGACGATCAGCCGGCGGCAGGCGAGGAAGTCGGCCACCGTCGTCCGCCCGATGTTGATTGGTGCGGCAGCGGCGTCGCCGAGTTTCCGGGCGATCTGTTTGGCAACCAGCCGGGTGCGGCCGGTGTCGGTGCCGAAGAAGATGCCGATTTTTTCCATTTTTCAGGCGTCGACCGTCAGATCCTGGGTCAGCTCCTCGGGCAGCACGCCGACCGGGTTGCCGAGCGTGCCGTCGGGGCCGGTCTCGAAGCGGACCAGGTAGATCTCGCGGCTGGGATCGATTTCCGCATGCCCGTAATGGACGACGACGCCGCGCGCGCCGGCCGGCGCGATCAGGCCCTCGGCCTCGTCGATGCCGGGCATGCCGCCATCGTTGAGGATGTCTTCGGCGGCATAGACTAGGTCGCCGATGTCGTACTGGACGCTGGCCATGATCTCAGGCCCAGACGTCGGCGGGGGCCCGGAGGCGCGCGACCGGCTGGTCGAACATCAGGTCCTCGTCGATGATCGTGCCGACATCTTCCGGCGTTACCCCGACGTACATCGTGCCCTCGGGATAGACGATGACGCTGGGGCCGAGGTGGCAGGGGCCGAGGCAGCCGGTGTTGGTCAGCTGGAAGCCGGCGGCCCACAGGTTGCGGCTGGTGAATTCGTCGGAAAAGGCCTGCCAGGTGCGGGCACAGCCCTTGTCCTGGCAGGAGCCGCGCGGGTGGCCGGCGGGGCGGCCCTGGACGCAGACGAGAACATGTTTCTTGGGTTTGGGCATGGCGGTCTCCTTGTCGATGGGCTTTGCCTTGCAAGGGAGATGCCAGGATTTATCCGAATTTATTCAATGGCTTGGGGTGTGCTTGCCTTGTCGGGTTTGCGACAGTCGCCGGTTTGCGGGAATCTTTGTCGTGGCCGGCAGTCTGATCCGGCTCGAACAACCATAAACTCAGGAGCACCCGAATGTCCCATTCCGTCACGCTGGCCGGCAACCCGATCGCCGTCACCGGCCGCTTCCCGGCCAAGGGCGACCACGCCCCGGCCTTCTCGCTGGTCGCCAAGGATCTCTCTGACGTCACGCTGGCCGCCTTTGCCGGCAAGCGCAAGATCCTCAACATCTTCCCGAGCATCGACACGCCGACCTGCGCGACCTCGGTGCGCCACTTCAACCAGGCCGCGGCGGCGCTGCCCAACACCGTCGTCCTCTGCATCTCGGCCGACCTGCCGTTCGCCCAGTCGCGCTTCTGCGGGGCCGAGGGGCTGGCCAACGTGCAGACGCTGTCGACGCTGCGTGGCCGCGACTTCCTTGAGTCCTACGGCGTCGCCATCGCCAGCGGCCCGCTTGCCGGGCTGACCGCGCGCGCCGTCGTCGTCCTCGACGAGCGGGACGTCGTCGTGCATGCCGAGCTGGTTCCGGAAATCAAGCAGGAGCCGGACTACGCGGCGGCGCTGGCGGCGCTCGCCTGAGTCAGAACTGCTTGACCTCGATGTTCAGCGTCTGGATGCGATAGGCGATCTGGCGCGGGGTCATGCCGAGGATGCGGGCCGCCTTGGCCTGCACCCAGCCGGCCTGTTCGAGCGCGGCGACGACCCGCTCGCGCTCGGATAGCGAGGGATCGTTGATGTCTACCTCGGCCGGCCCGGGCGCTGCTCCGCTGCTGCTCGCCGGGACGGTGCGCAGCGGCCGCGCCGAACCGCGCTCGCGGGTGCTCGGGAAACGGATCAGGTCGACGTCGATGCGGCCGTCTTCCGAGAGCACGGCGGCGCGCTCCAGGCAGTTTTCCAGTTCGCGCACGTTGCCCGGCCAGTCGTGGCTGGCCAGGCGGCGTTGGGCCATGTCGCTGAGCGTCAGCTTGCGCTTCTGGTCGCCGCCGATCTTGCCGAGCAGGTGCTTGGCGATCTCCGGGATGTCCTCGATGCGCTCGCGCAGCGGCGGCAGGAACAGCGGCATGACGTTCAGGCGGTAGAACAGGTCCTCGCGGAAGTCGCCCATCTCGACGGCGGTTTCGAGGTCGCGGTGGGTGGCGGCGATGATGCGCACGTCGACCTTGATCGTCTTGCTGCCGCCGACCCGCTCGAACTCGCCTTCCTGCAGGATGCGCAGCAGCTTGGCCTGGAAGGCCGGCGAGACTTCGCCGATTTCGTCGAGGAACAGGGTGCCGCCGTTGGCCTGCTCGAAGCGCCCCTTGCGCGCCTCGACGGCACCGGTGAAGGCACCGCGCTCGTGGCCGAAGAGTTCGGATTCGAGCAGGTTCTCGGGCAGCGCCGCGCAATTGAGCTTGATCAGCATGTTGCGGGCGCGCGGCGAGTTGTAGTGGATGGCGTTGGCGATCAGCTCCTTGCCGGTGCCGGTCTCGCCGCGGATGAGCACGGTGGTGTTCCACTTGGCGACCATGCGCGCCTGCTCGAAGACCCGGCGCATCACTGCCGAATGCCCGACCATGCTGTCGAAGCCGTGCTGGTGGCGGACGGTGCGGCGGAGCAGGTCGCGCTCCTCGAGCAGCGTCGATTTCTCCTGGGCGACGTCCATCGCCAGGCGCAGGTTCTGGCCGATCAGGTTGGCGACCATCTCGACGAACTGGGCGCGCTCCTCGAGCAGGCCGTCTTCCGGCGCTTCCGGCTGGACCGCGAGGACGCCCTGGAGGTTGCCGCCGACCTTGATCGGCACGGCGATGAAGGGCAGTTCCTCGGCGTAGATGCGAATCCGGTTGAGAAAGCGCGGTTCGTCGGCGACGCGGGCCAGCTTGATCGTCCGCGGCCGCTCCAGGATCAGCCCGATCATGCCCTCGCCGGGGCCGTACTGGGCGCTGTCGGCGTTCGGGCCGTCGGGGTTGTAGATGGTGTGGATCGCCAGCTTGCCGCTTTCGGCATCGACGACGCCGATCAGGCCGTGGGCCAGGCCGGCTTCCTCGTGCAGCACGCGCAGCACTTCGCGCAGCGATTCGTTGAAGTTGAGCGAGCGGCTCAGCTCGCGGCTGACCGCATAGAGCGCCGCGAGGAGCAGGATGTTGAGCTCGTGCGTGCGGCAGAAGCCGCCGCCGGGCGGGCATTCGTCGGCGAGATGGAGGGGCTGGGTATCTTGCATGGCGTGGTCGTCCTGCTCAGATCGGGTCGCCGTCGACGCGGAATTCGACGATGGCGGCACAGCCGCCGCTCGGGCTCTCGTCGAGATCGATGATGCCGCCGTGGTCGGCGACGACCTGCTGGGCGCGCGAGAGGCCGGTGCCGATGTGCTTGCCGACGCCGGTCTTGGCCGTGAAGAAGGGCTCGAAGGCCTTGTGCCGCCACTCCATCGGGATGCCCGGGCCGCTGTCGAGGACGGCGACGCGGATGCAGTCGTCGACCAGCTGGCTGGTGATCTGCAGCTCGCGGCGCAGCCAGCCCTTGACGTTCATCGCCTCGATCGCGTTCTCGACCAGCGCCTTGAACAGCATCCGCAACTGCAACGGTCGACCGGTCAGCGGCGGCAAAACCGGCGACGGTTGCCAGTCGACCGTGATCCCCGCCTTGAGCAGGCGCGGCGTGCACACTTCGAGGACGTCGCGCAGGACTTCGTTCAGATTGACGCTGATCACCATCTCCTGCGGGCTTTGCGGGATCACCTGGCGCAGCGTCTCGATGTGCTCGCGGCTGGTGTCGAGGGCGTGGCGCAGCATCTCGGCGCTGGCCGGGTCGCGGCGCTGGAGCACGGCGATTGCCGAGGCCATCACGTTGAGCGGTTCCTCGAGGCGGAAGACGGCGGCCGACAGGCCCTCGCGGATCGCCGCGGTGCGCTCCTCGTCGGCCAGCGAGGCCTTCAGTGCGGCGCCCTTGGCCCGCTCCTGCTCCTCGCGCAGGTTGGTGATGTCGGCGATGACCAGCAGCAGGCCCGGTTGGCCGGCGGCGCAGAAGTAGCTGTCGGCGCACTCGCTGTGCATCTCGATCGCCGAGGTGCTCACCGACAGCCAGCGGGCGCGGCCGCCCGGGCTGTCGAGGCGCATTTCGCGGTTGCTGAACTCGCAGCGGCGGATGTCGCCGGCCAGCGCCTCGTACCATTCCGGCGCCAGCGCGTCGAGCAGCCGGTGCGCCGGCTCCTTGGCGCGCATGTCGGTGACCAGCTTCTTGTATTCCTGGTTGTCGAGGACGACGCGGCCGGACGGGTCGAGCAGCGCGAAGGCGACCGGCGCCGCGTCGATCACCGATTCGATCAGCTGCTTGTGGTTGCGCACGGTGCGCTCGAGCCGGTGCAGCTCGGTGACGTCGCGGTGCATGCCGAGGTAGTGGGTGATCTCGCCGGCGGCGTCGAGTACCGGCGTGATCGACAGTTCGGCGAGATAGACGTCGCCGCACTTGCGCTTGTTGAGCAGCTTGCCCGACCACGGCCGCCGGGCGCGCAGCGCCGTCCACATGTCGGCATAGACCTCGCGCGGGGTGGTGTGGTTGGAGAGCACCGATTCGTTGAGGCCGACGATGTCGTCGCGGCCGTAGCCGGTGATCCGGCTGAAGCTCTCGTTGGCGTAGAGGATGCGCGCCGCCGGGTCGGTGATCGAGATGGCCAGGTCGGCCTGGCTCACGGCCTGGCGGTAAACCTCGGGCGGCAGGCTGGTTCTCGGGTCGTTTTCGTTGCTGGGCTGGGCGAGGGGCTGGGCCGACATGGACAAACTCCGGAAATTGGGCCTGAACAGGCGTCGACCGTGACAAAGCAGTTTCCATGCCGCGCCGCCGCGATTGTCGCGGATGCCCCGTTTGTCGCGGCTTCGGCGGGAAATCGACAATTCCGCTGTGGCTTTTGCGACAAGCCCTTGTCCTGAAAATGCACCGTTTTGGGGTGTCGACCGTGAAAATGGCGCCGGCTGGGCAGCGGCGGCCCCGCCAGGGGCTTGGCATGCCTTATGCAGAGGAGGGGGCGATCTCCTTTCCGAGTTTGCGGACCATGAGTGAAATCCTCCTCCTGTTGTTGTCCACGGCGCTGGTCAACAACGTCGTACTGATCAAGTTCCTTGGCCTGTGCCCGGTGATGGGCGTTTCCAAGAGCGTGGACAGCGCCTTCGGCATGGGCCTGGCGACGACCTTCGTCCTGGTGCTCGCCAGCGCCGCCTCGTGGATGCTCGACAACTGGCTGCTGCAACCGCTCGGCCTGGGTTACCTGCGCATCCTCTGCTTCATCCTGGTGATCGCCTCGGTCGTCCAGTTCACCGAGATGTTCATCAAGAAATCGAGCCCCGGCCTCTACCAGTCGCTCGGCATCTACCTGCCGCTGATCACCACCAACTGCGCCGTGCTCGGTGTCGCGCTGCTCAACGTGCAGCAGCAGTACAGCCTGTTCAAGAGCCTGCTCTACGGCTTCGGCTCGGCGCTCGGCTTCACGCTGGTGCTGCTGATCTTCGCCGGCCTGCGCGAACGCGTCGCGCTCGCCCGCGTGCCCGCCGCCTTCGCCGGCGCCCCGGTCGCCTTCATCACCATCAGCCTGCTCGCCCTGGCCTTCATGGGCTTCTCGGGCCTCAACGTCTAAGGGAGGAATGTCATGCTCGCCGCCGTCCTCAGTCTGACCCTGCTCGGCGCCGTGCTCGGCGTCGTCCTCGGGATCGCCAGCAAGTTCCTCAGCGTCGAGGGCAACCCGGTGGTCGACGAACTGATCGCCATGATGCCCGGCTCGAACTGCGGCCAGTGCGGCTTCCCCGGCTGTTCCGGGGCGGCCGCCGCGATCGTTGACGGCTCGGCGCCGCCGACCTGCTGCCCGCCCGGCGGCAAGGCGCTGGCCTCGGCGATCGCCGCCCGGCTTGGCCTCAGCGTCGATCTCTCCGGGCTCGCCGACGACGGGCCGAAGATCGCCCTGGTCGCCGAGGAGCTGTGCATCGGCTGCTGTCGCTGCAGCAAGGTCTGCCCGACCGACGCCATCATCGGCGCCGCCAAGCAGGTCCATAACGTCTTCCGCGAGGCCTGCACCGGCTGTGCCAGCTGCGTCGAGAAATGTCCGACCGAGGCGCTGAGCATGAAGCCGCTGCCGGTCACCCTGCAGCACTGGGTCATGCCCAGGCCGCTGGCAGCCTGAGGCGACGACCATGGGACTGATGCAATTGTTCAAGCAGCTGGCCGGCGACGACTGGGGTGTCCATCCCGACGACCGCAAGCGCCCGGCCGCCGATCGCCCGGTGCGCACGATGCCGCTGCCGGCCCGTCTCTACCTGCCGCTGCAGCAGCATCTCGGCAGCCCGGCGCGACCGGTGGTGCTGGTCGGCCAGACGGTGCTCAAGGGCGAGCTGATTGCCGAGGCGCAGGGCGCGGTGTCGGCGCCGATTCATGCGCCGACCTCGGGCACCATCGTCGCCGTCAGCGAAGTCACGGCGCCGCATCCGTCGGGACTGACGCTGCCGGCGATCATCCTCGAGGCCGACGGCCGCGACCAGTGGTGCGAACTGGACGGTTGCGCCGATCCCTTCGCCCTGGCGCCGGCCGAGATCGGCCGCCGCGTCGCTGCCGCCGGCGTCGTCGGCCTCGGCGGCGCCGCTTTCCCGTCGGCGGTCAAGCTGAGCGGCGCCGCGCGCTCGCAGGTGACGACGCTGGTGATCAACGGCGGCGAGTGCGAACCCTATCTGTCCTGCGACGACCGCCTGATGCGCGATGCCGCCGCGGCCATCGTCGACGGCATCCGGATCATGCGTCACGCCTGCGGCGCCCGCCTGGCGCTGGTCGGCATCGAGGACAACAAGCCGGAAGCGATCGCCGCCATGCAGGCCGCCGCTGCCGGCCAGGCGGACATCGAGGTGCGGCCGGTGCCGGCGCGCTACCCGATGGGCTCGGAAAAACAGCTGATCCAGGTGCTGACCGGCAAGGAGGTGCCGGCCGACGGCCGCGCCTTCGACATCGGCATCCTGGTGCACAACGTCGGTACCGCGCTCGCCGTGCGCGCCGCGATCCGCGAAGGCAAGCCGCTGATTTCGCGGCTGCTGACGGTCAACGGCAACTGCGTCGCCGATCCGGGCAACGTCGAGGTGCGCATCGGCACGCTCGCCGAGGACGTCCTCGCCTTCGCCGGCGGCCTCAAGGGCGATGGCCTCGGGCTGGCGCGGCGGATCGTCGGCGGTCCGATGATGGGGATGCAGATTCCGCACTGGCGGGTGCCGGTGGTCAAGGGCAGCAGCGGCATCCTCGCCCTCGACGCGGCCGAGGTCGCCAGCCGCGAACCCGATCCGTGCATCCGCTGCGGCAGTTGCGTCAAGGCCTGTCCGGTCGGCCTGCTGCCGCTCGAAATGAGCGCCCGCATCCGCAACCAGGCCTACGCCGACGCCGTCGATATCGGCCTCAAGGATTGCATCGCCTGCGGCTGCTGCGCCTACGTCTGCCCGTCGAAGATCCCGCTGGTCCAGTACTTCGTCCATGCCAAGGGCGAGCTGGCGGCCCAGGAGCGCGGCAAGCTGCGCAACGAGGCCACCCGCAAGCTGGCCCTGCAGCGCCAGGAACGCCTCGACCGCGAGGCCCGCGAAAAGGCCGAAGCGGCCGCCAGGCGCAAGGCCGAGCGGGAAGCGGCGGCGGCCGCCAAGGCCGCGGCGGCTGCCCAGACGGTGGAGGCGGGGACATGAGTTTCGTCGAAACGCCGCTTGCCCCGGTTTGCCCATTTCTGCTGGAAGGTCCCTCCTCATGACCCCGCTTGCGATCACCACCCCGCCGGTAGCTTCCCCGCACGCCCATGGCGGCAATTCGGTCGGCCGGACGATGTTCCGGGTGCAGCTGGCCTTGTTGCCGGCAACCCTGTACGGATTCTGGCTGTACGGCTGGCCGTCCTTCTTCCTGTGGCTGCTGTGCATCCTCTCCTGTGTCGGCAGCGAGGCGCTGGCGCTGAAACTGACCGGCAGTCCGCGCATCCGTGCAACCTTGCTCGACGGCTCGGCCGCGCTCACCGGCTGGCTGCTGGCGATGACCCTGCCGCCCTGGGCGCCCTGGTGGGTGGCGGTGCTCGGCGGCTGCATCGCGATCGTGATCGGCAAGCAGGTGTTCGGCGGCGTCGGCCAGAACGTGTTCAACCCGGCGATGGTGGCGCGGGTGGCGCTGCTGGTGTCGTTCCCGCTGCCGCTGACGCTGTGGGTGCTGCCCCTGCCGATGGCGACGCTGCCGGCACCGGATTTCGTCGCCGGGCTGCGCATCTTCCTCGGCAGCTTGCCGGTACCCGACGCAATCACCGGCGCGACGCTGCTCGGCCACGCCAAGACCGAACTGGCGCGCGGCCTCGACCTCGGCCAGGCACTTGCCGCGGCGCCGGCGACGTCGTGGCTGGGGCTGCGCCCGGGCAGTTTCGGCGAGTCGGCGGCGCTGCTCATCCTGTGCGGCGGCCTCTATCTGCTGCTCACCCGCGTCATCACCTGGCAGGCGCCGCTCGGCGTGCTCGCCGGCGTCGCCATCCCGGCGGCGATCGGGCATGCGCTCGATCCCGGCCGTTTCCTCGGGGCCGAGGCGCAGTTGCTGTCGGGGGCGCTGCTGCTCGGCGCCTTCTTCATCGCCACCGACTACGTGACGTCGCCGAATACCGCCACCGGCCAGCTGATCTTCGGCCTGGGCATCGGTTTCCTGACCTGGGTCATCCGCAGTTTCGGCGGTTACCCCGAGGGCATGGCCTTCGCGGTGCTGCTGATGAACGCGCTGACGCCGGTGATCGACCGTTTCGTCAAGCCGCGCATCCTCGGCCGCGATCGTCGCGGCAAACCCCTTGATCAGCCGGAGAAAGCCTGAGATGAAGCTCGACATCCTGCGCGAGAAGCTCGCTTACCAGCCGCTGCTGCTCGGTGCCGTTGCCTTGCTGGCCAGTGCCGCGCTGGCCGCGGTGTCGGCGGCCACCGGCCCGGCCATCGCCGCCGCCGAGGCCAAGGACCTGCGCGATTCGCTGGCGGAAGTGCTGCCGCGCGGGCTGGCCGACAACGATTTCCTGAAGGACACGGTCGACCTCGAAAAAGACGGAAAAACCATCACCGTCTATCGCGCCCGCCACGGCGGCGAGGTCAGGGCGGCGTTGTTCAAGGTCGCCGAGCGCGGCTACGCCGGCGAGATCCAGATCCTGATGGCGGTGGACATGGACGGCCGCACGCTCGGCGTGCGCGTCCTCAAGCACAGCGAGACGCCCGGCCTGGGCGACAAGATCGAGCTGCGCAAGGACGACTGGGTGCTCGCCTTCGACGGCAAGTCGCTGGCCGATCCGGGGCCGGAGAAATGGGCCGTGAAGAAGGATAACGGCGTCTTCGACCAGTTCGCCGGCGCCACCATCACGCCGCGCGCCGTGGTCAAGGCGGTCAAGGGCGGGCTCGACTTCTTCGCCGCCCGCAAGCAGGAAATCACCGGTTAGGAGCTGGCCATGAGCGAGAACTCGAAGATCTTCAAGGACGGCCTCTGGGAGCAGAACGTCGTCTTCGCGCAGATGCTGGCGCTGTGCCCGACGATGGCGGTGACCACCAGCGGCACCAACGGCCTCGGCATGGGCCTGGCGACGACGGCGGTACTGGTCGTCTCCAACATGCTGGTGTCGCTGATCCGGCAGACGGTCAGCTCGCAGGTGCGGATTCCGGTCTTCGTCGTGCTCATCGCGACGCTGGTGACCATCGTCGACCTGGCGATGAATGCCTGGGTGCACGAGCTGTACAAGGTGCTCGGGCTGTTCATCGCGCTGATTGTCGTCAATTGCGCGATCCTCGGCCGGGCCGAGGCTTTCGCGGTGAAGAACGGCATTCTGGCCAGTGCGGTCGACGGCATCGCGATGGGCCTCGGCTTCACCGGCGCGCTGACGCTGATCGGCCTGATCCGCGAATTCCTCGGCGCCGGCACGCTGTTCGCCCAGGCCTCGCAGCTGCTCGGCCCGGCCTTCGCCTTTCTCGAAGTCCAGGTGCCCGGCTACGGCGGTGCCCTGCTCATGATCCTGCCGCCCGGCGCCTTCGCCGTGCTCGGTTTCCTGCTCGCCGGCAAGCGCCTGCTCGAACGCCGCCTGGCCGAGCGCGCCGCCGCCCGGCCGAGTCCCGCCACCGCCTGAGGAGCGCCCGCATGCAGATCGGCATCGCCTATTCCGAACCCGGCCAGCAACTGTGGCTGAACATCGAAGTCCCCGACGCGGCGACGGTGCAGGACGCCATCGACCGTTCTGGCATCCTCGGGCAGTTTCCGCAGATCGACCTGGCGACCCAGAAGGTCGGCATCTTCGGCAAGCTGGTCAAGCTCGATGCGCCGTTACGCCCGGGCGACCGGGTCGAGATCTACCGGGCGATCATCTGCGACCCGGCGACGGTGCCGCGCCGCGATGCCGACGAGGACGACTGAGCGCGACCGCGGCTTGTCGTTTTTCCGACATCGTCGGCTTTGCAGAAATCGTTTGAAAACAGATATTTGATCAGTGGCACCCATCTTGCTGAAGTTTGACCGGACAACCGGAGAACGCGCATGAAAGCCAGCGATATCCAGGCCCTGCTCGACGAGCCGGCCTGCAGCCACAACCACAAGGAAAAGTCCGGGTGCGCCCGGCCCAAGCCCGGCGCCACCGCCGGCGGCTGTTCCTTCGACGGCGCCCAGATCGCGCTGCTGCCGATCGCCGACGTCGCCCACATCGTGCACGGGCCGATCGCCTGCGCCGGGTCGTCCTGGGACAACCGCGGCACGCGCTCGAGCGGCGTCACCCTGTACAAGATCGGGATGACCACCGACCTCTCGGAAACCGACGTGGTCATGGGCCGCGGCGAGAAGCGCCTGTTCCACGCGATCAAGCAGGCCGTCGACAGTTACTCGCCGGCCGCCGTCTTCGTCTACAACACCTGCGTCACCGCGCTCATCGGCGATGACGTCGATGCCGTCTGCAAGGCTGCCGCCGAGCGTGTCGGCGTGCCGGTGGTGCCGGTCGATGCGGCGGGTTTCTACGGCACCAAGAACCTCGGCAACCGGCTCGCCGGCGAAGCCATGTTCAAGCACGTCATCGGCACCCGCGAACCGGAGCCGGCGAATCCGCGCCCGGACGGCCTGCCGACCTACGACGTCAATCTGATCGGCGAATACAACATCGCCGGCGAGTTCTGGCACGTCGCCCCGCTGTTCGACGAACTCGGCCTGCGCATCCTGTGCACGCTCTCCGGCGACGCGCGCTTCCACGAGGTGCAGACGATGCACCGGGCGAAGGTGAACATGGTGGTCTGCGCCAAGGCCCTGCTCAATGTCGCGCGCAAGATGCAGGACGCTTACGGTCAACCCTATTTCGAGGGCAGTTTCTACGGCGTCCAGGACGTTTCCACAGCGCTGCGCGAGTTCGCCCGGCTGATCGGCGATCCCGGCCTGATCGCCCGTACCGAGGCGGTGATCGCCCGCGAGGAAGCCCGCGCCAATGCCGCCCTCGAACCCTGGCGGGCGCGGCTGAAGGACAAGCGGGTGCTGCTCTACACCGGCGGCGTCAAGTCGTGGTCGATCGTCTCGGCGCTGCAGGACCTGGGCATGAAGGTCGTCGCCACCGGCACCAAGAAATCGACCGAGGAAGACAAGGCGCGCATCCGCGAGCTGATGGGCGAGGACACCAAGATGATCGACGACGGCAGCCCGAAGGCGCTGCTGTCGACCTATCACGAGTACCGGGCCGACATCCTGATCGCCGGCGGCCGCAACCTCTATACCGCGCTGAAGGCGCGCATTCCCTTCCTCGACATCAACCAGGAACGCGAATTCGGCTACGCCGGCTACGCCGGCATGAGCGAACTCGCCCGCCAGCTGGCGCTGTCGATGGAAAGCCCGGTGTGGGCCGCGGTCAGGAAACCGGCGCCGTGGGCCGGTGGCGGTTCGGGGACGGTACTGGTGGCTTGATGCAGAGCTTGTCGTGTTTGCGACATTTGGATTTTCCGCAGTGCATTGTTTAAAAAGCGTTTTTTCGGTGGCGCATTCCTTGCAAGGAATACGTTAATCAGATCAGGACGACGTCCCCATGGCCGAAATCATCCAATCCAAGAAAGCGCTGGCGGTGAATCCGCTGAAGGTCAGCCAGCCGGTCGGCGCCTCGCTCGCCTTCCTCGGGCTCAACCGCAGCCTGCCGCTGATGCATGGCTCGCAGGGGTGCACCGCCTTCGGCAAGGTCTTCTTCGTGCGCCATTTCCGCGAGCCGATCCCGCTGCAGACGACGGCGATGGACCAGGTGTCGTCGATCATGGGCGCCGACGAGAATGTCGTCGAGGCGCTGCGCACGCTGTCCGAGAAGAGCCGGCCGGAGATCATCGGCCTGGTCACCACCGGCTTGTCGGAAACGCAGGGCACCGACATCCAGCGCTCGCTCAAGGAATTCCGCGCGGCCTACCCGGAGTTTGCCGGGGTGGCGGTGGTCCCGGTCAATACCCCGGATTACCTCGGCTGCCTCGAGAGCGGCTATGCGCTGGCGCTCGAGGCGCTGCTGCGCACGCTGGTGCCGGCAAGCGACTGCGCCGGCCGGCGGCCGCGCCAGGTCAACGTGCTGGCGTCGGCGATGCTGACGCCCGGCGACATCGAGGCGATCAAGGAATGGATCGAGGCTTTCGGGCTGCGCCCGGTGGTGGTCCCGGACATCGCCGATTCGCTCGACGGTCACCTGGTCGAGGCCGAATTCTCGTCATTGACCATCGGCGGTACGCCGCGGGCGGAAATCGAGGCCATGGGCGAGTCGACCGCAACATTGGTGATCGGGCCGTCGCTGGCCCGGGCGGCCGATCTGCTGCACGAGCTGACCGGCGTTCCCGACTACCGTTTTGCCGGGTTGATGGGGCTCGACGATTGCGACGCCTTCACCCAGGCGCTTGCCAGCATTTCCGGCCAGCCGGTGCCGGCGCGGATCGAACGCCAGCGCGCGCAACTGCAGGACGCGATGGTGGATAGCCATTTCATGCTCGGTTTCGCGCGTATCGCGCTGGCCGCCGATCCCGACCTGCTCGGCATGCAGGTCCGCTTCCTGCGCGGCATGGGCGCCGAGATCGTCGCCGCGGTCAGCCCGCACCGGCACGACAGCCTGGCCGGACTGGCCATCGAGCAGGTCGTCGTCGGCGACCTCGAGGACATGGAAAAGGCAGCGCGCGCCGGCGGCGCCCAACTGGTGATCGCCAACTCGCACGCTGCCGACACCGCTCGCCGCCTCGGCCTGCCGCTGCTGCGCGCCGGCTTTCCGCAATACGACCTGGTCGGCGGCTATGCCCGCGGCTGGGTGGGCTACTGCGGCTCGCGGCAGGCCCTGTTCGATCTCGCCAACCTGATGCTGGGACAACATCATGAACTCGAAGCCTATCATTCACGCTACTGGGCCGACGACCGCGATGGCGTCGGACAACGCCATGTCGTCGCGTCGACTGCAGCTGGTCTGGTCCATTAAGCAGGCGCCGCAGGCCATGCTGCGGATCGCCTTCGCCTCGACCGACCGCTGCCGCGTCAATCAGCATTTCGGCGCCGCCGAGGGCTTCGTCATCTACGAGGTGACGCCGGACAAGGCGACCCTGGTCGGTGTTGCCGAGTTCGCCGAGGAGGCGATGGACGGCAACGAGGACAAGCTGGCGGCGAAGGTCGATTTCCTCGCCGGCTGCGCTGCCGTCTATGTCATGGCCATCGGCGCCTCGGCGATCAAGAAACTGATGGCGGTAGGCATCCAGCCGATCCGGGTGGGCGAGGTCGATGCCGTCGAGGAGCTGCTGGTCGAGATTTCCGGCGCCATCCGCGACGGCGGCGTGGCCTGGGTCGACCGGGCAATCGCCGCCCAGGCCAAGGCGACAGCGAGCGACCGCTTCGCCGCGATGGACGACGAGGGGTGGCAGGGATGAGCGCCGCACCGATCGAACATCGCGGCGTCGTGCAGCGGGTCGAGGGCGGACTCGCCATCGTCGCCATGGAAACCGCCGGCTGCGCCAGTTGCGGCCAGGGCGGCAGCTGCGGCATCGGCAAGATGGCGGCCGGCCGCCCGGCAACCCTGCTGACGCTGCCGGCGACGCCCGGCATCCGCGCCGGCGACCTGGTCAGCGTCACCTTGCCGGCCGGCCGGCTCAGCCTGTCGGCGCTGCTCGGCTACCTTTTCCCGGCCTTCGCCATGCTCCTCGGCGCCTGGCTCGGCACCGCGCTGGCCGGCAGCGACAGTGCCACGGCCATCGGCGCGATGCTCGGCTTCGTTGCCGCGCTGGCGATCACCCGCCTGCTTGTCGCGCTGCTACCCGGGCTGCTGCCGGCGCCGCGGCTGATCCCGGTCGCCGGTCATTCCCCCGTTTCCCAACAGGAGTTCCACCATGAGCACTGATCCGATCTTCGAAACCGATTTCGTCAAGGAAATGGCCCGCCAGATGCGCGCCCTCGACACCTACGGCACCTATGCCGGCTGGGGTGTCGACCAGATCCTCGATCCCTACGTGATGACCAAGGAGCGCAAGGCCGCCATCCCGCTGGTCGGCGACCCCGACGAGGAGACGATCGCCCGCGTCAAGGCGTTCTACAACGCGATTGCCGTGCTCATCGAAAAGGAATGCAAGCTGCTCGCCGTGCCGCTGGTGCATCTCACCCACGAAGGCTTCGGCCGGGCGCTGATCACCGTCGGCAAGCTGGTCGCCGTCGACAAGACGCTGCGCGACGTGCATCGCTTCGGTTTTGCCAGCCTGTCGAAGATGAAGGACGAGGCCGACAAGCTGCTGGCCGTTGCCCTCGAGCGGATCGGCCAGCATCCGGCGGTCGCCGGGCTGTGAGGTGGCTGCCATGAGCGATGAAGAACTTGCCGCCCTCGACAAGGAAGTGAAGAAGCTCAAGCGGATCGCTTCCGAATGGGCGTCGCAGCTTCACGACCTGGTCGAGGACCGGCTGCCGGCGGCCTATCACGAAATTCCCGGCATCGCCCAGTCCACCTACGACGCCTGCGAGGCCTGGGCGCAGGCCAGCGCCCGCCTGGCGGCGGCGCAGAAAAGCCAGACCGCCTGACGATGCCGGTGCCGGACCCCGAGCTCGCGGCGGCGATCTGCGCCGCCCTGCGCCGACAGGTCGAGAAGCTCGGCCTGTCGATCGGCGACGAACCGCAGGTTGACGGGCTGGCTTTCGCCGAGACGGTCGATCCCTACTCGCGCGAAGTCAGCCTGGTCGGCAGCTGGCAGGGGCAGCGCAGCGGCTCGCTGACCTTCTTCGCCGACGGCCGCGTCTTCGCCGAGTACCAGGTGCTGCTGCCTTGCCCCGGCGATGCCCGGCGCTACGTCGAGGCCGTCCAGGTCTGGGGGCGGCCGGCGCAGTTGCGTGGCGAACCGGTGTTCGGCGAGTTCGCCTGATGAAGACGCTGCTGCCCCGCCTGATCCTGCTGCACAAGCAGGCGACCAGCGGCCGCGTCCGCTTCCTCTGCCTGTCGTCGGGGGTTGTCGCCTTTGCTCCGTTGCCGGCACTGGCGACGCTGCGCGACGAAGCCCATGCACCGACCCTGCACCATCATCCGACCGCCGTCGTCCGCGAGGCCGAGCTCCAGCTCGGCCTGCCCGAGGGGGCGATCGTCCCGGAGGCCGATTTCCAGGCCTGGGTGGATACGCCCGACGGCGACGTGGCGGTGCTGCTGGCCAGTTTTGCCGGCATCGATCCGCCATTCGCCGCCGCCGAACGGACCGGCAGCCGCTTCATCGCGATCACCGAGGCGCGCGGCCTGAGCGAGGTCGAACGGCAGTTGCTGCGTCGGGCCTACGAACACGTGCTTGGTTGATTGTCGCAAACGCGACAAGCCCTCCTGCTCCAACAATCCATTGAATTCATGGGCTTGGCGCTGATCGCCGGGTTGGCACAGGGATTGCAGATAGCTGCTCATCAACCCTTCGGAGAATCGCCATGATCAATCTGACCCCTGCCGCCGTGAAGGCTGTACAACGTTTCATCCGCGGTTCCGAAACGCCGGTCGCCGGCCTGCGCCTGATGATCTCGGGCGGCGGCTGTTCCGGCCTGCAGTACGGCATGAAGCTGGAAACCGAGAAGGCCGAGGACGACTGGGAAGTCGAAGTCGAGGGCGTGAAGCTGCTGGTCGATCCGATGACCATGCCGATGATCGACAACGTCACCGTCGATTTCGTCGACACGCTGACCCACACCGGTTTCAAGTTCGACAACCCGAACGCCAGCGCGCAGTGTTCCTGCGGCTCGTCGTTCTCGATCTGAGGGCGCGATCATGTGGGAATACTCTGACAAGGTCCGCGAGCACTTCTTCAACCCGCGCAATTCCGGGCCGCTCGAGGAGGCCA
The DNA here is from genome assembly GCF_003634965.1 of Azonexus fungiphilus. GTDB lineage: Bacteria > Pseudomonadota > Gammaproteobacteria > Burkholderiales > Rhodocyclaceae > Azonexus > Azonexus fungiphilus. The sequence continues at coordinate 57,982 of NZ_RBXP01000019.1, read as the reverse complement.
ACGGCATCGGCGACGTCGGTTCGATCCAGTGCGGCGATGCGCTGCGCCTGATGCTCAAGGTCAATCCGGAAACGGAAATCATCGAGGACGCACACTTCCAGACCTTCGGTTGCGGTTCGGCCATTGCTTCGTCCTCGGCGCTGACCGAAATCATCAAGGGCATGACCCTGGACCAGGCGCTGGAAGTCTCCAACCAGAACATCGCCGACTACCTCGACGGCCTGCCGCCGGAAAAGATGCACTGCTCGGTGATGGGCCGCGAAGCCCTGCAGGCCGCCATCGCCAACTACCGCGGCGAGGAATGGCACGACGACCACGAGGAAGGCGCGCTGATCTGCAAGTGCTTCGCCATCGACGCGGTGATGATCGAGGACGTGGTCAACGCCAACAACCTCAACACCGTCGAGGAAGTCACCTTCTACACCAAGGCCGGTGGCGGCTGCGCCGCCTGCCATGAGGGCATCGAGGAAATCCTGGCCAAGGTCAAGGCCTCGCGTGCCGGTCCCGGCGAAGTCTCGCCGCCGCCGGTCTGCCCGGCGACACCGGAGGCGCCGAAGCCGCCGAGCAAGAAGCTGTCGATCGTCGAGAAGATCAAGAAGATCGAGGAAGTGCTCGAGTCGGTCCGCCCGATGCTCCAGCGCGACCACGGCGATGTCGAACTGGCCGACGTTCAGGGCAAGAAGATCTACGTCCACCTCAAGGGCGCCTGCTCCGGTTGCATGATGGAAGCGGCGACGCTTGGCGGCATCCAGCAGAAGATGATCGAGGCCCTGGGCGAACTGGTCCAGGTGCTGCCCTCGTCGCACATGCCCGTAGAGGCCTGAAGCGTACACCCCAACCCCGACAGAGAACGCCAAGGACATCGCCATGGAACCGATCTACCTCGACAACAACGCGACGACGCGGGTCGATCCCGCCGTCGTCGCCAGCATGCTGCCCTTCTTCACCGAGCATTTCGGCAACGCTTCGTCGATCCACGCCTTCGGCAGCGAGGTCGGCAAGGCGCTGAAGAAGGCCCGCGCCCAGGTGCAGGCGCTGCTCGGCGCCGAGCACGATTCGGAGATCATCTTCACCTCCTGCGGCACCGAGTCCGATTCGACCGCCATCCTCTCGGCACTGAAGGCACAACCGGAACGCAACACGGTGATCACCACCAACGTCGAGCACCCGGCGATCCTGACCTTGTGCGACTGGCTCGAGAAGGAGGGCTATGTCGTGCATAAGCTCAAGGTCGACAAGAAGGGGCGGCTCGACCTCGACGAGTACAAGTCGCTGTTGCATGACCGGGTTGCCATCGTTTCGGCGATGTGGGCCAACAACGAGACCGGGACTATCTTCCCGGTCGAGGAAATGGCCGCGCTTGCCGCCGAAAAGGGGATCATGTTCCACACCGACGCGGTCCAGGCGGTCGGCAAGATTCCGATCGACCTGAAGAACACCCGGATCGACATGCTCTCGTTGTCGGGTCACAAGTTGCACGCCCCGAAAGGCATCGGCGTCCTCTACCTGCGCCGCGGCTGCCGCTTCCGCCCGCTGCTGCGCGGTGGTCACCAGGAACGCGGCCGGCGTGCCGGCACCGAGAACTCGGCGTCGATCGTCGGTCTCGGCATGGCCTGCGAGCTGGCGCTGGCCAACATGGCCCGGGAAAACGGCGAGGTCCGCCGGCTGCGCGACAAGCTCGAGCAGGGCATCCTCGCACAGGTGACGCATGCCTTCGCTACCGGCGATACCGGCAACCGCCTCCCGAATACCAGCAATATCGCCTTCGAATACGTCGAGGGCGAGGCCATCCTGCTCCTGCTCAACAAGATGGGCATCGCTTGCAGTTCCGGTTCGGCCTGTACCTCGGGCTCGCTCGAGCCATCGCACGTGATGCGCGCGATGGGCATTCCCTACACCGCCGCCCACGGCACGATCCGCTTCTCGTTGTCGGTGGACAATACCGAGGCCGAGATCGATCGCGTCATCGCGGCGGTTCCACCGATCATCGCGCAACTGCGCAAGCTGTCGCCGTACTGGCGCGATGGCGGCCCGGTCTCGGCCGAGCAGGCCTTCGCCCCGACCTACGCCTGACCTCCTCGTTTTTGCATCAGTCTCTCTCTGTAGTAACTTCGCCGCCCCGGGAGCAATTCCGGGGCGTTTTTTTTGCCGGGTGCCATCTGCCCTGTCCGGCCGAATCCCCTACAGGCGAAAAAGCCGTGGCTGCCAATTCAGCCGGCAAGTGAGTCGGCCCTGCAAATCTCCAGAGTTTTGCCGCCTTGTGGTGAATTTGTAATTTGCGAATAGGTATTGGCATATGATAATATAGTTGATATATTTACTATTTAGATACGTTCAGTCCGAACGCGACCCGTTGGCGGGAAAATCTTGGCAACCCCCTGCACAAGGAGCGATAGATGACGGAGCAAAACATGGCCACTGCCTGCCGGCGCCTGTTGATGGCTTGTCTTCTGCAGTGCTTGCTGGTTGCCGGGGGGGCCATGGCCCAGGAGCCATCGCGGGTGCTCGTGCTGATGTCCTATCATCACGGCTACACTTGGGAGGATCACATCCTCGACGGTCTGGAAGCCTGGGGGGGCGTCGTTGCCGGGCGCCCGACCTTGCACGTCGAGTGGATGGATACCAAGCGGCATCCACAGCCCGAAGCTCGCCAACGGTTTGCCCGCTATCTGGCGGAGAAACATGCGGGGCGTCGTTTCGATCTACTGGTCACCGTCGATGACAATGCCCTGGAATTCGCCATCAGGCAGCCAATGTTCGCGGGCGTGCCGATTGTCTTTGCCGGCATCAATGGCGATCCACGTCAGATTGTCGGTGGCCGTGCCAATGTCACCGGCGTGGCGGAACGCTTCGACCTCAGTCGTACCATCAAGCTGGCGCAGCAGCTTCATCCCGAGGTCAGGCGCCTGGTGTTCCTGACCGCGGCAGACGAGTCGGGTGCCGGTTCGCGGGCGCATATCGCCGACGCGCTTGGCGGGCTGGGCGAAGGGGTGGTTGCCGAGCACTGGGTGGCGCGAACCCTTGGCGAAGTCGAGGGGCATCTGCCACTGCTCGGCACCGACAGTCTGTTGTTCGCCCTTGGCGCGCTGCCCAGGGTGGCGGGCGGACATCCGCTCGGTCCCGAGGAAATTGTCGCCTTCGCTCGTTCCCGGACCAGCCGCCCGGTTTATTCCGACCTGGATACAACCGTCGGCAACGGCGCCTTGGGGGGCTACATGAACAGTGGTCTGGAAAACGGCCGCCTGCTTGCTCGCATGGCCCAGCGGGTGCTTGCCGGCGAGTCGGCGGCGGCGATTCCGGTGGTCTACGAAACACCACAGGCCTTGATCTTCGATTATCGGGAACTGCAGCGCTTCGGCCTTTCCGAGCACGACCTTCCGTCGGGCGGCCTGTTGCTCCACCGTCCGCCCTCCGTCTTTGACCCCGAATACCGGATCTTCCTGTTCGGTTTTGCGGCCATCGTCGCCGCCTTGCTCCTGGTGCTGGCCGCCGTGGTGATTCGTGCCCGAATTCTGGCGGCGCGTCACGCGGCCTTGCACTATCAGGCAACCCACGACGATCTGACCGGGCTGCCGAACCGGGCCTGGCTCAACGAGCAACTGCTGACCGGGAAATGGAGCGGTGGTCGTAGCCTGGTTCTGGCGATGGTGGACATCAACCGTTTCCAGTTGATCAACGACACCTACGGGCATTCTTTCGGCGACGAAGTGGTGGCAAGTGTCGCGCAGCGCCTGGCCAGTTTCCAGGACGGGCAGAGTCAGCTCGTCCGTTTCGGCGGAGATGCCTTCGTGATCCTGCGGCGGGGCGCTGACATCGAGGATTTGCAGGCGTTTTGCGACCAGTGCGAAGGCATGCTGGTCGAACCGTTTGATGTTGCCGGGCACCGACTTTCCGTCTCGGCAGCGTTCGGCGTCACCATGGCTGCGCCGCGTGAAATCGACAGGGACCGCCTGTTGCGCGAGGCCGATACGGCGATGCACGAAGCCAAGCGGAGGCGGGGCAACCAGGTGGTTCTTTTCGACGGCATCATCCACGAGCGCGCCTTGCGTCAGTTCCGCCTGGAAGCCGGGCTGCCGAACGCGGTGGCCAACGGCGAAATCCAGGTCTATTTCCAGCCCATCGTGGCTGCGTCGAATGGCGGCATCGCCGGCTTCGAGGCGCTGGCCCGCTGGCAGCATCCGGAACTGGGCTGGGTGCCGCCTCCCGAATTCATCCGTGCCGCCATCGAGACCGGTTGTATCCGGGAGCTGACCCTGAGCATGTTGCGCGCCGCCTGCCGGGCTTTCAAACCTTACCTCGGCGCGGCTTCTCATCCTTATCTGGGGGTCAATGTCTCGGTCACCGACATCAACGCCGAGGATTTTCCCGAGCGGCTGGCGGTGATTCTGGCCGAGGAAGGCGTGCCTGCCGAACGCCTGATCCTCGAGGTCACCGAGGACATGCTCCTCGGGCAAGACGGCAATGTGACCCAGGTTCTCGGTCGTCTGCGAGCCCTCGGCTTGCGCATCGCCATCGACGACTTCGGGACCGGCTATTCGTCAATGAGCTATCTTTCCAGCTTCATGGTGAACATCATCAAGATCGACCAGTCGTTCATCCGCAACCTGCAGAACAGTCCCTCGGACCAGAAGATCGTACGCGCGATTGTCTCGATGGCAGCGGATCTCGAACTGAGCGTCGTCACCGAAGGGGTGGAGACCAGTGAGCAGCTCGAGCTGTTGCGCCAGATGGGCTGCCGACTCCTGCAGGGTTACCTGTTCGGACGTCCGCAGCCGGCGCATAGCTGGATGAACGACGAGGGCTTGCAGCAAGCGCTCGACACTTCCCTGCCAATTCGCTAAGCCATCCCCCATCCCCAAAAAGAAAAACCCGGCCTGCCATCGGCAGACCGGGTTGCCCAATCCGGGTCGGCGGACCCTCAACTCAGACGCAGGCGCCGTCGTCGGTAACACCCTCGGCTGCCACTTTCTTCGCCTTGATGAACTGTTCGCGCGAGACGCCCATCCACATCACCAGCGGGCTGGCAACCAGCACCGACGAGTAGATGCCGAAGCAGATGCCGATGGTCAGCGCCAGCGAGAAGTAGTACAGGGTTTCGCCGCCGAAGATCAGCATCGACAGGACCATGACCTGGGTCGAGCCGTGGGTGATGATCGTCCGCGAAATCGTGCTGGTGATCGCGTGGTCGAGGACTTCCGGCGTGCTCAGGCCGCGGACCTTCTTGAAGGTTTCGCGGACGCGGTCGAAGACGACCACCGACTCGTTCACCGAGTAGCCGAGCACGGCCAGCACCGCGGCCAGCACCGACAGCGAGAATTCCCACTGGAAGGCGGCGAAGAAGCCGAGGATGATGATCACGTCGTGCAGGTTGGCGATGATCGCAGCGACCGAGAAGCGCCATTCGAAGCGCGAGGCGAGGTAGATCATGATGCCGACGATCACCACCAGCAGCGCCATCGCGCCGTTCTCGGCGAGTTCCTTGCCGACTTGCGGGCCGACGTACTCGACCCGCTGCAGTGCGGCTCCCGGGGCTTCGCCGGCCAGGGCCGCCATCACCCGTTCGCCTTGCTTGGCGCTATCCTGGGCGTCGCGTAGCGGCAGGCGGATCATCACGTCCTGCGACGAGCCGAAGTTCTGCACCGAGAAGTCGGAGAAACCGTTCTTGCCGAGGGCGCCGCGGATCTTCTCGAGGTCGGCGCTCTGTTCGTACTTGACTTCGATCAGCGTGCCGCCGGTGAACTCCACCGACAGGTGCAGGCCCTTGGTGGCGAGGAAGAAGACGGCGGCCAGGAAGGTGAGCAACGAAATGACGTTGAACACCAGCGCATGGCGCATGAAGGGGATGTCTTTCTTGATACGGAAGAATTCCATGTCCGTTTTTCCTTATTTCTGGCCGTCGACCGTGGTGATGCCGTCTTTCCAGACGGTACCGATGGCGATCTTGGTCAGCTTTTTCTGGCGACCGTACACCAGGTTGATCATCGCGCGCGAAACGACGACGGCGGAGAAGATCGAGGTCAGGATGCCCAGGCAATGGACGACGGCGAAGCCGCGCACCGGGCCGGAGCCGAAGATGAGCAGGGCCAGGCCGGCGATCAGCGTGGTGATGTTGGAGTCGAGGATGGTGCCGAAGGCGCGTTCGTAGCCTTCCGACAATGCCGCCTGCGGCGGCATGCCGGCGCGCAGTTCCTCGCGGATGCGCTCGTTGATCAGCACGTTGGCGTCGATCGCCATGCCCAGCGTCAGCGCGATGGCGGCGATACCGGGCAGCGTCAGCGTCGCCTGCAGCAGAGAGAGCAGGGCGACCAGCAGCAGCAGGTTGGAAGCCAGGGCGATCACCGAGATCAGGCCGACCATCTGGTAGTACGCGATCATGAATACGGCAATTGCCAGGAAACCCCACATCGTCGACTTGAAGCCGCGCTCGATGTTCTCGGCGCCGAGCGACGGGCCGATGGTGCGTTCCTCGACGATGTCCATCGGTGCGGCCAGCGAACCGGCGCGCAGCAGCAGCGCGACGTCGTTGGCCTCGCTGGTGGTCATGCGGCCGGAAATCTGCACGCGGCCGCCGCCGATTTCGGTGCGGATGACCGGGGCGGTGACGACTTCGCCCTTGCCTCTCTCGATCAGCAGGATGGCCATGCGCTTGCCGACGTTGTCGCGGGTGACATCCTTGAAGATGCGGGCGCCGGCGGAGTCAAGCGTCAGGTGCACGGCCGGTTCGTGGGTCTGGCCATCGAAGCCGGGCTGGGCATCGGTCAGGCGGTCGCCGGTGAGGACGACCTGCTTCTTGACCAGCAGCGGCGAGCCGCCGCGTTCGGTATACACCTCGGTGCCGAACGGCGGGTTGCCGGCAAGGCCGGCTTCCAGCGCGCCGGGGCTGTCGTCGACCATGCGGATTTCCAGCGTCGCGGTGCGGCCGAGGATGTCCTTGGCCTTGGCCGTGTCCTGGACGCCCGGCAGCTGGACGACGATGCGGTCGGCACCCTGCTGCTGGATCACCGGCTCGGCGACGCCGAGTTCGTTGATCCGGTTGTGCAGCGTGTTGATGTTCTGCTTGATCGCGAATTCGGCGATCTTCTTGCCGGCTTCCGGTTTCAGCGTCGCGATCAGGCGCAGGTCGTCGCCAAGGCCGGCCTCGGCCAGCGCCAGGTCGGCAACGTTGTCGCCGAGCGCGCGGCTGGCCGCGCTGCGGGTCTCGGCATCGCGGAACTTGATGACGATGCGGTCGCCGTCGCGATTGATGCCGGCGTGGCGGATGTTCTTGTCGCGCAGCAGGCTGCGCAGGTCGGCGGCAATCGAGTCGAGGCGCTTGGTCAGCGCGCCCGGCATGTCCACCTGGAGCAGGAAGTGCACGCCGCCGCGCAGGTCGAGGCCGAGGTACATCGGCAGCGCATGCAGCGAGGTCAGCCATTGCGGCGAGGCGCTGAGCAGGTTCAGGGCGACCACGTACTGCGCGTCGGCAGCGTCGGGATTGACCGCGCGCTCGATCGCGTCCTTGGCCTTGAGCTGGGTGTCGGTATCCTTGAAACGGGCCTTGACGCCGACCGGGTCGAGCTGGATGCCGTCGTGGGCGATGCCGGCGGCGCGCAGTGCGTCCTCGACGCGGGCCTGGGTCGTGCTATCGACCTTGAGCGTGACCTTGGCGCTGGAGACCTGGACGGCCGGCGACTCGCCGAAGAAATTGGGCAGGGTGTAGATGAAGCCGAAGACCAGCGCGATGGCGACGGTGACGTACTTCCAGAGAGGGTAACGATTCATGGCGGCTTTGAAGCGAAAAAGGCGGCCGCAGCCGCCCTTCGGGATGGATTACAGCGACTTCAGCGTACCCTTGGGCAGCACGATGCCGACCGCGGGCTTCTGGACGACGACTTCGACGCCCTGGGCGATTTCGACGGTGACGTAGCTGTCGTCGACCTTGGTCACGCGGCCGACCAGGCCGCCGCCGGTGACGACTTCGTCGCCCTTCTGCAGCGCGGCGAGCAGTGCCTTGTGTTCCTTGGCCTTCTTCATCTGCGGGCGGATCATCAGGAACCACAGCACGACGAACATCAGGATCATCGGCAGCAGCTGCATGAAGCCGCCGGTCGGGTCGGCTGCGCCAGCGGTTTGGGCGTGGGCAAGGCTAATCATTGGAAAGTCTCCGGATAACGAAAAATCAGAACGGGCGATTCTAGCACTCGCCGGACGTTCGGTCGCGGGCGAAGGCGCTTGACCATTCGTCCAGTTTTCCCGATTCGATGGCGGCGCGCATCTCGGCCATGATCGTCTGGTAGAAGTGCAGGTTGTGGATGGTGTTGAGCATGCCGCCGAGAATCTCGCCGTTGCGGTAGAGATGGTGCAGGTAGCTGCGCGTGAACTGGGTGCAGGTGTAGCAGCTGCACGAGGGGTCGAGCGGGCCGGTGTCGGCGCGGTAACGGGCGTTCTTGATCTTGACGTCGCCGAAGCGGGTGAACAGGTGGCCGTTGCGCGCGTTGCGCGTCGGCATCACGCAGTCGAACATGTCGATGCCGTTCTTCACCCCGTTGACCAGGTCTTCCGGTGTGCCGACGCCCATCAGGTAGCGCGGCTTGTTGGTCGGCAGGCGCGGCGCCGTGTGCGCCAGGATGCGCGCCATGTCGTCCTTGGGTTCGCCGACCGAGAGGCCGCCGATGGCCATGCCGTCGAAGCCGATGTCGCACAGGCCGGCGATCGATTCGTCGCGCAGGTCTTCGTACATCCCGCCCTGGACGATGCCGAACAGCGCGTTGGCGTTTTCCAGCTTGTCGTGTTCGTCGCGCGAGCGCCTGGCCCAGCGCATCGACATGCGCATCGACTTGGCCGCTTCCTCGTGGCTGGCCGGGTAGGGCGTGCATTCGTCGAAGATCATGACGATGTCCGAGTTGAGCACCTTCTGGATCTGCATCGAGATTTCCGGCGACAGGAAGAGCTTGGCGCCGTCGTGCGGCGAGCTGAACTTGACGCCTTCCTCGGTGATCTTGCGCAGCGCCCCGAGCGAAAAGACCTGGAAGCCGCCGGAGTCGGTCAGGATCGGTTTGCGCCAGTTCATGAAGTCGTGCAGGCCGTCGTGCGCCTTGACCACTTCCAGGCCGGGGCGCAGCCAGAGGTGGAAAGTGTTGCCCAGGCAGATCTGCGCGCCGATGTCGTCAAGGCTCTGCGGCGTCATGGCCTTGACCGTGCCGTAGGTGCCGACCGGCATGAAGACCGGCGTCTGGACGACGCCGTGGGCCAGCGTCAGGGTGCCGCGGCGGGCGCCGCCGTCAGTTTTCAGGAGTTCGAATTGCATGCGCGGATGGTCTCGTCGGGGGCGTAGGGCAGGTCGCGGCCGAGGAAGGCCGTTCCCGGGATCGGGTTGAAGCTGACCGGCTCGGCATCGCGAAAACCGAGTTCGGCGTAGAGCTGGCGGGCGGCGGTGAATTCGGGCAGGACGTCGAGGCAGACGCGCCGATAGCCGGCGGCGCCGGCCAGCTTCAGCGCCTGTTCGACCAGGCGGCGGCCGAGGCCGGTGCCGCGGGCGGCCGGCCGGACGTATACACGCTTGAGTTCGCAACGCTCGGCGTCGACCCGGCGCCAGGCGGCGCAACCGACCACCGCACCGGCTTGCAGGGCGAGCAGCAGGCCGCCGTCGGGGGCTGCGTACTTGCCCGGCAGGCTGGCGAATTCGCCGGCGTGGCCCTGGTAGTCGAGGCTGACACTGGGACTGGCGACGTACTCGCGGAAGATGGCCAGCACCGCCTCGCTGTCCTCCGGAAAGCGGGCGGCGCGGATGTCCTCGGCAGCGGCGGTCATGGCTGGGTGCGTTCGAGCAGCATGGCGTCGCCGTAGCTGAAGAAACGGTAGCGTCCGGCGACGGCGTGGGCGTAGGCGGCGCGGATCGCGTCGTAACCGGCGAAGGCCGAGACGAGCATCATCAGCGTCGATTTCGGCAGGTGGAAATTGGTGATCAGCCGGTCGACCACCTTGAAGCGGTAGCCGGGGGTGATGAAGATGTCGGTCTCGCCGCTGCCGGTATTGACGCTGCCATCGTCGGCGGCAGCCGATTCGAGGGTGCGCAGGCTGGTCGTGCCGACGGCGACGATGCGGCCGCCGGCCGCCCGCGTGGCGGCGATGGCGGCGGCGGTGGCCGCCGGTACCTCGTAGCGTTCGCTGTGCATGCGGTGGTCGGCGATCTTGTCGACGCGCACCGGCCGGTAGGTGCCGGCGCCGACGTGCAGCGTGACGAAGGCGGTGCCGACGCCCTGGGCGCGCAGCGTATCGAGCATCGCCTCGTCGAAATGCAGGCCGGCGGTTGGTGCTGCGACGGCGCCCGGTTCGCGGGCATAGACGGTCTGGTAGCGGGCCTCGTCGGCGCCCTCGGCCGGATGCGCGATGTAGGGCGGCAGCGGCAGCTTGCCGTAGGTTTCGGCGAGTTCCCAGAAGTCGTCACGGTCGACCAGCTCCAGGGCGAAAAAATCACCGTCGGTGCCGGCGCGGCCGCTCATCCGGACCGTGAACGCATCGGCCAGACGGAGCAGGCAGCCGGTTTTCGGCGCCTTGCTGGCGCGGATCTGGCAGATCGCGTGGCGCGCATCGACGATGCGCTCGAGCATGATCTCGACCTGGCCACCGGTTTCCTTGACGCCGAAGAAGCGCGCCTTGATCACCTTGGTGTCGTTGAACACCAGCAGGTCGCCGGGGGCGAGCAGGGTCGGCAGCTCGGCAAATTTACGGTCGACCGGCCGTTGACCGCACAAATGCAGCAACCGGCTGCCGCTGCGTTCGGCGGCGGGGTGCTGGGCGATCAGTTCGGGCGGCAGGGGAAAGTCGAAGTCGTCGACGGTCAGGGACATGACAGGAGCCCGGCAGGCAAACAAAAACGGCTTTCCTTGGGGAAAGCCGGCTTGTCGTTACTGGTGCCCCGAGCCAGACTCGAACTGGCACGCCTTTCGGCGGCGGATTTTGAATCCGCTGCGTCTACCGATTCCGCCATCGGGGCGAATGGAGCGCGGATTATCCCTGAATCACTTCTTTGGTTCAAGTGAATCCGGGCAGGGGAAGGCCTTGGCCAGTGCGCCGGCGACCAGCGTCGCGGTGCTCGCGGTGGTGTCCGGCGGGACCCGTTCGACGTGGATGACGACGGCCCGCACCAGACGCAGCGAGAGGTCGTCCTTGGGCAGGCAGAAGGCGTTGAGGCGGACCCCGACGCGTTCGGCGAGATAATCGCTGACCGAGTAGCCGTCGGCGAAGCCGGCGACATAGGCGATGCAGCGGCCGCTGCGCATCGCGAACAGCGGATCGCTGTTCTTTTCCCCGTTCTGCAGGCGCTCGGCCTGGCGACAGTCCTCGAGCATTTCCTGGGCGGTGTAGGCGTGGGCGTGGCCGGCGAGCAGCGCGGCACAGAGGATGAGCAGTCGGATCATGGGGTTTCGAACCAGGAAAGTTTTTCGTGCAGGCCGACGACGCTGCCGACGACGATCAGCGCCGGCGGCTTGATGCCCGACTCGGCGATGCATTGCGGCAGCCGGCCGAGCGTGGACAGCAGCGTCTGCTGGTCGGGCAGCGTACCGCGGCGGACGATGGCGGCCGGCGTTTCGGCCGGCAGGCCGTGGTCGATCATCTGCCGGCAGATTTCCGGGGCGCCGCCGACGCCCATGTAGAAGACGACGGTCTGGCCGGGGCGGGCCAGCGCCGGCCAGTCGAGATCGATGCTGTGGTCCTTGAGGTGGCCGGTGACGAAGGTTACCGACTGGGCGTGCTCGCGGTGGGTCAGCGGAAAGCCGGCGTAGGCGGCACAGCCGGCGGCGGCAGTGACGCCGGGGACGACCTCGAAGGCGATGCCGGCGGCGTGGAGGACTTCGAGCTCCTCGCCGCCGCGGCCGAAGATGAAGGGGTCGCCGCCCTTGAGCCGGACGACCTTGAGGCCGGCGCGGGCGAGATCGACCAGCAACTGGTTGATTTCTTCCTGCTTGAGCGTGTGCTTCGCCGCCTTCTTGCCGACATAGTGCTGGCGGGCCGCGGCCGGGAACAGCGCGCGCACGCCTTCGCCAACCAGGTGGTCGTAGACGATGGCGTCGGCGGCGCCGATCAGGCGCGCCGCCTTCAGTGTCAGCAGGTCGGCGTCGCCGGGGCCGGCGCCGACCAGCCAGACCTTGCCGGGCTCAGCCATCGGCACGCGCTTCGGCGATCCGCTGCTCGATGTGGGCCAGTGCCGCCTCGACCTGATCGATCAGGATCAGGCACAGGTCGCCGGGCTGCAGGCGGGCGAGCGCGGTGTCGATGGCGAGGAATTCGCCGGTGATCGCGTCGACATGGCGGACCCGTTTCGACTTGGCCAGGCCCTGGCGCAGCAGGGCGATCACCTCGCCGTCGGCGCGGCCGCGCTGGCAGGCATCCTGGTAGAGGATGACGTCGTCGAAGGCTTCGCCGAGGATTTCCGTCTGCTGGCTGATGTCCTCGTCGCGCCGGTCGCCGGCGCCGCTGATGACCACCGAGCGCTGCTTCGCCGGCATTGCCTCGACCGCCTTGACCAGCGCCAGCATGGCATCCGGGTTGTGGCCGTAGTCGGCGATCAGCGTCGCGCCGCGGTAGTCGAAGACGTTGAAGCGGCCGGGGGCGGTGGCCGCATCGCTGACGAAGCCGGCGATCGCCTGCTCGATGCTTTCCCAGGCGTAGCCGAGCGCCCAGGCGGTGCCGACGGCGGCCATCACGTTCTCGACCTGGAAGCCGATCGTGCCGTTGCGGGTCAGCGGGATGCGCGAGAGCGCGATGCGGTGCTTGCGCCGGCCTTCGCCGCAGACGATCTCGTCCTTGTCGACGTAGAGCACGCGCTTGCCCTGGGCGCGGTGGGCGGAGAGCACCGGATGCATCGGATCGAGGGCGAAGAAGGTGACCTGGCCCGGGCAGTGCTGGGCCATCGCCGCGACCACCGGGTCGCTGGCGTTGAGCACGGCGGTGCCAGTCGGCGCGACGTTCTCGACGATCACCCGCTTGATCACCGCGAGGTCGTGCACGGTGGTGATGTAGTTGAGGCCGAGGTGGTCGCCCAGGCCGATGTTGGTGACCACGGCAACGTCGCACATGTCGAAGCCGAGGCCCTCGCGCAGCAGGCCGCCACGCGCGGTCTCGAGGACGGCGGCATCGACGTCGGGATGGGCGAGGACGTTGCGGGCGCTGCGCGGGCCGGAGCAGTCGCCGTCGTCGATCCGCTTGTTCTCGACGTAGATGCCGTCGGTGCTGGTCATGCCGACGCGCAGGCCGTTGGCCTCGAAGATGCGGCCGATCAGGCGGCTGGTCGTCGTCTTGCCGTTGGTGCCGGTGACCGCGACGACCGGGATGCGCCCATTGTCGCCGTCCGGGTACATCATGCCGACGATCGCTTCGCCGACCGGGCGGCCCTTGCCGAAGGACGGGTCGAGGTGCATGCGCAGGCCGGGGGCAGCGTTGACTTCGACGATGCCACCACCCTGGTCTTCCAGCGGCTTCAACATGGTGTCGCAGACGACGTCGATGCCGGCGATGTCGAGGCCGACCGTCTGGGCGGCGGCGACGGCGGCAGCGGCGAGTTCCGGGTGCACATCGTCGGTGACGTCGGTGGCGGTGCCGCCGGTGGACAGGTTGGCGTTGTTGCGCAGCACGACGCGGACGCCGCGTTCGGGGATGGAGTCGGCGTTATAGCCCTGCTCGGCGAGGCGGGCGAGGGCGATTTCATCGAAGCGGATCTTGGTCAGCGAAGTGGCGTGGCCGTCGGAGCGGCGCGGATCGCTGTTGACGATGTCGACCAGTTCGCGCACGGTGTGCGTGCCGTCGCCGACGACCAGTGGCGGATCGCGGCGGGCGGCGGCGATCAGCTTGTCGCCGATGACCAGCAGACGCCAGTCGTGGCCGGGCAGGTATTTCTCGACCATGATGTCGTCGAAGAAACCGACGGCGACCCGGTAAGCGTGGCGCACCTGTTCCTCGCTGGTCAGATTCACCGAGATGCCTTTGCCCTGGTTGCCATCCTGCGGCTTGACCACGACCGGCAGGCCGATTTCCAGCGCAGCCCGCCAGGCATCGTCCTCGTCGTCGACCGGGCGGCCGGTCGGGACGGCGACGCCGGCGGCGTGCAGCAGTTGCTTGGTCAGCTCCTTGTCCTGCGCGATGGCTTCGGCGATGGCGCTGGTGTGGCTGGTTTCCGCGGCCTGGATGCGCTTCTGCTTGCTGCCCCAGCCGAACTGCACCAGGCTGCCCTGGGTCAGGCGGCGGAAGGGAATGCCGCGAGCCTGGGCGGCGGCGACGATGGCGCCGGTCGAGGGGCCGAGGCGGATGTCCTCGTCGAGGTCGCGCAATTCCTTGAGCGTCGCTTCGAGGTCGAAGGGGCTGTCGTCGAGGGCGGCGCGGCACAGTTGTTCGGCACGCTCGAAGGCGAGCCGGCCGACGTCTTCCTCGGTGTACTCGACGACCACCTGGTAAACCCCCTTGTCGACGGTCTGCGCCGTCCGCGAGAAGGTCACCGGGCAGCCGGCCTGCGCCTGCAGGCCGAGGGCGGCGAACTCGAGGGCGTGGGCCATCGAGACGGTGTCGAGGTGGTCGGTCGGGATCAGCTCGCCGAGTTCGGGGAAGCGCGCGCGCAGGCGCGCCTCGAAGCCGGGCAGGCCGGCGATGGCGCACTCGGCGCCGCTGCAGCTGACGATCGCCTGGATGGCGGTGTGGCGGCTCCACAGGTTGGGGCCGCGCAGGGCACGGATACGGGAAACGTCCATGGTGGTCTTGTGTTCCGAGCGTTAGTTACGGCTGCCGCCGGCGGCCGGTTTGCGGGCGCGGCGGGGCAGCAGGGCGAAGGGGTCGGCCAGTTCGAGGCCGTAGGTACGGATGCCGGTGACGATGACGTCCTGGGTCAGGCCGAGCGCCCAGCCGGCGGCGACGGCGGCGAGCACGTTGGCGATGGTCTCCGGGCGCTTGGCCTTGCCGATCGCCGGCACGTCGCCGAGCCGGCAGAGGCGGATCTCGTCCTGGCCGGTACCGAGGTAGATGCGGCTTTCGCTGACATAGACGCCGCGCTTGCCGGCCTGCAGGTGGGCGTCGAGCGCCGGGCAATCGGGATCGGTGGCGAACAGGATGACCTCGCCGTCGCACAGCTCGGCGAAGTCGGCAGCTTGCGGGTCGCAGGCGTTGAGTACCGCGTAGCCGGACTTGAGGACGACGTCGACCTGGGTGCGGTAGGTCGAGCGCCAGGTCGTGTAGTACTCGCCGCCGGTCGGCTGGATATTCCATTGCGACAGGTCTTCGACCGCCGGCAGGACGTTGGTGACGACGCCGACCGAGCAGCGGTCGTAGGCCAGGCCTTCGCCGAGGATGACCTTGCCGCCGTTCTCGATCACCGCTGCCTCGACGGCGCGGTTGAGCAGCAGGCGGCGGCCGCCGGTCCAGTTGGCGGCATCGCTTTTCTGTACCTGGCGGCGGCCGAGGTAGAGGCCGTCGCTGCAGGCCAGGCCGACCTGCTTGCCGGAGAGGTGGAGCATGTGGGCGACGATCCGGGCGACCGGCGTCTTGCCGCGCGAGCCGGAAACGCCGACCACCGGGATGCGGCCGCTGGCGCCTTCGGCGAACAGGTTGTCGACGATCGCCTGGCCGACCGGGCGCGGCTTGCCGATGCCCGGCTTGATGTGCATCAGCAGGCTCGGGCCGGCGTTGACCTCGACGATGGCGCCGCCCTGTTCGGCGAGCGGCTTCGCGACGTCCTGGCAGACCAGGTCGATGCCGGCGATGTCGAGGCCGACGACGCGGGCGGCCAGTGCGGCGACGGCGGCGGTGTCGGGGTGGACGTCGTCGGTGCAGTCGAAGGCGTGGTTGGCGTTGCGCTGGATCAGCACCTCGCGGCCGGCGGCCGGGATGCTGTCGCCGGTCAGGCCCTGGCGTTCGAGTTCGATCTTGGCGGCGGTATCGATGCGGATGATCGAGAGCGGGTGCAACTCGGTTTCGCCACGGCGCGGGTCGGTGTTGATCTGGCTGTCGATCAGCTGCTGGACGGTGGCTTTGCCGTCGCCGCTGATCGTGATCAGGTCGCTGCGGTTGGCGGCGACGAGCTTGCCGCCAACCACCAGCAGGCGGTGCTCGATGCCCTGGATCGAGCGCTCGACGAGGACGCCGGAGCCTTCCTCGACGGCGATCGCATAGGCTTTGCGCACCGCTTCCGGGGTCACCAGATCGATGAAGACGCCGCGGCCATGGTTGCCGTCGGTCGGCTTGACGACAACCGGGTAGCCGATGTCCTCGGCCGCCTCGACGGCGTCGTCGGCGCTGTCGACTTCGCGGCCTTCGGGGACCGGCACGCCGACCGAGGAAATCAGTTCCTTGGTCAGGTCCTTGTCGCGCGAGATGGTTTCGGCGATGGCGCTGGTCGCGTCGGTTTCGGCCGTCCAGATGCGACGCATCGCGGCGCCGTAGCCGAGCTGGACCAGGTTGCCGTCGTCGAGCAGGCGGATGTGCGGGATCTTGCGCGCTTCGGCGGCATTGACGATGGCCGCGGTCGACGGGCCGAGGTACTTGCGATCGACCTTGCGGCGCAGCGTCTTGATCGCCGCCTCGAGGTCGAAGGCTTCGTCGTTGATCGCGGCGAGCAGCAGTTCGCGGCCGGTGTCGAGCGCCAGGCGGGTGCATTCGCCGTGGAAGTCGCTGACCACCAGCTTGTAGACGCCGCGCGTGGTCGTTTCGCGGGTGCGTCCGAAGCCGTCGGGCAGGCCGGCCAGGCTCATCAGTTCGAGCGTGATGTGCTCGAGGATGTGGCCGGCCCAGGTGCCTTCCTGCAAGCGGCGCAGGAAGCCGCCGCGCTCGTCGTAGTTGCAGCGGTGCTCGACCAGCCCGGGCAGCCAGGCGGCGAGCCGTTCGTAGAGGCCGGGAATCTTGTTCGACGGCAGGTCTTCGAGTTCGCCGATGTCGATCCAGGTTTCCAGGCTGGGCGGATAGGTCCAGATGCTGGGGCCGCGCAGGGAGAAGCTCTCCCGGAAGATGATGTCTTGTTTCTTCATGTTGTTGGCTGTTGCCGGCAGGGAAGGATGCGTTGAGTGCGAATGCGATTATTAACGTTTTTGCCGGTCTGCGGCTGACCGTTGGTAAAAAGTGTTACCCGCTGCTACCGGGCGTTACATCGCCGCCACTAGAGGAAGCGGTCGAGCAGCTTGCGGCTGTGCCGGTCGAGCCGGCCGAGGTCGCGCACCAGGTACTGGATGCCGTTGCCGTCGGCGATCAGCAGGCGGGTCGCCGAGAGGCGCCGGATGTCCTCTTCGCCCTTGAGCACCAGCGCGGTGTCGCCACGGTCGGTGCGGACCTGCCAGGTGCTCGGGCAGGCGAAGCTGGACACCGACAGCAGCTGGGCGATCTCGGGCACGAACTCGCGGCTGGCGAGTTCTTCCTCGATCAGTGCGCGGCTTGCCGCCGGCAGGTCGGCGAGGCGGTCGGCCCAGCCGATCTCGTGGCCTTCGGCGCTGAGGATGGAGATGCCGTCGTCGGGGGCGGCGATCGGAAAGGCGCGCACCGGGGTGACGCCCTCGTGGCGGTCGCCGTTTTCGGCCTGAAAGACCAGTCGACCGTAAGCGTCGCGGGTCAGCGTGAAATTTGCCTGGCTCATCGCGGTTTCCTCAGACGGTGGCGGTTTTCGGCAGGTCCGGGGCGGCCGGCTCGGGCGCCTCGGTGTCGACGTTGCGGACTTGCGCCATGTACAGCTTGTGATAGTGGCCTTCGGCCGCCATCAGCGCATCGTGGTTGCCGACCTCGACGATGCGGCCGCGGTCCATGACCACCAGCCGGTCGGCCTTGCGCAGCGTGCTCAGGCGGTGGGCGATGGCGATCGTGGTGCGACCCTTGACCAGGTTGTCGAGCGCCTTCTGGATTTCCTTCTCGGTTTCGGTGTCGACCGCCGAAGTCGCCTCGTCGAGGATCAGGATCTTCGGATCGATGAGCAGCGCACGGGCGATCGAGATGCGCTGGCGCTCGCCGCCGGAGAGGCCCTGGCCGCGTTCGCCGACCAGCGAGTCGTAGCCGTGCGGCAGGCGCAGGATGAACTCGTGGGCGTGGGCGGCGCGGGCGGCGGCGACGATTTCCTCGCGCGTCGCGTCGGGCTTGCCGTAGGCGATGTTGTCGGCGATGGTGCCGAAGAACAGGAAGGGCTCCTGCAGGACCAGGCCGATGTGGCTGCGGAACTCGGCGACCGGCACCGAGCGCACGTCGACGCCGTCGATCAGCATCTGGCCCTCGGTGACGTCGTAGAAGCGGCAGATCAGGTTGACCAGCGTCGACTTGCCGGAGCCGGAATGGCCGACCAGGCCGATCATCTCGCCCGGTTCGATGACCAGATCGACGTCCTTGGTGACGGCGCGGGTGCCGTAGCGGAAGCAGGCCTGCTTGAGTTCGATGCGGCCGGTGACTTTTTCCAGATGCACCGGGTTGGTCGGCTCGGGCACGCTGGAAACATGGTCGAGGATGTCGAAGATGCGCTTGGTACTCGAGGCGGCGCGCTGGGTCGCCGAGACGATGCGGCTCATCGAGTCGAGGCGGGTGTAGAAGCGGCCGATGTAGGCGAGGAAAGCGGTCAGCGTGCCCACCGTCGAATCGCCATGGGCGATCTGCCAGATGCCGAAGACCCAGACGACGAGCAGGCCGACCTCGGTGAGCAGCGTCACCGTCGGGGTGAACAGCGACCAGGTGCGGTTGAGCTTGTCGTTCATCTGCAGGTTGTGTTCGTTGGCGGCGCGGAAGCGCTCGCCCTCGCGCTTTTCCTGGGCGAAGGCCTTGACCACGCGGATGCCGGGGATGGTGTCGGCGAGCACGTTGGTCACTTCGGCCCAGACGCGGTCGATCTTCTCGAAGCCGGTGCGCAGCTTCTCGCGGACGAAGTGGATCAGCCAGGCGATGACCGGCAGCGGCAGCAGCGTGACCAGCGCCAGCCAGGGGTTGATGCTGAACAGGATGACCGCGGTCATCGTGATCATCAGCACGTCGGTGGCGAAGTTGAGCAGGTCGAGCGAGAGGAAGATGTTGATGCGGTCGGTCTCGTTGCCGATGCGCGCCATCAGGTCGCCGGTGCGCTTGCCGCCGAAGTATTCGAGCGACAGGCCGAGCAGGTGGTCGTAGGTCTGGGTGCGCAGGTCGCGGCCCATGCGCTCGGAAACCAGCGACAGGATGTAGGTGCGGATCCAGCCCAGGCCCCAGGCCAGCACGGCGGCGCCGAGCAGGCCGCCGAGATACATGGCGACCAGGTTCCAGTCGATCGGCTGGCCGTTCTGGAACGGGATCAGCACGTTGTCCATCAGCGGCATCGTCAGGTAGGGCGGCACCAGCTGCGCCGCGGTCGAGGCCAGGGTCAGCGCGAAGCCGAGGAAAAGCTGCCAGCGGTAGGGGCGGGCGAAGCGCCACAGGCGGAACAGCGTCCACGTCGACGGGGCGACCGTCGCCTCGCGATTGCAGATCGGGCATTCCTCGGCGCCCGGCGGCAGCGGTGTCTTGCACTTCGGGCAGCTCTCGGCTTCCGGGCGCTGCGGCGGCTGGCCGCTGACGCGGCTGTCGCGGTGCAGGTCGAATTCGTCGATCAGGCGCAGCGCTGCCAGGTTGTTGGCCAGGGTGTAGCGCCAGCAGGCGAGGCGGCCGTTGTCGTCGAGCAGTTCGAGCGTGCCGACGCCGGCATGGTCGTGGTGGTCGAGGCGCAGGCCGGCGGTGAGCGGCCATTCGCGGCTGTTGCCGTCGGCATCGACGGCGATCAGGCGCTGGTCGGTGACGGCGATCAGGCCGCGGGCGAAGCGCAGGCGGGCGTCGAGGTCGGTTTCCAGCCAGGCGGCCAGGGTTTCGGTGGGGGCGATTCGGTTTCCGATCGTTGCCGCCCAGGGTTCGGGGAGTGTCGCGGGGGCGGCGGGAACGGCGATTTCGGCGTGCTGCATCAGGGTCTCGTAGGGGCGAGGAGTGGGCTTTAACGTGTCGGCGGGCGGACGGTTGACCGTCGCCTGCCGTAAAATCGCGACTTTAATTCCTTGTCCGGTCGACGTGGCGAAAATCGTGATTTTCAACAAGCCTTACGGCGTGCTCAGCCAGTTTACGCCGGAAGGACGCTGGCGTGGGCTCGGCGAGTTCATTTCGCTGAAGGATGTCTACGTCGCCGGCCGCCTCGACGCCGACAGCGAGGGACTGCTCCTGCTCACCGACGACGGGCGCCTGCAGGCGCGCATCGCGGAGCCGAAGCACAAACTGGTCAAGACCTACTGGGCGCAGGTCGAGGGCGAGCCGGCGGAAGCCGATCTCGAGCGCCTGCGCGCCGGCATCCGGCTCTCCGATTTCACCGCGCAACCGGCCCAG
Source organism: Azonexus fungiphilus (assembly GCF_003634965.1). Classification (GTDB taxonomy): domain Bacteria; phylum Pseudomonadota; class Gammaproteobacteria; order Burkholderiales; family Rhodocyclaceae; genus Azonexus; species Azonexus fungiphilus. The sequence goes on along the minus strand of NZ_RBXP01000019.1, from coordinate 37,684 downwards.
GTCAGGCGCATCGACGAGCCGCCCGGCCTCTGGCAGCGCGACCCGCCGATCCGCTACCGGGCGGCGATTCCGACCGCGTGGCTGGAAATCCGCATCGCCGAGGGCAAGAACCGCCAGGTGCGGCGGATGTGCGCGGCGATCGGGTATCCTGTGCTGCGCCTGGTGCGGGCGGCGGTCGGCCGGCTCTCGGTGGCCGGGCTGGGGCTCGGCGAGTGGCGGCTGCTGGAAGGAACGATCGATGATTTGCGAGGTGATTGAATGCAGGTGAAATGGCTGGCCGGCCTCTGTGCGGCCCTGTTGACGGGGGCGCCGATGGCGCAGGAGACGCTGCCGGTGATCGAGCTCGGTGCCGGCTTTCACCGCATCGAGGCGGAAGTCGCGGCGCAGGACCGGCATCGCCAGGTCGGCCTGATGCATCGCCAGTCGATGCCGCCGCAGCGCGGCATGCTCTTCGTCTTCCCGCAGGAGAACACCCACTGCATGTGGATGCGCAACACGCTGCTGCCGCTGTCGGTGGCCTTCATCGACGGCGAGGGGCGAATCATCAACATCGAGGAGATGGCGCCGCAGACCGAGGACAACCACTGCGCCCGTCGCCCAGCGCGTTACGCGCTGGAAATGAATCGCGGCTGGTTCGCCCAGCGCGGCATCGCCCCGGGCAGCAAGCTGCGCGGCCTCGAGCGCGCGCCGCAGCCACGCTGATGCGGTCGGTTTGGCGGTCGCGCTTGCCGGCGCACGGGCCGGCTGCGCCCTTGCGCGAGTGGCTGCTCGAGCCGGACTCGCTGACGGCACGCTGTTTGCGTCACTGTCGCGGGTTCCGGGTGCGCGTCTTGCGCCAGGGGCGCTTTCGTCCGCTTGCCGATGACGCCGCCCAGGGGCGCTTGCCCGTTCGTGAAGTGCTGCTGGAATGTGACGGTGTGGCCGTGGTTTTTGCCCACAGCGTGCTGTCGACCGTCAGAAGCGGCCGGCTCGGCCGCTGGTTCGGGCGTCTCGGCAGCCGTTCCTTGGGCTCGCTGCTATTTACCTACCCGGGGTTCCGGCGCGGCCCGATCGAGTTTCTCCGTATCGAGCGTGGCCATCCCCTGCATCGCAGGGTCTGCGAGGTAGCGGGCGAGGCGGCCAGCTACTGGGCCAGGCGTTCGCGCCATCATCTCGGTGGCAGCAGCGTTCTCGTGACCGAGGTGTTTCTTCGGGAGCTGCCAGCACCGGTCTGATCGGCTGCGGCTTACTTTTCCTCGCCGTCGGCTGCCGGTTTCTGCGGCCTGAAACTGATCCTGCGCTGCAGGAAGCCGGGCAGATTCATCGGGTGAGCCTGGCGGCTCAGGGCGAAGCCCAGGAAGAACTTGCACCAGATGGTGCTGCCGGCAATCGCCATCCAGGTGTCGTAGTCGAGTTCGCCGGCAATGACCCCGGCGATTACCGCCAGCGCGATGCTGCCGGCGACGAGATTGATCACTGCTTCGTAAGGCGCCCATTTTTCCGGATTCGGTGGCGGCTCGCCATGCTTGAGGGCGACTTCCGAGAAATCCTTGTTGATGGCGATGCGCCAGGCGCGGCGCAACCAGAAGAAGGCCATCGGGAAAAGCGCCAGGAACAGGATCCAGGTGAGCGCAACATGGACATTGAATACCATATGAAACCTCGGTGCTTCCACGGGCCGGTGAGTCCGGCATTTCAATAAAAAACCCCGCCGACGACGCCAACGGGGTTTCGAAATTCCCCGTCCGTCATGCGGACGGGGAAGCTTACCGCATTACTGCTTAGTGAGCGCCATCGACAGCCTTGGCGCCGCGCGGGATGCGGACGTTTTCGACCATGTGCTGGATGTGCTCCGGCGGTTCCTTGGTCATCTTGTCGACCACGAAGGCAACAGCGAAGTTGACCAGCGCACCGATCGCACCGAAGGCTTCCGGCGTGATGCCGAAGAAGCTGTTCGGACCGCCGATCATGTCGACGAAGTCGGTTCCCTTGATGAAGAAGATGCCCTTGTGTGCGAACACGTAGAACAGCACCACTGCCAGACCGGCGAGCATGCCGGCGATGGCGCCTTCCTTGTTCATCTTCTTGGAGAAGATGCCCATCATGATGGCGGGGAACAGCGAGCCAGCGGCGATACCGAAGGCCAGGGCAACCGTACCGGCAGCGAAGCCCGGCGGGTTGAGGCCGAGGTAACCGGCGATGACGATGGCGACAGCCATCGAGATCTTGCCAGCGAGCAGCTCGTTCTTTTCCGAGATGTTCGGCATGAACACGCCCTTGACCAGGTCATGCGAGACGGCAGCGGAGATCGCCATCAGCAGACCGGCAGCGGTCGACAGCGCGGCAGCCAGGCCACCGGCAGCAACCAGGGCGATGACCCAGTTCGGCAGCAGGGCGATTTCCGGGTTGGCGAGCACGATGATGTCGGCGTTGACCGTCAGTTCGTTGCCCTTCCAGCCGGCGGCTTCGGCCTTGGCCTTGGCGTCGGCGCTCTTGGTCTTGTCGTTGTAGTACTGGATGCGACCGTCGCCGTTCTTGTCCTCGAACTTGAGCAGGCCGGTCTTTTCCCAGCGCTTCATCCATTCCGGACGCTTGTCGTATTCCAGCGAGGCTTCGGCGGCATAGACATCAGCCTTGGCCTTGACGACGTCGGCATTGACCTTCATCGAGCCATCGGCAGCCGTTTCCAGGCCGACCGCGGTGTTGACCGTGCCATGCAGGTTCAGCTTGGCCATCGCGCCGACCGCCGGGGCGGTGGTGTACAGCAGGGCGATGAAGACCAGGGCCCAGCCGGCCGACGAGCGGGCGTCGGAAACCTTGGCCACCGTGAAGAAGCGCATGATGACGTGCGGCAGACCGGCGGTACCGATCATCAGCGACATCGTGTACACGAACATGTTCAGGGTGGAACCCGGAACCGAGGTCGTGTATTGGCCGAAGCCGAGGTCGGTGACGACCTGGTCGAGCTTCTGCAGCAGGGAGATGTCGGTGCCGGCAATCGACGAACCGAGGCCCAGTTGCGGGATCGGGTTGCCAGTCAGTTGCAGCGAGATGAAGATGGCCGGAACCGTGTAGGCCAGGATCAGCACGATGTACTGGGCGACCTGGGTGTAGGTGATGCCCTTCATGCCGCCGAACACGGCGTAGGCGAAGACGATGCCCATGCCGATGTAGATGCCGGTGTCGCTGGAGACGCCGAGGAAGCGGGAGAAGGCAACGCCGACGCCGGTCATCTGGCCGATGATGTAGGTGATCGATGCGGTCAGCAGACAGATCACCGCCACCGTCGAAGCGGTTTGCGAGTAGAAGCGGTCGCCGATGAACTGCGGCACCGTGAACTTGCCGAACTTGCGCAGGTACGGGGCGAGCAGCATCGCCAGCAGAACGTAGCCGCCGGTCCAGCCCATCAGGAACAGGCCACCACCGTAGCCCATGTTGGCGATCAGGCCGGCCATCGAGATGAACGAGGCTGCCGACATCCAGTCGGCGGCCGTGGCCATGCCGTTGGTGATCGGGTGGACGCTGCCGCCGGCAGCGTAGAACTCGGACGTGCTACCGGCACGTGCCCAGATCGCGATCCCGATGTACAGCGCGAAGGACGCGCCGACCACCAGGTAAGTCATAGTTTGCAGATCCATGCTGGCTCCTTAGTCTTCGTGCACGTCGAACTTGCGGTCGAGGTTGCCCATTGCCTTGGCGTAATAAAAGATCAGGGCAATGAAGATGTAGATCGAACCCTGGTGGGCAAAGAAGAAGCCCAGCGGGTAACCCCCGAGTTTGATGCTGTTCAGCGCATCGGCAAACATGATGCCGGCACCGAACGAGCACACGAACCAGATCACCAGGATTTTTCCCAGCAGTCCGAGCGTGGCTGACCAATAGGCCTTGCCTTGATCGTTCATTGTTTGTCTCCTCCAGAAAATTTGAACGGGTGGGTCGTAGCCTTACCTCACCACCACGATCTGGAGTTTGTGTTTCCAAACTTACAGCTGACTGACAAAGTTTGACTAAACGTAATTTGTTAAACAAAGCGCAAGCCGGAATAAAAAAGGGGAACCGAAGTTCCCCTTGAAGATTGAAGCAGTGTTGTTCTTGTCGATACTGGCTCAGTGGCCGCTGGCGCCGGCTGCACCAACGCCCGTTTCGGAGCGGACTTCCTGGTCGAGGTAGGCAGCGCGTTCCTTCTTCGCCTGCTCGCTGTTGTCGAGGATCGAGAACAGCCAGATGCCGACGAAGCCGATGGTCATCGAGAACAGGGCCGGCGAGGTGTAGGGGAACAGGGCGGAGCCCTTCGGATTGCCGAGCACGGCTTCCCAGATCGACGGCGAGACGACGGTCAGGCCGACCGAGGAGATCAGGCCGAGGAAGCCGCCGATGACCGCACCCTTGGTCGTGCAGTTCTTCCACAGCACCGACATGAAGAGCACCGGGAAGTTGGCCGAGGCGGCGATGGCGAAGGCCAGCGAGACCATGAAGGCGATGTTCTGCTTCTCGAAGGCGATCCCCAGCACGACGGCGACGGCACCGAGGACCAGCGTGGTGATCCGGGAGACGCGCAGTTCGGCGGCGGAATCGGCCTTGCCTTCCTTGAACACGGTGGCGTACAGGTCATGCGACACGGCGGAAGCGCCCGACAGGGTCAGACCGGCAACCACGGCCAGGATGGTGGCGAAGGCAACCGCGGAGATGAAGCCGAGGAAGACGTTGCCGCCGACCGCATTGGCCAGGTGGATGGCCGCCATGTTGCCGCCGCCGAGCAGGGCTCCCTTGGCGTCCAGGAACTGCGGGTTGGTCAGCACGAAGGTGATGGCGCCGAAGCCGATGATGAAGGTCAGGATGTAGAAGTAGCCGATCCAGGTGGTCGCCCAGAACACCGACTTGCGGGCTTCCTTGGCATCCGGCACGGTGAAGAAGCGCATCAGGATGTGCGGCAGGCCGGCGGTACCGAACATCAGCGCCATGCCGAAGGAAATGGCGGAGATCGGATCCTTGACGAAGTTGCCCGGGCCCATGATCGAAAGACCCTTGGCGGCGGCAGCGGCAGTCACGTCGACCGTGGCGGCATCGGCGCCGGCCTTGACGGCGTCGGCGATCAGGCCCTTGGCGGCGAGTTCGGTCTTGATCTTGACCGCTTCAGCGAACATCGCTTCCGGGCTGAAGCCGAAGTGCAGCAGCACCATGAAGGCCATGAACGAGGCGCCGGCGAGGAGCAGGATCGCCTTGATGATCTGCACCCAGGTGGTTGCGGTCATGCCGCCGAAGAGCACGTAGACCATCATCAGCACGCCGACGATGACCACCGCCATCCAGTACTCGAGGCCGAACAGCAGCTTGATCAGCTGGCCGGCACCGACCATCTGGGCGATCAGGTAGAAGGCGACGACGACCAGCGTGCCGGTGGCGGCAAAGGCGCGGATCGGGGTCTGCTGGAAGCGGTAGGCGGCGACGTCGGCGAAGGTGAACTTGCCGAGGTTGCGCAGGCGCTCCGCCATCAGGAAGGTGATGATCGGCCAGCCGACGAGGAAGCCGATCGAGTAGATCAGGCCGTCGTAGCCGTTGGCCATGACCGCGGCCGAAATACCCAGGAAGGAAGCGGCCGACATGTAGTCGCCGGCGATGGCCAGGCCGTTCTGGAAGCCGGTGATGCCACCGCCGGCGGTGTAGAAGTCGGCGGCCGACTTGGTCTTGGCAGCGGCCCACTTGGTGATGTAGAGGGTGCCGGCAACGAAGACGGCAAACATGATGATGGCGGTCCAGTTGGTCGCCTGCTTCTCGGCCTGGCCGAGGTCGGCGCCGGCGGCGAAGGCCGCACCGGCGACGGCGAGCAGGGCCAGCGCGCCGAACAGTTGCTTGGTCAGGTCACGCATTACTGCACCTCCTTGATGATCTCGGCCTTGAGCTTGTCGAACTCGCCGTTGGCACGGCGGACGTAGATGCCGGTGATGATGATCGTGAACGCGATGACGCCGACGCCGATGGGGATGCCGAGCGTGGTCACGCCGCTGGCGCTCAGCGGTGCCGCCAGGAATTCCTTGTCGAAGGCGATCAGCGCGATGTAGCCGTAATAGACGACGAGCATGATGATCGTCATCACCCAGCCGTACGCATTGCGGGTGTCTTTCAGTTGCTGGTACTTGGGATTGGCCCGTATGCGGGCGTAAATCTCTTGGGACATGGTCTACCTCCTCACGTTGTTGTAGCGGTTGCCTTTACTGCAACGCTTTCATCATCGGTGAGTCGACCTTACAAACGACTTAAGACGTCCGGATGTGGTTGGCCGGTTTGCGCGGCAGCTCGACGGCGGCGCTCAGGCCGCCGCCCGGCGCCGTGTCGAGGGTGATCCGGCCGCGGTGCTGGCGGACGATTTCGCGGGTGATCGCCAGGCCGAGGCCGCTGCCGGGGATCGAGCTGGTCAGGCGGCAGAAGGCCTCGAACACCCGTTCGCGTTCGGCGACCGGGATGCCTGGGCCGTCGTCCTCGACCGTGATCGTCACCGTGCCGGCGTCGCCGGCGACGCGGACGTCGATGCAGCCGCCGGCCGGGGTGTAGCGGATGGCGTTGTCGATCAGGTTGGAGAGGACGATGCGCAGCGCCTCGCGGTCGCCCTCGATGCAGCCGTCGCCGTCGACGGCGAGGCCGAGGTCGATCTGCTTGGCGGCGGCGAGGACGTCGTGTTCGATGATTTCGGTTTTTGCCAGTTCGGCGAGGTCGACCGTGGACCAGTGGCGCTGGGCGGCAAACTGCGGATCGAAACGGGCCAGGTGCAGCAACTGGTTGACCAGATGGGTGGCGCGCTCGACGCCGCGACGGAGGTTTTCCAGGGCCTCGTCGCGGGTGCGTCCCTCGGGTTCGCCGAGGGCGATGTCGGCATTGAGCTGCAGCGCCGTCAGCGGCGTGCGCAACTCGTGGGCGGCGTCGGCGATGAAGCGCTGGCGGGCGAGGAAAGCCTGGTCGAGGCGGGTCAGCATGTCGTTGAGGGCATCGACGATGACCAGCATCTCGTCCGGGTACTGGCTGCGCGACAGCGGCGACAGGAATTCCGGGTTGCGCCGCTGGATTTCCTGGCGCAACTGGCGCAGCGGCTGGAAGGCCTGGGTCGCGGCGATGGCGATGAAACTGCCCATGATGATCACCAGCACCGAGAAGGGCACGATCAGCGAGGCGCCGAACTCGCGGAACCACAGCGCCCGGGCGTTCGCCTGGTTGCCGACCTGGACGGTGACGCCGCGGTCGCTGACGACCATCGCGTGCCACTCTTCGCCCTGCCATTCGAAGGTGCTCAGCCCCGGTTTCTGGCGCGGCATCGGCAGGTCGGGCCGGGAGGCGAAGACGAGCCTGCCGTCGGCATCCCAGACCTGGCTGATGATGCTCAGATGGCGCTGCGACAGGTCGTAGATCTCCGGGTGCATGCCGTGGTGGCGCATCACCGCCCAGGCCACCTGCTCGAGCGAGAGGTCGCGGTCGCGGCTGAACTCGCTCCAGGTCAGCTGGTAGGTCAGTGCGGTGATGAAGGCGGCGGTGACGATCAGCGTGCCGATCTGCCAGGCGAGCAGCCGGGTGAGGATCGAATTCACGCGGCTTCGACCAGCTTGAAGCCGATGCCGCGGATGTTGCGGATCCAGTCCTTGCCGAGTTTCTTGCGCAGGCGGTGGAGCTGGACCTCGATCGAGTTGCTGGCGATTTCCTCGCCCCAGCCGTAGAGCCTTTCCTCGAGCTGGGTGATGCTGAGGACCTGGCCGGGCACCTCGATCAGCGCCATCAGCAGCCGGAACTCGCGGTCGGACAGGTGGATTTCCTGCTCGTCGAGGCGGACCTGACGCTTGCGCGGGTCAACCGCCAGCTTGCCCAGGCGCAACTCGCTGCTGCTCCAGCCCTGGGTGCGCCGGCGCAGCGCGAAGACGCGGGCGACCAGCTCCTCGAGGCTGAACGGCTTGACCAGATAGTCGTCGGCACCGGCGTTGAGGCCGCCGACCCGGTCCTCGACGCCGCCGCGGGCGGTGATGATGAGCACCGGCGTCTGTTTTTCGGCGCGCTTCATCCGCTCGAGGATTTCCAGCCCGTCGACGCCCGGCAGGCCGAGGTCGAGGATCAGCATGCCGTAGTCGCAGGTGGCCAGGGCACTTTCGACGCTGCGTCCGTCTTCGACCCAGTCCACCGAGAAATCGAGCTTGCGCAGGCTGGCGAGTATCGCCGAGGCGATCAGCGGATCGTCTTCGGCCAGCAATATTCTCATCGTCGCTCCCCCCGGCTGCACGTTGCAACGGCCCGGCCTGCCGCCGGCGCCTTCGCCAAAACAGGAATTCTAGTCGCATCCGGCGGCGGCGAGAACGCCGCCATGCCGGCCAGCGTCCGTGACCGGCCCGGGCCCAGTTAACGGAGGCTTCACGCTGGCTTGTCATAGTTCCCCAACATTCATTCGTGCGCATTGCGTCGCGCTTGCCGGATGAGCCTCGGGGGAAGTTAAAAGTGTCTGAAAACAAAAGGTTTTTCGATTTGTGTCGTATGGCTCGCCGGAGCCTCGTCTGGCTGCTCGCGGTGCCGGCGCTGGCCGCACACGCACAGACACCGGCCGACATCGACGCTGCTGGCCGCCAGGCTGATTTCGTCCAGCGCCAGCTGCAGGAACGCCTGCAGGAAGAAATCGAGCGGGCGCGCAAGGCGGTGCCGGCGGTCGGTGGTGCCGACCTGCGCCAGGCACCGCAGCCTGCCGTCAGCCCGGGCGGCGCCTGCCGGCAGATCGACGAACTGGTCATCGACGGCGGCGAGCGCCTGCGCCAGCGCACCGTGCGCGACCTGTCGGCACGTTTTGTCGGGCGTTGCCTCGGCGTCGCCGAGATCGAGCAGATCCTGGCCGGGATCACTGCCGATTACATCGAACAGGGCTACATCACCACGCGCGCCTACCTGCCGGCGCAGGATCTGGGCAGCGGCCGCCTGAGCATCGTCGTCGTCGAGGGCGTCATCGAGTCTTACCAGCTCGAGGGCGAGGACGCCCGCAAGATCTTCGTCCCCGGCGCCTTTCCCGGCGCGCCGGGCGATCGTCTGAACCTGCGCGACCTCGAGCAGGGGATCGACCAGATCAACCGCCTGGCGGCCAACCAGGCGACGATGGAAGTGCGTCCCGGCAGCAAGTCGGGGCAGAGCATCGTCGTCGTCCGCAACCGGCGCAGCCTGCCGGCGCACCTGTTCATGGGCTACGACAACATGGGCAGCGAATCGACCGGCAAGCACGCTTACGCGCTGACCGCGACGATCGATTCGCCGCTCGGGCTGAACGAGCGCTGGATGGTCACCCGCCGCCGCTCGCAGCCGAACGATGGCGAACACAACTCGGGCAGCGACGCCTTCGATTTCTGGGTGCCGGTCGGCAACTGGTCGCTCGGCGTCAATGTCAGCCGCTCGACCTACGTCAACGTGCTGCAGCTGGCTTCCGGCAACAAGATGCACACCAATGGCGAAACCCGGACCCAGTCGCTGACCGTCGACCGGCTGGCCTACCGCGACCAGGCGTCGAAGCTGACGGTGTTCGTCCGGGTCTCGCTGCAGGACGCGCGCAACTACATGATGCGCCAGCTGCTCGAGGTCAACAGCCGCAAGCTGGCGACCGCCGAATTCGGCGCCAACGGTTTCCTGCTCGCCGGCGGCGGCGTGATCAACGCCCAGCTGGTCTACGCGCGCGGCTTGCGGACGCTGGGGGCGCTCGAGGACCCGGACGACATCGATCCGGACGCGCCGCGCGCCCAGTTCAAGAAGATCAACCTCGATCTCGGCTACAGCCGCGCGCTGGCCATCGGCGAACTGTCCCTGAACTGGTCGAGCCAGCTCAGCTACCAGTACGCCCGGCGCCCGCTCTACGGTTCGCAGCAGATCCAGATCGGCGGCATCGGCAGTGTCCGCGGCTTCATGCGCAACAGCATCGCCGGCGACCGCGGTTACTACTGGCGCAACGAACTGGCCTGGCCGTGGCAGGCCGCTTTCGCCGGCGAAAGCTGGCGCGGCCGGCTGTATGCCGCCTACGACACCGGCAGCGTCCGCGGCATCGCCAGCGGTACCGCCCACGGCCAGCTGGCCGGCGCCACCGTCGGCCTTTCCGCGCAGTGGCGCGGGGCCGCCTGGGAGCTCTACAACAGCCGCCCGGTCGACGTGCCGGTCGCCTGGAAGAAGGAAGCGCCGCAAACCTGGTTCCGTGTCTCTTACGCATTTTGAGGATTGATCGATCATGAACCGCATTTATCGAATCGTTTGGAATGCCAGCCGCGGTGTCTGGGTGGCCGTCGCCGAATGCGCCAGGAGCCACGGCAAGAGCAAGTCGGCGGCAGCGCTCGTGCTGCTCGCGCCGACGCTGCTACAGGCGCAGACCCCGTCGGCGGTATCGGCCGGGGGGACGACCACCACCTATGTCGCACCGAACGGGGCGACCGTCGTCAATATCGCCGACAGCAACGCGGCCGGCCTGTCGCACAACAAGTTCACCCAGTACAACGTCGATCCCAAGGGGCTCGTCCTCAACAATGCCCAGGCGACGCAGCTGTCGGTGACCTCGCAGCTGGCCGGCCAGGTGATGACCAACACCAACCTGACGCGCCAGGCGACGGTGATCCTCAACGAAGTCGTCAGCAATCGCCGCTCGGAGCTCAACGGCTTCACCGAGGTGCTCGGCGGCAAGGCCGACGTCGTCGTCGCCAATCCCTACGGGATCACCTGCCAGGGCTGCGGCTTCATCAACAGCGACCGGGTCACGCTGACCACTGGCGCGCCTTTCCTCAACAACGACGGCTCGCTTGGCGGTTTCGAGGTGCGCCAGGGCGATATCGCGATCGCCGGCGACGGCCTCAACGCCAGCGCCCAGCAGATTCTCGACCTGGTCGCCCGGGCCGTGCGCGTGGACGGCAAGGTCAACGCCGCCGACCTCGGCGTCAGCCTCGGCGCCCATCGCTGGAGCTACGCCAGCCGCGCCGCGAGCGCACCGCTGGCCGGGATCGGCAGCGTCAGCTACGCCCTCGACAGCTCGCTGCTCGGCGGCATGTACGCCGACCGCATCCGCATCGTCGCCACCGAAGGCGGCGTCGGTGTGCGCATGCTCGGCGAGATGGCGGCGACCGCCGGCGAGTTCACGCTCAGCGCCGAAGGGCGCATCGAGATCGCCGGCAAGCTCTCGGCCCAGACCGACCTGAGCCTGCGCAGCGGCGACCAGGCGGCGGATGCGATCCGTTTGACCGGCGGCGGCCTGGCGGCACGCCGTGACCTCGACCTGACGGCGGCCGGCGGCATCGTGCTGCGCGGCGGCGCGCTGGTCGCCGGCGACGATCTGACGCTGCAGGCGGCGCAGCTCGACGACGCCGCGCAGGGCGCCGGCGGCGCCGACGACAACCGGCGCTACGCCGGCGACAGCATGGCGCTGACGGTCGGCGGCCGGGCGGCGATCGACGGCACCGCCTGGGGCAGTGGCCAGGGCTGGTCGGCGGCTTTCGGCACCACCGCGCTCGGCGGCGCCGGCACGCTGCTCTACGCCGGCGGACCGCTGCAGCTGCGCAGCGACGGCGGCACCGATCTCGGCGCGGCAACGCTGCGCGCCGGCAGCGACCTGACGCTGGCCAGCGGCGGCGCGCTGAGTCTGGCGGGCACCGTCCAGAGCGTTGGCGGCGACCTCGACCTGAGCGCCGGCGGCCTCGCCAACGCCGGCACGCTCAGCGCCGACGCCGGCGCGCTGACGATCCGCGCCGGCGGGACCAGCAACAGCGGCACGATCTACGGCAAGCGTGCGATCGACATCGCCGACGCCGCCGGCAACGGCAGCGCCGCCTTCAACAACAGCGGCCGGCTGCTCAGCGACGGCAGCCTCAGCCTGCTTGCCAGCAGCGCCGGCAACGCCGCTGCCGGCTGGATCCAGGCCCGCGACGGCAGCACCGTCTCGGTCGCCAGCCTGAGCAATTTCGGCAGCTGGCTGCTGTCGACCGTCAACGTCGGCAGCGACCGGGTGACGGTGGCCAATGCCCTCGCCAACAGCGGCCTGCTGCAGTCGGGGCGTGCTTTCGCGCTGAGCGCCGGCAGCACCGACAACGCCGGCAAGCTGCTCGCCGCCGGGGCTTTCGACCTGAACAGCGGCAATTTCACGAATACCGCGGGCGGCGTCCTCCAGGGCGGCGCCCTGGCGTTGACGGCGGCCCGCGTCGACAACCAGGCCGGTGCCACGATCAAGGGCGACAGCGTCGCCCTGAGTGCGAGCGCCGGGCTCGACAACGCCGGCACCTTGAGCGCCGGGAACGGCGCACTGACCATCCGTGCCGCCGGCACCAGCAACAGCGGCACGGTCTATGGCAAGACCGCGGTCGATATCGCCGACGCCGCCGGCAACGGTAGCGCCGCCTTCGTCAACCGCGGCACGCTGATCAGCGACGGGACGCTGGCGCTGCTCGCCAGCAGCGCCGAGAACCAGAGCGCCGATCCTTTGCAACCTGACAACGCCTGGATTCAGGCCGCGACCGGCAGCACCGTCTCGGTCGCCAGCCTGAGCAATTTTGGCAGCTGGCTGCTGTCGACCGTCAACGTCGGCAGCGACCGGGTGACGGTGGCCAACGCCCTCGCCAACCGCGGCCTGCTGCAGTCGGGGCGCGCGCTCGTGCTGAGCGCCGGCAGCACCGACAACGCCGGCAAGCTGCTCGCCGCCGGGGCTTTCGACCTGGGCACCGGCAATTTCACGAATACCGCGGGCGGTGTCCTCCAGGGCGGCGCGCTGGCGCTGACGGCGGCCCGCGTCGACAACCAGGCCGGCGCCACGATCAAGGGCGACAGCGTCGCCCTGAGCGCAAGCGCCGGGCTCGACAACGCCGGTACCTTGAGCGCCGAGAACGGTGCGCTGACCATCCGCGCCGCCGGCACCAGCAACAGCGGCACGGTCTACGGCAAGACCGCGGTCGATATCGCCGACGCCGCCGGCAACGGCAGCGCCGCCTTCGTCAACCGCGGCACGCTGATCAGCGACGGGACGCTGGCGCTGCTCGCCAGCAGCGCCGAGAACAAGAGTGCCGATGCCCAGCAGCCGAATCAAGCCTGGATCCAGGCGGCGGCCGGCAGCACCGTCTCGGTCGCCAGCCTGAGCAATTTCGGCACCTGGCTGCTGTCGACCGTCAACGTCGGCAGCGACCGGGTGACGGTGGCCAATGCGCTCGCCAACAGCGGCCTGCTGCAGTCCCGGCGCGATCTGGTTGTCGCTGCGGCGAGCGTGGACAACGCCGGCAAGCTGCTCGCCACCGCTGCCTTCGACCTGAGCAGCGGCAATTTCACGAATACCGCCGGTGGCGTGCTCCAGGGCGGCACCCTGGCGCTGACGGCAGCCCGTGTCGACAACCAGGGCGGGGCGACGATCAAGGGCGGCAGCGTCGCCCTGACGGCGAGCGCCGGGCTCGCCAACGCCGGCACGCTGAGCGCCGAAAAAGACGCACTGACCATTCGCGCCGCCGGCACCAGCAACAGCGGCACGATCTACGGCAAGACCGCGGTGGACATTGCCGACGCCGCCGGCGACGACAGCGCCGCCTTCGTCAACAGTGGCACGCTGATCAGCGACGGCAGTTTCAAGCTGCTCGCCAGCAGCGCCGAGAACAACAGCAACGACGCCCAGCAGCCGGACAAGGCCTGGATCCAGGCGCGGAGCGGCAGCGTCGTCAAGGTCGCCAGCCTGAGCAATTTTGGCACCTGGCTGCTGTCGACCCTCAGCGTCGCCGACAAGGAAGACCAGCTGGACGTCGGCAACACCCTGAACAACGCCGGCAAGCTGCTGGGGGCGAACGACCTGACGCTGGTCGCCGGCACCCTGAACAACAGCAAGTCGCTGGCTGCCGGCGGCACCCTGTCGATCGCCGGCGACAACCTCGACATCGACAATGCCAAGGGCGCGACGATCCAGGCCGAACGCCTGGTCCTCAGCGGTAATCGCCTGGTCAACAAGGGCACCATCCAGGGCGGTGCGGCGGCCGACAGCACGCTCAGCTTCGATACGCTGGAAAACGCCGTCGACGCCACGCTGACGCTGGCCGACGAGGCGGCCGGCGGCGGCAGCATCAACGTCCGCCGGCTCGACAACGACGGCACGCTGCAGTCCTACGGCAGCCTGACTGTCAATTACAGCGCGGCGATCGACAACGCCAAGACGCTGCTCAGCGGCGGCGCGATGACGCTGCGCAGCACCTCGGCCGGCGGCCGCATCGACGTCGGCGGCAGCGGTACCCTCCAGGCCGGCGGCGTGCTCGACATCGACGCCGCCGACGGCGGTCGCGGCGTCGTCCTCGACATCGCCAAGGGCGGCCTGGTCCTCGGCGACACCGTCGATATCGCCGTCGGCACGCTGGCGCTGGCTGACGAGGCCCGCCTGTCGTCGACGCGCAACATGCAGGTCTACGCCAACACGCTGACGCTGGCCGGCAGCAAGAGCCAGATCCTCGCCGTCACCGGCGGCAGTGGCTGGGCCAAAATCGAGCTGATCAACGATTTCGCCAACGACGGCCTGATCTATTCGGCCGGCCAGCTGGATTTCGCCACCGACGGCAAGATCGACAACAACCAGAACGGCGCCTTTGCTGCGCAGAAGGACCTGCTGGTCAAGGCGCGCGGCGGGAACGTGACCAACCGCGGCGCCATCTGGAGCGGCAAAACGGCCTCGGTGACGGCGTCGAACACGCTGACCAACGTCGGTACGCGCAGCAGCGCCGTCGGTACCATCGATGCCGACGAGGCGGTCAAGCTGGTGGCCAGCGAAATCGTCAACAACAGCACGATCAGCAGCCTCGGCAACATCACGCTGCAGGCCGGGACGATCCGCAACGAGATTCAGGGCGGGGATGACCGGGTCTGGGGCGGCACGACGTCGAAGGTGACCAAGGAGCTGTCCAATCCGCAACAGAAATCCGATCCGGAATACAAGGAAGGCATCCTGACCTACGTCTTTCCGGACAACTGGTACGAGCATTTCTACAAGGACTCGTGGTCGCGCGACCAGTATTACAGCGGCGGCAAGCCGACTTTCAAACCCCAGATCGTCGGCGCCGAAACGGTCAAGCTGGCGGGCTTTTCCTATGCCGTGAATCTGGGCGGGGTGATTTCCGGGAAGAACGTCGAGATCCTCGGCAACGGCGGTAGCAAGTTCTTCAACGATGACCTGGCGTTGAAGCGGGAGTACATTGTCGACCGCTACTCGACGCTGACGCACTACATCGGTCTGGTCAATGCGAGCGTGGGGACGTATGAAGACGATTACGACCCGCATCACAATTCGGTGGTGACCAAAACCACCGCGACCATCGACAGCATCGGTGCCGGCGTCTTTGCGACGAACAGGCTGGACATCACGGCCGAGGAAGTCGGGCAGAAGTCGTCGGTTTCGGGTTCCACGCCCTATGCTGCGCAACAGCATTCGAAGTCGGCAACCGCCCCGACCGGCACGTCGACGACGGGAACAAGCGACATCGGGGTCGGTGCCGGTCGCAGCTACGACGGTGGGCAGGACGAGGGCGGCGGACAGACCGCCACCTATACCAGCAGCGGCAAGATCGATTCCCGTACCGGTGCCGTGGTGGCGCCGTCGACCCCGGCGACGCCGCAAGGGCCGGTCAGCTTCGGCGGTGTCACGATCAACCTGCCGAGCAGCCCAAACGGCTATTTCGTCATCGCCACCGCGCCGAATGCGCGCTACCTGGTCGAGAGCAATCCGCGCTACCTGTCGGCCGGCAATTTCGCCGGTTCCGACCTGCTCGCCAAGCAGCTCGGCTACGATCCGGACACGCTGGCCAAGCGCCTCGGCGACGGTGCCTACGAGGCCTATCTGGTTCGCCAGGAACTGGTTGCCCAGGTTGGCCGGGCGATGCTCGCCGGCTTCTCCAGCGAGAGCAGCCAGATGCAGTACCTGATGGACAACGCCGCCAAGGAAGCCAAGCAGCTTGGCCTGGAATGGGGCAAGGCGCCGAGCGCGGCGCAGGTGGCGGCGCTGAAGAGCGACGTCGTGTGGATGGTCGAGCAGGAAGTGTCCGGCCAGCGCGTGCTGGTCCCGGTCGTCTACCTCTCGGCCGAGACCCGCGCCAGCATCGAAACCGGCGCGGTGATCGCCGGCGCTGACGTGAACATCAATGTCGACCGCTTCGACAACGTCGGCGGCACCGTCGCCGGCGCCAAGACGTTGAGCATCGTTGCCAAGCAGGACATCACCAACCTCTCGGGGACGATCAAGGGCGGCGATGTCAACCTGACCTCGACCGAGGGCAGCGTCGTCAATCGCACCTACAGCAGCGGTTCCGGCAACGACGAGTTCTACACCACCGATATCGGTCGTACCGCGCAGATCATCTCGACCGGCGACCTGACGATAGACGCCAAGCGCAGCATCGACGTCGTCGGGGCCCAGGTCAATGCCGGCGGCAATGCGACGCTGAACGCCGGCGACGGGGTCAATTTCGACAGCCTCGAGAAACGCACGACGACCTCCACCAGCACCGGCTCGCAAGGGCTTTTCGGTAGCAGCAGCAAGAGTTCGACGACGACCACCGTCGAGCAGCTGAAGTCCGGCCTGACCGTCGGTGGCAACCTGGCCGCCAAGTCGGGCAAGGACATCACCTTTGCCGCCACCGACGTCAAGGTCGGCGGCGACGCGGCGCTCGACGCGGCAGGTGCGGTCAACATCGTCAGCAAGGCAGATACCACCAAGACCACCGAGACCAGCAAGGAGAGCGGTCTCGGCGTCGGCGGCGGGCTCTGGGGCGAAACCACGACGACCAGGACGCAGACGGTCAGCAAGAACGTCGCCAGCAGCTTCGCGGTCGGCGGCGACGCCAGCATCAAGGCCGGCAAGGACGTCACGCTGCAGGGCTCCAGCCTCGATGTTGGCGGCGATGCCGACATCAAGGCGAGCAACATCAACGTGCTGGCCGGGCTCGACAAGGTCGAGACGCATACCGAGACGACGACCACGACCTTCCTCCGGGTGACCGACGGCAAGGGCTCGGCCGACGCCTCGGCCGGGGCGGTGGCCAAGGGCGACGCCGGCAAGGCCGGCCTGAGCGGCAACGTCGGCGCCAGCGCCCAGGCCTCGGCCGAAGGCAGCGGCGGTCTTGAACTGATGGCCAATGAAAAGACGGTGACCGACAGCCTGTCGGCGCGCAATGTGGCGTCGACGATCAAGGTCGGCGGCAATACCCGCCTGAGCGCCGACGGCACGGTCAAGGTCCAGGGGTCGAGCATCGACACCGCCGGCAACACGACGATCCAGGCGCGCGATGTCGAGGTGCTCGCCGGGCGCGACGTCGACATCTCGGTGACGACCAGCGACAAGACCTCGATCGGCCTGATGGCCAGCTCGAGCAACAGCGCCGGTGCCGGGGCGTCGGCCAACGGCAGCGTCGGGGTCGGTGGCGTTGCCGTCGGTGCCGGCGTCGGCGCCAGTGCCCGCAGCGAGAGCAGCGTCAACTTCCTCGAATCGACGCAGAGCAAGGAAACCAGCCTGGAGATCCGCAACCAGGCCGCCGGCATCAAGAGCGGCGGCAACATGAGCGTCGATGCCAAGAACAAGGTCGTGCTCGAAGGCAGCCAACTGGCTGCCGGCGGCAACATGGACCTGCGCGCGGCGAGCGTCGATGTGCGGACCTCCGAGGATGTCTCGCTGAAGACCACCGAGACCACCAGGACCAGCGTCGGCCTGATGCTCGGCAGCAACAACGAGGCCGGCGCCGGCGGTTCGGCGGCGGCCGGGGGCGCAGCCCTGCTGCCGTCGGCGAAGGCATCGGCGAGTGCCGGTTCCGACAACACCCTCGACGTGTTGCGGGTCGAGACCGGCAAGACCAGCACGCTCGAGACGCGCAACAACAAGTCCGGGATCAGCGCCGGCGGCGACCTGTCGCTGACCGCCAAGGATCTCACCGTCAAGGGCTCGGACATCGCCGCCGGCGGCGACGTCGCGCTGAAGGCCGAGAACATGCGCTTCCTGGCTGCCGACGACCGCAAGGAAACGAGCAGCAGCAAGAACACCACCTCGGTCGGCCTCTACGCCGGCGCCAACGCCGGTGCCAATGCCGAGGCGCAGTTGAACGCCAAGGCCGGGGCCTCGGCCGAGATCAGCATGGGCTACCGCGTCAACAACGTCGACGAGAAGTCGGTCAGCGGCAGCACGACGGCCGTGGTGTCGACGATCAAGGCCGGCGGCGATCTCACCCGCGACGCCGGCGGCGGCACCATCCGCGATGTCGGCACGCAGATCGACGTCGGCGGTTCGATGAACCAGCGCGCCGGCACCATCGAATCGCTGGCGGCCCGCGATACCACCTACGAATCCTCGACCAAGCTCGACAACACCGCCAAGGTCGGCATGTACGCCGGCGCCTCGGCGCAGGCCGGGGTCACTTCCGGGGCCGGCTACGATGCCTCGGTCGGCGGCCGCGTCAGCGCCAGTTCGTCGTACGAGAAGACCAGCGCCGACACCTCGACTGCGATCGCGTCGACGATCCGCGTCGGCAAGGGCTTCAGCAGCGAGTCGTCGGGCAAGACGACGCTCGAGGGAACGCGCATCGCGGCCGGCGGCGACGTCGCCATCCAGGCCGCTTCGCTCGACTACAAGGCAGCGCAGAACACTGCCAGCAGCCGTTCCGAGAAAATCGATGCCGGCGCGGTGTTGACCGTCAACGTCAATGCCCAGAGCGTCGTCGGCGGCAGCCTCAGCGTCAGTGCCTCGGGGGCGACGGCCGACAAGTCGCGCGTCCAGGAAGTCGGCGGTTCGATCCAGTCGGGCGGCAACGTCCGCATCAAGACCAGCGGCGACACCACGCTCAAGGGCACCAGCATCGAGTCGGCCGGCAGCACGACGCTCGACGCCGGCGGCAAGCTCAACCTGCTGGCGGCGGAAGACCGGACGACGGCGAGCAGCCGCGGCGCCGACGCCTCGGTCAATATCGGCATGAGCACCGGCGGCAAGGCCGGCAGCGGCGGCAAGTCGCAGACCGGCGGCATGCTCGAGGTCAGCGCCGGCTACAACCAGTCGGACAGCAGCAGCTCGACCAAGAGCGGCGTGAACATTCGCAGCGGCGGCGACACCACGCTGCGCAGCGGCGGCGACATGGACCTCGAAGGCACCAAGATCGCCAGCGCCGGCGATACCACGCTCAACGCCGGCGGCAACATGCAGCTGCGGGCGGCGCAGAACACCAGCAGCTCGACCGCCTTCGGTCTCAGCGCCGGTGTCGGCGTCAGCCAGGAGACCTCGCGCGGCGCCACGGAAACGAGCACGACGCGCAAGGCCGACCTGAGCGGTGCCGCCAACCTCGATATCGAACGCAGCACCAGCTACGACGCGGTCTCGATCAACAGCGGCGGCCGCTCGCAGGTCAGCGCCGGCAAGGATCTGCGCAACGAAGGCGCGGCGGTGAGCGGGGCATCGACGTCGGTCACCGCCGCCGGCAAGGTCACCGATGTCGTCCAGAAGGACTCGTCGATGGCGCTTTCGCTCGGCATCCAGGCCGACGTCACCTTGAGCAAGACGACCACCAAGCCGAACACGCCGGCTGCCGGCGACAGCGGCGATCAGGGCAAGGGCGCCGCGCCGGAGGACAAATCGGTGCCGCCCAAGGACGACAAGACACCGCCGGCCGGCGACGACGCCGGCAAGGCCGCTCCGCCGGCGCCGGCCGATGACGGCAAGGGCCCGGGCAACAAGGGCGACGACGATGGCAAGGGCGCACCGGCGCCCCAGACTCCGCCGGCACCGGGCGGTGGCGACAGTGATTCCGACGCCGGCAAGGGCGGTGCGGATGACGGCAAGGGGGCCCCGGCTCCGCTGCCGCAACCGGCGCCGATCGACGGTGGCAAGGGTTCGGATGCCGGCAAGGGCGGTACGGATGACGGCCAGGGGGCCCCGGCGCCGCTGCCGCAACCGGCACCGATCGACGGTGGCAAGGGTTCGGATGCCGGCAAGGGCGGTGCGGATGATGGCAAGGGGGCTCCGGCGCCGCTGCCGCAACCGGCACCGATCGACGGTGGCAAGGGTTCGGATGCCGGCAAGGGCGGTGCGGATGATGGCAAGGGCGGTGCGGATGATGGCAAGGGGGCCCCGGCTCCGCTGCCGCAACCGGCACCGATCGACGGCGGCAAGGGTTCGGATGCCGGCAAGGGTGGCGCGGATGATGGCAAGGGAGCTCCGGCTCCGCTGCCGCAACCGGCACCGATCGACGGTGGCAAGGGTTCGGATGCCGGCAAGGGTGGCGCGGATGATGGCAAGGGAGCTCCGGCTCCGCTGCCGCAACCGGCGCCGATCGACGGCGGCAGGGGTTCGGATGCCGGCAAGGGTGGCGCCGATGTCGCACCGATCGACCTGAAGATCCCGCTGCCGCCGCCGATCGACGGTGGCAAGGGTTCGGACGCCGGCAAGGGTGGTGCCGATGTTGCGCCGATCGACCTGAAGATTCCGCTGCCGCCGCCGATCGACGGCGGCAAGGGTTCGGATGCCGGCAAGGGCGGCACCGATGTCGCGCCGATCGACCTGAAGATCCCGCTGCCGCCGCCGATCGACGGTGGCAAGGGTTCGGACGCCGGCAAGGGTGGCGCCGATGTCGCGCCGATCGACCTGAAGATCCCGCTGCCGCCGCCGATCGACGGTGGCAAGGGTTCGGATGCCGGCAAGGGTGGCGCCGATGTCGCGCCGATCGACCTGAAGATCCCGCTACCGCCGCCGATCGACGGCGGCAAGGGTTCGGATGCCGGCAAGGGCGGCGCCGATGTTGCGCCGATCGACCTGAAGATTCCGCTACCGCCGCCGATCGACGGCGGCAGGGGTTCGGACGCCGGCAAGGACGGCGCCGATGTCGCACCGATCGACCTGAAGATTCCGCTGCCGCCGCCGATCGATGGCGGCAAGGGTTCGGACGCCGGCAAGGGTGGCGCCGATGTCGCGCCGATCGACCTGAAGATCCCGCTGCCGCCGCCGATCGACGGCGGCAAGGGTTCGGACGCTGGCAAGGGCGGCGCCGATGTCGCGCCGATCGACCTGAAGATTCCGCTGCCGCCGCCGATCGACGGCGGCAAGGGTTCGGATGCCGGCAAGGGCGCGGGGCGTCCGGGGGCGGCCTGAGGCGAGGGGATCGGTTATTCTTGACGCGGCCAGCTTGTCTGGCCCTTGTCCGGGGCTGCCTGCTGCAGGCAGCCCGCTTGCTTGTTTTTGCGGAGTTCTTGCGTGAACAAAGTCTTGCCACCGTCGATCCACGTGGCGCTGACCGGGACCGCCAGGGGGCGCGGGGTCTTTGCCGGGAAGGTATTCCAGCCGGGAGAGGTGGTCGAGGTATCGCCGGTCGTGCTGGTCGATTGCAAGCATTTCGATCTGCCGGTGGAAATCACCCATTACGCCTTCAGCTGGCAAGGCCTGACCGGCGGCGCATCGCTGCAGGCCCTGGCCCTCGGCTACGGCAGTCTGTACAACCATGCCAATCCGGCGAACATGGTTTACCGCGGCGATGTCGAGAACAACGCCATCGTTTTTCTGGCGGCGCGTCGGATCGAGGCCGGCGAGGAATTGACGATCAACTACAGTGCCCCCGGTGGCGGCGCCGCCTGCGAGGGCGAGCGCTGGTTTGCCCAGCACGATGTGCAGCCTTGCCCGGATACGCCTGCCGACAGCTGAGCGGCGGTCAGTGGGGCATCGGGTCGAGCAGGGCCTTTGCCTCGACCAGGTCGGGAATGTCGATTTCCTGATCGCAGCGGGACAGCCAGTGGCGCAGGATTGCCCGGTTGTCCGGCGAAGGGCTGTGGCGGACCAGGCTGCTGGCGGCGCGTAGCGCCAGTATCGTCGCACCCTGTTCGCGGGCCTGTTCCAGGGCCTCGCCGAATAGCGCGAGTGCCGTCGGGCGGCCGGCGCTGCCGCGGGCGAGCTGGATTTCGCCCTGAATGCGGCGTATTTCCGGAATCAGGTAGTTGTCCTGGGTGTGGACGATGACGCTCATGCAGCGGGCCGCCAGTTGCTCGGCTTCGTCAAGGCGTCCGAGCAGGTGCAGGGCGTCGAGCCAGAAGGCCAGAAAGGTCGCCTCGACGGCGGACATCGCACGGTGCGCCGCCTCGGCAGCCTGTTCGATGAAGGCCAGGCCGCTGTCGTCGCCGGTGGCGCAACGGACCCAGCCGGTGACCAGGGCGGCGGTTGCCTGCCAGAGCTGCAGGCCGTTGCTTTGTGCCAGTTCAGCGAGTTCGCCGAGGTGTTGGCCGGCCAGCTCGGGACGGCGCAGGTGCTTGCCGAGCACGGCGGCAAAGGTCAGGGCGAAGGCCAGCGTGTGCGCGTGCTTGCAGGCGCGGGCCTCGGCAATGGCGGCGTCGGCTTGCGCCAGGGCCAGTGCCGGACGTCCTTCGATCCACTCGATCCAGGACAGGAAGGCGCGGGCCGGTACGGCGCTGTTTTCACCGAAGCGTTCGATCCGTTGCCCGCCATCGTCCATCCGTCCGAGCTTGATGGCGGTTTCCAGGTGGCTCCTGGCTTCGTCGTAGCGGGCCAGCCAGAAATAGTTGTTGCCGTAGGCGTAGGCCACTTGCAGGCGGACGCCCGGATCGTCGCTGTCGCGGGCAGCCTGCTCGAGGTGTCGGGCCAGTGCCAGCGGATGTTCGGTCGAGCCGGTCGAGCGACCACCCAGCCAGAGGCCCCAGAGCACGCGGATGACCTCGATGTCGCTGCCCAGGCGGTCGGAAAGCGCGAGCGCCCCGGCCAGCAGTTCACGGCTTTCGGCGTTGCCGTAACCCTGGGTGGCGAGCAGCGCGGTGCCCAGGCCGACGCGGAGGTGAAACTCGGTTTCGCGCGCTTGCCCGGTGTCGCCGATGAAGCGCAGTGCCGCCAGGCCGTTGCGGAAGAAATGCGCGGCCTGCTGCTGCAGCGAGGCACCGGCAGCCCGGTGCCCGGCGGCCAGCCAGGTGGCGGCGGTTTCCGGGGCTTCGCCGTCGTCCAAATGGATGGCCAGCAGTTCGGGGTGGCGATTGACCCTTTCGCTGAACTGCGAGCGCAATACCCGCGCCAGGCGCAGGCGGATGCGCCGCCTTTCCTCGTTGGGAATCGACTGCAGCGCGGCATCGCGGATCAGTGCGTGACGGAATGACGGCAGGGTCTGGCTGGCGGTGATCAGCCCGTTGTTGCGCAGGGCGGCCAGGCCGGCGTGGAGGTTTTCCTCGGTATCGTCCCAGAGTGCGGCGAGCAGCTGCGGCTCGAACTCCCGGCCGATCACCGCGGCTTGCTGGGCCAGCTTGCGATGACGTCCCTGGGCGTCGATCCGGGTCGCGAGGAGGTCGTGCAGGTTGCCGGGAATGCCCTCCTCGGCCAGTCCCTGGTCGAAGGCGTAGAGCAGCTGTTCGACGTAGAGCGGGACGCCGTCCGAGCGTCGGACGACATCGGCGATGCGGGCTGCGTCGAGGCTGTCGTTGACCAGGCTGCGGGCGAGTTCGGCGGTTTCTTCCCCGGGCAGCGCGGCGAGGGCCAGTTGCGGGGCGTAGTCGCCGATGTGTTCGGGGTGGCGCGAGGTGGTGACGATCAGCAGCGGTTGCCGGCGCCGGCGCCAACGTTCGCTGGTCAGGCGGCGCAGCAGTGCCAGGGTTTCGCTGTCGCACCAGTGGGTGTCTTCGACGACCAGCAGCCAGGGGGCGCCTTCGGTCATGTCGTCGAGCAGTCGGCTGATGCCGTCTTCGATGCGTCCGGTCAGCTGTTGCCCGTCGCTGATGGCGTCGAGGGCGGAGGGCAGACCGAGCAGGCGCTGGATGACTTCGGCATGATCGGCAAGAAAACCCGGGCCGCGCTCGATTCGCTTCTTCAGTCGGGCCTGGCGCTCGGCCTGGGGCAGGTTGGCGTCGTCGCGCAGCAGTCTGGCCAGCGCGGCGGCGATCGGCTGGTAGGTGGCGTGCTGGGTTTCCGGCAGGCAGTGCAGGGTACTGGCGCGCGCACCGCGGCTGCGCAGCTGGCGAACCAGGGCTTGCAGCAGGCGCGATTTGCCGATGCCGGGTTCACCGGTGATCTGGACGCAGGCGATGCCGAGATTGGCCGCGTCGCGCCAGCATTCGAGCAGGAAGTGCATTTCCTGGCGGCGGCCGACCAGCGGGTGGCTGAGCGCGCGGCGTCGGGTCAGGGGGCGTTCGCGCCGTTCGCGGATGCGGATGTTGCCATCATCCACAGGCTGGCCGCCGATGTGCTCGCGAATCTGCTCGAACATCCCGGGCGAGACGTGGATGTCGTTGCGCTGGACCTTGCCGAGCATGGCGATGGCCTGCTGGCTGATGCCGCCATCGACGTCGGGAAAGGCGTAGCGCTCGTCGAGCAGGCTCAGCCCGCGATGCAGCGCCTGGCGGCATTCGATGCGGGAGAAGCCGGAAATGCAGGCGCGGGTTTCCAGGGCGGCGTTGATCGCTTCGCGGGCGGCCTGCTCGCGGGCCTTCGGAAAGCCGAAGTAGCCGACCAGCAGGTTGGCGTGGATCGCCGAAAAATGCCCGTTGTGCCGCTGGACGACATCGCGGACGCTGCCGGCGGCGGCGGCCAGCTCGGAGAAATAGTCCTCGCTGGCGGCGCCATCCGGCGGCGAGATGCGGCAGGCGAGCACGGTCAGCGGACTGCGC
This sequence comes from Azonexus fungiphilus, assembly GCF_003634965.1. GTDB lineage: Bacteria > Pseudomonadota > Gammaproteobacteria > Burkholderiales > Rhodocyclaceae > Azonexus > Azonexus fungiphilus. Next base: position 13,111 of record NZ_RBXP01000019.1, on the reverse strand, counting down.
TGGAGCACGCGCGCCGGTTGCTGCGGGGGAATGGCCTGTTCGCGGCACAGGCGCTGGGCCAGTTCGGTGGTCCGGCTTTCCGGTTCCAGGCCCATTTCCCGCTGCAGGTAGCGCTGGCAGTCGAGATAGGTCTGCCAGATCTGGCCGTAGTGGCCGTCTTCGGCCAGCAGTTCCATCAGCTGGCAGTAATTGGCCTCGATCCACGGCGTCAGTTCGAGCTTGCGCCGGACGTGGCGGATCGCGGCCTCGCGCTGGCCCTGGCGGGCATGCCAGGCGACGAGCCGGTCGAGCATGCCGATCGCCCGCTGCAGCAGCGCTTCGCGGCGGACCTGCAGCCAGTGGTCGAACTCTGCCGAATCGGCGACCTGCACGCCTTCGAGGAAATTGCCCCAGTACAGCGCGGCTTGTCTGGCCAGCGCCTGCATCGCGGCCGTCGTCTCGTGGTCGCCCGGTGCGTCGGCGATGAATTCGACGAGATCGATGCTGACTCGCCGGTCGGGGAAGAAGCCGATCGAGTTGCGGTTGGCCTGGAGCGGATCGATGCCGATTGTCTCGAACAGTTGGCGCAGCTCGTAGAGGGCGCGGCGCAGGCTGATCCGTGCCGCTTCGCCGCTGGCGTTGGGCCACAGCAGTTCGGCCAGCGCGTCGCGGCGAAACCACTGGCCCGGCGCGGCAGCCAGGTAGCCGAGCAGGGCGCGGATCTTGTCGTAGGCGAAATTGCCGTGCTCGACGCCGTCCAGGCTGAGCGAAACCTTGCCGAGAAGCTGGATCTTCAGTTGCGTTTCGGGACTGGCGCTGGCGGGTGCGTTCATCGTTGCCGTGGGGCGGGAGAGGTGGCTTTGTCGCCCGGCGGGCGGGCAAAAAAAGGGGGAGCTCTTGTCTCCCCCGGGATGGCGCTGGTAGTGGCTTAGCCGGCGAAATTGGCTTCGGCGAACGACCAGTTGACCAGATTGTTGAGGAAGGTCTCGACGAACTTCGGACGCAGGTTGCGGTAGTCGATGTAGTAGGCGTGTTCCCAGACGTCGACGCAGAGCAGGGCCTTGTCGCCGGTGGTCAGCGGGGTGCCGGCGGCGCCCATGTTGACGATGTCGAGGGAACCGTCGGCCTTCTTCACCAGCCAGGTCCAGCCGGAACCGAAGTTGCCGACGGCCGAGGTCTGGAAGGCGGTCTTGAAAGCGTCGAGCGAACCCCACTTGGCGTCGATGGCAGCCGCCAGGGCACCGCTCGGGGCGCCGCCGCCGTTCGGCTTCATGCAGTTCCAGAAGAAGGTGTGGTTCCAGACCTGGGCGGCGTTGTTGTAGATGCCGCCGGCCGGGGCCTTCTTGACGATGGCTTCGAGGTCGAGGGCTTCGTATTCGGTGCCCTTGATTAGGTTGTTCAGGTTAACCACGTAGGCATTGTGGTGCTTGCTGTAGTGGTAGTCGAAGGTCTCGGCCGACATGTGCGGGGCGAGGGCGTCCTTGGCGTAGGGCAGGGCGGGCAGTTGATGTTCCATTGTTTTCTCCGTTGTTTGAGGGGTAAGGCAAAAATTCTAGTCAGCTTCCGCCGGGGCCACAACCTCGGTGACGGTGGCGGCGAGGCTTCCTGCCGCCAGGCTGATTTTCAGGCCGGCACCGGGGTTGACCGTCAGACTGCTGCGCAAGGCCCGTCCGTCGGGGCCGCGGACCAGTGCATAGCCGCGCGCGAGCACGGCTTGCGGATCCAGCTGCTTGAGACCGGCGGCGAGCGCATTTAGTTTCATCTGCCGTTGTCTCGCCTGCCATTCGCTGGCCTGCTGCAGGCGTCGGGCGAGTCGATCGACGGCCTGGTGGCGGAGCGCGGTGCGCGGGGCGGCGAGGTCGGCGCGGCGGGCCAGTGCGGTCAGGCGCAGCGCGTGCTGGGCGGTGCCGGCAAGGAGCGCGCGGCGCAGGCGGTCGCCCAGGCGAGTCAGGTGGTCGTGGCGGCGGGCGAGTTGTTCGGCCGGGTCGACCAGGCGGCTGGCCAGCCAGTCCAGTCGCTGGCGCTGGTCGCCGAGGCGGCGCTCGCCGGCGCGCTGCAGGCGTGCCTGCAGCTGGCTCAGCCGTTCGAGCAGGCGCTGGCGTTCGGGCGCTGCCATCTCGGCGGCGGCGGTCGGCGTCGGGGCGCGCCGGTCGGCGGCGAAATCGGCGATGGTGAAATCGGTTTCGTGGCCGACGCCGCTGATCACCGGGAGCGGACAGGCGGCGATGGCACGGGCGACGGCTTCCTCGTTGAAGGCCCAGAGATCCTCGAGGCTGCCGCCGCCGCGGCAGAGGATGATCGCGTCGCAGTCGCTGCGGCCGGCCGCAGCCAGTGCCGCGGCGATGCGCAGGCCGGCGCCTTCGCCCTGCACCGGGGTCGGGAACAGGCTGATCGCGACCTGTGGCGAGCGCCGGTGCAGCGTCGTCAGCACGTCGCGCAGGGCGGCGGCCTGCGCGCTGGTGACGATGGCCAGGCGGCGTGGAAAGCCGGGCAGCGGACGTTTACGGTCGACCGCGAAAAGTCCCTCGTTTTCAAGTTGTGCCTTGAGTTGCAGGAAACGCTCGAAGAGGTCGCCCTGGCCGGCGCGGCGGATCGCTTCGACGCTCAGCTGGAATTCGCCGCGCGGCTCGTAGAACGAAACCAGCGCCCGGGCCTCGATCTTCTGTCCGTTCTCCAGCCGCCAGCCGAGCGTCTGGGCGCGGCTGCGCCACATCACGCAGCGCACCTGGGCGCCGGCGTCCTTGAGCGAGAAATAGACGTGGCCGGAGGCGGCGTAGGTCAGGTTGGAAATCTCGCCGCCGACCCAGCTCAGCGGGAAGGCGCTCTCCAGGCAGTCGCGGACCAGGCGGTTGAGGGCGCTGACGCTGAGGACGGAGTTATTGACAGGCGGCGGGGCGGTGTGCATGGCCGGATTCTACCCGGCCAGGCCGCGTTGCGATAGCTTCTTGACATTTGTTTTCAAATTCAAGTTATTGATTTTAAACGGTCTTAACGAAATGCCTCGTTTTTTGGCAGGGCAGGAAGAATCCTTGTTTCTTGCGGGTTTGCGGGCTGTCACTACAGCTCTTCCACAGACTTATCCACAGCTTTTGGGGATAAGCCCGGCGGCCGCCGGAAAATCGCCGCGCTTGCCCCTGCGGCGAGGGGGAGGCAGAATTGCGGACTGCAATTTCCTCAAGGACAATGTCACGTGTTTGAAATCGTCAAAGCGGCCGGCTGGCCCATCTGGCCCTTGTTGCTGGCTTCGATCATCGCCGTGGCGCTGATCATCGAGCGTCTGGCGGCCCTGCGCCGTGCCCGGATCGTGCCGCCCGGCCTGCTCCAGCGCGCGGTCGGCGAATTCCGCCGGGGCGGCGACAACAGCAAGCTGCTCGACGACCTCGAGCGCCATTCGCCGCTCGGTCGCGTCCTCGCCGCCGGCTTGCGCAATGTCGGCAACTCGCGCGAAGTGATGAAGGAATCGATCGAGGAAGCCGGCTCGGCCGTCGCCCATGATCTCAACCGCTACCTGACCACGCTCGGCACGATCGCCTCGATCAGCCCGCTGATGGGCCTGTTCGGCACCGTCGTCGGGATGATCGAGATCTTCGGCTCGCAGGCGCCGGGCACCGGCAACCCGCAGCAGCTCGCCCACGGCATCTCGATTGCGCTCTACAACACCGGTTTCGGCATCTTCATCGCGATTCCCAGCATGATCTTCTGGCGCCATTTCCGGGCGCTGGTCGACAGTTTCGTCGTCGAGATGGAGCAGCAGGCGGTGCGCCTGGTCGAGATCATGCACGGCGACCGGAAGTAAGCGATGAACTTCCAGCGCGGACGCGGCCGCGAAGAGCCGGAAATCAACCTGATCCCGATGATCGACGTCCTTCTGGTGATCATCATCTTCCTGATGCTGACGACGACCTACTCGAAGTTCGCCGGGCTCGAGATCAACCTGCCGACGGCCGACGTCAACCAGCAGAACGAGCAGCCCAACGAGATCGACGTGGCGGTCACCGCCGGCGGCCAGGTGCTGGTCAACAAGTCGCCGCTGGCGGCCACCGACGTCAATGCCATCTCGGCGGCCCTGCAGCAGGCGGCCGGCGGTCGCAACGATCCGGTGATCGTCATCAATGCCGACGCCAAGGCCACCCACCAGCGCGTCGTCGACGTCATGCAGGCGGCGCAGTCGGCCGGTTATCCGCACATTTCCTTCGCCACCCAGTCGGCCCAGTGATGCTGGCTGGCTGGCTGCAGCGACAATGGTTCCAACGCCGGCTGACGCCGGCGTTGTGGCTTTTGCTGCCGTTGCTGCTGCCGCTGCACCTGCTCTTCGTCGCCGGTGCCGCCTGGCGCCGCCGACGGGCGCGGCCGGTCCGGCTGGCGGTGCCGGTCGTCGTCGTCGGCAACCTGATCGTCGGCGGTGCCGGCAAGACGCCGCTGACCCTCTGGCTGGCCGGCGAGTTGCGTGCGCGCGGCTGGCATCCGGGCATCGTCAGCCGCGGCTACGGTGCCGCCATGGCGGCGCCCCGGCCGGTGACGGAGGCATCGTCGCCGGCCGAGGTCGGCGACGAACCGCTCCTGCTTGCCCGGCGCAGTGCGCTGCCGGTGTGGGTCGGCCGCGACCGGGCGGCGGCTGGTGCCGCCTTGCTGGCGGCGCATCCCGAGGTCGACGTGCTGCTCTGCGACGACGGCCTGCAGCATTACCGGCTGGCTCGCGACGTCGAACTGGCAGTGTTCGACCGCCGCGCCGCCGGCAACGGCTGGCGGCTGCCGCTGGGACCGCTGCGCGAGCCGCTGTCCCGACTGTCCACGGTCGACGCGGTGATTGGCAACGATTTCGCGGCGCAGTCGCTGGCCGGTGCCACGCCGGCTTTTGCGATGAGCTTGCAGGCCGGCGAGTTCTGGCGCCTGGGCGAGCCAGGGCGGCGCTGCCCGGCGGCCGCGCTGCGCGGCCGCAAGCTCCATGCGGTCGCCGGCATCGGCGATCCGCAGCGTTTCTTCGCCACCTTGCGCGGCCTCGGCCTCGATTTCGTCGCCCATCCCTTCGCCGATCACCATGCCTATGTGGCGGCCGATCTCGCCTTCGCCGACGACGCGGTGCTGCTGATGACCGAGAAGGATGCAGTAAAATGCGCCGGACTGACGACGGGCGAGGCCTGGGTGCTGCCCGTCGAGGCCGGCCTGTCGCCGGCATTGACCGATTTGATAGTGGAGAAGCTGCGTGGACGCCCGATTGCTTGAAATTCTCGTTTGCCCGGTCTGCAAGGGCCCCCTCGAACACCGCAAGGCGGCGCAGGAGCTGGTCTGCAAGCCGTGCAAACTGGCTTACCCGATCCGCGACGACATCCCGGTGATGCTTGCCGACGAAGCGCGCCAGCTGGGCGCCGACGAAGCGTGATCACGCCGGCCTTCAAGGTCGTCATCCCGGCGCGTTTCGCGTCCAGCCGGCTGCCCGGCAAGCCGCTGCTCGATCTTGGCGGCAAGCCGATGGTCGTGCGCGTGGCCGAACGGGCGCACCTGTCCGGCGCCGAGGAAATCTGGGTGGCGACCGACGATGCCGCGGTGCGTGCCGCCTGTGAAGCCCACGAGTTCGCCGCGCTGATGACGCGTGCCGATCATCCGACCGGGACCGACCGTCTGGCCGAGGTCGTCGCCCAGCGCGGCTGGGGCAACGACACCATCGTCGTCAATGTCCAGGGCGACGAGCCGCTGATCGAGCCGGAAATCATCGTCCAGACCGCGCGCCAGCTCGCGGTCAGCGGTGCCGACATTGCCACCGTTGCGCATCCGATCGTCGATCCGGCCGACTTCTTCAACCCCAACGTGGTCAAGGTCGTCTGCCGCGCCGACGGCGATGCCGCCTACTTCTCGCGGGCGCCGGTGCCCTATGCGCGCGACCACTTCGCCCGCGAAGGCGGCGGCCGCAGCTTGCCGGCCGATTTGCCGGCCTATCGCCACGTCGGGCTGTACGCCTACCGGGCGAGCTTTTTGAAGGCTTACGCGGGGTTGACCGTGGCCCCCACCGAGCACTTCGAGGCCCTCGAGCAGCTGCGCGCGCTGTGGCACGGCTACCGGATCAGCGTGACGCTGGTGGACGCGGCGCCGGCACCCGGCGTCGATACCCCGGAGGACGCCGAAAGGATGCGCAAACTGTTTGACCATGCCTGAATAAGCAGGTAAGTTCGGACGTCTAGAGAACGGCGCCATAACAGCCGACAACAAGAATTTTCATACGTAACCAGAGGGACTTTCCATGAAACTGATTCTTTTGGGCGCACCCGGCGCCGGCAAGGGCACGCAAGCCAAATACATCTGCGAGAAGTTCGGCATCCCGCAGATCTCGACCGGCGACATGCTGCGCGCCCAGGTCAAGGCAGGGACGCCGCTCGGCCTGGAAGCCAAGAAGCACATGGACGCCGGCGGCCTGGTGCCGGACGCCGTGATCATCGGCATGGTCAAGGACCGCCTGCAGCAGGACGACTGCAAGAACGGCTACCTGTTCGACGGTTTTCCGCGCACCATTCCGCAGGCGCAGGCGATGAAGGACGCCGGCGTGCCGATCGAGTTCGTGCTCGAGATCGACGTGCCCGACAGCGACATCATCGAGCGCATGGCCGGCCGCCGTGCCCACCTGGCCTCGGGCCGCACCTACCACGTCAAGTTCAACCCGCCCAAGGTCGAAGGCAAGGATGACGTCACCGGCGAGGACCTGGTCCAGCGCGACGACGACAAGGAAGAAACGGTCAAGAAGCGGCTCGACGTCTATCACTCGCAGACCAAGCCACTGGTCGATTTCTACGGCCAGTGGGCTGCAGCGGGCGATGCCGCGGCGCCGAAGGTGCGCAAGATCGCTGGTGTCGGCAGCGTCGACAGCATCACTGCGGCGGTCTTCAACGCCCTGAAGTAAACCGATGGCGGCGAGGAATGCCTTCTACGCGCAGTCGGGAGGCGTCACCGCCGTGATCAACGCGACGGCGTGCGGCCTGATCCAGGAAGCACGCCGTCTGCATTTGCTGCATCCGCAACGGATCGGCAAGGTCTATGCCGGCCACGACGGGATTCTCGGGGCGCTGACCGAGGACCTGATCGACACCAGTCTCGAGTCCGACGAGGACATCGCCCGCCTGCGCTACTGCCCGGGGGGCGCCTTCGGCTCGAGCCGCTACCATCTTGGCCCGCTGGCCACGCACCGGGCCCACTTCGAACGCCTGGTCGAGGTTTTCCGGGCGCACGAGATCGGCTATTTCTTCTTCAATGGCGGCGACGGCACCATGGGCGCCGCCTGGCACCTGTCGCAAACGCTCGCTGCGCTCGGTCACCCGCTGACGGTGATCGGCATTCCCAAGACGGTCGATAACGACCTGGCGCTGACCGACACCTGTCCCGGTTTCGGTTCGGTCGCCAAGTACGTTGCCACCTCGATGCGCGAGGCCGGCTTCGATGTCGCCTCGATGGCGCGCACCTCGACCCGCATCTTCATCCTCGAGGCGATGGGCCGCCACGCCGGCTGGATCGCCGCTGCCGCCGGCCTGGCCAGCGAACGCGAGGGCGATCCGCCGCACATCCTGTTGTTTCCCGAAGTTCCCTTCGACGCCGACCGCTTCCTGGCGCGTGTCGATGCCTGCGTCCGCCGCCACGGCTATTGCGCCATCGCCGTCGCCGAAGGCCTGTGCGACGACGGCGGCTGCGAGATCGGCGGTCGTGCCTCGGACGAACTGCCCAGCCACACCCGGGCCGGCGGTGTCGGCCGTTTCGTGGCCGAGTTGATCCATGCCCGTCTTGGCTACAAATACCATCTGGCGCTTGCCGACTACCTGCAACGGGCGGCGCGCCACCTGGCTTCCGGGACCGACGTCGCGCAGGCGCACGCCCTCGGGGTTGCCGCGGTCGACCGGGCGGTTCAGGGAAAAACCAACATCATGCTCAGCCTGCGCCGGCTCGCCGATCGCCCCTACCGCTGGGAAATCGGCGAAGTGCCGCTGAGCGCAGTGGCCAACCGCGAACACCGGATGCCGGCCGAGTTCATCTCGGCGGACGGTTTCCACATCACCGACGCCTGCCGCACCTACCTGCAGCCGCTGATCGAGGGCGAGGATCCGCCGCCTTATCGCGCCGGTCTACCCGACTACGTCCGCCTGGCCAACCGGCGGGTGGCGCGCCGCCTGCCCGATTTTGTGCCGTAACGGCGGTCGACCGTCAAATTCCTTTGCAATGTTTTGCAATTATGGCGAAAGGCTGAGGTTAGAATCGGGAACCAGGAAAACAGGGGGTAACGAGAGGCATGAGCATTTCTGTGGCGAGCGTGACGACCGGGGTCCGCGAGGATTTGTTGCATCACGATCCCCTGCTTGATTGTCTGGTCGAGTTGACCCGCATCCATGGCCGTCCGGCGACACGGGCGGCGCTCGTCACCGGTCTGCCGCTCGAGGGCGGCTTGCTGACCCCCTCTTTGTTCGCCCGCGCGGCTGCCCGCGCCGGCCTGTCGGCCAAGCTGGTGCGCCGTTCGCTGAGCAACATCGACCAGTTGCTGCTGCCGGCGGTGCTCATGCTCAAGGGCGAGGAAGCCTGCGTCCTGCTCGGCTGGGACGAATCCGGCGACAACGCCCGCCTGCTTTTCCCGGAAACCGGCCAGGGCACGGTACTGGTCGGCCGCGACGAACTGGCGGCGCGCTATGCCGGCGTCGCCATCTTCGCCCGTCCGCATTTCCGTTTCGACAAGCGTACGCCGCAGGTCGGCGAGGTCAAGTTGCGCCACTGGTTCTGGGGGGCGCTGGCCGACCAGTGGCCGGTGTATCGCGACGTACTGGCGGCGGCACTGCTGATCAACGTGCTGGCACTTTGCCTGCCGCTGTTCTCGATGAACGTGTATGACCGGGTCGTCCCCAACCGGGCGCTCGAGACCTTGTGGGTGCTGGCGCTCGGCATCGTCCTCGTGGTCGGCGTCGATTTCGTGCTGCGCACCCTGCGCGGCTATTTCATCGACCTCGCCAGTGCCCGCATCGACATGCAACTGTCGGCGAAGATCATGGAGCGCGTGCTCGGTGTACGCATGGAGGCGCGGCCGGCGGCGGTCGGCTCGTTCGCCTCCAACCTGCGCTCGTTCGAATCGGTGCGCGACTTCATCACCTCGGCGACGGTGACCACCTTCATCGACCTGCCGTTCGCGCTTCTCTTCCTGCTGGTCATCGGCATCATCGCCTGGCCGCTGATCCTGCCGGTGCTGGCGGCGATGATCCTGGTCCTGGTCTACGCCTACGTCCTCCAGCACAAGATGCACGAGCTTTCGGAAACGACCTATCGCGCCGGCGCGTTGCGCAACGCGACGCTGATCGAAAGCCTGACGGCATTGGAAACGATCAAGACCCAGGGGGCCGAGAGCATCATGCAGGCCAAGTGGGAAAAGTCGGTGGCCTTCGTCTCGCGCGTCAACAACCAGATGCGCTTCCTGTCCGCCGCCGCCACCAATGGCGCGATGGAAATTCAGCAACTGGTCAATGTCGCGGTGATCATCGTCGGTGTCTACCTGATCGGCGAGGGCATGCTCAGCATGGGCGGGCTGATTGCCGGCACCATGCTCTCCTCGCGCGCCGTCGCCCCACTCGGACAGATGGTCGGCCTGCTCATGCAGTATCACAATGCCAAGGTCTCGCTGACCTCGCTCGAACAGGTCATGAGCAATCCGGTCGAGCGGCCGGCCGATGCCAGTTTCGTGCATCGCCCTGAACTGCGCGGCGACATCGAGTTCCGCGACGTCGAATTCAGCTACCCGAACGCCCAGGTGGCGGCGCTGCGCGGCATCAACTTCAGCATCAAGGCCGGCGAGAAGGTGGTTGTCATCGGCCGCGTCGGTTCCGGCAAGACGACCTTGCAGAAGATGCTGATGGGCCTCTACCAGGCGACCGGGGGCGCCGTCAGCATCGACGGCGTCGATGTCCGCCAGCTCGATCCGGCCGACCTGCGCCGCAATATCGGCTACGTCGCCCAGGACGTCACCCTGTTCTACGGCACGCTGCGCGACAACATCACCATCGGCGCGCCCTATGCCGACGATGCGACCGTCCTTGCCGCAGCCGAGGCCGGCGGCTTGAGCGAGTTCGTCAATCGTCATCCGGACGGTTTCGACATGATGATCGGCGAGCGCGGCGATTCGCTGTCCGGCGGCCAGCGCCAGGGCGTCGCGATCGCCCGCGCCTTCCTGATGGATCCGCCGATCCTGATGCTCGACGAACCGACCAGTGCGATGGATTTCTCCTCGGAGCAGCAGTTCAAGCAGCGTCTGCAGTCGATTGCGGCGCACAAGACGGTGATCATCGTCACCCACCGCAACAGCCTGCTCGACCTGGCCACCCGGGTGATCGTCATCGACGAAGGCAAGGTGGTCGCCGACGGTCCGCGCGATCAGGTGATCCAGGCGCTGCAGAGCGGTCGCATCGGGAGAAAGTCATGATCGGGCGGCTGAGGCAACTGGCGCAGCGCGTACACCTGTGGCTCGAGCGCATTGCAGTGCGGGCCAAGCCCTACCTGGAGCGCCTGCTCGGGCGTTTGCCCAACCGCGAGGAGGTCGAGGTCGTCGATTTCGCCACTGATGCCGACCTGGCGATGCTGCGTCAGGAGCCGCTGCGGGCCCGGGTGCTGCTGCGTTCGATCGGGATCGTCTTCGTCATCTTCATCATCTGGGCAGCGTTCGCCCAGCTCGACGAAGTGACCCGCGGCGAGGGGCGGGTGATTCCGTCGCGCCAGCTGCAGATCCTGCAGTCGATCGATGGTGGTCTGGTTTCCGACATCCTGGTGCGCGAGGGTGATATCGTCGAGGAAGACCAGTTGCTGATTAAGATCGACGAAACCCGCTTCGTTTCGTCGGTCAAGGAAAACCGGGCGCAGTATCTCGGTCTGCTGGCCAAGGCGGCCCGCCTGCGGGCGATTTCGGACGGTACTGCGTTCGTGCCGCCGCCCGAGGTGATCGCTGAAACGCCGGAAATCGTCGAGCAGGAACGCCAGCTTTATGCCGCACGTACCAGCGAACTCGAGGCGGCGCTGTCGATTGCTCGCCAGCAGCTGGCCCAGCGTCAGCAGGAACTGAACGAAGCCAGCGCCCGCCGGGCCCAGGCCGCCCAGGGGTACGACCTGACCTCGCAGGAGCTGTCGCAGACCCGCCCGCTGATCAATTCCGGCGCTGTCTCGGAAGTCGAACTGCTGCGTCTCGAGCGCGACGTTTCGCGTTACCGCGGCGAGCGCGATATGGCCGGCGCCCAGATCACCCGTGCCCAGGCAGCGATCAACGAGGCTCGGCGCAAGATCGAGGAAGTCGAGCTGAGTTTCCGCAACGATGCCGGCAAGGAACTCTCGGAAACGACCACCAAGCTCAGCGGGCTGGCCGAGGGCAGCGTTGCCCTCTCGGATCGTGTCAAGCAGTCATCGATCCGCTCGCCGGTCAAGGGCGTCGTCAAGCGCCTGCTGGTCAATACCGTGGGTGGCGTCGTCCAGGCCGGCAAGGACATGATCGAGATCGTCCCGCTCGAGGATGCATTGCTGCTCGAGGCACGTGTCCTGCCCCGCGACATTGCCTTCCTCAGGCCCGGGCAGCCGGCGATGGTCAAGTTTTCGGCCTACGATTTCTCGATCTACGGTGGTCTCGAGGGGACGCTCGAGCACATCAGTGCCGATACGGTCATGGACGACAAGGGCAACGCCTTCTATCTCGTTCGCGTACGGACCAACAAGCCCGGTTTTGGCGATGCCAATCTGCCGATCATTCCCGGGATGGTTGCCGAAGTCGATATCCTGACCGGCAAGAAGAGCGTCCTCACCTACCTGCTCAAGCCGGTCTTGCGGGCCAAGAGCGTCGCCATGACGGAGCGTTGATGAACGACGAGATCATCGATAGCGAAGCACGGATGCTGCCCAACTGGCGTGCAGCGATGCCGGCGGCGAACGTCGTCCTGCGTTCGGTGGGCAACCGCGTCCAGCCAGGTGCCGGCAAGATTCGCTGGTGCCGGTTGCGTGCCGGCGAGAAACACACGGATGTCCTGCCGCCCTTGTTCGTCCCCGGCAAGTTCATCGTCGTCCTTGCCGATCAGCCCGACGATGCCCTGATCCTCGATGTTCTGGCTGCCGGCGCCGCCGGTTGCTGCAACACCCATGCCGCGCCCGAGGTCCTGCAGCAGGTGGCCCTGGTCGTCGAGAACGGCGGCCTCTGGGTCGGACAGCGATTGCTCCAGCAACTGATCGGCAACACCGCGCGCATTCTCGGTCAGGGGGCGACGGCAGAGAGCGGCAGCTTGCTCGAGTTGCTGTCCGAGCGCGAGCGTCAGGTGGCCCGGATGGTTGCCGGCGGAGCCAGCAACAAGGAGATCGCCGATCGCCTGGCGATCGCTGAGCGGACGGTGAAGGCCCATCTGACCGCGATTTTCGAGAAAACCGGGGTCCGCGACCGGCTGCAGCTTTCACTCAAGATCAACGGCGCCGGGCGCTGATTGAAAACTGTACTTTGGTGCAATAGGCAATCGGCATTTCGCTCCCTACACTAGGTCATCACCCATAGTGTCAGGAGTTGTGTCATGGCCCAAGCCAACGTTATTGCCAAGGTTTCCTCCCTTACTGGCGAAGCTTATGCCCGCGACAGCGCAGGCAATCTGCGTCGTCTGAAAGCCGGCGATGTCATTCGCGAGGGCGACACCGTCGTCTCCGGTAATGGCGCACAGGTCGTCCTGACCATGGCCGATGGCCGGAACATGGTGGTCAGCGAACGCGAAGCGGTCAAGGTCGATGCCGAAGTCGCTGCCCAGGAAAAACCCGATGCCAGCGACAGTGCGGTCGCCAGAACCAGCGGAGGTTTCGATCAGCTGGCCAGCGCCCTGACCGAAGGTGGCGATCTCGATGCCCTGCTTGAAGCCCCGGCTGCCGGTGAAATCGCAGCCGGTAACGAAGGCCATTCCTTCGTCGAGTTCCTGCGTGTGGTCGAGTCGGTGTCCGGCCAGTCCTACGGTTATGCGACCGAGCGCGGTGCTCCGGAAGATACCCTGCAGGCGGCGGTTCTGCCGGCTGAAGAGCCGATCGTCCTGACGATTGGAGACGCTGATGTAGCGGAAGGCCAGGCGCTGGTGTTTGATGTGGCGTTCAGCACGACGTCGGCGAATCCTGTGGAGCTGAA
>NZ_RBXP01000018.1:147332-219303 GCF_003634965.1 Azonexus fungiphilus | reverse complement strand
TCGCCGCGCCGTCTCGTTCGATTCGTCTGCAGCAGAGAAGCGAGATTATGTACCACTCACTCACTTCCGTCAAGCACTTCAGCAAAATTTCTTTCTACTGAATTTTCTCTGACTCACCAGCTTGCTGGTTGCGGGGGCAGGATTTGAACCTGCGACCTTCGGGTTATGAGCCCGACGAGCTGCCAGACTGCTCCACCCCGCGTCCGTCAGAGAGGCCGAATTATGCAGAGACCCGAAACACCTGTCAAGCACTTCTGCAAAATACTTTCATCTCAGCCCTGCAGCCAATCAATCAACGGCGCCCATTGCTCGAGATCTTTCTTATTGCGTGCGCGCGGCGGGTCGAATACGGTCGCCCCGGCGGCAGCGACATTGACGTAGTTCTGGGTGTTCCTTAGATAAGTGACAATGGGAATATCGAAGTGCTTGAGAAACTCCTCAAGCATTCCGGCGGCGCGGGTGCGCGGATCAACACGCATGGCGACGATCCCGATCTTGCCCCGGGCAGCCCTCAGCTCGGCACGCATCGAGTTGAGAAAATCCTCGGTAGCAGCCATATCGAAAACCGAGGGCACCAGAGGGACCACCACCCGATCGACCGCACGAATATAGTCCGTCAGTTTGTAGCCCTGCAAACCGGCCGGCGCATCGACAACCACCCAGTCAGCTTCGCGCGGCAGATTAAGCACGATCTGGTTGCCGCCGTAATAACCGGTAACCGGCGGCAGTGCCGGATCCCTGAACGCCATCCAGCGCAGTGCCGATTGCTGTCGATCAAGATCGCAGAGCGTAGTCACCAGCGACTGATTGGCGAAGTATCCGGAAAGATTGGTTGCCAGGGTCGTTTTACCAGCACCGCCCTTGGGATTGGCTACGAGTACTGCCCGCATGTGAACTCCCTATTGTTTACAGCGCAATGATATTGGCGCACTCAAGCGCCATGGAGATGCATAGAATAACGGCTTTGATCCAACCATCACACCATGATCACCAAAGTCGCCAGTGAACGCCAAGGGATTCAGTCGATCGAAGTCGGTTTTCGGCTGCTCGATGTCCTTGCCAAGAACAATCGTCCGATGATGTTGCGCGATATTGCCAAGGGCGCCGGCATGGCGGCCGCCAAGGCACATCGTTACCTGGTCAGTTTCATGCGCATCGGAATCGTTGAGCAGGATGCCGGCACCGGCCGCTACGACCTTGGCGCCTACGCACTGGAACTCGGCCTCTCCGGACTGGGCCGGCTCGATCCGGTCCGCCTGGCCGGCCCGGTGCTCGACAATCTCTGTGAAGAAATCCACGAAACCGTCGCCCTGGCGGTCTGGGGAACCCACGGCGCCACCATCGTCCGCATCGTCGACGCGGGCAGTCCGATCACCATCACCCTGCGTCCGGGCACCGTGCTTTCACTGAGCCGTTCGGCAACCGGCCGGGCTTTTGCCGCCTTCTACCGCTCGCCCTTCCTCAAGAAGATGATCGATGCCGAACTCCAGGAACAGGCGGACAGCAGCAAGACGGCACTGACGACCTGTCGTCGCCAGCTGGAAAAGGTCCTGACCGAAATCCGCGAACGCGGCCTGGCCCGCGCCACCAGCAGCCTGACGCCGGGCATCAACGGATTCAGCGCGCCGGTTTACGACCACAGCAACCGCATGGTCGCAGCGATCACCTCGCTCGGTTCGGTCGGCGAGTTCGATGCGGAATGGGAAAGCAGCACGGCGCAAGCGATGCTGCAGGCGGCTGCCGACTTGTCACACCGCCTGGGCTACGGCAGCATGCAGGACTGACTGGTGCCCCCGGTCGGAATCGAACCAACACCTGATGATTACAAATCAACTGCACGACCTTCATGCTACGGGGGCTGAAGCAGGCGCAGGATTATAGCTGATCGGAAACGTTCCCACATGAGCAGCCCGGCGACACCATTCGAAATTGCCCGCGACACCCTGAAGCAACTCGCCCAGCGGCGCATTGCCCCGACGCCTGACAATTACCAGACCCTGTATCACGAGATCGCCGGCACCAAGCCGAGCGGCACCGACTTCCCCGAGCGGCAGCTGCGTTCGCTGGCGGCAGCACTGCCGAAGAGCTCGCCGGACCAGCTGCGGCTGGCCCGCCAGCTCGACGAGGCAGTCAAGGCCGCCAACTGGGAGGCCTACCAGAATCACCTCACCGGCTTCATCAACGGCCTTGCCGAAACGCAGAAGCTCGCCTGGGGCGAGTTGATCGGCGACCTGATGCGGCAATGGCAGGCCAGGCACCCGGGGCTGACGCCGGCCCGCAAACGCGATTCGCTCGAGCATGTACTGGCTGGCAGCGCCAGCAACAGCGACAACCTGTTCAGCCGGCTCCAGGGGCTGTTGCGGGCCTGGGGCCAGGGCAGCGAAAACGAAGGCAATCTGGCGGTCGACACCGAAGAAACGGCAAAAACCGACAGCCCCGAGCCGACGGTCGCGGCCAGCGAACCGCAATTGCTCAACGAAATTCGCGAGCTGTTCGCGTTCACCCTCGAAACGGCGATTGCCAGCCAGCTGGCCGACAGCCCCCAGCTGGCCGAAGACGCCCGCACCCTGGCCGCCGATGTCCGGCGTGCGCGCCGGGTGGACGAGACGCAGGCCTTCCTCGCCCGGCTCAAGCGCTTTGCCTTCAAGCTCGAACTGCTCGCCGAGGATCAGCAGGAACTGCGCAAGAGCCTGCTCGGCCTGATGCGCCTGCTGGTCGAGAACATCACCGAACTGATCACCGACGACCGCTGGCTGCAGGGGCAGATCGAAGTCGTCCGCGAAATCATCGACAAGCCGCTGTCGCAGCGCAGCATCGACGACGCCGAACGCCGCCTCAAGGAAGTCCTGTTCAAGCAGAGCCAGCTCAAGGCCAGCCTGCTCGACGCGCGCGAGGCGATCAAGCAGATGCTCGCCGGCTTCGTCGACCACCTCGCCGACTTCGCCGGCGCCACCTCCGACTATCACGACAAGATCGAGGGTTTCGCCGCCAAGATCAGTTCGGCCGACGACGTCTCGCAACTCGAAAGCGTGCTCGCCGAAGTCATGCGCGAAACCCGGAACATCCAGATCAACGCCCTGCGCTCGCACGACGAGCTGCGCCAGACCGAGCAGAAGGTCAAGGAGGCCGAGGCCAGGATCCACGAACTCGAGCACGAACTGGCTCGGACCAGCATCCTGGTCCGCCACGACCAGTTGACCGGCGCCCTCAACCGGCACGGCCTGGAGGACATGTTCGACAAGGAGATCGCCCGTGCCCGCCGGCACGAAACGGTCCTTTGCGTCGCCCTGCTCGACATCGACAATTTCAAGAAGCTGAACGACTCGCTCGGCCACGACGCCGGCGACCAGGCGCTGATCCATCTGGCCAATACCTGCCGGACCACGCTGCGGCCGCAGGACACGGTGGCCCGCTACGGCGGCGAGGAATTCGTCATCCTGTTGCCGGAAACCCACATCGAGGACGCGACAATGGTACTGACCCGCCTGCAGCGCGAGCTGACCAAGAATTTCTTCCTGCATGACAACGAAAAAGTGCTCATCACCTTCAGCGCCGGCGTCACCCAGATGACCGAGCAGGACAACCCGACGAGCGTGATCAAGCGCGCCGACGAAGCCATGTACAAAGCCAAGCAGACCGGCAAGAACCGGGTGGTGAGCCAATGAAGGCGGTGATTCTGGCCGGCGGACTGGGCACCCGGATCAGCGAGGAATCGCACCTCAAGCCCAAGCCGATGATCGAGATCGGCGGCAAGCCAATCATCTGGCACATCATGAAGATCTATTCGGCGCACGGCATCAACGATTTCGTGATCTGCCTGGGCTACAAGGGCTACGTGCTCAAGGAGTACTTCGCCAACTACTTCCTGCACAATTCCGACGTCACCTTCGACCTGGCCAACAACCAGATCGAGGTGCACGAGCGCCACTGCGAGCCCTGGCGGGTGACCCTGGTCGACACCGGCGAGCAGACGCAGACCGGCGGCCGCCTGAAGCGCGTCCGCCATTTCCTGCCCCCCGGCGAGCCGTTCTGCTTTACCTACGGCGACGGCGTCGCCGACATCGACATCACTGCCCAGATCGATTTCCACCGGCAGCACGGGCTGGCCGCCACGGTCTGTGCGGTGACGCCCCCGGGACGCTTCGGCGCCCTCGAAATCGACGGCATCCAGGTCAACCGCTTCCAGGAGAAGCCGTTTGGCCAGGGCGGGTTGATCAACGGCGGCTACTTTGTGCTCCAGCCGGCAGTCATCGACCTGATCGACGACGACAGCCAGCCCTGGGAAGCCGAGCCGATGCACGCACTGGCGCGGCGCGGCCAGCTTGCCGCCTGGATGCACCAGGGCTTCTGGCAGCCGATGGACACCCTGCGCGACAAGATGCAGCTGGAAGAACTCTGGCAAAGCGGCCACGCCCCCTGGAAGCTGTGGTGAGCCCGGGCTTCTGGCGCGGCCGCAAGGTCTTCCTCACCGGCCACACCGGCTTCAAGGGCAGCTGGCTGGCGATCTGGCTCGGCCGCCTCGGCGCCGAGGTCCATGGCTACGCGCTGCAGCCCCCGACGCAGCCATCGCTGTTCGAGATCGCCGGCCTCGGCCAGCGCCTGGCGTCCACCCTCGGCGACATTCGCGACATGGCCAGCCTGGCGGCAGCGATGCGCGCCGCCGCGCCCGAGGTGATCTTCCATCTCGCCGCCCAGCCGCTGGTCGGCGAAGGTTATCGCGACCCGGTCGGTACCTATGCGACCAACGTGATGGGAACGGTCAACCTGCTCGAAATCGCAAAAACGCTGCCAACGCTGCGCAGTCTGGTCGTTATCACCACCGACAAGTGCTACGCCAACCCGGAGACCGGCCAGCCCTTCCGCGAAAACGATCCGCTCGGCGGCGTCGACCCCTACAGCAGCAGCAAGGCGTGCACCGAACTGGTGTGCACCGCCTACCGGCAGTCCTTCCTCGCCACGGCCGGCATCCGCCTGGCCACCGCCCGCGCCGGCAACGTCATCGGCGGTGGCGACTGGGCGGCCAACCGGCTGGTCCCCGACCTGCTGCGCGACTTCGCCGCCGGGCGCACGGCCCAGCTGCGCAATCCACGGGCGGTGCGCCCGTGGCAGCACGTGCTCGAGCCGCTTGCCGGCTACCTGATGCTGGCCGAAGCCGGCCACGGCTCGGCCGACTTCGCGCAGGCCTGGAACTTCGGCCCGGAAGCCGCCGACTGCGTCAGCACCGGCAGCGTCGCCGACCTGCTTGCCGACGCCTGGGGCGACGCCGCGGCCTGGCAGCATGTGGCCAGCGACTTCCCGCACGAAGCCGGACTGCTCAGCCTCGACGCCGACGCAGCAAAAAAAATCCTCAAGTGGCGGCCGATCTGGTCGTTGAAGGAAGCCATCCGGCAAACGGCCGCCTGGCATCGCGCCTGGCTGGCGGGCGCCGACATGCATGCGGTCTGCCTGGCGCAGATCGCCGAATACGAGCAACAACGCGAGCAACAACAACGATGACGCTGGACCAAGAAAGACAACACATTCTCGACCTGGTCCGCGCCTATGGCGAACGCGCCACCGCCGCCAGCGATTTCGTCCCCGGGCAAAGCGCCGTGCCGCCGTCCGGCAAAGTGCTCGGTGCCGCCGAGTTCGTCAATCTCGTCGACGCCTCGCTCGACGGCTGGCTGACTACCGGCCGCTACAACGCCGCTTTCGAGAAGAAGCTAGCCGGCTTTCTCGGCATCGAACACGTCCTTACCTGCAATTCCGGCTCCAGCGCCAACCTGCTCGCCCTCACCGCGCTGACCTCGCCCCGCCTCGGCGCCCGCGCGCTGCAGCCGGGCGACGAAGTGATCACGGCGGCGGCCGGCTTCCCGACCACCGTCAATCCGATCCTGCAGAACGGTCTGACGCCGGTCTTCGTCGATTCCGAGATCGGCACCTACAATCCCTCGCCGGCCGCCGTCGAAGCCGCCATATCGCCGCGCACGCGGGCGATCATGCTGGCGCACACGCTCGGCAACCCGTTCGACGCCGCCGCCCTGCGCGCCCTGGCCGACCGGCACGGCCTCTGGCTGGTCGAGGATTGCTGCGACGCCCTCGGCTCGACGCTGAACGGCCACAAGGTCGGCAGCTTCGGCCACATCGGCACGCTCTCCTTCTACCCCGCCCACCACATCACCATGGGCGAAGGCGGCGCGGTGTTCACGGTCGACCGCGAACTGAAGCAGATTCTCGAATCGCTGCGCGACTGGGGCCGCGACTGCTGGTGCAACCCGGGCTGCGACAACACCTGCGGCAAGCGCTTCGACTGGCAGCTCGGCGAATTGCCGGCCGGCTACGACCACAAGTACGTCTATTCGCACCTCGGCTACAACCTCAAGATCACCGACATGCAGGCCGCGATCGGGCTGGCCCAACTCGACCGGATCGACGGCTTCATCGCCGCCCGCCGGCGCAATTTCGCGCACCTGCACGGTCAACTGGCCGAACTGGCCGATTTCCTGATCCTGCCGCAAGCCACGCCGGGCAGTGCGCCGTCCTGGTTCGGCTTCCCGGTGACGCTGCGCGACACCGCCCCCTGCGACCGCGTCTCGCTGCTGCGCTACCTCGACCAGCACAAGGTCGGCACCCGCCTGCTGTTCGCCGGCAACCTGACCCGCCAGCCCTACATGGCCGGCCGCCAGTACCGCGTAGCCGGCTCGCTGACCGAGGCCGACCGGATCATGCGCGACACATTCTGGCTTGGCATCCATCCGGCGCTGACGCCGGACATGCTCGACTACGTCGCCGACCGGATCAAGACCTTCCTCGGGGTGAATTTCGCATGAGCCGCAGCCTGCGCGTTGCCGACTACATCGCCCAGCGCTGTGCCGAAGCCGGCGCCCGCCACGTCTTCCTGGTCACCGGCGGCGGCGCCATGCACCTCAACGACGCCTTCGGCCGCCACCCTCAGCTGACGCCGGTCTGCTTCCATCACGAACAGGCCGCGGCGATGGCTGCCGAAGCACACTACCGGACCGCCCGCCGCCTCGCCGTACTCAACGTGACCACTGGCCCCGGCGGCGTCAATGCGCTCAACGGCGTCTATGGCGCCTACGTCGATTCGATCGCGATGCTGGTCGTCTCCGGCCAGGTCAAGCGCGAAACCTACCTGCGCAACTTCCCGCAACCGCTGCGCCAGCTCGGCGACCAGGAAGTCGACATCGTCAGCATGGCCCGCCCGGTCTGCAAGTACGCAACGACGCTGCAGGACCCGCAAGCCGTCCGCCAGGTCATGGACCGCGCCCTGTTCCTGGCCACCAGTGGCCGTCCCGGGCCGGTGTGGATCGACGTCCCGGTCGACGTCCAGAGCACCCAGATCGACCCCGAGCAGCTGCCCGGCTGGAACGAGGACGACCGTCAGGCCCTGCTCGACGATCCCGGCCTCTGCCCGAACACCCGGGCCTGGCTGGCGCAACCGCCGCGGCGCCAGTTCGCGGCCGAGCTCGAGACGCTGACGGCGGCGCTCGCCGCCGCCCGGCGGCCGGTACTGATGGCCGGCACCGGGGTCCGCCTGGCCGGCATGCAGGAGGCTTTCATCGCGCTCTGCGACAAGCTCGGCGTCCCCGTCGTCACCGGCTGGAACGCCCACGACAGCCTTACCGACGACCATCCGGCCTACGCCGGCCGCCCCGGCACCGTCGGCGACCGCGCCGGCAACTTCGCGGTGCAGAACGCCGACTTGCTGATCGTCCTCGGCTGCCGCCTGAACATCCGCCAGGTCAGTTACAACTGGCGCAGTTTCGCCGCTAGCGCGCGCAAGTTCATGGTCGACATCGACGCCGCCGAACTCGACAAGCCGACGCTGTCGATCGAGCACAAGATCCACGCCGACCTGGCCGACTTCATCCCGGCCTGGCTGGCCCGGCTCGAGGCCTACGCGCCGCCGGCCGCCCACACCGACTACCTGCGCTGGTGCCGCGAGCGCGTTGCCCGCTACCCGGTCGTCGACGCCACGCAACGAACGTCGGACCGACCGCTCAACCCCTACCACTTCATCGAACTGCTGTTCGCCGGACTGGACCGCAACGCCGTGGTCGTCACCGGCAACGGCTCGGCCTGCGTGATGGGTTTCCAGGCGGCCCGGCTGCAGGCCGGACAAAGGCTGTTCACCAACTCCGGCGACGCCTCGATGGGCTATGACCTGCCGGCGGCCATCGGCGCCTGCATCGCCCGCGACCGCCAGCCGGTGATCTGCCTGGCCGGCGACGGCAGCCTGATGATGAACCTGCAGGAACTGCAAACCCTGGTCGGCTACCGCCTGCCGGTCAAGGTCATCGTCCTCAACAACGCCGGCTATCACTCGATCCGCCAGACCCAGGCCGCCTACTTCCAGGACAACATGTTCGGCATCGGCCCCGACGATGGCGTCAGCCTGCCCGACTTCGTCGCCCTCGCCGGCGCCCTCGGCATTCCTGCCCGCCGGGTGGACAGCGCCGACAGCTGGCAGGCGGCAGAGACCTCAGCCCTGCTGGCGGGCCCCGGGCCGGCACTGATCGAGGTCGTCGTCGACCCGGCCCAGGCCTTTTCTCCGAAACTGGCCTCAAGAAAACTGCCGGATGGGTCGATGAGTACACCAGCACTGGACGACATGTCGCCCTTCCTGGAACGAGCAGAACTGGCAGCGAACCGCCTCGACGGCTGAAACACCCACCATGTACTCAACGATTGTCTACGACCTCGACGGCACCCTGGTCGACAGCGCCGCGACCGTCGCCGCACTGCTCAACGGCCTGCGCGCCGAGCAGGCACTGCCGCCGCTGGCGCGCGCCGACTACCTGCCCTGGCTGAGCGTCGGCGGCAAGGCGATGGTGGCTGCTGCTCTCGACATCCCCGAGTCCGAGGCACAGCCCTTCCTCGAACGTTTCCGCGCCCGCTACCAGGCCCTGCCGACCGACCCGGCGACGCTCTACCCGGCGGTCCGCGAGACCCTGGCCCGGCTGCGCGCAGCGGGCACCCGCCTGGGCCTGTGCACCAACAAGCCGCGCCCGCTGGCGGAGAAGGTCCTCGCTGAAACCGGCCTCGGCGAATACTTTTCGGCGGTCTGCGCCGGCCACGACCTGCCCACCGCCAAGCCGCATCCGGACAACCTGCAGGCCTGCCTGGCCGCGCTCGGCAGTCGCCCCGGCGAAAGCCTGGTGGTCGGCGACAGCCGGGTCGACCAGGCGCTGGCCGAAGCCGGCGGCGCGGATTTCGCCTTCTTCGCCGGCGGCTACGACGACGGCGTCCGGAAATCCACCTGTACACTGACGTTCCGGCATCACGCGGAAATCTTCAACCTGTTATCCACGATTGAGCAAAGGCCACACCATGAATAATTGCGAACGCAAGATGCTGAGTCTTCTCAAGACGCTCAAGAACGAATACGGCTGCGTTGCCGTCAAAGCCGAATTCGAGGCCGAAGGAACGCGTGTGGACGAACTGCTGCGCCTGATGGAAATCGCCCGCAAGGCCGATCTCAAGATCGGGCTCAAGGTCGGCGGCTGCGAAGCGATGCGCGACCTGATCGAGAGCAAGCAGTTCGGCGTCGAATACATCATCGCGCCGATGGTCGAAACCCCGTACGCGCTGAGCAAGTTCATCCACGCCAAGGACCACGTCTATTCGCAGGACGAGCAGCAGGACACCGATTTCCTGTTCAACCTGGAAACGCGGACGACCTTCAGCTCGCTGCCGGAAATGGCCAGCATGGCGGTTGCCGGCGGTCTGGCCGGGATTGTCTTCGGCCGCGTCGACTTCGTCGGCTCGATGGGCTGGGGCCGCGATGCGGTCAACTCGCCCGGGATGTCCGAGTTCTGTCACGAGGCCGCCCGCCAGTGCCGCGACAAGGGCCTCGACCTGGTCGTCGGCGGTGGCGTCTCGGCCGACGCGCTGCCTTTCCTGGCCGACATCCGCAACAGCCACCTGACCCGCTTCGAGACGCGCAAGGTGATCTTCGGCGCCAACGCGCTCGATATCGCCGAGATGCACGAAGGCCTGCGCGTCGCCGTGCATTTCGAGCTGCTCTGGCTGCAGAACAAACGCGACTACCACGGCTTCATTCACCGCGAGGACAACGCCCGCATCGAAATGCTGGAAAAGCGCTGGCAGGTGCTGTCCGAAAACGTCCCCCATCACTGAATCACCCCGCAAAAGGCAATCGCCGTGACAGAGAAAAACATCGCCGCCGTCATCCAGCCGCGCATCCATTCCGCGGCCAAGGTGCCGCTGGAAGACCAGGTCCCGCTGAGCACGCCGTTCTCGGTGCATATCGACGTCTGCAGCGTCTGCAACTACAAGTGCAGCTTCTGCTTCCAGGCCGACAGCCAGGCAATGAAGGCGGTCGGCCTGAAGCGCGGCATGATGTCGCTCGAACTGTTCAGGAAGATCGTCGACGACCTCAAGGCCTTCGACCGGAAAATCAAGAAGATCAAGATCGGCAACCACGGCGAACCGACCCTGCACCCCGACCTGCCAGCGATGATCCGCTACGCCCGCGACAGCGGCACCGCCGAGATCGTCGAATTGTTCACCAACGCCTCGCAGCTCGAACCGGTGCTCAACCAGGCGCTGATCGACAGCGGCCTGCAGCGCATCAACATCTCGCTCGAAGGCCTGTCGGACGAGCGCTACCGCCAGGTGGCCGGGGTCAAGCAGAGCTTCGCGGCGATTGTCGAAGGCGTCAGGCACCTGTACTCGATCCGCGGCGACTGCAAGATCTACGTCAAGATCGCCGACCAGACCAGCGCCCTGTCACGCGACATCCTGCACAAGTTCGTCCTCGACGAGGCCGAGCGCAATTACTTCTTCGACACCTTCGGCAACATCTGCGACGAGATCTTCATCGAGAAGGTCGTCCCGCAGTGGGCCGAGGTCCAGCTCGACAAGCAGAACCAGGTCAGCGAAACCGGCATGTACGCGCAGAAGGTCAAGGCCGACAAGGATGTCTGCCCGTTCATCTTCATGTACCTGCATTTCAACTGCGACGGCACGACCAGCCCGTGCACGCTCGACTGGCCACGCAAGGTCGTCATCGGCAACGTCGAGCAGATGTCGGTCAAGGACATCTGGAACGGCCAGCAGCTGCGCGCCCTGCAGGTCGCCATGCTCGAAGGCAAGCGTTGCGACATCAATTTCTGCAAGAACTGCACGGCGCCGGTGGTCTGCGTCGAGGAAGACCTCGACCCGCACAAGGCCGTCCTGCTCGACAAGATCCGCCCGCTGCTCGCCGAGGTGTCGCGCTGATGAAGATCCTCGTCCTTGGCGGCAACGGCTTCATCGGCCGCGGCCTCACCGCCTACCTGGCGACCCGCCCCTACACCGTGCTCGCGCCGCGCCGCGCCGAACTCAACCTGCTCGACCAGGGCGCGGTCGAATCCTGGCTGCGCGAACACCGCCCCGATGTCGTGATCAACAGTGCGATCAACATCCAGTCGGTCGAAACCAACCTGCACATCCATTTCAACCTGGAACGCTGCGCCGGCCTGTTCGGCCGCCTGCTCAACATCGGTTCCGGCGCCGAATACGCGATCCCGTACTACAAGCCGATGATGGCCGAGGACTATTTCGGCAGCAACATTCCCGGCGACACCTACGGCATTTCCAAGTTCTGCATCGCCCGCGACATCGAGCGCTCGCCGCACGATTTCGTGAACCTGCGGGTGTTCGGCATCTTCGGCGAGCACGAGGACCATAGCCGTCGCTTCATCTCGAACAACATCTGCGCCTCGATCCGCAACCGGACGATCACGGTCAACCGCAATTCGGTGTTCGATTACCTCGACATCCAGGACTTCGCCCGCATCGCCGAACGCTTCCTGACGCTGCCGACGGCCTTCAAGTCGTACAACGTGTGCACCTCGATCCCCCGCAGCCTGGTCGACCTGGCCACCATCATCGACCGCGAAAGTGGCCGCGAAAACGCGTTGACCGTGGTCAATGGCGAAATCAACTCGGTGTACACCGGCGACAACCGGCGACTGCTCGAAGCCATCGGCGGCTTTGACTTCACGCCGATGGAAGCCTCGGTACGCCGGCTGTTCGCCTGGTACGAAGCCGAATTCGCCGCCGGCAGGGTGACATGAACACCCGCCAGGCCGACCTGCTGGCCCAGCTCGCCGACGTCCCGGTACTGATCTGGGGCGCCCGCATGACCGGCCTCGGCCTGGTCCGGCTGTGCCGCACCCACGGCATCGCGGTACTCGGCTTCATCGATTCCGACCCGGCCTTCGCCGGCCAGCGCATCGCCGGCCTGCCCTGCCACCCGCCAGCCGAACTGCCGGCGCTGCGAGCGCAGCACCCGGGGCTGAAGATCGTCGTCGCCGCCTCGACCAAGGAAGCGGAAATCAACCGCCAGCTCCTCGGCTACGGTTTCCCGGCCGACAGCTTCATCAACTACTCGGGCTATTGCGACCTGTTCTACACCGTCGACGTGATGGGCACCTGCAACCTCAAGTGCCTCTCCTGCGCCCACGGCGCCGGCGGCGAGAAGTACGCGCGCGGGCAGATGAGTTTCGAGACCTATCGTCAGGTCATCGACAAAATCGTCGCCGAGAACGACCTGGTCACCCACATCAGCCTCTACAGCTGGGGCGAGCCCTTCCTCAACCCGGCGCTGCCGGAGATGGTCGACTACCTGCACCGTCACGGCATCGCCGCCGCCCTGTCGAGCAACCTGTCGATCAAGAACGAGGCGCTGCTGCACAAGGTCATGCAGCACAACCCGGAATACCTCAAGGTCTCGCTCTCCGGCTATTACCCGGAGGCCTACAACGACACGCACGGCGGCGGCAACATTCATCTGGTCCGCTCCAACCTGCTCAGACTCAGGTACTACATCGACAAGTACCGGCTCGACACCGTCGTCGATGTGAACTACCACCTGTACAACAACAACAACGGCCGCAACCTGCAGAAGATGCGTGAGCTGTGTGCCGAACTCGGCTTCTTCCTGTCCACCACCTTCGCCCTGGTGATGCCGCTCGAACGCGTCATCGACAAGCTCGAAGGCCGCCCCAGTCCGAGCACGCTGGCGCTTGAGCCGAAGCTCCTGGTCAGCGTCGAGGAGGGAATTTCGGCTTCGCGCACGGTCGACCGTGAAAATCCGTCGATTTCCCCGGCCGACTGCCCTTTCCTGGCCAACCAGACGATCATCAACTGGGACCTCAGCGTGCCGATCTGCTGTACCACCTTCAATCGCGGCCCCAACATCGTCGCCGCCAACTTCCTCACCGCCAGCAAGGCGCAGATCGGCCAGGGCAAGGCGCAGGCCGGCATCTGCCAGACCTGCGTCAAACACGGCCTGCCCGCCTACAACCTCGGCCTCAACCGCAGCCGCTGGGAAGCGGTGGCCGCCAGCAAACCCAGTTTCGACCTGGCCCCCGACGCATGACCGCCACGCCCTTCACCTGCCGCCTCTGCCGCGCCCCGCTGAGCGCCGACGACGTCGTCGCCATCGGCCCGTTTCCGAAGGCGGCGCAGTATTACCCGACGCCCGAGGAATTCGCCGACGATCGCGGCATCGTGCTCGAAGTCGCCGAATGCCCGGACTGCGGGCTGACGCAACTGCGCAACGAGGCGGTCGACTACTACCGCCAGGTGATCACCGCCGCCTCGCTGTCGCCGGTCGTCCGCGAGCAGCGGCTGACCCTCTTCCGGCAACTCCGTGCCAGCTTCGGCGAGCGCGCCAGCGCCTTCGAGATCGGCTGCGCCGGCGGCGACAACCTGCCGCTCCTGCGCGAGGCCGGGTTCGCCGCCAGCGGCATCGAATTCGCTGCCGCCACGCCGCTGCCCGAGGGCGTCAGCGACACCTACCTGCTCGACCTCGGTGCCGAACACCACGGCCGCCACGACCTGCTGGTCTCGTTCAACTACCTCGAGCACCAGCCCGACGCCCGTGCCTTCCTGCAGAAATGCCATGCGCTGCTGGCCGACGACGGCCGCCTGCTGCTCACCGTGCCCAACCTCGATTTCCTGCTCGACAGCCAGTCAGCGCACGAATTCGTCGCCGACCACCTGCTCTACTTCACCGCCGAAAGCCTGGAAACCGCGCTGCGCCTGACCGGCTTCACGCTGCTCGAGTGCCAGATCATCAACAACCAGTACGACATCCAGATCGTCGCCCAGAAGCGCCCGCGCGGCGCCATCGCCAGCAGCAAGCAGGCGCTCGACGGCCTGGTCGAGCGCTTCAACGCCAGGCTGCGCAGCCTGGCCGGCGAAGGCAAACGGATCGCCGTCTGGGGGGCCGGGCACCGGACGCTGGCGCTGATCTCGCTGGCCGATCACCGGCTGATCGACAGCATCATCGACTCGGCCAAATTCAAGCACGACAAGTTTTCGCCGATATCACACCTCAGGATCAGGCCGCCGGAAATCCTCCTCGATCCCGCTTGCGGCATCGACGTGATCCTGGTGATGGTCCCCGGCATCTACCCCAAGGAGGTCATCAGCCGGATCCGGGCGCTACCGATCCACTACCACGCGGAGCAATTCCCCCCCACAGAGTGATTGCCGGAGACACGGCAAACGACCATTGCGCCACAGACAACAACAGCCCAGACACCAACAGGAGCCCCAAATGGTCAAAGAACCCAAAAAGAAAATGCTCTTCCTCGTACCCGTCCACATCTCGTACGAGTCTTACGTTTCGCCGCCGAAGAACGCGCGCACCGTGATCAAGAACGGACGCATCGTCAACAGCCTGGCCACCGACCTGCCGCTCGGCCTGCTGTCGATGTCCGCCTACCTGAAAAAACACTACAGCCTCGATATCCGGCTGGTGGACTTCAACGTCGAGGTCAGCGCACTCGACGAGTTCGACTACCCCGATTTCGCCAGCTTCGCCAGAAAATACCTGGCCGAGCATTTCGTCGCCGACTTCAGCCCGGACATCATCGGCATCTCCAGCCTGTTCAGCCCGTCCTACCAGAACTTCATCGAACTCGGCGCAGCCGTCAAGGAACTCTGGCCGGACTCCTTTCTGGTCGGCGGCGGCAATATCCCGACCAACTCCTATCAGCACATCCACCAGACCGGCGGTTTCGCTTATTTCGACGCCCTCTGTTTCGGCGAAGGCGAAAAGCCGATGCTGGGATTGATCGAAGCCGAATCGCCGCAGGAATACGTTGAACGATCCGAATCATGGATCACCGCGCGCAAGCTGGAAGATTTCTTCATCCCGAAACACGACTTCATCGTCGACCTCGACGAAATCCCGTTCTACGACTACGCGCTGTGCGACCACGGCCGGCACAGCCTGAATCCGGTGATGACCTCCTATGCGGCGCATTCGGACAGCACCGGCTACCACATCATGACTTCACGCGGCTGTCCCTTCCACTGCACCTTCTGCGCCTCGCACCAGGTGCACGGGCGGAAGATGCGCTATCACTCGACCGACCGGGTGTTCGCCGACATCCGCCGGCTGGTCAAGGACTATGGCGCGCAAACGCTGATCTTCCAGGACGACCACTTCATGGCCGACAAGGCACGGGTGCTGACGATCCTCGGCTTCATCGAGCAGGAGAAGCTCAACGCCATCTTCCAGAACGGCCTGACGCTCTATTCGCTCGATCACGAGACGCTGTCGGCGTTCAAGCGGGCCGGCGTCAACCAGCTGGTGCTGCCGCTCGAGAGCGGCAGCGAGAAGGTCCTCAAGCACCAGATGAAGAAGCCGCTGAAGATGAGCATTTCCCGCCAGGTCACCGAGGATTGCCGCAAGCTCGACATCTACACCAACGCCAACGTGCTCATCGGCCTGCCCGGCGAAACCCGCCAGGACATCGAGGAGGCGCGGCTGAACCTGCGCACGATCCCGGCCAACTGGTATCACGTGGTCTGCGCCAGTCCGGTGGTCGGCAGCGAAATCCACAAGATCGCCTCGGAAAAGGGTTACATTTCCGGCAATGTGCTCGGCGCCGACTACCGGACCGCCGTCATCAACACCCCGGACTTCAGCGCCGACTACATCCAGGACATGCAGTACGTCTTCAATCTGGAACTGAACTTCCTCTACAACAGCGACCTGCGACTGGGCCGCCTGGCCACCGCCGCCGCCGGCTTCCGCAACGTGCTCAACCTGCGACCCGACCACCTGATGGCCAACCTCTGCCTCGGCTACGTGCGCATGAAGGAAGGCGACGCCGAAGGCGCCGCCGCGCACCTGGAAAAATGTCACGAATACCGGATCTCTGGCGGCTGGGACAGATTCCTGGCAATCATGGACCTGAAAGTGCCGGCGACGACCGGCGAGATCATCCCGACCATCGAGGGAAAGTGGCTGCACTGACATGAAACGTATCCTCCTGACCGGCGGCGAAGGCTTCGTCGGCCGCAACCTGCGCGAGTCGCTGGCGCGACGCCCGGATTTCACGCTGTTCAGTCCGGGCCAGGCCGAACTCGACCTGACCGACAGCGGCCAGGTCGCCGCCTGCCTGGCGGCGACGCAGCCCGACCTGATCATCCACTCGGCGACCTCGAACACGGTCGGCAAGGGCTACGACAGCGACGTCTGCGAGCAGAACCTGCGCATGTTCTTCAACCTCGTCCGCCACCGCCCGGCCGGCGCCCTCCTGTACACGCTGTGCAGCGGCTCGAGCTACAACCGCGACAACTGGGTCGAGAACATGCGCGAGGACTACCTCGGCCAGCACATCCCGAGCGACAGCCAGGGTTTCTCGAAATTCGTCATCGCCAGCCATGCCCGGCACCTCGAGGACGTCGTCACGCTGCGCCTGTTCGGCATCTTCGGCCGGCACGAGGACTACCGCTACAAGTTCATCTCGAACACCATCGCCAAGCGGCTGGCCGGCCTCGAGATCACCCTGATCCGCGACGCGCTCTACGACTACCTCGACGTCGAGGATTTCTGCGCGATCGTCGACCGCCTGATCGACGGCAACGTCCGCCAGGGTGAGTTCAACGTCACCCCGGACGAATCGGTCAGGCTGTCGCGGATCGTCGAACTGGTCGACCTGAACCTCGGCATCGACCGCGGCTACACGATCGCGACGCCCGGCCTGGGCCGCCCCTACACCGGCGACAACGGACGTTTACGGTCGACCCTCGAAAATCTCGATTTTTCACCGATCGACATCTCGATCCGCAAGCTGATCCGCCACTACACCGAAAACATCGCGACGATCGACGTCGACGCCCTCCGCCAGGACGCCCTGCTGCAGCACGCGCAGGCAATCAACCGCCGATGATCACGACACCGATGCGCGAAGACTTCGCCGCCCTCGCCGCGGTCGAGTCGCTCTACCAGCCGCTGCAGGGCCGGCGGATCTACGTCACCGGCGCCAGCGGCCAGATCGGCTGGTATCTGGTGCACTTCCTCTGCTTCCTGATCGCCGGCGGCCACCTGCGCTGCGAGCTCACCGCCCATCTGCGCAACCCGCGCCGCCTGCAGGAAAAGTTTCCCGAGCACGCCAGCCTGCCGTGCCGCTTCGCCGTCGACGAGGATGCCGCCACCGCGCTCGCCGCCGCCGATTTCGACCTCGTCCTGCACTGCGCCAGCCGGGCCAGCCCGAAGCACTTCGCCGGCTCGCCGGTCGACGTGCTGACGCCGAACGCGATCCTCACACAGGCGCTGCTCGAACAGCTGCGGCGGCGCAATCCCGCGTGCCGCTTCGTCTATCTCAGCACCACCGGCGTCACCGGCTTCATCCCGGACGAACAACGGCCGTCGAGCGAATCCGAGTATGGCCCGCTGAGCTGCACCGAACTCGGCAACTGCTATCTCGAATCGAAGCGCTTCGGCGAAATGCTCTGCCTCGCCTACCAGCAGCAATACGGCATCCCGGTCCTGATCCTGCGCCCGTCGATCACCTACGGGCCGGGTTTCGAGCTCGACGACGGCCGCTCCTACGCCGATTTCGTCCGGGCGCTGCTGGCCGGCGAACCGATCCGCCTGACCAGCGACGGCAGCGCCGTCCGCAATTTCCTCTACGTCGCCGACTTCGTCCGCGGCCTGCTCGTCGCGCTGGCCAAGGCCGCGCCCGGCGCCGTCCTCAACGTCGCCTCGCCGGCACCGATCAGCATCCTCGAGCTGGCCACGCTGCTCAACGACCGCGCGCTGCCCCGGCCGCTCGGCCAGGTCGAGCGCCAGACCAGCCCGGCCCAGGCGATGACCCGGGTGAATTTCAAAAGCACCGACGCCTCGGTCGACCAGTTGCGTGCGCTGGGCTGGGAAATGACAATAGACCCGCTCGCGGGATTCCAAAGAACGATCCGACACTATCAGGAATGCATCCAATGAAGCTGGCGCAACTCAGGAGCGACTTCGCCGCCGGGCAGGTCGACAAACCCCGGTACATCGAACAGGCCTACCAGGATTACCACCGGCAGCTGTTCGAGTACGCCACCCTGTTGCCGGAGACCGACATCCGCGAGATCAGCATCGACGCGTCCGGCGTCGTGTTCACGACCCGCAGCACCGGCGTGCGCATCCGCTACCAGCCGGGCGACCACCGCTCGCCGCCGGTCGAGACCTTCAACTTCAACGACTTCGAGCCGCGCGAGTCGCGCATGATGTTCAAGCTGTTCGAAGGCTGCCGCCACTTCTACGACATCGGCGCCAACATCGGCTGGCATTCGCTGAATCTGGCCGCCACCTACCGCCATGCCAGCTTCGAGTGCTTCGAGCCGATCCCGTCAACCTATCAGCACCTGACCGGCAACATCGCGCTCAACCGCTTCACCAACATCCGCACCCACCACGTCGCGCTCGCCGAGCGCCGCGGCGCGCACACCTTCTATTTCTACGAAGCCTGCTCGGGCAACGCTTCCGGCGTTAACCTGACGGGCCGCCCGGACGTCAGCGAAGTCGAGTGCCAGCTGCACCGCCTCGACGACTACGTCGCCGAGCATCGCCTGGCGCCGCCCGACTTCATCAAGTGCGACGTCGAAGGCGCCGAGCTGCGCGTTTTCCAGGGCGCCGCGGAAACCCTGGCCCGGCACCAGCCGATCATCCTCGCCGAAATCCTGCGCAAGTGGTCGGCCAAGTACGGCTACGACCCGAACGAGATCTTCGAGCTGCTCGCCGGCCACGGCTACCGCGCCTTCACCAGCGACGGCAGCAAGCTGCTCCCGTTTACCCGGATGACAGAGGAAACCGTCGAAACCAACTTCTTCTTCCTGCACGCCAGCCGCCACCAGGCGCAGATCCGCAGGTTCACGGTCGACGGGTAGAAAACCCCGAAAACCGAATCGCCGACCGACCAACGCCCCGCCGCGAAAACCCTCATGACCGATCACCATCACGCCACGTTCTGCCCCGCCGCCAAGCGCCCGCGCTCGATCAACGAGCGCAGCAACGTGCCGTTCTACATCCACGCCCCCGATTACCGCGACAGTTCCGGCGGCATCCGCGTGCTGCACTACCTCTGCCACATCCTCAACGAAATGGGCGAGGAGGCCTACCTGGTCGGCACCCAGGTCACTTCGCCGCGACTGCGCACCCCGGTGCTCACCCTGAAGCGACTGGAAGAACACTTCCTGGCCGGCCAGACACCGGTCACCCTTTATCCCGAGGTGGTCTCCGACAATCCGGCCAACACGCCGCTGATCGCCCGCTGGCTGCTCAACGTCCCCGGCCACCTGGGCAAGGACATCGACTTCGAGCCGGAAGACCTGATCTTCTATTACGAAGCCTGGTGCCTGCCGCCGCAGATGAGCGGCCAGCCGCTGTTCATCCACCCGGTCGACGAAAGCGTCTTCCACAACGACGACAACCCGGACGACGCGGCGCGCACCCTCGAGTGCTACTACGCCAACAAGTACTTCCTCGGCCAGCGCCCGCTGCTGCCCGAGCACGAGCAACTGGTCAGCCTCGGCCAGGAGGTCAAGCGCACGCCGCAGGAAATCGCCAACATCCTCCGGCGCAGCAAGGTGCTGTACTGCTACGAGCCCTCCGGCATCATCAGCGAGGCGCTGGCCTGCGGCTGCCCGGTGCTGCTGGTTCGCAGCGACTACCTGCCGCTGCCCGACGGCGACCCGCACCACCGCATTCCCGGCCTGGCCGTCTATGGCGAAAGCGACG
The DNA here is from genome assembly GCF_003634965.1 of Azonexus fungiphilus. Lineage (GTDB taxonomy): Bacteria > Pseudomonadota > Gammaproteobacteria > Burkholderiales > Rhodocyclaceae > Azonexus > Azonexus fungiphilus. The sequence continues at coordinate 199,265 of NZ_RBXP01000018.1, read as the reverse complement.
CCCTTGCCCGGGCACGCCAGAGCCTGCGCTGGATTCCGGCTGCCCACGAGGCGGCGCGCGACCAGTCCTGGGCGCTGACCCAGGCGATGGTGGAGACCGTGTATCGCAAGGCCGAGCAGTTCCGGCAGCACGGCAAGCCGCTGCGCAATGAAATGCAGGCACTGTGGAGCCTGCCGCTGGCGGATCGTCCGGCCGCTGCCGAACAGTTCCGCGAGGCCTACGCCGAATCCGGGCTGTGCGCGATCACCCTGCAGTCGCCCGGGATGCTCGCCGCAGTCCAGCGCCAGCCGGGAACCACCCGGAGCAGTTGCCGCGACGACGACTACCTGCGCTGGCTCGACCGCCGCGCCATGCTGGTCGCCCAAAGCGCACCGGCCGTCCTCAATCGCGAGGGCGACCAGGCCGCCTTCCAGATCATCGTCCGGGTCGCTGCCGATGACGGTGCCGGCCTGGCCAGCACGCTCGACGCGCTGGGCGAGCAAATCCATGCCGGCTGGCACCTCGACATCCTGACGCCGCTGCCGGCTCCCGAAGGCCTCGCCGACATTCCCTGCATCGGCTGGCATACCGTTGCCGAAACAGCCGACCTCGCCGCCTTGACCCGGCAGCTGGTCGAAAGCAGCGAGTACGACTGGGTCATCGAACTGCCCGTCGGCAGCCGTCCCGACCCGCTCTATCTCTGGCGGATCGCCAGAACCGCAGCGAGCAACACCGAACACGCCGCCTTCTTCGTCGACGACGACTGCTACGACGAGTCCGGCAGCCGCGCCAACCCGCGCCTCAAACCCGGGGTCAACCGGGCCGCGCTGCTCGAAAGCGACCTGGCCGGACCGCTCTGCGTGCGCCGGGCCCTCTGGCTTGCCGCCGAGGTGCGCCACGATTCGCCTTGCCCGTGGTTCGACAAGCTCCTGGCGATCGCCGCCATCGACGCCTGGGACTCGCTCGGCCACATTGCCGACATCCTGATCAGCCATCCGCACAATGCCCCCGAGCACGGCCAGGCATGCCGCAGCGCAGTCCTGGCCCATCTGCGCGGACAAGGCATCGCCGCCGAAGTCCTCGACAGCGGCACGCAGGGCTGGCACATCCGCTACCCGCTGAGCGCAGCACCGAGCGTCACCATCATCGTGATCTCGGCCAGCGACGTTCTGCATTCGAGCATCGCCCGCTGCCTCGAAACCATCCAGCGCTACACCCGCTATCCGGCATTCGACATCATCGTCTGCAAGCCGGACGGCAACACCGACCCGGACCTGCTCGCCGAAATCGAACGCCGACAGGCAACCCCCGGGGTCCGTATCGAGTTGCTCTCGCCGCCGGCAGCGCAAAGTCATGCCACGCTCTGCAATCTGGCGGCCCAGGCGGCGAACGGTGAATTCCTGGCGTTCCTCGACGAAGAAGTGCAGATCGTCCAGGACAGCTGGCTCGAAGAGCTGATCCGCAATGCCCTGCAATCCGGCATCGGTGCGGTCGTGCCCTGTCAAATCCAGCCCGGCACCTCGCTGATCAACAGTGCTGGCCCGGTACTCGGCCTGAACGGCCTGCTCGACGCCCCTTACCGGGGCCGGGTCAAGTACGGCACCAGCGTCCCACTCAACTGGCTGCGCACGACACGGGATCTCGGCACCCTCCCGAAAGGCGGCTTCCTGGTTCGCAAGAGCAGCTACCTGCAGGCTGGCGGCATCGACGACGGCGCCATCGTGGCCGATCTGTCAGCCGCCGACCTCGGGCTCAGGCTACGCGCACAGGGCGAACGACTGATCTACCAGCCACTGTCCAACATCGTCTACCAGCCGCCAGCCACCGGCCCGCTGCCGGAGCGCCCGGAAGTCCTGGCGCGCAAGCAGCTGGCGCAGTACGCCGCGCGCGACGCCTTCATCGACCGCTGGTACCCGGAGGCAGCGTCCGATCCCTTCTGGAACCCCAATCTCTCGCTGACCGGGCGCATTCCCGGGCTGGAAACCGAACTCCTGCCGCCCTGGCACATTGTCCCCAGCCTTAAGCTGCGCATACTCGCCCGCCCGGTCACCAACGGCCAGGGCTACTACCGGGTAACGGCACCGCTCGACGCATTGCATGCCAAGGGACAGATCCAGCGCTGCGTCTGGGACCAGGGCGCCTACCGGCCAGCCCATCCGGCCGAACTGCTCAGGCTGGCGCCCGACGTTCTGGTCGTCCAGAACTATCTCGGCAATTCCTGCCTGCAGGAACTGCAGGACATTCGCCGGATCGCCGCCCGTCCCTTCGTCATCCAGACACTGGACGACCTGGTCACCGGCTTGGCGGAAAGCAATCCACTACGCGCCACCAACCCGCCCAACCCGGCAGAGCGCATCCGGCATTCTCTGGCCCTGTGCGACCGCCTGATCGTGTCTACCGACTATCTGGCCGATTACCACAGCCATCACATCAAGGACATCAAGGTCGTCCCCAACCGCCTCGAGCAGGCGCTCTGGCTGCCGCTCAGCAGCGCCAAACGTACCGGCAGGAAGCCGCGAATCGGCTGGGCGGGTGGCACCACGCACCAGGACGACCTGCTGCTGCTCGAGGAAATCATCAAGGCAACCAGTGCCGACGCCGACTGGGTTTTCATGGGCATGTGCCCGGAGTCGATCCGCCCGCTGCTGGCCGAGTACCATCCGCTGGTCGGTTTCGCCGATTACCCGGCTTACCTGGCATCGCTGAACTTCGACATTGCCGTCGCCCCTCTCGCCGAAACTCCCTTCAATCGCGCCAAGAGCAATCTCCGTCTGCTCGAGTACGGAATTCTCGGCATCCCGGTCGTATGCACCGATATCGACCCCTATCGCAACAGCCCGGCCTGCCGCGTCAGGAACCGTCCGACGGAATGGATCGATGCGCTGCGCGAGCGCATCCACGATGCGGATGCCCGTGAACGGGAAGGGTTGGCGATGCGTGAATGGGTCCTCCGCCATTACATTCTCGAAGACCATCTCGACGATTGGTTGCTGGCGCATCTGCCGGTCTGAGCAAAAAAAGATAAATACACACAAACAGGCTAAAGTTATTTCCGGAGGCGTCGTAAATGAACTTGTCAGCGAAGTAATCGCCGCACAATTGGGACAGCGACAGGAAGAGATCTGGATTGCGGTACCCGGTACTAACTCATCAGGAGATGCAAAATGACTCAGATTAACACCAACACCTATTCGCTCAATGCTCAGCGCAATCTGGCGAAGAACTCCCTCGGTCTCAGCTCCGCGATCGAGCGCCTGTCCTCGGGTCTGCGGGTCAACTCGGCCAAGGACGATGCCTCCGGCCTGGCCACCGGCATGCAGAAGGAATCCTCGGCTCGCGTTACCGCCGTTGAAATCCGTCAGGCTGCCGATGCAATTTCCGCTGCTCAGATCGGTGACGGCGCCCTGTCCGTGGTTGGCGACATCGTCACCCGCATCATCGAACTGACCAAGATGGGTGGCGGCGATGCCGAAATCGCGCAACTGGTCACCAACGCCAACGCGATCCAGACGGACGCCGTGGCCAAGGGCGGTTCATTCACCTCGGTTACCGTCACCTCGACGGCCGATGCGGCGATGCTGACCAGCGTCTCGAACTCCCGCGCCTCTGCCGGTGCGACGATGAACAACCAGGAATACAAGATCCAGGCGTTGCGCGTCAGCTACGAAAACCAGCAAGCCGCCCGCAGCCGGATCATGGACGCCGACTTCGCTGAAGAAACCTCCCGCCTGTCGCGCTTCCAGGTTCTCCAGCAGGCTGGTACGGCGATGATCGCGCAAGCCAACGCCCTGCCGCAGAACGTGCTGTCGCTGCTGCGCTAACCGGCAAAACCCGATCTTCGGAAAAGGTGCGGCGGCTTGAACAAGCCCCCGCACCTTTGTTCGTCAGGAGTAGAAAATGTCTATCGATTCCATGGGCGTCACCGGCACCACTGCCCCGCGTGCAGAAAGCGTGCAGCAAATCGCCCGCCCCGGCAATTCGCCGGCGAAAAGCGGAAACGTCTCGCCTCCGTCTCAGGGTGTCAGCTCGCCACAGGCGCGTAGCGAAGGCAACTCGGTACAATCCCCGCAACCCAGCCGCCAGGACGTGGACGAAGCAGTCAACCGTCTGACCAAGTTCGTTGCCGCGAATCAGTCCGAAATCAACTTCTCGGTCGACGAAGCGTCGGGCATCCGCGTGGTCAAGATTGTCGACCGCAATTCCAATGAAGTGATTCGCCAGATGCCTTCGGAAGAAGCGGTGGCTTTGGCGCAAGCACTGGACAAGCTGCAGGGCCTGCTGATAAAAGACAAGGCTTAAGAACGCACACGGAAGGATTTCATCATGGCCAGCGTAAGCTCACTTGGTATCGGCACCGGCGTAGACCTTCAGGGCATGCTCAGCAAGATCATTGCTGCCGAGCGCACCCCGATCACCACGCTGGAAAGCCGGATATCGTCCACCAACAGCAAGATATCGCTGTACGGGACGCTGAACAGCAAGCTGGACGCGCTGCAGACTGCCGCGGAAACCCTCCAGTACCCGTCGCGGCTTTCGGCCACGAGCGCCTCTTCAAGCGACGCGACCATCGTCAGCGCCACCGCCAACTTCAATGCCGCGGTCGGTTCGTACACGATGGAAGTGACGCAACTGGCCAGTGCGCAAAAGAGCTTTTCGGCGGCCTATGCCGCTGGTGCGACCGTCAGCGCGGGAGAGCTGAACTTTACCGTCGGCGGCGAAGCCAAGCCGGCCATCGTTCTCGACGCCCCCGGCCCTTACACGTTGCAGCAAGTCAGCGCCAAGATCAACGAAGCCAAGATTGGCCTGACGGCGACCGTCGTGACCGGCTCCGACGGCACCCAACGAATGGTCTTCACCGGCAATGAATCCGGCGACGGCAAGGGATTCTCGATGACGTCGACGGCCACCGTTTCGGGTGCCGGCGCGCTTGCCTTCGACGAAACCACCACCGGCCTGCTGCGCAGTTCGGCCCAGAGTGCGATCATGAAGATCGACGGCATCGAGGTGAGTTCGTCGACGAATACTTTCACCAACGCGATCACCGGGCTCAACCTGACGGCGAGCAAGACCGGCACCTCGACGATCACGGTCAAGAACGACCCGGATACCATTGCCAAGGCGGTCCAGAGCTTCGTCGATGCCTACAACGCTGTCGCGACGATGATCAAGTCGAACAGCAACTACGACGCCACGGCCAAGACTGCGGGGCTGTTCAACGGCGATGCCTCGGCCCGCTCGGTCTTGAGCGTGCTTGGCAGTTCACGCACGACAACGCCGAGCGACCTGGCCTCGAACAGCCTGAAGTCGCTCTCGGAAATCGGCGTGGTCATCCAGCAATCGGGACAACTGACCTTCGACAAGACCAAGCTCCAGGCTGCCCTGAGCAATTCCCCGACCGCGGTGACCAACCTGCTGCAGGCTTATGGCAAGGAATTCAACTCCGCCATCGAAACCATGCAGGCGAGCGGCGGCATCGTCGCCAACAAGCTGGAGACGATGAACAGTGCAATCACCCGCTTCAACGTGAACAAGGAATCGCTGGAAGCCCGCATCGCGCTGGTCGAGAAACGCTACAAGGCGCAATTCACCGCCCTCGACAAATACGTGAGTTCGATGCAGACTACCAGCAGCTACCTGACGCAGACACTGGCAGGCCTCAGTTAAACTTGCCGGCCATTCAGGAAAACCGTTTCCGAAGACCCAATGTTTTCAAATCCAATCGCTGCCTATCGGCAGGTTGATCTCGAGTCCGAAATCCGCGGCGCTGATCCGCATCGCCTCATCATCCTCTTGTTCGACGGTGCCGAGACCGCCATGCATCAAGCGCTCGTCTGCCTTGAAGCCAACGATATCCAGGGGCGCTCCGACGCCCTGATGAAGGCGATCGACATCATCCTGAGCGGGCTCTCCGCCAGCCTGAATGTCGAGGAAGGCGGCGAGCTCGCCCAGAATCTGAAAGCGCTTTACGAGTACATGGTTTCGCGCCTGATCTACGCAAACGTACACCGGGACGCTGCTGCCATTCGCGAAGTGCAGAAACTGCTCGGCGAAATCTCCGGTGCCTGGCGCGAGATGGGCGAAAGCCTGCGCCAGGGTCCCGGCGGCCTCTGAACGGCAAAGCAAGATGCCGACGGAACGCAGCCTGCAAGCGCTGGACCAGCAACTCGACACCCTTCTGGCGACGCTCGAGCATGGCGACTGGGATCGCCTCCCTGACCTCGAACCCTCGCTGCTGCAGGCCCTGACCGCTGCGCGCTCAAGCAGCGATGCCGCTCAGAGGAAGCAGATCGAGGCGCTTCTGCAAAAGCTCGGGCGGGCGATTGCCGCCTGCACCCAACGCAAGGAACAGATCGCACCGCTCGTTAACGCGCTCGCGACGACCGCACAAACCGCCGTCAAAGCATGATTCCGCCGGATGTTGCCAGCACGCTGCGCACCACCCTCGCCGACGCATCGAGCGCCCATCAGTCACAGCAAACCCAGCCGGTAGCGCCAAGCCAGCGCATCACCGACATTCTCAGCAACCTGGTCCCGGGGCAAAGGATATTTGCCGAGATCCAGGCCTTGCTGCCGAACGGCAGCTATCGTGCGCTGGTCGGCCAGCGCGACGTGACACTGGCGCTGCCGTTCTCGGCCAAGCCCGGGGACAGCCTCGAACTTGAAGTTGCGGAAAGCGACGGCAAGCTGACCCTGGCTTTTGTCGCCAACCGCACCGATGCCCAGGCGAAGACGGCAGATCCGTCAGTGGCAACCTCCCTGAGTTCCGCTGGCAAGCTGATCGGCGACCTGATGCAGGGGATCGATGGCGAAGGCAAGCGGGCTCCGGCAGCACCGCTCAACGGTAACCAGGCGATTGTCGCCAGCATGCCCAAGGACGGCGCCGACCTGGCCCCGGTGCTCAAGCAGGCGCTCAGCCAGAGCGGGATGTTCTACGAAGCCCACCAGGCACGCTGGGTCGCCGGCCAGTTGCCGACCGAACAGTTACGCCAGGAACCTCAGGGCAAGCTGCCGGCCGAAATGACAGCGGCGACCAACCCGCCGAGCAACAGCCAGGCAACGACCGCGCGCGAGGCTGCCGGCATGCCGGCAGCCCAGGCCGGCGGCATTCCCCGAGATATTGCGCCGCTCGTGCAACAGCAGCTCGACGGCCTGGCTAGCCAGAATTTCGCCTGGCAAGGCCAGATCTGGCCAGGCCAGAAGATGTGGTGGGAAATCGGCGAGAACCCGGAAGACCGTCAGTTGGTCGGCGATGAAGCCAGCGCCCGCTGGCACACCCGGCTGCGCCTGCAACTGCCGCAACTGGGCGACATCGACGCCCGTCTGCACCTGCAGCCCGGCGGCGAACTGGGCATCCGCATCATTTCGGGCTCGGACGCCAGCGAAGCCCGGTTGCGCCACGCCCTGCCCGCGCTGCAGGCCCAGTTGCAGGCAGCCGGACTGAACCTGCGCCAGATCCTGATCGACCATGAAGCCGCCGAAACAGAATGATCCGGCGCGTGAAGCGATCGCTCTCGCCTACCGGCAGACCGACGCCGCGCCGCGGGTGGTTGCCAAGGGCAAGGGGCTGATTGCCGAGGAAATCATCGCCAAGGCCCGCGAACACGGAGTTTTCGTGCATGAGTCACCGGAACTGGTGGCCTTGCTCACCCAGGTCGACATTGACGAACACATTCCCCCGCAGTTATACATGGCCGTCGCCGAATTACTGGCCTGGCTCTATCGCATCGAACAGGGCGAGCCTACGGCGACGCCGCCCCGATAAACCCAAGCACCGCCATTGCCCAGGCCATGACCGCAGCCTCTGAAGAAATCTCCGTTCCGGTATTCGAAATCGACCAGCCGGAAAACTACGGCCAGTACATCGTCGCCAATCCGCTGGAAATCCAGCGTCACCTGCGCGCGCTTCAGGAACAGCGCAATTTCGTCACGCTCTATCTGGACGCCGGGCGCCAGTTCTTTCTCAGCACCGTTCTGGCGGTCGACACCGAAAAAAAGCAGATTTTGCTCGACCTTCCCGGCCGGCCGGAACAGCTCGAAGCAGCACTCAAGGCGGAACAGACGACGCTGTCGACCCTGGTCGACCGGGTCAAGATCCAGCTGCGCCTCGGCCCCCTGAGCCAGCAACGGCACGATCAACAGACGGCCCTCGCAACCGCCCTGCCGGCAAGCATGCTGCGCCTGCAGCGTCGCGAATTCTTCCGGATCGAAACCCCGCGCCTGCCGCCGCTACGCTGCAAGTTGGCCCGCGTGCATGCCGACGGCCGCGCCGAAGCCTTCGATTTTCCTCTGTTCGACATCAGCGGCGGCGGGCTCTGCATGACCGGCCCGATCGCCCAGGCCGACAAATTCTCGCTCGGCGAACTTTTCGCCGACTGCCGCCTGGACATTCCCGGCGAAAGCGTTCTCTCGGTAAACCTGCGGGTGCGCGAGATTTCCCGCTGCGAAAGCGCAGCCGGCGAGCAGCAACTGCGCCTCGGCTGCGAGTTCGTCAACCTGCCGGGGACGCGCCTGACCCTGATCGAACGCTACATCACCCGCCTCGAACGCGAGCGGAAATCCCGCGAGAGCGGGCTCAGCTGACCGACATGCCGCAATGACCGCCGCCGGCCGGCCATTCTTGGCAAGGCCGCGGCCAGTCATTACAATTCCGGCCCAACCTTGGACGCGCTTTATCCGGCATGCAACCCAGCAGCATACAGTTTCAACATTTCTGGATCGAACTCATCCTCGGCATCGTGATGATCGTCGTCCTGCTCGACAATCCGCTGGAAAAGGGCCTGCTCGGTGCGCTGGTCCTCGGCCTGGCGATCTTCGCCAGCCGCACCATCCACCATGGACGGCAACTCGCCGCACGGCGCGCCGAACAGCGCCGCGCACGTCAGGCGGAAATCGAGAAACGGGAAGAGGAACGCCGCCTCAAGCAGGAAGCGCTGCGTCAGGCGCAGCGCGAAGCGGCAGAGAAATACCTGGCCTGACGCGTCAGCGTCAAACCTGCATGTTCATCATGTCCTGATAGGCGGTAACCAGCTTGTTGCGGACCTGAACCATTTCCTGGAACGAGACACTGGCCGTCTGCAGCGCGATCATCACTTCGTGAAGATTCTGGCTGGTATCGCCGGCGGCAAGTTTTTCCGCCATCTGGTTGGCCGATTGCTGCGTCTGGTTGACCTTGTCGATCGAGTTCTTCAACACCTCGGAAAAATCCGTCACGCCGGCCGCGCCCGCAGCCGACTCCGCCGGCTTGCCCGACGCCTGCGCTGCGGTCGTCCGCAGCACGCTCAACATTTGTTCGATACCCTTGGTGTCCATGTTCGACTCCTTCAACCGAGCAATTCACAGCAATAAGCGGGCCAGCATCAATCGCTGTAATGACCTTCCTCGCGATACTGCTGCAACTTGTAGCGCAACGTCCGCTCGGAAATCCCCAGGCGTTCGATCGCCAGCTTGCGCGAGCCACCGACCTCGGCCAGCGTCTGCAGGATGTGCTCGCGCTCCAGATCCCGGATGTTGAGATTATCGCCTTTTTTGTCGTTGACCGTCAGCGTTGCCGGCGGCGGGCTGGCCGGGCGGGCAACCGGCTGGGCGGCAAGATTGAGATGCTCGGGCTCGATGCGTTCGCCGGGCGCCAGGATCAAGGCTCGCTGGACGACGTTTTCCAGTTCGCGAACGTTGCCGGGCCAGGCGTGCGATGTAAGCGCACGCTCCGCCGCAGAAGACAGCTGCATCGAAGGACGACCGAAACGGGCACCGTGCTCGGCGATGAAATGGCGGGCAATCGGCACGATGTCGAGCGGCCGTTCGCGCAGGGCCGGAATTGCCACCGGGAAGACGTTCAGGCGATAGAACAGGTCCTCGCGGAAAACCCCGCGCGCAACCGCCTCGGCCATGTCGCGATTGGAGGTGGCGACGATGCGGATGTTCAGCGCCACCGGTTTCTTGCCCCCCACCCGCTCGACCTCCCGCTCCTGGAGCACGCGCAGCAACTTGGCCTGCAGCCCCATCGGCATTTCAGTGACCTCGTCGAGCAGCAGCGTACCGTCCTGCGCCTGCTCGAACTTGCCGGCCTGGGCCTGCTGGGCCCCGGTGAAGGCGCCCTTCTCGTAGCCGAACAGGGTCGCCTCGAGCAGGCTGTCGGGGATTGCCGCGCAGTTGATGGCGACGAACGGAGCCTCCCGGCGGGCCGAGTTCCGGTGAATGAAGCGAGCGACCACTTCCTTGCCAACACCAGATTCGCCCGTCAGCAGAACCGTCGCATCGGTCTGGGCAACGCGTCTGGCCATGGCGAAAAGATCGCGGCTGGCAGCATCCTCGGCGACGACGCCGCCGTCATCGCGCGCCGCCGCCAGTTCGTACTTGTTGATGTGACCGAGCAGGGCCTGCGGTTCGAACGGCTTGAGCAGGAAGTCGCAGGCACCGGAACGCATCGCATCGACCGCCTTGTCGACCTCGGCATAGGCCGTCATCAGGACCACCGGCAGATGCGGCAGGCGGGCACGGATTTCCTTGAGCAGGGTGATGCCATCCATCGGCATCATGCGCACATCGCTGACGACGATCGAGAACGCCTGCCCGGCCAGCGCCTGCAGGGCCGCCTCGCCGCCATCGACGGCCACGTAGGGACGCCCGGCCAGCTCGAGGGTGTCGCCGATCGCCTCGCGCAAGCTGGGATCATCCTCGACCACGAGAACCGGCAAGCTGTGTTCGCTCATTGCATCAACCTTCGTTTTGCGCCGCCGCGATCGGCAGCGTCATGACAAATTCGGCGCCTTCGCTGGCCGCCGTCGAAATTTCTATGGTCCCGCCGTGCGCCCGGGCAACGCCGAGGGCGATCGCCAAGCCGAGGCCGGTCCCCTGCCCTTTGGTGGTGTAGAACGGCTCGAAGATGCGATCACGCTTTTCCGGCGCGACGCCGGGGCCGCTGTCGCGCACTGAGAGACTCAGGAAATCGCTGCAGATTTTGCCGGTCAGGCAAATTTTGCCGCCTGCCGGGGTTGCCTGCAGGGCGTTCTCCAGCAGATTGAGCAAGGCGCCCGACAAGGCCTTGCGGCTACCGACGATTTTTGCCCCGGCACAGCCGTCGACCGTGGAGAACTCGATCGCGTGCTCGCGCATCAGCGGCTCCATCGTCTGCGCCGCCTCGGCGAACAGTTCGGCGGCCGGAATCACGTCGCGACCGATGCTTTCGCCACGGGCGAAAAGCAGCACATCCTGGATCAGGCGCTCGAGTCGGCGCAACTGCCCGGTCGCCTTGTCGGAGAATTTCGCCCGCGCCTCCTCGCTCATCCCCGGCTGCCCCAGGTTCGACGCATAGAGCAGCGCCGCCGCCAGCGGCGTGCGCAGCTGATGCGCCAGCGAGGCAGCCATTTCACCCATCGCCGCCAGGCGCTGGCTGCGCTCGAGCTCTTCCTTCATCCGCTGCGCCGAGGTCACGTCGTGAATCACCAGGATCTTGCCATCCCCCGACGGCAGGACGCTTTCGGCCATCGACAGCCAGGCCTCGCCAAGGCGCCACTCCCCAACCGTCAGGGTTGGCTCCAGGCTGCGCGCGACGACATCGCCCCAGTGCTGGCCAACCGCCTGCGCCCCGAACATCGCCATCGCCACCGGATTGACCGCGCTCACCCGGGCTGCCGAATCGAGCAGGACGACACCGGCCGGCAAGGCGTCGAGCAGCGACGACAGACGCTCGGACAGGGCTTCCTTTTCACGGTACTGGCGGCGCAGTTCGCCGTTGGCCACGGCCAGTTCCTCGGTCAGCGACGCCACCCGCTGTTGCAGTGCTTCGTAGGCTCGCGTCAGGTCGGCCGAGACCTGGTTGAACATCGCGAACGCCCGTTGCAACTCGGCCGCCTTGTCGGCGGCGGCGTGGTCTGGCTCTGGCGGCGGGGATTTTGTCATTAAAAACTTAGGGTGCATTCAGCGCGGGTAATAGTAGAATATTTCTAGGAAAATTTGGCTTCCCGATTGATTCTTCTTCTGTTTCCCCTGATCGAACCGGCATTTGATGGCAGCTAGCACCGAAACCACAGCAGGAATCGCACCACCTGAAAACCAGGTGGATCGCCTGCGCGAGGCCTTCAATCGCCTGAGCGGGCAACAGAAGGTGGGCCTCATCGTGGCCATCGCCGCGATCGTCGCGGTCATCGTCGGCTCCATCCTGTGGAGCCGGCAGCCCGACTACAAGGTCCTGTTCTCGAACCTGAGCGAGAAGGACGGCGGCAGCATCATTGCCATCCTCGAACAGCAGAACATCCCGCACCGGATGTCGAACAACGGCGCCATCATGGTGCCCAACGAGCGCGTCCATGAAGTCCGCCTGAAGCTTGCGTCACAAGGACTGCCGCGCGGCGGCATGGTCGGTTTCGAGCTGATGGAGAACCAGAAGTTCGGCATCAGCCAGTTCGCCGAGCAGGTCAATTACCAGCGCGGGCTCGAAGGCGAACTGGCGCGGACGATCATGTCGATCGGTGCGGTCGAGGCAGCGCGCGTGCATCTGGCGATTCCCAAGCCGTCGGTGTTCGTGCGCGAAGAGCAGAAGCCGACCGCCTCGGTGATGCTCAACCTCTACCCGGGACGCGCGCTCGATGGCGCGCAGGTCGCCGGCATCACCCACCTGATCTCGTCGAGCGTGCCGCAGTTGCAGTCGAGCAACGTCAGCATCATCGACCAGAACGGCGCGCTGCTGTCGACGCTGAAGAACAAGCTGACCGAGGCCGGACTCGACGCCACCCAGCTGAAATACGTCCGCGAGATCGAGAACGGCATCATCGGGCGCATCGAACAGATCCTGAAGCCGGTCCTGGGCAGCGACAACTTCAAGGTCCAGATCGCCGCCGACATCGACTTCTCGCAAAGCGAGCAGACGGCTGAGACCTTCCGCCCGAACGCCGCCCAGGAAGCCAGCGTCATCCGCAGCCAGCAGAACAACGAGACGGCCAGTGTCAATCAGGCGACCGGCGGCGTCCCCGGTGCGCTGACCAACCAGCCGCCGGTACCGGCAACCGCCCCGCTGACCGTGCCCGCCACCGGCGGCCCCCCGGCGACCGGCGCCAATCAGCCCGGCAACATCCAGGGACGCATCGACGCCGCCGGTGTCACCGCACCGCTCAACGCCGCCGGCCAACCGATCAACACCAGCAAGAACTCGACGATCAACTACGAGGTCGACCGCACGATCCGCCATACCAAGCAGGGCATGGGTGCGATCCGCCGGCTGACGGCGGCGGTCGTCGTCAACCACCGCAAGGAAATCGACGCCAAGAGCGGCAAGGAGGTCAACAAGCCGCTGGCCGAGGCCGAGATGAAGCAGATCAACGACCTCGTCCGCGAGGCCATGGGCTTCAGCCAGGAGCGCGGCGACTCGATCTCGGTCGCCAACGCGCCCTTCGCCGGCACCGAGAAGGAAGACATCAGCCTGCCGGCCTGGAAGGATCCGGAGAACGTTTCCTACATCAAGGAACTGGTCAAGTACCTGCTGATCACCGCGATCATCGCCTTCCTCTACTTCAAGGTGATCCAGCCGTCGCTGAAGACGATGTTCCCGGCCCCGGCGTCCGAGGATGACTTCGACACGCCCGGCGGCGTCGCCGGCGCTGCCGGTCATGTCGCCGTGATCGGCGAGGACGGCGAGGAAATCCAGGACAACGTGCAGATCGACCACTATGCCGCCAAGGTCCAGAAGGCGCGCGATCTCGCGCAGGCCGATCCGAAGGCGGTAGCCAACATCATCAAGGAATGGATGGGCGGCAATGCCAGCTGAAGACGGACTGGAAAAGAGCGCGACGCTGCTCATCGCGCTCGGCGAAGACCACGCCGCCGAAGTGCTCAAGCACCTCGGACCGCGCGAGGTGCAGAAACTCGGCCACGCCATGGCGGCCTTGAAGACGGTGCCGCGGACGACCGTCGAATCGGTGCTCGACGAATTCCACAAGAACGCCGAAGAGCATTCGGCGGTACATGTCGATACCGACAACTACATCCGTTCAGTGCTGACCAAGGCGCTTGGCGACGACAAGGCCTCCAACCTGATCTCGCGCATCCTTCAGGGCGGCGAAACCTCGGGCATCGAGGGGCTCAAGTGGATGGACGCGCAGACGGTCGCCGACCTGATCAAGAACGAGCACCCGCAGATCATCGCCACCATTCTGGTGCACCTCGAGCACGATCACGCCAGCGAAATCCTCAACCACTTCACCGAGCGCCTGCGCAACGACGTGGTCCTGCGCATCGCCACGCTCGAGGGCATTCAGCCGGCAGCGCTGCGCGAACTCAACGAGGCGATGCTGCGCATCCTCTCCGGCTCGACCAGCATCAAGCGGACCGCCATGGGCGGCGTGCGGACGGTCGCCGAGATCCTCAACTTCATCGGCACGGCCAACGAAACCTCGGTGGTCGACGCGATCCGCGAATACGACCCCGACCTGGCGCAGAAGATTCTCGACGAGATGTTCGTCTTCGAGAACCTGCTCGAGATCGACGACCGCTCGATCCAGATGATCATGCGCGAAGTCCAGTCGGACTCGCTGGTTCTCGCCCTGAAAGGCGCCTCGCCCGAGCTGCGCGAGAAGATCTTCAAGAACATGTCGCAACGGGCGGCCGAAATGCTGCGCGAGGACCTGGAATCGAAGGGCCCGGTCCGCCTCTCGGAAGTCGAGGCGGAGCAGAAGGAAATCCTCAAGATCGTCCGCCGCCTGGCCGACGAAGGCCAGATCGTCCTCGGCGGTGCCGGCGGCGAACAGATGATCTGATTCCATGTCCGGTGTCATCCCCAAGGAACAGCTGGCCGCCTACCAGCGCTGGCAGGCCAATGCCTTCGACGAACCAGCCACCGAGGCAGCGGCTCCCCCCGTCGACCTCCCTGTCGAAACACCGCCGGTGGTTGACGAAGCGGCCGGCGAGCCGGTCAGTGGCCCGCTGACCCTGCCGACCGCCGACGACATCGAGCAGATCCACGAACAGGCCCGCCAGGAAGGCTACCTGGCCGGCCTCGAAGAAGGACGGCAGGCGGCAGCCGCTGCGATGCAGGCCGAGCGCGAACTGGAAATCGCCCGTCTGGCGGCGTTGACCGTCGGATTCCGGGAAGCGCTGGCGGCTTTCGACCAGGTCATTGCCGAACAGGCGCTCGACCTCGCCCTGGAGGTCGCCTCGCTGGTCATCGGCAGCACCTTGCGCACGCGCCGTGAACTGCTCCTGCCGGTGATCCGCGAAGCCATGCAGGCACTGCCGCTGCACCACGGCAACATCAGCCTGCACGCCCATCCCGACGACGTCGACAGCCTGCGCGAAGGCCTTGGCGAACTCGGTACCCAGGGCACCATCCATCTGGTCGCCGACAGCGCCCTGACGCCTGGCGGCTGCATTCTCAAGTCCGGCAACAGCGAAATCGACGCCCGCCTGGAAACCCGCTGGCAACGAGTGCTCGAAGCCATCGGCGTCGATCCCGAGCAATGGCAGATCCGCTGATTCCGCCGATCCCCCACCTCGAGCGCTGGCAACGCTTCCTGCAGGGCTGCGGCGATGCCGCCAGCAACGCCCAGCCGATCTGGCCGAGCGGACGACTGACGCGGATCAACGGCCTGGTCATGGAAGCTTCCGGGCTGAAGCTGCCGCTCGGCAGCACCTGTCGCATCCACCCGGCCAGCGGTGCGCCGGTCGAGGCCGAAGTCGTCGGCTTCGCCGGCGAGAAGCTCTACCTGATGCCGTCCGACGAGGTGTACGGACTTGCCCCCGGCGCCCGCGTCGTGCCCTTCGACGCCCCCAGTCCGCCGCCCCAGGTGGACCAGCCGGGTCACCAGAAACGGCGGGCCATCGACCGGGCGAAGCAGGTACCGGTCGGCGACGAACTGCTCGGCCGCGTTCTCGACGGCGTCGGCCGTCCGCTCGACAACAAGGGACCGCTGCGTGCGGCCCAGGCGCGGCCGCTGCAGAGCCGCCCGATCAACCCGATGAGCCGGGCAGCGATCGAACAGCCGCTGGACGTCGGCATCCGTGCCATCAACTCGCTGCTCACCGTCGGCCGCGGCCAGCGGATGGGCCTGTTCGCCGGCTCCGGCGTCGGCAAGTCGGTACTGCTCGGCATGATGGCGCGCTATACCGAAGCCGAGGTCATCGTCGTCGGGCTGATCGGTGAACGCGGCCGCGAGGTCAAGGAGTTCATCGAGCACATCCTCGGCGACGAGGGCATGCGTCGCGCCGTCGTCGTCGCCGCCCCGGCCGATACCGGCCCGCTGATGCGGCTGCAGGGCGCCGCCTACGCCACGACGATCGCCGAATACTTCCGCGACCAGGGCAAGCAAGTCCTGCTGATCATGGATTCGCTCACCCGCTACGCCATGGCGCAACGCGAAATCGCCCTGGCCATCGGCGAACCGCCGGCCACCCGCGGCTATCCGCCGTCGGTCTTCGCCCGCCTGCCGCAACTGGTCGAGCGCGCCGGCAACGGACCCGAGGGTGGCGGTTCGATCACCGCCTTCTATACCGTGCTCGCCGAAGGCGACGACCAGCAGGACCCGATCGCCGATTCGGCCCGCGCCATCCTCGACGGCCACATCGTGCTCACCCGTGCCCTCGCCGACGCCGGCCACTATCCGGCGATCGACATCGAGCAATCGATCAGCCGGGCGATGGTCAACCTGATCGAGAACACCCAGCTCGACCAGATCCGCCGTTTCAAGGTGCTGTTCTCGCGCTACCAGCGCTCGCGCGACCTGATCGCGGTCGGCGCCTACGCCCCCGGCTCCGATCCGGTGCTCGACCAGTCGATCGCCATGTACCCGCGGATGGAGGCCTTTCTCCAGCAAAAGCTCGATGAGAAGTCCGACTTCCCGACGAGCATCGGTCACTTGGCCACGCTGTTCAGCTGATAAGCCATGAGCCAGCCTTTTTCGCTGCAGCCGCTGCTCGAACTGATGCAGAACCGGGCCGACGAGGCAACGCGTCAGCTCGGCCAGCTGATCGCCGCCGAACAGAATGCCAGGAGCCGGCTGCAGATGCTCGAGCAGTACCGCGCCGAATACGCCGACCGCCTGCGCGACGCCATTGCCCAGGGCATGACCCGGCCGGTGCTGGCCAACTACCAGGACTTCCTCGCCCGCATCGACGAGGCCATCGGCCAGCAGACGGCGGTGGTCCGGCAGAGCGAAAGCAACACCAGTCACGGTCAACAGCACTGGAAGGAGCAAAATACCCGACTGAAGGCCATCGACACCCTGGCGGTGCGCCATGAAACCCGGGAAAGGCAGCTCGAGGAAAAGCGGGCGCAGAAAATCCTCGACGAATTCTCGGCCCGGAAATACGCCCGCGGCGATACCAAAGCAGACGACTGAGAACTGGGCACGCCACTTGCTTTAACGCTGGCAGGTCATTTTCTTCCAGGAATCAACATGGGCATCACCGTCACTACCGCCGCCGCACTTGCACCCAGCGGCAACGCCGCCGCTTCCGGCAGTGCAAGCAGTGCCGGCACCACGACCGGAGCAGCCGCCGAGTTTGCCGCCTTGCTGGCGGGCCAGGTGAGCGACCTCAGTCAGTTCCTGCAGAACGGCAGCAATCCGATCTCGCTCGCCATCTCCGGCCTGCCGGGCAAGGACGCTGCCGGCGACAGCATTGCCAGCCAGGGCGAAGAAGACAGTGACGAGGCACCGCTCGATGCCATCGCGCTGTTCGACGCGCTGGCCGCGCATGCGGCGGCCAAGCCGGCCAGCGAAGCCGGCAACACCGCCGACATCGGCCGCGCTGCCGGCAGCGGCGGACTGACCGTCGGCGACGGCAGCCGGCAACAGGCGCCAACGGTCCTCAACCTCCTCGGCCAGCGTCAGCAGGTTGCCGCCGATCCGCTGACCGGCAACGGCGAGGCGGCAAAACTTGCCGGCGAAACCGAAATCGTCACCCCCGGCCACTTCGCCAATGCGCTGGCCGCCCAGGAGCGGACGCAGACGACCGCCCGCAGCGACGCCCAGCCCAGCATCGCGACGCCGCTGCACGATCCGCGCTGGGCCCAGCAACTGGGCGAGAAGGTCGTCTGGCTGGCTCGCGGTGATGTCCAGAACGCCCAGATCAACATCACGCCGGCACAACTCGGCCCGATCCAGATCAACATCAGCCTGAACGGCGACCAGATGACGGCACATTTCGTCAGCGCCCACCAGGAAGTCCGTCAGGCGCTCGAAGACGCGATGCCGCGCCTGCGCGAAATGCTCTCCGGCGCCGGCATCAACCTCGGCCAGTCGAACGTCGGTTCGCAGGCGCAACAACAGCAGCAGGCGCAGCAGCAATCGTCCGGCCAGTTCGGCGAGACGCCCCGCAGCTTCAACGAAGACGCTATACTTTCGGCCGACACGCACGTGGAGACTGGCAGCACAGTCCTCCCTGCCCAGCGCGGCAGAGGAATGGTTGACCTGTTTGCCTGAACACCGAACTAGAGAGGGAGAAGCATGGCCAAGGACGCAAAGCCTGCCGAAGAAGGGGCGGAAGCCCCACCGAAAAAGAGCAAGAAGCTGCTGATCATCATCGTCCTGGTCGTCGTCCTGCTCGTCGGCGCCGCCGCTGCGGCCTTCCTGTTGATGGGCAGCAAGCACGACGGCGAGGATCTCGACGACGAGGAAGTGGCCGAGGAAACCGTCAAGAAGAAGCCGGCCAAGAAGAAGGACAAATCGGTACCGCCGACCTTCATCAATCTCGACCCGTTCACCGTGAACCTGGTCCCGGAAACCGGCGACCAGTATCTCCAGGTGGCCGTCTCGGTCGAGCTCGACACTCCTGAATCGCAAGCCATGCTGACCGCGATGATGCCCCGCATCCGCAACAACGTGACCCTGCTGCTGTCGAGCAAGAAGGCCTCGGATCTGCAGCCGAAGGAAGGCAAGGAAAAGCTGGCCAGCGAAATCCAGGGCGAGATCAACGCCGCGATCGAGCCGCCGACCAAGAACAAGCGCGGCGAGATCGTGCTGCCGGAAGGCCCGGTGGTGTCCGTGCTGTTCACCTCCTTCATCATCCAGTAAGGAGCCATGGCCGGCGACTTTCTTTCCCAGGACGAGGTTGATGCCCTGCTCAAGGGCGTCACCGGGGAGACTGACGAGCCGGAATCCGAGGGCGGTGACGATGCCGGCATCCGTGCGTACAACCTGGGCACCCAGGAACGCATCGTACGCGGCCGGATGCCGACCCTCGAACTGGTCAACGAACGCTTTGCGCGCTATCTGCGCATCGGCCTGTTCAACTACATGCATCGCAACGCGGAGATCTCGGTCGGCCCGATCCGCGTCCAGAAATACAGCGAATTCATCCGCAACCTGGTGGTCCCGACCAACCTCAACCTGGTCGCAGCCAAGCCGCTGCGCGGCACGGCGCTGTTCGTCTTCGACCCGAACCTGGTCTTCCTCGTCGTCGACAACATGTTCGGCGGCGACGGGCGCTTCCACACGCGGGTCGAGGGGCGGGACTTCACCGCCACCGAGCAGCGCATCATCCAGGGCTTGCTCGGGGTCGTTTTCGGCGAGTACTCGAAATCCTGGAAGCCGGTGTACGACATTCATTTCGAGTACATCCGCTCGGAAATGAACTCGCAGTTCGCGAACATCGCCACCCCCTCGGAAATCGTCGTCTCGACGTCGTTTACCCTGGAATTCGGTGGCGCCACCGCCGACATGCACATCTGTTTCCCGTATTCGATGCTCGAGCCGATCCGCGACCTGCTCTACAGCACGATGCAGAGCGACCAGCTATCCACCGACAAACGCTGGATCGGTACCCTGCGCAAACAGTTGCAGGGCGCGGAAGTCGAAGTCGTCGCCCAGTTGGGCTCGGGCAAGGTGTCGCTGCGCGACATCCTCAAGCTCAAGCCGGGCGACGTGATCCCCATCAACATCCCGCCCCGGATCGAGGCGCTGGTCGACAACGTGCCGTTGATGGAGTGCACCTACGGCCAGCAGAGCGGCCAGTATGCGCTGCGGGTCGAGCGCTTCATCGCGACACCGCCGGAAAGCAGCAACGGCGAGCCCCTCCTGGGAGAAAAGAATGTCTGACGAAATGGAAAACACCGAGAGCACAGCCACCGAAGAGCAGATCAGCGAGGACGACTGGGCCGCCGCCATGGCCGAACAGGCGCCGAGCGAGGTCGGCATGGGAACGCCCGCCGCCCACCAGCCGGCCGACATCTTCCCGTCGTTCGGCGGGCCGGCGGCAGCCGGCGGGGTGATGAACGAACTCGACATGA
Source organism: Azonexus fungiphilus (assembly GCF_003634965.1). Taxonomy (GTDB): domain Bacteria; phylum Pseudomonadota; class Gammaproteobacteria; order Burkholderiales; family Rhodocyclaceae; genus Azonexus; species Azonexus fungiphilus. The sequence goes on along the minus strand of NZ_RBXP01000018.1, from coordinate 179,074 downwards.
TCCTCGACATTCCGGTCCAGATCACCGTCGAACTCGGTCGCACCAAGATCACCATCAAGAACCTGCTGCAACTGGCCCACGGCTCGGTCGTCGAACTTGACGCAATGGCCGGCGAGCCGATGGATGTGCTGGTCAACGGCACGCTGATTGCCCAGGGCGAGGTCGTCGTCGTCAACGACAAGTTCGGCATCCGCCTGACCGACATCATCACGCCGTCGGAGCGCATGCGCAAAATCAACCGCTAGCATTTTTTGTCATTTCCGGGCGTCGACCGCAAGAATGCACTGCCCGGCGTTTGGGTTAAGATAGCGCACTTCCCATCCTGCAGTTTTCGCCAAGTGCTGCGCACCATCCTCATTTCCGCCCTGCTGCCGTCGACCGCGCTGGCCGCCGACGCCGCCGCCCCCGGTATCGGGGCCGGCACCTACCTGCAGGCCACTTTTGCGCTGCTGCTCATCGTCGGCCTGCTCTTCGCCGCCACCTGGGCGGCGCGCAAGGTATCCGGCGGCAAGCGCTTCGGCCAGGGCAACCTGCGCGTGATCAGCGGCATTGCCCTCGGCCCCAAGGAGCGCATCGTGCTGGTCGAGGTCGAGGAACAGTGGCTGGTGATCGGCATCGTCCCCGGCCAGATCCGCACCCTGCATACCCTGCCCAAGGGCAGCACGCCAACCGCCGGCAACGCTGCCGAAGGTGCCTTGCCGGCCTTCGCCGACTGGCTGCAGACGATCCGCGAACGGGGGCAAGGTGCGCAATAAGCTTTTCCTGGCACTGGCGCTGTTGCCCCTGGCCGGCCAGGTTCTTGCCCAGAGCGCCGGCCTGCCGGCGCTGACCAGCACGCCGGCGGGCGGTGGCGGCACGACCTACAGCCTGACCATCCAGACGCTGCTGCTGCTCACGGCGATGACCTTCATCCCGGCAGCGATCCTGATGATGACCAGCTTCACCCGCATCGTCATCGTCCTCTCGCTGCTGCGCCACGCGATGGGCACGCAAACGGCGCCACCGAACCAGATCATCGTCGGCCTGGCGCTGTTCCTGACCTTCTTCATCATGTCGCCGACGATTGACCGGATCTACAGCGAGGCCTACGTGCCGCTCTCGGAAAACCGCCTCAACGTGATGCAGGCCGGCGAGCGCGCAGTCGAGCCGCTGCGTGCCTTCATGCTCAAGCATACCCGCGAGGCCGACATCGCCATGTTTGCCGGTGTCGCCCGGATCACCAGCATCGAGAAGCCGGAAGATGTGCCGCTGCGCATCCTGATTCCGTCCTTCGTCATTAGCGAACTGAAGACCGCATTCCAGATCGGCTTCGTCCTCTTCATTCCCTTCCTGATCATCGACATGGTCGTCGCCAGCATCCTGATGTCGATGGGGATGATGATGATGTCGCCGATCATGGTCGCGCTGCCGTTCAAGCTGATGCTCTTCGTCCTCGTCGACGGCTGGCACCTGATCATCGGCTCGCTGGTTCAGAGCTTCAACATATGACGCCGGGCACCGTGATGGAAATCGGCCGCCAGGCCATCGAGGCAACGCTGATGATGTCGGCGCCGATGCTCATCGCCGCTCTCGCGGTCGGCCTGGTCGTCAGCATCTTCCAGGCGGCGACGCAGATCAACGAGGCGACGCTGCAGTTCGTGCCCAAGCTGGTGGCGATCTTCCTGGTGCTGATCCTGCTCGGCCCGTGGATGCTGCAGTACATGATCGACTACATCCAGCGCCTGTTCGGCAGCATCCCGCAGCTGATCGGCTGAGATGTTCAGCCTGACGACGGCCCAGATCGACGCCTGGATCGCGTTCTACGCCTTCCCGCTGGCCCGCATCCTCGGCCTGGTGGCAACTGCGCCGCTGTGGAGTACCGCCGGCATCCCCCGTCAGACGCGACTGGTGCTCGGCCTGGCCATCGCCATCGCGATCGCCCCGGCGTTACCGCCGATGCCCTCAGTCCAGCCGGCGTCGCTGGCCGGATTGTGGATACTCGGCCAGCAGATGCTGATCGGCATCGCGATGGGCTTCGCCGCCCGCGTCGTCTTCGCGGCCGTCGACATGGCCGGGACCTACATCGGCTTCCAGATGGGCCTCGGTTTTGCAACTTTCTACGACCCGCTGGAAGGCGCCCAGACACCGGTGCTCGCCGAATTCATCGGCCTCCTGGCACTGCTCCTGTTCATGGCTCTCGACGGCCACCTGCTCTACATCTCGACGCTGGCGCAGAGCTTCCACGCAATCCCGGTCGGCCCCGAGGCGCTGTCGCCGAACAGCTGGCGCAACATCGCCGAACTGGGCAGCAAGATCTTCTCGGCCGGCCTGCTGCTCGCACTGCCGGTCCTGGTGGCGCTGATGATCACCAACATCGCACTTGGCGTACTGACCAAGGCGGCACCGCAGTTGAACCTGTTTGCACTGGGTTTCCCGTTGACGCTGATCGGTGGCTTCGTCGCCATCGGACTCAGCCTCAACTACCTGGCCGTACCGCTGCAGGCCCTTTACGACCACGCCCTGCGCGCGATGCTCGGTTTCGCCGTCAGTGCCGGTCAGTAACTACCGTTGAGTGCGAACGAGTCGGCCACTTCATGACGGACGAAGCGTAGCGTGCCTTCCGCCACCCGCCGCGTGGACAGGGTCTGCGAATCGACGCCTTCGCTGTAACTGGCGATCTGGTAACCGGCGAACCCCTGCTCCTGCTGCAACTGGAGCGCCCGCCGCTTGAGCAGTTGCAGCGCCTCGCCGGCACCGCCGGTGTGAAAACGCTTCATCTTCATCGACAGCTGGTAACTGTCGTCGCTCAGGCGCGTTTCCTCGATTTCCCAGTTCGGCGCGAGAGGGTCGTAGATCAGGTGGATCGCCAGCGCAGCCCCGGCCGCCGTGCCGAGCGCCAGCTTGCTGTTGGTCACCAGGCTGAAGCCACCGGTGCCGCTCGACTTGCAGCCGGCGGACAGCAGCGCCACCGCGCACAGGGAAATGATCAGCCTCGTTTTCACAGGATGCTGAACAGGCTGAGTTGACTGGTCTGCTTGAAGGTCAGCTGGGTCGCCTCGAGCTGCGTCTGGTAGCGGGTATAACGGGAAATCGCCTCCGCATAGTCGAGATCCTGCAGTTCGGACAGACGGACATCGTAGAGATAGTTGATGTCGGACGCCGTCGTCTTCAAGCCGTCTACCGCGTTGAGGCGGGCGCCGAGCGTGGCCCGGACATTGGCCACGTGATCGATGGTCGCCTGCACCTTGGTCTTCATCTGGTCGAGTTCGGCAGTAGTGAACGTCATCCCGCTCGATGGGTCGACCAGGTCGATCAGGTTCTTGACCGTATCGAACATGCTCTGCCCAACGACATTGCCCTGGGCATCGCGCACCTGCATGAAGACTTCCATACCGCTTTCCGACACCGCCATCGTCTTCGAAGCTGAAACCTGCAGGGTCGGCACCCCGGCATCGCCGGAGTAGGTGACATGGGTGTTGCTCAGCCCGTAGGCCGGCACCGTCGCACCGGTAGCCGGCGGCGTTGCCGCCGGATTGACGGCAAATGGCTCCTCACGGGCCTTGGTCCCGGCAAAAATGTGCAGTCCGGTACCATCCTGGGTGTTCGCCAGCCCGACCAGCGTCTGCAGGTGCAGTTTCAGTTCGGCGGCGACCATCCCGCGCTGTGCTGCGTCGTACATCTGGTTGCCGGCCTGAGTCGCCAGTTCGGCAACCCGGATCAGGGTATCGCCAACGCTGCCGACGATCGACTCGGCCAAGGTCAGCTGTACTGCCGCATCGCTCTGGTTGTTGATGAACTGCTTGTTGACCCCTTGCGACTGCGACACCTCAAGCGCTTCGGAAGCACCGATCGGATCGTCAGCCGGCGTCAGGATTCGCCGCCCGGTAGACAGCTGATTCTGCGCCTTATACAACTCGGATTGCAGGTTCAATATGCCCCGCAAGCCGGAGTTGTACATCATTGAGGTACTGACGCGCATGATGAATCTCCTTTAGCGGATCGACAGCAAGGTGTCGAACAAGGTGTTGCCGACTTCCATGATCTTGGCGGCAGCCTGATAGGCCTGCTGGTACTTGATCAGGTTGGCGGCCTCCTCGTCGAGGTTGACCGCCGAGAGGGCATCGCGTGAATTCTGCGCCTGTGCCAGAACAGCTTCCTGGGCCTCGAGCCGGACCTGGGCTTCGCGGGTCCGGATACCGTTGTCGGCAACCAGCCGGGCATAGGAAGTCTGGTAGGTGGCTGTGCCACCATTGGTCGTGTTGGCCGTCTGCAGCGCGGCAAACAACAGGGCATTGCGGCCATCCTGGACACCATTCTGATTGCGCTCGATGACGAAAGTGTCGCCGGCAGCCGGCTGGCCGGTAATCGTGAACGACATGCCGTTCCGCGAAATGCCGGCCAACGTTGCTGTTCCGCTGGTCAGCGGAATGTTGCCGGTCCCGGTGGCGGTACTGCCATCCGAATACTTGACCGTCCAGGTGCCGGCCAGCCCGGTCAGGTGAGTCGCCGTGGCGGTCAGCGTTTGCGGCAGGTCGGCAATCGAATAGCCGACCCCGACCACGCCCTGGGACATGACCATGGCGCCGGTGTTGGCGACATTCTTGGTCGTTCTGACCGGGGCTGCCGCATTGATCAGGCGCGGGTCGGCGACGACCTTGGTATCGACGCTGATGTTCTTCGCCACATCGGCGACCGGTTCGAGCATGAAGCGGTCACCGGGCGCCCCGACCGCGGCGATGTTCAGCGACAGTCCATCGAAACTGACCGCCCCCGGCCCGGTTCCGCTGGCAACGACGGCCTTGTCGTTCTGGCGGGTGACGGTGTAGCTGCCGCCAGCACCGAAGGTGACCTGGTAGTTGCTGGTGGTGATGCTGGTCGAAAAATTGCCGGTGTAGTCCGGTGCGGTCGGCGCTGTCGGCGCCAGAAATGTGGCGCTGAGACTACCGGCACCTTCATTCTTGGCATTCGGCACGACCGATGGCGTCGGAATCTTGAACAGCTCGCCGACAAAACCGACATCGCCGGCAACTCGGCCACTCAGGTCCATGCCCAGGCTGTACTGTGCGTTGAAAGTCAGCGCCAGCGAGGCGGCCACCCGGCCGAGTTCGTTGACCGCGGCGTCAAGCGACTGGCTGCGAAAACTCACCAGGCCACCAAGTTCGCCGCCGATGATCAGGGAATCCGGCAATTCCTGAACGCCACCGGCCGTCTTCAGCCCGATCGCAATCCGGGTCAGATCGCTGCTCGAGGCCTGCGCAGTCATTTCTACGGTCTTGCCACCGATCACCAATTGCTGGCCGGAGCCGATGAAAACATTGAAGCTGCCGTCACCATTGGTGCTGGTATTGACCTTGATCAGCTTGTTCAGCTCGTTGACCAGCTGGTCGCGCTGATCGAGCAGATCGTTCGGCGACTGCGCGTAACCCGATTGGGCGAGCACGATGCGCTGGTTGAGATCGGCGATCTGGCTGGCGTAGGAGTTGATGTCGGCGACGGCGCTGGTGATCCGGCCATTGAGCTGGTCGCCGATTTCGGTCAGGCGGGCATCGAGGTTGTTGAAGCGGGTGACCAGGGTCTGCGCCGAGGTCATCATCGACTGGCGTGCCGGCAGGGAAGAGGGATTCGAGGAAACCTGCTGGACCCCGGCGAAGAAGCTCTGCAGCGCAGGCGACAGGCCGGCATCCGGATCGGCGAGCATGACGTCGATCTGCGAAAGCTGGCTGGCCAGCGTGCTCAGGTTGCTGACCTGGGTCTGCGCCGTATTGACCTGACCGGTCAGGTAGGCGTCGTACTGACGCTTGATGGTGACGACATTCACCCCCTGGCCGATCGACCCCGAGCCGGTGGTGATCGCGCTGTTCGTCGCCTGCACGGTGCTTTGCCGGGAATAGCCCGGGGTATCGGCATTGACGATGTTGTGCTCGGTCGCCAGCAAGCCGAGCTGTGCCGCCCGGATGCCGGTAATGCCGATGCTGATAAGTCCTGTACCCATGATTCACCTCTATGGGGGTTTACGGCCGCTCGGCCGAAAAATTGAGGCGGAAATCAGCCGATCAGTGCCTGACGCAGGGTCGGGCCGTTGATGATGCCGCCCAGTTTCTCCGCGTACGCCGGATCGGTGGCGTAGCCCGCTTTCTGCAATCGCCGTGCAAACTCCATGCCATCCTGCGAACCGATCACCCCGCTGTAGCGTGGATTGTTGCGCAGCAAGTTGGCGTAATCCTGGAAGGCCTCGCCGTAGGAAGCGTAGGCACGGAACTTCTCGACGGTCTGCACCGGCTTGCCGTCGACGTATTCGGTGGTCACCGCGTCGACCGTGTCACCGGTCCACCCCTTGCCGGCCTTGATGCCGAACAGGTTGTGCGAACTCGAACCATCGCCGCGCCGAATCTCGCTCTTGCCCCAGCCGCTTTCCAGCGCCGAATGGGCGACCAGAAATTGCGGCGAAATGCCGGTCGACCGTGATGCTTCGACCGCATGCGGCCAGACCTGGTTGACGAAAGCCTTGGCCGACGCCGGAGCCTCGCTGGTACTACCACTCGTGCCGGTGGCGGCGATCTGGGCACGGGCTGCATAATCGGCCGAGGTCGGCAGGCTGCCAGGCACCTGCTGATAGCGCAGGACGCCGGCCGGCGGCAAGGATTGCGGATTCTTGCCGGCAAGGATTGCCGACAGGTCGTCGCTTTCGCCGGCGGTTTGCTCGCCGGCCAGGTACTGCCCGAGTTGCTGCTCGATCAGGCGGGCGAAACCGACGCCCTTGCCGGAAGTCGCAAGGTTCTGGGCCATCTGCTGGTCGAGCAGGCTGTTGTAGAACCGGGTCTGGTCGCTATGCATCAAGCCGTCGCTGGGAACGGTATCGCGCATGCTCTTCAGCACCATCTGCAGGAACAGCGTCTCGAATTGCTGGGCCGCCGACTTCAGACCGGCTTGCGGGTCCTTCTTGAACTGGCTGCGCAGGTCCTGCGAGGACTGTACATCGAACGCGGCCCGGTTGGGCGTGTTCTGGATCTTTACCGTCATCGCCGGGCTCAGATGACGTCGAGTTCGGCGCGCAGGGCGCCGGCCGCCTTCATCGCTTGAAGGATGGCAAGCAAATCCATCGGGTTGGCACCCAGCGAATTCAACGCCTTGACGACATCCGCCAGGTTGGCGCCGGCCTTGACGCTGACCAGGCTGCCGGCATCCTGCTTGACCTGGACATCCGGTCCTGGACCGCCGGCCTGGCCGGCATCGACAACCACCGACAGGTTGCCGTGGGCGACCGCGCAGGGCTGCAGCGAGACGCGCTGGTTCATCACCACCGAACCGGTGCGCGGATTGACGACAACCCGCGCCTGGGCAGTTGCCGCGCGCACTTCGATATTCTCGACGCGGCCAAGGAAGCTGACCCGCGCATCGGCCGATTCCGGCGCGCGCAGGGCGATACGGCGGCCATCGATGGCCTGCGCGGTGCCTGCGCCCATGTTGCGGTTGATCGCATCGACCATGTTGGTGGCCGTGCCGAAGTCGGATTCGGCCAGCTCGTAGTAGACGAAACCGCCCTGTCCGAGCGCCGTCGCGACTGCGCGCTCGACGGTGGCGCCACCGGGGATTCTGCCCGCCGAAAGGTGGTTGACCGTGACACTGGCGCCGCCGGCACCGCCGCTGACGCCGCCGACCATCACGCTGCCCTGGGCCATCCCGTAGATCTGCCCGTCGGCCCCCTTGAGCGGCGTCAGCAGCAGCGTGCCACCGCGCAGGCTCTTGGCATTGCCCATCGAGGAAACGGTGACGTCGAGCGCCTGACCCGGTTTGGCAAACGGCGCCAGGCTGGCGGTGACCATCACCGCGGCGACGTTCTTGAGTTGCAGCTTGGCCGCCTGTTCGGCAGTCAGGTTGACCCCCATCTGCGACAGCATGTTGCCGATCGCCTGCGTCGTGAACGGCGTCTGCGTCGTCTGGTCGCCGGTCCCGTCGAGGCCGACGACCAGGCCGTAACCGATCAGCTGGTTGTTGCGCACGCCTTGCAGCGTGGCCAGATCCTTGACCCGCTCGGCCATTGCCGGTGCCATCGACAACGGCCCCAGGCAGCAGGCGAGCAAGGCGACGACGATCGATTTTCTTGCGCCGGACGAGGTTTTCATGAGCGGCCTTCCGTGAAACAGTGACTAGAACGGAAGAACACTAAGAAAGAAACGTGCCAGCCATCCCATCACCTGGCCATCGGCAATCTGTCCGGACGACTTGTATTCGATGCGCGCATCGGCAATCTTGGCCGAATCGACGGTATTCGAGAAATCGACGAAAGCCGGGTTCACCACACCGGAAATCCGGATGTATTCCTGCTCGTCGCCGATGGCGATCTGCTTTTCACCGGAAACCAGCAGGTTGCCGTTGGGCAGCACGTCGATCACCGTCACCGTCAGGTTGCCGCTGAAAACGGCATTGTTTGCCGCCTCGCCCTTGCCGCTGAAGTTGTTGGCACTGCGCCCGGAGATGTCGAGCCCGCTGAGGCCGCTCACTGGCAAGCCGGCGAAGGCGCTGATCGAGGCGGTCTGCGAACCGGTGCGGTCGAGCTTGTTGCTGGCCTTCTTCGAGGCCGAGGTATTCTCGGTGATCTTGACGGTGATCGTGTCGCCGACGAAACGGGCGCGCCGATCCTCGAACAGCGGCCGGCTGGCGACCGCCTGGAAGATCGCGCCGTTGGCGACCGGCGCGACATTCCTCGGCTCGGGCCGGATCGTCATCGGCTGATGGACATTGGTCGGCGGCACCGAATGGCAGGCGGCCAGGAAAATTGCGGCAAGCGGAATCAGGCGCTTCATGATTTCACCTCACAACTGGGTCAGGCGTCCCAGCATCGCGTCGGACGTCGTGATCACCTTGGAATTCAGTTCGTAGGCCCGCTGGGTCTGGATCATCGTCACCAACTCCTCGGCGACATTGACGTTGGACGTCTCGACATAGAGCTGGTTGACGATGCCAGCGCCGTTGGCACCCGGGGCGTTCGGGGTTGGCGCGCCGCTGGCTGCAGTTTCCAGATAAAGGTTCTGGCCGATGCTCTGCAGACCGCCCGGATTGACGAAGGTCGCCAACTGGATCGTGCCGATCTCGGTGACTGCCGACGACCCGGGCTGGGTGATCGACACGGTGCCGTCGGTACCGATCGAAATGGTCAGGGCATCGGCGGGAATGGTGATGTTCGGCTGCAGCGGATAACCGTCAGCGGTGACGATCTGACCCTGGTTGTCCTTGTGGAAGGAACCGTCGCGGGTATAGCCCGTGGTGCCGTCGGGCAGCAGTATCTGGAAGAAACCGTTGCCGTTGATGGCGACGTCGAGCGGGTTGTCGGTCTTCTGCAGGTTGCCCTGGGTGAAGATCCGTGCCGTCGCCACCGGTCGGGCGCCGGTACCGATCTGCAGGCCGGTCGGCACCTGCGTCTGCTGCGAGGTCTGGGCGCCCGGCTGGCGGATGTTCTGGTAGAGCAAGTCCTCGAACACCGCGCGTGCCCGCTTGAACCCGTTGGTGCTGACGTTGGCGAGGTTGTTCGAAAGCACATCGAGCTGGGTCTGCTGGGCATCGAGACCGGTACGGGCAATCCACAGGGAACGGATCATCTTTCTTTCCTATCAACCATTGAGCGACAACAACTGATCGGCACGCTGGGCGTTCTGATCCGCGGTTTGCATCATCTTGATCTGTAATTCGAACTGGCGCGACAGGCTGATCAGGTTGACCATCGCGTCGGTGACATTGACATTGCTGCCTTCCAGCGCGCCGGACACGACCCGGACATTTTCATCAACCTGGGCCGGTTGACCGTTACGCATGCGGAACAGCCCGTCGGCGCCACGCACCAGATCGCCTTCCGGCGGATTGACCAGCTTCAGCCGGCCGACCGGATTGACGTTGTTCGGCGTGCCGAAGGTCGAAATCACCGAAACGGTACCGTCCGGAGCGATCTCGACGTTGTTGTCGGGCGGAATGGTGATCGGACCGCCATCGCCAAGCACCGTATGACCGGACTTGGTACGCAGTTCGCCATTGACGTCGGCATCGAGGCTGCCGGCCCGCGTGTAGGCCTCGCTGCCGTCCGGCAGGCGGACGGCCAGCCAGCCGCGCCCCTGGACGGCGACATCGAGACTGCGCCCGCTGAACATCAGCGGACCTTCGTCGAAAACATCGGCCACCGAGGCGTCGACCGCAAAAGCCCGCGTCGGCATGCCTTCGCCCTGGACCTCGACCGCCCGGAAACGGTGCTCCTGGGCCTTGAATCCGATCGTGCTGGCGTTGGCCAGGTTGTTCGCAGTACCGGCCTGCTGCATGAACGCATGCTTGGCGCCGGTCATTGCGGTATAGATCAGACGGTCCATGGCGATTTACCCGTTCAGCCTCAGCGCAGGTTGACCAGGGTCTGCAGGACCTGATCCTGCGTCTTGATCGACTGGGCGTTGGCCTGGTAGTTGCGCTGGTTGGTGATCAGGTTGACCAGTTCGGAGGTCAGGTCGACGTTCGACTCTTCCACCGTCGATGACGACAGCACGCCGAGGCTGGAGGTCTTCGGCGCCCCGATCAGGGCCGGCCCGGAGTCGGAACTCTCGGTCCATTGATTGTTGCCCTGCGACTGCAGGCCGTTCGGATTGGTGAAGTTGGCCAGGACCACCTGGCCCTGGGCGAAAGTCTGGCCGTTGCTGTAGCGACCAAGGATGATGCCGTCGCTGCCGACCGACAGGCCGATCAGGTTGCCGGCGGTATAGCCGTCCTGCTCGAGGCGGTTGGTACCGAAGGAATTGCCGAACTGCGTCGTGCCGGTGAAATCGATGTCGAAGCTCATCACCGGATCGGCGCCATTGGTCTTGCCGAGCGCGCCCATCACGTTGTTCAGGTCGATCTGCAGGCTCATCGGGTTGCCGCTGGCAATCTGGCCGAGGGTATCGAAGGTCAGCGTGCCAGCAGGAGTGACCGTGACATAGTCGTTGCTGGTGCCGTCGACCGTGAAGTGCACGTCCCATTCACCGGAAGCCGTCGTCTTCTCGAAGAACATCGTCAGCGTGTGGGCATTGCCCAGTGTGTCGAAAATCGACAGCGCCGTCGAGTAGTTGTAGGACTGCGGGTCCGGCGAGTAATTGGCACCACTCATGCCGGCGGTGCGTGCCGCCGTTGCCGAGAGCACCGAACCACCGGCGGCGATCACGGCGTCGTAAGCAGCCTGCGCGGCCTGCGCCTGGGTCTGGCTACCCGCGATCGCTGCATCATAGGCGGTGGACGCCGCCGTCGCCTGCGCTGCAGTGCCCCCGTTGGCGGTGACATTGGTAGCCACATTCGCACCGGTCGGCACCGCGGCGTCAGCCCAAGTCACTTCCGGGGTCGTCGAACGGGCATCGAGCTGGACGTTAGCCTTGACGCCGCGGAACGAGCTGGCGACGTTGGTCCCGGTCGCCACCGGCGCCAGATCCGACGCCGAAATCTGCAGCGGCTGCGGTGTCGACGGCACGACGATCCCAGCCTGCGCCGGATAGCCGGTCAGGCGCATGTTCTGGTCGTTGATGATGTAGCCGCTCTTGTCTAGGTGGAACTGGCCGCTACGGGTGAAGGTCACCGCGCCGTTGCTGTCCATGCGGAAGAAGCCGGCACCGTTGATCGAGATATCGAGCGGGTTGTTGGTCGCGGTGATGTTGCCCTGGGTGAACTGCTGCTGAACCGCCGCCAGATTGACACCAATACCGATCTGGCTGGCGCCGGAGCCGTTCAGCGAGGCCGCGTACACATCTGCAAAATGCGCAGACGACGCCTTGTAGCCGACCGTGCTGGCGTTGGCGATGTTGTGACTGGTCACGTCGATCGCCTTGCCGGCGACGTTCAGGCCGCTGAGTGCTTGCTGGAATGCCATTTTCTACCTCGCTCAGAGAATCTTTTGCACATCCTGGAAGGCGACATCGCCCAAATCGCCCATATCCAGGACGAAACCACTGCTGGTTCGTGTAACAGCAGAAACCGTGCCAATCTGCGACGTCGTCGCCTTGACCTCGGTACCGGTCAGGGTCGCGGCCTTGACCGAGAAGGTATACATCCCGTCCTTCAGTACATTGCCCTCGGCATCCTTGCCATCCCAAGCGAAGAAGAACTGTCCGGCAGCTTGTTCGCCGAGTTCCTGCGTCTGCACGGTCTTGCCGCTGGAATCCTTGATCGTCACCGTCACCTTGTCGGCCTTGCCTTCCAGGTTGATGCTGGCGTAGGCCTTGCTGCTGACCAGCGGCAAGTTATTGCCGGCAACCATCACATTTTTGCCGATCATTCCTGCCGCCTGCATGCCCTGGGCTTCGGCGTAGCCATCGAGCAACTTGGTCATCGTCGAGTTCAGGCTCTCGATCCCTGTCACCATGTTCAGCTGCGCCAGTTGGCTGGTCACCTGAGCGTTGTCCAGCGGATTGAGCGGATCCTGGTTCTTGATCTGCGTCATCAGCAGCGTCAGGAAGCGGCTTTCGAGATCCTCGGCAGTCGAGGCCGAGGTTTTTGTTTCCTTACGACCGCCGACGGCGTTGTACACATCCTCTGCGGTCTTGCTGGTTGTCGAATTGACTGTCGTCATGGCTGGACTCCTCGAATGATCCGGTTAGCTTTGCTGGCCGATCTGCAGGGTACGCAGCATCAGGCTCTTGGCGGTGTTCATGACTTCGACGTTGGTCTGGTAGGAACGCGAAGCGGAAATCATGTTGGTCATTTCCTCGACCACGTCGACGTTGGAAAAGGCGACATAGCCCTTTTCGTCAGCCGCCGGGTTCTTGGGGTCATAGACCATGCGTGCCGGGGCAGCGCTATCGACGATCTGCCGCACCCTGACCCCCTTGGACATCTCCCCGGCCCCGCCCATTGGCGTCGCCTCGAAGACCACCTGCTTGGCGCGATAGGGCTGCCCGTCGGACGAAGTGATGCTGTCAGCGTTGGCGAGGTTGGAAGCGACCGTGTTCAAGCGCATCGACTGCGCGCTCATCGCGCTGGAAGAAACCTGGAAAACGTTGAAAAGACTCATGTTTTACTCCTGTCAGCCCTGAGTGCCACTCATCGCGGTACGCAGGCCGCGGAACTTGTCGCCGATCAACTGGGTAAGAATCTGGTACTGGATTGCGTTATCGGCAATCTGCGCCCGTTCGACGTCCATATCGACCGTATTGCCATCGACCGCCGACTGGGTCTCGCTGCGATATTGCAAGCGCACGCCGCCACTATCGCCACTGCCGGCAAGATGGCCGCGCGCCGTCGTCGCCATCGGCAGTGCCGCATCGCCAACCCGACCGCTCATCGCGGTCGCCATTGCCTGCTGGAAATCGAAGTCCCGCGCCTTGTAATGCGGGGTATCCGCATTTGCAATGTTCGAGGCCAGCATCTGGTGCCGCTGCGCGCGCAAATCAAGCGCCTTGCTGTACACCCCGACATGATTTCCGATATCCGCCATTTGCGCTCTCCATCAACTGATGGCGTATCTAAAGCAGACTTCATGCCATCAATCGTTTGGCCAGCCGCCAAGGATGGGGCACAATTGCTTCATGATCATTCGCGGCATTCTCTTTTCGCTTTTTGCTGCCGGAACGCTCTGGGCCGATGATTCGCAAGGCATCCGCAGCGCAGCCGAGCAGCAGGCTCGCCTGGTTGCCGCCGGCCAGCAGGGCGACATCAGCGTCGAAGCCGATCCGGTCGACAGCAGCAACCTCCCCTCCTGCAACCGCCTCGAGGCATACACGCCGCCAAACACCCGCAGCATCGGCAGAATCCATGTTGGCATCCGCTGCATTGAAGGCGCGAACTGGAACATTCTCGTTCCGGTCCGCATCTCGGTGATCGCCGAATACATCACCACGCGCCGCGCACTGATTGCCGGCAGGACGCTGCAAGCCGGCGACCTGAACAGGCAGCGCGGCGACCTTGGCAGACTACCTGCCGGGACCGTGCTGTCGCCCGAGCAGGCTGTCGGCAAGGTCCTGCGCAACTCCGTTGGCGCCGGCCAACCGTTGCGCAGCAACCAGTTGCAAGCACCACTGGTGGTCCGCCAGGGCCAAAACGTCCGCGTCGTCTCGCAAGGCCCCGGATTTGCCGTCAAGGCCGACGGCAAGGCAATCAATAACGCTGCCAGCGGCGAGTTGGTGCGGGTCCGCATGCCGACCGGCAAAACCGTCAGTGGCATTGCCCAGGAAGACGGTTCCATTCTTCTGCAGAATTGAGCTAAAGTTCGGGGCGCATCGGCCGTAATAACGAACAACACTTAAAGTTATCCGAGTCCCATCATGAAAATCGACAATTCGACCTTCAAGGCCCCGCCGTTGCGCCCCACGTCGACGCCCCAGAGAGCGCCGGAAAACACCAGTCAGGCAGCCGAATCAGTCAGCCTGAGCAGTTCCGCCGCACCGCTGCAAAAAGCGGAAACACCACCGGTCAACGCGACAAAGATCAAGGAAATCAAGGATGCGATCGCGCAAGGTCGCTTCCAGATCAATCCGGAAGCGATTGCCGACGGCCTGCTCGAGACTGCGCGCGACCTGGTCAATAGTCAGCGTCAGGCCTGATGAGCCAACTCCGGTCCCTGCTCGAAACTGAAAAGGCGGCGATTGAAGCCTTCGTCGCACTGCTGCGCGAGGAGCAAGAGGCATTAATTGCCGGACAGGCCGATGTACTGGAAACGATCGTCAGCCGCAAACTTGAACTGGTCGAACAGTTGAATGCCATAGAGGCGCGTCGCCAGGCGATGAACGGAATGTCAACCAGCCAGGCAATGCAGGCGTGGCTGCAAGGCCAACCCGAAGAACACTACAGCCTCGCGCTGTGGGATGGCATCATCGACCTCGCCCGCACCGCCAAAGCACTGCACGCGACCAACGGCGAACTGGTTGCCATGCACCTGGCGAAAACCGCCGAAGCCATCGACGTTCTCACCCAGCGCCAGAAGGAAGCAACGCTTTACGGCGCCAATGGCCAGGCTGCGAGTGGTAGTGGCAGCCGCATCGTCGACTCTGCCTGAACGCACCCTCTCTACCTGACCGACTGCAAAGCCTGGCTGGTCAATTCGGTCGGCTCCTCGGGGCGAGCCGAGTCAATCAGGATACTGACGCGACGGTTGCGCGCCCGGCCTTCCACCGTGGTATTCGTCTCCACCGGGCGCGTATCGCCGTAGCCGATCGCGGTCAGCCGTTCCGCGCCGACACCAGTGTCGTTGAACAGGCGCAACACCGTGGTTGCCCGCATTGCCGACAGCTCCCAGTTCGAAGGAAATTGCGCCGTCGCAATCGGGACATTATCGGTATGCCCCTCGATGGTGATCGGAAAATCCGAATCGGCCAGTACCGTCGCCACCGCCTGTAGCGCACTGATCGACGCTGTCTGCAGGCGCGCCTGGCCGAGCGAAAAGAGAATGCTGTCGTTGATCTCGATCGTGACACCGCGGCTGGTTTCCAGCAAACGCACCTTGCCCTGGGCAACCAGCGGCTGCAAGGCTTGCATGATTTCACCAGCGACGTCGCGCATCTTCTCCCGCTGGGCAACCCGAGCAATGTCCTGCTTCACCGACTCAGCGGCCCTGTCCGGCTTGGTAATCGGTTTCGGCGGCAAAATCGGAGCCCCCTGGATCACCGCCATCGGTTGGCCGCCACTGGCGCCTGTGGTGTTCTTGAAAGCGTTGACCAGCGAGTCTGACAAAACCTTGTACTTCCCCTCGTTGACCGAGGAAATGGCGTACATGACAACGAAGAAAGCAAACAGCAGGGTGATGAAATCGGCGTAGGAGACGAGCCAGCGTTCGTGGTTTTCGTGCTCCTCCTCCCGGCGTCTGCGACGAGCCATCAGCGCAGGTAACCCTTGAGCCGGCTTTCAATGATCCGCGGGTTGTCACCGACGGCAATCCCGACGAGACCGTCGACCATCATTTCGCGGGCAGCGACCATCCGCGAAATGTAGTACTTCAACTTGCCAGCGATGGGCAGATAGATCAGATTGGCCAGGCCGACGCCGTAGATCGTGGCCACGAAGGCAACGGCAATACCGGGCCCGAGCTTGGTCGGATCCGAGAGATTCTCCATGACGTGGATCAGCCCCATCACCGCTCCGAGAATCCCGATCGTCGGTGAGTAACCGCCCGCAGACTCCCATATTTTGGCCGACTGACGCCACTCTTCCTCGAAAGTGTCGATATCGACCTCAAGCAAATCACGAATACGCTCGGGGTCGGCTCCGTCAACCAGGAGTTGCAATCCCTTGCGGGTGAAGTCGTCCTTGATCGCCGGAATGAAATTCTCCAGCGCCAGCAAGCCCTCGCGCCGGGACAACTGGCTCCATTGCATGATCTGGTCGATGACCCGCTTCTGCTCGATGACCGGCGGCACCCAGACCCAGCGCGCCATCGCCAAGCCACGCTTGAAAACGTGAAACGGGCTCTGCAGAAGGACCGCCCCCAGGGTGCCGCCAAACACGATCAGCAACGCTGTCGGCTGCACCAGCGAGCTGACATGCCCCCCCTCCAGCATCTGACCACCAACGATGGCAACCAGGCCAAGCAGCAGACCGGCAACGCTGATCTTATCCAAGCGCCTTCCCCTTGCGGCGCTTGCCGGCAGCAGCCTTGACATCGCCGACCAGCTGGCCGCGCAGGCGGGCAATTGCCTGGCTGTGCAACTGGCACACACGCGACTCGGTAACCCCCATGACTTCGCCGATTTCGCGCAGATTCAAATCCTGTTCGTAGTACAGGGCCATCATCAGCTTCTCGCGCTCGGGGAGACGCCCGATCGCCGCAACCAGATTCTGGCGGATGTCCTTGTCTTCGAGAATCCCCGCAGGATCGCCCTCGGCATCAATGAAATGGCGCTCGAGAAAGTCCTCGTCATCATCACCGCCGAAGTCCTCGTAGTAGACCAGTTGATGGCCGCGCGCTTCCTGCAACAGCTTCTGGTAGTCGGCCAGCGACATCTCCAGGGCATCGGCCAGTTCCTGCTCGGAGGGAGCTCGACCATGAGCATGTTCGAGTCGGTTGATCGCCTGCTCGATCCGCCGCAACTCGCGCCGCATGTTGCGCGGCAGCCAGTCATTGGCGCGCAGGCCATCGAGCATGGCGCCCCGCACACGCTGTGTTGCGTAGGTTTCGAACTGGGCGCCGAACCCCTCCTCGAAGCGGTCGATGGCATCGAGCAGACCGAGCATGCCGTTCTGGACGAGATCTTCGAACTGAACATTGGCCGGCAGCCGAGCCATCAGGTGATAGGCGACGCGCTTCACCAGCGGCAAGAAGCGCTGAACCAATTCGTTCCGGTCTGGCTGCCCTGCTGCTGTGTACATCAGGCCCTTAATACGTTTGGAGTTATACGTTGGCTCAAGTGTAACAGTTGCTGCAGGAAATGTTCGACTCCGCCCTGCTCGCCCTGACTCTGCTGCCAGTACTGCAGATCGGCGGCCAGGTCGCGAAACGCCATCGCCGAAGGGGAATCCGGCGCCTGGAAAAGTACCGGCCGACACAACTGGCCGGCAAGGCGCAGCGATTCGTCGAGGGGGATCGCACCGGCGTAATCGAGGACGGCAACACCTCTTTGTGTCGCCACCTGCGCAATGTTCTCGTAGATCGAACGGGCATCGGCCTGGCTGCGCACCTTGTTGACCAGAATCCGGAAATGGCGACGGGAGAAGGCATGACTGACCTTCTTGACGAGCGCGTAGGCTTCGGTGATCGAGGCGCTGCTGCCCGAAAGGACGACAACGGTCTCCTGGGATACCAGCCCGAACGGCGAAAACCCCGCAGGGTGAGCCATGCTGGCGTCGACCAGAATCACGTCAATGGCCCGCTCCTGGCTCGACATTGCATCAACCAGCGTTTGCTGCTGGGCCAGCGACAGGCGCCCGAGCTTCCTTGCCGCGCGCGCCGCGGGCAGGATCGACAAGCCATGCATCGGCCGCAGGAGAACCTTCGACAGCGGCAGTTCCCGCTGCACCACGTTGAGCAGATCGAAACCCGCCTGCAGGCCGAATGCGGCGGCGATGTCATCACCCGGCGAATGCTCGTCGATGATCAGCACCTCCTTGCCGAGACGCGCCAGTGCAACGCCAAGATTGGCAACAGTGACGCTACGCCCAACGCCCTCGCAACCGGCGACGAAAGTGATCACTTGCAAACCACTGCCGCCGAGCAGGCGCCGTAGTCCGGCCGCCTGATCCACCCGGAAGTCAGCCACGACGTCCTCCCGCCGCCAGCATGCCGGCGTTGGCCATGAGCAGGCCAGGCTCGACGCCGTCGTACTTGTGCGGCGAATTTTCCGGCACGTCCTTGAAGGCACGATGCAACAGATAGCCGCGATTCGGCAGATGCAGATCTTCCGGAACGCGCTGACCGTTCGAAACGTAGTAGAGCGGCAGGCCGTGCCGCATGATCACGTCAAGCGGTGTCGCCAGGCTGGCCGCCTCATCGATCTTGGTCAGTATGCAGCCGGAAAGATTGCTGCCCGAGTATGCCCGCACGACATCGTCCAGGGTGTCACCGCGCGAGGTCGACGAGAGCAGCAGCAAACGCTGGACATCGCAGCCGGCGAGCATGTCGGTCATTTCGGGAACCAGCTTGTCCTTCTGGCTCATGCCCATGGTATCAACCAGGACCATGTGCTTGTGCTGCAACTCGGCCAGGGTCTGACGCAACTCGAGCGCGTCCTTGACCAGATACACGGAGACGCCAAGAATGCGGCCGTAGATGCGCAATTGCTCGTGCGCACCGATCCGGTAGCCGTCGGTCGTCACCAGCGCCACCTTGCTCGGACCGTGGCGCAGCACGCAGCGCGCTGCCAGCTTGGCCGTCGTCGTCGTCTTGCCGACACCGGTCGGGCCGACCAGTGCATAGACGCCGCCGCGATCAACGATATCGGCATCGCTGCCGACGGTCAGCAAGGAGCGATCCGCCGCCCCCTTGACCCAGGCCATGGCCTGGATGCTATCCATCTCGGTCGGCAGGTCGGCCAGCAGGTCGCGGGCGAGTTGCGGCGAAAAACCCGCGTCGAGCATCTGCCGCAGCACTTCCGTCTTGACCGGCTCGGAGCGTGCCGTCTCGCCCCAGGCGAAACCGGCGAGATGCTGCTCAACGATCTTGCGCAGCGAACGGATTTCATCCATGACCGCCTGCGGCACCACTTCGGCCTCGCTCTTGCGCGGCACGGCCTGGGTTGCCGCCGGCGCCGGACGAGCAGTCGCGGCAGGCTGAGGACGCGCCAGTTCAGGGTTGCGCAAGGCACCAGTGCGCGGGATGCCGGCATTGACCTGCGGCGCAGGCCGCACCGCTGGTGCCGGACGCTGGGCAGGCGCCGCCTGGGGCACCGGGTTGCCGCCACTGACACGCGCCCGGGCTGCGCTCAGAAGTACCCGGTAATCGTCGTCGACCGTGACATTCTCGGCTGGACGCATCGGCGCCGGCGGCGGCGTATCGACAGCTGGCGTCGGCACGATCATCGCCATGTCACGCGCCGCGACGGCCATGATCTCGACACCGCCTGGCACGCCACGGTTGGACAGGATGATGGCATCGTTGCCAAGGGTTTCCTTGACCTTCCGGAGTGCATCCCGGGCGTTGGCGGCAATGAATTTTCTGACGTTCATGTTCTACCTCCGATGATCGAGGTCACCTTGATGATTCGATTTTCTGGAACTTCGTTGTGCGACAGCACCTTCAACTGGGGAACGGTGCGGCGCAGGAATCTGGACAGGAGCAGGCGCAGGCTGGCCGGAACCAGCAATACCGGCGGCAAGCCGAGGCTTTCCTGGCGCTGGCTGGCGGTTGCGGTCTCGCGGACCAGCGTATCCGCCAGGCCCGGCTCGAAGCTGGTGTTTTCGGAGCCGCCGGCAACCGCCTGGGTGAGCAGACGCTCGAGCGTCGGGTCGAGCGACATGACCTGCATTTCGCCTGAGCCCGGGAAAAGCTGCTGGACAATCGCCCGGCCGAGCGAGATCCGTACCTGGACGATGAGATCGTCCGGGTTTTGCGAACGCGCGGCATGATCGGCCACGGCCTCGATGATGGTCCGCATGTCGCGGATGTGCACCCCTTCCTCGAGCAACCCCTGCAGCACCTTCTGCAAACTGCCGAGCGGCAGCATCTTGGGCACCAGATCCTCGACCAGCTTGGGCATTTCCTTGGCCAGATGATCGAGCAACTGCTGCACCTCCTGGCGACCGAGCAGTTCGCCGGCATGCGTCAGGATCAGGTGATTGAGGTGAGTCGCCACCACGGTCGAGGCATCGACGACGGTATAACCGTAAGCCTGAGCCTGGTCGCGCTGCCCGATATCGATCCACACCGCCGGCAAACCGAAGGCCGGATCCTTGGTCACGGCTCCGTTCAACGTACCGGCGACTCGGCCCGGGTTGATCGCCAGGAACTGGCCGGAGAATGCTTCGCCGGCACCGATCTCGACCCCTTTCAGGAGGATGCGGTAGGCATTCGGCTTCAATTCCAGGTTGTCGCGGATGTGCACCGGCGAAACCAGGAAGCCGACCTCCTGGGCGAATTTCTTGCGAATACCGCGAATCCGGCGCAACAACTCGCCGTCCTGGCTCTTGTCCACCAGCGGAATCAGGCGATAACCAACCTCCAGGCCGAGCACGTCGAGCGGTGCGACATCGTTCCAACTGGCATCCACCGCCTCCGGCATCGGCGGCGGTGCCACCTTGACCGGTGTATTGACGATACGCTGCTGCTTCTGCGACAGCTTCCAGGTCAGCCAGGCCAACCCACCGCCGATCATCAGGAAAACCAGGTTGGGCATGCCGGGAATGATGCCGATCAGCGCGATGATTCCGGCCGTGATGCCAAGGACCCGGGCATTACTGAAAATCTGGGCAACGAACTGTTGCCCCATGTCACGTTCGTCGGAAACACGTGTTACCACCAGGCCGGCTGCGATCGAGATGACCAGACCGGGAATCTGGGCAACCAGGCCGTCGCCGATGGCCAGCAAGGTGTACACTCGGCCAGCCTCGGCCAGCGACATGTCGTGCTGGGCCATGCCAACGATCAGGCCACCGAAGATGTTGAGCAAGGTGATGATGATGCCGGCGATCGCATCGCCGCGAACGAATTTCGACGCACCGTCCATCGAACCGTAGAACTCGGACTCCCGCGCGACATCCTGGCGACGCTGGCGGGCTTCGTCTTCGCCGATCAGCCCAGCATTGAGGTCGGCATCGATCGCCATCTGCTTGCCCGGCATCGCGTCGAGGGTGAAGCGCGCCGAGACTTCGGCAACCCGCCCGGCCCCCTTGGTGATGACCATGAAATTGATGACCACCAGAATCAGGAAAACGATGATGCCGACTGCGAAATTGCCACCAACCAGGAAATGCCCAAAGGCTTCGATCACTTTGCCGGCCGCATCGGTGCCACCATGCCCTTCGAGCAGGACAACACGGGTCGATGCCACGTTCAGCGACAGGCGCAGCAGCGTAGTCACCAGCAGCACTGTCGGGAAGACCGAGAAATCCAGGGTTTTTTTGGTGTTGACCGCGACCATCAGGATCAGCACCGATACTGCGATATTGAACGTGAACAGAAGGTCGAGCAGGAAAGGCGGCAGCGGCAGCACCATCATGGAAAGAACCATGATGATGAGCACCGGCGACGCCATCTGGATGACGTTCAAGCGCCCAAGCAGCCCCTGCAACCCGATCGATCCGGCCGCCATTTACGCAGCCTCCGGGACAAGCTCAGGCGGCACCGGCAGTTGCCTGGGCGGCACGGGATAAGCACCGCCGACCTGACGCCACTGCGCCAGTTGATAAACATAGGCAAGGACTTCGGCAACGGCGTTGTACAACGCTGCCGGAATTTCCTTGTCAAGTGGCGCATGCTTGTAGAGTGCACGCGCCAGCGGAGGCGCTTCGAGCGTCGTTACCGCATGCTCGGCCCCCAGTTCGCGGATTTTCAGGGCAATCACCCCGGTACCCTTGGCAACAACCCGGGGAGCCGCCATGCCTGCCTTGTAGGCCAAAGCGACGGCATAGTGGGTCGGATTGGTAACGATGACGTCAGCCTGGGGCACCGATTGCATCATGCGACGGCGGGCAGCCTGCATCTGCAGACTGCGAATCCGCCCCTTGACGTGCGGATCACCCATCATTTCCTTCATTTCCTGCTTGACCTCTTCCTTGGTCATCTTGAGCTTGTGGTAGTAATGCCACAACTGGAAGGGCACATCGGCCGCAACCACCAGGAACAAGGTCAACACCAGCATCAGGAAAGAAAACAGCAGCATCCGGCCCGCATGTGCCAAACCGCTTTCCAGCGGCTCACCAAGCAGACCGAAGATTTCGTCGCGCTGATTGACAATCAGCAAGGCGGCGACACCGCCGACCAAGGTTGCCTTGAGCACGGCCTTGCCCAATTCCATCAAGCTATTCCAGGAAAACATTCGCCCCAGGCCGGAAAGCGGATTCATCCGCTTGAGATCGGGCATCAATGCGCTGGGCGCGAACACCCAGGCGTTGAGGAAGAACGGCGGAATGATCGCCGCCACCACGAGCAAGGCAAACAGGGGCGCAAAAACGAACAGCGCATCGGCAGAAATGTCAGCCAGGCGCGGCACCATCTGCGCCGGCTCGTGCATGTGCTTGGCCTCGAAGACGAAAGCGCGACGCGTCAGGTCCAGCGTGCGCTCCATGAACCAGCCGCCCATCATCCAAAGGGTCACGGCAGCGACGATGAGGACACTGAACGTACCGAGCTCTCGGGACTGGGGAATCTGCCCCTTTTCCCGAGCCTGCTCGATTCGCCTGCCGGTAGGCTCTTCAGTTTTCTCGAGATCGCTGTCTTCAGCCATGGCCGTTATCTATACTGGTTGTGGCTATTATAGAAAAAAACCAAGAAAATTAAATAGGTAGCGTTGTTTTTTTACTCCGTTTCTAGGTAGACGACGCAAGCCAATGACAGACAGGTAAACCCCATAAAAAAACGAGGGGGCAAAGCCCCCTCGTTAACTCGTTGACCGACAAGGATTAAGTGACGTCAGGAAAACTCGAAATTCCTGATTGCGGTACCGGCGTCGACATGCTGACCGAAATCGGTCAACAACTCCTTCATGTCGAGAATCAGCACGATCTGACCGTTCGACAGGGTCGTCACCCCCGCCACACCCTTCGGGCGGAAGTCCTCGAGTGACTTGATGACCGCGTCGTCGCGGCCGGCAAAACTGTCGACGCCAAGGATGAAACTGCGCTCGGC
The DNA here is from genome assembly GCF_003634965.1 of Azonexus fungiphilus. Lineage (GTDB taxonomy): Bacteria > Pseudomonadota > Gammaproteobacteria > Burkholderiales > Rhodocyclaceae > Azonexus > Azonexus fungiphilus. Next base: position 155,892 of record NZ_RBXP01000018.1, on the reverse strand, counting down.
GGTCTGCATGAAGACCCCGTATTCAGGCGAGCGATCGGTCGGCCACCCGAGCAATCTGGCCAGGGAAATCACCGGCAGCACTTCGCCACGCACAACCAGCGTTTCCTTACCGCCAACTTCCTGGATGCGCTGCTGGTCAATTGGCAGGATTTCGCGAACCAACGACAGCGGCAGCGCAAACGGCTGGTCGCCGAGCAGCACCAACAGAACCGGCAGGATAGCCAGGGTCAACGGCAGGGAAATCAGGAAAACCGAGCCCTTGCCCGGTTCGGAGCGGATTTCGACCGAACCGTTCAACTTCTGGATGTTGGTCTTGACGACGTCCATACCGACACCACGACCGGAAACGTCGGAAATCTGCGTCTTGGTCGAGAAGCCGGGCAGGAAGATCAGATTCAGGCTCTGCCGTTCATCGAGGGTATTCGCCTCCTCCTCGGAAATCAGCCCCTTGTCGACAGCCTTGGCACGAATCCGCTCGGCGCTCATCCCCTTGCCGTCATCGGCAATGATCAGCACGATGTGATCACCTTCCTGGCGCGCCTCGAGGCGAACCAGGCTCTTTGCCGGCTTGCCGGCAGCAGCCCGCTCCTCGGGCATTTCAACCCCGTGATCGACCGCATTACGGATCAGGTGGATCAACGGATCGGCGAGATCCTCGATCATCGTCTTGTCGACTTCGGTTTCTTCGCCGGCCAGGACCAGTTCAACATCCTTGCCCAACTGGCGCGCAAGATCGCGGGCGATCCGCGGATACTTCTGGAACAACCGGCCGATCGGCTGCATCCGCGTCTTCATCACCGAATTCTGCAGGTCGGAAACCAGCAAATCGAGTTGGCTCACAGCCTGATCGAGGGCATGCAGGGTCTCCGAATCGCTCTTGCCGGCAAGAATGTCCGCGCGCAGGCTGGTCAGGCGGTTCTTGGTCAGACCGATTTCCCCCGACAGGTTGAGAACCTGATCGAGGCGAGAGGTATCGACACGAATGGTGTTCTCACGCCCGCGTTCCTCGGCCCGCCGCGCATTGCTCGGCTGCCCCGCAGGACGGTCGCTGGCTCGCCGACCAAAAGGCGAAGGCGCCTCCTTGCCCGACGCTGCCTGGACGGCAACCGCAGCAGCCGGCTGAGCAGCGGCAACGGCTTCGGCACGAGTAATCAATTCACCTTGAGCCGGCTGCGCCGCCTCTCCGGTCACTGCGGCCTGAAGGCTCGCCCAGTCGGGCTCACCCGAAACAGGCGGGGAAGGCGGCACTGGCGCCGCAGCGGCCACGGCCGGCGCTGCGGCAGCGTGAAGATCACCGTTCAGGGCGCCCTGCAGCGCCGCAATCACGTGCGGATCAGCCGGCTGGGGCTGAACCCCCTGCCCCAGTTCGCCAAACATTTCACGCACGCCCTTGGTGGCATCCATGATCACATCCATCAACTCGGCGGTCAGTTCGAGCTCGCCATTACGCAAGCGATCGAACAGATTCTCCGTCAAGTGGCAGAGCGTGACCAGTTCGCTGGCATTGAGAAAGCCCGCACCACCTTTGACGGTATGGAAGCCGCGAAAAATATCGTTCAGCAGTCCTTTGTCATCAGGCATCTTTTCCAGGTCGACAAGCTTGTTATCGACATCGGACAAGAGATCATGGGCTTCCTGCAGGAAATCCTGCAGCAGATCTTCCATTCCCGAAAAGTCACTCATTTTCGCTCCTCCTCAGAAACCGAGGCTGTCGAGCAGGTCATCGACCTGCTCCTGATTGACGACCACGTCCGTTCGTCCCTGTGCATTGACGACCGGCCCGTTCATCAGGCTAGTCACTTCCTCGGTCCGCTTGGCATCCGGCAAGACCTCGATGAGCAAGCCCATCAACCCACTTTCAAGCTCCTGCGCCAGCACGACAATCTTCTTGATCACCTGCCCGGTCAGATCCTGAAAATCCTGCGCCATCATGATCTCGGTCAGTTGCGCATGTGTCGCCTGCGTCTTTTCCGGCAGCTGCTGATTGAAAAACTGCCGGGTTTCAATGGCGAGCTTGCGGAACTCTTCCGGCGACATCTGGTTGGCGAACACCCGATCCCAGGAATCACCGAGCCGCTTCGAACCGGCCGCAATATCGTCGACCAGCGGCCCGGCAATGTCTGTTGCATTGAGCACCCGACAGGCAGCCTGCTCGGTCAGGTTGGCGACATAGGCCAGGCGATCCTTGGCATCCGGCAGTGCCGATACAGTCTTCTCGATCAGCTTGTCATAGCCCAGCTGGCCCAGCGTGTCATGCAGGGTACGCGCCATGTGACCGATGCGATTGAAGACAGCTTCCTGCTGCGGCCAGGCATCGCCCTGTACCTGATCGCCACCGGCGACAGCGGCTGGACTCTCGGCCGCAACGCTGTCGAACAAGGCCTGCAGCTCATCGTTGTCGCCGTCATTTTTTCCCGGGGCGGGCGGCGGCACCGGGGCCGCTGGCGTTGCCGGCTGGTAATCCGAAGCGATCGAATCGAACAGGGCTTCGAGATCGGAGGAGTCGTTGCTTGCAGACATGATCTTCCCTTTAAGCCTGGCCGTATTTCTCGAAAATCTTGTTCAGCTTCTCGGACAGGGTTCCTGCCGTGAACGGCTTGACGATGTAGCCACTGGCACCGGCCTGGGCGGCTGCGATGATGTTCTCCTTCTTGGCCTCGGCCGTGATCATCAACACCGGCAAATGCTTCAGGTTCGGCGTGGCGCGAATTGTCTGCAACAGGGTCAGGCCGTCCATGTTCGGCATGTTCCAGTCAGTGACGACAAATTCGAAACCGCCGCCCTGCAACTTCTGCAGGGCAATAGCCCCATCCTCGGCTTCATCGACATTGGTAAAACCGAGCTCCTTCAAGAGGTTGCGAACAATGCGGCGCATGGTGGAAAAATCATCCACCACCAGAAACCTCGTTTTCGGATCAGCAGCCATGCAATACTCCAGTGTATTTTTTCGTTATCGCTCAATCAGCGGGCGCAAGGTATCCGCCAGCGCTTCAGCATCAAATTTTGCCACGTAGGCATCGACCCCCACCGATTTTCCCATGGCCCGGTTGGCCTCCGAAGACAGCGACGAATGCATGACTACGGGCACGCCCTCGAAACGCGGGTCCGCCTTGATATTCTTGGTCAGTACGTAACCGTCCATTTCCGGCATTTCGGCGTCGACTAGGATCAGACGAATCTCGTCGCGCAGATTGGTACCGATCTGTTGCGCGTGCGCGGCAATGCCCTGCAAGCGGGTCCAAGCCTCCATGCCGTTGGTTGCGTGCTTGTGACGCACACCGAGTTTGTCGAGCACTTCCGAAATCTTGCGCCGTGCGACCACAGAGTCGTCAACGAAAAACACGCTGGTATCGGGGTCGACCCTGGCAGGCAGGATATCGACGATCATCGCCTCGCCAAATGCGTTGGCCAGAATCTGTTCAACATCGAGAATCGAAACCAGACCACCACCTTCCAGTTCAATGACTGCGGTAATCAGGCCGTGATTGGCCGTCAGGACGCTTTCCGGCGCCTTAACACGGTCCCAGTCCACCCGGATGATGCGGTCGACTTCGTGCACCAGGAAACCGAGGGTGCGTTTCGAGTACTCGGCGACCATCATCGTCTTGCCGAGCCCCGGGGGCACACCTTCGAGTTGCAGGAAGGAAGCCAGCGAAAGCACCGGAATGACATTACCGCGGAGGGATATCAGCCCCTCGACGCCGCGCGGCATGTTCGGTGTCTTGGTGATGTGAGGCGTTCTGCCGACTTCACGTACCTTGAACACGTTGATGCCGAAAATTTCGCGCGTACCGAGCGAGAACAGCAGAATCTCCATCTTGTTGGAGCCTGCCAGGCGGGTTCTCGCATCGACGCTATCGAGCAGATTCTTGTTTTCAACCAGATTCATCTCTCTCTCCCCCGGCTCTCAGGTCTTCGCCACCAGTTGCTCGGCGTCCACGCCGAGGCGACGCGCAAGCGTTTCCGAAAGGCGTTGCGGCTCGAACTTGGGCACGTATTCGTCGACACCGACCGACTGCCCAAGCTTCTGATTCGACATACCCGACAGCGACGAATGCATGATGATCGGAATGTTGGCAAAACGCGGATCGGACTTGATCTTCTTGGTCAGGATATAGCCATCCATTTCCGGCATCTCGATGTCGGTGAGGACCAGATTGATGATCGAGGAAGCCGGCTTGCCGACAGACTTCGCGTAATTCGCCACCTTGTCCATTTCTTCCCACATCTGCCGACCATTGACCGCGGCAATTCCCTTGACTCCCATCGCTTCGAGGGTTCGCTCGATCTGCTTGCGGGCAACACTGGAATCGTCGCAATAGAAGACCGTGACATCGGGCCGATCGACGGTGACGACGCTGCGGAACATGATCTCGTTGTCGATGCTGGTCGTCTCGGCCAGCACCTTTTCGACATCCATCATCATGACCAGGCGATTGTCCTCAAGCTCGGTCACCGCAGTAACCAGCCCGCCCGTCTGTGCCGTCAGCATTTCCGGGGGCACCCGCATCTTGCTCCAGTCCAGGCGCAGGATGGTATCCACCCCCTCGACCAGAAAACCTTGCGTGTGACCGTTGTACTCGGTGACGATCATGATCTCGCGCGGCGTTTCGGCGGTAATGCCAGAGTATTTGGCCAGGTCGATCACCGGCACCAGGGCACCGCGCAGGCTGACCATTCCCTCAACCGACGAAGGCATGTCGGGCGCGGCCGTGATCGCGGGGGTACGCATCACCTCGCGCACCTTGAAGACATTGATGCCATAAGTCTCACGCCGCCCGGTACGCTGGTCGACACCGAGGAAGAAAAGCAAAATTTCAAGCTTGTTGGTTCCCGCAAGCTTGGTTCTTGCATCAATATTTTTCAGTAATTCCGACATTCCCATCCCCTCGCCTGTGATGCAGCTCGATATCGTTATCGGGCAAAGCTAACACGCATTCGATTCCTAGGCCAAACCCGCCATCTGCCTCCGCGTCACCGTATCGATGACCGGCAGAAAGTCAGACGATCCTGAACAGCTTGCTGAAATTCGCTATTTCGAGCACTTGCCTGACATTCCCCTGTACTCCGCTAAGCACGACATCCTTGCCGCAGCCGCCCATCTTGTCGCGCAACATCAGCAACATGCCAAGCGCCGAACTGTCCAGGTAATTCACCCCGGAAAAATCGACGGTGATCGCGCGGCATGCGTCGTCGGCGATCAGCGGCTCATAAGCTGCACGAAAATCCCGGTGGGTATTGAAATCGAAACGCCCGACCAAGGAGATCGTCGTCATTCCGGCCTCTTGCCTGACGGTTGTCTGCATCGCAATCCCTAAAAAATATCAAATCCGTTGTTAGTTTAATACTTTCAGCGTTTCCAGCAAGCCCTGACCAAAAATAATCAACGCGATGCTGCAGCCATGACCTTGCGCGCAATCTCGTCCAGCGGCGCCTGCTCCTCGACGCCACCGATCAGGAAAGCCTCGCGCGGCATGCCATAAACGACGCAACTTTGCTCATCCTGCCCGAAAGTCCTTGCCCCTGCCTGCCGCATCCGCAACATCCCCTGCGCCCCGTCCTTGCCCATGCCGGTCAGGATCACCCCGACCGCCTGGCGCCCGACCACCTGTGCCGCAGAGTCGAACAGGACGTCGACCGAAGGGCGGTGTCGATTCACCGGATCGCTAGCCGACAACTCGGTCTGCAGGCCGGACGGCGCACGACGGATCAGCAGGTGGGAATGCCCCGGCGCGATGTAGACCGTACCCGCCTCGACGCGCTCCCCGCCCTGGGCCTCGATCACCCTCGGCGCACAAAGACCGTCGAGGCGCTTGGCAAACGATTGCGTGAACGATTCAGGCATGTGCTGGACGATCAGGATCGGCGGGCAGGTTGCCGGGATGCCAAGGAGGAATTCCTTGATTGCCTCGGTCCCCCCGGTGGACGCCCCCAGAAAGATGATCTTCCCGGTCAGCGGACTTGCCGCTGTCGTCGTCGGCGCCGCCACCGACTGGCTCACCGGACGCGGGGCCGGCGGTGCAACCGGCGGGCGGGCAAGCGAACGGCCACGCACCCGGGCGGTGCGTGCCGCCCGGATCTTGTCTGCCAATTCTTCTGCATAGCTATCCATCGAATGTGCCGCATCCGGCCGCGGCTTGCCTATGAAATCGACGGCGCCCAGTTCCAGCGCCTTCAGGGTCGTTTCGGTAGTCGCGCCGGTATACGACGAGACCATGACGACCGGCATCGGACGCAGGCGCATCAGGCGGTCGAGAAATTCCAGCCCGTCCATCCCCGGCATGTGTACATCGAGCGTCAGCACATCGGGATTGACCGTCTTGATCAACTCGCGCGCGACCTGGGCATCCGGTGCCGCGCCGACAACCTCGAGATCGGGGAAGCCATTGATCATCGCGGTCAGCAGACCGCGCATCACGGCAGAATCATCAACGATCAGAACCCGGACTTTACTCATGTTCCATTACCGAAAGAAGCCAGCCATCAAATGAACAACTCGACGTCGCCACCCATCGGGGCATCGGAGAGTCTTGCCTTGTAATCCCGCTCGCGGCTGAACAGGGTCTCGTTATGGACCCGGTGCAGCTTCTTGACCAATACCCGGCCGCTTTCGGAAAAATAGTAAACCTTGCGTGGATAGGAATCGAGCAAGTCCTTGGCCACCACCGGAATCTTTTCGGTCTTCAGGTAGTTGAGAACGAACTCCGCATTGCGTACACCGACATTGCTGCTCGCCAGACTGGCCATCACCGCACCGCCACCGAACACCTTCGCTTCAAGCCGGTTGCGCCGCGCCCCCATCTTCAGGAGATGGTTGATCAGCACTTCCATGGCATAGGATCCGTAGCGCGCCGAAGTACCGACGGTGTCGCTGCGCCCCCCGTCATCGGGCAGCATGAAATGGTTCATGCCACCGATGCCGGCTTCGACGTCGCGCACGCAGGCGGCAACGCAGGATCCGAGCACGGTGACCAGCAGCATTCCCTGACTGGAAACGAAATATTCCCCAGGCAGGATCTTCGCCGCCTCGGTCGAGAAATGGCGGTCGAAATACCTGTTGGTAGCCAGATTTTCGTCGTAGGCGTGCTGCACGCGTGTCCTTTTCAGCGCGTTCCGGACAGGGCGTATACCGTTTTACCGAGCGACTTGAACAAATCGGCGGCATGCAGGAAGCTCTCCGAGTGGCCGGCGAAAAGCAGGCCATCCGGTTGCATCATCGGGGCGAAACGGGACAGGATCTTGTACTGGGTCGGCTTGTCGAAATAGATCATGACGTTGCGGCAGAAGATCACATCGATCGGCCCCTTGACCATGTAGGAAGCATCGAGCAGGTTGATTCGCTTGAACTCGATCAGTCGCTTAAGTTCCGGCCGGACCGCGGCGAAACCGTCCTGGTTGCCGGTACCGCGCAGGAAGAAACGGCGCAGCCGCTCCGGTGACATCTTTTCCAGCCGATCCATTGCATAAACGCCCTTCTGGGCTGTTGCCAGAACATTGGTATCCAGATCGGAAGCAATGATGCTGACGTGCGAAACCTCGTTACCGAAGGTTTCGGCGACCGTCATCGCAATCGAATACGGCTCTTCTCCGGTCGACGCTGCCGAGCACCAGATTTTCACCGGCCGCTTCGTACCCAGCTTGCGCAGGTGTTCGGCAAGCATCGGAAAATGGTGAGGTTCGCGAAAGAAGGAGGTGAGATTGGTCGTCAGAGAATTGACGAAACGCTCCCACTCGTCACCGCCGTTGCGCTCGAGGCTATCCAGATAGTCGCTGAAGCTGGCCTTGTTGAGTGCACGCAGGCGACGCGCCAGGCGCGAATAGACCATGTCCTTCTTGACGGGCGACAACGAGATCCCTGCATGCTGGTAGATCAGCTTGCGGACTCGCTCGAAGTCGGCGTCGGAAAAGGGAAATTCGCGCATCGTGCTCTCCCGGGGCGGCAGGACCTTGCCCAGTTCGGTGCGCAGACCGCCAACTGGCGGCAGGGGACGTTTCGGATCAAGGGCCATGTCAGAACTCTTCCCATTCGTCGTCAAGGCTGGTCGGCAGACTGCGCATCCGCTCACGCGGCGGCGGTCGCCGTTCGATTGCCGGCGCCGGCTGGACCGGCGGCGGCAGGCTGGGGCTGCGGGCTTCCGCAAGGCGGAATACGGCAACGGCGCGGGCCATCGACTCGGCCTGCTCCTCCAGACTTTCAGCGGCAGCCGCCGCCTGCTCGACGAGCGCGGCGTTCTGCTGCGTCACTTCGTCCATCTGGCTGACCGCCAGACTGACCTGCTCGATGCCGGCACTCTGTTCGCGACTGGCCTCGGCGATATCGGTGACGATCCGGGCGACCCGCTTGATGCTGGTCATGATCTCGGTCATCGTCGAGCCAGCCTGGTTCACCAGCTTGCTGCCGGTTTCGACGCGACCGACCGAGTCCGAGATCAATCCCTTGATTTCCTTGGCTGCGGCAGCGCTGCGCTGGGCCAGGTTGCGCACTTCGGTGGCGACGACGGCGAAGCCGCGCCCCTGTTCGCCGGCCCGCGCCGCCTCGACAGCAGCGTTGAGCGCCAGG
>NZ_RBXP01000018.1:0-147236 GCF_003634965.1 Azonexus fungiphilus | reverse complement strand
GCTGCGCTGGGCCAGGTTGCGCACTTCGGTGGCGACGACGGCGAAGCCGCGCCCCTGTTCGCCGGCCCGCGCCGCCTCGACAGCAGCGTTGAGCGCCAGGATGTTGGTCTGGAAGGCAATGCCGTCGATCACCCCGATGATGTCGGCGATCTTGGCGCTGGCCTGGTGGATCGACCCCATCGTATCGACCACCTTGCCGACCACCTCGCCCCCCTGCTCGGCGACGCGCTGGGCATTACCGGCCAGTTCGTTGGCCTGGCGGGCGTTCTCGGCGTTCTGCTTGACCGTCGCGGTGAGCTCTTCCATGCTCGAGGCCGTTTCCTCGAGGCTGCTGGCCTGCTCCTCGGTCCGGCTGGAGAGGTCCTGGTTGCCCGAAGCGATCTCCTTGGCGGCAACGTTGATCATCTCGGCCGATCCCTGGATACCGCCGACCAGTTCGCGCAGGCGACGCACCGTCTGGTTGGCGTCGTCCTTGAGCCGGCCGAAAGTTCCCCGATATTCGGTGTCGACCGTGTGCATCAGGTCGCCGGCAGCGATCCGGGAGAGCAGGTCGGCGATTTCGTTGATCGCCGAGGCGGTCGTCCCGAGCAGGCTGTTGATGCCCTCGCCGAGCTCCTTGTAGAAACCTTCGAGTGCATCGGCATCGAGGCGGGCGTCGAGATTGCCTTCGGAGGCCTTGTGGATCAGTTCGGCGACCAGGCGCTGGGCGTTGATCTCGGCGGTGCGGTCGAGCCATTCGCCGACGGTGCCGAGGCGTTCGCCGCGCTCGTTGATGATCGGGTTGGTGACGACGTTGAATATCCGTCCACCGATTTCCATCTCGGTCCGGCGCGTGCCCTGAAGTTCGCGCAGGCCGCGCAGCGCCGCCTGCGGGTCGGCGTAGAAATCGCCGATGCTGCTGCCGATGAAGCGGTCGACCGAGAAACCGGGCTGACGCTCGCGCATGGCCGGCTCGATCCGCCGCAAGGTGCTTTGCAGGCCCTTGTTGGCGTAGAGCACGATACCTTCGTCGTCGGCGATACGCAGGTTGGACGAAACGCAGTCGAGTGCGATGCGGATGCGCAGGTTGTCGTTGGCGATGCGTTGCGCCTCGGCAACGTTGAAGCCTTGCTGGATCTGCATCGACTGCAGCCCCTGCAGGATCTTGCCCATCTCGTCATTGCGCGAGATATCGACATTGCGGGTGAAATCGCCATTGGCCAGCGACTGGAAGGTGGCCACGATATCGGCGATCGGCCGGGTGATCGAACGGGTGATCGCCACCGCCACACCAATGCCGCCGAGCAGCGCGAGAACGAGGATCGCCAGGATCCAGGCGAGCTGGTTGCGATGCAGCGCGTCGCCGGCGTCGACCAGTGCCTGCGCTTCGTCCGCCTGCATCCGGAATAGCTCTTCGGCCTTTGCCGCGGCAGCCGTGTAGCTCGGGTTGATCTTCTTCAGCAGGATCATGTTGGCGTCGTCGAAACGCCCGGCGAGCAGGGCTTCCTTGGCCGCCAGCAGGCCTTCCTTGACATAGCGCATGCGCGCCTCGACGAAGGCGTCGGCCAGTTGCTGCTGGGCCGGCGACGAGATCTGCCGGGCATAGAGCTCCCACTGGCGGGAGATCTCGGCGATGTTGGCATCGATCTGCCGGGTGTGGAATTCGATTTCGTGGTCGTGCAGCCCGGCATAGGCACCAGCCGGATCGTGCTGCAGGGTCAACAGCACCTGACTGCGGTTTTCCGCCATCAGGCGCCCGATCACGGCGAGCGCCTGGGTTGGCTTGAGACCGCCGTCGTTGAGGCGGACTGCGTTGTCGTGCGTCTGCCCGGTCCCCCAGACGGCAATTCCGGCAACCACGACCATCGCCATCAGCAGCGAGGCGAACCCGGCGAACAGCTTCTGCCGCAACGACCAGCCGGCGAACAATCCAGGCCCGCCGTTAACCACCGCGCCGTGCCGGATGCGCAAGCCGCCGGCCCGCTTCTCGCGGAACATCCGGTAGGCGCTTTCGGCCGCCTCGACCTGGGCCCGGGTCGGCTGGCGGCGAACCGACATGTAGCCGACCACCTGGCCGTTCTCGCGGATCGGCGTGGCCGTCGCCAGTACCCAGTAGAAATCACCGTTCTTGCAGCGGTTCTTGACCAGCCCGGTCCAAGGACGCTCATCCTTGAGGTCGCGCCACATGTCGGCAAAGGCCTCGACCGGCATTTCCGGGTGGCGAACCAGGTTGTGCGGCTGGCCGATCAACTCGCCTTCGGAAAAGCCGCTGATCTCGATGAAGTCCTTGTTGACGTAGGTAATCAAGCCCTTCAGGTCGGTTTTCGAGACGATCAGGCTATCGGCCGTCAACAGGACTTCGTGCTGGGTCACAGGCTGGTTGTTGCGCATGGGTATGCCCTTCGGATTCCGGATCAAAACTCTGCCCAACCGTCTGCACGGTCGGACATCACGGGTATGCGTTCAGCGCTCGCTGGCGCCTTCAATTTGACGGTCAACGCCGCCGGCGAAGCTTTTTTCACCAGGCGCGGCGGCGGCGCCGACCAGGAATGCAGGGCTTCCGCAGGCAGCACTTCCGCCGCCAGGCGGAAGGCCGAGACCGCTCGCGCCAGGCCGAGCGCCTGCGCCTGCAGGCTTTCGGCGGCGGCCGCCGCCTGTTCGACGAGGGCGGCATTCTGTTGCGTCACCTCGTCCATCTGGGTGATGGCCTGGCTGACCTGCTCGATGCCGGTACCCTGCTCGCGGGTTGCCCCGGAAATGTCGCCCATCAGCCGGGCGACGGTTTGGATGCTCGAAACGACCTCGTTCATCGTGCTGCCGGCCTGTTCGACGAGGCGATTGCCAACCGCCACCTTGCTCGCCGAGTCGGCGATCAGGGCCTTGATTTCCTTGGCTGCGGCGGCACTGCGCTGGGCCAGGTTGCGCACTTCGGTGGCGACGACGGCGAAGCCGCGCCCCTGTTCGCCGGCCCGCGCCGCCTCGACAGCAGCGTTGAGCGCCAGGATGTTGGTCTGGAAGGCGATGCCGTCGATCACCCCGATGATGTCGGCGATCCGGCTGCTCGCCTGCTGGATCGCGCTCATCGTCGTCACCACCAGGCCGACGACTTCCCCGCCCTGCTCGGCGACGCGTTGCGCATCGCCGGCCAGTTCATTGGCCCGGCGCGCGTTGTCGGCGTTCTGGCGGACGGTTCCGGTGAGCTGCTCCATGCTCGAGGCGGTTTCCTCGAGACTGGAGGCCTGCTGCTCGGTACGACCGGAGAGGTCCTGGTTGCCCTGGGCGATTTCCTTGGCCGCGGTGGTGATCGCATCGGTCGCCAGCTTGATCGCCTGGACGATTTCGCGCAGATGGTCGATGGTGCCGTTGGCATCGTCGCGAACCTTGGCCAGCAAGCCCTGGTAAGGCGTGTCGATCTTCTCGGTGAGATCGCCGCGGGCCAGGCGAGCGAGCATCTGGCCAACCTCGTCAAGTGCCTGGCTGTTGGCGTCGAGCAGGCGGTTGACGGCAGCCGACAGTTCGAGGAAGAAACCCTGCTTGTCGGCCACCGCGATGCGCCGCGAAAAATCGCCGGCCGCCGCCGCCTGGATGATGTCGCTGACTTCCTGTTCGATCGCCACTTCGCCGGTGCGATCCAGCCATTCGATGACCGTGCCGAGCCGCCCGCCATCTTCGCCAAGCACCGGTGTCACGACCAGCGCGAAAGTCCGGGCGGCGATCCGCAACTGACTGCGCTGCGCTTCGCCAAGCCCCGCCAGAACCTCCGGCCGCAACGATTGATCGAGCAGCTCGACGCGCAGCCGCCCGGCCAGCAAGGCCTCGGCGCTGAAATCCGGCAACTGCCGGCGCAGGTCGCCTTCGGCACGCTGCATCATCGCCAGCAGGGCGGCATTGCCGTAGATCAACTGAGCTTGCGGATCGAGCAGCATCACGCAATTCGAACCGACATCGAGCGCGACCTTGATGCGCAGGGCCTCGGCCGCAATCCGCCGTTCGCTGGCGCTGCGCTGCTTGAGATCCGACTGCATCCGCGCCAGCGTCTGCAGCAGATGCGCCGGTTCGTCCTCACCGGCGGTATCGATGGCGTTATCGAAATTGCCGCCCGCCACCGACTCGGCGACGCTGACCGCCGCCGACAAGGGATTGGTGATCCCGCGCGTCACCCACAGGCCGGCCGGGACCATGATCACGACGGCCAGGCCGATCAGGCCGATCAGGATCGTCTGGACGGCCTGGCGAATCTCGGCGATTTCGAGCAGGGCGGCCGCGTTGGCCGCCTTCTGCTGGACCTGCAACTCGTTGATCGCCTGCTGCCAGGCACGCAATGCCGGACCGAACTCGTCGATAAAGTGCGCCTCGATCTCCGGCCGGTTGCCTTCGCCGACCAGCGCAAACAGCCGCTGCACCGCAGCTTCCGCCCGCGTGCGCAGCGCCGGCAGGCTGGCCACGGCAGCCGCGGCCCCGGCCGACAGCGAGCGGCCGGCCAATTGCTGCTCGCTGGCCAGGTAATGCTGCAGGTCGAGCGCAGCCGCCCGCTCCTCCTCGCGCTGCTTGGCGATTTCCTCATAGAGCATGGCGTTGCGGGCACGCAAGCCGAGACTGTCGAGATGCCCCTGCATCTCGCGGGCGATTTCCATGCCCTGGTTGTTGTCGACCGCAATCGACTGCACCTTGTCGCCAATCTGCCCGAGACTGATCAAGGCAACCACGACGAAGGCGATCATCAAGCCCAGCGCGCCCACGGTGGTGGCGATCAGCCGGCTGCCTATCCTGAAATTGCGAACATTCACCATTCCCCGCCCTCCCCTATCCCGGCGTCAATCGGCGGCGGCATCGATCAGTGCCATGTCGGCGCTGGTCATCAGGCGCTCGATATCGGTCACGATCAACATCCGCTGCTCGACGCTGGCCAGCCCAAGGATGTACTTGGTGTCGAAGGTACCGGAAAAATCGGGGGCCGGGCGAATCTGTGCGGCCGTCAGCGAAAGGACGTCGGAAACGCTATCGACGACGGCACCGATGACGCGGCCGGCAATATTGAGGATGATGACCACGGTGAACGGCGTGTACTCGACCTTGCCCAGATTGAACTTGATGCGCAGGTCGACGATGGGAACGATGATGCCACGCAGGTTGATCACCCCCTTGATGAACGGCGGTGCGTTGGCGATCAGCGTCGGCACCTCGTAGCCGCGGATCTCCTGGACCTTGAGGATATCGATCGCATATTCCTCACTCCCCAGCGTGAACGTCAGGTATTCGCTGGCCAGCAGATCATCTTCCGCAGTTGCGCCGGCCTGGGTCATCGGTTCCATCATTGACTCCTCATCTGCCGGTCAACCGGCTTTCTGCGTATGGTTTCTGGCCATCCCGGCAATCGCCGAGACATCGAGAATCAGCGCGACATGGCCATCGCCCATGATCGTTGCCCCGGAGATTCCCGGCACCTTGCGATAGTTGGCCTCGAGGCTCTTGATCACCACCTGGTGCTGGCCGAGCAGGGCGTCGACAAACAGCGCGACACGCGCACCATCGGCATCGAGCACGACCATGATGCCCTGCATGAAGTCGTTCCACGCGGACTTCAGGCCGAACATCTCGTGCAGCACGACGACCGGCAGGTATTCGCCGCGCACCTGGACGACACGCGCCTGGTTGGTCAGCGTCTTGATGTCGCCGGCCATCGGCTGCAGCGATTCGAGCACGTAGGACAACGGCAGGATGTAGATCTGGTCACCCACCGCCACCGACATCCCGTCGAGGATGGCCAGGGTCAGCGGCAGGCGCACGGTCATCCGGGTGCCGATGCCGTACATCGAATCGATTTCGACCCGGCCACCCATTGACTGGATGTTGCGGCGGACGACGTCCATGCCGACGCCGCGACCGGAAACGTCGGTGATCTGTTCGGCGGTCGAGAAGCCGGCCTCGAAGATCAGGTTGAACACCTCCTGATCGCTCATCTGCTCGGATACCGGCAGGCCGCGTTCGCGCGCCTTCTGCAGGATTTTCTCGCGCGGCAGGCCGGCACCGTCGTCGCCAACCTCGATGACGATGTTGCCGCCCTGATGATAGGCCTTCAGGGTAATCGTCCCGGTCGGGCTCTTGCCCGCGGCAACCCGCTTTTCCGGCGCTTCGATGCCGTGATCGAGGCTGTTGCGGATCAAATGGGTCAGCGGATCGGCAATGCGTTCGATCAGGCTCTTGTCGAGCTCGGTCGTCTCGCCCATGGTTTTCAGTTCAACCTGCTTGCCGAGCTTTGCCGAGAGATCGCGGACCACCCGCGGGAAACGCGAAAAGACGAAGGAGATCGGCATCATCCGGATCGACATCACCGACTCCTGCAGATCCCGGGTGTTGCGCTCAAGCTGGGTCAGGCCGTTGAGCAGCCTCTCCGGCGCAGCATCGAGCATCTGGGCGGCCGACTGCAGCAGCATGGCCTGGGTGATCACCAGTTCGCCGACCAGGTTGATCAACTGGTCGACCTTCTCGACGCTGACCCGGATCGAGGAATCGGTCGCCGCAGCCGCCCCCTTGGCGACACGGGCGGCCGGCTTGTCGATGGCGACCGGGACTTCGACCGGTCTGGCAGGCAGCGGCTCGGCGGCGGGCGGCACGGGCAAGGGAGCGAAAAAACCGTAACCCTCGCCCTCTTCGACCACTGGCGCAGCTGTCGCCGGCAAGGGCTCGAAAAACCCGTAAGCCTCGTCGCCAGCCGTCGCCGGGGCCTCGGCCGGCGTCGGCAAGGGGGCAAAGAAACCGAAGCCATCGCCCTCCTCAGCCACTGCGGACTCGGCCAGCGGCGCAAAAAATCCATAGGCACCATCACCGTCGTCAGCCGATGCCAATGCCGCCGGCGCCCCTGGGCTGTCCTCGAAGAAACCGAAAGCTTCGCCGGCCTCGGTCGCCTCATCGGCAATCCGCCAGGCGCCGGCTTCGGCGACGAAATCGACCTGGTCGACAAAACTCTCCTGCGCGCGGTCGGTCAGCAGGCGCAAATGCCAGCGCCCGCCGGCAGGATCATCGGGCAGTGGACGGTCGACGACCTCCAGGGTGCCAAATCCACGCAACTCATCGAGCAGGTTGTCGATGCCGCGTCCAAGCGCCGCCGCTGCCGGCACGAAATCGATCGCGAACCAGCGCTGGCCGGCGCCGCCGGACTGCTCGGCCAGCACTGGCGCCGCCACAGCAACCGGCGCAGACGGCAGCCCCCGGTCACCATCGGAGAGATGACGCAAACGCTCACAGACTGCGGCGACTGCGGCCGGATCGGCGGCACCTCGCCCCTGGTGGGCATCGAGCATGCCGCGCAGGACATCGCCAGCCTGCAGGAAGGCATCGACCATGTCGGCGCGCAGGCGCAGTTCCGACTTGCGGATGCGATCGAGGAGATTCTCGAGAATATGCGTCGTTTCGGCGAGGTCGGTGAAACCGAAGGTGCCAGCACTCCCCTTGATCGAATGGGCCGCCCGGAAAATCGCGTTCAGTTGCTCGAGATCCGGATGGTCGACATCCAGCCCGAGCAACAACGACTCCATGGTCGCCAGGTGCTCTTCGGATTCCTCGAAAAACACCTGGTAAAACTGACTCATGTCGATGGACATGCTTCCTCCTCAGTCGGCCGCATCCGAAGCCGCGACCGCATGGGCAGCGGACGGGCGGCGGATGCTCAGCCGATCACCTTGCGCACGACTTCGATCAGCTTCTGCGGGTCGAAGGGCTTGACCAGCCAGCCGGTAGCGCCGGCGGCGCGCCCCTGCGACTTCATTGCATCGGAGGATTCGGTGGTCAGCATCAGGATCGGCGTCGAAGCATACTGCGGCATCGCCCGCAGGCTCTTGATCAGGGTCAGGCCATCCATGCGCGGCATGTTCTGGTCGGTCAGCACCAGATTGACGCCGCGCGCCTTGGCCTTGTCCAGCCCATCCTGCCCGTCGACAGCCTCGACGACATCGTAGCCGGCGCTCTTCAGCGTAAAGGACACCATTTGGCGAATGGACGCGGAGTCATCAACTGCAAGAATGGTTTTGGCCATTTTTTCCTCTTTCTCGATCAGATCATTTCAGTTTGCGCGCCGACATCCGGCACCGGCATCCACCGTGCCGCCGGCGACGACCGGCTCAGCCGGCCCTGCCGTTCGGGGTATTCGGCAAATCCAGCAACGGCGCCGCGTCGTCTGCCACCTCGTCGGCCCCGCTTTCCTCGCTCAGGATTGCCTTTTCCGTCCGCTGATTGAGGACGACGATGCTGATCCGGCGATTGACGGGATTGAGCGGGTCGTTCTTGTCGAACAGCACCGTCGAGCCGAGGCCGACGACGCGGATCATCTTGTGCGCCTCCATGCCGCCGGCCACCAGCTCCCGTCGCGAGGCATTGGCCCGGTTGGTCGACAACTCCCAATTGGAGAACCCCTGGACGCCGCCGACGAACGGCGCGGCATCGGTGTGGCCGGCCAGGCTGATGCGGTTCGAGACGCCGTTCAGCGCCTTGCCGATCTGGCGCAACAGGTCGCGGGCGTAGGGCTTGATCTCGTCGCCGCCGGAATCGAACATCGGACGGTTCTGCTCATCGACGATCTGGATGCGCAAGCCTTCCGAGGTGATGTCGAGGAGTAGCTGCTTCTTGAACTGCGCGAGCTGCGGACTTTGTTCGATCATCTTCTCGATGTCGGCCTTGAGTACCTCGAGGCGCTCGCGCTCCTTGCGCTGGAACTCGAGTTGAGCCTCCTTCGAGAAGGAGGTGGTTTTCTTGGCCTCGACCTCGCCGCGCTTGACCTGCCCGGACTGTCGGGTCAAATCCTGACCGCCGCCCTTGAGGATGCTGGTCGCGTCACCGGAGCCAGCACCACCGCTCATGGCGACCTTCATCGGATTCTGGAAATAGTCGGCGATCCCCTGCAGGTCGCCCTTGGCCGTCGAACCAAGCAGCCACATCAGCAGGAAGAAGGCCATCATCGCGGTCACGAAGTCGGCGTAGGCGATCTTCCAGGCGCCGCCATGGGCACCTCCCGCAACGACCTTCTTGCGTTTGATGACTATCGGGCGTGTGGAGTCGTCGCTCATCGTGGCTCACAGAGGATCGGCGCTGCGGGCTTACTTGCCCTTGCGCGCCTTGAGCTCTTCCTCGAGCTCGCGGAAACTCGGCCGATCATGCGCACCAAGCGTCTTGCGCCCAAACTCGATGGCGACCTGCGGTGCATAACCCGACATCGAGGCGAGCAGAACCATCTTGATCGTCTTGTAGATAGTTCCCGACTCCTGGGCACGCTGATCGAGCAGACCTGCAACCGGAGCAACAAAACCATAAGAGACGAGAATACCAAGAAAAGTACCAACCAGAGCGCCGCCGATCATCTTGCCCAGCACCGCCGGCGGCTCGCCAACCGAGCCCATGACGTTGACCACGCCCATCACCGCGACGACGATACCGAAGGCCGGCGTCGCATCGCCAACCTTGGAAACGACGTGCGCCGGCTCGACCGCCTCATGGTGATGGGTTTCCAGCTCGACATCCATCAGGCTCTCGATTTCCACGGTATTGAGGTTGCCGCCGACCATCATCCGCAGGTAGTCGGTCATGAATTCGAGCACGTGGTGATCGGAGACGATGTTCGGATATTTCGAGAAAATCGGGCTGGCCTCGGGGTTCTCGACGTCGTTTTCGATCGACATCAGGCCTTCCTTGCGCACCTTGGACAGGATTTCGAACAGCAGCGCCAGCGCGTCGACGTAATAGGCCTTGTTGTACGGCGAGCCCTTGAGCACGCCGGGGACGGCGGCGACCGTCGCCTTGATCACCTTGATGTTGTTGCCGGCGACGAAACCACCGATGGTCAGGCCGATGATCGCCACGTACTCGAGGGGAACCCACAGCGCCAGCAGGCTGCCGTGCACGGCGTAGGTACCGAGCGACGAAGCCAGGATGATGATGTAGCCGACGATCAAAAACATGTGGAGCCCCTTGTTGCGCCGACGGAGGTGGCGGAACGGTTAAACCGTTTTTCTGCTTGACGCTATTGTATCCACAGGCTTCCGGGAAGCGCAAAGGAAGTTGCCCTCCCGCAGCAGCTTTATTCGCCGGGGAAACGCGGTGTTAGAGTGCACGCTCCCGACCGTTTTCCGAAGCCCGACATGTCGTACTGCATTCAATGCGGCAACGCCGCGACCCGCCAGGTCCCGCCCGGCGACAACCTGCACCGCCTGGTGTGCAGCGTTTGCGGACACATCCACTACGACAATCCGCGCCTGATCGTCGGCTGCATTGCCGAATGGCAGGGGCGCATCCTGCTCTGCCGGCGGGCCATCGAACCTCGCCTCGGTTACTGGACGCTACCCGCCGGCTTCATGGAAAACGGCGAAACGACAGCACAGGCTGCCGCAAGGGAAACCCAGGAGGAAGCGGGAGCCCGGGTCGCCATCGACGCCGCCTTCGCCCTTGTCAGCATCGCCCACATCAACCAGATCCATCTGTTCTACCGTGGCCGGATGCCTTCACCCGCATTTGCCGCGGGCGAGGAAAGTCTGGAAGTCGCGCTGTTCACCGCCGATGAAATCCCCTGGCGCGAACTGTCGTTCCGCAGCGTGCGGCTGTGCCTCGAGGCCTACCTGGCCGACCGCCAGAACGGCCACTTCGGCTTTCACGAGCATGCGCTGGCGCCGGAGCACGAATCCGCCGCATCCGGCTGAGCGACGACCAACTGCAGCGACAGTCGCAATTCCTGCCGCGCCCAGGCCGCCGGCCACGGCGTTTGCTGCGCCGCGACAAGCGCCAGCGCGCGCAGGCGCTGGGCGGCAGCCGGCAGTAACGAACAGTGCAACAGATCGACACCAGGCAGGCGCTGCGTCGGCAAACGATGAAGCTCGAGGACGACAACCCCGGCACCGAGATCCCGGCGCAACGGTTCATCGATCAGGCGCGAGAGGGTCTTTCCCAGCGCCAGGCGATACTCTGCAAGCTGCAGCGGATCGGGACCGCGATCATCACCGGCCGCCCGATCCCCGTCGAGACTCGCGGCCGCCGACGAAAATCCACCGGATTTCACGGTCGACCGTGAAATTCCGGCATTTTTCGCCGGCGAGGGCGCCGCCCGCTTTGGTGAAGGCAGCACCGGCCGCGCTTGCGCAATCGGTTCATCGACGACGATCCGCGCCAGCAACGGCCCCGCCTTGCCGGACGCGCCCGCGCCACTACCGGAATCGGGCCAGAACAACACGAGGTGCATTACCAGCGACAACAGCAAGCTCACTGGCAGCGAAAAAAAACAATCCCCGCGGCCCTTGGCATGGCGGCGGGGATTGTTCATCACGCGACGGGCCGAATTACTTGCCCTTGGCGTCCAACTCTTCGTGCATCTTGTTCGAGTAGATCTTGCCCATGTAAGCACCGATCACCACGACACCGACGATCACAACCAGGCTCATCAAGCCGATATCACTGGTAAACAACAGTTCCCAAGCCATAAGTCACCTCCCACTAACAAAAAAATCAATCCGCCTTCGCATCCAAGCGCAGCGGCTCTTCAAGACTGGCATGCCATTCCCCCTGGAGACGCCATTGGCCCGCAGGATCCTCAAGCGTGACATGCCAGCGTCCGGCCACATCCGCGGCCAGTACCCCCCCGTAGAAACCCGCCCCTTCGGATTTCAGTTCGATCGTTTGATCCCGGCCATCGATGGTCGGGTGCGCCAGGCGCAGCTTCATGACCTCGGGCAAGCTCGAAGGCTCGCTGCTGGTCACCAGCAAACGCAGGTTAAGACCCGCACGCATCAGGTCGGCGTGCAGGCCGAGCTGGCTGGCCTGGTGATCGCGCTGCATGCGCTGATTCACTGCCAGGCCTTCCTTGTAGTAGTCGTCGGTCACGAGGCCATCACTGGTCACCACGGAAATCCAGATGGTGATGATCGCCGCCACGATGACCAGCCCCGGCCCGGCCATCAGGATCCACGGCCAGGGTTCTTTGTACCAGGGTTTGCTGTCGTTCTTCAAAGTCATGCTCGCATTCATGTCAGGGCATCAGGAAAGAGGCCTTTTCTCGGACAGCGATCTTCTCGTCGCCCTCGGCCTGGATGTTGAAATAAATTGTGTTCGCGCCCTTCTGGCCGGATTCCGGCGGTACCCGAACAACAACGGTAACCTCATGATTCTCGGCGCTTTCGACCTCGACAGCCTGATCTTCGGCCAGTTTCACGCCGGGCAGCCCGTCAACCTGGACCCGGTAGCGCTGGGTAAGCTCGGTCGTATTCATGAACTTGAGGTTGTAGACATTCTCGATCGAACCATCATCGGCCTCGCGCGAGAGCACCGAGCGATCACGGATCACGTCGACCATCAACGGCACCCGGGTCGCCAGCGACCAGGCCGTGGCGACGCAGATCAGCGCAAGAATGGCCGTATACAGAATGATCCGCGGACGCATGATGTGGGCAAGCACGTCTGCACTGCCAAAATGTTTTGCCAGGGCGTTTTCGGTGGTGTAGCGGATCAACCCACGCGGTTTGCCAATCTTGTCCATGACCGGATCACAGGCATCGATGCAGGCGCCGCAGCCAATGCATTCGTACTGGATGCCCTTGCGGATATCAATGCCGGTCGGACAGACCACCACGCAAAGACCGCAATCCACGCAATCGCCGAGATTTCCGGCATCCGCGCCCTTCTTGCGCGCCCCGCGGGGCTCGCCACGCTCCGGATCGTAAGTGATGACCAGGGTGTCCGGGTCGAACATCACCCCCTGGAAGCGCGCGTAGGGGCACATGTACTTGCACACCTGCTCGCGTAGAAACCCGGCCTGCATGTAGCAGAAACCCGCGTAGAAGAAGGTCCAGAACAGTTCCCAACCCGACAGGCCGAACGGCAAAGCGGCCAGCAACTCCTGCATCGGCGTGAAATAGGCAACCAGGGTGAATCCGGTCCACAGCGAAATCAACAGCCAGACGGCATGCTTGACCGCCTTCAGGCCGATCTTGCGGACCGACAACGGCGCCTTGTCGAGCTTCATCCGGGCCGAGCGGTCACCCTCGATCCGGTTCTCGATCCACATGAATATCTCGGAGTAAACCGTTTGCGGGCAGGCGTAGCCGCAGAAAAGGCGCCCGGCAATCGCAGTAAACAGGAACAGGGCGTAGGCCGAAACGATCAACAGCACTGCCAGGTAAAACACATCCTGCGGCCAGAGCACCAGACCGAACAGATAGAACTTCCGCTCGACCAGATGGAACAGAATCGCCTGGCGATCGTTCCAGAGCAACCAGGGGGCACCGTAGAACAGAATCTGGGTGAACCAGACAAAAATCCAGCGCCACGTCGCCCACCACCCGCGAACTTCGCGAATGTAGATCTTTCTATGCTTTTCGTAGAAGGATACCGGGGCCTCCGCGACCGAAGCATCCTGTCCGCTATTTTCGCTGGGTTTCATTTTCGAGTCTCTTTATCGAAATTACGCTGCCCGCAGCAACGCAATTTTGATAAGCCAGCACTGCCAGACCAACAAAAAGGGGGAGGCCGTAGCCCCCCCTTTCTTTCGCAACAGCTTACTTGGCGCTCAGGCTGGTCACGTAGGCAGCCAGCAGATGCACCTTGGCGTCACCGAGGAATTCCTTCCAGGCCGGCATCTTGTTCTGACGGCCATTGGTGATCGTTTCGGTAATGGTTGCTTCGGAAGAGCCATACAACCAGACCTTGTCGGTCAGGTTCGGGGCACCCAGAGCTTGCATGCCGGTACCATCAACACCGTGGCAACCAACGCAACCGGCTTCGTTGAACGCAACCTGGCCCTTACCGGCACGAACGGAGTCATGCGGCAGACCGGACAGCGAACGAACGTAGTTGGCCAGATCCTTGATCGTCTCGCCACCCAGTTGGGCATGCGGAGGCATCACGCCCATGCGACCAGCGGAGATCGTTTCGACGATCTGCTCCGGCGCACCACCCCACTGCCAGTCGGCATCGGTCAGATTCGGGAAGCCCTTGGCACCGCGTGCGTCAGCGCCATGGCACTGCATGCAGTAGGTCAGATACAGACGCTTGCCCATTTCCATCGCCTGCTTGTCGCCGGCAACAGCCTTCAGGTCCATCGCCATGTACTTGTCGTACAGCGGCTTGACAGCGGCGTCCATCTTGGCCACTTCGGCGGTGTGCTGACCGGCAGACGTCCAGCCGAGCATGCCCTTGAAGTTGCCGAGGCCGGGATAAAGCGCCAGGTAAACCAGCGCGAAAACCACGGTAATGACGAACAACCAGCTCCACCACTTGGGCATCGGGTTGTTGTATTCCTCAAGGGTTTCATCCCAGACATGACCCATCGTCTTGCCCGGCGTGAAAGTTGCCTTGCCCTGGACGATCAGGAGAACCGCACAAGCCAGAATACTGGCGAGCACGATCACGATGACGTACAGGTTCCAAAAATCGCTAACGAAATCGCTCATTTGCTTTCCTTTATTTCAGCGCGGGTGCGACGTACGGGACGCCGCACCATCATCATCACCCTCTGCGAACGGCAGGTTGGCAGCCTCCTCAAACCCCTTCTTGCTGCCCTTGCCGTAGGCCCACCATACGATCGCCAGGAAGCAGAGCAAGCCGGCAACCGTGACGATGGAACGCAGATCATTGATGTCCATGGCCGTTACTTCATCGAGCTCAGTGCCGTACCCATGCCCTGCAGGTAGGCGATCAGAACGTCCATTTCGGTCATGTCACCAATGGCCGCCTTGGCGCCCTTGATATCCTCGTCGGAGTACGTCGGGATACCACGCAGGTTGGCGTAGGTGCGCATCAGGCCCATCTTGGCCTCGATATCGGCAGCGACCGAATCCTTGGCCTTGACACCAGCCAGGAACGGGAAGGCCGGCATGTTCGATTCCGGAACGACGTCACGCGGATTCATCAGGTGAGCACGCTGCCACTCGTCGGAGTAACGACCACCAACGCGATGCAGATCCGGGCCGGTACGCTTCGAACCCCACTGGAACGGGTGATCGTAGACATATTCACCGGCAACCGAATAGTGGCCGTAACGCTCGGTTTCCGCACGGAACGGACGGATCATCTGCGAGTGGCAGTTGTAGCAACCTTCACGCAGATAGACCTCACGCCCGGCCAGTTGAGCCGCGCTGTAGGGCTTGACGCCTTCGACCGGAGTCGTCGTGGACTTCTGGAAGAAGAGCGGCACGATTTCGAGCAGGCCGCCCCACAGGACCACGAACAGCGTCAGGACGAAAAGCAGGCCTACATTCTTTTCAATTTGCTCATGCTTAAGCATTGTTTTCTCTCCCTAATCAGGCGTGATGACCGGCCGGGGCAACAACCGGCATGTCTTGCGTCTTGCCGCCCGCCATCGTCTTGAACATGTTGTAGGCCATGATCAGCATACCCGTCAGGAACAGCACGCCACCCAGCCAGCGGATCGCCCAGAACGGGTAGGAACCCTTGACCGATTCGACGAAGCTGTAAGCCAGCGTACCGTCGGCGTTGACCGCACGCCACATCAGACCCTGCATGACCCCGGCGATCCACATCGAGGCGATGTAGAGAACGGTGCCGATCGTGGCGATCCAGAAGTGCGTGGTCACCAGCTTGGTGCTGTACATCTCGGTCTTGCCGAACAGACGCGGCAGCAGGTAGTACATCGAGCCGATCGAGACCATCGCCACCCAGCCCAGCGCGCCGGAGTGAACGTGGCCGACGGTCCAGTCGGTGTAGTGCGAGAGTGCATTGACGGTCTTGATCGACATCATCGGGCCTTCGAACGTAGACATACCGTAGAAGGACAGCGAAGTGATCAGGAACTTCAGGATCGGATCGTCACGCAGTTTGTGCCAGGCGCCCGACAGGGTCATGATGCCGTTGATCATGCCACCCCAGGACGGCGCCAGGAGAATCAGCGAGAACAGCATGCCGACGGACTGGGTCCAATCCGGCAGGGCGGTGTAATGCAGGTGGTGCGGACCAGCCCACATGTAGGTGAAGATCAGTGCCCAGAAGTGGACGACCGACAGACGGTAGGAATACACCGGACGGCCAGCCTGCTTCGGAACGAAGTAGTACATCATGCCGAGGAAGCCGGCGGTCAGGAAGAAGCCGACCGCGTTATGGCCGTACCACCACTGAACCATCGCATCCTGCACGCCGGAATAGACGGAGAAGGAACGGGTCAGGGAAACCGGAACGGCGGCGCTGTTAACCAGATGCAGCAGGGCAACGGCGATGATCATCGAGCCGAAGAACCAGTTGGCAACGTAGATGTGCGAAACCGTGCGCTTAGCGATGGTGCCGAAGAAGACCAGACCGTAGGAAACCCAGACCAGCGTGATCAGGATGTCGATCGGCCACTCGAGTTCGGCGTATTCCTTGCCGGTCGTGAACCCCAGCGGCAGCGAAACCGCAGCCAGCAGGATCACCAGTTGCCAGCCCCAGAACGTGAAGGGAACCAGCGGACCGCCCCAGAGGCGGGTGTGACAGGTGCGCTGAACGCACCAGTAGGACGTTGCAAACAGTGCACAGCCACCAAAAGCGAAGATGACGGCATTGGTATGCAGCGGACGCAGGCGACCGAAGTGCAGCCAGGGCCCAAAATTCAGCTCCGGCCAGACGAGTTGCGCAGCGATGATGACACCGACAAGCATGCCGACGATGCCCCAGATGACGGTCATGACGGTGAACTGCCGTACGACCTTATCATTGTATGTGGTTTGTGTTCCAGACATGAACCCACCTCTCGTTAATGAAAAACGGAATGCCCACCTCCCTGAACCCAAGGGGGCACTTGAACGCGGATGGTATTCTAGTTGACGGGGGGCGTTTTGACCTAGATCAAGCTACCGACTATCTGGCCTGGCCACGGGTGATTTTCCTACGTCCAGCAAGCCTTTTCCCGGACCGGACTACTCCCCGAACCGACAAAAACCTACCAATTTCGGATAATCGACCGGTATTGCCAAACATCGCAAATCGGCCGTGCCGTGGACAAAAAAAGGGTGCGTCGCAACGCACCCCAACCCCAACAGAGAATCAACGCAAGGCGAGTGCCTTACATGGGGTCGCATGATGCCACCGGGAAAAAGACCGCACGTTGACCCAGGTCAAATCTTGCCCGCTTTTTCATCGCGCTCGGCAACCTTGCCCTGAGGCACCTCATCGTCCATCAACACCTTGAAACCCGGCCCCTCGAGGTCGTCGAACTGGCCACTCTTGACCGACCACCAGAAGGCCGCGGCAATCCCGAAAACCAGCAATACCGAAATCGGAATCAGCAGATACACACTTTCCATCAGTCATTCTCCTGGCGCTGGATGCGTAGCGAATTGAGGACCACCAGCAAGGAACTCAGCGACATGCCGATGCCGGCCATCCAGGGCGTGATGTAGCCGGCGATCGCGGCCGGCAGGGCGACGACGTTGTAGGCGAACGACCACCAGAGGTTCTGGCGGATGACGACCAGGCTGAAAGCGGCCCGCTTCAAGCCCCTGAGCAGATGCCCGAGATTCTCGGAAAGCAGCACGAAGTCCGACTGGGTCCGCGCCAGCTGGGCGCCCCCGCCCATGGCTACGGAAACCTGGGCAAGCGCCAGCACCGGAGCATCGTTAACCCCGTCACCGATCATCGCCACCACCGCACCTTCGGCCTGCAAACCGGTCACGCAGGCATGCTTGCCGGCCGGCGTGACACCGGCCCTGACATCGTCAATGCCAAGTTCCGCGGCGACCCGCCCGGCCACCGCCGGCGCGTCACCAGTCAACAGCACGACCTGCTTGCCCGCCCGGCGCAAGGCGGCAACCAGCCCGGCGGCCTCGGGGCGCAACTGGTCACCGATCCGGAACAGCGCCAGCGGCCCGGCATCATCGGCCAACAGGACGACAGTATCGCCGCTCTCCAGCCAGTCACGCGCCGAATCCGGCAACTCGGCACCGCTCGGCGCCAGCGCGTAGCCAGGACGGCCGATCCGGTAACGCCGACCATCGACAATTCCCTCGATACCCTGGCCAGGTTCGCTCAAAGGCTGCCCGGCACGATACTGCACCGGGTTCTCGACTGCATGGCGCAAGGCCAGCGCCAACGGATGCTCGGAAGCCTGCTCGAGCGCAGCCGCAATGGCCACGCACTCGTCGCGCGGCATCGCGGCAAGCACGGCAACATCGAGCAGACGCATCTGGCCGGTGGTCAGGGTGCCGGTCTTGTCGAAGACGAAATGGGTCGCCCGGGCCAGCGTTTCGATCGCATGTCCGCGCGTCACCAGCAAACCGTCGCGAGCCAGCGCGCCAGCGGCGACGGTCAGGGCGATCGGCGTGGCCAGCGACAAGGCGCAAGGGCAGGTGACGACCAGTACCGAGACGGTGACCCACAAGGCCCGCGAGGGATCGACGAAATACCAGCCGAGCGCGGTCAGCACGGCGATGACCAGCAGCGCGGCAACGAAATAGCTGGCGATGCGATCGGCCAGTTCGACGATGCGCGGCTTTTCCAGCGACGCCCTCTCCATCAGCTCGATGATCGCCGACAGGCGCGTGCCTTCGCCGACCTGCTCGACCTGGACGACCAGCGGGCTCTCGGCATTGACCGAACCGCCGGTCACCTGATCGCCCGGGCGCTTGGGAACCGGCAGGCTTTCGCCGGTGAGCAGCGACTCGTTGGCGCAGCTGACACCTTCGACGACGCGGCCGTCGGCCGGAACGATTTCACCGGGCCGGACCAGCAGATAGTCGCCGATCTTGAGATCGGCAACGACTTTCTGCTCGGTTTGACGGTCGACCGGGAAATTCGGCAATTTTTGCGCGAAGGCCGGCAGCAGCTTGGCCAGCGCCTCGGTCACGCTGAGCGCCTTCTGGCGAGCGGTCATTTCCAGGTAGCGGCCGCCGAGCAGGAAAAAGACGAACATCGTCACCGCGTCGAAATAGACCTCGCCGGCCTGGCTCAAGGTCGCCCAGCAACTCGCCGCGAACGGCAGGCCGACGCCAAGGGCCACCGGCACGTCCATGCCGACCCGGCCGAGCTTCAGGTCACGCCAGGCATTGCGGAAAAACGGCGCGGAAGAATAGAAAACGACCGGCAGGGTCAGAACCAGGCTGGCCCAGCGCATCAGTGATTCGATGTCGGCTGTCATGTCGCCGTTGGCGATGTACACCGGGTAGGCGTACATCATCACCTGCATCATCCCGAAGCCAGCGACCCACAAGCGCCACATCGCGCCACGCCGTTCGTTGCGCGAGATTTCCTCGTTCTTGGCCGCGTCGTAGGGATAGGCCCGGTAGCCGATCGCAGCCACCGCGCGCAGGATGTCCGACAGCTTGATCCGGGCATCGTCCCAGCGCACGCGGGCACGCCGCGAGGCATAGTTGATGTCCACCGCGGTAACCCCCGGCAACTTGCCGATATGCTGTTCGTTCAACCAGATGCAAGCGGCGCAGGTGATTCCTTCGAGCAACAGCGACGCCTCGCGCTCGCCTTCGCCCAGTTCCTTGACGAAACTCTTCTGGAAATCGGCGTGGTCGAACAGGGCCAGCTGCTCGAGTATCGCTGGCATCGCCTCGCGCGGCGACTCCGGCAACGCGTCGCGGCTGCGGTAGTAATCTTCCAGGCCGTTATCGACAATGGACTGGGCCACCGCCTGACAACCGTAACAACACATCGCCCGGGTTTCGCCGTTGATGCTGACCGGCAGGTCGACGTCGTCGGGAATGGGCAGACCGCAGTGATAGCAGGAAGCTTGGGACATGCAACAAAAAAGGCACCGAAGTGCCTTTGCGGACCAGGACGGGCGCCTAGTATAGTTTATTTGGTACCCATGCGGATCGCACCATCCAGGCGGATCACCTCGCCATTCAGGTAGGCGTTCTCGGCGATGTGGCGAACCAGCGCGGCATATTCCGACGGCTTGCCCATGCGTACCGGGAACGGCACCATCTTGTTGAGCGAGTCCTGAACTTCCGGCGGCATGCCCAGCAGCATCGGGGTTTCCATGATCCCCGGCGCGATCGTCACGCAGCGGATGCCGCTGCGCGCCAGTTCACGCGCCACCGGCAGCGTCAGCGCGACAATGCCGCCCTTCGAAGCGGCATAGGCGGCCTGTCCGAGCTGGCCTTCGTAAGCCGCCACCGATGCCGTATTGACGATGACGCCGCGCTCGCCGTTGTCGTCCGGCGTATTCTTCATCATTTCAGCCGCGGCCAGGCGAATCATGTTGAAGGTCCCGACCAGGTTGATATTGATCACCTTGGCGAAACTCTCCAGGCGGTGCGGACCTTCCTTGCCGACCACCTTCTCGGCCGGCGCCACGCCGGCGCAGTTGACCAGGCCATGGACACCGCCGAAGGCGGAAATCGCCGCCTGAATGACGTTGACCGCGGAAGCCTCGCTGGTCACATCGGTTTCGACGAACAGCG
The DNA here is from genome assembly GCF_003634965.1 of Azonexus fungiphilus. Lineage (GTDB taxonomy): Bacteria > Pseudomonadota > Gammaproteobacteria > Burkholderiales > Rhodocyclaceae > Azonexus > Azonexus fungiphilus. The sequence goes on along the minus strand of NZ_RBXP01000018.1, from coordinate 126,888 downwards.
CGCCGGCGCCGAGTTCGCCCGCCAGCGCCTCGCCGGCCGCCCGGTTGAGATCGGCCAGGACGACACGTGCGCCAGCCTCGACCAGTCCGCGCGCAGTCGCCGCGCCAAGCCCCGAACCACCGCCGGTAACGACGAAAACCTTATCCTTCACTTGCATCTGCTTTCTCCTTGTCTGTAGTTATCAACGGCCCGCGACCAGACGGTAGCGTATGGACCGAAGCTGCATCTTAACCGGCCCGGCGCGACAAAAAAAGCCGGCCACCGAGGTCACCGGTGAATGCTATGATTTGCCCACAGCATTCTCGCCCATCCCTGATGCCCGCCGGAAAGTACCAGCTACTCGTCGTAGACAGCTCCAACGCCAACCGCACGCTGATCGGCGAGTGCCTTGGCCAGCTTGACGACGCCGACGTGCACCTGGCCGCCGACGGCGGCGAGGCAATCACCCGGATCGCGAGCATTCGCCCCGACCTGATCCTGATCGACATGCACCTGCGCGACACCGACGGCATTCGCCTGGTACGCCAGATCCGCAATCGCGAATCGCTGGGCAGCAGCGACGACGACCTGACCCTGTGGACCCCGGTGATCTTCCTGTCGGCGGTGATGGACGACGAAATGATCGCCCAGGGCATCATTGCCGGCGGCGACGATTTCCTGCACAAACCGGTCTCTGAAGTCGTCCTGCTGGCCAAAGTCAGGGCAATGCTGCGCATCGTCGGCATGCAGCGCGACATTCACGCCGCCCATCGCCGCCTGCGCCAGATCGCGACGCTTGACGGCCTGACCTGCATTCCCAACCGGCGCTATTTCGACGAAACCCTGGCAACCGAGTGGAAACGCTGCCAGCGCGCCGGCGCGCCGCTCAGCCTGGTGCTGATCGATGTCGATTTCTTCAAGCAGTTCAACGACGCCTACGGCCACCAGGCCGGTGACCAGTGTCTGAAGGCCATCGCCAGCGCCCTGACCGAATCGTTGTTCCGGGTTGAGGACAGCGTCGCCCGCTACGGCGGCGAGGAGTTTGCCGCCATCCTGCCGGGCACCGACAGTCGTGGCGCCCAGGCAGTCGCCGAGCGCATGCGCGCCTCGGTCCGCGAGTTGCGCATCCCCCACGAGCGCGGCATCGACAGCCTGGCCTCGTGCAGCTTCGGCATCGCCAGCCTCCGCCCGGACAGCGAACGCAGCGCCGAACAGCTGCTGCAGGCAGCCGACCAAAGCCTCTACGAAGCGAAGCACGGTGGCCGCAACCGCAGCGAACTCAATCCCGGGTGGCAGACCTGAAATGCAAAGGCCCGCGTCGAAACGCGGGCCTTCGGGAAAACTGGTGCCGTTGAAGTGAATCGAACACTCGACCTACTGATTACGAATCAGTTGCTCTACCAACTGAGCTACAACGGCACGTTCGGCGCCCCGTGGGGCAGCACAGCGTAGAATTATAGCTTTCAAGCCTGCGATCAGGCAACAAGGCAACGAAGAATATGAATCTGCTGCGTACACTGGCGACGGTCAGTGGCATGACCCTGCTTTCCCGCATCCTCGGTTTCGTCCGCGATTTCGTGATTGCCCGCGCCTTCGGTGCCGGCGCGGCGACTGACGCCTTTTTCGTGGCCTTCAAGCTGCCCAACCTGCTGCGCCGGATGTTCGCCGAGGGCGCTTTCGCCCAGGCTTTCGTGCCGATTCTCGGCGAGTACAAGAACCAGCGCTCGCCGGAAGACACGCGCACGCTGGTCGATCACGTCGCCAGTCTGCTGTCGCTGGCGCTGTTTGCGGTCACCGCCATCGGCGTTGCCGCGGCGCCGCTGCTGGTCTGGATCTCGGCCCCCGGGTTTGGCGCCGATGCCGGCAAGTTCGAACTGACCGTGGCGCTGACCCGGGTGACCTTTCCCTACATCCTGTTCATGTCGCTGGTGGCGCTGGCCGGCGGCATCCTGAACACCTGGAGCAAGTTCGCGCTGCCGGCATTCACCCCGGTCCTGCTCAACCTCGCCTTCATCGGCATGGCCTTGTTCGCCGCACCGTATTTCGAGCCACCGGTGATGGCGCTGGCCTGGGCGGTATTCATCGGCGGCCTGCTGCAACTGCTGATCCAGTTGCCGGCGCTGCGCCGGATCGCCATGCTGCCACGGCCGACACTCAATTTCCGCGCCGCCTGGGCCGACCCCGGCGTCCGCCGGATCACCACGCTGATGCTGCCGGCGCTGATCGGCGTTTCGGTGTCGCAGATCAGCCTGCTGATCAACACGGTTTTCGCCTCCTTCCTGCAGAGCGGCAGCGTTTCCTGGCTGTATTACGCCGACCGCCTGATGGAGTTCCCGTCCGGACTGCTCGGTGCTGCGCTCGGCACGATCCTGCTGCCGTCGCTGTCGCGCTGCCATGCCCGTCAGGATTTCGCCGAATACTCGCGACTGCTCGACTGGGGCCTGCGCCTGACCTTCCTGCTCGCCGCACCGGCGGCGCTGGCGCTGGCGATCCTGGCGGTGCCGCTGATCGCAACCCTGTTCTTCCACGGCGCCTTCACCGCCGACGACGTGCTGCAGACGCGGCAGGCGCTGGTCGCCTACGCCGTCGGGCTGACCGGGCTGATCCTGGTCAAGGTGCTGGCGCCGGGTTTCTACGCCCGGCAAAACGTGCGCACGCCGGTAAAGATCGCGCTGATCTCGCTCGCTGCGACGCAGGCGATGAACCTCGCCTTCGTCGGCTGGATCGCCCACGCCGGGCTGGCGCTGTCGATCGGCCTGGCTGCCTGCCTCAACGCCGGCCTGCTCTACCGCGGCCTGCGCCGGGCCGACATTTACCAGCCGCAGGCCGGCTGGACAATGTTCTTCGTCCGCCTGGCCATCGCCATGGCCGTGATGGCAGCAACGCTGTGGCTGGCGATGGGCCCCACGGAAAATTGGCTGGCGGCGACGTTGACCGCAAGATTGCTGCATCTATGCGCCCTGGTCGCGCTTGGCGCAACGGCATATTTCGCTACACTATGGCTTTGCGGCTTCCGCCTGCGCGACTTCTCGCGCCGGGCCGCGGCGTGACAGGAGACACCCCATGAAACTGACCAGCACCAGCTTTGCGGACGGCCAGCGCATTCCCGGCGAGTTCGCCTTCTGCACCCCCGATCCGGCCCACCACGTCTGCCTCGGCCGCAATCGCAATCCGCAACTGGCCTGGCAGGACGCCCCGGCCGGCAGCAAGTCCTTCGTCATCCTCTGCCACGACCCCGACGTCCCCAGCCGCGGCGACGACGTCAATCAGGAAGGACGCAGCGTACCGGCCTCGCTGCCGCGCGTCGATTTCTTCCACTGGGTGCTGATCGACCTGCCGCTGACGGTCAACGCCATCGGCGAAGGCGAATTCAGCCGCGAGGTGACGCCGCGCGGCAAACCCGGTCCGCAGGCAGCGCACGGAGCGCGCCAGGGGATCAACAACTACACCGACTGGTTCGCCGGCGACCACGACATGAATGGCGACTACTACGGCTACGACGGTCCATGCCCGCCGTGGAACGACGAGATCGTGCATCGCTACGTGTTCACGGTCTACGCCCTGGCGATCGAAAAATTGCCCCTCGAAGGCCGCTTCGGCGGCGCCGAGGTGCGCGCCGCGATGCAGGGCCAGATCCTCGCCCAGGCTTCGCTGACCGGCACCTACACGCTCAATCCGGCCCTGGCTGGCTAAGCCTTCCCGATGCCCCGGCGGCTGCACGTTCCGCTGCTTCTGCTGCTCGCCTGGCTCGGGCTGGGCGCCGCCTTCGGCCTCGATTTCCAGCGCCTGCACGACTCGCTGACAGCGCGCTTCGGCAACGGTCCGGAAGCACTCTTCGCCGACTGGCGGCAGATGCTCGGCAGCGCCCGCAACGGCAGCGAGCAGGACAAGATCCGCCAGGTGAACGATTTCATCAACCGGCGGATCGCCTTCGACGACGACTTCTCGCTCTGGGGCCAGAGCGACTACTGGGCGACACCGCTCGAGACGATGGCCCAGAACCGGGGCGACTGCGAGGATTTCTCGATCATCAAGTACTTCTCGCTGCTCGAGCTTGGCATCCCGGTCAACAAGCTGCGCCTGGTCTACGTCCGCGCCACCCAGGCAATGCCGGGCGGCGGCAGCATCCAGCAGGCGCACATGGTGCTCGCCTACTACCCGCGGCCGAACGCCGAGCCGCTCGTTCTCGACAACCTGAACAAGCAGATCCTGCCGGCTTCGCAGCGGCACGACCTGGCCCCGGTTTTCAGTTTCAACAGTGCAGGCCTCTGGCAAGGCACCGGCAACCAGTCCAGCAAGAGCAATCTCTCGCGCTGGCAGGACCTGCTCGCCCGCGCCCGCGCCGAAGGCTTCCAGTGAGGTAATCCGTCCATGTCCCTGTTCCGACAACTCTGGCTCGCCGTCATCGCCAGCACCATCATCGCCTTCGCCGGCAGCTTCGTCGTCAGCATGGTGACCGCCCGCGACTATCTCGAGCAACAACTGGCGATCAAGAACAACGACAACGCCGCCTCGCTGGCGCTGTCGATGTCGCAACTCGACAAGGATCCGGTCACCGTCGAACTGCAGGTCGCCGCCGTTTTCGACAGCGGCCAGTATGCCCGGGTCCGGGTGATCGACCCGGAGGGCGCGACGATGATCGAAAAGACCAGCCCGGAGCAGGCCGGCGACGTCCCCGCCTGGTTCACCGGCCTGTTCCCGATCCAGTCGCACCCGGGCAGCGCCCAGGTCTCGTCGGGCTGGACCCAGTTCGGCACGGTCGAGCTGGTCAGCCACAGCCGCTTCGCCTACCGCGAACTGTGGGATGGCGCCTTCCGGCTGCTCTTGTGGTTCGGTCTCGGCGGCCTCGGCATGGGCCTGATCGGCATGCAGATCCTGCTGCGCATCAAGCGCCCGCTCGATGCCGTCGTCGGCCAGGCCGAAGCGATCAGCGAACGCCGTTTCATCCGCATCGAGGAACCGGCGACACCGGAACTGAAGAGCCTGGCCAGCGCGATGAACGCGATGGTGGACCGGGTCAAGGCGATGTTTGCCGAGGAAGCCGCCCGCCTCGAACAGGTGCGCCGCGAGGCAACCCTCGACGGCCTGACCGGCCTGGCCAACCGTGCCTATTTCATGAACCAGCTGGCAGCTGCCCTCAACGACGACGATGCGCCGCCGAACGGCAGCCTGGTGATGCTGCGTCTGGCCGACCTGGCCGGGGTCAACCGCCGCGCCGGCCGCGAGACTGCCGACGAACTGCTGCGCCGGATCGGCGCCGCCTTCACCGCCATCGTCGGCGAAAACCCGGGGGCCGCCGCTGCCCGACTCAACGGTGCCGATTTCGCGCTGCTGCTGCCCGGCAACGACAATCCGGCGGCGAGCGCCGACCGGCTGCTCGGGGTGCTGCGCGACCTCGTCGCCGCCGGCCTGATCGACGGCGAACGTGTCGGCCACCTCGGCAGCGGCGTCTATCGTCATGGCGAGAGCCTGGCCAGCCTGCTCGCCCGCGTCGATGCGGCGATTGCCTCGGCCGAAGGCGAAGGCGACCTCGGCTGGCGCTGCGCCGACAACGGCGAGGCCCAGTGCGCCAACAACAACGCCGACTGGCGCAAGCTGCTCGAGTGCGCGATCGAGGCCCAGCGCCTGCGCCTGATCGAATTCCCGGTAGCCAACAGCAGCGGCACCCTGCTCCACCTCGAATGCCCGCTCCGCCTGCAGGCCGCCGAAGGCGGCGAATGGCTGGCGGCCGGCAGCTTCATGCCGGTGGCGTCGCGCCTGGCGATGACCAGCGAGCTCGACCTGGCCGCCGTCAATCTCGCCCTCGAGCGCCTGGCGCTCGGCCTGCCGGCGGTGGCGGTCAACCTCTCCGGCGAGTCGATTTTCAGCGCCGACTTCCGTCAGCGACTGCACGCGCTGATCGCCGGCCGCCGCGAACTGGCGCCGCGACTCTGGCTCGAGGTCGCCGAAACCGGCGCCTTCCAGCATTTCGACGAGTTCGTCGGCTACGCCCGGCTGCTGCGGCCGCTCGGCTGCCGCCTCGGCATCGAGCACTTCGGCCGCCAGTTCAGCCAGATCGGCCGCCTGCACGACATCGGTCTCGACTACCTCAAGGTCGACGGCAGCTTCATCCGCGCGATTGACAGCCAGCCGGGCAACCAGGCATTCCTCAAGGGATTGTGCGGCATCGCCCACAACATCGGCCTGACGGTGATCGCCGAAGGGGTGCAGACGCAATCGGAGCTGGCCGCCCTGCCGGCACTCGGCTTCGACGGTGCGACCGGACCGGCGGTGCCGAGGAGCTGAGGCGATGGCCACCGAAATCGAACTCAAGCTACGCCTCGACCCGCGCCAGCTGCGCAAGCTGCTCGCCCACCCGCTGCTCGCGGCAACGCCGCCGCAACGCCAGCGCCTGCTCAACACCTATTACGACACGCCCGAGCTCGCCCTGCGCGCCCGGCGCGTTGCCCTGCGTTTCCGCAAAAAAGGCTGGGAATGGCTGTTGACCGTCAAATCGGCCGAACCGGCCAGCGGCGGCCTGGCCGTCCGCAACGAATGGGAATCCGCGGCGACGCCCGGCATCTTCGATTTCAGCCATGTCGACGCGCCCGCCCTGCGGACGCTGCTCGACGAACTGCGCGACGACCTCGAACCGGTGTTCACCACCGACTTCACCCGCCTGCGCTGGCAACTCGCCTGCGGCGAATCGCAGATCGAGGTCGCGATCGACCGCGGCAGCATCGTCGCTCGCGGCCGCCGCGAGAAAATCTGCGAGGTCGAACTCGAACTGCTCGCCGGACGTGTCGAGGATCTCTTCGAACTGGCCCGCCAGCTGCAGCATCACCTGATCCTGCACCCGGCGATCGCCAGCAAGGCCGAGGCCGGTTACCGGCTCTTCCTCGACGAACCGCCACGGCCGTTTCGCGCCAGGATGCCACCGATAGCGGCAACCCAAACGCCGGTCGAGGCTTTCCGCACGATCGCGCTGGCCTGTCTCGAACACTTCCAGCGCAACGAAGCCGGCCTGCTTGCCGGCGGCGAAGCCGAATTCATCCACCAGGCGCGCGTCGCACTGCGCCGGCTACGCTCGGCGCTCAAGCTGTTCGCCCCGGTGCTGCCGGCCGACTTCATCGCTGCCTACGGCCAGAGCTGGCGCACCCTCGCCGGCGCCCTCGGCGAAGCGCGCGACTGGGATGTCTTCGGCGAAGAAACGCTGCCTCCGATCGCCGCCGCTTTCCCGCACGACCGCGACGTCCGCCGCCTGCGCAACGAAGCCGGCCGCCGCGTCAGGCATGCCCGCCGCGCCATCGTCACGCTGCTCGCCCTCAAGGAATACCCACGCCTGATGCTCGAATTCACCGCGGCAGTCTATGCGCTGCGCGATACCGAAAAAGCATCACTGAAGCATTTCGCCGCCGACCGGATCGCGACGATCACCGGCAGCGCCCGCAAGATGGCCGAACGCTACGACGAACTCGACGCCGAACAACGCCACCGGATGCGCCTGCGCTTCAAGAAACTGCGCTACGCCACCGAATTCCTCGGCCCGCTACTGCCGCAGCAGCGCATGAAAACCTACCTCACCAGCCTCGCCCGACTCCAGGAAGCGCTGGGACTGATCAACGACCAGGTCACCGCCAGTTTGCTGATTGACGAAGCGTTGGGAGAGAAGCATGGAGGCGCCGTCCACGGCTGGATCGCGGGGCGACAAAACCTGCTTATCGAACAGCTAGACCCGACACTGTCCGATTGGCTCAGCCAGGCGACCAAAGAGCGGGGCAACTGAGCCGACTGGCTAATTTCAATCGCTTTCACCAGAACAGTTCGTCCAAGCTACCTTCTGGCGCCAGGCCAGCCCTGCGGGATCCTCCCGCCACTTCTCCTGCAAAGAAAGAATAACTGGCGGCGGGGAATTCCTGCACAGCACACCAAGCCAGAACCGCGCCATCTCTGGCTGGCCACTGGCGGCCAAACGATAAGACAGCATGTAAAGCAATAGAGGACTGGGCGTCGCAGACACAATCTTCACCGCGCGCTCAAACTCGTCATCAGAAAATACCGGCCCCGGTGCGGTGTTGACGAAATCGAAACGGTCGCGCCATTGCGTCAAAACAAACAGGTCCGGGCGGGCCGCAGGCGGAACTGGCTCTCCTCGAATACCATAGGCAACATCGAAAAAACTCCGTTCGACGACCTGGTAATCCCTGATCGTCATCACGGTGGCGAGCAAGGCCCCGAACATAACAAGCAGAGCCATTCGTCGATCCACGACGAACCATCGAGACATCTGCAAAGGCACGGATACCCATCCGAGCAACAATCCATAAGGCAACAGGAAGTAGGCATACGCCAGAGGCAACTCCAGCATGGCATGCACCGTCAGGACACTGACTGCGGCAAACGGGATCGAAAAATCCGGCTCCTTCCGCATAAGCTGTTTGAGCAAGCGGAGGGCAAAATATGCCAGCCCCAATAAAATCCCCCCGCCGATGACGAGACCATTCGACAGCATCAGATCGAGGAGCAGATTGTGGGAATAGCGAGTTGCGCCCGGCATCGACGGAAAACCCGGACTAAGCATCGCGGCCTGGGCGATCTGCCCCCAACCGGTACCCAAAAAAGGCAACTCCGGCAGATATCCTAGCAAACTCGACCACATGGCCAGGCGCACCGGGTCAAATGGTGGGCGTTTTGCTACAGGATGCCCCAACCAAGCGTTGATCTCCGGCAACCATGCGTACAACGCCAGCATCACCACCAGCATACCCGATACGACCAGCGCAAAAAGGAAAGGCCGTTCCTTTTTCCAGAAACAACTGAGCAGAACCCCGACGATCAGCGCGTTCAGAAAACCCGTCCTCGATTCCGTCAGAACCAAGCCGATCAGCAGGAATAAAACGGCCGCTGTAGCGACAAAACCGCCAATCAGTTTTTTGTAGAAGCCCCAGGCGACTCCGACACAACCAAGCAGTAGCAGGGATCCCAACAGATTGGGTTGAGCCAAGTTCGCGTAATAACGTGATTCCGGTGCAGGAAACACCCAGGGCAGCATATCCCCGCCAATCAGCCATTGCGCGAGTTGCAAGCCTACGGAAACGATCGCCGCAAGAAGAAAGGCCGAAAACAGGAAATCCGGTCCACGCTGCCACTTTGCCTGTGCCCAAAAAGCACCAAGAGCAAAAGCGATAAACAAGCCCAAAAGGAAAAGCGCATGTATCCAGGCCGTCCCAAAGGACGCAATACTGCCCGCGAGCCACTGCAGCAACGGCAGCGTCGCCAGCACCAAGGCAGAGCAGTGCAAGACATTGATTTCTATAGACCTCTTTATCCGAACCAGGGAAACCGTCATGACGACAGCCAACACCAAAACGACATAGCTTTCCTGAAGGAAATTCAGCCAAGGCGCCGCGTGGTGGGGAATCAGCCAGCAAATTGCCATCAATAGGGCAGCCAAGGGCCAGAAGAGGCCACTTTTGGGGCCAGTCACCATCATGTCACCCATTGAACCGTCCATCGCACCAGAATCTCGGCCCGAAGGGACACCACTCAGGCGCATCTATCAACTTGCCAAAATCCCGGAACGCGACAAATGCCAGATAAGAGGCGGCTAGTAGTTGCACCGCCACGAACGCAAAACCGACGAACTTCGCCACTGCTGGGTGAGCGAGCGTTTTCGGCCGATAGAACACGGCCAGCGCCCAACCCGAAATCATCGCCAACCATAGTTGCGGGTAGGGCATCACGAGGACTCCGTCGACCTGCGCCTGAACGAGTGCCGCAAAAATGGCGAACAACAGAACCCAGCGCAAATCACTACCCGCCGTAGCATCCTCCTGCATCGCCATGCGAGTCGAGCGACCCAGCCAGACACCCACGACGGCCAGAGTGATCAGCAAGACCGGCACGCCCCATTCAGAAGCGATTTGCAGAAACATCTGATGCGGGTGAGCGCCGCTAGGATGATCAAGACTGACGAAGTGCATTGGTCCGATCCCGAGCCAGGGACTGGCAACGACGCTCTCCAGCGCGGTTCTCCAGAGGTCCCACCGCCCGGAAAGACCAAACACCTCGCTACTGGCAAACCGCGAAAATACTGGCTGACCACTGGCCAAGGCAATCGACATGAATACTGCGAGCGAGAGAATATAACCGGCAAGCAATGCGATCAGCACTCGCCTTGCGACGCGAGTCGCCCCGGGTGAAACGAAGAAAAACACGCTGGCGGCGACAAGCCACGCCGCGATCGTTCCGCGGGTTCCGGCAACGAATACCATGGCTGTAACCGACGCCATCAGCAAAGGATCGAACCAGGTCGAAAGCCGCTCTTTTGGCCCGCCTGCGAGCGCCCAAGAAGATGCCAACAAGGGCATCACCATGGTCAGAAACTGCCCCTGATGACGGACATTCGAAAATCCGTCGAGCAAACTCCAGGGAGAAAAAAACAAATCAGCGTGGCTCAACGCCGAAAACCAGGAAACATAAAAGCGCAAAACGATAACCAACAAAAGCGCTCTGACCACCCCAGGAAAATACACCTCACCAAAAACAGGAATCCACCGGATTAGGGATGCTATCAAGCAAGCGAGCCCGACTGAACAAACCAGCAGAGATATCTCAGTCAAAGCCCATTCCGGCGATAAGGCAAGCCCCCCGGAAGCAAACCCGAGCAAGACCACAGCGAGCAGCGCCAACAAGCTTGGCCAAGAGAGCGTTTGATAGCCAGGACGTGCGAAGAGAACAGCCGAAAATCCTGCAGATAAAAAAAAGATGACTATCTGGAACAAGCGCTGTTGATCATGCCAAGTAATTCCCGGCAGTGAATAAATGATCGCCCCAACAAGACCTCCGACGACAACGGAGTTAACGAAAAAGACCAGCGGCAGCTTCAAAACATCGCCCCAAAAAAGAAAAGGCCGGGGAAACCCGGCCTTTCTCGGTCAAAAGGGATTAGGACAATCCGCAGGAACCCGTCGCCGTCTGGCACACAACCGTCTTGCCGGCAGTGCCGTTGTTCGGCGTGAAGACCATGCTCGCCGCAGTCGGAATAGTACCCGCGGTGTAGTTCGTGATGCTAGAGGAACACGACTTGTTGGTAATCGTCGGCAACAGCGAAGCATCGCTGTTGGAAATAGCTGCCACGACGCCGCTCATCATGCTCTTGGCTTCAGCAAGGCAGGCGTTGTCAGCCGACTTCTTGGTATACGTCTGATACTGCGGCAGCGCCACGGCAGCCAGAATGCCGATGATGGCGACGACGATCATCAGTTCGATCAGGGTGAAACCTTGTTGCGTCTTTTGCATTTGAATCTCCTTTTTGGGCAAGGCGGGAAAAACCGCTGCCTTTAACAAACAGATTTCGTGCCACCCCGATTGCGACAAAAAATCTCAATGAAATCATGGGAAAACGCACTGCATAACGAACTGGACAAAGGCCGGTCTTCACTCTGCCTGACAATTTTCGTCACCCCAGGGCAAACATCGTCACCTCAGCAATCCACCTGCCCCGCATCCAGCCAGGCTTCGGAATAGCGGCGATAAACCTGCCGGTCGACAAAAACATCGAAGAGGTCGGGGTCGATGTGGCCGTTGTTGCGGAAGTTCTCCATGATCTTCAGCGCCTGCGACAGCTTCATTGCCGGCTTGTAGGGGCGGTCCTTGGCGGTCAGGGCTTCGAAGATGTCGGCGATGCCCATCATCCGCGCCTGCCAGCTCATTTCCTCGCGCTTCAGGCCTTTCGGGTAGCCCTTGCCGTCCATCCGCTCGTGGTGGCCGCCGGCGTACTCGGGAACGTTCTGCAGGTGCTTCGGCCAGGGCAGTTGCTCGAGCATGCGGATGGTGGCGACGATGTGGTGGTTGATGATCTCGCGCTCGGCGGTGGTCAGCGTGCCGGCGCGAATGGTCAGGTTGAGCACCTCGTCGGCGTCGAGGCAGGGCTGGTCGCTGCCGTCGGGGGATTGCCAGCGGTAGCGGTCGGCGATCCGGTGCACCCGCGCTATGTCCTCGTCGCTCATCCGCTCGCTGCCGCGGTTCGCGTGGCGGAGAAAATCACGGTCGACGTCGAGTTGACCGCAAAATTCGGCATAGTCGCGTTCGGCCTCGTCGGCCGGCCGCCCTTCGGCGATGCTGCGCCACTTGCGCACCTCGGCGTCGCGGCGCAGCAGTTCGAAGCGGGTGTCGACCAGGGCGATGCGGTCGAACAGGGTCTGCAGCTTGGTCGCCTTGTCGACCACGTGCACCGGTGTCGTCACCTTGCCGCAGTCGTGCAGCAGGGCGGCGATGTGCAGTTCGTAGCGATCCTTGGCGGTCAGCCTGAAATCGGCCAGCGGCCCGCTGTCCACGGCATCGACGGCGTCGGCGAGCAGCATCGTGAGGGCCGGCACGCGCTGGCAGTGACCGCCGGTGTGCGGCGATTTCTCGTCGATGGCGAGGTTGATGACGCCAATGAAGGATTCGAACAAGCCTTCGAGCTGCCCGACCAGCTGGCGGTTGCTGAGGGCGATCGCCGCCTGCGAGGCGAGCGATTCGGCCAGCCGCTGGTCGGCCGGCGAAAAGGCCGTGACCTCGCCGCTGGCCGGATCGATGGCGTTGATCAGTTGCAGCACGCCGATCAGCTCGCCCTCGTGGTTCTGCATCGGCACCGTCAGGAAGGACTGCGAGCGATAGCCGGTGCGCGCGTCGAACTGGCGCGTCCCGGAAAAATCGAAGTCGCGCTCGGCATAGGCGTCGGCGATGTTGATCGTCACTCCGCCAAGCGCCGCGCGGGCAGCGACCATGGCGTGGTTGGCGGTGCCGTCGGGCAGGTACAGCGGCAAGTCGGAAAAGGCACTCGCCAGCGGCGCACCGTTCGGCCCGCCGAACGCCAGGCCGAGCGAGTCGGTGCGCACGATCGCGAACTGCAGGCTGTACCCGTCGGCGGTGGGCCGGTACAGCGTGCCGCCGTCGGCGCGGGTGATTTCCTTGGCGGCGAGCAGGATCTTCTCGAGCAGCACGTCGATGTCGCGCTCGGCGGAAAGGGCCGCGCCGATCTCGTTGAGATGCTCGAGGCGGCGAAACAGGTCGGTCAAGGTCGGCATGCCGCTCCCGGCTCAGAATTCGAAAGTCATGCCCTTGGCCAGTCGGCGCGGCTGGCGCGCCGCCAGCACGGTGGCGATCTCGGCCATCGTCTGATCCGCGAGGCCGGGCTTGAGGTGGGTGATGTAGAGGGCGCACGGACGCTGCAGCAAGGCCAGCGCCTCGGCCAGCAGCGTCGGGCAGAAATGCCGGGAAACCTCGGCGAGCGCCCGCTCCCGGTCGGGAAAGGCGCATTCGACGATCAGCGCCGCCAGGTTGTCGATCGCCTCGACCGCCTGCCAGAAGGCCGGGCCCGGCCCGGTGTCGCCGGAGAAGACGTAGCTGGCACGACCGGAATCGATCCGATAGCCGACCGCCGGTACCGTATGCGCCACCGGCAGGGCGGTGATCGTCCGGCCGCCGAGGACGACCGCCTCGCCGACTGCAAGCGGGCGGTAGCGCATGAACGCCTGGGCCGGCGAGGGAATCCGGCTGAAGTCCGGCCAGATGGCGTCGTTGAAGATGTGCTGGCGCAGCGCCGCCAGGACCTCTTCCGGCGCATGCACGGTGAGCGGCCGGCGGCGGCGCTCGCCGACCGCGTCGATCAGCAGCGGCAGGAAGGCGATGTGGTCGAGATGGGCGTGCGTCAGGAAGACATCGCCGATCGCCGCCAGTGCATCGAGCGACAGGTCGCCGACACCGCTGCCGGCGTCGATCAGGATGTCGTCGTCGAGCCGCAGCGCGGTGGTGCGCTGGGCGCTGCCACCGATTCCGCCATCACAGCCGAGCACCTGCAGCTTCATGGTTTTTCCCCATTTTTGCCGGTCGACCGTCAACGGCCGCCGTTCCGGCACGGATTCAGCCCTTGTGGAAGAACTCCATCTTGATGCCGGCAATCTCGATGACATCGTGGTCGGCCAGCGGATGCGCCTGCGCGTCGAGCGCCTTGCCATTGACGACCGGAAAGCTGGCACCTTCGACGTGGGTGATGAAATAACCGTGCGGCCGGCGCGCGATCACTGCCACCTGGGTACCCGGCTTGCCCAGCGTCGTCAGGGTTTTCTGCAGGGCCAGCTCCTTGCCGGCGTTGGGCCCGTTGAGCAGCTGGATCGCCGCCGCCGGCACCGTCCCCGGCCGCGAGGCGGTACCGAAGTTGGAACGGGTGCCGACCTCGGTCGGCGCCAGTTCGAGCTCGCCCGCCACCTTGCTGGTCGACGAGCGGACGAAGGCGGCCTGATCGGCATCCGGCGCCACCTGGGCGGCGCCCTGGTCGGCCATGTATTTCAGCTTGTACTTGCCGAGCTCGATGACGTCGTTGTTGCGCAGGAAGTGTTTCTTGATCGACTGACCGTTCACCAGCGTGCCGTTGGTGCTGTTCAGGTCCTCGAGGAAGGAATCGGCGAGGATCGTCACCACCACCGCGTGCTCGCCGGAAATCGCCAGGTTGTCGATCTGGATGTCGTTGTGCGGCTTGCGCCCGATCGTCAGGCGCTCCTTGTCGAGCGCGATCTCCTTGAGCACCAGGCCGTCCATCGAAAGGATCAGTTTCGCCATCGCGTTTCCCTCAGTTTGACTTGAACCGGGCCAGCAGCTTCTGCCACCAGCCGTTTGCAGCACCGTAATCGCCGACGACCCGGACCAGGATCACCGAGACGTTGTCGCGGCCGCCGTTGTCGTTGGCACGGTCGACCAGCCGTTCGGCGGCAAAACCAAGATTGTCCCCCGTTTCGTGGAGGATTTCAGCAATCTCTTCGTCGTCGAGCATGTCGTTCAAGCCGTCCGAGCAGAGCAGCACGAGGTCGCCGGGACGGGCGTCATGCACTGCGACCTCGACCTCGACTTCGGGCTCGATCCCGAGCGCCCGGGTGACCAGGTTGCGGTTGGCCGAGTAGCGGGCTTCCTCGAGACTGATCAGGCCGCTGTCGATCTGCTCCTGGAGCAGCGAATGATCGCGGGTCAGCTGGCGCAGCCCGCCATCGCGCCAGCGATAGGCACGCGAATCGCCGACATGGGCGAGGAACAGGCGATTGTCGAGAAACCATGCGAAGACCAGCGTCGTCCCCATGCCGGCGTATTGCGACTGGCTTTGCGAGGCATTGAAAATGGCTGCGTTGGTGCCGCAGATCTCGTCGCTGATCAGCTGTTCCGGATGCTCGGCGATCGTTTCATCGGCCGCCGGACCGCGCAGCAGGCGCGAGAAGCTGGTCGACAACAGCGTCGTCGCCATGCCGCTGGCGACCTCACCGGCGTTGTAGCCGCCCATGCCGTCGGCGAGGATGGCGATGCCGAGTTCAGCATCGGCAAACACCGCATCCTCGTTGTGCGAGCGGACCACGCCCGGATCGCTGCGGACCGCGACCGCCAGCGCCTCATGCAGACTCATGCCCCTGCCCCTTCATCGACTTCGCCTCCCGGTTTTTCATGCCGCCGTATTGTCGACCGTGGACGGCCGCCGGTCAAACCTTCATTGCAGCGGAAGCTCCTGGCCCAAGCCTTGCGCCAGCGCCGCCTCGAGCACGCGCACGGCAACCGCCAGGTCCTGGATGGCCAGGCCCTGCGACTCGAACAAGGTGATCTGCGCCGCGTCGCCGCGCCCCGGATGACGGCCAACGATGATCTCGCCCAACTCGATCAGTTGGCGGGAATGCAGCCGGCCTTTTTCCAGCAGCGGCAGCAAATCGCCAGCCTCGGCCAGCGCCGTCGGCACGGTATCGACCGCAATCAGTCCGCAGCGCCGCAGGGTGGCTTCCGAAAGCTCCTGGCGGATCAGGGCGTTCGAGCCGGCACCGTTGATATGCGCGCCCGGCTGCAGCCAGTCGGCGTCGAACAGCGGCTTGGCCGCCGTCGTCACCGTGCCGATCAGGTCGGCCTCGCGCACCGCATCCTCGGCATTGGCGGCCGGCACGACGCGACGCCCGGTCTGTTCGCTCAGGCGCGCGCAGAAGTCTTTCAACTTGCCGGCATCGCGACCGCAGACCTTGACCAGTTCCAGCGGCAGCGCAGCGCAGATCGCCCGCACATGCCCCTCGGCCTGCCAGCCGCTGCCGAAGACGCCGGCCACCGCCGCATCCGGCCGTGCCAGCCAGCGCGCGGCGACGCCGCTGGCGGCGCCGGTGCGCATCATGCCCAGATAGTCGGCCTCTATCACCGCCTTCAACTGGCCACTGCCGGCATCGAACAGATGGACCAGGAAACGGTTGCCGGAACGGTTGCTGGTGTAGGCCTTGTAGCCGAGCACGCCCTGTGCCGGCAAGGCGCCCTGGAGGATGTGCAGCACCGTCTGCGGCAGGCGGCTGCGCTGGCGCGGCGTATCGACCGCCTGGCCGAGCGCCAGGTCGCGATGCGCCGATTCGACACCGGCCAGCGCCATGTCCACGGTCAACACCTGTTTGACGTCGTTTTCGGTCAGGAATACCGCCATGATTCGTTCTCCGGAAAATGGACGTAAAAAAGGCGGGCACGCGGCCCGCCTTCTTCGTCGAGCAAGGCTCGAAGTTTACAGCATGGCCTTGAGCAGCTTGGCCATTTCCGACGGGTTCTTGGTGACCTTGAAGCCGCACTCTTCCATGATGGCGAGCTTGGCATCAGCGGTATCGGCACCACCGGAAATGAGGGCGCCAGCGTGGCCCATGCGCTTGCCGGCCGGCGCGGTAACACCGGCGATGAAGCCGACGATCGGCTTCTTCATGTTGGCCTTGCACCACTGGGCAGCTTCGGCTTCGTCCGGACCGCCGATTTCGCCGATCATGATGACGGCGTCCGTATCCGGATCGTCGTTGAACATCTTCATGACGTCGATGTGCTTCAGACCGTTGATCGGGTCACCACCGATACCGACCGCGGAAGACTGGCCGAGGCCCAGCTCGGTCAATTGACCGACGGCTTCGTAGGTCAGCGTACCGGAACGGGAAACGACGCCGATACGACCCTTGCGGTGGATGTGACCCGGCATGATGCCGATCTTCACTTCGTCCGGGGTGATCAGGCCGGGGCAGTTCGGGCCGAGCAGCAGGGTCTTCTTGCCGCCCTTGGCTTCCTTTTCCTTCATCTTGTTGCGCACCATCAGCATGTCGCGGACGGGAATGCCTTCGGTGATGCAGATGGCCAGATCGAGGTCGGCTTCGACAGCTTCCCAGATCGCGGCAGCGGCACCGGCGGGCGGCACATAGATGACGGACACGGTGGCGCCGGTTTCAGCGGCGGCTTCCTTGACCGAAGCGTAGATGGGGATGTTGAAGATCGACTCGCCGGCCTTCTTCGGGTTCACGCCGGCAACGAAACATTCCTTGCCGTTTGCATACTCCTGGCACTTTTCCGTATGGAACTGACCGGTCTTGCCGGTGATGCCCTGGGTGATGATCTTGGTGTTCTTGTTGATCAGGATAGACATTCGGTGGCTCCTTACTTGACCGCGGCAACGATCTGGGTGGCGGCCTCGGCCATGGAATCGGCAGAGATGATGGGCAGGCCGGAATCCTTGAGGATCTTCTTGCCCAGGTCTTCGTTGGTGCCCTTCATGCGGACGACCAGCGGCACCGACAGATTGACTTCCTTGGCCGCAGCGACCACGCCGGTGGCGATGGTGTCGCACTTCATGATGCCGCCGAAGATGTTGACCAGGATGCCCTTGACCTTGGTGTTCTTGAGCATGATCTTGAAGGCTTCGGTGACCTTCTCGGTGGTGGCGCCGCCGCCGACGTCGAGGAAGTTGGCCGGCTCGGCGCCGAACAGCTTGATCGTGTCCATGGTGGCCATGGCCAGACCGGCACCGTTCACCAGGCAGCCGATGTTGCCGTCGAGCGAGATGTAGGCCAGGTCGAACTTGGAAGCTTCGATTTCGTCGGCGTCTTCTTCGTCCAGGTCACGCATGGCGACGATCTCTTCCTGACGGTAGAGGGCGTTGGAGTCGAAGTTGAACTTGGCGTCGAGCGCCTTGACCGTGCCGTCGGCTTCGTGGATCAGCGGGTTGATTTCGGCCAGCGAAGCGTCGGTTTCCATGTAGCAGGTGTACAGCTTCTTCAGCGTATCGACACACTGCGGGATCGAGGCTTCGTTCATGCCCATGCCCTTGGCCAGGGTCAGCGCCTGCTCATCGGTCAGACCGACCAGCGGGTTGACGAAGACCTTGACGATCTTTTCCGGGGTCTTGTGGGCGACTTCCTCGATGTCCATGCCGCCTTCGTAGGAGGCCATCATGGCCACCGATTGCGTGGCGCGGTCGGTCAGCGCGGCGACATAGTATTCGTGCTGGATGTCGGCACCTTCTTCGATCAGCAGGTGACGGACCTTCTGGCCTTCCGGGCCGGTCTGGTGCGTGATCAGCTGCATGCCGAGGATCTGGCTGGCGTATTCGCGCACTTTTTCCAGAGACGTCGCGACCTTGACGCCGCCGCCCTTGCCACGGCCACCAGCGTGAATCTGCGCCTTGACGACCCAGACCTTGCCGCCCAGGGTTTCGGCTGCCTTGACCGCGTCATCGACGGTCGTGCAGTGAATCCCGCGCGGAACCGTAACGCCGAATTTCTTCAGGATTTGCTTGCCCTGATATTCGTGAATTTTCATGCGCTTTCCTTGCGTTGAGTTGAGTTGCGAGCTGTGAACGGAGCCAAACTTCCCCCTGACCCCGCCCGGTTATACTTCTTCGAGCCGAAAATCTTACCACAGCCGCAACAAATTATTGCAGGCCAAAATTCATAATTACGGCGTACTTTCAAGGTCTTTCATGACCTTGCGCAGCAGTGGCAGCAAGGCTGCCGCGGCCGCCACCAGGGCGATCACCGAGGCCAGCCAGAAACCGCCGACGCCGAGCGGCGGCGACCAGCGGTAGCAGAGCCAGGCGCCACCGGCCAGGGCAATCCCCCAGAAGCAGACGGTCTGCACCAGCATCGGCACGAAAGTCACCCGATAGGCACGCAGGACATGCCCGGCGATCGTCTGCAGGGCATCGAAGAACTGGTAGACGGCGATGTAGCCGATCAGCGCCAGGGCGACGCCGCGCACCGCCGGATCGTCGGTATAAGCCGCGACCAGCGGCTCGGCGGCCAGCCAGAGCAGCAAACCGACCACCAGCGAGCTGACGGCGGCCAGCCCCATGCCGGCCCGGACCAGGCGGCTGGCCGCCGGCCAGTCGCGGGCACCGAGCGCCTGGCCGACCGCCGCCATCGTCGCGAAGGCGAGCGACAACGGCAACATGTAGGCCAGCGCCGAGAGATTGGCGACGATCCGGTGGCCGGCGACGACGGTCGCCCCCAGGCCGGCGACGAACAGCGCGACGAGCGTGAAGGCGGTGATTTCGACGAGGTTGGAAAAACCCATCGGCAGGCCGAGGCGCAGCAGTTCGCGCCAGGTCGCCGGATGCGGCCGCGCCCAGTTGGCAAACGGCCGGTAGCGCCGGCCGAGCGGCCCGCGGTGCAGCCACAGGGCGGCGCCGAGACAGGCCAGCCAGCCGATGACGATGTTCGACAAGGCACAACCGGCAACGCCCAGCGGCGCGCCCGCCCAGCCGGCCAGCGCCAGCCCCCAGGCGAGCAGCGCGTGCACCGCCAGCGCCGCCAGGCCGATGCCCATCAGCACGCGCGGCTGGCCGAGCGCATTGCAGAAGGCGTAGAAGGTGCGGTAGAACAACGCCGCCGGCAGACTCCAGGCAAGCAGCCCGAGATATTCGCGCACCTTGGCGTCGACCACCGCATCCATGCCGAAAGGCGCGAGCACGAAACCCGGGTGCAGCAGGAAGACGACCCCGGGCAGCGACAGCGTCAGCGCCAGCCAGAAGCCCTGCTGGAGCACCCCGGCCACCTCGTCGTCGCGGCGGGCGCCGTGCAGGTGGGCGACCACCGGCGCTACTGCCTGGACGACGCCGACCAGCGCGAAGACCAGCGCCACGTGAATGCCGCCGCCGATGGCCACGGCAGCCAGGTCTTGCGGACTGACGTGACCGAGCACGGCGGTATCGACGACCATCATGCCGATCGAGGCAAGCTGGGCAACCAGAATGGGAAAGGCGTGGGCGAGCAGCCCACGCAGCACGGTCAACACCGGAATTTGCCGAAAAATCAGACGATCCGGGCGCGCAGCTCGGGCAATCCGGCGACCTCGCCGAGCAGGCGGTCGCCGCGCTGCAGCGGGCCGACGCCGGCCGGCGTGCCGGTGTAGATCAGGTCGCCGGCCTGCAGGCGCACCAGCGTCGACAGATTGGCGATGATCTCGGCGACCTTCCAGCCCATCTGGGCGAGATCGCCATCCTGGCGCAACTGGTCGTTGACGCGCAGGCGGATGGCGCCCGTCGTCGGATGCCCGACTGCCGTCGCCGGCGCCAGCGGACCGCAAACCGCCGACTGGTCGAAGCCCTTGCCCATGTCCCAGGGATGTCCCTTTTCCTTGGCTTTTGCCTGCAGGTCGCGACGCGTCAGGTCGAGGCCGACGGCGTAGCCGAAAATCAGCCCCAGCGCCGCGTCGACCGTGACATTGGCACCACCGGCAGCGAGTCCGACGACCAGTTCGACTTCATGATGCAGGTTGGTGGTCTGCGGCGGATAGGCGACTGCCAGCTCGCCGGCACCGCCGACCAGCGCATCGCCGGGCTTGGTGAAGAAGAACGGCGGCTCGAGCCCGTCGGCCTGCGCCGTCGCGCCCATTTCGCGGGCGTGCTCGGCATAGTTGCGACCGACGCAGAAGATGCGGCGGACCGGAAAGCGGTGATCGGTACCGATCACCGGCAGGGAAGGCTGGGGCGGAGGGGGGAAGACGCAGGACATTCGATGACGATGGAATTTTTCGGGGAATATGCAATACTGCGCGCATCGCACCTCGCCATGTTAGCCCATTCGCCCGATGAAGCCCAGCCTGCCGCTCCTGCTCTGCCTGCTCCTGTCGCCGCTGCCTGCTCGCGCCGCAGGTCTCGGCGAGTTGAGCATGCTCTCGCGCATCGGCGAACCGCTGCGCGCCGAGATCACCCTCCTCGCCAGCGGCGATGAAAAGCTCGCCGCCCCCTGCTTCAGCCTGGAACGCATCGGCAACGCCGAACTGCCGGTGATCACCAAGGCCCGCATCCAGTTGCTGCGCCAGGGCAAGCGCCACTACCTCAGCCTGACCACAACGACGCCGCTGCACGAACCGCTGGCGACGCTGCGCCTGCGCGCCGGCTGCGGCGCCGAACTGGTCCGCGATTACGCCCTGATGCCGCTGCCACCGGACAGCCGCATCGAACACGCCGCGCTGGCGCCGAGCGACAGCCAGCCCTCGCGCGAGCCGCGCCCGACGACGCGACGCGAGTCGGTGCAGCCACAAAAACCGGCCAGCCAGCTCGCCCGCAGCCCGGCAAAAGCGCCGCCGGCCCGCGGCGACCGCCTGCTCCTGAGCACCTCGCTGAGCTTCGCCGAGCCGCTGCCACCGGCGCTCAGCGACGAAACCGAAGCCCGCCTGCTGCGCATGGAAACCAGCCTGGCCCGGCTCAACGAGAGCCTGCAGAAACTCGACGGGGCACTGGCCTTGCGGCAGGAGGCACAAACGCTGCGCCAGGAACTGCAGATTGCCCAGGCGATCCAGGAAGCGCCGGCGGCCGGACCGCTAGCCACGCGCGAAACGGCGATCTGGCGGCAATGGCTGGAACTGATCTTCGGCACGCTGCTCGGCGGCGTGCTCAGCGCCGTCGGCCTGCAGTGGCTGAGCCAGCGGGTCAGACCGGGTTATCGAGATCGATGAACTGGCAGTCGAGGCCATGGCGCGCCGCCAGGTGCGCGGCCAGCGCCCTGACGCCGTAGCGCTCGGTCGCATGGTGGCCAGCAGCCACGTAGGCGACGCCGCTCTCCTCGGCCAGATGCACGGTCTGCTCCGAGATCTCCCCGGAAACATAAAGATCGACGCCGAGCCCGATCGCCTGCTCGAAGTAGCCCTGGGCGCCGCCGCTGCACCAGGCGAGGCGCCGCACCGGCCGGGCCGGATCGCCGATCGCCAGCGGCGGCCGGGCCAGCGTCCGGGACAGCCCGGCGACCACTTCGCCGAACGTCGACGGCCCCGGCAGACGACCGTACCAGCCGATCTCCTGCTCGCCGAAACGGCCTTCCGGCAACCAGCCGCACAGCGCCGCCAGTTGGGCGTTGTTGCCCAGTTCGGGATGGGCGTCGAGCGGCAGATGGTAGGCGAGCAGGCTGATCCCGTTGCCGAGCAGGGTCGCCAGGCGCTTGCGGCGCATGCCGGTGACGCGGCCGTCCTCGCCTTTCCAGAAATAGCCGTGGTGCACGAGAATCGCGTCGGCCTGACGGTCGACCGCCAGATCGAGCAATTTCTGGCTGGCGGTGACGCCGGCGACGATCCGGCCGACCTCGCCGCGTCCTTCCACTTGCAGACCGTTTGGGCAATAATCCCGGAACTTGCCGGTCTGCAGCAGATCGTCGAGATACAGCGTCAATTCTTCCAGTTTCATCGTCACGGACACTCATGCACAGGTTGTGGCTGATTTTTGCACAAACGGTCACCGTTGCGTTGGCCGTCGTCTTCACGGTTTCCACGCTGAAGCCGGAATGGCTGCCGCGCGGCCAGCGCATCATCGCGCTGCAGGAGGCGCCGAGCGCCAGCGACGGCGAAGTCCGGCCACAAAGCTCCTACCGTGACGCGGCGCGCGCGGCCTTGCCGGCGGTGGTGCACATCTACACGACGCAGGAGGTCAAGCAGCAACGCCATCCGCTGTTCGACGACCCGATCTTCCGCCATTTCTTCGGCGAGCGCCCCGAAGGCCAGAACCGCCGCAACTCCGGGCTCGGCTCCGGGGTCATCGTCAGCGACAACGGCTACATCCTGACCAACTACCACGTCATCGAGGCCGCCGACGACATCCAGGTCTCGCTCAACGACGGCAAGACCTACAAGGCGCGCACCGTCGGCACCGACCCCGAATCCGACCTGGCGGTGCTGCGCATCGAGGCCGCCGGCCTGCCGGCGATCACCTTCGGCCAGATGGACAACCTGCGCGTCGGCGACGTCGTGCTCGCCATCGGCAACCCCTTCGGCGTCGGCCAGACGGTGACCATGGGCATCGTCTCGGCACTGGGCCGCTCGCACCTGGGCATCAACACCTTCGAGAACTTCATCCAGACCGACGCCGCGATCAACCCCGGCAATTCCGGCGGGGCGCTGGTCGATGCGGCCGGCAACCTGGTCGGGATCAACACCGCGATCTACTCGCGCACCGGGGGCAACCACGGCATCGGCTTCGCGATCCCGGTTTCGAGCGCCCGCAGCATCATGGAACAGATCATCGAATCGGGTTCGGTGACGCGCGGCTGGATCGGTGTCGAGGCCCAGGAAATCACCCCGGAACTGGCCGAGTCCTTCAGCCTGCCCGATACCGATGGCGCGCTGATCGCCGGCGTCGTGCGCGGCAGCCCGGCCGACAAGGCCGGCGTCCGTCCCGGCGACGTCCTCCTCGCGGTCAACGGCAAGGGCGTCACCGACCCGCAGGTGATGCTCGACCTGATCGCCGACCTCAAGCCCGAGGACAAAGCGGCCTTCCGCCTGCGCCGCGACCGCAGCATCCTCGAACTGCAGGTCCGCATCGGCAAGCGGCCGCCGCTGCGCGCCGAGGAGTAAGCCGCCATGTGCCAGCTGCTCGGCATGAACTGCAACGTGCCGACCGACATCTGTTTTTCGTTTTCCGGCTTCCAGGCCCGCGGCGGCGCCACCGACGTCCATTCCGACGGCTGGGGCATCGCCTTCTTCGAGGATCGCGGCTGCCGCGTCTTCCTCGACCCGCAGCCCTCGGCCAGCTCGCCGGTGGCGGAACTGGTCAGCCGCTATCCGATCCGCTCGATGAACGTCATCGCGCATATCCGCAAGGCGACCCAGGGCTCGGTCCGGCTCGAGAACACGCACCCGTTCATGCGCGAGCTGTGGGGCCGCTACTGGATCTTCGCCCACAACGGCAACCTGATCGACTTCGCCCCGGCGCTCGACGGCAGCTTCGTGCCGGTCGGCAACACCGACAGCGAACGCGCTTTCTGCTGGCTGCTGCAATCATTGCGCCAGCGCTTCGGCGACCGCCGGCCGGACGATGCCGAGCTGTTCGACGTCCTGCACGCACTGACCCTGTCGATTGCCGAGCACGGCGAATTCAATTTCCTGCTCTCGAACGGCGACTGCCTGTTCGCCCACGCCTCGACGCGGCTGAGCTACATCGTCCGCCAGGCGCCTTTCGCCGAGGCGCACCTGAAGGACCAGGACCTGACCGTCGATTTCCGCGAGGTGACGACCGAGAACGATCGCGTCGCCGTGATCGCGACGCTGCCGCTGACCGACAACGAGACCTGGACGACGATGCCGGCCGGCAGCCTGTGGCGCTTCGCCGACGGGGCCGCGCTCGCGCAGCGGCCGACTCGGCCGGGACCGGCGCGTCAGCCGGCCTGAGCCGGCCTCAGTTGCCGTCGAGCTTGCGGAATTCGGCCTCGGCGCGGTCCAGTTCGGCGTCCATCTCGGCGCCGGTTTTTGCCGTCTGGGCGGCGTCGACCGTGGCAGCGTCGACCTCGGCCCGCGTCGGGCTGCGCGTGACCAGGCTGGCAGCCAGGATGCCGAGCTCGTAGAGCAGGCACATCGGGATCGCCAGCGCCAGCTGCGAGACGACATCCGGCGGCGTGACCACGGCGGCGACGACGAAGGCGCCGACGATGAAATAGGAACGCCACTCGCGCAGCTTGGCGACCTGGACGACACCGAGCTTGACCATGACGACGAGCGCCACCGGCACCTCGAAGGACAGGCCGAAGGCCATGAACATCGTCATCACGAAGGACAGGTAAGCCTCGATGTCCGGCGCCGGGGTGATGCTCTTCGGCGCAAAACTGGCGATGAAATGAAAGACCTGGCCGAAGACGAAGAAGTAGCAGAAGGCCATCCCGAGCAGGAACAGCACCGTGCTCGAAATGATCAGCGGCACGCCCAGGCGGCGTTCATGCGCATACAGCCCGGGCGCGACGAACGCCCAGGCCTGGAAAAGCACATAAGGCAGGGCGAGCACGAAGGCGACCATGGCGGTCACCTTGAGCGGCACCATGAACGGCGTGATGACGCCGATCGCGACCATTTTCGTCCCTTCGGGCAAGGCGGCCGTCAACGGCGCCGCCAGGATGTCGTAGATCGCGCCGGGACCGGGATAGATGGCCAGCGCGCCGAAGACGACGGCAATCGCGATCAGGCTGCGCAAGACGCGATCGCGCAGCTCGACCAGATGGGAGATGAAGGAGTCTTCCTGCAGGGATTCGCTCATGCGTTGCTGACCGGCTTGTCGGGATGGGACGGCGCGGCGGTGTCGACGGCCGGCGGCGGGGCGGCGGCATCCTGCTCGAGCTGGCGGGCAGTCGCCTCGAGATCGGCGACGGCGGCCTGGACCGGCGTGGACACGCCGCTACGCACCGCGTCGTATTCCTTGCGCACCGAATCCTCGAGCGAACGGGCCGAGTCGCTGACCTGCGACTGCAGCTTGCGCAACTCGTCGAGCTGCATCTCGCGGTTGATGTCCGACTTGACGTCGTTCACATAGCGCTGGGCGCGCCCGAGCAGGTGGCCGAGCGTCCGCGCCACCTTGGGCAGGCGCTCGGGACCGATGACCAGCAGCGCGACGACGCCGATCACCATCAATTCGGAAAAGCCGATGTCGAACATGAAAATTACCGGGAACGGGCGGGCGGAAAACCCGCCCGGAAGGTCAGGACTTGGTCTTTTCCTTGACCTCGACGTCGATCGTCTCGCCGCTCACCTGCTGCGTCGGCTGGGCAGCGTCGGCCGGCTTGTCGGCGTTGGCTTCCTTCATGCCGTCCTTGAAGCCCTTGACCGCGCCGCCGAGGTCCTGGCCGACGTTGCGCAGCTTCTTGGTGCCGAAAACGAGCATGACGATGACCAGAACGATCAGCCAGTGCCAGATGGAAAAACTACCCATGATGATGTCTCCTAGATTCGCTTGAGCATCGGGCCGACCGGTTGCGGTCCGCCCACGATGTGCATGTGCAGATGGGGCACTTCCTGCTGCCCGATCTCGCCGGTGTTGATGATGACACGGAAGCCGCCGGGACTGCCTTCGGCGACCGCGATTTCGTTGGCCTTGACCAGCATCCGGCCGAGCACCCCGGCGTCGTCTGCCGCCGCCGTGGCCAGCGAGGTAATGTGCTTCTTCGGGATGACGAGAATATGAACCGGCCGCTGCGGATGAATGTCGCGGAAGGCGAGCACCAGCTCGTCCTCGTAGACCTTCTGCGCCGGAATCTGCCCGGCGACGATCTTGCAGAACAGGCAGTCGCTCACTTGCCGGCGCTCCGCGAGGCCTTCTCGTCGATGCCGGAAATGCCTTCGCGACGGCGCATTTCCTGGGACACGTCCTCGATCGACAGGCCGTAGAAGGCGAGCAGGACGAGGATGTGATAGACGACATCGGTCGATTCGCGGACGATGTTGAGGCGCTTGCCGTCCTTGCCGGCCATGATCAGCTCGGCGCATTCCTCGCCGATCTTCTTGAGGATCGAGTCCGGGCCTTCCGAGAACAGCTTGGCCGTGTAGGATTTCTCCGGATCGGCGTGGCGGCGCGAGGCCAGGGTATCGGACAGGCGGTGCAGGATGTCGTGCGTGCTCATTGGTAGATGTCCTTCGGGTCTTTCAGAACCGGATCGACGGGAACCCAGCGTTCCCCTTGCAACTCGTTGAAAAAACAGCTTTCGCGGCCGGTGTGGCAGGCAATGCCGCCGACCTGCTCGACCTCGAGCAGGAGCACGTCGCCGTCGCAGTCGGTGCGGATCGAGCGGATCCGCTGCCAGTGCCCGGACTCCTCGCCCTTGCGCCACAGGCGCCGGCGCGAACGCGACCAGTATACCGCGTTGCCGCAGCGCACCGTTTCCAGCAGCGATTCGCGGTTCATCCAGGCGAACATGACGATGCGCCCGGCTTCATCCTGGGCGATCGCCGGAATCATCCCGTCGGCGTCCCACTTGAGGGCGTCGAGCCAGGGCAGCGCGTTGTCGAGATCGGCCATTTTTCGCTTTTCCGGGCAGTCGACCGTCAGAGACGGACTTCGATGCCGCGTGCCGCCATGTATTCCTTGGCCTGGCGCACGGTGTATTCACCGAAGTGGAAGATGGAGGCGGCGAGCACCGCGTCGGCACGGCCTTCGCTGACCCCGTCGGCGAGATGCTGCAGGTTGCCGACGCCGCCCGAGGCGATCACCGGAATCTTCACCGCATCCGAGACGGCGCGGGTCAGCGCCAGGTCGAAACCGTTCTTGGTGCCGTCACGGTCCATGCTGGTCAGCAGGATCTCGCCGGCGCCGAGCATTTCCACCTTTTTCGCCCATTCAACCGCCGACATCCCGGTATCGTTGCGACCGCCGTGGGTGAACACATGCCACTGCCCCGGCGCGGTCTGCTTGGCGTCGATGGCGACGACGATGCACTGCGAGCCGACCTTGCTCGAGGCATCGAAGACCAGGTCCGGGTTCTGCACCGCGGCGGTATTCATCGACACCTTGTCGGCGCCAGCGTTGAGCAGGCGACGCACGTCTTCCACCTTGCGCACGCCACCGCCGACGGTCAGCGGGATGAAGACCTGCTCGGCGCAGGCTTCGACGATGTGCAGGATGATGTCGCGCTGGTCGCTGGAAGCGGTGATGTCGAGGAAGGTGACTTCGTCGGCGCCCTGCTCGTTGTAGCGGCGGGCGATCTCGATCGGGTCGCCGGCGTCGCGCAGGCCGACGAAGTTGGTGCCCTTGACGACGCGGCCAGCGGTGACGTCGAGGCAGGGAATGATGCGCTTGGCGAGCATCAGGCGCCCAGCTCGTCGGCGAGTTGCTGCGCCGCCTTGAAGTCGAGCGAACCGTCATAGACGGCGCGACCGGCGATGGTGCCGACGACGCCCTCGCCTTCGACCGCGCACAGATTGCGGATGTCGTCGAGGTTGGACAGGCCGCCCGAGGCGATCACCGGAATCGTCAGCGCCTGCGCCAGGCGCACGGTGGCTTCGATGTTGATGCCGGAGAGCATGCCGTCGCGGCCGATGTCGGTGTAGATGATCGACTCGACGCCGTAGTCCTCGTACTTCTTGCCGAGATCGACGACGTCGTGGCCGGTCAGCTTCGACCAGCCGTCGGTCGCCACCTTGCCGTCCTTGGCGTCGAGGCCGACGATGATGTGACCGGGGAAGGCGGTGCAGGCGTCGTGCAGGAAGCCGGGATTCTTGACCGCCGCGGTGCCGATGATCACGTAGGAAAGGCCGCCGTCGAGGCAGGCCTCGATGGTGTCGAGGTCGCGGATGCCGCCGCCGAGCTGGACCGGGATTTCACTGCCGACTTCGGCCAGGATCGCCTTGATCGCCGCGGCGTTCTTCGGCTTGCCGGCGAAGGCGCCGTTGAGGTCCACCAGATGCAGCCGGCGGGCGCCCTGATCAAGCCAGTGCCGCGCCTGTTCGGCAGGGCTCTCGGAGAAGACGGTGGCCTGTTCCATCAGGCCCTGTTTGAGGCGGACGCATTGTCCGTCCTTCAGGTCGATTGCGGGGATGATCAGCATGGGAATTCAACGGAGAGGGAAAATTCGGCCGGCGCGAATCACGGGCGCCATTCGACGAAATTCTTCAGGAGCTGCAGGCCGTCGCGGGCGCTTTTCTCGGGGTGGAACTGGACCGCGAAGATATTATCCCGCGCCACCGCACAGGTAAAGGGCAGGCCGTAGTCGGTGGTGCCGGCGGTCAGCGCCGGATCGATATCCTGCACGCAGTAGCTGTGCACGAAGTAGAAGCGGGCGCCATCGGCGATCCCCGCCCACAGCGCGTGCGGCCGCTGGCGGACCTCGTTCCAGCCCATGTGCGGCACCTTCAGGCGCAGGCCGTCGGCACCGACCATGCGGGCTTCCGGGAAACGCCGGACGACGCCGGGGAAAACGCCGAGGCCGGCGACATCGCCTTCTTCGCTGCGCTCGAACAACATCTGTTCGCCAACGCAGATACCGAGGAAGGGCTTCTCGCGGGCGGCCTGCAACACCGCCTCGCGCAGGCCGCGGGCATCGAGCTCGCGCATGCAGTCGGGCATCGCCCCCTGGCCGGGGAAGACGACACGCTCGGCGGCGGCAACCACTGCCGGATCGGCGGTGACGACGACGGTGGCGCCTGCGGCAACATGCTCGACCGCCTTGGCGGCCGAGCGCAGATTGCCCATGCCGTAGTCGATGACGGCGATCGTCCGGCCAGCCATCACAGCGTGCCCTTGGTCGACGGCATGCAGCCGGCCATCCGCGCATCCGGCGTCACCGCCATGCGCAGCGCCCGGCCGAAGGCCTTGAACACGGTCTCGGCCTGGTGGTGCGCGTTCTTGCCGCGCAGGTTGTCGATGTGCAGCGTCATGCCGGCGTGATTGACCAGACCGTGGAAGAATTCGGAGACCAGATCGACGTCGAACTGACCGATCGCGGCGCGCACGAAATCGACATTGAACTCGAGTCCGGGACGGCCGGACAGGTCGATGACGACGCGCGACAGCGCCTCGTCGAGCGGCACGTAGCTGTGGCCGTAGCGGGTCAGTCCCTTCTTGTCGCCCCAGGCCTTCGCCAGCGCCTGACCGAGCGTGATGCCGATGTCCTCGACGGTGTGATGCGCGTCGATGTGCAGGTCGCCCTTGGCGTCGATGTCGAGGTCGATCAGGCCGTGCCGGGCAATCTGGTCGAGCATGTGATCGAGGAAGGGAACGCCGGTGGCGAACTTGCCCTGGCCGCTGCCATCGAGGTTGAGCTTGACGGTGATCTGGGTTTCCAGGGTATTGCGAGTGACTTCGGCTTGCCGCATGGACTTGGCTAAAAATCGTTGGAACGGAGGGGCATGATACCATTTCGCCTCATTTTTACGCCTTCCGTGAATAGCCGATGAGCCGCTTCTGGAGCCAGGTCGCCCGCGACCTCACCCCCTACGTCCCGGGCGAACAGCCCAAGATCGCCAACCTGATCAAGCTCAATACCAACGAGCATCCCTGCCCGCCGTCGCCGCGGGTGGTCGAGGCGATCCGCGCCGAACTCGGCGACGACGGCGCCCGCCTGCGCCTCTACCCGGACCCCAACGCCGACCTGCTCAAGCAGGCGATCGCCGCGCGCCACGGCGTGACGACGCGCGAGGTCTTCGTCGGCAACGGTTCCGACGAGGTACTGGCGCACGCTTTCCAGGCGCTGCTCAAGCACGACGCACCGCTCCTCTTCCCGGACATCACCTACAGCTTCTACCCGGTGTACTGCGGACTCTACGGCGTCGACCACGTCGCCGTGCCGCTCGCCGCCGACTTCTCGATCAATCCGGCCGACTACTGCGGGGTCGCCAACGGCGGCATCCTGATCGCCAACCCGAACGCCCCGACCGGCCGCCTGCTGCCGCTCGCCGCGATCGAACGCATCGTCGCCGCCAACCCCGATTCGGTGGTGCTCGTCGACGAGGCCTACGTCGATTTCGGCGGCACCAGCGCGATCCCGCTGACCCAGCGCCACGACAACCTGCTGGTCGTGCACACGCTGTCCAAGTCGCGCTCGCTGGCCGGGCTGCGGGTCGGCTTCGCGGTCGGCCATCCGGACCTGATCGAGGCGCTGGAGCGGGTCAAGAACAGTTTCAACTCCTACCCGCTCGACCGCCTGGCGATCGTCGGGGCCGTCGCCGCGATCGAGGACGAAGCCTATTTCCAGCAGTGCTGCGCCGCGGTCGTCGCCACCCGCGAGGCGCTCAGCGCCGACCTGGGCGGCCTGGGTTTCGAGGTCCTGCCGTCCGCCGCCAACTTCATCTTCGCCCGCCACCCCGGGCACGACGCCGGCGAACTAGCCAGGGCGCTGCGCGAACGCAACATCATCGTCCGCCACTTCAAGCTGCCGCGCATCGACCAGTTCCTGCGCATCACCATCGGCAGCGACGCCGAATGCCGCGCCCTGAGCGAGGCGCTGCGGACGATCCTGGCCTGAATTGACGGTCGACCGCGAAAAACGGTCAAAAATCAGACCAGACCGAGGGCGCCGAGCAACGCTCCGGCGCCGATCAGCCACAGCGGATGCAGCTTCGTCTTCAGGCAGACGACAACGACCGTGGCGACCAGCGCCAGGCCGGACCAGCCCAGCCCGGCCGCCTGCGCGATCAGCGTCGCCCCGGAAAAGATCAGGCCGACCGCCAGCGGTGCCACGCCAAGGCTGACAGCCTGCTGCCAGCGACGGCCGGCAAAGCTCTCCCAGCGGTCGATCAGCAGGTAGATGAGGACGCTCATCGGCAGGCACATCGCCAGCGTCGTCGCCAGCGCCCCGGCCAGCCCGGCAACCTTCCAGCCGATCAGCGTCACCACCAGCACGTTCGGGCCGGGCGCCGCCTGCGCGATGGCGTAGAGATGGGTGAAGGTGGTGTCGTCCAGCCAGCCGTGCTCGACGACGACAACCCGGTGCATTTCCGGGAGCAGCGCGGTGGCACCGCCGAAGGCCACGAACGACAGCACGGCGAACTCGACGAACAGCGCAAGCACGATCATCGCCGCGGCCCCAGACGCCACCAGGCAAGCCCGCCGGAGAGGACGAGGCCGCCGAGCATGATCCACAGCATCGGCCAGCGCAGGCCGGCAATCCCGAGCACGACCAGCGCCGAGAACGGCAGGAACAGCGCCTTGTCGCGCAGTGCCGCGCCCATCCGCCAGGCCATTGCGAAGAGCAGGCCGGCACCGGCAGCGGCGACGCCACGCAGCATCGACTGGGCCAGCGGCAGTTCACCATAGCGGTCGTAAAGCAGCGCCAGCAGCAGGACGATGACCAGCGGCCCGGCAAGCAGCCCGAGCGGCGCGACGATGGCCCCGGCCAGCCCGGCCTGGCGCTTGCCGACGACCACCGCCAGGTTGACCACGTTCGGCCCGGGCAGGAACTGGCAGAGGCCGAGCTGGGCGTTGAATTCCTCGGCGCTCAGCCAGCGCCGCTGCTCGACCAGCATGCGCCGGGCGAAAGGCAGCACGCCGCCGAAGCCGGACAGGCCGACCGACGAGAAGGCGAAAAAAAGCGCCCGGAGATCCGGGCGCTGGGGATTTTGCGGGTAATCCACGGTCGACCGCAGAATTTGCCGAAAAATCAGTCGGCCAGCCGGAACTCGGCCGACTTGGCATGCGCCGGCAGGCCCTCGCCGTGCGCCAGCGTGGACGCGATGCGGCCCAGCGTCTGCGCGCCGGCCGGCGATACCTTGATCAGGCTGGTCCGCTTCTGGAAGTCGTAAACCCCGAGCGGCGACGAGAAACGCGCCGAGCCGGAGGTCGGCAGCACGTGGTTCGGCCCGGCACAGTAATCGCCGAGCGATTCCGAGGTGTAGTGGCCGATGAAGATGGCGCCGGCGTGGTGGATCTTTTCCACCCATGGGTCCGGGTTGTCGAGCGCCAGTTCGAGGTGTTCCGGCGCGACGCGGTTGGCGATGGCAATCGCCTCGTCCATGTCGCGCACCAGGATGAAAGCGCCGCGGTTGCTCAGCGAGGTACGGATCACTTCCTGACGCGGCATCGTCGGCAGCAGCTTCTCGATGCTCGCCTGGACGCGCTCGATGAAGGCGGCGTCGGTACAGATCAGGATCGATTGCGCCAGTTCGTCGTGCTCGGCCTGAGAGAACAGGTCCATCGCCACCCAGTCGGGGTTGCCGGTACCGTCCGAGACGACCAGGATTTCCGACGGGCCGGCGACCATGTCGATGCCGACGATGCCGAACACCCGGCGCTTGGCCGTCGCCACGTAGGCATTGCCCGGGCCGACGATCTTGTCCACCTGCGGTACGCTCTCGGTGCCATAGGCCAGCGCGCCGACCGCCTGCGCGCCGCCGATGGTGAACACGCGGTCGACGCCGGCCAGGCAGGCGGCCGCCAGCACCAGCTGGTTGTGCTCGCCACCCGGAGTCGGCACGACCATGATCAGTTCCTTGACACCGGCCACCTTGGCCGGGATCGCGTTCATCAACACCGACGACGGATACGCCGCCTTGCCGCCCGGCACGTAGAGGCCGACGCGGTCGAGCGGGGTGATCATCTGGCCGAGCAGGGTGCCGTCGGCCTCGGTGTAGGACCAGCCGTCGAGCCGCTGCATCTCGTGGTAGGCGCGCACGCGGCCGGCTGCCGCTTCGAGCGCGGCGCGGCGCTCGGCGGGCAGTCCGGCGAGCGCCTTTTCCAGTTCGTCGCGCGACAGTTCGAGATCGGCCATCGAGGCAGCGGAAAGGCGGTCGAAGCGGTTGCTGTAGTCGACCACGGCGGCATCGCCGCGCGTCTTGACGTCGGCCAGGATGGCGGCGACGGTGCGTTCGATGTTGTCGTCGGCGGCTGCCTCGAAGGCGAGCAGCGTCTTCAATTTTGCCGAAAAATCGGTGTCGACCGTGGACAAACGCTGGATGGCTATCGTCATTTACTTCTCCACCGCCTGCGCGAAGGCGTCGATGATCGGCTGCAGGATGTCGCGCTTGACCTTGAGCGCCGCCTGGTTGACCACCAGGCGCGAGGAAATGTCGAGGATGTGCTCGACGGCGACCAGCTTGTTGGCCTTGAGCGTGCCGCCGGTCGACACCAGATCGACGATGGCATCGGCCAGACCGGCCAGCGGCGCCAGTTCCATCGAGCCGTAGAGCTTGATCAGGTCGACGTGCACGCCCTTGGCGGCGAAGTGCTCGCGCGCCGTCTTGATGTATTTCGAGGCGACCTTGAGCCGGGCGCCCTGGCGCACCGCATTGGCGTAGTCGAAACCTTCGGGCACGGCGACCATCATCCGGCACTTGGCGATGTTCAGGTCGAGCGGCGCATAGAGGCCGTCGCCGCCGTGCTCGATCAGCACGTCCTTGCCGGCGACACCGATGTCGGCCGCGCCGTACTGGACGTAGGTCGGCACATCGGTGGCGCGAACGATGACGACGCGCACGTTCGGCTGGTTGGTCTCGATGATCAGCTTCCGGGAGGTCTCCGGATTCTCGGCCGGGACGATACCCGCCGCCGCCAGCAGCGGCAGGGTTTCGTCGAAGATGCGGCCCTTCGAGAGGGCGATGGTGATGGTCGTCACGGGGATTCAGCCTGAAGACAAAGAGCGCATTTTACCGCAAGCGCCCGCCGCCCCGGCCGCGACGCGCGCAATCGGGGCGATAAAGCGCGCCTACAGGTAACCGAGGTGACGCGGCAGCCACAGTGCCAGTTCCGGCACGAAGGTGACGAGCAGCACCGTCGATCCCATCGCCAGCACCATCCACAGCACCCAGCGTAGCGTGCTGTCCATGCCGATGCCGGCCATCCGGCAGGTGACCATCAGGTTGACGCCCATCGGCGGCGTGAACTGACCGAGCGCCAGGTTCATCGTGATGATCACGCCGAACCACACCAGATCCCACTGGAAGTGCATGGCGATCGGCACCAGCAGCGGCAGGAAGATGAAGTAGATCGAGATGGCGTCGAGGAACATGCCGGCGACCAGCAGCAGCCCCTGGATCATCAGCAGCATGCCGGTTTCGCTCAGCCCGGTGCCGAGCACCGTCTGCGCCAGCCGGTCGAAGGTGCTCAGCGTCGAACTGGCCCAGGCGAAGACACTGGCCAGGGCGATGATGATCATGATCACCGAGGAAATCTCGGCGGCTTCGACGAAGACTTTCCAGATGTCGTTCCAGCCGAGCTGGCGATTGATCACGGTGCCGACGAAGATGCCGTAGAAGACGGCGACGACGGCCGCTTCGGTCGGCGTGAACAGGCCGCTGCGCATGCCGCCGAGGATGATCACCGGCGCCGCCAGCCCCCACGCCGCTTCGCGCAGGCTCTGCCAGAACGGCGGCCGCGCCGCGCTGACGTCAGCCTCGAAGCCGTTGCGCACCGACAACCACCAGGCCATCAGGATCAGCGCGACGCCGACCAGGATGCCGGGAATGATGCCGGCCGCGAACAGCGCCGGCACCGACGCCGCCGGCACCAGCAGGCTGTAGATGATCAACGCGATCGACGGCGGGATCAGGATGCCGGTCGAACCGGCGGAGGCGATCACCGAAGCGGTGAAGGCGCGCGGGTAGCCGGCCTTGAGCATCGACGGCAGCATCACCGCCCCGACCGCCGCCGAATCGGCCGGCCCGGAACCGGATATGCCGCCCATGATCATCGCCACCAGGACGGCGACGATGGCCAGACTGCCGCGGCGCTGGCCGACGATGGCCGAAACGAAGCGGACGATGCCGGCGGCGACGCCGGCGCGCTCGAAGATCAGCCCGGCGATGACGAAGACCGGGATGGCCATCAGCGGATACTTGGCGACACCGGTATAGACGTTGGTCGGCAGCGACAGCATGCCGAAGTCGGCAACCGCAACGACGGCGACGCCGGCCAGGCCCATGGCGACGGCGATCGGCACGCCGGCCAGCATCAGCGTCAGGAACAGCCCGAAGAGCAGCCAGTCCATCATTTCTCACCCCGCAGCAGCAGGACCAGGACGCGCAGCGCGATCAGCAGCGAGAGCAGCGGCAGCCAGATCGTGTACCACCATTGCGGCACGCCGAGCGACGGCGAGGTGACTTCGAAGGTGTAGTCATCCCAGGCCATCCGCGCACCGTACCAGGCGAGCAGGCCGAACATCAGCAGGCTGCAGGCCATCGAAAAACGGTAGGCGGCCGCCTTCAGCCGCGGTCCGCGGGCGACCAGATAGTCGATGGCGATGTGATGGCCGGTCTTGAAGGCGTGCGAGGCACCGACCAGGGTCATGATCACCAGCAAGGCGACCGAAACCTCTTCGGTGAAGGCAAACGAATAATCGGTGAAGTACCGGACGACGACGTTGGCCATCGTCAGGCCGCAGAGCAGCGCCATCGAGGCGCCCATCAGGAAACGCTCGAGACGCGCGAGCGTCAGCTTGCCGCCGTCGGCGGCCGGATCGAAGTCAGACATGGAGGCTTTACAAACGAAAAGCCACGCCGACGCGGGCCGGCGTGGCGCAAGGGAGGAAAATCAGCGCTTGGCGATCGCGGCTTCGGCCTTCTTCACCAGATCGGCGCCTATCGTCTTCGCCCACTTGTCGTACACCGGGCGCGTCGCCTTGACGAAAGCTTCGCGCTGCTCGGGCGTCAGATGGGTGACGGTGACGCCGGAGGCCTCGATCTGCTTGAGTACCGCGTTGTCGCTGCCGGCGATGCCCTTGCGTGCCTTGTCGACGTTCTCGCGTCCGGCCTGCAGCGCCGCCTGGCGAACCGCCTCGCGGTCGGCCGGCGTCCAGCTGTTCCAGACCTGGCGGTTGACCACGAAGATCAGCGGATCGGCGACGTAGTGCCAAAGCGTCAGGTGCTTCTGGCCGACGTTGGTCAGCTTGGCGGCAACGAACACCGAGAGCGGGTTTTCCTGGCCGTCGACAGCGCCGGAAGCCAGCGCCGGCTGGGCATCGGCCCAACTCATCTGGGTCGGGTTGGCGCCGAGCGCGGTGAAGGTCTCGTTGTACAGCGGCGACCCGACGACGCGGAACTTCATGCCCTTCATGTCGGCTGGCGAAGTGATCGCCCGCTTCGAGTTCGACATCTCGCGGAAGCCGTTCTCACCCCAGGCCAGCGGCACGACGTCGCCGCGCTTGTCGAGGATGGTGAACAGGTCCTTGCCGACCTCGCCCTGGGTCAGCGCGTCCATCGCCTTGTAGTCAGGCATCAGGAAGGGCAGCGAGAAGAGGTTGAGTTCCTTGATCTGCGGCGACCAGTTGATCGTCGAGCCGATCGACATGTCGATGACGCCCTGGCGGATCGCGGTGAACTCGCGGGTCTGTTCGCCGCCGACCAGCGAATTGCCGGAATACAGCTTGATGTTGATGCGGCCCTGGGTTTTTTCGCGGACCAGTTCGATCCAGCGCTCGCCGGCCTGGCCCCAGGCAAAGGCCGGGCCGAGGGTCGTGGACAGACGGTATTCGGCACGGTAGGTCTGGGCCTGGGCGACACCGGCAGCAAGCAGGGCGGCGGTCATCGCGGCAGCGACAAAGGTTCTGCGCAGCATGAATCTCTCTCCTCTGGTTTTTTGGGTTGGGGCACCAATTATGGGCGCAGCCCATGCCAGGCGCAACCGCCCGTAGACGCAAAAAAGCCCGGCGAACCGGGCTTTCTCATACAGGCGCAAGCGCTGGCTTATTCGGCCGGGCGGATGTTGGCAGCCTGCTTGCCCTTCGGGCCATTGACGACGTCGAAGGTCACCTTCTGGTTTTCGGCCAGGGTCTTGAAACCGTTGCCTTGAATCGCGGAGAAGTGAGCGAAGAGGTCTTCACCACCTTCGGACGGGGAGATGAAACCAAAACCCTTGGAGTCGTTGAACCACTTGACGGTACCAGTTGCCATTTATAGCTTCCTTGGAAAAGATTGAAAAAAACCGAGAATCAAGACCGAGGAGCTGACAAACCGAAATCGGTGCAGGAACAACACACTGCCTGGAAATCCCGTGGCCGCAGTATGCGACAGACGACGAATAAAGCAAAGCATTTTTCCGGCTTTTTTACGGTCGACCGTAAAAAAGCCCGGAATTCATGCCTGAAACAACATCAGCGGACCCGCTCGACGCTGGCGCCGAGCGCCGCCAGTTTCTGCTCGATCCGCTCGTAGCCGCGATCGAGATGGTAGATGCGGTCGATCAGCGTCTCGCCCTGTGCAACCAGGCCGGCAATGATCAGCGAGGCCGAGGCGCGCAGGTCGGTAGCCATCACCGTCGCCCCCTGCAACTGACCGACGCCGCGAACGATCGCGTTGTTGCCCTCGATCTGGATGCTGGCCCCGAGGCGCATCAGCTCATTGACGTGCATGAAGCGGTTCTCGAAGATCGTCTCGCGGATCGTCGCAACGCCATCGGCAACGCAGTTCATGGCCATGAACTGCGCCTGCATGTCGGTCGGAAAAGCCGGGTACGGCGCCGTGCGCAGGCTGACCGACTTGAGTCTGGCCGGCGCCGTCAGACGGATCGCATCGCGCTCGACGACGACGTCGCAACCGGCATCCATCAGCTTGTCCACGACCGAATCGAGGTAGGCAGCGGAAGTCTTCGTCAGGCGGACATCGCCACCGGTCACGGCGGCTGCGCAGAGATAGGTGCCGGTTTCGATGCGGTCCGGCATGATCGCATGGCGGGCACCGTGCAACCTGTCCACACCCTGGATGCGGATGATGTCGGT
Source organism: Azonexus fungiphilus (assembly GCF_003634965.1). Classification (GTDB taxonomy): domain Bacteria; phylum Pseudomonadota; class Gammaproteobacteria; order Burkholderiales; family Rhodocyclaceae; genus Azonexus; species Azonexus fungiphilus. Next base: position 88,756 of record NZ_RBXP01000018.1, on the reverse strand, counting down.
GCCGGCACCGGAAATCCGGGCGCCCATGGCAATCAGGCAGTTGGCCAGATCGACGACCTCCGGTTCACGGGCGGCATTTTCGATGATCGTCTCGCCATCAGCCAGACAGGCCGCCATCATCAGGTTCTCGGTACCGGTGACGGTCACCATGTCGGTGCAGATGCGCGCGCCCTTGAGGCGGGTTGCGCGAGCATGGACATAGCCCTGCTCGACGGTGACTTCGGCGCCCATCGCCTGCAACCCCTTGATATGCTGGTCCACCGGACGGGCGCCGATGGCGCAACCGCCGGGCAGCGACACCCGGGCCTCGCCACAGCGGGCAACCAGCGGGCCGAGCACGAGGATGGATGCACGCATCGTCTTGACCATCTCGTAGGAAGCGACCGGGTTGTTCAGCCCGCTTCCATCGAGGGTCAGGCCATCCTCGCCGGCGCGGCGGACACCGATCCCCATGTCGCCAAGCAGGCGGAGCATCGTCGAGATGTCGTTGAGTTGCGGCACATTCACCAACTCGAGCGGGTCCGCGGAGAGCAGCGAGGCGCAGAGGATCGGCAGCGCCGCATTCTTGGCTCCGGACATGGCGACTTCGCCCTTGAGGACGCTACCGCCCCGGATCAACAGTTTATCCACGCTGGGCGCTCCATTCTTCGGGGGTCAGGGTCTTGAACGAGAGGGCGTGCAACTCGCCGGTCGCCAGCTTGTCCTTGAGCGTTGCGTAGACGCGCTGCTGGCGCTGGACGCGATTCTTGCCAGCGAATTCGGCGCTGACCACGACAGCCTCGAAATGCTGGCCGTCGCCATCGAGCTCGAGGTAATCGCAGGCCATGCCAGCGAGGATGAGTTGCTTTATCTGTTCGGGGTGCATGCTTTCAGTTTCTCAATTTCCAGCCCCGCTTGAGCAGCAGCAGGGTCAACACGCTGACTGCGGCGAGGCTGGCGGCGACGACCGCCAGGCTGAGCGCCGGCGCCACGTCGGAAACGCCGAAAAAGCCGTAACGGAAGCCGTCGATCATGTAAAAGACGGGATTGTAATGGGACAAGCGCTGCCAGAATGCAGGCAGTGTGTAAATCGAATAGAAGACACCGGAGAGCATCGTCAGCGGCATGATCAGAAAGTTCTGGAAGGCCGCCAACTGGTCGAATTTCTCGACCCAGATCCCGGCGACAACGCCCAGCGCACCGAACAGGGCCCCGCTGAGCACGGCAAAGGCGAGTATCCAGCCCGGCGCCACGACCTGCAGATCAACGAACCAGACAGTCACCAACAGCACGCCGACACCGACCATCAGGCCGCGCAGCAACGCCGCCAGCACATAGGCAGCAAAAAAGGCGCTGTACGGCAGCGGCGGCAACAGCACGAACACGATCGAGCCCGTGATTTTTGCCTGGATCAGGCTCGACGACGAATTGGCGAAAGCGTTCTGCAGGACCTGCATCATCACCAGCCCGGGAATCAGGAAGCTGGTGTAGCCGACTCCGTGCACCTGGACATGATCCTCGAGCACATGACCGAAAATGAGCAGGTAAAGCATCGCCGTCAGCACCGGGGCGGCAACCGTCTGGAAGGCAACCTTCCAGAATCGCAGCACTTCCTTGTAGAACAGCGTCCAGAAACCGATCATCGCCGCATCGTCCGCATGAACACTTCTTCCAGCGATGCACCGGGATGCGCCGCCATCAGGTTGGCCGTGCTATCGAGCGCCACCACTTGCCCCTGCTTCATCAACGCGATCCGGTGACAAAGCGCCTCGGCCTCTTCCAGGTAGTGCGTCGTCAGGATGATCGTATGCCCCTCGCCATTGAGACGGCGAATGAACTGCCACAAGCCTTGCCGCAATTCGACATCGACCCCGGCCGTCGGTTCGTCGAGGACGATCACCGGCGGCTTGTGCACCAGCGCCTGGGCAACCAGCACCCGACGCTTCATGCCCCCGGACAGGCCACGCATGTTGGCCTCGGCCTTCCCTGCAAGGTCGAGATGATGGAGGATTTCATCGATCCAGTCATCGTTGCGGCGAATACCGAAATAACCGGACTGGATGCGCAGCGTTTCACGAACACTGAAAAAGGGATCGAAGACCAGTTCCTGAGGAACCACACCGAGCAGGCGCCGGGCTTCGCGGAAATCGGCCTGGACATCATGCCCGAGCACCGCAACACGCCCGGCATCCGGGCGGGACAATCCTGCCAGACAGGAAATCAGCGTCGTCTTGCCTGCCCCATTCGGCCCCAGCAGACCGAAAAACTCCCCCTGGGCGATGTCGAGGGATACCCCGGCCAGCGCTTTCAGCGAGCCGAATGTCTTGACGACATCGACAATGGATACGGCAGGCGTCATCGGGCCAATCAGGCCTGCGGCAGCAGTTCGGCTGTGCCGTAGAGCTCGGCAAGTGAGAGGACGCCGGCGGGAATCCCGGCAAAACGGACTTGGGCACCGACTGTCGGCGCATGGCGGAGCCAGCCAAGCATCACGGCCACGGCAGACGAGTCGGCCTCATCGACCGCACTCAGGTCAAACACCTGCTCGCCGGCGACCATCAGGGCACAACCGCTCTCGAACAAGGCACGGGCGTTGTCGGTCACCATCGCAGAGTGCACGCTAAGCCGGCCAGCCGCCCTTTCGATCATTTGCGTGCGGTCTTGGCGGCAGCTGCCGCCTCGAGGGACTTGTTCTTCGTTGCTAGGCTGGCGATCAAGCCGTCGATGCCGCCGTCGCGGACCTCGCGGGCGAACTGCTCACGGTAATTGGTGACCAGGCTGATACCGGCAACGACCACATCGTAGACTTTCCACTTGCCATCGGCGAGCTCAAGCCAGTAATCGATCTGGACCGGCTGCGCCCCGGGCTGCACAACCTCGGAACGGACCAGCACCTCGCTCTCGCCATCCTTCATCCTGAACGGCTTGAAGACGATGCGCTGGTTGCTGTAACCAGTCAGGGCATTCGAATAGGTGCGCACCAGCAACATCTTGAATTCTTCGGCGAGACGGCTCTTCTGGGCCGGCGTCGCCGAACGCCAGTCGCGACCGACCGCAAGCGAGGTCATGCGCTGGAAATTGAAGTGCGGTAACACCTTGGCATCGACCAAGGCAACGATCTTCTGCATGTCACCATTGCGAATATCCTTGTCAGCGCGGACGATCTCGAGCACTTCGTCGGAAACCCTCTTGACCAGGGCATCTGGCGCCTCCGAGGCAAAGGCGGCGCAGGAAAGCAGGCAGAAGGAAACAAAAGCGAACAGTCTTTTCATCGGAACTTGATCCGTTAGTCGTCGAGACGCGGCGGCCGACCGTCGTGAATCAGATTGCGGCGACGCTGCAGGTAGGCGTCGCGGATATAAGCATACTTGTCGAGCGCAGCTTCCTCGACCACCTTGTCGGCCGGCAGCAGGCCGGCTCGGATATCGACGAAACGCAGCACAGCGGTACCGATGCGAACCGACTCCGGACGCACGAAGGTGACCGGGTCGGCCATCGTATCAACCGCCCACCCAGCCGTATCGCGGGCTGTACGGGGACCGATCACCGGGAAGAAGAAATAGGGACCATCGCCTACGCCCCAGACCGCCATGGTCTGGCCGAAATCCTCGTTATAGCGCTCGAGCCCCATTTCGCTGGCGACATCGAACAGGCCAAAAATACCGACGGTGGAATTGATCAGCAGGCGGGCGACACCGGTGCCAGCCTCGGCAGGCTTCCCCTGCATCGCATTGTTGGCGCCGACCCAGACCTCACCGACATTGCCGAAGAAATTGCCGAAACTGGCCTTGACCGGCAGCGGCACGGCAGCATCGTAAGCCTGGGCAACCGGACGCGCGGCATATTTATCGAGCGTCTCGTTCGCCGAGAACATTGCCCGGTTGAAGCCTTCGTAGGGATCACGCGGGTTTTCCCCGGCCGTCGCCTGACCGGCCAGCGCAACCGCACCGCCGACCACCAGCAGGCGAACGAGTCGCCGAATCGAGAATCCTGCCGTCACTGTCATTTGCTATCCTGTCCTTCAGCCGCCTTGTTGAAGAGGAATTGGCTAATCAGCTTTTCCAAGACCACGGCCGATTGGGTCATCTTCACGGTATCTCCCGGCTGCAGCATCTTTTCATCGCCGCCGACATCAAACCCGATGTACTGCTCGCCCAGCAAACCTGCCGTATAAATCGAAGCGAAAGTGTCGCGCGGGAACTTGTAGCGCCCATCGACGTTCATCGTCACCACCGCCTGGTAGCTCTCCGGATCGAACCGGATATCAGATATCCGACCTACCAGCACGCCGGCACTCTTCACCGGACCACGCACCTTCAGGCCGCCGATGTTATCAAACTTGGCTTGCAGGACATAGGTTTCGGACAGGTGCGCTGCGGAAAGATTGCCCACCTTGAGCGCCAAAAACAACACTGCGGCCAGACCCAGTGCAACAAAAAAGCCGACCCACAGGTCGAGAACGGTACGGTTCATGAGTTACCTCGGAACATGAACGAAGTGAGAATGAAATCCAGGGCAAGTATTGTCATTGCCGAGGTCACCACGGTGCGCGTGATGGCTCGCGACACGCCCTCTGCCGTCGGCACCGAATCGTAGCCCTCGAAAACAGCGATGAGCGAGACTGCGAACCCGAAGACGACGCTCTTGATGATCCCATTGAGGATGTCATAGCGAAAATCCACGCTCGACTGCATCTGTGACCAGAAAGCACCGTCGTCCACGCCAATGAAGACGACGCCGATCAGCCAGCCACCAAAGACCCCCATCGCCGAGAACATCGCAGCCAGCAAGGGCATCGAGATGACGCCGCCCCAGAAACGCGGCGCCACGACGCGGGCAATCGGATTGACCGCCATCATATCCATCGCCTTCAACTGCTCGGTTGTCTTCATCAGGCCGATTTCTGCAGTGATCGACGAACCGGCGCGCGAAGCGAAGAGCAGACCGGCGACGACAGGACCGAGTTCACGAACCAGCGACAGCGCGACGAGAATACCCAGCGCCTCCGTTGAACCATAACGCGCGAGCGTTTCATAGCCCTGAAGACCAAGCACCAAGCCGACAAACAAGCCCGAAACCAGAATGATCAGCAGCGACAGCACCCCGCTGAAATAGATTTCGCGCAAAGTCAGCGGCAAACGACGGAATGCGGTCCCGGAGTGGGCCAGAATGGCAAAGAAGAATCGGGTGGCAAATCCGAGGCGCCAGATCTTGTCCACCACTCCATGCCCCAGACTGCGCACCAACTCAAGCGGTCCCGGCATGACGACCTCCCCGCAGAAAATCCTCGCTCACCGGCGGTGCCGGATAATCAAAATGCACGGGACCATCGGGCTCTGCATGCACGAACTGATGAACGAAAGGATCACGGGACGCACGAATCTCGTCCGGGGTTCCCTCCGCCACAACCCGGCCACCATTCAGGAAATAAATGTAATCGACGATCAGCAGCGACTCCTGGATATCATGGGTAACCATGATCGAGGTTGCCCCGAGCGCGTCGTTGAGCGTCCGGATGAGGCGCCCGATGACCCCCAGTGCAATCGGGTCCAGGCCGGTAAACGGCTCGTCGTACATGATCAGCATCGGATCCAGGGCAATCGCCCGGGCCAGTGCGACGCGACGAGCCATGCCACCGGACAGCGAGGCCGGCATCAGTGCATGCGCACCACGCAAGCCGACGGCCTCCAGCTTCATCAGCACCAGGTCACGAATCATCTCTTCGGGAATGTCCGTGTGTTCGCGCAAAGGGAAGGCCACGTTTTCGAACACGCTGAGATCCGTAAACAAGGCACCGAACTGGAACAGCATGCCCATGCGTCGACGCAAGCGATAGAGATCGGCTTCGGACATCGCGCTGACAACGCTTTCACCCAAGCGGACGTGGCCACCAGTTGGCCTTAGCTGCCCGCCGATGCAACGGAGCAGTGTGGTTTTGCCACATCCGGAGCCGCCCATGATCGCGACGACCTTGCCACGGGGAATCCTCATGTTGATTCCCTGCAGCACCGGCCGCCCGTCGTAGTTGAAGTGTAGGTCTTGAATATCGACCAGGATGTCGTCCGACAACGCCTGCTTCCCAGAAAAAGACAGCCGCATTCTAACAGAAGCGTCCGCACTCCTCTCCGGAACAGAGTCACATCGCAAGCAAAAAGAAAAGATGACAAATAGGTTAAATGCTAATAGCATCACAATGTCGCGCACCATGGATACGAGATGCCTCGATATATGCTGCTCCTGCTGACACTGACATTCGCCCTCCTGGCCTGCGGCACCCCCACCCCGCGCCCACCAGCGCGCGGCCATCTGCAAGGCAGCGGAGCGGCCATCATCCCGCCCATCGTCACCGAACTGGCGAGCGCGGACACAGGTACGACAACGCCAGGAAAAAGCGAAGCACGGTACAGCGTCAACGTAGACCGCATCCCAGTACGCGACTTGTTATTCGCTCTGGCCCGTGATGCTGCACTTGAAATCGACATTGCACCGGGAGTGAGCGGCACCGTCACCCTGAACGCCAAACAGCAAACCCTTCCCGCCCTGCTCGAGAGAATCTCCAGGCAGGCCCCGCTACGTTTCGAATTTGCCAACGGCTACCTGCAGATATTGCCCGACACGCCCTATCTCAGGCATTACGCGGTTGACTACCCGAACCTCGGACGAACCGTCAGCGCCTCGGTTGCCAACAACATGCAGATCGGCGCCGCCGGCACCGGCAACGCCGCATCTGGCAGCCTGTCGAGCACCCGCATCGACAACACCAGCCAGCACAGGTTCTGGGAAAGCCTGGAGAAAAACCTGAAGACACTTCTGGCAGGAAGCACCTTGGCTGACGACGCCAAAAAGGACGAGCACTCGACCGAAAACCCCGGAAAAAATCTGATCGTCAATGCCGAAGCCGGACTGGTCTCGGCTTTTGCCAGCGACCGCGAGCACCGGCGTATCCGTGCGTTCCTCGACCGCCTCAGCAATGCCGTACGCAGGCAGGTTCTAATCGAAGCGACAATCATCGAGGTCGCCTTGAGCGAAGGCCATGAACAGGGCATCGACTGGAGTTCGATGATCGGCGGCGGCCTTTTCGAACTTGCCGGCAATCCGCTGAAGAACAGCGTGAATCTGCGCTACAACCGCGGCGACAATCCGCGGGCGCTGATCAACCTGCTGCAGCGCTTCGGCACCAGCAAGGTACTTTCCAGCCCTCGACTCTCGGTCCTCAACAACCAGTCGGCGATTCTCAAGGTTGTCGAGAACTACGTCTATTTCAGCGTCAAAGCCGACACGACAACCACCGCCAACGTTGGCACGACCGTCACTTACACGACAACACCGCAAACGGTTTCCGTCGGACTGGTGCTTGGCGTCACGCCGCAAATCGCCGCAGATGACTCAGTCGTCCTCAACATCCGGCCAACCATCACCAGCATCGGCAGGGAAGTGCCTGACCCCAACCCCGATCTGCGACGTAACGGCATCGAGAACCTCGTGCCAATGATCCGCACCCGCGAAATCGAATCGGTGATGCGCGTTGCCAATGGCCAGATTGCGGTTCTCGGCGGCCTGATGGAAGACCGCATCGACTACCAGACCGCCCGTGTGCCATTGCTCGGCGAATTGCCGATCGCTGGCGAAGCCTTCAACAACCGCAACAACCGGGCCCAGAAAACCGAACTCGTCATCTTCCTGCGCCCTCTGGTCATCAAGGAGGCCAGCCTGCAGGGGGATTACGCCGGATTTGCAGAGCATCTGCCGGATGCCGGCTTTTTCGTGCCACCCAGACATGCGCTGCCGTTCCCCTCGCTGCAAACCGAGCCCTGACATGACACGGCAAACACTGACCCGCCTCCTGCTGGCCATCCTCTCAGCGCCGACAACGGCAGTCGCCGCCGAGCCGACCCAAGCCTTCGTCGACCTGGCAATCAAGCAATCGATGTCCAGCGAGGACCGGGAAAGCCAACTGCGCCAACTGGCTGACGAGCACCCCGGCGACGCTCGCCCGCATTTCGAACTGGGCAACCTGCTGGCCCAGCAGCGACGCTGGCCGGAAGCACGCGCCGCTTACACCAGGGCGCTGGCAGCGGGCGGCCAGCGCCACCCGGAGATCCACTACAACCTTGGCGTTGCCTTCGACCATCTTGAACAACGCCCGACAGCGCTGCTGAGCTACCAGGCCGCCCTGCAGGCAGCAACAAACGTCAGCCGCCATCTGCTGCCTCTTGCCGAGTTGCGCAGACGGATCGCCGAACTGGAGCATGCCGGACCATGACGCGCCAACTACTCGGCCGCTCCCTGATCGACGCCGGCATGATCAACGAAGATCAACTACGGATCGCACTCGTCGAACAACAGAAACGCCGGCAACCCCTCGGCATCCTGCTTCACACGCTGGGCTTCGCCGGCGAAAAAGGGATCAGCGACGTCCTTGCCGACCAACTTGGCTACACGCGCTTCGACCCGCTGCGCCACCCGGTGGACGCGGCTGCCGTTCGCCTGATCCCTGCCCAGATCGCAAGGCGTCACCGTTTGCTCCCGGTATCACTCGATCCGCAGGGCCGCCGCTGGCAACTGGCCATGGCTGCCCCCGGAGACGGCCAGGCCCTCGACAACGTGCGGGCACACACGCCGGCAGGGCTGAAAACCGAAATCCTGCTGGCCAGCCAGGCCGAAATCGAACAAGCCATCGACCTCCACTACGGTTACGAACTGGCGATCGACGGGATCATCGACGAATTCGAGGGCAAGAGCCCAAGCGCCCCCCACGGTGGCGATTCGCCGGCGGTCCGGCTGGTCGATGCGCTACTCGCCGACGCCGTCCGACGCCAGGCCTCCGACATCCACTTCGAACCGGAAAACGCCGGCCTGCGCATTCGCTACCGCGTCGACGGCATCCTCGAAACCGTCCGCATCCTGCACAAATCGACCTGGCCTGGACTGGCCGGCCGGATCAAGATCCTCGCCGGCATGAACATCGCCGAAACCCGCTCGCCTCAAGATGGCCACCTGAGCCAGCAAGTCGCTGGCCGGCACATCGATTTCCGGGCCGCCAGCCAGCCGACCATTCACGGCGAAAACATCGTCCTGCGGATACTCGATCGCCAGAAGGGCATCGTTCCTCTCGCGAGCCTGGGCCTCGAGCCAGCCCAGCAGACACTGCTCGAGCGCATGAGCGATCGTCCGGAAGGACTGCTCCTGGTCACCGGACCAACCGGCAGCGGCAAGACCACGACCTTGTACTCGCTGCTCAACCGGCTCAATCACGACGGCGTGCACATCATGACGCTGGAAGACCCGGTCGAATACCCGCTGCCCCTGCTCAGGCAGACTTCGCTCTCGGAAAGCGTCAAGCTTGATTTCGCCAGCGGCGTCCGCTCGATGTTGAGGCAGGATCCGGACATCATCCTGATCGGCGAAATCCGCGACGCCGAAACTGCCGCAATGGCGCTCAGGGCGGCGCTGACCGGGCACCGGGTCTTCGCCACGCTGCACGCGGGCAGTGCGTTGGCAGCGATTTCCCGCCTGCGCGAACTGGGCATCGAAACGCAAAGACTGCATGGCAACCTGACCGGGATCGTCGCCCAGCGCCTGGTCCGCCGCCTTTGCCGCGACTGCCGGAGCAGCCGACCGGCCACCGCGGCCGAATCGACGCTGCTCGGCGACGAGCGGGTCGCCGTCGCGGTCGGCTGTCCGCACTGCCGGGGCCATGGCTACCGCGGCCGGCTCGCCTTGCTCGAGACGCTGAGCATCGACCCCGAACTCGATCTCCTGCTTGCCGGCGGCGCCACACCACCCACCTTGCACGCCGCAGCCGTCGCCCGGGGATTCAACAGTCTGCGCGACAACGCGCTGCAGCGGGTACGCAACGGCGACACCACGCTCGACGAAGCGGCGCGCGCCGTCGACATCGGAAACTGGCACTGATGCTGTACCGATTCAAAGCCATCAACGCAGACCTGGAGGTTGTTTCCGGGCAATCCGAAGCGACCGGTCTCGACGACCTCGAGCGCAGCCTGCAGCGCAGCGGTCTAGAGTTGCTCCGGGCCAGCCCCCGGAAGCAGCGCATGCAACCACCGTCGCGCCGCGAGCTGATCGATTTCTGCTTTCATGTCGAACAACTGCTGACTGCCGGCATTCCCCTGATCGAAGCCATCGAGGATCTCGCCGAGAATGGCGAAGGACGCCACTGGCGGGCGCGCTGCCGGCGCATCGCCACGGCGCTGGCCGCCGGGCAGCCCCTATCGGACGCGCTGCAGACCGAAGCTGCCGGCATCGACCCGGTCTTCACCGGCGTCATCCGCGCCGGTGAACTCAGCGGACAACTACCGGAGACCCTGAAACGACTGGGCACGACGCTGCGCCAGGAGGAAACCCTCGCCGCCGGCACGCGCAAACTGCTGCTCTATCCGGCGGTTGCCGGGACCCTGGTGCTCGGCACGGCCGCCTTCCTGATGTTCTTCCTCGTCCCGCAGATCCGTACCTTTCTGGGCGAAACCGGCCTGCCATTGCCACCCCACACCCGCCTGTTGTTCGCCACCGCCGACCTGCTTGCCGGATACTGGCCCTGGCTGCTCGCACTCCCGGCCCTGTTGTTGCCGGCGCTGCACCTGGCCATTCGCCACAGCCCGGACCTGGCCCGCCTGCGCGACAGCTGGCTGCTCAAGCTGCCGCTGACCGGCGGCATCTATCGCAAGCTGCTGGTCACCCGCCAGGCCGAACTGCTGGCCTTGCTCTACACGACCGGCATTCCCTTGCTCGAGGCACTGGCCGCATTGCAGCCGACGACGCGCAACCGGATCGTCGGCGCCGCGCTGGCCGACATCCACCGCTCGGTCGAACAGGGCAGCACGCTCGCCGACGCCTTCGCCCGCCACGCCATCTATCCCCCCCTGCTCGTGCGCATGCTGCAGATCGGCGAGCGGACCGGCCGGCTCGACCAGACCCTGAACAACATCGCCCGCCGTTACGAGGGCGAAGCCGCAGACGCCCTGGCTGCAGTACAAACACTGATCGAACCGGCCCTGACCCTGATCATTGGCCTGCTGCTTGGCTGGATCATGCTGGCGACCATGCAGCCGATCTACGGCATCATCGGCCAGGCCGGCAAATGAGCGCGACCTGTCGCCTCCAGCTCGAACCGGGGCAACTGACAGCCTGGCTGTGGCGACGCGGCCAGCTCGAAGCCTGCGGCAGCTTCCCGGAAACGCCGGCCGGATTTGCTGATTTTTCGCGTTTTCTGGCCGTCGACCGTCAAAGGCGCCATCTGCTGCTGGTCAACCGCGAAGAAGAGACTTATCACACCGAAAAACTGCCCCGGCTGCCGCATCGCGAGCTACGCCAGCTACTGGCCGCACGCAGCCGCCGGCTCTTTCCCGATACGCCATGGCACTGCGCCGTGCCTGGCCCACATGACAGCAAGGGCACGCACAGCGCCAGCCTGATGGCCCTGCACGACGACCAAGCACTAAGACACTGGCTGACCTGCATCGAGCAGGCGTCGGCCAGCCTCGCCGGCCTCTACAGCCTGCCCCAGTTGCTGCCCGCGCTGCTCCACAGGCACCAGCACCGGGCAAGCCAGGCCCTGGTCATCAGCCAGCACCGACAAGCCACGCGCATCACGCTGCTCGAAGGCCGCCGAGTCGCCGCCTCGCGCCTCTACCGCCTCCCGCTCGAACCGGTTGGCGAGGAATTCTGCCGCGACTTCCTGGCCCTCGGCAGCCGCGATCCATCAGGCCGACAGCTACCGCCGCTCTATCTGATCGGCGCCGACACCTGGATCGCCGATCAGCCCCTGCGCGCATTCGCCACCTGCCTGACGACGAGCGACGACAGCGCCCGGGCGCTGCTCGCCCTGCCCGACCGCCACTGGCCACAGCACCAGTTTTCCGCCGCCGCAGCCCGCCAGGCCCGGCAGTTGCGCTGGCTACACCGGGCCACCGCCGCAGTCGCGCTGACCGCGCTGGCACTGAGCGCCGGCCAGTGGTCGACCATCGTCCCGACGCAGCAGGCCATCGAGCGCGAGCGAGGACGACTGTCGACCGCCGAGGCCGCACTGGAGAAACTGCACCGTGAAGACGGCGCATCCGCCCCGAGTGCCGCCCAACTGGCCACCGTTGCCGGGCAGCTGCTTCGGCGTCGCGATGCCTTCGCCGACGCTCTCGGGCACTTGGCCAGCGCCCTCGAGGCGCTACCGGAAATCCGGCTTGAGGGCATTGAATGGCAAGCGCCTGCCGAGCCCTCCGGGACACCGACGCTCGCCGTCATCGGCCATGGCATCGACGACGAGGTGGCGACGCACCTGCGCAAACGCCTGAACGAACCCGGACCGCAAGCCACGGGCAACGGCAGCCCGCCGCCGGCCGAATTCCTGTTCAAGCAAGCTGGCGCAGGACAGCGATGAAACCGATCGCCCCCCTTGCACCGGCCCTGCGCCGGCCATTGATCAACGCCCTGGCAATCTCGCTGGCCTGCCTGCTGACCTTGGCCGGCACCGCCCTCCACCAGTCCCGGCTACAAGCCGAGCTTGCCAGGCTGCAGCTGGCCGTCCAGCAACTCGAGCAAGCCAGGAGCGCAGCCACCAAAGCCGCCGACGAGACCCGCCAGCACCTTGCCAGCCTTGGCAACGCCGGGCCCATGGCAATCCCCGTCGGGATCCTGCCGGCCGGGGCCGGGGGCGGCGTTCTCGAGCCATGCGGTGACAGCGCAAGTCCCTGGGAAAGACGCTGCGCCCGAATCCAGCTGACAACCCGGCATGAACTGCCCTTGCTGGAAGCACTGGCCCGCTGGCACGCCCTCTCGCCCGGACAGCACCAGCTGGAAGCCTGCCGCATCGTACGCGGCGACGACGGCCTGGACAGCGACTGCCGCCTCGTCCATCTGCGCCTGCGCGATCGGTGATGAGAATCCTGGCACTGCTCCCCCTGCTGTTCGGCCCGCACTGCCTGGCCGAAGCCCTGAGCGGGCGCCTCTTCTTCACACCGGAAGAACGTCGCCTGATCGACCAAAAGGCGCAAGCCGACCGACCGCCGGGCCGTCTCGACGGACTGGTCAGCGGCCCGGACGGTCAGCAGACGACATGGATCGATGGCAAGGTGCGTGGCGGCCAGGCGGCGCGACTTGCCGTCGGCGACAGCCCACGGCAACCGCTGCTGCCGCCAGGCAGCCTGCACATCGAAGCAGGCCCGGGGCGCCGATGACCCCGCGGCCAACTCGCTACCGGCGCGGCATTGCACTTCCCGTGCTGCTTTTCGTCATCCTGCTCGGCGGCGGCCTGGCACTGGGCCTCGGCAGTGCCGGCACGCCCATCCGGGCAGATCGGTCGCAACAGACCAGCAAGACACTCGCCGCCGCCCGCGCGGCGCTGATCGGTCGCGCCGTCAATGACGACAACCGTCCCGGCAGCCTGCCCTGCCCGGACCTGGTGACCGACAACGCCGGCCTGTCCAACCTGCCCGGCGACGGCAAGGCTGACCTGCTCACCCGCAACCGGTGCCCCAGCCAGCTCGGACGCCTGCCCTGGATCACCCTGGCCACACCCAGGGCAGTCGACATGGCGAACGAGGTCCTCTGGTACGTCGTCGCCCCGGGTTTGCGCGACGACGACAGCGCCATACCGGTCAACAGCGACACCCCGACCGGCCTCAGCCTGAACGGGGAGCCGGAAATCGCAGCCCTGCTGATCACCGCTGCCGCGCCGCGGCCGGGCCAGTCCAGGCCGTCGCAAAACGCTGGCGATTACCTTGAAGGCCGGCTCAATGGCACCGCCCCCTACGACTATCAAACCACGACAGATACCGGCGAAACGATCAGTGCCATCACCCGCAACCAGCTTTTCGCTGCCGTCGAACAGCGCGTCGCCCACAGCATCCGTCACTGCCTTGGCGCCCATGCCCGCCAGAGCGGGACTTTTCCCTGGCCAGCGCCGCTCGCCGCCAGCGATCGCCAGGGCAGGGAAGGCGCGCGCTTCGGCCGGATCCCGCTGACCCAGCCGAGCGCCGGTATCGCCCGCCGCATCGTCGCAACGGCCGCGGCCATCACCACGCAGGCCGACCATCTGCGTGCAGCCAGCCCGACCGAACAAGCGGCTGCGCTCGCCGACCTGGCCGACGGAGCAAGCTGGGCCGCCAACCTCCTTGACCAACTCGGCCGCATCAGTGCCGAGACACAGGCGCTGGCAGATAGCGCGAGCGGCCTGTTGAACAAGCTGCAAAGCCTCGTTGAAGCCGCCGCGGCCAATGATCGCATCGCTCGCAGCGAAGGCGAGAGCATCCGAGCCGGCGCGGACTCGGCACTGCTGACGGTCGACCGCCTTGCCGAGGCATTTTTGCGCTATGGCCTGGACTTCCACCAGGACGGCACGGGCACCCGGCAATCGCTGCTTGCCGCGCAGACCTCACTGCAGCAGCAGGCGGAGGTCTTCGCCCGGCTCGACACCGCCAACCCGCGCCCGGTTCAACGCGACCTCGTTGCCCCGGCCCGGGCCGTTGGCGCCGCCAGCGCCGACTGCAACCGGCTGACCCACGAGATCAGCCAGCTGGCCGGCGAGCTGACCACCCAGACCAAGGAGCGCCTGCTGCTTGCCCAGGGGCTGCAGACCACCATCGACGGGCGCGACGGCGCGATCGCCGCACTTGATGAATGGCAGCGCAAACCCAGCCCGGAAAACCGTTTGCGGGCCGACCAGGCGATTGCTGCCAGCCTCGACGGCAGCAATCGCCTGGCCACCGGGCTCGACACACTGGCCACGCTTCCCGGCGACGAAGCCGGTACCGCCTGGCCCATGGTCTGGGCATCCAGACACTGCGCTTTCATCAGCGACGAAACCGGCTGGTGGCAAGTCAACCGCTGGGCCGAGCTGATTTTCTACCAGGCATCGGACCCGCTCGATCCGTCGCGAAAAACCCTGCAAATCGGCGGTCGACCGTCACAGTCACTGATCGTCGTCAGCGCCGGCGGCAAATTGGCCCATCAGCAGCGCCCCGGCGGCCGTATTGCCGATTACCTGGAAGCCGGCAACGCCGATCCGTCACGCGACGGCGAAGCCCGCAACCCGATCGCCCGATTCGACTATCCGGCAGGTGCAGGCAATGACCAGCTGGCTTACTGAATACCGCGGCCAGGCCGGTTTCTCCTTGCTCGAACTGAGCATCACCCTGATCGTCTTCGCCCTGCTGGCCGGCTCGCTGCTCGGCCAGCTGCCCGCCCAGCGCCAAATCGCCGACGAACAACGAGCCCGCAGGCAACTCGACGAAGCCCTGGAAGCCCTCTACGGCTTCGCGATCACCCACGGTCGCCTGCCCTGCCCGGCCACCCCCGAACTCGCCAGCGACGCTGCCGAAGCCGGCCACGAGGCCTGCCCGCGCGAACACGGCACGCTACCGTGGCGGACGCTGGCATTGCCGGAACTCGACCCCTGGGGCCAGCGTTTCAGCTATCACGCAAAAAACAGCTTCACCGCGGTTCTGTCCGGTGGCGCCCGCGCCAGTTTCACGCTGGAAAGCGTGGGCACTGCCAATGTCAGGCCTGCCGCTACCGTCGGCAACCGGCTTGCCGATGCGCTGCCGGCGGTCGTCGTCTGTCACGGCCGCAACGGCGCCGGCGGCTACCGCAGCAGCGGCAGCCAGGTGCCAGCCGGCAATCCGGACGAAGCCGAAAACGCCGACGCCGACCTGATTTTCGTCGACCGCCTGCCCGATCCCGGCTACGACGACCTGCTCGCCTGGATCGTTCCCGGCCTGCTCAACGCCCGGATGCTGGCGGCCGGCCGCCTGCCCTGATTTTTCAACCACCCGAGGAGCAAATCATGCAGCAAGGACAACGTGGCTTCACCCTGATCGAAATCGCCATCGTGCTGGTCGTCATCGGCCTGCTGCTGGGCGGCATCCTGAAAGGCCAGGAGCTGATCACCCAGGGCAAGATCCGCGGCATCGAGAAGGAACTCGACGGCGTTTCGGTGGCCATGCTCGCCTACCAGGACCGCTACAAGGCGCTGCCAGGCGATGACCTGAACGCCAAGGCCCGCTGGACCGATGCCGAGAACGGCGATGGCGACGGTGAAATCGACGGGGCATTCAACTCGGCAACGGCAACCGATGAAAGTCGCCGGCTCTGGCACCACCTGCGGCGCGCCGGCCTGATCGGCGGCGACACTGCCAGCCCCGAACAACCGGTCAACCCGGTCGGCGGCCGCACCGGCATCCAGGCCAGGCTGAGCGACGGCACCAACACCCTGATCGAAGGCCCGGTCGCCTGCACCACCAACCTGCCAGCCAAGATCGCCAACGCCATCGACGCCCAGCAGGACGATGCCAAGCCGGATGCCGGCAACGTCCGTGGCTTTGGCCAGAGCGCCGCCAACACCCCGGACTTCACCACCGCAGTGACGGCTTACGCCGACGACGGCAGCAAGCTATACACGCTGTGCAAGCGTGTCTGACTAGCGTTTCAGCAAGCGCTCCTCGGCCGCCGCCACCGCACCGGGCGTGCCGAGGACGACCACGACGTCGCCTTCATCAAGACGGGTTTCCGGTGCCGGCTCAAGGGCACGGATACCACGCCGGCGGATCGCACTGACTTCGCAGCCGAGAAGTTCAAGGCCGAGCTCGCCAAGCGAATGACCGATCGCCGCGGCCCCCGGGGTCAGCCAGACCGAATGCAGGCGCGGCTGGCTCCCCTCGTCCTCGTCGCGATCGCTCAGCCCCCGATAGAAGCCGCGGAGCAAGCGGTAACGCTGCGAACGCGTCTGCCGGATACGCTTGAGCACCCGGTTGATCGGCACGCCGACCAGGACCAGCGCATGCGAGGCCAGCATCAGGCTGGCCTCGAGCGTCTCGGGAACGACTTCGGCCGCCCCGGCCTTGGCCAGCCGGCTCATGTCCTTCTCATCGGCGGTACGGACAACCACCGGCAGGTCGGGACGCATTTCCTGAACGTGATGCAACACCTTTTCCGCCAGCGGCGTGTCGCTCATCGTCACGATGACCACGCTGGCGCGCATCAGGCCAGCGGCCATCAGCGCCTCCTTGCGTCCGGCATCACCGAAGACCACGCTCTCGCCACCGCCAGCCGCCTCGCGCACACGGTCCGGATCGAGGTCGAGGGCAATGCTGGGAATGCCTTCCTGGGCCAGGAAGCGCGCCAGGTACTGACCATTGCGACCGAAACCGCAGAGGATCGCGTGCTTCTCCGAAGCCATCGACTGCGCGGCGATCTGAGTCACCTGCATCGAGCGCAGCAGCCACTCGCTGGCGACGAAACGCATCACCAGGCGCTCGCTGTACTGAACGATGAAGGGCGCCAGCAACATCGACAAGACCAGCGCCGTCAGCGCCACCTGCTCGACAGCCCGCGGCATGTTGGTGATGACGCCGAGCAGCACGAAACCGAATTCGCCACCGGCACAAAGCCATAAGGCCGAGCGGATCGAATTGCCGGGCGTCCCGCCGAGCTTCCACGAAAGAACGCCGACAATCGCCGCCTTGATTGCCAGCAAGGCAGTCAACAGCAACAGCACCTGCCACCACAGGCCGACAAGTATCTGTAAATCCAGCTTGACGCCGATGGTGACGAAGAACAATCCCATCAGTACGTCGCGGAAAGGCTTGATGTCTTCCTCGACCTGCATCCTGAACTCGGTTTCCGAGATCAGCATGCCGGCGACGAACGCCCCCAGCGCCAGCGACAGCCCCGCATGTTCGGTGATCGTCGCAAGTCCCAGCGTGATCAGCAGCACATTGAGCACGAACACTTCGGCCGACTTGGCCCGGGCGACGAAATGGAACCACTTGCGCATCAGCTTCTGGCCGAAAACCAGGATCAGTACCAGCACGGCCACCGCCTTCAGCATCGCGATGCCCATCAGCACCGCGAGCTTTTCCGGCGGCTGGGTCAGCGACGGCAGGAGCACGAGCAAAGGCACCACCGCCAGATCCTGCAGCAGCAATACACCGATGACCTGGCGGCCATGCGCGGAATCGAGTTCCATCCGTTCGGCCAGCAATTTGGTCAGCACTGCCGTCGAAGACATCGCAAAAACGGCGCCAAGTGCGATTCCCAGTTGCCAGCCGAAACCGAAGCCGATCACCAGCAAACTGACCACCAGCATGGTCAGCAAGACCTGCAGCAAACCCAGCCCGAAAACGATGCGTTTCATCGCATGCAGCTTGGGCAAGGAGAACTCCAGGCCGATCGAGAACATCAGGAAGACGACGCCGAATTCGGCAAGGTACTCGACCCGATGGATGTCGGCCATCAGGTTCAGGGCATGCGGTCCGATGATGCTGCCGACTGCAAGATAACCGAGCACCGGCGGCAAGTTGAAACGACGAAAGAGAACCACGGCGAGGACCGAGGCGCCGAGCAGGACAAGAACGAGGGAGAGTGCGCTCAAAGCGGGCAACTTGAAGTCGGGTATACTTCGGCCATCATAACCGCAGCCAGCCCATGAACCCAAATTCGCCACCCGCCCTCTTTTCGCCGGAACGCGCACTGGCCCTGGGTCGCCAGACCCTGGCCATCGAGGCTGCCGCGGTCGACGCACTGAAATCGCGGATCAACGGCGAGTTCTCGGCTGCCGTCGAGCTGATTCTGAACAGCCCGGGCCGGGTCATCGTCAGCGGCATGGGAAAATCCGGCCATGTCGCGCGCAAGATTGCGGCAACCATGGCCAGCACCGGCACGCCGGCCTATTTCGTGCACCCGGGAGAAGCCAGTCATGGCGACCTGGGCATGATCACCCGCCACGACATCCTGCTGGCGCTGTCGAATTCTGGCGAATCGGAAGAACTGTTGCGCATCGTTCCGGCAGTCAAGCGCCAGGGCGCCCGGCTGATCTCGATGACCGGCGCACCGGCCTCGACGCTCGCCCGTGAAGCCGACATCCACCTTGACGCCGGTGTCGCCCAGGAAGCCTGCCCGCTCAACCTGGCCCCGACCGCCAGCACGACCGCCGCACTGGCACTCGGCGATGCACTGGCGGTGGCCCTGCTCGACGCTCGCGGCTTCAGCCCGGAAGACTTCGCCCGCTCACACCCGGGCGGCTCCCTCGGTCGCCGCCTGCTGACCCACGTCCGCGATGTGATGCGCCCGGGCGAACGGGTCCCTGCCGTCGCACCGGTGACGGCAATCGGCGACGCCATTGTCGCGATGTCGCGCGGCGGTCTCGGCCTGGTCGCCGTTACCGATGACACCGGCCGTGCCATCGGCATTTTCACTGACGGCGACCTGCGGCGTGCCTTCGAGAACCGGCTCGACCTGCAGCAGGGCTGCATCGCCGACGTGATGCGGCCGGCCCCGCACACCATCGCACCAGACCGCCTGGCGGTCGAAGCTGTCGAGATGATGGAGCGCCTGCGCATCAATGGTTTGCTCGTTTGCCAGGAAAACGGCCAACTGGTCGGCGCCTTGAACATGCACGACCTGTTTACCGCGAAGGTCATCTGATGCCTGGCCACGCACACTCGATCCGGCGGTATCAGCAATGAAAAACTGGACCGGCCAGCTTTTCCCGATCACGCTGCTCGGCCTGATCGCCGCCCTCACCTTCTGGCTCGACGCAACGCTGACGCCTGGCGGGAATGCGGGCGAAAAACGGCTGACCCACGATCCTGACGCGATTGCCGAGGACTTCGAAATTCGCCGCCTGGACGAATCCGGCCGCGTCAAGTACCGACTCAACGCCCCCTACATGCAGCATTTCCCGGACGACGACAGTTCCGAAATCCGCGCCCCCAGACTCGTCGCCTATCGCCAGGACGCGGCGCCGGTAACGATGACCGCTGAACAGGCCCTGGTAACCGCACGCGGCGAACAGGTGACGCTCAATCGGCAGGTCGAGATCATTCGCGCCGCATCCGCCGACAAAGCGGAGTTGCTGGCCCGAACGCCTGCACTGACCGTACTGCCGGATGCCGGAACTGCCCACACCGAGCAGCCGGTGGAAATCAGCCAGGGTGCCTCGCAAGTCACCGGTATCGGCGCCCGCATCGACAACAATGCATCGACCTTCGAACTGCTGTCGCAGGTTCGCGGCCGATATGTCGCCTCGAAAGCCCAACCATGATCCTCCGCATCGCCACGCTCGCCCTCGCCATTGTCGCCAGCCAGCCAGCCATTGCCGAAAAGGCCGACCGCGACAAGCCGATGCTGCTCGAAGCCGCACGCATGTCGATCGACGACGCCAAAAAAGTCCAGATTCTGGAAGGCGACGTCGTCATCACCAAGGGCACGCTGATCCTGCGTGCCGAGCGCATCATCATCAGCGAAGACCAGTACGGCTTCCAGAAAGGCATCGCCTTTGCCGCACCGGGCGCCAAGGCCACCTTCCGGCAGAAACGCGAAGGCCGCGACGACTATGTCGAAGGCGAAGCCGAACGCATCGAGTACAACAGCAACAGCGAAATCGCCGAGCTTTTCCACCGCGCCCGCATTCGCAGCGGCGACGACGAAGTCCGTGGCGATTACGTCTGGTACGACGCAGTCAGCGAAAAATTCCTGGCCAGCGCCAGCGAAACCCGCGACCCACGGTCGGCACCGGCACGCGTCCGCGCAGTCATTCAACCGCGCAACAAAGGCAGCGAAGCCGCCCGACCGGAAACTCGCGGCGAGCGACTCGAATTGCGTGGCGCCAGCGGCATCGAACTGCCCGCTCAATAAGCAACCGGGAAACAATCTGTTGATCCAAAAGGATTTTTTGAATTGTGCACTGCACAATAAATTGTTGACAAGCTGACAAGCTGATCTATAATCCCGAGCATGGTGCGGTGCAACATCGCCTGGACGAGTTGGCACTGCGACAGTTTTCACTGTTTGGCACGACCTTTTCATCTAGGAGATACCCATGTTCAAGACCCCCGAGCAATTTGCAGCCGCCAACAAGGCGACCGTCGACTCCCTGCTGTCCCTGGCCAACACCGCGCTGGCCTCGGCCGAGCGCATCGCCGCCCTGAACCTGAATACCGCCCGTTCGCTGATGGAAGACTCGGTCTCCGGCGCCAAGGCCCTGATGGGCGCCAAGGATGTCCAGGAAGCGATCTCGATCCAGGCCTCGCTGGCCCAGCCGAATGTTGAAAAGGCCGTTGCCTATTCGCGCAGCGTCTATGAAATTTCCGCTCAGACCCAGGAAGAGCTGTCGAAGATGGTTGAAGCCCAGTTCGGCGACTTCCAGAAGACCGTTGCCGGTCTGCTCGACCAGGCCGCCAAGTCCGCCCCGGCCGGCTCCGACGTTGCCGTCGCCGCGGTCAAGAGCGCCATCGCCGCCGCCAACTCGGCCTTCGACAACATGAACAAGGCGGCCAAGCAGGTTGCCGAGATCGCCGAAGCCAACGTTGCCGCGGCCACCAACGCGACCGTCAAGGCCGTCGGCGCCACCGCTGCCGCATCCAAGAAGAAGTAAGTTGTTGCATTCCGGCCTCCGCCTTCGGGCGGAGGTTTCGTTTCATCCGTAGCGCCCAAAACATACTGGAGATGATGATGAGCAACCCGAACCTCGAGCAACTGACCGCAGCACAAAAAGCCAACGCCGAAGTCATGACGGCGCTGATGCGCACCGCCTTCAACGGCCTGGAGCGCCTGACCGCACTCAACATGGCGGCTTCCCGCGAGTTCTTCAACGCGACGGTTGCCAACACCCAGCAATTGCTGGCTGCCAAGGATGCCAACGCCGTTGCCAAGCTGAACAGCGAACTGGCCCAGCCGAACGTCGAGAAGCTGATGGAATACTCGCGCAGCGTGTACGACCTGGTTTCCGAGATGCAGAAGGAAGTCACCTCGGTCATGGAAAGCCAGTACAGCAGCTTCCAGAAGAACGCTGCCAGCGCCGTCGAAAAGGCCAAGGCTTCGGCACCGGTCGGTGGTGACGTCTTCGCGGCCACCATGCAGTCGATGCTCGGCGCCTCGACCAAGGCCTTCGACCAGATGACCTCGATGGCCAAGCAGCTGTCGGACATCGCCGAAGCCAACATGCAGGTTGCCACCAAGGCTGCCGCACCGGCCAAGAGCAGCGCCACCGCTGCGGCCCGCAAGAGCGCCGCCAAGTAAGCCACCGGCGCCCCGATCAGCCCGCGCCCGACGCGGGCTTTTTTGTTGACCGCCGGTCAGTCCTGGCGAATATCCTGCCAATCGCTTCCGGTCAGCGCCTGCAACTCGGACGGCGTCAGCGGAAACACCGAATACGGTGTCCCCCCGGCCGCCCAGATCCGCGCAAACCTCTGCAGATCGCGGTCGAGCAGCAGACGGACCGGCTGCGCATGCCCCAGCGGCGCGACACCGCCGATGGTGTAACCGGTCGCCGCACGGACGAAATCGGCATCGGCGCGGCCCAGCTTTTCGCCGACCAGCGCCGCCACCTTGCGCTCGCAGACGCGATTGTCGCCGCTGGCGACTACCAGTACCGCCTGCCCGCTTGCCTTGCCGCGAAAGACGATGGACTTGGCGATCTCGGCAACCGAGCAGCCGATCGCTGTCGCCGCTTCGGCACTGGTCCGGGTCGGCTGCTCGAATTCGACCACCGCACCGGCCAGCCCGGCCGCCGCCAGCAGTTGCTGGGTGCGTTGCGCGGTGGGATGCCCGGCCGGCTTCATGCGTCGCGCCAGCGCCAGGTGATGCCGCGTTGCTCGACCTCGACGCGGATCTCCTCCATCGCCCGGTCGACCAGGGCCGGCGCCCCTTCGACGCCAAGTTCGAGGTGGCGACGCTCCTGACCGACCAGCGAGGGCAGCGAGAACAGTCGCAGCGCCGGGTAGGCGGCCACGATCCGCTCCATCAGGTCGAGCAATGCGCTCTCGTAGGCATTCGCTCCGGTTAGCAGGAAAGCCTTTTCAATCCTGTCACCGACTGCCTTGAATTCGTCCCGGTAGAAGGTATCGAGCGCCCATTCGATCATCGGATGTGCCATCTGCGGGAAACCCGGGACGAAATAGTGATCGTTGGCCATGAAACCGGGAATCCGGTTGAACGGGTTGGGCACGATGCGCACGCCACGCGGAAAGGTGACCAGCAGCTTGCGCGTGTCGGTGATTTCCTCATCGGCAAAACGCACCTTCAGTTCCTCGAAGCCCTCCGGGTGCAGTTCAAGATCAACGCCGAGCGCCGCCGCAACCGCCTGCCGGGTATGGTCGTCCGGCGTGTTGCCGATGCCGCCGCAGGAAAAGACGACATCGCCGGCGGCCATCGTGCGCTTGAAGGTGTCGGTCAGGCGCTGGCGGTCATCGCCGAGATATTCGACCCACGACAACTGCAGCCCGCGTGCACCGAGCATTTCCGCGATCCTGGCGAAGTGCTTGTCCTGGCGCTTGCCGGACAGGATTTCGTCGCCAATGATGACGGCGCCAAAAATACGACTCATGAATGCTCTCCCTGAATGCTGACGATCGCACCGCCGCGCAGGCGACGCAGGGCTTCCAGCCCGAAGTGGACGAATGATAGCGCGGCCAGCGCCGGCACCAGCAGACCAACGACCGGCAGATGCGCAAGCAGAGCCATGACCAGCCCGAGCATCAACAAGGGCCAGCGGTATTGCGCCCGCAGGCAGGCCCATTCGGCGTCGGTCGCGTGCAGCGACAGGGCGTCGTAGGCGAAGGTCCGGCGGTTCAGCCAGGCCATCAGCAGCAGCGGGATGAGCAGCGACATCCCGGGAATCAGCCACAGCGGAATCGTCGCCAGCCAGGCGACGACGAACAAAATTGCCGCCCCCAGGCTGTTGACCGTGGCAGCAACGAAACTGTCACGCCCCATCGCCGCCAGGTCACGGTATTCGCTGTCGGCGAGATGCTTGAGCAGCAAGGGCATGATGACGACGGCGGCGATCAGCAGGGCACACAGGTAAGCCAGCGCGAACAGCGCCATCCAGCCGCCAAGCCAGGCCAGCAGATGCGCCAGCCAGACCAGCCCCCAGGCCGCCAGCCAGGTCATTGGCGGCACGTCGAGCAACTGGCCGACCAGCCAGCCGAGCGCCGAGAAGCCAAGCACCACCGCCAGCACCAGGGCGGCCAGCGCCGGCAGCAACAGATAGAGCCAGACCCGACCAACGCGCAGGTCGGCCAGCGAGCGGCCCAGGGCCAGAACCACGAGATCCATCACACTACCTTCGGGAAAAAGGACGCAGGGCGCATTTTAAAGTTTTTGCCGGCACCGCCGTAGAACAAGCATTGCCGCCGCCCCATCCGAACCCGATGAAACTGCAGCCTCTGACCGCCACAACCCAGACCGCCCAAGCCTCGACCAGCGCCCGCGAGGTCTGGGAAAAGCGCCAGGAAAAGCAATGGCAGAACATGCAGGAAGGCCTGCAACGCCTGCGTGCCATGCCCAGCCCGAAGGAAGCCGCGAAGGCGCGTGCCGAAGCCCGCGTCGAACAACTGAAGGAACGGATCAAGCAGTTGCGGGCAATGCTGATCGGCCTGCCGCCGGAGCAGGCCAAGGCCATACTTCGCCAGATCTCGGCGATCGCCAAGGAGCTTGCCAGCCTGGCCAAGGCGGCCGGCGGCGACAGTGGCGGGAACGGCAGCGCCGTCTCGGTCCAGGTTCAGCAGGGCAGCACCGCCACGGCTGGCGACAGCACCGCCGGCAGTTCGGCGGCCGCCGCCGGGACGACGGCAAGCACCGCCGCAGACAGCGGCGAGCTTGCCGCCACCGATGGCGAGACAAGCAGCGACAGCGACGGCCAGGACAGCGCGCAGGCAGGCTCGGCGACAGCGCCGGCGGGAAAGAACACCGGCAACGCCAAGTCGCTACGCGACAAGCTTCAGGAAGCGGCGAAACAGCTCAAGGCCCTGCTCGAACTGGTCAAGGCCAAGATGCGCGAAGCCCGCCAGCAGGAACAGGACGAAGTCAGGCAGGCAGAAAGCGCCCTGCGCCAGGTAGACGCCGCGCTCAGCGGCGGCGGCGAGCTCTACAGCGGGCTGGCCAGCGCCGCCGGGATCACGCCGACGCTGGCCAGCGTCGGCAGCGCCTCCGGCATCGCCGGCGTCGGCAACATCAGCGTCCAGGCCTGAGTCAGCGGGCCATCCCTTCCCACTGTTTCTGCAGCCGCTTGACCGAGACCGGCACCGGCGTGCGCAGTTCCTGCGCGTACAGCCCGACACGCAGTTCTTCGAGCAGCCAGCGGAATTGCTCGATTTGCGGGTCGACCGTGCCCATCTTCGCCAGCTGGATCGCCCGCCGCTCGTAGTTGGTCCACAGCGGCGCATACTCGGCCATCGACTGGGCGTCACGCGCCGGATTGGCCTTGAGCTTGTCGAGGCGCACGCCGATCGCTTTCAGGTAGCGCGGGTAGTGCTGCAGGCGCTCGAAGGGTGTGTCGACAACGAAGTTCCTGCCGATCAGCCGCTTCAACTGCGCCTCGATGTCGGCGACGGCCGCCGCGTGCGCCTTGAACGCCGGCAGCTTCTTGACCGCCGCTTGCCATTCGGTGAGCACGGTGCCGACCAGGCGGCAGACTTCCTGCATGATCAGCCCGAGCCGCGCCTTGGCCTCGGCGCAGCGCGCCTTGAAAGCCTCCGGTGTGGTCGGCAGCGGCTCGGTCAGGCAGGCGCGTTCGAACGTCAATTCGACGATCTGCCGCTTCAGGTCGTCGCTGCTGCCCAGCGCCATGAACTGCATCGCCATCTGGGTCAGGCCGGGGACGTTCTTGTCGAAGTACTTCACCTGCTCCCTGAACTGCAGCATGAACAGCCGCGACAGGCCCTTGCGGTGCGCATCGGCGGCTTCCTCGGGGGAATCGAAGACCTTCAGGCTGACCGTTTCGCCGTCGTCGATCAGCGCCGGGTAGCCGATCACCGTCTGCTTGCCGACCGGGACTTCCATCAGTTCCGGGAGCTCGCCGAAGGTCCAGTCTGTCAGTTTCGTGTATTCGGACGGCGTTTCGTGCAGCTCGGCGAATTCCTCCTTGGCTTCCTTGCCCCATTCGCCGCGCAGCGCGACCAGACTGCGGTTCATGTCGAGTTGGCGGCCGTGCTCGTCGATCAGCTTGTAGTTCATCGAGAAGTGCGGCGGCAGCGCGTCGGGGCGGAAGACGTCGGGCGTCACCGCCCAGCCGCGCGCGTTGAGGCCGCGCGCTTCGAGGATGAATTCGATCAGCGGCGTGACGATGCCCTGGTTGAGCTTGCGGTCGTTGCCCTCTACGGTCGACAGGAATTCTTCGACAAATTCCGGCACCGGCACCAGCTTGGCGCGGATTTTCTGCGGCAGCGTCTTGATCAACTGCACCAGTTTTTCCTTGATCAGGCCCGGCACCAGCCATTCCATGCGCGCTGCCGGAATCTGGTTGAGCTGCGCCAGCGGCAGCGTCAGCGTCACGCCATCCCTCGGCGATCCGGGCTCGAAGTGATAAGTGAGCGCGTACTCCACACCGCCGGCCTTGAGCTTGTGCGGGAAGGCCTCGGTGGTGACACCGGCCGCCGAGTGGCGCATCAGGTCGTCCTTGGCCAGGAAGAGCAGCTTGGGGTTTTCCTGCTCGGCGCTCTTGCGCCAGTGGTCGAAGGTCGCGCCGTTGTGGATGTCTTCCGGAATGATGTGATCGTAGAAGGCGAAGATCAGTTCGTCGTCGACCAGCACGTCCTGGCGGCGCTGCTTGTGCTCGATCTTCTCGATCTCGCGAATCTGCTTCTGGTTGTGCTGAAAGAAGGGCCAGCGCTTGGCAAAGCTTTCCTCGATCTCCTCGCCGACCAGCCCCTGGCGGATGAAAATCTCGCGCGCCTCGGCCGGCGCCAGCGGGCCGTAGTGGATGCGCCGCTTCGGGTTGATGACGATCCCGTAGAGCGTCGTCCGTTCCCAGCCGGCGACCTGCATCGCCTTTTTTTCCCAGTGCGGATCGAAGTACTGGCGCTTGATCAGGTGAGCGCCCACTTTCTCGATCCAGGCATCCTCGATGCGCGCCACGCAACGACCGAACAGGCGCGTCGTCTCGGTGATCTCGGCGGCCATGATCCACTTGCCGGCCTTCTTCTGCAGCGGCGACGACGGGTGGATCAGGAAGCGGATGCCGCGCGCGCCGAGGTAGTAGCCGGACTCGTCCGACTTGCAGCCAATGTTGCCGAGCAGGCCGGAAAGCAAGGCCATATGGATGGCATCGTAAGTGCCGGGGAGGTCGTTTTCCTTCCAGCCCAGCTCGGCGACCATCGCGTGCAACTGGCCATGTACCTCGCGCCATTCGCGCAGGCGCAGGTAGGAGAGGAAGTTCGCGTGGCAGGTATCGACCAGCGACTTGTTCGATTTCTTGTGCTCGACCGCGTTCTGGAACCACTGCCAGAGTTTGACCCAACTCAGGAATTCCGATTTCTCGTCGGCGAACAGCTTGTGCTTCTCGTCCGCCGCCTGCTGACGCTCCTGCGGCCGTTCGCGCGGGTCCTGCGTGGACAGCCCGGCAGCGATCACCAGCACTTCCTTCAGGCAGCCGAGGTCGCGGGCAGCGACCAGCATGCGGCCGATGCGCGGATCGAGCGGCAGTTTCGCCAGCGCCTCGCCGACCTTGGTCAGGCGGTTTTCATCGTCGAGCGCGCCGAGTTCCTGCAACAGCGCGTAGCCGTCGCTGATCGCCTTGGCCGGCGGCGGCTCGATGAAGGGGAAGCTCTCGACATCGGTCAGGCGCAGCGACTTCATGCGCAGGATGACGCCGGCCAGCGAGGAGCGCAGGATTTCCGGATCGGTAAACGGCGGCCGCGCGTTGAAATCGGCCTCATCGTACAAACGGATGCAGACGCCGGCGGCGACGCGGCCGCAGCGGCCGGCGCGCTGCCGCGCCGCCGCCTGCGAAATCTTCTCGACCTGCAACTGCTCGACCTTGTTGCGGTACGAGTAGCGCTTGACCCGCGCCAGACCGGTGTCGATGACGTAGCGGATGCCCGGCACGGTGAGCGAGGTTTCGGCGACGTTGGTGGCCAGCACGATGCGCCGCTGGCCGCCCGAGGGCTTGAAGATGCGGTCCTGCTCGCCGGCCGACAGGCGCGAGAACAGCGGCAGGATTTCCGGCGCATGCGCGCTGGACAGGCCGGGCCGCGCCAGCGCGTGCTTGCGCAGCGCCTCCGCCGCCTCGCGGATTTCGCGCTCGCCGGGCAGGAAGACCAGGATGTCGCCGGAACCCTGCCGGGCCAGCTCGTCGGCGGCATCGACGATGGCATCGTAGAGGTCGCGCTCGTCGTCCTTCTTGTCGATGTCCTCGACCGGGCGATGGCGTACTTCGACCGGATACAGGCGGCCGGACACCTCGATCACCGGAGCAGGTTTCCCATTCGCGTTGAAATGCTGCGAGAAGCGCTCGGCATCGATGGTCGCCGAGGTAATGATGAGCTTGAGGTCCGGCCGGCGCGGCAGCAACTGCTTCAGGTAGCCGAGCAGGAAGTCGATGTTCAGGCTACGCTCGTGCGCCTCGTCGATGATGATCGCCTCGTAGGCGTTCAGGTAGGGATCGCTTTGCGACTCGGCGAGCAGGATGCCGTCGGTCATCAACTTGACCCAGCTGTCCACGGTCGACTTGTCGTGGAAGCGAATTTTCACGCCGACGCCGGCGCCGACCTGGGTCTTCAGTTCCTGCGCCAGCCGCGTCGCCACCGACCGCGCGGCCAGCCGGCGCGGCTGCGTATGGCCGATCAGGCCACGGGCGCCGATGCCGAGATCGAGGCAGATCTTTGGCAACTGTGTGGTCTTGCCCGAGCCGGTTTCGCCGCAGACGATGACCACCTGGTTGTCGGCAATCAGCCTGGCGATTTCGTCGCGCCGCTCGTTGACCGGCAGGTCGGGCTGGAATTCCGGCTTGGGCAGCTTGCTGCGCCGTTCGGCGACGGCGGCCTGCGAGGCGGCGAGCAGCCTTTCCAGGTCGGCCTGCAGTTTTTGCCGTTTTTCGCCGGTCGACCGTGGCAGGTCGCGCTGCAGCGCGCGCAGGCGGCGGGCATCGGCGGTCAGGGAGGTCAGGGCGACGTCGTCGCGCGACGCGGGCTTGCGGGTATGGGCGGACATGGGGCCGGATTATATTCGTCCGCCAACGCAAACGCCGCCCGCAGGCGGCGCTGGCACCGGGATGCGGCGACCGTGCTTAGTGGCCGGCACCCATCCACTGGGCGCTCTTGCCGTCGCTGGTTGCCTTGCAGCTGACGGCAACGCCGGAGATCGTCGCCTTGGTGCCGACCGCCTGGAAGGCACCGAGATCGCCGTTCCAGCACTGCGGCGCCTTGGCGGCGGCCGGCGCAGCAGCCGGTGCGGCAGCCGGCTTGGCCGGCGGCGTGGATTGGCTGGCACAGGCAGACAGGACGAAGACGACGGCCGAGGCAAGAAGCAATTGACGCATGGTTTTTCTCCGGGAAGGGTTTGATGGAAACCCGCGCATTGTCTTACCCGCAGATTGCAATTTCGTTGCAACGCAAATTCGCATGGACAGCGCCGCAGGACTGTCATACTCTGCGGGTAAAAAGAACAAAGTTATCCAAAACACCAAATTCCTCGGAGAAATACCATGGGCATTTTCAACTTTGCCAGCATGAAGGGGCGCCTGACCCTGTCGGTCCTGGTCGCCCTGCTCGGCCTGATCCTGCTCGGCACCTTCCAGGTCCTGCACCTGCGCACGCAGTTGCTCGAGGACCGCAAGGCGACGCTGAACGCCGCCATCGACATCGCGATGACCACGGTCAAGGCCTTCCACGACCAGGAAACCAAGGGCGAACTCAGCCGCGAAGAGGCCCAGAAACACGCGCTGGCGGCGCTGCGCGGCATGCGCTACCTTGGCCCGGAATATTTCTACGCCTACGACAGCAAGGGCATCGGCGTGATGCACCCGATCCGCCCCGAATACGTCGGCAAGAGCCACTGGGACCGCCAGGACAAACAGGGCAACTACACCGTCCGCGACCTGGTCAAGACCGCCATCGACAAGACCGGTTTCACCGAGACGCAAACCGCCCGGCCAGGCAGCGAGGCGCTGGTGCCCAAGCTCCAGCGCGTCGAACACTACGCCCCCTGGGACTGGGTGATCGGCACCGGGCTGTACATCGACGACCTCGACACGCTGTTCTACCAGCAACTGCGCAACGCCGGCATCGTCATCGCGCTGATCCTCGTGCTGGTCGGCGGCATCACCTGGTGGGTGGCGCGCTCGCTGCTCGCCCAGATCGGCGGCGAACCGGCGCTGGCAGTGGCGACGATGAGCAAGGTCGCAGCCGGCGACCTGACCGTCTCGATCGAGCGCACCGTGCCCGGCAGCCTGCTCGGCGAACTCAACCAACTGGTCGGTGCGCTGCGCCGGATGATGGCCAACATCACCCAGAACGCCGCCCAGGTCGCCAGCGCCGCCCAGGAAATCTCCGACACCTCGGCCCGCGTCGCCGACGCCGCCTCGGCGCAGACCGACGCGACGCAGACGATGGCGGCGGCGATGGAGGAGCTGACCGTCTCGATCACCCACGTTTCGAGCAACGCCGGCGAAACCGAGGAACACGCCAGCAGCGCCGCCGAACTCGCCGTCCAGGGCGAGCGCAGCGTCGAAACCGTTGCCGCCAACATCGCGACGATGGCCGGCACCGTCGGCGAAGCCGCCGAGAAGGTGCGCACGCTGTCAGCCAACGCCCAGGAAGTCGCGCGCATCGCCTCGGTGATCAAGGACATCGCCGGCCAGACCAACCTGCTCGCCCTCAACGCCGCCATCGAAGCCGCCCGCGCCGGCGAACAGGGCCGCGGCTTCGCGGTCGTCGCCGACGAGGTGCGTGTCCTCGCCGAACGCACCGAGAAGGCCACGCTGGAAATCTCCGGTGTCGTCGACCGGATCCAGAGCGAAACGCTCAACGCCGCCCGGGTCATGGACGCCGCCCTGCCGGAAGCCGAGCAGGCACGGACCACCGCCGGCGAGACGACCGAGCTGCTGCACCGCATCGCCGAAGGCTCGCGCGCCGCCCAGGGACTGGTCCGCGACGTCGCCGCCTCGACCCGCGAACAGAGCGAGGCCAGCACCTCGCTGGCGCAGCAGGTCGAACGCATCGCCAACCAGGTCGAAGACACCGGTTCGAGCATGCGCACCACCGCGCTGGCCGCCCAATCGCTGCTCGACACCGCACGCAACCTGAGCGCCGAAACTGCCCGCTTCCGGGTCTGACGAGCAGCCCGTCGGCATTATTCGCCCGTTATAATCCGCGGACTCAAACCCGCGGATTTTTTTCATGGCCATCATCCGGTGCAACAAATGCGCACTGCTCGCCGAGCACCCTGACGACTTTGTCGGCAAGAACGTCGCCTGCCCGAAGTGCGGCACACCGACCCCGGTCTACCCGGCGCTGTTCTTCATCGAAAAGCTGCTCGACAAGTACTTTGCCGCACAACGTGAAGTGATCCGCCTGACCCCGGCAACCGCCACCGCCGCTCCAGCGCCGGCCAGCGAAATTGCCGGCATCGATCTCGGCAACACCGACAGCCTGGCCAACGAACTGCAGCACGGACCGATCTACGACTGGTTCCACAAGAAGCAGATCAAGGTCCAGGCCAACATGCGCGGCGTTGACACCAGCGGCTTCTTCGACGAAATCGCCGAAGCCATCGGTGCCAACCTGCCGGTGCTCAAGGAGGTGCTCGAAAGAATCCGCTGGTCGCAACAGAAGGAGCACGCCAGCGCCACGATCAGCCTCGAGCGCAAATCACCCGAGGACGCCAAGGCAATCTCGACCTTCTGCCAGCAGCTCTACGATTTTTCCTTCGTCGCCAAGTGCTTTCACAACAAGCAGGAAAACAACGTCCGCCTGATCCTGCAGAGCGCACCGACAATCCGCAATTTCTTCAACGGTGAATGGCTGGAATGGCATGCGCTGATGACCAGCCTGCGTCATGCCAAGGAACGCGGTCGCCGCTTTTCCTGCGCCCGCGGTCTCAACCTGACGCTGGCCAATGGCGACCCCTACGAAATCGACGTCTTCATGTTGATCGACGGCAGCATCCCGGTATGCATCGAGTGCAAGAGCGGCGAGTTCCGCCAGAACATCGACCGTTACCTGGCGCTGAAAAAACGCCTCGGACTGGAAGGCCGGCAGTTCGTGATGTGCATCGCCGGGCTCGGCGACGACAACGCCAAGGCATTTTCAGCGATGTACGACCTCAGCTTCGCCAATGAACGCACGCTGGCGGACAAGCTGAACCGGCTGTTCTGAAGCACGCCCCCCGGCGCCACGGAACTTCCGCGCGGCGACGGTGCCCATGACGGCAAGCCCGTGACCAGTCACGGGCACAGCCCTTGCTCGCCGTCGTGAAAACCGCCGAAAGACCTTGCCCGTGTCGGATACCGAACAAAGCCCGCTGCCCCTTTACCACGCCCGCACCAAGCATCGCTTCGACGCTTACGCCGCCGGCCCCGGCCAGCTCGACTGGGACGCCCAGCCCGCGCCGTTCCGCCACTACCTGGGTGCCCCGCGGTGCGAACTGCCGCTGGCCGCCGAGCGTTACGAACGCGCTTACGGTCGACTCGGCGAAATGCCCGAAAATCCGGTGCCGGCAACGCTGGCCAGCCTGGGCGCGCTGTTCGAACTGGCATTCGCCATCTCGGCCTGGAAAAGCTGGGGAGCGAACCGCTGGGCGCTGCGCTGCAACCCGTCGTCCGGCAACCTCCACCCGGTCGAGGCCTGGGCACTGTGCGGCGGCCTGGCCGGGGTGCCGGACGGCCTGCATCACTACGATCCGGAAGCGCACGCGCTGGAACATCGCGTCCTCGTTCCGCCCGCCGACGCCGCCCCCTGGCTGGCCATCGCGCTGTCGTCGGCGATGTGGCGCGAAGCCTGGAAGTACGGCGAACGCGCCTTCCGCTACTGCCAGCTCGATGTCGGCCACGCCCTCGGCAGCCTCGCCTACGCCGCCGAACTGCTCGGCTGGCGGCTGCGCCCGCAGGCCATCGGCAGCGACACCCTCGGCGGCCTGCTCGGGCTCGACCGCGCGGCCGATTTCCCGGCCGGCCGCGCCGCCAGCAGCGAGCGCGAGGAAGCGGAAATCCTCGTCGCCATCGACGCCCCCGGCCTGTCCACGCCGCCCGACGCGGCGCTGCTGCGCGTCCGCCACGACGCCGCCGGCTGGCTCGGCAAGCCGAGCCGGATCGACCCGGCGCCCGGCTACCGCTGGCCGCTGATCGACCAGGCAGCAGTCGCCAGCCGGAGCGCGGAAATTGCCCCGATTTCACGGTCGACCGTCGAATTCGACGAATTTCCGCCGCTGCCGGCGCACCCGACCACCGCCGGTGCCGCACAACTGATCCGCCAGCGCCGCAGCGGCCAGCGCTTCGACCCGCGCCAGACACTGCCGCGCGCCGCCTTCCTGCGCCTGCTCGACGCCACGCTGCCGCGCCGGCGCGCCCCGTTCACCGGGCAGACGGCACCGGCGCAGGTCCATCTGCTGCTCTTCGTGCTGCGCGTGGACGGCCTCGACAGCGGCCTCTACCTGCTGCCGCGCGGCGCTGCCGGCGCCCAGCTGGCGGCGACGCTGACTGCCCGCTTCCCGGATGCCGCGCCGGTCGAAGACTGTCCGCCGCACCTCGGCCTGCGCCGCCTGACCCGGGCCGGCCTGCTGGAACTGCAGCGCCTGGCGCGCGCCCTCAACTGCCATCAGGACATCGCCGCGACCAGCGCCTTCTCGCTCGGCATGCTCGCCGATTTCAGCGCCGCCGACGGCGCCGGCTATCGGGAACTGCTGCGCGAAGCCGGCCGCATCGGCCAGGCGCTCTACCTCGAAGCCGAGGCCGCCGGCGTGCGCGGCACCGGCATCGGCTGCTTCTTCGACGACCCGGTGCACGACGTTGCCGGGCTGAGCGACGGACGCTGGCAGAGCGTCTATCACTTCACCGTCGGCACGCCCATCGTCGATCAGCGCATCGAAACCGCACCGCCCTACCCGCAACGGACACAGGAAGGATCATGAGCCCGGACCTCGCCCAATTCCTCGACCAGCATGGCTTTCCCCGCGACCGGCTGTCGGCGCCGCAGGACGACGGCCGCTTCACGCCGCTGATGCGCGCCTGCAAGGAAGGCCGCCTCGACATCGTCGACGAACTGCTGACGCTCGGCGTCGATCTCGCCGTCACCAACATCGACGGCTGCAACGCGCTCTGGCTCGCCTGCTACCACGGCAATCCCGCGCTGCTCCAGCGCCTGATCGACGCCGGCATCGAGATCGACCGCCAGAACGGCAACGGCGCCACCTGCCTGATGTATGTATCGTCGAACGGCAAGGCCGAGCTGGTCAGGCTGCTGCTGGCCAACGGCGCCGACCCGGCGCTGCGCAATCTCGACGATTTCAGCGCGCTCGACCTGGCGTCCACGGTCGACTGCCTGCGCCTGCTGAAAATGGCCGCCTGATCAGCCCCAGATCCGCGTCGCGCCGACGCTGAGCAGGCCGAGCCAGGTCGCCGTCAGCGAACCGCCCAGGTGGATCGCGGCGAGGCCGATGGCCAGCGCCGGCTGGCCGGCGAGCAGGCGCTCGACGACTTCGGCGGAAAAGGTCGAGAAAGTGGTCAGGCCGCCGAGGAAACCGGTGATCACGAACAGCTTGAGCGCCGGCGACAGGCCCGAGTTGAGATGGAAGACACCGACGGCGACGCCGACCAGGTAGCCGCCGATCAGGTTGGCAGCGAGCGTGCCCAGCGGCAGCGCGACGAACAGCGGGTTGAGCGCCAGGCCGAGCAGCCAGCGCGTCCAGGCGCCGAAAGCGGCACCCAGTCCAACTGCAGCAAATCCGATTGCGTTCATGCGTCCTCCGTCGGCGGCCATTCTAGCGCGTAACCCAAGGCAAACGTTCGATGTCACAATAGCGCCCTTTGTCAGACCCCGCGTCGCCGAAACCATCCGGCGAGGCCAGCAACAGCACACGACACCCGCCCTAGCGGCTGGAGAAACAGCATGGAATTCAAGGACTTCAACGACATCGAAAAAGCCACCAAGCGCGGCCGCCGGGAATTTGCCCGACTCGGCATGGGCCTGCTCTTCGTCGTCTGCATCATGATCTACACCGCGCTCGGCGTCGGTGTCACCGGCACCCAGGGCATCATGCTGGTGGTCGCCGCGATGATCGGCGGCTACATGGCGATGAACATCGGCGCCAACGACGTCGCCAACAACGTCGGGCCGGCCGTCGGCTCGCACGCGATCACGATGACCGGCGCCATCGTCATCGCCGCCATCTTCGAAGTGATGGGCGCCCTGATCGCCGGCGGCGACGTGGTGTCGACGATCCGCGGCGGCATCATCAACCCGGAAGCGATCGCCGACAACAACCGCTTCATCTGGCTGATGACCTCGGCCCTGCTCGCCGGTGCGATCTGGCTGAATTTCGCCACCGCCGTCGGCGCCCCGGTGTCCACCACCCACTCGATCGTCGGCGCCGTCCTCGGGGCCGGCGTCGCGGCCGGCGGCATCGACGCCGCCAACTGGAACACGATGGGCGGCATCGCCGCCAGCTGGGTGATCTCGCCGGTGCTCGGCGGCCTCGTCGCCGCCGGCTTCCTGTTCTGGATCAAGCGCGCGATCACCTACCAGGCCGACATGGTCGCCGCCGCACAGAAGACCGTGCCGCTGCTGATCGCGCTGATGGCCTTCGCCTTCTCGACCTACCTGATCCTCAAGGGCCTGAACAAGGTCTGGAAGGTCGACTTCTGGACCGCCTGCGCGATCGGTGCCGCGATCGGCGCCGCCACCTGGCAGCTGACCGCCGCCTCGATCCGGCGCCGGGCCGGCCAGCTCGGCAACGACAAGGCGAGCATCAACTCGCTGTTCACCGTTCCGCTGATCTTCGCCGCTGCCCTGCTCAGCTTCGCGCACGGCGCCAACGACGTCGCCAACGCGATCGGGCCGCTGGCGGCGATCGCCGATACCGTGATGCACGGCGCCGTCTCCGAGAAAGCCACGATCCCGCTCTGGATCATGCTCGTCGGCGCCCTCGGCCTGGCCCTCGGCCTCGGCCTCTACGGCCCCAAGCTGATCCGCACGGTGGGCAGCGAAATCACCGAGCTCGACCAGATGCGAGCGTTCTGCATCGCGATGTCGGCCGCCGTCACCGTCATTGTCGCGTCGCAGATGGGCCTGCCGGTGAGCTCGACGCACATCGCGCTGGGCGGCGTCTTCGGGGTCGGTTTCCTGCGCGAATTCATCAAGAGCAACTACTCGAAGATGGTCGAGGAAATCCGCGAACACCACCTGGGAGAGGACCGCGAAGTCGTCGACGCCTTCCTCAAGCGCTTCACCCAGGCCAGCATCCAGGAAAAGCGCGAGATGCTCGACCAGCTCAAGACCCGCACCGCGCAGGCCGACCTCTCGAAGTACGAGCGCAAGCAGATGCGCCGCGTCTATCGCCACGAACTGGTCAAGCGCTCGGCGGTCTTCCGCATCGCCGCTGCCTGGATCATCACCGTCCCGGCCTCGGCGCTGATGGCGGCGATGATCTACTACATGATCTTCGGCATCGTGCACGCCTGAGCGACAAACGGGAAATATCGCAGCGAATTGATCCAGCGCAACCCGCCCCCGGGGCGGGTGCTAAAATGACGTTTTGTCACAAAACGAAAACAAAACTGTCATGTTCGGTGCCTTGATGCCCAAAGAGGGCAAGTATTTCGACTATTTCAACGCCCACGGCGAACTCGTCGCCCAGGGCGGCAGCGCCCTGCTGAAGCTGATCGACGCGCTCGCCAGCGGCGTCGACGAAGCCGGTGCGCAACAACTGGCCGACGAGATCGACCGTCTCGAGAGCGAGGCCGACACGATCACCCACGAGGTGCTTGCCCACCTGCACAGCGCCTTCATCACGCCGTTCGATCGCGACGAGATCCACGAACTGATCAACGGCATGGACAACATCCTCGACATGATGCAGGACGTCGCCGAGGCCATGTCGCTCTACGACATCCACCGCATCCCGGCCGAGGCCAAGGCGATGGCCGAGATCACCGAACGCTCCTGCCGCCGCGTCACCGACCTGGTCAAGCTGCTGCACAACATGGACAACGGCCCGCAGATCCTGAAAATCTGCAAGGAGATCGGCGAACTCGAGTCGGATGTCGACCGCCTGCTGCGCACCGCGATGTCGAAGACCTTCCGCGAAGAACCGGATGTCCGCGAAGTGATCAAGCTCAAGGAGATCTACCAGCTGCTCGAGTCGGTCACCGATCGCTGCAAGGACGTTGCCGGCACGGTCGAGGCGATCGTTCTCGAGAATTCCTGAGCGCCATCGATGGAAACCCTCAACATCAGCCTCGGGGTGGTCGTCACCCTGGTGGTGGTGGCGTTGCTGTTCGACTTCATGAACGGCTTCCACGATGCGGCCAATTCGATCGCGACGATCGTCTCGACCCGCGTCCTCAAGCCGCAGCACGCCGTGCTCTGGGCCGCCTCGTTCAATTTCCTGGCCTACTTCCTGTTCCATCTCAAGGTGGCCGCCACGATCGGCAAGGGCACCATCGATCCGAGCATCGTCGATCACTACGTGATCTTCGGCGCGCTGATCGGCGCCATCGCCTGGAACATCATCACCTGGTACTACGGCATCCCCTCGTCGTCGTCGCACGCACTGGTCGGCGGACTGGTCGGCGCCGCGGTGGCCAAGGCCGGCTTCGGCAGCCTGATCGCCTCGGGCGTGCTCAAGATCATCGCTTTCATCTTCGTCGCCCCGCTGCTCGGCTTCTTCATCGGCGGTCTGCTGATGGTCGCCGTCTCGTGGATCTGCCGCAACATGGCGCCACGCAAGGTGGACAAGCATTTCCGGCGCTTCCAGCTGATCTCTGCAGCCGCCTACAGCCTCGGTCACGGCGGCAATGACGCCCAGAAGACGGTCGGCATCATCTGGATGATCCTGATTGCCGCCGGCCTGTCGACCACGGAATCGGAAATCCCCGGCTGGGTCGTCCTCGCCTGCTACACGGCGATGGGTCTGGGGACGATGTTCGGTGGCTGGCGCATCGTCAAGACGATGGGCAACCGGATCACCAAACTGAACCAGGCGCGCGGCTTCTGCGCCAACAGCGGCGGCGCGGTCACGCTGTTCCTCGCCTCGGCCTTCGGCATCCCGGTGTCAACCACGCACACGATCAGCGGCGCCATCGCCGGCGTCGGCACGACGCGCGGCGCCCGGCACGTGCGCTGGGGCGTTGCCGGCGGCATCGTCTGGGCATGGATCCTGACCATCCCGTGCAGTGCGCTGATGGCCGCTGCGGCCTGGTACGTCGGCCGCCTGGTCCTGTAAACCGGGAAATCCCGCCCACCGGACCGGCCGGACGCCGGTCCGGTGCGTTTGCCGGGCCGGTGCGCTGGTAGAATGTCGCTTTACCGAATCGCCCCAACCGGCCCCATGTCCAACGAAAACAAGACTCCCGCGCCCGCCGCCAATTTCATCAAGAACATCGTCGAGGCCGACCTCGCCGCCGGCAAGCACGCCCAGCGCCGCTGGGCCGGCCAGCCCGGACTGGCCGCGACGCACGCGGCAGCACCGCTCGACGCGGCAAAAATCCGCACCCGTTTTCCGCCCGAACCGAACGGCTACCTGCACTTCGGTCACGCCAAATCGATCCTGCTCAACTTCGGCCTCGCCCGCGAATTCGGCGGCCGCTGCCACATGCGCTTCGACGACACCAACCCGGAAAAGGAAGAGCAGGAATACGTCGATTCGATCCTCGACGCCGTCCGGTGGCTCGGCTGCTCGTGGGAGAGCGAAGGCGAGAACAACCTCTACTACGCTTCCAACTACTTCGACTGGATGGTCCAGTTCGCCGAGCACCTGATCGCCACCGGCCACGCCTACGTGGACAGCCAGTCGGCCGAGGAAATGCGCGCCAACCGCGGCACGCTGACGCAGCCGGGCAAGGATTCGCCGTTCCGCAACCGTTCCGTCGCCGAGAACATGGACCTGTTCAAGCGCATGCAGGCCGGCGAGTTCGCTGACGGTCAACACATCCTGCGCGCCAAAATCGACATGGCCGCCGCCAATATCAACCTGCGCGACCCGGCCATCTACCGCATCCGCCACGCCACCCACCACAACACCGGCGACAAGTGGTGCGTCTATCCGATGTACACCTTCGCCCACCCGATCGAGGACGCGCTCGAGTGCATCACCCACTCGATCTGCACGCTCGAGTTCGAGGACCAGCGCCCGTTCTACGACTGGCTGCTCGAGCGCCTGGCCGAAGGCGGCCTGCTGCAACGGCCGCTGCCGCAGCAGATCGAATTCTCGCGCCTCAACCTGACCTACGTCGTCCTCTCCAAGCGCAAGCTGATCCAGCTGGTCGACGAAAAGCACGTCGACGGCTGGGACGATCCGCGCCTGCCGACCCTCGTCGGCGCCCGCCGCCGCGGCTACTCGCCCGAGGGCTTCCGCCTCTTTGCCGAACGCATCGGCGTCTCCAAGCATGACTCGCTGATCGACTACGTCGTCTTCGAGGACGCCATGCGCGAGGTCATGAACGAGGCCGACGAACGCCGCGTTGCCGTGCTCGATCCGCTCAAGCTGATCATCGACAACTATCCCGAAGGCCAGTTCGAGGACTGCCACGCGCCCAACCATCCGCTCAAGCCGGAACTCGGCCAGCGCACCATGCCTTTCGGTCGCGAGTTGTGGATCGAGGGCGAGGACTTCCAGGAAGTCCCGGAAAAGGGCTTCCGCCGCCTCTTCCCGGGCAACAAGGCGCGCCTCAAGTATGGCTACATCGTCGAATGCACCGGCTGCGACAAGGACGAGAACGGCAAGGTGATCGCCGTGCATTGCACCTACCTGCCCGACACCAAGTCGGGCACGCCGGGCGCCGACAGCGTCAAGGTCAAGGGCAACCTGCACTGGGTTTCGGCGGCGCATGCCTGCCCGGCCGAAATCCGCCTCTACGACCGACTCTTCTCGGTCGCCGCCCCCGGCGGCCGGCGCGAGGGCGACGCCCCCGAACTCGAGCGCAACTTCCTCGACGACATCAATCCGGATTCGCGCAAGGTGATCACCGCCATGCTCGAACCCTCGCTCAAGGATGTCCAGCCCGAGCAGCGCTTCCAGTTCGAGCGCCACGGCTACTTCGTCGCCGACCGCGTGGACTCGCGCCCGGGCGCACCGGTTTTCAACCGTGCCGTGACGCTCAAGGATTCGTGGGGCAAGGGTAGCTGAGATGGCCGGCAGCTGGGGTTGTCCGCACGAGGTCGCTGACCGCTGCACGAAGATCAACGATCTGCCGTGCAACCCCGGCATGAAGGGCTGCGAGCTGGCCGGCCGCTACCGCTTCGCCGACGCGAGCAAGAACGAGCGCTACTGGGAAAAGAAGGCGCGCGAGCAGGCCGCCGCCCAACGGACGACCGGCAGCGACTGATGCCGCTCGACGTCGAACGCCTCGGCCAGGTCTTCACCCCGCCCAGCGTGGTCGAGTTCATGCTCGGCCTGTGCCGCAATCACGGCCGCGTGCTCGAGCCGTCGGCCGGCGACGGCGCCTTCTACAACGCCCTGCGCCGGCAGGGCCGCGAACTCACCGGTGTCGAAATCGACCGCCGCGTCGCGCCGGCCGGCGCCCGCGTCATGGATTTCTTCGCCCTGCCCGAGAGCGAGCGCTTCGCCACCATCGTCGGCAACCCGCCCTACGTGCGCTATCAGGATATTGCGGTCAACACCCGGAAACGGCTGAAATCCCCGCGCTTCGACAAGCGCAGCAACCTCTTCCTGTTCTTCATCGAGAAGTGCATCCGCCACCTCGAACCGGGCGGCGAACTGGTCTTCATCGTGCCGCGCGAGTTCATCAAGCTGACCTCGGCCCGGAAACTCAACGCCTGGCTGTTCACCCAGGGCAGCATCACGCATTTCTTCGAGACCGGCGACGTCCGCGTCTTCGCCGGGGCGACGCCGAACTGCTGCATCTTCCGCTTCGAGAAGGGGCGTTTCGACCGGCGCATGGACGACGGGCGGACCTTCACCGAAGTTGACGGTCAACTGATGTTTCTGCGCGAAAATCACAGCGTGCGCCTGGCCGACCTGTTCGAGGTGCGCGTCGGCGGCGTTTCCGGCGCCGACCCGGTATTCCGCCACCCCGAGGGCAACCTCGATTTCGTCTGCTCGAAGACCGCCGACACCGGCGAGACGCGGCGCATGATCTACGGCATCGAGCACCCGGCGCTGCTGCCGCACAAGCAACGCCTGCTCGCCCGCCGCGTGCGCAAGTTCGACGAGGACAACTGGTGGCACTGGGGCCGCCATTTCCCGGTCAACGACGACCCGCGCATCTACGTGAACGGCCGCACGCGCAAGCCCGAGCCCTTCTTCCTGCACGACTGCCCGAACTTCGACGGCGCCATCCTGGCGCTGTTTCCGAAGAACCGCCGGATGCGCCGGCGCGACCTGATCGAGTGCACGATGATGCTCAACCACGAAGTCGACTGGCAGCAACTCGGCTTCGTCTGCGACGGCCGCTTCCTGTTCACCCAGCGCAGCCTGCAGACCTGCCTGCTGCCCGACAAGTTTTCCCGCTATCTGCCGAAGGACGAAACATGACCTTTACCGACCAACTCGCCGCCGCCTGGCAGGACAACGACTCGCTGCTCTGCGTCGGCCTCGATCCCGACCCGGCGAAATTCCCGGCGCACCTCAAGGGTCGCGATGACGCGATCTTCGAATTCTGCACGGCCATTGTCGACGCCACCGCCGACCTCGCCTGTTCGTTCAAGCCGCAGATCGCCTACTTCGCCGCCCGCCGCGCCGAAGACCAGCTGGAAGCGCTGATCGCCCACATCCACGAAAAGCACCCGGGCATCCCGGTGATTCTCGACGCCAAGCGCGGCGACATCGGCTCGACCGCCGAGCAATACGCCGTCGAGGCCTTCGAGCGTTTCCGCGCCGACGCGGTCACGGTCAACCCCTACATGGGCCGCGATTCCGTCGAGCCCTACCTGGCCTTCCCCGACAAGGGCGTGATCCTGCTCTGCCGGACCTCGAACGCCGGCGGTTCCGACCTGCAGTTCCTCGACGTCGGCGGCGAAAAGCTCTACCAGCGCGTCGCCCGCCTGGCCGCCGAACAATGGAACACGAGCGGCCAGATCGGCCTCGTCGTCGGCGCCACCTTCCCGGCCGAAATCGCCCGCGTGCGCCAGATCGTCGGCGACATGCCGCTGCTGGTACCGGGGATCGGCGCCCAGGGCGGCGACGTCGAAGCCACGGTCAACGCCGGAAAAACGGCAAAAACCACCGGCCTGATGATCAACTCCTCGCGCGCCATCCTCTACGCCGGCCAGGACGAGAACTACGCCGCAGCCGCCCGCCGCGCCGCCCAGGAAACCCGCGACGCGATCAACCGTTAC
Source organism: Azonexus fungiphilus (assembly GCF_003634965.1). Taxonomy (GTDB): domain Bacteria; phylum Pseudomonadota; class Gammaproteobacteria; order Burkholderiales; family Rhodocyclaceae; genus Azonexus; species Azonexus fungiphilus. Next base: position 46,544 of record NZ_RBXP01000018.1, on the reverse strand, counting down.
CGCTGAGGACACCGCCATGCGCATGGACGACCACCGCGAAAGCGACAACGTCGAGGACCGCCGCGGCAGTTCGGGCGGTGGCGGCCTGCGCCTGGGCGGCGGCAGGCTGGGCCTGGGAACCATCGCCATCGCGCTGGTCGCCAGCTATTTCCTCGGTCTCAACCCGTTGACCGTGCTCAACATGCTCGCCGGCGGCGGCCTGCCGGCGGTCGAACAGCAGGCGCCGGCCAGCCGGCCGCCGGCCGACGACGCGACGGCGATCTTCGTCTCGCGCGTGCTCGCCTCGACCGAGGACACCTGGAACGCCGCCTTCCGCGAGATGGGCCGGCCCTACCGCGAACCGAAGCTGGTGCTGTTCACCGGCGTCACGCCGACCGCCTGCGGCACCGGCCAGTCGGCGATGGGCCCCTTCTACTGCCCGGGCGACGAAAAGGTGTACATCGACCTCGCCTTCTTCGACGAACTCAAGCAGCGCTTCAAGGCGCCCGGCGAGTTCGCCCAGGCCTACGTCGTCGCCCACGAAGTCGGCCACCACGTCCAGCACCTGCTCGGCATCTCCGGGCAGGTCCAGCGCGCCCGCCAGCAGGTCGGCGAAGCCGAGGCCAACGCCCTGTCGGTCCGCCTCGAACTGCAGGCCGACTGCCTGGCCGGGGTCTGGGGCAAGCGCACCGACACGATGAAGAACGTTCTCGAACCCGGCGATCTGGAGGCGGCGCTGACCGCGGCTTCGGCGATCGGCGACGATCGCCTGCAGCAGCAGGTGCAGGGCCGCATCGTCCCGGAAAGCTTCACCCACGGCAGCTCGGCGCAACGCGTGCGCTGGTTCCGGCGCGGCTTCGACAGCGGCGATTTCAACCAGTGCAACAGCTTCGAGACGAAGCAGCTGTAAGGCCATGAGCAACAACCCGAAGCCCCCGCGCTGGCGTCGCTGGGGCCTGGAAATCGCCATCTTCGTCGGCGCCCTGCTCGCCTTCCAGGCCTGGCAGTTGCGCGATAGCGCACGCGGCCCGGCGCCGGCATTCCACGGTCAACTGGCCGACGGCGGCAATTTCGACCTCGCCGCCTGGCGCGCGGCGCATCCGGGTCGCGCCGGGCTGATCTACTTCTGGGCCGAGTGGTGCCCGATCTGCAAGACCACCGCCGGCAGCGTCACGAACATCGCCGCCGACCACCCGGTCGTCACGATTGCCACGCAAAGCGGTGACAGCGCCGCCGTCGCCCGCCTGCTCGCGGAAAAAGGCTACCGCTGGCCGACCCTCGCCGATCCGCGCGGCGCGATCATGCAGCAGTACGGCCTGCCCGGCACGCCGGGTTTCGCCATCGTCGCGCCGGACGGCAACATCCGTTTCACCGCCGTCGGCTACACCAGCGAAATCGGGCTGCGCCTGCGCCTGTGGTGGGCAAGCCGATGAAGCGCGGCGCCCTGGCCCTGCTGCTCGCCCTCGGCACCCAGCTGGCGTGGGCCCTGCCGACCCACGCGCCGGTACCGGGCGGCGTCGCCGTCGTCGACCTCGGGCCGGCTTCGACGCCACGCCCGCAAGCCGCCTGGGACGACCGCCGGCTGGCCGTGGTCAGTGACGGCGGGCGCTGGTTTGCACTGCTCGGCATCCCGCTCGACGCGCTGCCGGTACCGCTGGAAATCCGCGTACGCGCAGGGTCGACCGTGCGCAGCATCGAAGTCCCGGTGGGCACCCGCCACTATCCGGAACAGCGCCTGACGATCCGCGAGAAGCGCAAGGTCGAGCCGGCGCCCGAGGACCTGGCCCGGATCGAGCGCGAGCAGGCGCACACCGCCGACCTCAAGCGCCGCTTCTCGGCGGCCGAGCCGGACCCCGATTTCGCCCGCCCGGCCGACGGCCGGCTGTCGTCGCGCTTCGGCCTGCGCCGCTTCTTCAACGGCCTGCCGCGCAACCCGCACAACGGTCTCGACTTCGCCGCTCCCACCGGCGCCCCGGTGCGCGCACCGGCGGCCGGCACGGTGATCGACACCGGCAATTACTTCTTCAACGGCAACAGCGTCTTCATCGACCACGGCCAGGGGCTGATCAGCATCTACATGCACCTGTCGCGCATCGACGTCGGCAACGGCCAGCGCGTCGCCCGTGGCGAACGGATCGGCGCGGTCGGCGCGACCGGCCGCTCGACCGGGCCGCACCTGCATTGGACGGTGCTGCTCAACGATGTCGCGGTCGACCCCGAATTTTTCCTGAAAACGCGCTGAGCCGGCTCACATGCCGAGCGACTTGAGCAGGTCGTCGTGCTCGCTGCTGGCGGCCGGCGCAGCCGGTGCCGACGGGGCGACGGCGGCCTGGGCGATCAGCTCGTCGGGGTCGGCCAGCGTTTCGGCCTCGAAGTCGTAGAGCTTGATGAACTCGGTGCGGTCGATCGCCAGTTCGAGGTAGAAGATGTTGTTGCTCGCGGTGTAGAAGGTGACGCGGCGGGCTTCCGGCTTGTCGAGGTTGGTGTCGACGCTGAGCATCACCTGCTTGTTGAGAACCAGCATCTTCGGCTGGTTCTGGGTGATGTGCGTCTGCAGTTCGCGCCCGACCTTGCCGGTGAAGTTGCCGACGATCTGGTTCATCAGCTCACCCATGACGTTGCTGACTTCGTCGGCGGTGTGGCTGGTCGCCAGCTCGTCGCGGGCCATGCCCATGCTCAGCAGGTAGCGCTCGTAGAGCTCCATCGCCGCCGGTGCCGAGAAATTGATCACGACCAGGCCGGTGAAACCGCCGTCGAACAGCACGAAGCAACCGATGTCCGGCTTCAGGCAGGTCTTGGTGATGCGCTGGACCATGCCGGAATAGCGCACCTGGCTCTGGGTGGCGACGTTGAGGACGTCGGTGACCGAATTGCAGAGGCTGACCAGGATGTCTTCGGTGCCGTAGACGACGGCGTTTTCTTTGTGGCTATGGCTCATGATCGGGCGTTTTTCAGAAAAATGACAATACCCGCATATATAACACAGTCTGCACCGAGGCAGCGGCCTTGCCGCGCCACACCCGGCTGCCGCATCATGCGGCATGCGCAAAACCGTCGTCGAAATTCACCCCGCAGCGCCGCCGAAACCGCTTGCCGGCCAGCCCTGCAACGGCTGCGGCGTGTGTTGCGCGCTCGAGACCTGCCCGCTCGGGCGACTGCGCTTCCGGCAACGCCATGGCCCCTGTCCGGCACTGACCTGGGCGGCCGACGAACAGCGCTACCACTGCGGCCTGCTCAGCGATCCGCGACGGCATTTCGGCTGGCTGCCAACGGCGGCCACCGGTCTCGCCGCCCGCCTCTGCGCCCGCTGGATCGCGGCCGGCAGCGGCTGCGATTGCGACGCCGAGGTTCAGGACTGAACGACGGCGGCGGTCAACGCGATTTCGACGCGATATTCCGGCTTCGCCAGGCGGGCCTGCACGCAGGCGCGCGCCGGCGCGCAGCCGGCCGGCAGCCAGTCGTCCCAGACCGCGTTCATCGCGTCGTAATCGGCCATGTCGGCCAGGTAGAGGGTGGCCATCAGCAGATGGCGGCGGTCGCTGCCGGCCTGCGCCAGCAGACGGTCGACGCTGGCCAGCATGGCTGCGGTCTGGCCGCCGGCGTCGAGCCCGGTATCGGGCGCAACCTCGACCAGGTAAACGGTGCCCTGGTGCACCACGCTGTCGGAATAGCGGCGGGTCGTGCCGTGACGTTGAATCGACATGTCGTCTCCTGAAAAGCGAGAAGCCCATGCGCGACTGGCATGGGCTTCGGTTTGCTGCAACCCCGGCACACCCGGCCGGGGCATTCGGCGTTACGCCGTAAGGGGAGTACTACACGGTAATCTCAAGAAATGCTTCCTTCGACAACGGCCATAGAGTCTCCTGCGACGCAGCATCGACTGCCACTGCATGCCGGGCTTGCTGCACCCCCGACACGATTTCAGCTTACCACTTCAGGCAGAAAAAACCAGCCCTATCGTTCTTCCGCCGAACGCTTGTTGGCGTACATCGCGAAGTCGGCCACCGACAGCAGTTGCGAGGCACTGGCGCCGTCGGCCGGATAGAGCGAAAGACCGATGCTGGCGCCGACGCGGGTGCTGGTGTCATCGTCGAGCATGACCGGCTCGACCAGCACCTGGCGCAGCTTCTCGGCCAGCTTGCGGTACTGGTCGCGCTCGGCGCGACCTTCGAGGACGACGACGAACTCGTCGCCACCGAGCCGGGCAACCGTGTCGCTGGCGCGCACCGAATGCTCGAGACGGTCGGCGAGGACGACCAGCAAGGCATCACCGGCCTGGTGACCGTAGGTATCGTTGACCGCCTTGAAACCGTCGAGGTCGATGACCACCAGCGCGAAGCCGCCATCGCTGCGCTGGGCACGCAGGATCGCCTGCTCGACCCGGTCGAACAGCAGCGTCCGGTTGGCCAGGCCGGTCAGCGCATCGTGGTGCGCCATGTCGTGCAGGCGCTGCTGGCTGGTCTGCAAGCGGCGATTGGTTTCGGCCAGTTCGCGGGTGCGTTCGTCGACGCGGCTCTCGAGCAGGCGCTCCGACTCCTCGAGCAACTGCACGCGCGCACGTTCGCTTTCGAGCGCGCGCGCAGTGGCCGATTCCTTTTCCAGACGCAGCAACGAGATGCGTTCGGCCAGCGCAAACGAAAGCAGCAGCATCTCGAGCGCCGAGCCGAACTGGATGCCGTTGGCGGTGACGAAATTGGTCGGCACCAGCGCCAGGTTGCGCAAGGCCATCAGGGCGACGCCGAAGAGCAGCACCAGCCAGGCGATCAGGAAGAAACGGGCGGCCGGATTGCCCTGGCGCAGGCTGGAAACGCCGCAAAAGACGGCGAGTACCGAGAACAGCAGGCCGATCACCGAGGTCGCCTGGGCCGCCCACTGGTAGGGCAAAACCAGCGGCATCAAGGCGACCAGGGCAAAGGCGGCGACACTGAGGCGCAGCCAGCGGTCGAGCTGCGGCTGGCGTCTCGCGGTGTCGAGGAAGAGCCGGGTGAACCAGGCGCCGAACAAGCCGGTCGCGGCGAATCCAGAACTCAGCGAGATGGCCTGCCAGCCGCGCCATTCGGGCCAGACGAACTGGTAGCCGAAACCGCTCAGGGCGAGCTGGCCGACGGCCATCGCTGCGACGAAGGCGACATAGGCGAGATAGACGTTCTCGCGCAGGCGCGCCCAGATCAGCAGGTTGTACAGCCCGAGCCCGATCAGCATGCCGTAGTACAGCGCATGCGCGGCGTAGCCGGTCTGGTCGGCGCGGGCGAAGTCATCAGCCTGCCAGAGGCGCAGCGGGATCGTCAGGGTGCCCTGCGACTGGACCCGCAGATAGAGGCGGGTGCCACCATCCGGTGAGAGTTCGAGCGGAAAGACGAAATGCCGGTGCGCCAGCGGCCGCTCGGCGAAGGGCAGCTGGTCGCCGCTGCGGTATTCGCGGCGCCCACCGGGCGCAAGCCGGTAGAGGCGAACGTCGTCGAGCGTCGGGAAAGCCACCTCGAGCAGCCAGCGGCGGCTTTCCGCCGGCAATTCGGGCAGGTCGATGCGCAACCACCAGGCTGAATGACTGTAACCGAAGTTGGGAACACCGCTGCCGCGATAAGGCTGGAAACCACCGCTGCGATCGAGTTCGATCACTTCGTCGAGGCTCGCCCGGCCGCCCGGGTCTTCTAGGATCGCCAGCCGTGACGACAGGTCGAGTGCGCCCGCGGCAGCCAGGGCCGGGCCGCCGGCCAGCAACAGGCAGGCGACGATCAGCCAGGATCGCAGCAGATGAAGGGGAAAGACGGGCAAGATGGAGGCGCCGGTGAAAAGTGGTGACAGTCTATACATCCCGACGCAACTTTTCAGCATTGCCTGTTTGGTCAATCGCCGATGATCGGTGAGAATACCGGGATCGATCACCCGGGCGGCCCCATGGACAACCTGATCAAGGATACTGCAACGCTCGAGCTGTTCTGCTGGCTCGACCCCGGCGCCGACCTGCCGGGCTGGGACATCCTGCGCGGCAGCCCGTTCGGCGCCACGCTGGCGGCACCGCAAGGCGGCGCACCGGCTGCCGGCGACCAGTTGCTGTCGGTACAGAACTACTTCGCCGAATACCACCTCGAGTATTTCCGCCAGCGCCGCTACAACCATTTCCCGAGCCGCCTGCACGCACTGCTGCAGTTCGCCACGCGCACCGACGCGATGACCTTCCGCTTCAAGCATCCCGACCGCGTCTTCGGCAAGAACCTGTCCTGCTCACGCACCCAGGGCGCCTACATCTGCTCCTTCCACGATGCCAGCTGGCTCGACTACCTGCGCCTGCCGCACAGCCTGTCGCTCGAGGCGCTCGACGAAGTCGCTGACTACTACTGGTCGGGCAAGACCGTCGAGGAAGTCGGCCTGACCTTCATGGACGAGCCCTGGCGCGAACCGCCGGTGATCGAGGCGCTCTACCAGGGCAGCCTGGAGCCGGTCTGGGGCCACCAGCAGTCCGGCTGGCTGCCCGGCTTCCGCTGACATCGGCATGCCGCCGCCGACATGCTAGAGTTCCGCTTCCAATTTCAATAACCCCTCAGGAGCACAGCCATGGCCTATTACATCGACCAGCTCGAACCCGGCATGTCCGCGAGCACGTCCAAGACCGTCACCGAAGCCGACATCATCCTCTTCGCCGGCATCTCGACCGACGTCAATCCCGCCCACCTCGACGAGGAATACTGCAAGGGCACGATGTTCGGCACACGCATCGCGCACGGCATGCTCTCCGCCGGTTTCATCTCGGCGACGCTGGCCAACAAGCTGCCCGGGCCCGGCACCATCTACCTGTCGCAGACCCTGAAGTTCAAGGCCCCGGTCAAGCCGGGCGACACCGTCACCGCCACCGTCACCGTGCGCGAAGTCAACGCCGCCAAGAACCGCGTCATTCTCGACACCGTGTGCACGGTCGCCGGCAAGACCGTGATCGAAGGCGAATGCCTGATGATGCCGCCGGTCCGCCCGGCCGCCTGATTTCCGGCTGCCCATGAAAAACGCCGGCGGGGCAACCCGGCCGGCGTTTTTTGCCATTTACGACGGTCGACCGTCAAATCCGGCCGAAAACTCAGAACGCCTCGTCGGCGCGCAGGAAACGCCACTGCCCCATGGGCAGGTCGCCGAGGCGGATGCGCCCGATGCGCACGCGCTTGAGGCCGATCACCTTGAGCCCGACCAGCTCGCACATGCGGCGGATCTGGCGCTTCTTGCCTTCCTTGAGGATGAAATGCAGCTGGTCTTCGTTCAGTTGCTTGACCCAGGCCGGCTTCAGCGCCTTGCCGTCGAGTTCGAGGCCGTGACGCAGCAGCTCGAGGCCGCCGTCGATCATCTGCCCGGAAACGCGCACCAGGTATTCCTTTTCCGCGTCGCTGTCCTCGCCGATCAGGCGCTTGGCAACCCGGCCGTCGCTGGTCAGCACCAGCAGACCGGTCGAATCGACGTCGAGGCGCCCGGCCGGCGCCAGGCCGCGCAGCATCCACGGCTTGAACTCGGGATCGCCCGACTGCACCAGTTGCGCTTCCGCGGTGATCAGCGTCACCGCCGGCGTGCACCCTGGCTCCGGCTGCCCGGAGACGTAGCCGACCGGCTTGTGCAGCAGGATCGTCACCACCTTGGCCTGGTCCTTCTTGGCCTCGGTGGACACCTCGATGCGGGCGTCGGGCTCGATTCGCGAGCCAAGCTCGCTGACCTGGACGCCATCAACAAACACCCAGCCGCGCTCGATCCACAGATCGGCCTCGCGGCGCGAGCAGAGACCGCGCTCGGACATCACCTTGGACAGGCGGACACCGCTCGGCGCCGGACCGGCAGCCACGGCCACCGGCGGTTTTGCCGGCGGGCGCGGACGCTCGCTGCGTTCGCCAACCGACGGCCGCCGCGTCTCGCCACGCGGGCGATCGCCACTGGCCTGGCGCCACGGATTGGCGGCATCGGCCGGACGCGGCGAACGCTCGGGACGCGCCAGGCGCGCAGGACGCTCGCCGGTTTTTGCGCTTTTCCGGGTGTCGACCGTGGACGGCGGCAGCACCTTCGGCTCGCGCGGCTTGCGCGTCAGGGCGCCGCCACGGACCGGGCGCTTGCGCGACGGCGTCGCGCCGTCGGCCGGCTTGATCACGCCGAGCGTGCCTTCCGGCTTGAGCGGCGCGGCATCGCCGGCCGCAGCCTTGGCCGACGGCGCGGGCTCGGCCTTGGCGGCCGGCGCCGCCGCCGGCTCAGCCGGCTGGCGCCACTTGGCCCAGGGATCGTCGGACTGGGTCATTGCAGGTCGAGGAGTTCGACCTCGAAGACCAGCGTCGCGTTCGGCGGAATGACGCCGCCGGCGCCGCGGGCGCCGTAGCCGAGTTCGGCCGGGATGGTCAGCTTGCGGGTGCCGCCGATCTTCATGCCCTGGACGCCTTCGTCCCAGCCCTTGATGACATGGCCGCGACCGAGCGGGAACTGGAAGGGATCGTTGCGATCCTTGCTCGAATCGAACTTGCTGCCGTTGGTCAGCCAGCCGGTGTAGTGCACGGTGACGAAAGCGCCGGCAGTGGCTTCGGCGCCGCTGCCCTCGACGACGTCTTCGTAGATCAGGCCGGAGGCCGTGGTGATTTCAGCCATGTGATGCTCCTTTGCGAAAGGCGGCAATTCTAGCACAACCCCTTGAAAGCCTTTGACTTTCACAAAGTTCTCCGTATAATGCGCGGTTCTTTGTAGCACCCTTTCGATTTATTTTCGGAGTCCAACCCATGTATGCGGTCATAAAAACCGGCGGCAAGCAGTATCGCGTTTCCGCTGGCCAAAAACTCAAAGTAGAACAGATACCGGCAGACGTTGGCGCAGAAGTTACCCTTGACCAGATCCTCATGGTAGGCGAAGGCGAGTCGGTAAAGATCGGCGCCCCCTTCCTTGCTGGCGCCACCGTCAAGTGCACCGTGGTTTCCCACGGCCGCCACGACAAGGTCAAGATCTTCAAGATGCGCCGTCGCAAGCACTACCAGAAGCGTCAGGGCCATCGTCAGAACTACACCGAACTGCGCATCGACACGATCGCTGCCTGAGTTCAGAGAAGGAGCTAGCAAATGGCACACAAAAAGGCAGGCGGCAGTTCGCGTAACGGCCGCGACTCACAGGCACAACGACTCGGCGTCAAGCGCTACGGCGGTCAATTCGTTCTCGCCGGCAACATCATCGTTCGCCAGCGCGGTACCGAATTCCACCCGGGCGAAAACGTCGGCATGGGCAAGGATCACACCCTGTTCGCGCTGAAGGATGGCACCATCCAGTTCGCCATCAAGGGCGAAAAGAAGCGCCGCACGGTCACCATCGTTCCGGCTGCCGAATAATTCGGACCGGCGGAACCCAGAAGCCCTATCCGCCGGATAGGGCTTTTTAATTTTCAGAGGCGGAAAGCATGAAGTTCATCGACGAAGCGAAGATCTACGTCAAGGCCGGCGACGGCGGCAACGGCATCGCCACTTTCCGCCGCGAAAAATACATCCCGATGGGCGGCCCCAACGGTGGCGACGGCGGCCGCGGCGGCAGCGTCTACGTGATCGCCGACCGCAACATCAACACCCTGGTCGATTACCGCTACACCCGCAAGTTCCTCGGCCAGCGCGGCGAGAACGGCGGCAGCGCCGACTGCTACGGCAAGGGCGGCGACGACATCTTCCTGCGCATGCCGGTCGGTACCGTGGTCACCGACCTCAACACCGGCGAAATCCTCGCCGACCTCGACGTGCACGACAAGAAGGTCCTGCTCGCCAAGGGCGGCAAGGGCGGCCTCGGCAACACCCATTTCAAGTCCTCGACCAACCGCGCCCCGCGCCAATGCACCAAGGGCGATCCCGGCGAGGAATTCGAGGTCAGCCTCGAACTGCGCGTGCTCGCCGACGTCGGCCTACTCGGCCTGCCCAATGCCGGCAAGAGCACACTGATCCGCGCCGTCTCCTCGGCCCGGCCGAAGGTCGCCGACTACCCGTTCACGACGCTGCACCCGAACCTCGGCGTGGTCCGCGTCGGCGCCGAGAAGAGCTTCGTCATGGCCGACGTACCCGGACTGATCGAAGGCGCCGCCGACGGCGCCGGCCTCGGCATCCGCTTCCTCAAGCACCTGCAGCGCACGCGCATCCTGCTGCACCTGGTGGACATCGCCCCGATCGATCCGGATGCCGATCCGGTGCGCGACGCCAAGGCGATCGTCGGCGAACTGGTCAAGCACGACCCGGCGCTGGCCGACAAGCCGCGCTGGCTGGTCCTCAACAAGCTCGACCTGATTCCCGAGGAAGAACGCGAAAAAGCGGTCAAGGACTTCCTCAAGGCCTACAAGAAGGCGACCAAGTACGACGGCCCGGTCTTCCCGATCACTGCCATCACCGGCGACGGCACCAAGCCGCTGATCTACGCAATCCAGGAAGCGCTCGAGCAGATGGACAAACCCGAGATCGACGACGACGAGGACGCCGCCGACCAGCCCGCTGCCGCAGAATGAGCCGCGACCGCCTCGCCTCCGCCAAACGCCTGGTCGTCAAGGTCGGCTCGGCGCTCGTCACCAACAACGGCAACGGCCTCGACCTCGCCGCCATCGACAGCTGGGCGCGGCAGATCGCCACCCTGCGCCAGCAATCGCGCGAGGTCATCCTCGTCTCCTCGGGCGCCGTCGCCTGCGGCGTCCAGCGCCTCGGCTGGGGCCGGCGACCGAAGAACGTGCACGAGAAGCAGGCCGCCGCCGCCGTCGGCCAGGCCGGCCTGGTCGAGGTCTATGAGGCGGCGTTCAGCAAGCACGGCCTGCACACGGCGCAGATCCTGCTCACCCACGACGATCTCGCCGACCGCAAACGCTACCTGAACGCCCGCTCGACGCTGAACACCCTGCTCGGCCTCGGCGTCATCCCGATCATCAACGAGAACGACACCGTCGTCACCGACGAGATCAAGTTCGGCGACAACGACACGCTCGGCGCCCTCGTCGCCAACCTGCTCGAAGCCGACGCCCTGATCATCCTCACCGACCAGAAGGGCCTGTATACCGCCGATCCGCGCAAGGACCCGGCGGCCACGCTGATCGACCAGGCCGCCGCCGGCGACCCGGCCCTCGAAGCCATGGCCGGCGGTGCCGGCAGCCGCGTCGGCACCGGCGGCATGATCACCAAGGTGATCGCCGCCAAGCGCGCCGCACGCAGCGGCGCCGACACCGCCATCGCCAGCGGCCACGAAAACAACCCGATCCTGCGCCTGGCCGCCGGCGAAGCCGTCGGCACGCTGCTCGTCTCGCAGACGCCGCCGCTCGCTGCACGCAAGCAATGGCTGGCCGACCACCTGCAACTTGCCGGCCGCCTGCATCTCGATGCAGGCGCGGTCAACGCCCTGAATTCGGGAAAAAGCCTGCTGCCGGTCGGTGTCAGCAGCGTCGAGGGCGAGTTCGAACGGGGCGCCGCCGTCGCCTGCATCGCCCCCGACGGCAGCGAAATCGCCCGCGGCCTGTGCAACTACGGCAGCGGCGAAGCCCGCCTGATCGCCCGCAAGGCAACCGCCGACATCGAAGGCATCCTCGGTTACATCGAGGAGCCGGAGATGATCCACCGCGACAACCTGATCTTCGTCAAATAAAAAAAGCGGCCCGATGGCCGCTTTTTTATTGCCTGCAATTTCAGTCAATCAACGCAAAATTGACCGGCAAGAAAAACGGCCACTCCGAAGAGTGGCCGTCTCAGTTTTTAACTCAGCAGGGCTGAATTAGAACTGGTGACGCAGACCGAAGTTCAGGCCGGTCGTGTAGTTGCCAGACAGAGCACCGCCGGTACCAGCAACCGAGAACTCGCCTTCGGCGCTGTCGTTGGTGCTCAGCTTGGCGTAGGCAGCGTACAGGTTGGTACGCTTGGACAGGGCATAGGTCGAACCCAGAGCCCACTTGCTGGCCTTGTCGCCGTCGATGCTAGCAACATCGCCATTCGACTTCAGACGCGAGTAGGAAGCCATGACCGTGAACTTGCCGATCGGGGCGGAAGCACCGACCATCCACTTCTTGTCCTTGTTGCTAACATCCAGAGCACCAACGGAGTCCTTGGCCTGACCGTACAGGGCGTGCAGCTTGGCAACACCGAAGTCATAGGTAGCACCCAGATCCCAAACCTTGGAGGTTGCGTCGAGATCATCGCGCTTCACACGGTGGTAGTTGGCACCGACGAACAGGTTGCCGTAGGTGAAGTTCGGGTTGATCGCCCAGACAGTGTGGTCAGCATTCTTGGCACCCTTGACCGTGCGCTCTTCGTCAGCGATACCTTCCTTGGTGTAGGCGGCGATGACGTTGAAACCACCGAAGGTCGGGGTGACGTAGGCGACGACGTTATCCAGACGGATTTCGCCAGCGGTATTGGTACCGTCAAGCTTGCCCGCAGCAGACTCATTCTGCTGAACCAGTGCGTGACCAATCAGGCGGCCGGTAGCCATGGTGTAGACACCACGACCGAAGGACACGTCACCAACGGTGCCGGTGCCGAACGGGTCAACCTTGGTGACCAGACCGAATTGCGGGGTGTAGACGCGACCGGCGAGGACGGTACCAAAACCACCGGTCAGACCGACAAAAGCCTGACGACCAAAGGTCTTGGAACCTTGACCCGAGGTACCTTGGTCAACGTTCAGACCCATTTCGTACGTGAACAGGGCGCTCAGGCCGTTGCCCAGATCTTCCGTGCCCTTGAAACCGAGGCGCGAACCGGACTGCAGGCCGGAATCGACACCCGAACGCGACTTCAGCTTGGCAGCGCCGACGCCGGTCGCATTGCCAGCAGCCTTGGCTTCCGAACCGCTGGAGTAGTTGTAGCCCATGTCGGCGATACCGTAGACGGTAACGTTGGATTGGGCGAAAGCAGCGCCAGAGGCCATAGCGGCGACGGCCAGAGCGATAATCTTCTTTTGCATCAGAAAATCTCCTTAGTGGTTAGTTTTTGGCCGGTTACTGGAACCGGCCAAGCTTTACCTCTCGGATCGAGAAGTTGAAGGGCATTGTGCTAGCGCCCTTTCCAGCGGGCAAGGCTTAATCGGGACAGTCTCTACACAATGTGAATATCTGTTGCATCGATGCAACAGGGTCAGGCGAAAAGCCTGGCCAGCTCTTGCCCCGGCTCGTCGGCACGCATGAAGGCCTCGCCGACGAGGAAGGCGTTGACCGCCCGGGCACGCATCAGCGCGACATCATCCGGCGTCAGGATGCCGCTTTCGGTGACCACGATACGCCCCGGCGGAATCCGCGCCAGCAGGCCGAGCGTGGTCTCGAGGCTGACCTCGAAGCTGCGCAGGTTGCGGTTGTTGATGCCGAGCAAGGAGGTCTGCAACTGCAGCGCGGCATCGAGTTCCTCGCCGTTGTGCACTTCGACCAGCACGGCCATGCCGTAATCCATGGCCTGGCGCTCCAGTGCCTGCATTTCTGCCAGGGTCAGCGCGGCGGCGATGAGCAGGATGGCGTCGGCGCCCATGGCGCGGGCTTCGGCGACCTGGTAGGCATCGACGATGAAGTCCTTGCGCAGCACCGGCAGGCTGCAGGCAGCGCGGGCGGCCTGCAGGTATTCCGGGGCACCCTGGAAATACTGGCGATCAGTCAGCACCGACAGGCAGGCGGCGCCGTGTGCGGCGTAGCTGCGGGCGATCTCGGCCGGGCGGAAATCGGCGCGGATGACGCCTTTGGACGGGCTGGCCTTCTTGATTTCGGCGATGACGGCAGGTTGACCGTCAGCGAGCCTGGCACGGATGGCACCGACGAAGTCGCGCGCAGCAGCTTGTTGCGCCGCTTCCGCCTCGAGCACGGCCAGCGGCCTGACGGCCAGGCCGGCGGCGATTTCCTCGCGCTTGGTGGCGATGATCTTGTTCAGGATGTCGCTCATGCGGCCCCCAGGCGTTGCGTGGATTCGACGAACTGCGCCAGCTTCGCCCGGGCGGCGCCGCTGGCGATGGCTTCGCGCGCCTTGGCGATGCCGTCGCCGATGCTGGCGGCCGCGTTGGCGACGTAGAGCGCGGCGCCGGCGTTGAGGCAGACGATCTCGCGGGCGGCACCCGGCTGGTTGTCGAGGGCGGACAACATCATCGCCTTCGACTCGTCGGCACTGCCGACGCGCAGGTTTCTCAGCGACATCATCTGCAGGCCGAAGTCTTCCGGATGCACTTCGTACTCGCGGACTTCGCCGTCCTTCAACTCACCGATCAATGTCGTCGCGCCGAGCGAGATTTCGTCGAGGTTGTCCTTGCCGTGCACCACCAGCACGCGCTCGGCGCCAAGGCGCTGCATGACGCGCACCTGGATGCCGACCAGGTCGGGGTGGAAGACGCCCATCAGCGTGTTCGGCGCCGCCGCCGGGTTGGTCAACGGACCGAGGATGTTGAAGATGGTACGCACCCCCATCTCGCGGCGCACCGGCGCGACGTGCTTCATCGCACTGTGGTGGTTGGGCGCGAACATGAAGCCGATGCCGCACTGCTCGATGCACTCGGCGACCTTTTCCGGCGACAGGTTGATGTTGGCACCGAGCGCTTCGAGCACGTCGGCGCTGCCCGAGCTCGACGAGACGCTGCGCCCGCCGTGCTTGGCCACCTTGGCACCGGCCGCCGCAGCAACGAAGATCGAGGTGGTGGAAATATTGAAGCTGTGGGCAGCGTCGCCTCCAGTCCCGACGATATCGACGAAGTGCCTGTCGTAAGGCACCCTGACCGGCGTCGCCAGCTCGCGCATGACGCTGGCGGCGGCGGCGATCTCGCCGATGGTTTCCTTCTTGACGCGCAGTCCGGTGACGATGGCGGCGATCATCACCGGCGAGACTTCGCCGCTCATGATCTGGCGCATCAGCGAGACCATTTCGTCGTGGAAGATTTCGCGATGCTCGATGACGCGCTGGAGGGCGGCTTGCGGGGTCATGGCTGGTGCTCCTCGAGGAAGTTGTTGAGCAGGTCGTGACCGCGCTCGGTCAGGATCGATTCCGGGTGGAACTGGACGCCTTCGACGGCCAGCGTCTTGTGGCGCACGCCCATGATCTCGCCGTCCTCGGTCCACGCCGTGATCTCGAGACAATCGGGCAGGCTGGCGCGCTCGATGGCCAGCGAGTGGTAGCGGGTGCAGGTCAGCGGATTGGGCAGGTTGCGGAAGACGCCTTCGTTCTTGTGGTGAACCGGCGACACCTTGCCGTGCATCAGCGTCTTGGCGTGCACGATGCGCCCGCCGAAGGCTTCGCCGATCGACTGGTGGCCGAGGCAGACGCCGAGCAGCGGGATCTTGCCGGCGAATTCCTTGATTGCCGCCAGCGACACACCGGCCTGCGCCGGCGCACAGGGGCCGGGCGAGATGACCAGGTAGTCCGGCTTGAGACGGGCGATCTCGGCCAGCGTGATGGCGTCGTTGCGGAAGACTTTCACCTCCTGGCCGAGTTCGCCGAAGTACTGGACCAGGTTGTAGGTGAAGCTGTCGTAGTTGTCGATCATCAATAACATGGCGCGCCCCTCAATCCATCCGCGTGTTCAGGCCCTGCTCGGCCAGTTCGGCGGCGCGCAGCACGGCGCGCGCCTTGTTCTGGGTTTCCTGCCATTCGGAGTCGGGATTCGAATCGGCAACGATGCCGGCGCCGGCCTGCACGTGCAGCTTGCCGTCCTTGACCACGGCGGTGCGGATGGCGATGGCCAGGTCCATGTCGCCGTTGAAGCCGAGGTAGCCGACCGAACCGGCGTAGATGCCGCGCTTGACCGGCTCCAGCTCGTCAATGATTTCCATCGCCCGGACCTTCGGCGCGCCGGAGACGGTACCGGCGGGAAAGGTCGCCCGGAGCACGTCGACCGCATCGAAACTCTTTTCCAGCCGGCCTTCGACGTTGGAGACGATGTGCATCACGTGCGAGTAGCGTTCGATGACCATGCGCTCGGTCAGCTTGACGCTGCCGATCTTCGCGACGCGACCGCAATCGTTGCGGCCGAGGTCGAGCAACTGGGTATGCTCGGCCAGCTCCTTGGCATCCGACAGCAGGTCGGCGGCCAGTGCCGCATCCTCTTCCGGCGAGGCGCCGCGCTTGCGCGTGCCGGCGATCGGGCGCACGGTGACGCGGTCGCCTTCCAGCCGGACCAGGATTTCCGGCGAGGCGCCGACGACGTGGTAGTCCTCGAAGTCGAAATAGAACATGTAGGGCGACGGGTTGAGGCTGCGCAGCGTCCGGTACAGCGCCAGCGGGCTGGCGTGGAAGGGCTTGGTCATGCGCTGCGAGAGCACCACCTGCATGACGTCGCCCTCGGTGATGTAGTCCTTGGCCTTCTTCACCGCCTGCTTGAAGGCGGCTTCGCCGAACACCGACACCGCCGGCTCCGAACGCGCCGGCGCCTCGCCGGGGATATCCACCGGCTGGCGCAGCTTGACCAGCAATTCCTTGAGCCGGGCGCGCGCCTTCTGGTAAGCGCCGGGAAAACCGGGTTCGGCATAGACGATCAGCGTCAGCTTGCCGGACAGGTTGTCGACGACGGCGATTTCCTCGGACAGCAGCAACTGGATGTCGGGCGTGCCGATTTCGTCCGGACGCTGGGTCCGGGTCAGCTTGGTCTCGATGTAGCGGATCGTGTCGTAGCCGAAGCAGCCGACCAGGCCGCCGAGGAAGCGCGGCAGGCCGGTCGCCTCGGGCGCCCGGAAACGCTTCATGTAGCTGTCGATGAAATCGAGCGGGTTGGCATCGTGCTCGCGCTCGGCGATGCGGTTGCCGGTGAGCACCAGCACTTCGTGGCCATGCACGACGATGCGCGTCGGCGAGGCCAGGCCGATGATCGAATAGCGGCCGAAGCGTTCGCCGCCCTGCACCGATTCGAGCAGGTAGGTGAACGGCCCGTTGGCCAGCTTGAGGTAGATCGACAGCGGCGTGTCGAGATCGGCAAACGTTTCCAGCGTGACGGGAATACGGTTGTAGCCTTGCGCGGCGAGCGCGTTGAATTCGGTTTCGGTCATGGAATACCTCGGGTACGACAACGATGACGGGGTGCTGCAACTGGGTGCGCCGACAGACTCGGCGCCAGACGGGCGAGAGATTATGGACGCCAGGGGCGCCAACGAAGCTCGATGATCCAGTTGCGGGAAGCGGTCATTTGTCGTGAGGTGTAGAGAAGGCCCGGCCGGAGGCGACGGGTGGAACGCAGTCTAGCGCATGCGCTTTGCCGCTGTCCACCCGGCGCCGCCTCAAACCTTGGCCAGTTCGCCACGCAGGGCGGCGATGATCGAGTCGTAGCGGTGCGCATCGCTGTCCTTGCCGGCGCCGTAGACGGCCGAACCGGCGACGAAGGCATCGACGCCGGCGCGGGCGATCTCGGCGATGTTGCCGGTATTGACCCCGCCGTCGATCTCGAGGCGGATGCGCCGGCCGCTGTCGCGCTGGTAGGCGTCGAGCCTGGCCCGGGCCTGGCGGGCCTTGGCCAGCGTGCCGGGAATGAACTTCTGGCCGCCGAAGCCGGGATTGACGCTCATCAGCAGGACAACGTCGAGCTTGTCCATGACGTAGTCCATGTAATCGAGCGGCGTCGCCGGGTTGAAGACCAGGCCGGCCTGGCAACCGGCATCGCGGATCAGCGACAGGGTGCGGTCGATGTGCTCGGAGGCTTCCGGGTGGAAGGTGATGATGTTGGCGCCGGCCTTGGCGAAATCGGGAACGATGCGATCAACCGGCTTGACCATCAGGTGCACGTCGATCGGCGCGTCGGTACAGGGGCGGATCGCCTCGCAGACGAGTGGTCCGATGGTCAGGTTGGGAACATAATGGTTGTCCATCACGTCGAAGTGGATCCAGTCGGCGCCGGCGGCGATGACGTTGGCCACTTCCTCGCCCAGTTTGGCGAAATTGGCGGACAGAATGCTCGGTGCGATGACGAAATCACTGGCTGACATGATGCTTCCCTGAAAACAAGAGACCAAATTATCCCATGAGCGCCCCCGACAAGTACCGCATCGAAATCATCCCCACCCCGCAATTCATTCCCGAGCAGTCCGACCCCGACGACAACCGCTACGTCTTCGCCTACACCATCGCCATCCGCAACGTCGGCAGCGTGCCGGCGCAGCTGGTGTCGCGCCACTGGATCATCACCGACGCCAACAACCAGGTGCAGGAAGTGCGCGGCCTCGGCGTCGTCGGCAAGCAGCCGCTGCTGCAGCCGGGCGAGCGCTTCGAGTACACCAGCGGTTCGTCGCTGACGACGCCGGTCGGCACGATGAAGGGCAGCTACCAGATGGTGGCCGAGGACGGCACGCATTTCGATGCCGAAATCCCCGAGTTCGTCCTGGCGATTCCGCGCGCACTGCACTGAATGGGGCTGCAGCACAGCTACCGCCTGATCGCGCCCTTCTACGACCTGGCCGTCGACCGGGCCACCCGCGGCATGCGCCGGGCCAGCCTGGCGCGACTGCCGCCGACCGCGGGCACGATCCTGCTCGCCGGCGTCGGCACCGGTCTCGACCTGCCCCACCTGCCGGCCCGGCATCGCTACATCGGGCTCGACCTGACCGGCGCCATGCTCAGGCGCAGCCTGCCGCGCGCCGGCCACCTGACGTTCACCGCGGTGCAGGGCGACATGCACCGCCTGCCGTTCGCCGACGCCAGTTTCGACGGCGTCGTCGCCCACCTGATCCTGGCCGTGGTACCGCAGCCGGCGCTCTGTCTGGCGGAGATTTCGCGGGTGCTGAAACCCGGCGGCGAGGCGCTGATCCTCGACAAGTTCCTGCGCCGCGATCAGAAGGCACCGCTGCGGCGCCTGCTCAACCCGCTAGCGCGGCGTGTCGCCACCCGCCTCGACGTGGTTTTCGAGGACTTGCTCGAGAGCAGCCCCGGCCTCATCCTGCGCGACGACAGCCCGGCCCTCGCCGGCGGCTGGTTCCGGCGCATCCGCCTGATCCGTCGCTGAGTCGTCGCCGAGGGCGTCGGCAATCCACGCCTGGAGCAGCGTCCAGGTGACGGCGAGGACCACCGGCCCGACGAAGATGCCGACCAGGCCGAAGCCGAGCATGCCACCGATGACACCGGCGAAGATCAGCAGCAGCGGCAGGTCGGCGCCACGGCGAATCAGCGCCGGGCGCAGGAAGTTGTCGAGGCTGCCGACGATCACGCTCCACACCACCAGGAACACCGCCCAGCCGCTATCGCCCATCCAGAACAACCAGCCAGCGGCCGGCAGCAGCACCGGCAGGGGGCCGACCTGGGCGATGCAGAGCATCAGCATCAGCGCCGACAGCAGCGCCGCCAGCGGCACGCCGGCGAGCGCCAGGCCAAGGCCGCCGAGTACCGTCTGCACCAGCGCAGTGACGCCGACGCCCAAAGCCACGCCACGGATCGCCTGGGCGGCCAGGATCACCGAATTCTCGCCGCGCGCGCCGGCCAGGCGACGGCCGAAGCGGCGCACCAGGCGCGCCGCGTCCTCGCCGCCGGCATACATGATCGCGGCCAGGGTAACGACGAGGAAGAACTGCACGAGCATGCCGCCCAGGCCGCCGACCTGGGCCAGCACCCACTTGCCGGTATCGGCGGCGTAGGGCGACACCTGGGCGACCAGACCGTCGGCGCCGCCACTGGCGAGCTGCTGCCAGAGCCCGGCAAGACGCTCGCCGACCAGCGGCAAGCCGGCCAGCCAGGCCGGCAGCGGCGGCAGGCCGTTGCTCGCCAGTTGATTGACGATCACGGTCAACTGCCCGGCGTGGGCAAAAATGGTATCGATCGCCAGCCACAGCGGCAGCACCAGCAGGAGCAGCATGGCCAGCGTCATCAGCGCGATCGCCGGCGCCCGCCGGCCGCCGAGCCGGGCTTCGAGGGCGACGAACGGCGGCCAGGTGGCAACGACGATCATCGCTGCCCACACACCGGCCGCCAGGAAAGGCCGCAACACCCACAGCGACAGCGCCGCCAGGCCGGCGACGAAAACGATCGCCAGCGTGTTGCGGGTCAGGTCGCGGCGGATGTCGCGCATGGCTTACGAGCGGTAGTCGGCGTTGATCTTGACGTAGTCGTACGAGAAGTCGCAGGTGTAGACCTTGGCCGCCGCGTCGCCGCGACCGAGCGCGACACGCACGGTGATCTCGGCCTGCGCCATCACCCGGGCGCCGTCGGCTTCCTGGTAGGCGGCGGCACGACCACCGTTTTCGGCAACCAGCACGTCGTCCAGCCAGACCTTGACGGCATCGACATCGAGGTCGGCGATGCCGGCATAGCCGACGGCGGCGAGGATGCGGCCGAGGTTGGGGTCGGAGGCGAAGAAGGCGGTCTTGACCAGCGGCGAATGACCGATGGCGTAGCCGACCTGGCGGCATTCCTCGATCGTTTTGCCGCCCTCGACGGCGACGGTGATGAACTTGGTGGCGCCTTCGCCGTCGCGGACGATGGCCTGCGCCAGCTCGACCGACACGGCAACGATCGCCGCCTTGACCTCGGCCCAGCCGGCGTCGCTTGCTGCGGCGAAGCTGGCGCCCGACTGGCCGGTGGCGATCATCACGTAGGAATCGTTGGTCGAGGTGTCGCCATCGACGGTGATGCAGTTGAACGAAGCGTCGGCCGCTTCCTTGACCAGCTGGTCGAGCAGCGGCTGGGCGATGCCGGCGTCGGTGGCGAGGAAGCCGAGCATGGTCGCCATGTTCGGCCGGATCATGCCGGCGCCCTTGGAAATGCCGGAAATCGTGATTTTCCTGCCGTTGACCGTGAGCGTCCGCGAGGCCGCCTTGGCCACCGTGTCGGTAGTCATGATGCCGTGCGCGGCAGCGTGCCAGTTGTCCGCCTTGAGATCGGCGAAGACCGCCGGCAGGCCGGCCTTGATCCGTTCGACCGGCAGCGGTTCGAGAATGACGCCGGTGGAGAACGGCAGCACCTGTTCCGCCGCCACGCCGAGCAGTTCGCCGACCGCCTCGCAGGTCTGGCGGGCGGTCTGGCGGCCGGGCTCGCCGGTGCCGGCGTTGGCGATGCCGGTGTTGATCACCAGGGCGCGGATTTCCTGGCCGCTCGCCAGATGCTGGCGGCACAGCTGGACCGGCGCGGCGCAGAAGCGGTTCTGGGTGAACACGCCGGCCACCGTGCAACCGGCGTCGAGGGCGACCAGCGTCAGGTCGCGGCGGTTCTTCTTGCGGATTTCGGC
This sequence comes from Azonexus fungiphilus, assembly GCF_003634965.1. Lineage (GTDB taxonomy): Bacteria > Pseudomonadota > Gammaproteobacteria > Burkholderiales > Rhodocyclaceae > Azonexus > Azonexus fungiphilus. The sequence goes on along the minus strand of NZ_RBXP01000018.1, from coordinate 25,466 downwards.
TTCGGCGACGCCGAGACGGACGCCGGCCACGGCGAACAGTTGATCGGCGGTCGGGGTGGCGTAATTGACGGGCATGGCAGGGGCTCCAACAGCATCAAGGCACCGCGAAGGGTGCCTTGGGGGTTATTCGATGTTCAGGACAGTTTACCGTGACAGTGCTTGTATTTCTTGCCGGAACCGCAGGGGCAGGGATCGTTGCGCCCGACCTTGGGCCCGTTCTCGACCGGCTGGTTGGCCTCGCCGCTCTCGTCGGCCAGCGCTTCGTCGTAATCGGCATGCTGGTACTTGACGTTGCTGACGTCGGCGTGCGGCGCGGTTTCCTCGACGTCTTCCGGCGAGCGGATCTGCACGGTGAAGACGACGCGGGTGACCTCGCGGCGGACCTGGTCGAGCATCGTCTCGAACAGCTCGAAGGACTCGCGCTTGTATTCCTGCTTCGGGTTCTTCTGCGCGTAACCGCGCAGGTGGATGCCCTGGCGCAGGTGGTCGAGCGCGGCCAGGTGCTCGCGCCAGTGGGTGTCGAGACTCTGCAGCATGACGTTGCGCTCGAACTGGCGGAAGGTGGTTTCACCGACCAGCGCGACCTTGTCCTGGTAGGCCTGATCGGCGCCTTCATTGATGCGGGCGAGGATTTCCTCGTCGGTCAGCGTCGGCTCGGCCTTGACCCAGTCGGCAACCGGCGGCGCGATCAGCAGGTCGCCGGCGAGGGCACGCTGCAGGCCGTCGAGGTCCCACTGCTCCTCGACCGACTCGGCCGGCACATGCAGGCGGAAGATCTCGGCGATCACGCTCTGGCGCATCGCGCTGATCGTCTCGCCGATGTCCTCGGTCTCGAGCAGTTCGTTGCGCTGCTGGTAGATGACCTTGCGCTGGTCGTTGGCGACGTCGTCGTATTCGAGCAGTTGCTTGCGGATGTCGAAGTTGCGGGCCTCGACCTTGCGCTGCGCCGATTCCAGCGAGCGGGTCACGAGCGGGTGCTCGATGGCCTCGCCTTCCGGCATTTTCAGCTTGTCCATGATGGCGCGCAGGCGCTCGCCGGCGAAGATGCGCAGCAGCGGATCGTCGAGGCAGAGGTAGAAGCGCGACGAACCGGCGTCGCCCTGGCGACCGGCGCGGCCACGCAGCTGGTTGTCGATGCGGCGCGACTCGTGGCGCTCGGAACCGATGATGTGCAGACCGCCGGCGGCGAGCACGGCTTCGTGCACCGTCTGCCATTCGGCCTTCATCTCGGCGACCTTGGCGTCGCGGGCTTCCGCTGACAGCGTTTCGTCGGCGCGGACGGCGTCGAGCAGCTTCTCGATGTTGCCGCCGAGGACGATGTCGGTACCGCGGCCGGCCATGTTGGTGGCGATCGTGATCATCCCCGGCCGGCCGGCCTGGGCGACGATCTCGGCTTCGCGGGCGTGCTGCTTGGCGTTGAGCACCTGGTGCGGCAGCTTTTCCTTGTCGAGCAGCGCCGACAGCAATTCAGACGATTCGATCGAGGTGGTGCCGACCAGTACCGGCTGGCCGCGCTGCGCGCAGTCCTTGATATCGGCGATGATCGCCGCGTGCTTCTCTTCGGCCGTCTTGTAGACCAGGTCGTTCATGTCCTTGCGCGACATCGGCCGGTTGGTGGGGATGACGACGGTTTCCAGGCCGTAGATCTGCTGGAATTCGTAGGCTTCGGTGTCGGCGGTGCCGGTCATGCCGGCGAGCTTGCCGTACATGCGGAAGTAGTTCTGGAAGGTGATCGAGGCCAGGGTCTGGTTTTCCGCCTGGATCTTGACGCCTTCCTTGGCCTCGACCGCCTGGTGCAGGCCGTCGGACCAGCGGCGGCCGGCCATCAGGCGACCGGTGAATTCGTCGACGATGACCACTTCGCCGTTCTGGACGACGTAGTGCTGATCCTTGTTGAACAGCGTCAACGCACGCAGCGCCGCGTTCAGGTGGTGCATCAGCGTGATGTTGGCGGCGTCGTAGAGGCTGCTGCCCTCGGCCAGCAGACCGGCCTCGGCGAGCAGGGTCTCGGCGCGCTCGTAGCCGGCTTCGGAGAGGTGCACCTGGTGGCCCTTCTCGTCGACCCAGTAGTCGCCCTCGCCGTTCTCTTCCTGGGCGCGGACCAGTTGCGGAACGACGTCCTTCATCCGCAGGTAGAGATCGGTGTGGTCGTCGGCCTGGCCGGAAATGATCAGCGGCGTGCGCGCCTCGTCGATCAGGATCGAGTCGACTTCGTCGACGATGGCGTAGTTCAGGCTGCGCTGGACGCGCTGGTCGGCGGCGTAGACCATGTTGTCGCGCAGGTAGTCGAAGCCGAATTCGTTGTTGGTGCCGTAGGTGATGTCAGCGGCGTAGGCTGCCTGCTTGGCCTCGTGATCCATCTGCGACAGGTTGACGCCGACGGTCAACCCGAGAAAACGGTGCAATTTGCCCATCCAGGCCGCATCGCGGCTGGCCAGGTAATCGTTCACGGTGATCACGTGCACGCCCTTGCCGGAAATCGCGTTGAGGTAGGACGGCAGCGTCGCCACCAGCGTCTTGCCTTCACCGGTACGCATTTCGGCGATCTTGCCGTAGTGCAGGACCATGCCGCCGATCATCTGGACATCGAAATGGCGCATCCCGAGCGCCCGCTTGCCGGCTTCGCGGACCACGGCAAAGGCTTCCGGCAACAGGTCGTCGAGCGACTCGCCGGCAGCATGGCGCTGGCGGAATTCGTCGGTCTTGGCCCGCAGCTGCTCGTCGGTCAGCGCCGAAATCTGCGGCTCGAGCGCATTGATGCGCTTGACGTTCTGGGAGTACTGCTTGATCAGCCGGTCATTGCGGCTGCCGAAAATCTTTTTGAGGAGGCCGGATATCATCGCGATGAAGTAAGGACTTGCGCAGGCGCGGCAAGGAAGCGGCGATTCTAGCACGGCCGCCCGGGACGGCGGCGGCGGCTCGCCGCCGGAAAGGAGTCGGCCTCAGCGGCGCGGCAGGGCGGCGTGGCCGTCGCCACGCTTGAGGAAGGTAACCGGATTCTGCGGCACGCCCAGCATGCGCACCTCGAAGTGCAGGTGCGGACCGGACGAGCGCCCGGTACTGCCGACCGCGCCGATGCGCTCGCCGCGACGGACGATCTGCGACTCGGCGACATCCATCTTCGACAGGTGAGCATAGCGCGAGAGCAGGCCGTCGCCGTGGTCGACGTCGATCATGTTGCCGAATTCGGGATGATAGGCGGCGGTCACGACCACACCGTCGGCCGCGGCGACCACCGGCGTTCCGCTCGGCGCCGAGAAATCGAGGCCGTCGTGCCGCGAGCGCAGGCCGGCGAACGGATCGTTGCGATAGCCGAAGCCGGAGCCGATGACCGCATTGCGCACCGGCAGCGTCGTCGGCATCAGGCGCTCCTCGATCCGCTTTTCCAGCAGGTGGAATTCCATGAAGGCCAGCTCCTCGGCGCGCTGCTCGACGGCCGACGCCAGGCGCTCGATTTCCTGCTGCAACTCGCTCGCCGACATCGGCGCCGGCAGGAAGGGGCCACCCTGCCCCGGCTTCGCCTCGCCCTCGGCGGGCAGCTTGCGCTTGATCCCGGCCAGGTCGGAAACACGGTTGCCGAGCGTATCGAGCTGCAGCAGGCGACCCTGCAATTCACCCAGCCGGGTCGCCATCAGGTTCAGGTTGTTGGTGATGTAGTCGCGGGTCTGGCGGGTTTCCTGCTGCTGGATCGAGACCAGGATGCTGTCCACGATCGGCAGGCGGAAATGCAGCGACATCATCGAGAACAGCGCCGAGACCAGGAACACCAGGGCGAAGAAGACGGCCACCGCCCCGATCACGTGGCGAGGCATAATGGTGATCGTGCGCGCCGAGCTCAGATGGCGCGAAACAATGATGATCTGCACGGAACCTCCTATGTACAAAGCGCCCCAGCAATACCTCGACGCCGATGCCGCAACCGGCCGGGTCATGGCCCATGCGCGGCAACTGATGAAGCTGGCCAGCCGTTTCGACGCTGTTGCCCCCGGCGCCTTGCGCCATGCAGCGCATGTCGCGAACTACAAGTCGGGGAAAGTGGTTATCCACGCCGACAACGGCGCGGTCGCTGCCAAGCTACGCCAGATGAACCGGCGACTTTGTGGCGAATTATCGATTGAGGGGATGGAGTGTAACGACATCGAGGTCAAAGTTCAACCTCGACAAACACCTGTGCGATCAACGACTTCCACACTCAAGCCGATCTCCGGCAAAACTGCCGGATTATTGCGGTCGACCGTCAACATGCTGCCCCAGGGCGCCTTGCGCACGGCGCTCGACACATTGTTGCAGCGCGCCGCTATACGGGAATGACCGCCAGTCGCTCGACGAACATCAGGGCAAAGACCAGCAGCGCGAAAACGATGCCATAACGGAACAAGCGGCCGCTGAAGGCGAGGTATTCGCGGCGGCCGGTAAATGCGTAGAGGAGCAGGCCGGCGCCGACGGCAATGACGAGAATGGCCGCCAGCAGGCGCAGCAGCCACATGGCGGATCAGGCTGCCTGGGCCAGCCAGCGGGTGACGCCCTGCGGCGCCCGCTCGGCCTCGCCGAAGCTGACCAGTTCCCAGGCGTCCTGCTGCACCAGCAGCGCCCGCGCCAACTGGTTGTTCAGGGCGTGGCCGCCCTTGTGCGAGGAGTAAGCGGCCAGCAAGGGATGGCCGATCAGGTAGAGGTCGCCAACGGCATCGAGGATCTTGTGCTTGACGAACTCGTCGCCGTAGCGCAGCCCGTCCTGGTTGAGGACGCGGAACTCGTCGAGGACGATCGCGTTCTCCAGTCCGCCGCCGAGCGCCAGGCCGTTCTCGCGCAGGTATTCGACTTCCTGCATGAAACCGAAGGTGCGCGCCCGCGACACTTCGCGGACGTAGGACTGCTCTGCGAAATCGATTTCCGCCTGCTGTGCCGACTTGTCGATCGCCGGGTGGTTGAAGACGATCGAAAAAGCCAGCTTGTAGCCCTCGTAGGGCTCGAAGCGCGCCCATTTGTCGCCGTCACGGACTTCGATCGGGCGGGTGACGCGGATGAACTTCTTGGCCGCATTCTGTTCTTCGATGCCGGCCGACTGGATCAGGAAGACGAAAGGCGCAGCCGAGCCGTCGAGAATCGGGACTTCCGGCGCGTCGATGTCGATCCAGGCATTGTCGATGCCGAGGCCACAGAGCGCCGACATCAGGTGTTCGATGGTACCGACCTTGACCCCGTCGCGCTCCAGGCAGGAACACATGCGGGTGTCGCCGATCAGGACCGCTTGCGCGGGAATGTCGACCGGTTCGGGCAGATCAACGCGACGGAAGACGATACCGTTATCCGGTGCGGCCGGGCGCAAGGTCAGGTTGACCTTGACACCGCCATGCAGACCGACGCCCGAGGCGTGGATCACGGTCTTCAGCGTGCGTTGCTTCAGCATTGTTGTTTTAAGTCTTTGAATGATTGGGGAAGGCGGCGCATTTTAACACAATGCGCCGCCACCCTTTTTCAGAGAGAGCTTTTGTTACAGGTCAGTCGGCCTGCTTTCTCAGGAAGGCCGGGATGTCGTAGCGATCGACACCGCTGTTGGCCAGCGCCTCGACGGTGACGTTGCGCTTGCGGACCACGGCCGGGACGTCGGCGATCTGGTTGTAGTCGATGGCCGGCGAACTGCTGAAGGCGACCGCATCATGCGTGCCGGTAGCGACGGCTTCGACGATCGGGGTGTTGATCACCTCGAAGGTCTGACGCTTGGCGGCAGCCTGGCCGAGGCCGGTGGCGACGACGGTGACGCGCAGCGCATCGCCCATCAGTTCGTCGTACACGGCGCCGAAGATGATGTGCGCGTCGTCGGCAGCAAAGGCCTTGACGGTGTTCATCACTTCGTTGACTTCCTTCATCTTCAGGTTGCCCTTGGCGGCGGTGATGTTGACCAGCACGCCGCGTGCGCCGGACAGGTTCACACCCTCGAGCAGCGGCGAGGCAACAGCCTGCTCGGCAGCGATGCGCGCCCGGTCGACGCCGGCAGCGGCGGCCGAACCCATCATCGCGCGGCCCATCTCGCCCATCACCGTGCGCACGTCTTCGAAGTCGACGTTGACCAAGCCCGGGTAGGTAATGATTTCGGCGATGCCGCCGACCGCGTTCTTGAGCACGTCGTCGGCCGCCTTGAAGCAATCGTCGACATCCGCGTCGTCGCCCATGACTTCCATCAGCTTGTCATTGAGGATGACGATCAGCGAATCGACATGCTTGGAGAATTCGGCGATGCCGGCTTCCGCCGACTTCATCCGCTTGCCGCCCTCGAAACTGAACGGCTTGGTCACCACGCCGACGGTCAGGATGCCCATTTCACGGGCAATCTCGGCGACCACCGGGGCGGCACCGGTACCCGTGCCGCCGCCCATGCCGGCGGTGATGAAGGCCATGTGCGAACCTTCCAGCGCGGCGCGAATTTCGTCGCGGTGCGCGTCGGCCGCCATCTTGCCGGCTTCCGGCTTGGCGCCGGCCCCCAGGCCGCTCTTGCCGAGCGACAGCTTGGACGATGCGGCATTGCGGGCAAGTGCCTGCGCATCGGTATTGGCGGCAATGAACTCGACCCCGTTCACGCCCTCGCGAATCATGTGCTCGATGGCATTGCCACCGGCGCCCCCGACCCCGAACACCTTGATGATGGTGCCGAGTTCTTCTTCCTTCTCGATGATTTCAAACATGACGACCTCCTCTGAAAAAACCGTTCAAAAACAAATCAAAAATTCTTGGAAAACCATTGCTTCATGCTGGAGAAGACATCGCGGATGCCCTGCTTCTCCTGAATCTTCTGTCCCCGCTTGCGCTGCGCCTGGGCCTCGAGCAGCAGGCCGAAGGCGGTCGAGAAGCGCGGGTTCTGGACGACGTCGGACAGGCTGCCGTCGTACTTCGGATTGCCCAGGCGAACCGGCATGTGGAAGATTTCCTCGCCGAGCTCGACCATGCCGGGCATGACGCTGGCGCCACCGGTGAGGACGATGCCGGACGACAGGACTTCCTCGAAACCGGCGCGGCGCAGTTCGTTCTGGATCAGCTCGTAGAGTTCCTCGACGCGCGGCTGGATCACGTCGGCCAGCGCGCGGCGGCTCAATTTCCGGCTCGGACGGTCGTCGACCCCTGCCACATCGAGGTTTTCCGAAATGTCGGCAAGTTGCGCCAGGGCACAACCGTACTTGCACTTGATGTCTTCGGCCTCGCGGGTCGGCGTGCGCAAGGCCATCGCGATGTCGTTGGTGATCTGGTCACCGGCGATGGGAATCACCGAGGTATGGCGGATCGCGCCCTGCGTCCACACGGCGATGTCGGTGGTGCCGCCGCCGATGTCGATCAGGCAGACGCCGAGATCCTTCTCGTCCTCGGAGAGCACCGCGTAGCTCGACGCCAGCGGCTGCAGCACCAGGTCGTTCACTTCCAGGCCGCAGCGGCGCACGCACTTGACGATGTTCTGCGCCGCCGAGACGGCGCCGGTGACGATGTGCGTCTTCACTTCGAGGCGCATGCCGCTCATGCCGATCGGCTCGCGGATGCCGTCCTGGCCGTCGATGACGAATTCCTGGGTGAGGATGTGCAGGATTTCCTGCTCGGCCGGGATCGGCATCGCCCGCGCCGTCTCGATGACACGATCGACATCGGCCGAGGTGACTTCCTTGTCCTTGATCGCGACCATGCCGTTCGAGTTGAAGCTCTTGATGTGGCTGCCGGCGATCCCGGTATACACGTGGCTGACCTTGCAGTCGGCCATCAGTTCGACTTCCTGGATGACGCGGCTGATCGTGTGCACCGTTTCCTCGATGTTGACCACGACCCCCTTCTTCAGCCCGCGCGAATCCTGCGAGCCCATGCCGATCACGCTCAGCCGTCCTTCGTGGTCGAGATCGGCGACCAGCGCGACGATCTTCGACGTTCCGATATCCAGGCCAACCACCAGATCCTTGTTGTCCCTGCTCATAGTCTTACTTTCCCTTCCCCTCGCCCGCGACCTTCATCGCGAAACCGTTCGGATATCTCAAATCCACGACCGCCGGGGTTACCGGCAAATTCGCCACCATCGACGGATAGACGTCGACAAAACGCTGCAAGCGCGCGCCCACCGGCGACTTCGGATGCTCCCGCCCGATCTCGATACGCATCCCGTTGTCCAGCTTCACCCGCCAGGCCAGACGCGGCGACAACGCCAGCTGCACCGGCCGCTGCTTGACCGCGGCAAAGGCGGCGGTGAACTCCGCATAGCGCGCCAGCACTTCCCGCGCCGTCCCCGGCGGCCCGGCCAGCAACGGCAACCCGGCCATCTCCGCCTCGGGCAGCAAGGCCGCGAAGACCTCGCCGTGGCTGTTGACCATCTCGGCATAACCTTCGCCCCAGCGTGCCAGCGGCCGATGCTCCTCGACCGCGATTTCCAGCGTCGCCGGCCAGACCCGCCGCACCTGCACCTTGCGCACCCAGGGCAGCTGCTCGAGCGCCACCCGCACCGCTTCCAGATCGAGACTGAAGAAGTTCCCGCGCAAGGCCGACGGCAGCACCTGCTCGATCTCGCCGCGGCGCGTGTGGGCCAGCGGCTCGGTAAACACCACCTGCTTGACCGGCAGCGACGGCACCCGCACCAGCCAGACGGCGCCCGCCGCCAGCAAGGCAGCCGCGGCGACCAGCATGAGCAGGTCGGCAAGCGCAGTCAGCAGTTGCGGTTTGTGCCACATTCATCGCCTCAGTCGTTGGCCGCCAGTTCGAGGACGCGACGCACCAGCGCCGGGTAGTCCATGCCCGCCGCCCGCGCGCCCATCGGCACCAGCGAGTGGTCGGTCATGCCCGGTGCGGTGTTCACTTCCAGGAAATAGTGGTTGCCCGCGTCGTCCATCAGGAAATCGACCCGCCCCCAGCCGCGCCCGTCGAGCATGCGGAAAGCCTCCAGTGCCTGGGCGCGGATCTGCATCTCCCGGGCTTCCGGCAGGCCGCAGGGGCACAGGTAGCGGGTGTCGTCGCGGTTGTACTTGGCTTCGTAGTCGTACCATTCGGTCGCCGGCTCGATCTTGATGATCGGCAGGACCTGGTCGCCGACGATGCCGACCGTGTATTCGCCGCCCATCACGCCCTTTTCGGCGATCACCAGCGGGTCGTGGCGGGCCGCCTCGAGATAGGCAGCCTTCAGCTCGCCCGGCGCCTTGACCTTGGTCACCCCGATCGACGAACCTTCGCGCGCCGGCTTGACGAACAGCGGCAGGCCGAGTTCTTCCTCGATATCGGCAAAATCCGAAGCGGCGCTGAGCAGCGCATATTCGGGGATCGGCAAGCCGGCCGCCTGCCACATCAGCTTGGTGCGGAACTTGTCCATGGCCAGCGCCGAGGCGAGCACGCCGGAGCCGGTGTAGGGAATGTGCATGACTTCAAGCGCGCCCTGGATCGTCCCGTCCTCGCCATGGCGCCCGTGCAGGGCGATGAAGGCGCGGTCATAGCCCTTCAGCGCGTCGAGCGGCTGCTCGGCCGGATCGAAGGCGTGGGCGTCGATGCCCTGGCCCAGCAGGGCGGCCAGCACGCGCGCACCGCTGTTCAGGGAAACCTCGCGCTCGGCGGAAGTTCCGCCGAAGAGGACTGCGACCTTGCCGAAACCGCTCATTTGCCTTCCACCAGTTTGCCGGGCACCGCACCGATCGAACCGGCGCCCATGGTCAGTACCACGTCGCCATCGCGGGCGACATCCATGATCGTTTGCGGCATCGCCGCGATATCTTCGACGAACACCGGCTCGACCTTGCCGCCGACGCGCAACGCGCGCGCCAGCGAACGGCCGTCGGCGGCGACGATCGGCGCCTCGCCGGCGGCATAGATTTCTGCCAGACAAAGCGCGTCGACCGTGGACAACACCTTGACGAAGTCCTCGAAGCAGTCGCGGGTGCGCGTGTAGCGATGCGGCTGGAAAGCCAGCAGCAGGCGCCGACCGGGGAAGGCGCCGCGGGCCGCGGCCAGCGTCGCTGCCATTTCCACCGGGTGATGGCCGTAGTCGTCGACCAGCGTGAAGCTGCCGCCGGCTGGCAGCGCAACTTCACCGTAGCGCTGGAAACGGCGGCCGACGCCCTTGAACTCGGCCAGCGCCTTGACGATCGCCGCGTCGGCGACACCGACCTCGGTGGCGACGGCGATCGCCGCCAGCGCATTGAGCACGTTGTGCAGGCCCGGCGTGTTCAGGGTGATCGCCAGGCGCGAGGTGGTGCCATTGACGCGGACGCAGGTGAACCGCATGCGGGCGCCGTCGGCGACGATGTCCTCGGCGTAGAAGTTCGATTCCGGGCTCAGCCCGTAAGTGACGATCTGCTTGCTCACCTGCGGCATGATCGCGCGCACGTTGGCGTCGTCGCTGCAGAGCACGGCAACGCCGTAGAACGGCAGGCGGTTGAGGAAATCGACGAAGGCCCCCTTGAGCCGCTCGAAATCGTGGCCGTAGGTTTCCATGTGGTCGGCGTCGATGTTGGTGACCACCGAAATCACCGGCGACAGGAAGAGGAAGGAAGCGTCCGACTCGTCGGCCTCGGCCACCAGGAAATCGCCGCCGCCCAGCCGCGCGTTGGCGCCGGCGGCATTGAGACGGCCGCCGATGACGAAGGTCGGATCGATGCCGCCTTCGGCCAGGATGCTGGTGACCAGACTGGTCGTCGTCGTCTTGCCGTGGGTACCGGCGATGGCGATGCCGCGCTTGAGGCGCATCAGTTCGGCCAGCATCTGCGCCCGCGGCACCACCGGGATGCGCTTTTCGCGGGCGGCGACGACTTCCGGATTGTCTTCCTTGACCGCCGTCGACACCACCACCGCATCGGCACCGGCAATGTTGCCGGCGGCGTGGCCGATGGTGACCCGCACGCCCTCGCCTTCGAGCCGGCGCGTCGTGGCGCTGGCGGCGAGGTCGGAGCCGCTGACCGTGTAGTCGAGGTGGGCGAGGACTTCGGCGATGCCGCTCATGCCCGAGCCGCCGACGCCGACGAAGTGGATGTGTTTGACCTTGTGCTTCATTTGGCAATTTCCATGCAGAGCCGGGCCACGTCGGCGGTGGCCTCGGGCTTGGCCAGGCTGCGGGCCTTTTCGGCCATTTCCAGCAGTTGACCGCGAGAGTAGTTGCGCACCAGCGCCACCGCTTCCGGCGTCAGTTCGCTTTGCGGCAGCAGGAAGGCGCCGCCGACATTGACCAGGAAGCGGGCGTTGCCGGTCTGGTGATCGTCCACCGCATGCGGGAAGGGCACCAGGATGCTGGCCACGCCGACCGCCGCCAGTTCGGCCACGGTCAACGCGCCGGAACGGCAAATAACCAGATCGGCCCATTCGTAGGCGCCGGCCATGTCCTCGATGAACGGCACGCAGTGGGCCTGGACGCCAACCGCGGCATAGGCGGCCTTGAGTGCCTCGATGTGTTTTTCGCCGGCCTGATGGACGATCTGCGGCAACTGGTCGGCGGCGAGCAGCGACATGCCCTTGGGCACCGCCTCGTTGAGCGCCTGGGCGCCCAGACTGCCGCCGATCACCAGCACGCGCAGGGCGCCGTCGCGACCGGCAAAGCGCTCGGCCGGCGGCGCCAGCGCGGCGATTTCCGGACGCACCGGATTCCCCAGCCACAAGCCCTTCTTGAGCACCTCGGGAAAACCGCTGGCAATGCGGTCGGCGACACCGGCGAGCACGCGGTTGGCCAGGCCGGCGACCGAATTCTGCTCGTGCAGCACCAGCGGGATGCCGCTCAGTGCCGCCATCATGCCGCCCGGGAAGGTGATGTAGCCGCCCATGCCGAGGACCACGTCCGGCCGCACCTGACGGATCGCCTTGAGCCCCTGCCAGAAACCGCGCAGCAGGTTGACCGGCAGCAGCAGCTTGCGCAGCAGCCCCTTGCCGCGCAATGCCGAGAATTTCACCCAGACCATCTCGAAGCCGTGTTGCGGCACCAGGCGGGCTTCCATGCCTTCCGGGTTGCCGAGCCAGACGACGCGCCAGCCGGCATCGCGCATCCGGTGCGCGACGGCAAGCGCCGGGAAAATGTGGCCGCCAGTCCCGCCGGCCATGATCATGATGGTTTTGCTCATAATTTGCCTCCGCGACCTAACTGGCGGTTTTGGCTACGGCCGGGCTGCGCCCTTAACTTGCTGCGCAAGTTAGCCTGCGCCGAAACAGGCAACGCGAACGTGGTCATAGTTTTCCACCTCGCATGAGTTGCCTGTTTTCCCAATCCACCCGCAGGAGAATGGCCAGCGCCACGCAGTTGGCGAGGATGCCCGAACCGCCGAAGCTCATCAGCGGCAGGGTCAGGCCCTTGGTCGGCAGCAGGCCGACGTTGACGCCCATGTTGATGAAGGACTGCACGCCCATCCAGATACCGATGCCCATCGCCACCAGCGCCGGGTAAAGGCGGTCGAGCTGGACGCACTGGCGGCCGATGGCGAAGGCTCGCTGGACGAGGACGGCGAACAGCAGGATCACGGTCAACACGCCAACGAAGCCCAATTCCTCGCCGATCACCGCAAGCAGGAAATCGGTATGGGCTTCCGGCAGGTAGAACAGCTTTTCGACGCTGGCGCCGAGCCCGACGCCGAACAGTTCGCCGCGCCCGAAGGCGATCAGCGAATGCGACAGCTGATAGCCGCGGCCGAAGGCGTCGGCCCACGGATCCATGAAGCCGAAGATGCGGTCGCGCCGGTACGGCGAGACGATGATCATGATCGCGAAGGCGATCAGCAGGCCGATGATCAGCAGCGCGAACATCCGCGCCTTGAGGCCGCCGAGGAAGAGGATGCCCATGGCGATCGAGATGATCACGACGAAGGCGCCGAAGTCCGGCTCCTTGAGCAACAGGATGCCGACCAGCGCCATCGCCCCGAACATCGGCAGGAAAGCCTGCTTCAGGTCGTGCATGACGTTGATCTTGCGGATCGTGTAATCGGCGGCATAGAGCACCGCGAACAACTTCATCAGTTCGGACGGCTGCAGGTTGGCGAAGCCGAGCGGCAGCCAGCGGCGGGCACCATTGACGTCGCGGCCGATGCCGGGAATGAGGACGATCGCGAGCAGGACGACACCGACCATGAACAGGATCGGCGCATATTTCTGCCAGGTGGTCAGTGGCAGCTGGAAGGCGACGGCGCCGGCGACCAGGCCGATGCACAGGAAGATCGCGTGGCGGATCAGGTAGTAGCCGGGCTGGTGGTTGGTGAAACGGCCGGCCTCGGCAATCGCGATCGACGCCGAATAGACCATCACCAGGCCGCCGAGCAGCAGCACCAGGGCCGACCAGAGCAGGGCATGGTCGATCTCGGCGACCTGGCGGCGCGGCATGTCGAGAGCCGAGAGCATCATTGCGGCAACCCTCCGACAGCATCGATGAAGGCCTGCGCGCGGTGCGCGTAGTTACGGTACATGTCGAGGCTGGCACAGGCCGGCGACAGCAGCACGCAGTCGCCCGGCTCGGCGCGGGCGGCCAGCCAGCGGACGGCGGCATCCATGTCGGCGACGATGGCCGTCGGCACGCCGCAGCCCTCGATGGCCATGCCGATCGCCGCCGCGTCGCGGCCGATCAGCGCCACCGCACGACCGTGCACGGTCAACGCCGCCTTCAGCGGCAAAAAGTCCTGACCCTTGCCGTCGCCACCGAGGACGATGGCGACCTTGCGCCCCATGCCCTCGATCGCCGCCAGCGTGGCACCGACGTTGGTGCCCTTGGAATCGTCGACATAAAGCACACCACCGATCTCGGCCACGGTCTCGACCCGGTGCGGCAGACCGCGGAAGCTTTTCAGCGGCTCGACCAGGCGCTGCGGCGCGACGCCGACGGCCTCGCACAGCGCCAGCGCGGCCATCGCGTTGGCGGCATTGTGCAGCCCGCTCAACTGCAGATCGGCCAGCGCGACCAGGGCCTCGCCGCCGCGCACGATGGCGCCGCCGACCAGTCCGTAATCGGTCGCACGCGGCGCCGGGTTGAGGCCGAAGGTGAGCATCTTGCGGCCACAGCGGCCGTTGGCCATCGACCAGTCGTCGTCGCGGTTGAGGATCAGCGTCCCCTTGCCCTGGAAGACACGCGACTTGGCGGCGGCGTACTCGGCCAGGCTGCCGTTGTAGCGGTCGAGGTGATCTTCCGAGAGATTGAGCACGGTCGCCGCCGCGGCGTTCAGGTGATGCGTCGTTTCCAGCTGGAAGCTCGACAGTTCGAGCACCCAGACGGCCGGCAGCTGGCCGGCGTCCTGGGCGTCCATCAGCGCGTCGAGTGCCGACGGCGAGATGTTGCCACAGGCAATCGCCGGGACGCCGGCACCGTTGAGCAGGTGGGCGGTCAGCGCGGTGGTGGTGGTCTTGCCGTTGCTGCCGGTGATGGCGACGATCTGCGAGTCGGGCACCTGCGCGCGCACACCGGCGGCGAACAGTTCGATTTCCGAGATCAGCGGCAGGCCGCAGGCGGCAATCGGCGGCGTCGCCTTGGCCACACCCGGCGACAGGGCGACCACCTCGCAAGCGGCGAAGGTGGCGGGCGCAAATTCGCCGACGAGCAGTTCGGCGCCCGGGGCGACGGCCTGCAAGGCCTCGACGTTGGGCGGGTTGCTACGCGAGTCGGCGACCCGCACAAACGCACCCTGGCGATGCAGCCACTTGGCCATCGCCAGTCCGGACTCGCCGAGTCCGATCACCAGAACGCGTTTGCCCTTGAGTTCCATCAGCGCAGCTTCAAGGTTGCCAGCCCGATCAGGACCAGCATGATGGTGATGATCCAGAAGCGGACGACAACCTGCGTCTCCTTCCAGCCCGTTTGTTCGAAGTGGTGATGCAGCGGCGCCATGCGCAGGATGCGCCGACCCTCGCCGTATTTCTTTTTGGTGTACTTGAACCACGACACCTGCAGCATCACCGACAGCGTCTCGACGACGAAAACGCCGCCCATGATGAAGAGGACGATTTCCTGACGGACGATCACGGCGACCGTGCCCAGCGCGGCACCGAGCGCCAGCGCGCCGACGTCGCCCATGAAGACTTCGGCCGGATAGGCGTTGAACCACAGGAAGCCGAGCCCGGCGCCGGCAATCGCCCCGAGCAGGATGCACAATTCGCCGGCGCCCGGGACATAGGGAATCAGCAGGTACTTGGCATACACCGCGTTGCCGGTGACGTAGGCGAAGATGGCGAAGGCCGAGGCGATCATCACCGTCGGCATGATCGCCAGGCCGTCGAGGCCGTCGGTCAGGTTCACCGCATTGCTGGTGCCGACGATGACGAAATAGGTCAGCACGATGAAGCCGACGATGCCGAGCGGATAGGCGACGCTCTTGAAGAAGGGCACGATCAGCTCGGTCTGCGCCGTCGATGTCGCCGAGAAGGCGAGGAAGAGCGCGGCGCCGGCGCCGAGCACCGACTGCCAGAAGAACTTCCAGCGGCTGGCCAGCCCGTTCGGGTCGCGATAGACGACCTTCTTCCAGTCGTCGTACCAGCCGATGATGCCGAAGCCGAGCGTGACGACGAGCACGGTCCACACGTATTTGTTGGACAAATCGCCCCACAGCAGCGTCGTGATGCCGATCGCGATCAGGATCAGCACGCCGCCCATGGTCGGCGTTCCCGACTTGACCAGGTGCGTCTGCGGCCCGTCGGTACGCACCGCCTGGCCGATCTTCTTGGCCGCCAGCCAGCGGATCACGCGCGGACCGGCGGCGAAGGAAATGAGCAGCGCGGTCATCGCCGCGAGCACGGTGCGCAGCGTGATGTAGTTAAAGACATTGAAGAAGCGAATGTCCTGCGCGAGCCATTGGGCAAGGGCCAAAAGCATCAGTGATTCTCCCCGGACGCGGCGGCCAGCGCATCGGCCACCCGTTCCATTTTCATGAAGCGCGAACCCTTCACCAGGACGGTGGTTTCCGGGCCCAATTCCTTGTCGACCGCGACAATCAACTTGTCGACATTGCAAAAGTGACGGGCGCCCTCGCCGAAGTTGCGCACCGCCTGCTGGCTGGCGTCGCCGAGCGCGAACAGGCGGTCGATGCCCTGGCTCTTGGCGTAACCGCCGATCTCGTCGTGATACTGGCCGCTGGCCTCGCCGATCTCGCCCATGTCGCCGAGAACCAGGACCTTGCGGCCGACGGTGGCGGCAAGCACGTCGATGCCGGCGCGCACCGAATCCGGGTTGGCGTTGTAGGTGTCGTCGAGGATCTGCGCGCCGTTGCGTCCACTACGCCGCTGCAGCCGCCCCTTGACGCCGGAGAAGGCTGCCAGGCCGGCAGCCACCGCGCTCAGCGGCAAGCCGGCGGCAAGACAGGCGGCTGCCGCGGCAAGCGCGTTGCGGGCGTTGTGCCGACCGGGAATGGCCAGCGTGAATTCGATCTCGCCTTCCGCCGCCTGCAGTACCAGCGCGCTTTCCAGGCCGTGCTGACGCAACGTCGCCCGGACGTCGGCCGGTTGGTCGATGCCGAAACTGCGCACCGGCTGGCTACCGACCTGTTCGCGCCAGAAACCGGCGTAGGCGTCGTCGGCGTTGATCACGGCGATGCCGTCGGCGGGCAGGCCGGCGAAGATCGTGCCCTTTTCGCGGGCGACTTCGTCGAGGTCGCCCATGCCTTCGAGATGCGCACGCTGGGCATTGGTCACCAGGGCCACGGTCGGCGCACCGATGCGGGTCAGATAGCCGATCTCGCCGGGATGGTTCATGCCCATCTCGATCACCGCGGCACGATGCGTCGCGTCAAGGCCGAGCAGCGTCAGCGGCAGGCCGATGTCGTTGTTGAAGTTGCCGCGCGTCGCCAGCACCGCATCGCCAAAAGCGGCCTTGAGGATGGCGGCGATCATTTCCTTGGTCGTCGTCTTGCCGTTCGAGCCGGTGACCGCGATCACCGGCAACGAAAACTGACGGCGCCAGGCGGCGGCCAAGCGACCGAGCGCCAGCCGCGTGTCGTCGACGACCACGGCAGAGGCGCCGGCGGGAACACGGCCGGCGTCGGCAACCAGCAGCGCGGCAGCGCCGGCGGCCAGCGCCGGCTCGAGGAAGTCGTGGGCGTCGAAGCGCTCACCGCGCAAGGCGATGAACAACTGGCCGGAGGCCACCGCCCGGGTATCGGTGGACACCCCGGCGATCCGGCAGTCGCTGCCGAGCAGTTGGCCGCCGACGGCAGCGGCGACTTGCGACAATTGCCAGGCGATCATGCAGCCACTCCCGTGCGTTCGCGGCGCAGGCTCAGGGCCGCCTGCGCTTCGGCCAGGTCGGAGAACGGCAGGCGCTGACCGCCGATCTCCTGGTAATCCTCGTGCCCCTTGCCGGCGAGCAGGATCACGTCGTGGTCGGCGGCTTCGGCAACCGCCCGGCGGATGGCCAGCGCCCGGTCGGGCTCGACCTCGGCATGCACCAGGCCACCCAGGATCGCCTCGATGATGGCCGCCGGCGACTCGCTGCGGGGGTTGTCGCTGGTCACCATGACACGGTCGGCGCCGGCTTCGGCAACGCCGCCCATCTGCGGCCGCTTGCCCTTGTCGCGATCGCCGCCGCAACCGAACACCACCGCCAGCTTGCCGCCGCGAGCACCGGCCAGCGGTCGCAGAGCGGCGAGCGCGTTGGCCAGCGCGTCCGGGGTATGCGCATAATCGACGACGATCAGCGGTTCGCCGCTGCCACCAAGCCGCTCCATCCGTCCGGGCGGCGGCGTCAGCTCGGAAAGGCGGCGTCCGATCTCGGCCGGCATGACGCCGGCGTCGTGCAGGACGGCAGCACAGGCGAGCAGGTTGGCAACGTTGTAGCGGCCGACCAGCGCCGTATCGACCATCGCCCGGCCGTTCGGCAGGACGATCTCGAAACGCTGGCCGAAAGGTGTATCGACCAGGTTCTCGGCACGCACCAGCGCGGGAAAATCGCGGCGCAAGGGCTGCATCGAATAGCCGATCACCCGCATCGCCTCGGTTTCCCGCATCAGGTGCAGGCCGAACTCGTCGTCGATGTTGATCACCGCGGTACGCAGGCGCGGCCAGCGGAACAGCTTTTCCTTGGCGGCGGCATAGGCTTCCATGCTGCCGTGGTAGTCGAGATGGTCGCGGGTCAGGTTGGTGAATACCGCGACATCGACGCGCAGGCCGTTCATTCGCCCTTCCTCGATGCCGATCGAGCTCGCTTCGAGGGCGCAGGCGGCGGCCTTGCGGCTGCGGAAATCGGCCAGGTAGCGCATCAGCGTGGTCGCTTCCGGCGTCGTGAAGCCAGTCGGCGACAGTTCGTCGGCGAAGCCGGCGCCGAGCGTGCCGACCACCGCGCAGGGGCGCGGATAGGCACGACCAAGGCATTGACTGACCGTGGTCTTGCCGTTGGTCCCGGTGATCGCGATCAGCGACATGCCCTCGCTGGGATGCCCGTAGATCGCGTGCGCCAGCGGCCCGGCCAGCGGGCGCAGGGCGTCGACGCTGAAGTGGGTCACGGTCCACGCCGGATTCCAGGCAAAATCGCCCCCCGGCTGCCAGACCACCGCCCGCGCCCCGCGTGCCAGCGCGTCGGCGATATAGGCGCGGCCATCGGCAAGATCGCCGGGGTAGGCAAGGAAGAGATCGCCCGGGCGGACCTGGCGGCTGTCGTCGGCAACGCCGCTCGGCTCGACGCCAAGACTTTCGAGACGATCGAGGATTTCACGCGGCGTCATCACATCCGCCCCTTTCCATCATTCATGGCCGCCACCTGGACCGGCGCATCGGGCGCGATGCCGAGCGTGCGCAGCGCGCCGCCCATCACGTTGGCGAACACCGGACCGGCGATCTGGCCGCCGTAGTACTGGCCACCGCTCGGCTCGTCGATCATCACGGCGACAACCAGGCGGGGATTCGAAATCGGGGCGATGCCGACGAAGGAGGCGATGTACTTGTTGGCGTAGACGCCGCCTTCGAGCTTGTGCGCGGTACCGGTCTTGCCGCCGACGCGGTAGCCGGGCACCGCTGCCTTGGGCGCAGTGCCACCGGGGCCGACGACCATCTCGAGCATCGCCCGCATCTCGCGCGCGGTCTGCGCCGAAAAGACCTCGGCGCCACGCACCACCGGCTGGTCGACGCGCAGCAAGGACACCGGCGCCAGATCGCCGTCGCGCGCGAAGACGGTATAGGAACGGGCGAGCTGGATCAGGCTGACCGAAATGCCGTGACCGTAGGACATCGTCGCCTGCTCGATCGGACGCCAGCTCTTCCAGGGCCGCAGGCGACCGCCGACCTCGCCGGGGAAACCGAGTTGCGGCGCCTTGCCGAACCCGAGCCGGTCGAACATGTCCCACATCGACTCGGCCGGCATGCTCAGCGCCATCTTGGTGGTACCGACGTTCGACGACTTCTGGACGACCTGGGCGACCGTCAGCTCCCCATGCGGATGCGAATCGCTGATCACCGCGCGACCGATGGTGATGCGCCCGGGCGCGCAATCGATCACCGTGTCGTAGCGGTACTTGCCCTTCTCCAGACCGAGGGCGACGGTAAACGGCTTGAGCGTCGAACCCGGCTCGAAGGTATCGGTGACGGCGCGGTTGCGCAACTGCTCGCCGGACAGCTTGGCGCGGTTGTTCGGGTTGTAGGTCGGCCAGTTGGCAAGCGCCAGCACTTCGCCGGTACGGGTATCGAGAACGACGATGCCGCCGCCGCGGGCATTGTGCTCGGCGACGGCGTTCTTCAGGTGGCTGTAGGCGAGATACTGGATCTTGGCATCGATGGCCAGGGCGATGTCGCTGCCATCGCGCGGCGGCCGCGTCGCGCCGACATCCTCGATGATGTTGCCGCGCCGGTCGCGGATCACCGTCCGCGCCCCGGGGCGGCCAAGCAGGCTTTGCTGGAAGGCCAGTTCGACGCCCTCCAAGCCTTTGTCGTCGACGCCGGTGAAACCGACCAGGTGGGCGGTCATGTCGCCCGCCGGGTAATAGCGGCGATATTCCTTTTCCTGATGGATGCCGGGCAACTTGAGCGCGGCGATCTGCTCGGCGGTCTGCGGCGGCACCTGACGCTTGATGAAGACGAAGGTCTTTTCGGAAGCCAGGCGGGCATCGAGTTCGCGCGGCTTGAGCTCGACCAGTTGCGCCAGCAGGCGCTTCTGCTCGGCACTCATCGTCCGCGCATCGCCGGGAATCGCCCAGATCGAGCGCATCGGCGTCGACACCGCAAGCATGTCGCCATGGCGGTCGGTGACCTTGCCGCGCGAGGCCGAGATTTCGATGTCGCGCAGGTAGCGCGAGTCGCCCTTTTCCTGGAGGAAGTCGTTATTGATCACCTGCAGGTAGAAGGCCCGCAGCAGCAGCGCGAAAAAGGCCGCCATCAACAGCAGGCCAACCATGCGCGAACGCCAGCCCTGCAGGGCCAGTTGCAGGACCGGGCTCTCGGCGTAGCGGTGGCCGCGTTGCGGGCGACGACGGACGACCATCAGCGCGCCCCCTGCCCGGCGACAGCCGCCGGCGACAGCGGCGGCGGTGCCACCATGCGCAGACGCTCACGGGCGATCTTCTCGACCCGCGGATGTGTCGCCCAGGTAGACATCTCGATCTGCAGCTGACCGTACTCGACCTCGAGCTGACGCACTTTTTCCTGCTCCGCCTCGAGCGCCTGGAAGAGCTTGCGACCGCGATGCTGGGCAGTGACCACGGCGAGCGCGCAGAGCACGACGATCATCAGGAGGACGAGATTGAGGCGGAACATCAGACTTTCTCCGCCACCCGCATCACCGCACTGCGCGCACGCGGATTGGCGGCGACCTCGGCGGCGCTCGCCTTGACCGGCTTGCCGATCAGGCGCAGCTTCGGCTGCGGCAACTGGTCGGCGCGCAAGGGCAGCCCCTTGGGCAGGGCATCCGCGGTCGACTGCGCGCGCATGAAGTTTTTCACGATGCGGTCTTCGAGCGAATGAAAGGAAATCACCACCAACCGGCCACCGGGCTTGAGCAACTCAAGCGCCTGCGGCAAGGCTACCTCCAGCTGGCGGAGCTCTTGATTGATATGAATCCGTAGAGCTTGAAAGCTGCGCGTCGCCGGGTCCTGCCCTGGCTCACGGGTGCGCACGGCCTCGCGTACGAGGGCCGCGAACTGAGCTGTTGTGACAATTGGTTGTTCGACCCGAGCAGCCACAACCTTCTTTGCAATCTGGAAAGCAAACCGTTCTTCGCCATAATTTCTGATGACCTCCGTAATTTCCCTCAAATCGGCCTGCGCCAGCCACTCGGCCGCCGTCTCGCCCTGCGTCGTATCCATCCGCATGTCGAGCGGCGCGTCATAGCGAAAGCTGAAACCGCGCTCCCCGTCGTCGATCTGCGGCGACGACACCCCTACGTCAAACAAAACCCCGTCAACCGCCGCCACCCCGGCCTCGGCCGCGGCTTCGGCCAGCTCACCGAATGCCCGATGTACCAACTGAAAGCGCCGATCGCCAATGGCCTCGCCGGCGAGAATCGCCTGTGGATCACGGTCGACCGCAACCAGGCGGCCGTTTTCACCCAGCCCGGCGAGAATGCGACGACTGTGGCCGCCACGACCAAAGGTCGCGTCCACGTAAACGCCGTCTTTCTTGATTGCCAGGGAATCGACCGCCTCTTCGAGCAGCACCGTGACATGGGCGCCGCCGGAACTCACAGCACGAGATCTCCAAGTCCGGCCGGCAGATCGCCGGTCAGGGCCTCGGCGGCCAGGTCGTTCTGCTCCTGCCAGCCCGCCTCGCTCCAGATTTCGAAGTGGCTGCCCATGCCGACCAGGTAAACGGTCTTTTCAAACTTGGCATAGGCCCGCAACTCGGGGGCAACGAGCAGCCGACCGGCTGAATCCGGCGCCTCGGTACGGGCATTGCCGACCATCACGCGCTTGATCGCCGCCGCCTTCGGATCGAGGCTCGACGCCTTCAGGATCTGGTCGCGGATCGGCTGCCAGGCCGGCGCCGGATAGAGCAGCAGGCAGCGGTGCGGATGCGCAGTCAGGACCAGCGAGCCCTCACCGGCAGCGAGCAGGACGTCACGGTGCCTGGCCGGAATGGCCAACCGTCCCTTCGCATCCAGGTTGAGTGCCGCAGCGCCCTCGAACATCCCCGTTTACCCACTTTTCAACACGTTTACCCACTTTAGAGGAAGGCATCCTTGACGTCAATAGCAAAAACGGGAATTTTTTCTTACGCAACAATGACTTATCGAGCTTTTCAGAGACAAAATTGCGATAATTTTTTCGTTTAAAATCAACGCCGACGAAACACACACTTAAAGTGAAACATCAGGAGTTTTCCCGAGCCAAAAAGCGACCCGGATGACATGAGCGGCGTGGGTTTTTGTGGCGAAAAAAAAAACGGCACGGACCTCCCGCAGGAGATCAACGTGCCGCTACCGGGCGAGCCGAACCGGCCCGCGCCGGAGGCTTTTATTTAGGCTGCGCCAGCTTCTGCTCGAGGACGTTCAGCGGCACCGCGCCAGGCACCCGCTCGCCGTCGGCGAAAACGATGGTCGGCGTGCCGGTGATATTGAGGCGGCGACCGAACTCGAGGTTGCGCGTGATCGCCGAGGTGTCGCAGTTGTCGCGACCGCCCGGCGTCTTGCCGTCGATGATCCAGTCGTTCCAGGCCTTGGCCCGGTCAGCCGAACACCAGATCTGGCGGGACTTCTTCAGCGAATCCTCGGAGAGGATCGGATAGAGGAAGGTATACACGGTGACGTTGTCGAGCTTCTGGATATCCTTGGCCAGGCGCTTGCAGTAGCCGCAATTCGGATCCTCGAACGTGGCCAGCACGCGCTTGCCGTCGCCGCGCACCTGCTTGACCGCGCGCTCCAGCGGCAGGTCGGAGAACTTGATCGCGGTCAGCTTGCGCAGGCGTTCCTCAGTGACATTGCGGTTGCTTTTCAGGTCGATCAGGTTGAGCGCCTGCTGGGAACGGATCATGTCGCCACCGATCAGCAAGGCGCTGACCTTGTCGTCGGTATAGAACAGGTGGCCGTCGGCGTAGATTTCGTACAGGCCGAAATAACCCGACTTCGTGACGCTTTCGACCTTGACGCCAAGGCGCGCCTCGACCGTCTTCTGGATGTCGGCCTCGTTGGCCGAGCAGGCAAGGGCAAACAGTGACAACGACAAGGCGGACAGGGTTTTGACGAACATTCGATTCTCCTAGATGGCCCCAAGGGCATAGCGCACCAGCAGGCTCTTGGCCATCGGCAGGCGGTTGGTCAGGTCGAGGCCGGCATTGCGCAAGGGGCGCAACAGCGACCAGCGCTGGGCAAAAAGGCGGCGCAGGCCGTCGGTAGTCGCCTGCATCAGGGCGATCTCCTCGCGCCGCGCCCGCTGATAGCCCTGCAGGAAACGCAAAGCCCCCGGATCCTCCCAGGGCTGTAGCGCCAGCAGGCGTTCGGCGAGTTCGCGCGCGTCGCGGAAACCGAGATTGATGCCATGCCCGGACAGCGGATGAATGCCATGTCCGGCATCGCCAACCAGCGCCAGACGGGGGCTGACGATCTCCGGCACGCGCATCAGTCGCAGGGGAAAGGCCGCCGCCGGCGTGATCAACTCGAGCTCGCCAAGGACATTGCCTCCCGCCGCACCGACCCGCTCGGCGAGCGCAGCAGGCGACAGTCCGCACAGGGCATCCGCATTCGCATCCGGCGTAGACCAGACGATCGAGATGCGGTTCCCCGGCAGCGGCAGCCAGGCCAGGACGCCATCGTCGCGGAACCATTGCCAGGCGACGTTGCGATGCGGCCTGGCAACGGTGAAATTGGCAACCACGCCTTTTTCGCCGTAATGCCGGTTGACCGCGCGCACTCCGCCGGCTTCGCGCACCCAGGAATCGCGGCCATCGGCACCGACCAGCAGCGGCGCCGACAGCACCTGGCCGTCGCCGAGGCGCAGGATCGTCGCTTCGGTGCGAAACTCGAGCGCCGCCGGATGCTGCGGACAAAACAACTGCAGATTGGCCTGGCGCTTGAGGTTTTCCCAAAGCTCGCAGGCCATCGCCGAAGACTCCAGGATGCAGCCGAGATCGGGCACATCGCTCTGAAAGGCCGAAAACTCGAGCTGCCCGCCGGCATCACCGAACACGCGCATGGCGTCGATCCGGGCGATGCGTTCGGGGTCGAGATGCTTCCAGACGCCGATCCGGCGCAGGAAATCGACATTGGCCGGACTCACCGCATAAATGCGCGCATCCCAGCCCTCGGAACGGCGCGGCACCTGCGCTTCGACCAGCGCGATGCGCAGGCGGCTGTCGCGCAAGGCGACGGCGAGACTGGCGCCGGCCAGGCCGCCACCGACAATGATCAGGTCAAAATGCTGCATGCCGGAACCGGCCGGAAAACAGTCGTCCGATCAAGCCGCTTCGCCGCCGGGCTTGCCGCCCTGGCGCGGACGACGATTATTCTTGGTCCGCGGACGATGCTTCTTCTGCTGCGCGTTGCCGGCACCGGCACCGGCGCCGGCATTCTGGTGATTGCCGCCACCCTGCTTGCCATGGCGCTGCTGGTTGTTGTGCCGCGGCTGCCCTGCGGGCGCCTCGTTGCCGGCGATGCGGTTGCCGGGCGCGAGCTGGATTTCCAGCTCGATGATTTCGTCCCACTGCTCGTCGCTACGATCCCGTTCGGGCACCGAGAGCAACTCGCGCAGGCGGCGACGCAGGTCGAGCGGCTGGAACTCCGGCGGCGGCGGTTCTGCCGGCGTGGTGTCGGGCGACTGGACTTCAGCCGGGACTTCTTCGATCTGGGTTTCGCTATTCGGATTGTTCATTGCAAAGTAAAAAGCGGAGTCCGTCAGAGACGGGCCCCGCATTCGATGGAACTTCGATTATTTCTTCTTGGCAGCGCTTTTCTTGGGCGCGACGGCAGCCTTGAAGGCGGTACCGGCCGTGAATTTCGGCACGGTCGTGGCCGGAATCTTCAACGTGGCGCCCGTCTTCGGATTCTTGCCGGTGCGCGCGGCGCGCTGGGCGGATTTGAAAGTACCGAAACCAACGAGCGTTACCGACTCGCCCTTGGCCACGGTCTTAACAACCGCGCCGATGATGGCCGACAGCGCCTTGTCTGCGGCGGCCTTGGTAATACCAGCTTCTTGTGCAGCAACTTCGACCAGCTCGGATTTATTCATCTAAGTGCCTCCTAGTTACCCAATCAAGTTAAGAAAACTGGCCGTTGGAACGGCAGCGAGGTAAAAGTAGCACACCTTTTCCCATTAGTGTTGGCCCGAAATGGCCTTATCAGCGCATTTCGCCGGTTTTTTTGCATTTCGCACAATGCCGCTGACAAGCCCCGGCAAGACGCCCGCGATTGACAAAAATAGCCCCGAACTATGTACCATATTTAAGCAATCAATTGGATCAATAATCCAGGCAGTTCTAAGATGTTCCTGTCGTAATTCCCAACCCCTCGAGGAGAAACCCACATGGCAATCATCAATACCAAGCTCAAGCCCTTCACCACCCAGGCCTACCACAACGGCAAGTTCGTCACCGTCTCGGATGCCGACCTCAAGGGCAAGTGGTCGGTGTTCTTCTTCTACCCGGCCGACTTCACCTTCGTCTGCCCGACC
>NZ_RBXP01000017.1:118657-234437 GCF_003634965.1 Azonexus fungiphilus | reverse complement strand
GGTCGGGCAGACGAAGGTGAAGTCGGCCGGGTAGAAGAAGAACACCGACCACTTGCCCTTGAGGTCGGCATCCGAGACGGTGACGAACTTGCCGTCGTGGTAGGCCTGGGTGGTGAAGGGCTTGAGCTTGGTATTGATGATGGACATTCTGCTTTTCTCCTTGAGGGGTTGGGTCGTGACGACAGGGAGAATATTAGAAAGCCCGGACCGATTGATCCAATTGATTAAGCAAATTCCATCAATACGTAATTGCTATGAAAGCCCGGCAGCCTTCAAGCGCCGGTAGAGGGTGCGCTCGGAAAGACCAAGTTCGGCGGCCAGCGCCTTGCGGTTGCCGGCGAAGCTGCGCGCCAGGGTACGCAGGTCGGGCGCCGGTTTTTCGGTGAATTTCACGGTCGACCGTGAAAACGCGGCATTTTCGCCGGCCGGCAGGTGTTCGCGCTGGATTTCGTCGCCGTCGCAGAGCAGGCAGGCGCGTTCGAGGAGGTTGCGCAGTTCGCGCACATTGCCCGGATAGGCGTAGCCGACCAGCCAGGCCTGCGCCGCCGCCGACAGCGTCAGCTTGCGTCCGCCGGCGACGCGGGCGAGCAGCGCCTCGGCCAGCAGCAGCACGTCGTCGCCGCGCTCGCGCAACGGCGGCAGGAAGATCGGGAAGATGTTCAGGCGGTAGAACAGATCCTGGCGGAAGCTGCCGGCCTCGACCATCTCGGCCAGCGGCCGGTGCGTCGCCGAGACGATGCGGATCTCGGCCTTGCGCAGTTCCGGCGAGCCGACCCGGCGGTAGGTGCCGGTTTCGAGCAGGCGCAGCAGCTTGACCTGGATCGACAGCGGAATGTCGCCGACCTCGTCGAGGAACAGCGTGCCGCCGGCCGCCGCCTCGACCAGCCCGGTCTTGCGCGCGGTGGCGCCGGTGAAGGCGCCGCGCTCGTGGCCGAACAGTTCGCTCTCGAACAGCGTTTCCGGCAGCCCCGAGCAGTCGACCGCAACGAAGGGCTGGTCGGCGCGCTTGCTGATCCGGTGGATGGCGCCGGCGACCAGTTCCTTGCCGGTCCCCGATTCGCCCTGCAGGAGCACGGCGGCGTCGGACGGCGCGACGCGGGCGACCATTTCCATCATGCGCACGAAGGCCGGCGAGCGGCCGATCAAGCCCTGCGCGTGCGCCTGGCTGCGGGCGCCGGGCAGCGGTTCGAGCTTCTCGATGTAATAGACGATCTCGCCGCTGGCATCGCGGATCGGCGATAACTCGATGTTCTCGAAGCTCTCGCCCTGCGGCGTGTGATGCAGATGCAGCACGCGCTCGCGCTGGCCGGAACGCAGGCTGCGCTGCAACGGGCAGAACTCGCCGGCCTGGTCGCAGGGCACGGCGTAGCGGTGCGAGACCTCGTAGCACTTGCGTCCGACGACTTCCTGGCGATCCGGCCAGTTGGCGCGGTAAGCCTCGTTGGCGGCAATGATCCGGTAGTCGCGGTCGCACAGGATGTGCGGCTCGGGCAAGGTCTGCAGGAAGGAAACCAGTTCGCTGAGCTGGGGGCTGCCGTCGTTGTCTGCCATTTCTCCGCCAATTACTGCCATTGATCACTGCCACACTCTGCCACAGATGGCAGAAAAAGCCCAGACAACCACCCTGCGGCGAAACGCCGCAGGTTTTCAAATCAATGACTTGCGACGATTTTTCAGCCCCGCTCAGGCTGGCACGGCTCTTGATAAGCAAAGACTGTTATTCAACCACCGGAGCCCGCCATGGACCGCCGCGACCGCCGACTCAGACGCGAACTGATCCTGCTCGTCATCGCCAAGCTGATCCTGCTGACGGCGATCTGGTGGCTGTTCATCCGCGACGTCCGGGTCGCCGTCGACGAGACGACGGCCGCCCGCCATTTCACCACCGCCCCGCAAGGAGAAACCCATGCTCAGTGAAGAGCTTGTCGACCTGTCCCGGCTACAGTTCGCGATCACCGCGATGTACCACTTCCTGTTCGTGCCATTGACCATCGGCATGACCTGGATCCTGGTGATCATGGAATCCGCCTACGTGATGACCGGCAAGACCATCTACAAGGACATGACCCGCTTCTGGGGCAAGCTGTTCGGCATCAATTTCGCGCTCGGCGTGACCACCGGCATCACCATGGAGTTCCAGTTCGGCACCAACTGGGCCTACTACTCGCACTACGTCGGCGACATCTTCGGCGCGCCGCTGGCGATCGAAGGCCTGATGGCCTTCTTCCTCGAATCGACCTTCATCGGCCTGTTCTTCTTCGGCTGGGACCGCCTGTCGCGCAAGCAGCATCTGCTGGTGACCATCCTCATGGCGGTCGGCACCAACCTGTCGGCGCTGTGGATCCTGATCGCCAACGGCTGGATGCAGAACCCGGTCGGCGCCGAGTTCAGCTACGTGACCATGCGCATGGAAATGGTCGATTTCTGGGCCGTGCTGTTCAACCCGGACGCCCAGGCCAAGTTCGTCCATACCGTCTCGGCCGGCTATGTCACCGGCGCCATGTTCGTCCTCTCGATCTCGGCCTTCTACCTGCTGCGCGGGCGCGACGTCGAGTTCGCCAAGAAGAGCTTCCGCATCGCCGCCGCCTTCGGCTTTGCCTCGATCTGCTCGGTCATCGTGCTCGGCGACGAATCCGGCTACACCGTCGGTGAAGCGCAGCAGACCAAGCTGGCCGCGATGGAAGCGATGTGGGAGACCGAACCGGCACCGGCCGGCTTCAACCTGATCGCAATTCCCAACGAAGCCGAAATGAAGAACGACTTCGCCATCGAGATTCCCTGGGTCATGGGCATCATCGGCACCCGCTCGCTCGACCAGCAGATTCCCGGGATCAAGGAAATCCGCGAGAAGAACCGCGAACGCATCCTGTCCGGCCAGATCGCCGTCGGCGCCCTGGAAAAGCTGCGCAAGAACCCGGCAGACGCCGAGACCAAGGCCTTGTTCGAACAGCACGTCGGCGACCTCGGCTTCGGCCTGTTGCTGAAGAAGTACGTCGTCGATGTCGGCACCGCGACGCCCGAAATGATCGAGAAGGCCGTGGCCGACACCATCCCGCGCGTTGCCCCGCTGTTCTGGACCTTCCGCCTGATGGTCGGCTTCGGCTTCCTGATGCTGGCCCTGTTCGGCGCCGCGCTGTGGTCCTCGGTCAAGGGCAATTTCGCCAACAAGCCGTGGCTGCTGCGCGCCTCGCTGTGGATGCTGCCGGTGCCCTGGCTGTCCTGCGAGCTCGGCTGGTTCGTCGCTGAATACGGCCGCCAGCCGTGGACCATCTACGGCGTGCTGCCGACCCACATGTCGGTGTCGACGCTGTCGGTCGGCAGCCTCTACGGCTCGCTCGCCGGCTTCGTCGGTTTCTACACGCTGCTGCTGGTGGTCGAGATGTACCTGATGGTGCGCTTCGCCAAGCAGGGTCCGGGCAGCCTGGGTACCGGCCGCTATGACAATGAATACGCTCACGCCTGAGGAACAACCATGCTTTTCGATTACCCCACGCTGAAACTCATCTGGTGGCTGCTGGTCGGCGTCCTGCTGGTCGGCTTCGCCATCATGGACGGCCACGACATGGGCGTCGGCACGCTGCTGCCCTTTGTCGGCAAGGACGACGTCGAACGGCGCATCGTCATCAACACCGTCGGCCCGCACTGGGACGGCAATCAGGTCTGGTTCATCACCGGCGGCGGCGCCATCTTCGCCGCCTGGCCGCTGGTCTACGCCACCGCCTTCTCCGGTTTCTACTGGGCGATGCTGGCGGTGCTCTGGGCGTTGTTTTTCCGCCCGGTCGGCTTCGACTACCGGAGCAAGATCAACAACCCGACCTGGCGCCAGACCTGGGACTGGGGCCTGTTCGTCGGCGGCGCCGTGCCGCCGCTGATCTTCGGCGTCGCCTTCGGCAACCTGTTCCAGGGCGTGCCCTTCCATTTCGCCGACAACCTGATGCCCTACTACACCGGCAGCTTCTGGGCCCTGCTCAACCCCTTCGCCCTGCTCTGCGGCGTCGTGTCGACGGCGATGATCACCTTCCACGGCGCGATCTACCTGATGCACCGCACCGAAGGCGCCGTCCAGCGGCGCACGCAAACGGCCATGCTGATCTTCGGCAGCCTGCTGCTGCTCGCCTTCTCGGCGGCCGGCATCTGGCTGTGGCAGGGCATCGACGGTTTTGCCATCGTGTCGACGGTCGACCCTGCGGCCCTGCCCAATCCGCTCGACAAGGAAGTCATCCGCCAACCCGGCGCCTGGCTGGCCAACTACGACAAATACCCGGCGACGCTGCTGCTGCCGGCGCTGGCCTACGCCGGCACGCTGGCGGCCATGCTGCTGGCGGTCAACCGCGCCACGCTGGCGGCCTTCGTCGCCTCATCGCTGGCCATCGTCGGCGTCATCGGCACCGCCGGCGCCTCGCTGTTCCCCTTCGTGATGCCCTCGTCGACCGACCTGCGCTCCGGCCTCACCGTCTGGGACAGCGTCTCCAGCCACCTGACGCTGAACATCATGCTCTGGGCAACGCTGATCTTCATGCCGCTGATCATTGCCTACACCGGCTGGGCCTACAAGGTGATGGCCGGCAAGGTCACCGCCGCCTACATCCGCGAGAACGACCACGCCGCCTACTAAGGGAGAACGCCATGTCCGAATGCCTGTGTTCCGGTGAGTCCTTCACCGTCTGCGCCAGCCCGGCCCGCCGCCAGTGGATGATGGCGACGGCCGGCGCCGGCGGCGCGCTGGCGCTGACCGCCATCGTGCCTTTCGTCAGCAGCCTGATGCCCTCCGAACGCGCGCTCGCCGCCGGCGCGCCGGTCGAAGTCGATATCGGCAAGCTGGCGCCGGGCGAGATGATGGTCGTCGAATGGCGCGGCAAGCCGGTGTGGATCCTCAACCGCACGCCGGCCATGCTCGCCGCGCTGCAAAAGGCCGAACCGATGCTGGCCGACCCCGGCTCGACCGTTGCCTCGCAGCAGCCAGCCTACGCCGCCAACGCAACCCGTTCGCGGGTGCCGGAAATGCTGGTCGCCGTCGGCATCTGCACCCACCTCGGCTGCTCGCCGTCGAACGCCTTCACCCCCGGCGACCCGGCGCTCGGCGCCGACTGGCCGGGCGGCTTTCTCTGCCCCTGCCACGGCTCGACCTTCGACTTCGCCGGCCGCGTGTTCAAGAACAAACCGGCCCCGACCAACCTGGAAATCCCGCCGCACCGGTATCTGACTGACACCCGCCTGATCATCGGCAGCGACGAATTGGACAAGACCTGAAAGGAAAACATCATGTGGTATTTCGCCTGGGTACTCGGCATCGGCTTCGCCGTGCTGCTCGCCATCCTCAACACCCTGTGGGGCGACTTCGAGGAAGAACGCAATGGCCGCTGACGCGCTGCCCGAGCCGCCAGCCAAAGCCGGCATCGCCGCGCTGCCACTGGGCATCGCCCTGCTCATCCTGGTCGTCATGACCGTGCTGCCCGGCATCGCCACCGACGCCGCCGGCCATGCCGACCACCCGGCGGCCATGCTGCTGTTCTGGTCGATGAGCGCCGGCTTCGTCCGCGGCGTCGGCTTCGTCCCGCTGCACTGGCTGCCGCGCTGGCTGTTCTCTGGGAGCGCCAGCATCGCCGCCCTGCTCCTGGCGCTGGCCCGCCTCGACGCCATCGGCCACCCGCTGATCAATTTCTGAGGAACATCATGCAAATCGCCATCACCAGCCAGAACCGCCGGACGATCACCGAACACGCCGGCAAATGCCGCAACTTCTGGCTCTACGACATCGACGCCAACCGCGTCGCCGGCAAGCGCCTGGTCGAACTGCCGCTCGCGGAAAGCTTCCACGCCAGCGGCAGCGGCCTGCCCGCCCCGCTGGCCGGGATCAACGCGCTGATCACCGGCAGCATGGGCAGCCACCTTTTCCGCCGCCTGATCGATCTCGGCGTGCAGCCGCTGCTCGCCTGCGAGGAAGACCCCGACCGCGCCATCGCCGACTTTCTCGCCGGCTGCCTGCTCACGCGCAGCCCGGCCTACGCCTGCGACGACGAACACCACCCGCACTGACCCCAGGAGCCCGCGATGAAACACACCCTGTTCAACGACAAATACCCGGTCTTCGTCGCCGAGATCGGCAAGCACGAAACCAGCTTTCAGTCCGTCCCGGCGCTGGTCGATTACTACAAGGCCAAGATCGCCGAGAACCCGAAGGTGCAGTTCATCGCCGTCTTCGACCATCTCGCCCACACCACCAAGATCGGCGGCGAGATCATGCCCGGCCTGATCGCCGCCGTGGACATCGTCTTCTGCTTCGGCTTCGCCATCCCCAACCCGCAGGTCCTCGCCGTCCGCCCGCGCTCGATCGGCATCGCCGACATCGGCGACAAATTCGTCATCAGCTTCATGGAAGCCCCGATGCAACCCGCCAACCAGGCCATGGAAGCCTGGACGCTGGCCCTTAGAAACGTCTAGGCAACCCACCTCCGCCTTCACGCCTTCGCCCGGCCGCGCGCCGGGCATTTTTTTGCCGATCTGACGGTCGACCGTCAAATTCGAGGGAATTCCAGCAGGCAGATTCCAGAGCAAAAGCATCCCAGAATGACAACAGCCAATGCCGATGGCACAATCATTTCGTCATCAATCCTGTCGCTGCGCGTGTCTTGCCTGAGAGGATATATGGCGATGGGTTGTCTTATACACCGCGCTCAGAGCGCCCACTGAATCGGGGAGGTTTATGCCCAAAGCAAGAATTGCATTAGGTTTCTTCCTGCCACTCGGACCAATTGCAATATTCACCTTCGTTTCGGCATTTCCTGGATTCTTCAGTGGCAACACAATTCTTATGTGGCATTACTTGTCGGATTTCGGCCTCGCAGGCACCGCTCCTCTTGGCTTCATTCTGGTTGTCACTGGAATAATTGAGCTAATAAGATCTCCTCGTAATAAAGGCTAAAATAATGAACCGCGCCAATCCTGATATCCCGCTCAACGAGCAGCTTAAAGCTGTAGGACCGTCTCGCAAGCCGTTTCCCCTTACCTGCAACACTCAAGGATTCGAGCATGCTCGTCGCTCTGAAACCATCTCAAAAACACTCGCAGTGTCTATTCAACTCCTGATCTGACTGACGATTAACCTCTGTCTTTTCGGTTGCCGCACTCTGCACTACAACGCGCAACAACCCTAGCCATCGCTACAAGGTCAATCCATGCTGCGAATCGAGCTTCGCCAAATGTTTCGTTCCAACGGACTTATTGATGACATTGTTATTTATGGAACTTCCGAAGACTATCGATTGTTTGCCGAGCAGGTCAGCGTCGCCATATCGTCATCCGAAGCAGTTGCATTGAATAATGATTCGTCAATTAACCTTGAGATATCAAAAAACAACGCATCTGTCGATTTGTTCACCTCCCTGCAAAATTCAAGGAATGAATATTCGTCAATGCAGGACTGGCTATCCCGTAACGTTTTAAGGATCTCGGGCTCGGAGTCCCAACTAGGGGAGCTTTCGGCCTTTCTGTTCAATCTGTCTAGCAGAGGCGAGGGATATAGCTATATTTCCGATTATTCGGAATCCAGCGGGTATTCTTCTTATTCACCAGAATGGCGTCTTCATGTCGAAAATAGCTAATCCATCATCCAGAAAGATAAGCAGCACCAGCACTGCCACGGTCGTCTTTTTATTTCTCTGCGGTTGCGCAAGTCAAGCACCGAGTTATGATCCAAATGCACTGGAGTCATTTGGACGAATCGTGTCCAAGAAGCAAATCGGTGAAAAAATCCAAGCGCGTGCCGATTCACCAAACACGGGGCCGGCAATAGCTACTGCCATCGGTCCTGTCGGACTGATACTTGGTGATGTACTTCAGAAAAAGACAACCGTATCGGTATTCGAGTACCGAATAATTTCGCAAGACGGAAGAGATATTGTTGCCATCTCAGACTACCCTTTCAGCCATATTGGCCAATGTGTCAGGATATTCGAGTCGTCTCGACCAACCTATCCGAGGTTTGTATCCTCTGATGAATGCCCAGCCCAGTCAGCGCGCTAAGCATGGACGAGTGCATTCAGCTTCTTCTGACATTACCCTAGCCGCTGAGATGCACCTCGCCCACGCCGGAGCATTTTTTGACGATCTGACGATCCCCACTGCGCGCTCCGGCGATAACTAGAGCTGCACGTTATACGGCAACAAAACGATGACACCACTCTTACCAGCTATTCAATCAAAATTATGGCAGGTGGCTTGTGTTCACGATATTGAGCGAATCGCACTGCACACAATTTTGGGTGCTCCGCATTTCACAGAGTCCAACTCGTTCGCGACCTATGGCGGTGAGGAGGATTGGTGGGGCTATCAACTAGATAATGGCCAACTGGCTGTTTTATGTTTTCGTGTTCCTTACCGCGACGCGGTTGTTTGTTCGGATCAGCAGCAAGTCACCAAGGAAATTCTGGCCGCATTCAGCAGCGCTATTGCACTCGGCAACCTTGAGGTTTATCCGCATGCCTATGCCGCCTGACATTACGGTCAAAAACGTTCCCTTCGATCGCTCTACGTCCCGCAAGCGGGCCACCCTTTACCTAAACAGCAATGGCCAATAGCGCGCCCTTCATGGCCCGTCCATTTAGCCGTGTGACCGCCGGCTTCGTCGATCTATTCATATCGATATGTCTCCTCGGGCTTGTCGTTCATTTCTTGGATCTCAACAAGTTCAAGGTTATTGCATCGGCGGGGCTAGTCGTCTACGGCTTCTACCACGCCCTGTGTTACTCATCTTTCAACGGGGTAACGCTTGGCCTGCGTTACATGGATATGCGACTCGTCAGTGCTTCGAGCAGCACGCTCCTAAGTGCTCGCCAAGCCGTTTTACGGGCAGTTTTTCGGCCAGCCCTGCTATTTCTCACCGGCTGGGCCGCTCTCGACTATGCCCCCCCCCGGAGCTTGGCGGGCGAGTCTTTTCCTTACACCCATCATCGTTGAACTCGGAATGATGTTCACCTTGCCCTCGCGGCAGACGCTTTCAGATCTCGTCTCGAGGACACTTGTGATCAATGTTCCGCCGCTTCAACCCCATCGTGCTCCTGCCGGCCCGATGTATAGCGCAAGTGATGCCGAATTTGGCTTCAAGCACAGGAAGTAAGGAGTGTCGCCGCCGATGAAGGCTCTTCTTCAGTCAATGTTCTCCAAGCTACGCGGCCCTGTCACCCCACCCTCTCCCCGAACAACCGATCCGTCAGCTTCACATACCAGGCCGCCGACTGTACCTGGATGATGTAGGCCAGCGTGATCACCAGCGCGGCATCGGAGCCGGCGGGGCCGAAGGCGTTCATGGCGAGTGCCAGGGCGATTGAAAGGTTGCGCATGACCGTGCCGTACACCAGGGCGATGGCGTCGCCGCGCGGCAGCAGGCTGCGGGCGACGATGCTGCTGAGCAGGTAGTTGATGGCGTAGAGCGCGAGCAGCGGCGGCAGCAGCTGCAGCAGTTCGCCGGGGCGGGCAACCAGTTGTTCGGCCTTGAGGGCCATGGCGACGAAGACGATGCCGAGCACGCCGAGCGTCGAGAACGGCGGGAAGCGCGGCGCCCAGTCGCTCTGGAAGGCTTTCTGGCCGTATTTTGCGATCAGTCGCGACTGGGTGACATGGCCGGCGAGCATCGGCAGGAAGACGATGAAGACAATCTGCAGGAAGACGGCGACGAGGTCGACCGGCACCGTCGCGCCCATCAGCCACTGGACGTAGAAGGGTGTCGCCAGCGAACCGAGGATCAGGCCGAGCACGGTCATCTTGACGGCGGCGCCGAGGTTGCCGCCGGCAAAGCCGGTCCACGAGATGGTCATGCCCGAGGTCGGCAGCAGCGCCGCCAGCAGCAGGCCGATGGCGTAGTACGGTTGTTCGGGGAAGAAGACGCGACCGATGGCGTAGGCGATGAAGGGAATGATCGCGAAGTTGATCGCCTGCGCCAGCCATTGCGCCTTGCCGTCGCCGCCTTCGAGGACTTTGGCGAGCTTCAGGCTGACCATCATCGGATAGACCATCAGGAAGGTCAGCGGGACGATCAGCGATTTCATCCAGGCGCTCGGCGCCAGCAGGCCGGCGGCAAAACCGAGCAGCATCGCGGCCGGGATCGCCAGGATCAGGTTTTTCGACAATTTGGCCAGTAGACCGTGCATGATGCCCTCCGGGCAATAATATAAGCGTTTGATTATACGCATTGGCCATGCACCGGCCAAGCCGCTTTCCGCGAGACCTGAACAAAGTACTGTACAAAACACCAGTCATTGGCTAATCTTCGAACACCTGATCATTCATACAGTACTCGTTCAAGGAGATTCGCCATGAAACAGCTGCAAAAATGGTTCGACCTGATCGCCGGCATTTCGGAAGACGAACAGAAGCGCCTGGCGATGGCGCACGCGATCTTCGGCAGTCGCGGTCCCGACCTCGCCGAACTGGCCAAGCCGGCCTGCTGGCGGCGGCCGGTGCATGTGCGCAGCCGGCGCGGCTGATTTTCGCCGGCCGCTTTTCCCTGTCGCCGCGCCGACAGCCGGCTGCGGCATAATGGCGCCTTGGCAGAACAGAACCGCCGACAGCGGCCATCACACACCGGGGAAAAGCACTCATGACGCGTATCGACATCGACGAAGCCATACGCCTGCACCACAAGTGGCGCCGCCAGTTTCTCAACGCCTTTGCCGGCGGCAGCTACGCCGACATGCCGCTCTCCGAGCATCGCAGCTGCACCCTCGCCTGCGCCGCCGGCCAGTTGCCGGCCGCCGTGCTCGAACTTGACCGGCGCTTCCACCTGCTTGCCGACGAGATCGTCGATCTCAGCAACAACGGTCTGAGCGATTCGGCCGACCTGCTGCTGCCCGAACTCAACGAGGCCGAGCACCAGCTGGCCGCGGCGCTCGACCAGTTGCGCTAGTTTTCAGGCGAGCGCGGCACGCCAGGCAGCCAGCGCCAGCCACAGCAGGAACAACAGCAGGAAACAGAGAACGCCCGCAAGCAGCGGGCGTTCGCGTCCCGGCAGCAGCCGGGCGACGAGCTGGCGCGGCGCCCGCGTGATCAGCTCGAACAGGCGATAGACCGGGTTGCCCTGGCGTCCGGCGCCGGCGAGCAAGGCCATCGCCCCCATCCCGAGCAGGCACAGGCCGAGCATCTCGACAATCGCCCGCAGCGCGCCGATGGCGAACGGCAGCATCGGCCTAGGCCTCGCCGTCGTCGTATTCGGCGTCGAGCTGGTTCATCCGCCGGCTGTAATGGACGATGATGCCGAGATAGCAGAGCAGGATGCCCTGGGCGGCGAAATAGAAACCGAAGGGAAAACCGAAGAAGCGGTATTCGTTGAGCTCGCGCGCGAACCAGCTGACGCCGAAGGTCAGGATCACCCACAGCAGCAGCAGCCAGGCGGTCAGCGCGCGGGTCTTGCGCCAGTACGGGGAAATCTCGCTCATGGGGCCTCCGGACGGCTGCCCGGCCGGCGGATCCGGGCGAGGAAATCGGCGGCGCCCGGTGCTGGCCGGGTGACCAGGCTGACCGCGATGTTGGTGAGGAAACCGGCTGCAATGCCGAAGACGCCGGCCGAGGTCGATTGCAGGTGGAACCACGGGTCGAGGCTGCCGTCGCCGAAACCGAGCCAGGCATAGCCGCCGAATTCGAGGCGGAGGATGTAGTAGAGGGTCAGGCCGAGGCCGACGACCATGCCGGCGACGGCGCCGGCGCGCGTCGCGCGGGCCCAGAAGATGCCGAGCACGAGTGCCGGGAAGAAGGCCGAGCCGGCGATCGAGAAGGCCCAGGCGACCATCGACAGGATGGTCCCGGGTTTCTGCGCGGCGACGGTGGCGGCGAAGACGGCAACGACCAGCAGCAGCGACTTGGCGATGACCAGGCGGAACTGCGTCGACGACTGCGGCCGGAAGATCCGGTAATAGACGTCGTGCGACAGCGCGCTGGTGATCGTCAGCAGGAGGCCGTCGGCGGTGGACAGCGCCGCTGCCAGCGCGCCGGCGGCGACCAGCCCGGAGACGACGTAGGGCATGCCGGCGATTTCCGGTGTCGCCAGCACGATCACGTCGGGGTTGAGCGAGAGTTCGGCGAACTGCAGGATGCCGTCGGCGTTGATGTCCTCGATCGAGACCAGCCCGACCTTGGCCCAGGCGGCGACCCAGCCGGGCAGCTTGGCAATCGGGATGCCGGTCAGGTTGGAGAGCACCTCGAACTTGGCAAAGACCGCGTAGGCCGGCGCGGTGACGTAGAGGATGACGATGAAGAGCAGCGACCAGAACACCGAATGGCGGGCCTGCGCCACCGTCGGCGTGGTGTAGTAGCGCATCAGCACGTGCGGCAGCGCGGCGGTGCCGACGGTCAGGCAGAAGATCAGCGCCAGGAAGTTGATGCGCTGGGCGTCGCGCTCGGCCTGGGTGTCGCCGGGAAAGGCCTCGGCGTGCGGAATCGGCGGCTTGCTACGGTCGACCGCCGCAAACATCTCTTTTTCCCAGCGCTCGCGCGCCTGTTCGGGATCGAGCGGCAACTCGCGGCGCTGGCGCTCGAGGGCGATGATCTCGCGCATCTGCACGTCGCTCGACTTGAGCGCGTTGATCTCGGCGCCCAGCCGCTCGCGCTCGATCATCAGCGAATTGGGCAGCTGCATGATCTTCTGCGCGTAGAGATCGGCACGCTCGCGGTACAGTTCGCGCACCGCCAGTTCGGCCTCGGACTTGAACAGCCGCGATTCGAGCGCGCTCACCTTCTCCAGCACCTGGCCATAGACCATCTGCGGCACCGGGTTGCCGGTGACGTTGAAGGAAAGGATGGCGACCGGCGTCAGGTAGGCGACGATCAGGATCAGGTATTGCGCGACCTGCGTCCAGGTCACCGCGCGCATGCCGCCGAGGAAGGAGCAGACGAGGATGCCGGCGAGGCCGACGAAGACGCCGACCTCGAACTGCAGGCTGACGAAGCGGCTGGTGATGACGCCGACGCCGTAGATCTGGGCGACGACATAGACGAAGGAAGCGAGGATGGCGGCAAACACGGCGATCAGCCGGATGGTGTTGCCACCGTAGCGGGCGCACAGGAAATCGGGAATCGTGTATTGCCCGAAGCGGCGCAGGTAGGGCGCCAGCAGCAGCGCCACCAGCACGAAGCCGCCGGTCCAGCCGATGACGTAGGCCAGGCCCTGGAAACCCTGCAGGTAGAGGGTGCCGGCCAGGCCCATGAAGGAAGCGGCGCTCATCCAGTCGGCGCCGGTGGCCATGCCGTTGAAGAAGGCCGGCACCCGGCGGCCGGCGACGTAGTACTCGGAAACGTCGGTGGTCCGGCTGAAGACGCCGATCATCGCGTACATGGTGACGGTGAACACCAGGAAGGCGTAACCGACCCAGCGCGGCGGCATGCCATTGCGCTCGAGCAGCGCGAGCAGGCCGACGAAGCCGAGGAAGACCGCCGTGTAGTACAGGTAGTAGCGCTGCAGGCGGGTCAGCGAGGCGAACATCGGCGGCTCAGTGGGTCCGGCGCAGGTGACTGCTGGCCTTCGATTCGTCGATCAGCTGGTCGACGGTATCGACGCCCTTGGCGTGCGCACGGACGATCGTCATCTGCAGCAGCCGGGCCAGCGCCAGGCTGTTCGCGGTCGGACTGCGCCGGCCCTCGCCGACGTCGAGGCCGAAGGCGACCAGCCAGTCGTCGAGCGGCATCGGCTTGTGGCTGGTCTCGCCGAACATCGCCGGCAGCAGCCAGGTGAGGTCCACCCAGCGCGGCGCGAAGCCGATGCCCAGGCGTTTCTTCAGCAACTGCTGGAGAAAGCCGCTGACGTAAGCGACGTGGTACGACACCAGCGGCGACTTGCCGACGAAACGCAAAAATGCCGCCAGCTGGCGGTCGACCGTCGCATCGTCCACGGTCGACCCGGCCAGATCGACAAAAATGCTCTGCTCCGGCGAAACCACGCCCTGGTGCACCAGCGTCGCGGCGATGCCGGTGATCCGGTCGCTGTCGGGGTTCTGGCCGTCGGTGGCGATGTCGACGACGACATAGCGGGTCATGAAATGCGACGACTCGAGCGCCCCGGCGTCGCTCTCCTGCCAGGCGGCGAGCGCCGCCTTGACGTCGTCGGGGAGATGTTCGCCCGGCCCCGCGCCGAACAGGAATTTCCTCAGGCCGGAGATCATCAGTTGTTCACCTGGTAGTCGAGCTTCAGGCGCGACTGGATCTTGCGCGCCTGGCGGAAGGATTCCTTGAGGATGCGGCGATCGAGCTCGTTGAGCTTTTCCGGGTCGATCAGGTTGTCGCCCTGGCGCCCCGGCTCGCCCTCCAGGTACTGGTGCTGCAGGCGCAGCAGCTGGATGAAGTTGAGCCCGTCGAGGACGGCATTGATCTCCTCGCCGCGGATGTTCATCTTCTGCGCCGACAGGCGCAGGCGCTGGATCGTGTTGGTCCCGTGCACGCCGGCGGCGAGCGCGTAGATGCGGGCGACGTCGACGAAGATCCGCGAGCCGTACTTCTTGAGGTCGATCTTGCCCGGATGGTCGGCTTCGAGATCGGTGACGAAATCGCGGATCTTGCCCAGCGGCGGCCCGACCTCGAGCGCATTGCGCGCCATCGCCTGGAGGAAGACCGGCGTCGCCGAAGCCTGCGACAGCAGATGGCGGCGCATGCTGTCGGCGAGTTCGCTCTTGCCGTGGAGCGGGCGGAAGTCGAAGAAGATCGTCGCGTTGAGCAGGGCCACCGGCTCCGGCGTGCGGATCCACTTGCTGAACTGGGCGCGCCACTCGTCCAGGGTCAGGCACCACTGCGGGTTGCTGGCCATGATGTTGCCCTTGCACAGCGGGAAGCCGACCTGGTCGAGATCCTTGTTGGTGTCGAGGGCGAACGCCAGGAAGCGCTGCTTGAGGGCTTCCTGGTCGCCGCCATCGGGCACCAGGTAGACGATGCCGTTATCCTGGTCGGTGCTGAAGGTCTGCTCGTCGCGGCCTTCCGAGCCGAAGGCCAGCCACGCCCAGTCGATGCCGGCGAAATCGTGGCGCTCGAGGTTGAGCTGGATGACGCGCCGGGTCAGCGCATCGTTGAGCGCCGAGATGAACTGCGTCAGCTGCTCGGCGCCGATGCCCTGGGCGAGCATGTTGAACGACAGCTGGCGGACGTCGGCGGCCGACGCCTTGAGCGCGGCAACGTCGGGCGCCGACTCGATGGCCTGGCGGATCTGGCGCAGGCCGACGCGCTGCAGCGCGAACAGGTCGCGCTCGGAAACGACGCCGGAGAGCCGGCCGAGATGGTCGGTGACGAGGACGTGGCGGATGCCGTGGGTGGCCATCGCCAGCATCGCATCGTAGGCGGTGGCATGTTCGTCGAGCATGAAGGGCGTCGCCGACATCGCCTCGCTGATCGGCGCGTCGAGCGACAGGCCGGCGAGGACGACGCGGTCGAGCAGGTCGCTGCGGGTGAAGATGCCGACCGGCTTGAGCTCGGCGTCGGTCACCACCATCGAGCCGATGCCCAGCTGCGACATGCTTTCCAGCGCCTGGCGCAGCGGCGTCTGCGGCTGCACCGCGGCCGGATTGCGGGCGCCGATGCCGGCGAGCGGCGAGTTCAGCGTCTGCTGCTCGCTCGCCTTCTGCGCAAACTGGGCCTGCAGCTGCCGCCGCGACTGGTCGAGCAGGCTGGCGATGTACTGCGTGCAGAACAGGTTGAATTCCGGGCTGCTCGCCATCAGCCGCAGGTAGTCCTCGGCCGGCAGGTGGTAGCAGAAGGTATCCTCGACGGCGGTATAGATGTTGGTCGACGGCCGGCCGGCGGTGACCGCGCCGATCGGAAAGCTCTCGCCGGCGCCGAGGCTGAGGATCGAGTACTCGGTGACGGTGACCTCGCCGGCCTGGCGCGCCTGCACCTTGCCCGACTCGATCAGGTAGAAGAAGCGGACATTGCCCGAATCCGGCCCGACGATCAGGCTGCCGGCCGGGTAGAAGGCGATGTGCGCCTTCTCGGCGAACAACTGCAGCGCCGCCGGCGCCATCTTGTTGAACGGCGCGTGCCGGGCGAGAAAGGCCTGGGTGTTGCCGGCCGCCCGCCGCTGCCCTTCCTGGCGCAGCATGGCTTCGACCTGGCCGACGTCGATGCTTTCCTGTTCTGTACTCATGGCTCCCCCTGCTCGATGGCTGTTATAAGGAATAGTTTAACTTGAGGCGTTGCTGCAGATGGCGCGCCTGGTGCAGCGACTCGCGCAGGATCGCGCGATCGACGTCGTGCAGTGCCGCCGGTTGCAGCAGCACCGCCCCGCCCTGCTGGGCGGCGAGGCGCAGGCGCAGCAGGTGGCCGAGGGCGGCAGCGGCGGCGGCGATCTCGCGCGCCTGCATGCCGGCTGCCGGCCCGGCCTGGCGCAGCCGGGCAAAGCTGTTGACCGCCTTGCAGCCGTTAGCCAGCGCAAAGATGCGCGCGGCATCGACGAAGATGCGGCTGCCGAATTTCTTCAAATCGATGCCTTCCGGGTCGTCGACCGTGACATCGCCGAGAAAGCCGAGCGGCGGCTGCGCCTGCAGCGCATTGGCCGCCATCAGGTGCTGGAAGGCCGGCGCGTCGGCGCACAGGCGGGCGATCTCGTCGCGCAGCGCATCGCCGAGCGCGAAGCTGCCGGCCAGCGGGCGCAGGTCGAAGAAGATGCTGGCGTTGAGCAGCGCCGCCGGTTCCGGGCAGCGCACCCAGTCGAAGAACTGCTCGCGCCATTCGGCGAGCGACAGGCACCAGGCCGGATTGCCGGCCATGATGCCGCCCGGGCAGCGGGGAAAGCCGCAGTCGGCGAGCGCCGCGTTGACCGCTTCGGCAAACGGCAGGAAACGCTCGCGCAGCGCCTGCGCCTCGCGCCCGTCGCTGGCGGCGAAGACCAGGCCGTTGTCCTGGTCGCCGGCCAGGGTCTGTTCGTCGCGCCCTTCCGAGCCCATCGCCAGCCAGCACCAGGCGGCCGGCGGCAGGCGCTGGCGGCGGGCGACCAGGGCAATGGTTTTTGCGGTCAACCGGTCGTTGACCGTGGAAATCAGCCGCGTCGCCGTTTCGCCGTCGAGGCGGCCGTCGGCCACTTCGCCGAGGCGCTGGTGCACGCTGGCGGCGAGCGCCGGCAAGCGGGCCGGGTCGTCGACCGCGGCCAGTTCGGCGAGCAGCGCCGGGTACGACGATCCGGGCAGCGGCAGCGCTTCCATGTCAGTACTTGATGCGCGCGAAGTAGGTTTTCTCGGCCGCCGCCAGCGCCTGGCGGACGGTGACGATGCCCTTTTCCTCAAGCAGCGGCAGCAGGCGCAGGAAGA
Organism: Azonexus fungiphilus; assembly: GCF_003634965.1. Lineage (GTDB taxonomy): Bacteria > Pseudomonadota > Gammaproteobacteria > Burkholderiales > Rhodocyclaceae > Azonexus > Azonexus fungiphilus. Next base: position 217,170 of record NZ_RBXP01000017.1, on the reverse strand, counting down.
CCTCGCCGGTGGCGATGGCGTCCTCGAGCGCGTTGTGCCGGCTGCCGATGCTGATCCCCAGGCGCTCCAGGATGACGTCGAGCTTGTGCGACTCCTGATTGGGATGGACGACCGCCGAGAGCAGCAAGGTGTCGAGCACCGGCTGGGTGAAACGCAGGCCGGTGCGCGCTTCCTTCAACTGCAGGAAGCGCATGTCGAAGGCGGCGTTGTGGGCGATCAGCACGGTTTCCTCGCAGAAGGCGTGGAAGGCCGGCAGCACGATGTCGATGTTCGGCTGGCCGCGGACCATGTCCTCGGTGATGCCGTGGATCGGAATCGACTCCGGCTTGAGCGGCTGCTCGGGGTCGACGATCTGGTTGAAGATTTCCTGCTTGAGCAGGCGGTTGTTGACGATGCGGGCGGCGCCGATCTGGATGATCTCGTCGCCCTTCGACGGCTCGAGGCCGGTCGTCTCGGTGTCGAAGACGGTGTAGGTCAGCTCGGACAGCTTGCGGTCGAGGTCGATCGACTTGTCCTCGAACTTGAACAGGTCGAAGTCGTAGTACTCCGGCCGGCCGGTGCTGCGCCGCTCGTCGACCAGCTCGGCCGCCGGCGTCGCCACCGGCAGCACGAAGCGGAAGAAGGCACGGTGCGCGGCCTTCTCGCGCTGGTACCAGATCTCGCCGCCGTGGCGGTCGATGACGTCGCGCAGCGACAGCGACGAGGTCTCGCCAAGCGCCTGCATGGTTTCCATTTCCCAGGTGTAGAAGGTCTCCGAGGAGATCGCCTGGCCGACCCAGATCAGGTCGAGGTAGGCCAGCTTGCCCTCGCTGACGGTACGGAAGCGCAGGTCGCGGACCTGGTAGTGATCCTGCAGCCGCTCGGCGATGAAGACCAGCGCGAAGACCAGCGAGAAGCTGTCGGCCTTGATCCACAGCGCCGCATCGACGTCCTCGGTCTTGGTCGGCAGTTTCAGCTTGTCCTCGATCCGGCGCTGGGCGGCGCTGATGATGTCGGTGGCCAGCACGTCCTCGAGCGGCCAGCGCGTCTTCATCGAATCGGAGAACTCGTGCATCGTCTGGTCGAGACGCTGGCTCATCCGCGCCGCCTCGTCGTCGACGACCTTGACGAAGCGCTCGCGCAGCTCGCTGTCCATCTCCGGGTAGTCGATCAGGTTGGCGACCGCCGCCCGGATGCTGCCGAGCGCCGCCCGGCTGCCTTCGGTCAGCGAATGCAGCGCCTGGTCGCGGCGCGCCTCTTCCTCGAGCGTGCGCGTGATGTTGTCCACGGTCAGCACGTAGCCGGTCATCTGCGCCTCGGCCGGCTCGAGCGCCGCCGACAGCACCGGCACCATCTGCACGCGCAGCAGCTGGCCGCCGCGCGTGGTGGTGACGAAATTGGCCAGCGCCGATTTGCCGTTGGCCAGCCGCTGGCGGATGATTTCCTGCGAGTGCTCGACCTGGTTCTTCTCGAGGATCGAGAAGATCGAGCGGCCGAGTCCGATCAGCGCCCCGCCAGCGACCGTCGTCGGTCCCTGCGACAGGGCCTTGAACTGCAGCCGGGCGCGGTTGTTGTAGAGCAGGATGCGACCGTCGAGATTGCAGACGACGACGGCCTGCGCCAGTTCCGACATCAGCGCCGCCAGGCGGTTCTTCTCTTCCTCGACCGAGGCGTTGGCCTGGGCGATCCGCGAATCGACGTCGTCGAGCAGCGCGTCGCGCTGGGCGGCCAGGTCGTTGGCGGCCTGCGCCAGTTGCTGGACTTCCGGCGGACCGTCGAGGCGGACGCGGAAATTGCGGTTGGCGCCGAGCATCAGGCGCAACTGCTCGGCCATGCCGAGCAGGCCCTCGACGTACTGCTTGAACAGCTTGTGCAGCACGGCGACGCCGATGGCGAAACCGAACAGCGTCATCAGCGTGCCGATCGGCAGGCGCGACAGCAGCAGTTCGGTGAGCATCTCGCGCTCGGCGTCCTTCATGTCCACCCAGACAAGGAAGGAGGTGACGATGAACGGCCCGGTCATCAGCAGACCGAGGACGACGATGGCGAGCAGGAAGCGGACTTTGGCCTTCATGGCGACAACCCCTGGCGGATGGTTTTTGCGCGTTCGGCGGCGTCGACCGTCAACGCGGGCGGTGGCGTTGCGTTCGCCGGATCAGGCCTGGCCGAGCGTTTCCCGGACCCGGAGCATGAGTTCCTTGGTCGAGAACGGCTTGGTCATGTACACGTCGGCGCCGATCGCCAGCCCCTTGGCGACCTCGGTGTCGCGGCCCTTGGCGGTGAGCATGACGATCTTCAGCGCAGCCTGCGCCGGATCGGCGCGCAGCGCCTCGCAAACCTCGTAGCCGGATTTTTTCGGCATCATCACGTCGAGCAGCACCAGGTCGGGCGCGAATTCGGCGACCTTGGCCAGCGCCTCCTCGCCGTCGCAGGCCACCACCACCTCGAACCCCTCCTTCTTCATCAGGAATTCGAGCGATATGACGATGTTGGGCTCGTCGTCGACGATCAGTATCTTCTTGGACATCCGTTTAGTCTCCCGTCTTATGCATCCGGCTCTCGCAGGGGAACCGTGAAAATGAAGGTGGCGCCGGCGCCCGGCGCACTTTCAACCCAAAGCTTACCACCAAAGTAGTCGACGATTTGCCGGCTGATCGGCAGCCCCAGACCGGTCCCCTGGGGCTTGTCGGTGAGCGTGTTGCCGCCCTGCCGGAACTTCTCGAAAACACTGACACATTCGTCGGCGGTCAGCCCCGGCCCGTTGTCGGCGACGCTGACGCGCACCGCCCCGTCGCTGCAGGCGACACCGACGCGGACCTCGCCGCTGCCGCCGGGAACGAACTTGACCGCGTTCGAAAGCAGGTTGACGACGACCTGGGTCAGCCGGTCGCGGTCGGCGAGCACGCTCGGCAGCCCGGCGGCGATCTCGCCGCTCAGGCGCACGCCCTTCTCGCGGAACAGCGGTTCGAGCGCCGCCATCGCCTCGCGCACGACGGCGCCGACATCGACGGCGACGGCGGTCCACTCGGCGCGCCCGGATTCGAGCCGGGCCAGGTCGAGGATCTGGTTGATCAGCCGGGTCAGCCGCTCGGCCTCGCCGACGATGATGCCGAGGAAGCGCCGCCGCTCGCCGAGTTCCAGCCGCGGATCGTCGTGCAGCATTTCGGACAGGGCGCGGATCGAGGTCAGCGGCGTGCGCAGTTCGTGCGTCACCGTCGAGATGAAATCGTCCTTCATCCGGTCGAGCTCGCGCAGTTGCGCGTTGGCCGCGCGCAGTTCGCCGGTCGCCGCTTCCAGCGCCCGCTGCTTGGCTTCCAGCTCGCGGCTGTAGGCACGGACCTGGCTGGCCTCGTCAAGGATGTCGAGGACTTCCTCGAGGCCGAGGTCTTCCTCGCGGGTGACGCTGGACACCATCGCCCGCGCGCTGGCCGAGCCGATCGCCGCCGCCAGTTCGGCCTCGGCGAAATGCACGAACTCGGCATCGGGCGCCAGTTCGCGCCAGTCGCTACGGCCGCGGCTGCGGGCATGCGCCGCCAGTTGCTGGCGGGTGCGCGCCGGACCGAGGAAGCGCTCGAGCAGTTCGACCAGTTCCTGCAAGGAGGCGTTGCCGCGCCACAGCCGGACGTCCGGCGCCCGCTGGGCGTGCCGGAAGACATCGACGAAGCGCTCGGCCTGGCTGGCCTCGAGCGCATCCGGCACGGTCGCCAGCGACACCGCCAGGTAGGCGCCGAGGTTGGCGAGCAGGCTCCACCACAGGCAATGCGAGATCTCGTCGAGACCGTCGAGGCCGAACAGCGCCTGGGCGCGCAGCCAGTCGATGGCGAACGGCCCGACTTCGACGAAGCCGCTGTCGATCCAGCCCGACTTGGCGAACGACGGCAGCAGCAGCGTGTACAGCCAGACGGCGAAGCCGGCGAGCAACCCGGCCAGCGCCCCGGCACGGGTGCCCTGCTTCCAGTACATGCCGCCGAACAGCGCCGGCGCGAACTGGGCGACCGCGGCGAACGAGATCAGGCCGATGCCGACCAGCGCGTAGGCTTCGCCGGCAGCCTTGAAGTAGGCATAGCCGAGGAGCAGGATGAAGACGATGGCCAGCCGGCGGATGCCGATCAGCAGGCGCGACAGGTCGCCGCGTTTTTGCCGTTGCAGCCAGGTCGACCGTAACAGTGCCGGCATCGCCAGGTCGTTGCAGACCATCGTCGACAGGGCAATGGTTTCGACGATGACCATCCCGGTCGCCGCCGACAGGCCGCCGATGAAGACGAGCAGCGCCAGCGCCTGCGCCCCCTGTGACAGCGGCAGGGTGAGCACGAAGGTATCGGGATTGGCGCCCTGGCCGGCAAAGTGCATCAGCCCGCCGAGCGCCACCGGCAGCACGAAAATGTTGATCAGCAGCAGGTAGAGCGGAAACAGCCAGACCGCGCGCTTGAGGTGCGACTCGTCGACATTCTCGACGACCATTACCTGGAACTGGCGCGGCAGGAAGACGATGGCCAGCGCCGAGAGCAGGATCATCGCCGCCCAGGCGCCGGCGCGCGAGGGATCAGGCTGCATCAGGCGAAGCAGCTCGGGCTGCGCCGCCGCCCGCCGGAACAGGTCGGCGAAGCCGTCGTAGATGCCCCAGGTGACGAAGACGCCGACGGCGACGAAGGCGAGCAGCTTGACCACCGATTCGAAGGCGACCGCCGCGACCATGCCCTCGTGGCGCTCGGTGGCGTCGAGGTGGCGGGTGCCGAAGAGGATGGTGAACAGCGCCAGCACCGCCGCCACCAGCAAGGTCGAATCGACGCCCCAGAGCTGGATGGCGTGGCCGGAACGGTCGAACAGCACGTCCAGGCTGGCGGCCACCGCCTTCAGCTGGAGCGCGATGTAGGGAACGATGCCGACCACCGCGATCACCGTCACCAGCCCGGCGAGCAACTGGCTCTTGCCGTAGCGGGCGGCGATGAAATCGGCGATCGAGGTGATCCGCTGCGCCTTGGCGATGCGGATCATCTTGACGATGACGCCGACGCACAACAGCATCAGCGTCGGCCCGAGGTAGATGGTGAGGAAGGACAGGCCGCCGGAGGTGGCCCGGCCGACGCTGCCGAAAAAGGTCCACGACGTGCAGTAGACCGCCAGCGACAGCGCATAGACGTTGGCGCCGATGATCGAACGGCCGGCGTCGGCACGTGCGTCGCCGAAGCGGGCGACGGCGAAGAGCAGTCCGCCGTAGGCCACCGAGAGGAGCACGACGAACCAGCCGGAGAGCATCACTTGCCGCGCCGCTCGGCGACCAGCGCGGCAAGCGCGATGAGGCCGCCCCAGACGCCGAACAGGTAGAGGAAGATCGCCGGCAGGTCGGCCAGCGTGCCGCCGGGCAGGCCGACCAGCGGATAGCTGAGCAGGGGAATGCCGAGCAGGCCGAGCGCGGTCAGGCGCTGGCGCGTCGGACTACCGCGTTTCACCGCAACCCCTCCGGAAAAATGGAAACGGCCGACACGCCAAGCGTGCCGGCCGTTGTAGGCATGCAGTCTGATGCGACCACACGGGAGGCCACCTTATGGGCGACCATTGTCTCCTCCTTGCCCTTTTTAGTCTGTCGGAGCGGCCTGGCAAGCGCGCCGCTCCGTGAATTTTGCGGTCGACCGCCGGTCGACCGTGATTACCGCTCAGCCCTTCAGTTGCTCGAGGATCGCCGGATTCTCGAGGGTCGAGGTGTCCTGCGTCAGTTCCTCGCCCTTGGCCAGGCCACGCAGCAGACGCCGCATGATCTTGCCGGAACGGGTCTTGGGCAGGTTGTCGCCGAAACGGATGTCCTTCGGCTTGGCGATCGGCCCGATCTCCTTGCCGACCCAGTCCTGCAGCTCCTTGACCATCTTCTTGACGGCTTCCGGATCGGTCGGACGCTGGCCCTTGAGCACGACGAAGGCGACGATGGCCTCGCCGGTCAGGTCGTCCGGACGGCCGACGACGGCAGCCTCGGCGACGAGCGGGTTGGCGACCAGCGCCGATTCGATTTCCATGGTCCCCATGCGGTGACCGGAAACGTTGAGCACGTCGTCGATACGACCGGTGATGGTGAAGTAGCCGGTGTCCTTGTCGCGGATCGCGCCGTCGCCCGCCAGGTAGTACTTGCCCTGGAAGTCGGCCGGGTAGTACGACTTGATGAAGCGCTCGTCGTCGTTCCAGATGGTGCGGATCATCGACGGCCACGGCTTCTTGCAGACGAGGATGCCGCCCTGGCCCCACGGCAGTTCGGCGCCGGTCTCATCGACCACGGCGAACTGGATGCCCGGGAAGGGCAGCGTGCAGGAACCGGGGATCAGCGGCGTCGCGCCCGGCAGCGGAGTGATCATGTGGCCGCCGGTTTCGGTCTGCCAGAAGGTATCGACGATCGGGCAGCGGCCGCCGCCGACGTTGGCGTGGTACCACTCCCAGGCGGCCGGGTTGATCGGCTCGCCGACCGAACCGAGGATGCGCAGCGACGACAGGTCGTAGCTCTTCGGATGCACCGCCGGGTTGTTGTCGGCCGCCTTGATCAGCGAACGGATCGCGGTCGGTGCGGTGTAGAAGATGGTGGCCTTGTGATCCTGGATCATCTTCCAGAAACGGCCGGCGTCCGGGTAGGTCGGCACGCCTTCGAAGACGATCTCGGTGGCGCCGCAGGCGAGCGGGCCGTAGGCGATGTAGGTGTGGCCGGTGACCCAGCCGATGTCGGCGGTGCACCAGAAGACGTCGCTGTCCTTGATGTCGAAGGTGTACTTCATCGTCAGGATGGCGTGCAGCAGGTAGCCGCCGGTCGAGTGCTGGACGCCCTTCGGCTTGCCGGTCGAACCCGAGGTGTAGAGCAGGAACAGCGGGTGCTCGGCACCGACCCATTCCGGTTCGCAGGTATCGGCCTGGCTGGCGAGGCCTTCGTGCAGCCACTCGTCGCGGCCGGCAACCATGGTCACGTCCATGCCGGTGCGCTTGAAGACGACGACGCCCTTGAGCGTGTCGCAGCCGCCGAGGGCGATGGCTTCGTCGGCGATGGCCTTGAGCGGCAGCGCCTTGCCACCGCGGAACTGGCCGTCGGAGGTGATCAGCAGGACGGCGCCGGCGTCGTTGATGCGGTCGCGCAGGGCCTGGGCGGAGAAGCCGCCGAACACGATCGAGTGGGTGGCGCCGATGCGGGCACAGGCCTGCATGGCGACGACGCCTTCGATGGTCATCGGCATGTAGATGACGACGCGGTCGCCCTTCTTGACGCCCTTGGCCTTGAGCAGGTTGGCCATCTTGCAGACCTTGGCCAGCAGTTCCTTGTAGGTGACCTTGGTCACGTCGCCGTTGTCGGCTTCGAAAATGATCGCGACCTTGTCGCCCTTGCCGGCTTCGACCTGGCGGTCGAGACAGTTGTAGGAGACGTTCAGCTTGCCGTCGGCGAACCACTTGAAGAACGGAGCATTCGATTCGTCCAGGACCTGGGTGAAGGGTTCCTTCCAGCTGACCAGTTCGCGGGCCCGCTTGGCCCAGAAACCTTCGTAGTCGGCTTCTGCTTCCGCGCACAGCGCCTTGTAGGCGTCCATCCCGGAAACCGCCGCATTCTTGACGATTTCGTCAGACGGATAGTAGAACTGCACGGACTCATTCGACATATTTTTCTCCTCTGCGGTACTTCGCATTTATGTTGAAACAACCGATCGGGCCGCGGGGTCGAACCCCGGGATGTAACCAAGCCGTACGCGCCGAAACCGTCTCACTCCCCAGGCCGGCGGCAAGCACTCATTACACGACGATATTCTTACAAAGGCCTTACGAAATCACGCTGCGGCGCAACATACGGCGATCTCGGGCAGGCCCGGGACAGCGTGCTAAACTGCGGGCCCCGATTTGATCCGAAAACACGCATGAACCCGACCAAACTGCTGCCCTCCTTCATCTTCGCCAGCCGCTGGATCCAGGCGCCGCTCTACATCGGACTGATCATCGCCCAGGCCGTCTATGTCTGGCTGTTCATGATCGAACTCGGCCACCTGGTGCATGGCATCTTCGGCGAACAGAAGATGACCGAAGCCGACATCATGCTGATCGTGCTTGGCCTGATCGACGTCGTCATGATCGCCAACCTGCTGATCATGGTCATCGTCGGCGGCTACGAAACCTTCGTCTCGCGCCTCCACCTCGACGAGCACCCGGACCAGCCGGAGTGGCTCAACCACGTCAATGCCGGCGTCCTCAAGATCAAGTTATCGACGGCGATCATCGGCATTTCGTCGATTCACCTGCTGAAAAGCTTCATCAATGCCGGCAACCTGGCCGAGCACACGCTGCTCTGGCAGGTCGTGATCCATGTCGTCTTCATCGTCTCGGCGCTGGCCATGGCGATGGTCGACAAGCTGATGACCCAGACCCTGATTCTTCAACATAACAACCACTGACCCGGAGTTGCGCATGACCGCCATCAAGCAGGAAGACCTGATCCAGTCGATCGCCGATGCCTTCCAGTACATCAGCTACTACCACCCGCTCGATTACATCAAGGCGCTGGGTGAAGCCTACGAGCGCGAGGAAAACCCCGCCGCCAAGGACGCCATCGCCCAGATCCTGACCAACTCGCGCATGGCCGCCGAAGGCCATCGCCCAATCTGCCAGGACACCGGCATCGGCATGGTCTTCATCAAGGTCGGCATGCAGGTCACCTGGCCGGATGCGACGATGAGCATCCAGGAAATGATCAATGAAGGCGTGCGTCGCGCCTACGCCAACCCGGACAACCCGCTGCGCGCTTCGGTGCTCGCCGATCCGGCCGGCGCCCGCAAGAACACCAAGGACAACACCCCGGCCGTGGTGCATTTCGAGATCGTCGAAGGCCATCACGTCGAGGTCATCTGCGCGGCCAAGGGCGGCGGCTCGGAAGCCAAGTCCAAGTTCGCCATGCTCAACCCGTCCGACGACCTGGTCGACTGGGTCCTCAAGAAGATCCCGGAAATGGGCGCCGGCTGGTGTCCGCCCGGCATCATCGGCATCGGCATCGGCGGCACGCCGGAAAAGGCCATGCTGCTGGCCAAGGAATCGATCATGGCGCCGGTCGACATCCACGAGCTGAAGGCCAAGGCCGCCAGCGGTGCCAAGCTGACCCGTCCGGAAGAGCTGCGCCTCGAGCTGATGGAGAAGATCAACGCCCTCGGCGTCGGCGCCCAGGGCCTCGGCGGCCTGACCACCGTGCTCGACGTCAAGGTGCTCGACTACCCCTGCCACGCCGCGAACCTGCCGGTGGCGCTGGTGCCGAACTGCGCTGCCACCCGTCACACCCACTTCCACCTCGACGGTTCCGGGCCGGCCAGGATCGAGCCGCCGAAGCTGGAAGACTGGCCGGCCGTGACCTGGACGCCGGACCTCAAGTCGGCGACCCGCGTCAATCTCGACACCCTGACCAAGGAAGAAGTCGCCTCCTGGAAGCCGGGCCAGAAGCTGCTCCTCAACGGCAAGATGCTGACCGGCCGCGACGCCGCGCACAAGCGCATCGCCGACATGCTGGCCAAGGGCGAGCAACTGCCGGTGGACTTCACCAACCGCGTCATCTACTACGTCGGCCCGGTCGATCCGGTGCGCGACGAAGTCGTCGGCCCGGCCGGCCCGACCACCGCCACGCGCATGGACAAGTTCACCCGGATGATGCTGGAGAAGACCGGCCTGATCTCGATGGTCGGCAAGTCCGAGCGCGGCCCGGTCGCCATCGAGGCGATCAAGGACAACAAGTCGGCCTACCTGATGGCCGTCGGCGGCGCCGCCTACCTCGTGGCCAAGGCGATCAAGACGGCCAAGGTCGTCGGTTTCGCCGACCTCGGCATGGAAGCGATCTACGAGTTCGACGTCCAGGACATGCCGGTCACCGTCGCCGTCGACTCGGCCGGCACCAGCGTCCATGAAACCGGTCCGAAGGAATGGCAGGTCAAGATCGGCAAGATTCCGGTCAAGGCCTGAGCCCCGTAGCAACCCGGCAAAGCCGCCCACGGGCGGCTTTTTTCATGGATCTGACGGTCGACCGCAAAACTTCGTAACAAATCGTCGCACAACCGCTGATGGAAAAATCGCGGGGGTGAACAAATATACGGATCACCTCATTTCCCGCAGGAGATCCGCATGCCTCTCAACCGACTGAAGCTCACCGTCGCCGCCCTCGCCGTCTCCGCCGCCGTCGGCGGTGCCTATGCCCTCGGTCAGCATCCGTCCGGCAACGCCCCGGCCCCGGCCGCCGCACCGGTGGCTGTTGCCACGCCGGTCGCCGCGCCCGCCCCGGCCGGCTTTCCCGACCTGCGCAGCATCGTCGCCGCGAATGCGCCGGCGGTCGTCAACATTGCCGTCACCGCCAACCGCAAGGCGACCTACGGCGGCCCGCAGATCGACCCGAGCGATCCTTTCTTCAAGTTCTTCCGCCAGTTCCGCGGGTTGATTCCGGAAGACGCCGAACCGAGCCGCGGCGTCGGCTCCGGCTTCATCGTCAGCGCCGACGGCACCATCCTGACCAACGCCCACGTCGTCGCCGACGCCGACGAAGTCATCGTCAAGCTCAACGACAAGCGCGAATACACCGCCAAGATCCTCGGCCTCGACCAGGCCAGCGACGTCGCCGTGCTCAAGATCGAAGCCCGCAACCTGCCGACGGTGCGCATCGGCAACAGCAAGTCGGCCCAGGTCGGCGAATGGGTGCTGGCGATCGGCTCGCCCTACGGTTTCGAATCGAGCGCCAGCGCCGGCATCATCTCGGCCAAGTCGCGCAGCCTGCCGGACGGCAGCTACGTGCCCTTCCTGCAGACCGACGTCGCGGTCAACCCGGGCAACTCCGGCGGTCCGCTGTTCAACCTGCAGGGCGAGGTGATCGGCATCAACTCGCAGATCTACTCGCGCAGCGGCGGCTACCAGGGGCTGTCGTTCGCCATCCCGATCGAGGTCGCGATGAACGTCGAACGGCAGATCGTCGCTCACGGCAAGGTCGAGCGCGGCCGCCTCGGCGTCGCCATCCAGGAGGTCAACCAGTCGCTGGCCGACAGCTTCGGCCTGCCGCGGCCGGCCGGCGCGCTGGTCTCGTCGGTGGACAAGGACGGCCCGGCCGCCCGCGCCGGCCTCGAAGCCGGCGACGTCATCCTCGGCATCGACGGCCAGCCGGTCAACGCCTCCGGCGAGCTGCCCGCCGTCGTCGCCGCCAAGCGGCCGGGCGAGACGGTGCGCCTGCAGGTCTGGCGCAACAAGGCGATGCGCGACATCGTGGTCAAGGTCGGCGCCTTCCAGGAAGCCCGCAGTGCCGCCGCCGAAACGCCGAGCGCCGACAAGGGCCGCCTGGGTGTCGCCGTACGCCCGCTGACGCCGGAGGAAAGCCGTCGCCGCGGCATTGCCGGCGGCCTCGTCGTCGAGCAGGTCGGCGGTGCCGCCGCCCGCGCCGGCATCCGTCCCGGCGACCTGATCCTCTCGGTCAATGGCGAAGCGGTCGGCGACATCGACAAGCTGCGCGCCGCCATCGGCAAGTCGGGCAAGAAGGCGGCGCTGCTCGTCGAACGCGACAACGCCCGCCTGTTCGTGCCGGTCGACCTCGGCTGACCGGCAACTACCGGCGGCCGTCAGGCCGCCGGCCAGATTCCCAGTTCGGCCAGCTGCCGGCTCGCCGCCGGCGCCCAACCGCGGTTCGCCGCCGGGCTGGCCGGACTCGGATGCAGGATGCGGCCGAAGCGCACCGGCAGACCGGCCAGCGCCAGCATCGCCCGCTTCTCGGCCCAGGCACCGACCCCGATCACCCATTCCGCCTGCAGCGCCTCGACCATCCGCCGCAGGTGCGCATCGCACGCCGCCTGCAAGGGACCGGCCTCGGCCGCCGGCAGCTTGTCCGGAGTCAGGTTGCGGCCGTCGTCGAAGAACACCAGCGGACAGTAGTTGGCCACGAAATGCTCGGCGAAGAAGGCCTCGGGTGTGCCGAAACGTTCGCGGAACAGGCCCCACAGGCGCTGGCCGCTGACCTCGCCGCGCTTGCAGGCGAAGCCGTCCACCGGCTTGCGCGGATTCTCCCGGGCCGGCTTGCCGACCGCCCCCGACAAGCCCAGCCAGTCGCGCACCGCGGCGATCTCGCCAAAGGGCACACCGGTCTGCGCCATGCCGAAGGGCCCCGGATTCATGCCCAGGAAAACGACCTTCTTCCTGCCGTCGCCATAGCGTTCCAGGTAGGCCCGATGCACCGGCCAGGCGTAGTCGAGCGGGTTGTAAACATGGCTGGCCGGGGCGGCGAAGCGCATCGCATCGACCTGCGCGGAAAGCGTGCGCGCGGCGTCGACAAGCTGGGTGGCAATGGAAGTCATCGGTGGCGTCGAAAAAACGGGAAAGCGCGATTATCCCAAGCTTTTGACGGTCGACCGCAAAATCCGGGCAAATTCCACCTGGCGTTTTGACGCTTTTTTCACATTTAATGGATTGTGCGGTGTTAGCATGTCGCCCGAACAAAAAAACAACGGGGGTGACCATGAATCCTGGACAACGGCGCCCGCGCCTGCCGGCGCTCGCCCTGCTGCTGCCGGCGCTGCTGTTCGGGGGCGAGGCGGCGGCCGAGCGGCCGATGGTGGTGGACGACGCCGGCGCGCTGACGCGCGGCGACGGCAAGGTCGAATTCGGCTGGAGCCGGGCCGGCCGCACGCGCGGTTTCGATCTGGCAGCGGGCTACGTGCCGGTCGACGACGTCGAGATTTCCCTCGGTCTGGCGCGGACCCGCGACCACGCGGCCTCGCCCGACGAGAGCCTGCGCAGCACCAGCCTGGCCCTGAAATGGGTACCGCTGGTCCTCGCCAGCGGCGTTTCGGCCGGCCTCGCTTACAGCCGGCAGCGCGAACATGCCGCGCATGCCCCCGGCAACCGCGGCGAGACGCTCGGCCTGCTGCTCAGCTGGCAGCTCGACGGCGGCGCGCTGATACACGCCAATCTCGGCCGCAGCCACGTGCACCAGGCCGGGCCGAACCTGCGCCGCAACACCTGGGGCCTCGGCAGCGAGCTGCCGCTGGCGGAAACGCTGACCCTGACGCTGGAAACCTACGGCGCCGAACACCAGCGCCCGGGACGGCAGGCCGGGATGCGCTACCGCCTTGCCGACGGCCTCAAGCTCTCCGCTGCACTCGGCCGCTGCGACGGCGAACGCGTTGCCAGCCTCGGCATCGTCCGCGAGTTCTGAAGCGGCGTCTCCAGAAAAAAGGGCCTGCATCGCGCAGGCCCCAGCCGGTTCAGGCGTCGCTCACTTCAGGTCGAAGCGGTCGAGGGTCATCACCTTGTTCCAGGCGGCGACGAAGTCGCGGATGAACTTGGGCAGACCGTCGTCCTGGGCATAGACCTCGGCCAGTGCGCGCAACTGCGAGTTCGAACCGAACACCAGATCGACGCGCGAGGCGGTCCATTTGACGGCACCGGTCTTGCGGTCGCGGCCTTCGAAGCTGTCGGCAGCCTCGGACACCGGCTTCCACACCGTTCCCATGTCGAGCAGATTGACGAAGAAGTCGTTGCTCAGCACCTGCGGCCGGCGGGTGAACACGCCCTGCGGTGAAGCGCCGGCGTTGCCGCCGAGGACGCGCAGGCCGCCTACCAGCACGGTCATTTCCGGCGCCGACAGCGTCAGCAACTGTGCCTTGTCGATCAGCAGCTGCTCGGCCGACACGCTGTAGCGTGCCTTCTGGTAGTTGCGGAAGCCATCGGCCTGCGGTTCGAGCACGGCGAAGGACTCGACGTCGGTCTGCGCCTGCGTCGCATCGGTACGCCCCGGCGCGAACGGCACGCTGACGGCGACACCGGCGGCCTTGGCGGCGACTTCGACAGCAGCGCAACCGCCGAGGACGATCAGGTCGGCGAGCGAGACCTTCTTGCCGCCGGCCGCAGCGGCGTTGAATTGACGCTGGATGCCTTCGAGCACGCCGAGGACGCGGGCCAGCTGCGCCGGCTGATTGACTTCCCAGTCCTTCTGCGGTGCCAGGCGGATGCGCGCGCCGTTGGCACCGCCGCGCTTGTCGGAGCCGCGGAAGGTCGAGGCCGAGGCCCAGGCGGTGGACACCAGTTCCGCGGTCGACAGGCCGGCGGCGAGGATTTTCGCCTTCAGCGCAGCAATGTCGGCAGCATCGACCAGCGGGTGATCGACCGCCGGCACCGGATCCTGCCAGATCAGGTCTTCGGCCGGCACTTCCGGGCCGAGATAGAGCGCCTTCGGGCCCATGTCACGGTGCGTCAGCTTGAACCAGGCGCGGGCGAAGGCGTCGGCAAAGGCTTCCGGATCGTCGTGGAAGCGGCGCGCAATCGGCTCGTAGATCGGATCGAAGCGCAGGCTGAGGTCGGCCGTGGTCATCATCGGCGGATGCTTCCGGGCCGGGTCGTGGGCGTCCGGGATCAGGTGTTCCGGCTGGCAATCCTTGGCCACCCACTGGTGTGCGCCGGACGGGCTCTTGACCAGTTCCCACTCGTAGCCGAAGAGCATGTCGAAATAGCCGTTGTCCCACTGCGTCGGATTCGGTTTCCAGGCGCCTTCGATGCCGCTGGTCGTGGTGTGCACGCCCTTGCCGCTGGCAAAACGGTTGATCCAGCCGAGCCCCTGCTCCTCGAGCGCCGCGGCTTCCGGTTCCGGCCCGATCAGCTTGGGATCGCCGGCGCCGTGCGCCTTGCCGAAGGTATGGCCGCCGGCGACCAGGGCGACGGTTTCCTCGTCGTTCATCGCCATCCGGGCGAAGGTTTCGCGCACGTCGCGACCGGAAGCGACCGGATCGGGATTGCCGTCCGGGCCTTCGGGATTGACGTAGATCAGCCCCATCTGCACCGCCGCCAGCGGATTTTCCAGGTTGCGTTCGCCGGTGTAGCGGCTGTTCGGCTTGTCGCTGGTAGCCAGCCATTCCTTCTCGGCGCCCCAGTAGATGTCTTCTTCCGGTTGCCAGATGTCGACGCGACCGCCACCGAAGCCGAAGGTCTTGAAGCCCATCGACTCGAGTGCGCAGTTGCCGGCGAGGATGAACAGGTCGGCCCAGGAGAGCTTGTTGCCGTATTTCTGCTTGATCGGCCAGAGCAGGCGGCGAGCCTTGTCGAGGTTGGCGTTGTCGGGCCAGCTGTTGACCGGGGCAAAGCGCTGGTTGCCGGTACCGCCGCCGCCGCGACCGTCGGCAGTGCGGTAGGTGCCGGCGCTATGCCAGGCCATGCGGATGAAGAGGCCGCCGTAGTGGCCCCAGTCGGCCGGCCACCAGTCCTGCGAGGTGGTCATCAGCGCGTAGAGGTCGTGCTTGACCGCAGCCAGGTCGAGTTTCCTGAATTCGCTGGCGTAGTCGAAATCCGGGTCCATCGGGTTGGACGCCGGAGCATGCTGGTGCAGGATGCCGAGATTCAGCTGGTTCGGCCACCAGTCGCGGTTCGACTGGGTGCCGACGGTGCTGCGGGCACCGTGCATGGTGTGGAACGGGCACTTTTGTTCGTTGCTCATGACGCTCTTCCTCTCTCTTCGTGATTAACGGGCTGTTACGGTGAAGATAGCTTATGCAAATCAAACCGCGATCTCCATTTGGTTAATCCAATGATGATCATCAAGCCTGCCTATCGGACGAATTGGAAAATCCGGCGGCAAGGGGTAGAGTCCGCAACTTTTCCCCTTTTCGTTATAGCAGCCATGAAAGCAGCCAAGCGCAGAACCCGCTACCCGGCCATCTCCTTCCCGCCCGAACTCGACGCCATCCTCGACGCCGAAGTCCAGGAACAGGGCTACAGCAACAATCCCGACGGGATGAAGGCCTTCACCCGCTACCTCAAGCGCGCCGTCGCCTTCGAGCAGAAGCAGCGCTACGGCCGCTGACGCGGGCACCAGAAAAGCCAAGGGCCAGCAGCAAGCTGGCCCTTGTTTCGTTGCCGGTCGGCGGTTTTAGTTCAATTTGTCCGGTCGACCGCAACATTGCTTGAATTTCTTGCCGCTGCCGCAGGGACAGGGATCGTTGCGCCCGGTCTTGGGCTCGTCGCGCTGCACCGTGGCGCCGCCGCGCTTGGCGCGCCAGAAGTTGTACAGCGTCTGCACGATCACCGGCAGGTTGTCCTGGATGTCGGCCAGCAGACGCTCTTCCTCGGCCGGGTTGAACCAGCGCTCGCCGTTCTTCTCGGCATCTTCCTTGAGCATGCCGTTGAGCATGAACATCGGCTCGAGCAGCTCGGACAGGTCGTCGGCATGCTTGCCGGCGAGGTCGTACCAGTCGCCACCGAGCCCGGCACCATAGACATAGGCATCGGCCCAGGCCGCGAAATCGTAGTCTTCGGAGTCTTCCTCGAGCGGATAGAGCATCGGCGACACCGTCTCGTCGTCGAACAGCGACTTGGCGATGTCGTTGTTCAGGCGCATCAGCAGTTCGACCGTCTCGCCGACCACCGGATCGTTGCTCTTCTCGGCGCCGGGGCCGAGCACTTCCGGCAGCCACAGCGCCGGCTGGATCGGCTCGGGACTGCTGACCACGGCGCAGATCAGCGCCTGCGCTTCGTCGAGGCGCATCGCCTCCTCGCCGAAAACTTCTGCCTCGAGCAATTCTTCAAGCCGGTCGAGATCGGCCTCGGTCAATGGATTCGGGTTCATTTGCACTTCCTCGGGAATGGTTGAATCATAGCCCAGTTTCACGGTCCACCCGGAAAATCGAGGAAAAACCATGACCAGAATCGACAAGACTGACGCCGAATGGCGCGAGCAACTGGACGAACTCCAGTACCAGATAACCCGCCGCAAGGGCACCGAACGCGCCTTCACCGGCATTTACTGGGACTGCCACGAGGCCGGCACCTACCGCTGCGTCTGCTGCGACGCGCCGCTCTTCCGCTCCGAAGCCAAGTTCGACTCGGGCTGCGGCTGGCCGAGCTTCCACAGCCCGAACGACGAAAACCTGATCGACGAGCACGTCGACCGCAGCTTCGGCATGCTCCGCACCGAAGTCACCTGCCACCGCTGCGGCGCCCACCTCGGCCACGTCTTCGACGACGGCCCCGCCCCGACCGGCCTGCGCTACTGCATCAACTCGGCAGCGCTGACGCTGGCGCGGGATGAGTGAGCGGGGCGTTGCATCTGACGAAGGAGGATACGGGCAGTTATCGACCCAAAGCGGAAGTTCCCGCCTTGGTGAAGTGGACGTTCAATCGGGATAGACCGGTTATCGCGAGGTTCTAGTGATTTGTACGTAGATCGTTGTCGGATCACACGTCGTGCTACTTTCGGTGAAAATGCTTCCTTCCGACAGTTCCAGGCGATCAGAAAGTGCACTGTAGCTAGACGAAACGAATTTCTTCGCCGCCTCAGGTCTCCAGGCATAGTTGAACTTCAGCTTGTCGCCCTCTCGCTTGTATTCAATGTCGCCGACATAGACAATTTTTCCCGAAGGCGCCTGGAATGCCACAACGCCTTGTCCAATGCAAGGCATGTACCGGGGAGCCAACACGCCAATCCCTTCTGGAAGTATCTGAGCAATTCCATACCATTCCGGCGGAGACAGAGAAGGAACCTTCACAACTATGTATCCATCGTCTGGAAATGAGTTTGTGGTGGCAACCGAAAAAGAATCTCGGCTCCACTTTGTTCCGTCTACCCTGCCCTTAGCCAACGCGACACGATAGCGTGGCTGCACACCGATCACGAACACAGTTTCTTGGGGCGAAACCATTGCTGGTTCGTTCTTTGGCAAATTTGACGTGGTCACACAGCCAGATAGAAGAACAAGGAAAAAAAGTAGTGCGATGGGATTGAGCTTCATACAAGTCAAGTCGCTGTCCAAAAGGTAATGAACAAAAGAGATTTCCCCTTCCCGAGAGTGCGGCGAAAGCCGCAGGCAGCGTGAGCTGCCATGACTAGGTTTCCACACAAAACCAGTCCCTCGAAAACATTTCTATGGTCATTTTGGAAAGGTAAAGATTTCGTTGCAGCTTCACCGTGCGGAAGAATGTCTCCCGGGTCCCATTTATATGCCATTATGCCATTCAAATCGACTTCCGCTGTTGAGCATGAATTTCCAATGACAGGTATTGGCCGACAACAGTCAATCAGCCCCAACCTCCTACCCAGCCCTTTCCCGACTCCGCATGAATTGCCCCGGCGGCACGCCGAAGGCGCGTTTGAACATCGCCGAGAAGGCGGCCGGGCTGGCGTAGCCGAGTTCGGCGGCGACTTCGCCACTGGGGCGGCCGCGGCCGATCAGGTCGAGGGCGCGGGCCAGGCGCAGTTGCTGGCGCCAGGCACCGAAGCTCATCTTCAGTTCGTCGGCGAAAAGGCGCGCCAGCGTTCGTTCGCTGGCGCCGACGCGGGCCGCCCAGTCGGCCAGCGGGCGGTTGTCGGCGGGATCGTCGAAAAGCGCGCCGCACAATGCCTGCAGGCGGCGGTCGCGGGGCAGCGGCAGGCCGAGCGAGAGTGGCGGCGCGCGGCCGATTTCGCTGAGCAGCAACGCGATCATCTGCTGGCGGCGCAGGCTTTCGCCTTCGCCGAGCCCGCTCAGGGCCTCGATCAGCGCCCGCATCAGATCGGAGACTTCGACCACCGAACAGGCGTCAAGCGGTAGCGGCGCGGCGTCGACGGTAATGTTCACGGTGCGCGTCTCGACCTGGCCGAGCATCACCACCTCGTGCTCAATGTGCGGCGGAATCCACACCGCGCGGAAGGCCGGCACCAGCCAGGCCATGCCGGCGGCAGCGATGCGCAGGGCGCCGCGCAGCGGAAAGGCGAGCTGCGCCCAGTCGTGGCTGTGCGCCGGCACGTGGACGTCGGCCGGCAGGCGACGCAGGTTGACGGTGAGCGGTTCGGTGGCGGTCGGGGCGCGCCGCGGCAGGGGGTCGAAAGGCAGGGTTGTCAGCATTGCGATAATTTTTGTCGGAATATCGCGTTTGCGTCAATGCGCCGGCTGTTTAAACTGGTCGCCATAACAAAATCCACCCCGACCCCGAGATGACTACCGACACCCTGCCCCGCCCCGCCGCCGGCGACCTCGAGACGATCGCGCTGATCGGTTTCGTACACGGCGTTTCGCATTTCGTCCACCTCCTGCTGCCGCCGCTGTTCCCGTGGCTGATGGCCGAGTTCGGCCTCAGCTTCACCGCCGTCGGCGTGACGATGACGGTCTTCTTCGTGATTTCCGGGATCGGCCAGGCCGCCGCCGGTTTCTTCGTCGACCGCTTCGGCGCCTTCCGCGTGCTGTTTGCCGGCATCTGCTGCTTCGTGCTCGCCGGCATCACGCTGCATTTCGCCAGCGGCCTGGCCTGGCTGATTGCCGCCGCGGCGCTCGCCGGGCTGGGCAACAGCGTCTTCCATCCGGCCGATTTCACGGTGCTCAACCGGCGCGTCTCGCAGCCGCGCCTCGGCCACGCCTTCTCGGTGCATGGGCTGTCAGGCAACCTCGGCTGGGCAGCGGCGCCGGTGTTCATGACCGGCATCGCCGCCGTTGCCGGCTGGCGCGAGGCGGCGCTCGGCGCCAGCGTCGTCGCCGTCGTCGCCCTCGGCGTGTTGACCTGGCGCCGCCAGGCGATCGCCGACCCGCTCGCCGAACACGCCGCCAAGCCCGGCGGCGAGGCCGTGCCGCCGCTCGCCTTCCTGCGCGTGCCGGCGGTCTGGCTGTGCTTCCTGTTCTTCTTCCTGATCACCGCCGCCTTCGGCGCCATCCAGAACTTCGCCACGCCGATCCTGCAGGCGCTCTACGCCTTCAGCCTGGCCAGCGCGGCGACGGCGCTGTCCACCTACCTGCTCGGTGGCGCCGCCGGCATCGTCCTCGGCGGCTTCCTGGCGCAGAAGAACGCGCACGACGGGCTGATCGCCGGTGCTCTCGGCCTTGCCGCGCTGTTCGCGCTGCTGCTCGCCAGCGGCCTGCCGCCGGCCTGGAGCATCCTGCCGCTGATGGGCCTGATCGGTTTCTGCACCGGCGTCGCCGGTCCCTCGCGCGACCTGCTGGTGCGCCGCGCGGCGACGGCGCGCTTCGGCCAGGCGGCGTTCGGGCGCATCTACGGCTTCGTCTATTCCGGGCTCGACCTCGGTCTGGCGACGGCGCCGCTGATTTTCGGGCGGCTGATGGACAGCGGCAATTTCAGCGGCGTGCTGCTCGGCATCGCCATCTTCCAGGCGCTGGCCATCTTCACCGCGCTGCGCGTCGGCAAGGTCTGAGGTTCACGGTCGACGGCAAAAAACCGGCAAAAACCGCGTCGACCGTCAGATTACAGCCCGCGCGCCCAGGCCGGGCGCAGCTTCGCCTCGCCGGCGATGGCCTGGCGCACCTGGGCGAGCAGGCGATCCTTGTCGGCGCCGAGCGTGCCCTTGAGGATCAGCCAGTTCGACGCGTGGTCGGAACGAAAGACGGTGCGCTTGAGTTCCAGGCCGCTGAGGAAAGTCTCCATCTCGGCGAACAGTTCAGGCTGGGTCAACGGCTCCCAGCCGGGAAAACCGGCGCGCAGCCGCTGTTCGCCCTTGGGAAAGCTGACCACCAGCGTCGCCAGGTATTCCGGCTGGGTGGCGTTGGCCAGGCGCGCCGAGTTTTCCGCATGCTGGCGCGACAGTTCGCGCCCGCCGAGGCCGTTGAGGATCATCACCGAACGGCTGATGCCGGCGGCGCCGAGCTTGTTCAGCGCATCGACGGTGGAGTCGAAGGTTTCGCCCTTGCTGACGGCGGCGAGCACCGCGTCGTCGCCCGATTCGGCGCCGACATAGACCATGGAAAGCCCGGCGGCGGCGAGTTCGTCGATCTCCGACTGGCTTTTCTTCTTCAGGTTGCGCGGCAGGCAGTAGCTGGAAATCCGCCGCACCGCCGGCAGGTGGCTGCGAATCGCCTCGATCACGGTCAACAGCCGTTTCGTCGGCAAAACCAGCGCGTCGCCGTCGGCCAGGAAGACGCGGCGGATGTCGCTGCCGTAACGTTCGCCGGTGGCGCGGATGCTGTCCAGCACCTCGGCCTCGTCGCGGGCGCGGAATTTCTTCTGCGGCGCGGTGTACATCTCGCAGAAGGTGCACTGGTTCCACGAACAGCCGTCGGTCACCGGCAGGATCAGCGATTCGGCTTCCGACGGCGGCCGGAACACCGGCTCGACGTAGCGGATCGGGATCATGCGCCGGCCATCCTTTCGGCGAATACCGCCGGCACCTTGACCTTGCTGCGCGTCGCGTAGTCGAAGAAGACGATGCCGTGCTTGCCGCGCGCCACCTCGCGGCCGCTCGCCTGGTCGTTCAGTTGCCAGACCAGGTCGCAGCCGTAATCGTGGAAATCGGCGGCGGCGAAGGCGATCACCAGCGTCTCGCCGTGGAAGGCTTCGGAACGGTACTGGGCGGCGACGTCGGCGACGACGATGCCGGGCCCGCCGACATCGAGCTCGCTCCAGCCGAAATGCTTGAAGAAGCGCACCCGCGCCTCGGCGACCAGCATCAGCAGCGCGGCGTTGTCGAGGTGGTGGCCGTAGTTGATGTGCTGGATGTAGATCGGGATTTCGGTGCTGAAGACGAACTTCTCGGGCAAGGCGATCTTGATGCGGGGCATGGCGTCGGTCCGGCGGATAAAGGTCGCATTCTAGGCCGGCGGCTCATTTGCCGAACAGGCCCTTGAGCTTGTCGCCGAGTTTTTCCTCGAGCTTCCTGCCGGCCTTTTCCTTGAGCTCGGCCTTCTTCTCGTCGAGTTTGGCTTGCGCCGCGTCCTTGAGCAGTGCGTCGACCTCTAGCGTATAGGAAAGATCGTCGAAGGGCCCGCGCAGGCGCACCGGCACGGTGATTCCGCGCAGCTCGTCGCGCTCCTTGCCGGCCTGCCCCTTCGAGGTTTCGACGACGCTGACCCTGGCCAGGTAGTCGATGCGGCCGTTGCCGATGTCGATGTCGCCGGCGCCGCCCAGGCGCAGGAAAGGCGACTTCATCGCCAGGTCGTCGTTGTGGGCGACGCCGCCGGCGATCCGGAAGCTGGCGGTCAACTCGGAAAAATCGGTCTTTTCCGCCGCCTCGGCCGCGCTCGCCGCACTCTTGCCGCCGCGCAGCACGGCCTTCGCGTCGCGCAGCTGCTTGGCCAGGTTGACGCCGCGGATGGCGCCGTCGCGCAAGGCCAGCGAGGCCTGCCCGGCCAGCCCGCGCTTGAGCGCGTCGACCGTCTGGCCGCGCGTATTGACGTCGATGGCGACGCTGCCGCGACCTTCCAGCGGCTCCTTGCCGAGGACGTCGGCGAGCAGCGGCCGGATGTCGATGCCGTTCAGGTTCTGGCGCACCGTGAACACGTTGCCGCGGGCGCTGACGCCGAGCGCGCCGTCGAGGCTGCCGCCGTAAAGCCTGGCGCGCAGCGGCACGATGTCGAGGCGACCGGCGCCGGCGGCGAGCTTCATGTCCAGCGCCGACAGCTTCAGGCCGCGCACCTGCAACTGGCCGACCGCGACCTGGCCGCGGAAGTTCAGCCCCTCGAGCGGCGTCAGGTCGATCCGGCCGGCCGGCTTGGCCCCGCCGGCACCGGCGCTGCCCTGGCCGGCTGGCGTCGGGGCCGCGCCGGACCTGGCCGGCGGCAGGTAATGATCGACGTTGAGCTGGTCGATCTTCAGGTCGGCATTGAAAAACAGCGGCGAAAGGCGGTCGACCGTGACATTCAGCGCAATCTTCGAGGCATCGAGGCTGGTCTGGAGCGTCAGCGCGGCGCTCGATTTGCCGAGGTCGGCAGCAAGCTTGCCGGCCAGCGGCAGCTTGATGTTGCGCATCGGCAGCGCCGGACTGCTCAGCGCCAGCGTGCCGGCGAAGGCGGTGCTCAGTTGCTGGCCGTCGAGCTGCAGGCTGGGCAGTTCGATCCCGGCGTCGACGCGGTCGTCGCCGCTGCTGCCGCGCAGCGCCAGGCGGACATCGGCGATGCTCAGCCGACCGGCGGCACCGTCGGCCTGGATGCGGCCGGTCGAGAAATCGACGGCCGACAACTGGCTGAGCTTGCCGGCGGCTTCGTCGCGCCAGGTGATCCGGGCATCGCGCAGGGCCAGCCCGGCGATGTCAAGCTGCAGCGGCTGACTGCCGCCGCCGGTGGCGGCGGAATCGGCGGCCGCCGACGCGGGCTTGGCGCTGCCGCCGCGCAGGTCGTCGATGTTGAGGCTGCCGTCGCGGCGCTTGACCAGCGTCAGCGCCAGGCCGTCGATCTCGATCTGGCGGGCCTCGACCCGGCCGGCGAGCAACGGCATCACGGCCACCGCGACGCGCAGCGCCGCGAGCGAGGCGAAGGCGGTCTTGCCGTCGGCTTCCGACAGCCCGACCTGGCCGGCACTGACCGCGACCTCGGGCCACAGCGACAAGCCGACCTCGCCGTCGATGCGCAAGCTGCGTCCGGTCTTCGCCGCCACCTGCTCGATCAGCTGGCGCTTGATCGCGGCGGCGTCGAACATGGCGTAGGCGATGCCGGCGGCAACGACCAGCAAGCCGGAGAGGACGGCGAGTGCGACGGCGAGTTTGCGCAGGATGGACATGGGCGGGACTCCGGGTGGGCGAACAGCCTGCAGCCTAGCAAAAGCCGGCGGCGGCAACTGTTCGGAAATGTAAACGGAAGACCGCTGCGCTAGACTGGCGCGATGTCCGCCGTCCGTGAAACCTTCGTCGCCTTCCTGCGCCTTGGCCTGACCGCCTTCGGCGGGCCGGTCGCGCATCTCGCCTGTTTCCGCGAGGAATTCGTACATCGTCGCCGCTGGCTGAGCGACGCCGCCTACGCCGACCTGGTCGCCCTGTGCCAGTTCCTGCCCGGTCCGGCAAGCAGCCAGGTCGGGCTGGCGCTCGGCCTGCAGCGCGCCGGCTATCGCGGGGCGCTCGCCGCCTGGTGCGGTTTCACGCTGCCGTCGGCGATCCTGCTGATTCTTTTCGCACTCGGCCTGGCCGAATTCGGCCAAAGCCTGCCCCACGGACTGCTCGCCGGCCTCAAGAGCGTCGCCGTGGCGGTCGTCGCCCAGGCCGTCTGGGGCATGGGCCGCAGCCTCTGCCCGGACTGGCCGCGGCGCCTGCTTGCCCTGCTCGGCGCCGCACTGCTGCTGGCCTGGCCGGGTGTCGCCGGGCAACTGACGGTGATCGCCGGCGGCGCGCTGGGCGGGCTGGCCCTCGGTGCAGCAGTCCCGGCCGCCGGCCCGGAACGGCTCGCCGCCAGCATCAGCCGGCGCGGCGCGCTGCTCTGGCTGACGCTCTTTGTCGCCGGCCTGTTCGGCCTGCCCTGGCTGGCCACGACCTTCGCCGCGCCGGCGCTGGCCCTGGTCGATGCCTTCTACCGCGCGGGCGCACTGGTCTTCGGCGGTGGCCACGTCGTCCTGCCCTTGCTGCAGACGGCGATGAACGACCTTGGCCGGGGCGACAGTGCAAGCTTCCTGGCCGGCTACGGCGTCGCCCAGGCGGTGCCCGGCCCGCTGTTCACCTTCGCCGCCTTCCTCGGCGCCGCCGGCGGTACCACGCCGAACGGCTGGGCCGGCGGCCTGCTGGCGCTGCTGGCGATCTTCGCCCCGGCCTTCCTGCTGGTCGCCGGCGCTCTGCCCTTCTGGGACGCGCTGCGCGCCAACGCCCGCGCCCGGGCGGCGCTGGCCGGGATCAACGCGGCGGTGGTCGGCATCCTGCTCGCCGCGCTTTACGACCCGGTTTGGACCGGCGCCATCCACGGCCCGCGCGAACTGGCGCTAGCCGCCGTCGCGCTGGCCGCGCTGACCTGGGGCAGACAGCCGCCGTGGCGCGTCGTCGCCGGCTGCGCGCTGGCCGGGGCGCTGCTGCTCTAGCTTTTCGCTGCCGCGCCGCAGGCGTGGCAGAAGCGGGCGAAGGCGCTCTTGCGTTCGTTGCAGGCAGTGCAGTGGTCGAACAGGCAGATGCCGCAATGCGGACAGTAGTCGATCGCCGTGTTGGCCAGGTCGACGCCGCGTTCGCAGCCCGGGCAGACCTTCTTGCCCAGGCGCGCCAGGGCGACGTCGTAGGACAGTTCCTTGCGCCGTTCGACGTCGGGCAGCGCCTCGGCCTGCTTCTGCCGCTCGAGGTAGCGGTTCAGCGCCAGGATCGCGTAGCGGCCGACGAGCACGGTGAGGACGATGCCGACGCTGTAGCGGATCCAGCCGCCGTAGCTCGGGATGTAGGGCACCAGCTCGACGAAGAAGGCGAACAGCGCGAAGTAGATGAAGCCCCAGACGAACGGCCACCAGGTGCTCTTGCGCTGCCTGGCGAAGAGCCAGCCGGCGACGCCGAGCAGCGGCAGGGTCAGGGCCAGGCGATAGGCGAAGACGCGCAGTTCCTGGCTGCGCAGTTCGTCGCGGTAGCGCCCGCCGGCGGCGGCGCGCATGTCGTTGAGCCGGGTCTCGGCCCGGCTTTCCGCCTGCTGCTGGTCGAGCAGCGCCTGCTGCTGCGCCTGCACCGCCGCCAGCGCCTGGCGCTCGGCCGCCTTGAGCGTGTCGAGCTGGGCGCTGCGCGCGACCAGTTCGCGGTCCTGCTCGGCCAGCTGGGTGGCGCGCCGGGTGGCCAGCCAGTTGTTGAAGGTGTCTCTGGCGGTCGACGCGTCGGAACGGGCGATATTCAGTTTCAGCTGCGCCTGGTCGTGCGCTTCCTGGGCCGCCTGGCGCGCCAGGCGCGCCGCCTCGATCTCGGCGCGCAGGGCAGCGGCGGCATCGCGGTCGAGGAAGTCCTCGAGCGTCAGTTGCTGCTCGACGCGCGGCAGGTTCTCGACGATGTTGCCGCCCAGCCCGATCAGGAAGCTGGCAAAGACCAGGGCGACGATCCACAACCCGAAACGGAACCAGCGTTCCGACCAGCGCAGGGCCTTGCTCATGGGTGACGCCTCCTCAGTTACGTGAAGGCGTCATGTTACCGCTTATACCGAGATGCCCATCGGCTGGCAGTTGTCCTGGCAACCGACGACGCGCTCGATGATGCTGCGCACGCGTCCCATCGCTTCCTGGAGGACGTAGTCGAGGCTCTCGAAGCGGATGCCGTGGGCGCTGCTACCGCGCCCGGCGGCGTGGTTGGCGATGACGCTGATCGCCGCGTAAGGCACGCCCAGTTCGCGCGCCAGCACGGCTTCGGGCATTCCGGTCATGCCGACGATGTCGGCGCCGTCGCGCTCGAAGCGGTTGATCTCGGCGGCGGTCTCGAGGCGCGGCCCCTGCGTCGCGGCGTAGACGGCGCCGCGCTTGAACGGGATGCTCAGCGCCGTCGCCGCGTCGGCGATGCGGTCGGTGAGCGCGGCGTCGTAGGGTTCGGTGAAGTCGACGTGGGTGACTGGCGAGCCGACGCCGTCGAAGAAGGTGGACTTGCGTCCCCAGGTGTAGTCGATGATCTGGTCGGGGAGGACGATGTCGCCCGGCTGCAGGTCATCGCGGATGCCGCCGACCGAGGCCACCGAGATGATGCCGGTGACTTCGTGGTGATGCAGTGCCCACAGGTTGGCGCGGTAATTGACCATGTGCGGCGGAATGCTGTGGCCGTAGCCGTGGCGCGGCAGGAAGACCGCCGGCCGGCCGCAGATCTGGCCGAAGACGAGGGCGCCGGACGGCTCGCCGAAGGGGGTGCGAACGACCTCGCGGTGCGAGACGTCGAGGTTGGACAGGGTCGTCAGACCGCTGCCGCCGATGATTGCCAGCATGTTATTGACTCCGGTGTGCCAGCAGCGAGGCCAGCGTGGGAACCGCCCCGCGCAGCGCGCCGGACGATGAGGTGCCGGCCCAGGCCAGCTTGCGGTAAAGCGCGTCGGCGCGCGTGGCGGCAAACGGCAGGCCGGCCAGCGTCTTGCCGAGATGGTAGCGGCACAGCGTGTCGCGGCCGATGTCCTTGGCCTGCCAGGCGATCGCGGTGCGATCGACGAGGTGCAGCGCACGCACGCCGGCGAGGCTGGCGGCGAGTTCGGCCACGGCGCGGTGGATGCGTTCGCGGTAGGCGATCACCGCCCGCCCGCCATCGCCGTCGGCAGCGCCGGTGACCGCGGCGGGCGCGCCCATCAGCCAGCAGACGACGCTGTCCGGGGCAAAATCGGCGATTTTCTGCCGTTGACCGTCAGCCAGTGCGGCGACGTCGGCGGCCAGGCATTCCGCCGCCGGCGCCTGGGCGGCGGCCAGCTGCAGGCAGTCGTCGAGGCTGTCGACGACGAGTACGGAAAGTCCACGGTCGACCAGCGCGCGGGTGCCAAAACCGGGCCCGCAACCGATCTCGAGAACCCGCCGACCGGGCACCAGCGACGCCATCCAGGCGTAGTCGCCGGCGCGCGCGTAGGCTTCGCCCTCGGCCTGCCAGTAGCCGACGAAGCCGGCGACCGTGGCAGCGCTCAAGCCTCGTCCTTCTTGGCGTAGATCGCCGGCAGGTTGCGCCAGGCGCCGCCGGCATCCATGCCGAAGCCGAAGACGAAGCGGTCGGGCACGGTGAGGCCGACGAAATCGGCGGCCAGCGGCTTGTTCTTGCCGTTCAGCTTGTCCGAGAAGACCGCCGTCAGCACTTCCTCGGCACCGAGGCGGAGCAGGCTTTCCTTGACCGCGGCGAGAGTCACGCCCTCGTCGAGGATGTCGTCGACGACCAGCACCTTGCGCCCCTTGACCGGGGTCCACGGCGCCGTTCGCCAGGAAATCTTGCCGCCCTGGGTTTCCGGACCGTAGCGGGTGGCGTGCAGATAGTCGAAGTCGAGCGGAAAATCGAGGCGGGTCAGCAGTTGACCGCAAAAGACGACGCCGCCGGTCATCACGCAGAGCACCAGCGGGTAGCTCTCGGACAGACGGTCGCGGATCTCGGCCGCCATCCGGTCGAGCGTGGCATTGACCGCTTCGGCGCTGTGGATCACTTCGGCATCGGCCAGCATGGCCCGGGCTTGTTGGGTATTCATTCTCTCTCTCCCTGTTGTTCGGTCAATCCGACGGGGGCCGGCATGGTAGACCCCTGTTCATCGCATTTCAAGCAGCGCCAGCAGGCCGGCCTCATCGACCACCGCGACGCCCAGTTCGCGCGCCTTGTCGAGCTTGCTGCCGGCTTCCTCGCCGACGACCACGTAGTCGGTCTTCTTCGACACCGAGCCAGAAACCTTGCCGCCTGCTGCCTCGATCATGGCTTGGGCTTCGTCGCGTTTCAAGGTCGGCAGCGTGCCAGTCAGCACCAGCGTCTTACCCGCCAGCGGTGCCGGTGCAGCGGCCGTGACGCCCTGCGGCAAGGCGTCGAGCAGTTCCTGGCGGCGACGGGCGACGGCGGCGAGCAGGCCGCGCCGGCCGCTCTCATTGAGCCAGGCGAACAAGGCACTGATCACCTCGCCGGGCAGGCCGGCGACCGACAGCGTGGCGGCGTCGACGCTGCCGTCGGCCAGCGCTGCGCCGTCGGCGACGGCGGCCAGCTGGCCGGCGCGCTTGGCGGTCAGCTTGGGCACCACCAGCGCCGTGTAGATGTCGGCCCAGGCCAGGCGTTCGGCCAGGCCGGGATGCGGCGGATGTTCGTCGGCCGGGGTGACGCCGGCGGCAAGCAAGGCATCGACGGCGTCGAGATTGCGCTGCTCGGCGAAGAAATCGGCAATCGCCGCCGCCACCGTCGCGCCGATGTCGGGCAGCACGGCGAGCAGCGGCGCCGGCGCGCGGCGCACGCGTTCGAGGCTGCCCAGCCAGTCGGCCAGGGTTTTGGCGGTGGTCTCGCCGACGTGGCGGATGCCCAGAGCGAAAAGCAGTCGCGCCAGTTTCGGCGTCTTGCTCGCGGCGATCCCGGCGAGCAGGTTCTCGGCCCAGCGCGTCGGCGTCTGGCCGGCCTTGACCGTTTCCGGCACCGTGCCATCGCGCTCGTCGGCGCGCCGCTTCATTTCCAGCAAATCGTCCAGCGTCAGCCGGTACAGGTCGGCAACGCCATGCACGTAGCCGAATTCGACCAGGCGCTCGACGTAGCGGTCGCCGAGGCCTTCGATGTCCATCATGCGGCGGCCGGCGAAATGCAGGATCGCCTGGGTGCGCTGGGCGCTGCACGAGAAGCCGCCGGAGCAGCGGGTCACCGCCTCGCCCGGCTCGCGCAGCGTGTGCGCGCCGCACACCGGGCAGGCGTCGGGCATGGCGAAAGGCTGCGCGTCGGCCGGCCGACGTTCGGCGACGACGCCGACGACTTCCGGGATGACATCGCCGGCACGGCGCACGACCACCGTGTCGCCGACGCAGATGCCGCCCTTGCGCTCGACTTCGTCGGCGTTGTGCAGCGTCGCGTTGGTCACCGTGACGCCGCCGACGAAGACCGGCCGCAACCGCGCCACCGGCGTCAGCGCGCCGGTGCGGCCGACCTGGATGTCGATTGCCTCGACCACGGTCGACGCCTCCTGCGGCGGATATTTGTGCGCCACCGCCCAGCGCGGCTCGCGCGAGCGGAAACCGAGGCGGCGCTGCAGTTCGCGGTCGTCGACCTTGTACACCACGCCGTCGATGTCGAAAGGCAGGCGCTCGCGCAATTCGGCGATGCGTGCGTGGAAGCCGGCCAGCGCCTCGCCACCGGCAAGCACGGCGCGGTGCTCGCAAACCGGCAGGCCGAAGGCGGCGAGCGCGTCGAGCAAACCACTGTGCGTCTTCGGCTCGTCCCAGCCGGCGACCGCGCCAATGCCGTAGGCGAAGAATTTCAGCGGCCGGCTGGCGGCGATCGCCGGGTCGAGCTGGCGAACGCTGCCGGCGGCGGCGTTGCGCGGATTGACCAGGGTCTTTTCGCCGCGCGCCGCGGCCGCCGCGTTGTATTGCTCGAGATCGTCGCGGCGCATGTACACCTCGCCGCGCACTTCCAGCAGCGGCGGCGCTTCGCCTTGCAGGCGCAGCGGTATCTGGCCGATGGTGCGCAGGTTCTGGGTGACATCCTCGCCGGTGGCGCCGTCGCCGCGCGTCGCGCCGCGCACCAGCACGCCGTTCTCATAGCGCAGGCTGACGGCCAAGCCGTCGAACTTGAGCTCGGCAGCGTAGGCGATGGCCGGGGCGTCGGCCGGCAGTTCGAGCTCACGGCGGACGCGGGCATCGAAGTTGAGCGCGCCGCTCGACTCGGTGTCGGTCTCGGTCTGGATCGACAGCATCGGCACGTCATGCACCACCGGTGCGAACTGCGCCAGCGGCTTGCCGCCGACGCGTCGTGTCGGGGAGTCCACGGTCGACAGCTCGGGATGGGCATTTTCCAGCCCCTGCAACTCGCGGAACAGCGCGTCGTAATCGGCGTCCGGAATGGTCGGTGCGTCGAGGACGTAGTAGGCGTGGTTGTGACGTTCCAGTTCGGCGCGCAGCCAGGCGGCGCGCGCGGCGATTTCCGCTGCCGCCATCACGAGAACAGGCGCAGTGCCTGCGGCGAACCGGCGGGCATGCCGAACGACAGCATGGTCGCCTGCGGCTTGCCGATGAACTCGCGGCGGATGTGCTCGAGCTGGCTGTCGCCGAGCGGCTGGCGGTTGTCATCGACCAGCGCGCCCTGCAGGGTTTCGGCGAAGCGCCGGGCCTGCTCGGTCATCTGCATGAAGACGCGCTCGCCGTGATCGACGCGCGGCACGTCGAGGAGGAAGGTCAGCCCGTGCGTCGTCAGCGTGCGCAGGCCTTCGGCGGTGAACGGCGTGCTTTCGTAGTTCTGCAGGCTGAACTGCGGGCGGCCGTCGTCGTCGTAGCGGGTGAACATCCCGTCGAGGCCGAGGACCATGCCGGCGGCTTCGGCCAGCGCGCGGATCTTGGTCCCGGGGAAGGCGTTGCCGCGGCTGACCAGGTTGAGGCCGATCTCGAGGTCGACGGCGGCGCAGAAGCGGTCGATTTCGGCGGCCTGGTCGAGGACGCGGGTCGACGGCATGTCGGCGACCGCCATCAGTTCGTCGGCGAGCGCCTGCATGGCGCCGGTGAACAGCGCCAGGTCGCCGTCGGCGACCGGTCCGAGGCGATTGACCAGCTGCAGGCCGACACGCAGGCTGCGCACGGCAACGTCGTGGTCGCCGCGCAACCTGACCCACTCGCGGGTGCGCTCGTTGAAGCCGATCCAGTGCACCGGCTTGGCCAGGCGCTGGAGGACGTCGCGCTGCGAATTGAGTATCTGGTGCGAGGAAACCGGCTCGACCAGTTCCATGGCGACGATGAATTCGATGCGCGGATCGAGCAGCGCCTCGGGCAGCGGGCCGGCCGGCTGCTCCGGCGGGGTTTCGACGGCAGCGACCGGGGGCGCCGGCACGGCGACGACCGGCTCGGGCTCGGGCTCGGGCTCCGGTTCGGGCTCGGGTTCAGGTGCGGCGGCGATGCCGAGGTCCGGCTCGCGCGCATCGACCACCGGCGCCAGCGTGATTTCCTCGACCACCACCGGCGCCTCCCAGGGCGGCGGCAGGTCGTCGGGCTGCGCCGGCGGATTGACGAAGACCGGCTCGGCGACTGCCGGCGGCTCGACGAAGACCGGCTCGTCGCGGACGAACATCGGTTCGACCCGCTCGACCGCCGGCCGCGCCGGCTCGGCCACGGGCTCGGCCGGGGGGCGCCGCACCGGGTCGAGCAGGACGTCGTCGGGATGCGGCCGCAGCACCGACTCGGCGACCTTGCGGTGCCGGTATTCCTGCCACTTGTTGTAGGCGTATACGCCGGCCACCACGGTCAGGCTCAGGCCGATCAGTCCGATTTGAAGTTCAGTCACGCATCCCTCATCTTCAAGGCTTCCTCGATGTCCACTTCCACCACGCGCGAGACGCCGCTTTCCTGCATGGTGACGCCGACCAGCTGTTCGGCCATTTCCATCGCGATTTTATTATGGGAAATGAACAGGAACTGCGTTGCCCCTGACATTTTCTTGACCATGCTGCAGAAACGCTCGGTATTCGAGTCGTCGAGCGGTGCATCGACCTCGTCGAGCAGGCAGAACGGCGCCGGGTTGAGCTGGAACATCGAGAAGACCAGCGCGATCGCGGTCAAGGCCTTCTCGCCGCCGGAAAGCAGGTGGATGGTCGAGTTCTTCTTGCCCGGCGGCTGCGCGATGACCTGGACGCCGGCATCGAGAATCTCTTCGCCGGTCATCACCAGCTCGGCGCGGCCGCCGCCGAAGAGTTCGGGGAAAAGCTTGCCGAAATGGCCGTTGACCGTGTCGAAGGTGTTCTGCAGCAGGTCGCGGGTTTCACGGTCGATGCGGCGGATGGCGTTTTCCAGGGTTTCCATCGCCTCGGTCAGGTCGGCCGCCTGCATGTCGAGGTAGCCCTTGCGCTCGCTCGCCGTCTCCAGTTCCTGCAGCGCCGCCAGGTTGACCGCGCCGAGTTCGGCGATGGCGTTGCCCAGCCGGGTGATCTCGCCCTGCAGCGACGGCGGCCGCGCCTCGCCGAGCAAGGGCAGCAGCGCCGCCTCGTCGGCGCCGGCTTCGAGCAGCTGCAGCGCGAACTGCTCGGCGTTGAGCGCCGCCGCCTGTTCCTTGAGCTTGAGATCGCCGATCCGGGTGCGCAGCGGCTCCAGTCCCTGCTCGATCTTCAGCCGCTGCTCTTCCAGCGCGCGCAGCGCGTTGGTCGCCGTTTCCAGCGCGTCGCGCTTCGCCGCCAGCGTCAGTTCGGCCTGCTGGCGGGCGGCCAGCGCCTGCTGCAGCTGTTCTTCCATGACGTCGGCCGGTGCCGCCTCGACCTGCTCGGCGCAGGCGGCGCGGTCGCGCTCGATGCGGGCCAGTTCGCGCTGGGCGATCGCCTGCTGGGCGAAGATGTCCTGCAGCTTGCCCTCGGCCTCGCGGGCCGAGAATTGCGCCTCGCGCAGCGCCCGGTCGAAATCGGCATTGCGCTCGCGTTCGGCGCGCACGGCGCGTTCGCACTCGTCGAGCCGGGCCTGGGCGCCGGCGACCAGCACGCGGATGCGGCCGAGACCGTCGCGGATTTCCTCGATCCGCTCGTCGGCGGCCATCTCGCGCTCGCGCTCGCCCTCTTCTTCCTCGGCCAGTTCGGCGAGTTGCTCGGCGATGCGTTCCTTCTGCTCGTTGTAGCGGGCCAGCGCCTGGCTCAGCTTGAGCGCTTCGAGCTGGACGTGGTGCACGCGCTGCTGGCGGTCGGTGACGTACTGGCGGGTCTCGTCGATTTCTTCCTGCTTGTCGGCGTACTGCTCGTCGAACATCGCCGCCTGTTCGCGCAGGTTCTCGCTTTTTTCCTCGGCCAGCGCGATGCCCTCGGCGAGCGCCTCGATCTCGCGCTGGCGTTCGAGCAGGCCGTGCTCGCCCTGGTCGGGCGCGAAGAAGGTCAGGCTGCTGCGGGTGAGCAGGTCGCCGCCGCGGGTGACGACGACGGCGCCGGGCGCCAGCGTCTCGCGCAGGGCCAGCGCCTCGGCCAGCGTTGCGGCGGTGGCGACGTTGCCGAGCCAGTCGGCGAGGGCCGCGGCGATGCGCGGATCGTCGCAGCGCACTTGCTCGAGCAGCGTTTTTGCCCGATTCGGCAGGTCGACCGTGACATCGCCGAGGATCACCGACAAGCGGGCGTCCGGCCGGTCGTGCAGCCATTCGGCGAGCTTTGCCGGATCGTCGCCGGGAATCGCCGAGAGGCGCTCGCGCAGCACCGCTTCGACCGCCTCTTCCCAGCCGGCCTCGACATGGATCCGCTGCCACAGCGCCGGCGCATCGGTCAGGCCGTGCCGGGCCAGCCATTCCGGCAGCTTGCCGCTGCCGGCGGTCTTCGCCTGCATCTGCTCGAGCGCGGCGCGGCGGGCCTGGCCGGCGGCGAGTTCGCGCTCCAGCCTTTGCAGTTCGCCGTGCACGGCCTTGCGTTTGGCTTCCAGCTGGGGAATTTCCTCCTGCAACTGTTGCAGGTGTTCCTGATCGCCGGCCAGCTCCTCGCGCAGCAGCTCGAGCTCCTCTTCCTTCTCGGCGACCTCGAGTTCGTCCGGCGCTTCGCCGAAGGTCTCGTCGCGCAGCCGCTCGCGGCGCTGGATCACCGCCTGCAGCGAACGCTGCGCGTGCGCCTTGTTGGTCAGCTCGACTTCCAGCTTCTGCTCGCCGTTGGCGGTACGCGTCTTCAGCCGCTGCAGCTCCTCGAGCGCCTGCGCGTGGTCTTCCTCGACCTGCGGCGCCAGGTTCATCTGGGCATGCAGGCGCTCCTCGGCCTCGTCGACGCGCAAGCGCGTGACTTCCTGCATTTCTTCCCAATGTTCACGGTCGACCGTCAGTTTTTCGGCATTTTGCGTCCACCGCGCCAGCTCGTCTTCCAGCTGCACCAGCCGCGCCTCGAGCTGGCTGCGCGATTCGCGGCGATGGCGGATTTCCGCTTCCAGCCGGGCAACTTCGGCATTGGCCGCGTACATCTCGCTTTGCGCGTTGTGCAGCGCGTCGCCGGCGGCGAAATGCGCTTCGCGGGTGGCCTCGGCGCGCGCCTCGGTCTCGCGCAGCGCGGCACTCTGCGCTTCCAGCTCGGTCGTCGCGCGTTCGACCTCGAGCGCCAGCCGCTGGCGCTCGGCCTCGGCTTCGCGCTTTTTCAGCAGCCAGAGCAGCTGCTGCTTCTGCACCAGCTGCTCGTTGAGCGCGTGGTAGCGGCGGGCGACCTCGGCCTGCGAGGCCAGGCGTTCGATCTGGTGGCCGAGCTCCTCGCGGATGTCCTCGACGCGCAGCAGGTTTTCGCGCGTGTCTTCCAGCCGGCCGTTCGTTTCCTTGCGCCGCTCCTTGTAGCGGGTGACGCCGGCGGCTTCCTCGAGGAAGACGCGCAGGTCGTCGGGCTTGGCCTCGATGATGCGCGAGATCATCCCCTGGCCGATGATCGCGTAGGCGCGCGGCCCCAGCCCGGTGCCAAGGAAGAGATCGGTGATGTCCTTGCGCCGGACCTTGAGGTTATTGATGAAGTAATCCGACTGGCCCTGCCGCGTCAGCACCCGCTTGACCGACAGCTCGGCGTACTGCGACCACTGGCCCATGGCCCGGCCGAGCGAGTTGTCGAAGATCAGCTCGACCGAGGCGCGCGACACCGGCTTGCGGTTGGTCGAGCCGTTGAAGATCACGTCCATCATCGACTCGCCGCGCAGTTCCGAGGCTTTCGACTCGCCGAGCACCCAGCGCACCGCGTCCATGATGTTCGACTTGCCGCAGCCGTTCGGACCGACGACGCCGACCAGTTGCCCGGGCAGGGACACCTGGGTCGGATCGACGAAGGACTTGAAGCCGGCGAGTTTGAGTTTGATCAGGCGCATGCGCGGTCAGCGGCGCGGCGGATGCCGCATGGGTGGGGGCGAATGATAGCATCGTCGCCCCGCCCCGCCGCGTCAGAAGCGCCGCCCGATGGTGAAACTGCCGTACACCGGCCGCTCGCGCTGGCCGTCGAATTCGCGGCTGCGGAAATAGCGGGCGAAGGCGAATTTCCATTCGCCGTGCGTGAAAGCCATGCCGAAGCCGAGGTCGGTGACGAACTTGCGCTTGTCCACGTGGTGGCTGTCGCGAAAGCTGTTGCCGTCGAGGGTGATGTCGCGCCACACCCAGCGGCTGTCGAGATTGACGAACAGGTGGCCGCCCCAGCCGGCATCGTGCGCGCCGCGCGGCGCCGCGTTCTCGCCGGCCGGACGCAGCGGGGCGCTGCCGAAGTCATCGGGCAGGTGCCAGCCGAGGCGCCATTCGAAACCGGCGTTGGCATGCGTGCCGAAGTTGCCGAGCGTGCCGCCCCAGTGGACGATCAGGTCGTGGCCGGCAGCCGCGGGCAACGGGGCGAAACGGTATTTGTGCAGGCGCTCGTGGATAAGCTGGAAGACCGGCTCGTTGTGCAGCTGGTTGTCCCAGCCGTGGAAGCGGCTGACGCCGATCAGGTCGTGCCAGGCATCCTGGACCTGGTGTCCGAGCGCCGCCGGACCGACGACGCCGAGGCGCAGGTGACTGGCGCGCAGGCTGTCGCCGGCGCGGGCGTTGTAGCCGATGTTGAAGAGCAGCGCCGCGGCATAGGGCCGGTCGTTGGCGATCACCGTGCGCGGCAGCTTGTCGGCCGGCGTGTACAGCGCCTGCTGGACGCCGACGACCATGTTGCGCTGGTGGAAGGCGCCCGGCTGCAGCCAGTCGAGGTAGCGGTTGAGCGCGCGCGCCGGCGCAGACAGGCAGGGATCGCCGGCGTAATCGGCGATGTTCGGCGACACTGCGGTCAGCTGCAGGCCGTTGCTGTACCCCTGATCCTGGCCGCGTCCGCCGAAGAGATCGTTGTCGACGCGCAGGGCAAGCGACCAGTGCTGGCGTTCCGGGCACTGGTCGGCGACCGCCGGCGGCGAGGCCAGCAGGGCGAGCAACGGCAGGCAGGACAACAGGCGCGCGAGCGGCGGCGACATCGGGAACTCCGGCGCGGAACGGAACCCGATGATAACCGGATGAGGCTCAGCCGGCAGCCGCCAGCGTCTGTGCGTAGCGTTCGGCGATCAACTGCTCGACCTGGCGGGTCAGCGCATGGCCGTCGAAACGGCTGGCCAGTTCGCGCGCCGCGGTGACGAACTCGGATTCGGCAAAACCTGCGGCATCGGCCATCTGCAGCCACAGCGAACGCGTCGCCAGCGGCTCGAACGAGGGCATCTCCAGCCCGGCTGCCTGCCAGCGTTGCGGCCAGCTCTCGAGCGGAGCCTCCGCCGCCGGATCGACCGGTGGCGCCAGGGTCGGGTCATCGCGAACCAGGGCCGCCATCGCATTGGCGACATCGAATTCGTGCTGGGCATCGGCCTCGCTCGCCATCGGCGTCCGCCAGCCCTGCATCTGGACGCGCATCGACAGGTTGAGCAGCAGGTTGTAGCGGGCCGAAGCGTTCTCGTCCATGGCGGCGTGGCCGCCGGCCGAGAGGCTGCGCATCTCGGCGCGGAAATCGTCGAGCAGGGCCTGGCTTTCGGGCAGTAGCGGCAGCCCGAGCGGGCCTTCCGCACCGAAGCGGCCCACCTCGCGAATCGCCGCCAGCCGCGACCGGGCTTCGCTCAGTACTGCCTCGGAGAAATCCTTGTCGAACCAGTCGCGGACCGACTGCGGCAAGGCGATGCCGGCGGATTTTGCCGCCGCCTCGCCTTGCTGCGCGGCCATCGCTGCCGCCGACAGGCTGACCTTTTCGCCGCTCGCAGCGGCGCTGGCGGTGGTCACCGCCGGTGTCGCGGCAACGCTACTGCGGCTCGTCGCCAGATAGGCCGCAAGTCCGCGGGTGCCGCCAAGCTGGGTGATCGAAAGCATGCCAACTCCCTGTATTGAATGATCTGGCCCGACCCTACGCAAAGCGCATGCCACCCAGAACCGGCGACAACGCAAAAAACGCCAGCCACGGCAAAAATCTGACAAAGCTGTTATTCCTATTACTTTAGTAGTAATGTTCACGGCAATAACAAGACAACCGGCCTCCGGCCCGGCGAACAGCATGCAGGCACTATCAGCGGATTCCCGTTCGGTCATCGACGCGCTCACCGCGCACATCGCACTGATCGACGGCGAGGGAGAAATTGTCGCGGTCAACCTGGCCTGGCGGCGCTTTTACGATGGCAACGGCTGCTGCCTGCCCAACTACGGGGTCGGCTGCAACTACCTGGCGCTGCTCGCCCCGCTTGCCGCCCTGTCAGACAACCCGGCCGCCCCCGAGGACAGCCGCATCGCCGGCGCCGTCGTCGCCGGCTTGCGCAGCGTCCTCACCGGCACCAGCGAGCGCTTCCAGCTCGAATACCCCTGCCACGCGCCGCAGGAACGGCGCTGGTTCCTGCTCACGGTGACGCCTTTCGCCCCCGGACACCGGATTCGCGCCGTGGTCTCGCACGAGAACATCACCGCGCTCAAGCTCGCCGAGGAAAGAACCCGCCAGCAGGCACAGCGGGTGGCCGGATCGTTTGCCAGCACGGTCGAATCGATCGCCCTGGCGATCGAGAAACGCGACCCCTACACCGCCGGCCACCAGCGGCAGGTCGCCGCGCTGGCCAGCGAGATAGGCCGGGTCATGGGGCTCGACCCCGAGCGCCGCTTCGCCCTGCATCTCGGCGCCAGCATCCACGACATCGGCAAGATCTCGGTTCCCGCCGAAATCCTCAACCGGCCCGGCCTGCTCAGCGAACCCGAGTACGCGATCATCCGCCAGCACGCCCAGACCGGGCACGAGATCCTGCGCGGCATCGATTTCCCCTGGCCGATCGCCGACATGGTCAGGCAGCACCACGAGCGACTCGACGGCAGCGGCTATCCGCAAGGATTGCGCGCCGACGAAATCTGCCTGGAAGCGCGCATCATCGCGGTCGCCGACGTCTTCGACGCGATCATCTCGCACCGCCCGTACCGCCCCGGGCGCGCCTTGCAGGAAGCACTCGACGAGTTGCAGCGCGGCCGCGGCACGATCTACGATGCGGCGGTGGTCGACGCCGGCCTGCATTTCTTCGCCGAGGTGACGCCCGAGTGGCATCGGCAGCACCGCGAAAACATCCCCGCCATCGACCCGCTGGCGCATTTCTAGGGAGCGCGCCGGCCCGGCGGATTTCGGCGATAATCGCGGCTTTCGACCGTCGTCTCCGTAGCCCCGTGAACCCCCATCTCGCCCACCTCCAGCCCTACCCCTTCGAAAAGCTGCGCGCACTGTTCGCCGGCGTCACGCCGAATCCCAGATACAAGGAAATCAAGCTGTCCATCGGCGAACCGCAGCATGCGACGCCGCAGTTCATCATGGACGCGCTGCACGCCAACCTGTTCGGCCTGGCCAGTTATCCGACCACCCAGGGCATCCCGGCGCTGCGGCATGCGATCGGCGAGTGGTGCGCACGCCGCTACGGCATCGCCGTCGACCCGGAGAGCGAGATCCTGCCGGTCAACGGCTCGCGTGAGGCACTGTTCTCCTTCGCCCAGACGGTGATCGATCCCAGCCGCGCCGGCGGCACCCCGATCGTCGTCAGCCCCAACCCGTTCTACCAGATCTACGAGGGTGCCGCCTACCTGGCCGGCGCCGAGCCGCGCTTCCTCAACAACCTGCCGGACAACGGCTTCGCCTTCGACTACAGCCAGCTGAGCGAAGCCGAATGGGCGCGCGTGCAGCTGTTCTACGTCTGCTCGCCGGGCAATCCGACCGGCAAGGTACTGTCGCTCGCGGACTGGAAAACCCTGTTCGCGCTCTCCGACAAGTACGGTTTCATCATCGCCGCCGACGAATGCTATTCGGAAATCTACTTCGACGAGGCCAACCCGCCGATCGGCGGCCTGCAGGCGGCCCGGCTGCTCGGTCGCTCGTTCGATCGCCTGGTGATGTTCTCCAGCTTGTCCAAGCGCTCCAACGTGCCGGGCATGCGCTCCGGCTTCGTCGCCGGCGACGCGAAGATCCTGAAGAAATTCCTGCTCTACCGCACCTACCATGGTTGCGCCATGGCGCCCCCGATCCAGGCCGCCTCGGTCGCCGCCTGGAACGACGAGGCGCATGTGCTCGACAACCGCAACCAGTACCGCGAGAAGTTCGCCGCCTGCACCCCGCTGATCGGCGAAGTCCTCGGCACCGGCATGCCGGATGCCAGCTTCTACCTGTGGGCGAGGACCCCGGTCGCCGACACCGAGTTCGCCCGCGGCCTGCTCGAACACTATAATGTCGTGGCCTTGCCCGGCAGTTTCCTCGCCCGCGAAGCCCAGGGCGTCAACCCGGGCGCCAATTTCATCCGCATCGCGCTGGTCGCCGGGCTCGACGAGTGCCTGGAAGCCAGCCGCCGCATCCGTGAATTCACCCAACAACTCTGAGAGAGAAAAACACATGAGCCATCCGCTGCAAGCCACCATCGACGAACTCTGGGAAAAGCGCACCGAACTGACGACCCAATCCGCCGACGCGATCAAGATCATCGAATCGGTGATCGCCGATCTGGATGCCGGCAAGCTGCGCATCGCCGAGAAGGTCAATGGCGAATGGATCGTCAACCAGTGGGCCAAGAAGGCCGTGCTGCTGTCCTTCCGCACCCGCGACAATCGCGTCCAGAAGGCCGGCGACATCAACTTCTACGACAAGGTCGACACCAAGTTCCAGGGCTGGACCGAAGAGCAGTTCAAGGCCGGCGGCTTCCGCGTCGTGCCGGGCGCCTTCGCGCGCAAGGGCGCCTTCATCGCCAAGAACGCGGTGCTCATGCCGTCCTACGTGAACATCGGCGCCTACGTCGATGAAGGCACCATGGTCGACACCTGGGCCACGGTGGGTAGCTGCGCGCAAATCGGCAAGAACGTGCACCTCTCCGGCGGCGTCGGCATCGGCGGCGTGCTCGAACCAATCCAGGCCGGCCCGGTGATCATCGAGGACAACTGCTTCATCGGCGCCCGCTCGGAAGTCGTCGAAGGCGTCGTCGTCGGCGAGAACTCGGTGATCTCGATGGGCGTATACATCGGCCAGAGCACCCCGATCTACGACCGCGAAACCGGCGAAATCACCTATGGCAAGATCCCGCCGGGCTCGGTCGTTATCTCCGGCTCGTTGCCCAAGGATGGCGGCAAGTACAGCCTCTACGCCGCGATCATCGTCAAGAAGGTCGATGCCCAGACCCGTTCGAAGACCAGCATCAACGAACTGCTGCGCGCCTAAACTCCTCCCCGCGAAGGTCTTGCCATGATCCTCGACAAACTGTTCCAGTTGATGTCGGAAAAGCAGGCGTCGGACATCTTCATTTCCGCCGGCACGCCGATCCACATCAAGATCCAGGGCACCACCATGCCGGTGAATCAGCAGATCATGCTGCCCGACATGATCGAGAAGATCGCCTACGAACTGATGTCGCCGGATCAGGCCAAGACCTTCGAAGCCAACAACGAGATGAACCTCTCGTTCGGCGTGCCGCAAGTCGGCAACTTCCGCATCAACATCTTCCGCCAGCGCGGCTCGATCGGCATCGTCGTCCGCTTCATCCTCGGCAACATTCCGCCGCTCGACACGCTCGGCCTGCCGCCGCTGCTTGGCGAGCTGATCATGGAAAAGCGCGGCCTGATCCTGATCGTCGGCGCCACCGGCTCGGGCAAGTCGACGACCATCGCCTCGATGCTCGACTACCGCAACTCGACGCGCACCGGTCACATCCTGACCGTCGAGGATCCGATCGAATTCCTGTTCAAGCACAAGAAATCGATCGTCAACCAGCGCGAAATCGGCATGGACACGCACGACTGGGCAACGGCGCTGAAGAACGCCATGCGCCAGGCCCCCGACTGCATCCTGATCGGCGAAATCCGCGACCGCGACACCATGCAGGCGGCGATCTCCTACGCCCAGACCGGCCACCTGTGCCTGGCGACGCTGCACGCCAACAACTCCTACCACGCGCTCAACCGGATCATCAGCTTCTTCCCGCTGGAAAACCGGCCGGCGCTGTTCCTCGACCTGTCGGTGGCGCTGCGCGCGATCGTCTCCCAGCGCCTGGTCAAGAAACCCGACGGCAAACGCCTGCCGACCTGCGAAATCATGCTCAACACGCGCCACATCAGCGAACTGATCGAGCGCGGCGAAGTCCAGGGCATCAAGGACGCGATGGAACAGACGCTGGCACCGGGATCGCAGACCTTCGAGCAGGACCTGTTCAAGCTCTACCACGAAGGCACGATCACCCTCGACGAAGCGCTGGCCAACGCCGATTCGCCGACCAACCTGTCGTGGCTGATCAACAACTCCGAATTCAATACCAATAACGGCAAGGAAGAGAAGAAGCCCGACATCAGCCTGGAATTCGACAGCACCAACGAAGGCGGTGCCTCGTTCAAGGAATTCCAGCTCAGCCTCGCCGACGACGAAGACCCCCGACAATGACCGACCCCACTCTCGAACTGGCACGGCAGATCATGGCGTGCCCGTCCGTCACGCCCGACGACGCCGGCTGCATGGACATCCTCGGCGGCCGCCTGGCCGCCATCGGTTTCACGCTGGAATGGCTGGACCGCAACGGCACCCGCAACCTCTGGGCGCGCCGTGGCACGACCGCACCGCTGTTCGTCTTCGCCGGCCACACCGACGTCGTGCCGACCGGCCCGCTGGAAAAATGGACCAGCCCGCCATTCGCCCCGGAAATCCGTGACGGCAAGCTCTACGGGCGCGGCGCCGCCGACATGAAGACTGGCGTCGCCGCCGCCGTCACCGCGGTCGAGGCCTTCGTCGCCGCACATCCGGACCACCCCGGCTCGCTCGCCTTCCTGCTCACCTCCGACGAGGAAGGCGACGCCAACGACGGCACCGTCGCCGTCACCGAGGTCCTGCAGGCGCGTGGCGAGCATCTCGACTACTGCATCATCGGCGAGCCGACCTCGGTCAACAGGCTCGGCGACATGATCAAGAACGGTCGTCGCGGCTCGCTCTCCGGCGTGCTCGAGGTCAAGGGCATCCAGTGCCACATCGCCTACCCGGAAAAGGGCCGCAACCCGATCCACCAGGCGGCGCCAGCCATCGCCGAGCTGGCCGCGACCGAGTGGGATCAGGGCAACGAGTACTTCCCGCCGACCACCTGGCAGATCTCCAACATCCACGGCGGCACCGGCGCGACCAACGTCGTTCCCGGTCAACTCGAAATCAAGTTCAATTTCCGTTTTTCCACCGCCAGCACGCCGGAAGGCCTGCAGCAACGGCTGTGCGCCATCCTCGACCAGCACGGCCTGGAGTACGGGATCAAATGGACGCTCGGCGCCCGCCCCTTCCTGACCGGCCGCGGCCCGCTGGCCGACGCGGCGGTCGAGGCGATCCGCGCGGTTTGCGGCATCGAGACCGAACTGTCGACCACCGGCGGCACCTCGGATGGCCGCTTCATCGCGCCGATCTGCGGCCAGCTGCTGGAAATCGGCCCGTCCAACGCGACCAGCCACAAGATCGACGAATGCATCGCCGTCGACGCCCCCGCGCAACTCTCGGCGATCTACCGCCGCATCCTGGAAAAGATCCTGCTCGCATGACTGCCCACGCCCAGCACGAACTGATCACCGTCCGCGACTTCATCCGCTACGCGGTCAGCCGCTTCAATGCCGCCCACCTGTTTTTCGGCCACGGCAGCGACAATGCCTGGGACGAAGCGGTCTACCTGACGCTGCACGCCCTGCACCTGCCGCTCGACCGCCTCGAACCCTTCCTCGACGCCCGTCTGCTGCCGGACGAGCGGGTCCGCCTGCTCGACCTCTACAGCCGCCGTTGCCAGGATCGCCTGCCGGCCGCCTACCTGACCCACGAGGCCTGGCTCGGCGAGGACCGCTTCTACGTCGACGAGCGCGTCATCGTGCCGCGCTCCTTCATCGCCGAACTGCTCGACGAGCAGCTGACGCCGTGGGTCGCCGACCCGTGGGCGGTCGAAAACGCGCTCGACCTGTGCACCGGCTCCGGCTGCCTGGCGATCAAGCTGGCGCTCAACTTCCCCAACGCCCGGGTCGATGCCGTCGACCTGTCGAAGGACGCGCTCGCCGTCGCCGAACGCAACATCGCCGACTACCACCTGGGCGAGCGCGTGCATCCGGTGCATTCCGACGCCTTCGCGGCGCTCGCCGGCCGTCGCTACGACCTGATCATCTCCAACCCGCCCTACGTCGATGCCGAATCGGTCGACGCGCTGCCGCCGGAATACCTGCACGAGCCGGAAATGGCGCTGGGCTCGGGGGACGACGGCCTCGACTTCACCCGCATCATCCTTGCCGAAGCGAAAAAGCACCTGAGCGAAGACGGCATCCTCGTCGTCGAAATCGGCCACAACCGCGACGCGCTCGAAGCCGCCTACCCCGAGCTGCCCTTCACCTGGCTCGACACCGCGGCCGGCGACGAATACGTGTTCATGCTCAACGCCGCCGACCTGCCGGACTAAGACGCGGGCTTGAAACTCTACGAACTCCCCAGCCCGTTCGAGATCGAGACCGGCACGGTCCTGATGCTTGAACCGGCCTGGGCGCGGGCCGGCGAACTGCGCGCCCAGTTGCTCGACGAAAGCTACCCCAGGCCCTTCGTCATCGACGACGGCAAGTCGCGCTACCTCTACTTCAATGTCCGCCTGATGCAGAGCGAGATGGCGCTGAAGGCACCGCACGACCTCGCCTTGCGCTACACGCAGAAGATGATGGGCTTCCTGCTCTTTCATCCGCGTCCCAGGCGCATCGCGCTGATCGGCCTGGGCGGCGGCTCGATCGTCAAGTTCTGCCACCGCCGCCTGCCCGGCGTGCACATCACCGCGGTCGAACTCGACCCCGACGTGATCGCGCTGCGCGACGCCTTCTTCGTGCCGGCGGACGACGAACGCCTG
Source organism: Azonexus fungiphilus (assembly GCF_003634965.1). Taxonomy (GTDB): domain Bacteria; phylum Pseudomonadota; class Gammaproteobacteria; order Burkholderiales; family Rhodocyclaceae; genus Azonexus; species Azonexus fungiphilus. The sequence continues at coordinate 173,184 of NZ_RBXP01000017.1, read as the reverse complement.
CAGATCATCGCAGGCGACGGCGCCGAATTCATCGAGCGCGCCGAAAAGGGCATCGATGCCCTGCTCGTCGACGCCTTCGACCGCACCGGCTTCGCCCCGGCGCTGGCCAACCGCGAGTTCTTCGAGAACGCCTGGACCAAACTCTCCGGCAACGGCGTGCTGGTGGTCAACCTGGCTGGCGACAAGGAAAGCTACGCCGGCCTGATCGGCGAGGCGATGCACGTCTTCGACGACCAGGTGATCGTCATCTCGGTGCCCGACGACGGCAACCACATCCTCTACGCCTTCAAGGAAAAATACTTCGAACCGCGCTGGCGCTGGCTGCACAACCACGCCAAGGAACTGCGCGCCCGCCTCGGCCTAGATTTCCCGGCCTTCGCGCAGAAGATGGAACGCTCGGCCAAGCTCGGCTTCGCCCGGCGCGAGGCGATCCGCGGCCGGTAAACGGTTTTTGCCGGAATTCGACGGTCGACCGTCGAATTCGACCGATTTTGCCGACGCCGCGCCATTGGCATGCTGTTTGCAACTGCCTGGCATGGACAACATGCGGAGCACGCCAAATGATCGTCACCGGCACCAATAATCCCGTTAACGCCAGGTCTACTGCCAGAATCGCCGCCCCCATGCGGCAGATCGCTGCCGCCGAGCCGGCAAGGCTTGCCGACAAGGTCGGCATTTCCGACGCCGGCAGGCAAGCGGCAGCGACTGCAGCCGCGACGACGGGCGTCGAGCAGTATGCGCTACCGAACTGGCTTGCCGATTTCGGATTCACGCTCGATGCCGGGGTCGCCACTGTCCAGGCCGATGGCACGCTGGCCGGTGGCACCCGTGGCGACTGGTTCGCCCGGAAATACCCGGAGGCCGCGGCGGCCGCCCAGAGCGAACGGGACACCTATTCCCGGCGGATCGACGCCCATTACCAATCGCTACTCCGGGACAACGGCGTCAACGACACCGCCAGCCACTACCAGACGCTGATCGTGGACCAGGCGGCGAGCGAGAACCTGCACCAGCAGATGGTCGAGCGCATCAAGGCCGATCCCGTGCTGAGCGCGCTGCTACTCCGGATGGGCAAGGCCCATCTGGTCGCCTGATCCCCCACCCTGCGGAGAAACCCCCATGATCATCCAAGGCAACAGCCTGCCGATCAATGCTTACAGCGCCGCCCGTGCAGCCGCGCCGCAAGTCGAAACCGCGGCGCCAACGACGCTGGCCGAGAAAATCAGCATATCCAGCGCTGCCCGCACCCTGCTCGCCAGCGAATCGACGGCGAACGACCCGCGCCTGGCGGCAATCAAGACGAAGCCGGCGCTCGAACGCAGCGCCGCCGACACCGAATACCTGCTGGCCAACGACAAGCGCCTGGCCGAGATCAATGCCAAGGATCCGCAGACACTGACCGCCGACGAAATCGACTACCAGCAGAAGGCCGGCGGTTTCGTGAACACCATGGCCAACCTCTCGGCAGCCGAGCGGGCGCTCTACGACGAGCTGGTCGCTGCCGGCAACCACGCGGCCGTCGAAGGCATGAACCTGATCGCGCTGGCCCGTCACGGCATGGACGGCCAGCAGGTGACACTGCCCGACGGCAGCAGCTTCGATCCGACACGCACCGAAATCACCGCGGAGAACATCCGCCAGTTGTTCACGCAGATGTTCGTCGATGGCGACGGCGCCGCCGCCCGCCGCCTCGACGCCCTGGCCGGCTACCTCGAGCGGCGCGGCACGAACGCCTGATCAGTTGCCGGCGATCTCGCCGAGGATCGCCCGCAGCAGGCGCCAGCAACGGTCGACCGAGGCCACCTCGACCCGCTCGCCGGGCGCGTGGGCGCCGTGGATTGTCGGCCCGAAGGAAACGATGTCGAGGCCCGGGTAGCGGGCGCCGATCAGCCCGCATTCGAGGCCGGCATGGATCACCTGGACCTTCGAATCGCCGCCGAAATCGCGGGCGAACACGGCCTGGCAGGTACGCAGCAAGGCCGAATCCGGGTTCGGCCGCCAGCCCGGATACTGGCCGGATTTTTCGGCGACGGTGCCGGACAGCGCAAACAGGCTGACGATCTCGTCGGCCAGCGCATCGGCGGCACGGTCGACCAGCGAACGGACCATGAAATTGGCGTAGCCGGCGTCCGGCGTCAGTTCGACGATGCCGAGATTGTTCGAGGTTTCGACGACGCCCGCCACCGCCCGGCTGAAACGCCTGACGCCGTGCGGCGCGGCATGCAGCGACGCCAGCCAGGTGAATTGCTCGGCGCCGGCCATCACCGCATCCGCCGTCGCCGCTTGCGCGCTCAGCGCAAGGCCGTCGTCGACACCGCACAGCAGTTCGCGCAGCGCCGCCTGCTGCGTCGCCAGCCAGGCCTCCAGCCCGTCGGCTTCGGGCAGCGCGAGCACGGCGAAGGCCTCGCGCGGCAGCGCGTTGCGCGCCGAGCCGCCGTGCAGCGAGACCAGCCGGTAAGGCATGACGCCGGCCAGGTCGTGCAGCACACCGACCAGCAGCTTGATCGCGTTGCCGCGCTGCTCGTGGATATCGACGCCGGAATGGCCGCCGCGCAGCCCACGCAGCGCGATCCGGCGCACCGTCCAGCCGGCCGGCAGCGATTCGGGCTCGCCGTCGCGGCGAACATCGACGTCAAGCCCGCCGGCGCAGCCGAGGTAGAACTCGCCCCAGGCTTCGGTATCCAGGTTGAGCATCAGCGACGCATCGAGCAAGCCCGGCGCCAGACCACGGGCACCGCCCATGCCGGCTTCCTCGTCGATGGTCAGCAGGGCTTCGAGCGGCCCGTGGCGCAGCGTTTCGTCTTCCAGCGCGGCAAGGATCAGCGCCACGCCGATGCCGTTGTCGGCGCCCAGCGTCGTCTGCTCGGCGACCAGCCAGCCGTCGCGCAGCACCGGCACGATGGCGTCGCGGGAAAAGTCGTGGGCGCTTTCGGCGTTCTTCTCGCAGACCATGTCCAGGTGCGCCTGCAGGACGACGGTCGGGGCGTGCTCGCAGCCGGGCGTCGCCGGCTTCTTCAAAATCAGGTTGCCGGCACGGTCGACCGTCGACGTCAGCGATTTTTCCGCAGCCCAGGCAAGCAGCGCATCGCGCAGGGCGGCTTCGGCCTTGGAGGCGCGCGGCGTCGCGCAGAGTCGGGCGAAATGCCGCCAGACGATGGCAGGTTCGAGACGGGGAAAAGCTTCGACAAGCATGGCGGATCCGGGCGCAAAAGGCGGCAGCTTAACCCGACGGCCGCCGGCTGGCCACGGCGGAAGCGCTCTCAGGCAGCCGCTAGCGGGCGCTGGCCGCCGCTGGGCAGCGCCCCGGCGCACCAGGCCATGGCCATGATCACCAGCAGGGTTGCGGCGTTGGCCGGAATCTGCAGATTGAAATCGACCCAGCTGTGGATGATCAGCGCCACCATCGCCATCAGCGAACCGAAGGCGATGCCGCGCGGCAGGCTGGAACGGCGCCTGACCAGCACGCGCACGCCGGCGGCCAATGTCAGCGCGACGAAGGCACCGAGGACGGCGAGCCCGGGCAGGCCGAAGTCGGCGGCGATCTCGACGTAATCGTTGTGGGCGTGGTCGAAATAGCCCTCGCGCGGCGTCCGGTAGCGCAGGTAGGTGCCGTAGAAGCTGCCGGCGCCGGTGCCCAGCGCCGGGAAATCGAGGCTCATGTCCATCGCGTGCCGGGCCGCGCTCAGGCGCAGTTCGACCGATTCCTCGCGGCCGCCGCCCTCGGTCGTCATCGTCGTTTCCTGAACCCGGCTGACCACCTTCTCCAGGCCGACCCAGGTGCCGATGACGACGACGTCGATGACGATCAGGCTGGCGATCAGGAGCACCGCCTTCGGCGCCGTCTTGCGCGACAGCGCGATGTAAAGCAGGCCGACCACGATCATCGCCGCGAAGAAACCGCCGTTGCCCATCCGCGAACGTGTCAGCACCAGCGCGATGACCATGATCACCAGCATCAGGCGCAGCACCATCTTCGGGCTGAGCATGAAGTCGATGCCGCCGCGCAGCCGGCTGCGCCAGTGGCCGAGCGGCGTACTGTCGTTGCCCAGGCGGGCGAGCATCAGGCCGATGCCGACCGACAGGCAGAGTTCCATGTAGCCGGCCATGTGGTTGTGATAGACGAAGGTGCCGCGCACGCGATCGTGCACCACCTCGGCGAAGAACATCGTGTATTTGGCGCCGAACGAGAACAGCAGCGCCCCGACGATCGCCTGGAAGACGCCGCTGCCGACGATGACCAGGGCCAGCGTGTCGAGTCGCCGGTTGCTGCGCACGCAGAGCAGTGCGACCACGAAGATCGCCCAGTAGGCAAACGACAGCGCCGCGTAGAACTGGGTCTGGTGCGGATCGAGGGTGAATCGCGGCGGCCCGATCCCGTCCCAGACCGCGAGTGCCTCCGGCGACACCGCGCCGATCAGCGCCGCCGGCCAGGGCAGGATCTGCAGCCACGGGATCAGCGTGAACAGGCCGAGCAGCAGCACCGGCCAGCGGAACTGGCGCAGGCGCTCGGCCAGTGCCGGCCCGTGGTTGCGCCAGGCATAGGCAGCACCGGCGAGCAGCAGCACGGCCCAGACGATGACGATGGCCGCGGCGAAGGTCCGGTTGCTGCCCAGCGGCAACGGAATCCAGCAGAGCAGCGCGAGCAGCCCGCGGAACACCCACTGGTCGGGGACGGAATCGGACGAACGGCGGCGGACGGCGGGCTGGTCGGTCATCGGCAGAGGCTTCTCGGCGAAAGGGCGGTCAGTTTAGCGAAATTCGCCGGACTAGCCGCGGGCATCGCCCCAGCGATACGGACTGGCGTCCTCGCCGAGATAATGGGCGACGCCGTCGCGACCGACACAGTATTGCGGCGAGACGATCATTTCCTTCATCGTCTGGGCATCGCCGATGCGCGTGTATTCGAAGACGATGCAGCGCTCGATCCGCGTTCCCGAACGGATGTGGCTGCCGTGGCCGATCCAGGCCGGGCCGATGATCGAGACGCCGGGGTCGATGCGGACGTTGGAACCGATGTAGATCGGCCCTTCCAGCTTCGAGCTTTCCCAGGCCACCGAGGTGTTCAGGCCGGCCCAGACGCCGGGCTGGACTTCCGTCCCGGGCATTTCCATCTGCGCCACCTCGCCGCGCAGCACGCGCTGGGACACCTCCCAGTAATCGTTCAGGCGGCCGATGTCGATCCAGTTGAAGAAGCGCTTCTGGGCATAGAACGGCAGCCCCTTCTCGACCAGCATCGGAAACAGTTCGCTGCCGATGTCGAAGGGCTGGTCGCGCGGAATCAGCTCGAGCACTTCCGGCTCGAAGATGTAGATGCCGGTACTGGCCAGCCGCGACTTGGCTTCCTCCGGCTTCGGCTTTTCCTGGAAGGAAATGATCTTGCCGTCCTCGTCGGCAACGACGACGCCGTAGTTCTGCACTTGATCGAGCGGCACTTCCAGGGTCACGACGCTGGCCAGCGCGCCCTTCATCTTGTGTTCGCGCAGCGCGGCACCGATGTCGAGGTCGACGATCGCATCGCCGCAGACGACCAGCGTCGTCTCGTCGAAGAAACCGCCGAAATCCTGGATCTTGCGCATGCCGCCGGCCGAACCCATGGCCTTGGGCACGATCTCGCCGTGGTCGCGCGCGCCCTCGAACGAGTAGCCGAGGTTGACGCCCCAGCGCCGGCCGTCGCCGAAGTAGTTTTCGATCTTGTAGTGGTTGAAGGCGACGTTGACCATGATGTCATGGACACCGTAGCGGGCCATGTGCTCGATCAGGTATTCCATGACCGGCTTGCCGAGGATGGGCACCATCGGCTTCGGCACGAACTTGGTCAGCGGACGCACGCGCGTTCCCTGGCCGGCGGCCAGAATCATTCCCTTTGCCATCGATATTTCCCCTTGGAGTCAGAGATCTTCCGCCGGACGGCACCGGCGACGATCGTCAATATGCGTTTTTATTGATGAAGCCCTTGAACACGGTCAGGAAGATGATCTTGATGTCCAGCCACAAGGACCAGTTCTGAACATACTCCAGATCATATTTCACGCGCATTTCCATCTTGTCGAGCGTCTCGGTCTCACCACGCCAGCCGCTGATCTGGGCCCAGCCGGTGATGCCCGGCTTGACCTTGTGACGCAGCATGTAGCCGCGGATCAGCTTGCGGTACTGCTCGTTGTGCGCGACCGCGTGCGGCCGCGGACCGACCACCGACATCTGCCCCTGCAGCACGTTGATGAACTGCGGCAGCTCATCGAGCGAGGTACGGCGCAGGAAGGCACCGAAAGGCGTGATCCGCATGTCGCCCTTGGACGCCTGGACGACCTTGTCGCCGTCTTCGCAGACGGTCATGCTGCGGAACTTCCAGACTTCGACGACGGCACCGTTGAGGCCGTAGCGGCGTTGCTTGAAGAGCACCGGCCCGGGCGAGGTGAGCTTGACGCCGAGCGCGATAACCGCCATCGGCAAGGCAATGATCATCAGGATCAGGCTGGCGACGACGATGTCCTCGAGTCGCTTGAGCCAGCCATCGACGCCGTAGAACGGGCTTTCGTGCAGGCTGAGCACGGGAATGCCGTCGAGGCTGCTCATCTTGCCGTGGAGCAGGTCGAAGATGAAGAAATTGGGCACCAGGTAGACCGAGGCCGTGGTGTCGCTGAGCGCATTGACCAGTTCGACGATGCGGTTTTCCGCCTTCATCGGCAGCGTGATGTAGATGTAATCGACCTTGCCCTCGCGCGCCAGCGCCACCAGTTCGTCGAAACGGCCGATGCCCTCGGCGTCGTGGGCGGTGTGCTTGCAGTCGCGGCTGGCCAGGCGATCGTCGTAATAACCGATGAACTGCATGCCGAGCCAGGGCGTCTGTTCGACCTTCTCGACCACCTGCTTGCCGAGCTTGGTCTTGCCGGCGATGGCCAGGGTCCGCGTGTTGCGGCCATTGCTGCGCAGCGCGTTGAGGACGACGCGCAGGCTGACGCGGACGCTGGCCAGGGCCAGCGGCGCCAGGCCGAACCAGGTGAGCATGGCGACCCGCGAATAGTCGGACGAGGTCTTGCTGAGGAAGGCCAGGAAAACCAGCGCGACCATCGTCCAGAACCAGGCGACCAGGGTCGCCGTCACCGCTTCGTGCACCGGCACCAGGCGCCACGACGAATAGAGATGGCGGGCGCCGCCGATCATCAGGAAGATCATCACGCCCCAGACACCTGCCTGCGCATACTGGCCGGAGAATTCAAGGTCGCGGGTGATCTGCAGGGCGACCGTCAGGGAAAGGAGGATCACGGCCGCGTCGAGCAGGCGATGGAAGAAGCCGATCTTGGAACTGTGGGGCCGGACCAGGCCGGAAGACATCGAAGCCATGAAGGAAACCAATCAGTGACGCAGTGACAATGTGATCACACGATGATGATGCCACGACACCTGACGATCGTCCTATATGACATTACTCATAGCCAAATATGCCAAAAATCTATACGCAAAGCCTGTCCCGACGGGCGATCGGCACCCATCCGTGAAACGGCGCAAGGCCCATGCCGTCGGCAACCTGGCCAGGCGGGCGAAAAAATGTCAAAATCATTCGACTTTTACGCAACAGATGACGACATGGCCAAGCTTCCGGACGAAATCGCCGGTTTTCCGATCAACCAGCCGCTGACACTGTGGGGCCTGCCCTGGGTGATCGGCGGCCTTGCCGTCGTTTATGCCTCGCTGCTGCTGCCGACCGCAGCCAGCCTGCTCGCCGGTCTCGGCGTCGCGCTCGCCTGGCTGGCCTTCAACAGCCACGCCCGCTACCGTTCGCCGCTTGGCGTCGGGCACCGTCTCGGCCAGTTCGTGCTGCTTTTCGCACTGTTCCAGATGCTGCTCGGCGTCGGCGCCTGCGCCGCCGGCCTGGCGCTGCTCGACCGGGCGCACCTGCTGCCGGCGGCGAGTCTCGGCTACCTGCTGGCGACCGCGCTGGCGCTGGCGCTCGGTCGCCGGCGCTGGCGCCAGCGCAGCGACCGCCTCGTCGCCGGCGGTGCCGATGCCGAAGACCGTGCCTGGCTGGCGCGCAGCGGCGCCGACAGCGAGCGCTTCGAACTCGGCGACCCGCTGCTTGCCGGCACCGGCGACCCTGCCATCGGTCGCCATGGCTGGCTGGCCGGCAGTCTCGCCGCAGCCGTCGCACTGCTCGCCCGCGTCGCCGGCTTCGACCTGAACGGCATCGCCGGCATGCTCGGACTGCTGTTCAGCAGCCTGATGCTCTACGCCAGCTGGCGCCTGGCCGAGGATCTGTGCCGGCTGCTGACACTGCGCCGGATCGAGGCACGGGCCGGTCGCCGTTTCGTCAATCGCCGGCAGGCCGAGATACGCGCCTTGCGCCGCGGCTTTGCCTGCGCCCGCTGGCTGTGCCGGGCCGAGGATCTCGTCGCGCCGGCAGCGGCCGGCCGCAAGCGGCGACAGCACATATAACCATCGGTTAATATTCGTCCTTCGCCTTTTTCCCCGCCAATTCCCATGCGCATTGCCGATCCCGCCCAGAAAACGCTGGTCAATGAAGTCAATTTGCTGCTCGACACCCTGCCGCTGAGCGGCGCCAGGATCGTCGAACTCGGCTGCGGCAAGGCGGAGAAGACCCGCAGCCTGGCGGCAACCGGGCTGCCGCAGGAAATCGTCGCGCTCGAAGTCGATGCCCGCCAGCACGCGAAGAACCTGCAGATCGCCGACCTGCCCGGCGTCCGCTTCGCCCAGGGCGGCGCCGAGGCGATTCCGGCAGCCGATGCCAGCGTGGACATCGTGCTGATGTTCAAGTCGCTGCACCACGTGCCGCTCGCACTGATGGACCAGGCGCTGGCCGAGATCGCCCGCGTCCTCAGGCCGGGCGGCCTGGCCTGGATATCGGAACCGGTCTATGACGGCAACCTGAACGAGGTCTTCCGCCTCTTCCACGATGAAAAGCTGGTGCGCGAGGCGGCCTTCTCCGCCGTCTGCCGCGCCGTCGAGCGCGGGCCGCTGCGGCTGCGCCAGCAACTGTTCTTCGATACGCGCAGCCATTTCGACGATTTCGCCGCCTTCGACGCGCGCATGATCCAGGTCACGCACAGCGACCATCGCCTGTCGCCCGAGCTGTATGCGGCGGTCCGGGAAAAATTCGACAGCTTCATGACGCCCGCCGGCGCGACCTTCCTCACCCCGCAGCGCGTCGATCTGCTGGTCCGTGACTGAGGCCGCCCGCTACCGCCTGCGCCCGATGCGCGTGCCCGACCTGCCGGCGGTGCTGGCGGTGCAGCGCCAGTGCTACGTCGCGGAAATGAACGAAGATGGCCCGACCTGGCACGGTCGACTGGCCGCAGCGCCCGATTTTGCCTGGGTCGCCGAAGACGGCGACGGACTCTGCGCCTACCTCGCCACCTACCCCTCGCGACTGGGCAAGGTGACGCCGCTGGGCGGTGCCTTCGTCGTCGCCGAGGCCGCCGACTGCCTCTACTTCCACGACCTGGCGGTGGCGCCGGCAGCTGCCGGCAGCGGTCTCGGCGCCCGCCTGGTCGAGCATGCGCTGGCCGCCGCCCGCGCCGGCGGCCTGGCCCACGCGGCCCTGGTCTGCGTCCAGGACGCGCTGGGTTTCTGGCAACGACGCGGCTTCAGCACCAGCCAGCGCCTGTCGCCGGCAAGTGCCGCAGCCCTGGCCAGCTACCCGGGTCCGGCACGCTACATGGTGCGCAGCGACTGAGTCGCGCTCAGTCGTCGACGTACTCGGAAATCTCGATCAGGTTGAGATCGGGATCGCGCAGGTAAACCGAGCGGATGCGGCCAGTGGCGCCGGTACGCAAGACCGGCCCTTCGACGATCGTCTGGCCGCCCGCCTGCAGCGCATCGATCACCTGCGCCAGTGGCCGCGAGGCAATGAAGCACAGGTCGAGCGCCCCCGGCACCGGCAGATGCGCCTTCGGCTCGAACTCGCTGCCTTTGACGTGCAGGTTGATTTTCTGGTTGCCGAAGCGGAAGGCCTTGCGCCCGGCACCGAAAGTTTCCAGCTGCATGCCGAGGACGCCAGTGTAGAAGGCAACGCAAGCCGCCTCGTCGGTGGTGGTCAGGACGAGATGGTCAAGATGATCGATCAAGGCGGACTCCGGGATGAATGCCGCCGTTCACGGTCGACCGGCGGACGGGGCAAAAAATCAGATTTCGCTGATCACGCTGGCCTCGGCCAGACGCGACTTGGGCAGCTTGGCGTTGAAGTCCTGCTCGCCGCTGTAGCCGAGCGCGGTCAGCAGCACGCAGCGCAGGCCCTGCGCCTCGAGGCCGAGGGCGGCGTCGATGGCGGCGGCGTCGATGCCTTCCATCGGACAGGCGTCGATGCCGAGGGCGGCGGCGCCGAAGAGCAGCGAGCCGAGGGCGATGTAGATCTGCTTCTCGGTCCAGCGCGGCAGGTCGGCGAGCTGGTCGCGATGCAGCGTGGTGTAGAAGACGCGCGCGTTGTGCTGGGTTTCGCGGGCTTCCGGCGTGGCAAAGCGGCCGTCGCGGTCTTCCTGCTCGACCAGCGCCTGCAGGTGGGCGTCGTCGAGGTCGCGGCGGACGCAGAGGACGACCACGTGCGAGGCATTGCGCACCTTGGGCGCGTTGTATTCGAAACGACCGGCCAGCGTCGCGGCGATCTTCTCCTTGCCTTCGGCGCTGCTGGCGACAATGAAGTGCCAGGGTTGCGAATTGACCGAGGACGGCGCGAAACGGAGCAGCGTCTTGAGCTGCTCGATCAGCGCGGGATCGACCTTGCGGGCCGGATCGAAGGCCTTGCAGGTACGACGGGTGGTGGCGATGGCGGCGATGTTCATGGGGACTCCGGAAAAATTGGCGACAAGGGATGGCGACGACTAGGTGCGCGAGATTAGCAGGAAGTTCCCGGCGCGTGCGGGCTCAGGCTTCCCGCTCGTCGAGCGCCATCAGTTCGAGACCGTCGGCGCCGACCCCGACGGCACAGGCGCCGTGCTCGCCGACGACCTTGTAGCGATGGTTGCCGAGATGCACCTCGACGCCTTCGCAGAGCAGCTCCCGGGCGACCAGCCGCGACTGCCGGGACAGCTCGATCTTCCTGGTCAGCTGCTCCTGCTCCTCGCGCATTTCGGCGATCTGCGCCGACAACTGGGCAGCCGTGGCGCGTGCCTTGGCGATCATCTCGGGACGCAGGCGGCCGGGATTCTTGTGCGCGAAGTCGAGCAGCTTGGCAACCTCGAGCAGCTGCGTCTCGCGCTCGTCGCGGAGCTTGCACATCTGCAACAGCTGCTTGTGCAGCAGCGGATTGACGCCGATCGCGCAGTAGGTGGCAATGCGGTTCGACGAACCGACGACCTTGCCGGTGATCGACAGCGTCGCCTGCAGGTGGCCGCCGACGATGTGGCCGCGCCGCTTGCCGCCGATGCGGATGTGGTTGATCGCGGTCAGCTCGCACTGCAGCGCGCTGTCGTCGATGAAGATGCTGTCGCCGGCCTCGATCTTCGCCTGCTGGGCATAGGCGGCATGGAAGCTGCCCTCGCAGCGGATATGGCATTCCTCGCTGGTCTTGCGCCCGAGCGAGCCCATCGCGCCGCCCTTGACGACGATGCTGCCGCCGGCCTCGAGGGTGCCCATGTCGACGACGCCGCCGACCTCGATGTCGCCCGAGGCGCGCACCGTCATGCCGCTGCCGACATCGCCCTTGACCACGACGCTGCCATCGAAGCTGACGTTGCCGGTCACGGTCGACACCTGGTCGACGCGAAAAACCGGCTCGACCAGCATGCCGCCGGCGACCACCACCGGCTGGCCGGTGATCGCCGCGACCAGCAGGTCGGGATTGCCCGGATCGAAGGCGGTGCCGGGCAGCGAGGCGGCGAACATCGCCGCCTTGCCCGGCACCGCCGGGATCGTTTCGCCGAGCAGGGTTCGCCCGGGCGTGCCGTCGGTCGGCGGATGGCGCAGCATCAACCAGTCGCCGGCATGGACGACGAAGATGTCGCCGAGTTCGCGATAGTCGATGTAGCCGCTGGCGTCGACCTGCGGCCGACGGTCGCGGACTTCCGGAATCAGCGATTCGAGCCGGCCGTCGCAGCCGTCGACCGGCGGCACGCCACGCGCGACGACGACGTGGCTGGCACTGCCAGCGGCGACTGCAGCGGCGATCGCGGCGTGATCGACGCCTTCGCCGATGCCGTTGTCGGCAAGCAGGGCCAGTACCGCCTCGACGCTGGCCGGCTGGCCGCCCTCGGCGGCGGCGATGTCGAGCCAGGCTTCGACGCTGTCCGGCGACAGGTCGATGCGCAGCACGGCGTCGACCGCCTCGGCGATCGGCAGCGTGCAGGCGATGCCGGCGTTGTGGTTGGCGAGCAGGCCGAGCGCCATGTTCGGCAGGTAGCGCAAGGCGCCCCAGCCGGCGGCGGCGATCCGTTCGCGCAGGCCCGGCTCGTCGAGCGGCGCCGCGTCGTGGTCGGCGACGACACTGGCCAGCAACTGGCCGGTCGCCGCGTCGAAATGCAGTTGCAGGCCGGAGAGGCCCGCCTCGTTCGCTGTCACTTGTCTCCCTCGCTCCCGGGGTTTGCCGCCTGTTTTTGCGCACCATACGCCATTTCGCCGGAAAAGGGCAAAGCCGGGCGCAGCGAAATCCCCCGCGGCGGCCGGCGCAGGCGCTAAAATCCGCGGGCTTTTGCCGCAGTCTTGCGGTCGACCCAGTATTTGAGCCGATTTTCACCACGATGACCGATTACTCCGCCGCCTCGATCCGCGTCCTCAAGGACCTCGAACCCGTCAAGGAACGCCCCGGGATGTATACCCGGACGACCTGCCCGACGCACATCGTCCAGGAAGTCATCGACAACGCCGCCGACGAGGCGCTGGCTGGCTTCGCCAAGCGCATCTCGGTGCGCATCGGCAGCGACGGCGTGATCGAGGTTTCCGACAACGGCCGCGGCATTCCCGTCGAAATCCATCCGGAAGAAGGCAAGCCGGCGGTCGAACTGGTCTTCTGCAAGCTGCACGCCGGCGGCAAGTTCAACAAGAAGGAAGCCGGCAACGCCTACCGCTTCTCGGGCGGCCTGCACGGCGTCGGCGTCTCGGTGACCAACGCGCTGTCGACCCGGCTGGAAGTCGAGATCAAGCGCGGCGGCGGCGTCCATCGCATCGCCTTCGCCGACGGCTTCGTCGTCGAACCGCTGGCGCGCATCGGCGACGTCGGCCCGCGCACCACCGGCACCACGGTCCGCATTTCGCCCGATCCGAAGTACTTCGACTCGCCCAAGGTCAATCTCGGCCAGCTCGAGCACCTGCTGCGCTCGAAAGCCGTGCTCATGCCGAATGTCACGGTCGACCTCGAGATCGAGGGAGAAACCGCGAAAAGCTGGTGCTACCGCAACGGCATGGCCGACTACCTGACCGAAATGATGGTCGGCACGCCGGTGGCGCCGATCTTCGTCGGCGAGAAGTACGTCGAGGTGGAAAACGGCTTCGCCGTCGGCGAAGGCGCCACCTGGGCGCTGGCCTGGTTCGAGGAAGGCGGCGGCAAGCCGGAATCCTACGTCAACCTGATCCCGACGCTCGACGGCGGCACCCACGAAGCCGGCCTGAAGGCTGGCGTGTTCGAGGCGGTCAAGGCTTTCGCCGAGCACCACGCCATTCTGCCGGCCAAGGTCAAGCTGGCCCAGGAAGACGTCTGCGGACGGATGACCTACCTGCTCTCGGCCAAGGTCCTCGACCCGCAATTCCAGGGCCAGACCAAGGAAAAGCTGACTTCCCGCGACGCCTACAAGCTGGTCTCGCAGATGGTGCGCGACCCCTTCGAGCTGTGGCTGAACAACCACGCCGACCATGGCAAGAAGATCGCCGAACTGGCGGTCAAGGCGGCGCAGAACCGCATGAAGTCGACGCAGAAGGTCGAGAAGAAGAAGTCCTCCGGCATCGCCACCCTGCCCGGCAAGCTGACCGACTGCGAGTCCGACGACATCGCGCGCAACGAGATCTTCCTGGTCGAGGGCGATTCCGCCGGCGGCTCGGCCAAGCAGGGCCGCGACAAGGAAACCCAGGCGGTCCTGCCCTTGCGCGGCAAGGTGCTCAACACCTGGGAAGTCGAGCGCGACCAGCTGTTCAAGAACAACGAAGTGCACGACATTTCGGTGGCGGTCGGGGTCGACCCGCACGGCATCGAGAAAATCGACGAGGTTGACCTGTCCGGCCTGCGCTACGGCCGCATCATCGTGATGTCGGATGCCGACGTCGACGGCTCGCACATCCAGGTGCTGCTGTTCACGCTCTTCCTCAAGCACTTCCCGGCGCTGGTCGAGAAGGGCCACATCCACGTCGCCCAGCCGCCGCTGTTCCGCGTCGATGTCGAGGCCAAGGGCCACACGCGCAAGGTCTATTGCCTCGACGAAGCGGAAAAGGAACAGACCCTGCGCAAGCTGCGCGACGAGGGCGTCAATGAGAACAAGATCACCGTCTCGCGCTTCAAGGGCCTCGGCGAAATGAACCCGGACCAGCTCTGGGAAACCACGCTCTGCCCGGATACCCGCCGGCTGGTGCCGTTCCAGGCGCCGCGCGAGACGCTGCGCGAGATGGCGCAGACCTTCACGCTGCTGATGGGCAAGGGCGAGGCCGCAGGCCGCCGGGCCTGGATGGAAAAGGACGGCGGCCTGGTCGAGACCGACGTCTAGGAACGTCCCGGACCGTAGTCGCGGAGGTACTGGGCGCTCGCCTCGTCGAGCATCTGGGCGATGCGTTCGCTGCTGCTGGCGACATTGCGCGCCGCCTGGGCGTCCTTGCGCGCACCGGGGTCGAGCTGGGCGATCGCCAGGTCGAAGAAGATCCACTGGTTCCTGGCCAGCGCAATCGCCTGGCGGGCGGCGCGCGAATTCTCGCGGGCGGCGTCGAGTTCGGCCAGCCCGGTGGCGAACTCGCGGCGCGCCTGTTCGACGTCGAGGCGCAGCCCCTGGCTGCGGTCGCCGGACTGGATCTGCAGGGTCAGACGGGCCAGCCGCTGACCGAGCATGTTCAACCGCGTCGACAGGTCGAGCAGGCGGCCGAGCGGCATCTCGGCCTGGGCTTCGACCTGCAGCGCCAGCTTGCCGCTGGTGATCATCAGTTCATCGGCGAGCTGGACGACACGCTCGCCGGCCGCCGCGCCCGGACGCTCGAGTTCGCCGCGCAGTTCGCGCCAGAGGCTGTCGCAGCGGGCGTAGGTGCGCCGCGTGTCGGCCTTCTGCGCATAGCGGGCAAGGCGCGCCAGCGCCGCGTCGACGCGCTCGCCGCCGGCCCGCAGTTCGCGCCGGGCACGCTCGGCGTCGATGCCCATCGCCGCCTGGCGATGCAGCTTGGCCAAGCGCTGCGACTGCGTGCGCAGGCTGCCGGCGGCAACGATGTCCTGGGCAACCGGCGCGACCTCGGGATTTTCCTGGGCGCGGCAGGGCGTCAGGCAGAGCAGGCAGGCGAACAGCAGGCAGATTCTGGACATCGGCGGCATACGGCGGGACGGACGAGGCCGGCATTAACGCACGGCGAAATTGCGTCCTTGTTACAAAAACACCGAGCACCGGGACAATCCGCCTGCCGCCGACGCCCCGGCCTGGCCTATCATTCGCTTCCATGACCGAAGTCCGCCCGCCCCTCGCCGCCCGGCGCGCCCTGCTCACCGCCGGCGCGCTCTGGCTCGCCGGCTGCACGACGCTGCCGGCACCCCGCCCGGAAACCCCGCCACCGCCGACCGCCGTCCCGCAAGCGCCGCCGCGCAAGCCGAAGATCGGCCTGGCGCTGGGCGGTGGCGCCGCCCGCGGCTTCGCCCACATCGGCGTGATCAAGATGCTCGAGGCGCAAGGCATCGTCCCCGACTACGTCGTCGGCACCAGCGCCGGCGCCGTCGTCGGCGCGCTCTACGCCGGCGGCTTCGACGCCTTCGCCATGCAGAAGCTGGCGATCCAGCTCGACGAGACGCTGTTCGCCGACTGGACGTTGCGCGGCCCCGGCCTGCTCAAGGGCGAGGCGCTGCAGTCCTTCGTCAACAAGCACCTCAGGCAGCGGCCGCTGGAACGGCTCAAGCTCCCCTTCGGCGCCGTCGCCACCGACCTCAACAGCGGCGAACGGGTGTTCTTCCGGACCGGCGACAGCGGCATGGCGGTACGCGCCTCGGCCGCTGTCCCCGGCATCTTCCAGCCGGTGGCGATCAACGGCCGGCTCTACGTCGACGGCGGCCTGACCAGCCCGGTGCCGGTACGCGCGGCGCGCGAGATGGGCGCCGACTTCGTGATTGCCGTGGACATCTCGGCGATCCCCGACGGCCAGCCGGTCGACAGCATGAGCGCCATCCTCTGGCAGACCACGACGATCATGGGCGGCGTCATCGGCAAGAGCGAACTGGCCGGCGCCGACGTCGTCATCCGGCCGCGCCTGCCCTACGTCAAGTCCTGGGATTTCGCCGCCCGCCACGAAGCGATGATCGAGGGCGAGCGGGCGGCACTGGCCGCGCTCCCGGGCATCCGCCAGAAACTGGCGCTTTGAGGCAGTCGACCGTGAACACCCGGATCGTGCGCATGCCCAAGTACCCGGAATGCTGGCAAAGCTGCGGCTCCTGCGCCAGCGGCGACGTCTTCATCCTGGAAATGCTGGTCGCGCCGGGCGACCGGCTCGAACGCGACGACAACATCCTGACCCTGGAAACCGGCAAGGTCGCGCTCGACATTCCGACGCCCTGCGCCGGCCGTGTCGTCGAGGTCCATGTGATCGCCGGCGACCGCGTCGACGAAGGCGCGCCGCTGGTCACGCTGGCGATCGATTAAGCGGCTATGATCGGGGCGTCTGCCCCAGCGGAGTTCCTGCGCATGACCAGCACCGCCCTGCCCTCCCGGATCAACCTCGCCCTCCAGGGCGGCGGCGCCCACGGCGCCTTCACCTGGGGCGTGCTCGACGCGCTGCTCGAGGACGAATCGATCGATTTCGACGGCGTCAGCGGCACCAGCGCCGGCGCCATGAATGCCGCCTGCCTGGCCCACGGCCTGCTGCACGGCGGCCGCGACGGCGCGCGCCGGGCGCTCGCCGACTTCTGGCTGGCGATGGCCGACACGATGCCGGCGCAGTTCGGCAGCGCCCAGGCCAGCAGCATGGCACCGGCGCTGAAGATGATGCTGCAATGGACCGACCATCTCAGCCCGGAGCAGTTGAACCCCTTCGACCTCAACCCGCTGCGCGACGTCATCGAGCGCCAGATCGATTTCGCCGGCCTGCGCGCCGCCAGCCCGGTCAAGCTGTTCATCGCCGCCACCCAAGCCAACTCCGGCAAGCTGCGGCTGTTCCAGAACCACGAGCTGTCGGCCGACACGCTGCTCGCCTCGGCCTGCCTGCCGACCATCCACCGGACCATCGAGATCGACGGCGAACCTTACTGGGACGGCGGCTACAGCGCCAATCCGGCAGTTTTCCCGCTGGTCTACCAATGCCAGTCGGCGGACATCCTGCTGATCCTGCTGTCGCCGCTGCGTTTCAGCGAAACCCCGGCGAGCGCCAAGGAAATCCGCGAGCGCCTGCGCGAGCTGGCATTCAACGCCACCTTCCTGCGCGAGATGCGGATGTTCGCCCACCTGCGCGAGCAGATCGCCAGCCAGCAGCCGCTCCCCGACTGGCTGCTCGACCGCCTGCCGGTGGCCCGCCTGGAACGCCGCTTCGCCCGCCTGCGCTTCCACGCGATCAGCGCCGACAGCGTGCTCGGCGAATTGCCGGCCGACAGCAAGCTGGCGGTCAACCGGGTTTTCTTCGAAAAATTGCGCGACCAGGGCCGCGCCCACGCCGGCCGCTGGCTGGCCGAGCACCGCCAGGCCCTCGGCCGGCGGCCGACGCTCGACCTCGGCGCGCTGTTCTACTGAGCCGGCGGCTCGTCGACGACGATGCCCCAGTCGCCGAAGGTGTACCAGTCGTCGCCGAGCAGTTCAGCCGGATGCTGGGTGCGCCCGGAACCGTTGCCGCAGGCCATCTCGCCGGCCGGGCAATAGCGGTCGCAGCCCCAGCAGATACGCTCGGGGTGCTTCGGCTGCAGCGGGAATTTCTTGGCCATCAGCCCTGGCCGCCGGCGAGGATCTGCTGCATGCCGCGCATCACCGCCAGGTTGGCCTCTTCCATCCGCGTCAGCGCCTGCAGCGCACCGGCCGGATCGCCGCGGCGATAGCGGGCGACGGCCTGGCGGGCGTGGTCGTGCACCGCCTTGTGCGGGCTTTCCATCTCGCGGTAGCCGGGCAGCCGGGAGAAGCCGGCCTTGCCCTCGCCTTCGTAGTACCAGCGGCCGAGCCGGCATTCGGTTTCGTCCGGCAGCGCCTCCGGGGCAAGGTCGGAGAGGCCGAGCAGGACCTTGTATACCTCGAGCTTGAGCAGCAATTCCTCGACGTTGGCCAGTTCGGCGCTAGCCACCTGCGACGACGAGGCAATCGCCGCCTGCATCTGCCGCGACATCGCCAGCAGGCGCTGCATGCTCCGGGTCGCCGCCTCGCTTTCGGCACCGTGGCGGGCCGCCTCGTCGGCGCCGAGATCGATGGTCGCCTTGGCCTGGGCGGTTTCGCTCTGGATGCCGTCGACCAGCGTGCCGATCTCGGTCGTCGCCCGGGCGGTGCGTTCGGCCAGCTTGCGCACCTCGTCGGCGACCACCGCGAAACCGCGCCCGGCCTCACCGGCGCGGGCCGCCTCGATCGCCGCGTTGAGCGCCAGCAGGTTGGTCTGCTCGGCGATCTCCTGGATCAGCCGGACGATGCCGCCGATCTCGCCGACCCGGCGCGCCAGGTTCTCGACACTGCTGCCGGCGGCGCTGATGCGCCCGAACATGGCATGCAGGCTGGCGGCGATCTGCTCGAAGGCAGCGCGATTGGCATCGGATTCGGCGGCGGCCTCGCGGGCGCTCGCGGCTTCCACGGTCAACTGCCCGGAAAGGCCGGAAAACGACTGCTGGATGCCGGCCAGCGAACTGCCGAAACGGGGGATGTTGCCGAGTACGCCATCGAGCAGCGCCTGCCGCGCCAGCTGGGCCTCGCCCGCCGCCCGCGCGTCGCCAAGCTGGCGGCGCAACTCGTCGGCGGCCGCCTCGCTGGCCAGCAACTGCGTCCTGATGCGCTGATTCTCGGCCACCGCTGCCGCCAGCTCGCGCCGGGTCCGGATTCCAAACATGCTGCTTCCTGCCTCACTCAATTAATGTTGAGTAATTTACTCAGGAATTAGCCGCGCCGTCTTGATCTCTGCTAAATCCGCGCTCAGCTCGCCGCCAGCGCCGGCGGCCGCCGGCCGAACCGGTTGATCGCCAGCGACAGCAGGATGACGCTGCCACCGAGGGCGATCTTGGCGAGGTCGGCGTCGCGGTTCCAGATCAGCAGGTTGACCAGCAGGCCAAGCGGCACGTGCAGCTCGTTCATCACCGCCAGCGTGCCGGCATCGACGCGGACGCTGCCCTTGACCCACCAGAACAGGCCAAGCGCCGTCGCGAAAAGGCCCATCCACAGCAGCACGCCCCACTGGATCGCCGTCACCGGCAGCTTGTCCGGGTTGCCGAAGATCAGGAAGGACGGCAGCACGAGGACCAGCGCGCCGAGGAAGAAATGGCCGAAGAAGCGGTACAGCGGCAGCTCGACCGGATGATGCAGCAGCAGGTGGCGACAGAGCACCTGGCCGGCGGCGAAGGTCGCATTGGCGATCTGCAGCAGCACGAAGCCCCACAGGAATTCGCCAGCCAGCGGCTGCCAGCGGATCAGGATGCCGCCGCCGACGGCGACCGCGGCTGCGAACAGCGCCCAGCGGTTGAAGCGGCGTTCGAGCGCGTCCTCGATCAGGGTCACGTAGATCGGCGTCAGCACCGTGAACAGCAGCACTTCCGGCACCGTCAGCACGCTGAAGCTGCGGTACAGGCAGAGGTAGGTGATGCCGAACTGGAGCGCCCCGGCCAGCCAGAAACCGGCCGCCAGCCGTGCCGGCAGGCCGCGCCAGACGGTGAACGGCAGAAAGATCAGGGCGGCGACGGCAACCCGGGCAAGCACGGCGAAGTCGCTATCGACCTGGCCGGCGAGATACTGGCCGATCAGGCTGAAGGAAAACGACCAGATCAGGTTGACGATGAGCAGGTAGGACATGAGAACGGCCGGCGGCAAAAGCGCGAATGATAAAGGCAGGCGGCGCCGGCCGCTAAAAGAGTTGCAGCTCGGCCTGCACCGCCACCGGGACCGGCGTTGCCGGCGGCGGCTGCAGCCCGGCGGCGCGCACGCCGAGCAGGCGGATGCGCTTGCCGAGCGCGATGCGCTTCAGGCACTGCCCGGCCGCCTGGCGAATCGCCCGGGCGTCGGCCAGCGGTTCGGCCAGCGTCAGGTCGCGGGTGACCGTGCTGAAATCGGCGAAGCGCAGCTTGATGCCGATCGTCCGCGCTACCAGGCCCTTGCGCGCGAGGTCGTCGGCGACCCGGGCGCACAGCCCGGTGAAGGCCTCGGAGAGCGCCGCCCGGTCGAGGCCGACGTCGAGGTCGCGCTCGAAGGTGCTCTCGCGGCTGACCGATTTGGGGTCGCGCTCGGTCACCAGCGGCCGCTCGTCGATGCCGCGGGCGGCGCGCCACAGCCAGCTGCCGGTGCTGGCGCCGAAGCGGCGGACCAGTTCGCTCTCGGCCACCGCCGCCAGCTGGCCGACCGTGTCGACGCCCATGGCGCGCAACCGCTCGGCCGCTTTCGGGCCGATGCCGTTGATCTTGCGTGCCGCCAGCGGCCAGATCCGCGTCGGCACGTCCTCATGACCGAGGATGGTGATGCCGTCGGGCTTGTCGAGGTCGGAAGCGATCTTGGCCAGCAGCTTGTTCGGGGTGATGCCGATCGAGCAGGTCAGCCCGGTGGCCGCCAGCACCGCCTGCTTGATCCGCCGGGCCAGCGGCAGGCTGTCCTCGGCGATGCCGCTCAGGTCGATGTAGATCTCGTCGATGCCGCGGTCCTCGATCACCGGCGCGACGCTCGCCACCGCCGCCTTGAAACGCCGCGAGTAATCGCGGTAGGCGTCGAAGTTGGCCGGCAGCAGGATGGCGTCGGGCGCCAGTTGCGCCGCCTTCATCAGCCCCATCCCGGAAAACACGCCGAGCGCCCGCGCCTCGTAGGTCGAGGTGGTGATCACGCCACGCCCGACGTAATCGCGCAGGCGGGCGAAACGCAGGCTGCCGTCGGCCTGCTCGACCGGCCGATCGACGCGGCGACCGCCGACGACCACCGGCTGGCCGCGCAGCATCGGGTAATGCCGCAACTCGACCGAGGCAAAGAAGGCGTCCATGTCGAGGTGGGCGATGCGGCGATGACTGTTCATATCCACAGTATAAATCGCGAAATACCCCCAGCACCAGCCAGCAGCTTATCCACGATTTCTGTGGATAAGTCTGTGGAAGCGCACTGTGCGGTGTTTCTAGCCGACTGACGGATAAGCGCTTTTGTTGCGCTGCCCGTTTTTTGCGCAGTTGGCGGCATTGGCGTACACTGAGGTTCTGGCCGGATCGCTGATCCGGTATTCCGTACTCCCGAGGTCATCATGTCCACCGCGATCAGTTCCAGCTCCGCCCAGGATGCCTACCGCAGCCAGCTTGCCAGCAGCCGCAGCGAACGCTCGATCAATTCCCTGACCAGCAGCCTGAAGTCGGCCGAGAAGATGGCCAGCGCCATCGGTGCCGACAGCAGCGGCCTGAAGAATGCGCTGCAGCAGATCTCCGGGACGACCTCCACGAGCACCGCCGGCAGTTCGACGAAAGTCTCGCTGAGCAGCGAAGGCGTCGCCCGCCAGCAATCCGAAGTCAGCCGCCCGGAACGCCGCCAGTTCGGCTCGATCGACGAAGCGATCGCCTACGGCACGGCGCGCGCGGCCGAACAGCAGCAAGCCACCCGTACGGTCGACAGCGCCGACAAGACCTCGGCCAGCAGCGGCAGTTCCCGCCGCCAGTTCGCCTCGGTGGACGAGGCGATCGCCTACGGCACCGCGCGTGCCGCCGAACAATCCGGCCGCAGCAGCCAGACCGCCAGCCAGAACGAAGCGAGCACCGGCAACGGCCGCCGCCAGTTTGCCTCGACCGAGGAAGCGATCGCCTACGGCACGCAGCGCGCGCTCGAGCAGTACAACAAGCAGAAGCTGGCCCTCGGCTCGGCCAGCAGCTAAGACCGGACACGCCGATGCGGGGCGGCCGGCGGGCCGCCCCGTGTCGTTTACCGGCGGCAGCGGGTAAACTGCCGGCGATGACCGCCCTGCCCGCCCGCCCCCGCCTGCTGTCGCTGATTCCGCCGCTGACGCAACTGAACACGCCCTACCCGGCGACGGCCTACCTGACCGGCTTCCTGCGCTCGCGCGGCTTCCATGCGACGCAGGCCGACCTGGCGCTGGGCACCGTTCTCGAACTGCTCTCGCCGGCCGGCCTCGAACAGTTGCGGGCGGCGGCGGAAGCGCTGCCGCGCAAGCAGCGTTCGCCGACGATCAAGACCTTCCTCAACCAGTTCGAGCGCTACCGCGTCGCCACCGGGCCGGCGCTGGCGCTGCTGCAGGGACGCGACGGCTCGCTGGCGCACCGCATCTGCACGCGCGCCTTCCTGCCCGAGGGGCCGCGCTTCTCGGCGCTCGACCACTATGTCGACGACGGCAGCGGCGATCCGCTCGGCTGGGCCTTCGGCGCGCTCGGCATCCAGGACCGCGCCCGCCACCTGGCGACGCTCTTCCTCAACGACCTCGCCGACGTCATCCGCGAAGCCGCCGACCCCCGTTTCGAGTTCGTCCGCTACGCCGAATCGCTGGCCCAGAGCCAGCCCAGCTTCGAGCCGCTGGCGCAGGCGCTGGCGGCGCCGCCGACGCTGGTCGACACGACGCTGGAAAAACTGGCGATTTCGACGGTCGACCGTGAAAATCCGGATATTTTGCTGCTCTCGGTGCCCTTCCCCGGCTCGGTCTATGCCGCCTTCCGCATTGCCCAGGTGGTGAAGGCGAAGTCTCCACAGATCGTCATCGTCCTCGGCGGCGGCTGGGTCAATACCGAGTTGCGCGAATTGGCCGAGCCGCGCGTCTTCGACTATGTCGACTACGTCACCCTCGACGACGGCGAGGCGCCGCTGCTGGCGCTGATCGAGCACCTCGCCGGGGAACGGCCGCGGCTCAACCTGCTGCGCACCTTCACCCGCGTCGACGGTGCCGTGCGCTGGTTCACCAGCGGCGAGCCGGACGTGCCCTTCGAGGACGTCGGCACGCCGACCTGGGACGGCCTGCCGCTGGACCGTTACCTGTCGCTGCTCGACATGCTCAATCCGATGCACCGGCTGTGGTCGGACGGCCACTGGAATAAATTGACCGTCGCCCACGGCTGCTACTGGAAGAAATGCAGCTTCTGCGACGTCAGCCTCGACTACATCTCGCGCTTCGAGAGCGCCAACGCCAGCACGCTGGTCGACCGCATCGAGCGCATCGTCGACGAGACCGGCCACAGCGGTTTCCACTTTGTCGACGAGGCGGCACCGCCGAAGGCGCTGCGCGCGCTGGCCGAGGAACTGCAGCGGCGCAATCTGGCGATTTCCTGGTGGGGCAACGTCCGCTTCGAGAAGTCGTTCACGCCCGAACTCTGCCTGCAGCTCGCCGACAGCGGCTGCATCGCCATTTCCGGCGGCCTGGAAGTCGCTTCCGACCGCCTGCTGGCGCTGATGAAAAAAGGCGTCTCGGTCGACCAGGTGGCGCGCGTCACCCGGGCCTTCACGGACGCCGGCATCCTGGTCCATGCCTACCTGATGTACGGCTTCCCGACGCAGACCGTGCAGGACACGGTCGATGCGCTGGAATACGTGCGCCAGTTGTTCGCCGAGGGCTGCATCCAGTCCGGCTTCTTCCACCGTTTCGCGTGCACCGTGCATTCGCCGGTCGGCAGGAATCCCGCGGAATACGGCATCACGCTCAGGCCGGAACCGTTCAAGGGTTTCGGCAAAAATGACGTGGCCTTCATCGATCCGACCGGCACCGACCACGCCAGCCTCGGCCGGGGTTTGAACAAGGCGCTCTACAACTACATGCACGGCATCTGCCTCGACGACGACGTGCGCCGCTGGTTCGACGAGCGCGTGCCCAAGCCACGGGTCAAGCGCGACTTCATCGGCCGGGCGCTGGCCGGCAATCTCGCGTAAGCTTGCAGCCGCCCCGACCGAGACCTCACACCAAGATGAGATTCCGCCTCCATGCCAACAGCCTGACCACCCGACTGATCCTGCTCGGTTCGCTACTGCTGCTCGTCGGTGCGCTCAGCCGCATCGTCTTCCTCAGCAGCTACCTGCGCGACGACCTGACCCGGCTGACTTCGGCCCAGCTGTCCTCGATCGCCCACTATGCGGCCCAGGATGTCGACCGCGACATCGTCGCCCGCCAGGGCCTGCTCAGCCATCTGGCCGGCAAGCTGCCGCAGGCGCTGCTCGGGCAACCGGGCCAACTGCGCAGCTGGCTGCAGGAACGCCAGGAAGCCAATCCGCTGTTCTCGCGCGGTCTCTTCGTGCTCGATACCGATGGCCGGGTCATCGCTGACTTTCCGACGATTCCCGGTCGCGGCGGCAGTTCTGCCGCCGACCGCGACTACTTCCGCGAGGCCAGCCAGGGGCGGGCGGCCATCGGACGGCCGACAATCGGCCGCGTCGCGGCCTTTCCCATCCTGCCCATGGCGGCACCGCTGGTGGACGCCGACGGCACGGTACGCGGGGTACTCGTCGGTGTTTCCGAGCTGCAATCGGGAAATTTCCTGGCGGCGCTTTACACCACCCGGATCGGAGAAACCGGGGGCTTGCTGCTGATCTCGCCACGCGACAAGCTATTTGTCGGGGCCTCGGATCCGTCGCTGATTCTTGCACCGACACCGCCCCCAGGCGTCAATCAGCTGCACGACCTGGCGATGAACGGCTTTCGCGGCAGCGGGGTCACGGTCAACGCCAAAGGGGTCGAGGAAATCGCTGCCACCGCATCGGTGCCGAGCGTCGACTGGTTTGTCGTCGCCCGCCTGCCAACCAGCGAGGCCCATGCCTCGGTCGGCCGGCTGACCCATTACATCCTGCGCAACACGGCGATCATCCTGCCGCTCTTCATCCTGGTGATGATCCTGATCATGCACTGGATGATGCGGCCGCTGATGGACACCGCCAACCGGGCCGACCGCATGACCCTCGGCGAGCTCCCGCTGGAACCGCTGCCGGTGGTGCGCAACGACGAAGTCGGTCACCTCACCGCGGCCTTCAACCGGGTGCTCTCGAAGCTGCTGGAAAGCCGTGCCGAGCTCAGCCACATGGCCCACCACGACCAGCTCACCGGCCTGCCCAACCGCAAGCTGCTGACCGACCGCATGCAGCTGGCGCTGGCTCGCGCGCAGCGCAACCGCGGCCGGATCGCCGTGCTTTTCCTCGATCTCGACGGCTTCAAGCCGATCAACGACCGCCACGGCCACGAAGCCGGCGACCTTGCCCTGAGCGCCGTCGCCGAGCGACTGACCGCGGTGATCCGGCGCGAGGACACGCTCGCCCGCGTCGGCGGCGACGAATTCGTGATCCTGCTATCGGACCTCGACGAGCGCGCCACAGACACCGCCGAGAAGGTCGCCGAGAAATGCCTGGCCGCCTTCGCCGCCCCCTTCCGGCTGGCCCAGGGCGCCTTCCCCCTCGGCACCTCGATCGGGATCGCCATCGGCGACGGCGACAGCGACCCCGAGCGCCTGCTGATCGCCGCCGACCAGGCGATGTACCGGGCCAAGGAAGCCGGCCG
Organism: Azonexus fungiphilus; assembly: GCF_003634965.1. Lineage (GTDB taxonomy): Bacteria > Pseudomonadota > Gammaproteobacteria > Burkholderiales > Rhodocyclaceae > Azonexus > Azonexus fungiphilus. Next base: position 147,474 of record NZ_RBXP01000017.1, on the reverse strand, counting down.
CGGGCGTTATGCGGTCGCCGCCGACAGCGACGCCAGCCCGGCGTAATCGACGACTTCGGCAATCCGGTCGGCCAGGCCGGCGAGAACCGCGGCCTGGACCGTCGCCGCCGCCAGCGGGCGCCCGTCCGCCGCCGCCAGGTCGCGGGTGGCGCAGGCATCGGCGACGATGCCGACCGGCCAGCCGCGATGGAAGGCCTCGCGCGCGGTCGAATCGACGCAATTGTGGGTCATGTAGCCGGCGATCAGCAATTGCCCGACGCCGTCCCGGCGCAGCCTGTCGGCCAGGCCGGTACCGGCGAAGGCCGACGGCTGGCGCTTGACGATCAGCGTCTCGCCGGCGCCCGGGGCCAGCCCGGCGAGCGCCTCGACCGCCGGCGTCCCCTCGGCGAACAGCGGCGCCCCGGCCGGCAGGCGATGGTGGACGTGGATCACCGCCAGCCCGATCCGCCCCGCCCAGTCGCGCAGGCGGCGCGCGACCGCACTCGCCGCCGCTTCACCGGGCAAGGCCAGCGGCCCGCTGCGATAGGCCTGCTGGTAGTCGATCAGGAGCAGCGCCGTGCGCTCGACCGCCAGCGGCCCGCCGCCGGCAAAGCACGGGGCGACGCCGGCCAGCGCGCGCAGGCTCGGCCCGCTCACGATTGGCTCCCGGCGCGGCGGGCGGCCTGGCTGCGGCCGTCGTAGCCCCAATCGGTGGCCGGCAGTTCCTGCAGGGCGACGTAGACCGGCGCCGTCGTCGGGCCGATGCAGGCGCCGAGCATGCCGGCGGCGGCGGCGATGAACTCGGCCTTCTCGGCGGCGCTGTTGGTGCCGGCGGTGATCGTCGCCAGCAGGCTGGCGGCGCTGGCGACCGCCTCGCCGTCGGCGGCAAAGGCAGCCAGCGGCAGCTGGCTGACGCTGCTCACGGTAAGCGCCGGGTTCTTGCGCAGGATGCGCTGCATCAGCTGCGTGCTCTCGCGTTGCAAGGCGGTCACGGCAGCGGCCGGCAGCGGCGTCGGGGTACTCAGGGTAATCTGGATCAAGGGCATGGTTGTCTCCTGTCAAAGCCACGAACGCATGATTGCAAGTCGCCTTTTTCTATACAATCCGGCAAAACAACAACACTTCGTTGCCCGATGGAAACAATCAACCCGGTCGATCGCCTCGGCGACCTCGCGATCTTCGTCCACGTCGTCGAAGCGCGCAGCTTTTCGGCGGCGGCGCGCACGCTCGGCCTGACCAAATCGGCGGTGAGCAAGCGCATCAACCGTCTCGAACGCCAGCTCGACCTGCGCCTGCTGCAACGGACGACGCGGGCAATGTCGCTGACCGAGGCCGGCCGCCTGCTGTTCGCCGAGGCGGCGCCCGGCGTGGCCCAGCTCGCAGCCTCGTCGCGCCAGGCCGCCGGGCTGCTCGAGGCGCCGCGCGGCAAGCTGCGGGTCAGCGCTTCGGTGACTTTCGGCAAGCTCTGCCTGGCACCGCTGCTGCCCGAGTTTCTTGCCGCTTATCCGGAGATCGAGCTGCAACTGACGCTGCTCGACCGCATGGTCGACCTGGTCGAGGAAGGCTACGACGTCGCCATCCGCCTGACCCGGACACCGCCGCCGCAGGTTGTCGCCAAGCCGCTGATGCCGGTGCGCTACCGCCTGTGTGCGACGGTCGACTACCTGCAAGGACGAAAAATCGAAACGCCGGCCGACCTCGCCGGCCACAACTGCCTGCACTACGGCCTCGGCGAGTTCGGCAACGAATGGCGCTTCCAGCGCGCCGGCGAGGAGGCGCGCATCCGCGTCGCCAGCAACGTCACGGTGAACAACAGCGAAGTCGTGCGCGACCTGTTGCTTGCCGACCTCGGCGTCGGTTTATTGTGGAATTACGCGGTCGACCGTGAGATCGCCGCCGGCCGGCTGCAGGCGCTGCTGCCGGCATGGACCCCGGTCGGTCCGTTCGGCCAGACGGCGTGGGCGATCTGGCTGCCGCAGCCGCACCTGCCGCCGAAAATCCGCGTCTTCGTGGATTTCCTGGCGGCGCGGCTGGGCGAAGCGGCTTAGCCGATCACGCCGATGATGTTGAGGAAGATGATCACGATCGCCACCGGCGAGACATAGCGGACGACGTTGAACCACAGCACGAAGACGCGGCTGCCCATGCGGATTTCGTCGTAGACGTGGGCGCGCTTCATCGCCCAGCCGACGAACAGCGCGATCAGCAGGCCGGCCAGCGGCATCATGATCTTGGTCGTCAGCGTGTCGAGCAGATCGAACAGGCCCAGACCGAACAGCGTGAAGCCGCTCCAGTCGTTGAACGACAGCGCGACGGCGATGCCGAGCAGCCAGACGCCGGCGCACAGCGCCAGGACGGCCGGCCGGCGCGCCATGCCGAAGCGCTCGCTGAGCAGCGAAACACCCGGTTCGATCAGCGAGATCGCCGAAGTCCAGGCGGCGAAGACGACCAGCACGAAGAACAGCAGGCCGACGGCATGGCCGCCCGGCATCTGCGAGAAAGCCAGCGGCAGGGTCTGCAGGATCAGGCCGGGACCGGCTGCCGGCTCGAGGCCCTGGGCGAAGACGATGGAGAAGATGGCGAGGCCGGCAAGCAGCGCGACCAGCGTGTCGGCGCCGGCGATGGCCAGGCCGGTGCGCGGGATCGAGACGTCGCGTTCGAGGTAGGAGCCGTAGGTGATGATCGCGCCCATGCCCAGGCTGAGCGTGAAGAAGGCGTGGCCCATGGCGGCGAAGAGGACGCCGCGGTTGATCGCCGACGGGTCGAAATGGAAGAGGAAGCGCCAGGCTGCCGGCAGGTCGGCGGCAACCGCGCCGTAACCGACGAGGAAGACGAGGATGCCGAACAGCGCCGGCATCATGATCTTGTTGGCACGCTCGATGCCGCCGGTGACCCCACCGAGCACGACCAGCGCCGACATCGCCATGAACACGGTGTGCCAGAAGATCAGGCGACCGGGGCTGGCGAGCAGTGCGCCGAAGGCCTCGGCAAAGGCTTCCTTGGGCAGTGCCTTGAACCCCTCGGCGGCCTGCCAGGTGTAGTCGAGGACCCAGCCGGCGACGACGCTGTAGAACGACAGGATGATGAAGGCACCGACGATGCCGATGTAGCCGATCACCTGCCACAGGCGGCTGGCGCCGGCTTCGTCGGCGAGCACGCGCATGCTGCCGACCGGGCTGCCCTGGCCGCGCCGGCCGAGCATGCTTTCGGCCATCAGCAGCGGCACGCCGATGCCGAGGATGCAGCACAGGTACACCAGCACGAAGGCGCTGCCGCCGTTGCTGCCGGTCATGTAGGGGAATTTCCAGATATTGCCGAGGCCGACCGCCGAACCGACGGTGACCAGGAAGAAGGCCCAGCGACCAGACCAGTGGGCGCGCGCCGTTTGCGCTTGTTCAGACATCCTGCTCTCCCAGATTTTGTTGGCCGGATCGTCCCGGTCTTTTCGGAAAAGGTCGCGATTCTACGCCGCTGGCGGGGCGATCGTAGTAGGGATTTCACCTAGACCGCCGCTCCCCCGGGCGGCCGACGCAGGCCAGCACGCGGGATCGGGCAAATCGGTTACCATCGCGCTCGCCTGACGCCAACCGCCGTTTGCCATGACCGACCAGCTCAACCTCTTCGACCCGAACAATCCGCCGCCTGCCGTCGCCGACGAAACACCGCCGCCGGCGCTGCCGCCGGCCGCGCAAGGCCCGGCCGAGGACATCCCGTCACCGGCCGACTACGCCGCCCGCCGCTATCTCGAATACGCGATGAGCGTGGTCACCGGCCGCGCCCTGCCGGCCAACGCCGACGGCCAGAAACCGGTGCAGCGGCGCATCCTCTACGCGATGCACCGGATGGGCCTGTACAAGAGCCCGAAGCACGTCAAGTCGGCGCGCGTCGTCGGCGACGTGATCGGCAAATACCACCCGCACGGCGATTCGTCGGTGTACGACGCGATGGTGCGCATGGCCCAGGACTGGAGCCTGCGCTACCCGGTGGTCGACGGCCAGGGCAACTTCGGCTCGCGCGATGGCGACAACGCCGCCGCGATGCGCTACACCGAAGCCCGGCTGACGCCGATCGCCGAACTGCTGCTCGGCGAACTCGACGAAGGCACCGTCGACTGGAAACCCAACTACGACGGCGTCAACGACGAACCCTGCGTGCTGCCGGCGCGCCTGCCCTTCTGCCTGCTGAACGGTGCCTCCGGCATCGCCGTCGGCATGGCCACCGAAATCCCCGCCCACAACCTGCGCGAAGTCGCGGCGGCGGCGGTCGCGCTGATCCGCGACCCGGACTTCCCCGAAGACGAACTGCTCAAGCTGGTACCCGGCCCGGATTACCCGGGCGGCGCCCAGATCATCTCGAGTGCCGAGGAAATCGCCGCCACCTACAAGAGCGGTCGCGGCAGCCTGCGCGTGCGCGCCCGCTGGAAGATCGAGAACCTGGCGCGCGGCCAGTGGCGCCTGGCGATCACCGAACTGCCGCCGGGCGTTTCGACCGCCACGGTGATGTCCGAGATCGAGGCCTGCTCCAACCCGGTGGCCAAGGAAAAGGCCGGCAAGAAGGTGTTCACGCCGGAACAGCTCAACCTCAAGGCAGCCTTCCTGTCGGCGATTTCCGAATCCGGCGTGCGCGACGAATCGGGCAAGGAGCACGCCGTGCGCCTGGTCATCGAGCCGGCCAGCTCGCGGCAGACGCCGGACGACCTGCTGCGCCTGCTGCTCGCCCACACCAGCCTGGAAACCAACGCCTCGATCAACCTGACGCTGCTCGGCCTGACCGGCTCGCCGCGCCAGGGCACGCTCCACGACATGATCGCCGAATGGTGCCGCTTCCGCCTGGCCACCGTCGAACGGCGCACCCGCCACCGGCTGGCCGCCGCCGAGCGGCGCATCCACATCCTCGAAGGCCGGCAGGCGATCCTGCTCGACATCGACCGGGTGATCAAGGTGATCCGCGAATCGGACGACCCCAAGGCCGACCTGATCGCCGCCTTCAAGCTGTCAGAGATCCAGGCCGAGGACATCCTGGAAATCCGCCTGCGCCAGCTGGCCCGCCTCGAAGGCATCAAGATCGGCGAGGAACTGGCCAAACTGCGCGAGGAAGCTGCCGGCCTCAACAAGCTGCTTGATTCGGAAAGCGCGCTGCGCGCCTGCGTCGCCGCCGAGATCGAAGCCGACGCAAAGAAGTACGGCGACGACCGCCGGACCCTGATCGAAGCCGCCGAACGCGTCACGCTGTCGGATGCAAAGAACGTCTCGATCCCCGACGAGCCGACCACGCTGATCGTCTCCAGGCACGGCTGGCTGCGCTCGCGCACCGGCCACAACGTCGATCCGGCGCAGCTCTCGTTCCGCTCCGGCGACAGCCTGCTCGCCTGCATTCCCTGCCGCACCGTGGACCACCTGATCCTGCTCGATACGCGCGGCCGGGCCTACTCGATCGCCGCCGCCGACCTGCCCGGCGGCAAGGGCGACGGCGTGCCCTCGACCTCGCTCGCCGACTTCCAGGACGGCGGCAAGCTGGTCCTGGCGCAAGCCGTCTCGGCCGACAAGCTGTACCTGGTCGCCGGCGAAGGCGGCTACGGTTTCCGCGTCAAGGGCGAGGATTTCGTCTCGCGCGGCAAGGCCGGCAAGGCCTTCCTGACGCTCGACGCCGGCGAGGCGCCGGCGATCTTCCAGCCAGCCCCGGCCGGCGGCGAGGTGGCGGTGTTCACCAGGGACGGTCGCGCCCTGGTCTTCCCGCTCGAGGACATCCGCCTGCTCGGCAAGGGCCGCGGCCTCAAGCTGATCGATGCCGCCCCCGGCAAGACGGCGCTGGAAGCCATCGAAGCCGTCGTCGATGGCGTCGCCGGCAAGCTCAAGGGCGAACGCCTCGAGGCCTGCCGCGGCAATCGTGGCGGCAAGGGCAAGCCGCTGCGGGCGCCGCGCAAGTAAGCACGGTCGACTGCCCGGAAAGGGCAAAAACGGACGTAAAAAAACCGGGGCGGCGCCCCGGTTTTTCCTTGCTGCGAGCCTGGATCAGGCAGCCTTCTTGGCGGCAGCCTTCGGCGCGGCGGCGGTGGTCGCCTTGATCGTCGCTTCGGTGGCAGCGGAAACGCTGGCTTCGGCAACTTCGGCAGCCTGCTTGGCCACCTTGTTCAGACCGTCGATCGCGTCGTTGGCCGACTTGATCGCGCTCTTGACGGCGGCAACGGCGACTTCCGAACCGGCCGGGGCCGAGGCCAGGGCCTTTTCGACCAGGCCGGAAACCTTGGCGCTGGTGTCGGCGACATGCACTTCGACTTCCTTGGCGATCTTTTCCTTGGCGTCGGTGGCGATGGCGATGACGTTGCGCGAGTACTCGACGCTCTTCTCGATGCTCGGGGCGGCGATGCCCTTGTGCAGTTCGACCAGCGACTGGACGTCCTTGACGCCGAGCAGCGCGTTCAGGTTCGAGACATAGGCCTCGAAGGCCGAGCGGGTGGCGGCCAGGTTCAGCACGGCCAGGCGCTCGATGCCATCGAACGCGGTGTTGGCGAAGAACAGGGCGAAGTTGAAGCCGGACTTGGCGAACTCTTCAGGTTTGATGGACATGGTGGTATCTCCAGAGGGGGGTTGATCGGCACGGAATCGATTTGATGCAGTGCAACATGTACGTATTCTATGCAACCGGGAAAACTAGTCAAGACATATTTGTGCAGCGCAGCATTTACTGAATATTCCGCCGCCCCGTCCATCCTCGCCGCGAATTGTGACAGGCGTTGCGGCGGTATCATGACAGCCTCGCCCGCCACCCCGACCCTGTCGTGAAACCCTGGTTCCTTTACCTGATCGAATGTACCGACGGCAGCATCTACACCGGCATCACCACCGATGTCGATGCCCGTTTCGCCGCCCACGCCGCCGGCCGCGGCGCCCGCTACACGCGCGCCCGGCCGCCGCGCCGGCTGCTCGGCTGGCAGGCGCACGCCGACCGGGCGGCGGCATCGCGCGCCGAATATCGGGTAAAAAGCCTGTCGACCGTGAAAAAACACCAGTTCGCCGAGCAACTCGCCATGCAAATCCAGTTCGCCCCGATCGTCGATCTCCTCCACAGTGCCCCGCACGCGGTGCTGTGCACCCAGTCCACGCAGCTGCCCGGCTACCCCTACGGTACTGCGGTACCGCTGGTGGTCGACGGGCAGCAGCAACCGCTGCTGCTGATCAGCGCGCTCGCCGAACACACCCGCAACCTGCTCGCCGACCCGCGCGCCAGCCTGGCCGTCGTCGCCGCCGGCCTGGCCAACGTCCAGGACGCCGCCCGCCTGACCCTGCTCGGCGACTGCCGGCCGCACGCCGCCAGCGCCGCCGAGACGGCACGCTACCTGCGCTACCTGCCGGCGGCCGAGCACTACCTGCAGCTCGATTTCCAGTTCTTCCGCTTCGTCCCGCAACGCGCCCGCTACATCGGCGGCGTCGGCCGCATGGGCTGGCTCGACGCGAGCGCCTGGCAGGCGCTGCCGGGACTCGATGCAGACGCCGAGGCGGCGCTGCTCGACGAATTTTCCGGGCAACTGGCGGACGGGCAGCGCCTGCTCGGCATCGACGCCTGTGGCGCCGACCTCGACGACGGCGGACAACGCCGCCGCCTGGCCTTCGCCGGCACCGCCAGCGACACCGCGGCGATGCGCAGCGCGCTGGCCGCCGCCCTCGCCGCCTGAACGCTACATCCGGCCGAACCCGCCGCCCATGCCGCCGCCGGGACCGCCCATGCCGCCGCCCGGCGCAGTGCGCCCGGACGGTCGCTGGCCACCTGACGCTGGCGCCGCGCATGCCGCGCCGTCGCCATCCAGCCCGGGCACGGTCGCCGCGAGCAGCGCATCGGCCTGCTTGCGCTGGCCTTCGTCGAGCGCCGCGTAGAGCTTGCCGGCGGCATCCTGGATGTCTTCCAGCGCCGACAGGCGGTTGCGCACCGCATCGACCTTGCCGGCGATCTGCTGCGCGGCGTCCTGCCTGGCGCGATAGCCCTGGACGCGCCGCTGGTCGGCCAGCAGCGCCCCGACCGCAGCCTGGTAGGTTTCCCAGAGGGCATTCTGCGGTGGCGTCAGCTTGAGCGCATCGGCCGTCTTGCGCAGCCGCTCGTCGAGCGACTCAACAGCCATCCCGCAACCTCCGCCGGCGCTCGGCGGTGCGCCGTCCGGCCCGCCCCGACCGGCAATCGGGGCACAGGCGGCGAGCGCCAGCATGGACAGCAGCAACAGGGAGTACGGCGTTTTGGACATGACAGCTCCGCAATAGTGAAATCGAGGCGGAATTGTCGATCGCGGCTGCGTTAAGCCGGGTTAAGCAGCCGTAAAACTTCGTCTCGCCGTCGCTTCACGGAATGAACGGCAGGACCAGTTCGGCGGTACGCCCGGCGCCGGCGCAGATCGCCAGGCAGCGCTCGCGGAACAGCTGGCCGGCCAGGCCGGCATTGCGGCTGCGGTGGCTGACGAAATAGAAATGCCGGCGCAGGTCGAACTGCGGCGTCGGCAGCTCGACCAGGCTGCCGCGCCGGAAGGCTTCGCGCAGCGCCAGCCGCGACAGGCAGCCAAGGCCGAGCCCCGACTCGACGGCGCGCTTGATCGCCTCGGTGTGTTCGAGTTCCAGCCCCAGCCGGAAAGCCGGCAGGCGGCTGCCGATGCTGCGATCGAACTGGCCGCGCGTCCCCGAACCCGGCTCGCGCAACACCCAGGGCTCTCCGGCCAGTGTCGCGCTGTCGACAGCGCCGTGCCCGGCCAGCGGATGCCCGGGCGCGCAGAAGACGACCAGTTCGTCGGCCAGCCAGGGTTCGACCTGCAGTTCGGGGTGCGCGACCTCGCCCTCGACCAGGCCGAAGTCGCATTCGCCCTGCAGCAGGCGCCCGACCACCGTTTCCGAATTGGCCACCTGCAGGCTGACCGGCGCATCCGGATAGCGGCGCATGTAATCGACGACGATCAGCGTCGCCAGGTAGTTGCCGATGGTCAGCGTCGCGCCGACCGCCAGCGGCCCCGGCCGACCGCCGCCGAGGTAGTCGTCGACGGCGCGGGCCTGCCCGAGCAGCGCCTCGGCCAAGGGCAGCAGGCCGCGGCCGCTGCTGTTCAGGTGCAGGCGCTTGCCGATGCGATCGAACAGGGGGCAAGCGTAGGCCCGCTCCAGCTCGACCAGCGCACTGCTCGCCGCCGACTGCGACAAGGCCAGCCGCCCGGCGGCCAGCGAGACATTCTCGCTGCGGGCGATGGCGACGAAGACTTCGAGCTGGCGCAGGCTGAACTTCATATCGATTTTCCAGATAACGAATAGAAAAATTATCCGCTTCTATTTCAATAGCACCAAGCCTAAGCTGCACCTGTCACCATTTACCAGCGCCGCACCGCCATGAGCAACTTCAACCGCGAAACCGTGATCTCGGTCCATCACTGGAACGACAGCCTGTTCACCTTCCGCACCACACGCGACCCGGGCCTGCGCTTCATCAACGGCCAGTTCGTGACGATCGGCCTGGAGGTGAACGGGCGCCCGCTGATGCGCGCCTACAGCGTCGCCAGCGCCAACTACGAAGAGCACCTCGAGTTCTTCAGCATCAAGGTCCAGGATGGCCCGCTGACCTCGCGCCTGCAGCACCTGCAACCCGGCGACCAACTGCTGGTCAGCCGCAAGCCGACCGGCACGCTGGTGCTGCGCGACCTGCACCCGGGCAAGCGCCTCTTCCTGTTCGCCACCGGCACCGGGCTGGCGCCGTTCATGAGCCTGATCCACGATCCCGAGATGTACGAGCGCTTCGAGCAGATCATCCTCATCCACGGCGTCCGCTGGACCAGCGAACTGGCCTATCACGACTACATCGAGAACGATCTCAAGGAACACGAGTACCTGGGCGAGGAAATCCGCGACAAGCTGATCTACTACCCGACCGTGACCCGCGAACCGTTCCGCAACGAAGGCCGGCAGACCGACCTGATCATGTCCGGCAAGCTGTTCGCCGACCTCGGCATCGCACCGCTCGACCCGGCCACCGATCGCGGCATGATCTGCGGCAGCCCGGCGATGCTCAAGGAAATCTCGGCGATGCTCGACGGCTTCGGTTTTCGCATCTCGAAGCACATCGGCGAGATGGGCGACTACGTGATCGAGCGCGCCTTCGTCGAGCAGTAATCAGGCGAAGTCGAAGGCCAGCTGCGGCAGGCGCCCCGGATTGCAGCGCGCTTCCGCGTGCAGCGCCGGCCGCGCCGCCGGCTGGCACAGTTCGGCCAGTTCCCCGGCCGCCGGCGCCCAGCCGGCGGCCAGCCAGGCGGCGGCTTCGTCGTCGTGCAAAATCAGCGGAATCCGGGCGTCGACCGTGACATTCGTCGCCACGGTGAGCAGCGCGCAGGTCGGCCCGGCATCGGCATGCCGGTCGCAGACGCCGGCCAGCCACAACAGCCGGCCGCGCCGGTGACTGAGCCGCCAGCCGCCAACCGCCAGCGCACTGGCCGGGACCAGGCAGCGATTGTGGCGCAGCAGGCGGCCGTAGAACGGCCGCTCGGCAAGACCTTCGGTATCCAGGCAAAGCGGCGGCTGACGCGGCGCCCGTTCGAGAAAGCTGCCGACCAGCCCCCAGCGTGCCAGCCAGCCGCTGCCGCCGGCAACGACCAGCGCCTGGTCGCCCGGCACGATCTGCTCGCGCCGGATACGCTCGCCGGCCGCCAGCGGCAAGCCCGGACAATGCCTGAGCAGCAGGCTGGCGCTGGCCTTCAATTCGAAACTGTGGCACATGCTGGGCTCCGCGGCGGACATACTGTTATTTTATACAGCACATCGGGCGGAAACAAGCATCAGTGCGGCGTGTCGTCCTCGTAGCCGTGTTCGGCTTCCAGCTCGGCGGTGAAGCTGGCGACCAGCGCGGCGCGTCCGGCCCGGGTCGAAATCCGTTCGAGCAGCACGGCGAAGGCCTCGTCGTCGATGTTGCCCTCGGCGCGATTGACCGACAGCACATGCACCAGGAAGGCGATGTTCTCACGGTCCTCGGGGCCGCCCGGGCGGCTGCCGAGCGCTGCCGCCAGCGCCCCGGCCAGGGTTTTGCCGGCAGCGTCGGGCGCCGGGATGTCGGCATGCGCCGCCTGCACGATCCGCTGCAGGTCCGGATGTCCTTCGGGAAGGCTGTTTTCCATCGCGTGATGTCCGTACGAAAAGGTCGCCAGTTTCACGCCTCGCCGGCAAAGCGGCAAGTCTGCACGGCTGCCGCCAGCAGCGCCGGCTCGACCGCCGTGCCCAACTGCCGCTGCAAGGCATCGGCCAGGGCCTCGCCGGCCAGCTGCGGCGACGCCTGCAACAGGTGGCAGACGGCCAGGTCCAGCGGCTTCGCCGGCACCCCGCTACCGATCGTTGCCGCCGCCAGCGCCGGCATCTCGTGGCCGAGCCGCGCGTCGGCGGCAATCACCCGGTTGAGGCGCCGGCAGGCGGCGAGATCGGCCGTTGCCTGCAGCGGATGCACCCAGCCGGCCCAGAGCATCATTTGCAGGGCCTGGTTGAGGACGCCGCCGTTGCCGGAAAAAGCCGGCAGCTCGAGCAGTTCGGCGAAGGATTTCGGCGCCTCGGCAAGACTCGCCAGCAAGGGCGCAAATACCGCCTCGGCGCCGTCAACCGGCCCGATCCGCGTTTCCAGGCGGACCGCCCCGGGTGCCGGCGCCGCCGGCAGCAGGCACCAGCGGCGGCGCGACAGCGCCGCGCGGTGCTCGGCCTCGGTCAGGCGCAGCCGACCGTGCTGGTAGATGTCGCGGCGCTGGCTCTGGTTGCGCGCGACATCCTTGGCGACTTCGCGCAGCGCCGGGTCGGCGATGTCGCGGATCGCCCCCTGGACGCCGAGCGGCAGCGAGACGGCATCGATGTTCTCGAGCGGGGTGGCGCTGCCGAGATAATCGCAAGCCACTGCGGCCAGCGCCCGGATCACCGCCGACGCATGCAGCGGCTGCCAATGGGCAGAGAAGAATTCGTGCGCGAGATAGCCGGCCGACTGCCGGCGCAGGCGTTCGACCTGGGCTGCCAGCCCGGGAATTTCGACGAACTGCCCGGCACCGCCGGCGGCCAGCCGGTCGAGCAAGGAGAAGCCGGCATGCAACGCCGCTTCCGCATCGACTGCCGGTTGCCCGGCCAGCAACTGCTGCAGCGACAGCAGCGGTGCCGCCCCGGGATGCGACATGTAGGCCAGGTAGCACAGGCCGCCGGGCTTCAGCGAACGCCGGACGATCTCGAGGACGGCCCGCTGCTTCTCGGGGGCAATCCACGAAAAGACACCATGCAGGACGATGAAGTCGCACGGCGGCAAGTGCCCGGCTGCCAGCCAGTCGGCGAAATCGGCCTGATGGAACTCGATGTTGGCGAGCCCGGCCCGCGCCGCCAGACGCCGCGCAGTGGCCACATGCGCCGGTGCCACGTCGACACCGATGAAGCGGCCGCCGGGATTGGCCGCCGCCGCGATGGCCAGCCCGCTGCCCGGACCGCAGCCGAGCTCGCACCAGGTGTAGCCGGCATCGATGTCGGGCGGCCGGAATCCGAGCGATTCGACCGTCGTGGTCAGCCACAAGGGCGTCAGTTCGCGATGAAACATCGCCGGGTACGCCAGGCCCGAGTAATAGCCGCTGAAATCCATGCTGCCCCCGATCATTCCTGCACTGCAAAACGGCAACGGGCATCCGGCTGCAACCGGATGCCCGCCAGCCGGCAAAGACCTCAGAAGGAAGCCGTCACCGTCGCATAGAGCGCCCGGCCCGCCTCGTTGTAGGTCGCGGCACCGGCACCGCTGCTGTTGGCCTCGCGGTAGAGCCGCTTGTCGAGCAGGTTGGAAACCCCGACGCGCGCCTTCAGGTTGGCATTGAAGCTGTAGCCGGCGCTGATGCCGAACAGGTGGTAAGGCTTGCGCACCTGGAGTTCGGCACCGGTCGCACCGCTGCCGCCGGAAGTTCGGGAACGCGGTTCCTGCTCGCCGTAGAAGGTTGCCGTCAGCATCATCGACAGCTTGTCGGTGGCCTGCCAGTCGAGGCTGGAATTGATCGTGTATTCCGGCACCGTCGCCAGCGGCTGGCGGGTCGTGCGGTCCTTGTTCTCGATCATCCAGGTGAAGTTGTTGATCCACTTCAGGCGATCGCCGTACTCACCCAGCAGCGGCATCGTGAAATGCCCCTCGAAGCCGCGCACCACGGCCTTCTCGGCGTTCGCCCACTTATATAGCTGGATGTTGCCGATGATGACCGGCACCTGGTCGGGCATGTCGGCGACGATCTTGCTCTCGTAGTCGTTGCGGAAATAGGTCAGGCCGGCCCCCCAGCCCTGCTTGTCGTAGGCGATGCCGATTTCCTTGTTGACGCTGATTTCCGGCTTCAGGCTGGCGTTGCCGAGAATCTGGCAGCCGCCGCCGAGACTCGGCGAAGCATCCGGACAGCCGTTGCCCATCGTCGAGTAGAGGTAGTTGGGGTTCGACTGGTAGAGGTTGGGCGCCTTGAAGGCACGGGCGATGCCGCCCTTCAGCGTGATCTCCGGACGCAGCTGGTAGGAAGCGTTGAGGCTCGGACTCCAGTTGTTGCCGAACTGGTCATGCTTGTCGAAACGCAGGCCCGGGGTCAGGATCAGCTTGTCGGTAACCTCGATGTTGTCCTCGACGAAAAGCGCCCAGCTCTTCGCTTCGGATTCGGACGAACGCCCAGCCGTCGCACCGACGGCTGCCGACGAGTTGCTCACCGACCAGGGATCGTCGAGGCTTTCGCGCTTGACGTCGAAACCGACCGTCAGCATCTGCTTGACGCCGCCCAGTTGCAGCGGACTGTTGAATTCGCCGTTGAGCATCCAGTTCTGCAGTTCCGACGTCGACGTCTGTGTCGTGGTGCTGATCGATCCCTCGCTGCCGCCGGCCAGGCCTTCGTTCAAGCGACGGTTGTCGGTACCCTCGAAGGCCAGCGTGACGCGCGACCGGCGCCCTTCGCCCCAGTTGCCGCGATGCACCAGCGAAGCGGTACGGCGGTACAGCGTGTTGGTTTCGGCGCCGGCATTGGCCAGGTCGGTCAGGGTCTGCGAACCGCTCCCCGAGACCGCGCGATCGCCGGCGTAGATGTTGCCCTGGCGGCTGAAGCCGGTGTTCAGTTCGAGCACCTGCTGGTCGGTCAGGTCCCAGCGCAGCAGCAGGTTGGCATCGCGGTTGCGCACCCCTTCGCGGCCGGCCGGCGGGGTGACGCCGGTGGCGTACTGCTGGTTGAGGTCGAGCGCATCGGCATCGGTCTTGTTGGCGCTGCCGTAGAGGCGGAACGAGAACTTCTCGCTGAGCGGGCCGGCGAGACTGAAGCCGATGCGGTTGGTGTCCTGCTCGTCGCTGCTTTCCGGGCGGTTGGTGTAATAGGTCAGCGAACCGCTGAGCTGCTTCGACGGCCGCTTGGTGATGATGTTGACGACACCGCCGGCGGCCCCCGAACCGTAGCGGGCGGCGGCCGGGCCGCGCAGGACCTCGATGCTCTCGACCGCTTCCGCCGGCACCCAGTTGCTGTCGCCGCGCGTGTTGCGCTCGCCGCTGCGGCCCATCCGCGTCGAGTTGCGCGACGTGACCGGAACACCGTCGATGAGGATCAGCGTATTTTCCGGTCCCATGCCGCGCAGGTCGATCTGGCGGTTGTTGCCGTACTGGCCCGACGACGAGTTGCCGGTCAGGTTGACGCCGGGCATCGTCCGGATCAGGTCGGAGAGGTCGTTGGCCGGCGGCCGCTTTTCGATGTCTTCCCTGGAAATGATCGAAACCCCCGGGGCCTGCCTGAGCATTTCCTCGGCGGTGCCGATCACCTCGACATCGGCGAGCGTGCTTTCCGGCTGCTGCGCGAAGGCCAGCTGCGGCAGCGCGCAGGCCAGGCCGACGGCGATGCTGAGCGGCCGCATTCTCGATTTCGGGCATTGAAACATTTGTGTCGTTCTCCAACATCATGGGTGATAAAATGTAATGAGAACGATACCCAATTAGTTTTGTTTAAATTTGTTTCACCCTGACACAGGTTGACACAAGGCGGAGAAATGCAGGAAAACGCAACGATCCTGGTCGTAGACGACCATCCCGACATCCACGAACCGCTCGCCAGCTACCTCGGCCGCTACGGCTTCGCCGTCGTCGTCGCCGAGAACGGCAAGCAGATGCGCGCCCTGCTCGGCGAGCGCACGGTCGACCTGATCGTGCTCGACATCATGCTGCCCGGCGAGGACGGCCTGTCGCTGTGCCGTTTCGTCCGCGAGCACCTGGGCATCCCGGTGATCCTGCTGAGCGCGCTGGGTGAACCGTCGGACCGCATCGCCGGCCTCGAGATCGGCGCCGACGACTACGTCGTCAAGCCCTTCGACCCGCGCGAACTGGTCGCCCGGATCAAGGGTGTGCTTCGCCGCACCCGGCCGCCGGTCGCCGCGGAATCGCTGATCGCCCGGACCTGCTACCGCTTCGCCAGCTGGGTCATGGACATCGACAAGCGCGAGGTGCGCAGCCAGCACGACGGCCGACCGCTCGAACTCGGCAACGCCGAGTTCCGCCTGCTCCAGGCGCTGGTCGAGAACCCGCACACCGTGCTCAACCGCGAGCGCCTGCTCGACCTGACCAGCCGCCAGGACAGCAGCGTCTTCGACCGCAGCATCGACAGCCAGATCAGCCGCCTGCGCCGCAAGCTCGGCGACGACGCGCGCAATCCGCAGTTGCTGCGCACCGTCTGGGGCGACGGCTACATCTTCACCGGCGACGTCCTGCGCAGCCCGGCATGACTCGGCGCCGGCTGTCGCTGACGACGCAGCTGATCGGCCTGCTGGTCTGCGGGCTGCTAGCGACCAACCTGATCGCGATGCTGGTCGACGACAAGACCTACGGCGACATACCGCCGCTCGAGAAGAAGCAGGCGATCGAACGCCTGACGGTCGCCTGGCGGCTCCTCGAAAAATGCGCCGGCTGCGACATCGACGCCCTGCTCGACGGCCTCAACCACGGCCAGGCCAGCTTCGCGCTGCTTGCCGCCAACCCGCTCGCCGAGCACACGATGAATGCCGGCGAGGCGGCGCTGGCGGCGCAGATCGAGCGCAGCGGCGGCATCCCGGAAAACTCCGTCCGGATTCGCCAAAGCTGGCAGCACGCCTGGCCGCTGACCTCGCTGGCCGAGGCCGACAGCGAGCTGACCGCGGTGCTGCGCCGGGGCGACCGCTGGCTGACGGCGACGCAGCGGACAAGCGTGTTCAACCGCTGGTGGCGGCCGCTGCTGTTCGCGCTGCCGGCCAGCGTGCTGCCGGTGCTGCTGCTCGTCGCCGTGTTCGCCCGCCGCCTGCTGCGCCCGCTCGGCGAACTCGAGGCTGCCGCCAGCCGGATCAGCCAGGGCCAGGCGATCGCGCCGCTGGCAGCGCGCGGCCCGCGCGAAATCCACTCGCTGATCGAGGCCTTCAACAGCATGCAGGACAGCCTGGCCCGCCACATCCGCGACAAGACCCACATGCTCGCCGCGATCAGCCACGACCTGCGCACGCCGATCACCTCGCTGCGCCTGCGCGCCGAACTGCTCGCCGACGGCCCCGACAAGGCCGGCATCATCCGCACCCTGCTCCAGCTGCAGGGCATGGTCGACGAGGTGCTGACCTTCCTGCGCGACGACGCCGCGTCGGAAGCCCGCCGCCACCTCGACCTGTCGCTGCTGCTCGCCGGCATCGCCGCCCAGCGCCGGCAGATGCGCCAGCCGGTGGACTTCTTGGGGCCGCTGAAATGCCCGTTCACCGGTTATCCGCTGGCCCTGACCCGGGCCGTCGACAACCTGCTCGACAACGCCCTGCGCTACGGCAGCCGGGCCGAGCTCTCGCTGCAGATCGCCGACGGCCACCTGCGCATCGGCGTTACCGACGACGGACCCGGCATCCCCGACGAGTGGCGCGAGCGCGTCTTCGAGCCGTTCGTGCGCATCGACCGCGAACGCAGCAGCAGCCACGGCGTCGGGCTTGGCCTGAGCATCGTCCGCGCCTGCGTGCAGCGGCACGGCGGCACGATCACGCTGAGCAACCGCCCCGGCGGCGGCCTCGACGCCGGCATCACACTGCCGTTGACGGTCGACGCCCCGGCACCATGAAAAATGGCTTTCCCGCGGGAAAGCCATCGTCGCTGCGTCGCTGCTGCCGGTTCAGAACAGCCAGGCGAGATTGACGCCGAGGAACAGCGCCGCCGGCGCCAGGTAGCGGATCTGCCGCGGCGCGTAGCTGAGCAGCAGGCCGATGGCCACTGCCGCCAGGCTGAGGAAGCCGAGCCAGGCAGTGATGCCGACCGAGACGCCATAGCGCTGCAGGGCCGGCGCCAGCGCCCCGGCGAGCAGCGCCCAGCCGGCGATCGCCGCGCCGAGACGGGGCAGCGCGCCGGGCACGACGCCGAAGACCTGCTTGGCGTGCCGCTCCATGCTCAGGCAGAGGGCGCCGAAGCCGGCGAAGGCGGTGGTGAAGATCAGGATGTTCATCGTGACTCCCGGACGATTCAGGTCGATTCGGCGGCCAGCTCGGCCGGCTCGTCGGTGTTGGCCTTGGCGCCCTTGCGGTCGGGCCTCGGCACGTGGTGATGGACGCGGTTGGCGGTGAACAACAGGGCCGCCGCGGTGGCCAGCGCCACCAGGTCGAAGCTGGCCACCTGCCAGTGCCCGGAGAACAGGCTGCGGGCCAGGTGGGCGCCGCCGCTGAGGCCGTTGAGCACGGGCAGCAGCAGGTAGAGTGCGGCGCCGGCCGCCAGCTGCTCGATCCAGGCCCGCTTGTGCGGCCGCAGCGCGGCATGCACCAGGGTCAGCCCCCAGATCGCGAAGAAGGCAAAAATCTCCTGATTGTTACGGTCGACCGCGTCGGCGGGGATAAAACGGTTGGCCCAGAAATAGCCGGCGATGGCGATCATCAGCCCGGCCACGGCGGCGACGTTCATCACCTCGACGAAGCGGTGGCCGCGCGGCAGCCGGCCGAGCGCGGCGCGCTCCTTCTGCCGCGATACCAGCCAGAGGACGAGGCCGCTGGCGATCATCAGCGCACCGATCACGCCCGACAGGAAGAGCAGCCAGCGCACCGCCGGGGTGGCGAAGCGGCCTTCGTGCACGACGATGAAGACGTTCCAGATCGAGCGCGTCGTCGATGGCGGACGCGCCGCCGGCAACTCGAGCGCCTCGCCGGTGACACCGTTGAACAGCATCCGCTCGGCGCCGCCGCGCGCCGTCAGCTTGTCGCCGAAGGCCTGGCGGATCTCGACGGTGGCGCGGGCGCTGCCGGGATTGCTGACGGTGATGCTGCCGACGCCGAGTTCCGGCCATTGCTGCAGCGCCTGCTGGTAAAGCGGACGCAGGTCGGTCAGCGTGCTCCGGCCGCTGCCGCCGCTGCGCGCCTGGGCCGGCTGGCCCTGGCCGCCCATCGCAGCGCCGCGCACTTCCTGGTTGAAGGCGCGGCGGTCGCCGTTGTAGGCCGCATCGGCGGCCCAGGGCATCAGCTGCATGGCGAGCAGGAGCAGGCCGGAAAAGGTGATCAGGATGTGGAAGGGCAAGGAGAGCACGCCGCTGGCGTTGTGGCCGTCGAGCCAGGAGCGCTTGCCCCTGGCCGGCCGGAAGGTGAAGAAATCCTTGAAGATGTTGCGGTGGACGATGACGCCGGTGATGATCGCGATGAACATCAGCATCGTCGCGGCGCCGACGATCCAGCGCCCCCAGACGCGGTCGATGCCGTGCAGCTCGAAATGGAAGCGGTAGAGGAAGTTGCCGCCGGCGGTGCTGCGCGGTTCGAGCACGCTGCCGCTGGCCGGGTCCATGACCAGGCGCTTGACGCCCTGGTTGCGCTCCTGGCCGCCGCCCTGCGCCTGCGCCGGGCGCGCCTCGCCGCGGGCGCCGGCGCTGGCCGCCGCCGGCCGCTCGCCGGCGACCTCGCCGAGGCCTTCGCCGTCGCCGCCGCGGGCCCGCTCGCCGCCGCGGCCACCTTCGCCGCCGCGCGCCGCCTCGCCTGCCCGGCCGCCTTCACCGCCGCGGCCGCCGGCCGTCGCCTCCCGATAGGACAGGCCGACCACCGGGCTGCGCGGCCCCGGCGGCGCGATCGTCCATTGCTGCGCCTGGGCACCCTTCTCGGCAAGCACGCCGACCGCCTTCGGCAGCCAGTCGTCGGCGGCCGCCGCGGCGTGCAGCTCGGGCTGCATCCACAGCGTGATCTCGTTGCGGAAATAGGACAGCGCGCCGGTCACATACACGGCGAAGAGCAGCCAGCCCATCACCAGCCCGGTCCAGGTATGGACCCAGGACATCGACTGGCGGAAATAGCGCGGTTTGTCGAATCTCATGCGCCCGCTCCCTGCGGCAGCAGCGCCAGCCAGGCGCCGAGGATCGCTGCCGGCAAGGCCAGACCGGCGAAGGCGCGGGCCAGCGTCGCCGCGGCAAAGACCCAGAGCACCGCCAGCAGATAGACGACGAAGGCCAGCATCATTGCCGCCATCACCGCATCGACCCGCGGCAGCGGCAGGACCAGCGCCAAGGTTGCCGCCGCCAGCGCCGCCAGGCCGTAGCCGGCGAAGATGGCGAGCAGGCAGCGCAGCGCGGTGTTGAGTCGGGGCCGGTGATCGGCGAAGAAGACGAAATGCAGCGACGAAGCCATGGCAGCCTCCAATGAATGGCAATGAGAGTTATTCTCGACTTGAAATGTGCAAGAAAATTGACGTTGACCGTGACATTTCTCCAAAGCCCGTCGTCAGTCCGCTTTCTGCCAGCCGCCGCCGAGCGCCTTGCTCAGGTCGATCGCCGCCTGCAGCCGCGACAGGCGCAGCGTGACCAGCTGGTCGCGGGCGGAAAACACCGTGCGCTGTGCCTCGAGCACCGTCAGCAGGTCGCCGACGCCTTCGCGGTAGCGCAGTTCGGCCAGCGCCAGCGTTCGCGCCGCCTGGTCGAGCACCGCCTGCTGGGCGGCTTCCTGGCGCGCCGTCTTGGCGGCGTTGCCGAGGCCGTCATCGACTTCCTTCAACGCGCTGCGCACGGCCTTGCCGTAGTTGATCACCTGCACCGCCCGCTGCGAACGGGCGCTCTCGGTCTGCAGGCGCAGGCGGCCGCCGTCGAAGATGTTCTGGGCCAGCGACAGGGCCAGCGTGACGCTGCGCGTCGGATTGGCGAGATCGGCAAGTACGGCACTGCCGAGGCTGCCCGAGGCCGACAGCGAGGCGCTCGGCAGCAGCGCGGCGCGGGCCGCGGCGACGTTGGCGTCGTTGGCGGCCAGCGTTGCTTCGGCAGCGGCGATGTCGGGGCGGCGCAAGAGCAGCGTCGCCGGCAGTTCTGGGGCGATCGCCGGGATCTGCAGTGCCGCCAGATCCTCGTCGGCAAAGGCGGCCTCCTGCGGCAGCTGGCCGAGCAGCAGCGCCAGCGCCGAATGCAGCTGGCGCACCTGGACCGCCAGCGGGATCAGCGCCGCCTGTTGCGCAAGCACCGTGGTCCGCTGCTGCGAGACTTCGAGCGGCGTCGCCACGCCATTGGCGAAACGCGCCTCGACGATGGCCAGGATGCGCTGCGCCACCGCCAGGTTGTCCTCGCCGATGCGCAGCCGCTGGGCCGCGGCCAGGGCCTGGAAATAGCCGCTGGCGACGCTGCCGAGCAGCGTCAGCCGGGCCGTTTCGTAGTCGTAGCGAGTGGCCTTCAGCGTCTGCTCGCCGGCGGCGACGCTGGCTGCGATACGGCCCCAGAGGTCGAGCTCGTAGCTGAGGGAAAGACCGAGGCTGCTCGATTCGCTGCGCGTGGTCGGCTCGCCGTCCGGCGTCCGCCGGCTCTGCGAAGTGCCGGCGCTGCTGCCGAGATTCGGCAGGCGGGCGGCGCTGCTGATGCCGAGGGCGATCTCGGCCTGGCGGATGCGTTCGGCGGCGATCAGCAGATCCGGGCTGTCCTTGAGCGCCAGCCCGACCAGCCGGTCGAGCTCGGCCGAGCCGAAGGCGGTCCACCAGTCGGCCGCGAGCGGCGCCGGGGCGACGGCCGGGGCCGGGCTCTCGCGCCACTGGGCCGGCAGCAGCAGGCGCGGCAGCGACGACGGCTCGACGATGGCGCAACCGCCCAGGAGCAAGCCGAAAATTGCCGCCGCTAACGGTCGACCGTGAAATTTTGCGTTTTTTGCGTACATGCGTTTTTTCCTACTCGGAAGCCAGCGCAACGACCGGATCGAGGCTGGCCGCCTTGCGCGCCGGCAGGTAGCCGAAGACCAGCCCGGTGGCGAACGAACAACCGAAGGCGAGCAGCACCGGCAGCAGCGAATACTGGATCGGCGTGCCGAAGGCGGCGATGATCGCCGCCGTGCCCAGGCCGCAGGCGACGCCGATGACACCGCCGAGCGCCGAGACGACCAGCGCCTCGATCAGGAACTGCTGCAGGATGTTGCGGGTGCGCGCGCCGGTCGCCATGCGGATGCCGATCTCGCGGGTGCGCTCGGTGACGCTGACGAGCATGATGTTCATCACGCCGATGCCGCCGACCAGCAGCGAGATCGCCGCGATCGAGCCGAGCAGGATGGTCATCGTGTTCTGCGTCTCGGTTGCCGCATCGATGATCGAGGCCATGTTGCGGATCTGGAAATCGACGGTGCCGTGGCGGGCGGTGAGCAGCGACTCGACCTCGGCCTGGGTCTGGTCGATGCGCCCGACATCGTCCACCGCCACCGTCACGTTGCGCAGGAAGCGCTGGCCGGAAAGCCGCAGCTGGCTGGTCTGGTAAGGCACCAGGACGACGTCGTCCTGGTCCTGGCCGTTGGGCGAGGCACCGCGTCCGCTCATGACGCCGATCACCTGGAAGATCAGGTTGTTGACCAGCACGTACTCGCCGAGCGGCGAGCGGCCATCGCGGAACAGCCCGCGGGCGACGGTCTGGCCGAGCACGGCGACGGTGGCGTAGGCGGCCTCGTCTTCCTCGGTGAAGAAGGTGCCCTCGGCGACCGGCCACTGGCGCGCCAGCGGGAACTTGGCCGAGGTGCCGATGATGTTGGTCGAGTAGTCGGACTCCTCGTGCCGCAGCGTCGCGCTGCTTTCCTGCTCGGGCACCGCGGCAAGCACGTTGGCCACTTCCTTGTCGATCGCCTGGACGTCGCCGAGGACCAGCGTCGAGGTATTGCGGAAACCGCGCTGGTTGGGCGCGCCGGGACGGACCAGGAGCAGGTTCGAGCCCATCGCGCTGATCCGGTCGAGGACCTGCTGCTTGGCGCCGTCGCCGATCGCCAGCATGGCGATCACCGAGGCGACGCCGATGACGATGCCGAGCAGCGTCAGCACCGAGCGGAAAATGTTGGCACGCAGCGCGCGCAAGGCGCTTTTCGCCGATTCGTAGAGGTCGGCCATGCCGCTGCCGCCTGCGTCGCCATGCGCCGGCGCCGGCGGCAGGCGCACCTCGGCCGGCGGCTGCGGGCCGCTGTCGGCGGTGACGTGGCCGTCGCGCAGCTCGATCACCCGCGCGGCGTGCGCCGCGACTTCCTGCGCATGGGTGATCAGGATCACCGTGTGGCCGGCCTCGGACAAATCCTTGAGCAGGCGCATGACGTCGGCGCCGCTCTTGCTGTCGAGCGCGCCGGTCGGCTCGTCGGCCAGGATAACGTGGCCGCCGTTCATCAGCGCACGAGCGATCGACACCCGCTGCTGCTGGCCGCCGGACAACTGATTCGGGCGGTGGTGGCCGCGCTCCGCGAGGCCGAGCACCGCGAGCAACTGGCTGGCGCGGCGGTGGCGCTCGGCCGGCGGCACGCCAGCATACATCGCCGGCACCTCGACGTTCTCGGCGGCGGTCGCGGTGGCGATCAGGTTGTAGCTCTGGAAGACGAAACCGAAGGCCTCGCGGCGCAGGCCGGCGAGCGCGTCGCGCTCGAGCCCGGAGACGTCGGTGCCACGGAACAGGTAGGCGCCGCTGCTCGGCCGGTCGAGACAGCCGAGGATGTTCATCAGCGTCGACTTGCCCGAGCCCGACGCACCGACGATGGCGACGAACTCGCCCTCGTGGATCGCCAGGTCGATGCCGTGCAGTACCTGGACCGCCAGCTCGCCGCTCTGGTAGGTCTTGGTGACGCCGCGCAGCTCGATCAGCGGCGTCGGCGTTTCCTTGCCGTCCATGTCAGCGGCCCCGCGGCGCGGCGCCGCCCGGCATGCCCGGCGGCATCTGCTGCTGCATCGCCGATTGCGGCTGACGGCTGGCGTCGCCGTTGCGCGCCTTCTCCGCCTCGCGCACGCCGGCGACGACCTTGTCACCGGCCTCGAGACCGGAAATCACCTGGGCATGGATACGGTTGCTGACGCCGACGACGATCTTGCGCTCCTCGATGCTGCCGTCGGGCAACATCACCTTGACCCGCGCCTCGCGCTGGCGGGTTTCAGCCGCCGCGGCGCCGCCACCGTTGCGGCGCGGCCCGCGCGGGGCGTCGCCGGCTTCGCCCGGCACCGCCTCGCGGCGATTGCGCCGCCCCTCGCCTTCCGCCCGCGCGGCCGGCGGTTCGCCCTCGGCCTGCGCCCGGCGCTGACCTCGCGCTTCGCCGCCTTCACCGGCAGCACCACCTTCGCGCGGCGCCCGCCGGCTTTCGCCTTCGGCGCCCGGCTGACGCTCGCCGCGACGGCCTTCGCCGGCCTCACCGGCTGCCACCGAACCTTCGCGGCGGTTGCGGCGGGCTTCGCCTTCCGGCTGGCCGGCCGGACGTTCGGCCTCGCCGGCCGGACGGTTGTTCCGGTTCTCCGGCCCGGCCCCGGCGGCGCGGCGCTGCCCCGGCACCTGGTTGAGCGCCGACATCGGAATGACCAGCACGTCGTGCACCTGGGCGACGACGAAGAAGACCTGGGCGGTCATCTGGGTCATCAGGCTGCCGCTGTCGTTGGGCACTTCAAAGAGGGCGTTGTAGAGGACGACGTTGTTGGTCACCGTCGGCGTCGGCTCGATCTTGGTCAGCTTGCCGTACCAGCGCCGGCCCTGGCCGCCGAGGGTCGTGAAATAGGCGTCCATGCCGACCCGGAGCTTGGCCACGTCGGCTTCGGAAACCTGGGTCTGGACGTTCATCACCGACAGGTCGGCGACGCGCATCAGCGTCGGCGCCTGCTGGTTGGTGTTCAGCGTCTGCCCCTTCTTGGCGGCGATGCTGACCACGGTGCCGGCCATCGGCGCGTAGATCCGGGTGTATTTCAGGTTCGCCTCCTCGACCCGCGTGCTCGCCCGCAACTGGTCGATCTGGGCGCGCAGCTGGGCCATCTGGGCGCGCATGTTGGCGGCCTCGGTCTCGGCGTTCTGGACGCTTTCCAGCGTCGTCGCCTCGGCGGCGAGCAGGTTGCGGTAGCGGGCCAGGTCGCGCTCGGCCTTGGCCAGGCTGAGGCGCTTCTGCTCGAGCTGCGCCTCGAGCGAGCGCATCTGGGCCAGGCTGGCGTCGACCTTGGCCGCCGACTGCTCGGCATCGATCTCGGCGAGCAGGTCGCCTTCCTTGACCGACTGGCCGACCTCGACGTGGATCATCTTCAGCTGCCCGGAAACCTGGGCGCCGACATCAACGTAATCGCGCGGCTGCAGGGCGCCGGTGGCGGCGACCAGGTCCTCGATGTCGCCCTTGCGCACCTCGACCCCGATCAGCTCCTTGCCGTCCTTGCCGCCCCGGCTCAGCGACCACGCCGCCAGCCCCAGCGCAAGCGCCGCGAGCACCACCAGCAGCCCGAGCACCGGCGGCGAAAAGCGGCTCAATGCCCGCTGCGCGAAATTGCCGGGACCGCCACGACCTTCCTTCTTATCCATACCACTCCGCTCACTGGAATACGATCAACGGGCGGCAAGTTAGCAATAAATTAAGGAAACAATTGGGATGCATTATCATTTGCAAATTGTTACGGTCCACCGTCTTCCCTTCATGAAAACCCCAACCACCGCCGGCGGCTGGCGCCGCCACCTGCACACGCTCGGCGTCAAGCTCTTCCTGGCGATCGCCGGCGCCAACATCGTCCTCGTCGTCGCCGCTTACCAGATCTACAGCGCCAGCTTCGACCGCGGCCTGGTCGAGTACCTGAACAAGGCCGACGAAGCCCGGCTGACGCCGCTGATCCAGCGCCTTGCCGACGGCTATCGCGAGCATGGCGACTGGACCTGGCTGAGCGAGGATCGCCAGCGCTGGCACGGGATGCTGCGCGAAGTCCTCGGCAACAGCCGCTTCCTGCGCCAGGGCGGCGGCGAGGCGCGGCCGCCGGAAGCGGGCCGGGCGGAACCGCCGCCGGCGCTGACCATCGATCCGCGCATGCTGCTGCTCGACGCCGGCGGCGGACTGCTGATCGGGCCGCCGGAAAAGCTCGAGCACGCCCAGCGCAAGCCGGTCGAGATCGGCGGCCGGGTGGTCGGCTACCTCGCCTACGTGCCGCGCCTGGCGATGCTCGAATCGCTCGAACAGCTGTTCCAGGAACAGCAGGCGCGGCGTTTCCTGGCCATCGCCATCGGCATGCTGGCCGCCGTGCTGATCAACGCGGCGCTGATCGCACACTGGCTGTCGCGCCGGCTCGGCGCCCTGCGCCACGGCGCCAACCGGCTGACCGCCGGCGACTACGGCACCCGCATCGCGGTCGTCGGCCACGACGAGTTCGCCGAACTGGCGACCGATTTCAACAACCTGGCGCGCGCCCTCGAAAGCGCCCGCCAGTCGCGCCAGCAGTGGATCGCCGACATCGCCCACGAATTGCGCACGCCACTGACGACGCTGCGCGCCGAAGTCGAGGCCCTGGAGGACGGCATCCGGCCGCTGACCCAGGCCGGCGTCGCTTCGCTGGCCCAGGAAATCGGCCGTCTCACCCGCCTCGTCGACGACCTGCACCTGCTCTCGCTGGCCGACCTCGGCGCCCTCAGCTACCGCTTCGCGCGCCTCGACCTCGACCGGCTGGTCGGCGACTGCCTCGACGCCAGCCGGCAGACGCTGGCCGAACACGCTCTGACGGTCGACCTGCATTTATCGGCAAAAACCGCCGTCCGCGGCGACGCGATCCGCCTGCGCCAGGTCCTCGACAACCTGCTGCAGAACACCCTGCGCTATACCGACGCCCCCGGCCGGCTGCGCATCGAACTCGACTGCGACGGCGAGCACGCCTGCCTGCGCTGGGAGGATTCCGCCCCGGGCGTCGCCGACGCGCACCTGGCCAGCCTCACCGAACGCCTCTACCGGGTCGACGAATCGCGCGCCCGCGCCAGCGGCGGCGCCGGCCTCGGCCTGGCCATCGCCAAGGCCATCGTGGACGCCCACGGCGGCCGCCTGAGCGCCAGCCACAGCCAGCTCGGCGGGCTGGCCTGGCGGATCGAGCTGCCGCTGGCGACGGAGGACGCCGCATGAGCGAGTGCATCCTGATCGTCGAAGACGAGGACAAGATCGCCGACATCCTGCGCGACTACCTGGTCCGCGACGGCTACCGGACACACCGGCTGCGCCGCGGCGACGAAGTCCTGCCCTGGCTGCGCAACAACCCGGCCGACCTCGTCCTGCTCGACCTGATGCTGCCGGCGACCTCCGGCTTCGACGTCTGCCGGGCGCTGCGCGCCTCCGGCACGGCGGCCAACGCGGCGATCATCATGACCACCGCCCGGGTCGACGAGAGCGACCGCCTGACCGGCCTCGAACTCGGCGCCGACGATTACATCTGCAAGCCC
Source organism: Azonexus fungiphilus (assembly GCF_003634965.1). Lineage (GTDB taxonomy): Bacteria > Pseudomonadota > Gammaproteobacteria > Burkholderiales > Rhodocyclaceae > Azonexus > Azonexus fungiphilus. The sequence continues at coordinate 120,908 of NZ_RBXP01000017.1, read as the reverse complement.
TTCAGCCCGCGCGAAGTGGTCGCCCGGGTCAAGGCCGTGCTCCGCCGGACGCGCCCGCGCCCCGCTGCGGCAGCCGGTCTCGAGCTCGACCTGGCGCGCTGGCAGGCCAGCTGGCAGGGGCGCGACCTCGGCCTGACGGCGATCGAGTTCAAGCTGCTCAAGCAGATGGTCGACCAGCCCGGGCGCATCTTCACCCGCGAACAGCTGATGGACGCGATGCACGGCGACGACCGCATCGTCGCCGACCGGACCGTGGACAGCCACATCAAGAAGATCCGCCGCAAGATCGCCGACCACGCCCCGGACGTCGAACTGATCCGCTCGGTCTACGGCATCGGCTACAAGTACGAGCCGGCGAACGCGGCCTGAGCGGGGCAGAATCCGGTTGAAAGCGCGGCCGAAAACGACGAAGATGCGCGCCCCGTTTTCATCGCCGATTGCAGACCATGGCCTTCAAAGACAGCACGCCGGAGTTCCGGATCATTGACCTCGACCAGATCGACCCCGACCCGGCGCACGTCCGCCGCCAGATCGGCGAGGAAGCCCTGGCCGGGCTGACCAACGCCGTGCGCAAGCTCGGGCTGATCCACCCGATCGTCGTCCGTCCCGGCGCCGCCGGCCGCTACGTCGTGATCGCCGGCGAACGGCGCCGGCAGGCGGCGATCCAGGCCGGCGAACAAGCCGTGCCGGCACTCGTCCGCCCGTGCACCGACGACGAGGCGCTGGAAGTCCGCGTCTTCGAGAACATCGGCCTTGGCGTCCGTTCGGCGCTCGAGGCGCGCGACATGGCCAGCGCCATCCAGACGCTCAGCGCCCGCTTCGCCAGCCCCGAGGAAGCCGCCGCCCATTTCGGCCGGGCCCCGACCTGGCTCGCCGAAGCCACCGCCGCCGCCCGCCTTTCGGGCAAGGTCAGCGCCCTGCTCGATGCCGGCAAGATCGCCAGCACCGGCGCCGCGGTCCGCATCGAAAAGCTCAGCCGCAAGGACGAAGCCAGGGCCGAACAGCTGATCGAGCAGATCGAGCGCCTGCCCGAAGGCGAGAAATTCTCGAAAAAGGCGATCGACGAGGTCTTCTCGGCCGCCGTCGGCCGCCCGGAAAAGCCGGCACCGGCAGCCGCGCCCGAAAGCGAACCGGTCGTCGCCGCGCCGGCAGCCGCAGTTGCAGAACCGCCGGCAGCAGCAGCGCCCGCCATCACGCCGCCCTGGGAAGCCGCACCGCCCCGCATCGCGGAAGAACGCCGGCAGATCGATACCGGCAAGGTCAAACGGGTCGCCGAACTGCTCGGCCTCGACGAGATCGACGAAGCGGCCATCCTGGCCCGGCTGATCGACGATTTCCTGGCTACCCGGCAAGCCTGACCGACAACAGCGCTTCGGCTAAGATGACGACGATGAAATCGACCTTGATCGCGATCCTCGCAGCAGCCGCCCTCGCCGCCTGCGCCTCGCCGTTTTCCGGCTGGCGCTGGGAAAAGCCCGGCGGCGACTACGACACCGACGTCGCCGCCTGCAAGACCGCCAGCTACGCCGACAGCAACGGCGCCCTGCCGACCAATGCCAGCGTCCGGCGGATGCAGTCGTGCATGGAAGGCAAAGGCTGGAAGAAAGTCGCGCGCTGAGCGCCGCGCCGGCCGGCTGCCGGAAATGACAAAGGGCAGCCCGAAGGGCTGCCCTTGACAATGAATTGGCGGAGTGGACGGGGCTCGAACCCGCGACCCCCGGCGTGACAGGCCGGTATTCTAACCAACTGAACTACCACTCCGCACTTGAACCTGTGCTTACTGCAAATTCTTGGCGTCCCCACGGGGATTCGAACCCCGGTACCTACCGTGAAAGGGTAGTGTCCTAGGCCTCTAGACGATGGGGACCCGGACTGCAAAAACCATTCGATTCGGTGCCTGGTGGAGGTAAGCGGGATCGAACCGCTGACCTCTTGCATGCCATGCAAGCGCTCTCCCAGCTGAGCTATACCCCCATACCGAGAGACAGCCGAACCTTTTTCCCGAATTGCCCGCGTTTGCGGTCAACCCGAAAAAAACCGGTAAAACCGGATTTCTTGAAACTGGCGGAGTGGACGGGGCTCGAACCCGCGACCCCCGGCGTGACAGGCCGGTATTCTAACCAACTGAACTACCACTCCGCACTTGAACCTGTGCTTACTGCAAATTCTTGGCGTCCCCACGGGGATTCGAACCCCGGTACCTACCGTGAAAGGGTAGTGTCCTAGGCCTCTAGACGATGGGGACCCGGAC
>NZ_RBXP01000017.1:68720-118561 GCF_003634965.1 Azonexus fungiphilus | reverse complement strand
GCTTTACTGCAAATTCTTGGCGTCCCCACGGGGATTCGAACCCCGGTACCTACCGTGAAAGGGTAGTGTCCTAGGCCTCTAGACGATGGGGACCCGGACCAAACTTTTACTGCATTCTTTCGAGCTCTTGGTGGAGGTAAGCGGGATCGAACCGCTGACCTCTTGCATGCCATGCAAGCGCTCTCCCAGCTGAGCTATACCCCCCTGCTCGAAAGAAGGCCGCATTATAGGGACCGTCTTTTCCCTTGTAAAGGGCCTTCGCGAGATTTTCAGAGATTTTTTTGCAGCGCCGCCAGAACGCCTTCGCGACCGATCAGCTCGACCACCGCATCCACCGACGGCGTCTGCGCCTGGCCGGTCAGCAGCACACGCAGCGGCATCGCCAGCTTCGGCATCTTGAGGCCGTGCTTGCCGACCGTCTCCTTGATCAGGGCGGCGATGGCCGGAATTTCCCAGGCCACCGTGGCGATCCCGGCGGCAAAGTCGGCAATCGCCGGCTTCGCCTCTTCCGTCAGATGCTGGGCGAGCAACTCGGCCGACGGCGCCACCGCAACATAGAAGGTCTCGACGGCGTCGGCCAGCAGGTTCAGCGTGTTGCAACGGTCGACATAGAGCGCGACGGCTTTTTCCAGGCTCGGCCCGGCGCTGACGTCGACGCCGCGCGCGGCCAGGCGCGGAGCGACCCTGGCGGCGAGTTCGGCGGCCGGCAGCTGCTTCATGTAGTGCTGGTTCAGCCAGAGCAGCTTTTCGGTGTTGAACTGGGCGGCCGAGGCGGTGATGTGATCGAGGTCGAACCACTCGACGAACTGCTGGCGCGAGAAGATCTCGTCGTCGCCGTGCGACCAGCCGAGGCGGGCCAGGTAGTTGATCACCGCCTCGGGCAGGAAACCGTCCTCGTCGTACTGCATCACCGACACCGCGCCGTGGCGCTTCGACAGCTTGGCGCCGTCGTCGCCGAGGATCATCGACAGGTGGGCGTAGGTCGGCACCTCGGCGCCCAGCGCCTTGAGGATGTTGATCTGGCGCGGCGTGTTGTTGACATGGTCGTCACCACGGATGACGTGGCTGATGCCCATGTCCCAGTCGTCCACGCAGACGCAGAAGTTGTAGGTCGGCGTGCCGTCGGCGCGGGCGATGATCAGGTCGTCGAGCTCGCCGTTGGCGATCTCGATGCGGCCCTTGACCGCATCGTCCCAGGCGACGACGCCATCCCTGGGATTCTTGAAGCGGATCACCGGCGGCACGTCGGCCGGCGGCGTCGGCAGCGTCTTGCCGGCCTCCGGACGCCAGCGTCCGTCGTAGCGCGGCTTTTCCTTGCGCGCCTCCTGCTCGGCACGCAGCGCGTCGAGCTCCTCGCGCGTCGTGTAGCAGTAATAGGCCGTGCCGGCCGCCAGCATCTCCTGGATCACCGCCTTGTAGCGGTCCATCCGCTGCATCTGGTAGAACGGGCCTTCGTCATGCGTCAGCTCGAGCCAGTTCATGCCGTCGATGATCGCCTGCACCGCCTCCGGCGTCGACCGGGCAACGTCGGTATCCTCGATGCGCAGCACGAAAACGCCGCCGTGCCGGCGGGCATAGGCCCAGGAAAACAGCGCGGTGCGAGCGCCGCCAATATGGAGGAAGCCGGTGGGGCTGGGAGCGAAACGGGTACGGACGGGTTTCATGGGCATCGAGTCGGTGTGGAACAAAGGCCCGTATTCTAGCCGACCGACGTTTGACCCGCCGAGCGAGTTATGGTTAAATGCGCGCCTTCTTCGACGGGCGGTTAGCTCAGCGGTAGAGCACTGCCTTCACACGGCAGGGGTCACTGGTTCGATCCCAGTACCGCCCACCATCGAAACAGCAAAGCCTCTGAGAAATCAGGGGTTTTTTGCTTTCCGGGGCAAGCATGCCCGTCGCCCCGCTTCCGGCTGCCGACAGCCGCATTTCCGGAAGCTGACGGTCAACCGTCGAAAACCGGGAAAAATCAATACAACGGGCACCGAGGATTCTGTGCCATCTTATTGATCGCTGTATCCCCAGTCGTTTTCGTCGATCGGTGGGGCGAGTTTTTCTTGGGGATAGTGACGCAAGCCGTCCAGAACCTGCGGCAAATCCTGGGCAATGGCCGCGTATTCTTCCAGCGGCAGTTGATAGGCCGCCTGGTAGCGCGGGAGGTCGAAACTATCCAGAATCGCCAGCGCCCAGGGATGAAAATTGCTCGGCACGTGATCGAGTTGCAGGGCGCGTTTGCTGATGGCAAGCCAATGTATGGGCGTATTAGGTCTCACAGTGCCATAGGATTTCCAGCTTTCGTTCATGACCCACCAGAGCTTGCTGCTACGGCGTTCGGGGTCGGCACGTTCCCAGCGCTCCTGTGCTTTGGGGTAGTCGAATATTTCTGCGTAGTAGGCCATCAGCGCCAAATAAACCGGTGTTGTCGAATCGAACTGATAGATCCGATCAGAGGTCAATTCTTCGATAGAAGTGTTCGGAAACATACTTACTCCCAGTGCGTGGTGCGACGACCTCTCCGCCCGGCCTCCTTCACCCAGTTGCCCAGGGTCTGCGACCAGGCCCAGCTGCTTGGCAACTGCTCCAATTGTCACCCCTGAATTCACCCGCTTCACGATTGGCGGCGGCTACCAGATTACTGCCGAGCGCGTTGTCCATTTCGAGGATTTGACGGTCAACCGTCAAAATGGTTAAAAATCAGAAGAGCGTTAGCAAAGCCATGCGCTGGCATCGTGAAGCATTTGCCATACCTCAGCCCGTCCTTCGGGGCAATCTCTTCAAACATGTTACTTCCACTGAGGTGAGGTGCTTTCGATTGGTCGGGAATCGAAAATCCTGCGGTCAACCCGGAAAAGGGGAATCGGATTGCTGGCCCGCAGGCCGAGGGTAATACGCTGGGCGACGACGGCGACGCGCTCACCGGAAATCAAATGACGACGCCCCCCTTGGGGTATTCTGAATCTGGCACCTCAAAGGTCATGTACACCCATGTCCCGCCCGCATCGCCGCGATAAGCGCCGGTCACGTCATCGAGTTGGGCCGCTGCGGCGGTGATCTCCCAGGCATCCGCTTCCGAACAGTCAATCGTGCGGGTTGTAAACCGCTCAATGGCATGTTTCTCCCCGTAGTCACGGACTTGGCGCGCGGCACGGCGTAGTGGCTCGGGGACGGACGGGTGATCCCATCCCCACAGGAACGAGCCGTTCCGCGTGTTGTAGGTGCCGACAACCTGCACCGGGAAATCCACCTCGCGTCCATCGGCAAAACTCAGCCGCAGTTGGCCGGCATTCATGTCGAGATTCCATTGCGCTTCCGTTCCGAGCCCCCAGGCGGCGGTGTGCTTTGCCGACCAGGTCTGGAGCCGGGTCAGTGCGTCGGCAAGAAACTGCTGCTCAGGGCTTGTGCCAACGTTTTCGAACGAGACGGGAATGCCGCTTCCTGCCAGACTCGCTTGCGCTTGGGCGAGCGAAATGGCGTCGTCGCTGTCGTCGTAGTCTTCCGGTTTTTCGTAGTCGTACTCGATGTTGAACTTGCCATCGGGGTGGAGCGTGAAGGTCAAGCCCCAGATGCGTTGGCCGGTGGTTTGAAGGAGATCGTCGCGGAGATACAAACATGCATCTCTGATCGATTTCACGTATTTGGTGTCATCCACGATGTCTGCTAAGGCCACGACGAATTCACTGCTAACCATAGAGTCAAAGATGGATGCATGAAGCTCTAACCGACGCCAGCCTTCTGCCTCTGCAGCAGCCACCATGCTTCTCGTAATCGACGAATAGGCTTCCTCAACTGTATTCATTTCGTTCCTTTATTGCTTAAATTCGAATGCTTTCGGTTTTCCGTTGATGTAGGCAACTACGGCGAACTCACTTGGCCGCCCCCCCAGCTCCCGACGGATAACCCACATCAATCTTGATGCCAACCGTTTTCCCGGCATCGATTTCCTGCTTCAGATACTTCTCCATGTCGCGCCACGCGCCGCGATTCAGCGTCTTGTCCTGCGGCACAATGTTGATCTGGTCGCCCGCGCCGCCCTGCGCCGAGGCGATCAAATGTCCGCCTTCGTCGCCGGTGGCTTTCTTCATTTGCTGCACGGTTGGCACGGCGCTGATCACCGGGTTGCTGATGCTCACCGTCAGCCCCGACTGCTTTGACTTCTGGACAAAACGGCCGGCATCCGTTTCCCGCGCTTCGACGATGTCGACCGTCTTTGCCGCAATTTCGACTTGGGACACTGACGGTCAACCGTCGAAAACTGGGAAAAATCAAACCGACGCGCCCTGATCTTTACCCCTCACCTGCCCAGATCGACTCGCCCCGGCAACCAGCGCTGGCGGGCGGCGGTGTCGCTGCTCGCTACGGTTTCCGCGAAGGCGGCTGAGAAAGCCGAGGACAGCAGCGATTGCGGGCGGTGCATGGCGCGCAGGGCGTGGATTTCGAAACTCAGCGGCCGGGCCAGGCGGTACACGGCGAGTCGCTCGCTATCGCCGCTGGCGGCGCTGTACTGGTCAAGCAGCGCGCAGCCCAGGCCTTCGCCGACCATCGAGCGGGCCAGCGTGTAGGTCTGGACCGAGGCGAAGCTGGCAGGCAGCGGGCCGGCGCCGGCCAGCGCCTCGGCGGCGAGCATGCCGAGCGGGGTCTGGTCGTCGAGCATGATCAGCGGCAGGTCGGCGAATTCGCCGATGGCGAAGGTCAAGGGGGCGCTGTTGCGCCGCTGCGCCGGACAGGCGAGGACGATCTCGCCGCTGCCGACGCTGGCCGCCTGCACCGCTTCGTGCGCCGGCGGCGCGATGGCGAAGGCGAGGTCGACCTCGTTGGCCAGCAGCGCGGCGACGATCTGGCCGGTGTGCAGGGTCTGCAGTTCGAGGCTGGCCTCGGGATGCTGCCGGTGGAAGCGGGCGAGCGCGCCGGGCAGCAGGCTTTCGCCGAGGCTCGGCGTCGCCGCGACGCGCAGATGGCCGCTGCCGCGCCGGCGCAGGTTGGCCGACAGGCGCCTGAGTCGCTCGAACTCGCCGAAGACGCGCTCGGCCTCGACGTAGAGTGCCCGCGCCTCGGGCGTCGGCTGCAGGCGGCCGCGAATCCGCTCGAACAGGCGGAAGCCGGCCTGCAGCTCGGCGTGCTGCAGGGTGCGCGAAACCACCGGCTGGGAAACGTTGAGGTAGCGCGCCGCCTCGCTGACCGTTCCGGTGAGCATGACCGCGCGAAAAACCTCGAGATGACGCAGGCGCATCGTGAAACCTCCTGGAAGCCGCTAGTTTGACCTGCGCCACCGGGCCGGACAAGCCTCGCCGCCGTCCATGCCGGAAAGCTATGGGCAGCGCACGACAACGCATGCGCCGGCCGCGCCGGGCGGCCTAGAGTGGCGGCATTGAATCGGCAAGGAACGCAAGATGCACATCATCGTCATTGGCGCCGGCGTCGTCGGCATCAGTACCGCCTACTACCTGGTCAGGGCCGGCCACCGGGTCAGCCTGATCGAACGCCACCCCGAGCCGGCGCGCGAAGCCAGCTTCGCCAACGGCGGCCAGCTGAGCTATCGCTACGTCGCGCCGCTGGCCGCGCCGGACGTTCCCGCCAAGCTGCCCGGATGGCTGCTGGCGGCCGATGCCCCGCTCCGCTTCCGGCTGCGCGCCGATCCGGCGCAGTGGCGCTGGGGCCTGGCCTTTCTCGCTGCCTGCACGGCCCGGCAAAGCGCCCGGACGACGGCGCAGCTGCTGGCCCTGGCCGAATCCAGCCGGCAGCAGATGGCCGGCTTGCTGGCGGCGCATCCCGGGCTCGACTTCGCCCACCGCAGCAACGGCAAGCTGGTGGTGCACCGCGACCCGGGCAGTTTTGCCGCCGCCCGGCGCCAGGTCGAATTGCAGCAGCGCCTGGGCGCCGCCGGCAGCCCCCAGGAAATCCTCGACGCCGCCGCCTGCGCCGCCCGCGAACCGATGCTCGCCGGCATCGCCGGGCAACTGGCCGGCGGCGTGTTCACCGCCGGCGAGGCGGTCGCCGACTGCCACCGCTTCTGCCAGCAACTGCTGGCGCTGATCCGCGAGACCGCGCCGGATACCGCCTGCCACTTCGCGACGACGGCGCAGCGCCTGCTTACCCGCCAGGGACGCTTCGTCGCCGTCGCTACCGGCAACGGCGAAATCGCTGCCGATGCCTGCGTCCTCGCCAGCGGCAGCGAGGCACCGCGCCTGGCCGCCGGGCTCGGCATTGCGCTGCCGATCCAGCCGCTCAAGGGCTACAGCCTGACGCTGCCGCTGGCCGCGACCGATGCGGCACCGTCGGCCAGCGTCACCGATTTCGCGCGCAAGATCGTCTATGCGCCGATCGGCGGCCAACTGCGGGTGGCCGGCATCGCCGACCTGGTCGGCAACGACCGCCGCATCGACCGGCGGCGGATCGCCCTGCTGCGCCGCCAGGCCGCCGAATTCTTCCCGGCCGCGGCCGATCCCGACGCCGGCCAGCCCTGGTCCGGGCTGCGCCCGGCAACGCCGGACGGGCGTCCGATCATCGGCGCCAGCCCCTGCCGCAACCTGTGGCTGAACTGCGGCCACGGGCCGCTCGGCTTCACGCTGGCGCTGGCCAGCGGAAAATTGCTCGGCGAGCTGGTCGACCGTCAACGACCGTCGATTCCCGACGCGGCTTTCGCACTGCGCTGAGGCCCGCCGCCAATACGTAAAAGTCGACCGGATGCCGAAGCCGGTCACCGCCCTCGGTTATAATCCGTGGCTTCGCCGAACCCGACCGCGCCAAGCCCGATGCCCCTTGCCCACGTTCAGCCGCCGTTCCGCCGTCTTGCCGGCCTGATCCTCGGGAGCCTCGCCCTGCTGGCGGCAGCGCCGGCGACAGCCGAACTGGAACTGCATCCGCGCCTGCAGACGTCGCTGCCGGCGATCTTCCCGGGGATGTCGGCGGAACGCCTGAACGTCACCGAGATCGCGCCGCCACCCGAGCTGCCGCTGACCATCGACCTGACGCTGCGCGCCAACAACCTCTGGGACCGCCTGCGCAACGGCTTCGCGATGGCCGACCTGAACGACGAGCTGGTCCTGCATTACCAGCAGTGGTACCAGAACCGTCCGGAGGCGCTGCGCCGGATGATCGAACGCAGCCGTCCCTACCTGCACCACATCGTCGAGGAACTCGAGATCCGCGGCATGCCGACCGAACTGGCGCTGCTGCCGATGGTCGAGAGCTCGTTCAACCCGATGGCGCATTCGCCGGCGGCGGCCTCCGGGCTGTGGCAGTTCATCCCGGCGACCGGCAAGCGCTTCAAGCTCGAGCAGAACTGGTGGCAGGACGAGCGCCGCGACGTCATGGCCTCGACCAGCGCCGCCCTCGACTACCTGCAGACGATCTACGACATGCACGGCGACTGGCACCTGGCGCTGGCCTCGTACAACTGGGGCGAAGGCGCGGTCAAGCGGGCGATCGAGAAGAACGAGGCGCGCGGGCTGCCGACCGACTACCCGAACCTGACGATGCCGAAGGAAACCCGGCACTACGTGCCCAAGCTGCAGGCACTGAAGAACATCATCGGCAACCCGGAAACCTTCGCCCGCCTCGGCCTGCCCTTCATCGCCAACCAGCCCTACCTGGCCACCGCGGCGGCGCCGCGGCCGATGGACGTGAAGATCGCGGCGCGGCTGGCCAACATGACGCTCGAGGAATTCCGCCACCTCAACCCCTCGCACAACCGGCCGGTGATCAAGGCCGACACACCGGTGGTGCTGCCCGCCGACCGCGTCGACACCTTCAACGAGAATCTCGCCAACCACCAGGCGCCGCTGACCCAGTGGCAGGCCTACGCGGTCAAGTCGGCCGAGCGCGTCGGCGAGATCGCCGCCCGCTTCGGCGTCAGCACCGCCGAACTGGCCCAGGTCAACGGCCTGCCCGGCAACGTCCGCCTGGCCGCCGGCTCGAAGCTGCTGGTGCCCGGCAGCGCCAACCAGGACGGCCTGCAACGCATGCTCGGCATGGAATCCTCGCCGGCGATCATCCAGCCGGAGCCGAAGGCGCGGGGCAAGAAGGGCAAGCTGACGGCGAAGAAGACGAGCGCCAAGAACACCGCCAAGGGCAGCCGCCCGGTGAGCAAGGCCAAGCCGGTCAGCAGCAAGAAGGCGCCGGCCAAAAAACCCCAGAAAAAGTAAGCAGCGGCGTTTACGCCGCCAGGTGGCAGTTGACCGTGTGCGTCGGCGAAACCGCCGTTGGCGCCGGATAACGCTCGCGGCACAGCGCCGTCGCCTGCGGGCAGCGCGGGTGGAAATGGCAGCCGGCCGGCGGTTTCGCCGGCGACGGCGTTTCGCCCGGCAGGTGGATGCGCTGGCCGGCGCCGTCCAGGCGCGGCACCGGCACCGCCGACAGCAGCGCCTGGGTGTAGGGATGGCGCGGCCGGCCGAGCACCTCTTCCGCCCTGCCCTGTTCGACGATGCGGCCGAGGTACATGACCGCGATGTCGTGCGCCAGGTACTCGACGACGGCGAAATTGTGGGTGATGAACAGGTAGGCGACGCCGAGTTCGGCCTGCAGCGTCTTCAGCAGGTTGAGGATCTGCGCCTGCACCGAGACGTCGAGCGCCGAGGTCGGCTCGTCGCAGACCAGCAGCTGCGGCTGCACCGCCAGCGCGCGGGCGATCGCGATGCGCTGGCGCTGGCCGCCGGAAAACTCGTGCGGGAAGCGCTCGCCGGCATCGGTGGGCAGGCCGACCTGGCGCAGCAGCGCCGCCACCGTCGCCGTCGCGTCGCCGCCGACGCCAAGCGCGGTGATGCCCTCGGCGATGATCTCGCCGACGCGCAGGCGCGGATTGAGCGAGGCGAACGGATCCTGGAAGACCATCTGCGCCTGGCGGCGGGCGGCGCGCAACTCGCGGGCGCCGGCGCCGACCAGCTCGCGCCCGCCCAGGCGGACGCTGCCGGCGCTCGGCCGGATCAGCTGCAGCAGCGCCTTGCCCACCGTCGTCTTGCCGCAGCCGGATTCGCCGACCAGCGCCAGCGTGCGCCCCGGCGCAATCGCCAGCGACACGCCGTCGACCGCAAAAACGTGGCCGACGGTGCGCTGCAGGATGCCCTGGCGGATCGGAAAATGCACTTTCAGGCCGTCGACCGTCAGCAGCCCGGTTTTTTCCTCGATTTGACGGTCGACCGTCAAATCCGCGGCTTTTTCAAGGACCGACGCCGCCCCCTGCCAGTGACAGCGAAGCGCATGGCCGGGCGCCACCTCGCGCCATTCGGGCGAGCGTTCGCGGCACACCGGCATGACCTGCGGGCAGCGCTCGGCGAAGCGGCAGCCGGCCGGCATCGCCGCCAGCGCCGGCACCTGGCCGGGAATCGTGGCCAGCGCCGTGCCCCGCCGCGAAACTTCCGGCAGCGCGGCGAACAAGGCCTGGGTGTAGGGATGGCGTGGCGTCGTGAAGAAATCCTCGCGGCTGGCTACCTCGACCAGCTCGCCGGCGTACATCACGCCGATGCGCTGGGCCATGCGCGCGACGACGCCGAGGTCGTGGGTGATCAACAGCATCCCCATGCCGCGGTCGACCTGCAGTCTGGCCAATAAATCGAGGATCTGCGCCTGCACGGTGACGTCGAGCGCGGTGGTCGGCTCGTCGGCGATCAGCAGTTCCGGCTCGCCGGCCAGCGCGATGGCGATCATCACCCGCTGCTTCATGCCGCCGGACAGCTGGAAGGGGTATTCGTCGAGACGCCGCTCGGGGTCGGCGATGCCGACCTGGCGCAGCAGGTCGAGCATGCGCTCGCGGGCGGCGGCGCCGCGCAGGCCGCGGTGGCGCTCGAGCACCTCGCCGATCTGGCGGCCGACGGTAAGCACCGGGTTGAGGCTGGTTGCCGGCTCCTGGAAGATCATCGCCATGCGCCGCCCGCGCCAGCCGCGCATCGCCGCTTCCGGCAGCACCAGCAGGTCCTCGCCGTCGAGGCTGACCGAACCGCCGACGATGCGCCCGGCCGGCGGCAGCAGGCGCATCAGCGCCTGCGCGGTGGCCGACTTGCCGCAACCGGATTCGCCGAGCAGCGCGAAGGTCTCGCCGCGCTCGATGGTGAAGGAGATGCCGTCGACGGCGAGCAGCGTGCGCTGGCCGGCGGCGAAGCCGAGTCGGAGATCCTTGACGTGCAGCATCAGGCGGCCCTCGGGTCGAATGCGTCGCGAACCGCGTCGGCGAACAGGTTGGCGGCGAGCACCAGGATGAACATGGCAGCGAAGGCGGCCGCCAGCGACCACCAGACGACCGGCTCGCGGCCGAGTTCCATGCGCGCGTTGTTGATCATCGTGCCGAAGCTGGTCATCGTCGGATCGACGCCGATGCCGACGTAGGAAAGCACGGCCTCGGCCAGCACCAGCCCGGAGAAATCCATGACCAGCGCGATGATGACGATGTGCATCAGGTTGGGCAGGATGTGGCGCAGGATGATCCGCCACGACGAAACCCCGAAGGCCTGCGCCGCCTGGATGTATTCGAGTTCCCGGAGCTTCAGCGTCTCGCCGCGCAGCAAGCGGCACAGGCCGGTCCACGAGGTGATGCCGAGGATGAAGCAGAGCGCCAGCAGGCGCAGGTCGGCGCGCTCGGCGGCGGTGGCGAACCATTGTGGGTGCGTGTCGATGACCACCTGCATCATCAGCACCGCGGCTGCGATCAGCAGCACGCCGGGAATCGAGTTGAGGACGGTGTACAGGTACTGGATCAGGTCATCGACCCAGCCGCGGAAATAACCGGCGACGATGCCCAGCAGCACCGCCACCGGCAGCATCACCAGCGTCGTCACCAGGCCGATGATCAGCGCCGTGCGCACGCTCTTGAGGATCTGGTAGAGCACGTCCTGGCCGACCTTGTCGGTGCCGAAGACATGGTAGTCGCCGGCCAGCGCGAACAAGGGCAGCAAGGTCAGCAGGATCAGCAGCAGCGTCAGCAGCACGGCGTTCCAGGCGAAGACCGTCTCGCCGCGCCACAGCCGCGACCAGCCGATTTTTGGCCAGTTTTGACGGTCGACCGTCGGATCGCCGGGATTTTCACGCCGATTGGCGACCAGCACGACCAGCGCCAGCCAGCCGAGGACGGCCAGCGCCGCGGCGCCGGCCGCGGTGGCGGCGATGTCGGCCGGCGCCGCCGCCGGCTCGGCCAGGTGGCTGCCGCCGAAGCGCAACCGGGGAAACTCGCGCAGCGTCCCCTGCCCCGGCCGCTCGATCGTTTCCTTGGCGTAGAGGTGGGTGGCGAACGGCGCCGAATAGGTCTTTTCGTTCTCGGTGCGCAGCGGCCCGACCAGCGCGTCGAGCAGCGACAGCACCTCGATCGCGTACTGCGTCTTCTCGCCCGGCTTGCCGTCGAGGGCGACGCGGTAGTGCAGCGAATCGAGCAGGCCGATGCCGAGGAAGGCGAGCAGCACGGTTGCCGAGGCCATGCCGGCGCGGCTGGCCCCGACCCGGCGCCAGGCGGCGAGCAGCGGCGGCGAACGGGCAATCAGCACGCCGACACCGATGCCGCTGGCGAGGAGCAGCCAGACCAGCACATCGGACCACAGGACGACGATCTGGAAGCCGTTCATGAGAAGCGGATCCGCGGATCGACCAGGGTGTAGGAGATGTCGGTCAGGATCAGGCCGACGATGTAGAGCACCGAGCCGATGAAGACCATCGAACGGACGACGGCGAAATCCTGGGCCTGGATCGCGTCGATCGTGTAGCTGCCGAGACCGGGAATGCCGAAGAAGGATTCGGTGAGCAGCGAGCCCATGAACAGCGTCGGGATGACGACGACGACGCCGGTCAGGATCGGGATCAGCGCATTGCGCAGGATGTGGCGGAAGAACACCAGGGTTTCCGGCAGGCCCTTGGCGCGGGCGGTGCGCACGTAGTCCTTCGAGACTTCTTCAAGGAAGATCGTCCGGTACCAGCGCGTCGACGAACCGATCCCGGCAACGACGCCGATGCACACCGGCAGGATCAGGAAGCGCCAGGCGTCGAGGCCTTCGCCGAAGCCGGAAATCGGCACCAGTTTCCACACCTTGGCGATCAGGTACTGGCCGCCGATGATGTAGAACAGCCCGGAAATCGACATCGCTGCGACACAGATCACGACGCCCCAGAAATCGAAGGCGGTGGCACGGAAGAAGGCCAGTGTCAGCGCCAGGCTGACGGTGACGAACAGGCCGAGGATGAAGGTCGGCAGCGCGATGGCCAGCGACGGCCCCATCCGCGTGCCGATCTCGCGGGCGATGTCGCGGCCGTCCTCGGCGCGGCCGAAGTCGCCGGCGAACATGCGCACCGACTTCTCGAAGAAGATCGTCTCGGTCACGGTCGACAGCCCGCCGGCGGCAGAATTGACGAACAGCGGCTTGTCGTAGCCGCGCGCTTCCTTCCACTTCTCGATCGCCTCGGGCGTCACCCGCTTGATGCCGAGCTGCATGCGCGCCATGTCGTCGGGCGTGTTGACGATGAAGAACAACGCGAAGGTGATCAGATTCACCCCGATCAGGATCGGGATCGCATAGAGCAGGCGGCGGACGATATAGGCAAGCATCGCCGGCGATTATCGCAGAAGTCGCCAAAAAAAAGCCCCGCCGGAACCGGCGGGGCAAGGATTGGCAAGATGCCAGAGGAGATTCGTCGAATCAGTGGTGGGCCGTCGCCGGCTGCGGCGTGTGCGCGATGTCCGGCGCCGGTGCGTCGTCGAGGACCAGTTCCGGGTGGTCGGCCTCGTCGAGCGTTTCGTTGTTGAGCACGGCAGTCATCCGTTCCTGGTCGAGGGCGCCGCACCACTTGGCGACGACCAGCGTGGCGACGCTGTTGCCGACGAAGTTGGTCAGCGCGCGGGCTTCCGACATGAAGCGGTCGATGCCGAGGATCAGCGCCAGGCCGGCGACCGGCACGGTGCCGACGGCGGAGAGCGTCGCCGCGAGCACGATGAAGCCGCTGCCGGTGACGCCGGCGGCGCCCTTCGAGGTGAGCAGCAGGATCAGCAGCAGGGTGATCTGGTGCTGCAGGTCGAGCGGCGTGTTGGTCGCCTGGGCAATGAAGACCGCGGCCATCGTCAGGTAGATCGAGGTGCCGTCGAGGTTGAACGAGTAGCCGGTGGGCACGACCAGGCCGACCACCGACTTCTGGGCGCCGGCGTTTTCCATCTTCGCCATCAGGCGCGGCAACGCCGATTCCGACGACGAGGTGCCGAGCACCAGGAACAGCTCTTCCTTGATGTACTTGATCAGCTTCCAGATCGAGAAGCCGTGCGCCATCGCGATCGTGCCGAGGACGCCGAAGACGAACAGCACGCAGGTCAGGTAGAAGGCGCCCATCAGGCTGGCCAGCTGGGCCAGGCTGCCGACGCCGTGCTTGCCGATGGTGTAGGCCATGGCGCCGAAGGCACCGACCGGGGCGACCTTCATGATCACGCCGACGATGCGGAAGAAGACGTGCGACAGGCGCTCGATGAAATCGAAGACCGGCTTGCCGCGCTCGCCGAAGGCGTGCAGCGCGTAGCCGAAGAGGACCGAGAAGAACAGCACCTGGAGCATGTCGCCCTTGGCGAAGGCATCGACGACGCTGGTCGGGATGATGTTCATCAGGAACTGCGTGGTCGTCTGCATCTGGCCCGGGGCCGCGTACTTGTCGATGGCCGAGGTGTCGAGCGAGGCCGGATCGACGTTCATGCCGACGCCGGGGGCCCAGACATTGACCACGACCAGGCCGATGATCAGCGCGATGGTGCTGACCACTTCGAAGTAGAGCACGGCCAGGCCGCCGGTCTTGCCGACCTTCTTCATGTCTTCCATGCCGGCGATGCCGACGACGATGGTGCAGAAGATGATCGGCGCGATGATCATCTTGATCAGCTTGATGAAACCGTCGCCCAGCGGCTTCATCGCCGCGCCGGTTTCCGGATAGAAGTGGCCGAGCAGGACGCCGATCGTGATCGCGATCAGCACCTGGATGTAGAGACTCTGGAAAATCTTCTTCACTGCTTCCCCCTGATGTTTTTTTTCGGGCAGGGAACCCATTCCCGGCCAATGGGCGGCGAGTATGGCGGCAAGGCGATTGTTGCGGAATTGTGGCTTTCCGAATTGTGGTTAACCACAGTCCGCCGCCCGGGCCGTGGTCTATAATCCCCGCGCCTTCACATTTCCCGATGCCGCCGATGTCCGACGCCCGCCACGACCGCCCCGCCCGCATGCCGATCCCGGCAGGCGGCGCCGCGTCTGCCCGGCGTCCGGCACTGCAGCTCGCCTTCAAGGTCACGGGGTCGCCCGCCGTACTTTCCACGGCCGTGCGGGCGCGGCCCGGGCACTAGCCCGACCGCCCCGCACGGCACCTTGCCCGGCGCCCTTTCCGGCGCGCCGTTCAACGTGCAGTCCTGGCCGCGCAAGGCCGCTCTCCGTCCCCCCGCCGGCATCCGCCGCCACGACTGCCATTCCGCCGCCGCTCCCCGAGGAGTCCGGCGGCTCAAGGTCATCGTGGAGACGCCATGCAACTCACCAAGAGCCTGATCAAGGCAAAACGCCCCTGTAACCAGGGCTTCCGCTGGTTCATCCGGCATTACGCCGAACACGGCCACTACCAGGAAATGCTCGACGCGCTGGTCGCCGACGGGCGCAGCAACGACGCCTGCTGGCTACTCGACCAGTTCGGCCCGACCGACGAAATCCGCGTCGTCGATGCGCTCGATGCCGACGCGCTCGTCTTTGCCGGCAGCCTGAAAGTGCTCGGCGACATTGAAGCCGGCAGCCTGCTGCGTGTCGGCCGGCATCTGCGCGTCAGCCGTGGCCTGCGCGTCGACGGCGACCTGATCGTCGGCGAGGACCTGCGCAGCGACGGCGGCATCCGCTGCACCGGCAAGCTTGCCGTCGGCGGCGAGCTGCGCGCCGACTGGAGCATCGACGTCGGCGGCCCGCTGCATTGCGGCGGCCGCCTGCGCGCCGGCGGCGAACTGCGCTGCGGCGAGCGCCTCGAAGCCGCCGGCCACGTCAGCGTCGGCCTCGATCTCGAGGTCACGGCCGGCATCGCCTGCGCCCGCGGCCTCCAGGCCGGCGGCCGGATCGCGGCCGGCGGCGGCCTGCGCGCCGGCCAGGGCATCCTCGCCGGCGGCGCCATCGCGGTCGGCCAGCATCTCGAAGCCGGCTGGGGCATCCGGGCCGGCGAGGAGATCGTCGCCGGCGGCAGCATCCGCGCCGGTGAAAGCCTGAGTGCCGGCGGCACGATCCGGGCCGGCGACGGCTACGGCATCTTCGCCGGGCTCGACGTGGCGCTCGCCGACTGGGCGCAGAGCGCCCGCGTCAGCGCCGCCGTGCACCCGCCCGACCTGATCAGCGGCCACTGGACCGGCCGTGCCGCCGGTTGAGGGAGGACGCGCCATGCTGCTTGCCCTGCCCGCTTTTTCCTTCCCTACCCTGGCCTTGCGTCGACCATTGCGAAGCGAACTGCGGATCGACGTCGACCTGCCGCCGGCCAGCCTGGAGGCCGAACTGGCAGCGCTCGACCGGCGCCTGCGGACGCCCGGCGACGCGCTGCACGCCTGCGCCACCTGGCCGGCGCCGCTGCCCGGCCTGTACTTTCGCCATCGCGAGGCCGACGGCGAGCACTTCGTCTATGTCGTGGACGGCGCCAGCGGCCGGCTCGCCGGCTATACCGTGTTCAACCGACTGATCGAGATCGACCGGCGCAGCGACCGCCATGTCCGCTCGCCGCATTCGAAATACGCGCCGGCCTGGCAGGGGCGCGGGCTGGCCAGCGCGGTCTATGCTTGGGCGCTGGCGCGCGGCATCTGCCTGGTCAGCGGCGCCCGCCAGTCGCCGGCCGCCTTCGCCCTATGGCAGTCGCTCGGCCGCCGCCAGCCGCTGCATTACGTCGATATCCGCGACAAACGCATCCACGACCTCGGGCCGAGCGTGGACGCCGCCCGGCGCGACCTGCTGACGACGCGGATGTTCCTCGCCGGCGCCGGCTGGACAGCGACGGCCCTGCGCCGTGCCGGCGTCCTCCACGACGCCGGCTGAGCGGCTCAGAAGCCCGGGCGGACGCTGTCGACCAGGTCGTGCAGCGCCGCCCGCAGCTCGCTTTCGGCGCAGCCGAGCAGGATCCCGTCCTCGAGCGCGTCGCGCAGCGCCTGCGCCAGCTCGCGGTAGTTGTCGTCGAGGACGCGGATCTTCTCGACACAGGCCAGCGGCCGGCCGTCGGCGCGCAGCCAGAGCGGCGGCGCCAGTTCGTCGAAGCCGTTCATGGCAGCGCGAAACTGCTCGCCTCGCCGACGCGCAGCGCCGGTTCGTCGACGGCGCTGACCGCGAAGCGGATCGGGACGATGCCCGGCAAATGCTCGCCGGCCGGCGTGGCGACGGTGACCGAGACCGGGACCAGGCTGCCGGCACCGACCGCGAACTCGGCGTCGCCGACGATTTTCAGGGGCAAGGGGCCGTCGACCGTGACATGGAAGCGGCGCGGCCGGTCGGCGATGTTGGCGAGCTTCAGCGTGTAGGCGTTCTCGATCTGGCCGTCGGCGGTCTCGCGGGCAAGGGCGCCGCGGTCGCGCAGGACGTCCACGCGCAGCAACTGGCGCTCGGCCAGCGTCCACGCGGCGAGGCCGGCGATGGCAACGAGGACGCCGGCGTACACCGCCAGGCGCGGCCGCTGCCGCCAGCCGGTGCCGGCGCGACCGCTCAGTTCGTTCTCCGAGGCGAAGCGGATCAGTCCGCGCGGCGCGCCGATGCGGTCCATCACCCGGTCGCAGGCGTCGATGCAGAGGCCGCAGTTGATGCACTGGTACTGCAGGCCGTCGCGGATGTCGATGCCGGTCGGGCAGACCTCGACGCAGATGCCGCAATCGATGCAGTCGCCGTGGCCGACACCGCGGCTGCCGCGCGGTTCGCCGCGCTGGCGGTCGTAGGCGACGTTGCGCGTGGCCGGATCGAACATCACGCCCTGGAAGCGTGAATAGGGGCACATGTGCTGGCACACCGCCTCGCGCGCCAGGCCGGCCTGGACGTAGGTGAAGGCGGCGTAGAAGATCAGCCAGAAGGCTTCCCAGGGACCGGTGGACAGCGCCGCGACGCTGGGCAGCAACTCGCGGATCGGCGTGAAATAGCCGACGAAGGTGATCGCCGTCCACACCGCCAGCGCCGCCCACAGCAGGTGCTTGGTCAGGCGCAGCGCCAGCTTGCGCGGCCCGTTCGGGCTGCGGTCGAGCTTCAGGCGGGCGAGGTGGTCGCCTTCGACGCGCGCCTCGATCCAGGTGAAGATCATCGTGTACACCGTCTGCGGGCAGGCGAAGCCGCAGAACAGCCGGCCGGCCAGCGCCGTCGTCAGGAACAGCCCGGTGGCTGCGACGATCAAGGCGAAGGCGAGCAGCAGCGCGTCCTGCGGCCAGAGCACGAGGTCGAACAGGTAGAGCTTCTCGTGGGCGATGTCGAAGAGCACCGCCTGTCGGCGTCCGGCCTCGCTTTCCCAGGGCAGCCAGCAGAGGCCGTAGAAGATCGCCTGGGTGAACCAGACCATGCCCCAGCGCCAGCGGTTGAAACGGCCCTCGACCGAGCGGGCGTGGATCTTCCCGTGCTTGCGATACAACTCCAGCTTGGCTTCCCTGACCTTGCTGACCGGCTTGTTCATGCTCCCGCTCCTCGATATTTGACGGTCGCCAGTAGACCACCGGCCGGCAAACAGGAACAGTTTCAGAAATCGCGATTTCTTATAGGCACAGATTTACCGACCAGCCCCCTGTACCGATCGCCATTCGCGCCATCTGTCCCTGTGCGCCGCCGCCGGCGATGGCACGATGGCGGTATCGCAATCCGGAACGCAAGATCATGGCAACCGCGGCCCTCGCCACACACGCCGCCCCGGGCGGACGCATCCCCGGCAACAAGGGAATCTGGGTCGGCATCTGCTGCGAGTTCGTCGAGTTTCTCGTGCTGTTCACGGTCTACTTCGTCGCCCGCGCGCATTTCCCCGAGGCTTTCGCCGAGGGCGCCGAGCGCCTGTCGCGCACCGCCGGCACGGCAATCACGCTGCTCATGCTCAGCAGCAGCTTCCTGATCGCCTGCTCGGTGCAGGCCATCCGCGCCGGTCGCCGACGGCAGTCGCTGTACTGGCTGAGCGGCGGCCTGCTGGTCGCGCTCGGCTACCCGCTGGCCAAGTTCCTCGAAATCCGCTGGAACCTCGCCCAAGGCATCAACGGCGAATCCGGCATCTTCTTCACCGTCTACTACTACCTGACCTTCAACCACCTGGTGCATGCGGTCTGGGGCATCCTCGGCATGTTCTGGGTGCTCGCCCGCCACCTCGCCGGCGCCTACGACGCCGACGACTACGGCGGGCTCGAGGCGCTGGCCAGCTACTGGCACGCCACCGACCTGATCTGGCTGGTGCTTTTTCCCTTCTTCTACGTGCTCGCCTGAACCATGACCCCGACCGCCCCCGCCCCGCGCCTGCTGGCGCCGACCCTGGCCTGGCTGACGCTACTCGCGCTGACCTTCGCCAGCCTGCTGCTCGGCCGCTGGCTGCACGGCGCGCCTGCGCTGCCCTGGCTGGTCGCTGCAATCGTCTGGGTCAAGGGCTGGCTGATCTGCCGCTGCTTCCTCGAAGCGCCGCTGGCGCATCCGTTCATCCGCCGCGTGCTGGCCGGCTTCGTGCTGGCGGTACCGGTGGCGCTGGTGCTGCTCGCCCTGTTCGGCCCCGAATTCGCCCGCTGGGCGACGCTCTAGGCGGCTACTGCGGAAACTCGAAGGCGCTGACCGCCCAAACTGATCCCGGCTGACCACGCAATATCGTCATCGTGATCAGAAGGTCTCTGGCAGCCCCCGGCCACAAGCGGCCTTTCGAAGATGGTCCCAGAAAGCTGCTGTAGCACCTCTAAGACCCGTTCGGCATATTGCTTTGTTATACTGACCGCGAGAACTCTAAGCCACTGACAACAATGCGATTTGAGCAGCCAATCCCACGTCAACAATATCAATTGTTATACGGACCCATGCGTCCGTGTAAGCACTGTTAGCGGTCATTGGAGAACGCATGAGCTTCTGGAAAAAATTGTTGGCTACAGTTGGCATTGCCTCATTGGCGGCGTCAGTCACGGCAGCGGATAAGGTAGCCGAGCAAGCCGCATTTGCTGCAAATCAGGCGGTTGAAACAGCAAAGAAGGTGGATGGAACTATCCTCGACTATTCCCCTAACAGCTTGCAAAGCATAGACAAAATCGTGCTTGGTCTTCGGCGGGATGGCACGAAACCTGAGGAAGTCAAAGGGGTTTTATCTATCCTTGGCGCTTACGTTGGCGAGGTTATCGTCAGAAATATTAAGGGCAGCCAATGGTCGCTGCCGCCCAAAGAGGTTCAAGCAGCTGGGCTTACCGCCATGGGCATAAACACAAAGGCCGGGCTGTTCTGGAATCCAATAGGCAAAGTGCATAAGTTGCTTATCAACGGTGAGGAAGATAGCGTTGTTCACTTCTATAACGTCGTTAAGTTTAAGGAAAATGACCGCTAACCCTTCATTCAACCCGACCGCCAAAAAGCTGCGCTTTTTGGTTCCCTCCGCGCTTCGCGCTACGGCGGCGGGTTAATTCAAACGTTAGCCGCTTCAATACATCACGAGCGATGCAGTCTCTGTCATTAACCAGCACTGGAAGAAAGGAAGAGCATGCCAAACAAAAATACCCGAGGTGGAGCATGGACTCCTCAGGAAATTACAGCGGTATGGCAAAAGGGTACGGCTGTGCCTGGGCAGGATCCAAACAGGTATCGAAAAGACGCATGCGGTGCTTGGATGGAGTACTCAAAGCATGGAGACACGACCGACGGAGGATATGGCTGGGAAATTGATCACATTAAGCCGGTCGCCAAAGGCGGAACCGATGATCTCAGTAACCTCCAACCACTCCAATGGCAAAACAATCGTGGCAAAGGCGATGATTGGCCAAACTGGAACTGTGCGATACGCGCTAAGAGCTAGCCAAATGGGGAGGCCAGCGGCTAACCATTCCGTCGAGAGGGACCGCCCACAAGCTGCGCTTGTGGGTTCCCTTCGCGGCTTCGCCGCTACGGCGGCTCCTCACGTCAAACGTTGGGTGTCAATAGACACGAACCGTTGCATCAAGTGCATTTCCAGTAGCTTTAGTTGACTATGTCTTTGCCAGAGAAAGAGTTCTTCGCTCTCGATGAGATCATCGACCGATGGCGATTCGCCAGATGTGATCGAGCTACATTGTTGGACTACGCTCGTAGAGATTTGCTTATCTTCTCTGTATATCTGCGCGAACTCGGAAGCCACCAGCGCGTCCGAGAAACGGAGGATGGGATAGTTACGACAACGACCACCACCGCATTCTCGTTCAGAAGCCCAGACTACGAGTGGCACTCCATTCGTTATTTGAAGGCCGAAGATGCTCGTCGCATCCTTGAGTGCCGAGATAATGAACGCGCGGGCGTCTCGGTCTTATACTCATCACCGTCGCGAGATAAGGCGTCAGGTACTGGCTACCTCCAAGCGCACTACTTCACGCCCGCAGACCTGCTCGTGACCAAGGCAGAACGTGATCGCTTCGAGCGGGAGCACAACGTCAATCTTGCCAGCGGCCGTCTCGCCAATGCTTGGCGTTGGCTCTGCGACGCAACCAATCAGAAGGCGCTCGCAATCATTGGAAGTGTTTTGACCGCGCTCTCTGTCGGGGGGTGGACGGTGTACAGCGCTCTCGCGACCAAAGTATTGTCGCCATGAAGCTGACGCCCAACCCTTACTCAAACGTTAGACCGCAAACCTAGTCATGGCTGGCCCTCCATTCTCTGCCCGCAATCGTGGAACTCACCGTCAGGTCGATAACGCATTCCCTGAAAGGGCCCGCAATGGTCTCACTCACCTTCTAATTGATCTAGTAGAAAAAGAGTACGTGGCGAATTGGATTGTGGTTGCAAGAGAGCTACAACGCATTGGGCGCTTGCATCCAACCGAATACGACAAGACGAAGTGCGCCAGCCTTCGGCAAGCGCGAGAGGATGCAGAAAAGGCTATCGAATCACTGAGATGGGACAAGATTTACGATTTTTGTGAGCGACTACACAACCATCTGGCTTCAGCAACAGGCTATTTCTGGAATGATGAATTTCATGAGAAAGAGCCCAAGAGTGAGGTCCAGTCATTCATAGCCGAAGAGTTACAGCGTCTGTTTGAAGAAGAAAGTCTTGCTTTTGAATTCAGCCAAGGTCTTGTTCGTCGCCGAGGTAGAAAACATACCGTTGACGTAACTACCCGCGCGCAAGTTGTTCTGGGAGATCCACGCCTAGTTAGTGCTAGAAAGCACTACGACAAAGCAATGGGCTTCTTTCGCAACCCGTCGAAACCTGATTTTGAAAACGCAGTAAAGGAAGCTGTGTGTGCCGTTGAAGCGGCAGGAAAAGCACTATTTCCAGAAGCCAAGGCCGCAACGCTAGGTGATCTAGCCAAGTGGTTTTCATCCAACAAAGATGCCCTAATCCCCAAAGCACTAGTTCAAACGATCAGTGGCATCTATGCCTATCGCAGTGGCGGTGACGGTGTTGGGCATGGCGGTTCCGTTGGCGGCATCGCAACCGCCGAGGTGGCTGAGTATGTGCTTGCAGTCTGCGCATCTCAGGTTATCTATTTGGTTGACGTATCAAATGCGCAAGAAAATGAAGTGCCCTTCTAGGCCATCAATTGAACAGCAGTCTAACCACTCCGTCGAAGGGGACGTCCCAAAGCTACGCTTTGGGCTCCCTCCGCCTGCGGCTCTGGCCGCCCCTCACGTCAAACGTTCCTGAACGTCTGCTTTTCCAAGGCCCGACCGGCAGCAAAGGGTCGATACAAGCCGGTCAAATTGATGCGACTCAGCGGTCAACTCCGCCAAGAACCTGTGCTCCGATCAGTGCGATTCTGCGGCTACAGCGCGGCCGCGACCAGGCGGCCCAGGGTCGCGACTGCCGCCAGTTGCGCGTCGCCGGCCGGATGGCCGAAATTCAGCCGCAGGTGGTGGGCGAACTCGCGCTTGGCCGAGAAGATCGGCCCCGGTGCGATGCTGATGCCGCGCGCCAGCGCCTCGCGGTGCACGCGTAGCGCATCGACTTGCGGCGGCAGTTCGAGCCACAGGAAATAGCCGCCCTGCGGCCGGGCCAGCCGGGTGCCGTCGGGGAAATGCCGCTCGACGGCGGCGACCAGCGTCGCCTCCTGCTCGGCCAGGCGCCGCCGCAACTGGCGCAGGTGCTTGTCGAAGCCGCCCTGGCGCAGGTAATCGGCAATCGCGATCTGCACCGGGACCGAAGTTGCCAGGCTGGTCGCCAGCTTCTGCCGGCGGATCGCCTCGGCGTAGCGGCCGGCGGCGACCCAGCCGAGGCGGTAGCCGGGGGCCAGGCACTTGGAGAACGAGGAAACGTGCATGACCAGGCCGTCGCTGTCGGCGGCCTTGCTGCACAGCGGCGCCTGACGGTCGAAATAGAGTTCGCCGTAGACATCGTCCTCGATCAGCGGCACCTGGTGGCGGCGCAGCAACTGCAGCAGCTCCTTCTTGCGCGGATCGGACAGGCGGCTGCCGGTCGGGTTGGCGAAGTTGAGCATGAACAGGCAGGCCTTGACCGGATGCTGGCGCAGCGCCGCCTCTAGCGCCGCCAGGCTGACGCCCTCGCGCGGATGGCTGGGAATCTCGATGACGCGCAGGCCGAGGCGCTCGCTCGCCTGCAGGCCGGCGTAAAAGGTCGGCGACTCGACGGCGATCAGGTCGCCCGGCCGGGTCACCGCCTGCAGGCAGAGGTTGAGGCCTTCCATCGCGCCGGCGGTGACGACGATCTCCTGTGGCGACACCGAGGCGCCCTGCGCCAGGTAGCGCAGCGCGATCTGCCGGCGCAGTTCCTCGTTGCCCGGCGGCAGGTCGCTCAGCGTCGACTGCGGATCGAGCCGGCGGGCGGCCCCGGCGAGGAAACGCCCGAGCTTGTCGAAGGGGAACAGCGCCGCTGCCGGAAAGCTCGAACCGAGCGGCACGATGCCCGGATCGCGGACGCTGTCGAGAATCTGGAAGATGAAATCGCTGACCTGCAGTTCGGTGGCGCCGCCGGCCGGATGCGTCATCGCCGGTTCGGGCAACTTCTGGCCGAGGCGGGCGCGCACGAAATAGCCGGATTTCGGCCGCGCCTCGATCAAGCCGCGGCTTTCGAGCAGGTAATAGGCCTGGGTCACGGTGATCGGGCTGACCGCGTGCGTGCGGCAGGCCTGGCGCACCGACGGCAGGCGCTCGCCCGGGCGCAGCACGCCCTCGCCGATCAGCTTTTCGGTCCGCGCCGCGATGTCCTGATAGAGACTCATGGCGCGCATCCTAACAGCCCGGCGCCCGGCCGGCTTTCGCATGCATCAAGGGGAACGGGGGGAGAACACCGCAGTGGTGCGTCCTGACGGATTCGAACCATCGACCTCCACGATGTCAACGTGGCGCTCTAACCAACTGAGCTAAGGACGCACGCTGAAAGAATGGAGCGGCAGAAGAGTCTCGAACTCTCGACCTATACCTTGGCAAGGTATCGCTCTACCAACTGAGCTACTGCCGCATTCGTGGTGTGCTTCAAGAGCCGCGCATTATACGGATTCCCGGAAAATTGCCAAGACCCTGCGTACGAGGGCATCGACAAAATTCCGGAAGGATTTCCGGAAAGCAAAAACGGGAGAATTTTGCGGTCGACCGTTCCCCGCCTGCAGTTTTCGTTTCAAGTCGCCCGCCTTGTCGCAGCCCGGCTTCCGTGTTTTGATACCGGGCCCGAAGCATGCCCGAAGACCCTGCACCATGAACCGTTTCCCCCGCCTGTTCCGGCACCTGGCCGGCGTTTGCCTGATCGTTCTCAGCGGCGCCGCCGCGGCCGACGACGAGGCGCGGCAGCGGGCGCGCGAGTTGCTCGAGCATCTCGACGTCGGCCGCTACACCGATGCCGTGGCGCTGTTCGCACCGGCGCTGGCGGAGGCGCTGCCGGCCGAGCGGCTGCATGTCTTCTGGGCCTCGCTGCCGGCGCTCTACGGGCCGCGGCTGCAGCGCGGCGCGGCCAGCGACGAGCCGTTCGGCAGCGGCTACAAGGTGCGCATCCCGCTGCATCACGAGCAGACGACGCTGCTCGCCGAGATCGGCATCAACGCTCGCCGCCAGGTTGCCAGCCTGCTGCTCCAGCCGCAGATGCGGCCGCCGCAGCTGGAAAAGAACGAGCGCTTCGCCGAGAGCGCGCTCGAGATTCCGCTCGCCCAGGGCAGCCTGCCGGCGACGCTGACCCGGCCGGCCGGTCCGGGGCCTTTCCCCGGCGTCGTGCTGGTCCATGGCTCGGGCCCGCACGACCGCGACGAGCAGATCGGCGGCAACCGCCCCTTCCGCGACCTGGCCCACGGCCTGGCCGCACACGGCATCGCCGTGCTCCGCTACGACAAGCGCAGCCGCCTGCGGCCGGCCGATTACGCCGGCGATTTCAGCATCGACGACGAAACCACCGACGACGCCGTGGCCGCGCTGAAACTGCTCGCCGAGCAGCCGGCGATCGGCCCGCTGTTCGTCTTCGGCCACAGCCAGGGCGCGATGCTGGCGCCACGCATCGCCGGGCGCGCCGGCAGCGTCGCCGGCGCCATCCTGTGGGCGGCACCGGCGCGGCCGCTGGCGACGGCGCTGGTCGAGCAGCTCGGCCGCATCGCCGCCATGGACGGCAGCGTCAGCGCCGACGAGAAGCGGCTGATCGACGACATCGCCGCCGGCCTCGCCGACATCCGCGCCGGCGTCAATCCGCCGCGCGCCGAGGCGCCGCTGCAGCTGCCGGCGGCCTACTGGCGCAGCCTCGAGGCGGTGGCCGCGGTGGCCGAGGCGAAACAGGCCGGCATCCCGCTGCTGCTGCTCCACGGCGGCCGCGACTACCAGGTCACCGACGCCGACTGGCAGGCCTGGCGCGCCGCCTTCGCCGACGATCCGCGGGCAACGTTGCGGCACTACCCGGCGCTCAACCACATCGGCGTCGCCGGCGAGGCGCCGAGCCGGCCCGAGGAATACCTGCAAGCCGGTCGCGTCGATCGCGCGCTGATCGACGATGCCGCGGCCTGGATCCGGGAACGCGCCGGCCGCTGAAAAATCGCGCAATTTGACGGTCGACCGTCAAATTGCGTAAAAAATGCCGGCGCGGTGATTGACGGCAACGCGCCGAATCCAGAAAATAAGAATAATTCTCGATAGCCAGCCAGCACCGGGCCCGCCCGCGGACAGCCAGCCAACGTTCCCTCCACCGCCGGAGCCGCCCTTGTCTGCCGTCCATCCCGTCGCCGATCTGTACACCGAGCACCACCGCTGGCTGCTCGGCTGGCTGCGCCGCAAGCTCGGCTGCCACGACCAGGCCGCCGACCTCGCCCAGGACACCTTCGTCAGCATCCTGACCGCCGGCAACGCCGGCGAGATCCGCGAGGCACGGCCCTTCCTGGCGACCGTCGCCAACCGCCTGGTGGCTCACCGCTACCGCCGCCAGCTGCTCGAGAATGCCTATCTCGAGGCGCTCGCGGCGCTGCCGGAAGCGCTGGCGCCGTCGCCCGAGGACCGCCTGCAGGCGCTGCAGGTGCTGCAGCAGCTCGACCAGGCGCTCGACGGCCTGCCGCCGGCGGTGCGCCAGGCCTTCCTGCTGGCCCACCTGGAAGGCGCCAGCTACGCCGAGATCGGCGAGCGGCTGGGCGTCTCGACCAGCTCGGTCAAGCAGTACCTGACCCGGGCCAACCGCCAGTGCTTCTTCGCCATCGCCGCATGACGCCGCCCGCCCCCCGCCTGCACGCTACCGGCCAGCCGCTCGACGAGGCCGTCGCCGACGCCGCCGCCGAGTGGCTGACCCGCTTCATGGCCGGCGAGGTCGATGCCGGCGAACGCCGCCGCTGGCAGCAGTGGCGCGCCGCCCACCCGGACCACGAACGGGCCTGGCAACACATCGAGCGGGTCAGCGCCAGCTGGCAGGGCCTGCCGCCCGGGCTTGCCTACCGCACGCTGGCGCCGCTGGCCGGCCGCCCGGCGCGTCCCGGCCGTCGCCAGCTGCTCGCCGCGCTTTTCGGCGTCGGCCTGGCCAGCGGCCTCGGCCTGGCGGCCAGCCGCAGCACGCCGCTGCGCGCGCTGCACGCCGACCTGCGCACGGCGACCGGCGAACAGCGGCGGATCGAACTGGCCGACGGCTCGCTGCTCACCCTCAACACCGCCAGCGCCGTGGACATCCGCTTCGACGGCGAGCAGCGGCTGGTCCGCCTGATCGCCGGCGAGATCCACGTCGTCACCGGCCATGACGCGCGTTTCGCCGGCCAGCCCTTCGTCGTCGCCACCGACGACGGTCGCGTCCGCGCCCTCGGCACGCGCTTCGCCGTCGCCCGCGACGACGCCGGCAGCCGCGTCGACGTCTTCGCCCACGCGGTCGAGATCAGCCCGGCCGGCCGCCCGGAGCGGACCCGCATCGTCGGCGCCGGCGAAGGCGCCCGCTTCGATGCCGACGACAGCCGGGCCAGCGCCCTCGACCCCCGCCCCGAGCAATGGGCGGCCGGCCAGCTGCACGCCGACGACGTCCGCCTCGACGATTTCCTCGCCGAACTCGGCCGCTACCGCAGCGGCATCCTGCGCTGCGACCCGGCCGTCGCCGGGCTGCGTTTTTCCGGCGTCTTCCCGCTCGCCGACAGCGACCGCATCCTGGCCATGCTGCCCAACTCGCTGCCGGTGCAGGTGCGTTTCCGCACCCGCTACTGGGTCACCGTGTCCACGGTCGACGCCCGGTAAACGCAAAAAACCGCCGCCGGCACTGCCCGATTCGCCGGCTCGCGGCACCTACTCATCAGGAAGCCCATCTCATGAGAGGACAATGCATGCACACGAACCCCAACCGCCAGCGCCCGCTGGCCCGTGCCGTCGCCCTGGCGCTCGGCCTTTGCGTCATCCAGCCGGCCACCGTCGGCGTAGTCGCCGCCGAACCGGCGCAGGTCCAGCGCCAGCGCTTCGACGTCCCGGCCGGCCCGCTTTCGGCTGCGCTGCGGGCGCTCGCCGGCCAGGCCGGGGTCGCCCTGACCTTCACCCCGGACCAGACCGACGGCCGCAGCAGCCCCGGCCTGCACGGCCAGTACAGCCTCGCCGAGGCTTTCGCCGCGCTGCTCGCGACGCATGACCTGCAGGCGGTGCGCCAGGCCAACGGCGGCTACGCGCTGCGCCCGGTCATCCGCGTCTCCGGCGGCGACGAGGCAACGCTGCGCCCGGTGCTGGTCAGCGCCAGCACCGCGCAGACGGCGACCGGCCCGGTCGACGGCTACCTGGCGACGCGCGCACTGACGGCCAGCAAGACCGACACGCCGGTGCTCGAGACGGCGCGCTCGATCAGCGTCGTCACCGCCGACCAGATCCGCGACCGTGGCGCGCTCAGTGTCGAGAACGCGGTCGCCTACACCGCCGGCGTCCAGGTCGCGGCCTGGGGCGACGACCCGCGCTTCGACCAGATCACCATCCGCGGCTTCGAGACGACGACCACCGCCGACTACCGCGACGGCCTGCGCCAGCCCTACGCCGGCTGGCTTTCCTGCTTCCGCACCGAGCCCTACGGCCTGGAACGGCTGGAGATCGTCAAGGGCCCGAACTCGGTGCTGTTCGGCCAGATCAGCCCGGGCGGCATGATCAACCGGGTGAGCAAGCGGCCGACCCGCGAGAGCATCCGCGAAGTCGAGATCCAGGCCGGCAGCAACAACCACTACCAGCTGCAGGCCGACCTCGGCGGCCAGCTCGGCGAAGGCAGCGACTGGTCGTGGCGCCTCACCGGCCTGGCCCGCAACGCCGATTCCGACACCCTCGGGGTCAACGACGACAGCCTGTACATCGCGCCGGCGCTGACCTGGCAGCCCTCGGCCGCGACCCGCGTGACCTTCCTCGCCCATGCCGAGCACTACGAAACCGCCGGCTCGCCGCGGCCCTTCCAGTACCCGTCCGGCAAGCTCAGCCGCTTCTGGCCCGGCGACGTCGATTTCGACGGGCTCAAGCAGGACCAGTTCACCCTCGGCTACGAAGCCGAGCACCGCTTCAACGACGTCCTCACCCTGCGCCAGAACCTGCGCTACGGCCAGGTCGACACCGACAACCAGTACACCGACGCCAGCCTCGACGCCGATGGCGACACCATCCTGCGCAGCGCCGTCGGCGTCTATGAAAAGATGCACAGCCTCAACGTCGACACCTCGCTGGCGGCGAATTTCGCGACCGGCCCGCTGCAGCACAAGCTGATCGCCGGCATCGACTACCTCGAGCTCGACAGCGACGTCCGCTACATGTCCGGCCCGGCGCCGTCGATCAGCCTGAGCAACCCCGACCACAACCAGCCGATCGCCAAGCCGACGACGGTCTGGAGCGACCTCGGCATCAGCGCCAGCCAGACCGGCGTCTACGCCCAGGACCAGGCCAGCCTGGGCAACTGGCGGCTGTCGCTCGGCCTGCGCCGCGACCGCGCCGAGCAGGCGCAGAAGGACCGCCTGGCCGGCAGCACGCAGCGCCAGACCGACCGCAAGACGAGCGGCAGCGTCGGCCTGCTCTACCTGGTCAACGACCAGCTCGCGCCCTACGTCAGCTACGCCACCTCGTTCACGCCGCAGTTCGGCAGCAACGTCGGCGGCTCACCCTATAAGCCGACGGTCGGCAAGCAGGTCGAGGCCGGCATCAAGTACCAGCCGGCCGGCAGCAAGCTGCTGCTCACCGCCAGCGTCTTCAACCTGGTCCAGCAGAATGCGCTGACCCGCGACCTGTCCGACCCGGCCGGGATCAACAAGATCCAGACCGGCGAAACGCGCAGCCGCGGCGTCGAGCTGGAAGCCACCGGCAAGCTGCTCGAGCGGCTCGAGCTGGTCGCCGCCTACACCCGCCAGGACGTCGAGGTGACCCGCTCGAACGACGGCAACCAGGGCAAGCAGCCGGTCGGCCTGCCGGAACAGCTGGCCTCGCTGTGGGCCCGCTACCGCTTTGCCTCGGGCCTGTCGCTCGGCCTCGGCGCCCGGTGGACCGGCAAGACCTGGGCCGATGGCGCCAACACGCTGCGCAACGACGGCTACACCCAGGTCGACGCCAACCTCGGCTACGACATCGGCCGCTGGCTGCCGGGCGCCAGCGTCGCGCTCAAGGCCACCAACCTCACCGACGAGCAGTACCTGATGTGCCACGACGGCTACTGCTACCGCGGCCGCGGACGGTCGCTGGTGGCCAGCCTGAACTACCGCTGGTAAGCCGATGCGCGCCGCTCTCGTCCTGCTCCACCGCTGGTTCGGCCTGGCTGCCGCCGCCTTCCTGTTCGTCGCCGGGCTGACCGGCGCCGTCATCTCCTGGGACCACGAACTCGACGAATGGCTGAATCCGCAGCTGTTCGAGGCCCCGGCGACGGCGACGCCGATCCCGCCGCTCGAGCTGGCGCGGCGGATCGAAGCCGCCGACCCGCGCCTGCGCGTCGGCTACCTGCCGCTCGCCGTCGAACCCGGGCACACGCTCGGTGTCTGGGTCAATCCGACGGTCGACCCGGCCAGCGGGCAGCTTTTCCGGCCCGGCTTCAACCAGCTCGCGCTCGACCCCGGCAGCGGCGAAATCCTCGGCCGGCGACAGTGGGGCGAAATCTCGCTCAGCCGCGAGAACCTGCTGCCCTTCCTGTACAAGCTGCATTACTCGATGCACATCCCCGACGCCGGCGGCGTCGAAATCGGCATCTGGCTGATGGGCCTGCTCGCCATCGGCTGGACGCTCGACTGCCTGGTCGCGCTGGCGATCAGCTTTCCGCGGCCGGCATCGTGGCGCAAGTCGTTCGCCTTCCGCTGGCGCCAGGGCGGCTACCGGCTCAACTTCGACCTGCACCGCTCGGGCGGCGTCTGGCTGTGGCTGCTGCTGCTCGTCCTGGCCGTCACCTCGGTCTCGATGAACCTGCGCAGCCAGGTGGTCTATCCGCTCACCGCGCTGTTTTCCGAACTCGGCGCCAGCCCCTTCGACAGCCGCACCCCGCGCCCGCCGGAACAGCCGATCGAGCCGGCCTTCGACCGCACCCGCGCGCTCGCCCTGGCCGAGGCCGAAGCCGCCCGGCGCGGCTGGCAGGCGCCGGCCGGCGCGATCTTCTACGCCGAGACCTACGGACTCTACGGGGTCGGCTTCTTCGCCCCCGGCGAGGACCACGGCAACGCCGGCCTCGGCAATCCCTGGCTCTACTTCGACGCGCTCAGCGGCGAGCTGGCCGGCGAAGTCGTGCCCGGCACCGGCAGCGCCGGCGACATCTTCCTGCAGGCGCAGTTTCCGCTGCACTCCGGGCGCATCATCGGCCTGCCCGGGCGCATCCTGGTCTCGCTCAGCGGCCTTGCCGTCGCCCTGCTCTCGGTCACCGGCGTCTACATCTGGTGGAAGAAGCGGCGGGCCCGACAGCGGGCGCGCAACTGACCGGCTTGTGCTTTAATATCGGCCTCCGCAGAAAGTGCAGGCCATGGCCAAGGAAATCGAACGCAAGTATCTGCTCGCCCACCTCCCCGACCTGAGCGGCTCGCCCGGGGAAATCATCGTCCAGGGCTACGTCGCCAAGGAAGCCGAGGCGATGACCACGCGGGTGCGCATCCGCGGCGAGCAGGCCTGCGTCACGCTCAAGGGACCGAGCGTCGGCATCGGCCGCGACGAATACGAGTACCCGATCCCGCTCGCCGACGCCGAGGAAATCCTCGGCCGCTACTGCCGCGGCCGCATCGTCTGCAAGACCCGCCACCTGCTCGAACACGCCGGCATGACCTGGGAAATCGACATCTTCGCCGGCCGCCATGCCGGCCTGGTCGTCGCCGAGATCGAACTGCCCGACAGCGGACACAGCTTCGCCGCGCCGCCCTGGCTCGGCCCCGAAGTCACCGACGACAAGCGCTTCGGCAACTTCGCGCTGGCGCTCAACGACGGCAGCCCGCAAGCCCGCTGGTGGCAAACCCAGCCGCCGGCCGCAGCTAAGCTTTGCTGCTGCCGCTACTTCGGCCAGCTGAGCTGCTGCGACCAGGCCAACCCGCATCTGCGCGAGGTCGCCGAGTCCGCATGAAGATCTACCTCGCCGGCCCCGACGTCTTCCTGCCCGACGCCCTCGCCCGCGCCGAGGCCGCCCGCCAGCTGCTTGCCGGCCACGGCCACCGCGCCCTGATCCCGCTCGACAACAGCGAAACCACCGCCGCCGGCATCTACCGCGCCAACATCGCGCTGATCGCCGACGCCGATGCCGTGATCGCCAACCTCAACCCGTTCCGCGGTTTCGAACCCGACTCCGGCACCGCCTTCGAAGTCGGCTACGCGCTGGCGCTGGGCAAGACCGTCGTCGGCTACGTCGCCGACGACCGGCCGCAGGCCGACAAGCTCGCCGACCACCTTGGCGCCCCGCTCGCCCGCGTTGACGGTCGACTGCTCGACGCGCAGCAAAACGCCGTCGAAAACTTCGCCCTCCCCCTCAACCTGATGCTCGCCATCCCCTGCCGCATCATCCGCGGCGGGCTGGAGGAAGCGCTGCAGGTGCTGGGCGGGCGCTAGGTTTCGCCCGCCGCCGCGGCCGCAATCGCGTACGCATGGCAGGTGCAAGTAGCGGGCAGCCGCCCGGTTGCTAAGGCAGCGCCAGGCCGGCGACGCGGCGGTGGCGGAGCAGCCAGAGGAAGCCGAGCGCGCCGAAGTTCATGGTCAGGGCGTAGACGACGCTGGGGACGGCGAGTTCGGGGCGTTCGAACAGCGAGAGCGCGACGAAGATGCCGAGGCCGGCGTTCTGCAGGCCGCATTCCATGGCGATGGCGATGCTTTCGCGGCGCTGCAGGCGGGCGGCCCAGGCGAGCAGGACGCCGCCGAGCATGGTCAGGAGGTTGAGCAGGACGGTGGCGCCGCCGACCTCGGGCAGGCCGTTGACGATGGTCTCGCGGTGGGCGCCGAAGGTGACGATGACGATGGCGACGAAGAAGCCGGTGGCGATGCGGCTGACGTGGCGTTCACCGCGTTCGCCGATCCAGCCGAGCTTGAGGCGCAGTGTCATGCCGAGCAGGATGGGCAGCGTCGTCACCAGCAGCAGGCCGCCGAGCAGCTTGTCGAGCGGCAGGTCGCCGCTGCTCAGGTGGATTTCGCCGCCACCGCCGGCCTGCCAGCCGAGCACGGTGTTGACGACGAAGGGCAGCGAGAGCAGCGCCAGCAGGCTGCTGGCGACGGTGAGCAGCAGCGACAGCGCGGTGTTGCCGCGCGCCAGGTGGGTGAGGAAGGCCGAACTGACGCCGCCCGGGCAGGCGGCGATGATCATCAGGCCGAGCAGCATGGTCGGCGAGAGGCCGAGGCCGACCCCGACCAGCGCGGCGATCAGCGGCACGAGCACGACCTGGCCGAACATGCCGACGACGACGCCGCGCCAGTTGCCGAGCGCGCTGCGGAAGTCGTCCACGCGCAGCGCCAGGCCGAGCGAGAACATGATGAAGGCGAGCGCCAGGGGCAGGAAGAGGTTTTCGATCATGGTCAGCGGCCGATTATACGGGGCTGCCGCGGCCGGCGATCACTTGAGCAGCGCCGGCGCCGCGGCGTCGAAATCCTGGCGGGTGAACTGCCCCATCTTGCGCTGCACGATCGCGCCGCTGCGGTCGATCAGCAGCGTGAACGGCAGGCCGGTGCTGGCGTTGCCGAGGGTCTGCATCAGCCACAGCGCCTTTTTCTTGTCGACGACGACCGGGTAATTGACGTCGTAGGCGTTGGCGAATTCCTTGACCGCCGCCGGATCGTCCTCGACGGCGATGCCGAGGACGACCAGGCCGCGCCCGCCGAATTCGCCCTGGAGCTTGACCAGCTCGGGGATTTCCTTGCGGCACGGCGGACACCAGCGGGCCCAGAAATTGACGATCAGCGGCTTGCCGCGGAATTTGCCGAGATCGACCGGTTGACCGTCAGTGCCGGTCAGCGTCGCCGCGAACAGCGGCGTCGTGTCGGTGGCGCCGACGGCGAGCGGCAGGCCGAGGCCGAGCACCAGGCCGAGCGCGGCGAGCAGCCGCCGGGCACTCACAGCAGGTCTCCGCGGCGGAACAGGAAGTAACCGAGCGCCGCCGAGCCGAGGCCGAGCGCCGCCGGGTAGGCGAGCGCGAAGAGGCGGAAGCCGTCGGCGCCGAACAGGTCGAGGATGACGTAGGCCGAGGGGCCGAGCACGATCAGTTGCGGGTCGAACATGGCCAGCGCAGCGGTGCGGAAGACCTGCAGCGGATTGACCAGCGCCAGCGTGACCGCGACTTCCGGATCGACGCGGCCCTGGATCATCACGCCGAGCAGGATCAGGTCGAGGAAGAGCAGCAGCACCAGCCAGATCATGAAGGCGGCGCCTTGCGCCATGTCGGTGCTGCGCGCCACCGCCGAGATGAGCATGCCGATGCCGAGGAAGCACAGGCCCATCGCCGCCAGCAGGCCGGTGTAGTAGGCGAACATCGACCATGGCACTTCGATGTCGACGATGCTGGCCCAGATCACGGCGCCGAGCATGGCCAGGAAGACCGGCATGAAGACGACCAGGTAGCGGCCGAGGAACTTGCCCCAGAACCAGGCCTGCAGGGCCACCGGCAGCGACAGCAGGTATTCGAAGACGCCGGCCTCGCGGTCGCCGGCGACCGAGCGGACGGTGGTGATCAGGACGAAGATCGGCAGGATCGCCATGGTCAGCTGGATGTAGGTGACCAGCAGGCGCGACAGGCCGATGAAGCCGAGCACGCGCGATTCGGTCAGGCCGAAGACGAAGAGCAGCGCGACGATGCCGCCGAAGACCAGGGTGTAGATCTGGAACCAGCGCGCGCGCAGGGATTCGACGATGTCGAGTTTGGCGGTCAGCCACAGTTGATTCATGTTATTTGCCCTTGGCCAGCACGTGCTGGCGGGTGTCGGTGAAGTCCAGCGCGCCGGCCAGCGGCGCCGCAACGGCAGCGAAGTTGTAGCCCATCGGCGAACTGCGGGTGACGAACCAGGCGCGCTTCGGCTCGAGCCAGCGCATCTCCTCGCGGCTCTTGCTGTCGTAGTCGGCGACCCAGATGCGGGTGGCGGCGTCGGCCAGCCACGGGTACTGGCCGGTCTTTTCCTTGAGCCAGAAGATCAGGCAGCCGATGTCGTCGAACTTGAACACGGTCTGGTTCGGGCCGCCGCGCAGCTGGGCGGCGAAGCGGCGGTCGGAGATGACCATGTTGCAGCGCACGCAGGTATCGCGGTCCCACTTGATCTCGGCCATGCCCTCGGGCCAGCCGCCTTTCTTGCCGCAACCGGCGAGCAGCGCGGCGAGCGGGGTCAGGAGCAGGCCGCCGGCGCCGAGACGGGCGATGAAATTTCGCCTTTGTTCACGGTCGACCGTCAGATTGCCGCACATTTCAGGCCTCGCGCAGCGACAGGTCGGCGACCAGCGCGGTGTAGCGTGACAGGATGCCGAGGAAGCGCAGGCGGTCCGGGCCGGCGATGCCGCCCTGCCAGACCAGCTGGTCGGCGTCGGGCACCAGCTGCCAGCCTTCGACGGCCTTGGCGAAGGCCGGCTCGAAGCGCTTGAGGACGATGCGGCAGGCGAGCCTGTCGGTCAGCGTCGCGTCGTCGGCAACCTTGTCGTCGATGACGACCTTGCCCAGGTCCATCTCGATGACCCGGTTGACCAGCGACGAGACTTCGTCGAGGCGGTGACTGGAGATGATCATCGTCGCATTCTCCAGACGCTCGGCCAGCAGGTCGAAGAAGATCTTGCGCGCTTCCGGGTCGAGGTTGGCGGCCGGCTCGTCCATGATCAGCAGGCGGGCGTCGCGGCCGAGCGCGATGGCGATCAGCAGCTTCTGCTTCATGCCGCCGGAGAGGCGCACGAACTGGCGGCCGAGGATGCCGTCGACGTCGAGCCCGAGGCGCTTGCCGATGGCGTGGATGCGCGCCGGGTCGGTCCTGCACAGCGCCGCCGAGAAGTCGATCAGCTGCCCGACCGGCATCTTCAGCGGCGGCGGCAGCTGCGGCACGAAGCCGATCCGGCCGAGGACCGCGGTACGGTTGCTGCGCGGATCGAGGCCGTCGATGCGGACCTCGCCCTGGTGGTCGTACTCGCCGAGCAGGCAGCGGATCAGCGTGGTCTTGCCGGCGCCGTTCGAGCCGATCAGCGCGACGCGCTCGCCGATGCCGATCTCGAGATCGATGCCGTTGAGGACGCTGGCGCGGCGAAAGGACTTGCTGAGGTTCTTGAACTGGATCATGGGTTCGATTTTAGGCGGGACGTTCACGGTCCACTTTGAATCTGGATCAAAAATCACAAGAGTTTCGACAGCCCGCGGACCTCGTAGCGCAGCGCCCCGGTCGGGCAGATGTCCACGCAGTAGCCGCAGCGCGTGCAGTCCGGGCCGAGGCCGAGCGTTTCCTCGGCGGCGCGCCCCTTGACGGTGACGTCGAGGACGTGCGGCACGAGGCAGACCTTGCGGCAGTCGCCCTCGTGGAAGCAGTGCTCGACGTGGTAGGTGATCTGCAGCGGCGAGAGTGCCCCGACCGCGCCGTAGGTCAGGCCGATCGGGCAGACGTAGCGGCACCAGGCGCGGCGCGACCAGAAGACTTCGAAGAGCAGCAGCAGGAAGACCCAGCCGAGCGCCAGCCCCGGCCCGTAGATCAGCGCCCGCGACAGGATGCCGGTCGGCGAGAGGGTCTCGAAGACGGTGTAGCCGGTGACCACCGAGAGCAGCGCGAAGAGCAGCCAGAACACCGTGCGCGTGCCGCGGTGGAATTCGTGGTCGGTGACGATCTTGCGGTCGACCAGCCACAAATGCAGTTTTTCCGTCCATTCGGCGAGCAGGTGGTAGGGGCAGACCCAGGAACAGAAGCTGCGCCCGCCGAGCAGCACCCACAGCAGGAAGACCGTGAAGGTGCCGATGAACAGGTTCACGATGATGTGCTTGTGGGCGAGCATCACGTGCAGCGCCGAGTTCAGGTCGATCAGGTGGAAGCCGACGAAGCGCGACGCGGTCAGCGCGCCTTCGAGGATCTGGATGTCGAGCCAGAAGCTGAAGACGAACAGCAGGTTGGTGGCGATCAGCACCGCCCAGCGGCGGTTCCGCCATTTGTGGCTGGTGGCGTGGTGGGCGCGCGCGTGCAGCTTTTCCTTGATGTAGCGATCCTTGTCCTCGTACTTGAGGAACATGATCTTCTGCACCTTCTCGGACACCTTTTCCGGCTTTTTCGGGGCCGCGCCGAGCATGCCCCGGATCAGATCAAGCGTGCGTCCCATCATGCACCTCCCTGCCACGGCGCCCGGCCATCGACGACGATGGCCGCCGTCTCGAGCGGGCAGATCATCTCGCAGACGCCGCAGCCGACGCATTGCTCCTGCACCACCGGGATGAAGCGCCCGTCGCCAGTCGCCTGCAGCGAGATGGCGTCGGCGATCGGACATTCGCTGACGCAGAGGTCGCAGATCTCGCGTTCGTAGGGATGCTCGCGCACCGGGATCGGCGCCCAGCGGTCGACATCGACGTAGCGCATTTCGCCCTTGAACTCCGGGCCGCGCGCCTGCCCCTTGAAACCCTTGCCCTGCACCGCCAGGCAGGATTCCGGACGGGCCAGCCGGGCCAGGCCGAAACGTTCCTTGAGGTTGAGGCGCGGTTCCGGGTCCTTGGCCTTGGCCTTGAGCAGCGGCGCCTGGGCCAGCGGCGCGCCGGGCCGGACGCCGAGGAAATCGGGCTTGTGGTAGGTCAGCGCGCCGGTCGGACAGGCGAGGATGCACTGCACCGCGTCGCAGGAAAAGTCGCAGGCCTGGTCGCGGGCGGCGATGTAGGGAACGCCGATGCCGAAGCCGTCGCCGATGTCGCCGAGCTTGATCGCCGCCACCGGGCAGACCTGGACGCACTGGCCGCACTTGATGCACGAGGCCAGGAAATCCTCCTCGTCGAGCGCCCCGGGCGGCCGCAGGTGCGGCGCCCGGGCGCTGCTCACCGGGATGTAGCCGAGCAGCGAGGCGCCGACGACGCCGACGGTCAACCCCACCGATTGCAGGAATTTGCGCCGCGCCTTCTGCGCCTTCTCGATCGATACCGCCGGCTTGCGCGCGGCTGGCTGCTTGCCTTCCTCGCTCATGACATGGCCTTCCGTTCTGGCTTGTGGAACACCGGCTGCTCGTCGCGCAGGATCAGGTCGGGCGACGAGAACGGCGCCAGGCGTTCGAGGAAATCGAGCAGTTCGAGCACCGGCGAGCTGCGGAAGAAGCGCGCCATGGGCAGCTCGATCCAGATCTGGTCGGCGTAGGAATACAGTTCGTGGACGTTGTCGCCGGTGCCGTCGCCGTTGCGGTCGAAGCCCTGGTAGTCGTCCCAGAAATTGCCCTGCCAGAAATTCTTGGTCGGGTTGTCGCTGCGCCCGCCGTAGCTGACCTGGGTCAGGTTGCCCTCGAACAGGTTGCCGCGCATGTTGTTGCCGCCGGTTTCGCTGTTGAACTGGATGCCGATGCCGTTGTAGGCAAGCCGGTTGTTACGTACCTCGATGGTGCTGTCGGGCTGGAACGGCGACAGGTCGGAACCGATGCCGATGCCGCAGTAGATGATCTCGTTGTTCTCGATCAGCGTGCCCGAGGCTTCCTTGAAGCCGATGCCCATGCCGGTGGCGCCGGTGGCGTGCGAGATCACGTTGTTGGTCGCGGCGCCGCCCTCGGTGTACATGAAATAGACGCCGACGGCGTTGTCGTAGAAGCGGTTGCGGTCGACGACGTTGTCGTTGGCGAACATGAAGTGGATCGAGTAGCGGCTGCGCCGGCCGAGGTTGTCGACAAAATGGTTGCGGTGCGAGTACCAGGCGACCATGTCGCGCGAATCGACGATCTCGTTTCGCTCGATCCGGTTGTCGTGGCTGTACCACAGGCGCAGGCCGTCGCCGCGCACGCCGAGTTCGAGGTTCTTCGAACTGATCCGGTTGCCGCGCACGACGCTCTGGTTGACCTGCTTGAGGTCGATCCCGAACAGGCAGTTGTCGACCACCAGGTCCTCGATCAGGTTGTTGCTGCCGCGCACGTCGAGACAGGAATCGTCGGTGTCGTGCGAATCGCCGGAACCGGTCAGGCGCAGGCCGCGGATCACCGAGTTGCCGGCGTTGAGCATCATCACCGTGCCCTTGTCGCCGGCGTCGATGGTGACCTGGCCGCCGCCGTCGATGGTCAGCGGCTTGTCGATCGTCACCGGACCGGCGTAGGTGCCGGGCGGCGGCTTGAGCACGCTGCCCGGCGGCGCCTGGTCGACCAGTTCCTGGAAAGGCTTGAGGCCGTGGATGCGCGGATCGCGCTCGATCAGCATGAAGGTCGGCTTCGGCCGGTCGATGGTCACGCGCGGGGCGCCGCCCATGTCCGAACCCATCTCGCTGCCGAATTCCTGCCCGCTCTGGCCGAGCGTGGCCGTGCCCAGCAGGGACAGCGCCAGCGCCGTCCGCATCAATCTCGACGAGGTATGCACGGCCTTACTCCTGTTCCGGGTTCTCGCGCAGTTGCTTGCGGCGGATCAGCAGCGCCAGCATCATGCAGACGAAGATCGCCAGCAGCAGGCCGTAGCCCCAGTAAGGATAGGAGTAGGTGGAAAACTGCGCGACCTTGCCCTCGCCGAACACCGTCGGCATGAACGGCTTGACGGTGAAGGCGCCCCAGGGGTGCAGGTTGTGGCCGAAGAACCACAGCCAGGCCGAGTAGGTGATCACGAAGAAGACCGGCAGCAGCGCCG
This sequence comes from Azonexus fungiphilus, assembly GCF_003634965.1. Classification (GTDB taxonomy): domain Bacteria; phylum Pseudomonadota; class Gammaproteobacteria; order Burkholderiales; family Rhodocyclaceae; genus Azonexus; species Azonexus fungiphilus. The sequence goes on along the minus strand of NZ_RBXP01000017.1, from coordinate 79,909 downwards.
GCACCAGCGCCAGCACGAGCTGGAACGGGCGCAGCAGGGCGACGCCGGCGATGACCACGGCCATCACCGCGACCAGGCCGACGATGACCAGCTTCGAGATGAGCAGGACGTTGTCGCCCCAGGCCTTGATCTTGTCCGGCTCGTTGAAGAAGGTCGCGGTTTCGGTCATGTAGTGGGCGACGTGGGCGTCGAGGCTGCCCATGACGAACTGGTCGACCAGCATCCACGCGGCAACCCCGGCGAAGCCGACGGTCAACACCGCCAGACGGGCCTTTTTCCGGGGCACGGCGAAGGCCAGCAGCATCACCCCGAAGAAGCCGAAGAAGAACTTGGCCAGCGGCTTCTCGACCGGCGCGCCGGAAGCGATCGGGAACATCCCGACGTAGTGGTTGATGGTGTTCATTTCGTGGACGCAGTCGAGACCTTCGGCGCCCTTGTCGACGTTCTTGCTGGCGTCGAGCACCGGGTTCCAGCGCTCGTCGTCGTGCGCCAGGTCCTTCTGGATGATCTCGTTGGCCATCCGCGTGCCCTTGCCGGCCGCCTTGCAGCCGTTGTACACGCCGTCGAAATGGAAATGGATGCGGATGCCGTCGGGGAAGGCATCGGCGGGATAATTCGGGGCCGTCAGCGAGACCCACCAGATCGGGGCGAAATAGGCGACGACCAGGCAGATCAGCGATACCAGGCTGAGCCCGGCGACGATACGGTTCTGTTTCTCCATGAGACTACCCTTCTTCTCTCTTCTGACCCGCGCCAACCGGGTCGATGCCGTCCGCCGGAAAGGCGGACGGCTTGCGCAACAGGCTGATTGTTCAGCTTCTTGTCTGCGTGGTTTTACGGCTTACTTCTTGCCCTTCGGCTTGCACATCGCGCCCGGCATCTTCAGGCTCGACTGGTAGGCGGAAATCGCCACCAGCTGCTCGTTGGTATAGGGCTTGATGACCTTGACCATGTCCGGGTTGGCGTTGCGGCGGTGGCCGTCGCGGATTTCGGTCATCTGGCGCAGCAGGTACTTGTAGTGCTGGCCGGCGATCACCGGGTAGAACTTTTCCTTCTTGCCTTCGCCGTTCTTGCCGTGGCACTCGAGGCACTGCTTCTCGTAGAGCTCCTTGCCCTTGGCGATCTGGGCGGCGGCGTCGGCGCCTTCGTACTGGCCGTGATCGGTCGGGATGCACAGCTTCTCGATGTAGGCGGCGACGTTGGCGAGTTCCTGCGGATCGACCAGTTCCTTGGCGAACGGATACATCGTCGGGTTGTCGCGCAGGCCCATGCGGATGTCGGCCATCTGCTTGATCAGCACGGTGGTGTGCTGGCCGGCCAGCTGCGGGAAGGTGCCGTCGGGACGACCGGCGCCGCTCGGCAGGTGGCAGGCGCCGCAGATTTCATAGCCTTCCTCGCCGTTCTTGGCGACGCCCTTGGCGTCGAGCGCGGCCTTCAGTTCGCCTTCCATCTTCGCCCACTGGTAGTCCTTCGACTCGATCCCGGCGGCGTGCGGCGCCGGCGGGCCGGCAAAGGCGACGGTGGTCGGCAGCAGCATGGCGGCCAGGGCCAGGGTGATTGCTTTCTTGATCATGGTGTTCCCTCTCTCGTTGCGGTGCTGCGACTTACTTCATCGAGGCCAGGTGTTCGGCCAGGATCTTGATCTCGGCATCGCTGACCAGGTGCATGACGCCCTTCATCGCGGCGGCCTGGCCGTTGGCGCGGGCACCGCTCTTGATGTCCTTCATCTGCTGTTCGGCGTAGGCGGCGTTCTGGCCGGCGATCTTCGGGTATTGCGGCGTCAGCGTCTTCTTGCCGTCCTTGCCGTGGCAGGCGACGCAGGTCTTCTCGGCGTACAGCTTGGCGCCTTCTTCGGAGGCGAAGGCACCGCTGGCGGCGATGGCGCCGGCGATCAATACGAGGATTTTTTTCATGGAATTTCCTTTGGATGGTGATGGGGGGCAGTTTCCAGCCAGCCCCCCCTGGTTCGCTTTAAGGCAGATCAAAAGGCCCGATTACTTGACCTTCCTGGCGCCGTTCTGCTCGAGGTAGGTCTTGGCGCGCAGGCCGATGTCGGCTGCCTTGACCTGGTACTGCCAGACCTGCTCGGCCCACAGATTGGCCTGCTCCCAGTCCTTCTGGGCCGCAGCCGCCTCATGCTTCTGCTTGGCGTCCTTGATCTTGTTCAGCTGGTCCGTCGCGTCCTCGACCATCGCCACCACGTCCGGGAAGTCCTTGAAGTTCGTGCTGGTGATATACCCCACCACCGAATCAATCACCGCCTGCGTGTCGGCAACCTTCTTCAGCGTCGCCTTGTAGTCGGTCTCGCTGTAGTTCGCCTTCGCCATCGTCGTCTTCGTCGGCTTCCAGCCCTTCGGCTTGACCAGCAGGTAACCCTGCATCTCAAGGTGCAGCGCCGAGCAGAATTCCGTGCAGTAGTACGGATACACGCCTTCCTTGTCGGCCTTGAACTTCACCGTCACCGTCTTGCCCGGTTCCACCGACGCGTGCGTGTTGTACGTCGACACCGTGAAGCCGTGCGTCTCGTCCTGCGCCCGTTCGAGGTTGGTCAGGTGGATCGTCACTTCGTCGCCAACTTCGGCTTCGATCGTCTCCGGCGTGATGTGCGAACGGATCAGCGTGCCATAGACCGTGATCTTGTTGCCCTTCTTCTCCGTCCGTTCTTCACCCGCACGCACCGCGCCCGGATGCGGCTTGTCGGTGCGGCTGTCGGTGCCGACCTTGTAGCGCACGCCCGGCTTCAGCTTCGAGGCTTCGATCGCGACCACGTAGTGCGGCTCGCCCAGCGGCAGCGGCATGTCGTAGAGCAGCTGCATCTTGTCGTTGGCGATGTCGATCAGCTGGTGGTTCTGCGGGTGCAGCGGGCCGACCGGGTTGAAGCGGTCGATCGACAGCTTGTTCAGTGCCACCAGGTAGCGGCCCTTCGGCGCCACCGAGTCGCCTTCCATCGTCACCAGGTGACCGATGTTGTAGTGCACCGAGATCTTGTCCAGCACCTTGCCTTCGCAGAAGTTCCACTTCGCCACTTGCGAGTCGACGTACAGCGAGGTGTAGGCAACGCAGGTCTTCGCGTCGAACTGCGTGTGCAAGGGGCCCAGGCCCAGCTGCACTTGCGTGTGCAGCGCGTCCTTCATCCCGATCACCGGAATCCCGTACGGGTCCTTCGATTCGAACTTGCCGGCCTTGATCGCCGCCTGGATCTTCTCGAAGCTGTACACCGACACGTGCGTGTCGAGCTTGCCCGAGACGACGATGAACTTGCCGTCCGGCGTCACGTCGGCGCCGTGCGGCGACTTCGGTTCCGGAATCAGGAACAGGATGCCTTCCTTGACCGCAACGTCGATCGGCAGCACGTCGTGGCCGTTGATCTTCTTCGCCTTGCCGGCCGCGACCAGTTCCGCCGCCTTCTTCCAGTTGATCACGTGCAGGTAGTCGGTGTCCTTCGCCGAGCACCCGGCTTCGTACGGCGGACGACCCTTCTCGATGCCGCCGACGTAGCGTTCGGTACAGAACGAGTTGGTGAACGACCACCCGTCCGACGGGCCTTTGCCGGCATCCGACAGATCCTGCGAGTACGGCGGCAACTCGACCGAGAACGACTTCTTCGGGTCGATCCGGCCTTCCTTGCGGTCGAACTTCCAGTAGGTCACGCCACCGCGGTACTTCTCGTTGAATTCTTCCAGCGGGAAGAACTTCTTGTTCTCCAGCGGCGCCGCGTATTGCGCCGCTTCGATCACGTAGTCGGTGTTCGGCGTCACGAAGGCGCCGCCGTGTTCCGACTTGTAGATCGGATTGACCACGATCTGCTTGGTCTCGAAGTCGCGCAGGTCAATCACCGCCAGGCGCGGGTTGGCCTTGTCGTTGATGAACAGGAACTGCCCGTCGTACTGGCCGTTGGTTTCCGAGATCGCCGGGTGGTGCGTGTCGCCCCAGGTGATTTCCTTGCCGTCGATCCAGCCCTGCTTCAACACCGCCTTCGAGTTCTCGTCGAAACCGTAGCCTTGCCAGGGTTCCGGCGTGAATACACCGATGTACTTCAGGATGCGCATCGACGGAATGCCGTACACGATCACCTGACCCGACTGCCCGCCCGAACTGAACGCCAGGAATTCATCCCGCTTGCCCGTCGGCACGTAGGTCTTCGCCGCCGCCAGCAGATCCTGCTGGCTTAGCCCCCGACGCTTCAGAACGTCCTGCAGCGATTCCGCCGAAAAGGCCGAACCCGCCGCCCCAAGACCAAGACCCGCCGCCAGCAGCAGCACGCCCGACTTGATCGCAAATGTCCTCATTGCATTTCTCCCAAGAATTTCCGGATTGCCCCAATCGCCCATCCCCCCTTCCACAAGAGGACTGCGGCAATTTGTCGCAATTCTGCGCGGATCGACCTTGCGTCATAACGTGACGAATGCCGATAAAGCCCATGGGAGAAGGGATTACGCCTTCCCGGAATATTCCTAGGCGTCGCTTTCGACGAGCCGGTTCTCGACCGCGTAGCGGACCAGTTCGGCGGTGTTGGCGAGGTCCATCTTGGCCTGGATGCTGGCCTTGTGCGTGCTCACCGTCTTGACGCTGAGGTTGAGGTGGCGGCCGATCTCGGAGACGCCCATGCCCTGGACGATGAGCAGGAAGACCTGATGCTCGCGGTCGGTCAGGCGGTTGTGCGGCAGTTCGGCGTGGCGCCCCTGGAGGATGTCCATGGTCAGCCGCTCGGCGACGTTCTGGTTGATGAACAGGCCGCCGCCATGGACCTTGCGGATGGCTTCGGCAAGGAAGGCCTCGGCGTTGTCCTTGCACAGGTAGCCGGCAGCGCCGGCCTTGAGCGCGCGGACGGCGTAGATGTCTTCCTTGTGCATGCTCAGGATCAGGATCGGCAGGCGGGGGAATTCGCTGCGGATCTGCTTGATCAGCTCGATGCCGTTGCGCCCGGGCATCGTCAGGTCGAGCACCAGGGTGTCCCAGTGTTCCTTGCGCAGCATGGCGACGGCCTCGATGCCGTTGCTCGCCTCGCCGCCGACGACGATGTCCGGCGACTCGGCCAGGATGTGGCGCAGGCCGACGCGCAGGATGTCGTGGTCGTCGGCAATCAGGATGCGGATCATGCGGTTTCTCCGGTGGTCATCGGCAGGCTGACGACGACTGTCGTCCCGGCGCTGCCGTCGATGGTGATCTCTCCGCCCAGCATCAGCACGCGCTCGCGCATGCCGAGCAGGCCGAAGCCCTGGCGCGGCGATTCGGCGTCGAAACCGCAGCCGTCGTCGCGGACACTGATGCGCAGGCGGTCGCCGGCGGCGCTCAGGTCGATGTCGACCCGGCGCGCGGCGGCGTGCCGGGCAACGTTGGTGAGCGCTTCCTGGACGACCCGGAAGGCGGTGATCGCGCCCTTGTCGGGCAGCGCGTATTCGTCGCGGTCGGCGCTGAAATGGCAGGCGATGCCGGAGCGTTCGCCGAACTGGCCGGCCAGGTGCTCGAGCGCGGCGCACAGCCCGAGCACGTCGAGCATGCCCGGGCGCAGGCCTTCGGAAATCCGGCGCAGCGCGTGCACGGTGTTGTCGACCAGCGCGTGCGCGGCATCGGCGCGCTCGACGACGGCGCTGCCGAGCGGCGCGCAGTGCTTGCGCAGCCAGCCGACGTCGATGCGCAGCGCGGTCAGCGCCTGGCCGAGCTCGTCGTGCAGCTCGCGGGCGATGCTGGTGCGCTCGTCCTCGCGCACGCTCTGCAGGAAGGCGGTCAGTTCCTGCAGGCGCTGGCGCTTCTCGCGCAGCTGGCGGGCGGATACCCGCAACTGTTCGGTACGCTGCTCGACCTGCTCCTCGAGCCGGGTCTGCAGCCGGTAGAGCTGGACATGGGTGCGCACCCGGGCGAGCACTTCCTCGGGCTGGAACGGCTTGCCGATGTAATCGACGGCGCCGAGCGCGAAGCCGCGCACCTTGTCGCCGGTCTCGCGCAGCGCCGAGAGGAAGATCACCGGCACGTCGCGGGTCGCCGCCTCGGCCTTGAGGTGCTGGCACAACTCGTAGCCGTCCATGCCGGGCATGCGCACGTCGAGCAGGATCAGCTCGGGCGGGCGTGCCCTGGCCGAGCGCAGCGCCATGCGCGCTTCGCTGGCGACGCGGACGACGTAGCCGGCGCCGGTGAGCAGGTCGTTGAGCAGCTGCAGCGAGCCCGGGGTGTCGTCGACGATCAGGATTTCGGCCGGGCGCAGCGCGCTGGCGGGGGTGTCGGGCAGGGTTTCGAGGAGATCGGTCATGGTTCGTTTCCGGTGATGCCGAGCCAGTCCCACAGCGCCGGGTAGTCGCGGGTGCGGGCGACGGCGTCGAGGCAGGCGGCAAGTTCGGGCTGGCGGCTGGCAATGGCGGCGATGGCGCGGCCGATCTCGGCCGGGTTGAGCGCGATCGCCGCCTGTTCGAGCGCCTGGCGCTCGGCGGCGGTGAGCTGGTCGACGCTGACGGTCGACAGCCCGATTTCGTCAAAAACCGGCGTCCGGCGCGGCGCTTCGGCCAGCGCCAGGTCGAGCCGGCGGGCGAGCAGCGCGTACAGCTCGCCGTCGGCCAGCGGCTTGCTCAGGAAGCCGTCGGCGCCGGCGGCCAGCGCCGCGTTGCGGGTTTCGGCGAGGGCGTGGGCGGTCAGCATGATCACCGCCGGACCACCGGCCGCCTTGATCTCGCGCAGCAGGCCGAGGCCTTCGCCGTCCGGCAGGTACCAGTCGAGGATGACCACGTCGGCCGGCCGGGCGGCGAGTGCGGCGCGCGCCGTGGCCAGGTCGGCGGCCTCGTCGACGATGAAGCCGAGCGGCTCGAGCATCGCCGCCAGCAGCCGCCGGCTGTCGTCGCTGTCGTCGACGAGCAGGACCCGGCGCGGCGCCGCCAGGCGGGCCAGGCGCACCGGCCGCGCCTTGCCGGCGCCGTCGGGGGCGATCACCACCGGCACCGGGATGGCGAAGGCGAACTCGGCGCCCTCGCCCGGCGCCGAACGCACCGTCAGTTCGCCGCCAAGCAGCTGCACGTAGCGCCGGCTGATGGTCAGGCCGAGGCCGGTACCGCCCTGGTGCGCCGAGCCGACCTGCTCGAACGACGAGAAGATGCGCGCCTGGTCCTCGGCGCTGATGCCGATGCCGCTGTCGCGCACCGAGAATTCCAGGCGCACGCGCTCGCTGTCGAGCGGCCGGGCAAGGACACGGACGACGACTTCGCCGGCCGGCGTGAACTTGACGGCATTCGACAGCAGGTTGAGCAGCACCTGCCGCAGCATGCCCGGATCGAGCTGGACCAGCGCCGGCAGGCCGGCGCTTTCCAGGCGCAGGTCGAGCCCGCCTTCGTCGGCGCGCAGGCTCATCATCTCGACGACCTGGCCGAGCAGCTCGGGCAGGTCGACTTCCTCGGGACGCATCTCCATCTTGCCGGACTCGATCTTCGACAGCTCGAGGACGTCGTTGATCAGCGTCAGCAGGTGCTCGCCGGAGTGGCTGATGATGCGCAGATTGTCCTGGCGCGCCGGCGACAACCCTGGGTCGGCGGCCATCAGCCGGGAAAAGCCGATCACCGCGTTGAGCGGGGTGCGCAGCTCGTGGCTCATGTTGGCGAGGAAGATCGACTTGCTGCGGTTGGCCGCCTCGGCGGCGTCGCGCGCCTCGGTCAGCTCGCCGGTGCGGCGGCGCACCAGTTCCTCGAGCTGCTCGCGGTAGGCGGCCAGCTCGTCCTCGTTCTTCTTGCGCTGGGTGATGTCGGAGAAGATCGAGATGTAGCGCCGGATGCGCCCGTCCGGCCCGCGCAGGGCCTGGATCGAGAGGTCTTCCGGGAAGACTTCGCCGTTCTTGCGGCGGTTCCAGATCTCGCCGCGCCAGTGGCCGGCGTCGCGCAGCTGCGCCCACAGCTGCTGGTAGAAATCGATCGCATGGAGGCCCGACTTGAGCAGGCGCGGATTGCGCCCGATCACCTCGTCGCGGGCGTAGCCGGAAATCCGGCAAAAAGCGTCGTTGACCCAGAGAATGTCGCCGGCGGCGTCGGTGATCACCGCGCCCTCGGCCATCGCCGCGAAGGCGGCCTCGTTCTCGCGGCGCATCTGGTCCTGGCGCTGCTGCTCGGCGGCGCGGCGGACGAAGACGCGGTGCAGCAGGATGATCGTCGCCAGCCCGAGCAGCCAGATCGCCGCGTGCCAGTACTGGATCGTCCGCCAGGTCGGTTCCTGGGCGGTGCGGTAGGTGTTCAGGTCGATCGACACGGTCGCCCCGCCACGCAGGCCGCCGACCGGGACCAGCGTGTCGCGGTGGCATTCGAGGCATTCCTTTTCCATGCGCATCGGGATCATCGCCCGCATCAGGCCGTGGCCGCCCTTCTTCGGCAGCGACTGGGTGACGATGCCGGCGCCGCGGCCGAGTTGTTCGAGCGCCTGCTTTTCCCATTCGTCGGGCGCGTTGTCGGGATTGCGCAGCTGCTTCGAGGTGAGCCGCTCGCGCGAGCCGAATTCCTGGTTGGTCATGCCCTGGATCGCCAGCAGCAGGTGCATCGGCGTCACCGTCACCAGCGTGAACTGTTCGCCGGTGTAGCGCACGGCGGTGACGCGCTCTTCCTGTTCGAGCGAATTGACCGGCGGCACGCGCGTCTCGCGGATGAAGACGCCTTCGACGGTGGACGCCCACTTGCGGATCGCCATGTCCTTCTTCAGGTTGGCGACGGCGTCGATGCGCGCCAGTTCGGCGGCGGTGCGGTTGAGTTGTTCGCGCTGCGTGAGCAGCGACAGCATGACCAGCACCGACCACACGGCGAGCGCCAGCAAGGTGCCACGCCAGCCGGTGAAGGGAAGGAAGTCGCGCTGCAGGAATTTCATCGTTGACGGTCGACCGCGGCAAAAGGCAAAAAAGGGGCAAGATTTCTCCTGCCCCTTGTACCTTGCCGTTCGGGTCGCTTACTTGACCTTCCTGGCGCCGTTCTGCTCGAGGTAGGTCTTGGCGCGCAGGCCGATGTCGGCTGCCTTGACCTGGTACTGCCAGACCTGCTCGGCCCACAGATTGGCCTGCTCCCAGTCCTTCTGGGCCGCAGCCGCCTCATGCTTCTGCTTGGCGTCCTTGATCTTGTTCAGCTGGTCCGTCGCGTCCTCGACCATCGCCACCACGTCCGGGAAGTCCTTGAAGTTCGTGCTGGTGATATACCCCACCACCGAATCAATCACCGCCTGCGTGTCGGCAACCTTCTTCAGCGTCGCCTTGTAGTCGGTCTCGCTGTAGTTCGCCTTCGCCATCGTCGTCTTCGTCGGCTTCCAGCCCTTCGGCTTGACCAGCAGGTAACCCTGCATCTCAAGGTGCAGCGCCGAGCAGAATTCCGTGCAGTAGTACGGATACACGCCTTCCTTGTCGGCCTTGAACTTCACCGTCACCGTCTTGCCCGGTTCCACCGACGCGTGCGTGTTGTACGTCGACACCGTGAAGCCGTGCGTCTCGTCCTGCGCCCGTTCGAGGTTGGTCAGGTGGATCGTCACTTCGTCGCCAACTTCGGCTTCGATCGTCTCCGGCGTGATGTGCGAACGGATCAGCGTGCCATAGACCGTGATCTTGTTGCCCTTCTTCTCCGTCCGTTCTTCACCCGCACGCACCGCGCCCGGATGCGGCTTGTCGGTGCGGCTGTCGGTGCCGACCTTGTAGCGCACGCCCGGCTTCAGCTTCGAGGCTTCGATCGCGACCACGTAGTGCGGCTCGCCCAGCGGCAGCGGCATGTCGTAGAGCAGCTGCATCTTGTCGTTGGCGATGTCGATCAGCTGGTGGTTCTGCGGGTGCAGCGGGCCGACCGGGTTGAAGCGGTCGATCGACAGCTTGTTCAGTGCCACCAGGTAGCGGCCCTTCGGCGCCACCGAGTCGCCTTCCATCGTCACCAGGTGACCGATGTTGTAGTGCACCGAGATCTTGTCCAGCACCTTGCCTTCGCAGAAGTTCCACTTCGCCACTTGCGAGTCGACGTACAGCGAGGTGTAGGCAACGCAGGTCTTCGCGTCGAACTGCGTGTGCAAGGGGCCCAGGCCCAGCTGCACTTGCGTGTGCAGCGCGTCCTTCATCCCGATCACCGGAATCCCGTACGGGTCCTTCGATTCGAACTTGCCGGCCTTGATCGCCGCCTGGATCTTCTCGAAGCTGTACACCGACACGTGCGTGTCGAGCTTGCCCGAGACGACGATGAACTTGCCGTCCGGCGTCACGTCGGCGCCGTGCGGCGACTTCGGTTCCGGAATCAGGAACAGGATGCCTTCCTTGACCGCAACGTCGATCGGCAGCACGTCGTGGCCGTTGATCTTCTTCGCCTTGCCGGCCGCGACCAGTTCCGCCGCCTTCTTCCAGTTGATCACGTGCAGGTAGTCGGTGTCCTTCGCCGAGCACCCGGCTTCGTACGGCGGACGACCCTTCTCGATGCCGCCGACGTAGCGTTCGGTACAGAACGAGTTGGTGAACGACCACCCGTCCGACGGGCCTTTGCCGGCATCCGACAGATCCTGCGAGTACGGCGGCAACTCGACCGAGAACGACTTCTTCGGGTCGATCCGGCCTTCCTTGCGGTCGAACTTCCAGTAGGTCACGCCACCGCGGTACTTCTCGTTGAATTCTTCCAGCGGGAAGAACTTCTTGTTCTCCAGCGGCGCCGCGTATTGCGCCGCTTCGATCACGTAGTCGGTGTTCGGCGTCACGAAGGCGCCGCCGTGTTCCGACTTGTAGATCGGATTGACCACGATCTGCTTGGTCTCGAAGTCGCGCAGGTCAATCACCGCCAGGCGCGGGTTGGCCTTGTCGTTGATGAACAGGAACTGCCCGTCGTACTGGCCGTTGGTTTCCGAGATCGCCGGGTGGTGCGTGTCGCCCCAGGTGATTTCCTTGCCGTCGATCCAGCCCTGCTTCAACACCGCCTTCGAGTTCTCGTCGAAACCGTAGCCTTGCCAGGGTTCCGGCGTGAACACGCCGATGTACTTCAGGATGCGCATCGACGGAATGCCGTACACGATCACCTGACCCGACTGCCCGCCCGAACTGAACGCCAGGAATTCATCCCGCTTGCCCGTCGGCACGTAGGTCTTCGCCGCCGCCAGCAGGTCCTGCTGGCTCAGCCCCCGACGCTTCAGAACGTCCTGCAGCGATTCCGCCGAAAAGGCCGAACCCGCCGCCCCAAGACCAAGACCCGCCGCCAGCAGCAGCACGCCCGACTTGATCGCAAATC
>NZ_RBXP01000017.1:43016-68622 GCF_003634965.1 Azonexus fungiphilus | reverse complement strand
AGAACGTCCTGCAGCGATTCCGCCGAAAAGGCCGAACCCGCCGCCCCAAGACCAAGACCCGCCGCCAGCAGCAGCACGCCCGACTTGATCGCAAATCCTCTCATCATCGTTCTCCCAGAATTATTCAGGTTTACCCCCAATCGCCTTGACCCCAATTTCCGTAGGGGATGCGGCAATTTGTCGCACTGTATGCCGCAGCCCCGGCAAAAAAATTGATCGATCCTAAATCCGTCGGGTTTTTCCGAGAATGACCCGGAGAGCAGGCGAAGTCCATCGCCCATCGTCCTGATTTATCTAGGATTATTCCTATTCGAACCCGGATTTTTCGGGTTGCCGCAATCAGTTCCCGTGGGCTTAATTGCCGCAGGCGGCGCGCGCACAATGCCTTCCTGCCGCACCCCGGCGCGCAGGGAAACACCGGAAATTTGATGGCGATTAAATTCATTTGCCGACGCCTGGCGAACAATCCGGGCATCCTGCCGGCTGCCGGCCGGTCCCATTGAAAGTGAATCGTCGAACCATGCAGGAAAGAATCCTCGCCGTCGTCGCCCTGCTGCTGGCCCTTGCCATCGCCGCCCTGGCGCTGCTCTGGCACCCGCAGCCAGCGCCGCGCGAACTGCCGCGCCCCGGACTGCCGGCCGGCGGCGACTTCGTGCTCGACAGCGCCGCCGGCAAACTGGCCCTGGCCGACCTGCGCGGCAAGGTGGTGGCGCTGGCCTTCGGCTACACCGCCTGCCCGGACATCTGCCCGACGACGCTGCTGACGCTGGCCGACGTGATCGCCCAGCTCGAACCCGGCGAACGCGAGCGCGCCGCCTTTCTCTTCGTCTCGGTCGATCCGGCGCGCGACACGCCGCAGCACCTGGCCAGCTACACTGCCTTCTTCAACCCGGCGATCGCCGGCGCCACCGCCGATCCGGCGACGCTGGCCGAGATCGCCGGCCGCTACGGCGTCATCTACAGCCGGCCCGAGGGCGGCGGCGACAACTACGCCGTCGACCATTCGGCCGACCTCTACCTGATCGGCACCGACGGCCGGATCGCCGACAAAATTGCCCATGGCACGCCGTCGACCGTGATCGCCGGCGCGATCCGCAAACACCTGCAGGCCCCACGATGAAATCCACGCCCCTGTTGCTGGCGCTGCTCCTGAGCTGCCCGCTGGCCGCCGTCGCCGAACCCGGCCCGGCCCTCTACCGCGTCTTCGCCGAGCAGCCGGCGGCGGCCGACTGCATCGAGGTCGATATCGACCTGGCCCACGGCGAAACCCCCGAGGCCCTCCCCGGCGCGCTGCGCTACCCGCTGCGCGGCAAGGAGATCGCCGAAGGCTGGAGCTGGCCCGAGGGCGTCAGCAGCGACCCCGACTACTTCCGCTACAAGTACCTGCCGCTCGCCTCCGAGAGCGAGGACCGGCGCAGCTACGAAGCCGAGGACATGGTCGGCGAACCGCAGACGATGACCGAACGCTGGCGCTACGACTATTTCCTTGCCTTCGCCAATTTCGCCGCCTTCATCGACGCCGCCGACGACGACGCGGCGCTGGTCCTGGCACTGCCGGCCGACGCCGACCCGGCCCGGCTGGCGCTGCGTGCCGAGGCCTGCCTGACGCAGCCGACGACGCGCGAAAGCACGACTTTCTGGAAGGCCACGCACGCCAAGCCGGTCGACCTGACGCTGAAGAAGCGCTATCTGGTCGGCGAACTCAAGGCCGTCCATGCCGTCGCCCTCGACGACGGCCGCCGCCTGGCGACGCTGCAGGCCCGACCGATCCCACCCGCTGTTCACAAGGAGTCCGACCATGACTAAAGCCCTTCCCCTGCTCGCCCTGCTGCTCGCCGTCAGCGCCGGCGTCGGCGCCGACGACACCGGCCTCGAGCGGGCGGTCAGCGAACTCGGCACGCTCAACGGCGTCGCCCTGGCCTGCAAGCAGAACGCGCTGGCGGCCCGGATGCGCGAGATCATGGTCGATACCGTGCCCAAGGAAAGGAGCGTCGGCGAAGTCTTCGAACAGGCCACCCACGCCAGCTTCCTCGACTTCGGCAGCGCCGGCCGGACCTGCCCGGACGGAAAAAGCCTCGCCGGCGAGGTCGACCGTGCACGCGAGAAACTCCGCCGCGCCGCCGGCAAGCCGGCATGAAGCGGCGCGCTTTCTGCCGGCACCTGGGCCTGCTGCTGGCCGCCGCGCCGGCACTGGCCGCGGCGGCACCGGCGCACCAGTTGCTCGACGGCGAGGTCCGCGACATCCGGCCGCGCTACATGCTGATCGGGCCGCAGGGCTCGGCCGTCTCCAACGAGGATTTCCGCGGCCGCTTCCAGCTGATCGCCTTCGGCTACACCTTCTGCCCGGACATCTGCCCGACGACGCTGGTCGAGATGACCGAGATCCTCAAGCTGCTCGGCGACGACGCCGACCGCCTCCAGGGCATCTTCGTTTCGGTCGATCCCGAGCGCGACACGCCGGCCGCCCTGGCCACCTACACCCGTTTCTTCGACCCGCGCATCGTCGGCCTGACCGGCTCGCCGGCGCTGATCCAGGGCGTCGCCCGCAACTTCAAGGTGCGCTATGCCAAGGTCGCCCGCGACGCCGGCGACCCCAAGCTCTACGCCGTCGACCACTCGGCCGGGCTCTACCTGCTCGGCCCGGACAGCCGCTTCATCAAGAAATACGGCTACGGCACGCCGGCACAGGCGATCGCCGACGAACTGCGCGACCTGATCCGCCAGCCCTGAACGTCACACCAAGGAAGCAAAGATGACCAAGACCCTGCTTGCCACCGCCCTGCTCGTCGCCCTCGGCGTCGCCCATGCCGACAACGCCGCCAGTCCGGAGCAGGCCACCGGCAAGGGCGCCGACAAGGTCGCCCGCGGCCTGCTGCTGCAGCACCAGGACCGCCTGATCTTCTCGCCCTGCCGCGACCGCAGCTACACCAACGTCGACGACGCCTCGGCCGGCGGCGAAGTCACCGCCGCCCTGCGCCAGTTCGGCCTCGGCGACGGCAAGCCGCTCTACATCGAGGTCTTCGGCGCCGCCGAGTCGGGCCTGCTGCGCATCGACGGCCTCAACATGGCCAAGCGCGACGCCCGCTGCTACGCCCCGCGGCGCAGCACCGGCGAATGGCGCGCCGGCGCCGGCAATGCCTGGGCGCTGACCCTGTTCGAAGGCGGCGCGACGCTGCAGCGCAGCGGCCAGGACGACCTCGCCGGCAGCTACGAGGAAACGCTGAGCACGCCGACGCAAGCGGAAATCCGCATCACCGGGGCGTCGACCGTCAACGTCCGGCTGAACCGGCGCAGCTGCCGCGACAACAGCACCGGCGACGAGCGGCTGTACGCCTGGCATGCCGAAGTCACCACCGCCACCGGCAAGCTCGAGGGCTGCGCCTGGCGGCAATAGACCGGCAGCGGCTAGGCCCCCGGGCCTGGCCGGGAGTAAACTGGCGGGCCCGCAGCCTCGCACAGCCAACGTCCATGCCGTCCCTCACACGCCTTCTCGTCCTGCTCGGCGGACTACTGCTCGGCATCACCGCCTGGGCGGGACCGGCCCGCGCCTTCAGCATCGGCGTCGCCCCGCACAGCAGCGCCCGGCTGATCATCGGCATGTACCAGCCGTTGCGCCAGCATCTCGAACGGACACTCGGACAACCGGTCGAAATCGTCACCGCCCCCGACTTCACGGAATTCGCCCGCCGCGCCATGCAGGGACGCTTCGACCTGGTGATCACGACCGGACACCAGGCCCGGCTGCTGCAGACCGATGCAGGCTACCTGCCCTTGCTCACCTACCAGGCCGAATTCAGGGCGGTGGCGCTGGTCCCCCGCGACTCGCCGGTGAGGACGCATGCCGACCTCGACGGGGCAACCGTCTTTGGGCTTTCCCCGGCCTCTCTGGTCACCCTGTGGGGCGAGCACTGGCTGCACCGTAACGGCATCCGTGGCACCAGCATGCGCTACGTCAGCGCCGCCGACAGCATCGCCCAGTTGCTGCTCAAGGGCGAGGGCAAGCTTGCCTTCACCTCGCTCGCCAACTATCAGAACCTGCCGCCGGGAATCCAGTCGCAGTTGCTGATCTTCGACGAAAGCCTGTCGATGGCAGGCCGCGTGTACCTGCTCAACCAACGCCACGGCAACCGCCGCGAAGACATCGAGAAGGCGCTCTGGCGCTTCGCCGAAACGCCGGAAGCCGCCGAGTATTTCGCCCAGCACAAGCTCAAGGGCTACCGCCGTCTGGCACATCGGGAACTCAACGAGATGGAGCCGTATGCGAACGAGGTCCGCAAGCAATTGAAGCTCCCGTCCCGCTGACATGGTCCTCGCCCGCCCCCTGCCCCTGCTGCGCACGATGCGCGGTCGCCTGCTGCTGCTGGCACTGATCGTCGAAGCCTGCATGCTGGTCCTGCTGATCACCAACAGCCTGCGCCTGCTGCACCAGAACATGGGCGAACAGGCCCGCAACCACAGCGAACAGGTCGCCCCGATTCTCAATGCGGCGCTGGTCGCGCCGCTCGCCCAGAGCGACTACGCAACGGTCCAGGCGGTGCTCGACGAAAGCGTTTCGATCCAGGGCATCGATTACGCGGCAGTCCTCGACAACTATGGCAACCTCGTCGCCAGCGCCGGCTGGCCGGCCAGCAAATTGCTGCCGCTGCCGGATGCGAACTTCAGCATCGACAGCGGGGAAAAACCGGCACGCTACGACCTCTCCCGACCGATCACGCTCTCCGGCCAGCCACTCGGCGAACTGCGCTTCGGGATCAATCTCAGCCGCATCGTCGAAGCGCGCAAGAGCCTGCTCTCGCAAGGCGTGTTGATCGCGGTCGGCGAACTGCTGCTGTCGGCCGGGCTGCTCGCCCTGCTCGGCATGCTGCTGACCCGGCAACTCTCGGTGCTGACCCGCGCCAGCCTCGAGGTTGCGGCAGGCAACGCGACGCCGCCGGCGGTCCCGGAAGGCGAGGATGACGTCGGCCAACTGGGCGCCGCGTTCAACGCGATGTCGCGTGCCGTCAGCGAACGCATCACCCAGCTCGAGGAAGCCCATGCCGCCTTGCGCCATGCCAAGGAAGCCGCCGAACAGGCCAACCACGCGAAAAGCGCTTTCCTGGCGACCATGAGCCACGAGATCCGGACCCCGATGAACGGCATCCTCGGCATGGCGCAACTGCTCCTGATCGACGACAAGGCCAGCCCCGAAGAACAACGGGAATACGCCAGAACCATCCTCGATACCGGGCAGACGCTGCTGACGCTGCTCAACGACATTCTCGATTTTTCCAAGGTCGAGGCCGGCAAGATGGAACTGGCCTGCCATATTTTCAACCCGCGCGAGGTGATCGAGGAAAATGTCACGCTGTTCGCCCAGCCTGCGCGCGCCAAGCAACTGCAAATCGAAGCCTTCTGGCATGGCCCGGCGGCCGACTACATCGCCGACGTGACCCGTTTGCGCCAGATGCTGGCCAACCTGATCGGCAATGCGATCAAATTCACGCCACGCGGCTTCATCCGGATCGAGGCCAAGGTGCTCGAGGATGACGGCAGGCACGCCTTGCTCGAATTTTCGGTCAGCGACAGCGGCATCGGCGTACTCCCCGAAAAGCGGGAAAAACTCTTCCACCCGTTCAGCCAGGCGGACAGCTCGACGACCCGTGAATATGGCGGAACCGGACTCGGGCTGTCGATCGTCCGCAGCCTCGCGCACCTGATGGGCGGAACGGTCGGCATGGACAGCCTCCCCGGAGAGGGCTCGCGCTTCTGGTTCACCATTCGCTGCGAGTGCGCCGGCGACAGCGGCACGCCGGCCAGTCGGGACACCCCGCCCGGCCAGATGGCAGCGTTGCAGGAGGGCCTGCGGGGCAGCGTGCTGGTCGCCGAGGACAACCCGGTCAACCGCAAGGTCATCGAAGGCCTGCTCAACAAGCTCGGCATCGCGGCGGTGTGCACGGAGAACGGCGCCGAGGCCTTGGCCGCCCTGCATCGCGGATTGCAGCCGGACCTCGTGCTGATGGACATGCAGATGCCGGTGATGGACGGCCTGCGCGCAACGCAGGAGATCCGCAACTGGGAAGCCCGGCTCGGCAGACCGGCGATCCCGATCATCGCGCTGACCGCCGGGGCCTTCGCAGAAGACCGCCAGAGTTGCCTGGATGCCGGCATGAACGACTTCATGACCAAGCCGGTACGCATCGATGTCCTGTCATCGATGCTCGCCCACTGGGTCGGGACGGGCCAACGCGATTAGTTGCCCCACGCCAGCCAGACAGGCATGGCGGCGTTTTGCGATTTAACGCAGATCATGGATTGGCTTTTGTCTGCCGCCGAGAATTCGCGCACCGTCAACAAGGAGCGCAAAAATGAGCGGCATATTCACAAAATCCATGGCACGGAACATCTTCTACGGGGGGACGGTGTTCTTCTTTCTGCTTTTTCTTGCCCTCACTTTCGACTCGCACAAGGAATTTCCCAAGCGCGACAATTCCCAGAACCTGACGCCGCAGGTCATCGCCGGCAAAAAAATCTGGGAAACCCGTAACTGCATCGGCTGCCACACCCTCCTCGGCGAAGGCGCCTACTTCGCCCCCGAGCTCGGCAACGTCTATCCGCGTCGCGGCCCAGACTTCATCAAGGGCTGGATGCAGGCACAGCCCACCGGCGCACCCGGCCGTCGCCAGATGCCGCAGTTCCATCTGACCGACGAGGAACTCGACAACATCGTCGCCTTCCTCAAATACACCTCCGAGATCAATACCGCCAACTGGCCGCCCAACATCGAAGGCTGACCGGCTCATAAACACATTCAGGAGTTCACTGCGATGCAATATCAATCACAGGCTGTCGCCAAGCCATACTTCATAGCGGCCATCGCCCTCTTCACCGGCCAGATCCTCTTCGGCCTGATCATGGGCATGCAATACGTCGTCGGGGATTTCCTCTTCCCCGAAATCCCATTCAACGTGGCCCGCATGGTCCACACCAACCTGCTCATCGTCTGGCTCCTCTTCGGCTTCATGGGCGCCGCCTACTACATGGTCCCCGAGGAGTCCGAGACCGAACTGTTCAGCCCCAGGCTGGCCATCGCCCTCTTCTGGATCTTCCTCGTCGCCGGCGCCGCCACCGTCCTCGGCTACCTCTTCGTGCCCTACGCGACGCTCGCCCAGATGACCGGCAACGACCTCCTCGCCACCATGGGCCGCGAGTTCCTCGAGCAGCCCCTGCCGACCAAGCTCGGCATCGTCGTCGTCGCCCTCGCCTTCCTCTTCAACATCACCATGACCGTCCTGAAGGGCCGCAAGACCGCCATCTCGACCGTCCTCCTCCTCGGCCTCTGGGGCCTCGCCATCTTCTTCCTCTTCTCCTTCTACAACCCCCACAACCTGGTCAAGGACAAGTACTACTGGTGGTGGGTCGTCCACCTCTGGGTCGAAGGCGTCTGGGAACTCATCCTCGGCTCGCTCCTCGCCTTCGTCCTGATCAAGGTCACCGGCGTCGACCGCGAGGTCATCGAGAAGTGGCTCTACGTCATCATCACCCTGACCCTGGTCACCGGCATCATCGGTACCGGCCACCATTACTACTGGATCGGCGCCCCCGAGTACTGGCAGTGGTGGGGCTCCGTCTTCTCCGCCCTGGAACCGATCCCCTTCTTCGCCATGACCGTCTTCGCCTTCAACATGGTCAACCGCCGTCGCCGCGAACATCCGAACAAGGCCGCCGTCCTCTGGGCCCTCGGTACCGGTGTCATGGCCTTCCTCGGTGCCGGCGTCTGGGGCTTCCTCCATACCCTCGCCCCGGTCAACTACTACACCCACGGTTCGCAGATCACCGCCGCCCACGGCCACATGGCTTTCTACGGCGCCTACGTCATGGTCGTCCTCACGCTCATTTCCTACGCGATGCCGATCATCCGCGGACGGGCCGCCAACTCCAACAAGGCCCAGGTCCTCGAAATGTGGTCCTTCTGGCTGATGACCATCGCCATGGTCTTCATCACCCTCTTCCTCACCGCCGCCGGCATCCTCCAGGTCTGGCTCCAACGCGTCTCCGACACCCCCATGGGCTTCATGGCAACCCAGGACCAGGTCGTCCTCTTCTACTGGATGCGTGAATGGGCCGGCCTCATGTTCCTCGTCGGCCTCGTCACCTACATCGTCTCCTTCTTCGTCAAGGGCGAGGACAGCGCAGCAACTCAGTGACACCTCCTCCTCGTCATTGAGCAGGGGCGGCTCCGGCCGCCCCTTTTGCTTTGCCGGAGACGACAAGGCAGCGGCAAAGCCTTACAATGCCCGGGTTATTTTCGGGATACCTGCCGGAACCCGACCCACGGCCGGGCGCATCGATGAAACGCTGGCTGACGCTGCTCCTTTTCCTTTCCCCCCTGCTCGCCATCGCCGAACAGACGCTGACGCTGGGCATCTTCGCCTACCGGCCGAAGGCGGTGATGGCCGAGAAGTTCGACATGCTCGGCGTCTACCTCAGCGGCGCCACCCCCGGCTACCAGATCCGCGTCGAATACCTCGACCACGCCGAACTCAACGCGGCGATCGCCGAACAGCGCATCGACCTGATCTTCACCAACCCGGCGCACTACGTCCAGCTGCGCCACGGCAACCGCCTCTCCGGCGCGCTGGCGACGCTGCAGTCGCTGGAAGGCGGCCAGACCTCGTCGCTGCTCGGCGGCGTCATCCTCACCCGCCACGACAGCCCGCTGCAGACCCTGGCCGACCTGCGCGGCAAGCGCATCGCGATTCCCGGCCATGGCGCGACGTTCCTCGGCGGCTACCAGACGCAGGCCTACGAACTGCTGCTGGCCGGCCTCAAGCTGCCCGACGACGCCCGCCTGATCGACGTCGGCAGCCACGACCAGGTGGTCGCCAGCGTGCTCGCCGGCGACGCCGACGCCGGTTTCATCCGCACCGGCATCCTCGAGTCGCTGCAGCACGACGGCCGCCTGGCGGCAGCCGCCTACAAGCTGCTCAACCCGCAGCAGCACCCCGATTTCCCCTTCCTCGTGTCGACCCGCCTCTATCCCGAATGGGCCTTCGCCGCGCTGCCCTCGGTGCCGGAGGAAACGGTCAAGCGGATCAACCGGGCGCTGCTCTTCATCACCCCCGACATGGCCGTCGCCGAAGCTGCCGGCATCCACGGCTTCACCATCCCCGGCGACTACCAGTCGGTCGACCGGCTGACCCGCGCGCTGCGCCTGCCGCCCTACGAGCGGGTCGAGTTCGAGGCCGGCGATGTCTGGCAACGTTACCAGTGGGCAATCTTCGCCACCCTGCTGGCGCTGGCGGTGATCCTCGCCCTGGCGCTCCGCCTGTGGCGCACGCAGCGGGCGCAGACGCGCGAAACCGAGCGCCTGCGCACGATCACCGACACCATCGCCGACGGCATCTACGTGCTCGACCCGCAAGGCCGCGTGCGCCTGATCAACCCGGCCTTCACCCGCATCCTCGGCTACCGCGCCGACGAGATGCTCGGCCGCATCGGCCACGACATCTTCCACCGCCACGGCAGCGAACCGGTGCCGCTCGAACGCTGCCCGCTGTTCAACCGCGTGCGCAGCGGCCAGTCCTTCAACGGAGAGCAACTGTTCCGCTGCCGCGACGGCCGCCTGATCGACGTCGAAATCGCCGCCAGTCCGATCGTCGACCGTCTCGGCCAGCCCACCGGCGGCTCGGTCACCGCCTTCCGCGACATCAGCGAGCGCAAGCGTACCGAGGCCGAACTCGAGCAGCACCGCCACCACCTCGCCGCGCTGGTCGACGAACGCACCACCGAACTGTCGCTGGCCAAGGAAACCGCCGAGGCCGCCAGCCGGGCCAAGAGCACCTTCCTGGCCAACATGAGCCACGAACTGCGCACGCCGATGAACGCGATCATGGGCATGACCAGCATGGTCCTGCGCCAGACCCCGGACCCGCGCCTGCGCGACCAGCTGGGCAAGGTCGAGAACGCCTCGCGCCACCTGCTGCACGTGATCAACGACATCCTCGACATCTCCAAGATCGAGGCCGAGCGGATGAAGCTCGAGGAGACCGAATTCGTCCTCGGCAGCGTGCTCGAGAACCTGCGCAGCCTGAGCGGTCACCGCGCCGCCGAAAAATCGCTGCAGCTGCACATCGACCTGCCGCTCGAGCTGGCCGGCATGGTCCTGGTCGGCGATCCGCTGCGCCTCGGCCAGGTCCTGCTCAACCTGACCGGCAACGCGATCAAGTTCACCCGCCACGGCAGCGTCACCGTCCGCGCCCGCCTCGCCGAGACCGCCGGCGACGCGGTCACGCTCTGCTTCGAGGTCGCCGACACCGGCATCGGCATCGCCG
The DNA here is from genome assembly GCF_003634965.1 of Azonexus fungiphilus. GTDB lineage: Bacteria > Pseudomonadota > Gammaproteobacteria > Burkholderiales > Rhodocyclaceae > Azonexus > Azonexus fungiphilus. The sequence continues at coordinate 58,312 of NZ_RBXP01000017.1, read as the reverse complement.
AGGACGCCCGCGCCCGGCTGTTCACCGCCTTCGAGCAGGCCGACAACTCGATGACCCGCAAGTACGGCGGCACCGGGCTCGGCCTGGCGATCAGCAAGCGCCTGGTGCATCTGATGGACGGCGAGATCGGTGTCGACAGCGAACCGGATGCCGGCAGCACCTTCTGGTTCACCGTCCGCCTGCGCCGCAACGGCCAGGGCCGCCTGACCGAGGCCGAGCACGACAGCGCCGAGCTGAGCATCCGCCGCGATTTCCCGGCGGCGCGCATCCTGCTGGCCGAGGACGAGCCGATCAACCGCGAGGTCTCGCTGAGCCTGCTCGAAGACTGCGGCCTGTGCGCCGACAGCGCCGAGGACGGGCGGCAGGCGGTCGAACTGGCGCGGCGCGAACGCTACGACCTGATCCTGATGGACATGCAGATGCCCCAGCTCAACGGCATCGACGCCACCCACCAGATCCGCGCCGACTCGCTCAACCGCAGCACGCCGATCATCGCGATGACCGCCAACGCCTTCGCCGAGGATCGCCTGCTCTGCCTCGAGGCCGGCATGAACGACCATCTCGGCAAGCCGGTCGACCCCGAACGCCTGTTCGCGACGCTGCTGAAATGGCTGCGCAAGGCGCAAGCACAACGCGAAGGCAGCCAATAATTCGGAAAACTTAGCGCGGATCAAGGTTGCCGGGAGCATGGCTTCCTAGACTCGCCGGCATGACCAGTCAAGCCCTGATCCTGCCCGACACGCCGCCGCAACGCCTGGCCGGCGACCTCGCCATCTGGTTCTTCATCGGCGCCGAACTGGTCGCCTTCGCCGCCTTCTTCGGCGCCTACGCCTTCACCCGCGCCAGCCACGTCGCCGAGTTCAACCTCGCCCAGCAGGGCCTGAACCGCGACGCCGGCGCCGTCAACACCTTGCTGCTGCTGACCGCCAGCGCCTTCGTCGTGCGCGCCGTGCAGGGCGCGCTGGCCGGCCGCGCCCGCGCCGACGCGGTCTGGCTGCTCGCCGCGATCGTCTGCGGCATCGGCTTCCTCGGCGTCAAGGGCGTCGAATACGCGGCCGCCTTCGACCAGGGCATCAGCCTGTCGAGCAGCACCTTCCACATGTTCTACCTGTCGCTGACCTTCTTCCATTTCATGCACGTGATCCTCGGCCTGGTGATCCTCGTCGTGCTCTGGGCCGGCATGCGCGCCGGCCGTTACGGGCCGCAGGACATGAACGGCCTGGAAAGCGGCGCCGCCTACTGGCACATGGTCGACCTGGTCTGGCTGATCCTCTTTCCGCTCGTCTATGTCATCCACTGAAACCATCCCGGCCGGCAGCCACGGCAGCCCGGCCGGCACCCTGCGGCTATGGCTGGCGCTGATCGTCGCCACGCTGCTCACCTGGCAGCTCGGCGAAGGCGGCGGCAGCCTGCCGCTCACCGTCGCCGTCCTCGGCATCGCGCTGCTCAAGGGCGCTGCCGTCGCCCTCGATTTCATGGCCCTGCGCCATGCCCCGCCGCTCTGGCGCAATCTGCTGCTCGGCTGGCTGCTCTTCGTCTGCGCGCTGATCGGCCTGGCTTACTGGAAAGGCATTGCCTGATGAACGCCCCCGAAACCCGCCTCGACCTGCCCTATTACTCGCCTTGCGGCCATGAGGAAGCGATCTTCGAATCGGCCTGGCGCAACCGCCTGCCGCTGCTGATCAAGGGCCCGACCGGCTGCGGCAAGACCCGCTTCGTCGCCCACATGGCCGCCCGCCTCGGCCTGCCGCTGTACACCGTCGCCTGCCACGACGATCTCACCGCCGCCGACCTGGTCGGCCGCCACCTGATCGTCGACGGCGACACCCGCTGGTCCGACGGCCCGCTCACCCGCGCCGTCCGCGAAGGCGGCATCTGCTACCTCGACGAGGTCGTCGAGGCGCGCAAGGACACCACCGTCGTCCTCCACCCGCTCGCCGACGACCGGCGCATCCTGCCGATCGACCGCACCGGCGAACTGCTCGAGGCGCCGCCCAACTTCATGCTGGTGGTCTCCTACAATCCCGGCTACCAGAACCTGCTCAAGGGGATGAAGCCGTCGACCCGCCAGCGCTTCGTCAGCCTGCGCTTCGACTTTCCCGAGGGCGAGCGCGAGACCGCCATCCTGCTGCGCGAGACGCAATGCCCCGCCGACCTTGCCCGGCGCCTGGTCGGCATCGCCCACGGCCTGCGCCAGCTCAAGGACCAGGACCTCGAGGAAGCGGTCAGCACCCGCCTGCTGATCTACGCCGCGCTGCTGGTGCGCGACGGCATGGACCCGGTGGTCGCCTGCCGCGCCGCCATCGTCGAGAGCCTGACCGACGATCCCGAAGTCGCCGAAGCGCTGATGGAAGTCGTCAGCGCGACTTTCGGCCGCTGACCCCGGCGAGGCCGACACCATGCGGACGACGACCCACGCCAGCCCGGCTGCGATGCCGCTCAGCGCCACCGAGGTGCTGACCCGGACGCCGCTGTTCTCCGACCTGCCCGCCGACGACCTGCAACGGCTCGCCCAGGGCTGCCGGGTCGAGCACTACGACCGCGGCAACATCCTCTTCCACAAGGGCGACCCCTGCCACGGCTTCCATCTCGTCCTCGACGGCCAGATCAAGCTCGCCTTCGTCTCCGCCGCCGGCAACCAGAAGGTGGTCGAGATCATCCGCCCCGGCCAGAGCTTCGGCGAGGCGGTGATGTTCATGCAGAAGCCCTACGTGCTGATGGCCCAGGCGCTGACCGACTGCCAGCTGCTGTTCATCGCCAAGGACGTGATCTTCCAGGAAATCCGCAAGGACCCGGATTTCTGCCTGCGCCTGATCGCCGGGCTGTCGATGCGCCTCCACCACCTGATCAAGGACCTCGAGATCTACTCGCTGTGCTCCGGCCGCGAACGCATCGTCGGCTACCTGCTCGGCGAGATGGCCGACGACGAGGGCAACCCGCCCGATGGCCGGGTCGAGGTCTGCCTGCCGACCCACAAGGGCACCATCGCCTCGCGCCTGAACCTGACCCAGGAACATTTCTCGCGCGTGCTCCACGAACTCGCCGACGACGGCCTGATCCAGGTCGAAGGCCGGCGCATCGTCATTCCCGACGTCGGCGAGCTGCGCTCCAGCCTCTGCCTGCCGTAACGTTGACGGTCGACCGGTAAATTCCGGCGATTTTCGGTATAAACGGGGCTTCGCCACCATCCGGGGAGTTCCCGATGCCCACCGCCGCCATCGTCGCCACCGCCCTGGTCGCGCTGCTGCACCTCTACATCCTCTACCTGGAAATGTTCCTGTGGACCACGCCGCGCGGGCGCAAGGCCTTCGGCCTGACGCCGGAGTTCGCCGCCGCGACGCGCGTGCTCGCCGCCAACCAGGGGCTCTACAACGGCTTCCTCGCCGCCGGCCTGCTCTGGGGACTGTGGCTGGGTCCGGCCGGCGACCCGGTGAAGATCTTCTTCCTCGGCTGCGTCATCGTCGCCGGGCTTTTCGGCGCGGCCACCGCCAGCCGGCGCATCCTCTTCATCCAGGCGCTGCCCGGGGCGATCGCGCTGGCACTGGTGCTGGCCGGCTGAGGCCGGCGGTTTTCCGGGGAAACTGACGGTCGACCGTCGGATTTGCCGGAAAACCGGCCGCCGTTCAGGCCGCGACGGCGGTCCGCAGGCGCGGCGCGAGACGTTTCGCCGGTGCGGTTTTTGCCGTTTTCCCGGCGTCGACCGTGGCAAAGCGGGCGGCCAGCAGCGCCGCTTCGCGCTGCGCCGAATAGCCGCCGGCAACGGCGCCGATGACGATCAACGCCGGCGAGCGCAGGCCGGCCTCGGCGACCTTGCCGGCGAGTTCGGCGAGCGGCGCGGCGACGCTGCGCTGGCGGCGGGTGGTCGCCGACTGCACGACCATCCCCGGCGTCTCGGCCGGCAGGCCGTGCGCGATCAGCTCGGCGCAGACCTGCGGCAGCGCCGCCAGGCCCATGTACACGACCAGCGTCTGGCGCTCGCGGGCGAGCACCTGCCAGTCGAGGTCGAGCGTGCCGTCCTTGAGGTGGCCGGTAGTCAGGATCAGGCTGCAGGCGTGCGCCCGGTGCGTCAGCGGCACGCCGGTGTAGGCGCCGACCGCCGAGGCGGTGGTGACGCCGGGAACGATCTCGAAGGGCACGCCGGCGGCCTCCAGCGCTTCCATCTCCTCGCCCCCGCGACCGAAGATGAACGGATCGCCGCCCTTCAGGCGGACCACGTCGAGGCCTTCGCCGGCGAGATCGACGAGCAACTGGTTGATTTCCTCCTGCGGCAGCGCGTGCCGGCCGGATTCCTTGCCGGCATAGACGCGGCGGGCGCCCGCCGGGATCAGCGCGATCACCTCGTCGCCGACCAGATGGTCATAAACCACCGCCTGCGCCTGCGTGATCAGGCGGTAAGCGCGCAACGTGAGCAATTCCGGATCGCCGGAACCGGCCCCGACCAGACTGACTTTCCCCATCATGACCATTCCCCCATGCCTTTCGTTGTGTTGCCGACCGCTCAGTGGCTGGTGCCTTCCGAGCGGGTGATCTTGTTGTGCAGGTTGTACTTGCCGACCGGCTTGTCCATCGGGATGCGCTTGACCTCCTGCAGCGTCTGCGCGTCGTAGACGATCAGCGCGCCGCCGGCGGCCTTGCGCTCCCACAGGCTGGCCAGCACGTAGCGGCCGTCGCGGGTGAATTCGACGTGGGCCAGCGTCTTGCCGGGCACCGGCCGCAGCCGGGCGACGACCTCGAGCTTCTCCTTGTCGATCACCTGCAGCGTGTCCTTGTGCTCGCGGCTCATCATCGAGTCGGTCCAGGCGTAACGGCTGTTCTCGTGGCTGCGCATGAAGAAGCCCGGGCCGAGCGTCGGAATGCTGCGCAGCGTCTGCCAGGTCGCGGTGTCGATGACGCTGACCAGGCCCTCGTTCAGGTTCGGCGTCGCCATCACCGTCCGCCCCTGCCACGCCCAGGTGATCCCCGAACCGAGGTGGGGCATGCCGGGCAGCTGCAGCTCGGCGACCTTGCGCCGGGCGTCGAGGTTGATCACCTGGCCGCGCCCGCCCTGGCGCGAGGCGCCCATCAGGTCGTTGTAGTCCTGGGTGAAGAAGAAGTCGTCGAGGTAATCCTCGACCTTGGTCCGCTGCGGGTTGAGGAAGCCGGGGATGAAGGCGCCTTCCTTGTACTGGAAGTCGTGGATCATGCCGGCCGGAATGTCCGGATGCGTCGGGTTGTAGGAAATCTCCCAGACTTCCTCGACGTCCTTGAGCGCGGCGACGAAGCTCTGGCGCGGCGCCGCGTCGTAGACCGCCGACACCCGCGAGGTCTTCTTGCCGTCGATGTCGGCTACCGGCAGCACGCGCACCGGCTTGAGGTCGCTGTCGAGGATGACCAGCGAATGCGGCAGGTAGTTGGCGACGGCGACGTACTTGCCGTCGGCCGACACCGCCGCGTTGCGGGTGTTGATGCCGGCGCGGACCTCAGCGACCGGCGTCAGGTTCCAGATGTCGTACTTGGTGATCCAGCCGTCGCGCGAGGCGAAATAGACGAAGCGGCCGTCCGGCGAGAACTTCGGCCCGCCGTGCAGGGCGAAGCGCGAAGGGAAGCGGTGGATCGGCTCGAGCTTGTCGCCGTCGAGGATGGAAACATGGTGGTCGCCGCTCTCGACGACGACGAACAGGTTCATCGGATCGGCGGCAAACGACGGCTGGTGCGGCAGCTTGCGGACGTCGGCGTGCTCGATCCGCGAGGCCTCGATGTCGGCCCTTTCCCAGCGCGGGCTGACCGCCGGCGGCGCGTAGATGTACTTCTGCAGTTGCTCGATCTCGGTCGCCGCCAGCTGTCCGGCGAAGGCCGGCATCTGCGTCGCCGGGCGACCGTCGGCGATCACCCGGGCGGCCTCGCCCGGGCGCAGCCGGCCGAGATTTTCCGGCAGCAGCGCCGGCCCGGTACCGCCCAGGCGTTCGCCGCCATGGCAGGCGGCGCAATGTTTCTGGTACAGCGCCGCGCTGTCGCCGGCGAGCGCCGGCAGCGCCGGCAGCAGACCGGAGAGAAGCAGGAGGACGGCGGGCTTGATGCGCATGTTCATATCCTTCAGGCGGCGATTTCTTCGTCGGTCAGGTAGCAACCCGGGTCTTCGGCCCAGATGTTGCCGGTCAGCTGCTGGGCGCGGACGCGGGTGTTGCCGTTGCACACGGCGAGATGGCGGCAGCCGGCGCAGCGCCCCTCGACCGGGCGCGGACGCTGCTTCAGCCCGGCCATCAGCGGATCGGACAGGTCGGCCCAGATGTCGGCGAAACGGCGCTCGCGGACGCTGGCCAGCGGGTAGTGCCACCACATCGTGTCGGGATGGACGATGCCGCGGTTGTCGATGTTGGCGACATTGACGCCGGAGGCATTGCCGCCCCACTGCGCCAGCTTGGCGGCGATGTGCGCGGCCGACTCGGGAAAGCGGCGGCGCACCCAGTGCAGGAAGAAGGCGCCGTCGGCGTCGTTGTTGCCGGTGGTGAATTCCTTGGCGATGCCGCGCCGGCGATGGTCGAGGCAGGTCTCGAACAGCGTTTCCATCGCCTGCCGGGTCAGCCGGTGCTGGGCGTCCTCGGCGCGGTTCTTGTTGCCGCGCCCGGCATAGTTCAGATGCGAGAAATAGAAGCGGTCGATCTGCTCGCGCTCGACCAGTGCGAGCAGCCCGGGCAGGTCGCCGGCGTTGTCGCGGGTCATCGTGTAGCGGACGCCGACCTTGAGCTGGCGCTCGCGGCACAGGCGGATGGCGTGCAGCGAGGCGTCGAAGGCGCCTTCCAGGCGGCGGAAACGGTCGTGCGTGGCGCCCAGGCCGTCGAGCGAGATGCCGACGTAGTCGAAGTCGCAGGCGGCGATCTCGGCGATGTTGTCGGCGTCGATCAGCGTCCCGTTCGACGAGAGCGCGACGTAGAAGCCCATCGCCTTGGCGCGCCGGGCGATCGCGTAGATGTCCGGGTGCAGCAGCGGCTCGCCGCCGGAGAGGATCAGCACCGGCACCCGCGCCGCCTTGAGGTCGTCGAGCACGGCGTAGATTTCCGGGGTGCTCAGCTCGCCGGCGAAATGGGTATCGGTGGACACCGAATAGCAATGCCGGCAGGTCAGGTTGCAGCGGCGCAGCAGGTTCCAGATGACGACCGGGCCGGGCGGATCGCGGTGCGGGCCGACCGCTGTCGGCTGGTCGATTTCGGCGATGAACTGGCTGATGCGGAACATGCGTTCTCCTGGTCAGGCGGCGAGGCGCAGCCCGGTCTTCTTGAGGATGGCGGTCGAGAACAGCACGTCGTCGGCGCGGCAGGCGTCGCCCAACAGGCTGCGCACGATGGCGATGCGCGCCATGACTTCGTCGCGGCTGTCGCCGTGGAGCATCGCGAACAGGTTGTACGGCCAGCCCGGCAGATGGCGCGGCCGGCGGTAGCAATGGGTGACGAAGGGCAGCTGGCCGATGCGCTCGCCGAGTTCATCGACAAATTCGTCGGCGACGTCCCAGACGCTCATGCCGTTGGCGGTGTAACCGATCGCGTAGTGGTTGGGCACGGCACCGATGCGGCGGATGACGCCGCGCGCCAGCATCGCCTCGAGGCGCTGCATGACGGTCGCCGCGTCGCAGCCGAGCTCGGCCGCCAGCGCCGCGTAAGGCTGGGCGCAGAGCGGCAGGCCGCGCTGGGTGGCGAGGATCAGCCGGCGGTCGAGTTCATCCATGGCGGCGCTCCCGGGTGGCCAGTTTCATTTCGACGAAGTACTCGCGCTCCTTGGGGAAGGCATGCACGGTCAACCCGGTTTCCGCCTCGATTTTCGCGATCGCCGCGGCGATCCCCTCGGGCTTTTCGGTGGCCAGCACGAACCACATGTTGAAGCGGTGCTCGCGGCGGTAGTTGTGCGCCACCTCGGGCAGCGCGTTGACCGCGGCGACGACGCGTTCCCAGTCGGCGTCCGGAACTTCCAGCGCAGCCAGGACGAAGGCGCCGCCGACCCGCTCGATCTGGAACAACGGCCCGAAACGGGTCAGCACGCCGCGCGCCAGCAAGCCCTGCAGGCGTTCGATCAACTCGGCCTCGGCCAGCCCGAGGCTGGCGGCGGCGACGGCGTAAGGCCGGTCGCAGACGGGAAAGCCGCCTTGCAGGTGATCGACGATCTGACGGTCGACCGCGTCGAACAGCGAAAAATCAGACATAGCGCGCTCCGGTCTGCTTGAAGCAGCGTTGCGAGAAGAGCACCGCGTGCGGCACGGCGGCCAGCGCGTGGCGGTGGCGCAGGCGGTCGATGGTGCCGGCGACGCTGTCGCGGCACTGGCCGTGGATCATGCAGAACAGGTTGTAGCGCCAGTGCGGCAGCTGGCGCGGCCGGCGGTAGCAGAGCGTCACCGCGGCCTCGCCGGCGAGGCCGGCGGCAACGCGGTCGACCTCGGCGTCGGGAATGTCCTGGACGAGCATCGCGTTGGCCGCAAAGCCGAGCTCGCGATGGCGGACGACCACGCCGAAGCGGCTGATCGCGCCGCTGGCCTGCCAGCCGGCGATGCCGGCAATGACCTCGGCCTCGCTGCTGGCGCAGTCGCGACCCATCGCCAGGAACGGCCGGGCGAGCAGCGGCAGCCCGTCCTGCAGGCGGCCGAGCAGGCAGCGCTGGCGGGCGTCGAGGCTGAGGCCGGCGGCCGGTGCGGCGGCATGGCTGCGCGGCCGGCGGGCGCCGTCGAGGGGAAAGCCGAGGTCGATGTGGTAGGCCTTTTCCATCGGCAACGACAGCGCCGGCACGCCGGCCAGCGCCTCGATGCCGGCAAGGACGCGGGCCAGCGCCGCGGCATCGGCGGCGGTGAGGACGAACCACAGGTTGTAGCGGTGCTCGCGCTGATAGTTGTGATTGACCCCGGGGAAGGCGTTGACCGCCAGCGCCACCTCGGCCAGGCGGGACTCCGGCACCGCCATCGCGACCAGCGTCGACACGCCGAAGCAGCCCGGGCGCAGCACCGCGCCGATGCGCGAGATGCGGCCGTCGTCCTGCATCCGGCGCAGGCGCTCGATGACCGTTGCCTCGGCGCTGCCGAGGCGCTCGGCGAGGACCGCGTAGGGCCGCGCCGAGAGCGGGAAATCGCGCTGGAAATCGTTGAGCAGGCGGAAATCGAGTTGCGGGTCCACGCGGGAGGTTCCAGTTAGAAGCCGATCCGTTGGGCGCGGCTGGAGAAGAAGATCCCCGACGGCGCGTCAGCCGTAATTTCCCCGATCTGCGTAAGGTTTTCCGTGTGGTAGATCAAAATTTTGTGGTCATCGCGCGCCGACAGCCAGACGTTCTCGCCGCGCGGCGTGAATTCCATGTGCAGGATGCCCTTGCCCGGCGCCAGCTGGCTGACCACCTCGCCCTTGAGGGTGTCGATGACGTCGACCTTGCCGTAGTCGGGGAAGGCGAAATTGACCCAGACCTGGCGCCCGTCCGGCCGCGCCATCACGAACACCGGCTGGCCGCGCACGGGAATCCGGCCGACTTCCTGCCAGGTCGCGACATCGACGACCAGCACCTCGTGCCGGCCGATCGCCGGCAGGTAGGCCTTGCCCTGCGCCACCGACCAGCCGCGCAGGTGCGGCATCTTGAACACCGGCAGCTTTTCCTCGCCGCGGCCGTACTTCTCGAGAATCTTGCGCGCGCCCTGCTGCGGCTGCCACAGGTCGAGCATGGCAACGCCGTCCTCGCCGAACAGGCCGGCCAGGAAATGCCGGCCGTCCGGCGTGACCAGGCCATCGTACGGGTTCTGCCCGGCGGGGAAGCGCTGCGTCACCGGCCGGCGCGGGTCGCTGAAATCGCTGACCCAGATCTCGCCGGCGTCGAACAGCGCATAGACGAACTTGTTGCCCGGCGAATCGGCCAGGCCGACAACCTTGGAAAACTGGCCGGGCGCGTACTCGGCCGGGACTTCGGCGAGCAGTTCCAGGGTTTCGGCATCGAAGGCCTTGATGCCGCCCGGCTTGTAGTTCTGGGCGACGACGATGCGCCCGTCCTGCGAGATCGAACCGCCGATCGCATTGCCGCTCTGGATGATCCGCTTGACCACCTGGCCGGCCAGCATGTCGATCTTGGTCAGCCCGCCGTCGCGACCGAAGACGTAGGCGTAGCGCCCGTCGCGCGAATAGACGGCGGAGGCGTGCGAAAGGTCGCCGAGGCCGCCGATGCGGGCGTAGGGCTGGCGGCTGCTGGTATTGGCCAGGGTCACGTGGCCGCTGGCCCGCTCGATGATCAGCGCCAGGTCGCCGGTACCGCGCAGCGGCGGCGTGCCGGCACAGGCACCGAGGAAGGCGACGAGAAGGACGGAGAACAGGATGCGCATCGCGGAACTCACTCGGGAAAGCCGCTGATCAGGCGGTCGACGACCCAGGCCGCCTCGGCCTCGGTCAGGAAACGCTGCCAGGGCGGCATCGCGGTACCGGGCCGGCCGTGGTACACGGTGGCGGCCAGCCCATCGGCCGGCTTGTCGCGCAGGTCGGCCGGCAACAGGGCGGGACCGAGCCCGCCCTGCAGGCTCATGCCATGGCAGGAGCCGCACTCCTGGCGGACCAGGTGGGTCAGCTCCCGCTGGCGTTGCGGTGGCGGCTCGCTGGCCAGCGCCGAGCTCAGCATCAGGCCGACCCCGGCCAGCGCCAGGCCCGACTGGATCGCCCAGCGCCAGCAGGAGCGGCGACGCAGCGCCGCCCTAGAACTTCTGGGCCTTGACATCGCCGTCGCCGCCCAGGCCGATGGTATGGCCGAAGGAAACATGGTGGAAGCGGCCGCCGGCATGGTCGGCATGCACCGCCAGGCCGAAATGCACGGTCGGCGTCGCCGGCAGCTTGCGGCTGAAGGTCACCGTCCAGGTGTCGCCGTTCTTGCCGCCTTCGGCCTTGGCGCCGGCCTGGCCGCCGTCCATCCGGCGCTGGTCGCTGATGCTGCCGTCGGCGACCTTGCCCGAACTCGACCACTGCACCAGTTCGTAGGCGCCGGCGCTGACGTACTTGGTCCTGTCCTTGCCGTCGGGCATGGTCCTGGCGTCCTGGTGGCAGCTCGCCCAGCAACCGACCTGTTCGGCCATCGGCACCTGGGCGTTCGGGAAGAGCAGCGTCGCCTTGACCGCGTTGTCCTTGTCCGACTTGTCGAAACCGCCTTCGGGCGCCTTGAAGCTCAAGCGCACGTAGAGCTGGCCGGCATCGTAGGCGGCCTGGACGGTGACCGGGAAGCTCATCGTCTTGGGCGCGCCCTTGGGTTCGAGTTCCGAACCGAGCCGCGACAGATCGACGTTGATCTCGCCGCCCTCGACGTGGCAGCCGGCACAGCTTTCGCCGCGGGCCAGGCCGCGGCTGCCGCCGTGCTTGCCCTTGCTCTCGATCCATTCCCAGGGCGTCGCGCCCGGGTGGAAGACGTGCACCGTGGTCCCCGCCACCTTGCTCCAGTCCGGCGCCGCCTGGGCCCACGGCGAGACCGTCAGGGCACCGAGCAGCAGCAATGTCGTATAGCGCAGTTTTTGTTTCATTTCCTCACCTCGTGGAGAATCCGCGTCTGACGCACCAGAGATTACGGGGGCTCGCGCCCCCGTAACCTTGTGTCAGATCAAAAGCGCGAAATACGCTCAGTAGATGTCGTGCTGGGTGTTGTAGACGTTGAACTTGCCGGTCGGGGTGATCATCTTCGGATCGGTGATCACCTTCTTGACCTTCAAGGTCGCGTCGTCATAGACGACGATCGCCGACTGGTCGGTCTTGCCGCCCCACAGCGAAATCCACACTTCCTTGCCGTCGGCCGAGTATTCCGGATGCACGGCGCGCTTGACCGCCTTGGTCGGCGGCAGGCCGGAGTCCTTGGCGACGTTGAGGATCGCCTTCGGCTTCGAGAGGTCGGCCATGTCCCAGACGGCGACCGATTCGGCGAGGTCCTTGTCCGGGTTCTGCGGCGCGTCGGCCCAGAAGTGCTTGGACGCCGGGTGCGTCTTGACGAACAGGTTGCCCGGCACGTGCTTCATTTCCTGCACGACCTTCCAGTTGTACTGCTTGTACTGGGCGAACTTCGGATCGTCGGACGGCGTCGAGATCAGGGTCACGACGTCGGCGCCGAGGTGGCCGGTGGCCCACACCGGACCGAACTGCGGGTGCACGAAGTTGGCGCCGCGGCCCGGGTGCGGGATCTTGGCGGTGTCGACCAGGGCGGCCAGCTTGCCGGTCTTGGTATCGACCGCGGCGATCTTGTTGGACGCGTTGGCCGCAACCAGGAAGTAGCGCTTCGAGGCATCCCAGCCACCGTCATGCAGGAACTTGGCGGAAGCGATGGTGGTCGTCTTCAGGTTCTCGATGTCGGAATAATCGACGAGCAGGATCTGGCCGGTTTCCTTGATGTTCACCACCCATTCCGGCTTGATGAAGGAAGCGACGATCGAGGCCACGCGCGGTTCCGGATGGTATTCGCCATCGACGGTCATGCCGCGGGTCGACACCACCTTGCGCGGCTTCAGCGTGTCGCCGTCCATGATCACGAACTGGGGCGGCCAGTAGGAACCGGCGATCGCGTACTTGTCCTCGAAGCCGGCGAACTTGGAGGTATCGACCGAGCGCGCGTCGAAACCGATCTTGACTTCGGCGACGACGGCCGGCTTTTCCATCCACAGGTCGATCAGGCTCAGGCGACCGTCGCGGCCGATCACGTACACATAGCGACCGGAAGCCGACAGGCGCGAGATATGCACGGCATAGCCGGTCTTGACGATGCTGCGGATCTGCTTGGTGTCACCGTCGATCAGGGCCACTTCACCGGTATCGCGCAGGGTGACCGAGAAGATGTTCTTCAGGTTGAACTTGTTCATCTGCTTGGTCGGACGCTTGTCGACCGGGACGATCACCTTCCACGAATCCAGCGTGTCCTTGAAGCTGTACTCGGGCGGGACATCCGGCGTGTTCTGGATGTACTTCGACATCAGGCTGATTTCTTCCTTGGTCAGGATGTCGTCGAAGTTCACCATGCCGCCATCGGTACCGTAACCGATGATCTTTTCCAGACGGCTCTGGCCGAGCTTGAGCGTGCCCCCCTCGGTGACCTTGCCGCTGGCGTCCTTCTTCGTCCAGTGCGGCTCCAGGTTCTTGCCGGTGGCGCCCTTGCGCAGCACGCCGTGGCAACCGGCGCAGCGTTCGAAATAGATCTTCTTGGCCTGTTCCTTCTCGGCGTCGGTCATGGCCGGCGCCCCCGACTGGGCGAAGGCCGAACTCATCGCACCGGCCAGAACGGTCAAAGCGAGTACCCCAAATGACGTTGCTTTCATCTCTACTCTCCTGTTAATGGACATTGCCCCTTACCCCCTGAGCAATGGCCGGAAGAGTGACCTCGTAAAACCCCACAGTCTTTGATGATTGCTAAATCACACACCCGGATTGGGGATTTTTGAAAAAAACCGGAGAAATTTCACGGTCGACGCCTGATTTGGATCAAATTCCACGGCAAACCGCCAGAAAAACTGGCCAAAAGGCCAAAAAATGCATTTTTGCCGACGGCGCCGGCGTTTTTAACGCAGATCATGGATTGCCTTTTGTCTGCCGCCGAGAATTCGCGCACCGTCAACAAGGAGCGCAAAAATGAGCGGCATATTCACAAAATCCATGGCACGGAACATCTTCTACGGGGGGACGGTGTTCTTCTTTCTGCTTTTTCTTGCCCTCACTTTCGACTCGCACAAGGAATTTCCCAAGCGCGACAATTCCCAGAACCTGACGCCGCAGGTCATCGCCGGCAAAAAAATCTGGGAAACCCGTAACTGCATCGGCTGCCACACCCTCCTCGGCGAAGGCGCCTACTTCGCCCCCGAGCTCGGCAACGTCTATCCGCGTCGCGGCCCAGACTTCATCAAGGGCTGGATGCAGGCACAGCCCACCGGCGCACCCGGCCGTCGCCAGATGCCGCAGTTCCATCTGACCGACGAGGAACTCGACAACATCGTCGCCTTCCTCAAATACACCTCCGAGATCAATACCGCCAACTGGCCGCCCAACATCGAAGGCTGACCGGCTCATAAACACATTCAGGAGTTCACTGCGATGCAATATCAATCACAGGCTGTCGCCAAGCCATACTTCATAGCGGCCATCGCCCTCTTCACCGGCCAGATCCTCTTCGGCCTGATCATGGGCATGCAATACGTCGTCGGGGATTTCCTCTTCCCCGAAATCCCATTCAACGTGGCCCGCATGGTCCACACCAACCTGCTCATCGTCTGGCTCCTCTTCGGCTTCATGGGCGCCGCCTACTACATGGTCCCCGAGGAGTCCGAGACCGAACTGTTCAGCCCCAGGCTGGCCATCGCCCTCTTCTGGATCTTCCTCGTCGCCGGCGCCGCCACCGTCCTCGGCTACCTCTTCGTGCCCTACGCGACGCTCGCCCAGATGACCGGCAACGACCTCCTCGCCACCATGGGCCGCGAGTTCCTCGAGCAGCCCCTGCCGACCAAGCTCGGCATCGTCGTCGTCGCCCTCGCCTTCCTCTTCAACATCACCATGACCGTCCTGAAGGGCCGCAAGACCGCCATCTCGACCGTCCTCCTCCTCGGCCTCTGGGGCCTCGCCATCTTCTTCCTCTTCTCCTTCTACAACCCCCACAACCTGGTCAAGGACAAGTACTACTGGTGGTGGGTCGTCCACCTCTGGGTCGAAGGCGTCTGGGAACTCATCCTCGGCTCGCTCCTCGCCTTCGTCCTGATCAAGGTCACCGGCGTCGACCGCGAGGTCATCGAGAAGTGGCTCTACGTCATCATCACCCTGACCCTGGTCACCGGCATCATCGGTACCGGCCACCATTACTACTGGATCGGCGCCCCCGAGTACTGGCAGTGGTGGGGCTCCGTCTTCTCCGCCCTGGAACCGATCCCCTTCTTCGCCATGACCGTCTTCGCCTTCAACATGGTCAACCGCCGTCGCCGCGAACATCCGAACAAGGCCGCCGTCCTCTGGGCCCTCGGTACCGGTGTCATGGCCTTCCTCGGTGCCGGCGTCTGGGGCTTCCTCCATACCCTCGCCCCGGTCAACTACTACACCCACGGTTCGCAGATCACCGCCGCCCACGGTCACATGGCCTTCTACGGCGCCTACGTCATGGTCGTCCTCACGCTCATTTCCTACGCGATGCCGATCATCCGCGGACGGGCCGCCAACTCCAACAAGGCCCAGGTCCTCGAAATGTGGTCTTTCTGGCTGATGACCATCGCCATGGTCTTCATCACCCTCTTCCTCACCGCCGCCGGCATCCTCCAGGTCTGGCTCCAACGCGTCTCCGACACCCCCATGGGCTTCATGGCAACCCAGGATCAGGTC
>NZ_RBXP01000017.1:0-42927 GCF_003634965.1 Azonexus fungiphilus | reverse complement strand
TGGTCTTCATCACCCTCTTCCTCACCGCCGCCGGCATCCTCCAGGTCTGGCTCCAACGCGTCTCCGACACCCCCATGGGCTTCATGGCAACCCAGGATCAGGTCGTCCTCTTCTACTGGATGCGCGAATGGGCTGGCCTCATGTTCCTCGTCGGCCTCGTCACCTACATCGTCTCCTTCTTCGTCAAGGGCGAGGACAAAGCAACAGCTCAGTGAAAAACCCTTCCTCATTGAGTTTTCGGGCGGCTTCGGCCGCCCTTTTTTGTTTACCGGCGCTTTCTTAGCGCGCATCAAGGCCGCTGGCCGCCGCCCTTCCTAGACTGCCTGCACCCATCCGTCACCAGGAAATTCCTTGACCATCGAACGCCCCGATCCGCTCAACCACGTCATGCCCGGCCCGCCGCTGGCGATCGCCGCCGGCGTGCTCTTCCTGGTCAACCTGATGCTGCTGCCCGGCCTCGGCTTCGTCGCCCTGCTCGTGCTCTGGCTGCGCCACCGCGATCATGCCGATCCGCTGGTGCGCAACCACCTGCAGCAGAACGTCGTCGCCAGCCTGTGGGGCGGCGCCGTGCTGGTCGGCTTCAGCCTGGCCATCATCGGCCTCGGCGGCTTCGCCAATCCGTGGACCTGGGTGATCGGCGTGCTCTATTTTGTGCTCGTCCATGCCGGCCTGATCTACCTCGGCGTGATGGGCATGATCCGGGCGATGAACGGCCATGCCTGGCGCTTCCCGCTGATCGGGCCGCCGCTGCCATGAAGGACGCGCTGCAACGCAAGCGGCTGGCCTTCCAGGCCGGCTTCTTCGTGCTCTTCCTGGTGGCGCCGGTGCTCAACCTGTTCCGCTACGACCTGGACGCCGGCCATGCCTGGCTGCTCGGCTGGGAATGGCGGCTCGGCCTCGACGATTTCCTGGCCGGCCGCATCGGCGCCGGCGAAGCCGCCGCCAATGTGCTGCTGCGCCTGTTCCTGCCGCTTTTCGCCGGCGCCGCGGCTTTCCTGCTGGTCGCCCGGCGCTGGGGCCGGCTTTATTGCGGCTGGCTGTGCCCGCATTTCTCGGTGGTCGAGGCGATCAACGGCCTGATGCTGCGCGCCAGCGGCAAGCCGAGCCTGTGGGAAAAGGAAATCCTGCCGCCGTGGCTGCCCGACGGCCAGCCGCGCCGCCACGACTGGCGCTGGTGGCTGCTGGTGCTGCCGGCGGCGGTCGGCTTCGCCTTCTGCTGGGCGGTCGCCTTCCTCACCTACCTGCTGCCGCCGGCCGAAATCTACGCCAACCTGTGGCAGGGCAGCCTGACGCGCAACCAGGCGATCTTCATCGGCGCCGGCACCGTCGCCCTGAGCATCGAATTCCTCTTCGCGCGCCACCTGTTCTGCCGCTATGCCTGCGCCGTCGGCCTGTTCCAGTCGCTGATCTGGATCGGCAACCGCGACGGCATGGTCGTCGGTTTCGAACGCAAGCGCGGCGCCGCGTGCACGCAATGCCTGCCGGAACGGGCCTCGGCCTGCGACATGGTCTGCCCGATGCGGCTCAACCCGCGCAACATCAAACGCCACATGTTCACCTGCACGCAGTGCGGGCAATGCCTGAGCGCCTGCGCCGAAACACAGGCCGACAACCCGGGCGGCGCGCTGCTGCACTGGGTCAAGGATGCCCAGGCGCGCAGCAACGAAGCCGGCTTCCGCCCCGGCAAAGAGGAGATACGCTGATGGAAGAATGGGTCGGCAAGGTCTGGCACCGCTGGATCACCCGCGCCGCCGGCGGCAGTCATCCGCAGGCGGCGGTCGAACTGAAGACGATGGAACGCCCGCTCGGCATCTTCTTCCGCGCCCTCGGCGGCGATCCCGGGCTGCGTGTCGCCGCCGCCACCGCCGACGTCCATGGCAGCCGCCGGCGCTGGCTGGCGCGGGTCGCCGGCAGCGGCGAGCGGATCACCCTGGCCCGTCGCGACAGCAGCACGCTGCGCCTGCCGCCGCAGATCGACGCCTTCGCCGAGCCGGCGCTGAACCGCGACCTCTACTACTGGCTGGCCGCGCTCGCCGCCAGCCTCGACCGCCTGCCGGCCGAGGCCGGCGATGACTTCCGCCGCAACCAGCTGGCGACGCAGGCGGCGCTCGCCACCTGGCCGGGGCTGCAGGCGCGCTACCGGCGCCTGGTCGAGCACTACCTGAAGGAACGCCTGGCGCCTGAAAAACTGCCGCCAGGCGAGGTCGACCGTGAACGGGCGATCCGCCAGGCGCTCACCGATCCCGGCAGCGTCGCCGCGCTGCCGGCGGTGCCGGCCGAGGCGCCGCCGTACCAGCCGGTCCTGCTCTGGCTGCAATGGCGCGACGACATCGCCCTCGCCGCCGCCCGTGCCGGCGACGGCGGCGGCAGCGAAGCCAATGGCGGCGGCGAAGTCCGCGACGCCAACAAGGACGCCCACCGCGCCGAGCGCGTCGACATGCCCAAGGAAAAGAACGGCGTGCTGATGTTCTTCCGCGCCGAAAGCCTGCTCTCGGTCGCCGAGTTCCTGCGCGTCAACCGCAGCGTCGACGACGACCCCGACGAGAACGCCGAGGAAGCCGCCCGCGAGATGGACCAGCTGGCGCTGGCGACGCCGGAGGACGGCGAGCGCATCGCCTCGCGCATCCGCTTCGACCTCGACCTGCCGTCGGCGGCCGAGGACGACATCCCGATCGGCGCCGGCATCGCGCTGCCGGAATGGGACTACCGCAAGGACAAGATGCAGCCGGACCACGTCTGCCTGCAGGAAATGGCCTCGCGCCACGCGACCCCGACGCCGCTGCCGGCGCGCCTGGCACGCACGGCACGGCGCCTGCACCAGCAGTTCGCCGCGCTGCAGCCCGGTCGCCGCTGGCTCAAGGGACAACCCGACGGCAGCGAGCTCGACCTCGACGCGGTCGTGCGCGCCTCGACCGACCGCCGCTGCGGCCTGCACCCGGCCGGCCAGCTGCACCTGTCGCTGGAAAAGCGCGAACGCGACCTCGCCTGCCTGGTCCTCGCCGACCTTTCGCTGTCGACCGACACCTGGGTCTCCAGCGACGCCCGCGTCATCGACGTGATCCGCGACGCCCTGCTGCTGTTCGGCGAAACCCTGCGCGCCACCGGCGACCGCTTCGCGATCTGCGGCTTCTCCTCGGTGCGTCGCAACCAGGTCCGCTTCCATCGCCTCAAGGAATTCGCCGAGCCGTTCAACGACAGCGTGCGCGGCCGCGTCAGCGCCATCCGCCCCGGCTACTACACGCGCATGGGTGCGGCGATCCGGCGGGCAACGCAGCTGCTGGCCGAGGAAAGGGCAGCGCGGCGGATCCTGATCCTGCTCTCCGACGGCAAGCCGAACGACCTCGACCTCTACGACAGCCGCTACGGCATCGAGGACACCCGCGCCGCGGTACACGAGGCGCGCCGGCTCGGCCTCGTTCCCTTCTGCCTGACAATCGACCGCGAAGGCGGCGGCTACCTGCCGCACCTGTTCGGCGCCACCGGCTACGCGGTGCTGCGCAGCCCGGAAGAACTGCCGCTGCGCCTGCCGTTGTTTTATGCCCAATTGACCCGTTGACCGTCAGATTTCGCGCCGGCGCCTCTTCCGGGCCGGGCGCGACCTCCGTACAATCCATCCCGCATAATGAAAAAAGGATAATCGCCAGCATGCTCGATCAATTCTTCATCCCGCCGCTCGCCGTCATCCTCGCCACCGCCCTGCTGATCTACGTGCTCGGCTGGATCTGGCCGGGAGCCACCCGCCACGACCCGGCCGCCGACGCCGAAGCGCACGCACCGATCCCCTTCCCCGGCCAGCCGGGCGGCGCCCGGCACGCGCAGGCAAGGCGCGCAAACAGGCGCTGACCACTGCTGCGGCAGCTTCACCCGGTTTAGCATTTCGATACAAATCCTGCCGGAGCGATGCGGTAAGATCGCCGCCATCCGCGAATGCACAGGAAACCCGATGACGCGCCGGAACCGCCCGATGACGACCGACGAAAAAAAAGCCAGCGTTGCGCTGGCCGTCGTACATCGTGTAATGCTGGCGGAGAGGGAGGGATTCGAACCCTCGGTACCTTTCAGTACGCCTGATTTCGAGTCAGGTACAATCGACCACTCTGCCACCTCTCCGCAGCGGCCGAGATAATAGCACAGGTATGCGCGGAATCCACCGTCTATTGGCTCTTTTGGCGATTCTTTTTATCGCCGGCTGCGGCGAGGGCTGGCGACCGCCCCTGCCCTTCCCGACACCGGGCAAGCAGGACCTCGTCGTCGTCACCCGTCCCGGGCCCCTGACCTACGCGGTCGACGACAACGGACAACCGAGCGGACTCGAATACGATCTGGTCAGCGCCTTCGCCGCCGAACTCGGTGTCCGCGTCGAATTCGAGGTGCTGCCGCCGGAAGCGCTCGACGCCCGGCTGGCTGAAGGCCGCTACCACCTGGCCGCGGCCTGGCTGTCGCCGAGCGACGATGCCGAAGTCCGTGCCAGCCCGGCGCTGTTCTTCACCGACGACGTCCTCGCCCAGCACGAAGCCTCGCTGCCGCTGACCGCGCTCGAACAGCTCGCCGGCAAGACCGTGCACGCGCTGGCCGGCTCGCGCCAGGCGCTGACCATCCGCCGGCTGGCCGAGAGCATTCCCGACCTGCGCCTGATCGAGGTCGGCCAGGGCGACATCCTCGACCTGCTCGAATCGCTGGGCGACCACAAGGTCAATTACGTGGCCATGGACGGCCGCCTCGAAGACCTCGCCAACCAGTATTTCCCGACCCTGCGGGCGACGCTGAAGCTGGGCGAGCGGGCACCGATCGCCTGGTGGCTGGGCCGCCACCCGAATCCGGAAATGGCCGCGCGGGTGGACGAATTCATCGATCGCATCCGCAAGGACGGTACGCTGGCGCGGCTCGAGGAACGCTATTTCGGCCACGTCCGCCGGCTGACCCAGGGCGACGTCGAGAAATTCCTCGGCCAGCTGCGCACGACGCTGCCGACGCTACGCCCCTTCTTTCACGAAGCCGAGAAGGCAACCGGCATCGACTGGCGGCTGATCGCCGCGCTGGCCTGGCAGGAATCGCACTGGGACCCGTTCGCCACCAGCTACACCAACGTCCGCGGCATGATGATGCTGACCGAGGAAACCGCCGACCGGCTCGGCGTCGGCAACCGGCTCGACGCGCGCGAAAGCATCATCGGCGGCGCCCGCTACCTGAACCTGCTCAAGGACACGCTGCCGCCCGAGGTCGAGGAACCCGACCGGACCTGGCTGGCGCTGGCCGGCTACAACATCGGCCCCGGCCACCTGAACGCGGCGCGGACCATCGGCAAGCAGCTCAAGGTCGACCCCAACGCCTGGTACGACATGAAGCGGGTACTGCCGCTGCTGGCCAAGCCGCAGTACTACAGCCGGCTGAAATCGGGACGGGCGCGCGGCGGCGAGGCGGTGATCCTGGTCGAGAACATCCGCAGCTACTACGACATCCTGCTGCGCAACGAGGCGGCGCTGCCGGGCGTGGCGCCGGCCGACGGCAAGATCGGCATCGGCGCCGGCATGCCCGGCCTCAGGCTCAGACGCTGAGCTTGTCCAGGCCGCCCATGTAGGGACGCAGCACGGCCGGGATGGTGACGCTGCCGTCGGCGTTCTGGTTGTTTTCCAGGATCGCGACCAGGGTGCGGCCGACGGCCAGGCCGGAACCGTTCAGCGTGTGGCAGATTTCCGGCTTGTTCTTGTCGTTGCGGAAACGGGCCTGCATCCGGCGTGCCTGGAAGGCGCCGAAGTTCGAGCACGAGGAAATCTCGCGATAGGTGTTCTGTGCCGGCAGCCAGACCTCCAGGTCGTAGGTCTTGGCGGCGGAGAAACCCATGTCGCCGGTGCACAGCACCATGCGGCGATAGGGCAGCTCAAGCTTCTCGAGGATCACCTCGGCGTGACGGGTGAGCGCCTCGTGCGCTGCGGCGGACTGCTCCGGATGGACGATCTGGACCAGCTCGACCTTGTCGAACTGGTGCTGGCGGATCATGCCGCGCACGTCGCGCCCGCCCGAACCGGCTTCGGAACGGAAGCAGGGGGTGTGGCAGACGAAGCGCAGCGGCAGCGCCTCGGCGTCGAGAATCTCGTCGCGGACGATGTTGGTCACCGGCACTTCGGCGGTCGGGATCAGGTAGAGCGGATCCTGCTCGCCGCGCAGGACCTTGAACAGGTCTTCCTCGAACTTGGGCAGCTGGCCGGTGCCGTAGAGGCTGGCGGCGTTGACCAGGTAGGGCGCGTAGAGCTCGGTGTAGCCGTGCTCGGCGGTGTGCGTGTCGAGCATGAACTGGGCGAGCGCGCGGTGCAGGCGGGCCAGGCCGCCCTTCAGCAGCGAGAAGCGGGCGCCGGAAATCTTGGCGGCGGTGGCGAAGTCGAGCTGGCCGAGGGCTTCGCCGACATCGGTATGGTCCTTGACCGGGAAGTCGAAGACGCGCGGCGTGCCCCAGCGCTTGATCTCGACGTTGGCGCTCTCGTCGGCGCCGACCGGCACCGATTCGTCGGGAATGTTGGGCAGCGCCGCCAGGATCGCGTTGAACTCGCCGAGCAGTTCGGCCAGGCGGGCTTCGGACGCCTTCAGCTCGTCGCCCAGCGCGCCGACCTGGGCCATCACCTCGGACGCATCCTTGCCCTGCCCCTTCAGCATGCCGATCTGCTTGGACAGGCTGTTGCGCTGCGCCTGCAGGTCCTGGGTGCGCGTCTGCAGTGTCTTGCGCTCGGCTTCGAGCGCCGAGAAGGCGGTGAAGTCGAGCGGCTTGCCACGCTTGGCCAGACCGGCGGCGACGGCATCGAGGTTGGAGCGGAGTTGTTGGATGTCGAGCATGGTTTTTCCTGTTTTCTTGCGGTCGACCGTGGTTTGATCGCAAAAACCGCGGCTTTCGGTAAGCCGGCGATTATACGCGAGGGCGGATTGCGCGGGACCGGCAGCCGCGGCCGCGCTATCATTCCGCTTTTGCCTTGCCCGCCTTGCCCATGTTGCGTCCCCTCGCCTGCCTGCTTGCCACCCTCTGCCTCGCCCCCGCCGCCCACGCCAGCGACCCGGCCACCGACGCCTGGTGTGCCGCGCTCGGTCACCGCCTGCGCAGCGTCAATGCCGACAATTGCCGTGCCCAGGCCTTCGTCGCCGGCGCCGAACGGACCGAGGGCAAGCGTGCCCTGGTCTGGCGCGACATCGCCCCGCGCACCAAGCCTCTGGCGCAGGCGCCGCGCGTGCTGGTCATCGGCGGCATCCACGGCGACGAGCTGACCTCGGTCTCGATCGTCTTCCGCTGGCTCGACTGGATCGGCGAAGCCGAGGCCGGCAAGTACCGCTGGCGGGTGATCCCGCTGGCCAACCCGGACGGCCTCTACCAGCGCCCGCCGACCCGCGCCAACGCGCGCGGCGTCGACCTCAACCGCAACTTCCCGACCCCGGACTGGAACAGCGACGCGCACAAGTACTGGATCGAGCGCACCAAGCGCGACCCGCGCCGCTACCCGGGCGACGCCGCCGGCTCGGAAATCGAGACGCAGTGGCTGGAAAAGCAGATCGACGATTTCAAGCCGGACGTCATCATCAGCGTGCACGCCCCCTACAACCTGCTCGACTACGACGGCCCGGCGCCGCAGCCGCTGCGCTTCGGCCGGCTGGCGCTCAACCGGCTCGGCGTCTACCCCGGCTCGCTCGGCAACTACGGCGGCCACTACAAGAGCGTGCCGGTGGTCACCATCGAACTGCCGCACGCCAGCGCGATGCCGCCGGCGCGCGACCAGCGGGCGATGTGGGACGACATGCTGGGCTGGATGGGCCGCAACATCAAGGCTGGCGAAAAACACTGACCGCTGACGGTCGACCGTCAAATCGACCGAAAAACCGCCTACTTCTTGCCCGCCTTGCGATCGAGTTCGCGCAGGTGGGCCAGCTTCTCGCCGATCTTGCCTTCCAGCCCGCGCGGCGTCGGCTGGTACCAGCGCGGCTCGGCCATGCCGTCCGGCAGGTAGCTCTCGCCGGCGGCGTAGGCCTCCGGCTCGTCGTGCGCGTAGCGGTATTCCTTGCCGTAGCCGAGTTCCTTCATCAGCTTGGTCGGCGCGTTGCGCAGATGCACCGGCACCGGCTTCGACGCATCCTTGGCGACGAAGGCACGGGCCTGGTTCCAGGCCATGTAGCCGGCGTTCGACTTGGCCGCGACGGCCAGATAGATGACTGCCTGGGCCAGCGCCAGCTCGCCCTCGGGCGAACCTAGGCGCTCGTAGGTGGCGGCCGCGTCGTTGGCGATCTGCATCGCCCGCGGATCGGCCAGGCCGATGTCCTCCCAGGCCATGCGCACGATGCGCCGGGCCAGGTAACGCGGATCGGCGCCGCCATCGATCATCCGCCCGAACCAGTAAAGCGCGCCGTCCGGGCTGGAACCGCGCACCGACTTGTGCAGCGCCGAAATCTGGTCGTAGAAGGCGTCGCCGCCCTTGTCGAAACGACGCAGGTTCTGCGCCATGGTTTCTTCGATGAAACCGCCGTCGACCGTCGCCACGCCGGCCGCCCGCGCCGCCGTGCGCACCTGTTCGAGCAGGTTGAGCAGGCGCCGCGCGTCGCCGTCGGCCAGCCCGGTCAGGCGCGTCTTCGCCTCGTCGTCAAACGCCAGGTCGGCCAGCGCCCGTGCCTGGGCGCGGTCGAACAATTGCCCCATCTCGGCCTCGTCGAGCGACTTCAGCACATAGACCGAAGCCCGCGACAACAGCGCCGAATTGACCTCGAACGAGGGATTCTCGGTGGTCGCACCGATGAAGGTGAACAGCCCGCTTTCGACAAAGGGCAAAAAGCCGTCCTGCTGCGACTTGTTGAAGCGGTGGATTTCATCGACGAAGAGGATGGTCCGCTTGCCCTGCGCCTTCCACAGTTCGGCCTGCGCCACCGCCTCGCGCACCTCCTTGATCCCGGAAAACACTGCCGACAGGGCGATGAACTCGCACTGGAACTGCGTCGCCATCATCCGCGCCAAGGTGGTTTTGCCAACGCCCGGCGGCCCCCACAGGATCATCGAATGCGGCTGCCCGGACGCAAACGCCAGACGCAGCGGCTTGCCCGGCCCGAGCAGATGCTGCTGGCCGATAACCTCGTCCGGCGTCTGCGGGCGCAACTGTTCGGCCAGCGGGGCGGAACGGTCGACTTCGGTAGAAGAAAACAAATCGCTCAAGGTTCAACATCCAAGTTTTGCCGGAGAGTATTGCCAACGCCGGCTACTGTAAAGCGCGCACCGCATCCAGCGGCGACACCACACCCCGCCCGCCCCGATTGAGCACATGCGTGTAGATCATCGTCGTCGACACGTCCGAGTGGCCCAGCAGTTCCTGCACGGTACGGATGTCGTAACCCGATTCCAGCAGATGGGTGGCGAAGGAATGGCGCAAGGTATGCGGCGTCGCTGGCTTGACAAGACCTGCCTCCCGGACAGCCTGCTTCATCGCACGCTGGAATGCCTGGTCAAGGAGATGATGGCGCCGAACCTCGCCACTGCGCGGATCTTCCGACAACCCGGCAGCCGGAAACACGTACTGCCACCCCCATTCACGCCCGGCCCCCGGATACTTCCGCGACAGGGCATAAGGCAGGAAAACCGGCGCCACAGCATCCGCCAGATCGCGCTCATGCAGTTCGCGAACCCGCAGCAAATGCGCCTGTAGAGGTTCAATGGCGGAGGCGGGCAGCATGGTGCCCCGATCCTTGAAGCCCTTGCCGTCGCCCCTGGTCAGGACCACGGGCAAACGTTTCGGCGCCTTGGCGCGCTCGACGTTATCCAGCCACGGAAGGTCAATTTCAAGAACTTCGCGATACAGGAACAGCAAGGCGCTTTTGGCCTGATTCTGCGTCGACGCCGCCACCTTTCCCGCCACGGCAAGATGCGTCAGAAACGCCGCCACCTCGACAGCACCCATCCCATCAGGATGACGCTTGCCATGATGCAGGATAAATCGTCTAATCCAATCGGTATAAGCCTCTTCGGTACGCAAGCTGTAGTGCTTCAAGCGAATTTTCTCGCGCACTCGGTCAAGCAACCTGGGGGCCGTAGTGCCAGGAGGCTTCTGCGACGAAGGATTCAAGGTGTTCATCGCGCCCCCCTAAAATCTGCCAAGTCACTGAAACAACATGATACTGTTTTTTTATCCAGCCTATATGACGGATAGCTTCCCGTCAATTAGGTTCCACATTTAACGTTATGCATCTATCACAGAGGCACAGTGATGGTCCAAGAGGCGATCCTCAAAGCCATTGATAGCGGAGGCTCCATTCGCGTGCGCTACTTCGGCGGCTCCTCTCCCGGCGCTGAACGCGAATTGCATCCTCTGTCGTTGAAAGACGGAAAGGTTCGCGCTCGCTGCATTCCTACCGGTGAGACCAAGACGTTCTTGCTCGAAAAAATGGAACTTGCCGTTGAAGGCGTTCCCTCTGTGTTGGCGGGTACGCTTCCCGTTCCTCCGACCATCTGCTCATCCGTTGAGGAGTTTGCCGCTTGCCACACCAACAACCTCCAGCAGTTGGGGTGGATTGTTCAGCGCGATGGGGAGGCTATCTCGCTGCACCGGATGTTCAAGAATGGAAAGCTCATAAAGACCCCTGACGTCTCGCTTAACTTTGAGGCCATCGCTTACGACCTAGTATTCGATGGTGAAGACGTTGTCGAAACAAACCACAGGGAGCGCTCGCGGCCTTGGGTACTGAGCGCAAAAAATCACACCACCAAGACATTTGGTGACTTCGCGAAGGCGCAACTGGCTTTCCTTGAGGCCGCCAAGTCGCTTGCGCCAAATGGCGGTACGCCCGATGCATAACCCTTCGATCCAGGGGACCGCCGGCAAGCGGCGCTTCGCTTGCTTGCCGGTTCCCTCGTCGCTGCGCTCCTCGGCGGCCCCTGATCTCGAACGTTAGGCATTTTCGAAAGAGCATATGGATCAACGAGAAATGGTTCGTCAAGGACAAAACGGAACAGCGGAAAAATTTTCGATCATCCTCGTCGCCAATTTGGAAGACATCGATAAGCTTTTACCCGAGGCTGGTGAATTCTCGTCAATTGTCCAAGATTGGTACCGTGTCCGCTCCAACACGGCCGAGATGGTATGCCTTGTAGCAGTAGCCGATCCTCGTTATCACAGCGCTATCAAAGAGTTTATTGAGGGAGTTCATGCTTTTGACGTTAATGTTCGCCACATATTTCAGTCCATCCCCCTTGAGTTATCTTTATATGATCCGCAACTTAAACTCGTTAGTAAGCACGAATTTATCCCCGGACAAGAAGCCGTAGATGGCTCCTTCTCAAAAAAAATAGCGGCCTTGCTAAATGCCTAACCCTGCGCTCAACCTCGCTCCCTGCGGTCGCTAGACGCTGCGCCAAAAAGCGGCGCGGCGCAGCGCCGGTTAGCTCTACTACAAGGGCTTCCCCGTTTTCCGCAAGCGGCATTCTGAATTTTTATCGTTTCATTCCTGATCCTGTGTTCCTGCGACTCATCCATTCCTGCCGTGTCGATGCGAGAAGGTGAAGGACTGCGGTACTACAACCGGTCATGTTGGGCATTTGCCCGGACCCTGATGAAAGACGCGCGCGGGGGACTCATTCGTTAGCCGAGAGTGACTTCATCTCCTGGAGGTGATCAGGCTCTCCCCGCGCGGGTCCAACCCGCTTCACATCAACGCTGGCAGTGCTTCG
This sequence comes from Azonexus fungiphilus, assembly GCF_003634965.1. Lineage (GTDB taxonomy): Bacteria > Pseudomonadota > Gammaproteobacteria > Burkholderiales > Rhodocyclaceae > Azonexus > Azonexus fungiphilus. Next base: position 31,250 of record NZ_RBXP01000017.1, on the reverse strand, counting down.
CTGGTCTTGGGCCAGATCCACCGCCAGGAAGCTCGGGCTGGCGTCGATTGCTTCGTAGCGTGCCATTGCCGCCTGCTGAACTCAAGTGCAGCCCGGAGCCTTGTTATTCCATATGGTTCACGGCACGATGCGGGCATGAGGATACTTTTTCTAAAGCTTCGTTAGCCATTCAATCCAGGGAACACACATGAAACGCTTACTTACAACGGCTCTTACTGTAATCGTACTGACAATTTCGCCCTTCGCAGTTGCTCAACAACTCGACATCGTGCAAATCATGGGGCAGTTTGTTCAAGCGAGTTACGCAACCAGCCGATGCTCGAAGCCCGATCAAAAAACCCTTTCAAATTTCCTCGCAAACTTCAAGGTGGTTTCTTTCCGCGCTGTTGAAGAATTGAAAAAACGAAATTCAAACCAATCGGAGCAACAGATCATTGATGGTTTGAAACAACGTTCCAGCGCCGTAGAAAAGGCAATCGACGAGGCCATTCGCACAAATGGCTGTACTGATCCTCGCATTCAAGACCTGCTGAAACGTTTTGAAATTCAGGCCACTTTGAAGCTCTAGCCAAATGGCTAACCGACGCAAACGACGAACTCGTCGCGTACTTTGATCGGCAAAGAGAAATATCTAACCATCAACCTCGCCCCCTCCGATCGCTGAACGTCCCGCAAATGGGCCGCCTTTTACCTCAAATGTTAACCATAAAAGGAAAAATCAATGTACTTATGGAAAGTTGATTCTCTCGTTGAAGATTTCAAGTCAGGAAACGTCAGCCAAAAGGAAGAGTTCAAGTACATGCTGTTTTTTTCCATTGCCATGGTTTTTGCATCAGAACCAGCCTTGCATATTGGACGATCTTATAATCATTACGACACCATACTATCGGTCATAACGCTCTGCATATCAATAATTGGCGTCCACTACTGTTACAAGATAAATTCACGTGGCGACAACAAGGACTTCCTTGTTAGAGTGATATGTATTGGCCTCCCTGTAGCGATTCGCCTGCTGGCCGTGATGTTTCCTGTACTTATCGTTGCTGGAATTCTGGAATTTTTTATTTTTTATCCAGAATCTCTTACCGAAGAGAATTTGAAAAACAATCCGATGCGGGTTGCCCTTATATCAGCAATAGTAGCCGCCTACTATTGGTATCTCTCAAAAAAAATTAAAGCAGTAGCATCAAATAATGGCTAACGACACAAGTGCACAAGGACGCCCAAAGTGCCGCTACGCTATGTTTTCTGTCTCCGTTGCTTTGCAGCATTAGGTCGCCAAACCCGAATGCGCAGATTTGTCCTCGGAGCAATATCGGCCTACCAACGCTACGTATCGCCGTATAAAGGCTTCTGCTGCGCCTATCGCATTCACACCGGCCGCGAAAGCTGTTCGGCGCTGGGGTTTCGTGCCGTTCGCCGCTACGGCGTTATCGCAGGTCTGGCGGTGCTGCGTCGTCGCACTTACCTTTGTGGCGTAGCCCATCGCCGCTTTTCGCCAGTGCATGGACGGCCGCATCGCAGACAACGTGGCGACTGTGACCTGGGGTGCGACCTGCCGGGCGATTTCAATTGCAATACGCCGGCCAGCAAGTCCTGTTCGTCGATTTTCGATTTCGCAAATTGTTGCGAATGCGGCAGTTGCGACGGGGCCGACAGGAAGCGCAAGGGAAATGAACACGAGCAGTACGTATATCTCCCACCCAACACGGCTAGCAAACGGACTGGCGGCAAATGACCGCGCTTGCCTGCATCACAGGCAAGCCCTCCAGGCGGGTTTTTATGCCATTCTGACGGTCGACCGTGATATTTGCCGATTTTCCGGCGCGCAGCGCGGACGCCTTCGCCAGGAGACGAAAAAACCATGCCCGAATTGAACATCCAGATCGTCGATGCCTTCACCACCCGCCAGTTCTCCGGCAACCAGGCGGCGGTGGTCGTGCTTGACGCCTGGCTTGCGCCCGAGCTGATGCAGAGCATCGCCAGCGAGAACAACCTCTCGGAAACCGCTTTCGTGGTCCGCAACGCGGCTGGCATCCATGAAATCCGCTGGTTTTCGCCGCTCAAGGAGATCGATTTCTGCGGCCACGCAACGCTGGCCAGCGCCTTTGTCATCTTCGCCGCCGACCCGGCGCTGAGCGAAATCGTTTTCGAAGCCAGGGCGGTCGGCAGGTTGCCGGTCAGGAAGACCGGCAACGGCCTGATCGAGATGGCTTTCCCGAACCGGGCGCCGCAGCCGCTGACCGAGGTGCCCGAGGCCTTGCGCCGGGGGCTGTCGATCGCCCCGGTCGCCTACCTGAAAAACCAGCAGGCGTATTTTGCGGTGCTGGCCGACGAGGCGGCAGTCCGCCTGGTCGAGCCGGACCTCGAGCGGCTCAAATCGCTGGGGCCGCTCGACGTGGTGGTCACCGCGCGCGGCGATGGCTTCGACTTCGTGTCGCGCTATTTCTGGCCGGCCAACGGCGGCGTCGAGGATCCGGTGACCGGTTCGATTCACGCCGGCCTTGCGCCCTACTGGGGAGCAATCCTGGGCAAGCGGGAACTGCTTGCCTGCCAGGCGTCGCGGCGTTCCGGCGTGCTCCATTGCCGGCTGGGCGAGGACAGCGTTTTCGTATCGGGCGCCTGCGTCAGCTATCTCAAGGGCAGGATCAGCGTCTAGGCCGAAAGCCGGCCACCAATGAAAATGGCCCCCCGACGCCGAAGCGACCGGAGGGCCGGGGGAAAAGCAGAGGCGATCAGAAAGCCATCTTGACGCCGACGCTGCCGCCGAAGGCCGAATCGGCACCGCTGCCGGAGGCCGTCAGGCTGGCCGACAGCAAGGTGCTGCTGCTCAGGCGGTGATCGAGCTCGACGCCGACACGACCCCAACTCTTGGCACGGTTGCCGGAATCGAAGTTGAAGCTGTTGAGGCCGACGATCTGGCCACGCACCTTGTCGTCGCTACGCCCGAACTGGCTGACGGCCTCCGCGGTCAGGCGCAGGTCGCTGCGTTCGCCCAGGGCCACCTTGCCGATCATGCCGACGCGCCCTTCGTTGACCGAGATCGTGCGGTCGTCGTAACGCACCGGGAAGGCACCACCGCGCTCGGTGTAGCCATCGATCCGGCTATGGCTGTAGGTGTAGGAAACGAAGGGCGAGAAGGCCATTTGCTGGTAGCGGGCGACATCCTTCCAGTCGAAGCGCATGCGCAGCGCAGCGCTCTGGACACCATCGCCGCCACGCGAGTGGTCGCTTGCCGCCCCGTTCAGGTAGCCGCGCTTGATCGACGCATCCCAGTTCCCGTAGAACAGGGTGGCACTCAGGATGCGCGAGCGCTCGGCCCAGCCATAATTGGCTTCAGCGGTGACGAAATAGCCGTCGAGCTGGGCACGCCCGCCCTGGCTCAGGTCATAACGCCCCTTGGCGGCACCGATGCCGAGGCCCAGGCGCCAGTTGCCGAAATCGCCGCAAAGACCGGATTCGGCAAGATACTGCGAGCTGTCGCGACCACCACCGACATCGGCCACGGCCCAGGCACAACGCTGACCGGCGGCGATGCCGTTATCCATCAACACCCGGTGATGGGCGCCATTGAGCCCCATGTTGACCAGGCGATCGTTGAGCGCCACCAGACGCTCGCCGCCCTGCGCCAGGGTACCGTTGAACTGGCCGACATTGATGACGCCGGACGACCAGCCGCTGCCGCCGACTCGCGCCACGTAGTAGTAGTCGTTGCCGGTATCGCCATTGCTGGCATAGCCAACAACGACACTACCATCGTCACTGACGTCTTCAGCGGTCACCATTTGCTGGTTGCCGACATTGACACCGGCATCGGTCAGCCACTGGCTGATCGCCTTGATGCCGCTGCTGGCCGTCCAGCGGAAGGCTGCCGCTTCAATGCCGCCACCGGAAGCTGTCCGCATGCCGTTCCCGACAACGGTGGTGCCATCTCCCGAAACGGCCTTGATCACCGTCTTGCGATCGGCGTTGGGCAGCGTCGCATCGAGTTCGCCGATACTCTGTCCCGAGTAAAGACCGGTGCCGTTGTCATAAGTCCAGACAAAGGCTTCGCGGATACTCTGGTTGGTCGCCGTGCCGTTTTCGCCATTCACCGCAATCACGTTACCAGTACTGGAAACACCTGCGACACGGTAGTAATTGGTGCTGTTACTGATGGTTGAACCCGGCTGCAGCAACTGCGTCGTGCTACCTCCGGCACCCGGATGGCGCCATGCGTAGACGCTGTCGATCTGGTTGCCACCATTGTCATTGCCATAGATCTGACCGGCCACCACCTCGCCATCGGCCGAAATGGCATCAGCACGGGTTTTCCTCAAAGAGACAATTCCAAGCGTGGAGAACATCGAAGTGGCATCGATTACCTCGGCATTGACCCCACCGGCCGTGTTGCCGAAGTCCCAGACAGCTGCCGTTATGGTGTCGGCCATCCTGTTTTCCAGTTCACCGGCCAGACGATAGCCGCTGGATGTCGTGGCAAAGGCCTTGCCCCGGGTGTTCACGGTGTTGCCGTTAGCGACGTTACCGAAGTCATCACGCAGTACGATCTGCGGCGAAGCACTCGTCAACATGCCAGTACCGTTAAACACGATCCCCTGCTCGTCGGCGCCAGCCGAACTCCGGAGATTGGCGAGAACCATGATGCCGTCGCTGGAGATCGCCCCGTCCAGGATTTCCCAATCTGTCTTGCCGTTCAGCGAACTCGGCGCGGTCAACTGAGTGACGCCAAGATTCGTAGTTGCAGAATTCTGGCTATAGACGACCAAGCGCCGGACACCGCCGCTGACGCCACTCACCAGAACGTTCTTGCCATCATCTGTGGCCCCAAGAAATGCGACGGAAGAAAGATTCGTCGAATTTTTTTGCGAACCGCTGCTAGTGGCAACAAATACATCGACAGCGCCGCCAGACTGTGTGTCATAGACCCCGGCAACGGTAGTGCCATCAGCGCTGAGGCGGATTCTTGGCGTAAGGACGGCCGAGCCGACTGGCATGTCGACAACTGCGGACAATTCGCTGTTGCTACCGCTAGCGACGACGCCCTGCGTGACTGCCCCGGTGTTGAAACTTGCGGCCATGGCGACCGGAGCTGCCAGCACGCCGGCGACAGCCAGGGCGATGGCAGTCGGCCGGAATAGCGGGTGGCGCTTGTTGTGTTGCATGCGTTATCTCCTGATGTGAACTGGGTTTCGGCGCATCACGCCGGGCAAAAATTTCGCCCGAAGTATTTCGCAATGCGCACCCCGCCACATCACATATCGATGTGATCAGCATGCAAAAAACTATGCCTTGACCGTCTGGCGCCAGCTCAGGGTGATCGTTGCCCCGTCACCAGGCGCCGAGGTGAAGGTCAACGCGATGCCAAGTTCGCGGGCCCGTTCGCGCATGTGGCGCAGGCCACGCCCCGGGGCCAGGGTGGCCGGATCGCAGCCGCGCCCGTTGTCGCGGATCGCGATGTGACAGGCGTCGCCGTCGCATCCGGCATCGACGCTGATTTCGCTGGCGCCGGCATGCTTGAGGATGTTGGCCAGGGCTTCCCGCAGGATGCGTTCGAAGTGAAGCAGCGCCGGTGCCTCCCATTCCCCCGGCGGCAGCGGACGAACCGTCCAGTTCAGGACGATCCCGGCACGCTTTAGACGTGCCTCGCTGCGAAAACGGAACTGCGCCAGTACCGTCGACAGGTCTTCAAAATCGCCGCTCAAGGTATCCATGGTATAGCGCAGCTGATCGAGTGCTTCCTGAATTTCCCGTTCGACCTCGGGGGTCGGTGCATCGGCATGACGCACCGAGGAAAGAATGCCAACCAGTTGCGACCCCAGTCCGTCGTGCATTTCCCGGACGATGCGCTGGCGCTCCTGATCGACGGCTTCCTGGCGGATCTGCGCTTGCGCTTCGCGGTAACTGCGCTCCAGCTCGGCCCGCTGGCGCTTGACTTCCTGCTCCAGCGATTCGCGGTAGCGGGCTTCGCTTTTCAGGGCATGATCGAAGCGACGGGCGAGGACGACGCCGATCGAAAGAATGAAGAAAAGCACGATCGAGGGCGTGTAGTAAAAGCGCTGGTAGGCGTCGCGCGCATCCGAGAACCAGACGTTCCAGTGATCGATCAGACCGAGGATGAGCATGAAGACCCCGGCGATGCTGATCGCCACGTTGGCACCGTTGGGGCGCCGGAAAGCCTCGTACCACACACGCGAAATCCCGGCAAAGCCGCCAAGTACGGTCACATCGATGCCGAGCGCCTTGAGATAGATCGGCGCGCCGAGCGCGCTGGCGATCGACGTGGCACAGAAAAAAGCCAGGCAGCACCACTGGAGGCGCCGCAGGAAGGGGCCGTCAACACCGGTAATGCCGGTTGCCAGCAGGGCAATCAGCACCATCCAGATGCCGTAGCAGAAGTCGATCAGGAAAAACCACAACTCGTAGCTGACCGGCAACTCGTTCATCGCCCACAAACCGGCACGCAAGGCCCAGAACGCAGAGGCGACCGCGAGCAGCATGGCCAAGCGGTCACGCCGCCAGATGCCGACACCGAAGCTGACCAGGCTCAAGGTGCAGCAGATGCTGATGATCGCGGCGCTCTGCCAGGCGAACATCCGGCTGCTTTGCCGCCAGCGCTCCTCGAGCACCTCGTGACTGTCGATCTCGAAATGCGACAGCCCGGCGTAGCGCCGGCAGTCTCCCGCCACCTGGATCAGTATCTGATTGCTGCCGGGACGCAGCAGATAAACGGGAAGCTGCGCGTAGAGCGGTGCGTTCGAATAATCGGCACGGGGATTGTCGAGATCACCGAAAGCGGCAACGCGCGTGCCATTGAGCCAGAGATGCAGACGATTGCCGGCACGGTGGATGAAGATGCCGTAGGGCTGCCCTGGCGGCCCGTCCAGCCACAGCTCGCTCGCATAGGTCCAGTCGCCGCTCCGGCAGGGTTTCTGGCGGCGCCAGCTGTCGTCCAGGGGCACCGGCGCCCAGGTGGCGGCCGATACCTGGGCCGGCATCACCCGCCCCGGTGCGATCTGCGCATGCCAGACCTCGCCCGCCTGCACCAGCAGGGCCAGCGTCAGCAGGCAGCCGCCGAGCAGCCAGCGAAGCAGCGCCCGAGGATCAGCCACTGCCCACCCGGTCGATCAAGCCGCGCTGACTGGCAACCCGCACCGCCTCGTAGCGCGAATGGACAAACAGCTTGCCATAGATGCTCTTGACGTGGTGACGAACGGTATTCAGGCTGATCCCGAGCATCTGCGCCACCTCCCCGTAGGAATGGCCGAGGGCCAGGGCGCCAAGGATTTCCTGCTCCTTGCCGGTCAAATCAGGATCGAGGGGATCGCGCCTCACGGCGGCCAGCGGCGGATTGTCCCGGGCCATGCTGCCACGGAACTCGCTGAGCACCCGCCGCGCAATCTTTGGCGACATCGGCGAACCGCCGGCGTGCAGGTCGTGCAGGTGGGCGACCAGTTCGTCCTCGGTCACCCCCTTGAGCAGATAGCCGGCAGCGCCGGCGGCAATGCTCTGGAAAATCTTGTCATCGTCACCGAAGACCGAAATGACCAGAATCTGGCAGGCGGCCGACGTCGACGAAGCGTAGCGAATGACGTCGAGTCCGGAACCGTCGGGCAGGCCGAGGTCGACCAGGAGGACATCGGGAATCCCGTTGCGCAGGACCTGCGCCGCCTCGGCGATGCTGCCGACGGAGAATGCCAGGCGCCATCCGGGCATGCAGGCAATCGCCTGTTCGAAACGCGCGCGTACGCGCGGATCATCTTCAAGCAACCCAACCCGCGGTCCCAGCATCACGCCTCCACCAAGAAAAAACCGTCGAATCTAGCTGCCAAAGCCTCGCTCCGCATCACATCCGGGATCACATGCCTACAACGCCAGTTGCACCGAGACACCCAGCGTTCGCGGCTGGCCGGCCGAGGCAAAGTAGCCATTCTGCCCGCCGAGCAAGGCAAGGTAATAGCGTTTGTCGAGCAGGTTCCTGGCCCACAGCGAGATATCCCAGTGCCGCCCGCTCCCGCCGAAACGCCAGCCGGTGGCCAGGTTGACCAGGCCGTAGGCGGGCAAGCGGGAATAGATCGAATTGTTGATGTCGCCATAAGCCATCGAGCGCCAGGCATAGCTGGCGTTGACGTACTGCTCGCCGAAAGCCGACGGGAAACGGTAGTGCAGCGCCAGCGCGGCGCTCCAGCGCGGGGAACCGTTGACGCGATTGCCGGCGATGCTGCGGGTGCCCTTGCCGTAACCGCTATCGGCGGTACCGCCGCTGCCGTTGAAGACCTCGGCCGGCGTCGGCGCCCGACCGTTGTCGAAGCGGGCGTCGGTGTAGGCAAGGCTGGCCCGGGCATCGAGGCGGTCGGCCGGCTGGTAGGCAAGCTCGAGTTCGACGCCGCGCGAAGTCAGGTCGCCGACATTGCCCAGGTAGCTGATGTAGGTCCCGTTCCAGGTCGTATTGGTGATCGCCTGATAGTCGCTGACCCGGCTCTCGAAGAGGTTGCCGGAGACGCTGAAGCGGCCGTCGTCGCTGGCGTGCCTGAGGCCGAGTTCGAACGCAGCGGCGCGTTCCGGGCGCACCCGCAAGGCGGCATTGCCCAGCACCGATCCCGGGGAAAGCGCGCCGTTGAGATTGAAGCCGCCCGACTTCTCGCCCCGGGCATGCGACAGGTAAACCAGCCAGGCGTCGCGCGGACGCCAGCTGACGGTCAACTGGCTGGAAAGCGAATTTTCCAGCGCGCGCAGCGGCCCGGAATCGTAATGCATGAACAGCGGCGAGACCGGAAACGCCGGCGAGACCGCATGCTGCACGACCGTCGCCCGTTGCCGTTCATGATTGAAGCGCAGCCCTGCGAGCAACTCGAACTGCTCGCCGAAACGCCGCGTCACCTGCCCGAACAACGCGGCGCTGTTGATCTGCATCCGCCCTGTGCCCGCCAGGACGGCGTTGTTCGGCACCGACGCGATGGCCAGGGCATTGGGTCCGGTCAGGAATTCATTCCGGCTGGCGACGTCCTGATGCAGGAAGAAGCCGCCAAGCAGATAGTCGTGGCTGGCGTATTTCGGCGAGGCGAGACGGAACTCCTGGGAGAACTGGCGCTCATCGACGTCGAAGCCGCCGGTCACCGCCGCCAGGCTGGTATTGTCGGTATCGTTGTCGGGCGAAAAATGCCAGTCGCGCCAGGCGCTGATGCTGGTCAGGCGGTGCTCGCCGAGATTGCGCGTCACTTCCACCGACATCGCACTCTGCCAGGCGCGCGCCCGCTGCCGGCCATCGAGGCTGACCTCGTAGGCAGACGGCCGGGACCGCACCGGACCGCCGGCCCCGAGTGCCGCGGCCAGCTGGCCGTAGGTCGTCGCATTGCTTCCCGGGGTTCCCAGCGGCAGATTGCCGGCCGCCGCCCCCCAGTTGAGCGGCCCGTAAGCATAGGGCAGCAATGTGCCGGTCGACGAATCATCACGATGGTGTTCGACGATGGTGCGCACGCGCGTTCCTTCGCTGCCGGCAAGCAGCCACTGCAGGCGCACGCCCTGGCGGTCGATGCCGTTGAGCATTTCGCCGTCGCGCAGGTTTTTCAGCCATCCGTCGTCATGCGTCGCATAGGCCGCCAAGCGCAAGGCATTTCCGTCGGCGACCAGCGCGTTGATCATGGCCTTGAACTGGCGGTAATTGCGGCTCCCCGTCGACAGGTCAAACTGCTGGGCATTGGCAAAAATCGGTTCGCGGGTATTTACGCTGAGCACCCCGGCACTGGTGTTCTTGCCGAACAAGGTCCCCTGGGGGCCACGCAGCAACTCGACGCGCTCGAGGTCGAGCAGGTCCACGGCCAGCTGGCCGGGGCGTCCGAGATAGACGTTGTCGAGATACAGACCGACGCTTCCCTGCAGGCCGTCGTTGGCAGTGTTGTTGCCAATGCCGCGAATGGCGAGGCTGGATTCGCGGGCATGAAAGAAATTGGCATTGAGACCGGGCAGCAGGCGTGGCAAATCCTGCACCTGATAAATACCCTGGCGCTCGAGCAGTCGACCGTCGACCAGCGACAGCGGCGCCGGAACCTCCTGCACGGCTTCTTCCCGCCGCCGGGCACTGACGACATTGAGCAGCGGCAGTTCGACGACCGTCGTCGCCGAAACGGCATCCTCGGCAGCAGCTGGTACTCCCAGTGCGGCGAGGACAAGGGCGAGCGAAGGCGAAAAGTGGCGCATGACGGCAAGCTGGCGGACAAAAAGCCGCTATCCTGCCCAATCCTTGCCGGAAGCTCAATCCCGGACGAATACCGGGACCGCCAGACGCCCCTACTCGCCGATGACGTCGCTGCCGGCCGGCGGCTTGAAGCGGAACAGTCCGGCCGCCAGCGCCGGGTTGCGTTCGCCGCGCAGCAGGCGGATGTGCGTGGTCTGGCCGAAGTTGTCGTGCAGTTCCATCGCCTTCATCTCGCGCCCGGCCATGCCGATGCGGACTTTCTCGAAGCCGCTGTCGGCGACCTTGGGAACTGCCTCGACCCAGGCCAGGCCGTCGGCCTCGCCGGCTTCGCGCAGCGTGAAGTTCCTTTCCAGCTCGTTGCTGCCGGCAAGCAGCGCCGCCGGCGAACCGCCGAGCGCCTGGCCGGCCTTGCGCACGGTGACCTGCTGCAGTTCGGGATCGTGGATCCAGATCTTCTCGCCGTCGCCGACGACCAGTTGCGGGTAGGGCTTGACCACTTCCCAGCGCAGCTTGCCCGGCCGCTGGATCGCCAGCGTTCCCGAGGATTCCTGCGGCTTGCGGCCATTGCGGCCGATCACCGCCTGTTCGAAGTCGGCCTTGTAGCTGCGGGTGTCGTTGAGGAAACCGCGCAACTGGTCGATGGCGCCGGCGTGGGCGAACAGCGGCAGGGCAGCGAACATGACGGTCGACAGGATTTTTCGGGCAATTTTCATGGGCGCAGCTTACGCCGGCGCTGCCGCCGGCGCTGTGTCAGTATGTAAGCGATTGTTCGGTGTGCCGGCTCATTCGGCCGGCTTCTTCATCAGCACTTCGCGGCCGCCGCGGCCATCCATCGCCGACACCAGGCCGGCATTTTCCATGGCTTCGATCAGCCGCGCCGACCGGTTGTAGCCGATGCGCAGGTGGCGCTGGACGAGCGAGATCGAGGCGCGCTGGTTCTTGAGCACGATATCGACGGCCTGGTCGTAGAGCGGGTCGCTCTCGGCATCGCCGCCACCGCCCTCGCCGGCCTCGCCGCCACCCTCGTCATCGCCGGCGGCGCCGTTGAGGATGTCCTCGACGTACTCCGGCGCGCCGGTGGCCTTGAGGTGCTCGACGACGCGGTGCACCTCGTCGTCGGAAACGAAGGCGCCATGCACGCGGGTCGGATAGCCGGTGCCCGGCGCCAGGTAAAGCATGTCGCCCATGCCGAGCAGGGCTTCGGCGCCCATCTGGTCGAGGATGGTGCGCGAGTCGATCTTGCTCGAGACCTGGAAGGACAGGCGGGTCGGGATGTTGGCCTTGATCAGACCGGTGATCACGTCCACCGACGGCCGCTGCGTCGCCAGCACCAGGTGGATGCCGGCGGCACGGGCCTTCTGCGCCAGACGGGCGATCTGCTCCTCGACCTTCTTGCCGACGACCATCATCAGATCGGCCAGCTCGTCGATGATGACGACTATGAAGGGCATCGTCTTCAGCGGCTCGGGCGCTTCCGGCGTCAGGCTGAGCGGGTTCGGGATGTGCTCGCCGCGCTTCTCGGCGTCCTTGATCTTGCCGTTGAGGCCGGCGATGTTGCGCACGCCCATGGCCGACATCAGCTTGTAGCGCTTCTCCATCTCGGTGACGCACCAGTGCAGCGCGTTGGCCGCCTGCTTCATGTCGGTGACGACCGGCGCCAGCAGGTGCGGGATACCCTCGTAGATCGAGAGTTCGAGCATCTTGGGGTCGACCATGATCAGGCGGACATTTTCCGGCTCGGATTTGTAGAGCATCGACAGGATCATCGCGTTGACCCCGACCGACTTGCCCGAACCGGTGGTGCCGGCGACCAGCAGGTGCGGCGTCTTGGCCAGGTCGGCAACCACCGGCTGGCCGCCGATGTCCTTGCCGAGGCAGACGGTGAGCGGGCTGCTCATGTCGTTGTACGGCTTGCTCGAGATGATCTCGGACAGCTTGACGGTCTGCCGCTTCGGATTCGGCAATTCGAGCGCCATGCACGACTTGCCGGGGACCGTCTCGACGACGCGGATCGAGACCATGGCCAGCGCCCGCGCCAGGTCGCGCGCCAGATTGACGATCTGGGCGCCCTTGACGCCGACCGCCGGCTCGATTTCGTAGCGGGTGATCACCGGGCCGGGCATCGCGGCAAGCACCTTGACCTGGACGCCGAAGTCGGCGAGCTTGCGCTCGATCAGGCGCGACGTGTATTCGAGGGTTTCCGGGCTGACCGTCTCGGTCGCCGGCGGCGCCGGATCGAGCAGGTGCAGCGGCGGCAGCGTGCCGCCGACGATCGCCTCGGGGAAGAGCATCGCCTGCTTTTCACGCTCGACGCGCTTCTCGGCCTTCTTCGAGACCGGCACTTCGACCGGTGCCGGCGGCTCGATGACGATCGGTTCGTGCAGTTCGACCCGACGCTTCTCTTCCTCGACGACGACTTCGCGCTGCTGCGCGACCTCGCGCCCGATCTTGCGGTCGCGCCAGGCGTCGATGCGGCCGTAGACGAGCAGGGTCAGCGCCTCGAGGATCAGGCCGAGCTTCTCGAAGGCCCAGATCCACGACATCCCGGAAAACGCGCTCCACGCGGCCGCCATCAGCCCGAGCAGGAACAGCGTGGCGCCGGTGAAACCGAGCAGGCCGGCCAGCCAGCGGCTGAGTTCGAGGCCGAGCATGCCACCCGGCGCCAGCGGCAACTGTGCCGCGAGCGAGTGGAAGCGCAGCGCCTCGAGCGCGCAACTGGCGAGCAGCAGGATGATGAAGCCTGGGGCTGCCAGATAGACCGGATGTGCCGCGCCGCCACTGGCGTGCAGGCGGCGGAAGCCCCACCAGACGAGCATGCCGAGCAGCACCACCCACCACCAGGCGGAAATCCCGAAGACGTAGAGCATCAGGTCGGCGACCCAGGCGCCGGCGCGGCCGGCCGGGTTCTGTAGGCCGGCCGCACCGGCGGCATGCGACCAGCCCGGATCGCTGCGCTGGAAACCCCACAGGGCCATCACCAGGAACACCGCCAGCGCGCCTACCCCGAGCCAGCGGGACTCCTGCAGCAGGCTGCCGATCTTGTCGGGCATCGGACTGGGGTCGTTTCTCTTGGCCATCGGCTTTTCCTCGACCGCTTCCGAGCAAGTCGAAAACGGGCTAAATCATTATGCGTCATACAGTTAGCATGGAATTATAAACCGGTTTGATAGATCGGTTACGATCCTCCACAAAACGATTCTCCATTAGCCGGCTATAATTTTTCGGTCCAACTCACAGGCAGAAGAACATGTCCAAAACCACCCGCCACACCCCGCTGATCATTCTCGGCTCCGGCCCGGCCGGCTATACCGCCGCCGTTTACGCGGCGCGCGCCAACCTCAAGCCGGTACTGATCACCGGCATGGCCCAGGGCGGCCAGCTGATGACCACCACCGAAGTCGACAACTGGCCGGCCGACGCCGACGGCGTCCAGGGGCCGGAGCTGATGCAGCGCTTCGAGAAGCACGCCACCCGCTTCGATACCGAGATCATCTTCGACCACATCCACACGACCAAGCTGACCGAGAAGCCGTTCACACTGATCGGCGACGCCGGTACCTACACCTGCGATGCGCTGATCATCGCCACCGGCGCTTCCGCCATGTACCTCGGCCTCGAATCCGAGCAGGCCTTCCAGGGCAAGGGCGTGTCCGCCTGCGCCACCTGCGACGGTTTCTTCTACCGCAACAAGCCGGTCGCCGTCGTCGGCGGCGGCAACACCGCGGTCGAGGAAGCGCTCTACCTGGCCAACATCGCCAGCCACGTCACCGTGATCCATCGCCGCGAGAAGTTCAAGGCCGAGAAGATCATGCAGGACAAGCTGTTCCAGAAGGAAAAGGAAGGCAAGGTCACGATCCTGTGGAACAGCACACTCGACGAGGTGCTCGGCGACGACTCCGGCGTCACCGGCCTGCGCGTCAAGAGCACCAAGGATGGCAGCACGCAGAACATCGATGTGCATGGCGTCTTCATCGCCATCGGCCACAAGCCGAACACCGACATCTTCGCCGGCCAGCTGGAGATGGACCACGGCTACCTGGTGACCCAGGCCGGGCGCAACGGCAACGCGACGCAGACCAGCATCCCCGGGGTCTTCGCCGCCGGCGACGTGCAGGACCAGATCTACAAGCAGGCCTGCACCTCGGCGGCGAGCGGCTGCATGGCGGCACTCGACGCCGAGCGCTACCTCGACAACCTTGGCCACCAAGCCTGAAACCAAGGCCCTGAAGGACGGGCTGCGGGCCGTCTGGCGAGAACGCCGGGCGCAACCAGCGGCCAGCCCGCCGGCCGCGCAACCGCCGGCAAGCCCGGCGGCGGCCGACGACGACCTTGCGCTGTTCCGCCGCGCCGCCGCCGGCGCCCGGCCGCTGCCCGAATCCGACCGGGTCATCCTGGCGCGGCCGCCGTCACGGCGGATCGCGCCCAGGCCGACGCCAACCGCCGCCGAGGCACCGCGGCGGCGCGCCGACGACGATGCCCTGCCGGCCAGCTGGCGTGATGACAGCCGGCCGCGGCGTCTGCCCGACGACCCGGAACAGGCCGCCTTCGTGCTCGCGATGGCCGGCGTCGCCCCCATCCCCGACCGGAACCTCGCCGAACTCGAGCGGCCCCGGCCGCAACCGGCAGCCCAGCAGTCGCTGGCCGACCGCCAGGCCGTGCTGCACGAAAGCCTGCATGCGCCGATCGCGCTGCAGGACCGCCTCGAAGGCGGCGACGAAGCCGCCTACCTGCGCCCCGGTCTGGCCCAGACGGTGCTGCGCGACCTGCGCCGCGGCCGCTGGGTGATCCAGGACGAAGTCGACCTGCACGGGCTCAACCGCGAACAGGCGCGCCAGCTCGTCGCCGGTTTCCTGCACACCTGCCTGCATCAGGGCAAGCGCTGCCTGCGCATCGTGCACGGCAAGGGCCACGGCTCACCGGACAAGCTCTCGATCCTGCGCCAGCTGGTGCGCGGCTGGCTGGCCCAGCGCAGCGAGGTACTCGCCTACTGCCAGGCGAAACCGCAGGACGGCGGCGAAGGCGCCCTACTGGTGCTGCTGCGCGCCCCCAGAAACAACAACGGGGCAGCCTGAGCCGCCCCGTCGGTTTTTGCTGAAATCTGACGGTCGACCGTCAGATCCGGGCAAAAATCAGATCGCTGCTTCGTTGGTCTCGCCGGTACGGATGCGCACCACCTGTTCGACCGAGGTGACGAAGATCTTGCCGTCGCCGATCTTGCCGGTGCGCGCCGCCTTGACGATGGCGTCGATGGCCGGCTCGACCTGGTCGGAAGCGACGACGATCTCGATCTTGATCTTGGGCAGGAAATCGACGACGTACTCGGCGCCGCGATAGAGTTCGGTGTGCCCCTTCTGGCGGCCGAAACCCTTGACCTCGGTGACCGTCAGACCGGTGATGCCGACTTCCGACAGCGCTTCGCGGACTTCGTCGAGCTTGAACGGCTTGATGATGGCTTCGATCTTCTTCATGCTGGATACCCCTCTTCTCTCTGTTTGATCTTCAAAATTCGTCGGCGTAGCGATTGGTGATCGGGTAACGCCAGTCCTTGCCGAAGCCGCGCGGCGTGATGCGGATGCCGACCGGCGCCTGGCGGCGCTTGTATTCGGCGATGCGCAGCAGGCGGACGACGCGCCGGACGTCGGCTTCGGGCAGGCCAGCGGCGATGATCTCGCGCGGGCTGCGGTCTTCTTCCATGTAGGCGCGGACGATGGCGTCGAGCACCTCGTACTCGGGCAGCGAATCCTGGTCCTTCTGGTCCGGCTTCAGCTCGGCCGACGGCGGGCGGACGATGATGTTCTCGGGAATCACCGGCGCACCGCTGCACAAGGTGTTGCGGTAGCGTGCCAGGCGATAGACCAGGGTCTTGTAGACGTCCTTGATCACCGCGAAGCCGCCGGCCATGTCGCCGTACAGCGTGCAGTAGCCGACTGCCATCTCGGACTTGTTGCCGGTGGTCAGGACCAGCTTGCCGGTCTTGTTCGAGAGCGCCATCAGGATGTTGCCGCGGATGCGCGCCTGGATGTTCTCTTCGGTGGTGTCGCTGGGCAGGCCGGCGAACAGCGGCGCCAGCATGGCCTCGTAAGTGGCCATGGCCGGGGCGATGGCGATCTCGTCGTAGCTGCAGCCCAACTGGCGGATCATCTCGCGCGAATCGTCGAGGCTCATCTGCGCGGTGTAGGGCGACGGCATCATCACCGCGTGCACCTTGTCGGCGCCAAGCGCATCGACGGCGACGCACAGCGTCAGCGCCGAATCGATGCCGCCGGAGAGGCCGATGATCGCGCCCTTGAAGCCGGTCTTGCCGATGTAGTCGCGCACACCGAGGACCAGCGCGGCATAGGCTTCGGCCTCGAGCGACAGCGGTTCGGCATGTTCGTCGGACTGCAGCCGGCCGCGATCGAAATCGACGATGCCGAGCGCTTCCTCGAACTGCGGCAGGCGCATGCAGATCTGCTCGCGCTCGTCGATGGCGAAGGAGGCGCCGTCGAAGACCAGTTCGTCCTGGCCGCCGACCAGGTTGCAATAGATGGCGGGCACGCCGGTGGCCTCGACCCGCTCGCCGAGCACGCGGGCGCGCTCGTGGTGTTTTTCCAGATGGCAGGGCGAGGCATTGAGCACCAGGACCAGCTCGGCGCCGGCGGCGCAGGCCAGTTCATAGGCGCCCGCTTCCCAGATGTCGGCGCAGATGTTGATGCCGACATTGACGCCGCCGAGCGTGACGACACAGGCTTCGTGGCCCGGCTCGAAATAGCGCTTCTCGTCGAAGACGTCGTAGTTGGGCAGGCGAATCTTGCGGTAAACCGCGGTTTTCCGGCCATTTTCGATGACCGAGGCGGCGTTGTGGCAGACGCCGTTGAATTCTTCCGGATGGCCGACCACCAAGGCAATCCCGTCGACACGGGCGGCCAGATCGTCGAGCGCCCGCTGGCAGGCCCGGTAGAAATCCGGGCGCAGCAGCAGGTCTTCCGGCGGATAGCCGCTGAGCGCCAGCTCCGGCGTCAGCAGCACCTGCGCACCGCGGGCTTTCGCCGCGGCTGCGCAGGCGACGATGCGGTCGACGTTGCCGGTCAGGTCACCGACGACGGCGTTGAACTGGGCAACGGCGACACGCAACATGACTTACTTGGCTTCGGCCTGGTAACGGGCGACGCCGTCCATGACTTCCTTCTGGGCGGCTTCGATGCCTTGCCAGCCGACCACCTTGACCCACTTGCCCGGCTCGAGGTCCTTGTAGTGCTCGAAGAAATGCGAGATCTGCTTGCGCAGCAGCTCGGGGATGTCTTCGTAGGTCTTGACGTCGTTGTACAGCGGGGTCAGCTTGGAAACCGGCACGGCCAGCAGCTTGGCGTCCTGGCCGCCTTCGTCTTCCATGGCCAGCATGCCGAGCGGACGGCAGCGGATGACGACGCCCGGCGGCAGCGGGAACGGGGTGACGACCAGCACGTCGACCGGGTCGCCGTCGCCGGCGATGGTGTTGTTGATGTAGCCGTAGTTGCAGGGATAGTGCATCGACGTACCGAGGAAACGGTCGACGAAGACGGCGCCGGATTCCTTGTCCACTTCGTACTTGACCGGATCGGAATTGGCGGTGATTTCGATGATGACGTTGAAGTCGTCGGGCAGGGACTTGCCGGAAGAAACGTTGTTCAGGGACATCGTGAGCTCTCTGCGTCTGGTTTGTGAAACCGTAATTATAACGTCAGTCGCCCGGCATCATTCTGGCCAGGCAGCAAGAAACTCGCGCCAGTGCTGGGCGTCGATCCGGGCCAGCTGGGCCTTGACGAAAGCCTGCTCGGCCAGCTCCTCGGCGGCGCTCAATTCGCCGCGCATGCGCCGGAAGCGGTTGTAGACCAGATAGGTATTGACCACGTCGGTTTCGCAGTAATCGCGGATGTCGGCGGCCTGACCGGCCTGCCAGGCGTCCCAGACCTTGCTGCCGTCCATGCCGAGCTTGCCGGGAAAGCCGAACAGCTTGGCCAGTTCGTCGAGCGGCGCGTTGGCGCGGCCGTTGTACATCGCCAGCAGATCCATCAGGTCGAGGTGACGGGTGTGGTAGCGGCTGATGTAGTTGTTCCACTTGAAGTCGCGCGAGTCGGCGTAGTCGCCGTCGCCCATGTCCCAGTAGCGCGGCGCCGAAACGCCGTGCAGCATGCCGCGGTAGTGCAGCACCGGCAGATCGAAGCCACCGCCGTTCCAGGAGACGATCTGCGGCGTGAATTTCTCGATGCCGTCGAAGAAGCGCTGGATGATCGCGCCTTCGTCGAGATCCGGCTCGGCCAGCGACCACACCTTGAAGCCTTCGAGCGTACGCAGCACGCAGGAGATGGCGACGATGCGCTGCAGGTGCAGCGGCAGGAAGTCGCTGCCGTTCTTCGCCCGGCGCTGCTGGAAGGCGAGTTCGGCGACCTCGGCATCGGACAGCTCGCCCGGCAGATCGTTGATCCGGCGCAGACCGGCAACGTCGGGAATGGTCTCGATGTCGAAGACGAGGACCGGCTTCATGCGGGGAAGACGCCGGTCGACAGGTAGCGGTCGCCGCGGTCGCAGACGATCGAGACGATGGTCGCATTCTCGACCTGGGCGGCGATGCGCAGCGCCACGGCGAGCGCGCCGCCGGACGAAATGCCGGCAAAGATGCCTTCCTCGACGGCAAGGCGCCGGGTCATCGCCTCGGCATCGGCCTGGCTGACGTATTCGATGCGGTCGACATTGGTCGGCGCGTAGATCTTCGGCAGGTAGGCTTCCGGCCACTTGCGGATGCCGGGAATCTGGCTGCCTTCGTCCGGCTGGCAGCCGACGATGGTGATCGCCGGGTTCATTTCCTTGAGGTAGCGGCTGGTGCCCATGATCGTGCCGGTGGTGCCCATGCTCGACACGAAATGGCTGATACGGCCGCCGGTGTCACGCCAGATTTCCGGGCCAGTGCCCTCGTAGTGGGCGACCGGATTGTCCGGGTTGGCGAACTGGTCGAGGATGATGCCCTTGCCTTCGTCGCGCATGCGTTCGGCGACGTCGCGGCACAGCTCCATGCCGCCGTCCTTGGGCGTCAGCACCAGTTCGGCGCCGTAGGCACGCATGCTCTGGCGGCGCTCGATGCTCTGGTTCTCGGGCATCACCAGGATCATCTTGTAACCCTTGATCGCTGCGGCCATCGCCAGCGCGATGCCGGTGTTGCCGGAGGTCGCTTCGATCAGCGTGTCGCCCGGCTTGATGTCGCCGCGCGCTTCGGCACGCTGGATCATCGACAGCGCCGGGCGGTCCTTGACCGAACCGGCCGGATTGTTGCCTTCGAGCTTGGCCAGGATGACGTTGCCACGGCGTTCGTTATCGACGCCGGGAATGCGCTGCAGGCGAACCAGCGGCGTGTTTCCGACAAAATCCTGCAGGGTTTTATACATGGGCGTGCAACCAGTCGATGTATTGGGAAACGCCCTCCTCGACCGTCGCCATCGGCGCCTCGTAGCCAGCCTCGCGCAGCCGGGTCAGATCGGCCTGCGTGAACGCCTGGTACTTGCCCTTGAGCGCCTCGGGGAAGGCGACGTATTCGAGCAAGCCCTGTGCCCGAAGTTCCGCCAGACCCAGCGACGCTTCACCCTGCGCCTTGCGGCAGCCGTTGACCGCAGCCACGGCGACGTCGTTGAAGCTCTGCGCCCGGCCCGAGCCGAGGTTGAAGATGCCGGACTTTTCCGGGTGATCCAGGAAGAACAGATTGACCTTGGCGACGTCGCCGACGAAGACGAAATCGCGCATCTGGCCGCCATTCTCGTAGCCGTGCGAGCCCTCGAACAGCTTGACCTTGCCGTCGGCACGGAACTGGTTGAAGTTGTGGAAGGCGACCGAGGCCATGCGCCCCTTGTGATTCTCGCGCGGGCCGTAGACGTTGAAGTAGCGGAAGCCGACGATCTGCGACGACGGCTGCTGCGCCAGACGCTGGCGGACGACCTGGTCGAACAGGAACTTGGAGTAGCCGTAGACGTTCAGCGGCCCCTCGTACTGGCGCTCTTCCTTGAACACGCTGGACGCGCCGTAGGTTGCCGCCGACGAGGCGTAGAGGAACTGGACGTCCTGGTCGAGGCACCAGTCGAGCAGGATGCTGGAGTAACGGAAGTTGTTCTCCATCATGTAGCGGCCGTCGGTTTCCATGGTGTCGGAACAGGCGCCCTCGTGGAAGATGGCATCGACGTCGCCGTCGAAATGGCCGGCCTGGATGCGGGCAATGAAGTCCTGCTTGTCGATGTAGTCGGCGATTTCGCAATCGAGCAGGTTCTTGAATTTTTCCGCCTTGCTCAGGTTGTCGACGGCGATGATCTTGGTCACGCCGCGCTCGTTGAGCGCCTTGACGATATTGGAGCCGATGAAGCCGGCGGCACCGGTGACGATGGTGTACATGTTCTCTCCTTTACAGGGCGCCGGCGATTTCGTCGCGGGTGACGACGGCGGTGCCGAGCTTGCCGACGACGATGCCGGCGGCGATGTTGGCGATGCGGATGGCCTCGGCCCAGTCGGCACCGGCGGCAAGCATCACGGCGAGCGTGGCGATGACGGTATCGCCGGCACCGGAGACGTCGAAGACCTCGCGCGCCTGCGCTGCCTGGTGGAAGGTCTGGCCGTCGGCGAAGAGCGTCATGCCCTCCTCGCTGCGGGTGACCAGCAGGGCCTCGAGGCCGAGTTCGCCGCGCAGCTTGTCGGCCTTGGCGAACAGGTCGGCGTCCGACGACCAGCGACCGACGACGTCGCGCAATTCCGAGCGGTTCGGCGTGATCACCGTCGCCCCGGCGTACTTGCCCCACTCGTCGCCCTTGGGATCGACCAGCACCGGCTTGGCAGCAGCGCGGGCGAGACGGATCATCTCGGCGATGTGGGTGAGGCCGCCCTTGCCGTAATCGGAGAGGATGACGATGTCGCAGTCGGCCAGCCGGCGCTCGAATTCGGCGAGCTTGGCCTGCAGCACCTCGTGCGACGGCGCCGTCTCGAAATCGATGCGCAGCAGTTGCTGCTGGCGGCCGATGACGCGCAGCTTGACCGTCGTGGCAATGTCACGGTCGACCTGCAAATCGGCCGAAATTCCACCCTCGGCCAGCAGGCAGCCGAGCGAGCGCCCAGCCTCGTCGTCGCCAACGACCGAGAGCAGGGTCGTCCGCGCGCCGAGCGAGGCGGCATTGCGGGCGACGTTGGCGGCGCCGCCGAGGCGTTCTTCCATGCGCTCGACCTTGACCACCGGCACCGGCGCTTCCGGCGAAATCCGGCTGACCTCGCCAAACCAGTAACGGTCGAGCATGACGTCGCCGACGACGAGCAGGCGAACCTGCGAGAGTTTTTCCAGCATCGAGGACCTACAGGGATTGATCGAATTCTTCACTGCGTCGCGGCGGGCTGGTTTCCCAGCCGCCGCAGGCCGGACAACGCCAGTAGAACTGGCGCGCCTTGAAGCCGCAATTATTGCACCGATAGCGCGACAGGCGGCGGGTGTAGCCCTGGACGATGGTCTTGCCGAGTTCGAGATCGCCGCGCATTTCCGGCGAGGCCAGCGGCAGGCGCGCGCTCATCAGGCGCTCGAGACCGACCAGCGTCGGATTGCGCTGCAGTTCGCCGCGCACCAGCCGGTAGGCAGCCTCGTTGCCTTCGCTCTCGAGGACCAGCTGATAGACCACTTCGAGCAGGTCGATCGACGGGTAATGCTCGAGGTAGCCGCGCAGCAGCGCGATGCCCTCGCCACGGCGGTCGAGCTTGCGGTAGGCATCGAGCAGGCGCTGGGCGACCAGCGACAGGTAGGCCGGATCCTGCTGCTCGATCGCCTGCCAGGCGGCAATCGCCTCTTCGCTGCGCCCGGCCTGCTGGTGCAGGTCGCCAAGCAGCATCGCGGCCCGTACGCACTTGCGGTTTTCCTGCATCGCGACGTCGAGATACTGGCGCGCCGAATCGTGGCGCGAACGCATGATCTCACCGGCCGCCAGTTCGCAGTAGAACTCGGCGATTTCCTTGTGCGAGGCGACATCGGGCATCTCGCGGGCGATCTCGACCGCTTTCAGCCATTCCTTGCCGAGTTGGTAGATCTCGAGCAGCGAGCGCTTGGCATCGGCCTCGCGGGCGGTACCGAGGAGCTTGTTGAAGATGTCCTCGGCGCGATCGAGCAAACCGGCCTTGAGGAAGTCCTGGCCCAGCTCGACCATCGCCTGCAGCCGATGCTTGTCCTCGACATCGGGCAGATCGAGCAGGTTCTGGTGCATGCGGATCGCCCGCTCGGTCTCGCCGCGCCGGCGGAACAGGTTGCCGAGCGCAAAATGCAGCTCGACCGTCTGCGAGTCGACCTTGGCAACCTCGAGGAAGGAATCGATCGCCTTGTCCGGCTGCTCGTTGAGCAGGAAATTCAGGCCCTTGAAATAGGAACGCGGCAATGCCCGCGATTCGTGCACGACCTGGCGCATGTCCACGCGCGCGGCCGCCCAGCCCATGGCAAAAAACACCGGGACCAGCAGCAGTTGCCAGTATTCGAAAAGCTCGTTCATGACTGCGGGGGGAGAATGTCCGTCACCGGCGCGGGCGCTTGCCCGGCATTGGCCAGCGCCTTCTTCAGGCGTGCGATCTCGCGCCGCTGGCGGAACAGCGGTCCGATCAGCGAGAGCACGCCGAGCACGGCGCCGCCGGCGAAAAAGGCAAGCAGGAGGATGACCAGCGGCGCCTGCCACTGGTGATCGAGCACCAGGGTCAGGGTGACCGGTGCCGTGTTCTGGATGGCGAAGACCACCAGGAATGCAAAGATGATGAAGCGCAGGAACCAGGTCAGGGCTGTCATGACGTTCAATGAAAAGGGGCAGTGAAACTCACTGCCCCGAATCTAACACATTGGGCCAAGCCCGGCTTCAGATCGACTGGTCGACCCGCTCGCGCAGTTCCTTGCCGGCCTTGAAATGAGGAACCCATTTCGCCGGCACGCTGACCTTCTCCCCCGACTTGGGGTTGCGTCCAACGCGCGGCGGCCGATAGTTGAGCGCAAAGCTGCCAAATCCGCGGATCTCGATGCGATCCCCGCGCACCAGCGCTTCGGACATCGCATCGAGGATCATCTTGACCGCGAAATCGGCATCCTTCGCCACCAACTGCGGAAAACGCTCCGCCAGCCGGGCGATGAGCTCGGATTTGGTCATGTTGCCTGCCTATCAGCCTTGCTGGTTCAGCTTGGCCTTGAGCAGCGCGCCGAGGTTGGTCGTACCGGTGGCAGCGGAGGAGTCAGAAGAGAACTTCTGCATCGCTTCGTGCTGCTCGGCTTGATCCTTGGCCTTGATCGACAGGTTGATGCCGCGGGTCTTGCGATCCACGTTGATGATCATCGCTTCGATCTCGTCGCCGACCTTCAGGTGCTGGGACAGGTCTTCGGTACGCTCGCGGGAGAATTCCGAGGCGCGCAGGTAGGCTTCGTTCTCGCCATCCAGCGTGACCACGGCGCCACGGGCGTCGACCGACTTGACGGTGCCGCGGACGATGCTGTTCTTCTCGTGCGTGGCGATGAAGTTGGCGTACGGATCACCGTCGAGCTGCTTGATGCCCAGGGAGATACGCTCCTTCTCGACGTCGATGCCGAGCACGACTGCCTCGACTTCGTCGCCCTTCTTGAAGTTGCGGATCGCTTCTTCGCCGGTCGCCGACCAGGACAGGTCGGACAGGTGAACCAGACCGTCGATGCCGCCAGGCAGGCCGATGAAGATGCCGAAGTCGGTGATCGACTTGATCGCGCCCTTCACCTTGTCGCCCTTCTTGTGGTTCATCGCGAACTCGTCCCACGGGTTCGGCTGGCACTGCTTCATGCCCAGGGAGATACGACGACGCTCTTCGTCGATTTCCAGGATCATGACTTCGACTTCGTCGCCCAGGGAAACAACCTTGGACGGATGGACGTTCTTGTTGGTCCAGTCCATTTCGGAGACGTGCACCAGACCTTCGATGCCCTGTTCGATTTCGACGAAGCCGCCGTAGTCGGTCAGGTTGGTGACCTTGCCGAACAGGCGGGTGCCGGCCGGGTAGCGGCGGGCGATGCCGACCCACGGGTCGTCGCCAAGCTGCTTCATACCCAAGGAGACGCGGTTCTTCTCGGCGTCGAACTTGAGGATCTTGGCGGTAACTTCGTCACCAACATTGAGCACTTCGCTCGGGTGACGGACACGGCGCCAGGCCAGGTCGGTGATGTGCAGCAGACCATCGATGCCGCCCAGGTCGACGAATGCGCCGTAGTCGGTGATGTTCTTGACGATACCCTTGACGACGGAACCTTCCTTGAGGTTCTCCATCAGCTTTTCGCGATCCTTGTCGGCGGTCGCTTCGAGGACGGCACGACGGGACAGGACGACGTTGTTGCGCTTGCGGTCGAGCTTGATGACCTTGAATTCGAGGGTCTTGCCTTCGTACGGCGTGGTGTCCTTGACCGGACGCATGTCGACCAGCGAACCCGGCAGGAAGGCACGGACGCCGTTGGACATGACGGTGAGACCGCCCTTGACCTTGCCGGTGATCGTACCGGAGACCAGCGCGCCGTCGTTGAGGGCTTGCTCGAGGAAGTTCCACGAGGCGATGCGCTTGGCGCGATCGCGCGACAGGCGGGTCGAGCCGTAGCCGTCTTCGAGCATTTCGATGGCGACCTGGACGAAATCGCCGATGGCGACTTCAACTTCACCCTGGTCGTTGAGGAATTCTTCTACGGGAACGTAGGATTCGGATTTCAGGCCGGCGTTGACCACGACAAAATTGTGATCGATGCCCACCACCTCGGCGGTGATGACTTCGCCTTGACGCATTTCCTGGCGAGCCAGGGATTCTTCAAAAAGTTGAGCAAAAGATTCCATTACGGAGCGAGTTCCTTGCCACGAGCCGCGAAGCCCACAGCGGGTTGAGGTTACACACAAGCTGCCGACCGGAATGGCCGGCAACGCCTTACTGCGCGGTTGCTTCCGCGTACCAGTCCAGCACCTGTTTCACCGCCTGTTCGATGGTGAGATGCGTGGTTTCCAGCATCTGGGCATCCGCCTCCTGTCTGAGCGGCGCCACGCTGCGCTGTGAATCGCGCGCGTCACGTTGCTGCAGGTCCGACAGAAGGTCCGGGAGATTAGCAGAGAAACCTTTTTCGATCAACTGCTTATAGCGACGCTCAGCGCGCGCTTCGGCACTGGCTGTCAGGAAGACCTTGAGGCTGGCCTGCGGGAAGATCACCGAGCCCATGTCGCGACCGTCGCCGACCAGCCCGGGCGCCTTGCCGAAGGCACGCTGGCGGAACAGCAGCGCCTCGCGCACGGCCGGCAGCGCTGCGACTTTCGAGGCCCCGGCCGAGATTTCCTCACTGCGGATGGCATCGCCCACCGGCACGCCGGCAAGGCAGATGTCGCTTTCGGTGAACACCACATCGAGCCCGCCGGCGATCGCCGCAACAGCGGCCTCGTCGTCCCAGGCGACGTTTGCCCGCTTTGCGGCGAGCGCGGTCAGCCGGTAGAGCGCACCGGAATCGAGGTAAGAAAACCCGAGCGCCGCGGCAACGCGCGCCGCCACCGTGCCCTTGCCGGAAGCCGACGGGCCGTCGATGGCGATCACCGGCGCGGCCCGGGTGACCGCGGCGAAACGGGTGAAATAATCCGGGAAGGTCTTGGCTACGCACTTCGGATCGTTGATGCGCAACGGCGTCGCGAAGGCGGCCAGCGAGAAGCACATCGCCATGCGGTGGTCGTCGTAGGTGTCGATGGCTGCGGGTTTGACGGTCGACGGCGTGATCCTGATGAAATCTGCGCCCTCCTCGACCACCGCGCCGAGCTTGCGCAATTCGGTCGCCATCGCCGCGATGCGGTCGGTTTCCTTGACTCGCCAGCTGGCGATGTTGCGCAAGGTGGTCGTGCCCTTGGCGAAGAGCGCGGCCGTGGCCAGCGTCATCGCCGCATCGGGAATGTGGTTGCAATCGAGGTCGACCGCGACCAGGCCGCCTTGCGGCGCACGCGCCTCCATCCAGTTCGGCCCGGTTTCGATCAGCGCGCCCATCTGCGCCAGCGCTTCGGCAAACTTGACGTCGCCCTGGATCGAATCGGCGCCGACGCCTTCGACACGCATGGGCCCGCCGCCAATCGCGCCGAGCGCCAGGAAATAGGACGCCGACGAGGCATCGCCCTCGACATACACCGTACCCGGCGAGACGTAGCGGCTGCCGGCCCTGACCGTGAAGCGCTGCCAGCCGTCGCGCTCGACGACGACGCCGAAGCGGGCCATGGTCGCCAGCGTGATCTCGATGTAAGGCTTGGAAATCAGCTCGCCGACGACGTCGACCGTGACAGTCTCGCCGGTCAGCGGCAGCGCCATCAGCAGACCGGTCAGGAACTGGCTGGAGACGTCACCGCGCACCTTCACCGCGCCGTCCGGCCGGATCGTCGCCGGCTTCAGCTGCAGCGGCGGATAACCATCGTTGCCGAGGTAGGTGACGTCGGCACCGAGCTGGCGCAGGCCATCGACCAGGTCGCCGATCGGCCGCTCGTGCATGCGGGCGACGCCCCTCAGCACATAGTCGCCGCCGGCCAGCGCCAGCGCCGCGGTGAGCGGCCGGAAGGCGGTGCCGGCATTGCCGAGGAAGAGTTCCGCCTGGCGGACCGGGAAACGCCCGCCGCAACCGACGATCTTCCAGGCTTCGCCGCCCAGGGAGGTGACGCCGACGCCGAGCGTCTGCAGGGCTTCGAGCATGCGCTCGGTGTCATCGGACGCCAGCAGGTCGCGCACCTCGGTCTCACCCTCGGCCAGCGCGGCGAGCAGCAGAACGCGGTTGGAAATACTCTTCGAACCGGGCAGGCGGACGCTGCCGGCGGCGGAAAGCAGTTGGGGAAGGTCGAGGAATTCCATGGTTCGGCGAGCTCAAATCGAAGGAGGCAGGACGCTAGGGCAAGGACCGTGCTTTGTCAATGCAACGACGCCTCTGGCTTAACCAGCCTCGGCTGATTGCGCCCGATGTACCCAATCAACAATGCCACCGGAGGGTTCATAGCCGGAGACTAGCGCCTGAAGAATCGCCCTCACGACAACAACGTCATTGATCTCAAGTGCCGCCTGCAGGGCCAACAGCCGCTGCTCCAAAGCTGGCCAAGCCAGGAAATCCTCATGCGCCTTCATGATGCGCGGATGCGTAGTCGGCTCCGGGCTATCCCCGATCAGCAATTCCTCATAGAGCTTTTCGCCGGGGCGCAGCCCAGTAATCTCGATCGCGATGTCGCCGTCCGGATTGTCTTCATCCCTGAGCTCCAGACCGGACAGCTCGATCATCCGCCGCGCCAAGTCGATTATCTTCACCGGTTGCCCCATGTCGAGAACGAATACATCACCGCCTCTGGCCATCGCCCCCGCCTGGATAACCAATTGAGCGGCCTCGGGAATGGTCATGAAGTAGCGGGTGATTTCCGGATGGGTCAGCGTGATCGGCCCACCATCGCGAATCTGCTGGCGAAAGCGCGGCACAACCGAACCGGACGAGCCGAGCACATTCCCGAAACGGACCATGGTGAACTTGGTTCCGGAAGCGGTGATTGCCAGTGCC
Source organism: Azonexus fungiphilus (assembly GCF_003634965.1). Classification (GTDB taxonomy): domain Bacteria; phylum Pseudomonadota; class Gammaproteobacteria; order Burkholderiales; family Rhodocyclaceae; genus Azonexus; species Azonexus fungiphilus. The sequence goes on along the minus strand of NZ_RBXP01000017.1, from coordinate 3,513 downwards.
TGCAAGAGCATTTCGGCCATTCGCTTGCTGGCGCCCATGATATTGGTCGGCCGCACCGCCTTGTCAGTGCTGATCAAGACAAAATCGGCCACGCCATTACGCACGGCAGCCTGCGCCGCGCGCAACGTACCGAAGACATTATTCTTGATACCTTCCACGGGGTTATGCTCGACCAGCGGCACATGTTTATAGGCTGCAGCGTGATACACCGTATCCGGTCGCCAGGTCGACATGATCTCGTTCATGCGCTGTTCGTCCTGAACCGATGCCAGCAGCGGCACAACCCCCCCCCGCCGCTCGAACTGCTTTTCCTCAAGTTCCTGATGAATAGCATAGAGCGCAAATTCGCTCTGCTCGATCAGCAACAACTTCTTCGGGCCCAGAATCTGTATCTGGCGGCACAACTCACTGCCGATAGACCCCCCTGCGCCAGTGACCAGAACGACCTTGCCGGATATATTTTTTTCCAGCAGAACATGATTCGGCGCCACTGGATCACGCCCCAGCAAATCATCAATATCAAGATCTCGCAAGTCGGAAATACTCACTTTCCCCTGTGCGAGATCGGTCACACTGGGCAAGGTACGCACTGCAACATGAGCACTACGAATCTGACCAAGAATCTCGTTACGACGCTTGCGAGAAAGCGCCGGCATGGCCAACAGGACATCGTTGATATTTAAGGTGGTGGCAAGGGTATCCAGATCGGCAGGGTTGTAGATCGGCTGCCCGTTAAGAACACGACCGTGCAAGCGCTCATCATCATCGAGGAAACCAACAACCTGCATTTCGTGGCTGTTAGTCATGGCGGCAGCCAGTTGACGCCCAGCACTTCCCGCGCCGTAGATGAGCACTTTTGTACGGGAGGCTTGCTTCAGGATACTCAAGTACTGGTCTCCCAACCAGACTCGCGCCATGGCACGGGATGCCCCCACGAACAACAACAGAAGAATTGGCTGGATGATTCCCACTGTACGCGGAACGCCCGCCACGCCAATCGCGGCAAAAACAGACGCATACAGCAAACCATATGTACCAACTGCCCTTGCCACCGCCAGTAAAGCTGGCCAGCCGCTATAACGAAAGATCGCACGGTACAAACCTGAAACAATAAAAATCGGCACAGCGATACAGATTGCACCCCAAACCGCCCATGAAGCACTGCCTGAGAGCGTAACGAACTCTCCCAGCCGCAAGTAAAAAGCCAGCCAGACGGTCAGCACACACAATCCAAGATCCACCGACAGGGCGACGAAGCGCTTTGTCGCCCGAGGCAAGGCCAGAATGGGAACAGCCAGTTTGCGCAGCGGCTGCTTCATGATGCAATACCCGGTCGGTCAGCCATTTCCTGCTTCTTTCAAGACGCTTGCAATCACATCGCAGGCCGTATCGATCTCGTTCGACGTCAACGTGGGGTGCACCAAGAACATCAGACTCGTTTCCCCCAGCTCACGGGCTACAGGCAAGCGCCGGACAGGGCGCCAGCCAGTGCCATCAAAGGCCTTTTCCAAATACACCTCGCTGCAGCTCCCCTGGTAGCAAGGCACGCCTCTGGCATTAATCGCACTTATGATTTTGTCACGACTCCAGCCTGCAAGCAGGTTTTCAGGACGAACGTAAACGTAGAACTTGTACTGGGCGTGCACGCAACCAGCGATTCGTGAGACATCTCCAACTGAATCGCAACCTGCAGCCCCGCCACCAAGGGCCAACTTCGGCAAGCGCACAGGACCGTTTTCTCCCGAAAACGGCCTCAAGGCCTCGCAAAGTGCGGCAGCATTAGCCTGACGGAGACCGGTCCATTCAGCCATCCGACGAAGCTGGATTCGCCCGATGACCGCCTGCATTTCCAACATGCGCCAGTTGGTGCCGAAACTTTCATGCAACCAACGATAACCCGGTGGATGCTGCCGTTCATATACGGCTTCATAGCTTTTGCCATGATCCTTGTAGGACCACATGGCACGCCACAGGCTTTCATCATCTGTCGTCACCATACCGCCCTCACCGCCGGTGGTCATGATCTTGTCCTGACAGAAGCTCCAGGCGCCTATGTGACCGATGCTCCCGACGCTCTTCCCTTTGTAGCGAGCACCATGGGCCTGGGCGCAATCCTCGATCACCCGGATACCATGCCTTTCAGCAAGCGCCATGATCGGGTCCATATCGCACGGCCAACCAGCCAGATGAACGCAGATCACCGCTTTGGTCCGCGGCGTCAGAACCGCGGCTATCGTCTCGGCGGTAAGATTACCCGAATCGCAATCCACATCTGCAAACACAGGCACCGCGCCGGCGTTCACGACACAAGACACACTGGCCATGAAAGTACGGGGCGTCACCACCACCTCGTCACCGGGCCCAACATTCAACGCTTTAAGAGCGACATCCAGAGCCAAGGTACCGTTGGCCAGCGAGACCGCATAACCGGACCCGACCCAGGCCGCAAACTCCGCCTCAAACTCACGACATTCAGTACCAGTCCAGTAGTTGACCTTGTTGCTCAACAGCACACGCTGAACGGCATCAGCCTCTTCGGCTGAGTAGCAGGGCCAGGGAGAAAACGGGGTATTCAGCATGATTAATTACACCTCTACCAAGAGACCGACTGGTTCACCAGCCATCGGGCCACTGCAGCCGCCCCCAATAGCGAAACTGGGGCAAGCTTCAAACGGAAATTCGAAAAAGCTGATGTTCGGCCATCCTGGATACGGACTATCGATAAGATTGTTGCAACCCGTCATCTATCGACTTAACCTCTCGGCAACAGGAGTTCGCTATCGAAAAAGATTCCATTTTTGTCTTTTTCAGAAACTATGGGCTTATTTTCCAATGGCCAATCAATCGCCAACCGACAGTCATCCCAGCGAATGCACTGCTCATGCTCGGGCGAATAATAATCAGTGGTTTTGTACAAAAACTCGGCTTTTTCGCTTAGCGTCAAGAACCCGTGAGCGAATCCAGGCGGAATCCAAAGCTGCTTCTGGTTGGCTGCAGAAAGAACCTCTGCCACCCACTGCCCACACGTAGGCGAGTCTTTTCGCAGGTCGACCGCCACGTCGAAGACCTCGCCCGCGACAACCCGCACCAGCTTGCCCTGGGCTTTCGGCGGCAACTGGTAGTGCAAGCCGCGCAGCACGCCACGACTGCTTCTGGAGTGATTATCCTGGACGAACTCGACATGCTCGCCGACGGCTTCGTCGAAGGCGCGCTGGTTGAAGCTCTCGAAGAAGAAACCGCGCTCGTCGCCGAACACCCGAGGTTCGATGATCAGCACGCCGGCGAGTCTGGTCGGTGTAACCTTCATCAAAACACCCTTTCCTTGAGCAGACCGGCCAGGTACTGGCCGTAGGGATTCTTCAGCATCGGCTGCGCCAGTTTCTCCAGTTGTACGGCGTCGACCCACCCCTTGCGGAAGGCGATCTCTTCCGGACAGGCCACCTTCAACCCCTGGCGTTTCTCGATCGTGGCGATGAACTGGCTGGCGTCGAGCAGGCTTTCGTGGGTGCCGGT
>NZ_RBXP01000016.1:42934-323777 GCF_003634965.1 Azonexus fungiphilus | reverse complement strand
CCGCTGGTTTTCGGGGTCCCCCTGAGAGGCGCTGAGCAACGCAGGCGGTCCGGGGGAAGTCGGCTGGCGTTGTCTGAGCCGCGCAGCGGCGAGTTTAGCCAGCCGCCCGGAGCGTCGAGTAGCGCAAGGGACCCCGCGTAGCGGGGCGCCAACCTGGGGGTCGCCTTTTCTTTGGCTACTTTCTTTTGGCGAAGCAAAAGAAAGTACGCCCGCCGGTCAACGGCGGAACCCAGCGGATCAGCCAACATCCTTATACCGCCCATAAGTGTAATGCGCTGCACAGGCGCCCTCCGACGACACCATGCACGACCCCACCGGATTCTCCGGCGTACATACCGTCCCGAAAATCTTGCAGTCCTGCGGCCGCTTGACCCCACGCAAAATCGCCCCGCATTCACAAGCCTTGTGATCCGGCACCGACGCATAGCGAACCGGAAAGCGCTTCTCCGCGTCAAATTCGGCGAACGTGCCGCGAATGCGCAGTGCCGAGTACGGCAAAACGTTCAAACCCCGCCATTCGAAGTGCTTGCGCATCTCGAAAACCTCGGCGACCAAGGCCTGCGCCTTCAGGTTGCCGTCGCGGTCAACGGCGCGCGAGAACTCGTTTTCGACTTCGGCGCGGCCTTCGTTGACCTGGCGGATCAGCATGCGGATCGCCTGCATCACGTCAAGCGGCTCAAAACCGGCGATGACCACCGGCTTGCGGTACTCCTCGGCGAAGAATTCGTAGGGCCGGCTGCCGATGATCGTCGACACGTGCGCCGGGCCGACGAAGCCGTCGAGCGGTACGGTGCCCCACTGACGCACTTCCGGCGATTCGAGGATGCTGGAGATCGCCGACGGCGTCAGCACGTGACAGCAGAGCACGGAAAAATTCTTCAGGCCGAGCGCGGCGGCCTGCTTGATCGCCACCGCGGTGGGCGGCGTCGTCGTTTCGAAGCCGATGGCGAAGAAGACGACCTGTTTGTCCGGGTTTTTCTGCGCCAATGTGACGGCGTCGGCGCTCGAGTAGACCATGCGGATGTCGCCGCCCCTCGCCTTCGCTTTCAGCAGCGACAAGCCGTCGGAGGCCGGCACACGCAGGCAGTCGCCGTAGGTGCACAAGGTCACGCCCTCGTCGAGCGCCAGGCGGATGGCCTGGTCGACGCGGCCGATCGGCAACACACAGACCGGGCAGCCGGGGCCGTGGATCATGCGCACGTTGGCCGGCAGCAGGTCGGAGACGCCGTAGCGCGAGATGGCGTGGGTGTGGCCGCCGCAGAATTCCATGAAATGGTAGTGGCGGTTCGGGTCGGCCTCGGCGCGGATGCTGGCGGCGATCTTCTGCGCCACCTCGCCGTCGCGGAATTCGTCGATGTATTTCATCAGTGCAGCGTCAGGCCGTCGCCGTCCACGGTCAACTGCCCCATTTCGGCAAAAAGCTTGAGCGTCTGCTCGGCTTCTTCCGGATCGAGCTTGTTCAGCGCAAAGCCGACATGGACGATGACGTAGTCGCCGACGGCGACGCCTTCGACCAGCGACAGCGAGATTTCCTTGCGCACGCCGGCAAGATCGACGACGGCATTGTCGCCGTCACGCAGTTCGACGACCTGGGCGGGAATCGCGAGACACATGGGGCTTCCTTTCGGGGGAGTTCAACCGCGCCCGGCCAGGCGGCGGAAGAAGCCGCGCCGGTCGACCGGTTGCGGCTCGGGGTTCGGGGGCGTCGGCGCGGCGGCCGGCGGTTCGAAAAGCAGGTGCAGCGCGTCCATCGCGGTGCGCAGCGCGGCGTCCTGATCGGCGAGTTCGTCGACCGGCGCCAGGATGGGGACGAAGAAGCTCGCCGGCAGGTCGGCGTCGTCGCTGCGTTCGCTGATCAGGTCGAGATCGCCGGCCGGGAAGCCGACGCGCAGTGTCTGTTCGACCGGCAGCTCGCGCCACAGTTCGCCGCCGCCGGGGAGCAGCAAGAGGTGGATGAACCAGGGGGTGACGACGGCGCCGATCCAGTCGCCGCGATAGCGCCGGAAGCCGGCGATGTCGACCGAGAGGCCGGGATGGCCGCCGTTCAGCGCTGCCTGCCAGCGCCGGTAACGGGCGAGCACGCGCGGCGCCGGGTTGTCGGTGTGGATGGCGGCGCTGGCCGGTGTGTTCATGCCTTGTCTCCGTGCATTTGCCGCGCGACCCAGGCCTGGCCCAGCGCCAGACCGCCGTCGCCGGCGGGGACGGCGCGCGCTTCGAGGACTTCGATGCCGGCCGCCGTCAAACGGCGGCGCAGCGCGTCGAGGAGGATCGCGTTCGCCGCGCAGCCGCCGCCGACCGCCATTTTCGCAAGTTTTTCGCGGTCGACCGCAAACATCGCCCACTCGGCGAGGCCGGCGGCGACGGTGGCGTGGAACAGCGCGGCGCCTTGTCCGGCATCCATGCTGTCGAGCAGCGCCGGCAGCAGCGGCGAGAAGTCGAGGATATCGCCGGCTATCCGCCAGCCGCCGGCCAAGGGTTCGACCGGTCCGTGCGCTGCCGCCCGGCCTTCGAGCTCCATCGCCGCCTGCCCTTCGTAGCGCGAAACGTCGCGCACGCCGAGCAGGCCGGCGGCGGCGTCGAACCAGCGGCCGAGGCTGGAAGTCGGCGGGCAGCGCAGTTGGCGGTCGAGCAGCGTCAGCAGCGGGCCGGCTTCGCGTTCCGGCCAGGTGCGCGCCAGCCAGTCGGCGGCCTGGTCGCCGAGGCCGGCGCCGTGCAGCGCGGCAATCGCCATCCGCCACGGCTCGCGCGCCGCGCGGTCGCCGCCGGGCAGGGCCAGCGGGCGCAGATGGCCGAGGCGGTGACAGTCGGCGCCGTCGACGCGCAGCAGCTCGCCGCCCCAGGCGCCGCCATCCGGGCCGAGGCCGACGCCGTCGAGCGCCAGCCCGAGCAACGGGCCGTTGACGCCATGTTCGGCGCAGATCGCGCCAATATGCGCGTGATGATGGCCGACGGCGCGCGCCGGCACGCCGAATTCGCCGGCCAGGCGCAGGGCCAGCGCGGTCGACGCGTAGTCCGGGTGCAGGTCGTGGGCGATCAGCGCCGGTTTGACGTCGAGCACGGCGAGCAGGTGGGCGACGGTTTCTTCGAGAAAAGCCAGCGTCGCCGCGTTGTCGAGGCTGCCGATGTGCTGCGAAACGAAAGCCTCGCGCCCGCGCAGCACGCAGACGGCGTTCTTCAGGTGGGCGCCGAGCGCCAGCACCGGCGGGCCGTCGTCGGTGAGTGCAATCGGCAGCGGCACGTAGCCGCGGGCGCGGCGCAGGAAGGCCGGCGCGCCATCGGCCACGCGCACCACCGAATCGTCGCAGCGGACAACGATGTCGCGGTCGTGCATCAGGAAGGCGTCGGCGATGCCGTTCAGGCGCTGCAAGGCTTCGGCGTTGCCGGTGACCAGCGGCTCGCCCTGCGGGTTGGCGCTGGTCATCACCAGCAGCAGGTCGTTTTCCTCGGCGAGCCAGGCGGTGCCGGCGGGACGGCCGGCGGCTTCGTGCCAGAGCAGCAGATGTAAGGGGGTCGCCGGGCGCATGACGCCGAGCCAGGGCAGGCCGGGGGCGACGCCGGCCAGTTCGCCGGCACCCTTGCGGCAGAGGACGATGGGCGCGGCGAGATCGGCGAACAGCGCCCGCTCGCCGTCGCCGAACTCGGCGAAAGCGGCGAGCGCGCCGGGGTTGAGGCCCATCACGGCGAAAGGCTTGGCCTCACGCGCCTTGCGCCGGCGCAGTTCGGCGACGGCGTCGGGATTGCGCGCGTCGCAGGCGAGGTGGAAGCCGCCCAGGCCCTTGATCGCGACGATACGGCCGGCGCGCAGCAGGGCGAGCGTGGCGGCGATGGGGTCGGTGGTTTTTGCCGGAATCTGACGGTCGACCGTCAGATCGGCGCCATTTTCATCGAGCAGTTGCAACTGCGGTCCACAATCCGGGCAGCAGGTGGTTTCGGCGTGAAAGCGGCGGTCGGCCGGGTCGGTGTATTCGCTCGTGCACGGCGCGCACAGCGGAAAAGCGGCCAGGCTGGTACGGGCGCGGTCGTAGGGAATGCCGGCGCTGACGGTATGGCGCGGGCCGCAGTGGGTGCAGGTGGTGAAGGCGTAGCGCCAGCGGCGGTTGGTCGGGTCGCAGAGGTCGGCGATGCAGTCCGGGCAGATCGCTGAGTCCGGGCCGATGGCGGTGCGCACCGCGCCGGCGACGCTGTCGCGGATGACGAAGCCGGGCGCCGGGCGTTCGTCGCTGGCACTGCTGTCGATGGCGTCGATGCGGGCGAGCGGCGGGATTTCGCGCGGCAGGCGGGCGAGGAAGTCGTCCAGCCGGGCGCCGGCGGCGAGCAGTGTGACGCCGTCGCCGTCGTTGCGCACCCAGCCGGCGATGCCGAGTTCGCCGGCCAGCCGCCAGACGTAGGGGCGAAAGCCGACGCCCTGAACGAGGCCGCGGATGTGCAGCAGGCGAGCGCTCACTTGGCCGCCAGCTGTCGCTCCAGGTCGGCGATGCGCGCCTTCAGCGCGGCGACGTCGTCGGCCAGACGGGCGCGCTGGCCGGCGACGCCGCTTTCGATCCAGGCCAGCCAGTCGGCCATGCCCTCGCCCGTCGTCGCCGAGACGCGGAACACGGTCAGCTTCGGATTGACGCGGCGGGCGTTGGCTTCGGCGAGGTCGGCGTCGAACTGCAGATAGGGCAGCAGGTCGCACTTGTTGAGCAGCATCACGTCGGCGGCGGCGAACATGTCCGGGTACTTGAGCGGCTTGTCCTCGCCCTCGGTGACCGAGAGGATCGCCACCTTGTGCTGCTCGCCGAGGTCGAAGGCGGCCGGGCAGACGAGGTTGCCGACGTTCTCGATGAGGAACAACGAGCCGTCGGCCGGCTGCAGGCGTTCCATGGCGTGGCCGACCATGTGCGCGTCGAGGTGGCAGCCCTTGCCGGTGTTGATCTGTAGCGCCGGGGCGCCGGTCGCGCGGATGCGCTCGGCGTCGTTGGCGGTCTGCTGGTCGCCTTCGACGACGGCGATGGCGAGCCGCGCCTGCAGCGCCTCGATGGTCTTGACCAGCAGCGTCGTCTTGCCCGAGCCCGGGCTGGATACCAGGTTGAGCGCGAAGACGCCGTGCTCGTCGAACCAGGCGCGGTTCTTCGTTGCGTAGCCGTCGTTCTTGGACAGGATGTCGCGCTCGATCTGCACCATGCGCGCCTGGCTCATGCCGGGAACGTGGGCGCGCGCCGGGCCGCTGCCGTAGTCGAGGTCGCCGTGGTGGTGATGATGGTGATCGTGGTCATGACCATGTACGTGGGCGTGTTCGCCGTGATGGACGTGCTCGTGCACATGCGTCGTGCCGTCGGCGTGCGTATGGGTATGGCCGTGGGCATCGGCGATTTCGCCATCGTGGCTGTGCGCATGCTCGTGATCGTGCGCATGGCCGTGCTCGTGCACCGTGCCGTCGGCATGGACATGGCGGTGCGCGTGCGCCCCGCCCTCGATTCTCACTTCGCCGTCAGCGCAGCCGCAAACTGTACACATGATTGGTCTCCTGATTCTTATTCGATGGCGATTTCCCGCACCCGCATCTCGGTGCCGGCCGTGGGTTGAACCTGGTGGCTGCCGCAGACCGGGCAGGCGCCGTAAAGCTCGCTGATCGGCACCGTTGCCGCGCACGGCATGCACCAGCCGGCGCCGGGCACGGCGACGATTTCCAGCGCCGCACCGTCGGCAATGCCGCCCCGGGTGACGACGTCGAAGCAGAAGCGCAGCGCTTCCGGCTCGACCGACGACAGCTGGCCGATCTCGAGCACGACCAGGCCGACCCGGGCGGCGTTCTCGCGCCGCGCGGTGTCCTCGACCAGTTCGATGATGCCTTCGGCCAGCGACATTTCATGCATCTTTCCACTCCACTGCGTAGGGCAGGCACGGATCGAGCGCCAGGATCGCCGTTTCCAGGCCGATCCGGGCCGCTGCCGCGGCGTCGAAGCGACGCCCGGCGAGCAGTGCCGCCAGCGCCTCGCGGCCGGCAAAGCAGGCGTCGGTCGGCGCTTCGAGATGATACCGCTTCACCCGCCCCTGCTCGACGGCGATTGCATGCGTCAGCAGGCCACGGGCGGTGACGCTCTGCGCCACGCCGAAACCGTCGCCGCCGGCGGCGACCAGCGGGAACGGCTCGCCGGCCTCGAGCGCGGCAGCGGCGCGGGCGACGTCGGCGACGCGGGCCAGCCAGGCAGCGGTGATGTCCTCGGGCGGCGCCGGGCGCGGCGCCGGGGCAGCGTCGGCGGCCCGCCACCAGCTCAGCCAGGCGCCGGCATCGGGCGCCGGCCAGGTCGGCGCAATGCCACGGTCGACCAGCGTCTGACGGCATTTTTCAACGAGCGGACAGAGCGTCTCGTCGATCAGCCGGCGGGTCGCGGCGGCGCCATCGACACCGAGCCGGTCGCTGCGCCAGGCGACGAAGGCATCGCGTGCGGGCAGCAGGCCGCAGGCCACCGGCCAGTCGAGCAGCAACCGCCACAGGTTCTCGTGCAGCATTTCCAGCCACAGCAGGCGCTCGTCGAGCTCGCTGCGCGCCGGCGTCCGGCCGTCGGCCGCGGCCAGCGCGGCCTGCGCGGTCAAGCGCTGGGCCTCGGCGCACAGCGCATAGAGATGGGGAACCAGGCGCACCGCAGCGTCGGCGTTCTGGCCGACGAACAGCCGCGTCAACGGCGGCCGCTCGAGGACCACCGCGTCGACGCGCACGCCGCCGTCGGCGAAGGCGGCGCGGATGGTCAGCGAGCCGGCCGGATTCATCCGCGCAGGCCGAGGAAGGCGCGGCGCCCGGCCGGCGCCGCATCGACCGGCGCCGGCGGCGCGGCGAGCGGGTCGTTGAACAGCGCGGTGATCGCCGCCAGCGCAGTCAGTCGGGCCTGCTCATGGCTGGCGAACTCGCCGGCCGGCGAGAACAGCGAGCAGAGGTGGTAGCGGCCGAGGCTGGCCTCGTCGGCGACGATGAATTCATAGACGCCGGACGGAAATGCCCAGTCGCAGTGGCTGCCGGCCGCGGCCGCCGGCCAGTCGGCGTGGCCGGGCAGGCAGAGCAGGTTGATCGCCCACGGCGTGACCAGGGCGCCCACCCAGTGACCGCTGTCCGCCTGCCGGAAACCGATGGCCTCGACCGCCAGCGCCGGGTTGCAGATCGGCAGGCCGGCCATGCGCGTCGCCGCGATCCCGGAAAAGACCGCGACGATCACGGTCGACGGGTCCTCAGGCCAGATTTTCACGCCGCCAGCACCATGAACTTGTGCTTGCCGGCGTCGCAGCCGGGGCAGCACCAGTCGTCGGGCAGCTCGGCGAAGGGCGTGCCGGGCGCGATGCCGCGCACGTCGTCGCCCGCCGCCGGGTCGTACACCCACCAGCAGACGCCGCATTCAAGGCGGTCGTCGGGCTGCACGGCACGGAAGCTGCCTTCGAAGATCATGCCGGCTCCGCCATCAGCGCCAGGTATTCCCGGAGGCGTTCGAGCGAATCGGCAAAGTCGTCGGCGGCGGCGAGCGCGACGTCGGGAACGCCGACGACCTCGAGCGAATTGAGGATCAGCGTGTCCATGCTGTTGAAGTACTGGACCCACCAGACGTTCCTCAGCCGCGTGCTGGTGATCCGGCAGTTGCCGTAGCCGCGCGACAGGATCGACACCTCGCGGTGGCCGAGCCAGCCGTAGAGCGTGTCGAGGTCGGCCTCGCTGACCGGCAGCAGGCTCAGGTTGATGACGTGGGCAGCGTCGCCGGGCTGCCAGGCGGCCGCCTGCATGCGGATTTCCTCGACCAGCGCCTGGGCGTTCATGCAGCCGGCGGCGTAGTCGGGCGGCGCCAGCGTGCTGCCGGCGCAGGCTTGCATCGCGTCGAGGAGCACGCCGGGAATGGCGCCGGTTTCCAGACGGTCGGCGAGGAAGCGGCCGTCGTCGCCGACCTCGAGCACGCGCCAGAAGCCGGCGAAGGCGGTTTCCTGGACGCGCCAGTGGCGCGGCGCGGTGGTGAAGGCGCTGACTTCGCCGAAGCCGAGCGACTGGTTGATCAGCTCGCGCACCGCCGCCGGCTGGCCGAGCAGATCGACGCTGGCCGCACCGGCCAGCCCCTGGCGGCCGGCCGCGGCGACAAACTCGCCGAGCAGCGCGAGCACCGCGGCAACGGTTTCCGGCGCCGCATTTTCCGGCAGGTAGGGCGCGGCGAAGGTCTGCATGCCCTGCGGCATCGGCAGGTAGGCGGGGGCTTCGTCGCCCTGCGACCCGGGGCCGGTGAGCGGGCCCATGGCGAAGACGGAGATCGGGAAGGGACGCAGCGTGGACGGGTTCATGCGCAGGCTCCTGGCTGGCCGGCGCCGCGCACCGGGATGGCAATCGGACGCGGCCGGGCGGGGCCGGCGGCGAGACGGGCGACTTCGTCGCGGTATTCCTGCCAGTCGCGGATGCCGTTGAGGCTGCCGAGATACTCGCCGTCACGCAGGAAAACGACGGCCGGGGCGCGCGCGATGGCGAAGCGCTGCATCAGCGCGGCGGCGGCTTCCGGGCCGGCAACCAGGCGGGTGACCTCGGCGCCGAGGCCGTTGAGCGCCTCGGGCAGGATCACGCAGGCATCGAGCACTTCCAGGTTGCGCTGCGGGTCGTCGGTGAGCAGCAGCGCCGCCAGGCCGGCGGGAAATTGCGGATGTTCACGGTCGACCGTCAGAAAACCATGTTTTTGCTGCATCCGCGCCAGCGCGGTTGCCAGGCGCTCGAGCGAGGTCGGGCCGGCTTTCAGTTCGAGACTCATGGGGTTTGCATCCTCAGGAATTCAGGCAGTTGGGGTTCGCGGTCGAGGTCGGCAAAGAAGGCCGAGAGATCGGTGGCGCCGGCGTCGACCGCGCTCAGCGCGGCAAGCGCGGCATTGACGGCGGCGGCACGCTCGGCCGGGATGACTTCGCGGGCAGCGTCGAGAAAGCAGAGCAGCCAGGTGCCCGGCGCTTGCACTCCGACCAGGCGGATGTCGATGTCCACTTCGCCAGCGCGGCCGCGGCAGCGGGCGAAATGCTCGCCGCAGTCGATCACCTGGACGGGAATGCCGAGGCACATCAGGCGGCTTCCCCGTTCAGGAAACGGGCGTCGCCCAGGCGACAGGCCTGGTCGGCCGGCGGCCGGCCGGCTTCGTAGACGTCCATGGCCAGCGCCCGGTCGGTGATCGCCTCGGCGGCATCGTCGCGCCGGCTGGCGGTGGCGCCCCAGCGCCCGAGCCAGGCCAGGGCGAGATCGAGGGCCGGCGCCATCTGCGCCTTGACGACGTCGCGCAGGCTGCCGCCATAGTCTTCGAGCTCTTCCGGCTGGACGCCGATGAGCACCAGTTCGGCCGGCAGCTTGCCGGTCAGCTCGGCGGCCATCAGCACTTCCTGGAAGCCGGTCTGGTGCAGGCTCATCTTCTTGGCGCCCATGAAGCGCGGCACCTGGTCGCCGACCACCTCGCGCAAGTCGCCCGGCGTGTCGCCGTAGTCCACCGCGTCGAAGACCAGCAGGCAGTCGGCCTCCTGGACGTAGGGCAGGAGGTAGAGCCCCTGCGTGCCGCCATCCATCACCGTGACGTTGGCGCCGAAGCGCCAGCCGGCGTTGAGCGCCTCGACGCAACGCACGCCGAAGCCTTCGTCGGCCCACAGCAGGTTGCCGATGCCGAGTACGAGTATCCGTTTTTCCATCCGCTTCTTCTCGCTTTCCCTGTGGGGAAAAAAGCCCCGGGCACCACGGTGCGCCGGGGCAAACCTAACGCAAGGTAAAACCGAAAAACTGTCGAACGACGCTCAGTCCTTGAACATCCGCCAGCCGCTGATCATCGTCGAGATCAGCGACTGCCGGCTCATGATGTCCTCGCGGACGGCCGCGTAGATGTGCACAACGGCGAAGGTCATCATGATCCACATGCCCAGCCGGTGCAGGTTGTGCACCTGCATCGAGCCGCCGAGCGCCGGGATGACCCAGCCGAACAGCCGGTCGCTCCAGCTGCCCAGGCCGGTTCCCTCGCCGTAGAGCGCGAAACCGGTGATGACCATGCCGACGGCAAGGACGGTGAAGAAGAAGAACATCATCAGCTGCGCCATCGGATTGTGGCCGACGTACTTCTTCGGCGTCTTTTCCAGGAAGAGATACCAGCGCAGTTCGAAGAAGACCTCGCTCCACCAGTGCTTGTTGGTGATCGGCAGCTTGAAGATCTGCCGCGCGTGATGGTTGCCGACCGCGGCCCAGTAGATGCGCCCGAGCAGGCCGACGGCGAAGATGTAGGCGGCGGCGAAATGGGCGAAACGGATGTAGCCCATCAGGAAATTCTCCGCCGCCTCGCCGGGCACCGTCGGCAGGGGCTTGCCGATGAAGTAGCCGGTCACCGCCAGCACCACCATGGCCAGCGCGTTGATCCAGTGCCAGAGGCGCACCGGCGCCTCGTAGACGTAGATCGAACGTACCTGCCGACCGTGCCGCTCGGCCTCCAGCATGTCCTGTTGTGAAAGCATTTCAGCCTCCTTTCCGGACCGCTCAGCGGACCTTGACCGACGTCATTTCCTGGCCGTCCGGGCTCATCACGTGCGTCGAGCAGGCCAGGCAGGGATCGAAGGAATGCAGCGTGCGCAGGATTTCCAGCGGCTCGTCGGCCTTGGCCACCGGGGTGTCCATCAGCGATGCCTCGAAGGCACCGATCTGGCCCTTGTGGTCGCGCGGACCGCCGTTCCAGGTGGTCGGCACGACGCACTGGTAGTTGTCGATCCGGGTCTCCTTGATCGTCACCCAGTGGCCGAGCGCACCGCGCGGCGCCTCGGTGAAGCCGACGCCCCGGGCCTCCTTCGGCCAGGTTGCCGGTTCCCACTTCTCGATGTTGGCGGTGTTGAGGTCGCCGTTCTTCAGGTTGGTCATCAGCTTGTCGAACTGCTCGCTCTGCAGCTTGACGCAGTACGCCGTTTCCAGGCCGCGCGCGGCGGTCCGGCCGAGCGTCGAGAACAGCGCGCCGACCGGCACGTCGAGCTTCTTCAGCGCACCTTCGACCAGACCGTGGATTTCCGGGAACTGCTTCGGCTGCAGGTAGCCCATCACCATCCGGGCCAGCGGGCCGACTTCCATGGCGTGGCCGCGCCAGCGCGGCGCCTTGATCCACGAGTACTTGGCCCCCTCGTCGAGTTCCTGGATGTTGGTCTTGCTGCCCTTGGTGTTCGGACCGAGCACGAAATTCGGTTCGGTGACGCCGTCGAAGGGATGCAGGCCCTTGCTCTCGTCCGGGTACTTGTACCAGGAGTGGGCGACGAATTCCTGGACCTGTTCCGGGTCGCGCAGGTCGACCGGGTGGATCTCGTCGAGCTTGCCGTCGATGATGGCGCCGCGCGGCAACAGCAGGCTGTTGGTCGAATAGTCGTTGGCGATGTTCGGGATGTCGCCGTAGGAGAGCAGGTTCTGCGACGAAATGCCGCCGCCGTACAGCCAGCCCTTGTAGAAGGAACCGATGGCGAGCAGGTCGGGAATGTAGACCTGCTCGACGAACTCGGTGCAGCGGTCGATGATGCTCTTGACCAGGTTCAGGCGCTCCATGTTGATGGCGCCGACCGCGCCCGTGCCCTCGAGGTTGATGGCGCAGGGCACGCCGCCGACCAGCCAGTTCGGGTGCGGGTTCTTGCCGCCGAAGATGGTGTGCACCTTGACGATTTCCTTCTGGAAATCGAGGGCTTCGAGGTAGTGCGCGACGGCCATCAGGTTGGCTTCCGGCGGCAGCTTGTAGGCCGGGTTGCCCCAGTAGCCGTTCATGAACGGGCCGAGCTGGCCGGATTCGACGAACTTCTTCAGGCGGTTCTGGATGTCGCGGAAGTAGCCCGGCGACGACAGCGGCCAGCTGGAGATGCTCTGCGCCAGCGTCGAGGTCGCCTTCGGATCGGCCTTCAGCGCCGATACGACATCGACCCAGTCGAGCGCGTGCAGGTGGTAGAAATGCACCAGATGGTCGTGAATGTAGAGATTCAGCTGCATCAGGTTGCGGATGATGTTGGCGTTATCGGGAATCCTGATCGACAACGCGTCCTCGACCGCGCGCACCGAGGTCAGCGCATGCGTGCCGGTGCACACGCCGCAGATGCGCTCGACGAAGGCCCAGGCATCGCGGGGATCGCGGCCCTTGAGGATGACTTCGAGACCGCGCCACATGGTGCCGGTGGACACGGCGTTGCGGATCACGTTGTTGCTGTCGAGGTTGACCTCGACGCGCATGTGGCCCTCGATACGGCAGACCGGGTCGACGACGACGCGCTTGCCGGAGTTGTCGAGCTTGAAGCCCTGGGTTTCGTAGGCGCTCATCTTATTTCTCTCCCTGGTTTTCGCTCACGTGTTCACTGTCGCCAGCCTTCTGGCGGGCGCGGGCCAGCGCGGTCACCGCCGCGTGCGCGGCGATCGCGGCACCGACGGTGCCGGCGGCGGCCTTGCCGATGGTGTCGGCGTTGGCTTCGACACCGAAGGCCTTGATGTCGGTGACGCGGTCGTAGAAGCTGCCCTTGTCCCAGAAACCGTCTTCCGAACAGCCGATACAACCGTGGCCGGATTGCACCGGCCAGCTGACGCCGCCGTTCCAGCGCATCGACGAACAGGCGTTGTAGGTGGTCGGGCCCTTGCAGCCCATCTTGTACAGGCAGTAGCCCTTGCGCGAGCCCTCGTCGTCCCAGGCTTCGGCGAACTGGCCGGCATCGAAGTGGCCGCGGCGATAGCACTTGTCGTGGATGCGCTGGCCGTAGAACATCTTCGGCCGGCCCTGGCGGTCGAGTTCGGGAATCCGGTCGAAGGTCAGCATGTAGGTGACGACGCCGGTCATCACCTCGGCGATCGGCGGGCAACCCGGGACGTTGATGATCGGCTTGCCGGTGATCACCTTGTGCACCGGCGTCGCCCGCGTCGGGTTCGGCTTGGCGGCCTGGACGCAACCGTAGGAGGCGCAGGCGCCCCAGGAAATGATGGCCTTGGCGTCGGCGCAGGTCTCGCGCAGCTTTTCGACGAAGGGGCGGCCGCCCTGGATGCAGAACATGCCGTCCTCGTTGAGCGGCGGATTGCCCTCGACGGCGACGATGTAGTTGCCCTTGTACTTCTTCTTGACCTCGTCGAGGATCGCCTCGGCCTGGTGACCGGCGGCAGCCATCAGCGTGTCGTCGTAATCGAGGGACAGCATCGAGAGGACGACGTCCTTGGTCAGCGGGTGCGCCGAGCGGATGAAGGATTCCGAACAGCAGGTGCATTCGAGGCCGTGCAGCCAGAGCACCGGCGTCCGTGGCTTGGTTTCCATCGCATGCGCGATGCGCGGTGCGGCGGCGCTGCCCAGCCCGAGCGAGGTCGCGGTCAGGCTGCAGAACTTCAGGAAACTGCGCCGGGTGATCCCCTGGCGGCGCAGCACTTCGTAAAAGGTTTCGGTCACGGCGCTTCCCCCCTCTGGTCAGACATGCAGTGGCGCCCTCTCCGCAAAGCCTGTGCCACCCCGGACAGGCAGCCGATTTCGTCGAAAAACCAGTCACTTGGGAAATTCCCGCAAATTTCGCAGGGAATTGTTCGGCGGGCCAAGCGGAAACCGGAAAACCATCACTGGAAAGAATCCATCCAGTTTTCCGACAATGCCGGATCGGCGCTTTGCCCTGGCCGCCGGAACAAGCCTTGAGATCAATCAAGACAAGTGCTTTTTTGCTCACTAAAATCCCGGCATGCCTACCGTAGCCGACCTGATGACCCTGCACGCCGACAGCGTGGCACCCGATTCAACCCTTGCCGATGCCGCCGCGATCATGGTCGAGGCCCGCATCTCGTCGGTGGTGGTCATCGACGACGGCCGGATCGCCGGCATCCTGACCGAACGCGACATGCTGCACGCGATGCGCCAGCACGACGACCAGCGACGGCCGGTGCGCGAGTTCATGACTTCGCCGGTACATACGGTGAGCCACGACACCGAGGTCCGCACCGCCTTCCGCCAGGCGGCCCGCCTCGGCATCCGGCACCTCGTCGTCACCGCCGGCGAAGGCCGCCTGCTCGGCATCGTCAGCGAAACCGATTTCCGGCGGTTCTTCGGCCTCGATTTCTACCGCCAGCTGAACACCGTCGAGGGCCTGATGGACCGCGTCTTTCCGCGCCTGCCGCGCACGGCCTCGCTCGACGAAGCCCTGGCCGCGATGGAAACCGCCCGCGCCACCAGCGTCGTCGTCGTCGATGGCGAAACCGCCTGCGGCATCGTCACCGAACGCGACATCGTCCGCCTCTACCTGCAGGTCGACGGCAACCCGACCCTCGGCGAGATCATGACCGCGCCGCTGACCAGCGTCTTCCCGGAAACCTCGGCGGCCGAGGCGGCGGCGCTGATGCTGGAATCCAGAATTCGTCACTTGACGGTGGTCGACCGTGACCATCGCCTGCTTGGGCTGCTCACCGAACACAGCCTGATTCGCCCTTTGGAAATGGACCTGCTCGACGAGACGGTCAGCGAGCAGCGGGGCCTGCAGACCCGCTACGACGAGGCGCTGCTGATCCGTAACGCGGCGATGGCCGGCCTGCTGCGCGGCGAACGCCTGGAGAACCTGCTCGAGCTGATCGTCCTCTCGGCCGAGCACGAAGTCCCGGGCATCCGCTGCGCGATCATGCTGGCCAGCGCCGACGGCAGCCAGCTCTACCTGGCCGCCGCCCCCAGCCTGCCCGACGCCGCCTGCGACGTCCTGCGCAGCATGCCGGTCGCCGAGGGTTGCGGCGTATCCGGAACCGCCGCCTGGCGCCGCGGCGAGGCCTACATCGAAGACGTCTACAACCAGCCCGAAGGCGAACCCTACCGCGATTTCGCGCGCCTGCTCGGCGGCAGTTCCGGCTGGGCCGAAGCCCTGCTCGGCCCCGACCAGGAACTGCTCGGCACCTTTGCCGCCTACCAGGAAACCCCGGGCAAGGTGCCCGACGGCAACCGCGAGACAATCCGCCAGGCCAGCCAGCTGGCGGCACTGCTGATCAGCCAGCAGCGCCAGTCGGCCGAACTGCAGAGCAGCCGCAACACCTTCCGCCAGCTGTTCGAAACGGTCGCCAACGCGCTCTTCGTGCTCGACGCCGACGGCCGCTTCCTCGACGTCAACCCGGCCGCCGAGGCGATGACCGGCTATCCCCGGGAGATGCTCTGCGGACGCACGCCGGACGACATGGCGGCGCCCGGGATGAATCCGCCGGGCGAGGCCGCCGCCGCAATCCGCGCTGCCCTGGGCGGCCGTCCGCAATCGATCGAATACTGGGGACGCAAGCATTCTGGGCAGATCGTGCTGATCCGCGTGCAGCTCACGGCAACCCGCTACGACGGCCAGCCGGCAGTCATCGCCAGCGCCGTCGACATCGGCGGCAGCCGCGCCGAGGAACTGCGCCTGGGCATCGAACGCGACCTCGCCCATGCCCTGACCACCGGCGGCGACCGCGCCGGCCTGCTGGCGACGATGCTCGACCTGTCGTTGCGCTTTCCGGAATTCGACTGCGGCGGCATCTACCAGCTGACCGAGGACGGCGGCTACGAACTGCTCGCCCAGCGCGGCCTGAGCCCGCAGTTCGTCGAGCACGTACGGCACTACCCGGCCCATTCGCAGCAGGCAGCGCTGGTGCGCACGCAGCGGATCATCTGCAGTTGCCGGCAGTGCTGCGAGCAGACCAACGATTGCGGCCTGCTCGATGCGCCGCACATGGTCGAGGAAGGACTGCGCTGCCTGCTGATCCAGCCGATCGTCGTGGACGGCCAGGCGGTCGCCTGCCTCAACCTGGCCGGCCGCCACACCGAACAGATTTCCGCCGGCAATTGCCTGGCCGTGCAGAACATGGCCCGCCAGTTCGCGCTGGCGCTCGAGCGCCAGGTCCTGGAAGAACGCCAACGGCTGGCCGCCAGCGTCTTCGCCAATGCCCACGAAGGGATCATGATTACCGACATTGGCGGCCGCATCGTCGAAGTCAATCCGACCTTCAGCGAACTGACCGGCTACGCCCGCGACGAGGCCATCGGCCAGAGTGCCGGACTGCTCAATTCCGGCCACCACGACGATACCTTCTACCGCGAGATGTGGCGCGCCATTCGCGCCGACGGCCACTGGCGCGGCGAAGTCTGGAACCGCAAGAAATCGGGCGAGATCTTCGTCGAGCTGCTGACCATCTCGGCGGTGCGCGGACCGAGCCAGAAGATCACGCACTTCGTCGGCATTTTTTCCGACATCACGCTGCTCAAGGAACACCAGCAGCGGCTCGAGCACCTGGCCCACTTCGACGCGCTGACCCAGCTGCCCAACCGGATGCTGCTCGCCGACCGCCTGCAGCTGGCGATGGCCCACGCCGCCCGCAACCGCGGCCTGCTCGCCGTCTGCTACCTCGACCTCGACGGTTTCAAGCCGGTCAACGACCGTTTCGGCCATGCCGCCGGCGACCGCCTCCTGGTCGAAGTAGCGCAGCGCCTGAAAGCCTGCGTCCGCGGTGGCGACACGGTCGCCCGCCTGGGCGGTGACGAGTTCGTGCTGCTCTTGTCCGGCCTCGCCGACATCCACGAATGCGACCAGGCGCTGAACCGCATCTCCGCTTCGCTGACCCGGCCTTTCGCGATCACCGGCGAAGAAGTGACGATCTCGGCAAGCATCGGCGTCACCCTTTATCCGCACGACGGCTCCGACGCCGACACCCTGCTCCGCCACGCCGACCAGGCGATGTACGTGGCCAAGCAGGCCGGACGCAACCGCCACCACCTGTTCGACCCGGAAAACGACCGCCGTGCCCGCCGCCGCCGCGAAGACATCGCGCGCATCAGCGAAGGCCTGGCGGCCGGCGAATTCACGCTGCACTACCAGCCCAAGGTGGACATGCGCCAGGGCCGGGTGGTCGGTGCCGAAGCACTGATCCGCTGGCAGCACCCCGAGCACGGTCGACTGCTGCTGCCGCAGGAATTCCTGCCGGCCATCGAGGGCAGCGAGCAGGCGATCGAACTCGGCAACTGGGTCATCCGCAGCGCCCTCGACCAGCTCGCCAGCTGGTCGGCGATCGGTCTCGACCTGGCCTTGAGCATCAACATCGCCGGCGAACACCTGCAGCATCCGGGCTTCGTCGACGAACTCGCCCGCCAGCTGGCCGCCCACCCGGGCGTGGCGCCGGAGAAACTGGAGCTGGAAGTCCTCGAAACCGCGGCCATCGAGGACATCGGCCGGGCCGCCAAGCTCTTCGACGAATGCCGCCGGCTCGGCGTCAGCTTCGCCCTCGACGACTTCGGCACCGGTTATTCCTCACTCACCTACTTCCGCCGGCTGCCCGCCGAGATCCTCAAGATCGACCAGTCCTTCGTCCGCGACATGCTCGACGATCCCGAGGATCTGGCCATCGTCGAGGGCGTCATCGGCCTGACCCGCGCCTTCCGCCGCCAGGTCATCGCCGAAGGCGTCGAAACCGTCGAACACGGGCTGGTCCTGCTGCTGCTCGGCTGCGACCTGGCGCAGGGCTTCGGCATCGCCCGGCCGATGCCGGCAACCGAGCTTCCCGGCTGGATCGAGGCCTTCCGCCCCGACGACCTGTGGGGCGCCGCCTCGGCTTTCGCCTGGTCGCGCGAGGATCTACCGATGCTGATTGCCGAGGTCGATCACCGGCGCTGGCTGAAGCATCTCGAACTCTGCCTCGGCGCCCCCGGCGGCAGCCAATCCGCGCCGGAACTCGACGCCCGGGCCTGCGGCTTCGGCCACTGGTATTACGGGATCGGGCAGCAGCGCTACGGGCGGATCGCCCCCTTCCAGGCGATCTCCGAAGTCCACCTGGGACTGCACGCACTGGCCCGCCAGGCGCTCGAACTCAAGCAGGCCGGTCGCGACCAGGCGGTGGCGGCGCTCCGGCCTTCAATCCAGGCGGCCGCCCGCGAACTGTCCGAACTGCTCCAGCAACTGCAGGCGGAAATCCTGATCGGTAATCAGACCAGCAACCGGTAGGCCGGCGAATCGAGGCCGCGCACCGCGGCCAGCAGGGCATCGATGGCCTTCGGCCGGACGAAGCAGTTGCGCCAGGCCAGCGCCACCCGCCGTGACGGTTCGGGCGGGACGAAGGGAATGACCCGGATCATGTCGTTGCTGTAAGGATGCTGGAGGGCACCTTCGGGCAACACCGAAACGCCGAGCCCGGAAGCCACCATGCAGCGGATGGTGCCGATCGAGTGTCCGAGGCGGATGTCGGTCTCCGGGCTGCTGACCTGCGGACAGGCACCCAGCACCTGGTCGCGGAAGCAGTTGCCGGCCTTGAGCAGCAGCACCTCGTCCCCGGCCACTTCCTCGGGTGGAATCGCCGGTAGGTTCTCCCAGCGATGGCCGAGCGGCACGACGACCTTGAACACCTCGTCGTAGAGCGGCCGGGTGAGTACGCCCGGCAAGTCGAAGGGCAAGGCCAGGATGGCGACGTCGATGTCGTTGTCGCGCAGCATGTCGGCAAGATTCGCCGTCATGTTTTCCTCGATCGCCAGCGGCATGTTCGGCGCCACCGCCTTCAGCGAATGGATCAGTTGCGGCAGCAGGTAGGGGCCGATCGTGTGGATGACGCCGAGGCGCAAGGTGCCGTCGAGCTGATCGCGACCGCGCTGGGCGATCTGGCGCACCTTCTCGGCTTCCTCGAGCGCCAGCTGGGCCTGCTCGACGACCCGGGCACCGACCAGGCTGGGGCTGACGAAGCCCTTGCCGCGTTCGAACAGCTGCACGCCGAGTTCATCCTCGAGACGCGCAATGGCGACACTCAGCGTCGGCTGGCTGACCGAGCAACGCTCGGCGGCACGACTGAAGTTCTTTTCCTGGGCAAGCGCCACAATGTAACGCAACTCGGTCAAGGTCATTTGCTTCTCTCCTTAGGCCGGTGATCATACCCTCATGATCTATAGGGGTTCCCTATGGTAGCCATAGTCCAAACCCATAAAAAACATTGACTTGGATCAAGTCTAGCATACCCCCCCGGGGGAGAATGGCCGGACACTTTTGTCAACGAGGGAGAACAATGATGAAACAAACCATCCTGACCACAGCCATCGCCCTGGCCTCCGGACTCGCCATCCACACCGCCGCCCAGGCCGCCAACGACGAGCCGATCAGCCCGATCAAGCCGCCGGCCAGCATCAATCTCGGCATGGTCGAACTGGGCAAGAAGCTCTATTTCGATCCGCGCCTGTCGAAGTCCGGCATCATGTCGTGCAACACCTGCCACAACCTGTCGATGGGTGGTACCGACAACATCCCGACCTCGGTCGGCGACAAGTGGCAGCAAGGCCCGATCAACGCGCCGACGGTGCTCAACTCCAGCCTCAACCTGGCCCAGTTCTGGGACGGCCGCGCGGCCGACCTCAAGGCCCAGGCCGGCGGTCCGATCGCCAACCCGGGTGAAATGGCCTTCACGCACACGCTGGCGATCAACGTCCTCGAATCGATCCCGGCCTACGTCCGCGAGTTCAAGCTGGTCTTCGGCAAGGACAAGATCGACATCGACCAGGTCACCCTGGCCATCGCCGAATTCGAGAAGACCCTGGTCACCCCGAATTCGCGCTTCGACCAGTGGCTGCTCGGCAACAAGAGCGCACTGACCAAGCAGGAGCAGGAAGGCTACGCCCTGTTCAAGGACAGCGGCTGCGTTGCCTGCCACAACGGCGAAGCCGTCGGCGGTAACTCCTTCCAGAAGATGGGTCTGGTCGAGCCGTACAAGACCACCGCCACCGCCGAAGGCCGTGCCGGCGTCACCGGCAAGGATGCCGACCGCTTCAACTTCAAGGTGCCGACCCTGCGCAACGTCGAAATGACCTATCCGTACTTCCACGACGGCGCCGCCAACACGCTGACCGAAGCGGTGGACATCATGGGCCGTCTGCAACTGGGCAAGAAGTTCACCAAGGACGAAAACGCCAAGATCGTCGCCTTCCTGAAGACCCTGACCGGCGACCAGCCGACCTTCACGCTGCCGATCCTGCCGCCGTCCGCCGACGCCACCCCGCGTCCGACGCCGTTCAAGTAAACAGGCCGCTCCATCTCTCCGATTCGGGGGCTTCGGCCCCCGTTTTTTTCCTGTTTGATTCACCTCAATCTGCCGGTACACTTGCGCGTCCATAATTTGCCCCTGTCGCATCAGGGTATTTGCCATGCTGGAAGCTGAAAATCTGGAATGCGTGCGCGGCGAGCGCCGCCTGTTCGCAGGCCTCGGCTTCACACTGTCCGCCGGCGAACTGCTGTATCTGCAGGGACGCAACGGCGCCGGCAAGACCAGCCTGCTGCGCATGCTGATCGGGCTGCTGCCGCCGGAAGACGGCGAGATCCGCTGGCAGGGCAGGCCGATCCGCAGCCAGAAGGACGACTATCACGGCGCCCTCTGCTATCTCGGCCATCTCAACGCCATCAAGGAAGAGCTGACGCCGCTCGAGAACCTGCTCGCCGCCGCCCGTCTCGGCGGCACCACGCTGCCCGAGGACGACGCCATCGACGCCCTCGAACAGGTCGGCCTCGCCGGCCGCGAGGACCTCGCCTGCAAATACCTGTCGCAGGGCCAGAAGCGCCGGGTCGCGCTGGCCCGGCTGGTGGTCGACCGGCGCCCGCTATGGATTCTCGACGAACCGTTCGTCGCTCTCGACGTGCTGGCGGTCGACTGGCTCGCCGGCATCATTTCCGGCCACCTCCAGCGCGGCGGCATGGCCGTGATGACCACCCACCAGCCGGTCGCCATCCCCGCCGGGCGCGTCCGCGAACTGCGCATCGGCTGAGGAAGCAGGCATGCTCGACATCGTCTTTTCCGTAATCGCCCGCGACCTCAAGCTGGCGATGCGTCGCCAGGCCGACATCGTCTCGGCGCTGTTCTTCTTCGTCATCGTCGTCAGCCTGTTTCCGCTCGGCATCGGCCCCGAGGTCGATCTCCTGCGGCAGTTGGCGCCCGGCGTGCTCTGGGTTGCCGCGCTGCTGGCGACAATGCTCTCGCTGCCCCGGTTGTTCGCCGACGACCACCGCGACGGGACGCTCGAGCAACTGGCACTGTCGCCGCATCCGCTCGGTCTGGTGGTCACCGGCAAGGTGATCGCCCACTGGCTGGTTTCCGGCCTGCCGCTGGCGCTGATCGCGCCAGTGCTGGGCATCCAGTTCGACCTCGCCGGCGACGCCCTGCTCGTGCTCACCGGCGCCATCCTGCTCGGCACCCCGGCGTTGTCCGGCATCGGCGCCATCGGCGCGGCGCTGACGCTGGGCCTGCGCGGCGGCGGCGTACTTTTGTCCCTGCTTGTTCTCCCCCTCTACATTCCGGTGCTAATATTCGGCGCTGGTGCAGTCGATGCCACGGTGTCCGGTCTCGGGGGGGAAGGACATCTTTCACTGCTCGCTGCAATGACCATCGCCGCAATCGGTTTCGCCCCCTGGGCGTCGGCTGCGGCCCTGAAGATCGCCCTCGAATGAACGACCGCTTCAACCTGTACCGTTTCGCGTCGCCCGCCACCTTCTACCCGCTGGCCGGCAAGATGATTCCCTGGTTCGTCGCCGCCGGCATCCTGTTCGGCCTTGCCGGGCTCTATGTCGGCATGCTCGTCGCACCGACCGACTTCCAGCAGGGCGAGGGTTACCGGATCATCTTCATCCATGTTCCAACCTCGTGGATGAGCATGTTCATCTACCTCGTCATGGCCTTCTGGGCGGCCATCGGCCTGGCCTTCAACACCCGCCTGTCGGGCATGATGGCGCAGGCGCTGGCACCGACCGGTGCGCTGATGGCCTTCCTCTCGCTGTGGACCGGCGCCCTGTGGGGCAAGCCGATGTGGGGCACCTGGTGGGTCTGGGACGCCCGGCTGACCTCCGAACTGATCCTGCTCTTCCTCTACATCGGCTACATGGCCCTGGTCGCCGCGATCGACGACGCCCGCCGGGCCGACAAGGCCGGCGGCATCCTGCTGCTGGTCGGCGTGGTCAATATCCCGATCATCTATTTCTCGGTGAAATGGTGGAACACGCTGCACCAGGGGTCGAGCGTCAACCTGACCAAGTCGGCAATGGCCGAGGTCATGCTCTGGGGCATGCTGCTGATGGCGCTGGCCTTCTGGATGTATTCGATCGCCGTCGCCCTGGCCCGGGTGCGCACCATCCTGCTCGAGCGCGAGCGCCACACCGAGTGGGTCAGGAAGGAACTGGCCGGAGGCGAGCAATGATCTACTGGAACAGCTTTTCCGATTTCCTCGCCATGGGCGGCTACGGACTTTACGTCTGGGGCTCCTTCGGCGTCACCGCGCTGGCGATGCTGATCGAACCGATCGTCGTCGCCCGCAACCGCAAGGCCACCGTCGCCCGCCTGAAGCGCCAGCTGCGCGCAGAATCCCGGAGTACCGAAGCATGAAGTCACGCCACAAGAAACTCGCCCTGATCGGCGGGGCGGTCGCGCTCGTCGGCATCATCGCCGCGCTGGTGCTGAACGCCCTCAACAGCAACATCGCCCTGTACATCTCGCCGACCGATGTCGCCCAGGGCAAGGCCCCGCAGGACAAGCTGTTCCGCATCGGTGGCCTGGTCAAGGAGGGCAGCATCCAGCGCCAGGCCGACGGCGTGACCATCCGCTTCATCGTCACCGATTCCGAATCCGACATCGTCGTCGACTACGTCGGCATCCTTCCCGACCTGTTCATGGAAGGCAAGGGCGCCGTCGCCCAGGGGCGCCTGCTGCCGGACGGCAGCTTCAAGGCCCAGGAAGTGCTGGCCAAGCACGACGAGAACTACATGCCGCCGGAAGCGGCCAAGGCGCTCAACGACGCACACGTCCGCGGCGTCCAGAAACAGGCCGAGCAGGAAGCGGCCAAGGCGGCCCAACCGAAAGCGAGCTACTGAGCATGATTCCCGAACTTGGCCATTTCGCCCTCATCCTCGCCACGCTGATCGCCCTGCTGCTCGGCACCTTGCCGCTGATCGGCGCGCACACCGGGCGCCAGCCATGGATCGCGCTGGCCCGCCCGGCAACCACCGCCTTCGCGCTGCTGGTCACCCTGTCCTTCGCCTGCCTGACCTGGGCCTTCGTCGCCAACGACTTCTCGGTGGTCTACGTCGCCCAGCACTCGAACTCGCTGCTGCCGCTCGAATACCGGATGTCGGCCGTGTGGGGCGGCCATGAAGGCTCGCTGCTGCTGTGGATGCTGATGATGTCATGGTGGGCGCTGGCCGTGCGCATCTTCTCCCAGCAGCTGCCGGAAGCCATGCTCGCCCGCGTGCTCGGCACCCTCGGCCTGGTCTGCTTCGGCTTCCTGCTCTTCATCCTGTTCACGTCGAACCCCTTCGAACGCCTGCTGCCCGGCGTCGCCGAAGGCCGCGACCTCAACCCGCTGCTCCAGGACCCCGGCCTGATCATCCACCCGCCGCTGCTCTACATGGGCTACGTCGGCTTCTCGGTGGCCTACGCCTTCGCCATCGCCGCACTGCTCTCGGGCAAGCTCGACGCCGCCTGGGCGCGCTGGTCGCGGCCGTGGACGACGGCAGCCTGGGTGTTCCTGACACTCGGCATCGCGATGGGTTCGTGGTGGGCGTACTACGAGCTGGGCTGGGGCGGCTGGTGGTTCTGGGACCCGGTCGAGAATGCGTCGTTCATGCCCTGGCTGGTCGGCACGGCGCTGATCCACTCGCTGGCGGTCACCGAAAAAC
The DNA here is from genome assembly GCF_003634965.1 of Azonexus fungiphilus. Lineage (GTDB taxonomy): Bacteria > Pseudomonadota > Gammaproteobacteria > Burkholderiales > Rhodocyclaceae > Azonexus > Azonexus fungiphilus. The sequence continues at coordinate 300,176 of NZ_RBXP01000016.1, read as the reverse complement.
GCGGCAGCTTCAAGAACTGGACGGTGCTGCTGGCAATTTCCGCCTTCTCGCTGTCGCTGCTTGGCACCTTCCTCGTCCGCTCGGGCGTGCTCACCTCGGTGCATGCCTTCGCCACCGACCCGACCCGCGGCATCTTCATCCTCGTCTTCCTGGTTGCGGTGATCGGCACCTCGCTCGCGCTGTTCGCCTGGCGCGCCCCCTCGGTCGGTCTCGGCGGCAAGTTCGGGCTGGTCTCGCGCGAATCGCTGCTGCTCACCAACAACGTGCTGCTCGTCGTTTCCTGCGCGACGGTGCTGCTCGGCACGCTCTATCCGCTGCTGATCGATGCCCTCGGCGTCGGCAAGATCTCGGTCGGTCCGCCGTATTTCGATGCGGTCTTCGTACCGGTGATGGTGCCGGTGCTCTTCCTCATGGGCGTCGCCCCGTTCGCCCGCTGGAAATCGGCCTCGCTGCCGGAGATCCTGCGCCTGACCCGCTGGGCCTTCGCCGCTGCGGTCGCCGTCGCCATCGCGCTGCCGCTGGTTTATGGCCAGTGGAAGGCGTTGACCGCGCTCGGCCTGCTGCTCGCGGTGTGGATCACGCTGACCGCGGCAATCAACTTCGTTCAGCGCGTCCAGGCAACCCGCGGCGAACGCGGTTTCATCGCCGCCGCCCTCGATCAGCCGGCAGCCTTCGCCGGCATGCATCTGGCGCACGTCGGGGTTGCCGTGTTCGTCGTCGGCGTCACCATGGTATCCAGCTACGAGCAGGAAAAGGACGTCAAGATGGGCCCCGGCGACACCATCGAGGTCAGCGGCTACAGCTTCACCTTCAACGGCGTGCGTTCGGTGCAGGGGCCGAACTACCAGGCCGCGCAAGGCGATTTCGACCTGGCGATGAACGGCCGCTTCATCCGCAAGCTCGACCCGGAGAAGCGCAACTACTTCTCGTCGTCGATGCCGATGACCGAAGCCGCGATCGACGCCGGCCTGCTGCGCGACGTCTACGTCTCGCTCGGCGAACCGATCAATCCCGACAAGCCGGACGGCGAATGGGCCGTCCGCGTCTATTACAAGCCTTTCGTCGACTGGATCTGGGGCGGCTGCGTGATCATGTCGCTGGGCGGCCTGCTGGCCATGCTCGACCGCCGCTACCGCAACCGGCGCAAGGCCACCGGAGAACAGGCATGAACCGCTACTACTGGATTCTCGGCGCCTTCGCCGCGCTCGTCGTGCTGCTCGCCGTCGGGCTCAACCTGAACCCGCGCGAAGTGCCCTCGCCGCTGGTCGGCAAACCGGCCCCGGCGTTCCGCCTGGCGGTGCTCGGCCAGGCAGACAAAACTATCGGCCCCGAGGACATGAAGGGCAAGGTCTGGCTGCTCAACGTCTGGGCCTCGTGGTGCGTCTCCTGCCGCCAGGAGCACCCGGTGCTGGTCGATTTCTCGCGGCGCGGCAACGGCACCCCGATCGTCGGCCTGAACTACAAGGAACTGCGCGGCGACGGCGCCATCGACATGCGCCGCGTCCCGGCCGAGCAGGAAGTGCCGATGGCGCTCGAACGCGCCGCCGGCTGGCTGAAGGAACACGGCGACCCCTACCTGCTGACGGCAATGGACATCGACGGCCGGGTCGGCATCGACTACGGCGTCTATGGCGTCCCGGAAACCTATGTCATCGACAAGGCCGGCATCATCCGCATGAAGCACACCGGACCGGTCAGCCCGCAGGTGCTCAACGAGAAGATCCTGCCCCTGGTCGCGGAGCTCAACAAATGATCATCGTCCGCACCCTGGTTTTTGCCCTCGGACTGCTGTCGACCGTTGTCTTCGCCTCGGCCACCTACGAAGCCGCGATCGCCGACGACCCGGTCGCCGAAAAGCGCCTGCAGGCCCTCTCGAAGGAACTGCGCTGCCTGGTCTGCCAGAACGAGACGATCGCCGATTCCAACGCCGAGCTCGCCGTCGACCTCCGCCGCGAGATCCGCGGCATGATCCGCGACGGTCGCTCGGACAACGAGATCCTCGACTTCATGGTGACCCGCTACGGCGATTTCGTGCTCTACCGTCCGCCGGTCAAGGGCATCACGCTGCTGCTCTGGGCCGGCCCGATCCTGCTCCTGCTGATCGGCATCCTGGCCATGCGCAGCTACCTCAAGCGCCGCGCCGTCGAGGTTGCCGTCGCCGACAAGCCGCTTTCCGCCGATGAAGCCCGCCGCGCCGAAGCGCTGCTCAACGAAGCCGATCCGAAATGACCCAGTTCGCCCTCTACGCCATCCTGATCATCGTCGCCACCGCGGCGCTGGTCCTGCCCTCGCTGTGGTTCGGCAAGCGCCGCCGCGCCGTTGACGCCGACCGCAAGGCGGCCAATCTCGCGATCTTCCGCGACCAGCTCGCCGAACTCGAGCGCGAGCGCAGCGAAGGCTCGCTCACCGCCGAGGATTACGAACAGGCACGCAGCGAGCTGCAGCGCCGCCTGCTCGACGAAGTCGACGTTGCCGATGGCGACACCGCGGCCAGCCCGCCGACCAGCCGGCCGACCGCGATCGTCCTGCTGCTCCTGCTGCCGATCGCCGCAATGGGCGGCTACGCGCTGCTCGGCAACCCGGCCGCGCTCGATCCGGTCAACACCGCGCCGCAAAAACAGATGACCGCCGCCGACATCGAAGGCATGGTCGCCAAGCTGGCCGCGAAGATGCAGGACAACCCGGACGACATGAACGGCTGGGTGATGCTCGGCCGTTCGTACAAGATGCTCGGCCGTTACGCCGAGGCGGTCGACGCCTACGCCAAGGCCGAGGCCTTCATCGCCCAGGATCCGGAACTGCTCGCCAGCTACGCCGAAACGCTGGCGATGGCCTCGGGCAAGGGTTTGAGCGGCAAGGCCAGGACCTTGATCGACCAGGCGCTGAAGCTCGACCCCAAGCACGCGCACTCGCTGTTCCTGGCCGGCGCCGCCGCCATGGAAGCCGGCGACGCCAAGAACGGCATCGCCTACTGGGAAGCGCTGCTGCCGCAAGTCGAGGCCGGCTCCGAACTCGACCAGATGCTGCGCCAGGGCATCGAGGAAATGAAGAAGCGCGGCGGCTGAGTTTCAGTCGCCAGCCGCCGCCACCAGCGGCGGCGGAGTCATTCCCTGGTCGAGCATCTCGGTCTCGACCTTGAGCCGCAGCACGAGCAGGCCGCGCAAGGACTCGCGCGCCTTGTCGTCGGCCCAGGCAGCGTGATGCTCGGCGAGACAGGCTTCGATTTCGTGCCGCTGGCCAAGATCGACGCCGCAGATCATCGCGTACTTGTGGATCTCGTGATCGAGGGCGGCGATTTCCTGCCGGTAGTGTTCGAATCCGCTCATGACTTTCGCTTCCCGAAAAAAAGGCCCGTTGAAAAACGGGCCTTTTTGCTGGTTGACCGTGAACGCGAGTTTATTCGAACTCGATGATCACCTGGTCGACCGACAGGCTTTCGCCGACGGCGGCGGAGATCTTCTTGACCTTGCAGTCCTGCTCGGCCTTGAGGATGTTCTCCATCTTCATCGCTTCGATCACCGCCAGCTTCTCGCCGGCCTTCACTTCCTGGCCGACCTTGACCGCGACGTCGCGCAGCAGGCCGGGCATCGGCGAGAGCAAGAACTTCGACAGGTCGGGCGCCGGCTTTTCCGGCATCAGCGCCAGCAGTTCGGCAGCACGGGCGCTCATGACCATGAAGTCGGCGCGCGTGCCCCAGTGGAACAGCGAGTACTTGGTCTTGTGGCGCTCGACCTGGAGCGTGAATTCCTGGCCGTTGCAGGTACCGACGAAAAGCGACTCGCCCAGCTTCCAGCTCGACAGGATCTCGTAGGGCTTGCCGTTGTACTCGACGTGGTAGCCGCCGGGGATCGGACGCGCCGTCACCGGGTGGTTTTCCTTCTGGTCACCGTTCAGGCGAACCACCATCCACTGGTCGCCGACGATGCGCTCGTGGCCCTGCAGCTGGCCGGTGATCGAGGCGGAGCGGTCGGTGAAGGCACGGTACACGTAGGCAGCAACCGAGACCAGCAGCGCCGGATCGTCGTGCGGCACCATCGAGGCGTCGAAGCCGGTCGGGTAGTGCTTGGGGATGAAGCCGGTGTCGAAGATGCCGGAATGGAAGACCGGGTGCTGCATCAGCGCGGCCTGGAACGGGATGTTCGAGGAAATGCCGCGGATGACGAAGGCGTTCAGCGCGTCGCGCATGCGGGCGATGGCGGCGTTGCGGTCCTTGCCGTGCACGATCAGCTTGGCGATCATCGAGTCGTAGAACATCGAGATCTCGCCGCCGTCGTAGACGCCGGTATCGACGCGGGTCGTGCCCTGGGCATCGCTGGTCTCGGCCGGCGGCAGGAACTTGACCAGGCGGCCGGTGGAGGGCAGGAAGCCGCGGAACGGGTCTTCGGCGTTGATCCGGCATTCCATCGACCAGCCGTTGATCTTGACGTCGGCCTGGGTCAGCGGCAGCTTCTCGCCGTAGGCGACGCGGATCATCTGCTCGACCAGGTCGAGGCCGGTGATCAGTTCGGTGACCGGGTGTTCCACCTGCAGACGGGTGTTCATTTCCAGGAAGTAGAACTCCTTGGTCGCACCGGAGACGACGAATTCGACCGTACCGGCCGATTCGTAGTTCACCGCGCGGGCCAGGGCCACGGCCTGCTCGCCCATCGCCTTGCGCATTTCCGGATCGACGAAGGGGGACGGCGCCTCTTCGATGACCTTCTGGTGGCGACGCTGGATCGAGCAGTCACGCTCGTTCAGGTACACATAGTTGCCGTGGCTGTCGCCGAGCACCTGGATTTCGATGTGGCGCGGCTCGAGCACGTACTTTTCGATGAAGACGCGGTCGTCACCGAAGGAGTTGCGCGCTTCGTTGACGCAGGACGAGAAGCCTTCGTGCGCTTCGGCGTCGTTGTAGGCGACGCGCAGGCCCTTGCCACCGCCGCCGGCGGAGGCCTTGATCATCACCGGATAACCGATCTTCCGGGCGATTTCCACGGCGGCGTCGGGGCCGTCGATGGCATCGTTGTGACCGGGGATGGTATTGACCTTGGCTTCGATGGCCAGCTTCTTGGACTCGATCTTGTCGCCCATCTTGGCGATCGAGTAGTGCTTCGGACCGATGAACTTGATGCCTTCTTCTTCCAGGCGACGCGAGAACTCGGCGTTCTCGGACAGGAAGCCGTAGCCCGGATGGACCGCTTCAGCGCCGGTCTGCTTGCAGGCAGCGATGATCTTGTCGGCGACCAGGTAGGACTCCTTCGAGGCGGCCGGACCGATGCAGACGCCTTCGTCGGCCAGGTCGACGAAGAGCGCGTCCTTGTCGGCCTCGGAGTAGACGGCGACGGTCTTGATGCCCATCTTGCGGGCGGTCTTGATGACGCGGCAGGCGATCTCGCCGCGGTTGGCAATCAGAATCTTCTTGAACATTTAGCTATTCCTCCCTGACGCTTACAGCGGGATGTTGCCGTGCTTGCGCCACGGGTTGTCGAGTTTCTTGTCGCGCAGCATGGCCAGCGAGCGGGCGATCCGCTTGCGCGTGGCGTGCGGCATGATCACGTCGTCGATGAAGCCGCGGGCGCCGGCGACGAACGGATTGGCGAACTTTTCCTTGTACTCGGCTTCGCGCTGGGCGAGCTTGGCCGGATCGTTCTTTTCCTCGCGGAAGATGATCTCGACCGCGCCCTTCGGCCCCATGACGGCGATTTCCGCCGACGGCCAGGCGAGGTTCACGTCACCGCGCAGGTGCTTGGACGACATCACGTCGTAGGCGCCGCCGTAGGCCTTGCGGGTGATGATGGTGACCTTGGGCACGGTGCACTCGGCGTAGGCGTAGAGCAGCTTGGCGCCGTGCTTGATGATGCCGCCGTATTCCTGGGCGGTACCCGGCATGAAGCCCGGGACATCGACGAAGGTGACGACCGGAATGTTGAAGGCGTCGCAGAAACGGACGAAGCGGGCGGCCTTGATCGACGACTTGATGTCCAGGCAGCCAGCCAGAACCAGTGGCTGGTTGGCGACGATGCCGACCGGATGGCCATCCATGCGGCCGAAGCCGATGATGATGTTCTTGGCGTAGTCGGGCTGGATCTCGAAGAAGTCGTTGTCATCAACAACCTTGATGATCAGCTCCTTCATGTCGTACGGCTTGTTGGCGTTATCCGGCACCAGGGTGTCGAGGGAATAGTCGAAGCGGTCGACCGGATCGTTGGTCGGCGTGACCGGCGGCTTTTCCTTGTTGTTGGCCGGGATGAAGTTCATGAAGCGGCGCAGCATGGACAGCGCTTCAACGTCGTTCTCGAAGGCCAGGTCGGCAACACCGGACTTGCTGGTGTGGGTCACCGCGCCGCCCAGTTCCTCGGCGGTCACGTCTTCGTGGGTGACGGTCTTGACCACTTCCGGACCGGTCACGAACATGTAGGACGAATCCTTGACCATGAAGATGAAGTCGGTCATCGACGGCGAGTACACCGCACCGCCGGCGCAGGGGCCCATGATCATCGAGATCTGCGGCACGACGCCGGAGGCCATCACGTTGCGCTGGAACACGTCGGCGTAACCGCCCAGGGAAGCGACGCCTTCCTGGATGCGGGCGCCGCCCGAGTCATTGAGGCCGATCACCGGGGCGCCGACCTTCATCGCCTGGTCCATGACCTTGCAGATCTTCTCGGCGTGGGTTTCCGACAGCGAGCCGCCGAACACCGTGAAATCCTGCGAGAAGACGAAGACCAGACGGCCGTTGATCGTGCCGTAGCCGACGACGACGCCGTCGCCCGGGGTCTTCTCGGCCTGATCCATGCCGAAATCGACGCAGCGGTGTTCCTTGAACATGTCCCATTCTTCGAACGAGCCCGGATCGAGCAGCAGTTCGAGGCGTTCGCGGGCAGTCAGCTTGCCCTTCTTGTGCTGGCTGTCGATGCGCTTCTGGCCACCGCCGAGGCGGGCCAGTTCACGCTTTTTTTCCAGCTGGCGGATGATGTCATGCATAGAAAACTCCCAAAATGGAACGGGTGATCAGTGTTTCAGATAGTCGAGCAGCGCATACGCGGCGGCGGCCGGTGTCGTATGCCCCGACTCGACGGAACGAGTCAGCGCGGGCAGGTTCTCCTGCACGCGCGGATGGAGACGGAAATGCTGACGCAGGCCGGCGTCGATCAGCTGCCACATCCAGGCCAGCGACTGGTGCTGGCGTTTTTGCTCGAATTCGCCGGTCGACCGCAAGATTTCGCGGAATTTCTCGACCTCGGCCCAGAACTCGGTGATCCCCTGCTTGTGCAGCGCCGACAGCGCGATCACCGGCGGTGACCAGTTCTTCGACGCCGGACGCAGCATGTGCAGCGCGTTGCGCCACTGGGCGCGGACGACGGCGGTCGCCTGCTTGTCGATGTCGGCCTTGTTGATGACCACCATGTCGGCGATCTCGACGATGCCCTTCTTGATCGCCTGCAGGTCGTCGCCGGCGTTCGGCAGCTGCAGCAGGCAGAACATGTCGACCATGCCGGCGACCGTGGTTTCGCTCTGGCCGACGCCGACCGTCTCGATGATGATCACGTCGTAGCCGGCCGCCTCGCAGAGCAGCATGGCTTCGCGCGTCTTCTCGGCGACGCCGCCGAGCGAACCGGCCGACGGACTCGGCCGGATGAAGGCTTCCTCGCGCTGGCTGAGCAGTTCCATGCGCGTCTTGTCGCCGAGGATGGAACCGCCGGAGACCGACGACGACGGATCGACGGCGAGCACGGCGAGTTTCTTGCCCTGCTCGATCAACCAGACGCCGAGCGCCTCGATGAAGGTCGACTTGCCGGCCCCGGGCACGCCCGAGATGCCGACCCGGATCGCGTTGCCGGTCTTCGGCAGCAGCGCGGTCAGCACCTGCTGGGCACGCCGCTGGTGATCGGCGCGGGTCGATTCGATCAGCGTGATCGCCTTGGCCAGCGCCCGGCGCTGGCCAAGGCTGACGCCATCGACCAGTTGCCGGTCGGCATCCGAGAGGAGATTCGCCTGCACCGGCGCCTCGTCCAGTTTCATCCCGGCCTTAGCCGCGCGCCTTGCGGATTTCTTCGAGCACGCGCTTGGCCGAATCCTCGATCCGGGTGCCCGGACCGAAGATCGCCTTGGCACCGGCCGCGTACAGCGCATCGTAGTCCTGCGCCGGAATCACGCCGCCGGCGAAGACGATGATGTCGTCGGCGCCCTGGGCTTTCAGCGACTGGATGATCTGCGGCACCAGCGTCTTGTGGCCGGCGGCCAGCGACGAGCAGCCGATGGCATGGACGTCGTTCTCGATCGCCTGGCGGGCAGCTTCTTCCGGGGTCTGGAAGAGCGGGCCCATGTCGATGTCGAAGCCGAGATCGGCATAGGCCGTGGCAACGACCTTGGCCCCGCGGTCATGGCCGTCCTGGCCGAGCTTGGCGATCATGATGCGCGGGCGACGGCCTTCTTCTTCGGCGAACTTGGCGACATCGGCCTTGATTTCTTCCCAGCTTTCCATGCCTTCGACGACGCCTCCGTAAACCCCGGAAATGGTCTGGTTGTTGGCGCGGAAACGGCCGAAGACCTTTTCCAGCGCATCCGACACTTCGCCGACCGTGGCGCGCAGGCGGATCGCCTTGACGGTCAGGTCGAGCAGGTTGCCTTCGCCGCTTTCGGCGGCCTGGGTCAGCGCGTCGAGCGCGGCATTGACGGCGGCGCTGTCGCGGCTGGCCCGAATGCTCTTGAGGCGGGCAATCTGGGCTTCGCGGACGGCGTGGTTGTCGATATCGAGGATGTCGATCGCGTCTTCCTTGGCCAGCTTGTACTTGTTGACGCCGACGATGACGTCCTTGCCGGAATCGATGCGCGCCTGCTTGTCGGCGGCGCAGGTTTCGACCTGCATCTTGGCCCAGCCGGATTCGACGGCCTTGGTCATGCCGCCCATCGCCTCGATTTCCTGGATGATGGCCCAGGCCTTGTCGGCCATGTCCTGGGTCAGCTTTTCCATCATGTAGGAACCGGCCCAGGGGTCGATGACGTTGGTGATGTGCGTCTCTTCCTGGATGATCAGCTGGGTGTTGCGGGCGATGCGCGCCGAGAACTCGGTCGGCAGCGCGATCGCTTCGTCGAGCGCGTTGGTGTGCAGCGACTGGGTGCCGCCGAACACGGCTGCCATCGCTTCGATGGTGGTACGGACGACGTTGTTGTACGGGTCCTGCTCGGTCAGCGACCAGCCGGAAGTCTGGCTGTGCGTGCGCAGCATCATCGACTTCGGGCTCTTGGCGTTGAAGCCGGACATGATGCGATGCCAGAGCAGACGGGCGGCGCGCATCTTGGCGATTTCGAGATAGAAGTTCATCCCGACCGCCCAGAAGAAGGACAGGCGGCCGGCGAAGGTATCGACGTCCATGCCGGACGCGATGCCGGTGCGCACGTATTCCATGCCGTCGGCCAGCGTGAAGGCGAGTTCGATCGCCTGGTTGGCACCGGCTTCCTGGATGTGATAACCGGAAATCGAGATCGAGTTGAACTTCGGCATGTTCTGCGCCGTGTAGGCGAAGATGTCGGCGATGATCTTCATCGACGGCTTGGGCGGATAGATGTAGGTGTTCCGCACCATGAATTCCTTGAGGATGTCGTTCTGGATCGTGCCGGAGAGCTGCTCCTGCTTCACGCCCTGTTCCTCGGCGGCGACGATGTAGCCGGCGAGGATGGGCAGCACGGCGCCGTTCATCGTCATCGACACGGAAATCTTGTCGAGCGGGATGCCGTCGAAGAGGATCTTCATGTCTTCCACGGAGTCGATCGCCACGCCGGCCTTGCCGACGTCGCCGGTGACGCGGGCGTTATCCGAGTCGTAGCCGCGGTGCGTGGCCAGGTCGAAGGCCACGGAAACGCCCTGGCCGCCGGCGGCAAGCGCCTTGCGGTAGAAGGCGTTGGAGGCTTCGGCGGTGGAGAAGCCGGCGTACTGGCGGATGGTCCACGGCTTGACCGCGTACATCGTCGGCTGCGGGCCGCGCAGGAAGGGCGCGACGCCGGGCAGGGTGTCGGCGAATTCGAGGCCGTCGACGTCCTTTTTCGTGTACAGCGCCTTGACGGCAAGGCCTTCGGGGGTATTCCACACCAGGTTGTTGACATCGCCACCCGGGGACTGTTTGGCCGCGGCCTTTTCCCAGACATCCAGGTTGTTGGAATCAAAGAACTTTTCAGACATGAAACACCTCTCGCCGATTCGATTTTTTCGGGCCGATGATGCAGAATTCAAAATTCTACGCTTTCAGGGCCCAGCTTGACATGGTCAGCCCATCATAATACTTTATCCATAATTACGGAGGCAAGTCGGCAATGTACCGGCTGCCCTGCCTACAACTCACCAAAAAATGAACCGCATTGCACCTACCGCGCTTTACCAGGAAGTCGCCGAACGACTGCGGCAACGCATCTTCGCCCACGAACTGACACCCGGCACCTGGATCGACGAGCAGAAGCTCGCCGAACAGTACGGCATCTCCCGGACGCCGCTGCGCGAAGCGCTCAAGGTCCTGGCTTCCGAAGGACTGGTCGAACTGAAGCCGCGCCGCGGCTGCTACGTGACCGAAATCTCGCGCCAGGATCTCGATGACATCTTCCCGCTGATGGCCATGCTCGAGGCGCGCTGTGCCTTCGAGGCAGTCAAGCGCGCACGCAGCGCCGACCTGGCGGCGCTCAAGGCGATCCACGAGCAGCTCGAGTCGGCCGCACGCGATGGTCGCATCGACGCCTTCTTCGAGGCCAACCAGGAATTCCACAAGAAGATCCAGGCGCTTTCCGGCAACCGCTGGCTGCTCTCGGTGATCCAGGACCTGCGCAAGGTGCTCAAGCTCTCGCGGCTGCACTCGCTGTCGCTTGAGGGCCGACTGCAGCAGTCGCTCGACGAGCACCGGGCGATTCTCGCCAGCATGCTCTCCGGCGACGCCGCGAAATCGGAAAAGCTGATGCTCGACCACATCCAGTCCGGCCGCGAGGCGCTGGCACGGATGGACTCGCAAGCGACCAAGGGCAGCTGAAAATTCGCCGGATTTGACGGTCGACCGTCAAATCCAGGCAAAAACCCATAAAAAAACCCCGGGCGACATTGATCGCCCGGGGTTTTTTGTCGACTTGCCGCTTAGTGGTTGGACGCCGAGGCAGCGCCGTAACCGGTCTGCGCGCGCACGTACTGGTCGTCGAAAGCTTCGATTTCCGACTGCGCCCGCACGCTCGAATCCGACTTCGAGAAGAGGTAGGCGAGCAGGAAGGCAACCGGCATCGCGAACAGCGCCGGCTGGGTGTAGGGGAACAGCGGCGCGGCATTGCCGAGCACGTCGACCCACACCGACTTCGAGAAGAGCACGAAGAGCACCGCCGAAACCAGGCCGCCGTAACCGCCCCACAGGGCGCCGCGGGTGGTCAGGCCCTTCCAGTACATCGACAGGATCAGCACCGGGAAGTTGGCGGCTGCGGCAACACCGAAGGCCAGGCCGACCATGAAGGCGATGTTCTGCTTTTCAAAGGCGATGCCGAGAACGATGGCAACGAAGCCGAGGCAGATCGTGGCGATCTTGGAAACGCGGATTTCCGCGGCTTCCGAGGCCGTACCCTTCTTGATCACGCGGGCGTAGATGTCGTGCGAGATTGCCGAAGCACCAGCCAGTGCCAGACCGGAAACGACCGCCAGGATGGTGGCGAAGGCAACCGCCGCGAGGAAGCCGAGCAGCATGTCGCCGCCGACCGCCTTGGCCAGGTGCATGGCAACCATATTGCCGCCGCCGATCAGCTTCTTGCCGATTTCACCACCCTCGAAGAATTCCGGGTTCTGGCCGACGATGATGATCGCGGTCAGGCCCATCAGGAAGATGACGTTGAAGAAGTAGGCGACGAAACCGGAGGCATACAGCACCGACTTGCGGGCTTCCTTGGCGTCGGTGACGGTGAAGAAGCGCATCAGGATGTGCGGCAGGCCGGCGGTACCGAACATCAGGCCGAGGCCGAGCGAGATCGCGGTGACCGGGTCGGCGAGCAGGCTGCCCGGGTGCATCAGCTTCTCACCCAGCTTGTGCACCGACATCGCCTGATCGAGGACGTTGGTGAACGAGAAGTTGAAATGCCCCATCGCCAGGAACATAACCAGCGAGCCGCCGGCGAGCAGCATGCAGGCCTTGATGATCTGCACCCAGGTCGTGGCGACCATGCCGCCGAAGGTGACGTAGACCATCATCAGGATGCCGACGGCGAAGATCGCGACGTTGTACTCGAGGCCGAAGAGCAGCTTGATCAGCTGACCGGCACCGACCATCTGGGCGATCAGGTAGAAGCAGACGACGGTCAGCGAGGACACCGCGGCCATCGTCCGCACCTTGCCCTGGTCGAGGCGGTAGGCGGTGATGTCGGAGAAGGTGAACTTGCCCAGGTTGCGCAGGCGTTCGGCCATCAGGAAGAGGATGATCGGCCAGCCGGCGAAGAAGCAGAGCATGTAGATGTAGCCATCGTAGCCCTGCATGTAGACCATCGCCGTCAGACCGAGCAGCGTCGCCGCCGACATGTAGTCACCAGCGATCGCCAGGCCGTTCTGGAAACCGGTGATGCCGCCGCCGGCGGTGTAGAAGTCAGAAGTCGACTTGGTGCGGCTGGCCGCCCAGTAGGTGATCCCCATGGTCAGCGTCACGAAGATGCAGAACATGATGATGGCGTGCCAGTTGGTCGCCTGCTTTTCGGTCGCGCCGACCGCATCGGCGGCAACGGCCAGGGTGCACAGGCTGAGCAGCCCGAGCGCGGAAATGATCTTGCGCATTATTTGTTCTCCTTCCAGGCTTCACGCACCACTTCCTGCGAGAGGGCGTCGAATTCGGTATTGGCACGACGCACGTAAACCGCGGTCAGCACCCAGAAGAAGATGAACATGAAGAGTTCCACGACGACACCGACGGTCCATCGCGAGCCTTCGGCGATCGGCTGGCCCAGCGACTGCGGGGCGAAGGCGACGACCATCACGAAACCGTAGAACATGATCAAGACAATTGCGGCCAAGGTCCAGGCGAAGCGTCCCCTCCTGGCGACCAGCTCCTGGAATTTGGGATTAACCCGCATCCTTTCGTACATCGCGCTGCTCATAATTGTTCTCCTTATTAATAATTACCGAAGAATCGGCGCGGGCATTGTATCTTATATAAGACTCAACAACCTTACACCGCGTGTAAGTTTTGCACTCGGTGGTTTTAACGGAAATCATCAATAAAATGAGTAGCATAGACCTCAGCATCGACGACGAAGTCGCGACCCTGACGCTCAACAACCCGGGCAAGCTGAATGCCATCGACCTGTCGATGTGGCGCTCGCTGAGCGAAAAAATGGCCATTCTCGCGGTCGACCGCAAGATTCGCTGCATCGTCCTGCGCGGCGCCGGCGACGAGGCTTTCGCCGCCGGCGGCGACCTCGAGGAGTTCGTCAGCGGACGCGCCACGCTCGAGCAGGCACTGCACTATCACGGCGAAGTCGCCGCCGCGCTCAACGCCATCGCCGACTGTCCGCAGCCGACCGTGGCGCTGATCCGCGGCGCCTGCATCGGCGGCGGCCTCGAGATTGCCGGCGCCTGCGACCTGCGCATCGCCGGCGAGGGTGCGAAGTTCGGCGCGCCGATCAACAAGCTCGGCTTCTCGATGTATCCGGGCGAAATGGAAGGCCTGCTGCGCCTCGCCGGACCGGCGGTGGTCAAGGAAATCCTGCTCGAGGGGCGCATCCTGAACGCCCGCGAGGCCTACGAGAAAGGCCTGGTCACCCGCGTCGTCGCCGACGCGCAACTGGTCGACGAAGCCTACGCCACCGCCCGTCGCATCTGCCTCGGCGCGCCACTGGTCGCCGGCTGGCACAAGCAGTGGATTCGCCGACTGCTTGACGGTCGACCGCTGAGCGAAGCCGAAAAAGCCGAATCCTTCGCCTTCCTCGCCACCGAGGACTACCGCGAAGGCCTGGCGGCCTTCCTCGAGAAGCGCAAACCGCAGTTCAAGGCACGCTGAAGCGCAGACTCAGGCAGCGAACAGGCTCCACAGCATCTTCGCCGAAAGCAGCAGCAACAGCCCGGCGAAGATGCGGCGCAGCAGGCGAACGGGCAACCGGTGCGTGAGCCGTGCGCCAAGCGGTGCGACCAGCACACTGGCAACAAGAATCACGGCCAGCGCCGGCAGATAGACGAAACCGAGACTGCCCGGCGGCAGCCCGGCCTGCCCCCAGCCATGCCAGACATAACCGCAAGTACCACCGATGGCGATCGGCAGGCCAACCGCCGCCGAGGTCCCGATCGCCTGCTGTGGCCGGACGTTGCACCAGATCAAATAGGGTACCGTCAAAGCGCCGCCGCCAATCGCCACCAGGCTCGAGAAAGCGCCGATCACACCGCCGGCCAGACTCAGACCGAGCACGCCGGGCAAGCGGCGGCCGGCTGGCGGACGTCTTTGGCCGATCATCTGGCCGGCGACGAAGAGCATGAAGGCGACGAAGATCAAGGCCAGGCCGCGCGACGACACGAGTGCGGCAAGATAAGCGCCACACAAGGTGCCAAGCAGGATGCCCGGGGTCAGCCGCCGCACCACCGGCCAGAGCACGGCCCGGTGGGCGTGGTGGGCACGCAGACTGGAAGCGGCGGTGAACAGGATGGTCGCCATCGATGTACCGAGCGCCAGATGCAGCACTTCGTTTTCCGGAAAGCCTTGTCCGGCGAACAGCAAGGCCAGCATCGGCACCACCACGACGCCGCCGCCGACGCCGAGCAAGCCGGCGAAAAAGCCGGCGACCGCGCCCGTTGCCAGATAAGCGGCAAGCAGCATCAGCGACATCAGGCCAGGGTCAGCCGGTGCACGAGGCCAGCCAGCCGACAATACCGTCGCAGCTCCGGAAATCGTCGCTGGCCCGTACCGGGATCTCCGGTGCCAGTTCGCCGAACAGGCGTGCCAGGGCGTTGCCCGGGCCAATTTCGAGGACCGCATCCGGCTGCATCTCGCGAATTGCCTGCAGGCAGGCCGCCCAATCGAGCGGCTCGGCCAGCTGGCGGGCCAGCGCAGCGAGCGCCGGCGCAGCGCGCCGGGCCGGCGTCGCATCGATGGCGCTGAGTACCGGGCAGCACAAACGGGCGTCAGCCAGCGCTGCCAGATGCTGCCCGAAAGCCAGCGCCGCCGGCACCAGCCGCGCCGTATGCGACGGCGTCCGCACCGCGAGTTCCACCAGACGCGTTGCCCCGGCCGCCGCCAGCGCGTTGGCCAGTTCAGGCCGAGCCGCCTGCGGGCCGGCCAGCACCAGATGGCGCGGCGCGTTGCGGATGGCAATGGCGAACCCAGCCGCGCTCGCCAGTCGGGCAACCTGCGCCTCCGCCAGACCGAGCACGGCGAGCATGCCGTACTCGCCGGGCGCAGCCTGATCCATCAAGGCAGCGCGCATTGCGCACAAGCCGACGCCCTGAATCGGCGAAAAGGCACCGGCGACGCAGCAGGCAGCCATCTCGCCCAGCGAATAGCCGGCAACACAGACCGGTTGCGGCAAACGATCGCGCAACTCAGCCCACAACACCATCTGCTGGGCGAAAATCAGCGGTTGCGCGACCTTGTTTTCGGCCAGCCAATCCGAGGGCGACGGCTTGTCCGCATGGAATTCGGGCACGACCGCCGACACTGCGGAAAGCAAGCCGGTGTCGCCGGTGTCGACAAGCTGCCGCCAATGCGCCGGGGTCTGCCCGCCCTGGCCGCTGAACAGGAGCGCCAGCCGCATCTCAGGCAAGCCCGTCGAGTTCGGCCAGGAACAAGGTCACCCCGAGCAGGTCGGCACTACCGCCGGGGCTCAGGCGGCGGGCGACGAAGGCGGCATCGATTGCCTGCGCCCGCTCGCGCCAATCGCTGGCCAGGACACCGCCGGCGGCAAGAAAATCGGCCGCCTGCCGGCGGCCGAAGGCGAGTCCGTCCAGACCGCCGCGCCACAGCAGATTGCTGTCCTCGACTTCGGCGATCAGTGCAAACAGGGCTTGTGCAGCCGCCAGTTCGGGATCGCCGGTGGCGGCCAGGATGCCGCGGTAGGCCGGCAAGCCGATCGCCAATGCGGCCGGGAAACCGGCTGCCGCTTCCTGACGGGCGCCGCCGCTCCCGTAACGCCTGGCGACGAGCAACCCATGGCTGTCCGCCGGTGCCTGCGCAAGATCGGCCAGAATCTCCTTGCCCCAGCGTTCAGCGACGCAGCGGCAAGCGCTGGCAGCGTCGAGCACCTGCTCGCCTGCGAGCAAGTACCCGCTGGCGGCACCAAGCAAGCCGAGATTGAAAATCGCGCCACGGTGCGTGTTAACGCCACCGGTCGCCGCCAGCATGCGTCGCTCGGCGGCAATACCCAGCGCTTGCAGCGCAGGCAGTCGGGGATTGTCGCAACCGCATGCCGTAATCGCCGGAAAATATGCGCGCAGCGCCTGCAAGCTGCGCACGAAACTGGCGAAATCCATATCGGCATGACTCCCCCGACTTCCCGGGCAGACCAATCCCGGCTTAAGCGGCAGGGCCACCTCGCGGTAGAGACTGCGAATCGCCAGACGGCCGAGATGGTCAATCGACGTCGCCAGCCCCGGAAGCCAGCATCTAGCGGATGCCCGTACGGCAGTTTCAGTCATCGCGATGCTCCGGTGACAGGGTTTCGATCAGGCGCACCAGCGGCAACAGGGCAACGTCGCGCTGGCCTTTTGCCAGCACCGGCATCTCCGGCGTCTGCAGATGGGCGAGAACTTCGCGCCAGGCAACGGCATTGCCATCGGGAAAACGGATTTCGCCATCGAGACGGCAGGGCAGACGATCGGCCGCCAGCGCCAGTTCGCCAAGCGCGATCATCAGTTGCCTCTTGCTGGCGATTTCGCAGATCAGATCGATATCCGATGCCTGATGGCGATAGGACTCGCCGCTGATCACTTCCCAGGCCAGCGAACCGTAAACACCAAACGTGATCGCACCGGCCTGCGCCCGTTCAGCCAGCATTCGAAGCTCCGGAGCATATGTGGCCGGCAGGCGATGCAGGCACTGCGCCAATGCCAATGGCGGCCGACAGCGTGCGACCGCCGCCGGCTCGGCACGGATGCTCAGGCGATGCCGTCCCTGCCCCGTCGGCAACGTCAGACCGAGCAACAGCATCTGCTCATCGGCGGGCTGGCGCGCTGCCACCAGTGGCCGGCCAGCGGCGAGCCAGCGCTGTACGGCCTGCGCCATCGGGCTGCCAGCTGCGGCGCAAGGCGACTGCCAGGCGGCCTCCGGCTGCAGGTAAACCAGGTCGTGACGCAACATGAGTCAGCCGGCACCCACCGCATGCTCTACCTGTCGGCTCACGCCGGCCGCCAGTTGCCGCCCGCCACGCGTCGTGGCGAGGCTTTGGCGTTGGTCGCCGGCACCCCGCGCCTGAGCGATGTCACGCAAGGCATCGAGCAGTAGCGTCGCCGACGGTGCCGGCCAGATCGCCGCGATCGCGCCCATCTTCTGGTAGCTCGCAGCTCCCGGGGCGAAGATCGGCGAACTCGCCGCCAGTTCGACCAGCCGTTCGTAAGCGATCTTGGTCACCCGCGCCATCGCCCGCAAGTCCATCACCCGAACCTGGGCATCGGCCAGCGCATAGGCCTGGTCGGCCATCAGGCCGAAGGAGAGGAAACCGCCGCTGACCGCGTTGGCGGTCACCAGGGCGAGCGAGGGATGCCCCTGGCGACGGGCGAAATCGACACAACTGGCGAGATGCGCCAGCGAACCGTTCAGGCAGAGCAGTTCCTGACTGCGCGACAGCGCCTGACCGCTGGTGTCGACCAGGAAGACCAGCGGTCGTCCGGGATGCTGCTCGACCGTATCGAGAACCGTGCCGGCCAGCGCCAGCGCCATCGCATGATCGATGGCCGCCGCGTCGGTGGTACCAAGTACCGCGACCGGGCCCAGGGCAGTCTGCGCCTCGCCGGCAAGCACCTGGTTGGCCACGGCGACCGCGTGGCCGGCCGGGAATAGCGCATCGAGAATGGTATTCAGCGTCATGTCGGCAATCCTTCCTTCAAGGCAATCAGCTCGTCGCAATCGAGCAGCGGTACGCGCTCCGGCTCGCTGATGCCGAGCGCTGCCCAGATTTCGAGACCGTCGCGGCAGCGGCCGTAGGCGCTCAGTCGCCCCTGCAGACGAGCCTGCTTGGCGCGCAACCTGGCCAGGGTGTCGGGCGTTTCCTGCCAGTCGTCGAGGAGCTCGATGCTGCCCCGGCGAAAAGCAGCGATATCGTCGTCGACCAAGGCTGCGCAGTCGTCCATCAGGTAACGGTGCTTGCCGCCGGTGACGCGCCAGACCAGGGCCCGGTCCTTGGCATCGAATTCCTCGACGCCGGCCACCGTTTCGATGACCTCCGGACCGGACAGCGCCAGCCGCCCCTCTTCAGACATGACCACCGCCGAACACAGTTTGGCGACGATGCCCATGCCGCCGAAGGCACCGCAACTGCCGCCGACCAGCGCAACGACCGGCACCCCGGCAGCCCGCGCATCGAGCACGGCGCGCATGATTTCGGAAATGGCGATCAACCCGGCGTTGGCTTCGTGCAGGCGAACGCCGCCGGAATCGATGAGGAAGAGCACCGCCGCCGGTCTTTCGGCAACAGCGCGTCGCAGCAGGCCGACAATCTTGGCGCCGTGGATTTCGCCGACGGCACCGCCCATGAACTGGCCTTCCTGGGCGGCGACCAGGACCTGCCGGCTGCCGAGTTGACCTGCGCCAACGACGACGCCGTCGTCGAAAGCCCCGGGCAGGTCGAGCTGGGCCAGGTGCGGACTCGGTTGCGCAACAGCCGGTGGCAGGAATTCGCAAAAGCTGCCGGGGTCGAGCAGGCCGGCCAGACGCTGGCGGGCGGTGGCCTCGAACCAGCTATGACGGATGGACAGACTCATTGCGCACCTCCGCGATAGTCGGCCAGCGCCTGCGCCAGGCGCAGGCTGACGACCGCCGGGGTCGCCCCCATGTCGTTGATGGCGATGCTCGTCCCGCCGACTGCCTGGCTGGCGGCGAAGGTCGCCAGCACGGCGCGCCAGGTTTCGCCGAAACCGCGTGCCGAGGTGTTGACGCTGATTTCGCAAATCTGACGGTCGACGCCCGAACGGACCAGAATTTCGAGATTGCCGGAGCCGACCACGCCGCATAGCGCGGGTGGCGCAGCGGCAAGCAGGGCTTGCGAGGGAAACTTGAATTCGAGTTTTTCCATGGCATTCACCAATTGCGGAAACGGGAAGGCGGTGCGTAGAGGCCGCCCGACCAGCGCACCAGGTCCTTGACCGAGCGCGCCGCGAGCAGGTCGCGGCTGGCCTGCCGGGGATTGATGCCGAGGTCTTCGGGACGACGGACGATGCCGCGGTCGCGCAGGTTCTCGACCATCGCCTTGTCGCGCGCCATGCCCACCGGGGTGAAGCCGGCGACGCCGCGGATCGCCTGCTCGCGCTCTTCCGGCGTCCGGCAGAGCAGCAGGTTGGCGATCCCTTCCTCGGTCACGATGTGGCTGACGTCGTCGCCGTGAATCATGATCGGCGGCAGCTCGGCGCCCATGCTGCGCTGCAGTTGCCAGGCATCGAGTTCCTCGACGAAGACCGGTGCCATGTGCTCGCGGAAGGTCTCGACCATCTGCACGACCAGCTTGCGCCCGCGCGTCGCCTGCGGCCCGTAGGCTTCGCGGCCGGCCTTGAGCCAGGCCGGGCTGGCGTGACGGCGGCCGTGCGGGTCGGAACCCATGTTCGGGGCGCCACCGAAACCGGTGATCCGGCCCAGCGTCGCCGTCGAGCTGTTGCCGGCCAGATCGAGCTGCAGGGTCGAGCCGATGAACATGTCGCAGGCGTACAACCCGGCTGTCTGGCAGAAGGCACGGTTGGAACGCATGCTGCCGTCGGCACCGGTGAAGAAGACGTCCGAGCGGGCGGCGATGTAGGCGTCCATGCCGACTTCCGAACCGAAGCAATGCACCGATTCGACGAAGCCGGATTCGATCGCCGGGATCAGCGTCGGATGCGGATTCAGCGCCCAGTGCGTGCAGATCTTGCCCATCAGGCCAAGCTCGGCGGCATAGGTCGGCAGCAGCAGCTCGATCGCCGCCGTGTCGAAGCCGATGCCGTGGTTCAGGCGGGTGACGCCGTACTCGGCATAGATGCCCTTGATCGCCATCATCGCCATCAGCACCTGGACCTCGGTAATCTGCGCCGGATCGCGGGTGAACAGCGGCTCGATGTAGTTCGGGCGCGGTGCCTGGACGGTGAAATCAACCCAGTCGGCCGGCACATCGACGCGCGGCAATTTCTCTACCCGCTCGTTGACCTGGGCGATGACGATGCCACCCTTGAACGCCGTCGCCTCGACGATGGCCGGCGTGTCCTCGGTATTCGGACCGAGGTAGAGATTGCCCTGGGCATCCGCCGCCTGCGCCGCGATCAGCGCAACGTTCGGCGTCAGGTCGAGGAAGTAGCGGCCGAACAGTTCGAGATAGGTGTGGATGGCACCGATCTCGATGCGCTGCTGCTGGACCAGCTTGGCCAGCCGGGCGCCCTGCGGGCCACTGAAGGAAAAGTCGAGGCGGCTGGCCAGGCCGCGCTCGAAAAGGTCCACATGGCTCGGTAGCGCCAGGACAGACTGGACCATCTGGAGGTGATTGATGCGTGCCGGATCGCAGTCGGCCAGCGACTCGGCGAGGAAATCGGCCTGCTTCTGGTTGTTGCCTTCGAGGCAGACGCGGTCGCCCGGCTGGATGACGGCTTCGAGCAGGTCGATGATGCGGTCGACCGGGATTTCCTTGCCAAAACCGAGGCTGGCCGCCCGTTCGAGGCGCTTGCCACGGCTCTGGCGCAAGGAATCCCAGACGCGGGGAAGGGGGGCGTTCATGATCTTCGCTCCGCTCGCTTCAGGAACCGCTGTACTGCGCCGGCAGCCAGGTGGCGATTTCCGGGAAGATGCACAGCAGGACGATGCCGAGCACCATCAGCAGCAGGAAGGGCACCGTCCCCCACATGATTTCCTTCAACTTGATGTCCGGCGCGATGCCGCTGATGACGAACAGGTTGAGGCCGACCGGCGGATGGATCAGGCCCATTTCCATCAGGATGGTCATGATCACGCCGAACCAGATCAGGTCGATACCGAGCGCGTTCAGGGCGGGCAGGATGATCGGCGTCACCATCAGGATGATGGCCACCGGCGGCAGGAAGAAGCCGAGCACGATGAGCAGGATGTTGACCCAGAAGAAGAACTCCCACTTGCTCATCTCGAGCGAGATCATCCAGGCTGCTGCCGACTGGGTGATGTGCAGGTAGCTCATCACGTAGGTGTACAGGAAGGACATGGCGATGATCAGCATGATCATCGACGACTCGCGGGCGGTGCCGGAGAGGATGACCTTGAGGTCGCTCCAGCGCCAGCAACCGTAGATGGTCATGACCATCAACAGTGCGCCGAAGGCGCCAATCCCGGCCACTTCCGACGGCGTCGCCCAGCCGCCGTAGAGGGCGACCATGACGACGATGATCAGGCCGAGGAAAGGCGCCAGCCGCGGCAGCGTCTCCAGACGCTCCTTCCAGCTGTAGAACTCTTCGGCCGGCGGTGCGCTCGCCGTCGCCTTGCTGAGTGCGATCTTCTCGTTCTTCTCCGCCCACGACTTGTACATCACCCAGATCGAGAACAGGGCCGTCAGCAGCAGACCGGGGCCGACACCGGCCATGAACAGCTTGCCGATCGACTGTTCGGTTGCCAGACCGTAGAGGATCAGCGTCAGCGACGGCGGGATCAGGATGCCCAGGGTACCGCCGGCTGCGATCAGGCCGGTTGCCAGACGTTCGGAATAGCCACGCTTGCGCATTTCCGGGATGCCCGAGGAGCCGATCGCCGAACAGGTCGCCGGCGAGGAGCCGCACATCGCTGCAAACACCGAGCAGGCCAGCGTGTTGGCCAGACCCAGGCCACCCGGCACCTTGTACAGCCAGCGATTCAGCGAGTTGTACAAGTCCGAGCCGGCGCGCGACTTGCCGATCGCCGCGCCCATCATGATGAACAAGGGGATGGTCAGCAGCGTGAAGCTGTTCAGTTCGGAAAAGATGGTCTCGGCGATGATCGACAACTGCGCCGCCGGCATGAAGAAATACATGAAAATCAGGGCGACCGAACCGACCGCGAAGGCAATCGGCATGCCCGAGAAGAGGAAGAGGAAAGTGGCGGCCGCATAGAGCAGGCCCAGGGTTCCGACGCTCATTTGCGTTCTCCTTCGTCATCGCGCTGGATGCGTTCGATGGCCACCTGGATGGCGGCGTTGTGCTGGGGCGGCGGCTGATGCGAACGCATCGCTTCCGGCAGGGAATCCTCGATGAACTGGACGAAGATCTGCAGCGCCAGTGAAGTCATGCCCACCGCCATGGTGGCGAAAACCGGCCACATCTTCGGCGCCCACGAGGTATCACTCATGCGCCCCTCGTCCCAGGCTTCGTAGAAGAGATGCCAGCAGTTCCAGGCAACGAAGGCGCAGAACAGGAAAGACAGCAGGTCGGACAGGGCCATCCGCCACTGCGTCCAGCTCTGCGGCGTGACCTCGTCAAGAATCTCGATGGTCACGTGACCGCGATTCAACTGGGTGTGGGCGGCCGACAGGAAACTGGAAGCGATGAGCAGCATCACGCACAGTTCGATTTCCCAGTCGGTCGGCCAGGCGAAGAAATAACGGACGGCAACCTCGAACACGAGAATGCCGGTGGCGGCGACGATCAGAAAGGCCGACAGGTAACCCGTGGCAATGTTGAAGGCCTTGACCGCGCGGCTGATGAAGACTCCGGGGCTCATGATTCACCTCAAGAAGAAGGAGGAGCCGGGCCCAGCCCGGCCCGGGGGATTACTTGACCGACAGCGCCATGTCGAGCAGCTCGCGGCCACCCTTGATGTTCTCGGCAAAATCCTTGAACGCGGTCTGTTCGGCAACGGCACGCCAGGCTGCGAAAGCCTTCTCGTCCATGTCGGCGACCTTGGCGCCGGCCTTGGCATAAACCTCGGCCATGCGCGCATCGTCCTTCTTCGATTCATCGACACCGAATTGCTCCAGGCTGGCGCCGACCTCACTGACGATCTTCTGCTGTTCCGGCGTCAGCGAGTCGTACAGGCTCTTGGAAATGAGCAGCGGCTCGAACATGAACCAGAAGCTCTTGTTGCGCGCACTGGTCGCGAACTTGGTGAACTCCTGCAGGCGGAAGCTGATCAGCGAGGTGCTCGAGGTCAGCGCCGCATCGAGCACGCCCGACTGCATCGCCGAATAGATCTCCGACGACGGCATGCCGGTCACCGCCGCGCCGGCGCCTTTCAGCATCTGGTCCATTTCCTTGCTGCCGCCGCGGAATTTCAGGCCCTTGGCGTCGTCCGGCACGACCACCGCCTTCTTGGTCGAAGCGATGCCGCCGGCCTGCCAGATCCAGGTGAGGATCTTGATGTTCTTGTCAGCCAGGATGCGGTCGAGTTCCTTGCCGACCGGCGCATTCTTCCAGCGCATGCCCTGTTCGTAGCTGCTGACCAGGGTCGGCATCAGGGTGATGTTCACCTGGGGAATCTCGCCACCGCCGTAGGCCAGCGGCACCAGGCTCATGTCCAGCGCGCTCTTGCGCAGGGCACCGATCTGGCTGTTGGTCTTCATCAGCGAGCTGCCCGGATAGATCTCGAATTTCAGGCTGCCGTTGCTCCGCTTTTCGACTTCTGCGGCAAAGCGACGAACCAGTCGATCACGAAAATCACCGTCTTCGCTAGTCGCTGCCGGAAACTGGTGTGAAATCTTGATCACCCGCGGCGCCTGGGCATGTGCCCCAGGCAGGACGAACGTCAAGGTAGCGGCGGCAATCGCCAGGCCCAGGTAACGCTTGGTCTTGCTAATCATGGATGTCTCCTCCAGGGTTGATTACGCATGAACGGTGATACCTCGCTGGCTGACAGGCTTATCCGGGTTTCCGAATAGCGTCTATACTTATGATGTGTTCAAAAATCACCGTCTTGTATACACAATATCAAATATTGAATACCAGTCAACGAGTTTCGTATTATTTAATTACCCGCCTCTGTGGAGCGCATCGTGAATAGCCCCATTGCCCCTCCCCCTACCACTCGCCAGTCGGAACGACTCGGTGAACTGATCGAGGAACGCATCGTTACTGGTGTGTATCCGCCGGGGACACGACTCGACGAACAGGAACTGGCCGATACCTACGGCGTCTCCCGAACACCTGTCCGTGAAGCACTAATTCAGCTCGCTTCGGCCGGCCTGATTGAAATCCGGCCGCGACGCGGCGCGACCGTACCTGAAGTCGGTGCCGATCGAGTGTGTGAAATGTTCGAAGTGATGGCCGAACTGGAAGCCATGTGCGGGCGTCTTGCGGCGCGCCGGATCGCGCCAGAGGAACAGCTTGCCCTCCAGGAAGCACATCGCGCCTGCGAGGCCGCTCGCGACGCCAATCAGCCTGATATCTACTATCAGCTGAACGAGATTTTCCACCAGCGAATCTACGAGGCCAGCCACAACAGTTTCCTGGTCGAGCAGGCAAATGCCCTGCACCGACGATTACGCCCCTACCGCAGACTGCAGTTACGGGTGCGCAACCGGATGGCCACATCGTTCAATGAGCACCAATCCATCGTCGAGGCAATCATCAAGGGCGATGGCGACCTGGCCTCTGCGCTGCTGCGCGCCCATGTCACCGTTCAGGGCGAACGCTTCGCCGACCTCGTCGCCACCTTGCGCGATTTCAAGGCCGGGAACTAGCCTTTCAGCCGATCAGGCTATGCAGCATCTTTGTTGCCAACAGTGCAAGAAAGCCGCCAAAAGCCCTTTTCAGCTTTTTGACCGGGAGCTTGTGCGCCAACCGGGCACCGACCGGCGCCATCGTTATGCTCATCACGACTATGCCGACAAATGCCGGTAGATAGACGTAGCCAAAGGTGTACGGGGGCAAGCCGGCATCGCCTGCACCGGCCAGGATGTAGCCAATGGCACCGGCAACGGCGATGGGGAACCCGAGTGCCGAGGAAGTGCCAACCGCCTGATGAATGGCCACGTTGCAGAACAACATGAATGGCACCGAAAGAAATCCACCGCCGGCAGCCACTAGGCTGGAAACCACGCCGATCAAGCCACCCACCAGGAAACGCCCCCAAGCACCGGGCATCTGACGATGCGCATGCGGCTTGAAGTCGAGGATCATCTGCAGCGAGGCGTAATAAACAATCACAACGAAAATCGCCGTCATCGGCCCGGTCGGCACCTGGCCGGCAACCAGCGAACCGCCAAAGGTCCCGAGCACCAGACCCGGCGCCATCGTCCGGACGATCTCCCAACGTACCGCACCATGCGCATGATGAGCGCGCATGCTCGAAATCGAGGTAAACACGATGGTCGCCATCGAGGTCCCAAGTGCGAGATGCATCACATGCTCAACCGGGAATCCCTGCGCAACGAACAGCATGTACATGAACGGCACCAGCGTCAAACCCCCGCCAACACCGAAAAGCCCCGCCACAAAGCCACCGAAAACACCGAGGAGAGGATAGGAAAGCCACCAGATTGTCATGAATTCAACGCCAAAAGCCGAGTGATGAATACCCATTCGCCAATCGTTACTGGCGTAATCGACAGTCGGTTGCCACGGGCCAGGAGGCGCATATTAGCAAGTTCCGGACAGGCCCGCAGAGCGCCCAGCGACAGATACCGTCCGCGCCCGGCAAAGCGGACGTCACGCAACCACCAGCGCGGGTTTTCACGGGTGGATTTGGGGTCGAAATAGGGGTCGACCGCAACAAACTGGGTCGGGTCCGGATAGCTCTCCGAACAGATCTCACAGATACCGGCGATGCCCGGTTCGGCGCAACCGGCGTGGTAAAAGAAAGCAAGATCGCCGACCTGCATCGCATCGCGCATGAAGTTGCGCGCCTGGTAGTTGCGCACACCGGT
The DNA here is from genome assembly GCF_003634965.1 of Azonexus fungiphilus. Classification (GTDB taxonomy): domain Bacteria; phylum Pseudomonadota; class Gammaproteobacteria; order Burkholderiales; family Rhodocyclaceae; genus Azonexus; species Azonexus fungiphilus. The sequence continues at coordinate 274,247 of NZ_RBXP01000016.1, read as the reverse complement.
CCACGGGAAGGCCCGCTGCGGCTCGGCCGCCAGATCGTCGATCGAAACATCGTCGGGCTCCGACTTCATCAGCCAGTACTGCATGCCACCCCACAAATGAAAACAGGTGGCAGAAATCTGCCACCTGTCCGGATAAAAGCCCCCGCGAGTGCCGTCAGGCCGGCATCCTGAACCGGGGTTCAGAGTGGTTGCTTTCCTTCCGCATCAGGCACGTTCGACGAAGAACGCGACACAACAACGGTTTTTCGGTCCGCAACCGATGCCAATCAGCATTGGTTCAAGGAATATATGGCCTTAACAAACACCGCAGGGGACACTCGGCGGGTCGCCCGGCAACCGGCAATCAGAGGTCCAGTTGCTGTTGGGGCGCCAGCACGGCATCCAACCGCGCTCCCATGTCACCGATTCTACGCTTCGTTTCGTCCGACGCAACCGTTTCTTCACTGGCCGTCGACGCCGGCGCCGCCAGTCGTTCGTGGGCGATGTTGAGGGCCGCCATGACCGCGACGCGCTCGGCGATGGTGCTCTTGGTGCGCTGCGCGATTTCGCGCATCTTGTTGTCCACGAGTTCGACGGCAGCCTGCAGCGCAGCCCGCTCTTCGGGCTGGCAGGCGACGCGGTACTCGCGGCCCATGATCTTGACGTCGAGGAAATTCGGCTCGGCGCTCATTTCAGGCATCCTCTGGAATCTTGTCCATCAGGCCTTCCAGGCGCTCCCGGGCAGCCGTCATCGTCGCCCGCAGATGCAGGCGTTCCGCCTCGGCGGCGGCCATCTGGTTCTTCAAGACCTCGTTCTCGGCGCGCAACTGGTGGACCAGGGCGACGACCTGTTCGATCTTGGCTTCGAGCGCTTCGAATTCGCTGTTCATGGCGCGCACTATAGTGGGACAAATGCTGACCGGTCAAGGACTAAGCGGCTATTTTCAAAGTGTTTTATCGGGAGTGCCGCCGGCCTTGGCTCGCCTGTTGCCGCAATGCCCTGTAGAATGCGGCGCCTTGACAGGTGCTGCGGCTGGTTTCGACCAACGCAGTTAAACGGGAAAGCGGTGCGTCGCCAATGCGACCAAGCCGCTGCTGCCCCCGCAACGGTAAGCGAGTGCGGACGTATCACGAGGCCACTGGGGAAACCTGGGAAGGCGATACGTCAAGACTTGCGAGCCCGGATACCGGCCTGCCATGACTCACGGAAATGCCACGGGGTGGTGGTGCCGGTTTCCCGACCAGCCCTGTCCCCCTGCGCACTTTCTTTTCAATGCATTCCGGCATGCGGGGACGCCTGCCGGGAAGGGGAATCCATGAATCAACGCCACACCCGGCTGGCATTGCTGCTGCCGCTCGCTTTCGCCAACCCGCTCCAGGCCGCCGAACAACTGGCCAGCCTCGATACCATGGTCGTCACGGCCACCCGCCAGCCGCTGCGGGTCAACGAAGTGCTCAGCGACATCAGCGTCATCGAGCGCAGCGAAATCGAGACTGCCGGACACAGCAGCCTCGAACAGATCCTGGCCGCCCAGCCGGGTATCCAGCTGGTTACCAACGGCAGCTGGGGCGCCAATTCGTTGCTGCTCATCCGCGGCACCAGCGCCAAGCACGTCCTGCTGCTGGTAGACGGCATGCGAGTCGGGTCGGCGACCTCGGGCGAGCCGACCTGGTCGCGCCTCCCGGTCGCCCAGATCGAACGCATCGAGATCATCCGCGGCCCCGCCTCGGCGATGTACGGCAGCGACGCCATCGGCGGCGTGATCCAGGTTTTTACCCGGCACAGCGACAAACCCCTGCATTTTTCCGCCGAAGCCGGCGCCGGCAACTACGGCATGCGTAGCGGCAGCGTGCACCTGTCCGGCCGCCAGGCTGGCTGGCACTATGGCGCGACGGTATCGCACGAGACCACCGACGGCTTCGACAGCCGCCCGTGGACAGCGACTGCCAACCGCGACAAGGACGGGTTCCGCAACCTGGCCAGCGCCGCCCGCCTCGGCTATACCTTCGCTCCTGGCCACGAGGTGACGCTTTCGGCGCTCTATGCCGAGGGCCGCAGCCGCTACGACGGCAGCGGTGCCACGGTCGACTGGGTCAACCAGACCAGAAACGGCAACGCCTCCCTGGTCGTCAAGAACCGCCTGGCCGCGGCCTGGAACAGCACGCTCACCATCGGACGCAGCATCGATCATTCGAAGATCCTGCGTAACGATGTGCGCAACAGCGAATTCAACACCGAACAGAAACTCTACGGCTGGCAAAACGACCTGAGCGGGGAACTGGGCAATTTCCTGATCGGTTTCGAACGCAACGAGCAGGCGATCGCGTCGACCGGCAACTATGCCCGCCGCAACCGCCACAACGACTCGGTCCAGCTCGGCTGGAACCGGGGCTTCGGCGCCCATCGCCTGCAGGCCAGCGTGCGCCACGACGACGACTCGCTGTTCGGCGACAAGACCACCGGCTCGCTGGCCTACGGCTATCGCCTGTCCAGCAACTGGCGGGCCAGCGCCAGCGTCGGCACGGCGTTCAAGGCACCGACCTTCAACGAACTCTACTACCCGGTGACCGGCACCTACGTCGGCAATCCGGCCGTCAAGCCGGAATCGGCACTCAACCGCGAGCTGACGCTGCACTACGAAACCGGCCAGCACAGCGTCTCGGCAACCTGGTACCTGAACCGGGTCGAGGACCTGATCGCCTGGACCAGGGTCGGCCCCCTGAACATGCCGACGAACATCGACTCGGCACGCCTCGAGGGGGTGACCCTCACCTGGCAGGGCAAGTTCGGCAGCTTCGACGTCGGTAGCAGCTACGACTGGCTCGACGCCAGCGACCGCAACGCCGACCGCCAGCTGGCCAGACGCGCCCGTCATTCGGCGACGGCTTCGATCGGTCAGACGCTCGGCCAATGGGACTGGCGTGCCGAAGTACAAGGCAGCGGCAAGCGCTACGAATATCCGACCGCAGGCCGGGTGACGCTCGCCGGCTACGCCCTGACCAATCTCTACGCCAACTATCGCCTGACTCCGGACTGGAGCCTCTTCGCCCGGGTCAACAACCTGTTCGACCGCGACTACGTGCTCGCCGACACCTACGCGACGCCCGGACGCAACGCTTTCGTCGGTATCCGTTATAGTCCGCGCTGACCATCATGCCGACCCGCCGCCGCGCCTTCCTGATCCTCGCTGCGCTCTGCCTGCTGGCGCTGGCGAGTTTCGCGCTGGCGCTGACGGCGGGGAGCCTGCGCGTGCCGCCGGCGGAGATTCTGGCGGCGCTGTTCGGCCGCGGCGCCGGCGCCGGCGCCGGCGAGATGGTCGTCGAACTGCGCCTGCCGCGGGCGCTCGCCGGTTTCGCCTGCGGCGGCCTGCTGGCGCTGGCCGGCGCACTGATGCAGGTACTGCTGCGCAATCCGCTGGCCGATCCCTACGTCCTCGGCATTTCCGGCGGCGCCGGCGTCGGTGCGATGTTCGCGATGATCCTCGGGCTGCCGCTGCTGGCCGTCGACGGACTGGCCTTCGCCGGCGCCCTGGCGGCGATGTTCCTGGTCTTCGGCCTGGCCCACGGCGACGGCAGCTGGACGCAGACCCGCCTGCTGCTCACCGGCGTCATCGTTGCCGCCGGCTGCGGCGCGCTGATCGCGCTGATGCTCTCTCTGGCCGACGAACGCAAGCTGCACGGCATGCTCTTCTGGCTGATGGGCGACCTCGGCCAGACCTTCAGCTGGTGGCCGGCGCTGCTGGCGCTCGGCGGCGCACTACTCTGCGCGATGCCCTTCGCCCGCGAACTCAACCTGCTGTCGCGTGGCCTGATGCAGGCGCAGGCGCTGGGTGTCGCGGTCGACCGCCTGCGCTACGCAATTTACCTGCTCGCTTCGCTGGCCACGGCAGCTTCGGTGACCACCGCCGGCTCGATCGGCTTCGTCGGCCTGGTCATCCCCCACCTGGTCCGGCTCGCCATCGGCAACGACCAGCGCCTGCTGCTGCCGGCCTCGGTGCTGGCCGGCGGTTCGCTGCTGGTGCTCGCCGACACCGCGGCGCGTACCGTGATCGCCCCGCAACAGCTGCCGGTCGGCGTCCTCACCGCGCTGATCGGCGTGCCGGTCTTCCTCTTCCTGCTGTCGAGGCAACCGAAGTGAGCGCCCCCTTGCTCGAAGCCCGGCAACTCAGCCTCGACATCGGCGGCAAGACCGTCGTCGACCGTCTCAACCTGAACCTGCAGCCGGGCGAACGCCTGGCCATCCTCGGCCGCAACGGGGCCGGCAAGTCGACACTGCTGTCCACGCTGGCCGGCCTGCGCCCACCGCAGGCCGGCGCCGTGCTGCTCGACGGCGAGGACTGCACCCTGCTGCCGCCGCGCCAGGCGGCGCTGCGCCGGGCCTGGCTCGGCCAGTTCCAGAACGATCCCTTCGGTTCGACCGTGCTCGAAACCGCGCTCACCGGCCGCCATCCGCACCTCGGCCGCTGGGCCTGGGAATCGAAGCGCGACGCCGAACTGGCGCGCGGCGCGCTGCAGGCGCTCGGTCTGGCCGGCATGGAGACGCGCCAGGTGCACACGCTGTCCGGCGGCGAACGCCAGCGCCTGGCAATCGCCACCCTGCTGACCCAGGCGGCGACGCTCTACCTGCTCGACGAACCGCTGTCGCACCTCGACCTCAATCACCAGATGGCGGTCCTCGAATTGTTCGCCGGTACCGCCCGCGACTGCGGCGCCGGCGTCGTCATGGTCCTGCACGACCCGGCGCTGGCCCACCGCTTCTGCGACCGGGCGCTGCTGGTCTACGGCGACGGCCGCTGCGAACAGGGCACGGTCGACACCATCCTGACGGCAAAAACGCTGTCCGAACTCTACGGCTACGGCCTGCGGCAGATCGAAGACCGCGGCCAGCGCTGTTTCATCCCGGAGTAAGCCCATGGCGATCAGCCACGAACAACGCATGCAGAAGAAAAAAGCCGTGATCGACGGCAAGATCGACGCCGCCCAGCAGGAACGCGGCGTGCTGGTGATCAACACCGGCAACGGCAAGGGCAAGTCCTCGGCCGCCTTCGGCGTCGTCGCCCGGGCGCTCGGCCACGGCATGAAGGTCGGCGTCGTCCAGTTCGTCAAGGGCCGCTCGGACACCGGCGAAGAAGCCTTCTTCCGCCAGCAGCCGAACGTCGCCTGGCACGTCGGCGGCGAAGGCTTCACCTGGGAAACCCAGGACAAGGACCGCGACGCCAAGGCCGCCCAGTTAGCCTGGGAAATCGCCTGCGGCCACCTGGCAAATCCGGAGATCGGTCTGGTCGTCCTCGACGAGATGACCTACGCCTTCAAGTACGGCTGGCTCGACCTCGATGCGGTAATCGCCAAACTGCTTTCGCGCCCGGCCCTGCAGCACGTCATCGTCACCGGCCGAGCCGCGCCGCAGGCGCTACGCGACGCTGCCGACACGGTCAGCGACATCGGCATGGAAAAGCATGCCTTCCAGGCCGGGGTCAAGGCGATGCCGGGGCTGGAGTGGTGATTCCCCGGGCCTAAGCAAGGCCTTCCGACTACCGCCGGAACACGCCCGAATCCAAGTCAGCGGCAGTATTTCGACGGAACAGCCAGCGCAGCAGACCGAGGAGCACAAGCACCGCCATGGCCCAGCCGAGTGCGCGGGAAATCGGCAACTCTCCCTCGCGCGCCGCGCCTACGAAGAAGAGGACAAAGGCCAGCAGGTGCAGCGCCCAGCGTTGGCAGAGCATCCAGTACGCCCTGGTCTGCCAGGTCCAGGCCAGGCCGACGTCAATCACCCACCAGACGGCAAACACGGTGTCCAGACGCGGCACGGTGACCCGGGGAGTGTTCAGGATGCGCGACCAGTCGTTGTCGAAAATGATGACCACGGCCCAGTAGAAATGCACGGCGAACACCACCAGGGAAGCGCTCCAGGTGATGCGCCACCAACGCCAGGCCTGGCGTGAACGGTTGATGCCGGGCAACAGCGCCAGCGCTGGCGCGGCCAGCAGCAATGCGGCCCAGATGGTGAAAAAGGTCAGGTGCAGGTCCTGGCGCAAGGACTCGGCCATATCGGCGGCACCGCCGCCCGGTGGCGAAAGCGAAAACAAGGGCGTGCCCGCCGTCCATTCGGCAGCGCCAAAGCACAGGGCGAGAAAAAGGCAAGCCAGCAGCAGGCTGAAGCCCGCATCGCGTTGGGTCGTCGTCATCATGGCGCAGTCGTCGGGCCGGTACTCAGGGCCTGAATGCGGGCGACCATGGCCTCGTTCAGCGGGGCGCGCCGACCCAGCCGCTCGGCCAGGCGCACGATCTCGCCGCAAAGTACGTCGATCTCGGTCGGCCGCCCGGCAGCCAGATCGTCCGCCATGCTGGAACGGGCCTGCGGATCGATACGCAGCAAGCGAGCGGCTATCAGGCGAAACAGCGGCGTCGGCAAGCACAGGATGCGGATCAGCAGATTCCAGGGCAGGGGCGTCAGCACAGCCGGCTCTGTCCCGTCCAGCCGCATCAGCGCCAGCGCCTCGCGCATCAAGCCGGCAAACTGCCGGCGGTGCGCCGCGTCCAGCAATTGGGCACGCAACGGCAGACCGGAAAGCGCATTGACCGGATTGTTGAGGTTGAGCAACAGCTTGCCCCGTTGGATCGGTTTCAGGTCGGCATGCAGGGCCAGTGGCACGCCGGCTTGCGCGAACAGACCGGTACAGGCACGCAGCCGGGCATGCTCCTCGGCTGCCAGCTGGCCACTGCTGCCACGGTGAAAACAGCCGGGCCCGATTTCGGCAATATTGAACGGCACCATGCCCGCCAGCCAATTCAGACCGGGCGCCACAGCCTGCGCCAGCGTCACGTTGTGCAGGCCGTTCTGCAGCGACAGCACCGGGGTGCCCGCCGCCAGATGGCGCTCAAGCGCCTGCGCTGCCGCTTCAGTGGCGCGGCTTTTGACACACAGCAACACCAGATCGGGATGACAGGCAGAAGGAATCTGCTCGTGAAGCCGCAATTGTGCCGGCGCCACGAACTGCTTCCGACCATCGCGGTCGCTCAGGGACAGACCGTGCGTGCGCAAGCTGTGCAGAACGCTGGGCCGACCGACGAAATCGACCTGCGCGCCCGCATGCTGCAGGCAGCCTCCGAGGTAGCAGCCAACGCTGCCGGCACCCATGACCAGAAAGTGTGGCGCTGGTTTCATGCCTGCTCGGTCGGACGCGGGGTCTGGCGAGCCACCGGGCCGGCTTCAGCGTCGATCTGATCGCGCAGGGACTTGCCGCCCCCCAGGGCAAACCAGACTTCGGCCGTCACGAACATCGGGCCGACGAGCAGACCGCGGATGTCATCGACAAAAGCAGGCTTGCGCCCCTCCCAGACATGCCCGACGAGCTGGAATGCCCAGCCGACGACGAAGCTGCCCAGGCCGGCAGCCAGCCAGGGAAACAGGGCTGCCTGAGCGAAGGGCTGGGCAATCATCACCAGCAGGCCGGTCACGACGATGGTCGCCATGGTCACCACGCTCACGCCTTGATAGAGGTACCAGGCGGCAGCCAATGTCCAGACCGTCACGGCGCCGTTCAGTGGCAATCCGAGCGGGGAAAACTGCAGGCGCCCGAGCAGAACGCCAATGGCAAAGATGATCAGGGGGATGCCCACGTAGTGGGTGGCGATGTTGCGGGGGTCGCGGTGATAACGGGCGTAGCTCACCAGCAGGGTGGTCGAAGGGGTCATCATTGTCTCCGTGTTGTTTGTACGCAGGATGCACCACGGGCCAGCCGGAGTCTGTCAGAATTTTGACAATGCCGACGATCAACCCGCTGCCCTCCGCCCCGATGACCTTGCATGCCGCTCTCCAGAGCGACGACTGGTTTGCGAGCTGCCCGCCGCCGTTGCAGCAGGCCTTGCTGAGCATGGCCGTTGTGCGCCGCCTGGAAGCAGGTGAAGCACTGTTCACCCGGGGCAGCCCGGCCAGCGGCATGTACTGCGTGATCGCCGGCGCCGTGCACATTGGCGCCCATGATGCCGATGGTCGGGCCGCGCTCCTCGCTTACCTGGAGCCCTACCAGTGGTTCGGCGAAATCTCGGTGATCGATGGCCAGCCGCGTACCCACGACGCGATTGCGGATCTCCCCGGCGAAGTCCTGGTGATACCCGGAGCCGGACTGGAACGATGGCTGGAAACCCATCCGCAATACTGGCGCGACGTGGCACGACTGACCTGCCGCAAACTGCGGGTGAGCTTTGCCGTGCTCGAGGAGCTGGCCCAACTCCCTCTCGAGGAGCGCGTACTGCGGCGGTTGCGCCTGCTGGCGCAGGGTAATGGCAGCCGTGATATCGCCCGCCAGCGCATTCGTATCGGCCAGGAAGTCCTCGGTCGGATGCTGGGCATCAGCCGCCAAAGCGTCAACCAGGCGCTCAAGCAACTGGCGGCGAAAGGCTTGGTCCGCCTGCACTACGGAGAAATCGAGCTGCTCGACTGAGCTGCCGCGACCAGGCACTCAGCCGAAGGGCAGCCTGAATCCGGCCTCGCATGCGAGAATCCGGCCGGCCAACAACCGACCAGTGATCACCGATGCCCGCCTGTCCCGCCCTGCTCATCGCCGCCCCCGCCTCCGGCCAGGGAAAAACCACCGTCACCGCCGCGCTGGCCCGCCTGCATGCGCGCCAGGGGCGGCGCGTCACCGTGTTCAAGTGCGGGCCGGATTTCCTTGATCCGCAGATTCATGCCTTCGCCAGCGGTCGACCGTGCCACAACCTCGACCTCGGCATGTGTGGCGAGGCCGACGCGCGCTGGCGGCTGGCGCGGGCAGCGGCGGATTCCGACCTGATCCTGGTCGAGGGCGTGATGGGCCTGTTCGACGGCCAACCGTCGGCGGCCGACATTGCCGAGCGCTTCGCCATCCCGGTGATGGCGCTGATCGACGCCGGAGCCATGGCCCAGACCTTCGGCGCGGTCGCCCACGGCCTGGCCACCTACCGGCCCGGACTGCCGTTTGCCGGGGTGTTGGCCAACCGCGTCGCCAGCCCGCGTCACGCCGGCATGCTCAAGGACAGCCTGGCGCCTGGCGTGGGCTGGTTCGGCGCCTTGCCGAAAAGCGGCGACAGCCTGCCCGAACGCCACCTCGGCCTGCTCCAGGCGGCCGAGATCGACGACCTGGAAAGTCGCCTCGACCGGCTGGCCGATGCGCTCGCCGAGAGTGCCACGGTCGACCTGCCAAAAACGATAAATTTCACCGCCGCCCCGCTGCCAACCCTGCCGCCCTTGCTTGCCGGCCGGCGCATCGCCATCGCCCACGACGCCGCCTACGGCTTCATCTATCCGGCCAACCTGGAAACGCTGCAGGGGCTGGGCGCCGAGTTGTGCTTCTTCTCGCCGGTGGCCGGCGATCCGCTACCGGCGTGCGACGCCGTCTGGCTGCCCGGCGGCTACCCGGAACTGCACGCCACCCCGCTGAGCGCCAACGCCGGGCTATGGCAGGCCCTGCACGCCCATGTCGACGCCGGCAAGCCACTGCTCGCCGAATGCGGCGGCATGATGAGCCTGTTCGAGGAAGTCGTGGACAAGGCCGGCCAGGCCCACCGCTTCGCCGGCCTGCTGCCAGGCCGGGCGGTGATGCAGCCGCGCCTGGCGGCGCTCGGCACGCAGTTTGCAGAACTACCGGAAGGCCGGCTGGCCGGCCACACCTTCCATTATTCGAAGAGCGAGACGCCCCTGTCGCCGCTGTGCCGGGCGCATACCGCCGACGGGCGCGAGGGCGAGGCGATCTACCGTCGGCAGCGACTGACGGCGTCCTACGTGCATTTCTATTTTCCGTCGCAAGCGCAAGCCACCGCGGCACTCTTCGCTGGCTGAATTCCGGTTTTTTCGAATCGTCAATTAGAGTCCGGCTGTTTTTTCGGAAAACAGGAACTGCGTACAATCCGCTTCACTTATTCCCGAAAGGAGACATCCATGAACAAGTTCATCGCGTTGGCGGCTGCCGTCGTCCTCGGCTTCACGCTGAACATCAATGACGCCGAGGCCAAGCGCCTGGGCGGTGGCGGCTCGACCGGCATGCAGCGTCAGGCGACGCCGCCGAGCAACAACGTCAGCCAGGCCCAGCGCCAGCAGCCGGCTGCCCCCGCGGCCGCACCGCAGGCCCAGCCGAAGCGCTCGTGGATGGGTCCGCTCGCCGGCCTCGCCGCCGGTCTCGGCCTGGCCGCACTGGCTTCGCACCTCGGCTTCGGCGAGGAACTGGCGAACTTCATGATGATCGCCCTGCTCGCCGTCGTCGTCATCGCTGCGGTCGGCTTCTTCCTGCGCAAGAAGGCCGGTGCCCAGGCACAAGGCATGCAGTACGCCGGCGCCGGTGCCAACTACGGCGGTCAGCCGGGCAATGTGGCACGGCCGGATTTCACGCCGGCAGGCGGTTCCTCCTTCACGCCGACGGCTCAGGCGGTTGAATCGACCGGCGGCAACATTCCGGCCGACTTCGATGCCGAGGGCTTCGTGCGCAACGCCAAGGTCAACTTCATCCGCCTGCAGGCCGCCAACGACGCCGGCAACCTCGACGACATCCGCGAATTCACCTCGCCGGAAATGTTCGCCGAGATCAAGATGGCGATCGCCGAGCGCAACGGCGCGACGCAGGAAACCGATGTCGTTCGCCTCGACGCCCAGGTCATCGACGTCGCCGAGGAAGGCGCTCGCTACATCGTCAGCGTCCACTTCAGTGGCCAGATCCGCGAGGAACGTAACGGTCCGATCGAGAACTTCTCGGAAGTCTGGCACATGAGCAAGCCGACCGACGGCAGCCGCGGCTGGGTCATCGCCGGGATCCAGCAAGTTCAGTAAAGACTGTCGCCGCCCATAAAAAGGCCGGTAGGGGAAAACCCACCGGCCTTTTTGTTGCCCGTCGGCCGGCCTCGCGACGGCGTGGCGATCGACGATGTCATGAGCGCGGATCGAGCGAGGCCAGTAAGCCCGCGCGCAGTTCATCGAGGAGGCTGAGGAGTTCGGCGGCAAGCAACCACTGTGTCAGATCGACGAAAGCGGGATCGCCATCGCCCAATCTTTGCCGCGCGGCAGCCTCCACACCCAGCGCCATACGGTAAGCCCGCTCCAGGGCCTGCGCCGGCGCTTCCCGAGCGCTCGCCTTGGGAGTCATCACAGGGCCCGGCTCAGCATGATCGAGCCCAGCGCGACAAAAACCCCATAAAGCGCGCGCTGAAACTGGGTCGGATTCAGCCGTCCCCGCAGTCGGCCACCCATCCAGAGGCCCAGAAAGGCGGCGACCAGGGCCGTCGCGCAGCCGGGAAGATTGGCCAGCAGTTCCTCCGCGTTGGCCGTGCCAAGCCGGATGCTCAGCGCCACGGTGGCAATCATGAAGCTGATCCCCAGCCCTTGAATGAACTCGTCCTTGGCTAAGCGCAGCGACTGCAGGTAAGGCACCAGCGGCATCACGAACACGCCGGTCGCTGCCGCGACCAGACCGGACAGGCTACCGACGAGCGCTGCGGTCGACCGGACTTCTGCGCGGATTTCCGGCAGGCTCGGCTTCCACAGGCCCCAGATTCCATAGGCGATCAGCACGACAGCGAGGATCGCGGTGGCCCGACTTCCCGCCGTCTCGATGCTGGCGAGCGGGCTGTAGAGGGTGAGCAGCGCCAGGCAAGTCCACAGGGGCCAGAAATTCCGGGCCAGGCGCCGCCAATGCGGACCGAAGCACTGCGCGATATTGGTCGCAAACGAAGGCAGGACCATGAGCATCGCGGCCTGGGCCGGCGCCATCAGCAAGCTAAGCAACGCCATCGAAATGGTCGGCAGCCCCAGCCCGGAGATTCCCTTGACCACCCCGGCGGCGAGAAACACGGCAGCAATGATCAGATAGGTTTCGGTGTCCATGCCTTGATGATCAGCCAGAGGATAGCGCCTGTCGATCACAGCTTGGTGGTGGTAACCTTTGCCAAAACCGAAGGATGACGACCATGCCGCTCAATCGATCCGTCTTGCCGCATCGCATTTCCACTTACGACCTGCACGTCTTCGCAGCCATTGCCGAGGCGGGATCGATCACCCGTGGCGCAGAAAATGTGCATCTTTCGCTGGCCGCCGCCAGCACGCGCTTGCAGAAGATGGAGCATGCCCTGGGCACGGCGCTGCTGCAGCGCTCGAAACACGGCGTCAAACTGACCGACGCCGGGCGGACGCTGCTCAGGTATGCGGGCCGGCTGGAGCGCGAACTGGAGATGCTGCACGCCGAAATGGCCGCCTTCGCGCATGGCGTCCGCAGCACCGTCCGGGTCCTGTGCAATACCGCCGCGATGACGGAATACCTGCCGCCGCTGATCGGCCGCTTCCTGGTCGAACACCAGGCGCTGGATATCGATCTGCGCGAGCTGGACAGCCAGGATGTGCTGTCGGCGATGCGCCAGGAGCAGGCCGACATCGGCATCGTCGCCGACTACGTCCGGACCGAGGGGCTGAATACCCGTTTCTTCCGCGAGGATCGGCTGGTGGCGGTATTTCCCACCGCGCAGTGCCCGCGACAGGAGGGCAGTGTGCCATTCGCCGACCTCCTGCAGCATCCCTTCGTCGGCCTGCCGTCCGAAAGCGGCCTGAGCCGCTTCATACAAAACCAGGCCATCCAGTACGGGCGCGGCATCCACTACCGCGTGCGGGTACGCAGCCTGGACGCCGTAGTGAGCCTCGTCGCGGACGAGGTCGGCATCGCGATTCTTCCCGAAACCACCGCCCGCCGCCTGGCCAGCCCGAAAATCGATTGGCTGCCGCTGGCAGACCCGTGGGCGAACCGGAAACTGCTGCTGTGCACCGCCAGCGACGCGACCCTGGCAGGCCCGGCGGCAGCGCTTCTGGATTTTCTGTCGGGCTCAGCCCGCTAGGGCGGCAAATCCCGCCTCACCTCACCACCGCAGCCCACGCCTGCCGAATCCCATCCGCCAGCACGCGGGGTTCTTCGGCCCCCTGTATGCCTGACTGGCGGGCGAAGATGAAGGTCGGTACGGAGCTGGCGCCCCAGCTTCGGGATTCGCGTTCCATTTGCTGGACGGTGGCGGCGTCTTCGTCGGAGTCGAGGTAGACAAGTACGGTCGCCGGGTCGTGGCCGTTGGCCGCGGCGACCTGAGCGAGGATTTCTGGGTCGCCGACGTTTTTGCCCTGTTCGAACTGGGCCTTGAACAGTCCTTCGACCAGCCCGGCGGCGTCGCCCTGTTGTTGCGCCCAGTGGATCAGGCGGTGCGCCGCCAGCGTGTTGGCGCGCACCTCGATTTTCTCGAAGCGGTAGTCGATACCGAGCGGGGCGCCGATTTCGCGGATGCGCTGCCAGATGCCTTCGACTTGCGCCCGGCTGCCGAATTTCTGCACCAGGAAGGGCAGATAGGGTTCGCCTGCCGGCGGCGTGTCCGGGTTGAGGAAGAAGGGGCGCCAGCGGATTTCGTGGCGGAAGTCGGGCACTTCGGCGCGGACGAGGTCGATGGCTTGCGCCAGCCGGCGCTGGCCGATGAAGCACCAGGGGCAGACAACGTCGGAGACGACTTCGATGATCAGTAGTTGTTGGTGGCTCATGCGCTTTCCCATTCTTCAAGGAAGCGTGAGACAAAGCTTTCCATGAATTGGTGCCGTTCCTCAGCCAATTTGCGGCCGCTGGCGGTGTTCATGCGCTCCTTGAGGAGGAAGAGTTTTTCGTAGAAGTGGTTCAGGCTGTGCCCCTTGGCGGCCTTGTATGCCTCAGCGCTGGCGTGCATCACCGGCGGTACGGCGGGGTCGTAGAGCGGCCGGCCGGCGTGGCCGCCGTAGGCAAAGCAGCGGGCGATGCCGATGGCGCCAATGGCGTCGAGGCGGTCTGCGTCCTGCACGCACCGGCCTTCCAGCGTGCGCATCGCGGTATGCACGCCGGCGCCCTTGAAGGAGATGGTGCGGACGATTTCCACCACCGCATCGATGACTTCCGCTGGTGCGCCCTCTTCCGTCAGCAGGCGTTCGGCTTCGCGCGGTCCGATGGCATCGTCACCGCCGTGGAATTTCCAGTCGGCGATGTCATGGACGAGCGCGGCCAGTTCGGCGATTTCCACGTTGGCGCCCTCGGCGGCGGCAATCCGCCGCGCCAGCCGGCGGACGCGGTCGATATGGTGCCAGTCGTGGCCGGAGCCTTCGCCGCTGAAACGGGCCTGGATGTGGGCGGCGACGCGGGCGATCAGGTCGCTCGGCAGCGGGGGCGGCGGTGCGGAGGGGTTTGGCGCAGGGGCAGTCATCGGTGATGGTGTGTCATTCGGCGTCGAGCAGACGCTCGCACTCGACCATCAGCGTCCGGGCGAGCTCGGAATCGTAGTTGGGGTCGAGCGCCTCGGTCATTTCGTGGGCGGTGAACAGGCCGGCTTCGCGCGACAGCGTGGCCAGCATCCGGCGGGCCATCTCGTCGCTCAGTTCGGACAACTGGCGGCGCTCTTCGAGCGGCAGACTGCGGCCGCTGCGGGCCAGCCAGTCGGCGGCCAGCGTCGCCCCCTGGGCGACGGTGAACTGCTGGCCGTGCTCGTAGAAGGCGGTGAGACGCTGGGCGACCAGCGCGAACAGCAGGGCGACCCGCGAGCCGCGCGAATCGGCGGCCGGCGGGGCGGGTTCGGGACGGTTGCTGTGGCGGGAGTTCAGAATGCTGCGGCCTCGGCTTCCAGGTAGGCAAGACTGACGTACTTGCCGATGTTGCTGTCGAAGCCCTTGGTATCGCGGGCCCGGCTGGCGACGCGCGGATCGCGCAGGACCAGGGCCTTGGCTTCTTCCATCGGCTGGCCGGCCTGCACGGCCTTGACGCAGCTTTCGTAGATGCCGGCGAACAGCTCGCGGTTCCAGGCCAGCACGCCAGGTCCGGGCTGGCCGTGGCCGGGCAGCCAGATCGTCGACGGCGCGTTTTTCTCGAGTTGCGCGTAGGTCTTCAGGCTGCCGGCGTAGGAGCCGTCGTCCATGTTGGCGATGCGCCGGTCCATGGCAACGTCGCCGATGCAGGTCAGCTTGTCGCCGACGACCTCGACGCAGATGTCGGACGGCGTATGCGCCTTGCCGTAATGGTGCAGACGCAGCACGACGTCGCCGAATTTCAGCTCCTGGCCGTGGTCGACCGTGACATTCGGGGGCACCACCCGGGTCCCCATCGTCGCCTGGTTGGTCCATTGTTCCATCAGGGTCCGCCACATGCTTCCCTGCATGCCCTGGATTTCGGCGATGGTGCCGGCGTGGGCATGGATCGGCATGTCGCCGTAAGCCTCGACGAAAGCCTGGTTACCGAGGAAATGGTCGCCGTGGTAGTGGGTGTTGATGATCGCCACGACCGGCTTCCTGAAAGTCTTCTTCAACTGGCGGATGGCCATCTCGCCGATCTGCACCGACGCCCCGGTATCGACGGCGACCAGGCCCCTGGGCGTATCGATGAAGCTCAGGTTGCACATCATCCCCTGGTTTTCCGGGGTCGGGAAACCGTCGGGCGAATGGATCATCCAGACATGCTTCGACAACTGCCGCAGGGGGTGGTCCCTGACCGCCGGGCCGCGGACGAAGTTGTCGAGTTCGCCGGCCAGGGCGCCGACGGCTTGCCAGGGGGCGAATTCAGCGGCACCGAGGGCGGACAGGGCGGCGCAGGAACGGAGAAAGTGGCGACGATTCATCAGTGTCTCCTGAATTATTAAAATAGGCGCCCATCTTCTCGCCTTGGGCGGCGCTCGTCTACACTGCCGCCATGCGCCGCTATCCGACTTCCTTCATCATCCTCTCCGGGCTCGGCGTGCTGTGCGCGATTCCCGGACTGTTCAGCATCGCCGGTTTCGGCATGCTGCTGCACCCGCTGCTCGACGACCCGATGGCCGGCCTGGCCTTCGTCGTTTCGGCGATCGCCCTGTTCGGCTCGGCGGCCTTCCCGCTGGTCATCCGCCGCCTGCAGCAGGACGAGGACGCCTAGGCCGCGCGCATCAGCCGCCAGTACTGGACCTTCATCGCCAGCACCGCACCGGCCAGGATCGCCGCCAGCGCAACGAAAGAACCGAGCGCCAGCGTGGACACGCCGGTGATCCCCTGGCCGACCGTGCAGCCCATCGCGGTGACGCCGCCAAAGCCCATCAGGGCGGCACCGATCAGGTGGGTGGCGGTATCCTCGACGCTGGCAAAACCTTCCCAGCGGAAGCTGCGGGTCAGCAGCGACCAGGCCAGCGAACCGGCGACGACGCCGAACACCGCGGCAATAGCGACGGTGACGACGCGGCTGGTATCGGACCAGAGCATGAACAGTTCGAGCGTATAGGCCACCGGCGCGACGAAGGTCAGTGACTCCATGCGCCCGCTGTTGGTCGCCAGGAAGGCTTCCTCGAGGGTATCCGGATGCTCGGGGAGATAGCCGAGGTGACCGCTGACATACCAGGCGAGGACGACCATCAGGCCGCTGCCAAGGCCGCCGAGCAGGTTGTCGACGGTCCAAAAATCGCGACGCAGCAGGCAGAACGCGGTCAAGCCGCCACCGATGCCGAGCACCGCCAGGGCGAAAGCCACCCGTGCGTCGAGACCGAGGCCGGCGAGCAGGCGCGGGATGTCCTGGCCGCCGGGCAGGGTGAGCGCAACGCGGTCGAGGACATTGACGCGGAAGACCCCGAAGACGCCGCGCATGGTCATGTAGGCGAACAGGCCGAGGACGAGGAAGACGACCAGCGACTTCAGATTGCCGCCGCCGATGCGGATCAGCGTCTTCGAGCCGCAACCCGAGGCGAGGACCATGCCGACCCCGAAACAGAAACCGCCGACCAGGTAGGACAGCCAGGTGAACGACGGGGTCCGGTAGATCGACTTGTCGAGATCGATCTGGCCGGTGGCGTGCAGCGCACCGGCACCGAGGATGGCAACACCGATGGCCAGCAGCCACATGCGCATGCGGCTCCAGTCGCCCATGTTGAGAATGTCGGACACCGCACCCATGGTGCAGAAATGGGTTTTCTGGCCGATCGCGCCAAAAACGAAGGCGAGCGCGAAAGTCAGCCAGAGTACGGTATTCGGGGAAACATCGACGTCCATGTCAGGTCCGGTAAGGCGTGGGATCGGGAAGGCCGGCGGCGGCGAAACCCTCGGCGCGCAGGCGGCAGGAGTCACAGACACCGCAGGCGCGGCCAAGTTCATCGGCCTGGTAGCAGGAAACGGTGAGGCCGTAGTCGACACCGAGCGCAGTGCCGCGGCGGACGATCTCGGCCTTCGACAGGTCGATCAGCGGCGCGTGGATGTGCAGTTTCTGGCCCTCGACGCCGGCGCGCGTCGCCAGGTTGGCCATTTTCTCGAAGGCGGCGATGTATTCGGGGCGGCAGTCCGGGTAGCCGGAATAGTCCACGGCATTGACGCCGACGAAGATGTCGCGGCTGCCGAGGACTTCGGCCCAGGCCAGGGCAAGCGAGAGCATGATCGTGTTGCGCGCCGGCACGTAGGTCACCGGGATCCCCGACTGCAGGCCGTCGACCGGCACGGCGATCGAGGTGTCGGTGAGCGCCGAGCCGCCGAACTGGGCGAGGCCGAAATTGATCACCCGATGCTCAGCCGCGCCAAGCGCCTTGACCACGCGTTCGGCGGCCTGCAGTTCGGCGCTGTGCCGCTGGCCGTAGTCGAAGGACAGGCAGTAGCAGTCGAAACCCTGGCTGCGCGCGATGGCCAGACAGGTGGCGGAGTCCAGGCCGCCGGAAAGGAGGACGATGGCTTTTTCTTTCATGGGGCGCGAATATACCCGAATTTGAACGTCGACCGTGACGGTATCTGCTTGTTCCTGCGCTACAATTTGCCACTTTCGCGACCTGCCCAGGAGAACCCGATGTTGCCCCGTCTGACCGCCCTCGCCGCCGCGCTGATGCTCGCCGGCTCCGTCCATGCCGCCGACAAGGTCAAGGTCGGTTTCGTGTCCACGCTCTCCGGCCCGGGCGCCGGCCTCGGCGTCGATATCCGCGACGGCTTCAACCTGGCGGTCAAGCAGCTCAACGGCAAGCTCGGCGGCCTCCCGGCCGAGGTCCTGATCGCCGACGACCAGCAGAATCCCGACGTTGCCAAGCAGGCCACCGACAAGCTGCTGAAGAAGGACAAGGTCGATTTCATGAGCGGCATCGTCTTCTCCAACATCATGCTCGCCGTCGGCCCGGCGGTGTTCCAGAACCAGACCTTCTACATTTCCGCCAACGCCGGCCCGTCGCAGTACGCTGGCGAACAGTGCAACCCCTTCTTCTTCAACGTCGCCTGGCAGAACGACAACCTCCACGAAGCAGTCGGCAAGTACGTCCAGGACAAGGGCTTCAAGAACGTCGTCATCGTCACCCCGAACTACCCGGGCGGCAAGGATGCGGTCTCCGGCTTCAAGCGCTACTACAAGGGCAAGACCGAGGAGATCTACACCAAGCTCGGCCAGCTCGACTACGCCGCCGAGCTGGCGCAGATCCGCGCCGCCAAGCCGGACGCGCTGTTCTTCTTCCTGCCCGGCGGCATGGGCATCAACTTCGTCAAGCAGTTCGTCGCCGCCGGCCTGTCGCGCGACACCCAGCTGTTCGCCCCCGGTTTCTCGGCCGACGAGGACGTGATCAAGGCGGTCGGCGCGCCGATGATGGGCATGTTCAACTCGTCGCACTGGGCGCACGACATGGACAACGCCGAGAACAAGCGCTTCGTCGCCGAGTTCGAGAAGGAATACGGCCGCCTGCCGTCGCTCTACGCCTCGCAGGGCTACGACGCGGCGCTGATGATGGATGCCGCGGTGCGCGACGTGAAGGGCAACCTGGCCGACAAGAAGGCGCTGCAGAAGGCGCTGGAAGCCAAGCGCTTCAAGTCGGTGCGCGGCGACTTCAAGTTCAATGCCAACCACTACCCGGTGCAGAACTACTACCTGCGCGTGATCGGCAAGGATGGCCAGGGCCGGGTCACCAACAAGACGATGGGCACGATCTTCACCAATCATGCTGATGCCTACGCGGCTCAGTGCAAGATGAAGTGACCCAGCTGTTCCTAGAGCAGGCCCTCAACGGCCTGCAGTTCGGCCTCATGCTGTTCCTGCTGGCCGCCGGGCTGACGCTCGTCTTCGGCATCATGGACTGCATCAACCTGGCGCATGGGTCGCTGTACATGGTCGGCGCCTACTTCGTCGCCGCCGCCGCGCAGGCCGCCGATTCGTTCTGGCTCGGGCTCGGCGCCGGCGTCGCCGGCACGGCGTTGCTCGGCCTGCTGCTCGAACTGTCGCTGTTCCGCCAGTTGTACCGGCGCGACCACCTGGCGCAGGTGCTGGCGACCTTCGCCCTGATCCTGATCGCCAACGAAAGCGTCCGCCTGATCTGGGGGCCGGCACCGCTGCTGCTCAATCCGCCCGAGTCGCTGGCCGGCCCGGTCGAGATCGCCGGTTTCTTCTACCCGGCCTACCGGCTGGTCATCATCGCCTGCGGCCTGGTCGTCGCCGGCCTGCTCTACCTGCTCGTGGCGAAAAGCCGGATCGGCATGTGGGTGCGCGCCGGCGCCGCCAACCGGGAAATGACCGAGGCGCTGGGGATCAACGTGCGTGCGCTGTTCACCGCCGTCTTCGTCTTCGGCGCCGGACTCTGCGCGCTGGCCGGCGGCCTGCTCGGGCCGCTGCTCGCGGTTCAGGTCGGGATGGGCGAGAGCGTGCTGATCCTGGCTTTCGTCGTCATCATCATCGGCGGCATCGGCTCGATCCGCGGCGCCCTGGTCGGCGCGCTGATCGTCGGCACGGTCGACACCCTCGGCCGGGCACTTTTGCCGACGCTGCTGCGCGCGACCCTGCCGGCCGACGCGGCGGCGACGCTCGGACCGGCGCTGGCGTCGATCCTGATCTACCTGCTGATGGCCGGCATCCTGTTCTTCAAGCCGCAAGGCCTGTTTCCGGCGCGCGCATAAATGGCTTTCTATCGTCCCGCCCGCTGGCAGCAAACTGCCGCCCTCGTCGTCCTGGCCGCGCTGCTGGCGCTGCCGTCGCTGCTCGACGTCCTCGACCAGAGCTACTACATCGGCTTCGCCACGCGCGTCCTGATCTTCGCGCTGGCGGCCTCCAGCCTGAACCTGGTGCTCGGCTTCGGCGGCATGGTCTCGCTCGGCCACGCCGCCTTCTTCGGCGTCGGCGCCTACGTCGCCGCGATCTGCCAGCAGGCCGGGCTCGGCGAGGGGCTGCTGGTGCTGCCGCTGGCCATGGCCGTCGCCGGGCTGTTCGCGCTGGCGGTCGGCGCCGTCAGCCTGCGCACGCGCGGCGTCTATTTCATCATGATCACCCTGGCCTTCGCCCAGATGACCTACTACCTGTTCGTGTCGGCCAGCCTGTGGGGTGGCGAGGACGGCCTGCCGGTCTACGAGCGCTTGCGCCTGGGCGGCATCAGCCTGGCCGGCGACGCGGCGCTGTTTTTTGTCGTTCTCGGGGCGTTGACCGTCACCATGCTGCTTTTCTCGCGCCTGGCGCAGGCCCGTTTCGGACGGACCATCCAGGCGATCCGCGAGAACGAGACGCGGATGGAGGCACTCGGCTACCCGGTGCTGCGCTACCGCCTGGCCTGCTTCGCCATCGGCGGCGCCGTCGCCGGCCTGGCCGGGGCGCTGCTCGCCAACCTGAGCGGGCTGGCCAGCCCCAACCTGCTGCAATGGACGCAATCGGGCACGCTGCTGGTCATGGTCATCATCGGCGGCGTCGGCTACCTCTGGGGCGGCGTCGTCGGCGCCGTCGTCCTGTTGCTGCTCGAGGAAATCCTGCTCGCCTGGTTCGCCCACTGGCACATCGTCCTCGGCCTGCTCCTGCTGGCCGTCGTGCTGTTCGCGCCGAAGGGCGTCGCCGCCTTGTTCGGGAGGCGCGATGACTGATCCGCTGCTCGAGGTCCGCGGGCTGTCGCGCCGCTTTGCCGCGGTCGACGCCCTCAAGGACGTTAATTTCACCGTCGCCGCCGGCGAAGTGCATGCCCTGATCGGCCCTAACGGCGCCGGCAAGACGACCTTCATCCACCATCTCTCCGGCGCCCTGTTCCCGGATGCCGGCAAGATCCACTTCAATGGCAGCGAGATCACCCGCCTGCGCATGCACCAGCGCGTCCGCGCCGGCATGGCGCGCTCCTGGCAGATCACCAACGTCTTCCTCGGCCTGTCGGCGCTCGACAACGTCGCGCTGGCCGTCCAGGGCCGTCCTGACGCCGGCACCAGTTTCCGCTTCTGGCGGCCGGTCGACCGTGAAGCGCGACTGTTCGAGGAAGCCCGGACTTTCCTCGAACAGGTCGGCCTGGGCGAACGCAGCGGACGCCTGGCCGGCGAGCTGTCGCACGGCGAACAACGGGCGCTGGAACTGGCAATGGCGCTGGCGACCCGGCCGCAGCTGCTGCTCCTCGACGAACCGATGGCCGGCACCGGCCCGGAGGAATCGGCGCGCATGGTCGAGCTGATCGAGCATCTCGCCCGCCACGTCACCATCCTCCTGGTCGAGCACGACATGGATGCGGTGTTCCGCCTGGCCGACCGCATCTCGGTGCTGGTCAACGGCCAGCTGATCTGCACCGGCACGCCGGACGCGGTGCGCAACGACGCCGGCGTGCGCCGCGCCTACCTGGGAGACCACCTGTGAGCGCGCTGCTCGAAATCAAAGGCCTGGAAGTCGCCTACGGCCCCAGCCAGGTCCTCTTCGGCATCGACCTGACGATGACCGAGGGCGAGGCGGCAACACTGCTCGGCCGCAACGGCATGGGCAAGACGACGACGCTGCGCGCGCTGTGCGGGCTGGAGCCGGTGCGCGCCGGCAGCATCCGCTTCGCCGGCGAACGCATCGACGGCTGGCGCCCGGACCGCATCGGCCGCGCCGGCATCGCGCTGGTCCCGGAAGGTCGCCAGTGTTTCCCGAATCTGACGGTCGACGAGCATTTGCAGGCATTTTTCGCCAACCGCCGCGGCCTCGCCGCGCCGTGGACGCCGGCCAGCATCTACGAACTCTTCCCGCGCCTGGCCGAACGCCGGCGCAATCTCGGCAACCAGCTCTCCGGCGGCGAACAGCAGATGCTGGCGATCGGCCGGGCGCTGGTCACCAATCCGCGCCTGCTCGTTCTCGACGAGGCCACCGAAGGACTGGCGCCGCTGATCCGCGACGAAATCTGGGCCTGCCTCGACCGCCTGCGCGGCGAAGGCCAGAGCGTGCTGGTCGTCGACAAGTATGTGGAAAGGCTGATCGCACTCGCCGACCACCACACCATCGTCGAGCGCGGGCGGGTGGTCTGGGCCGGGAATTCAGCCGCGCTCGACGCCGATCACGGGATCTGGCACCGCTACCTCGGCCTCTGAGCCACCGTTCAGCGCCGCCTCGAACTGCGGCAGCGGCACCGGCCGGCCGAACATGTAGCCCTGGAAGAAGCGGCAGCCGTGCTCGACCAGATAGGCATGCTGGGCCGGGTCCTCGACGCCTTCGGCGACGACGTTGAGACGCAGCGAGTTGCCCATGGCGATGATCGCCCGGACGATCGCGGCGTCGTCGGGATCGGTCGTGATGTCGCGGATGAAGGAGCGATCGATCTTCAACTGCTCGAACGGGAAACGCTTCAGGTAGGCGAGCGATGCGTAGCCGGTGCCGAAGTCGTCGAGCGAGAAACGCACGCCGAGCATGCGCAGCGCACGCATCTTGAAGACCACCTCTTCCACCTTGTCGAGCAGCAGGCTTTCGGTCAGTTCCAGCTTCAGCCGGCGGGCGGCGATGCCATGCCGGTTCAGCGCGGTGCTGACCTGGTCGACGAAATCCGGCTGACGGAACTGGCGGGCGCTGACATTGACCGACAGGTAGAGGTCGCGCAGCCGCGGCAACTCGCTCCAGCGGCGCAGCGTCGCGCAGGCGGTATCGAGCACCCACAGCCCGATCGGCACGATCAGGCCGCTTTCCTCGGCGAGCGGGATGAAATCGTCGGGCGACACCACCGGCTGCCCGGGCGGCTGCCAGCGCAGCAGCAATTCGGCGCCGACCAGGCCGCGGCCGGCATCGACCTGCGGCTGGGCGTGCACGACGAACTCGCCACGGGCCAGCGCATGACGCAGGCCGGCTTCGAGGCTGGCGCGGCGGTCGAGGGTCGTCTGCATCGCCTGGTCGAAGAAGCGGATCGCGTTGCGGCCAGCCTCCTTGGCCTTGTACATGGCGATGTCGGCCTGCTTGAGCAAGGTTTCGACCGACTTCTCCTGGCCGCGGAACAGGCTGACGCCGATGCTCGCCGTGCAATAGTGCTCGTGGCCGCGCGCCAGCATCACCGGGCGCGCCAGTTCCTCGCGGATCTTCTCGGCGACCGCTTCGGCGCTGACCGCCGCGACATGCGGATGCGGATCGAGCGCCTCGAGCATCACCGCGAACTCGTCGCCGCCCTGGCGTGCCGCGGTATCGCACTCGCGGATGCACTGCTTGAGCCGGCAAGCGATTTCGATCAGCAGGTGGTCGCCGATGTCGTGCCCGAGCGTGTCGTTGAGGATCTTGAAATTATCGATGTCGATGATCAGCAGCGCACCGTGATCGGCCTTGCGCTTGCCGGCCATGCAGGCCTGCTCGAGGCGGTCGAACAGCAGGCGGCGATTGGGCAGCGCGGTCAGCGGATCGTAGAAGGCGAGATGCTGGATTTCCGACTCGGCGTGCTTGAGCTTGCTGATGTCGGAGAAGGTCGCGACGTAGCCGGTGACGGCGCCGTCGGCATCACGGCAGGCATTGATGATCAGCCATTCCGGGTAGATTTCGCCGCACTTGCGGCGGTTCCAGATTTCGCCTTCCCAGCGGCCGCTGGCGGCCAGGGCCTGCCACATGCGCCGGTAGAAATCCGGGGACTGGCGGCCGGAAGAGAGAATCTTCGGGGTGCGGCCGATGATTTCCTCGGACCGGTAGCCGGTCAGACGATGAAAGGCCTCGTTGGTCCGCAGGATGCGTTCGTTCGCATCGGTGACCATGATCGCGGCACCAATCTGGTTGAAGATGGCTTGTTGACCCCAGGAACCGGCAATGGAGTCAGCCGGGCAAGCCTCCGGAAAGTCGCTGTCCGACATGACACTCCCACATGTCTTCGTTTCTAAAGGCCAAGTCCATATCTGACGTATGGATTCGCCGAGTATGCCTTAAGTCGGATGCCAGCAGCAAGAATGATCTTGTCAAAGCCGCGTCAGCAGAGCGATCTCGCGTTCAAGCAGGGTTTCGTCGCCGGCATTCAACTCGACCAGCCGGCGCAGGTGGGTCACGCTGTCGAGATCGATCTCATGACACGAAAGACCGTAGCTGCCGGCCTGGTGGTGGACGACGGTGACGCCCATGCGGATGTCGGTGCCGGCGCCGTCAAGGCGGACATGCAGCACGCCGTTGCCGCCGATCTTCGCGTACATCGGCTCGGGCGGCCGGACCAGCGCGCCCTTCAGCGAAATGTCGAGGACTTCGACCGCATGCTCGCCGTCGGCCAGGAACAGCCGGGCCGGGCTCTGGAAGCTGATGCGGGTGAATTGCCGGCGATTCTCGGTCATGGTCGTCTCCTCGACTTATTTTCCCTGCATGTTACCCCAAAGCAGCTTGTGCAATTGCAGTTGGAAACGCACCGGCAGGCCATCCTCGAGAATCCAGCTGGCCAGCGCCGCCGGCTCGATGCTGCCCTGGGCCGGCGAGAACAGCACCGGGCAACGGCTGTCCAGGGCGTGCACCTGCAGGACCTCGCACGCCCATTCGTAGTCCTCGCGCGAGGCGATGACGATCTTGATCTCGTCGCGCGGCTTCAGGTGCTGCAGGTTGGCCCACAGGTTGCGCCCGGATTCGCCCGAATCCGGTGCCTTCAGATCCATGATGCAGGAGACGCGTGGATCGACCGGCGCGATGTCGAGCGCGCCCGAGGTTTCCAGCGAAACGTCGTAGCCGGCATCGCAGAGGGCCACCAGCAAATCGAGGCAGGCCTTCTGGGCAAGCGGCTCGCCGCCGGTGACGCAGACCTGGCGGACCGGGTGGCGGGCGACTTCGGCCAGCACGTCACTGACGGTCGACGTCTCGCCACCGGTAAAACTGTAGGTCGTGTCACACCAGGTGCAGCGCAACGGGCAGCCGGTCAGGCGGACGAACACGGTCGGCAGGCCGACGCGCGACGCCTCGCCCTGCAGCGAGTAGAAAATTTCGGTAAGACGCAGCGTCAATTAGTTCTTCTTCAGGCGTTCACGGGCTTTGGCGGCAGCCGGTGCGGCCGGGTATTTCTCGAGCACCGTCTCGAGCGAGCGGATCGCGCCCTTGCGGTTGCCCAGTTCGGTCTGGCAGGTGGCGATCGCCAGCAGCGCATCCGGCGCCTTGTCGCTCGCCGGATAACGGGAGACGACCTGGCTCTGCGCTTCGATCGCCTTGGTGCAGTTACGCTGCGCGTACCAGGCATTGCCCAGCCAGTACTGGGCGTTCGGCGCCAGGGCGCCGTCCGGGTGCTGGCCGACGAAAGCCGCGAAAGCCGCCGCCGATTCCTTGTACTTGCCGCCCTTGAACAGTTCGAGCGCGGCATCGTAGGCACGGCTTTCGGCCGCCGGGTCAGCAGCGATCGCCGCCTTGGCCCCGGCCGCCGGATCGCCTTCGGCCGGCGCCGCCGCGATCGGCTGCGGCTCAAGCTTGCGCAGCCGGCTGTCGAGGTCGAGATAGAAATCCTGCTGGCGCTTGCGTGCCTGCTCGAGCTCGTAGCTCAGGGTTTCGATCTGGCCGCGCAGGCGGGCGATTTCTTCCGCCTGGCGCTGGATCTGCGCAGCCAGCTCGAGTTGCGCCTTGGCCTGCTGGTCGAAGCGCGCCTCCGTCTGGATCTGCAGATCGGAAATCTGGCGACGTGCTTCCTTGTCGTCAAAGAATGCCCGCGCCGGGTTGGCGGCGAGGACGGCGATCAGGAAAACCAGCGGCAGGCGACGCACGATCAGAACTCGCCGCGGCCGTCAGGAGCGCGATAGAGAACGTCGGCGCGACGGTTTTCGGCGTAGGCCGATTCGTCGTGACCCGGATTCTTCGGCTTTTCTTCGCCGAGGCTGACCGATTCGACCTGGTCTTCGCGGGCACCGAGCAGGACCAGGGCGCGCTTGACCGCGTCGGCACGCTTCTGGCCGAGCGACAGGTTGTATTCGCGCGAACCGGTTTCGTCGGTATTGCCCTGGATCAGGACCTTGAAGCCGCGGTTGGCGACCAGGTACTTGGCGTGGGCGGCGACGACGGCCTGGTATTCACCCTTGACTTCATACTTGTCCACATCGAAGTAGATGCTGCGCTTGGACAGCGGGCTGTTCGGGTCGGTCAGCTCGCGCGGCAGGCCGCTGGCGTCGAGGCCGCCAGCCACCACCGACTTGACGTCGGTGCCGCTGCGGCTTTCGACCGGGGCGCCGCCCTCTTCCGGGGTCGGGGTGGTGCTGCAACCGACGAGGACGGCGAGCAGCAGGGAAATGGACAACAGGTTCTTCATTGCATGGACTCCAACAGGATCGTTTTTACTTCAGAAAAGGTCCCCACGCCGGTTCGCGGACATCTCCCGCGGCGATGGAAAGACGTTGCTTGATACGGCCGTCGGCGGAGACGGCGGACAACAGGCCACGGCCGCCGACTTCCGTAGCAATCAGGATCATCCGGCTGTTCGGCGCGAAGCTCGGCGACTCGTCCTTGGTCGAGTCGGTCAGCACCTGCACCTGGCGGCTGGCCAGATCCATCACGGCGAGCTGGAAGCGACCATCGCGGCGGGCGATGAAGGCCAGGCTGCGACCATCCGGCGAGGGCCGCGGCGAAACGTTGTAGCTGCCCTCGAAGGTAACACGCTGGGCGGCACCGCCGTTCGCGTCGATGCGATAGATCTGCGGACTGCCGCCGCGATCGGATGTGAAATAGATCGCGGCGCCGTCCGGGGAATAACGCGGCTCGGTGTCGATGCCGGCCGACTGGCTCAGGCGCTGCAGGCCGCTGCCGTCGACATTGACCGAATAGAGCTGCGAGTTGCCGTCCTTGGACAGCACCACCGCCAGCTTGCGGCCATCCGGCGACCAGGCCGGCGCCGAGTTCGAGCCCTTGAAGTTGGCGACGATGTGGCGCTGGCCGGTGGCCAGCGAATGCACGTAGATCACCGGCTTCTTCTTCTCGAAGGAGACATAGGCCAGGCGGCCGCCGTCCGGCGACCAGACCGGCGAGATGATCGGCTCGCTCGAGGTCAGCGCGGTCGCGGCCCCCTGGCCGTCGGCATCGGCGATCTGCAGCAGGTACTGGCCGCGGGCCTTGAGCACGTAGGCGATGCGCGTCGAGAAGACGCCCGGTTCACCGGTCAGCTTTTCGTAGATGAAATCGGCGATGCGGTGGCCGGCCATGCGCAGCTGGGCACTGTTGGTGACGTAGGCGGCACCGCCGAGGGCGACGCCCTTCTGCGTGTCGTAGAGACGGAAGCGCGCCTCGATGCGGCCATCGGCCGTGCGCCCGACGCTGCCGGCGGCGATCGCGTCGGCACCGCGCGCCTTCCACGCCGGATAGTCGATCGCGGCGTTTTCGTCGAGCATCATCCCGGCCGGGTCGACCAGCTTGAACAGGCCGCTGCGCTCGAGATCGGCACGCACCGTACCGACGACGATCCGCGACAGCGTCGGATCGCCGGCGAAGTCGGCAATGCTGACCGGGATGCGACTGGCGCCGGCACCGGTGATCTCGATCGACAGCTGGGCCTGGGCGAATGTTGCGGTCAACAGGCCGAAAAGCAGAAAAATGCGACGGGAAATTCGGGACATGGTGGTCATTTTCGGTGAATTGGGCGCCATCTTACTCTTCAAACGGCTTGTATTTGATTTCCAGCACCCGCTGGAACTGCGACGGATCGGCCGGGCTCGGCAGCGGCGAGGCACTGCGGATCGCCCGCTCGATCGCCGCATCGAGCGCCGGCATGCCGCTCGACCGCTTCAGATGTACGGATAGAACGTCGCCACCCGGCAATTGGTTGACTTCGAAAACGGCTTCCGGATTGCCGTTGATCGCCGGCGGCAGGACGATCTTGTTGCGGATCGCGATGCGGATCTTCGCCGCATAGCTCTCCATCCCGCGGCGCGCCGCGGCAGCCCGCTGTTCCTTCTCGGCCAGCGCGGCGAGCCGGTTCTGCTCGGCGCTCGCCTGGCGCTGGCGGGTTTCGCGCTCGAGCATTTCCTTGAACGGATCGACCGCCGGCTTCGGCTCCGGCTTGGCCGGCTCGGGCTTCTTCGGTTCCGGTTTCGGCGGCTCCGGCTTGGGCGGTTCCGGTTTCTTCGGCTCGGGCTTCTTCTTTTCTTCCTTGACGACGATCTCCGGCTTCTTCGGCGTCTCGATCCTGGGCGGAGGTGGCGGCGGTTCCGGACGCTTAGGCTCGGGCTCGACCACCGGCTTCGGCGGCTCCGGCGGCGTCTCGACGCGGGTCGCCTTGACCGGCACCGGCGACCACAGTTCGACCTGCATCGCCTCCGGTTCGCTGCGCTTCCACTGGACACCGAAGAACAGGGCGCCGATCAGCGCCAGGTGCACCGCCAGCGTAAACGCCAGCGCCTTCCTGCGGCCGGGTTCTTCGGGACGTTCCGGGAGCATAGTCTTACTTGACCGAGGTTTCGAGGGCGACGCGCGCGAAGCCCTGCTTCTTGACCTCGTCGAGCGCCTCGATGACGCTGCGGTAAGGCACTTCCTTGTCGCCGGCGACCAGCACCGCGATCTCCGGTTCGCGCTCGCGCTGGCCGGCCAGCGCGCTGCGCAGGTCGCGCACGCCGTCGAGCTTCTGCTCCTTGCCGTTGGCGTCGTACAGGGACAGCGCACCGTCCTTGTCGACCTGCACGCGCAGGAACTTGTCCGGCTTCTGCGGCGCCGTGCCGCTGGCCGGCAGCTCGACCGAGCCGGTCGTCATCATCGGGGTGGCAACCATGAAGATGACGAGCAGGACCAGCATCACGTCGATGTAGGGGACGACGTTGATCTCGTTTTTCAGGCGACGCTGGCGCATGGCCTTACCTCATCTGCCGTTGCAGGATGTTCGAGAATTCTTCCATGAACGACTCGTAACGCACCGCGATGCGGTCGATGTCGTGCGAGAAGCGGTTGTAGGCGAGAACTGCCGGAATCGCCGCGAACAAGCCGATGGCGGTGGCGACCAGCGCCTCGGCGATGCCCGGGGCGACCGAGGCGAGCGTCGCCTGGCCGACGTTGGCAAGTGCGCGGAAGGCATGCATGATCCCCCAGACGGTGCCGAACAGGCCGATGTAGGGCGACACCGAACCGACCGAGGCGAGGAAGGCGAGATGCGACTCGAGGGCGTCCATCTCGCGCTGGTAGGTTGCCCGCATCGCCCGTCGCGACCCGTCGACGACGTCCTTGGGGTCGAGGTTCTTCTGGCCGCGCAGCTTGGTGAACTCGCGGAAACCGGCTTCGAAGATGCGTTCCATCGAGCCGGCGTGGTGGCGATCGTTGATCGCGCTCTGGTAGAGATTGTTGAGGTCGCCGCCGGACCAGAAGTCGCGTTCGAACTCCTCGGTCTTGGCCCGCGCCTGGCGGACCGCGAACCACTTCATCGAGATGTAGTACCACGACATCAGCGAAACGCCGGCGAGCAGCGCCATGACCATCTGAACGACGGCGCTGGCTTCGAGGATGAGGTGGAGGATGGACATGTCCTGGGTGACGTTCATTGCAGCGCTTCCAGCTTGGCGTGGAGAAAATCGGGGATCGGGGCGGGTGTCATCGTCGCCATGCTGACGCAGGCGATCTCGACGTTGCCGGTGACCAGCAGGTCGTCGCCGCGGCGCGCCCACTGGCGGAAAACGACACGGACCCGGGTCAGCTTCTCGACCTCGAGACCGATCGTCAGCATGTCGTCGAGACGGGCGGGTTTCAGGTATTCGCAAGCCGCCCGGCGGGCAACAAAGCCAATCCCGGCGGTCTCGATCAGTTCGGCCTGGCCGTAGCCGGCACTGCGCATCCACTCGGTGCGGCAACGCTCGAAGAAACGCAGGTAGTTGGCGTAGTACACGACGCCGCCGGCATCGGTATCCTCGTAATAGACACGCACCGGGATCGAGAAGGCCTCGGGACTGACTTGAATTTTCATCCGGATAATTTTACATTGCGCCGCAACATGCAATTGTAACGGCTTGTTTCAACAAAGAATATCCCGATCATCAAATTTGCCCACCGGCCCGGTGGAAAGACCGCGGCGCCTCGCGCATAATTCCGCCATGCCCAGACCATTCCGGATCATCGATCGGCGCAACCTGATCCTTCTGCTCGGCCTGCTCCTCAGCGCCGGTTTCTTCGCGACGACCCTGTTCGGCTACTTCGTTTCCAAGGAAGCGATCCGCAGCGCGATCATCGGCCAGGACCTGCCCCTGACCTCGAGCAACATCTACTCGGAAATCCAGAAGGACCTCGTGCGCCCGGTCCTGATCTCGTCGACGATGGCCCACGACACCTTCCTGCGGGACTGGGTGCTGCGCGGCGAGAACGAAGTCGACGAGATGGCCCGCTACCTCGCCGAGGTCAGGGTCAGGCACAAGGCCTTCGCCAGCTTCTTCGTTTCCGAGAAGAGCGGCATCTACTACACCGCCGACGGCGTGCTCAAGCACGTCGCCGAAAACGAACCACGCGACGACTGGTATTACCGGGTCCGCGCGATGCGCGACGATTACGAGATCAACGTCGATCCCGACCTCGCCAACCGCGACGCGCTGACCATCTTCATCAACTACCGCGTCTTCGATTTCGCCGACAACTACATCGGCGCCACCGGCATCGGCCTGACCGTCGATTCGGTGCGCCGGCTGATCCGCGACTACCAGACCCGCTTCAAGCGCACCATCTACTTCACCGACGGCAGCGGCCGGGTAGTCATCCACGGCGGCGACGGTGCCGCCCCCGAACTGCGCAACCGGCCGGGACTGGCCGCGCAGCTCGAGCGCATCCTCAAGGAACGTACCGGCTTCTACCAGTTCGTCGACAACGGCGACAACCACATCCTCAACGTCAATTACCTGCCCGAGCTCAAGTGGTACCTGTTCGTCGAGCAGAACGAGGACGTTGCCCTGGCCGGCGTCCGCCGCACCCTCTACATCAACCTGGCGATCAGCCTGGCGGTGACGCTGGTGGTCACCTTCCTCTGCTACCTGACGCTCGGCCACTACCAGTCGCGGATCGAAGCGATGGCCTCGACCGACAAGCTGACCGGGCTGCTCAACCGGCACGCCTTCGGCATCCTGATCGACAAGCTGCTCGCCGCGAACCGGCGCAATCCGCAGCCGCTGACCTTCCTGCTGGCCGACATCGATCATTTCAAGGAAATCAACGACCGTCACGGCCACCGCACCGGCGACGAAGTACTGGCCGCGGTCGCCGGACTTTTACGGTCAACGCTGCGCCAGGCCGATTTTGCCGTGCGCTGGGGCGGCGAGGAATTCCTGCTGGTCCTGCCCGGCTGCAGCGGCGAGGAAGGCCGGCTGATCGCCGAGAAGCTGCGACAGGCGATCGAGCAGAGCCAGCCGGTCGCCACTGATCCGGCGATCCGGACGACGCTGAGCTTCGGCGTCAGCGAATACGTCGCCGGCGAAACACCGGAACAGGCTATCGGTCGCGCCGACGAGGCGCTCTACGCGATCAAGCAGACCGGGCGCAACGGCGTTGCACTGAAACTGGCAGAATCGGCAAACTGATATAGCCGGTATCTCATGCGCGATCCCGACGCCGGGATATACTATAAATAACAAATTCGCGTGAGAATATCATGATATTCGGAAACAGCCTCCAGGCCCGCTTCATCGTTCCGGTGTCGACCTTCATCGTCGTCCTCGTCCTCGGCGGCGCGCTCTTCTTCGCCGCCCAGGAAAACCGGCGGATCGGCGAGGAAATGGCGATCGACGCCAACGACCACAGCGCATCGGCCCAGCAGATCCTCGGCGTCACCGACACCCTGGTCGGCGCCCAGACACAGGCGGCAATGCGCCTGCTGATCGAACGCGGCCAGGCTCTCGGCCCGGCGACGCTGGGCGACAAGGTCAAGGTCAAGGACCGCGAAGTCGCCAACCTGCTGCTCGGCGGCCGGCCCCAGGCCAACGTCTATGACCTGGTCGACGGCGTGGTCAAGGTGGTCGGCGGCACCGCGACGCTGTTCGTGCGCGACGGCGACGACTTCGTGCGCATCTCGACCAACGTCAAGCGCGACGACCAGCGCGCGATCGGCACGGTACTCGACCCGAAGGGCAGGGCGATCGCGGCGATCCGCGAAGGCAAGGCCTTCTACGGCGTCGTCGACATCCTCGGCAATCCCTTCCTGACCGGCTACGAGCCGATCCGCGACAGCCAGGGCAAAACCATCGGCATCTGGTACGTCGGCTACAAGATCGACATGGCGGCGCTGCAGCAGGCGGTCGAGAAGACCCGACTGCTCGACAGCGGCTTCCTCGCCATCCTCGACAACCACGGCAAGGTCCGCTTCCGCTCGGCGCACGCCAGCGACGAACAGATCGCCAAGGTCCTCGCCGACGACAGCGGCTGGTTCGTCAAGCGCAGCACCTTCCCGGCCTGGCAGTTCGAGGTCGTCACCGCCTACCCGGCGGCCGAAGTCGAGCAGATCAGCCGCCAGCGCATGCTGGCGATCATCTCGGTCGGCGTCCTCGCCTGCATCGTGCTGATCGCGATGATGTTCGTCATGCTGCGCCGGATGGTGTTGCTGCCGCTCGGCGGCGAGCCGACCGAAGCCGCCGCGGCGGCCGGGCGCATTGCCGCCGGCGACCTGGCCACGCCGATCCCGCGCCGCTACGGCGGCGACGACACGCTGCTCGCGGCGATGAGCCGGATGCAGGGCAGCCTGGTCGAGATCGTCCGCCACATTCACCAGGGCGCCGCCGATCTCAATGCCGCCTCGGAGAACCTGGCGACGATGGCCGACAACGTCTCGCGCGGCGTTTCCCAGCAGAACGACGCGACCGCGGCGATCGCCGCGACGCTCGAGGAAATCACCGTCAGCATCCGCCATGTCTCCGACAGCGCGGCGGTGGTCAATGCCAAGGCCGGCGACGCCGGCACCCTGGCCGAAGCCGGCAACCAGACGGTTGCCGCCGCGGTCGGCGAGATGCAGCGCAGCGCCGAGTCGGTAAACCAGTCGGCGACGCGGGTCGAACGGCTGGGCGAGGGCTCGCGCCAGATCACCGCGATTGTCAACGTGATCAAGGAGATCGCCGACCAGACCAACCTGCTCGCGCTCAATGCCGCCATCGAGGCTGCCCGCGCCGGCGAACAGGGCCGCGGCTTCGCGGTCGTCGCCGACGAGGTGCGCAAGCTGGCCGAGCGTACCGCGGCATCGACCCAGGAAATCACCGGCATGATCGCCGAAATCCAGTCCACCACCGGCGCCGTCATCGACGGCATCGAAGACGGTGCCGGCCGGGTCAACGCCAGCGTCGACCGCGCGGTCGAGGCCGGCACCAGCATGGCCCGCATCCATTCGGCGACCAGCGCCGTGGTCGAGGCCGTCGGCGAAATCTCCAGTGCCCTGCGCGAGCAGTCGGCCGCCAGCGAGGTGATCGCCCGCAACGTCGAACAGGTGGCGATCATGAACGAGGAAAACACCGTCTCGGTGCGCAGCGTCGTCGACGACGCGCACCGCCTGCAGGCGCTGGCCGCCCGCCTCAAGGAATCGGTCGGCAGCTTCCGGGTCTAGTCGAGCAGGTCGCGCACCGCTGCCCCGGCCGGTTCCTGCAGGCCGAGGTGGCGGTAGATCGCCGGCGTCGCGATGCGCCCGCGCAGCGTGCGCTGCAGGTAGCCCTGCTGGATCAGGTAGGGTTCGAGCACGTCCTCGATGGTGTCGCGCGCTTCGCCGATGGCTGCCGCCAGGTTGTCCACGCCGACCGGGCCGCCGCCGAACTTGTCGATCACCGCCGACAGCAGCTTGCGGTCCATCAGGTCGAGGCCGGCCGGGTCCACGTCGAGCATGTGCAGGGCCTTGTCAGCGACGCCGCGGCTGATCTTGCCGTCGGCCTTCACCTCCGCGTAGTCGCGCACGCGCCGGAGCAGGCGGTTGGCGATGCGCGGCGTGCCGCGCGAGCGCCTGGCGATTTCCAGCGCGCCTTCCGGATCGATCGGCGCATTGAGCAGCGTCGCCGAGCGGCTGACGATGCTCTTCAGTTCCTCGGCGTTGTAGAACTCGAGCCGGGCGACGATGCCGAAGCGGTCGCGCAGCGGGTTGGTCAGCATGCCGGCGCGGGTCGTCGCGCCAACCAGCGTGAACGGCGGCAGGTCGAGCTTGACCGAGCGCGCCGCCGGGCCTTCGCCGATCATGATGTCGATCTGGAAATCTTCCAGCGCCGGGTAGAGGATTTCCTCGACGACCGGGCTGAGGCGGTGGATTTCGTCGATGAACAGCACGTCGTGCGGTTCGAGATTGGTCAGGATGGCGGCCAGGTCGCCGGCGCGCTCGAGCACCGGACCGGAAGTCTGGCGCAGGTTGACGCCCATTTCGGCGGCGACGATGTGGGCCAGCGTCGTCTTGCCCAGGCCGGGCGGACCGAAGAGCAGCACGTGGTCGAGCGATTCGCTGCGGTTCTTGGCGGCCTGAATGAAGATTTCCAGCTGTTCGCGGATCTTCTGCTGGCCGGTGTAGTCGGCCAGGCGCTTGGGCCGCAGCGCGCGCTCGAGGGCTTCTTCCTGGGCCGATTTGGAATTTGGCGCAATGATGCGGTCGACCGTGGTGAACTTGTCGGTTTCGATCATGATGGATTTGCCTCGCGCAACCAGCGGGTCAGGAGCATGTGGCCGAGCGCCAGCAGCACCGGGCCGAGGAAGATGCCGATGAAGCCGAAGACCAGCACGCCGCCGAACACGCCGAGGGCGACGATGAGCACGGAAAGGCCGGCGCCGCGCGCCATCAGGATGGGTTTGACGACGTTGTCGATGCTGCTGATGATGAGCAGGCCGTAGAGCGCCAGGAAGATCGCCCAGCCGAGCTCGCCCTGGCCGTAGAGCCAGAGCGCGGCGCCGCCCCAGATCAGTGGCGGGCCGACCGGGATCATCGACAGGAAGAAGGTGGCGAAGGCGAGCAGCACCGGCGCCGGCGCGCCGGCGATGAAGAAGCCGATCATCGCCACCGAGCTTTGCGCAGCAGCGGTGCCGACGATGCCGAGCATGACCCCGAGGACGGTACCGCGCGCCTTGTCCACCAGGCCTTCGCCGAGTTCGCCGCCGAGCTTGCGGGCGCCGCCGTAGAGCGCCGCGGCAACGACTTCGCCGTCGCGGTAGAGGAAGAAGACGACGAACAGCACCAGCGCCAGCTGCAGCAAACCGTTGGCGGCGACGCCGCCAGCCGCCAGCAGGAACTGCCGGGCCGGCGCGACGCCCTGGGCGAGCAGCGTGTTGAGCGCCTCGCGGCTGCTCGCCACCTCGTGCCAGAAATCGACGAGTTGCTGGCCGAACAGCGGAATCGCGGCGATCCAGTCGGGCGGCTCGGCCGGCAGCCCTTGTTCGACGTAGGGCCTGACCAGGTCGATCAGCCGGTCGGCGCCGCTGGCCAGCGCACCGGCCAGGAAAATCGTCGGCACCAGCAGGATCAGCACCAGCAGCAGGACCATCAGCGAGGCGCCGAGCGTGTCGCGCCCACCGAGTCGCGGCAGCACGCGGTCGCGGTAGATGTCCCAGGTGCACACCCAGATCACCAGCGCGAACAGCAGCGCGCCGACGAAGGGCAGCAGCACCGCGATGCAGCCGACGATGAGCAGCACCACCAGCGCGATCTGCGCCAGCCGCTTGGGTTCCTGGTCGGTCAGCATCAGCCCTTGGACAACAGCTTGAGCGCCTGGCGGATGCCGTCGGAAGTCCCGACGTCGGCCGGCAACTGCTTCATCGCGGCGGCGGCTTCCTTCTCGTTGTAGCCGAGCGCCAGCAGTGCGTTGGAAATGTCGCCGCGGGCGTCGTCGACCGTGACATTCAGGGCGACGCCGCCGACCTGGGCGAGCTTGCCCTTCAATTCGAGCAGCAGGCGCTCGGCGGTCTTCTTGCCGATCCCGGGAATCTTCACCAGGCGGCCGAGTTCCTGCTGCGCCACGGCCGCCGCCAGGTCATTGACCGACAGTCCGGAGAGCACCGACAGCGCGGTGCGGGCGCCGATCCCGGAAACCTTGAGCAACTGGCGGAAGGCGAAGCGCTCGGCCTCGCCGAGGAAACCGTAGAGGAAATGCCCGTCCTCGCGCACCGCGAAGTGGGTGAGCAGCGTCACCTTCTCGCCGACCGAGGGCAGGTTGTAGAAGGTGCTCATCGGCACGTCGAGCTCGTAGCCGACGCCATTGACGTCAAGCACGATCTGCGGCGGGTTCTTTTCGACGACGAGGCCGGTGAGTCTTCCGATCATGGGGCAATCCGATACTGTATGTCCAAACAGGTTCTCATCCTATCAGCCGCCCGCCGCGAACGCGATACCCCGCCGTCGCCAGCGCCCCCAGACCCTGCCCGCCATGCGCGTGGGCAATCGCGCAGGCGAGCGCGTCGGCGGCATCGGCGGTCGGTGCGCCGGGCAGGCCGAGCAGGCGAACGACCATCTCCTGGACCTGCTCCTTGGCCGCCTTGCCGTGCCCGACCACCGCCTGCTTGACCTGCAACGCGGTGTATTCGGCCACCGGCAGGCCGCCATGGACCAGCGCCGACATCGCCGCGCCGCGCGCCTGGCCGAGCAGCAGCGTGGACTGCGGATTGACGTTCACGAACACCTTCTCGATCGCCGACTGATCCGGCCGGTAAGTGGCGATCACCTCGCCGATGCCGGCGAAGACGGTACCGATGCGTTCGGGCAGCGACTGCTTTTCGTTCGACTTGATGCAGCCGCTGGCGACATAGACCAGCTGGTTGCCGTGCTTCTCGATGACGCCGAAGCCGGTGACGCGCAGGCCGGGGTCGATGCCGAGGATGCGCACGCCGCTCACTTCGCCGGCCTCGCGACGAGATAGACGCCGGCAACGGCAACGGCCATGCCGACGCTGGCGGTCAACGTCAGTTTTTCGCCAAAAACCGCCCAGGCAACCAGCGCCGTCGTCGGCGGCGTCAGGTAGAACAGGCTGGCGACATTGACCGCGCTGCCGTTGCGGATGAGCAGGTTGAGCAGGCTGATCGCACCGAGCGACAGGACCAGCACCAGCCAGCCGAGCGCGAACAGGAATTCGCCGCTCCAGTCGATGCGGTAATCCTCGAACAGCGCGACGGCAATGCCGGTGACGATGGCGCTCGGCACGAACTGGATGACCGAACCGGTACGCAGGTCGAAGCGGGCGCAGTAGCGTTTCTGGTAGAGCGTGCCGGCGGTGATCGCCAGCAGCGCGACGACGGCCGGCCACAGCATCGGCCCGAGCGCGGCCTCGCCGATCTTGCCGGAAACGACCAGGGCGACGCCGCAGAAACCCAGCGCCAGCCCGCCCCACTGGCGCCCGCTGACCGTCTCGCCGAGCAGCCAGCCGGCACTGCAGGCGGTGAGCAGCGGCTGCATGCCGACGACCAGCGCGGTGATCCCGGCCGGCAGGCCGTTGCCGATGGCGACGAAGACACCGCCGAGGTAGAGCGCATGGACGAGCACGCCGGAGACCCCGATGTGCAGCCACTGCGCCGGCGTCTTCGGCCACGGCGCCCGGGTCAGCAGGGCGATCGCCAGCATCAGCGCGATCACCAGCCCGTAGCGGGTGAGCAGGAAGGACAGCGGCTCGGCGTAAGGCAGGCCGAACTTGGCGCCGACGAAGCCGGTGCTCCACAGGAAGACGAAAAGCAGGGGATAGGCGCGCTGCATCGGCAGTCAGGCGTTCCAGTCGGGCCGGCAGCGCTTGCGCGTCTCGGCGAAGGTTTCGAACAGGGTGCGCGCATCGCCGCTAGCGCGATGGCGGCGCAGCTGCAGGCGCAGCTCGACCGCCGCGCGGGTGGCGTGCCAGCTGGCCATCTCGCAATCGCCGAGAATTTCGCGCAGGTCCTTGAGACGGAAGCTCGGCACCAGCTCGACCGCGTCGTAGAGGCGGGCGAGCCAGGCGTAGTCGGCGCCCCAGGCATCGCTATAGACGGTCTGGCCACGGAACTTGCGGTTCAGGTGCAGGGCCACCTCGGCCGCCGGCTGGCCATGGCGCAGCAGGATCTCGCGGCTGACGCCGTGGATCTTCTCGGCGCCGGCATCCCAGTGCGTCCAGTCGGTTTCCGGGCGGATCAGCGCGCAGTACATCTCGCCGCCCGGCAGGTAATAGCCGACCTCGATCGGATAGCTGCCCGCACCGAAGCCGGAGGCCTCGATATCGATGATCGCGGGCAGTTCCTGCGGCCGGCTGTCGGTCACTCCTCGATGACCGCCGTGGTGTAGATTTCCTGGACGTCGTCCAGGCCTTCGAGCGCGTCGAGCAGCTTCTGCATCTTCGCCGCGTCCTCGCCGGTAAACACGTTCTCGCCTTCCGGCTTCATCGTCACTTCCGAGAACTCCGGCGTGAAGCCGGCGGCAGCCAGCGCATCCTTGACGGCGATGAACTCGGTCGGCGCGGTGATCACCTCGATCGAACCGTCGTCGTTGGTGCTGACGTCGTCGGCACCGGCCTCGATGGCGGCATCCATCAGCGCCGCCTCGTCGGTACCCGGGGCGAAGATCAGCTGGCCGCAATGCTTGAACTGGAAGGCAACGCAACCGTCGGTGCCCATGTTGCCGCCGAACTTGTTGAAGGCGTGGCGGACTTCGGCCACGGTGCGGGTCTTGTTGTCGGTCAGGCAGTCGACCATGATCGCCGCGCCGCCGATGCCGTAGCCCTCATAGCGGACCTCGACGTAATCGACGCCCTCGAGCTCGCCGGTACCCTTCTTGATCGCGGTGTCGATCTTGTCCTTGGGCATGTTCACCGCCTTGCCCTTGTCCACCGCCACGCGCAGGCGCGGGTTGAAGCCGATGTCGCCGCCGCCCATCTTGGCGGCAACGGTGATTTCCTTGGCAATCTTGGAGAACGCCGCACCGCGCTTTTCGTCCTGACGACCCTTGCGGTGCTGGATGTTTGCCCACTTCGAATGACCGGCCATGCTGATTTCCTGAATGCAGAGAACAAAGAAGGGGCGATTTTACCCGTCCGGCGTTTTCCCGTCAGGCCGGCGTGCATTTACCCGCCTTGCGGGTCTGCTTGTTGCTTCGATACCGGATTTTCCGCGCGAAACGACAAGCCCGATGCGAAAACCCACCCTCTACCAAAGCCTGAAAGCCAAACGGCGCAGCCAGCAACTGGTCATCGGCGTCACCTGGTACACCCCGGAAAGCTGGGCCGCGATCAAGGCCACGGCGACCGACCCGGAATGTTTCGAAGACAGCTTCGAGCAATGGAAAGCCATGGCTGTGGCCGCCCGCCGCAATTTCCAGCGCTCCGGCGTGATGGCCCTGGAATGCCAGATCGACCCGACCGCCTTCGCCGCCTGGTGCGCCGCCAATCAGCAGGAAAACAACTCGACCGCGCGCGGCGAATACGTCGCCGAAGTCCTCAGCGCCGCGCACAGCAAGGCGGACTGAAACGCAGCCGCTTGTCGCATAACGGACAAGCCGGCGCCCACTCGACATGACAGCGATCTGTCCTTATGCTTTTGGAAACACAAGGCATGTCCATGCCGCATACACCAATCACCCAGCACATCGCGTAAACGCAGCATCGGGCTTCATCGACATGACCAGAGGAATTCGAGCCGCCATGTTTTCCAGCGTATACGGCAAGCCACCAGAATACATGGCGCGCACGCCAGATATCCCGGCCACGCGCCATGTTCGATCGCCGTCCATCCTTGGAAATATGCGGATCAATGCCGCACAAGGCAAGGCAGGCCAGGCGTCTTCGACTGACATGCCGGCGAGGATAGACGGCGGCAATCCAGAATACGCGGCGCATATGCCGTCCACTTCATGTTGGGGGTGCCGAGCGCATGCCTGAGACTGTGTTCGTTCCACTGAAGAATGAGGGAACCATTGTTTGGCGTCCTGTCGCCGCATCGGCATGTGGCGTCAATGTCTACCGCTTGGGCGGAATTTCTACCGAAGGTGAAGAATGGCAGTTTCCGCCTGACGCGCTTGTCCGTTGTGAGTCGCGTCGCTTTTCAGACGGCACAACGGGGTTGGCCGAAGTCGCTCTTGCTGAGCCTGAACCGCCTTCACCACTCGGAGCTACTGAGAAAGGCGGCTGGTACTGTCCTGCGGTTCAAAAGGTCATCTCCGCTGGGCTGTGCTGGGAGTACTGTTTTGCCGATTTGGGCGGTCCGACAGATACAGCCGCGGAACTCAAAGCGTGGATCGCTAAATCAGGAAGACTCTCTTCTCTGTCTGAGTTTCATGAAGTTTGTCATGTTTGCCCGCACTGCCAATGGTCGAAGGAATGACGAGCACCCCCAACCCTGCGGTGCAGGGGACCTGGCGCATAAAGCCGCGCCAGTCCCCTGACCTTGAACGTTGGGCATCGAACTGACATGCGCGCTCACCTACTGGCCCTTTCTGCTTTACCTCTCGTGGCCTCGGCCGGGGAGCAAAGTCCCTCTACCGTCACACCAGCGCAAACCCAGTCCCGCGCCGATCAATATCGTGAGTCTGG
Organism: Azonexus fungiphilus; assembly: GCF_003634965.1. Lineage (GTDB taxonomy): Bacteria > Pseudomonadota > Gammaproteobacteria > Burkholderiales > Rhodocyclaceae > Azonexus > Azonexus fungiphilus. The sequence continues at coordinate 233,761 of NZ_RBXP01000016.1, read as the reverse complement.
CGTGATGAAAGGCGAGATGAAAAGAGTCGTGGCTGCCGATGGCACCATCACCTACGTTTTCACCGAAAAGAGCCCCTGTATCAAACCATCCGAACCGTCGTCGCCTCCTGCTACCAAAGAGGGCTCTTCGACAGAGAGCAAACCCAAATGAGCTTTCTCTCTTTGTCTCCGCGCAGTTCAGTTCCCCGGCTAGCCTGTTTACTTCGCCGCCGTGCGGTCTCGTTCGTGTGGGGCGCTATCGCCACCATCCACCGCTCGATGCCCAACCCTACGCTCGAGGGGACCGCCGGCAAGCATAGCTTGCCGGTACCCCGTCGGCTTCGCCGCCGGGCGGCCCCTCAGCTACGACGTTGAGCACCATGAAACGACTGCGATATGCCACTATCTGCTTATTGCTGCTTTCAGCGTCTTGTTTGGCACCAATTTGTGCCGAAGAGTCCAAAGACACATGCCAAGCCAAATCTGAAGTTGAGTGCATCGGATCAGCACAATGCAAACTCGTCCAATCGCACTCGCAAATGGGCAGATATATGTGCCGCAGCAACTCAAATAGATGCGAGGAGGGCTTCATTCAGCGCACTGACACCAAGGAATCTTGTGAGGCAAAACCGGATTGCGTTTTTCAGCCGAGCAATTGCTATTGTGATCCCGAACCCAATATTCAATGCCGTTGCGCTGGCGGCTCGCCACCCATTTGCCGGCAAAAATAGGGGACATGTTGCCGAACATCACAATCCACCCGACATTCGGCAAGCTACGCTTGCCACCGTCCGGTAATTTTCAACGTTGAAGCTGTAGATGAACCATTTTTCGCCTTAGATTCCGACAAACAAATAGCCCCGGCTTTTCCCGCGCCATTTTCATGCCCTTTTCACGGTCGACCGTAAGAAACCGGCGATTTTCACCCCCAGCCCCAGCGGCCCTTCCCGATCGACATCCTCGGCCGGCTTCAATCCCGAACCCGCCCCTCCCGCTTTACCCTCCTTAACAACAGCCCGCCGTGGCGGCGCTAGAATGCCGGCACCTGTTCCTGTCCGGAGTTTCCCGCCATGTCCGACCCGCTCTACCTCGCCAAGTCCGCCGACGGTTTTCCCGCCTTGTTGCCGCAGATGGCCAATCGCCACGGGCTGATCACCGGGGCGACCGGGACCGGCAAGACGGTGACCCTGCAGACGCTGGCCGAGCGACTGTCGTACATCGGCGTGCCGGTGTTCATGGCCGACGTGAAGGGCGACCTGTCGGGGATGGGCGCGGCCGGGTCGCCGAGCCCGAAGCTGCTCAAGCGGATCGAGGAACTCGGCCTCGAGGGTTACGCCAACTACGCCAACACCGTCGCCTTCTGGGATGTCTTCGGCAAGGGCGGCATCCCGGTGCGGGCCACGGTCTCCGACATGGGGCCGCTGCTGCTGGCGCGCCTGCTCAACCTCAACGACACCCAGGCCGGCGTGCTGCAGATGGTGTTCAAGATCGCCGACGACCAGGGCTTGCTGCTGCTCGACCTCAAGGACCTGCGGGCGATGGTCCAGCATGTCGGCGACAACGCGGCGCAGTTCAAGACCGAGTACGGCAACGTGTCGACGGCGTCGATCGGCGCCATCCAGCGCGGCCTGCTGACGCTGGAAGAACAGGGCGGCGATGTCTTCTTCGGCGAGCCGATGCTCGACATCAACGACCTGATGCAGGTCGACAGCAACGGCCGCGGCGTCATCAACGTGCTTGCCGCCGACCAGCTGATCCACTCGCCGGCGCTCTATTCGACCTTCCTGCTCTGGCTGCTCGCCGAGCTGTTCGAGCAGTTGCCGGAAGCCGGCGACCTCGACCAGCCGAAGCTGGTCTTCTTCTTCGACGAGGCGCACCTGCTCTTCGACGGCGCGCCGGCGGCGCTGACCGACAAGGTCGAGCAGGTGGTGCGGCTGATCCGCTCGAAGGGCGTCGGCGTCTTCTTCGTCACCCAGAACCCGCTCGACGTCCCGGAAAAGATCCTCGGCCAGCTCGGCAACCGCGTCCAGCACGCGCTGCGCGCGTTCACGCCGCGCGACCAGAAGGCGGTGCAGTCGGCCGCCGAGACGATGCGCGCCAACCCGAAGTTCAACGCTGCCGAGGTGATCACCGAACTCGGCGTCGGCGAGGCGCTGGTTTCCTTCCTCGATGAAAAAGGCCGGCCGAGCATCGTCGACCGTGCCTTCATCTTCCCGCCGGCCTCGCGCCTCGGGCCGCTGACCGCCGACGAGCGCCGCGCGACGATCGACGCCTCGCCGCTGCTGGCCACTTACGGGACGACGGTCGACCGCGAATCGGCCTACGAAATCCTGCGCGGCAAGCCGGCCGCCGGCAAACCCGCCGGTCCCGGCGCCATTCCCGCCCCGGCCACCCCCGGCGCCCCGGCCCGCCCGGCACCGCGCGCGCAGCCGGCGCCCCAGGCGGAAGCGGCGGCCAGCAACGGCGGCGGCCTGCTCGACAGCCTCGGCGACATTCTCGGCGGCACCACCGGCCCGCGCGGCGGACGCCGCGAAGGCGTGCTCGAAGCGGCCGCCAAGAGTGCCGCGCGCAGCGTCGCCGGCACCGTCGGCCGCGAAATCGGCAAGCAGATCCTGCGCGGCGTACTCGGCTCGATCCTCGGCGGCCGCCGCTGAGCCGCCAAGGCAACCGGCTGGCGCCGCTGCTGGCGCTGGCCTTCCTGGTTTTTCTCGGTTTTCTGGTGTTGACCGTCAGATTGCCGGCCGGTGTCGCCGCGCTCTATGCCGGCGCCAGCCTTGCCGCCTTCGCCGCCTACGCCATCGACAAATCCGCCGCCAAGGCCGGCCGCCGGCGCACGCCCGAAAGCCGGCTGCACCTGCTGGCGCTGATCGGCGGCTGGCCCGGCGCCCTGGCCGGGCAACGGCTGCTCCGCCACAAATCGGCCAAACCGGCCTTCCTGCGCCTCTTCTGGCTGAGCGCCCTGGCCAATTGCGCGGCGCTGGGCAGCTGGCTGTGGTGGACGGGCCTCGCCTGAGCCGCAGGACGAATGAGGCATTCGTCATGAAATCGCCGGCGGGTCTATAATTCGCCGTCATTTTCCGGCGCCCCCCTCCGATGAAGCGACTGTTCCTGCTGTCCACCTTGATCTCGCTCGGCTACTGGGCCTATCAGTACTTCATGCCGGCCGTCGAGCTGACCAACCCGGTCTTCGCCGAGGTCCGCGTCAAGATCCGCGAAGGTAACCGGGAAATCGAGGCGGTGCTCTTCGCCAAGGCCGCCGACGATGCCGACTGCCGGATGCGTGCCGAGCGCACCCGCCAGCACCTGCTCGACAATTGTCCGAAATGCCTCTCCCGCAGCTTCGAATGCAAGGCGGAGCTGGCTCCGCGCTACCTCAAGTTCTTCGACGACAGGCCGGGCAACATCACTTATTTGAGCTACCGCCCGGCCAGCCGGGGCGAGCGCGATGTCCGGATGATCTTCTGGGGACTCAGCATCGACGAAGCCAACAGCCTCTGCGAACAGATGCGCGGCATCCTGTCGCCGCTCTACCGCGGCCCGACCAGTTGCATCCGGCCGACGGCCTCGTGAGCCCATTTTTTGCCCCGACCGGCAGTCGACCGCAATACAATGGCGAACCAATCTTTCGTCATAGTTAGCGAGACCCCAATGACCCGACTCCGCCTGCTGATCGCCGCCCTGCTCCTTTCCGCCACCGCCGCCGGCGCCGCCGAACCGGCCAGCGAAGCCTCGATCCGGGCGCTGCTCGCGGTCACCCAGGCGCGCCAGCTGGTCGACAGCATGAACGGCCAGCTCGAGGAATCGATGAACACCGGCATCCGCATGGCGCTCGGCGAACGCAAGCCGACGCCGAAGCAGCAGCAGGCGATCGACAGCATGAAGAAGAAGATGCTCGTGGTGATGCGCGACGAGCTCGCCTGGGAACGGATGGAGCCGCTGTACATCCGCATCTACCGCGATTCGCTGAGCGAGGAGGAGGTCGCCGGCATGCTCGATTTCTACCGCACGCCGGCCGGCCAGGCGCTGATCCGCAAGATGCCGCTGATGATGCAGAAGATCATGCCGGAGATCCAGGGCCTGATGGGCTCGGCGATGCCGAAGATACAGCAGGTCCAGCGCGAGTTCATGGCCGAGATGAAGGCCGCCGGCGAATAACCCGGCCATGCGCGACCTGCCGCCGCTGCACACCCTGCCGGCCTTCGAGACGGCGGCGCGCCTGGGCAGTTTCCTGGCGGCGGCGCAGGCGCTGCATCTGACGCCGTCGGCGATCAGCCATCGCATCCGCTTGCTCGAGGCGCACCTCGGCCAGCCGCTGTTCGAACGCCGCCACCGGGCGGTCGCGCTGACGCCGGCCGGGCGCCGCTACCTGGTCGTCGTCCGCGACACGCTGCTGCGCCTGGACGAGGCCAGCGCCCGGCTGCGCACGCCGCAGCACGAGCGGCTGCGCATCTCGGCGGCACCGGCGCTGGGCAGCCGCTGGCTGGTCAGCCGCGTCGCCGCCTACCAGCACCGCCACCCGACGCTCGAGTTCGCGCTGTCCACGGCCACCGGCCTCGGCCCGCTGCTCGCCGGCGAGGCCGACCTCGGGCTGCGCTACGGCGAGGAGGAGTGGCCCGGGCTGCTCGCCTGGAAACTCTTCGAGGAACGCATCTTCCCGGTCTGCAGCCCGGCACTGGCGGCCGACCTGAGCCAGCCGGCCGACCTCGACCGCTGCCGCCTGCTGCGTCATCCGCTGCTCTCGTGGCAGCGCTGGTTCGCCGCCGCCGGCCTGAACCGCGGCGAGCCGGCCAGCGGCCCGCGTTACGAGGACGCGCTGCTGATGCTCGAAGGCGCTGCCGCCGGCCATGGCGTGGCGCTGATGGCCGCCAGCCTGGCCGAACCCTGGCTGGCCGACGGCCGCCTGTGCCGCCCGTTCGCCGCCGAGTGCCCGGACCGCAGCTTCTACGTGGTAGCGCCGCCGGCCATCCAGGAACGCCCGGCGGCGATGGCCTTCATCCGCTGGCTGGTGCGCGACGCGCACGCCGCTCAGGCGGCGGCGAATCGGCCCAGTGCCGCAGCCACCGCCGCGATCACCGGCGACCAGCCGCCGCCGGCCGGCTGACGGAAGAGGCGGACGACGCCCGGATACCACGGCGAATCGTCGCGCCCGGCCAGCCAGCGCCAGTCGGTCTGGTAGTCAGGGAGCAGCACCCAGCAGGGCTTGCCGAGCGCGCCGGCGAGGTGGGCGGCGGCGGTATCGACGCTGATGACCAGGTCGAGGTTGGCGATGATCGCCGCAGTATCGGTGAAATCGGCGATCCGGCTGCCCAGGTCGACGATCGGGAACGGCCGCCCGGGGTCGCTCGCCTCGGCTTCGCCGGCCCCCTTCTGCAAGCTGTAGAAACGCAGCCCGGGAATGCCGGCGAGCGGCGCCAGTTCGTGCAGCGACGAGAACGAGCGCTCGCCGTCGTTCTCGAAACGCGGGTTGCCTTTCCATACCAGGCCGACCCGCAGGCCGGCGCCGGCGGCCATGCGCGCCGCCCAGGCTTCGACCAGCGCCGGTTCCGCGGCCAGGTAGGGCAGGCGGCCGGGGATCGTCTCCAGCCGGGTCTGCAGGTGGCAGGGCAGGCTGAGCGGCGGCGACCAGTAATCCCAGGATTCGGCCGGCGCCGGATCGCCGACGGCGAGGACTTCATCGACGCCGGGCAGGGTGCGCAGCAGCCGCGCCAGCGGCGGATGGCAGAGCACCGACACGCGCCGCGCGCCGGCCGCCTTGAGCAGCGGCACGTAGCGGCAGAACTGGATCATGTCGCCGTGGCCGGCCTCGAGACCGATGAGCAGCGACTTGCCGGCGAGCGCTTCGCCCTGCCAGCGGGGCAGGCCGAGGCTGCGCTCGATCGGCGCGTACCAGTCGCGCGCCTCGAGGCAGGGCCAGCCTTCGGCGTAGCGGCCCTGGCGCAGCAGCAGGTAGGCGAGGTCGAAACGCGCCTCGGCGGCGTCGGGGTCGAGGCCGAGCGCGGTCCGGTAGCATTGCTCGGCTTCGTCTTCGCGCTTGCCGGTGGCGAGCAGCACGCCGAGGTGGGTCCACGCCCGGACCGAGCCGGGATCGGCCTGCAGCGCGGCGAGGTAGAGCGCCTCGGCGTCGGTGTGGCGGCGGCGGGCGGCGAGCAGGCCGGCGTAATTGACGAGGATGCCCGACTGCCGGGGCGCCAGCGCCAGCGCCCGGCGATAACTGGCCTCGGCGGCCTCGGGCTGGCCCTGCCGTTCGCGGACCAGGGCCAGGTTGGCGTGCGCCTCGGCCAGTTCGGGCGCCAGGCGCAAGGCTTCGCAGAGCAGCGCCTCGGCACCGGCCAGGTCGCCGCCGGCGAGGCAGTCACTGCCGGCGGCAAAGAGGGCGGCGGCGTGGTCGGCGACCATCTCAGGCGGCTGCCGGCCCGGCCAGGCAGACGCCGTCGCGACCGCCGGCCTTGGCCTGGTAAAGCGCCGTGTCGGCGTGGCCAATCAGGCGGTCGGACGAATCGCCCGCGCCCGGCACGCCGCACCACAGGCCGACGCTGAAGCGGTAGGGCAGGACCAACTCGGCGAACTGCGCCGGCTGCCCGGCGACCGCCGCACGCAGGCCGTCGACCACGGTCAACGCGCCGTCGCGGCCGGTATCCGGGAGCAGCACCAGGAATTCCTCTCCGCCGTAGCGACCGACCTCGTCGCTCAGGCGCAGGCGCTGGCGGAGCAGGGCCGCAGCCTGGCGGAGCACGGCGTCGCCGGCGAGATGGCCGTGACTGTCGTTGATGCGCTTGAAATGGTCGATGTCGAGCAGGGCAATGGCGAGCGGCGTGCCGGCCCGGCGCGCGCGCTCGAGTTCGCGCTCGCAGGCCGCGAGGATGGCGCGGCGGTTGGCGATGCCGGTCAGCGGATCGCGCAGCGCCATCTCGCGCAGCGCCGCCTCGGTACGCTCCTTGGCCATCAGCACCAGGCCGAGCGAGAACATGATCACGGTGACGGTGCCGATGCTGACCGACACCGTCTGGCGCAGGTTGCTGACGTTGTAGGGCAGGTCGGCGGCGGCGCCGGTGGCGATGGCGACCACGCGCAGCAGCAGGCCGATCAGGCTGATGCCGCCGCCGAGCAGCAGGAGCAGATGGGCACGGCTGCCCGGGTGGCGGGCGTGGCGCCAGGTCCACACCATGAGCAGCAGGCATTGCAGGATCAGCACCAGGCAGGCGGCGAACATGCGCGGCTCGCGGGTCTCGATCAGCAGCGCCAGCGCCGCCGCCATCAGCAGCGGCAGCGCGAAGATGCGCGACCACGGCACCGGCTGGCCGTGGATGCGCAGCAGGCTGGCGGCATAGCAAGCCAGGGCCAGCGCCAGCAGGGTGTTGCCGACGCCGTAGGTCAGCCACAGCGGCGCCTCGCCGTAGAGCGTGTAGCAGCAGTAGGCGAGCGCATGGGCAAGCAGGCCGGCACCGCCGGCGCGCATGCCGTCGCGCTTGTGCTCCTGGCCGGCGAGGATCAGGCAGAAGGCCATGATCAGCGCCACCAGGGCTACCGAAGCGAAGATCGTCGGGGTATTGAAGATCATCGCGCAAGGATAGCGGGGTCGGCCCCGGAAAACGAGCCACCCCGGCGACACCCCGGGGCTTACGCATGAAAATGCTTCATTCGACGCTGCCGGTTTTCGTTTGAATTCACCCGTCGACCGTCGCATTCTCGATCCACCGCTCCTTTCCGACGCGCCCGGCCGACCCGGCCAGCAGCGCCCCCCGGACCCCGCCGCGCCCATCCCCGCGCCCGCCGCACGGCCGCTTTCACGGTCGACCCCGCAATTTCGAGGAAAACCATCATGCAAGACAAGGACGGATTCATCTGGCTCGACGGCCACTGGCTGCCCTGGCGCGAAGCCAGGGTGCACGTGCTCACCCACACCCTGCATTACGGCTACGGCTGCTTCGAGGGCCTGCGCGCCTACGCGACGCCGGCCGGCCCGGCGATCTTCCGGCTCGCCGAGCACCTCAGGCGCCTGGAGGACTCGGCGCACATCCTGGCCATCGATCTGCCTTTCGACCGGGCATCGCTGGCCGCCGCCTGCCGCGAGGCGGTGACGCGCAACGGCCTGAAAAGCGGCTACATCCGGCCGCTGATTTTTCTCGGCGCCGAGAAGACCGGCGTCGACCCGGCCGGCGCCGCCACCCACGCCATGGTCGCCGCCTGGGACTGGGGCGCCTACCTCGGCCAGACGGCGCTGGACAACGGCATCCGCGTGCGCGTTTCGTCGTACGCACGGCACCATCCGAACGTGCAGATGTGCCGGGCCAAGGCGATCTCGATGTACGCCAACTCCATCCTCGCCGTGCGCGAGGCGCGCCGCGACGGCTACGACGAGGCGCTGCTGCTCGACACCGAGGGCTACGTTGCCGAAGGTTCGAGCGAGAACCTCTTCCTGGTCCGCGACGGCGAGCTGCTGCAGCCGGAAACCACCTCGGCGCTCGACGGCATCACCCGCCGCACGGTGTGCACGCTGGCCGGCGAACTCGGCCTGGCGGTGCGCAGCAAGCGCATCACCCGCGACGAGCTGTATTGCGCCGACGAGGTCTTCCTGACCGGCACCGCCGCCGAAATCACGCCGGTGATCGAGGTCGACCGCAGAAGAATCGGTGACGGCCGCCCCGGCCCGCTCACCCGCCAGCTACAGCAGGCTTTCTTCGCCTGCGTGCGCGGCGAGGATGCGCGCCACGCCGACTGGCTGACGCCGGTCTGAGGCCTCAGGCGGCGCCCATCGTCGCCAGGTGATCGAACAGCGCGCGCGCCGCCGGGCCGAGGGCGGCGCGTTCGCGGACGCACAGGTGGAGGTCGCGCGGCGCCCAGGGGTCGGCGATTTCCACCGTTTTCAGGCGGTCGACCGCCGACACCGACGAGCGCGGCACCATGCCGATACCGACGCCGGCGGCGACCATGCGGCAGACGGCGGCGAAGCTGCGCACCTGGATGCGCACGTCGAGCCGGCCGCCGAGGCGCGCCGCGTGGTTCATCATGAAGGTGTGGATGGCGCTGCCGGCATGCAGGCAGACGAAGGCCTCGGTCAGCACGTCGGCGAAGGCGATCTCGGTTTTTTGCGCCAGCGGGTGGTCGACCGCAACAATCAGCACCAGCCGGTCGCGCCGGTAGGGCGTCACCTCCAGGCCGCCGAAATCGCCTTCGGCGGCCACCACCCCGATATCGACCTGGCCGGCGGCGACGGCGCCGACGATGGCCGGGCTCGGCTGTTCTTCCAAGCTGACGCGAATCTGCGGATGCTCGCGCAGGAAGTCGCCGAGGTCCTCGGGCAGGAAGCAGTTGATCGCGTTGGTGTTGGCGAATACCGTGACCTGGGCGTTCAGGCCGCTGGCGTAGGGCGCCAGGTCGGCGTGCATCTGTTCGAGCTGGGCGAACACCTGGCGCGCATGGCGGAGCAGCGATTCGCCGGCAACGGTCGGCGTCAGGCCGCGCGCATGGCGTTCGAAAAGGGCCACGCCAAGGCTCGCCTCGAGCTGCGTCAGGCGATGGCTGGCCGATGACGGCGCGAGGTGAACGCGCTCGGCGGCGCGGGTCAGGGCGCCGCTGTCGGCGATCGCGGCGACGAGCCGGAGGTCGGGGAGGTCGTAGTGCATGGTTTCGTCCAGGGCGAATGCTCGCTTGCGATAATACCAATTGCCGGCGCCGCCGCATCGGCGTTCAATCGCAGCCCTGACGCCACCCCGGACGCCCCCGCCTTGCCCGCTGCCCCCACCCCTGCCGACGCTTCCCGCCGCATCACGCTGGCCCTGTCGCTCGCCGGCTTTTCCTGCTTCATGCTGCTCTACGGCACGCAGCCGCTGCTGCCGCAACTGGCCGACACCTTCGCCATCGGCCCGGGCAGCGCCAGCCTCAGCGTCACCGCCGGCACCGGCCTGATGGCGCTGCTGCTGATCCCGCTGAGCCTGCTCGCCGACCGTTTCGGCCGTACCGGCCTGATGCGCTGGGGCTTGCTCGGCGCCGCCGGCTTTTCGCTGGCCTCGGCCTGGGCGCCAGAATTCTGGCTGCTGGTGCTGGCCCGCGCCGGGCTCGGGCTGTGCATCGCCGGCGTGCCGGCGGCGGCGATGGCGCACCTCGGCGAAGAACTGCCGGTTGCCGAACGCGCCCGCGCGATGGGCGTCTATATCGCCGCCAACGCGCTCGGCGGCATGGCCGGCCGGCTGCTCGCCGCCGCCGTCGGCGACTGGAGCGGTTCCTGGCACTGGGGCCTGAGCGCCGTCAGCCTGCTCGGCCTGGGCGTCGCCATCGCCTTCTGGCGCCTGCTGCCGCCGGCGGCGCATTTCGAAGCGCGTTCTCTGCAGCCGCGCCAGCTGTTCGCCGACGTTCGCCGCATCTACGCCGATCCCGGGCTGCCCTGGCTGTTCTCCATCGCCTTCCTCGCCATGGGCACGCTGGTCGGGCTCTACAACTACCTGCCCTTCCGCCTCGGCGCGGCGCCCTATGGGCTGGCTCCGGCGGCGATCGGCAGCATCTTCCTGCTCTACGCGATCGGCAGCTACGCCTCGGCCTGGGCTGGCCGGCGGATTGCCCGCCACGGCCGCCAGCGCATCCTGCTGGCGATGGCGCTGCTGTTCACCGCCGGCATTTCGGTGACGCTGGCGGCACCGCTGTGGCTGATCATCGCCGGCCTGGCGGTATTCACCTTCGGCTTCTTCGCCGTGCATACGGTGGCCAGCGCCTGGGTCGGCCATCGCGCCGGGCCGCGCCGCGGCCTCGTCTCGGCACTCTATCTGTCGAGCTACTACCTCGGCGGCAGCGTCGTCGGCACGGCCACCGGCTGGGCCTGGAGCGAGGCCGGCTGGCCGGGCGTCATTGCCGCCATGCTCGCCTGCGCCGTGGCGGTTTGTGCGATCGGCTGGCGGCTGCGCCGCCTGGCCGGCGACTGAGGGCGCCATCGTGTTCGCCGGCAGGACTTCCTGGGGCATGCTGCTGGCGCTGGTCGCGGCGCTCGGCTTCTCGCTCAAGGCGATCTTCATCAAGCTCGCCTATCCCTACGGCGTCGATGCGATCACGCTGCTGACGCTGCGCATGCTTTTCGCGCTGCCCGCCTTCCTCTGGGTCGGCCTGGCCCGGCGCCCCGGCCAGGCCGCGCTCGACGCCGGCGACTGGCTGCGCGTCGGCGCCCTCGGCTGCCTCGGCTACTACGGCTCGAGCCTGCTCGACTTCATGGGCCTGCAGTACATCTCGGCCGGCCTCGAACGGCTGATCCTGTTCACCTATCCGACGCTCACCATCCTCATCGGCGTCGTCTTCCAGGGCAAGCCGTTCAGCCGCCGCGAACTGGTCGCGCTGGTGCTCTGCTATGCCGGCATCGGCTTCGCCTTCGTGCACGACCTCGGCCTCGGCGATGCGCGCGACGTGCTCGTCGGCGGCGGCCTGGTGTTCGCCTCGAGCGTCAGCTACGCGCTCTACCTGGCAGGCAGCGCCCCGATGATCGGCAAGCTCGGGGCGCTGCGCTTCTCGGCGCTGGCGATGCTGGTGTCGACGGCGGCGACGCTGCTGCATTTTGGCCTCGTCCAGCCGTTGACCGTGATCGTCCAGCCGCTGCCGGTCTATGGCTGGAGCCTGGCGATGGCACTGTTCTCGACGGTGATCCCGGTATTCGCGCTGGCGGCCGCGATCCGCCAGCTCGGCGCCGGCCGCAGCTCGCTCTACGGCATGATCGGGCCGATGCTGACGATCGGCTTCGGCTGGTGGCTGCTCGACGAGGCCCTGTCGCTGCCGCAGCTGGCCGGCGCCGCGCTGGTCGTCGCCGGCGTGCTCGTAGTCAGCCGAAAGTAGGAAACAGCGGGTTAGAATGACCCGCATGATCGGCCTGTTCTTCATCACCCACGGCAGCTACGGCGATGCGCTGGCGCATGGCGCCGGCCATGTCCTCGAGCTGCCGATGCTGCTGGCGGCGCCGACCCACCGCGACCAGGACCTTCCAACCCTGCCGACCCGGACCCGCAACGGCGGCCGGGACGGCCCCATCGACCTGCAGGACCACTGAATCATGCTCACCCGGGAAACCCAGATCATCAACAAGCTCGGCCTGCACGCCCGGGCTTCCGCCAAACTCACCCAGCTTGCCGGCAAGTTCGCCTGCGAGGTGTGGATGAGCAAGGGCAGCCGCCGGATCAACGCCAAGAGCATCATGGGCGTGATGATGCTGGCTGCCGGCAAGGGCTCGACGGTGACCATCGAAACCGACGGCAAGGACGAGGCGGAGGCGATGGAGGCCCTGCTGGCGCTGATCGCCGACTACTTCGGCGAGGGAGAATAAGGCCCATGAGCTTCACCCTGCACGGACTGGGCGTTTCGGCCGGGATCGCGATCGGCCGGGCGATGCTGATGTCGCACGCGACGCTGGAAGTGTCCCACCTGACGCTGGCGCCGCGGCAGGTCGACAAGGAAATCGCCCGCTTCGACGCCGCCATCCTGGCGGTCAAGAAGGAACTGGCGGCGATGAAGGAAAACACCGAGCACGCACCGGCCGAGCTCGCCGCCTTCATCGACGTGCATGCGATGTTCCTCGAGGACAGCGAACTCACCGACAAGCCGCGCGAGATCATCCGCGAGCGCCGCTGCAACGCCGAATGGGCGCTGGTCCAGCAGATGGAGCACCTGGTGCACCAGTTCGAGCAGTTCGACGATCCCTACCTGCGCGAGCGCAAGTTCGACGTCGTCCAGGTCGTCGAGCGGGTGATCAAGGAACTGCTCGGCCATCCCGCCCGGGCCACCGCCAAGGCCAGCAAGCAGACCCGCGAGGAGGCGCTGATCGTCGTCGCCCACGACCTCTCGCCAGCCGACACGATCGCCTTCAAGGACCACCGCTTCGCCGCCTTCATCACCGACGTCGGCGGCGCCACCTCGCACACCGCGATCCTCGCCCGGAGCATGGCGATCCCGGCGGTGCTCGGCCTCGAGAACGGCCGCGCGCTGATCCGCGACGGCGAGCAGCTGATCGTCGACGGCATGCGCGGCGTCGTCATCGTCAACCCCGACCCGCGGGTGCTCGAGGAATACCGGCTGCGCATGGAGCAGATCGAGCTCGAGAAGACCAAGCTGCGCCAACTGAAGGATTCGCCGGCACAGACGCTGGACGGTGTCGATATCGCGCTGCACGCCAACATCGAACTGCCCGGCGACATCCGCGACGCGCTCGACGGCGGCGCCGAAGGCATCGGCCTGTTCCGCACCGAGTTCCTCTTCCTCAACCGCGGCGACATGCCCGACGAGCAGGAGCAGTACGAGGCCTACAAGAAGGTGGTCAAGGGCATGGGCGGACGGCCGGTGACGATCCGCACCTTCGACCTCGGCGCCGACAAGGACCTCAACCCGGAAGCCACCGCCGGCGACCGGGTCAAGACCAACCCGGCGCTCGGCCGGCGGGCGATCCGCCTGTCGCTGGCCGAACCGAAGATGTTCCAGATCCAGCTGCGGGCGATCCTGCGCGCCTCGCGCCACGGCCCGATCAAGCTGCTCATCCCGATGCTCGCGCACGCCCACGAGATCGACCAGACGCTGGCCGCGATCGAACAGGCCAAGTCGAGCCTGCGCGGCGAGAAGATCGCCTTCGACGAGAACATCCAGGTCGGCGGCATGATCGAGATTCCGGCAGCGGCACTCGCTGTCGGCATCTTCCTGCGCCGGCTCGACTTCCTGTCGATCGGCACCAACGACCTGATCCAGTACACGCTGGCGATCGACCGCTCCGACGAGCAGGTCGCGGCGCTCTACGACCCGCTGCATCCGGCGGTGCTGATGCTGCTCGCGCACACCATCGCCAGCGCCGAGAAGGTCGGCATCCCGGTCTCGGTATGCGGCGAGACCGCCGGCGACCCGAAGCTGACCCGGCTGCTGCTCGGCATGGGCCTGCGCATCTTCTCGATGCACCCGTCGCAGGTGCTCAAGGTAAAAAGCCGGATTCTCAAGTCGGACATTTCCGAGCTGGCGCCCAACGTGCGCAAGATGCTGCGCCTCGACGAGCCGGCCAAACTGCGCGAGGCGCTGGAAAAACTGAATTCCTGAGCCGGCACCGGCGACCACGGAAAGCGGGAAAAATTCCCTGCTGACCGCAGGGTGCGACGTTTTGTCACATTCCCGAAGCCGCACGCCTTGCCGACAATTCACCCTTTGCTAATAAAAGACAAAGGGGTTTTCCATGACCTACCGGATCCGGCCGCTGGCCGTCGCCATCGGCATCGCCTTCGCCGCCCCCGGCTGGGCACAGACCATGGATGAAATCGTCGTCAGCGCCGAGCGCGACAAGACGGCCGGCAGCACCACCCAGCTCGACGCCGGCGCACTGCGCCAGAGTGGCGCCCGCAGCAGCGACGTCGCCAGCCTGCTCCAGGATGTCCCCGGCGTCAGTTTCTACGGTGCCGGCGCCGTCTCCAGCCTGCCGGCGATCCACGGCCTGGCCGACGACCGCCTGCGCATCAAGATCGACGGCATGGACCTGATCGCCGCCTGCCCCAACCACATGAACCCGGCGCTCTCCTACCTCGACCCCAGCCAGGTCGGCGCGCTCACCGTCTACGCCGGGATCAGCCCGGTCAGCGTCGGCGGCGACAGCATCGGCGGCAGCATCGTCGCCGAAACCCGCGCCCCGGAATTCGCCGCCCCCGGCGAACGCCTGCTCAAGGGCGAAGTCGGCGCCTTCTACCGCAGCAACAACCAGGCCCGCGGCGGCAACGCCAGCGCCACCGCCGCCACCGAGAACATCAGCCTGACCTACACCGGCGCCTACAGCGAAGCCAACAACTACAGCGCCGGCCGCAACTTCAAGAACTACACCAACACCGGCCGCGCCGGCCATCGCCTCGACCGCGACGAAGTCGGCTCGAGCGCCTACGAAACCGGCAACCACACGCTCGGCCTGGCGGTGAAGAACGCCAACCACCTCTTCGAGGTCAAGCTCGGCTACCAGAACATGCCCGAGCAGCTCTACCCGAACCAGCGCATGGACCTGCTCGACAACGAGCAGAAGCGCATCAACCTGCGCTGGCAGGGCGACTACGACTGGGGCAAGGTGGAAGCCCGCGCCTATCACGAGACGGTCGACCATTTCATGGACTTCGGTGCCGACAAGCGCTGGTGGTACGGCCCCGATTCGCTCGGCGCCAACGGCACCGACCCGATCAACTGCGGCGCAATTAGCGGGTCCTGCGCCCACGGCATGCCGATGAAGACCCGCAGCAAGACCACCGGCGCCAGCCTCAAGGCCGACATCAGGCTCAGCCAGCAAGACCTGCTGCGCGTCGGCAGCGAACTGCAGAAATACCGTCTCGACGACTGGTGGCCGGCCTCCGGCAGCGGCATGTTCCCGGGCACCTTCGTCAACATCAACGACGGCGAGCGCGACCGCCAGGCGCTGTACGCCGAGTGGGAAAGCCGCCCGAACGAACGGTGGACGACACTGCTCGGCCTGCGCTACGAGCGGGTGAGCATGGACGCCGCCGACGTCGTCGGCTACAACCCCGCCGGGATGGGCAACCAGGGCCGCGACGCCGGCCTCTTCAACGGCCGCGACCGTTCCCGCCACGACAACAACTGGGACTTCACCGCACTCGCCCGGCACAGCGCCGGCAGCAGCCTCGACATCGAATTCGGCCTGGCCCGCAAGACCCGCTCGCCGGGCCTCTACGAAGCCTACCCGTGGTCCACCTGGAGCATGGCCGCGGTGATGAACAACTACGTCGGCGACGGCAACGGCTACGTCGGCAATCCCGACCTGAAACCGGAAAAGGCGCACACCCTGTCGGCCACCTTCGACTGGCACGACGCCGCCCGCAACTACGAACTGAAGGTGACGCCCTTCTTCACCCACGTCACCGACTACATCGACGCGATCCAGTGGGACAGCACCAACAACATCCCGCGGGCGACGCCGCTGCGCAACCAGTTCGTCGTCCTGCGCTACGTCAACCAGAGCGCCCGCCTGAGCGGCCTCGACCTCGCCGGCAAGATGCCGCTGGCCAGCACCGTCGCCGGCGAACTCGGCCTCAAGGGCATGCTCAACTACACCCGCGGCAAGAACCGCGACACCGGCGACGACCTGTACAACATCATGCCGCTCAACGCCAAGCTGACGCTGACGCAGAAGCAGGGCGCCTGGGACAATGCCCTGGAAGTGATCGGCGTCGCCGCCAAGAACAAGGTGTCGGATGCCCGCAACGAGACGAAGACGCCCGGCTACGGACTGGTCAACCTGCGCCTGAGCCACAGCTGGAAGCAGGTCCGCCTCGACTTCGGGGTCGAGAACCTGTTCGACCGCTACTACGAAATGCCGCTCGGCGGCGCCTACCTCGGCCAGGGGCGAACGATGTCGATCAATCCGCCAGCCACCGACGGCATGATCGGCTGGGGTACGCCGGTCCCCGGCATGGGGCGTTCGCTGTATGCCGGCATCAACGTCAAGTTCTGATCCGGCCGCCTGATGGCAGCGCCCCGGTCGCCAGCGGCCGGGGCTTTTTGACGTTGGCAGGGGAGCAAAAAATGGCTTTTTTCACGGTCGACCGTAAAACCCCGGCAAATTCCGCCGGCCGCCGCCAGCTGGCCTGCGGCGAGACGCTGCACGCCGCCGGCGAGGAAGGCCTGGCCTGGCGCCTGCAGCGCGGCGTACTCCGCCTCGACAGCCCGCATGCCGACGGCCGGCGCTTCGCCAGCCTGGCCATCGCCGGCGACATCGTCGGTTGCGAAACCCTGCTCTTCGGCGTCTATACCTTCTCGGCCGGCGCCCTCACCGATTGCGAACTGAGCCCGTGGCCGGAAGGCGATCCGGCGCAGGCCGGGGAATCGCTGCTGGCGTCGCTGGCCCGCGCCCAGCAGCGCGCCGCCGAGATCCTCGCGCTGCGCGGCGGCCAGGCGGTGGACCGCGTGCTCGGCCTGGTCCGCCTGCTCGCCGAGGGCGACGGCCGCGTCGTCCTGCCGATGCGCCAGGAAATCGCCGAAATCACCGACCTGCGCTTCGAGACGATCTCGCGCATCGTCAAGCAACTCGAGCGCAGCGGCGTGCTGATCCCGGCGCGCATCGCCGGCGTCCATGCGACGCGCGGCTTCCGCTACCTGGGTCAGGGCTGAAGCGAAAAAAGGGAATCCGGAATTGACGACGGGGACCGAAGTCCCCGCCGGCTATCTTTGGTAACAAGGCGCTAGCGGCCCCGGCTATCCGTTTTTAGGCGGCAATAGCGAATTGCTCATCGTTGGCAATTATGGATTTGCGCGGATTACGTCCGTCGCCTGTCGAGTTGCCTGCGCACCTTTGCCCGCCCTGTCGAAACCAGTACACCCCCATCGCAAGGGCACTCGAAGAATGCCCTTGGGTGGAGGTGAGGGGAATCGAACCCCTGTCCAGAACGCCTCCAGATTGCCGGAATTACAACCATGCTCCGGATTATGGGGGCGGGGCGGCGGTTTTTCAACCGCCGTTCGTCGGCCGGCGCCTCAACCGGCGCCGCCAGCAGTAAGCAGACGCTCGCAGTAGCGGGCGATCAGGTCGACCTCGAGATTGACCTTGCTGCCCGGCTGCAGCCGGTTGAGCGTGGTGTTTTCCAGGGTGTGCGGAATCAGGTTGATGGTGAAATCGGTACCGTTGACGGCATTCGTCGTCAGGCTGGTGCCATCGACGACGATCGAGCCCTTGCGCGCGATGTAGCGGGCGATTTCCTGCGGCGCCCGGATCTCGAGCAGACGGTTGTCGCCGACCGCATCGAAGCGCAGCACCTCGCCGACCCCGTCGACGTGGCCGGACACCAGATGGCCGCCGATGACGTCGTTGAGGCGCAGGGCCTTCTCCAGGTTGACCGGGCCGGGCGCATCGAGGCCGACGGTACAGGACAGCGTTTCCGGCGAGACGTCGACCATGAAGCTGCCGCCTTCGCGGGCAACCACGGTCAGGCAGACGCCGTTGTGGGCGATCGAGTCGCCGAGGGCGACGTCGTCGATGTTCAGCTTGCCGGCATCGACGGTCAGGCGATAGCCGACTTCGCGGGCGGTGATTTGGGTAATGCGGCCGACCGCCGCAACGATTCCAGAAAACATGTCAGATCCCGTCTCGTGCGCAAAAAAAGCCGACTTTATCACGAGCGGTTGACCGGCCGGCTTGCGCGAAAACCCGACAGCGAATAGTGTTTTCGCTCCGTTAAATCGATTCACCAAAGGGAGACAAAATGCGCAAAAAAACAATGATCGCGCTGCTTTCGGCCATCGCCGCGACGGCGCAGGCCGACATCAACGTCGGCGTCACGCTGTCGGCCACCGGTCCGGCCGCCTCGCTCGGCATTCCGGAAAAGAACACCATCGACCTGCTGCCGAGAAGCATCGCCGGCCAGAAGGTCAACTACATCGTCCTCGACGACGCCTCCGACACGACGACGGCGGTCAAGAACACCAGAAAGCTGATCAGCGAGAACAAGGTCGACGTCGTGATCGGCTCGACGACGACGCCGAACGCACTGGCGATGATCGACGTTGCCGCCGAGAGCGAGACACCGATGATCGCGCTCGCGGCCTCGGCGCGCATCGTCGAACCGATGGACGAGAAGCGCCGCTGGGTCTTCAAGACGCCGCAGAACGACGCCCAGATGGCGACGGCGATCATCGAGCACATGACCAGCAACAACGTGAAGACGGTGGCCTACATCGGCTTTGCCGACGCCTACGGCGAAGGCTGGTGGAACGAATTCTCGAAGCTGGCCGAGGTACGCAAGCTCAAGGTCGTCGCCAACGAACGCTTCAACCGCACCGACACCAGCGTCACCGGCCAGGTGCTCAAGGTTCTCGCCGCCAGGCCCGACGCCATCCTGATCGGCGGCGCCGGCACGCCGGCGGCACTGCCGCAGAAGTCGCTCAAGGAAAAGGGCTACAAGGGGACGATCTACCAGACCCACGGCGTCGCCAACAACGACTTCCTGCGCATCTGCGGCAAGGACTGCGAAGGCACGCTGCTGCCCAGCGGCCCGGTCCTGGTCGCTGCCCAGCTGCCGGCCGACAACCCGGTCCGCCAGACCGCCGGCGACTACGTCGCGCGCTACGAGGCAGTGCATGGCAAGGGCAGCGTCAATGCCTTCGGCGGCTATGCCTGGGACGCCGGCGTCCTGCTCGGCCAGGCCATCCCGCTGGCACTCAGGAAAGGCGCCCCGGGCAGCCGCGAATTCCGCGCCGGGCTGCGCGACGCGCTCGAGGCGACGCGCAGCCTGCCGGGCGCACACGGCGTCTTCAACATGAGCGCCAACGACCACCTCGGCTTCGACCAGCGCGCCCGGGTCATGGTCACGATCCGCGACGGCGCCTGGCAACTGGCGCGCTGAATCCTCTCCGACGGCCGGCGCGGAAGGCGTCCGCGGCCGGCCGTGTTAATATTTTTCTCTTTCGACACCCACCCCTGGAGCACAACATGTCCAAAAAGCTGGCCCTGGCTGTTCTCGCCGCATTCTCCGCCACCGCCTTCGCCGACATCAACGTCGGCGTCTCGGTCTCCGCCACCGGCCCGGCCGCCTCGCTCGGCATCCCGGAAAAGAACACCATCGCGCTCCTGCCGGCCAGCATCGGCGGCGAAAAGGTCAACTACATCGTCCTTGACGATGCCACCGACCCGACCGCCGCGACCAAGAACATCAAGAAGCTGATCGCCGAGAACAAGGTCGACGTCGTCATCGGCTCGACCACCACGCCGAACTCGCTGGCGATGATGGATGTCGCGGTCGACAATGAAACGCCGCTGATTTCCATGGCCGGCTCGGCGATCGTCGTCGAACCGATGGACGCCAAGCGCAAGTGGGTCTTCAAGACGGCGCAGAACGACGCGCACATGGCCACCGCCATCGTCCAGCACATGACCGACAAGAACGTCCGGACGGTCGCCTTCATCGGCTTTGCCGATGCCTACGGCGAGGGCTGGTTCAAGGAGTTCGCCAAGATCGCCGAAGCCCGCAAGCTGAAGATCGTCGCCAGCGAGCGCTACCAGCGCAACGACACCTCGGTGACCGGCCAGATCCTCAAGATCATCGCCGCCAAGCCGGATGCCGTGCTCGTCGGCGGTGCCGGCACGCCGGCCGTGCTGCCGCAGAAGTCGCTCAAGGAGAAGGGCTTCAAGGGCCTGATCTACCAGACCCACGGCGTCGCCAACAACGACTTCCTGCGCGTCGGCGGCAAGGATGTCGAAGGCGCCTTCCTGCCGGTCGGCCCGATGGTCGTCGCCGCCCAGTTGCCGGCCGACAACCCGGTGCGCAAGTCGGCCCTGGAATATGTCGGCAAGTACGAAGCCGCGCACGGCAAGGGTAGCGTCTCGTCGTTCGGCGGCCACGCCTGGGACGCCGGCGTGCTGCTCGGCAACGCCATCCCGGTGGCGCTGAAGAAAGCCAAGCCGGGTACCGTCGAATTCCGCCGCGCGCTGCGCGACGCGATCGAGGCAAGCAAGGATCTGCCGGCCGCCCACGGCATCTTCAACATGTCGGCCAACGACCATCAGGGCTTCGACCAGCGCGCCCGGGTCATGGCGGTGATCGAGAACAACACCTGGAAGCTGGTCAAGTAAACCGGCCAGACGCTGGCTCCTGACCGCGCCGGCCGTGTCATGCACGGCCGGCGTCGCGTTTTTTGAACTCCCCGCCCGGCAAGCACGCCCAGCCATGGACCTACAGATTCTTCTCCTTCTCGGCCAGGACGGCATCACCAACGGTGCCATCTACGCCCTGCTCGCCCTCGCGCTGGTGCTGGTCTTTGCCGTCACCCGCGTCATCTTCATCCCGCAGGGCGAGTTCGTCGCCTACGGCGCGCTGACCCTGGCGGCGCTGCAGGCCGGCAAGGTCCCGGGCACGATCTGGCTGCTGGTGGCGCTCGGCGCCACCATCGCCGTGCTCGACGGTTTCCGCCTGCTGCGCGAGAAGCGCTACGCCAAGCTGCCGCCGTTGCTGATCTTCAACGTCGGCCTGCCGCTGCTCGCCGCCGCCGGTCTGTTCGCGCTGCCGGCCGGCGACCTGCCGCTGTGGCTGCAGGTGACGATCACCATGCTGGTGGTGGTGCCGCTCGGCCCGATGATCTACCGCCTCGCCTTCCAGCCGCTGGCCAGCGCTCCGGTGCTGGTGCTGCTGATCGTCTCGGTCGCCGTGCACGTGGCGATGATCGGGCTGGGCCTGCTCTTCTTCGGCGCCGAGGGGTCGCGCACGCCGCCGTTCACCGAGATCAGCTTCGAGCTGGCCGGCGCCCCGCTGCAAGGGCAGACCGTGCTGGTCGTGGTCGCCTCGGCGGCGCTGATCATCGGTCTCTACTTCTTCTTCGAGCGCACCATCTACGGCAAGGCGCTGCGCGCCACCGCGATGAACCGCACCGGCGCCCGCCTGATGGGCATCCCGCCGGCCCTGGCCGGCAAGCTGTGCCTGACGCTGGCGGCCGCGATCGGCGTCTTCTCCGGCATCCTGATCGCGCCGATCACCACGATCTACTACGACTCCGGCTTCCTGATCGGCCTCAAGGGCTTCGTCGGCGCCATCATCGGCGGCCTCGCCTCGTATCCGGTGGCGGCGCTCGGCGCCATCCTGGTCGGCCTGCTCGAGTCCTTCTCGTCGTTCTACGCCAGCGCCTTCAAGGAAGTCATCGTGTTCACGCTGATCATCCCGGTGCTGCTGTGGCGCTCGCTGACCTCCCGCCACGTCGAGGAGGAAGAGGAATGATCCGCCATCTCCCGCTCGCCGCCTTCGTCGCGCTGCTCGCCGCCGGGCCGCA
Organism: Azonexus fungiphilus; assembly: GCF_003634965.1. Lineage (GTDB taxonomy): Bacteria > Pseudomonadota > Gammaproteobacteria > Burkholderiales > Rhodocyclaceae > Azonexus > Azonexus fungiphilus. Next base: position 212,047 of record NZ_RBXP01000016.1, on the reverse strand, counting down.
ATGGCTGCCCGAGTTCCACATCACCCTGCTCAACTACATCGGCCTCTACGCCATCGTCGCCATCGGCCTGGTGCTGCTCACCGGCGTCGGCGGCCTGACCTCGTTCGGCCAGGCGGCCTTCGTCGGCCTCGGCGCCTACACCACCGCCTGGCTGACCACCCAGTTCGGCTACTCGCCCTGGGCGACGCTGCTGATCGGCCTGGCGCTGACCGGCGCCGTCGCCTTCCTGCTCGGCTTCATCACGCTGCGCATGGGGGGCCACTACCTGCCGCTGGGCACCATCGCCTGGGGCATCAGCCTCTATTTCCTGTTCGGCAACGTCGAATTCCTCGGCGGCCACACCGGCATCACCGGCATCCCGACGGTGTCGCTGCTCGGCTGGGAGCTGAAGTCGGGCGACGAGTTCTTCTACCTGATCTGGCTGGTCGTCCTGCTCGCCATCCTCGGCGTGCGCAACCTGCTCGATTCGCGCCAGGGCCGCGCCATCCGCGCGCTCAAGGGCGGCGGCGTGATGGCCGAGGCGATGGGGGTGAACACGCCGCGCACCAAGATCGTCATCTTCCTCATCGCGGCCTTGCTGGCCTGCCTCTCCGGCTGGCTCTACGCCCACCTGCAGCGCTTCGTCAGTCCGACGCCGTTCGGCATCAACATGGGCATCGAATACCTGTTCATGGCCGTTGTCGGCGGCATCGGCCACGTCTGGGGCGCTGTCCTCGGCGCCGGCCTGATCACCGTCCTCAAGCAGTGGCTGCAGGACTGGCTGCCGCACATCCTCGGCCAGAGCGGCAACTTCGAGGTCATCGTCTTCGGCATCGCGATGGTGCTGGTGCTGCAGAAGGCGCGCGACGGCCTGTGGCCGGTGCTGCTCCGCCTGTTGCCGGCAAGTGCCCGCCAGCGCCGGCTGGTCGATGCCGAGGCACTGCCCAGGCGTAGCCCGGCTGCGGCCGGCAGCGTGCTGCTGACCGCCGAGGGCGTGACCAAGCGCTTCGGCGGCCTGGTCGCCAACAACAACATGTCGCTGTCGGTGCAGGCTGGCGAGGTGATGGCACTGATCGGCCCGAACGGCGCCGGCAAGAGCACGATGTTCAACTGCATTTCCGCGGTCAACCCGGCCAGCGAGGGCAAAATCGCCTTCCTCGGCGAGTCGACCGCAAAACTGCGCTCGCGCGACATCGCCCGCCGCGGCATGAGCCGGACCTTCCAGCACGTGCGCCTGCTCGGTCAGATGTCGGTACTCGAAAACGTCGCCATCGGCGCCCACCTGCGCGGCAGCAAGGGCGTGCTGGCGGCGGCCCTGCGCCTCGACCGCGGCGAGGAAAACCGCCTGCTCGCCGAAGCCGCCAAGCAGATCGAACGCGTCGGCCTCAAGGAACACATGTTCGACGCCGCCGGCAGCCTGGCGCTCGGCCAGCAGCGCATCGTCGAAATCGCCCGCGCGCTCGCTTCCGATCCCTGCCTGCTGCTCCTCGACGAGCCGGCGGCCGGCCTGCGCTACCAGGAAAAGCAGGCGCTCGCCGAGCTCCTGCGCAAGCTGCGCGGCGAGGGCATGGGCATCCTGCTGGTCGAGCACGACATGGATTTCGTGATGGGCCTGGCCGACCGTGTCGTGGTCATGGAATTCGGCGAGAAACTCGCCGAGGGCGAACCGGAAGCGGTCCAGCGCGACCCCAAGGTGCTCGAAGCCTATCTCGGTGGAGTCGAATGAGCATGAGCAAGCATCCGCACCTGCACGACCACGAGGTCATCCTCGAGGTGAAGAACCTGCGCGTCGCCTACGGTAAGGTCGAGGCGCTGCACGACGTCGACCTGACCATCCGCCGCGGCGAGATCGTCACCGTGATCGGCCCCAACGGCGCCGGCAAGACGACGCTGCTCGCCTCGCTGATGGGCCTCTTGCCGGCCACCGGCGAGATCGTCTACATGGGCCACGCCCAGGGCCGCGAGCGCGAAGTCGAAACCCTGGTCCGCCAGGGCATGACGCTGGTCCCGGAAAAGCGCGAGCTGTTCGCCGAGATGAGCGTCGAGGACAACCTGCTGCTTGGCGCCTTCGATCGCTACCGCAGCGGCCACCGCGACCAGATGGAAACCATGGACGAGGTCTTCGAGCTCTTCCCGCGCCTCGAGGAACGCCGTGCCCAGCTGGCCGGCACGCTGTCCGGCGGCGAACGCCAGATGCTGGCGATGGGCCGCGCCCTGATGGCCAAGCCCAAGCTCTTGATGCTCGACGAACCCAGCCTCGGCCTGGCGCCGCTGATCATCAAGGAAATCTTCCGCATCATCGCCGAGCTCAAGCAGACCGGCGTCGCCATCCTGCTCGTCGAGCAGAACGCCCGCGCCGCGCTGCAGATCGCCGACTACGGCTACGTCCTGGAAACCGGCGAAGTCTCGCTGTCCGGCCCGAGCGCCGAACTGGCCGCCGATCCGCGCGTCATCGAGGCCTATCTCGGCCTCGGCCACAAGACCCGCTAGGCCGGGTCTGCGTCAGCCGGGATCGATATCGATCCCGTGCTTGCGCGCGACCGCGACATAGAGCTCGCGGGCCGAGGCCACCTTCGGGCTCTTGCGGTCCTTGCGCTGGGCGCGCTGCAGGTAGTCGAGGCCGCGCGCCGCCAGTTCGTTGTCCCAGCCCTTGCGCTCGAGCAGCGAGAAGATCGCCTTCGCCGCGTTGACCAGGAACTGCAGGTTGGGCACCTGCTCGACGGCCTGGATCAGGAGCTCGACCGAACCCTCGAGGTCGCCGTTGCGGGCGGCGATGACGCCCTTGTTGTTGAGGTCGACGATCTGCTTGCTGACCTGGTCGAGCAGCGCCCGGCCGGCATCCGGCTGGCCGGTCTTCTCGAAGACGCTGGTGATGTGGTCGAGCAGGTGCGGGTCCTCGTTGTTCTCGGCGGCCACCTGACGCATGATCTGCTGTGCCGCCTCGGCATGGCCGGTGGCATAGCAGGCGTGGGCGAGATCGACGCTGAGGCGCTGCGAGACATGACGGCCTTTCTCGGCGGCCTCGGCATCGACCTGCTGCTGCAGCGCGATCGCCTGCGCGACGATCGCCTGCGCCTTGTCGCCAGCGCCCTCGAGATCGAGGCAGAGGCTTTCGGCCACCAGCGCCGCCAGTTCGGCCTGCTTGTCGCCGCGCCACTCGCGCTTCATCTCGGCGCTGATCTTGCGCGAGGCGTCGACATCGCCGCGCTCGATCAGCACCCGCGACAGGTTGGCGTAGTCGTCCACGGTGCGCAGGCTCGAGCCCTTGTTGCGCGCGATGACCTTGCCATAGGCGCGCTCGGCGGCAAGCAGGTCCTTGTTGCGGGCGGCGACGTCGCCAACCAGGCGCTGGCGCAGCGTGTTGTGCGGCGAGGCGTCGGCAGCCCGCTGCAAGACCTGCTGGGCCTCCTTGAGCTTTCCCTGGGCCTCGTGCACGGAGGCCAGGAAATCGTAGGCGGAGAGGAACTCCGGCGCTTCCTGGATGACCTGGTCGGCCAGCTGCTCGGCCTCCTCGAGCGCATTGCGGTCGCGCAACGCGGTCGCCAGCCCCATCTTCGCCCAGGGCACGACCCGGCCCTCGAGCACCCGCCGGTACACCACCTCGGCTTCGGCGGTGCGCCCAAGCTGGTGCAGCAGCTCGCCCTTGAAGCGCAGCGCGTCGTACTGGTACACCGGCTGCTGCTGGATGACCCGGTCGCAGGCGGCGATCGCTTCCTGCAGCGCACCGCGTTCGATCTGCTCGTAGATCTTGCGCAGCACGTGCTTCTTGTAGATCGCGCGGACCAGCCGGGCCTGCAGTTGTTCGGAAGTGAACGGCTTGATCAGGTAATCGTCCGGCGCCAGTTCGGCGAGCGCGACGACATTGGTGTAGCTGCGCTCGCTGGTGATGATCATGTACACGGTGCCGAGCGCGATCAGGTGGGCGTGGCGCAGTTCCTCGAGCAGTTGCTGGCCGTCGCGGCCGTCGTCGAGGACGAAATCGGAAAGGATGATGTCGAAACGGTTGCCCTTGACCTGACGGATCACCTCGGCCGAACTGCCGGCGCCATGCACCGCGGTGACCCCGAGCGCGCCGAGCATCAGGCGCAGCGAATCGCGGGCCGGCGAGTGCCGGTCGACGATCAGGACGCGCTTCTTGGTCAGGGACTGGTGCAGGACCAGGAGCATCTCCTCGTTGTCCAGTGCCGCCGGGCTGTTGGCCGTTTGTGTGTTCATTTCCGGCAAATTACTGGAGAACGTCATGCGGAGCAAGGAAAGCCCCGGAACGCTCACGGTCAACCCGGCTAAACCTGTGATTTTTCAGCAACCTGACGTAAAATCGCCGGTCCTTACTGCGCCGCAACATTCCCGTTCCCATGCTCTATCCCACCCGATTCGATGTCATCGTCGTCGGCGGCGGCCACGCCGGCACCGAAGCCGCGCTCGCCGCGGCGCGGGCCGGTGCGAACACGCTGCTGCTGACGCACAACCTCGACACGCTCGGGGCGATGAGCTGCAACCCGTCGATCGGCGGCATCGGCAAGGGCCATCTGGTGCGCGAGGTCGATGCGCTGGGTGGCGCCATGGCCGCAGCCACCGACGAGGCCGGCATCCAGTTCCGCATCCTGAACGCCTCCAAGGGTCCGGCCGTACGCGCCACGCGCGCCCAGGCCGACCGCGTGCTGTACAAGCAGGCGATCCGCACGCGCCTGGAAAACCAGCCCAACCTGACCATCTTTGCGCAGGCCTGCGACGACCTGATCGTCGAAGGCGACAAGGTGTGCGGCGCCGTCACCCAGCTCGGCATCCGCTTTTTGGCCGAATCCGTGGTGTTGACCGCTGGCACCTTCCTCAACGGCAAGATTCACGTCGGGCTGGAGAACTACACCGGCGGGCGCATGGGCGATCCGCCGTCAGTTTCCCTGGCGGCGCGCCTCAAGGAACTCAATCTGCCGCAGGGCCGCCTGAAGACCGGCACGCCACCACGCCTGGACGGCAAGACCATCGACTTCTCGGTGATGGAGGAGCAGCACTCGGACGATCCGCTGCCGGTGTTTTCCTTCCTCGGCAACGCCGCGCAGCACCCGAAGCAACTGCCGTGCTGGATCACCGAGACCAACGAGAAGACGCACGACATCATCCGCAGCGGGCTCGACCGCTCGCCGATGTACACCGGCGTCATCGAAGGCGTCGGGCCGCGCTACTGCCCGTCGATCGAGGACAAGATCCACCGCTTCGCCGACAAGAACCAGCACAACGTCTTCCTCGAACCGGAAGGCCTGACCACGCACGAAATCTACCCGAACGGCGTGTCCACCAGCCTGCCCTTCGACATCCAGCTGGCGCTGGTGCGTTCGATCCGCGGCATGGAAAACGTGCACATCCTGCGCCCCGGCTACGCCATCGAATACGATTTCTACGATCCGCGCGGCCTCAAGGACACGCTGGAAACCAAGGCGATCCGCGGCCTCTTCTTCGCCGGCCAGATCAACGGCACCACCGGCTACGAGGAAGCCGCGGCACAGGGCCTGCTCGCCGGCATCAACGCGGTGAATTACGTCAAGGGCCGCGACGACTGGTGCCCGAAGCGCAACGAGGCCTACCTCGGCGTGCTGGTGGACGACCTGATCACGCGCGGCGTTTCGGATCCCTACCGGATGTTCACCAGCCGCGCCGAGTACCGTCTCTCCCTGCGCGAGGACAACGCCGACCTGCGCCTGACCGAGCAGGGCCGCGCCCTCGGCCTGGTCGACGACGTGCGCTGGGATGCCTTCTGCCGCAAACGCGATGCGATCGCCGCCGAACAGGAGCGACTGAAGACGACCTGGATCAATCCGAAGATCGTCACCACCGAGGATTGCCAGCGCGTGCTCGGCAAGGCCGTCGAGCACGAATACAACCTGTTCGAGCTGCTGCGCCGTCCGGAAGTCGCCTGGCGCGAGCTGATTTCGCTCGCCATCAACGGTGAACCGCAAGCCGCACCGGACATCGACGACGCCGTCGTCGAACAGCTCGAGATTTCCGCCAAGTACCAGGGCTACATCGACCGCCAGGCCGAGGAAGTCGCCAAATCGGCCAGCTACGAAAACACGGCCCTGCCGGCCGATCTCGACTATGCGACCGTCGCCGGCCTGTCCAACGAGGTCAAGCAGAAGCTCAACCAGCACAAGCCGCAGACCATCGGTCAGGCCTCGCGCATCCAGGGCCTGACACCGGCAGCGATCTCGCTGCTGCTGATCCACCTGAAGCGCCTCAAGCTGTCGCACGCCGCATGAGCTCGATCACCCTCGCCAGCGGTCTCGCCGAACTCGGCCTCGACCTGCCCGACACCACCCAGCAGCAGCTGCTCGCCTTCCGCGACCTGCTGCTCAAGTGGAACAAGACCTACAACCTGACCGCGCTGCGCGATCCGGAACAAGCCATCTCGCACCACCTGCTCGATTCGCTGGCGATCCTCCCGCATGTCGGCGATGGCGCCTTGCTCGACGTCGGCTCCGGCGGCGGCCTGCCCGGCATCCCGCTGGCCATCGCCCGGCCGCAACTGGCGGTGCGCATGGTCGACACCGTGCAGAAGAAGGCGACCTTCCTGCAACAGGCGGCGATCCAGCTCGGCTTGAAGAATGTTGCGGTCGACCATGCCCGAGTCGAGGAAATGACCGGCCAGTACGCGCAGATCAGTTCGCGCGCCTTCGCCGAACTCAAGCTCTTCATCGAACTCACCCGCCACCTGCTGGCCCCCGGCGGCCGCTGGCTGGCCATGAAGGGCGTCCGCCCCGATGACGAGATCGCCGCCCTGCCGGCCGACATCGTCGTCGACCGCATCGTTCCCTTGTCCGTACCCGGACTGGACGCCGAAAGACATCTGATCATCCTGAAAGCGGGCCAATGAAAGTACTCGCCATCACCAACCAGAAGGGCGGCGTCGGCAAGACGACCACCGCCGTCAACCTCGCCGCCTCGCTCGGTGCCGAAGGTCAGCGCGTGCTGCTGATCGACATGGACCCGCAAGGCAACGCGACGACCGGCGCCGGCATCACCAAGAAGGAAGCGCTGCCGACCGTCTACCAGTTGCTGATCGGTGCCGCGACACTGACCGAGGTCTGCATCAAGACCGACTTCGCTTTCGACATCCTGCCCGCCAACCGCGAACTGGCCGGCGCCGAGGTCGAGCTGATCGAACTCGAACAGCGCGAATACCGGCTCAAGAACGCCTTGCAGCAGAACCACGACGAATACGACTTCGTCCTCATCGACTGCCCGCCGGCACTCAACATGCTGACGGTCAACGCGCTGGTTGCCGCCGATTCGGTGCTGATCCCGATGCAATGCGAGTACTACGCGCTCGAAGGCCTGTCCGACCTCGTCGAAACACTGCGCAAGGTACGTCACCACCTGAATTCTCGGCTCGAGGTCGAAGGCCTGCTGCGAACCATGTACAACGGCCAGAGCACGCTCACCCAGCAGGTTTCGAACGAGCTCGAAAGCCACTTCGGCGACAAGGTCTACAAGACCATCGTGCCGCGCAACGTGCGCCTGGCCGAAGCGCCGTCGTACGGCAAGCCGGTCATCGCTTTTGACAAAAACTCGAAGGGCGCGCAGGCCTACAGCGCGCTCGCCCAGGAAATTCTTGAAAGGACCGCCAAATGAGCAAATTCAAGGGGTTGGGACGCGGTCTGGACGCGCTGCTCGCCGGCAGCGATGCCAAGGCCGACGACGAACTGCGCAATCTCCCGGTCGACCGGCTGAAACCCGGGAAATACCAGCCGCGCACCCAGATGGACCAGGACTCGCTGGCCGAGCTGGCGGCCTCGATCAAGGCCCAGGGCGTGATGCAGCCGATCCTGGTGCGCGCCGTCGACAAGACGCCGGGCGCCGAGCGCTACGAGATCGTCGCCGGCGAACGCCGCTGGCGCGCCTCGCAACTGGCCGGCCTCGCCGAAGTGCCGGTGCTGGTGCGCGGCATCCCCGACGAACAGGCGCTGGCGATGGCGCTGATCGAGAACATCCAGCGCGAAAACCTCAATCCGCTCGAGGAAGCCCAGGGCCTGCAGCGCCTGATCGACGAATTCGGCCTGACCCACCAGCAAGCCGCCGACGCCGTCGGCCGCTCGCGTCCGGCCGCCTCCAACCTGCTCCGCCTGCTGCAGCTGGCGGCGCCGGTGCAGGAACTGCTGATGACCGGCAAGCTCGACATGGGCCACGCCCGTGCCCTGCTGCCGCTGCCGGGCGCCCAGCAGGTCGCGGTGGCCCAGCGCATCGTCCAGAAAGGCCTGTCGGTGCGTGAAGCCGAACGCCTCGTCCAGCAGATCGTCAATCCGCCGAAGCAGGGCGCAACGCCACCGGTCGACCGCGACCTGCTGCGCCTGCAGGAAGAAATTTCCGACGCCGTCGGTGCCACTGTCGCCATCCGCAGCAACAAGAAGGGGGCCGGCAAGATCACCATCGAATTCGGTGACCTCGAACAACTCGAGGGTATCCTCGGACGGCTTCGCTAAGCGGTTTCCGGCGATTGCTGCATTGCGGTAAACCCTTAATTTTCATTGACGGTAATTTTTGAACTCTTGTATCATTTAGGTCTGTGTGGCACAGCCGGACAAGGATTGCAAACACCATGTTGAAAGCGATTTACCTGCAACTTGGTGCAGCGCTGATAACAGCGATCCTGGCCGGTGCAATCGTAGGAATTCGGGGGCTTGTATCGGTCGGGTTTGCGGCATTGGCGGCAATTCTTCCCAACCTGTTCTTTGCCGTCCGGCTGACGATGTTGAAAGACCGCCCGGGGGCATCCTACGCGGCCAGCTTCTTCATCGGTGAGTTCCTCAAGATTGCCGCCACCATCGGGATTCTGGCAATCGCCATCAAGGGTTACCCCGCGATGCACTGGCCGAGCTTGCTGATCGGCCTGGCGATTGTCTTGCATGCAGGTTTTTTAGCCTTTTGGAAGAAATGAACATGGCCGCAGGTAGCGCAGCACCGACATCTGGCGAGTACATCGTCCACCACTTGACCCACCTGAATTCCACCGGTCACGCCCAGAAATCCGTGATCGACTGGTCCGTGATCAACATCGACACGATGTTCTACTCGATCCTGCTCGGCCTGGCCACGGTCTTCGTGCTCTGGCTCGCCGCCCGCAAGTCGACCTCCGGTGTCCCCGGCCGCTTCCAGGCCGCCGTCGAAATCCTCGTCGAGATGGTTTCCGAACAGGCCAAGGGCATCATCCACAGCGCCGAGTCGCGCAAGTTCGTCGCCCCGCTGGCCCTGACGGTCTTCGTCTGGATCTTCTTCATGAACGCGATGGACCTGCTGCCGGTCGACGTGCTGCCGAAGATCGGCGAAATGTTCGGCATCCACTACCAGCGCGTGGTCGCCACCGCCGACCTCAATGCCGCCCTCGGCATGTCGCTCGGCGTGCTGCTCGTCTGCATCTACTACAACATCAAGATCAAGGGCATCGGCGGCTGGGTGCACGAATTGTTCACCGCGCCGTTCGGCAGCCACCCGCTGCTCTACCCGGTCAACTTCATCATGCAGATGATCGAATTCGTTGCCAAGACCGTCTCCCACGGCATGCGACTGTTCGGCAACATGTACGCCGGCGAACTGGTGTTCATGCTGATCGCGCTGCTCGGCGGCACCGCCACCGTCTTCGGTTTCGTCGGCCACGTCATCGCCGGTTCGATCTGGGCCATCTTCCACATCCTGATCATCACGCTGCAGGCCTTCATCTTCATGATGCTGACCCTGGTGTACGTCGGTCAGGCCCACGAAGCACACTAAGCATCACCCAGCAGATTTCACTGTAGTAACCCTGTTTTAGCCTTACCTTTTCATTACTTAAACTTAGCAAGGAGTTGTCATGGAACACGTTCTCGGTTTTGTTGCTCTGGCTGCCGGCCTGATCATTGGTCTGGGCGCTATCGGTGCCTGTATCGGTATCGGCCTGATGGGCGGCAAATACATTGAAGCCTCGGCCCGCCAGCCGGAGCTGATGAACGCCCTGCAGACCAAGATGTTCCTGCTGGCCGGTCTGATCGATGCCGCCTTCCTGATCGGTGTCGGTATCGCCATGATGTTCGCCTTCGCCAACCCGTTCCAACTGGTTTAATCGATCCTCTTCGATCAACCCTTTAGAAGAGGACTAGAACCGTGAATCTGAACGCAACGTTGTTTGCACAGCTCGTTGTGTTCTTCATTCTGGCGTGGTTCACGATGCAATTCGTGTGGCCCCCCATTGTGAAGGCGCTCGACGAGCGTGCGAAGAAGATCGCGGATGGTCTGGCTGCCGCCGAGCGCGGCAAGCAGGATCTCGAACTGGCCACCAAGCGTTCCACGGAAGCCCTCCGTGAAGGCAAGGAAAAGGCTGCCGAACTGATCGCCAACGCTGAAAAGCGCGGCGCCCAACTGATCGAGGAAGCCAAGGCGAACGCCAAGGCCGAAGCCGACCGCATCGTCGCTGGTGCCAAGGCCGAAATCGAACAGGAAGCGGTCCGTGCCAAGGAACAGCTGCGCGAGCAGGTCGCTGCCCTGGTGGTCACCGGCGCCGAGCAGATTCTGCGCCGCGAGATCAACGCCCAGGCTCATTCCGACATTCTGGCCACGATCAAACAGGATCTGTAAAGCTTATGGCTGAATCCGTCACCATCGCTCGCCCCTACGCCGACGCCGCTTTCAAGCTGGCCAAGGAAAGCGGGGCACAGGGCATCTGGTCGCAGCGCCTGCAACGGCTGGCGCTGATCGCCCAGGACGGGGACATGGCTCAGGTCATGGGCAATCCCCGGCTCTCCGCTGAACAGATTGCAGAATTGTTCATTTCGCTGTCCGACGACAGCGACCCGATTCTCGCCAATTTCGTTCGTACCCTCGCAGAAAACCGGCGTCTCGCACTCCTGCCGGAGGTTTCCCGGCTTTTCGATCTGGCCCGTAGCCAGGAAGAAGGGGTCCAGGAGGCGGTGGTGTACTCCGCATTCCCGATTGACGACGCCCAGATCGCTGCCCTGATGCAGCAACTGGAACCCCGTTTCGGAACCCGCCTGACCGCCCGCGTCGAAGTCGACCCGAGCCTGATCGGTGGTGTGCGGGTCACCGTCGGTGACCAGATGCTGGATGCTTCAGTCCGCGGCAAACTCGACGCGATGGCCGTGGCACTGAACAACTAGGAGATTTTCATGCAGTTGAATCCTTCCGAAATTTCTGAACTGATCAAGAGCAAGATCCAGAACCTGCAAGGCGCATCGGAAGTGCGCACGCAGGGCACCGTGGTTTCCGTCACCGACGGTATCTGCCGCGTGCATGGCTTGCAGGACGTCATGCAAGGCGAAATGCTGGAGTTCCCCGGCAACACCATCGGCATGGCTCTCAACCTCGAGCGCGACTCCGTCGGCGCCGTTATCCTGGGCGAATACAACCACATCTCCGAAGGCGACGTCGTCAAGACGACCGGTCGCATTCTGGAAGTGCCAGTCGGTCCGGAACTCCTCGGTCGCGTGGTCAATACCCTCGGTCAGCCGATCGACGGCAAGGGCCCGATCAACGCCAAGGAAACCGACAAGCTGGAAAAGGTTGCCCCGGGCGTCATCTGGCGTAAGTCGGTTTCGCAGCCGGTGCAGACCGGCCTGAAGTGCGTCGACTCGATGGTTCCGGTTGGCCGTGGCCAGCGCGAACTGATCATCGGCGACCGCCAGACCGGCAAGACCGCCGTCGCCGTCGATGCGATCATCAACCAGAAGGGCAAGAACCTCTTCTGTGTCTATGTTGCCGTCGGCCAGAAGGCTTCCACCATCGCCAACGTCGTGCGCAAGCTCGAAGAGCATGGCGCCATGGAATACACCATCGTCGTCGCCGCTTCCGCTTCGGAATCCGCTGCACTGCAGTACCTGGCTCCGTACGCCGGCTGCACGATGGGCGAGTACTTCCGCGACCGTGGCCAGGATGCGCTGATCGTTTATGACGATCTGACCAAGCAAGCCTGGGGCTACCGTCAGGTTTCCCTGCTGCTGCGCCGTCCGCCGGGCCGTGAAGCCTACCCGGGCGACGTCTTCTATCTCCACTCCCGCCTGCTGGAACGCGCAGCCCGCGTCTCCGAGGAATGGGTCGAGAAGTTCACCAACGGCGCCGTGACGGGCAAGAGCGGTTCGCTGACCGCGCTGCCGGTCATCGAAACGCAAGCCGGTGACGTTTCCGCCTTCGTTCCGACCAACGTGATCTCGATCACCGACGGCCAGATCTTCCTGGAAACCGACCTGTTCAACGCCGGTATCCGCCCTGCGATCAACGCCGGTATCTCGGTGTCGCGCGTCGGTGGCGCTGCCCAGACCAAGCTGATCAAGAAGCTCGGCGGCGGTGTCCGTCTGGCCCTGGCCCAGTACCGCGAACTCGCGGCCTTCGCCCAGTTCGCCTCCGATCTCGACGAAGCCACCCGCAAGCAGCTCGAGCGCGGTCGTCTGGTCACCGAACTGATGAAGCAGCCGCAGTACGCGCCGATGAGCATCTCCGAAATGGCCGTCACGCTGTACGCAGCCGACAAGGGCTACTTCGACGATGTCGAAGTCAAGCGCGCACTCGAATGCGAAAAGGCCATGATCAGCTACCTCAAGTCGAACCACGGCGAAGTCATGAACACCATGGAATCGTCGGCCGATCTGAGCGGTGATACCGAAAAGGCACTGGCTGCCGGCATCCAGGCTTTCAAGAGCACCTGGGCCTGATCTTAGGAGAACGCCATGCCTAGCGGCAAGGAAATTCGCAACAAGATCAAGAGCGTAGAAAACACGCGCAAGATCACCAAGGCCATGGAGATGGTGGCCGCATCCAAAATGCGCAAGGCGCAGGACCGGATGCGGGCTGCCCGTCCCTACGGCGAGAAGATCCGGCGCGTGGCCAGCAACCTGTCGCATGCGCTGACCGAGTACAAGCACCCCTTCCTCGACAAGCGCGAGCAGAAGGCGATCGGTATCGTTCTGGTCACCTCCGACAAGGGTCTTTGCGGCGGTCTCAATTCCAACATCCTGCGCCTGGTTCTCGGCAAGATGAAGGAACTCGACAGCCAGAAGATCAATTTCCAGGCGACCTGCATCGGTAACAAGGGTCTGGGTTTCATGCAACGCGCCGGCGCGAAGGTCGTTTCGCACGCAGTCGCGCTGGGCGATACCCCGCACCTGGAAAAGTTGATCGGCCCGCTCAAGGTTCAGCTCGACGCCTACATGAAGGGCGAAATCGACGCGCTGTACATCGGCTACACCCGCTTCATCAACACGATGAAGCAGGAACCGGTTTTCGAAAAACTGCTCCCGCTGGCTGACGACGTCGTCAAGACCGATCATCAGCCGGGCTGGGACTATGTCTACGAGCCGGAAGCCCAGCCAGTTATCGACGATCTGTTGATCCGCTATGTCGAAGCTTTGATTTACCAGGCCGTGGCTGAAAACATGGCCTCCGAGCAGTCAGCCCGGATGGTCGCCATGAAGTCTGCTTCCGATAACGCCAAGAACGTCATCGGTGAATTGAAGCTGGTCTATAACAAGGCCCGTCAGGCCGCGATTACCAAGGAACTCTCGGAAATCGTCAGCGGCGCCGCCGCAGTCTGACGCAAGCGCGAAGCTTTTAATTATTGGGGATTTGAATATGAGTCAAGGTTCCATCGTTCAGTGTATCGGCGCAGTTGTGGACATCCACTTCCCGCGCGACGCGATGCCGAAGGTCTACGACGCACTCAAGCTCGACGCCTCCGAAGAAAACGGCATGGTTGAAGCCGGCCTGACCTTCGAAGTGCAGCAGCAACTGGGTGACGGCGTCGTCCGTACCATCGCCATGGGTTCATCCGACGGCCTGCGCCGCGGCATGAAGGTTAACAACAGCGGCGCCGGCATTTCCGTGCCGGTCGGCATGGGCACGCTGGGTCGCATCATGGACGTCCTCGGCCGTCCGATCGACGAAGCCGGCCCGATCGACAGCAACGAGCTGCGCGAGATCCACCAGGCTGCACCGAAGTTCGACGAACTGTCGTCGTCGGTCGATCTGCTCGAAACCGGCATCAAGGTTATCGACCTGATCTGCCCGTTCGCCAAGGGCGGCAAGGTCGGCCTGTTCGGCGGCGCCGGCGTCGGCAAGACCGTCAACATGATGGAGCTGATCAACAACATCGCCAAGCAACACTCGGGTCTGTCCGTGTTTGCCGGTGTTGGTGAGCGTACCCGCGAAGGTAACGACTTCTATCATGAAATGAAGGACTCCAACGTTCTCGACAAGGTCGCGATGGTGTTCGGTCAGATGAACGAACCCCCGGGCAACCGTCTGCGCGTTGCGCTGACCGGCCTGACCATGGCCGAGCGTTTCCGTGACGACGGTCGTGACATCCTGTTCTTCGTCGACAACATCTACCGCTACACCCTGGCCGGTACCGAAGTGTCCGCACTGCTCGGCCGTATGCCTTCCGCGGTGGGCTACCAGCCGACGCTGGCTGAAGAAATGGGTCGTCTGCAAGAGCGTATCACCTCGACCAAGGTTGGCTCGATCACCTCCATCCAGGCCGTCTACGTGCCTGCCGATGACTTGACCGACCCGTCGCCGGCCACCACCTTCCTGCACTTGGACTCCACGGTCGTGCTGTCGCGTGACATCGCCTCGCTGGGTATCTACCCGGCCGTCGATCCGCTCGACTCCACCTCCCGCCAGCTCGATCCGCAGATCGTCGGCGAAGAGCACTACGGTGTCGCCCGTGCCGTGCAGATGACGCTGCAGCGCTACAAGGAACTGCGTGACATCATCGCGATTCTGGGTATGGACGAACTGTCGCCGGAAGACAAGCTGGCCGTCAGCCGCGCCCGCAAGATCCAGCGCTTCCTGTCGCAGCCCTTCCACGTTGCCGAAGTCTTCACCGGTTCCCCGGGCAAGTTCGTTCCGCTCAAGGAAACGATCAAGGGCTTCAAGGGCATCGTCAGCGGCGAGTACGATCACCTGCCGGAACAGGCCTTCTACATGGTCGGCGGCATCGAAGAAGCTGTCGAAAAGGCGAAGACGCTGCAGTAATGCGGCCTCAGCATAGGAGCCAGTAATGGTTATGACCGTTCATTGTGATGTCGTCAGTGCCGAAGAATCGATTTTCTCCGGCCTGGTGGAAATCGCAGTGTTCCCTGGCGAAGCCGGGGAACTCGGCATCCTGCCGCAACATACCCCGCTGTTGACCCGCATCAAGCCCGGCACCATTCGTCTGAAGGTGCCGGACCAGAGCGAGTTCGAACTGGTGTATGTCTCCGGCGGCATGCTGGAAGTCCAACCCAACATGATCACCGTGTTGGCGGATACCGCGATTCGTGCCCATGACCTCGATGAGGCCAAGGCACTGGAAGCCAAGAAGCACGCCGAGGAAGCACTGGCCAACCGCCAGGCAGAGATGGATTACGCCGCGGCGGAAGCCGAGCTGGCCGAAGCCATCGCCCAGCTGCAGGCCATCCAGCGTCTGCGCAAGCACACCCACTGAGCGCTTTCCGCCCAGTCAAAAAAAGGCAGCCTCGGCTGCCTTTTTTCTTGTCTTGTCCGGCTCAGCTGCCAAGTCGTCCGAGACGCCTCTCCAGACGCTGCAGCTGCGCATCCAGCGCACCGACTTCGTCACTGAAGGCAGCGATCTCGGCTGCTGCCGCCAGCGGCCCGGAAAGGTCGCTGGCGCAAGCGCCAAGCGTGCCGACCAGATGGTCACCGGCGGCTCGCCCGGAAGCGAACAGTGCCTGCCCGGCCAGCGCCAGCCGGCGGGCGGGAATGTCGCCGACCAGCCGGGCCAGGTCGCCTTCGGCGTCCCAGCGCAGATTGCGGAAAACGAAGGCGAGGGTCTCGGCGATCTCGGCCGAACCGCTCAGGCGAGCCGACGCCATCAGACTTTGACGGTCGACCAGCATTTTTGCCAGAAAATCATCCGGCAGGGCGATTTCGACATCGGCCACCCCGGCGCTTGCCGGATGGAACAAACCGTCACCACCGACCAGCAAATTCACTCGCCAGCCGCCGGCAGCGATCAACAGGTGCGCGCCGGCATGCCGCCGCAGTCGCTCGCCAGCCCAGGGGGCATCGGCAACCAGATGATTGAGCGGCTTGATCAGCAGGCTTGCGAGCACGGTCATCCGCCGGAATCAGAACTTGAAACCGCGATGCAGGGCGACGACGCCAAGCGCCATGTTGAAATACTCGACCTTTTCGAGGCCGACGCCTTCCATCATGCTCTTCAAGGTTTCCTGGTCGGGATGCACGCGGATCGATTCGGACAGGTAGCGATAGCTGTCGGCATCGCGCGTGATCAACTGACCGATGCGCGGGATGACCTGGAACGAGTAGAAGTCGTAGGCCGGCGCCAGCGGCTTCCAGACCTGCGAGAACTCGAGTACCAGCAGACGGCCGCCTGGGCGCAGCACGCGCCGCATCTCGGCCAGTGCGGCCTCCTTGTGGGTCATGTTGCGCAGGCCGAAGGCAACGGTCACGCAGTCGAACCAGTCGTCGGGAAAAGGCAGCTTCTCGGCATCGCACTGGGCGACCGGCAACAGATGGCCTTTATCGGCAAGGCGATCCCGGCCACGCGCCAGCATCGCGTTGTTGATGTCGGTCAGCCAGACCTGGCCGGTCTTGCCGACACGCTTGGCGAACGCCAGCGACAGGTCGCCGGTACCGCCGGCCACATCGAGTACGCGCGAACCTTCGCGGACGCCGCTGCGCTGGATCGTGAACGCCTTCCACAGGCGATGCATGCCGCCCGACATCAGGTCGTTCATCAGGTCGTAACGGCTGGCAACAGAATCGAAGACACCGCGGACGCGGCGTGCCTTTTCCTGCTCGGCGACAGTCTCGTAACCGAAATGGGTGGTTTCTTTGTTCATGGGCATCAGTGATGGTGACTGCAGGAAGGACCCGCTGCTCGCGGCGTGTCGTCGATGTCGCGGGAAGCGCCGCGGGCTTCGAGCAGGCGCAGGTATTCGGCCCACAACTCGTCGTGATGCACGGCCAGGTTGTGCAGCAGGTCCCAGGTGTACAAGCCGCTGTCGTGGCCGTCCGAAAACACCAGCTTCAGCGCGTAGGTCCCGACCGGCTCGATGGCCAGCAGTTCGACGTTACGTTTTCCGACCTGCAGGGTTTCCTGACCCGGACCATGGCCGCGTGCTTCGGCCGACGGGGTGAACACCCGCAAATATTCGAAATCCAGGCGATACGAGGTCTCGCCATAAACCAGTTCAAGCACCCGGCTTTGCGTATGCAAGCGGATCGCTTCCGGTATCGGGGTATCTTTTTCCATGCCGGCCATTACGTTTCTCCACGCCAAGCGCGCTAGTTTACCCTGAAGGTGCGGTACCCGCTCACAACTCGATGATGCTGATCCGGTCGAAGTCGGCCTGACGCACCAGGACATGATTCATGCGCACCTTGCGCCGGTGCTCGCCGTTGCTGATCTCGAGTTCGCGCCCGGCATGGTAGTAGCCGGGCGGCAGTACCAGCGAAATGTCCTCGCCGATCGCCGGTAGCGCCGGCAGTGCAAAGGCCGGCGCGAAGCGCTCGATGGTCGGGGCGCCCGCCTGATCGAGGGGACGGAAACCGATCGCCTGTGGAATGCCGGGCAGGGTGGCGACGCCGACGACCAGCCCGCCGCTTTCCTCTTCCATCAGCCAGGTCGCGTAGGCCAGCAGGAAACGTTCGCCGTCATGCGGACAGACCGCCATCAACTGGCCGTGCAGCACGCGCTGGCCGGCCATGCTGCGCCCCAGTCGGAAGCCGTTGGCGGAATGATTGATGACCGACCACTCCTCGACCGGAAACTCGACCCGCGGCCGGATCACCAGCGCCTGCGCAGGATCGGCACGGTCGCGGAAGGTGAATAGCTGGTCGAAGTCCCCCCGCGAATAAGCCATTGCCGAATCCGGCTGCTCGAAGGCCTCGCCGGCAACGTGGAAGTACATCGCATCGAAACCGGTGGCGACCCGTGCCACGCCTTCACTGGCAAAGCGTCGGAAGCGCCGGGCAGAGGTCGATTGCGACCAGGGTTTGGCCAGGTGCTCGAGCAGCTTCAGGACGTGACTGGCGCTTTCCTCACCAAGGCCGAGTTGCGACGGCGTCAGACGCAGACGTAACTGGCCGATGGCGTGATCGATCTGCAGGCCGAGCCGACCGGTATCGAGGCGCCGGACATCGCGCGCCGAGCCCTCGACGGTGGCACTCGGATGCAACGGCTGGTCCTTCATCAGTTCGACGACATAAGGCGGCAATTCAAGATCGTCGTCGAGCGGCGCGACACCGACCAGCGGCGCCCACATCGAGGCCCAGCGCCGGATCAGGTTGAGGTTGCGCACGCTGTTGCTGTAGGGACTGGCAACATCGATCAGCAGCAGGGTGACGTAGGCGGCCGCACAATGCGTCGCCTGCATGCTGTTTTCCAGGGTGTCGCTCACCGGGGTGAAGGCGATGCCCCATTCCTCGGCGGTCTCGTAGAATCCGTGCAGGTCGAGCCAGACGCCGGGCGGCAACTCGCGACGCGCCCGGTAGTGCTCGATGATGATCATCCCGTTGTAGTAGATGCAGCGGTGCAGGATGGTCGCCATCAACTCGCGATAGGCCGCTTCGCCCTCGGCCGGTTCCTCTAGGCTGGCACACAGCGCATAGGCACGACCCATCCGCCGCCAGGCCTGGATCACCATCTGGAAGGCATTGTCTTCCTCGGGCGTCAGCGGCACCGCCTTGTTGTGATAGAAACGGGCCATCTCCTCTTCGACGAAGCAGAGCGGCGCCCGGGCCTGCTCGAGCAACTGGAAGAGCACGCCGGGATCGGGCGGCGAAGTGAGCAAGGCATCCAGGAAATCGGTCAGCTGCCGTTCGGCAACCGAAGGATTGGCCAGCATCAGGCCGGCGAGATAATCCATCCCGGCGACCAGATCGGCGATATCGAGCAGCTTTTCCTGCGGTTTTTCGCTCATCCCCTCACTCTCCCTCGGGCAGGTTGCGCACGATCGCCCGGGTCAGCGTCGCGTCGTCGACGGGCGGCCGTTCCGGCTGGCGCTCCCGCTGCAGGCGTCCCCAGATCGGTTCCGGAAAATGGCGGTCGTCGCGCCAACGCGGAATGACGTGCCAATGCAGATGCGGAACGACATTGCCGAAGCTGGCGAGATTGATCTTGTCCGGTTCAAACAGTTCGCGCACCGCGGCTTCGACGGCAAAAACGACAGCCATCAGCCGCTGGCGCTCGGACCGTGGCAGATCGCTCATCTCGCGCACATGGGCGCCCCAGATCACCCGGCAGAAGCCGGGCAGGGCCGGATCGTCGACGCGGACCACGCGGCACTCGGCCGATTGCCAGAGGACGCGGCCGCCGGGGCCGGTGCAAAGTTCGCAAGCGCTTTCAGTCACGATCGAATCCATCAGTTTTGCATAGGATTGCACCGCCCACCCCCAACTGCAAGTGGACCGTGCAAAACATCGTCAATTCTGCGGTCGACCGTGGTTAAAGCCCTTGATTCAAAGCAAGACGCGTTCGATGCCGCCGGAATTCGCCTTGCCGACATAGTCGGCCATCCAGTTGTCGCCGAGCAGGTGTTTGGCCATCTCGACGACGATGTAGTCGGCCTGGGTGCCGGCATCGTCGTCGTAACGCGACAGCCCCTGCAGACAGGCCGGGCAGGAGGTCAATATCTTGACCTCGCCCTGGAAACCATCGGCACGCAGCTTCTCGGCGCCTTTCTCGATTTCCTGCTGCTTGCGGAACTTCACCTGGGTGGCGATATCCGGACGCGAGTAGGCGAAGGAACCGGAATCGCCGCAACAGCGGTCGGTCAGCGGCACATCCTGGCCCATCAGTGTCTTGGTCACGGCCAGCGGGTTGTAGGCCTTCATCGGCGTGTGGCAAGGGTCGTGGTACATGTAGCGCGTGCCCTGGACGCCCTCCAGCTTCAGCCCCTTTTCCATCAGGTACTCGTGGATGTCGAGCAGGCGGCACCCCGGGAAGATCTTCTCGAACTGGTACTTCTGCAACTGATCCATGCATGTTCCACATGAAACAATCACCGTCTTGATGTCGAGATAGTTCAGCGTGTTGGCAACGCGGTGGAAAAGCACGCGATTGTCGGTGGTGATCTTCTGGCCCTTGTCGGCATCGCCCGAGGCATTCTGTGGATAGCCGCAGCACAGGTAACCCGGGGGCAGCACGGTAGTCGCACCGACTTCGTAGAGCATCGCCTGGGTGGCCAGGCCGACCTGCGAGAACAGGCGCTCGGAGCCGCAGCCGGGGAAGTAGAAGACGGCATCCGACTCCTCGGTCGTCTTCTTCGGGTTGCGGATCACCGGGATGACCTTGTCGTCCTCGATGTCGAGCAAGGCGCGCGAGGTGCGCTTGGGCAGGTTGCCCGGCATCGGCCGGTTGAGGAAGTGAATGACCTGGGTCTTGACCGTCGGCGCGCCGAGCGAGGCCGGCGGATGCTTGCGCGTATCCTGGACCAGGTGCAGGGCCTTGGCCGCCTTGTGCGCCAGACGCTGGGCCTTGAAGCCGAAGTCCATCATGACGCCGCGCATCAGCTTGATCGTCGCCGGATCCTTCAGGTTCAGGTAGGTCATCGCCGCCGCAGTGCCCGGACTGAAGCGCTTCTTGTCCTGCTTGCGCAGGAAATTGCGCATGGCCACCGAAACATCGCCGAAATCGATGTCGACCGGGCAAGGCTTGAAGCAGCGATGGCAGACCGTGCAGTGGTCGGCGACATCGTTGAATTCGTCGAAGTGCTTGAGCGAGATGCCGCGCCGGGTCTGCTCTTCATAAAGGAAGGCCTCGACCAGCAGCGAGGTGGCGAGAATCTTGTTGCGCGGGCTGTAGAGCAGGTTGGCGCGCGGCACGTGCGTCGAGCAGACCGGCTTGCACTTGCCGCAGCGCAGGCAGTCCTTGACCATCTCGGAAATCTTGCCGATCTCCGACTGTTCCATGATCAGCGATTCGGTGCCGAGCAGGCTGAACGACGGCGTGTAGGCGTTGCTCAGGTCACCGCCGTGCATCAGCTTGCCCTTGTTGAAGCGGCCGTGCGGGTCGACCTTCTGCTTGTAGGCGCGGAAGGGGCCGATCTCGTCGTCGGTCAGGAACTCCAGCTTGGTGATGCCGATGCCGTGTTCGCCAGAGATGACGCCGTCCAGGCCACGCGCCAGGTGCATGATGCGTTCGACCGCCTTGTTGGCCGTCTGCAGCATCGCGTAGTTGTCGGAGTTGACCGGGATGTTGGTATGCACGTTGCCGTCGCCGGCATGCATGTGCAGCGCGACGAAGACGCGGCCACGCAGGACTTCCTTGTGGATCGCCTCGATCCGCTCGAGGATCGGCCGATAGATCGTGCCGTCGAAGATCTTGGCCAGGCGCGCCTTCAGCTCCTGCTTCCACGAGGTGCGCACGGAATAGTCCTGCAGGCGGTGGAAGAGGGTGGGGTTGGCAGCCTTGTTGCTCAGTTCGCCGGCAACCACGCCGTAAGAAGCAAAACGCGACTCGGCTTCGGCCAGCGGCAGGTCGAGATTGTCCAGCAGCCATTCCCAGCGCAGGCGGACGGCCTCGACATAGTCCAGGGCAGCCTGGCGGCGGTCGCCGATCAGCACGTCCTTGTCGAGGTTGGCGTCGCCCGAGTGCAGCGGCAGGTCGCCCTTGAGGAAGTCGGCCAGCGCATCGCACAACGCCAGCTTGTTCTGCGTCGACAGCTCGATGTTGATGCGCTCGATGCCGTCGCAGTATTCGCCCATGCGCGGCAGCGGGATGACCACGTCTTCATTGACCTTGAAGGCGTTGGTATGGCGCGAGATGGCTGCGGTGCGCGAACGGTCGAGCCAGAATTTCTTGCGCGTTTCGGCGTCGACCGCAATGAAGCCTTCGGCGGCGCGCAGGTTGCACATGCGCACGACTTCGGAGGCGGCGGCCATCACCGCCTTCTCGTCGTGACCGACGATGTCGCCGATCAACACCATCTTCGGGCGGCCGTGGCGCTTGGCCTTGGTCGCGTAGCCGACCGCCTTCACATAGCGCTCGTCGAGGTGTTCGAGGCCGGCCAGCTGCACGCCGGCAGCGTTACCGGCGCCGCCCGGCTTGAAGTAGTCGGTGATCTCGACAATCGCCGGCACTGCTTCGCGGACCTGGCCGAAGAATTCCAGACAGACGGTGCGCGTCACCGGCGGCATCTTGTGCAGCACCCAGCGGGCAGCGACGATGATGCCGTCGGTGCCTTCCTTCTGCACGCCGGGAATGCCGCCGAGGAACTTGTCGGTGACGTCCTTGCCCAGCCCGATCTTGCGGCAGGCAGCGCCGGGCATGACCAGGATTTCCTCGCCGAGGAATTTCTTGCCGGAAGGATCGAAACGCTTGACGCGGAATTCGACGTTTTCCTGCTCGTGGATCTTGCCGTAGTTGTGATTGACGCGTTCGACTTCCAGCCAGTTGCCGTCCGGGTCGACCATCTTCCACCAGGCCAGGTTATCGAGTGCGGTTCCCCAGAGCACGGCCTTCTTGCCGCCGGCGTTCATGGCGATGTTGCCGCCGATGCACGAGGCCGAAGCCGAGGTCGGGTCGACGGCAAAGACGCGGCCGGCCGCGCTGGCGGCTTCGGCAACGCGCTCGGTGACGACGCCGGCGCCGGTACGGATGGTCGCGTACGGCGTTTCGTGGCCGGCCAGCACCAGTTCCTCGACCGGGCCGATGTCGATCAGCTTCTCGGTGTTGATCACCGCCGAATGCGGCGTCAGCGGCACGGCGCCGCCGGTATAGCCGGTACCGCCGCCACGCGGGATGATGGTCAGGCCTGCCTCGATGCAGCCGCGCACGAGGTGGCCGATCTCTTCCTCGGTGTCGGGATAGAGGACGACAAAGGGGTATTCGACACGCCAGTCGGTGGCATCGGTGACGTGCGAGACGCGGGCCAGACCGTCGAAGGCGATGTTGTCGCGGCGGGTGTGCTTGCCCAGTGCCTTGAGCACCTTGCGGCGCAAGTCCAGGGTCTCGCCGAAACGGGTTTCGAAACGATCGACCGCCTGCTGTGCGGCGACCACCAGGCGGCGGACCTTTTCCGAGCGCTCGGGATCCTCGGCTTCGCTCTCGGCACGACGTTTCTCGACTTCCTTCAGGCGATGGCGCAGGGCGCTGACCAGCGCCTCGCGACGTTCGCGGTTGTCGAGCAGATCGTCCTCGAGATAGGGGTTGCGCTGGACCACCCAGATGTCCCCGAGAACCTCGTAGAGCATCCTTGCCGAACGGCCGGTGACGCGCTCGCTGCGCAGTTCGTCGAGGATCGCCCAGTTGTCGGCACCGAGCAGGCGGATGACGATTTCGCGGTCGGAAAACGAGGTGTAGTTGTAGGGGATTTCGCGCAGGCGGGCGGTCATGGGAGCAGCCGGGATCTGTCAAAAGATGGATTTTAGCGTATTGCGGCGCAACACGCGGGGCCGGTAGACCGGGGAAAGGACTGTCGGTTCAGTTTGCCAGCGCCCCCTGCGCCACCAGCCAGTAGCGCGCCCCCTTGCCAAGCGCCATGAACAGGCAGCACGGCAGCCAGTGCAGACGCAACCAGCCGGCGGCGATGCACAAGGCGTCACCGGCTAGCGGCAACCAGGCAAAGAGCAGGGCCGGGCTGCCCCAGCGCTGCAGGTGGTGCATCCGGGGCAGGCGGTCGAGGCCTTGCCAGCGCGGCAGGAAGCGGCCGCAGGCCCAGGAGGTCATGCCGCCGGCGGTATTGCCCAGCGTCGCCAGCCATATTGCGGTCGACGCCTGTTCCGGGTGAATTTTCAGGAAACCCCAGAGAACGGCCTCGGAACCGCCGGGAAGGACGGTTGCCGCGAGAAAACTGGCGAGCAACAGGCCGGCCAGCCCGTGTTCCGCCGTGACGTTTAGCCACTCCACCCGTAGAATCTCCGTTTTGCCTGAATGAATTGCGCGCGATGCACCCGGATTATCTCGAAAAAGTCCTCAATGCCCAGGTTTACGATGTCGCGGTGGAAACACCACTGGACCTGGCCGGCAACCTGTCGACGCGGGTGCACAACCGGATCTGGCTGAAGCGCGAGGACATGCAGCCGGTGTTCTCGTTCAAGCTGCGCGGCGCCTACAACAAGATCGCCAGCCTCTCGGCCGAGAAGCTCAAGCGGGGCGTGATCTGCGCCTCGGCCGGCAACCATGCCCAGGGCGTGGCACTGTCGGCGGCCAGGGTTGGCTGCCGGGCGGTGATCGTGATGCCGGTGTCGACGCCGGGGATCAAGATCGATGCCGTCAGGCAGCGCGGCGGCGAAGTCGTGCTGCACGGCGAATCCTTCGACGAAGCCTATGCTCACGCGCTGGAACTCGAGAAGTCGGAAAAACTGACCTTCGTCCATCCCTTCGACGATCCCGAGGTGATCGCCGGCCAGGGCACCGTGGCGCTCGAGATCCTGCGCCAGCACGCCCGCCACAACGGACCGATCCATGCTGTCTTCTGCGCCATTGGCGGCGGCGGCCTGGCTGCCGGGGTGGCTGCCTACATCAAGCGCCTGCGCCCGGAAATCAAGGTGATCGGCGTCGAGACCTTCGATGCCGACGCGATGAAGCAGTCGATCGCCAAAGGTCACCGCGTCCGCCTGCCGCAGGTCGGCCTGTTCGCCGACGGCACCGCGGTCAAGTACGTCGGCGAGGAGACCTTCCGCCTCTGCCGCGAACACCTCGACGAGGTCATCCTGGTCGATACCGACGCGATCTGTGCGGCGATCAAGGACGTCTTCGAGGACACCCGTTCGATTCTCGAACCCTCGGGCGCGCTCGCCGTCGCCGGCGCCAAGGAATACGCCCGCCAGCACAAGCTCAAGGACAAGAACCTGGTCGCCGTGACGTCCGGTGCCAACATGAACTTCGACCGCCTGCGCTTCGTCGCCGAGCGCGCCGAGTTCGGCGAGCAACGCGAGGCGGTGTTCGCCGTCACGCTGCCGGAAAAGCCCGGCGCCTACAAGAAATTCCTGGCCCTGATCGGCGAGCGCAACGTCACCGAATTCAACTACCGCTACAACTCCGGCAGCGAAGCGCACGTCTATGTCGGCATCCAGGTCAACGACCGCAAGGAATCGCTGAAGCTGCTCGACAGCCTGCACAAGCATGGCTACCCGGCGCTCGACCTGAGCGACGACGAGATGGCCAAGAACCACGTCCGCCACATGGTCGGCGGCCACGCGCCGCAGGTCTGCCGCGACGACGTCAGGGAACTGGTCTACCGCTTCGAGTTCCCGGAGCGCCCGGGGGCCCTGATGAACTTCCTCGAGAAGATGAGCAGCGGCTGGAACATCAGCCTGTTCCACTACCGCAACCACGGTGCCGACTACGGCCGGGTGCTCGTCGGCATGCAGGTGCCGGCGGCCGACATGGCCGCCTTCCGCGACTTCCTGCAGCAGCTCGGCTACGCCCACATCGACGAAACCGACAACCCGGTGTACAAGCTTTTCCTCGGTTAAGCACGAAAACTGATAAGGAACTGCGATTTCATTCTTTGCGGTAATCAGCACGCTCGCTAGACTGCGGCCAACATCCCCCGGAGAACCTTGATGAACATCGCCAGCAACATCAGCGCACTGGTCGGCAACACGCCACTGGTCGAAATCAACCGCCTGACCGCCGGCAGCGGCGCCCGCGTCGTCGCCAAGCTGGAATTCTTCAACCCCGGCCACAGCGTCAAGGACCGCATCGCGGTCGCCATGCTCGACGCCGCCATCGCCGCCGGCAAGATCGGCCCGGACAGCGTCGTCCTCGAGCCGACCTCGGGCAACACCGGCATCGGCCTGGCGATGGTCTGCGCCGCCCGCGGCATCAAGTGCGCCTTCACCATGCCCGAGACCATGAGCCGCGAGCGCAAGCTTCTGCTCAAGGCCTACGGCGCCGAGCTGATCCTGACGCCGGGGCCGGAAGGCATGGGCGGCGCCATCGCCCGCGCCCAGGCGCTGGCCGAGTCCGACCCGAAGTACTTCATCCCGCAGCAGTTCGAGAACCCGGCCAACCCGGCCATCCACCGCACCACCACCGCCGAGGAAATCTGGCGTGACACCGACGGCCAGGTCGACATCTTCGTTGCCGGCGTCGGCACCGGCGGCACCGTCACCGGCGTCGGCGAGACGCTCAAGGCGAAGAAGCCGGGCGTCCGGGTCGTCGCTGTCGAACCCGATGCCTCGCCGGTCCTCTCCGGCGGCCAGAAGGGGCCGCACCCGATCCAGGGCATCGGCGCCGGTTTCGTTCCGGGCATCCTCAACACCGCGGTCTACGACGAAGTCATCCGCGTCAGGAACGACGACGCCTTCACCACCGCCCGCCGGATGGCAACCGAGGAGGGCCTGCTCGTCGGCATCTCGTCCGGCGCCGCCACCTGGGCCGCGCTCGAACTGGCGCGCCGTCCCGAGAACGCCGGCAAGCTGATTGTCGTCCTCATCCCGTCCTGCGGCGAGCGCTACCTGTCGACGGCGCTCTACGAACACCTGGCGGTGTGAGCGACTTCACCGCCGTCATCGACCGGCGCGGCTCCGACTCGATCAAGTGGGGCCGCTACGCCGGACGCGACATCCTGCCGCTGTGGGTCGCCGACATGGACTTCGCCGCCCCGCCGGCAGTCCTCGCCGCGCTGCAGGAACGCCTGGCCCATCCGGTATTCGGCTACGGCCAGCCCGGGCCGGCGCTGACGGAGTCAGTGCTCGCTCACCTTGAAAGCGAATACGACTGGCGTATCGCGGCCGAGGCGATCGTCTGGCTGCCGGGCCTGGTCAGCGGCCTGAACATCGCCTGTCGCGCCATCGACGGCGATGTCCTGACGGCGGCGCCGATCTACCCGCCGTTCCTGTCGGCACCGCGCCTCGCCGGGCGGACCTTGCACCGGGCCGACCTGGTCGCCGACGATGCCGGCTGGCACTGGGACAAAAATGCCCTGGCCGCGGCGTCGACCGTCAACACCCGGCTGTTCCTGCTCTGTCACCCGCACAATCCGGTCGGCCGCTGCTGGCGGCGCGACGAACTGCTCGACCTGGCCGATTTCGCCGAGCGCCACGACCTCGTCGTCTGCGCCGACGAAATCCACTGCGGCCTGGTCCTCGACGAGACGCGGCGGCACATTCCCTTCGCCAGCCTGTCGCCGCAAGCGGCGCGGCGCAGCATCACGCTGATGGCGCCGTCGAAGACCTTCAACATTCCCGGTCTCGGCTGCGCCTTTGCGGTGATTCCCGACGCCGCGTTGCGCCGCCGCTTCCTGCGCGCGATGGACGGCATCGTGCCGCATCCGAACGTGCTCGGCCTGGCCGCCTGCGAGGCCGCCTACCGCGACTGCGGCGACTGGCACCGCGAACTGCTGGCGGTGCTGCGCGCCAACCGCGACCGCGTCGAGTTGACGGTCGACCGCCTGCCGGGCCTGAAAATGCACCATGTCGAAGCCACCTACCTGGCCTGGATCGACGCCCGCGGACTCGGCCTCACCGATGCGCAGGCGCATTTCGAGCAGCACGGCATCGGTCTCTCCGACGGCCGCGATTTCGGCGCCCCGGGCTGGCTGCGCCTCAATTTCGGCTGCCCGCCGGCCACCCTCGAACAGGCCCTGAGCCGGCTCGCCGCCGGTGCCGCCGCCGCATGAACGCCTACCAGCTCAGCCTGATCGCCCTCGGCCTCGGCTTGCTCGGCCAGTCGGTCGCCTGCGGCGTCGCCCTCGAGTGCTTTTTCCACAAGGCGCAGCCGGCCGCCAGTCGCCGACGCTGGCTGCTGCTCGCAGTGGCCGCGCTGCTGCTCGGCCTGCACCATGGCTACGCCCTCGAGCTGGCGCTCAAGACCGGCCTCTACGACCTGCGCCAGGCGCTGCTGGTCGGCTGTGCCGGCCTGCTTGCCGCGCTCGCGCTCACTGGCATCAGCCGCCGCAGCTGAAAGCGCCGGCCTCGGTAACGATCCAGTCGAGGCGCTGGTCGTGGGCCTCGGGCTGGATGCTGTCGATGCGGTTGATCTCGAAACCGACGCCGACCGTCAGCGGTCGCGGCACCAGCGCCGCCAGCGTGCGGTCGAAGAAACCGCCGCCGTAGCCGAGGCGATAGCCGGCGGCGTCGAAGCCGTTGAGCGGAATCAGGATCAGGTCGGGGACCAGCCAGTCGCCAGCGACCGGCGTCGGGATGCCGTAGCGGTCGGGCGCCAGCAGCGCCGTCGGCGTCCATTCGCGAAAGCGCAGCGGCGCGCCCGGCGCATCGACCACCGGCAGCGCGGCGCGGGCGCCCTGGCCGAGCCAGTCGTCGACGATGGCGCGGACGTCGGGCTCGTGCTTGATCGGCCAGCAGAAGGCGCAAATCTGCGGCATTTTCACGGTCGACCGCAAGATTTCGACGATTTCCGCCGAGCGCCGGGCGTGCGTCGCGGCATCGAGCGCCGCCCGACGATTTACCATTTCGCGCCGCAGGGCCTGGCGCCGTGCCGTGCTATCCTCGAACCGACTTTCCATCCACCGAATCTAGCATGAAGTTCCGCGTTTTTCTCGCCGCCGCCGTCCTTGCCGCCAGCCTTGGCAGCGCCGCCCCCGTTGCCGCCCAGGGCGTCGACGACAGCCGTTTCATCGCCGCCCGCGAGGCCTTCCGCAAGGGCGACCTGGCCCGCCTGGAGGCGGCCGTCGCCGGCATCGGCAACCACCGCCTGGCGAGCTACGCCGAAAACTACCGGCTGCGCAACCTGATGGCGCGCGACGACAGCAGCGGCATCCCGGCCTTCCTGGCCGCCAACGACGGCAGCTACGTCGCCGAGAAGCTGCGCGCCGACTGGCTGCGCTGGCTGGCCAAGCGCGCCGCCTGGGACCTCGTCGCCAGCGAATACCCGAAATTGATCGCTCCCGAGCCGGAACTTGCCTGCATCGGCCAGCAAGCCCGCCTGGCACGCGGCGAGCGTGCCGTCCTCGACGAGATCAAGCCGCTCTGGCTGGACCTGCTCGAACCTCCCGAAGGCTGCCAGCCACTGCTCGACGCGCTGGTCAGCGCCGGCCGCATCGACGCCGACCAGGCCTGGCAACGCGCCCGCCTGCAGATCGAGGCGAACCGGCCGCAACTCGCCCGGCGCACGCTCAACTACCTGCCCGACAGCCAGATCCCCGATCCCGCCGCCTTCGACGCCGCGGTCAAGAACGCGATGGCCTACCTCGCCCGCCAGGGCGCCGGCTGGCACGGCAACCGCCAGGGCCGCGAACTGGCGGCGATCGCCATCCGTTACGTCGCCGCCAACGACCCGCAAATCGCCGCCCGCGAACTCGAGAAGCGCCAGGATCGCCTGCGCGAAAGCGAAAGCCGCTGGGCCTGGAGCCAGATCGCACTGCAGGCGGCACGCAAGCACCTGCCGGAAACCCTCGAATGGTACGGGCGCGCCGGCAACACCCCGCTGAGCGAGGAAAACCACCAGTGGAAGGTGCGCAGCGCCTTGCGGGCGCAGGCCTGGGGCGCGGTACGCAGCGCCATCGAGGCAATGCCGGCGAGCCTCGCCGCCCGTCCGGAATGGGTGTACTGGCTCGGCCGCGCCTTCAAGGCCGGCGGCCGCAGCAGCGACGCCGACGCACTGTTTGCGCGGATCGCCGGCCAGGCCAGCTTCTACGGCAACCTCGCCGACGAGGAACTCGGCCGCAGCGTCGTACCGCCGGCTCGCGCCGCCGCCCTCGGCAACGACGAACTGCGGGCCGCCCGCGACAACCCGGCACTGCAGCGGGCGCTGGCGCTGTTCCGCCTGGACATGCGCACCGAAGCCGTCCGCGAATGGAACTGGGCGCTGCGCGGCATGAACGACCGCGAACTCCTCGCCGCAGCCGAACTGGCGCGCCAGAACCAGCTCTGGGACCGGGCCATCAACACCGCCGAGCGGACCCGCAACGAACACGACTACACGCTGCGCTTCCTCGCGCCCTACAGCGAGCAGATCCGCCCGGTGGCCCGCGAGCAGTCGCTCGACGACGCCTGGGTCTATGGCCTGATGCGCCAGGAAAGCCGCTTCATCAGCAATGCCCGCTCGAATGTCGGCGCCTCCGGCCTGATGCAGCTGATGCCGGCGACCGCCAAGTGGGTCGCCAAGAAGATCGGCCTGCGCGACTTCAGCCACAGCCGGGTCAACGACACCGAGATCAACGTGCTGCTCGGGACGTCGTACATGCGCATCGTCATGGAAAACCTGGACAATCATCCGGTGCTCGCCTCCGCCGCCTATAACGCCGGTCCCGGCCGGGCCAAGCGCTGGCGTGCCGAACAGGCACTGGAAGGCGCGATCTACGCGGAAACCATTCCCTTCTCGGAGACCCGCGATTACGTCAAGAAGGTGATGAGCAACGCGGTTTACTACTCGGCCCTGTTCAACGGCAAGGCGGACTCGCTGAAAGGCCGTCTCGGCGTCGTCGCGCCTGCCTCGGCGACAGCGATGAAGGATGCCGACCTGCCATGAAAAACGTGCCACATTGTCGCAAAACTGCGAGAATGCCTTTTTCGGCAAACGGCGCAGCCATGCGCACGACAGCCGGGAGTCCGACCACTCGAACGTGAAATCCGCGCCCAAAACCGACCGGCCCGACCGCTACGACATTCTCCTGGAATGCCGCAGCTACTATCTCGCCCAGCTCGCGGCCTTGCTCCGCGATTGCCAGCTGGTCTCGGAAGCCGCGATCGCGGCGATCCTCCAGGGTACCGGCAAGCATTTCGACGACATGCAGGTTAGCCGGCGCCTCGGCAGCTTCAGTGAAGAGGCGCGCGGCCTGACTTCGTCGCGCATCTCGCTGGTCGGCGACGACGACCTCGAACTCAACATCCGCCTCGACGGCCTGTGCAACCGCCTCGCCGAGAGCACCAGCGTACCGCTGTGGAAGACCCATCTGCGCTTCATCACGCTGCTCGATCGTCCGGACCTGCCGAAAACCCATAATCCGGTCGGTCCCCAGGGCATCATCCAGGGACTGCAGACGCTGTTCAAGGCTGCCGGCGCGACCACGCTCGACGACAAGCTCGATCTCCTCGACCGCATCGAAATCGTTCTCGGCGAGGGCCTGCCAGCCATCTACACCCAGATCGACGGGCTGCTCGACCGGGCCGGCGCTGCCACCGCGCAAGCCAGCATCGTCAGCGCCCAGGAAGCACCGCGACCGGCAACGGCGAAACCGGCCGCCAGCCTCCCGACGACCACCGGCAACGCCGCCCCAGGCAGTGCCGGCAACGAAAGCCTGCTCGCCCGCCTGGCGGCAACCGCCGGCGGCGGCACCGGCATAGCGACAGGTGCCCAGTTGCTCAGCCAGGTGGCGCTGGACAACCTGATGTTCCGACTCGAGCAGCTCGAGCGGACCCAGCGCAACGATAGCGATTTCCTGACCGCCAGCTCGCCCAACCTCGAAGCGCTGATTCCGGAACTCTTCGCCGACAGTCCCAAACCGGCGGCGGCCGCGGCCCGCCCGGTGCGCGCCCGCGAACTCGGCATTCCCGGCAACACCAGCGAAGGGCAGGCGATCGACGCAGTCGGCGCCTTCTGCGATGCCATCTTCGCCGACCCGGAACTGCCGGAAGCACTGAAACTGCTGATCGCCAGCCTCCAGGTCAGCCTCGTCAAGCTGGCGATCAAGGACCGCTCGCTGTTCACCCGCAACGACCATCCGGCACGCGGCACCATCGACCGCCTCGGCCGTGCCTTCCTTGGCCAGACCGCCACCCAGCATCCGCAGCAGCAGCGTCTGGCGGCCATTGTCCAGCGCCTGCGTGGCGATTTCGACGGCAGCAGCACGGCCTTCGTCGCCGCCAGCGAAGAACTGGATCGCCTGCTCGAGGAACGCCACGCACAAATCACCACCCAGGCGGCCGCCTGGCTGCCCCTGCTGCAACAGGTCGAGCGCCGCGACGAAGCGGCGCGCGATATCCAGCAGCTGCTTGGCCGTGGCGAACTCGATGAACTGCCGGCAGTGTTGCAGACTTTCCTCCGCCAGGACTGGAAACGCCTGCTCGAACAAGCCTGGTTCGCCGATGGCCGCAACGGCCCCGCCTGGCAGACCCGGGTTGAAGCGCTGGGCAGGCTGCTGTGGACCTTCCAGCCAAAGGCCGACGGCGAACAACGGATGGCGCTGGCCCGTCAGTTGCCCGGCGTTCTCAAGACCCTGAAGGAAGACATGGAGCAGCTCGGCCTGGCGGCCGAGACGCAGACCCGGATTCTCGACGCCTGCTTCGAACTGCAGACACGGGCAATGCGGCCGCCCGGCCCGGGCGAGCAGATGCCGTCAGCCGCCGGCAACGCGGTGGCTGACCGGCGCGAGGTGGTCCAGGGGCGGGTCGAATCCGGCACCCTGATCCTGCACACCCTCGATTTCGCGCTACCGCCAGCCGGTGGCCAACGCGACACCCAGCGCGCCGGCGACTGGATCGAACTGAACCTCGACGGCCTCCGCCAGTCGCTCTGCCTCTGCCGGCAGAGCCCGCGGAGCGGCCGCTGGCTGCTGTTCCGCCCCGATCCGGTGCTGGCGGTGGCGATCCCGCCGCAACTGCTGGAACACTGCCTGAAGCACGGCGAGGCCGCTCGCCCGGCACTGGCCGCCTTGTGCGAGAGGGCACTGGCGCGGGCGCTGGCGTCAGCGGCGCGGTGAACGACCACGAGGCCCTGCCGGCAACGGCGCATTTACCGTAAAATCGCAGCTTCACGAAAACATTTTCGCGGGGTTCCGGATGAGCATCAAAAAGGTCTTGCTGCTGGGGGGTAGCGGTTTTGTCGGTACCTACATCGTCAATCGACTGGCCCAGCGCGGCATCGAGGTCACCGTGCCGACGCGCCGCCGCGAGCGGACCAAGGCGCTGATCATGCAGCCCGGCGTGGACATGCCGGAAGCCGACATCCATTGCCCGGAAACGCTGGCCGCCCTGGTCAGCGGTCACGATGCGGTGATCAATCTGGTCGGCATCCTGCACAGCCGCGACGTCCAGTTCCCGTACAGCGCCGATTTCGCGCGCGCCCACGTCGAGTTGCCGAAGAAGATCGTCGCTGCCTGCAAGGCTGCCGGCGTCCGTCGCCTGGTGCACATGAGCGCGCTCAAGGCCGACCCCAAGGGGCCGTCCGAATACCTCGCCTCCAAGGGCGACGGTGAAGCCGCAGTGATGGCCGCTGCCGGCGAACTCGACGTCACCGTGTTCCGTCCGTCGGTGATCTTCGGCCTCGGCGACTCCTTCCTGTCGATGTTCGCCAAGGTGCTCAAGACGGCGCCGATCTTCCCGCTCGGCTTCGGCCATGCCCGCTTCCAGCCGGTGTGGGCAGCCGACGTTGCCGACGCCTTCGTCGATTCGCTGAGCGACGTCGCCACCTTCGGCCAGGCCTACGACCTGGTCGGCCCGCAGGTGTACACGCTGCGCCAGCTGGTCGATTACACCGCCGCGCTGACCGGCAGCCAGGCCCGCGTCATCCCGCTGTCCGAGGGCTGGGCCTACCTGCAGGCCGGCCTGATGTGGCTGGCGCCGAACCCGCTGATGTCGCCCGACAACCTGCGTTCGATGCAGGTCGATAGCGTCTGCGAGGGCAACTGCCGTCTGCCGGCCGGCTGGCAGCCGACCGCCGTCGAAGCGGTGGCGCCGACCTATATCGCGCACCGTACGCCGAAGGGCAAGCTCGACAGCTTCCGCTTCCGCGCCGGACGCTGAAGCGCCGGACCGCGCCGTGCAGGTCTATATCGTCGGCGGCGCCGTCCGGGACGAACTGCTCGGCCGCCCCTGCGACGACCGCGATTACGTGGTCGTCGGCGCCACCCCGGAAGCCATGCTCGCTGCTGGCTTCCGCCCGGTCGGCAAGGATTTCCCGGTGTTCCTGCATCCGCACAGCCAGGAGGAGTACGCGCTCGCTCGCACCGAACGCAAGAGCGGGCGCGGCTACCACGGCTTCACCTTTCACGCCGCCGCCGATGTCACTCTGGAACAGGATCTGGCCCGCCGCGACCTGACCATCAACGCGATGGCGCGTGACGGCGAGGGCAGGGTGATCGACCCCTTTGACGGTCAACGCGACCTGCAGGCCAAAATCCTCCGCCACGTCGGCACGGCCTTTGCCGAAGACCCGGTGCGCATCCTGCGCATCGCCCGCTTCGCGGCACGCTTCGACGACTTCACGATCGCCCCGGAAACCCTAGTCCTGATGCGCACCATGGTCGCCGATGGCGAAGTCGATCATCTGGTTGCCGAACGGGTCTGGCAGGAACTGGCCAAGGGGCTGCTCGAAGCACGGCCGTCGCGGATGCTCGAGGTGCTGCGCGAATGCGGCGCACTGGCGCGGCTGCTGCCCGAGGTGGACGCGCTGTTCGGCGTGCCGCAGCGGGCCGACTACCACCCCGAGATCGATGCCGGCATCCACACGCTGATGGTGATCGACCAGGCCGCCCGCTTCAAGCTGCCGCTGACCGTCCGCTACGCCGCGCTCTGCCACGACCTCGGCAAGGCACTGACGCCGGCCGACATCCTGCCCCGGCACATCGGCCATGAATTGCGCAGCGTCGCGCTGTGCGAGGCGATGAGCGAACGCCTGCGCGTCCCCAACGAATGTCGCGACCTGGCGCTGCTGATGGCGCGTCACCACGGCACCATCCACCGCGCCGGCGAGATGCGCGCCGCGACGCTGGTCGAGCTTCTGGAAAAATGCGATGCGCTGCGCCGCCCGGCCCGCTTCGACGAACTGCTCGAAACCTGCCGCTGCGACTACACCGGCCGTGCCGGCTGGGAAGCGCGCCGCTACGACAGCCCGGAGCTGCTGCGGCGGGTGCTCGCCGCGGTCAACAGCGTCGATGCGGGAAAAATCGCCGCCAGCTGCGTCGACCGTGGCAAGATCCCGGAACGCATCCGCCGGGCCCGCATCGAAGCGGTGCGCCTGGCGCTAGATGAGGCGCCCGACCAGCCAGAGCAATAACGAAAAGACGAGGATGCTGACGAAAGGAAAGTAATAGGTCCGGCCGCGCAGGCGTACCGCCAGATCGCCCGGCAGGCGCCCGAAGCGGATGAAGCGGGCGAGATGCGGCGTGATCAGGCCCAGCAGGAAAATCGCGACGACCAGCGTCAGTATCCACTTCAGCATTCCCGGTATCCCCACCCCAACGCACTGCGAAAGCAGGCATTTAACCACGGCCGCGAGGCCCCGACCCCATGCTCGAAAAACAAGTCATCGACGGACTCGAAGTCTTCTCCTGCCTGTCCGCCAGCGACAGCGGCAAAACCCCGCTACTGTTCGTGCACGGCGCTTTCGCCGGCGGCTGGATGTGGACCGAGACCTTCATGCCGCATTTCGCCGCCGCCGGCCATCCCTGCCATGCGCTGTCGCTGCGCGGCCACGGCGGCAGCAGCGATCACCAGCGCATCGACTGGCTGTCGATCGCCGACTACGTCGACGATGTCCGCAAGGTGATCGATGCCCTGGCCGTCGATCCGGTGCTGCTCGGTCACTCGATGGGCGGTTTCGTCGTCCAGAAATATCTCGAGCGCTATCCTGCCCGTGCCGTCGCGCTGCTCTGCTCGGTGCCGCCGCAGGGCCTGATCGCCGCACAGTTTCACCTGCTCCTGCAGAAACCCCAGCTCTATCTCGAAATCAACAGCATCCTCGCCGGCAACTACACCGATACCGATACGCTGCGCGATGCGCTGTTCGCCGGCGAAGCCGACCCGGCGATGCTCGCCGAATGGCTGGGCAAGATGCAGAACGAGTCGCAGCGGGCGATCTGGGACATGTCGATGTTCAACCTGCCCAACCTGTTCCGGATGAACCGCCCGCCGATGCTGATCGTCGGCGCCGAACAGGATGCCTTGGTGCCGGCCTTCCTCGTCCAGTCGACGGCACAAACCTACGGCGAACCCTGCCACATCCTGCGCGGCATGGGCCACGCCATCACCCACGAACGGGAATGGCCGCGCGCCGCGGCCCTGATCGAGGACTGGCTGGCCAGCCTCAAACCTTGATATCGACGGCGTTGCCGAGATTCGGCGGATTGCTTGCCGGCGCCACTGTCTGCAGCAATTGCAACGTGCTCGCCGCCTCGATGTCGATCGCCTTCCTGAGCACCTGCATCGACACCGCCATCGCCGTCTGCTCCTGAGCCAGGCCGGATACCACACCGCTTACTGCCGAAATGTCCATGTCGCTGCCTCGCTCGAAGTACTGTTGCCAGCGCTCAGTATAGTCCTCTCCGCCTACAGGCGGTGGCCCTGATCGCCGCGCAAGAAGCCGAGCAGCGGCGCATCGACGCCGCGACCGATGGCGATCACCTTGAACAGTTCGCCCATCTCATGGGGCATCAGCAGCTTGCCGACCGCCGACGACGCCCGGTAGTAGTCCGGCGTCTCCGGGGTGATTGCGGCCAGGCGGTCGAGAATTCCGCAGTTCAGCAGGAACTGGCCCTGGCTGGCATAGCCGAGCAAATCCAGTCCGGCGCCATGGGCGGCGGCGATCACCGCGGTGAAGTCGACATGCACGGTGATGTCCTGCAGGCCTGGCAGGTAGAAGGGATCGGGATGCGCATGATGGCGGTAATGGCACATCAGCGTGCCGCTGTTGCGCTGCGGATGATAGAACTCATGGCGCGGAAAACCGTAGTCGATCAGCAGCAGGGCGCCCTGCGCCAGGCGATGGCCCCATTCTGCCGACCAGGCGCTGACCGCCAGCGATATTTCCGAGAGATGGCCCGGTGCCAGCGTGCACTGGTGGCCGATCTCCTCGGCCGCTGCCAGCAGCGCCCCGGTCGCCGGCCGGTCGTTCCACGTGAAACGACCATCCTCGCCAAGCGCGACGCCGCGTTCGCGGATGCCGTCGCCAGTCCAGACGACCAGGTGAGCGGGTAGCGCATCGAGCAGTTCGTTGCCGATGACCACGCCGGAAAACTGCGCTGGCAGGCTATCCAGCCATTCAACCCGGGACAGCAGATGCGGCGCCGCCGCGGCGATGGTCTCGTACTGGCGCTGCCGCAGGTCAGCCGAGAGATCGAGGATGGCGTAACGCTCGGGCAGTGCCGACAGTCGCTCCAGGGCCAGCAGCAGGTCGGCGGCCAGCCGGCCGGAGCCGGCACCGACCTCGATCAGTTGCGGCTGCGTCGCGGCCATCACTTGAGCGACCTGGTTCGCCAGCGCTTCACCGAACAGGACAGTCATCTCGGGCGCCGTGACGAAGTCGCCGGCGGCACCGAACTTGCGCGCGCCAGCCGAGTAGTAGCCGAGCCCCGGCGCGTAGAGCGCCAGTTCCATGTAGCGGGCGAACGACAGCCAGCCGCCGGCCGCCTCGATCTCGCGGACAATCGCGCCATGCAGTTCGGCGCTGTGCGCCAAGGCTGCATCGGAAGGAAGGGGAAGTTGACTCATGGCGACGGCAAAAGCCTGCATTCTAATTCGCCGGCACGTGTAAACTGGCGGCCCGCAACGGTCGACCGCCAGAAATCCGCAAAAATCAGCCGAACATGAATACTCCGCTCTCCGCCAACGTGCAAAAACTCCGCAAATTCCTCGAAGGCCGTACCGGCAAGGCGATCATGGACTACAACATGATCGAGGACGGCGATACCATCCTGGTCTGCTGCTCGGGTGGCAAGGATTCCTACACGCTGCTGGCGATGCTGATGGCGCTGCAGCAACGGGCGCCGGTCAAGTTCCGCCTGATCGCGATGAACCTCGACCAGAAGCAGCCGGGTTTTCCGGAAGACGTCCTGCCGCGCTATTTCGAATCGCTCGGCATCGAATACCGCATCGTCGAGGCCGACACCTACTCGATCGTCAAGGACAAGATTCCCGAGGGCAAAACCACCTGTTCGCTATGCTCGCGCCTGCGCCGCGGCATCATCTACCGCACCGCCAAGGAACTCGGCGCCAACAAGATCGCCCTCGGCCACCACCGCGACGACATGGTGCACACGCTGTTCCTGAACATGCTGTTCGGCGGCAAGATGAAGGCCATGCCGCCGAAGCTGGTCACCGATGACAAGGCGCACATCGTCATCCGGCCGCTCGCCTACTGCTCCGAAGCCGATATCGCGAAGTTTGCCCGCGCCATGGAATTTCCGATCATTCCCTGCAACCTCTGCGGTTCCCAGGAAAACCTGCAGCGCCAGAAGGTCAAGGAAATGATGCACGAGTGGGACAGGCGCTACCCAGGACGTACCGAATCGGTATTCACCGCCATCCAGAACATCGTCCCGTCGCACCTCGGCGACAACGACCTGTTCGACTTCCGTGGCCTGACGCTGGATACGCCGGTCGAGGAGGGCGACATCGCCTTCGACGCCGAGGAACTGCCGATCAGCGGCACGATCCCGATCACCCACACCGCATAATGCACGGGCCGGGTGCTTCGTCATATAATCGGCCGTCCAAGGAGCCGATCCCCGTCATGAATGCGTCGCACCCGATCCCCGTCGTCATGGTCGCCGACATCACCGGCAGCGCCTCGTTGCACCAGCGCCTGACCGAGCAGGAAGCCGAGCGGGCGATCGACCGCTGCATCAAGCGGATGACACGATCGATTGAAGCTTACCGCGGCATCACCCGGCAGGTCGTCGGCGACGAAATTCTGGCGCTGTTCCCCAGCGCCGAGGACGCCTGTCAGTCGGCCATCGACATGCACCAGCGCATTGCCGACCTGCCGCCGGTCTCCGGGCACAAGCTGAACATCCGCATCGCCCTGCACGACAACGGCAATGCCGCAAGCGAATTGCCGACCACCGAGAAGCTCGGCAACCTGATGCGTATCGCCGGTCTGGCGCGCGGCGACCAGATCCTGTGCAGCGCGCCAGTCATCCGCGCACTGCCCGGCAGCGCGTTGCTTCAGGTCGTGCCCTGCAAGGAACTCGGCGAACTCAGCGAAGGCGACGGCGGATTCTCGCTGTTTCAGCTGCACTGGCCGGTACCCAGCGCCGGCGCCCCGCAACAGCACTCAATGTTCGGTCCGCACAGCGGCGCCAAGCAGCTCGCCGAGCGCCTCTGCCTGCGCTATCGGGGCAAGGCCTTCCTGATCGACGACAAAACGCCGATGCTCAGCCTCGGCCGCGACCCGTCGTGCAAGCTGCTCGTCGAGAACCGGCGGGTTTCGCGACAGCACGCACGGATCGAGCGCCGCAGCGACGGCTATTATCTGGTCGATACGAGCACCAACGGCAGCTTCCTGACGATGCGCGGGCGCCAGGAGATTCTCGTCCGCAAGCACGAAGCCTTGCTCGACGGCAGCGGCATCATCTGCTTCGGCAGCTCGGCCAACGATACGGCGTCGGAACGCGTCGAGTTCGAACACCTCTGATCACGGGACCCGGCATCTGCCGGACTACAGGTCACCGTCGTTCATCATCCGGCTTTGCCGGTCGACAAAATCCTGCATGCTGTCGATCCCGCGATACTGAAGGATCGTGTTGCGTACCGCCGCTTCGAGCAGGACGGCCAGATTGCGCCCGGCGGCAACCGGAATCACCACCTTGCGGATCGGCACCCCGAGGACTTCCTGGCTTTGCGCGTCGAGAGGCAAGCGCGGCGCATCCTCGGAGGCGAGCGTGCGCTGCAGGTGCACGATCAGCTTCAGCTTCATTTTCCGGCGCGAGGCGGTTTCGCCGAAAATCGTCCGGATATTGAGCAGCCCCAGCCCGCGCACTTCGAGAAAATCGCGCAGCATCCCCGGGCAACGACCCTCGATCGTCGTCGGGGCGATCCGTGCCATTTCGACGACATCGTCGGCAACCAGGCCATGCCCACGCGAAATCAGCTCGAGCGCCAGTTCCGACTTGCCGACGCCGGAATCGCCGGTGATCAGCACGCCCATGCCGAGGACGTCCATGAACACCCCATGCAGGCTGACGGTATCGGCAAGTCGCGCCGACAGGTAGATGCGCAGGTGATCGATGACCGCCGAGCAATGCTTGGGCGACAGGATCAAGGGAACATCGGCACTGCGACAGGCTTCGACGATGAATTCGGGCGGCTTCAGGCCGTCGGCGACGATCATTGCCGGCGTCTTGGCCGACAGCAGGTCGATGAACAATTGGCCGAAGCGCCGCTCGCCGATGCGCATGGCCCAGTCATACTCGGCCTGGCCCATGACCTGCAGGCGTTCGGGGTGGATGATGTTGATGTGGCCGACAACGTCGGCACCGTAATTCGAAGCCGCCTTGAGTTCGATCCGCCGCTCGCTCATCTGGCCAACCAGCCAGTTGAACAGCAGCTTTTCCCGGTTGTCCTGGTAAAGCTGCTCCAGACTGATGTGACGCACGACCGCGATCAGGACTTCTGGAACAGGCCGAGCACGGTCTCGGCGTCGGCAGCGCCCTGCAGCGCTTCACGGAAGGCCCGGTCGGAGAAACGCTGGGCAAGTTCGGACAGGATCTGGAGATGCTCCTCGGTCGCCTGTTCGGGCACCAGCAGGACGAACAGCAGGGTCACCGGACGGCCGTCCGGCGAATCGAAGGGAATCGGTGTCGCCAGGCGGATAAGTGCGCCGGCAGCCTGCTTGAGGCCCTTGATGCGGCCGTGGGGGATGGCCACACCCTGACCCAGGCCGGTCGATCCGAGTTTCTCGCGCGCGAACAGGCTGTCGAAAATCAGCGACCGGGACATCCCGAGACGGCCCTCGAAAAGCATGCCGGCCTGTTCGAAAACGCGCTTCTTGCTGCTCGCATCCAGATCGAGCAGGACCTGGTCGGCAGTCAGAATATTGTCTAGAGGGTTCATGGAAATTGGGCAGCTAAAAAACCGCACCCGCTCGGGGTGCGGTTGATTCGGGCTTATTCGTCGATGTGCAGCGACGCCTTTTCGCCCCGATGGTGGTCCTGCAGCTTCTGCTTGTACTTCTGGACCTGGCGGTCGAGCTTGTCGAACATCGCATCGATGGCCGCGTAGAGATCGTCACCGGCTTCCTCGACATGCATGTCCTTGCCCGGCACGTGCACCGTCACTTCGGCCTTCTGCTTCAGCTTCTCGACGGAGAGCACGACGCTGACCCCGGTGACCTTGTCAAAATGGCGGACAACCGGATCGAGCTTGTTCTCGACGTATTCGCGGAGGGCCGGGGTAACTTCGATGTGGTGACCACTGATCTGCAGATTCATTTTTTCTCCTCTCTCTACAGGGTCTTGCGTAAATTGACCGGCGGGATGTTGAGCGATTCACGATACTTGGCGACCGTGCGTCGGGCCACGACAATTCCCTGCTGGCCTAGTATTTCGGATAATTGACTATCCGACAAGGGCTTCTTGCCATCCTCCGCCGAAATCAACTGCTTGATCAGCGCCCGGATGGCGGTGGCAGAACAGGCACCACCGGTATCGGTGGAAACGTGGCTGCCGAAGAAGTATTTGAGCTCGAAGATGCCGCGTGGCGTGGCCATGTATTTCTGGCTGGTCACCCGCGAAATCGTCGATTCGTGCAGGCCGAGCAGGTCGGCGATCTCGCGCAGGACGAGTGGCCGCATCGCGACTTCGCCATGTTCGAAGAACTGACGCTGGCGGTCGACGATTGCCTGGGTCACGCGATGGATGGTCTCGAAACGCTGCTGCACGTTCTTGATCAGCCAGCGGGCCTCCTGCAGCTGGCCGCTGAGGTTGCCGTTGCCGCGACGCTGCTTGGCGAGGATTTCCGCGTACAGCCGATTGATGCGCAGGCGCGGGTAGGCGTCGGGATTGATGTAGGCGGTCCACTTGCCCTTGAGCTTCTTCACGATCACATCGGGGGTGATGTAACGCGCTTCGACCTGGGCATAACCGGCAGCCGGGCGGGGATCGAGGCTGGTGATCAGCGCGTGGGCACCTTTCAGGATTTCGTCGTCGCAGCCGGTCAGCCGGCGGATCTTGGCGAAATCGCGGGCGGCAAGCAGTTCGAGGTGCTTGTCGACGATGCTCAGCGCCAGCGTGCGCTCGGCGCAATCCTCGGCAACCTTCAATTGCAGCAGCAGGCATTCGCGCAGATCGCGGGCACCGATGCCGGTCGGATCGAAATTCTGGATATGGCGCAGCGCGATCTCGAGTTCGTCGATTTCGATCTCGTATTCCGGCGGCAGGGTTTCCCAGAGTTCCTCGAGCGGAGCCGACAGGTAGCCGTCGTCGTCGAGTGCCTCGATCAGGAAACGGACCAGGCTGCGATCGCGTTCCGACATCTGGGTCATGCCCAGCTGCCAGGTCAGGTGCTCGCGCAGGCTGACGGTCGCGGCGTGGCTGTCCTGGGCGTCGCTGTCGTCGTCATCGTCGCGACCGGCACCGGTGAAGGTACCGGCATCGCTTGACCAGCGATCGTCGTCGACATCGCTGGGAGTCATCGGCGGCTCGCCCTGGGCATCCTCGTGCGCTTCGCTGGCGGTGCTTTCGCTGGACTGGATCTTGTTGTCCGGGGCGTCGAACTGCTGGGCGCCGGCGAAGGATTCGCCCGGTCCGTCGTCGTCGCGCTCGAGCATCGGATTTTCCAGCAGGTAGCGTTCGATCTCCTGCTGCATCTCGACCGTCGACAATTGCAGCAGCTTGATCGACTGCTGCAATTGCGGCGTCAGTGCCAGGTGTTGCGAGAGCTTGAGCTGAAGTGCCGGTTTCATTGGGGAAGGGTGCAGGTGGTGATTCGTCGCTCAGAGCCGGAAATTCTCACCGAGATAAACCTTGCGGACGCTTTCATTGTCGACGATTTCTTCCGGCCGTCCAGAGGTAAGTACGTGGCCGGCATTGATGATCACCGCGTGGTCGCAGATGCCGAGCGTCTCGCGGACGTTGTGATCGGTGATCAGGACGCCAATGCCGCGTTCCTTGAGGAAGCGGATGATCTTCTGGATTTCCAGTACGGCGATCGGGTCCACCCCAGCGAAGGGCTCGTCGAGCAGGATGAAACGCGGGTTGGTGGCAAGCGCCCGGGCGATTTCGACACGCCGGCGCTCACCGCCAGACAAGGCGGCGGCATTGACGTGGCGGACGTGGCCGATGTGCAGTTCGGCGAGCAGGTTCTCGAGCCGTTCGGCGAGTTCGGCCGGTGGCAGGCCCTGCAGTTCAAGCACGGCAAGGATGTTTTCCTCGACGTTGAGCTTGCGGAAGACCGACGCCTCCTGCGGCAGATAGGAGAGCCCCTGACGCGCGCGCAGGTGCATCGGCTGGTGGGTCAGACGTTCGTCGTCGATATAGACTTCGCCGCCATCGGCGGCAACCAGGCCGACGATCATGTAGAAACAGGTGGTCTTGCCGGCCCCGTTCGGCCCAAGCAAGCCGACGACCTCGCCGGAGCGCACCGCGAAGGAAACGTCCTCGACAACGGTACGCGCCTTGTAGCGCTTCTTCAGGTTGTGAGCGGAAAGGGTGGCTGTCGGCTGGCTCATTCTTCATCGACTCCGCGCAGTGCCTGCCGGATCGCTTCTGACGAAAAGCCGCGATATTGCAGGAAACGCATCTGTTTCGCACGTTCTTCCGCCGACGCTGGCGGTCGACCGAACTTTTTCGCCCAAATTGAACGACAGCGTTCGCCCTCGTCGCCGGCCTCGGGCAGGGCCGCCTCGATATCCCCGTCGCTGACGCCGTGCTGGCGCAGTTCCTGGCGCAGGCGACCGTTGCCGTAGCGGGCCGCGCGGGCAACCACGCGCTGGCTGGCATAGCGATGATCGGACAGCAGGCGCTCGGCCTGCAACGCATCGAGCACCGCCTCGAGTTCTTCCGCGCTCTCGGCGTGAGCGGCGAGTCGGGCACGCAGGTCGGCCCGGCTGTAATCGCGCCGGGTCAGACACTGCAGTGCGCGAACCCGCAGATCAGGCATCGGCAGCGGCCGCCTTGGTCGGCTTGATGACGGTGGTGCTGGCCGCTTCGCGGATCTTCGCTTCGACTTCCTGGGCGATTTCCGGGTGCGACTTGAGGAACTCGCGGGCGTTGTCCTTGCCCTGACCGATCTTCTCGCCCTTGTACGAATACCAAGCGCCGGACTTGT
This sequence comes from Azonexus fungiphilus, assembly GCF_003634965.1. Taxonomy (GTDB): domain Bacteria; phylum Pseudomonadota; class Gammaproteobacteria; order Burkholderiales; family Rhodocyclaceae; genus Azonexus; species Azonexus fungiphilus. The sequence goes on along the minus strand of NZ_RBXP01000016.1, from coordinate 168,238 downwards.
CGATCAGCTTGTGGGCGACGCCCATTTCGACGATCTCGCCTTCGCGGGAAATGCCCTCGCCGTAGAGGATGTCGAAGATGGCCTCGCGGAAAGGCGGCGAGACCTTGTTCTTGACCACCTTGACGCGGGTTTCGTTGCCGATCACCTCGTCGCCCTTCTTGATCCCGCCGATGCGGCGGATGTCCATGCGCACCGAGGCGTAGAACTTGAGGGCGTTGCCACCGGTGGTGGTTTCCGGCGAGCCGAACATGACCCCGATCTTCATCCGGATCTGGTTGATGAAGATGACCAGGGTGTTGGTCTTCTTGATGTTCGCGGTCAGCTTGCGCAGTGCCTGCGACATCAGGCGGGCGTGCAGGCCGACCATCTGGTCGCCCATCTCGCCCTCGATTTCGGCACGCGGGGTGAGGGCGGCAACCGAGTCGACGACGATGATGTCGACCGAACCGGAGCGGACCAGCATGTCGGCGATCTCGAGCGCCTGTTCGCCGGTATCGGGCTGGGAAATCAGCAGTTCGCCGACGTCGACCCCGAGCTTCTGGGCATATTGCGGATCAAGGGCATGCTCGGCATCGATGAAGGCGGCGGTACCACCCATCTTCTGCATCTCGGCGACGACCTGCAGACACAGCGTGGTCTTGCCCGAAGACTCCGGCCCGTAGATTTCGACGACACGGCCGCGCGGCAGGCCGCCGACGCCGAGTGCCAGGTCGAGACCGAGCGAGCCGGTCGACACGACCTGGATGCCTTCGTCGATCTCGGCTTCGCCCATCTTCATGATGGAGCCCTTGCCGAACTGCTTTTCGATCTGTTGCAGCGCTGCGGCGAGCGCCTTTGCCTTGTTGTCGTCCATGTTCTTACCTCGAAACGTTGAGCGGATTATGGCACAGGGGCCAGGGATGGAACAGAAATTGCTGGCTGGATACCAGACTCGCCACCGGGGAAAAATGCCAATGGCAATTACGGATTTTATGGAAGCCTGCGCCGGGTGCGGTGTATTCTTTGCGCCCCGGTTTTTTCCAGCCACCGGATACTGTACAACCATACAGTAACTCGACTGATGCGAAAGTGCAAACGCCACCTCCTGCCGTTCCTCCTGCTCGCCGCGCTGAGCGCTGCGGCCGGCGCGCGGCCGGCTTACTGGCACCGGTGGACGAGCAAGGTCGACGGCGCCCGCATCTGCATGCAGACACCGCCCGGTGACGGCTGGCGCCACAGTGCCGGCCCTTACCTCGATGCCCGTTGCACGCGGCCGGCACAGCACTGAATGAGCGTCTATCAGCCGCCCGCCGAAGGCCTGTCGATCGTCCATGTCGATGCCGGCCTGATCGTCGTGGACAAGCCCTCCGGGCTGCTCTCGGTACCCGGCCGCGGCGAGGACAAGCAGGACTGCGTGATCACCCGGCTGCAACGCGACTGGCCGGAAGCGATGATCGCCCACCGGCTCGACATGTCGACCTCGGGACTGCTCGTCGTCGCCCGTGGCGAAGCGATGCAGAAGGCGATGTACAAGCTGTTCCGCGAGCGCGCCGTGCACAAGCACTACCTGGCCACGGTCGACGGCCTGGTCGGGCCGGATTCCGGCGAGATCGACCTGCCGCTCATCTGCGACTGGCCGAACCGGCCGCGCCAGATGGTCAGCCAGGAACTGGGCAAGCCCTCGCTGACGCGCTTCCGGGTGCTTGCGCGTGACCCGGCGGCCGGGCTGAGCCGGGTCGAACTGGAGCCGGTCACCGGCCGCTCGCACCAGTTGCGGGTGCATCTGGCGGCGCTCGGCCACCCGATCCTCGGCGACGAACTCTACGCCGGTCCGGCCGCCGCACGGGCCGAGCGGCTGCTGCTGCATGCGGCAGAAATTGCCTTCGTCCATCCGGTCGACGGCAAGCCAGTGACTTTTCACCGTCCGGCGCCGTTTTTTCCCCTCGAAAATCCTGCAATAACCTTATAATCGCCCGCGTTTTCAACCCCTTGCCGTAGTCGACCCCACGCCATGCTGATCTGGTTCGTCGTCATCTATCTCGTCATTTCGATCGGCATCGGCCTGCTGGCCGCGACCCGCGTCCATACCACCAAGGATTTCGCCGTCGCCGGCCGCCACCTGCCGCTACCGGTGGTCACCGCAACCGTCTTCGCCACCTGGTTCGGTGCCGAGGCAATCTTCGGCGTCTCCTCGACCTTCGTCACCGAAGGCCTGCGCGGCGTCGTCGCCGACCCCTTCGGGGCCTCGCTGTGCCTGATCATCGGCGGCATCTTCTTCTCCCGCAAACTGTACAAGCTCAACGTGCTGACGCTGGGCGACTACTTCCGCCTGCGCTACAACCGCACGGTCGAAGTCCTGGCAACGATCTGCATCGTGCTCGCCTACCTCGGCTGGGTCGCCGCCCAGATCAAGGCACTCGGCCTGATCTTCAACGTCGTCACCGACGGCGCCCTGAGCCAGGAGGCCGGGATGATCCTCGGCGCGCTGGTCGTGCTCACCTACACCACGCTCGGCGGCATGCTCTCGGTGGCCATCCTCGATTTCGTCCAGATGGGCGTGATCATCGGCGGCATGCTCTTCATCGCCTGGCTGATTTCCGGCCAGACCGGCGGCGTCATGCCGGTCATCGAACACGCCGCGGCAGCCGGCAAGCTCGATTTCTTCCCCGAGCCGGATCCCTGGCAATGGATCGCCTTCCTCGGCGCCGGCATGACCATGATGCTCGGTTCGATCCCGCAGCAGGACGTCTTCCAGCGCATCACCTCGGCCCGTACCGCGACGATCGCGCTGTGGGGGTCGATCATCGGCGCAACCATCTACTTCTGCTTCACCTTCGTGCCGATGTTCATCGCCTACTCGGCGACGCTGATCAACCCCGAGCAATACAACGCGCTGATGGCCCAGGACACCCAGCTGGTGCTGCCGACGCTGGTCCTCGAGCAGACACCGGTGTTCGCCCAGGCGATCTTCTTCGGCTCGGTGCTGGCGGCGATCATGAGCTGCTCGTCGGCAACGCTGCTGGCCCCGTCGGTCGCCTTCGCCGAGAACATCGTCCGTGCCTTCTTCCCGGGCATGGGCGACCGCGAGTTCCTGCGCGTGATGCGCGTCACCATCGTCTGCTTCACCGGCGGCGTGCTCGCCTTCGCGCTGAACTCCGAATCGAGCATCTTCCACATGGTCGAGAACGCCTACAAGGTGACCCTGGCCGGCGCCTTCGTGCCGCTGTTCTTCGGCGCCTTCTGGGCACGCGCGACGACCCAGGGCGCGCTGGCCGCGAATATCGGCGGCATCGCCGCCTGGCTGCTGGTCGAGATCCTGGTTGGCGACGACAGCCTGGTACCGCCGCAACTGATCGGCCTCGGCGTCAGCATCCTCGGCATGATCGCCGGTTCGCTGCTGCCGCAGTGGGTCGGCCACAGCCGGCCGCAGGGCGACATCCACGCCTCGCTGCACCACCGCGCCGCTGCCGAAACCCACCATACCGGCCAGCACCCGCATCACCACTGAGCCACGCCAAGGCTGACCGGGCCGCGCTTTCGGCCTAAAATCGGGGGATGTCACAACACGGCAAGCGCTCCGTCGTCCTCGCCCGCTACCTGGCACTCGCCTGGTGCGGGCTGATCGTTTACGCAAGCCTGCATCCCTTCGCCGGCTGGCGCGATACCGGCGTTTCGCCATGGGCCTTCATCGAAGGCGCATGGCCGCGTTACTGGACGCTGTTCGACCTAGTCGCCAATGTTGCGGTCTACCTGCCGCTCGGCCTGTTTTTGACCCTCGGCCTGCACCGTCTGCCCGGGCGCTACAGTGCCGCGATCGTCGCCACGCTGCTCGCCGCCGGCCTCAGCTTCGGCCTCGAAACGCTGCAGAACTGGCTGCCCAGCCGCGTCCCGTCGAACCTCGACCTGGCCTGCAACAGTGCCGGCGGCCTGCTCGGCGCGCTGTGGGCGCATCTGGTCGGGCCGCGCATCTTCGCCCGCCTGGAAAGCACCGCGCACCGGCTGCTGGCGCCAGTCCCCCATGGCGAACTGGGATTGACGCTGCTCGGTCTGTGGATGATCGTGCCGCTGTCACCGGAAACCCTGCTCTTCGGCGCCGGCGACCTGCGCCAGCTGTTCGGCCTGACCCCGGCGCTGCCGTTCTCGAGCGAGCACTACACGCTGATCGAGGCCGGCATCACCGCCTGCAACGCCGTCGGCGTCGGCCTGATCCTCGGCTACCTGGCGGCCCGACGCTGGATCGCCTGCCTCGCGGTCCCGCTCTTCCTGCTTCTCGGCCTGGCCGTGCGCATGCTCGGCACCGCCGTGCTGATCGGGCCCGGCGAAGCGATGGCCTGGTGGACGCCGGGCGCCCGCCAGGGGCTGCAGGTGGCCGCCGCGATCCTGCTCGTCGCCCTCTGGCTGCCGGCCCGGGCAGCGCTGGCGCTGGCCGCACTGACGCTGTTCGCCGGCACCGTGCTGGTCAACCTGGCGCCGCCCAATCCTTACTCGGAAGCGGCGCTGGCCGCCTGGCGCCAGGGGCACTTTCTCAATTTCAACGGTCTAACCCGCCTGGTCGCCAGCCTCTGGCCCTTCCTGGCGCTGCCTTTCCTGCTGCTGACGCTGCGCGGCGGCGCGGGCCGTTCCACGTGAAACGACGCCGCCTATAATGGCCGTCCCCACCGGAGAGAAAAAATGAGCTATTTCCAGCACCACGTATTCATCTGCACCAACCAGCGCGAAAACGGCGAGTCCTGCTGCAACAATGTCGGCGGCGGCAACGCCTTCGCCTATGCCAAGGACCGCATCGGCGCGCTCAAGAAAAACGGTCCCGGCGCCGTCCGCATCAACAAGGCCGGCTGCCTCGGGCGTTGCGACCAGGGCCCGGTGATGGTCGTCTATCCCGAAGAGACCTGGTACGGCTTCGTCGATAACGAGGACGTCGAGGAAATCATCCAGGAACACCTGATCAACGGACGCGTCGTCGAACGCCTGAAGCTATGAAAGCCCCCGAGGAAAAGATCAACGTCGCCGGCCCGGCCGGCAACATCGAAGTCATCATGGAGCGTCCGGACGCACCGCGCGGCATCGCCCTGATCGCCCATCCGCATCCGCTCGGCGGCGGCGCCAACACCAACAAGGTCGCCTACACCCTGGCGCGCACCTTCGTCAGCCTCGGCTACGCTGCCTTCCGCCCGAACTTCCGCGGCGTCGGCGGTACTGAAGGCGTGCACGACGAGGGCAGGGGCGAGACCGACGACCTGCTCGCCGTGCTCCACGACGCCAAGCTGCGCTGCGGCGACATCCCGGTCGCGCTGGCCGGCTTCTCGTTCGGCGCCTACTGCCAGACGCGCGTCGCCAGACGCCTGGCGGAAGCCGGGCATCCGGCCCAGCGCCTGGTCCTGGTCGGTACCGCCGCCGGCTTCGTCGAAGGCACGCGCCAGTACGACACCGAAGCCGTACCGCACGACAGCATCGTCATCCATGGCTCGGCCGACGAGACGGTGCCGCTGGCCAACGTCTTCGCCTGGGCCCAACCGAACGACCTGCCGGTGGTCGTCGTCCCCGGTGCCGATCACTTCTTCCATCGGCGCCTGCACCTGATCCGCGACATCATCACCCGCGCATGGCGGCACTAGTCCAGGCTTCCGGGCCCATGGCACTGGATGTTGCCGGGCTGCGCAAAAATTACGCCGGCAACGAGGTCGTCGCCGGGCTGTCGTTCGCCGTCGAACCGGGCACCTGTTTCGGCCTGCTCGGGCCGAACGGCGCCGGCAAGACGACGACGCTGCGCCTCTGCCTCGGCCTGACCGCACCCGACGCCGGCGAGATCCGCCTGGCCGGCCGGCCGATTCCCGCCGAAGCGCAGGTGGCGCGCGCCAAGGTCGGCGTCGTGCCGCAGTTCGACAACCTCGACCCGGATTTCAGCTGCGCCGAGAACCTGCTCGTCTTCGGCCGCTATTTCGGCCTCAAGGACGCCGACGTGCGCCGGCGCATTCCGGCGCTGCTCGATTTCGCCAGCCTGGCGAACAAGGCCGAGGCCCGGATCGCCACCCTGTCGGGCGGCATGAAGCGGCGCCTGACGCTGGCCCGCGCGCTGGTCGCCGACCCCGACATCGTCTTCCTCGACGAGCCGACCACCGGCCTCGACCCGCAGGCCCGCCACCTGATCTGGGAACGCCTGAAGCAGCTGAAGGCGGCGGGCAAGACGCTGATCCTGACCACCCATTTCATGGACGAGGCCGAGCGCCTGTGCGACCGGCTGATCGTCATCGACCACGGGCGCAAGATCGCCGAAGGCAGCCCGCGCGAACTGATCGCCACGCACATCGAAGCGCAGGTGATCGAGGTCTTCGACGAATCTAGCGGTCGACTGCCCGAATTCACCGAAAACCACCGCCACCTCGCCGCGCGCGTCGAGCTCAGCGGCGACACCGCCTTCTTCTACTGCCGCGAGCCACAGCCGCTGCTGGCCGCGCTCGCCGGCGCCGACGGCCTGCGCTACCTGCATCGCGCCTCCAACCTCGAGGACGTGTTCATCAAGCTGACCGGCCGGGAGTTACGCGACTGATGAACCGCCCCGGCTTCTTCCCCGTCTGGCAGCGCAACTTCCTCGTCTGGAAGAAGCTGGCGCTGCCGTCCATCCTCGGCAACCTGGCCGATCCGCTGATCTACATGCTCGGCCTCGGCTACGGCCTCGGCGCGATGCTTCCGGAAATCGGCGGCCAGCCGTACATCGCCTTCCTCGCCGCCGGCACCATCTGCGCCTCGACGATGAACGCGGCAACCTTCGAGGCGCTGTACTCGTCGTTCTCGCGCATGCATGTCCAGAAAACCTGGGACGCCATCCTCAACACCCCGCTCGGCCTGACCGACGTCGTCGCCGGCGAACTCTTGTGGGCGACGACCAAGTCCTTCTTCTCCGGCTGCGCGATCCTCGTCGTCGTCACCGCGATGGGCCTGACCAACGGCCCGCTGGCGCTGCTCATCCTGCCGGCCATCGTCCTCACCGGCCTGGCCTTCGCCGCGCTCGGGCTGATCTGGAACGCGCTGGCGCCGTCCTACGACTTCTTCATGTACTACTTCACGCTGCTGATCACGCCGATGACGCTGATTTCCGGCGTCTTCTTCCCGACCGACCAGTTGCCCGGCTGGCTCGCCGCGATCGGCGGCTGGCTGCCGCTGGCCCAGGGCGTGGCGCTGATCCGGCCGCTGCTCGCCGGCCACTGGCCGGCCGACGCCCTGATCCACATCATGGCCTTGCTGGCGACCAGCGCCGTAGCCTTCGCCATCGCCCTGCGCCTGACCCGGCGCCGGCTGCTCAAGTAAGGGAGACCCCGATGTCGCCGCTGCTGATCCTGACCAACTGCCCCGACGAAGCCAGCGCCAACGCCATCGCGCTGGCCCTGGTCGAGGAAAGGCTGGCCGCCTGCGTCAACCTGCTGCCGCGGGTGCAGTCGATCTACCGCTGGCAGGGCGCCGTCGAGTCGGCGTCGGAAATCCCGCTGTTGATCAAGTCGACCGCGACACACTACCCGGCGCTCGAGCAACGCATCGTCGCGCTGCATCCCTACGACCTCCCCGAGATCGTCGCCCTGCCCATCACCGACGGCCTGCCGGCCTACCTGAACTGGCTCGCCGCAGAAACGTCCGAATGATCATGCGCCACCTTTTCCTCCTCCTCGCCTTCCTGAGTTCCCTGGTTCACGCCCAGGAATTCCTCGACCCGCTGGTCGCCTTCAAGCCGACCGCCCGCGCCCTCGACGGCCAGACCGTCGAAGTCCGCTACGAGATCGCCAAGGGCTACTACCTGTACAAGGACAAGTTCCGCGTCCATCCGGCCGACCCGCTGCTCCAGGTCGGGCCGCTGCAGCTGCCGGCGGGCAAGGAGAAGGACGACGACACCTTCGGCCGCGTCGAGGTCTTCTACAAGGAAGTCGTCTTCCGCGTCCCGGTCGAGCGCAGCAGCTCCGGCCAGCTCGCGCTCAGCCTCGACCTCGTCTCGCAGGGCTGCGCCGACGCCGGCGTCTGCTACCCGCCGCAGACGCAGACGGTGACGCTGAACCTGCCCGATCCCGCGAGCACGCCGGCGGCACCGCCGATGACCGGCAATCTGACGGTCGACGGCGACGAAAGCGGAAAAATCGCCGAGCTGCTGCGCAACGCCGGCTTCTGGGCCGGGCTGGCAGTGTTCTTCGTCGCCGGCCTCGGCCTCTCGCTGACGCCCTGCGTCTTCCCGATGATTCCCATCCTCTCCGGCATCATCGCCGGCCAGGGTCACCAGGCGACGCGGGGCAGGGCACTGGCGCTCAGTCTCGCCTACGTCCTCGGCATGGCCATCACCTACGCCGCCGCCGGCGTCGCCGCCGGGCTGACCGGCACGCTGCTCGCCGCCGCGCTGCAGAACGTCTGGGTCCTCGGCAGCTTCGCGCTGGTCTTCGTCATCCTCTCGCTGTCGATGTTCGGCTTCTACGAACTGCAGCTGCCGACCGCGCTGCAGAGCAAGCTCTCGGAAGAATCCGGCCACCTCCGGGGCGGCCGCGGCATCGGCGTCTTCCTGATGGGCGCGCTGTCGGCGCTGATCGTCGGCCCCTGCGTCGCCGCACCGCTGGCCGGGGCGCTGCTCTACATCGGCCAGACCGGCGACGCCGTCTTCGGCGGCCTGGCGCTGTTCGTCATGGCGCTCGGCATGGGCGCGCCGCTGATCGTCGTCGGCGTCGCCGGCGGCTCGCTGCTGCCACGCACCGGCCCGTGGATGGAAGGCGTCAAGAAGGCTTTCGGCGTGCTCCTGCTGGCCACCGCGCTGTGGCTGCTGTCGCCGGTGATCCCGGCGGTCGCCGCGATGCTCGGCTGGGCGCTGCTGCTGATCGTGCCGGCGATCTACCTGCACGCGCTCGACCCGCTGCCGCCGCATGCGAAGAACTGGCAGCGCTTCTGGAAAGGCATCGGCATCGTCATGCTGCTCACCGGCGCGGCGCTGCTGATCGGCGCCCTGGCCGGCAACCGCGACCCGCTGCAGCCGCTGGCCGGCCTGCGCGGCGGCGCGCTTGCCGCCGAAACGCAGAAGCTGCCGTTCGAGACGGTGCGCTCGGTGGCCGAACTCGAGGCCCGGCTGGCCACGGTCGACCGGCCGGTGATGCTCGATTTCTATGCCGACTGGTGCGTCTCGTGCAAGGAGATGGAGAAATTCACCTTCACCGACCCGGCGGTGCGCGCCCGGATGTCGGGCTTCGTCCTGCTCAAGGCCGACGTCACCGCCAACAGCGACGACGACAAGGCGCTGCTCGCCCGCTTCGGCCTCTACGGACCGCCCGGGATCATCTTCTTCAACCCGGCCGGCGAGGAAATCCGCGGCGTCCGCGTGGTCGGCTTCCAGGAAGCCACGAAATTCCTCGCCAGCCTGAACCGCGTCTCCGGCTGACCGGCATGCGTCGCTGGCCGCTGCTCCTGCTGCTGGCCGCCGTCGGCGGCTGCTCGCTGTTCGAGAGCGAACAGGAAGGCGCGGCCCTGCCCACCGACATGGCCCGCCGCGCCGACGGCAAGACCGCCACCGCCTGGCCGGCGCCGCTGAGCCGCGAGGAAGCACAGCGCCGCATCGTCCGCCTGATTCCCTCCTACGCCAGGGACCGCGACGGCTGGGCCGGCGACCTTCATGCGGCGCTCGATCACCTCGGCGTGCCGCACGCCACCCAGACCTACTGCGCGGTGATCGCCGTGATCGAGCAGGAATCGAGTTTCCAGGCCGATCCGTCGGTGCCCGGCCTGGCCCGCATCGTCCGCCGCGAACTGGCCGAACGCGAGGCCCGCTACCGGATTCCCGGCGTCGTCGTCGATGCCGCGCTGAGCAAGACCTCGCCGGACGGACGCAGCTACGAACAACGGATCGCCGCGCTCAGGACCGAGAGCCAGGTCAACACGCTGTTCGAGGACATGATCGGCGAACTGCCATTCGGCAAGACCCTGTTCGGCGGCTTCAACCCGATCCGCACCGGCGGCCCGATGCAGGTCAGCATCGCCTTCGCCGAGCAGCACGCGGCAACCCGCGGCTATCCCTACAAGATCGAGCGCAAGATCCGCGACGAAGTCTTCTCGCGCCGCGGCGGCGTCTATTTCGGCGCCGCCATCCTGCTCGACTACCCGGTGCCCTACGACCGCATCGTCTATCGCTTCGCCGACTTCAACGCCGGCCGCTACAGCAGCCGCAACGCCGCCTTCCAGCAAGCCCTGGGCCGCCTTGCCGGGCGTTCGCTGGCCGCCGACGGCGACCTGCTGCGCTACGAGGACGGCGCGCCGAGCGGCGGCCAGAGCGAGGTCGAGGCGGCCCTGCTCGAGATTGCCGGGCAACTCGACATGAGCCGCCCGCAAATCCGCCGCGACCTGCTCCTCGAGAAATCCGAGGCGTTTTCGCGCAGTCCCCTCTACGAAAAGGTCTTCGCCCTGGCCGACGCGGCGGCCGGCAAGCCGCTGGCTCGCCAGGCGATGCCGCAGATCGCGCTGAAAAGCCCGAAGATCACCCGGCGGCTGACCACCGAATGGTTCGCCAAGCGCGTCGAAGGACGTTATCGCAGCTGTCTGCGGCGCAGCGGCGGCTGAACGATGACCGCGCTCGGCCGTGACCTGTGGCGGATCGGGGCGAGCTTTCTCGCCAACCAGGGATTCCTGCTCGCCGGTGCGATCGCCTATTACGCGCTGCTCTCGCTGCTGCCGCTGCTGATCCTCTCGATCGTCGGCCTCTCGCACCTGATCGAGCAGACGGTACTGGTGGACAGCATCGCCGGCTATCTCGACTGGCTGCTGCCGAACACTGCCGCCTTCGTCGTCGCCGACGTCGCATCCTTTCTCGAGCACCGCGACGGCATCGGCCTGGCGATGCTCGGCACGCTGCTGTTCTTCAGCACGCAAGCCTTCTCGGTCCTGGAAAAGGCGATGGCGGTGATCTTCGCCCATCGCGGCGGTGGCCGTAAGCGCCACTTCCTGGTCTCGGCGCTGCTTCCCTACAGCCTGGTCTTCGTGCTCGCCCTGGCACTGCTGCTGCTGACCCTGGGCAGCGCCGCGCTGCAGGCCCTGGCCCGCGAAAACCTCGAGCTGTTCGGTCACCGCCTGGCGCTGACCGGACTCGCCGGCTTCCTCTTCCCGGTCTTCGGCATCGCGCTGGTGACCCTGGTCCTGGCCGCCTTCTACCTGATCGTTCCCCTCGGCCGCACCCGGCTAGCGCATGCCCTGTCGGGCGGCCTGGCCGGCGCACTGCTGTGGGAAGCGATGCGCCACGGGCTGATCTGGTACTTCGGCACGATTTCGCGCATCGGCGTCGTGTACGGCTCGCTGGCCGGTACCGTCGTCCTGCTGTTCTGCCTCGAGCTGGCGGCGATCCTGCTGCTGCTCGGCGCCCAGGTGATCGCCGACATCGAAACCCGGCCGCGCTGAACCGCTAGAATGGCCGTGTCGGCAGAACGAGCGATGGACACGCCATGAAGTTTTCCCGGATCTTCCTGAACCGCCTGCAAAACCCGCCGAAGAACCGCGACAGCGTCGTCGTCATCGACGTGCTGCGCTCGTTCACCACCGCCGCCGTCGCCCTCGATCGCGGTGCCGCGGCGATCCACGCGGTCGAAGCGGTTGCCGCGGCAGCCGCGCTGGCCGCCCGCCTCGACGGCGCACTGAGCATCGGCGCAGTCGGCGGCGGCGACCCGGTGACCGGCTTCGATTTCGGCAATTCGCCGGCCAGCCTGCTCGCCGCCGATCTGGCCGGGCGTCCGGTAGTACTCAGCACGGCCGCCGGGGTGCGCGGACTGCAGCGCTTCGGCGACGCCCGCCGCTTGTATGCGGCCAGCCTGGTCTGCGCCCGGGCCACCGCCGCGGCCATCCTCGCCGACGGCGCCGACGAGGTCTGCTTCGTGATCACCGGCGAATGGGTCGATCGCGACGGCGACGAGGACATCGCCTGCGCCGACTACATCGAAGCGCTGCTCTGCGGACGGACGCCGGATCCCGCCGACTATGCCCGGCGCGTCCGCGAATCCGACTTCGGGCGGCGCTTCGGCCAGCCCGGCTGGCCGAACCTGCCGGGTGCCGACCTCGAGCTGTGCGCCGACGCCGACCGCTTCGACTTTGCCATGCCGGTCCGGCGTCGCGACGGATTGCTGGTGATCGGCTAGGCGAAGGTATCCCAGGCGAACTTGACGATCAGCGTGCCGACGACGATCAGGAAGACGACGCGGATGAAACCGCTGCCGTGCTTCAGCGCCAGCCAGGTGCCGGTCGCCGAGCCGGCGACGTTGGCCACCGCCATGCCGGCGGCGAGCAGCGCGATGACGTGACCGGCAGGCAGGAAGAAGGCGAGGGCGGCGAGGTTGGTGGCGACATTGACCACCTTGGCCCCGGCCGAGGCGTGCAGGAAATCGAATCCGAAGAAGCGGATGAACAGGAAGATCAGGAAGCTGCCGGTCCCCGGGCCGAAGAAACCGTCGTAGAAACCGATCACGCCACCGAGCAGGATCGCATAGGCGAGTTCGCGGCGGCCGCTGTGAGCCGGCCGGTGAGCCTGGCCGAAATCCTTCTTGAGCAGCGTGTAGACCGCGGAAAAAACCAGCAGGACGAGGATCAGCGGGCGCACCGCGTCCTTCGGCAGCCACGCCACCGCCGCCGCACCGGCATAGGACAGCGCGAAGGCGGCAAGCGCCGCCGGCAGGATCGTCCGCCACGGCATCTCGACCCGGCGCGCGAAGCGCCAGGCAGCGTTGGCGGTACCGAAGACGCTGGCAAACTTGTTGGTGCCGAACAGCGTCGCCGGGGCAACGCCCGGCTGCGCCGCGAACAATGCCGGAATCTGGACCAGGCCGCCGCCGCCGACAACGGCGTCGACCAGACCGGCGACGAAGGCGGCGAGCATCAGGCCGCCGAGCAGGGGATCGAGGAGTTCCATCGGTCGTTCAGGGCTGACCAGCGGTTCGTCCGCCGGCGTCTGGGGTAATGATCATGTCGTTATAATGGCCGTTCAGGACGGGGGAAATAGGCTGTATGGACAATGTGACTCTGAGTATCGTGCTTACTGCCGGCGCCGTTGCCGGTGTTCTGTTCTTCATTTTCCGCCGCAGCAGCCGGTCGGTACCGGCCGAGACGATGCCGCAACGGCAATACGCCGGCAGCCATCGCGAACCGCGCCCGGCCCGCCCGGAAATGGACCCGCAGACGCGTTTCGTCGAACCGGCCAGACGCAAGCAGTACCGGTTGCTCAACGACAGCGAGCAGGAACTTTACCACCGCCTGTGCGAAGCCATGCCCAACATGCAGGTTTTCGTCCAGGTCGGCGTCGCCCAGCTGGCGCTCGCCCGCGGTCGCCAGGAAGCCCAGCGGCTGAGCCGGATGGCCGGGCGCGGCGTCGATTTCGTCATCTGCGACCATGATTTCTCGATCGTTGCCGCGATCGAACTGGCCTGGCCGACCAGCGGCCAGGAAATCGACAACGCCGAGGAGGTCAAGCGCGTTGCGCTGCAGAGCCTGGGGATTCCGCTGATCGTCTTCCGCCCGAACAAGCTGCCCGATGCCGACACGATCAGCCGCGAGATCGCCGACGCAATCATCCGCCGCAAGCGGCTGGAAGCCGAGCGCGACTGAGGGCCAGCGCCTTGGGCCAGCCGCTCGCGCACCTGCTCCCGGCGATCCGCCGGAACGGACTCGGCGGCTGGCTGGCCGACCTTTACCGCTACCTGCGTTTCGCCGCGCTGCTGATCGTCGCCGGCCTGTCGCCTTTGGTGCATGACCGGGCCACCCGCCGCCACACCTCGCGCATCCTCTGCGCGGCCGCCTGGCAACCCTTGCCTGGCTACCTGCTGACCAGCATCCTGATCAGCGCCGTGCTGACCCGCATCGTCACCGTCACTGCTGCTGGTTACGGCCTCTCGCACCTGGCGCTGGAAGCGATCCTGCGCGTCTTCGTCGTCGAACTGCTGCCGCTGGCGGCGACCCTGGCCGTTGCCGCGCGGGCGCTGCCGATGGCCATGCAGCAGTTGTCGGCGGCGCCGGGCCGGCCCCGGGCGAGCTTGCGCGACGCGCTGCCGTTCGCGGTCGGCAACGGAATCGCCGTCGGCGTGCTGGCGGTGATCGGCGGTCTGCTTTCACTGGTCGTCGCCTATCTGGTGGTCCATGGTTTCAGCCCCTGGGCGCTGGCCGGCTACGCGCGCCTGATCGGCCAGGTCTTCGATCCGCTGCTGGCCGTCGCCCTGGCCGCCAAGCTGGCCCTGTTCGGTATCGCCGTCGGCATCGCGCCGACCACCGTCATTCTCGACCCGCGCAAGGGCGACGCCGGCCTGCGCGAAATGCGGGTGATGGTCCGCCTGCTGTTGATCCTGGTCCTGATCGAGGGTAGCTTCCTGGTCTTGCGAGGTTTCTGAACGCGATGACCGAGCCGTCTGCCAATCCCGAGATTCCCCACGCCGAAGCCAAGGCCGCCGGCCTGCTGCTGCTCACCCTGCTGCTGGTGCTCGCCTTCGTCGGCTATGTGATGCAGGCGCGCGGCGTCTTCGACGACAACCAGCATCTCCTGCTGGTGGCGGAAAATGCCGAAGGTGTCGCCGTCGGCAACGACCTCAGCTTTTCCGGTTTTCCGATCGGCCGGGTCACCCGCATCGAACTCGGCGACGACGGCAAGGCTCATATCCACATCGACGTGCCGCTGCGCGACGCGCGCTGGCTGCGCAGCTCCTCGGTATTCACTCTCGAACGCGGCGTCGTTGGCGGCGCCAGGCTGCGTGCCTACAGCGGCGTGCTCGACGATCCGCAGCTCGAGGATGGCGCCCGCCGCGACGTGCTGATCGGCGATGCCGCATCCGGCGTCTCGGAACTGGTGGCAACGATGCACAAGCTGATCGACAACGTCGCCCGGCTGACCGCCGAGGAATCGGCGCTGAGCGCGACGCTGGCCAACCTGCAGCAGTTCAGCGCGACGCTCAACGGCCGTCACGGCGCGCTCGGGGCGCTGCTCGGCAACGAACGCGACGTCGCCCGGGTGCTCGCTGCGCTCGAGGAAAGCCGGGCGCTGCTGGTCGATGCGCGGGCCAGCCTGAACAAGCTCGATGCCGCCCTGGTCGATGTCAAGGCGATCACAGGCAACGCCCGCGCCGCCAGCGAGGATCTCGACGCCCTGCGCGCCGAGGTCGACCTCAATCTGCGCAAGGTTTCCGGGATGGTCGACGAACTCAACCGCAAATGGCCCTTCGCCCGCGAACGCGAGCTCAAGCTGCCATGAAGCGCCTGCTCGCCGCCCTTGCCATCGCCGGCCTGAGCGGCTGCGCCGAGCGGCCGGCGGTACCCGACTGGCTGCTCACGGCCGACGCGGCGATCGGCAACCACGTCCGTTACCACCTCGAAGGCCGCGACCGGCTCGCCGCCGGCCAGCTGGCCATCGCCCGCAACGAAGTGGCGCGTACCGGCGACGCGACGCAGATGGCGCGCATCGAACTGCACGCCTGCGCGGCCCGGGTGGCCAGCCTGGAAAGCGGCGATTGTCCCGGCTTCCTGCCACTGGCGGCCGACGCTGCCGCCGCCGAAAACGCCTACGCGGCCTATCTGGCCGGCAATGTCACGGTCGACGTCGATCTTTTGCCAAAAATGCAGCAGCTGGCCTGGCGCGATCCGGCCCGCCTCGAAGCCATCGCCGATCCACTCTCGCGCCTGCTGGCGGCAGCGCTGCTGTGGCGCGACGGTCGCCTGTCGCCGGCCGGCATCGCGCTGGCCATCGAAAGCGCAGCCGGGCAGGGCTGGCGACGGCCCTTACTCGCCTGGCTGCTGGTCGAGCGCCAACGGCTTGAGAAAATCGGCGACAGCGCCGGACTGTCCATGGTCGACCGTCGCCTGCGGCGAATTTCCGGCGAGCAGCCTTGAGCCCGGGGCGAGTTGCACACAGAGGTTTTATAAAAGTCTGTAAACAAAACGACTATGTTTACTACCTCGTCAACAACTCTGTGGATAAGATCGATTAATCGATAAAAAACAGTAGCTTGACCTGTAAATTCAGCTATGGGCAAGTACCTGCGCAGGCTGTTGGTGGTTTGGGGACGGTTTACGCCTTGTCGGAAAGCATGCCATTTGTGTACACCGGGCAAACAACTTTCCCACAAGCTTATCCACAGGCCGGAAAAGGCCTCACTTGCCGATGCAGAAACGACTGAAGATGACGCCGAGCAGGTCGTCGGCGGTGAATTCGCCGGTGATTTCGCCGAGCGCCTGCTGGGCCAGGCGCAGTTCCTCGGCGAACAGTTCGAGGGCGGGCAGGGCGCCGCTGACCACGGCGCGGGCGCTGTCCACATGGTCGCGGGCGCTGGCCAGGGCCCGCAGGTGGCGTTCGCGGGCGATGAAGACATCTTCGGCCTGGTGCCAGCCGGCAACGCGTAGCAGTTCGCTGCGCAGCAGGTCGACGCCACGGTTGGCCTTGGCCGACAGCGAGATGGCAACGCCGCCGGTTTCGTCATGGCGTTCGGGCTCGCGGCCGGCGAGGTCGATCTTGTTGTAGACGGTGATGCGCTGCAGCCGGGCCGGCATTTTTTCGAGAATTTTACGGTCGACCGTCGAAATCCCCTGATTTGCGTCGACCAGCAGCAGGACCACGTCGGCCTTCTCGATTTCCTGCCAGCTGCGGGCAATGCCGATCTTCTCGACTTCGTCGTCGGTGTCGCGCAGGCCGGCGGTATCGATGATGTGCAGCGGAATGCCCTCGATCTGGATGGTCGAGCGCAGGGCATCGCGGGTGGTGCCGGCGATCGGCGTGACGATGGCCAGCTCGTCGCCGGCCAGGCGGTTCAACAGCGACGACTTGCCGACATTGGGCTGGCCGGCGAGGACGACGTGCAGCCCGGATTGCTGCAGCTTGCCCTGGCCGGCGCGGTCGAAGATCTCGGCCAGTTTCTTCTGCAACCGGTCGAGCCGGCCGAAGGCGTCGGCGGCCTTGAGGAAATCGATGTCTTCCTCGGGGAAATCGAGGGTCGCCTCGACCAGCATGCGCAGGTTGATCAGTTCCTCGTTGAGCTCGCCGATGGCGCGCGAGAACTCGCCCTGCAGCGAACGTACCGCCGAGCGGGCGGCGCTGGCGGTGGCGGCGTCGATCAGGTCGGCGACGGCCTCGGCCTGGGCCAGGTCCATCTTGCCGTTGAGGAAGGCGCGGCGACTGAATTCGCCGGGTTCGGCGAGGCGGGCGCCGAGATCGAGGCAGCGGGCCAGCAGCAACTGCATGACGACCGGGCCGCCGTGGCCCTGCAGTTCAAGCACGTCCTCGCCGGTGAACGAATTCGGGCCGGGGAAAAACAGCAGCAAACCGGTGTCGACCGTCGAACCGTCGGCGGCGCGGAAATCGGCCAGGGTCGCGTAGCGCGGCTGTGGCGTCTTGCCGGTCAGCGCAAAAGCAAAGGGCAGCAAATTGCTGCCCGAAACCCGGATCACGCCGACCCCGCCACGGCCGGGAGCCGTGGCGATGGCGGCGATGGTGTCGTTCTTCACACCTCAGGCTTTGGCATCGTTGGCAGCCTTGCCGCCACTTTCCATCATCCGCGTGATCTGCCACTGCTGGGCGATCGAGAGGATGTTGTTGACCACCCAGTAGAGCACCAGGCCGGCCGGGAACCAGAAGAACATGATGCCGAAGACGAAGGGCATGGCCATCATCACCTTGGCCTGGATCGGATCCGGCGGCGTCGGGTTGAGCTTCATCTGGATGATCATCGAGACGACCATGATCACCGGCAGGATGTACCAGGGATCGGGCGAGGCCAGGTCGGTGATCCAGCCGACCCACGGCGCGTCGCGCATTTCGACGGCGCCGAGCAGCACCCAGTAAAGGGCGATGAAGACCGGAATCTGGATCAGGATCGGCAGGCAGCCGCCGAGCGGGTTGATCTTCTCGGTCTGGTACAGCTTCATCATTTCCTGGTTCAGACGCTGGCGGTCGTCGGCGTAGCGTTCCTTGAGCTGGACCAGGCGCGGCGTGACCAGGCGCATCTTGGCCATCGACTTGTACGAAGCGGCCGACAGCGGGAAGAAGGCGAGCTTGATGGCAATGGTCAGGACGACGATGGCCCAGCCCCAGTTGCCGACCAGACCGTGGATGAACTGCAGCGCCCAGAAGATCGGTGCGGCGATCAGCGTCAGCCAGCCGTAATCGACGACCAGGTCGAGACCCGGCGCCACCTGCTTGAGCGCGGCCTGTTCCTGCGGACCGGCGAACAGCGTCACCGCCGTACCGGCGCTGGTGCCCGGGCCGATTTCGGCCACCGGCACGATCACGCCGGTCTGGAAGACCTTGCTGCCGTCAACCTTGCGCATGTAGTACTCGCGCTGGACGCCCTGCTGCGGCACCCAGGCGGCGACGAAGTAGTGCTGGACCATCGCCAGCCAGCCATTGTCGGCGGTCTTGGTGAACTTGGCGCTCTTGTCGGCGATGTCGGCGAACTTCACCTTCTGGTACTTCTCGGCGTCGGTATAGACGGCCGGGCCGGTGAAGGTGTGCATCATCATGTTGCTGCCGGCCGGTTCGCCGTCGTCGCGCTGGACCTGGAAATAGGCATGCGGCGTCAGCGGCTTGGCCGACCCGTTGACGATCTCCCAGGCGACGTCGATGGCGTAGCTGCCGCGCTTGAAGGTCAGCGTGCGAGCAACGCGGATGCCTTCCGGACCGTCAGCCTCGAGGCGGATCTTCAGCTCGCTGGCGTCGGCCGCCATTTCCAGCGGACCGTCGATGCGGCGGAATACCGTGCGGTGCGACGGCAGGCCCTCGCCGATCAGGCCGCTCTGGGCGAAATACTGGTGCTTGCCGTCGAAGAGGACGAAATTGCGGTCCTTGTCGTCGTTTTCCTTGTAGTTGAGCAGTTCGAGACCGACCAGGTCGCCGCCCTGGGTCGAGATCGTCGCCTTGACCAGATCGGTGACGACGGTGAAGGTCTCGGCGGCTGCTGCAGCCGCTGCTGCCGGCGCTTCGCCAGCCACCGGCGCGGCGGCCTGCAGGGCGACCGAAGGCGTCGGGGCGCTACCGTTGGCGGCGGCCGGCGCGGCATTCGCCGCCACCTCGGCAACCGGTTTCGGGTGCTTGTACTGCTGCCAGTTTTCCCACAGCATGAAGCTGGAGAAAGCGAAGATCATGACCAGTATCAGGCGTCGAGTATCCATGAGCTGCCTACTAAGTTGATTGGTGTTCAGGGAACGGGATCATACCCGCCCGGATGCCAGGGGTGACAGCGTCCGATGCGTTTTAATCCCATCCAGCCGCCTTTCAGTGCGCCGTACTTGCGTATCGCATCGACCGTATATTCGGAACAGGTCGGGAAATAGCGGCAACGGCGCCCGAACATCGGGCTGATGGCGTATTGGTAGAAGCGGACCAGGGCAATCAGCAACTGCTTCATGCACTGTCCTTCCTGATGCGGGGTCGCGCCAGGCGGTCGAGCAGGCCGGAAAAATCGGCGGCGAGCGCCTTGCCGTCGAGCGGACGCGGCTTGGCCGCCAGCCGGACGACCAGGTCACAGGTCGGCAGCGCTTCGCGGCGCAACCTGAAGAGCTCGCGGACGATGCGCTTGACCCGATTACGGTCGACTGCCCGCTTGAGCAGTTTCTTGCCGACGACCAGACCGAGCCTGGCATCGGTGCTGCCTTCGGGACGCGGCTGGTAATGAAGCATCAACCAGGTACCGCGAATGGCCTTCCGAAAACCAAAAACGGATGAAAATTCATCCGTTTTGGTCAGGCGATAGCGTCTGGCGAAGCTGACATCCACTTCGCCGGATGTCCGGTTTAAACGGCCAGACGCTTGCGGCCCTTGGCGCGGCGAGCAGCGAGGACGGCACGGCCGCCCTTGGTGCGCGAACGGACCAGGAAGCCATGGGTGCGCTTGCGGCGCACGACCGACGGTTGATACGTGCGTTTCATGTCGTAATTCCTTGAGTGAGCGGAGAAAAACGCGTGATTACACCTTGTTTACCCAGGCCGTGTCAACCGGAATTATTTGCCGAAGCTGTGGATAACCTGTTCATGGAGGGGTAGAATTGCGCCTTGGTCGGCGGCCATCAAGCCGCCGATTTCATTGAAATTCCGTTTTCAAATCATAGAACTAATAAATCCGCCAGCAATGACATCGACTGCGCGGTGTGGAGCTTTTCTTTCAATGACCGGTTTCTGGGAATCCTGTTTGCAACGCTTCGAACAGGAACTGCCCGCGCAGCAATTCAACACCTGGATCAAGCCACTGCGCCTGGAAGGCGAAAACACGGCGCTTGAAGACGGCCTTCGCCTGATTGCGCCGAACGGCTTCATCCTCAAATGGGTCCGCGACCGCTACCTGGGCCGGATCGAGGATTACGGCAGGACCTTCTTCGCGGCCCCGGTCAGCATCGCCCTGGTGATCGGCAGCGGCAAGCCGGCAGCACCGGCCCGCAGCGAGTCAGCAGCGCCTTCGGCCAGCCCGGCGGCGGCGGAGAGCAAGCCGGCGGCTGCACCGGCCGCGGCCAAGCCGCGCGCCAAGACGGCCTCGGTCTACGACAAGTCGCGGCTCTTTTCCAATTTCACCTTCGACAACCTCGTCGTCGGCAAGGCCAACGACCTGGCCCGCGCCGCCGCCCTGCAGGTCGCCGGCAATCCCGGCGGTGCCTACAACCCGCTGTTCATCTACGGCGGCGCCGGCCTCGGCAAGACCCACCTGATCCACGCCATCGGCAACCACATCGTCGCCGAGAACCCGGACAAGGTCGTCCGCTACGTGCACGCCGAGGATTATTACTCCGACGTCGTTCGCGCCTACCAGCAGAAGTCCTTCGACACCTTCAAGCGGACCTACCGCTCGCTCGACGTGCTGCTGCTCGACGACGTCCAGTTCTTCAACGGCAAGAACCGTTCGCAGGAAGAGTTCTTCTTCCTGTTCAACGCGCTGATCGAGGCGCGCAAGCAGATCATCATCACCTGCGACACCTACCCGAAGGACATCAACGGCCTCGACGACCGGCTGGTGACGCGCTTCGACTGGGGCCTGACGGTGCAGATCGAGCCGCCCGAGCTGGAGATGCGCGTCGCCATCCTGCAGAAGAAGGCCGAGGCCGAAGGCATCCGCCTCGACGACGAAGTCGCCTTCTTCATCGCCAAGCACCTGCGCTCGAACGTCCGCGAACTCGAAGGCGCGTTGAAGAAGGTGCTCGCCTATTCGTCCTTCCACGGCCGGGTGATCGCGCTCGACCTGGCCAAGGAAGCGCTCAAGGACCTGATCGGTTCGGTGCGCAACGTCGGTATCGACAACATCCAGAAGACCGTCGCCGACTACTACAAGATCAAGGTCGCCGAATTCTTCTCGAAGAAGCGCACGCGGGCGATTGCCCGGCCGCGCCAGGTGGCGATGTGGCTGTGCCGCGAAGTCACCTCGCACAGCTTCCCGGAAATCGGCGATGCCTTTGGCGGCCGCGACCACACGACGGTGATCCACGCGGTGAAGACGATCGATTCGCTGCGCGCCAAGGACAGCGAACTCAACCATGACCTGCACGTGCTGTTGCAGGTGCTCAAGGGATGAGGCTGTAGACAAGCATGTGGGCAAGCTGTCGAGACTTTGGGGACGAGCCGTGAAATGACGCTTTGTGGGAAAATTGTCCAGATTTCATCCACAGGCAATCCAGAGACTTTCCCGGACCAGAAATTTTGTTTCAAGCAATTGAAGTTAAATAGAAATTTTTAGTTATCCACAGAACTGTTCCCGATATAGTCTATAAAGGAATTTAATTTATGGTTCTTATTAAAAGCCAAAGAGACACGCTTCTGGCCCCGCTGCAGTCTGTGTCGGGAATCGTCGAGCGTCGCCATACCCTGCCAATCCTGTCGAACGTCCTGCTCGAAAAGAAGGGCGATCAGCTGACGCTGCTGGCCACCGACATCGAAATCCAGATCACCACCAGCACCACCTGCACCGGTGGCGAAGGCGACGGTGCCGTCACCGTTGGCGCCCGCAAGCTGCAGGAAATCCTGCGCTCGCTGCCGGACAGCACCGAGATCACCCTCAGCCTTGAAGACAAGCGCCTGCAGGTCAAGGGCGGCAAGAGCCGCTTCAACCTGCAGACCCTGCCGGCCGACGACTTCCCGCGGATGACGCTGAGCGAAGGCGACACCAAGCAGTTCAGCATTTCGCAGAAGGCCTTCCGCCAGCTTATCGCCAAGACCCAGTACTCGATGGCGGCCCAGGACGTGCGCTACTACCTGAACGGCCTGCTGCTGCTGGTCGACGGCAAGGAACTGCGCGCCGTCGCCACCGACGGCCATCGCCTGGCCTACGCCAGCGTCGAGCTCGACACCGAGCTGCCGCGCCAGGAAATGATCCTGCCGCGCAAGACCGTGCTCGAACTGAACCGCCTGCTGGTCGACAGCGATGACGCACTGAACATCACGCTGGCCCCGAACCAGGTCCGCTTCGCCTTCGGCAGCGTGGTCCTCGTCTCCAAGCTGATCGACGGCAAGTTCCCGGATTACGAGCGGGTCATTCCGCCGACGCTGAAGAACCACATGACCGTCGGCCGCCAGACGCTGATGCAGGCCATGCAGCGCGCCGCCATCCTGACCAACGAGAAATTCCGCGGCGTCCGCGTCGTGCTCGGCGAGATGAGCCTCAAGCTGATCGCCGCCAATGCCGAACAGGAAGAAGCCCAGGAAGAAATCGAGGTACAGTACACGGGCGACGCCATCGACGTCGGCTTCAACGTGGGTTACCTGCTCGACGTGCTCAACAACGTGCATGCCGATGAAATCCAGTGGAGCTTCAACGACGCCAACTCCAGCGCATTGATCACCGTGCCGGGCAACGACCGCTTCAAGTACGTGGTCATGCCGATGCGCATCTGACCAGTCGTTTCTGAATTGCAGCAAAAGGCCCGTTCACCCGGACGGGCCCGTTTCACGTGGAACCAAGAACAATGAGTGAAGAGAACGTCCCGCAAGGCGCGGCCGCACCGGCCTACGGTGAATCCAGCATCCAGATCCTCGAAGGCCTGGAGGCCGTGCGCAAGCGTCCGGGCATGTACATCGGCGACACCTCCGACGGTACCGGCCTGCACCACCTGGTTTTCGAAGTCGTCGACAACTCGATCGACGAAGCGCTGGCCGGGCATTGCGACGACATCATCGTCACCATTCACACCGACAACTCGATTTCGGTCATCGACAACGGCCGCGGCATCCCGACCGGCGTCAAGATGGACGACAAGCACGAGCCCAAGCGCTCGGCCGCCGAAATCGCGCTGACCGAGCTGCACGCCGGCGGCAAGTTCAACCAGAACTCGTACAAGGTCTCGGGCGGCCTGCACGGCGTCGGCGTTTCCTGCGTCAATGCGCTGTCGAAGTTCCTGCGCCTGACCATCCGCCGCGATGGCAAGAAGCACTTCATGGAATTTTGCCGTGGCGTGCCGGTTGACCGTCAGATCGAGACCCGCGACGGCTTCGAGATCTCGCCGCTGAAGATCCTCGGCGATACCGAAAAGCGCGGCACCGAAGTGCACTTCCTGGCCGACGAGGAAATCTTCGGCCACGTCGAATTCCACTACGAAATCCTGGCCAAGCGCCTGCGCGAGCTGTCCTTCCTCAACAACGGCGTCAGCATCAAGCTGGTCGACCAGCGTTCCGGCAAGGAAGAGCTGTTCGCCTTTGCCGGCGGCGTGCAGAGCTTCGTCGAGTACGTCAATCGCACCAAGAGCGTGCTGCACCCGAAGATCTTCTACTCGACCGGCGAAGCCAAGGTCGGCGGCGACGGCGTGACGATCGGCGTCGAAGTGGCGATGCAGTGGAACGATTCCTACCAGGAACAGGTGCTCTGCTTCACCAACAACATCCCGCAGTCCGACGGCGGTACCCACCTGACCGGCCTGCGTGCGGCGATGACCCGGGTCATCAACAAGTACATCGACGAAAACGAGATCGCCAAGAAGGCCAAGGTCGAGATCGCCGGTGACGACATGCGCGAAGGCCTGGCCTGCGTGCTGTCGGTGAAGATGCCCGATCCCAAGTTCGCCTCGCAGACCAAGATGAAGCTGGTCTCCAGCGAAGCGCGCCCGGCCGTCGAGGAAGTCGTCGCCCAGAAGCTCGCCGATTTCCTGCTGGAAAACCCGATCGACGCCAAGACCATCTGCGGCAAGATCGTCGAAGCCTCGCGTGCCCGCGAAGCGGCCCGCCGCGCCCGCGAAATGACCCGGCGCAAGGGCGTGCTCGACGGCGTCGGCCTGCCCGGCAAGCTCGCCGACTGCCAGGAAAAGGACCCGGCCCAATCCGAAATCTACATCGTCGAGGGTGACTCCGCCGGCGGCTCCGCCAAGCAGGGCCGCGACCGCAAGTTCCAGGCGATCCTGCCGCTGCGCGGCAAGGTGCTCAACGTCGAGAAGGCGCGCTTCGACAAGCTGATCTCGTCCGAACAGATCGTCACGCTGATCACCGCGCTCGGCACCGGCATCGGCAAGGACGACTTCAACGTCGAGAAGCTGCGCTACCACCGCATCATCATCATGACCGACGCGGACGTCGACGGCGCCCACATCCGCACCCTGCTGCTGACGCTGCTCTACCGCCAGATGCCGGAGCTGATCGACCGCGGCTACGTCTATATCGCCCAGCCGCCGCTGTACAAGGTCAAGCACGGCAAGACCGAGCGCTACCTCAAGGACGACCAAGAATACCACCAGTTCCTGCTCAACATGGCGCTCGACGAAGCCGTGCTCATGCCGACCACCGGCAACCCGGTCAGCGGCCCGGCGCTCGAAGGCCTGGCCCGCTCGTGGCTGGCCACCGAAGCGATCATCGAGCGCCTGGCGCACCTGATCAATCCGGAAGTGCTCAAGGCCATCGTCCGCCACAATCTGGCGGTCGACCTCTCCAGCGAGGAAAAAACCCGTGCCAGCGCCGACCTGATCGCCGCCAGCATTCCCGCCGGCACCCGCCTGGTGCCCAAGTTCGACGACATCCAGGAACGCTGGACGCTGCGCGTCGAACGCATGCACCACGGCAACCTCAAGGTCGGCCTGATCGACGAAGACCTGCTGCTCTCCGGCGACTTCATCCAGCTCAAGCGCACCGCCGAAACCCTGGCCGACCTCTTCGGCAACGGCGGCGTCATCGCCCGCGGCGAGAAGAAGCAACCGGTCGCCAGCTTCGGCGACGCGATGAAGTGGCTGTTCAACGAAGTCGAGCGCGGCATCAGCAAGCAGCGCTACAAAGGCCTCGGCGAAATGAACCCGGAACAGCTCTGGGAAACCACGATGGACCCCAAGGTCCGCCGCCTGCTGCGCGTGCAGATCGACGACGCGATCGCCGCCGACGAGATCTTCACCACGCTGATGGGCGAAAACGTCGAACCGCGCCGGGAGTTCATCGAAACCAATGCGCTGAATGCGCGGATCGATATTTGATCGGGTTTGTGTAGGATCCCACGATGGTCTAGATTTTTCCCAAAAGTCTAGATTTCGTGGGAATTCGAATCATTTTAGAAGCCACCGATTTTGGTGGCTTTTTTATTTGGCCGCATGTCGGCCAAAGCCGTCATGCGATAGGCAACCTCAACCTGGCTGCTATATGCTTCTGATCAGACGTCCGTTTCTAAGCGCGCCATCAATTGGCACACAGAAGGCCTTGAAGTTCTGTCAATAACAGTACGCCGACCAGGGGTTCGAGCTCACCTCTGGGCACACTTAATTATGAACGTAGCTCTCTCCGGCCACGCGCCCTCAAGTAATGATGAGCGTATACTTATAAAAATTACAGACCTCTTTATTTAAGTTTTTGTAAAATTAACGCAGCCTCGTGTTTTAAAAATGGATTCAACGATTACCTATATTCCTTTAGGCGATTAATATGCATGAGCCGTCCACAATAGTGGCAGAAAAGATTTCCTATGAAGCGCTAACCGATTTGATGGAAGTTTGGGAGGCGCAACCTTGGACTAAAGAATACCACCGAGAACTCACTGAGCTTTGGAATATTTGCGAGAAACGCGACGAGCAAAATTTATTAAAGAATCTTTTAAAGAAGTTCTTTTTATTAGATGCTGCCAAAGAAAAATCAGCAACAGAAGGTGTGAGTTCGGTTATATCTGAATGGGGATTGAATCCTGAGTCAACCTGGATCGTTGCGGTTGCCAACAAAGAGGAAATTGACGGCTCAACCGCAGGACTACAAAAACTTAAGAACAAGCTAGTGCCAATGGAAAAATGGCACAGTAGGTGTATATCAAACATTCCTGCCGCATCGGAGAAGATTAGAAATGGCGATTTCATCGTGCTCTTCGATGATTTCATTGGTACTGGCGGAAAGATGTTAGCAAAGACGAACTGGCTCAAGCGTCTATTAGCACCGAGTGGAGTGACCGAAACAGTCTTCTACTACACAGCTTTTTCTGCGATGACGTTTGGAATAAAAAACTTATCGCAGCAGACATCGTCTAAAATATATTCACATTTTAACTTGAGAAAAGCAATTTCCGATGAATATCCACCAGCCGAAGCATCTTACCTTATAGACGTCATGAAGAGGATTGAATCAAAACTAGGGGAAACATATAAGAAAAAAAAGATATCAGATTACTCTTTAGGATACGGATCAAGCGAAGCGCTTTATTGCGCTCAGAATGATAACTGCCCTAACAATGTCTTTCCTATTTTATGGTGGCGAAATCTGAAAAATGGAAAAGAATTTAACACCCTGCTTAAGCGCGCCGGATAGAATGGATGAATCGAAAGCTCTGGCGCTTAAAGAATTTATTGACGTAATTGGCGACCGAAATTGGCACGAGGTGTATGAGATTCACCAAAAATATCGACTGCCGCCAATATTAATTGTTGCCGCTATCGAAGAACTCCTGAGACTCAAAGTAATAATAAAGATTGGCTATCGAGTTAAGCTGTCGGAAAATTTAACAAATGAGGCGATGTCTGCGATAAACAGAATACAGAAAACCAAGAGACCATCCATCCTTCGACAATACAAAAGCATCCACTTGACATGACGGCTAGCATGTGCGGTAATTTAATCCGCTGGAGTCTAGTGTTAGCAATCGAAGGTGTTATCGCCTTTATCATTCAGGCCGCTTTTAGCCACTGAATGAATGCTGACTCTGATTCTGCAAGCAGAATCAGAGTCACAATTCATTCACTGACGTGAATGAATTATCGTGAAAAATGACAGTTAGTAACACTAGATTCCAGCCCATGACAATCAATGACGAGACTCTTGCTGAACTCGTCAGGCACTTGGAAATAGACGAGCATTTATTGCTTACGCTCGTTGCCGCCATTTCTTCTCCAAATAAGTTTTATCGATCTTTTGCGATCCCTAAGCGAAGAGGAGGAATCCGCGAGATCGAGAGCCCTTATCCCAGCCTTGGCAGCATCCAGAAAGCCATTCTTCGGAAAATATTAGATGGCTTTTCTGTACACCCATGCGCTCACGCCTTCACGAGGAAAAAAAAGGCCTTAGATCATGCAGCTTATCACTTGGGTTGCAAAGAGCTTATAACGCTCGACATCAAAAACTTCTTCCCCAGCATTACTCGACAAATGGTTTTTCAGGCGTTAAACAATAGCGGACTAAGCAGTCACTTCTCATTTTATATTTCATTGCTTTGCTGCTTGAATGATGTGTTGCCTCAGGGGGCATGCACCAGCCCCGCATTAAGTAACGTCGTTTTTTCTCAGTTAGACGAGCGCCTCCATCGGTTAGCTATCCACTTGGGACTCAAGTACTCAAGATATGCTGACGATTTGGCATTTTCCGGAGAAAAAATCCCAAGAAACATGATTAAAACGGTGCAGAAAGTACTGGCAACAAAAGGATTCGAACTAAACACAGAGAAAACCCGATTAAAGGTTTTTGGCGCCAAGAAAATAATCACTGGCGTTTCTATAACATCCGGAATTCCGAAGGCGCCAAGATCTTTTAAGAGGTCACTGCGGGTAAAAATACATGAGCTAGAGAAGCACATAGATAACTTAGCGTCCATGAAAAAATTTGACCCCTTGGTCTTCGAGAGAACGCTCGGCAAACTCAACTATTTGTTACAGATCGAGCCCGGCAATGAATTTGCGTTGAAAAAGAAAAAACTCCTAAGTGAACAGCACCAAAAATTTTTATCCCTAGGTCGACAAGTACAATAGAGCACAAGTGTTTTCCCCTGTTCTATTTATTTAATTCGAATTTAAATACTTTATTTATCAACCTAACATTGAGGATGGGGGCGGCATAGCAGCTGAATTCGTCACTTCTAGCAAGCGTCTTCTATCTTCCAATTGCACCAAGGGAGTTTGGTTCGCGCCACCTCCGCACATTCGACATCGTATCCGACGTAATCGATCAACGGTATCATTCAGATTCCCCCACCAAATGGCAGCTATCGGCAGCAGTGCCGGGCGATGGCGCGCGGCTAACGGCGCTGGATGTTTCGCGCTGGCTGCCCGGTCATTTGACCCGCTGCAGAAAATCCTCGATCAGCGCGTTCAGGACGAAAGGGTCGGTGCAGGCGTGGTGGAGTTTGGCGGCCAGGGGGATCAGCAAACGCCCGCCTTGCTGGTAACGGCGGCCAAAATAGAAACACGGCTGGCACTGGATGTCGCTTTTGCGCCAGTGCAGGTTCATCGCCGTGAACTGGAGGTTTGGCAGGTTGCCGATCAGGCAGGCGCTGAGGAAGGTGAGCGGTGCCATGCGCTCGCCCTGGCCGGCGCGGGCGGCGTCGAGTTGCTTGCGGTAGTGCGCGGCAAACCCGGCGAGGTTTTGCCGGCTGACGTCTCGCAGCAGCAATTCGCGGAAGCGCATCTCGCCGCCGACGGCAACCGGCACGACGATGGGTGCGTTTTCCAGCACCTGCCAGGTTCCGTCGATCTTGCGCAGCTTGAAACCCAGTTGGCCCTGCATGGCCTGGGCGAGATGCCAGATGAGGTAGCTGAAGAAGCTGAGTCCGGGCAGGGCTTGCCGCTGGTAGCTGGCGTAGGCCTCGGTGACGTCGAGCTGCAGTGTCAGGTCGACAAAGGGGTCTTGCTCGACCGTGCTGTCAGTAAAGAAATCGAGCGACCAGGCAAGGTAACCGGCTTTTTCGGCTTGACTGAGGGGGCGGCAGCCCCATTCCGCCAGATCGGCGGCGATTGGATTCGGCATGATGGCTTGCAAACGGGGAATGCGGCAGGATTCCCGGCCATTGTAGGGGAAGCCGCTCTGGCCGGCGGTTTCAGCTGCCTTCGTCCAGCCCGTACTTCCTGATCTTGTCGTGCAGCGTCGTCTTCGGCAGCACCAGGGCTTCGGCGGTGCGGGCGAGGCTGCCGTGGC
Source organism: Azonexus fungiphilus (assembly GCF_003634965.1). Taxonomy (GTDB): domain Bacteria; phylum Pseudomonadota; class Gammaproteobacteria; order Burkholderiales; family Rhodocyclaceae; genus Azonexus; species Azonexus fungiphilus. The sequence continues at coordinate 138,985 of NZ_RBXP01000016.1, read as the reverse complement.
GGCGGAGGGCGTCGGCGATCAGGGCGCGTTCGAAGGCTTCGACGGTTTCGGCAAAGGGCGTCGGGCGCTCGGCGGGGGGCTGGCCGAAGGGCGGCGAGCCGCTTTCGATGCCGAGCACGCAGCGGTCGGCGACGTTGCGCAGTTCGCGGACGTTGCCGGGCCAGGCGTAGCCGACCAGCTGGCGGATGCGGCCGGGGCTGGTCTCGGGGACCGGGCGCTGCTGGCGGGCGGCGGCAAGCAGCAGGAAGTGCTCGAACAGCAGCGGGATGTCCTCGCGCCGTTCGCGCAGCGGCGGCAGGTTGAGCGTGGCGACGCTGAGCCGGTAGTAGAGGTCGTTGCGAAAGCCGCCGCGGGCGGAGAGGTCGAGCAGGTCGGTCTTGGTCGCGGCGATGACGCGGCAGTCGATGGCGATGCTGGTGTTCGAGCCGAGACGTTCGAGGGTGCGTTCCTGGAGCACGCGCAGCAGCTTGATCTGCATCGCCAGCGGCATGCTTTCGATTTCGTCGAGGAACAGCGTGCCGCCGTTGGCGTGTTCGATCTTGCCGATGCGGCGCTTGCCGGCGCCGGTGTAAGCGCCTGCTTCGTGGCCGAAGATCTCGCTGTCGAACAGGGTTTCCGGCAGGCCGCCGCAGTTGATGGCGACGAAGTTGCCGTGGCGGCGCGGGCTGGCTTCGTGCAGGCAGCGGGCGACCAGTTCCTTGCCGGTGCCGGTTTCGCCGTGGATGAGCACGTCGGCGCTGCTGTCGGCGAGGCCGCTGAGCATCTGGCGCAGCTTCTGCATCGCCGGGGCGCGGCCGATCAGCTTGCCTTCGAGCTGGTCGCGCTGTTCGAGCTGGCGGCGCAGGTCGCGCACTTCGAGCACGAGCCGGCGCTTTTCCAGCGCCCGGCGGACGACGTCGACGAGGTATTCCGGGGCGAAGGGTTTCTGGATGAAGTCGTAGGCGCCGTCCTTCATCGCCTGCACGGCCATGGTGATGTCGCCGTGGCCGGTGATCAGCACCACCGGCAGTTCCGGGTCGATGGCCAGGGTTTCGCGCAGGAAGGCGAGGCCGTCCATCTTCGGCAGGCGCACGTCGCTGACGATGATGCCGCGGAAGTCGGGGCCGAGCCGGCGCCGCGCCTGTTCGGCCGAACCGGCGCATTCGGCGGGGATGCCTTCGAGTTGCAGCGCCTGTTCGCAGCCGAGGGCGACGTCGGGGTCGTCCTCGATGATCAGTACCTTGAGCGTTTCAGTCATTGACGGTCGACTCGTCGAAAAGGGGAATTTCCAGCGTGAACACGGCGCCGCCGTCTGCGTGGTTGCTGCCCGTGAGTGTGCCACCGAAATCGCGGACGATGCCGGCCGAGATGGTCAGCCCGAGGCCGAGGCCGTCGCTGCCGGGCTTGGTCGTGTAGAACGGCTCGAAGAGGTGGGCGAGGGTTTCGGCGGGCAGGCCGGGCCCGTGGTCGCGCACGCTCAGCCGGGCCTTGCCGTCGACGGCGGCGGCGCTCAGCTCGATGCACGGCGCCGGCTGGCCGGCCATCGCGTCGAGGGCGTTGCCGATCAGGTTGACCAGCACCTGTTCGAGCCGGTTGGCGTCGCACAGCGCGCGCGGCGCGGCGGCCGGCAGCGCCCGCAGGATCTCGGCGCCGGCCTGGCGCAGGCGCGGCTCGAGCAGGGCCAGGGCGCTGTCGACGACGCCGTCGAGGGCGACCGGCTGCAGGCGGCCGCCGGATTTGCGGGCGAAGGAGCGCAGCTGGCCGGTGATCAGGCCCATGCGGTCGACCAGCTGGGCGATCCGTTCGAGGTTGGCGCGGGTGGTCGCCAGGTCGCCGCGGTCGAGAAAGCGGACGCCGTTGCCGGAGAGCGTGCGCAGCGCCGCCAGCGGCTGGTTGAGTTCGTGGGCGATGCCGGTCGACAGCTGGCCGATGACCGCCAGCTTGCCGGCCTGGACCAGCTCGTCCTGGGCGGCGCGCAGCGTGCGCTCGGCGCGGATGCGTTCGGCGATCTCGTCCTGGAGCAGGTAGTTGGCGGCGGAGAGGTCGGCGGTGCGTTCGTCGACCTTGCGTTCGAGTTCGTCGTGCGCCTGCTGCAGCGCCTGCTGCGCGGCGAGCCGGTCCTTGAGGTGGCGGCGGCGCTCGGCGAGCATCAGCGCGAAGACGAAGAGCAGCACGGCGGCAACGACGGCGACGGCGGCGCGGCTGTGGGCGATGTTGTCGACCTGCTCGAGGTGCGAGAAGACGGTCAGCGTCCACGGCGTGCCCGGCAGCGGCCGCGACTGCGCGAGAAATCGCCCGGAAACGGGGTAGACCGTGACCATCTCGGGGCCGTCGTTGCGGATGCTGACCAGGCGCGCGCCGTGGTCGAGTTCGCGCAGTTCGCGCAGGCCGAGCGGCTTGAGCGCGCGCCGGTTGTACTGCTGGGTCTGGTCGAAAGCGCTGCGCGTGCTCTCGTCGAGCGGGCGCAGCGTGGTGAATTTCCAGTCGGCGACCGAGCCGAGGATGACGACGCCGTTCTCGTCGCTGACCATGGCCGGTGCCTCGCCGGTGGTCCAGGACTTTTCCAGCTGCTCGAGGCTGACCTTGATCACCGCGACGCCGAGCGTGCGGCCGTCGTCGGTCAGGCGCGACGAAAGGTAGTAGCCGGGTTCGCCGCGGGTCGTGCCGATGCCGAAGATGCGCCCGTTGCCGTTGTTCATCGCATCGCGGAAGTAGGGGCGGAAGGACAGGTCCTCGCCGACGAAGCTGTCGTCGCGTCGCCAGTTGCTCGAGGCGAGCACCCGGCCGCCGGCGTCGATGACGTAGATCGACAGCGTGCCGGCGCGTTCGTTGAGCTGTTCGAGGTAGTTGTTGACCGCCGGCTGCAGCGCGCCGGCGCGCGGGTTGCGGAGCAGTTCGACGACGTCGCGCTCGAGCCCGAGCGTGCCGGGCAGGAAGGCGTACTTGCCGATCTCGCGTTCGAGGCTGGCGGTGTACAGGTCGAGGCGGTGCAGGCCGGTGGTCTGCAGCTCGGCGATGCCCAGCTGCTGCGCGACGCGATGGGTGCCGAAGCCGGCCAGCGCGACCAGCGCGGCAAGCAGCAGGAACATCGTCAGGTAGCGCAGGGGCGGGTGGCTGGGCATGATCGTCGGCGGGTTGGCGCTATGGTAGCGTCAGATCAGCTCGGCCAGTTGCTTGACGATGAGGATCGCGACGACGATCAGGAAGGCCTTGCGGATGAAGCCGGCACCGTGCTTCAGCGCGAGGTGGGTGCCAACTTGGGCGCCGGCCAGGTTGCAGGCGGCCATGACCAGGCCGACCGTCCACAGGATCGGCCCGTGGCTGGCGAAGAAGCCGATCGCCGAGAGGTTGGTGGCGACGTTGATGACCTTGGCGCTGGCCGAGGCGCGGACGAAATCCATGCCGAAGACGCGGATGAAGCCGAAGATCAGGAAGCTGCCGGTACCCGGTCCGAAGAAGCCGTCGTAGAGGCCGATCAGCAGCCCGAAGAGGGCACCGAGCCAGGGGTCGGAGGGGCGCGGTTCATGCGATTCGGCCTGGCCGAAATCCTTGCGCCGGAAGGTGTAGACCGCGACCGCCAGCATCATCACGACGATCAGCGGGCGCATCGCTTCGCGCGAGATCCAGGCGACCAGCGCGGCGCCGATCCAGGCCCCGAGCAGCGCCGCGGCAGTCGCCGGCAGGACCAGCCGCCACGGGATGCTGACGGCGCGGGCGTAGCGCCACAGCGCCGAGGCGGTGCCGGCGATGCTGGCGATCTTGTTGGTCCCGAACAGCGTCGGGATCGCCGTCTGCGGGAAGGCCGAGAGCAGCGTCGGGATCTGGATCAGGCCGCCACCGCCGACCACGGCATCGACCATGCCGGCGAAGAAGGCGGCGGGCGCGAGGATGTACCAGTCGATCATGGAATCTCCGGAAAAAAAGGCCCGGTGGGTTGCACCGGGCCGGCAAGGTGGTTCGGACGCATGTCATGCCGAACCAGAGGAGAAGAAGGGACTCAGGCGGCTTGCACGGCCGGCTCGTCCTCGGCGACCGGCAGCGCCTCGTCGCGCTCGGCGAGGGCGGGATCGACCGGTTCGATGGCGTTTTCCCACTTGGCGACGACGGCGGTGGCGATGGCGTTGCCGAGCACGTTGGTGACGGTGCGGCCCATGTCGAGGAAGTGGTCGATGCCGAGCACCAGCAGCAGGCCGGCTTCGGGCAGGCCGAACATCGGCAGCACGGCGGCGACGACGACCAGCGAGGCGCGCGGCACGCCGGCGATGCCCTTGCTCGAGACCATCAGCACCAGCAGCATGGTCAGCTGGGTGCCGATGCTCAGTTCGATGCCGTAGGCCTGGGCGACGAAGAGCGCGGCGAAGGTGGTGTAGATCATCGAGCCGTCGAGGTTGAACGAGTAGCCGAGCGGCAGCACGAAGCTGGTGACGCGGCTCTTGATGCCGAACTTTTCCAGTTGCTCCATCAGTTTCGGATAGACCGACTCGCTGCTGGCGGTCGAGAAACCGACCAGCATCGGGCTGCGGATCAGCTTGAGCAGGCGGAAGACGTCCTTGCCGAGCACCGCGTAGCCGGCGCCGATGAGCACCACCCACAGTGCTGCGAGGGCGATGTAGAAGCTGACCAGCAGCTTGCCGAAGACGAGCAGCATGCCCAGGCCCTGGGTGGTGATGATGCCGGCGACGGCGCCGAAAACGCCGATCGGGGCGACGCGCATGACGTAGTCGGTGACCTTGAGCATGACGTGGACGATCTCGTCCATCGTGCACACCAGGCTGCGTGCCGTCTGGTTGTGCAGGTGGCCGAGGGCGACGCCGAAGAAGACGGCGAAGACCAGGATCTGCAGGATTTCATTGGCCGCCATCGCCTCGAAGATGTTCTTCGGGAAGACGTGGGTGATGAAATCCTTCAGATTCAGCGCGCTGGTTTTCAGGTTGAGCGCGCTGCCGGTGTCCGGCAGCGGTACCGAGAGGCCGGCGCCCGGATGCAGCAGGTTGGCGAAAACCAGGCCGAGCAGCAGCGAGCAGAACGAGGCGGCGACGAACCAGCCGAGCGCCTTGCCGCCGATGCGGCCGATCGTCCTGGTGTCGCCCATGCCGGCGAGGCCGGCGACCAGCGTGGCGAAGACGAGCGGGGCGATGATCATCTTGATCAGGCGCAGGAAGATGTCGGTGAGGATGCCGAAGTAGGCGGCGATTTCCTTGGCTTCGGCGGCGCCGCCGGCAAGCGTGTTGCAGGCGTAGCCAACGGCGACGCCGAGGACCATGGCGATGCCGATCTGGGTGGTCAGCTGGTTGAGTTTCATCGGGTTTTCCTTGTTTTCTGCATTGAATCCGGGGTGACCGTGATCAGGCGACGCTGCTCGGGATGATGACCTGCGGCTTGGTCAGCACTTCCGGGCGGAGCACTTCGGCCAGTTGGGCGGCGCTCATCAGCTGGCGTTCGAGCACGATCTCGGCGACACCGCGGCCGGAGAGGTGCGCCTCGGCGGCGACTTCGGTGGCGTTGGCGTAGCCGATGTAGGGGTTGAGCGCGGTGACGATGCCGATCGAGCGTTCGACGCTGGCGCGCAGGGCTTCGCGGTTGGCGGTGATGCCGTCGACGCAGCGGTCGGCCAGCGTGCGGCAGCCCTTGCCCAGGTGCAGCACGCTCTTGAACAGGCTGTGCGCGATGATCGGCTCGAAGGCGTTGAGCTGCAGCTGGCCGGCTTCGGCGGCGAAGCTGACGGTCATGTCGTTGCCGATGACCTCGAAGGCGATCTGGTTGACCACTTCCGGGATCACCGGATTGACCTTGCCCGGCATGATCGACGAGCCGGCCTGGCGCGGCGGCAGGTTGATCTCGCCGAAGCCGGCGCGCGGGCCGGAGGAGAGCAGGCGCAGGTCGTTGCAGGTCTTCGACAGCTTGACCGCGACGCGCTTGAGGACGCCGGAGAGCTGGACGAAGCTGCCGCAGTCCTGGGTCGCCTCGATCAGGTTGGGTGCGGTGATCACCGGGATGCCGCTGATTTCGGCGAGCTTGCGGCAGACCAGCGGCGCGTAGTCGGGGTGGGCGTTGATGCCGGTGCCGATGGCGGTGGCGCCGAGGTTGATCTCGCGGATCAGCAGCGCCGCCTCCTTGAGCCGCTCCTCGTCTTCGCCGAGCATCACGGCGTAGGTCGAGAACTCCTGGCCGAGGGTCATCGGTACCGCGTCCTGGAGCTGGGTGCGGCCCATCTTGAGCACGTCGGCAAACTCGTCGGCCTTGCGCTCGAAGGCGCGGCGCAGGTAGGCCATGGCGTCGACCAGGCGGAAGATGCCGACGTAGGTGGCCAGCTTCAGCGCCGTCGGATAGACGTCGTTGGTCGACTGGCTCATGTTCACGTGCTCGTTCGGGTGCAGGTGCTTGTATTCGCCGCGGGCGTGGCCGAGCAGCTCGAGGGCGCGGTTGGCGATCACCTCGTTGGCGTTCATGTTGGTCGAGGTGCCGGCGCCGCCCTGGATGACGTCGACGACGAACTGGTCGTGCCACTGGCCGTCGATGACTTCGCGGCAGGCGGCGACGATGGCGTCGGCGCGCCGGGCGTCGAGCAGGCCGAGTTCCTGGTTGGCCTGGGCGGCGGCCTTCTTGATCTGGGCCAGGGCGCGGATCAGGTCGGGATAGACGGCAATCGTGATGCCGGTGATCGGGAAGTTTTCCTGGGCACGCAGCGTGTGCACGCCGTAGTAGGCCTCGGCCGGGACCTCGCGGTCGCCGAGCAGGTCGTGTTCGAGTCGGGTCTTGGCAGCAGTCATCAAATGTCTCCAGTGGCTTTTTTCGGTGACCACGTCGGTGCGTGGATACGCTTTCTTATTGCACGCGGCGTGCCAGCCGGCGGCAAAAGCCAGGAGACTGATTTTTCAGGGAATTATTTGACGGTCGACGCGCCGGCAGCCGGATTTCCGGATGGCGGCGGCGAGTGGCGTTCGGAAATCCGAACGCCCGGCCTCAGGCGACGCTCTGTTCGCCGGCCAGCGACTGGCGCAGCGCGGCGGCGATGCGCGCCGGATCGCTGTCGCTGGCGAGCAGCCAGTGCAGCTTGGCGAAGGCGGCTTCCGGGGTGATGTCGGCGCCGCCGACGACGCCGATGCCGGCGAGCGCGGCACCGGTGGCGTAGGTTTCCTGGGCGACGCTGCCGTGCGCGCATTGCGTCGTGTTGAGCATGACCACGCCGCGCGCCGCCGCCCGCTCGAGCGCCCCGAGCAGCGCCGGGTCGGCCTGCGGCGCGTTGCCGGTGCCGTAGCTCTGCAGCACCAGGCCGCGCAGGCGCGGGTCGGCGAGCAGGGCGTCGACGCTGGCCGCGCTGATCCCCGGGTAGAAGGTGAGCACGCCGACGGCACCGTCGGTGCAGGCGGCAATCCGGAAATCCGGGCGGCCGGCCGGGCGCAGCTGTTCCACGTGGAACGCCGGCGGCGTGCCGAGCTCGGCCAGTGCCGGGCAGTTGGGCGAGTCGAAGGCGTCGAGCCGGGTGGCCGACAGCTTGCGCGCGCGGTTGCCGCGCAGCAGGCGCGGGCCGAAGGCGATGGCGACCTCGCGCAGCGGCGAGGCGGCGGCGATGTCGAGGGCCGCCGCGAGATTGGCCAGGGCGTCGCTGGCCGGCTCGCCCATCGGGATCTGGGCGCCGGTGAAGACCACCGGCTTGTCGCAGCCGCGGAGCATGAAGGACAGCGCCGAGGCGCTCCAGGCCATGGTGTCGGTGCCGTGCAGGACGACGAAGCCGGCGTGGTCGTGCCAGCGTTCGGCGAGGGCCGTGGCGATCGCCGACCAGTGGCCGGGGCGCAGGTCGGCGCTGTCGATCGGCGGCAGTTCGACGACGGTGAACTCGCCGCGGCCGGCCAGTTGCCGGCGCAGGTGTCCGGCGAAGCCGGGCAGCGGCCGGTAGCCGCCGGGCGTGGCGGCCATGCCGATGGTGCCGCCGGTGTGCAGGATGAGGACGGGCGGCATGGTGGCTTCCCGGAAAGTTGGCGAAGCCGCCAAGGTAGTGGCAAACGCCGGCCGGCGCCAGCCTCTCGCATACAATGGCGGGCCCGGCCGCGTCTGCGGCCGCCCTGCAAGCAAGGAGCCCTGGCATGCCCGAATTCGTCGATACCTCCCCGCCGGGAGAGTGCATCTTCTGTCGCCTGATCGCCGGCGAGATTCCCGCCTCGCGCCTCTACGAGGATGCCGAGACGCTGGCCTTCCTCGACCTGGCGCAGCTCAACCCGGGACACGCGCTGGTCGTCGTCAAGCGCCACGCCGAGACGCTGCTCGAGCTGACCCCGGACGAGGCGGCGGCGGCGATGCGCACCGCGCACCGGATCGCCGCCGCGCAGCAGCGCGCCTTCGGGGCGCCCGGACTGACGCTGCTGCAATGCAACGGCAAGGAAGGCGGACAGACCGTCGGGCATTTCCACATCCATGTCGTGCCCCGTCATGCCGACGACGGCGTCGGCCTGCTCTGGCCGCGCAAGGATCCGCCGCGGGCAGTGCTCGAGGCGACCGCGGCGCAGCTGCGGGCTGCGCTGGAGGACTAGCCGTGCGGGTGGTGGTGCAGCGCGTGCAATCGGCATCGGTCACGGTCGACGGCGAAATTTGCGCAAAAATCGGCGGCGGCCTGCTCGTCCTCGCCGGCTTCGAGGCCGACGACGGCGACGAGGACATCGCCTGGATGGCCGGCAAGCTGGTCCGCCTGCGCCTGTTCGGCGACGCCGACGGGGTGATGAACCGCAGCGTCGTCGAGGCCGGCGGCGAGATCCTCGCGGTCTCGCAATTCACGCTCCATGCCTCGGTGCGCAAGGGCAACCGGCCATCGTGGAGCCGCGCGGCGCGCGGCGAGGTGTCAGGACCGCTGTTCGCCCGCTTCGTCGACCGGCTGGCCGGCGAACTGGGGCGGCCGGTGCCGACCGGCATCTTCGGCGCCGACATGGCGGTGGCGCTGGTCAACGACGGGCCGGTGACGCTGACGATCGATTCGCGCGCCCCGGAATAGCCGCGCTCAGCTCTCCTTGTCGCTGACCAGGACCCCGGGGTAGCCGTCGGGGTCGTTGCGGTGGTCGTAGATTTCCTGGATGTGGAATTCGAGGTCGGTCAGCGCACCGTTTTCGTCGGCGTAGATGTCCTTGATCCGCAGGATTTCCGGCAGCGCCTGGCGGAAGGCCTGCATCAGCTGCGGATCGAAATGGCTGCCGGTCTGTGCGTCCATCAGGCGCAGCGCCTCGTCGAGCGGGAAGGCCGGCTTGTACGGGCGGACCGAGACGAGCGCGTCGAAGACGTCGGCGATGGCGACGATGCGTCCCTCGAGCGGGATCTCCTCGCCCTTGAGCCCGCGCGGATAGCCGCTGCCGTCCCATTTCTCGTGGTGGCAGAGGGCGATGATGCGGGCCGTCTCGAGCAGCTCGTTCTCGTGCTTGCCGATGATCTCGGCTCCCATGATCGGGTGCTGGTGCATGACCTTCCATTCCTCGGCGTCGAGCTTGCCCGGCTTGAGCAGGATCGCGTCGGGGATGCCGATCTTGCCGATGTCGTGCATCGGCGCCGTCTGGAAGATGATGCTCGCGGCTTCCTCGCCGAGGCCGTGGGCTTCGGCGATCAGGCGGGCGTAGTGGCTCATGCGCAGCACGTGGTTGCCGGTCTCGTTGTCCTTGAACTCGGCGGCCCGGCCGAGCCGGCGGATGATCTGCTGGCGCGTCGTCATCAGTTCCAGCGTGCGCTGGCGGACCATCCGCTCGAGTTCGCGCGACTGGTCGTAGAGCGCCAGGTGGGTACGCACCCGCGCCTTGACGATGGGCGGGCTGATCGGCTTGGTGATGTAGTCGACGGCGCCGATTTCGAGCCCGCGTTCCTCGTCTTCGGTGCTGGTCATCGCGGTGACGAAGATCACCGGGATCCGCCGCCGGTCGGGGTTGGCCTTGAGCCGGCGGCAGATTTCCAGGCCCGACAGCCCGGGCATCATGATGTCGAGCAGGATCAGGTCGGGCGGCTCGTCGGAATAGATGATCTTGAGCGCCTTCTCGCCCGAGGTGGCGACCCGGATGCGGTAATCGCCGGCGAGGACCTCGGTCAGGATGGTGATGTTTTCCGGGGTGTCGTCGACGACCAGGATGCTTTGTTTCGGGAGCAGGGGTGTCATGGTTGTTCGGCTTCGGGGTTGGGCGTTCCGGTGAGCTGCTTGAGGATCGCGGTGGCGGCTTCGAAATCGTAGTGGTTGATCCTGACCGACAGTTCGTCGACGACGGCAGCCGGGAATTTGTTCCGCAGGCCGCCGACCAGCGTTTCGAACTCGGCGACGGCACCGGCGTCGTCGTCGTCGAGCAGGCGCTGGAGGCGGGCCAGGCCGGCACTCAGGTCGGTTTCCGGCAGCGCGACGGCGGCGGGCGGTGCGGCGCGCCCGGCGATGATCGCGAAGACGGCGCCGAGGGCTTCGTCGAGCAGGCCGATCAGCGCGTCGATGCGGCGGATGGCGTCGGGTTGCTGGCGCAGGCACTGTTCGAGGTCGCCGGCCAGTCCGGCCAGACGGCCGGCGCCGATGTTGCCGGCCAGCCCGCGCATGGTGTGGGCGAGCAGCAGCATTTCGTCGAGGCGGCCGTGGGCGTGGGCGGCACGCAAGCGTTCGAGGAAGTCGCGCTGGTCGTCGGCGAAGCGGTTGAGCAGGCGGGCGTGCAGTTGCGGCTTGCCGCCCAGGCGGGCGATCGCGCCGGCGGCGTCGATCGCCGCGTCGGCCGGCGGCTCGCCCACCTCGGCCGGCGCCGGCGCCGCGCCGGGGGCGTCGCCGAGCCAGCGGGCCAGCGTCGCGCGCAGCACGGCGACGTCGATCGGCTTGGCGACATGGTCGTCCATGCCGGCGGCGAGGCAGCGTTCGCGGTCGGCGGCGAGCGCGTTGGCGGTCATCGCGATGATCGGCAGCGATTTCAGCGCCGGATTCTCGCGGATCCGCCGGGTCGCCTCGTAGCCGTCCATCACCGGCATCTGGCAGTCCATCAGGACCAGGTCGAATTTGCCGGCTTCGACGCGGTCGACCGCAATCGCCCCGTTCTCGGCAGTGGCCACGCTCAGACCGAAGCTGCCGAGCATTTCCTCGGCCAGCTCGCGATTAACCTCGTTGTCCTCGACCAGCAGCACCCGCCGTCCGCTCAGCGTTGCCGTCGTCGCCGGTGCCGGCAGCGCTTCGGGAACGCCCGGCGCGCGATGCAGCGCGAGCATGATGCAGTCGAACAGCGACGACGGCGTCGCCGGCTTGCCGAGGATCGCGCTGACCGTGTGCGGGCGCAGCGCCTCGCGCAATTCGTCATGGTCGTGGGCGGTGATCATGATCACCGGCAGCGGGTCGCCGCCGGCATCGTCGCGGCGGATCGCGCCGACCAGTTCGACGCCGTCCATGCCCGGCATCTTCCAGTCGATCAGCAGCAGGCCGAAGGGCTGGCCGGCCTGGCGGGCGGCGGCCAGCTCGACCAGGGCCTCGGCGCCGCCGGCGGCGACCCGGCAGTCGATGCCGAGCGCGGCGAGCTGGTGGGCGAAGACTTCGCGGGCGCCCGGGCTGTCATCGACGACCAGGGTGCGCAGGTGTTCGGGCAGGCCGAGCCGGCGCGGCGTCTCGACCTCGCTGCCGGCGAGCTCGAAGGGCAGTTCGAAGATGAAGCGGCTGCCGACGCCGGGCGTGCTGGTCACCGAGATGTGGCCGCCGAGCAGGTCGACGATGCGCTTGCAGATCGACAGCCCGAGGCCGGTGCCGCCGTAGCGGCGGGTGGTCGAGCTGTCGGCCTGGGTGAAGGCGGTGAACAGGTCGGTCTGCTGTTCCTCGGTCATGCCGATGCCCGTGTCGCGGACCTCGAAGCGCAGGCGGACGCTGGTTTCCGTGCGTTCGAGCAGGTCGACCGTGACCGTCACGTCGCCCTGGTCGGTGAACTTGATCGCGTTGCCGACCAGGTTGAGCAGCACCTGGCCGAGGCGCAGCGGGTCGCCGACGAGATGATCCGGCACTTCCGGGGCGAGGTCGAAGAGCAGTTCGAGGCCGCGTTCGCGGGCGCGGATCGTGCTCAGGTCGCCGAGGTGCTGGAGGGCCGCGTCGAGGCTGAAGACGGTGCGCTCGAAGCGCATCATCCCGGCCTCGATCTTCGACAGGTCGAGGATGTCGTTGATGATGCCGAGCAGGCCCTTGGCTGCCGCGTCGACCTTGTTCAGGTAGTTGCGCTGGCGGTTGTCGAGCTCGGTCTGCAGCGCCAGGTGGGTCATGCCGATGATTGCGTTCATCGGCGTCCGGATCTCGTGGCTCATGTTGGCCAGGAAGTCGGCCTTGGCCGCCGCCGCCGATTCGGCCGCGGCGCGGGCGCGTTCGGCCTCGCGCTCGGCGTCCTTCTGCGGCGTGATGTCGACGATGACGCCGATCAGTCCGCCCGGCGTGCCGTCCGGCGAGCGGAAGGCGCTCACTGCGTAGAGCGTGTCGCGCAGCGCGCCGTCGGCCCGGCGCATCGTCGTGACCTTGAGGCTGCGGCCGCATTCGGCGATCAGCCGCTCGTCCTCGGCCTGGTAGGCGAGGCGTTGCTCTTCCGGCAGGAAGTCGAGATCGACCACGCGCTTGCCGATGAACTGGCCGCGGTCGGTGCCGAAGAACTCCTCGTAGGCGCGGTTGCAGCCGAGGAAGCGGGTGTGCTCGCCCTTGTAGAAGATCGGGTTGGGAATGGTGTCGAGCAGGGCCCGCAGGAAGGCGAACTGGCGCACCAGCTCGACCTCGATCTCGCGCCGGTCGGTGATGTCGAGGACGGTGACCAGCAGCGAGGCGACGGCGCCGGCTTCATCACGCACGGCGGCGACCTGGACGTCGCCCCAGCGGCTGCCGCCCTCGGCGTCGATGAACTCGAACTCGCTGCGCAGGCCGGCCCCGTCGCCGGCGAGCAGGCCGGACAGCGCCTGCGCCATGCGCTCCTCCTCGGCCGGTGCCAGGCACAGGCCGTGTACGTCGCGCAGGCTGTCGAGCGGGTGTTCGACGAAGGCGGCGAAGGCGCGGTTGATCTCGGTCGGGCGGCGCTCGCCATCGAGGCTGACGATGCCGACCGCGGCGTTGTCGAAGACGGCGCGGAAGAAGGCCTCGCGCTGGCGCAGGTTCTCCTCGCTCTGGCGCAGCGCGTGCGTGCGCATCGCCACCGTCTGTTCGAGGTCGGCGTTGATTCCCTGCAGCGCCTGGCGGCCCGATTGCAGTTGCTGGCGCATGTCCTCGAGCGCGTCGGCGAGCTGGACCACCTCGCGCCAGGGGGCGCCGGTGACCACCGGCATGTCGAGTTCCTGGCGGCCGATGCGCTGGCTTTCGGCGGTCAGTTCGGCGAGCGGCTCGCCGAAGCGGCGGGCGATGCTGACGGCGACGGCGACGCCGAGGCCGAGCGCGATGAGCAGGATGACCGCAAGGACGACCAGGTCGCTGCCGGAAATCGGCACGAAATCCTGCTCGGGGGCGACGACGCCGAGCCAGACACCGGTGCGGGCCGCGTCGAGATGGGTGAACCGGCTCAGCCAGCGGCCGTCGGGGCGGTCGAAGGCGTGCAGGCGGTCGAGCGGCTGCGGGTCTGCGTGCCACAGCCGGTAGGCCTCGGCGAGTTCGGCGAAGCCGAGTTCCTCCGGCGGCTTGAGCAGGGCGGCGTTGATCGCGGCGGCGTCGACGAAGCGCGGATCGCGCGGCGGCGCGATCAGGCGGCCGTCGCCGAGCAGCAGGGCGGCCTGGCCGCGTTCGCCGAGGCTGAGGCTGGTGGTGAATTCGGCGATTTCGCCGAGGCGCACGTCGTGGGCGATGACGTAGCGGGTGCCGGCGGCGTCCTGCCAGCGCATCGTCGCGGTGACGCCGGGTTCGCGGCTGGTGAAGAAGATGTAGGGCTGGGTCCAGTGCACCGCGTTGTCTTCGGTGAGCGCCATGGCGCCCTTGAACCACGGCCGCTGGCGCGGATCGTAGTCGCTCTCGCGGACCTCGACGTGCTCGATCCGGCGCTGCGCGTTCCAGGTGATCCAGTAGGTCTGGCGGCCCCATTCGGCGGGATTGCTGATGCGGTTGATCCAGCCGCCGTCGGGGCGCGTGCGCATGAAGAATTCGCGTCCGTGCTCGTCGGCGAAGATCACCGAGTCGATCTTGTCGTGGTTGGCGAGCAGCGCGAAGAAGAACTCGTTGAAGCGGACCAGGTCGCTATGGTCGAGGCGGGCATCGACGCCCCAGCCCTGGCTGCTGCGCAGGGTCACCTCGACCGAGTGGAGCAGGCTGCCGTAGCGCGATTCGAGCTGTTCCGAGGCGAGCAGCAATTGGGCCTCGGCCAGGCGGTTGACCGTCGGCTTGCCGATCAGCTGGACGATGCCGACGGTGAAGGCGGCGAGCGCGAGCAGGATCAGCAGTCCGATGCGCAGCACCAGACTGTAGGCGAACCCCGGTTTTCCGAACGCAATGCCGCGCAAGGCGATTCCTCCCGACTGCCGCTCCCCGAAATGTCCAGGCTGGCCTGTCCCGGCCGCTCCCGGGCAGCATAACCAAGGGCCGCCGGGCTTTCAAGGAAAGATCAGGGAATTACGGTAATCGCCGGTGGCTGGCCGATGTACTCGAGGCGCTTGTGCAGCGCCGCGGTGACCTCGATGCGCTGGTCGCGGTCTACGCGCAGCACCAGTTCGCTGCCCATCTTGCGCGCCATCTCGCGCCAGCCGTCGGGGCCGGCGATGAAGATCGGCTTCGAGCTGGCGTCGGAGAGCGTGCCGGCCTGCGCTCCGGCCGGGATGAGCACGGTCACCGCCTGGGTGTGGTCGACCGGACGGGCGCTGCGCGGATCGATCAGGTGCGAATAGCGGCGGCCGTCGAGTTCGAAGTAGCGCTGGTAGTCGCCGGAGGTGCCGATCGCCTCGCCGTCGTCGAGCATCACCGTGGCCAGCGGGCCGGGCTGGCGCGGGTGCTGGATGCCGACCCGCCACTTGCGGCCGTCCTTGCTGCCGAGCGCCATGACGTTGCCGCCGATGTTGATCAGTGCGTTGTTGATGCCCTGGCTGCGCAGGATGGCGGCAGCGCGGTCGAGCGCGACGCCCTTGAGGTAGCCGCCGAAGTCGAGCGCCAGCGCGCGCTTGCGGCTGGACACGGTGGTGCCGTCGATGACCAGGTCGGCCACCGAGGGCTGCTGCTGCTGCCACGCGGCGAGTGCCTGCGGGTCGGGCAGGCGGGCGACGAATTCCTCGGCGTGGAAGCCCCACAGCTTGATCAGCGCGCCGATGCCCGGATCGAACAGGTGGTCGCCGCGCGCCGACAGCGCCTGCGCCTCGCGCATGAACTCGGCCAGCTCGGGCGTCACCGTCTGCGTCCGGCCGGCGGCGATGGCGTCGTTCACCGCGGTCAGCTCGGACGGCTGCCAGGCGTGGTAGGCCCGGTGCATGCGGTCGAATTCGCGGAGCACGGCGGCGATTGCCTTGCGCCCCTGTTCCGGGTCGGGATCGACGACGATGACCTCGACCCGGGTGCCGAAAACGAAGGCCTGCTGCTCCTGCAGCGGCGTCTTGCCGCAGCCGGCGACGGCCAGGGCGAGGAGGAGGATCAGGAAATGCCGCATGCGTGCTCGATCGCGGTGATGGTGGCGCCGGCGGCGTCGAAGCCGCTTTGCTGGCGGATTTCGGCGAGGCCGGCGGGGTGGCTGACGTTGATCCCGGTGAGCGCGTCGCCGATCACGTCGAGGCCGACGATGAGCAGGCCGCGCTTGAGCAGCAGCGGGCCGAGCGTCTCGGCGATCGCGCGTTCGCCGGGCGACAGTTCCTGGGCGACGCCGGTGCCGCCGGCGGCCAGGCTGCCGCGCGTCTCGCCGGCGCGGGGGATGCGCGCCAGGCACCAGGGTACGACCTTGCCGCCGATCAGCAGGATGCGCTTGTCGCCCTGGGCGATCGCCGGCAGGTAGCGCTGGGCAATGACGGTACGCCGGCCGTTGTCGGTCAGCGTCTCGACGACGACGTTGCGGTTCGGATCGTTGCGATGGACGCGGAAGACGCGGACCTTGGCGCCGCCATCGACCGGTTTGACGACGACGTCGCGCTGCTCGTCGATGAACTCGTGCAGGCGCGAGGGATCGCGACTGATCACGGTCGACGGGGCAAATTGGGGAAATTCCGCGATCGCGATCTTTTCCGAATGCTCGCGCAAGGCCCGCGGCCGGTTGAAGACGCGCAGGCCCTCGGCCTCGGCGCGCTCGAGCAGCCAGGTGACGGCAAGGAATTCGCCGTCGGCCGGCGGCTCGAGGCAGACGACGACGGCGTCGAGGCTGCGCAGCGGCCGCCAGGCGCGGCCGGTCTCGCGGTACCAGTCGTGGTCGTCGGGGCGCAGGTGGAGGTGGATCAGCTCGCCGAAGCAGCCGCCGGGATGGCCGTCTTCCGGCTTGCGCCAGCCCAGGCTCGGGGTTTCGATGGCGAACACTTCGTGACCGTGGCTCTGCGCCGCGCGCATCAGCGCCACCGCCGGATCGTTGAAGGCGTGCCGGCTGGCCAGCGGATCGACGACGAAACCGAGCGCCAGGCTGACGCCCTTGCCCGAGATTTCCTTGGCGAAGCTCAGCTGCATCGCGGCGTCCTCCGGTTCAGGTGTTGGCCTTCTGGGCGCTGTCGACGAAGCGGTAGTCGCCGGCGATCAGCGGCAGCGGCGGTGCCGGCAGGGCGGCCCGCCAGGCAGCGGCGAAAGCGGCCGGGAGCTGCGCCAGGCCGGCCTCGATCTTGGCCAGGTAGCCGGCCGGCACCGGCGGCAGTTGCGCCGGCAGCGGCCGTTCGTCGATGAAAACGCGGGCCGCCAGCGACTCGCCGGTGGCACTCAGGCAGGTCAGCCGGCAGGCGGTATAGCCCTTCTCGCGCAGGCACAGGCGGGCGAACTCGGCGTCGTCGATGGCGAGCAGGCAGCCGGGCACCGTCGCCGCCGGATCGGCGACCAGGTTGAGGAAGCTGGCGTCGATCTCGCCGCAGGCGTCGGTGGCGATGCGGTGGATCGAGTTCCAGGCCAGCCGATAGCCGGCGAGGCTGGCCGGGACCAGCTGCCCGGGCGCCGGCCGCCGTTGCAGCGCGCGTTCGGCGCTGTCCGGGTTGAGCAGGGAGCCGTAGACGAAGAGTTGCATCGGCCGCCTCAGTCGAGGATTTCCAGGGCGAGGACGGCCCGGCCGAGGGCGGCGGGGATGTCCGCGGCGGCCTCGCTGCGCGCCAGCACCGCCTGTTCCCGGGCGCTCGGGCGGGCAGCACGGGCCTCGGCCAGGCGCGCCGCCCAGTCTTCGCCGCGCAGGCCGGCGGCCAGGGTCGCTTCCAGGCAGAGCGCGAAGCGCTTCTTGTGCGAACCGGTGCGTGCCAGGATGGCCAGGCCTTCACCGCAGGCGTCGGCGGCGGCATCGACATCGGCACCGGGAAGATCGAGCAGGGCGCGGCAGAGGTGGGCGAGCGCCAGGTTGTGCAGGGCCACCGGCAGTTCGTCGAGGTCGGCGATGCGCCGCTTGAGGTCGACCGCCAGGCTGGCGTACTCGAGCGCCTCGGCGAGCCGGCGGGCGGCCTCGTCGCGCGCGCCGAGCCCGGCCAGCGCCGCCTTGCGGCTGACGTAGGCGAGATTGGTCAGCGAGCCGCTGTACCACTTCAGCTGGATGCCGGGGATCGCCAGCGCCTGGCGGTGCTCGGCGATGGCTTCCGGATAGCGGCCGGCGGCGTCGAGGTAGAGGGCACGGTAGTTGTGCAGGCGCCAGTAGGCTTCCGGCTCGCCCGGGCAGCGCGCCAGTTCGCCGGCGGCGGCGGCGAGCCAGGCGCGTCCCTGGTCGAGGGCGTCGGGCGGCTGTGCCGAGTAGCACAGCCAGGCGCCTTCGAGCAGCGCCGCGACGCGGATGCCCGGGCGTTGCTCGAGGTGCTCGCTGGCCAGCAGGTCCCCGATCGCGGCGAGGCCGGCGGCGGCGTCGCCCTGGCGTTCGTGCAGGCGCGCCAGGCGGATGCCGGCGAACAGCGGGTCGATGCTCGCCAGCTTGCCCCAGACGGCGCTGGCCGCGGCGTAGAAGCCGCCGACTTCGAGCAGCCGGGCGAGGCGGCCGAGCGTCTCGGTGTCGAAGGCGTTGAAGCGGGTTAGCGCCAGGACTTCGCCGGCCAGCGGGCGGCTGGCGCCGGCGTCGTCGATCACCCGCGGCAGCAGTCGGGCGAGCTGGCCGGCCTCCGGCCCGGCACCGAATTCCTGGCGGGCGAGGTGGGCGAACATCGGGTAGTGCTCGCCGCGGTCGAGGCTGGCCAGGGTTTCGCCGATCAGCATCTTCAGTTGCTGCTTGAGGTTCTGCTGCAGGCGCGGGTCGTCGTCGGCGCGGTCGTGCAGGACGGCCAGCGCATTGACCGTGCACAGCAGGGCGCAGGGGTCGCCGTCGTGGAGGAAGCGGCGCGGATCGCTGATCAGCAGCTGGCGGGCGCGGGCGGCGAGATTGCGGGCGTCGGCCAGGGTCGCGGCGGCAAGGTCGTCGGGCAGGCGCAGCAGTTCGATCTGGTCGGCGTCCATCTCGAGGTAGCCGTAGTCGTTGCGGCAACGGGCGAGGAAGCGATGCACGCCGTCCTGCTCGGCTTCGCCGGCGAAGCTGCGCACCAGGCGCAGGAAGGCATTCTCGGAAAAACAGGCGGGGCCGGTGGCATCGGTCAGCGGACAGGCCATGATCCGCTGCAGCGGAAAGCTGGCGACGCGCAGCATCTGCACCAGGCGGCGTTCGCCGGCGGCGAGGGCGCTCGCCGGGGCCTGCGCGTTGCCGCCGCGGCGGCGCGCAGGCGGTGCTTCCAGCTGCAGGCGCGGGCGGCCCTGCAGCGCGGCGCGGACGGCGGCGGCCTCGTCGGCGCGGACATGCAGGCGCAGCCGGCTGCCGTCGGCGAGCTGGGCTTCAAACAGCGGCAGCAGGATGTCCCAGAAGACTTCGGCGCTGTTTTCCGGCGACGGCAGCCCGGGATTCCAGACGCTGACCAGCGGCGTCCGGGCGAGACCGTTGAGGCGGCCCCAGGCGCGCGCCTGGCGCATGATCCGGGCCGGCCGCAGGTGGAAGCGGTGGGTCATGTCGCGGAAGCCGTCGACCATGTCGCCGAGTTCCTGCGACAGCAGCGACATCCGCCGCGAGCCGGCGGCGATGGCGGCGAGGACGACGTAGGCCAGCAGCGAGCCGCCGACGACCAGGTAGAGCCGCGGCGTCGGCGCGTCCTCGAGGAGCAGGTCGTAGATGCCGTTGCCGAGGATGGCGAACAGGCCGAGCGGCAGCAGCAGCGCCAGGACCGCCAGCGTCGTGCCCCAGATCGAGAGCAGGCGGGCGTTGGGAATCTGCGAGAGTTCGCCGGCGAAGCAGCGGGCGGCGTCTTCCTCGGGTAGCGAGAGCAGCCAGCCGCTGGCGTCGAGGGCGGCGAAGCGGGTCGGTGGCGGCTGTTCGCGCCAGTCGTCGGCGACCTCGACGCGGATCATGGATCCAGGCGGGTGTTGGCCAGTTCGACGGCGGCGGCGAGGCAGGCCAGGCGGGCGACGACGCCGTAGGCGTAGAAGCGGTTGGGCGGCGAGTCGGGGTTGCCGCAGCGGTAGTCGGGCAGGTTGCAACCGGTCTCGAAGGCGAGCGGTTCGAAGTGCATGCCCGGGGCGTTCAGGTTCTCGTCCTTGCCGCGCCCGGTATGCACGCGGTAGAAGCCGCCGACGACGTAGCGGTCGATCATGTACACGACCGGTTCGGCGACCGCCTCGTGCACCGTCTCGAAGGAGTGCACGCCTTCCTGGATCAGCACCTCGGAGACTTCCAGGCCTTCCTTGACCACGCTCATCTTGTTGCGCTGCTTGCGGTTGAGCGCGATCAGCTCGTCGGCGTCGCGCACCGTCATCACGCCCATGCCGTAGGTGCCGGCGTCGGCCTTGACGACGACGTAGGGCGTCTCGGTGATGCCGTATTCGCGGTATTTCTCGCGCACGATGTCGAGCACCGCGCTGACGTTGGCGACCAGGCATTCCTCGCCCTGGCGCTCATGGAAGTTGATCGAGCGGCAGACCGAGAAGGCCGGGTTGATGCGCCAGGGGTCGATGCCGATCTCGCGGGCGAAGTCGTTGGCGACCTGGTCGTAGGCGGCGAAATGGTTGGACTTGCGGCGCACTGCCCAGCCGGCGTGCAGCGGCGGCAGCACGTATTGTTCGTCGAGATCCCTGAGCAGCTCGGGAATGCCCGCCGAGAGGTCGTTGTTGAGCAGGATGGCGCAGGGCTCGAAGCCGTCGACGCCGATCCGGTTGCCCTGGCGGCGCAGCGGCTCGAGCAGCAATTTCTGCCCGTTGGCCAGGTCGACCGTGGTCGGTCCGTCGAGATCGGGAATCAGCGAGCCGATGCGCACTTCGAGGCCGGTCTGCTTGAGGACGGCGGCGATCTGGGCGACGTTCTGCAGGTAGAACTGGTTGCGCGTGTGGTTCTCGGGGATCAGCAGCAGACGGCGGGCTTCCGGGCAGAACTTCTCGATCGCGCTCATCGCCGCCTGCACGCAGAGCGGCAGGAAGGCCGGGTTGAGGTTGTTGAAGCCGCCGGGGAACAGGTTGGTATCGACCGGCGCCAGCTTGAAGCCGGAGTTGCGCAGGTCGACCGAGGAATAGAAGGGCGGCGTGTATTCCTGCCACTGGCCGCGCAGCCATTGCTCGATCTGCGGACTGGCTTCGAGGAAGCGGCGTTCGAGTTCGAGGAGCGGACCGCTCAGGGCGGTCGTCAGATGGGGGACCATGGGTGCTGTCTCCGTGGGGGCTGGCGCGTTATTGTCGGCCGCGATGTTACACCTGCGGTGCACAAAAATGGACCGGCAGCCACGGTCGACCGTGCAAAAAGGGTAAAATCCGGCCCTCTCTGAAATACTCGCCGGATCGGAAAACGTCGTGCTCGTCGCCGCCAACATCACCATGCAATTCGGGGCCAAGCCCCTCTTCGAAAACGTCAACGTCAAGTTCGGCGAAGGCTACCGCTACGGCCTGATCGGCGCCAACGGCGCCGGCAAGTCGACCTTCATGAAGATCCTCTGCGGCGCCCTCGAACCGTCGGCCGGCAACGTCTCCAAGGACGTCAACGAGCGCATGGCCTACCTCAAGCAGGACCAGTTCGCCTACGAAGACATGCGCGTCCTCGACGTGGTCATGATGGGTCACGAGGAACTGTGGAGCGCCATCCAGGAACGCGACGCCATCTACGCCAACCCGGAAGCTTCCGAGGACGACTACATGCGCGCCGCCGAACTCGAAGGCAAGGTCGGCGAGTACGACGGCTACACCGCCGAATCGCGCGCCGGCGAGCTGCTGCTCGGCGTCGGCATCCCGACCGAACAGCACAATGGCCCGATGAGCGAGGTCGCGCCCGGCTGGAAGCTGCGCGTGCTGCTCTGCCAGGCCCTGTTCGCCAATCCGGACATCCTGCTGCTCGACGAACCGACCAACAACCTCGACATCAACACCATCCGCTGGCTGGAAGACGTGCTCAACAACCGTGACTCGACGATGATCATCATCTCCCACGACCGTCACTTCCTGAACCAGGTGTGCACCCACATGGCCGATCTGGACTACGGCAAGATCACCACCTACGCCGGCAACTACGACGACTTCATGGAAGCCGCGCAGCAGGCCCGCGAACGCCAGTCGCAGGCCAACGCCAAGGCCAAGGAACGCATCGCCGAACTGCAGACCTTCGTCCGCCGCTTCTCGGCCAACGCTTCCAAGGCCAAGCAGGCGACCAGCCGCCTCAAGCTGATCGACAAGCTCAAGCCGGAAGACGTCAAGCCGTCGTCGCGCCAGTACCCGTGGATCCGCTTCGACTACGACGAGAAGCAGAAGCTGCACCGCCAGGCCGTCGAGATCGAGAACCTGACCTTCGCCTACCCGGGCGGCGAGCGCAAGATCTTCGACAACCTGACGCTGACCATCAACGGCGGCGAGAAGATCGCCGTGATCGGCGAGAACGGCGTCGGCAAGACGACCTTCCTGAAGCTGCTGATGGGCGAGCTGCAACCGTCCTACGGCACGCTGAAGTGGGCCGAGAAGGCCAGGTGCGGCTACTACGCGCAGGACCACAGCGCCGAGTTCGCCAACGGCGAGAGCCTGACCGACTGGATCGCCGGCTATGCCCGCGCCACCATCGAGGACGGCGGCGACCTGGAAACGCTGATCCGCGGCACGCTCGGCCGCCTGCTCTTCTCCGGCGACGAGCAGAAGAAGCCGGTGAACGTGATTTCCGGCGGCGAGCAGGGCCGCATGCTGTTCGGCAAGCTGATGCTGCAGAAGCCGAACGTGCTGATCCTCGACGAACCGACCAACCACCTCGACATGGAATCGATCGAGGCGCTCAACGCCGGCCTCGAGAAGTTCGCCGGCACGCTGGTCTTCGTCTCGCACGACCGCGAGTTCGTCTCCTCGCTGGCGACCCGCGTGCTCGAGGTCAAGGGCGACGGCCGCATCGTCGATTACCTCGGCGGTTACGAGGATTACCTGGCGTCGCAAGGCCTCGGCTGAGGCATTTTTGCCCGTTCGCGGGCGTCGACCGTCAACGGCCCGGCCCCGGCCGGCATTCAGGCGCTGCTGCTGCGGATGCAGTCGCGGCCGTCGTGCTTGGCTGTGTACATCAGCCGGTCGGCCTCGCGGACCAGCGTGGCGAGATCGGCCGGCGGCGTCGCGAAGCTGGCGACGCCGATGCTGAAGGTGACCGGCCAGTCGTCTTCGCGCATTGCCTCGAGCAGGCGTTCGCGCAGCGCGGCGGCGTAGTCGGCGGCGGCCGCGGCGCCGGTGCCGGGGAGGATCAGCGCGAATTCGTCGCCGCCGAGGCGGCCGGCCAGGTCGCTGGCGCGCAGGCGTTCGCGGAGTACGGCGGCGACCCGGGCGAGCAGCCGGTCGCCGGTTTCATGCCCGAAACGGTCGTTGACCGTCTTGAAGTGGTCGAGGTCGATGAACAGCGCGCTGACCGGGATCGCCTGGCGGCGCGTCATGTTGAGCAGGAGTTCGCCATCCTGGTGGAAGCCGAGCCGGTTGGCCAGGCCGGTCAGCTTGTCCTGGCGGGCGAGCCGGGTTTCGCGTTCGAGGATGCCGCGCATCCGCGCGAGCAGCCAGACGGCGCCGCCGAGGATGCTGATCCGGACCAGGGTGTTGAAGAGCAGCGGCCAGCGGTCGCTGCCTTCGCCGCCGAGCTGGCGGTCGGCCAGGTACCAGAGGACGACGGTGAGTACGGCGAGGACGTAGGCGCGGCGGATGCTGACGAACCAGGCGACGACCAGTACCGGCAGGATGAAGAAGAGGTGGAACTCGTAGCCCAGCCCGCTCAGCAGGTGCAGGTAGCCGACCGCCCCGACGCAGGCCAGCGAGGCGCTCCAGAGGCCGATCTGGGCGAGCCGCCCGGGGCGGCTGAGGATGATTCGACGCAGGTTCATGGCGCCATGTTCGGGGATTCGTCGCCGGCAATCAACCGCCCGGCCGCCGATTCCTGAAAATTGCCGAAATCCGACGGTCGACCGTCGGATTTCGGCAATTTCACGCGCCGCGCGACAGCCAGCGTTTTTCCGCTTCCATCAGCAGGAAGACGGCGCCACCGATGAGCAGCGAGAGCAGCCAGTGGCGTGCGTCGAGCGGGGTGGTGGCGAAGGCGGCCTGCAGCGGCGGCAGGTAGATGAAGGCGAGCTGCAGCGCGAGCAGCACGGCGACGGCGATCCACGCCGCCGGATTGGCGAAGAGCAGTGCCGGGCGCAGGCTGGCGGCGTGCAGGAAGCGGGCGTTGAAGAGATAGAAGGCCTGGGCGACGACCAGGGTGTGCACCGCCATCGTCCGCGCCTGCTCGAGCGGCATGCCGCGCGCCAGTTCGGCCTCGAAGACGGCGATCGTGGCACCGCCGATGAGCAGCGAGACGAGCACCAGCCGCCACAGGAAGGCGGCGTTGAGCAGCGGCGTTCCCGGCTGACGCGGCGGCCGCTGCATGATGCCCGGCTCGGCCGGTTCGAAGGCGAGGGCCAGCGCCAGGGTGACGGCGACGATCATGTTCACCCACAGGATCTGCACCGGGGTCAGCGGCAGGGTCAGCCCGAAGACCACCGCCGCCAGCATCACCAGGCCCTGGCCGCCGTTGGTCGGCAGGATGAAGAGGATGGCCTTCTTGAGGTTGTCGTAGATGGTCCGGCCTTCCTCGACGGCGCGCTCGATCGACGAGAAATTGTCGTCGGCGAGGACGATGTCGGCGGCTTCCTTGGTCGCCTCGGTGCCCTTGATGCCCATGGCCACGCCGACGTCGGCGCGCTTCAGCGCGGGCGCGTCGTTGACCCCGTCGCCGGTCATCGCGACGACCTCGCCGTTGGCCTGCAGCGCCTTGACGATGCGCAGCTTGTGCTCGGGGCTGGTGCGGGCAAAGATGTCGCACTCGGCGACCAGGCGGCGCAGGGTCGCGTCGTCGGCGGCCTCGAGCTCGGCGCCGCTGACCACGCGCAGCGTCGCGGCGTCGCCGATGCCCATCTCGAGGCCGATGGCGCGGGCGGTGCCGGCGTGGTCGCCGGTGATCATCTTGACCCGGATGCCGGCGCTGCGGCACGAGGCGATCGCTGCCACCGCCTCCGGCCGCGGCGGGTCGATGATGCCGACCAGGCCGAGGAAGACCATGCCCTGCTCGAGGTCGTCGATGCCCAGGTGGTCGCGGCCGTCGTCGACGCGGCGGGCGGCCGCGGCGAGCACGCGCAGGCCTTCCTGGCTGAGGCGGTCGATCTCGCGCTCCCACCAGGCCCGGTCGAGCGGCACCGGCTGGCCGTCGGCGCCGAGTTCCCCGGTGCAGCGGTCGAGCAGGCGGTCGGGGGCGCCCTTGAGCAGGATCCGGCGCAGGCCGGCCGGCGTGCTCGCCAGCGTCGCCATGAACTTGTTCGCCGATTCGAAGGGAATCGTCGCCAGCCGCGCGTGGGCCTCGGCCGAAAAGCCGGCCTTGCAGGCCAGCGTGCGCAGGGCGCCTTCGGTCGGCTCGCCGGCGACGCACCACTGGCCGTCGTTTTCGGCGACCTCGCTGTCGTTGGCGACGGCGACCACTTCGATCAGCGCCTGCAGGTGGGCGTGCCCGGCCAGTTCGACCAGTTCGCCGTCGAGGGTGATCGTGCCGGCCGGCGCGTAACCGCTACCGCTGACCAGATAGCTGCCGGCGCGGGTGATCACGTGGCGGGCGGTCATCTCGTTCTTGGTCAGCGTGCCGGTCTTGTCCGAACAGATGACGGTGACCGCACCCAGCGTCTCGACCGCGGTCAGCCTGCGGGTGATCGCGTTGCGCCGGGCCATCCGCTGCACGCCGAGCGCCAGCGTGATCGTCAGGATCGCCGGCAGGCCTTCGGGAATGGCGGCGACGGCGAAGCCGATCGCGGCCAGGAACAGCTCGGCCAGCGCAAAGTCGTGCAGGCCGAGGCCGATCGCCAGCATCAGTGCGGCGAGGCCGACGATGAGCACCGACAGCTGCCGGCCGAACTGCGCCATTTCGCGGGTCAGCGGCGTCTGCAGGGTTTCGACTTCGGCGATCAGGCGGTTGATGCGGCCGATCTCGGTCGCCGCACCGGTGGCGACGACGACGCCGAGGCCGCGGCCGGCGGCGACCAGGGTGCCGGAAAAGGCCAGGCAGTGGCGGTCGCCGAGGCCGGCGTCGGCGGCGACCGGGTCGGGATGCTTGTCGCTCGGCAGCGATTCACCGGTCAGCGCCGACTCCTCGATGCGCAGGTTGATGCTGTCGAGCAGGCGCAAGTCGGCCGGGACGCGGTCGCCCGATTTCAGGCGGACGATGTCGCCGGGGACCAGCAGCTCGGCGTCGATCTGCTGCCAGCTGCCGTCGCGCAGCACCTGGGCGTGCGTGGACAGCATCCGGCGGATGCCGGCCAGCGCTGCTTCGGCCTTGCCTTCCTGGACGAAGCCGATGACCGCGTTGATGACGACGACGCCGAGGATGACCGCAGTGTCGAGTCCGTGGCCGAGGAGGGCGGTGATCGCGGCGGCGCCGATCAGAATCAGGATCAGGATGTCCTGGAAATGCCGGGCGAAGCGCTTCAGGACACCGTCGCGCGGCGCTGCCGGCAGGCGGTTGGGGCCGTGCGCGGCGAGCCGCCGGCCGGCCTCGTCGCTGCTCAGGCCGCCGTCGTCGGCGGCCAGGCCGGCCAGGACAAGGTCGCTGGCGACGGCGTGGGCGGGCTGGTCGGGCGGATTCATCGCGATGCCTCCGGCGCCGGTCGACTTACTGGCGGCTGCCCTCGGCAGCGAGGGTGCGGATGATGCGGACGCAGTCGAGGTCGGACTGGTGATAGGCCGACTTGACGTACTCGACGTAGGCCGCGTCCTCGCTGCCAGCCTGGTTGCCGAAGCCGGTGACGTAGCTGAAGCGCAGGAAGAGGCGGTCGGCCTCGGGTTCCTCGATGCGGATGGTCAGGCTG
Organism: Azonexus fungiphilus; assembly: GCF_003634965.1. Taxonomy (GTDB): domain Bacteria; phylum Pseudomonadota; class Gammaproteobacteria; order Burkholderiales; family Rhodocyclaceae; genus Azonexus; species Azonexus fungiphilus. Next base: position 112,630 of record NZ_RBXP01000016.1, on the reverse strand, counting down.
CCGCCGGCGTGCTGTTCGCCGGGTTCGATGGCGAAATGCACCGATTCCTCGGCGATCAGCGTCACCCGGTCGCGGATCCGGGCGGCGCCGAAGTCGAGCTCGCGCAGGGCGCTGTCGGGGCTGCGTTCGAGTAGTCTGCAGGCGGCGATGCCGGGCAGGAACAGCTGCGGGTTGTCCACCCGCTCGACCAGGCCAAGCCATAGCTGGCGTCGCGTCAGCGGTACGAGCAGCGGGTTGGCGGGGTCGTTGATGGCGATCAGGTGTTCGAAGTTCATGGGCGGATGGTAGCATCCTGACATGCAACTCGAACGTATCCTCCAACTTCACGGCTTCGGCACGCGCAAGTCCTGCCGGGCAATGATCCGCCACGAGCGGGTGGCGATCGGCGGTACGCCGGTCGACGACCCCTTTGCCGAAATCGCAACCGACGGCCTGGTGTTCACGGTCGACGGCGTCGATTGGCCATTTTCCGAATTCGCCACCGTGCTCATCAACAAGCCGGTCGGTTACGAGTGTTCGCGCAAGCCGCAGCACCACCCGTCGGTGCTCGAACTGCTGCCGTTGCCGCTGCGCGAGCGCGGCGTGCAGCCGATCGGCCGCCTTGACGAGGACACCACCGGCCTGCTCCTGATCACCGACGACGGCCAGCTCAACCACCAGCTGTCGTCGGGCAAGCGCAAGGTGCCCAAGGTCTACCTGGCGACGGTCAGGCATGCGCTCGACGCCGCCCAGATCGAGCAACTGCTGGCCGGCGTCCTGCTCCACGACGAGCCGGAACCGATTGCTGCCGCCGCTGCCGAAATCGTCGACGATCACCGTTTGCGCCTGACCGTGACCGAGGGCAAGTACCATCAGGTCAAGCGCATGGTCGCCGCTGTCGGCAACCGGGTCGAGGCGCTGCACCGCGAGTCGCTCGGCGGCCTGGCCTTGCCCGCCGACCTGGCGCCCGGTGCGTGGCGCTGGCTGACGCCGGCCGACTGGCAATCCCTGGGAGTGACGCGATGACCCTGACCGAGATGCGCTACATCGTTGCCCTGGCCCGCGATCGCCATTTCGGGCGCGCTGCCGAGGCCTGCCACGTCAGCCAGCCGACGCTGTCGGTGGCGCTGAAGAAGGTCGAAGGGCAGATCGGCGCGGCGCTGTTCGAGCGGACCGCGACCGATGTACGCATCACCTCGCTCGGCGAACGCATCGTCGAGCAGGCCCGGCGGGTTCTTGCCGAGGCGGTCAAGCTCGAGGAGATCGCCGAGGCCACCGGCGATCCGATGAGCGGCCAGTTGCGCGTCGGCATCATCTACACGATCGCGCCCTACCTGCTGCCGCAGCTGATCCCGGCGCTCAGCCGGCAGGCGCCGAAGATGCCGCTGTTCCTCAAGGAAGATTTCACCGCCAACCTGATTCCGGCGCTGAAATCCGGCGAGCTCGACGTCATCGTCATCGCGCTGCCCTTCGCCGAACCCGGTCTGGTCGCCCAGCCGGTTTACGACGAACCCTTCCGGGTGGTGGTCCCGGCCAATCACGCCTGGGTCGGCCGCGAGGCCATTCCGGCCGACGAACTCGACGGCCAGAACCTGCTCCTGCTCGGCCAGGGCAACTGCTTCCGTGATCAGGTGCTGGAATCCTGCCCGCGCCTGACCGGCCAGGATGCGCTCGAGCATTCGCTCGAAGGCAGCTCGCTGGAAACCATCCGCTACATGGTCGCCAGCGGCGCCGGCGTGGCGGTGATGCCGAGCACGGCGGCCGATCCGCTGGTCGACAAGGAGCCGATGGTGCACGTGCTGCCGTTTGCCGGTACGCCGCCGGCGCGCACGGTCGGGCTGGTCTGGCGGGTGACCTACCCGCGACCGCAGGCGATCGATGTCCTGCGCGCGGCGGTACTTTCCTGCCAGTTGCCTGGCGCAACACCGCGGCACTGAGGTTTCACGTGAAACGGGCCCGCCTCCTCCTTGTTGCAGCCTGGCTGTGCGGAGGACTGGCCGGTCCGGTCCTGGCCGCCCCGGAGCGCGTCCGGGTGGTCAGCGACGACAACTTCCCGCCTTACCTGTTTCTCAACGCCGACGGCCAGCCCGAAGGCTACCTGGTCGACCTCTGGCAGCTCTGGGAGCGCAAAACCGGGATCCGCGTCGAGTTGACCGCAACCGCCTGGAGCGAGGCGCAAGCGATGCTGCAGCGCGGCGACGCCGACGTCATCGAAGCGATCTACCGGACGCCGGCGCGCGAGCCGAACTACGAGTTTTCCGCCGCCTACGCGACCCAGCGCAGCTTCATCTATGCCCATAACAGCATCAGCGGGGTGAGCAGCCCGAGCACGCTGAAGGGCTTCCAGATTGGTGTCGAGGCTGGCGATGCCTGCAGCGAAATGCTGCAGGGCAAGGGTATCGCGACGCTGCAGCGCTACCGCGACTACTCGCAGATGATCCAGGCGGCGATCGACCAGGAGATCAAGCTGTTCTGCCTCGACGAGGCGCCGGCCAATTATTACCTCTACCGTTTCGCGGTCCAGGACCAGTTCAAGCAGGCTTTCGAACTGTATCGCGGTGAACTGCACCGCGCGGTGCGCAAGGGTAACGGCGAACTCCTCGCCGTCGTCGAACGGGGCATGGCCGGGATCAGCGAGGCGGAGCGCGAGGCCCTGCGCGAAAAATGGATGGGCAATCCGCTCAGCCAGACGCTGGCGCCTTTCGTGCGTCATGCCGGGATCGCGCTGGCAGTCCTGCTGGTGCTCGGGGGCGTCCTTGCCTTGTGGGTGCGCACCTTGCGCCGTCTGGTCCGGCAGCGCACCGGCGAACTCGAAATGCAGCGTGCCCAGCTGGCGACCTTGTTCGCCAGCATCCCCGACCTGGTCTGGCTGAAGGACGCCGGCGGTGTCTTCCTGACGTGCAATCCGCGTTTCCAGCGGCTTTATGGTGCGAGCGAGGCGGAGATCGTCGGGCGTACCGATTACGACTTCGTCGACAAGGAACTGGCCGATTCCTTCCGCCGTAACGACCAGCGCGCGATGGAGGCCGGCCGGCCGACGATGAACGAGGAATGGATCACCTTTGCCGATGGCGGCGAACGCATCCTGGTCGAGACGGTGAAGACCCCGATGTGCGATCGCGAAGGTCGTCTCATCGGCGTGCTCGGGATCGCCCGCGACATCACCCGCCGCCGCGAGATCGAGAATGCGCTGCGGGCCAGCGAGGAAAAACTGCGCATGGCCCAGTTGAGCGCCGCCCTCGGCGTCTGGGAAAGCGACCTGAAAAGCGGCCGCATCACCTGGTCGCCGGAGGTCGAGGCGATGTACGGGATGGCGCCGGGCAGCTTCGATGGCCGCCAGGCGACCTGGCTGGCTCGCGTTCATCCGGACGACCGGCAGACGCTGCTGCAGGCGATGGCGCATCACCTCGGTGCGCCGCAACCCTTCGACCTTGAGTTCCGCGTCCTGCGCAACGATGGTGAGATCCGCTGGGTTGCCGCGCGCGGCCAGGTGCATGTCGACGACAAGGGGCAGGCGCAGCGCATTGTCGGGGTCAACTTCGATATCACCGAAAAAAGGCGTATCGCCGAGGAATTGCGCCGCTACCGGGAACAGCTCGAGGCGCTGGTCGACGAACGGACCCGCCAGCTGGCCCAGGCACGCGATGCCGCCGAAGCGGCAAACCGCGCCAAGAGTGCTTTCCTGGCCAACATGAGTCACGAAATCCGGACGCCGATGAACGCCATCATCGGCATGTCGCATGTCCTGCGCGCCCGGCTCGATGCTCCCGACCTGCTCGACAAGCTCGACAAGATCAGCGGTTCGGCCGATCACCTGCTCGGCATCATCAACGACCTCCTCGATTTTTCCAAGATCGAGGCCGGCAAGCTGCACCTGGAGTCGCGCGAGCTCGATCCGCGCTGCATCATGGACAACATCCTGTCGATGCTGTCGGCGCAGGCCTCGGCCAAGGGCCTGCGTCTGCTCGGCAGCGTCGACGAACTGCCGCCCGGGCTGCGCGGCGATGCCGGTCGGCTGGTCCAGGCCTTCCTCAACCTGGCGGGCAACGCGGTCAAGTTCACCGAGCGCGGCCAGGTCGTGCTGCGCATCACGCGCGAGGCCGACGATGCTCAGGCGGTGACCTTGCGCTTCTCGGTCGAGGATACCGGCATCGGGATCGCCCCGGAAATCGTCGGTCGCCTCTTTTCGCCTTTCGAACAGGCCGACGAGACGACTGCCCGGCGCTTCGGCGGTACCGGTCTCGGCCTGGCGATCACCCGCCGGCTGGCCAACCTGATGGGCGGTGACGCCGGGGTCGAGAGCACGCCGGGGCAGGGCAGCCGTTTCTGGTTCAGCGCCCGCCTCGAGCGCGGTGCGCCGGCGCTGGTCACGCGGCCGGCAGGCGGACAGCGTGCCGACCAGCAGTTGCGCGATACCTTCCTCGGCACGCATGTTCTGGTGGTTGAGGACGATCCGATCAACCAGGAGGTGGCCGTCGAGTTGCTCGAAAGCGTCGGCCTGGTCGTCGATGTCGCTGGCGACGGGCAAGCGGCGGTGGAACGGGTTGCCGCCGCCGACATGCCCTATGCATTGATCCTGATGGACTTGCAGATGCCGCGCCTGGGCGGCCTCGAGGCTACCGAGCGGCTGCGGGCGCTACCTGGTTTCGCGACGCCGGTGATCGCGATGACCGCCAACGCCTTCAGCGAAGACCAGGCGCGTTGCCTGGCCGCCGGCATGGTCGATTTCATCGCCAAGCCGGTCGATCCGGTGCTGCTCTACGAAACCCTGCTCAACTGGCTGCGCAAGGGGCGCTCGATCGGCTGATCAGGCTTCCTCGGTCTTCTTTTTGGCGGCCGGCTTCTTGGCCGCCGGGGCTTTCTTCTCGAACTCGAAACCGACCTTGCCCTCGGCGACCACCAGATAGGCCGAGAACTTGCGCTTGGTCCGGTTGGAGACGAACTCCTTGAGCAGGTCGGTCTTGCCGGTTGCCAGCATCTTCTGCATCTGGGCGGCGTCGACCGGCTGCTGCAGGATGATCTTGCCGGAGCGGAAATCGCAGGATTTTTCCGGGCCGACCGACTTCTCGCAGACGTAGGAGGTGCCGTGGTCGTAGACGTTGGCTGCGCACTTCGGGCATTTGCCGAGGCTTTCCTGGTCGGAGAAATCGACCGGTTCGGCGTTCGCCTCGTCGGCCTTGTCCTGGCCGAAGTCGAATTCGGGCAGGTGCTCGGCGTTGAGCTTGATCGCTGCGGCAAAACTGCGGCCCATCTTGTTGCGGAAGCCGGTCAGCGGGCCGACGTGGCGTTCGGTCAGCAGCGTCTCGATTTCGGCCGGTTCGTACTGGCGCCCGGCGACGATCTTCCACAGTGAATAGTCGCAGTCGCTGCACTGGAATTTCTTGTAGGTCTCGCGGATCAGGCCGCCGCACTTCGGGCAAGGGGCGCTGAGGATGCCGAAATCACCGGGAATCGTATCGCTGTCGTAGGTCTTGGCGCGCTCGACGATGTGGCGGGTCATCTCGGCGATCTCGCGCATGAACTCGTCGCGCGTGAAATCGCCCTTCTCGATGCGGCCGAGCTTCCATTCCCAGTCACCGGTCAGTTCCGGCTGGGTCAGTTCCTCGATGCCGAGACCGTTCAACAGCGTCATCAGGTTGAAGGCCTTGGCGGTCGGGATCAGTTCGCGACCTTCGCGCAGCATGTACTGCTCGCCGATCAGGTTCTCGATGATCTGGGCGCGCGTTGCCGGCGTGCCGAGGCCGCGGCCGGCCATCGCCGCCTTCAGTTCCTCGTCGTCGACCATCTTGCCGGCACCTTCCATGGCCGACAGCAGGGTGGCTTCCGAATAGCGCGGCGGCGGCTTGGTGGCGCTGGCCTTGACCGTGACTTCCTCGGTTTTGACCTTTTCGTCCTTGTCGACCGCGACCAGGTTGCCTTCGTCGCCGCTCTGGCCTTCCTTGCCATGCACGGCAAGCCAGCCCGGATTGACCAGGACCTTGCCTTCGGTCTTGAACGGATGGCCTTCGACGCGGGTGATGCGGGTGGTCACCAGGTATTCGGCGGCCGGGAAGAAGACCGACAGGAAGCGGCGGACGACGAAGTCGTACAGTTTCTGCTCGGCTTCGTTGAGGTTCTTCGGTGCCTGCGGCGTGGGGATGATGGCGAAGTGATCGCTCACCTTCGCGTTGTTGAAGATGCGCTTGTTCGGCAACACCCAGTTGCGCGCCAGGATCTGGTGCGCGAACGGCGCGTAGCGGGCGAGCAGGACTTCGTCGTGACCCTTGCCGGCGCCTTCGCCGGTGAGCACGCGCATCGTTTCCTTGACCGTGGCGAGGTAATCCTCGGGCAGGCAACGGGAGTCGGTCCGCGGGTAGGTCAGGACCTTGTGCTTTTCGTAGAGTGCCTGGGCCAGGCCGAGCGTGGTCTTGGCCGAAAAGCCGAAACGGCTGTTGGCCTCGCGCTGCAGGCTGGTCAGGTCGAACAGCAGGGGCGACAGGCGGGTTTCCGGCTTGGCTTCCTCGCTGACGATGCCGGGCTTGCCCGAGGTCGCCGCCTTGATCGCTTCGGCCCGGGCGACTTCCCAGAGGCGGTCGGCGCGGGCGTGCTCGTCGTCCTGCTTGCCCTTGAATCCCTCGTCGAACCATTTGCCGGTATAGCCGCCAGCCTTGGCGGCGAATTCGGCCTCGACTTCCCAGTAATCGCGCGGCACGAAGTCGCGGATCTTGCGCTCGCGCTCGACGACGATCGCCAGCGTCGGCGTCTGCACGCGGCCGACCGTGGTCAGGTGGAAGCCGCCGGTCTTCGAGTTGAAGGCGGTCATCGCCCGGGTGCCGTTGATGCCGACCAGCCAGTCGGATTCGGAGCGGCAGACGGCGGCGTCGGCCAGCCCCTGCATTTCGCTGCCCGGGCGCAGGCGGGCGAAGCCGTCGCGGATCGCCTGCGGCGTCATCGACTGCAGCCACAACCGCTGCACCGGCTTGCCGGCCTTGGCGTGCTGGGCGATGTAATTGAAGATCAGCTCGCCCTCGCGCCCCGCGTCACAGGCGTTGATCAGGCCGGTGACATCCTTGCGCTTGATCAGCTTGTTGAGCACGCGCAGTCGCGGCGCGCTCTTCTCGATCGGATTCAGCGCGAAATGCGGCGGGATCACCGGCAGGTGGGCGAAGGACCATTTGCCGCGCTTGACCTCGAATTCTTCCGGACAGGCCAGTTCGAGCAAATGGCCGACGGCCGACGAGACGACGTATTCGTCGTTTTCGAAGTATTCGTCGTGCTTGGTGAAACCACCGAGTGCCTTGGCGATGTCGCTGGCGACGGAGGGTTTCTCGGCGATGATCAGTTTTTTGCTCATGGGGTCTGCCTGTCAGGTGCCGGGCATGATAAGTGGGCGCCGGACGGATTGGCAAGGGCGCCGGCGAAACGGCGCCGGATCAGTTCAGGCGCTGGTAGCGGTTGCCGGGAAGGACCGCGATGCGGCCGGCGAGTTCCAGGTCGAGCAACTGCGGCAGGACGACTTCGGCGCCGAGGCCGCTGCGTTCGACCAGCTGGTCGAGGCTGCAGGGATCGTGACCGATCGCCGCGAGCAACGGCGGCAGCGTTTCGGTTGCCGGGGCGGCTGGCGGGCTTGCCGCTTGCCCGAGTTCTTCAAGGATGTCGGCGGCGCTCTCGACCAGTTTGGCGCCGTCGCGGATCAGCCGGTGGCAGCCGCGCGCGACCGGCGAGTGGATCGAGCCGGGGATCGCGAAAACCTCGCGGCCCTGTTCGCCGGCCAGCCGGGCAGTGATCAGCGATCCGCTCTCGGTCGCCGCTTCGACGACCAGGACGCCGCGGGCCAGGCCGGCGATCAGCCGGTTGCGGCGCGGGAAGTTGGCGGCCAGTGCCGGCGTGCCGAGCGGGAATTCGGAGACGATTGCGCCGTGCTCGGCGATCGCCAGGGCCAGGTCGCGGTTGCGCGCCGGATAGATGCGGTCGGGGCCGGTGCCGATCACCGCGACGGTATCGCCGGCGGCGGCCAGGGCTCCGCGGTGGGCTGCAGCATCGATGCCCAGCGCCAGGCCGCTGATGATGCTCCAGCCGGCGCCGGCCAGGGTGTGTGCGAACTGCTCGGCGTTGCGCACCCCCTGCGGGGTCGCGTTGCGGCTGCCGACGATGCCGATGCCCCGGCGGCCAAGCAGTTCGCGGCGGCCGCGGACGAAGAGCAGGCAGGGCGGATCGGCAATTTCAAGGAGGGCGGGTGGGTAGTCGTCGTCGGCCAGGGTCAGGATGTGCTGGCCGGGCTGCTCGCCCCAGGCCATGTGACGGTCGACGGCCTCGGTGAACGAAAAATCGAAAAGCAGGTCGGCCTTGTTGCCGACGACGCTGCGTACGGCAGCGTGACCGGCCGCGAAGATCGCGCCGGGTAAACCGAAAGCGGCGAGAAGCTTCCTCTGCGTCTCGCCGCCGATGCCCGGGGGCAGGATCAGGCGCAGCCAGTCGGCCAGGCCCGGATCGGTATTCACGGATTGCGCACGCCGTCGCCGACCAGCACCGACTTGGAGGATTCGACGACCAGCGCGTAGGCGATGTGGTCGAAGGTCCGGAAGACGAAGGCGAGTCCGTAGCGCTCTTCGGGAATTTCCGTCGTCTCGCGCTTGACGTCCTCGTCGAGGTGCAGCGCAACCCGCTTGCGATAGAGGGCGATGACGTGGCCACGCTCGATGCCATCAGCACTGCCGCGGTTGATCGAAACCACCGAGCTGGGGCCGCCTTCATTGACGGCGCCGTAGATCGACATCACCTGGGCCTTGATCTGATGCTCCGGCTGGCGCGGCACGTAGGCCAGGATGGTCGCCGGCGGCGCCGGCAGCAGCCAGTCGCCGCGGGCGATCTCTTCCTTGGCCAGGGTGATGCGCAGGGTTGCCGGCTCGCCCGGGCGGAGCAGTTGGGCGTTGCCGAGGAAGAAGGCTTCATGGCCGAGGACCTGGCCGGTTTCCGGGTCGGTGAGCGCCTTGCCGGGGCGGAAGACATGCCATTTCTCGACGCTGGCATCGGGGATGCCGGTGACGTAGGCCTGGTCGCCGCTGCCGAGCAGGACGCGGTCTTCCTGGGTGGCGACGATGCGGGCAGCCTTCTTGTCGGCGCCCTGCTCGATGATCAGCGGTTGCGAGATGAAGGGTTCGATCGCATTCGGGGGAATGCTCGGGATGCTGGTGCCGAGCGGCGTTGCGTGGACCTGGGGCTGCAGGCGATTCACCACCGGCTTGCCCAGGCGCAGGCGCGGCGTGCCGTCGGAGAGGTCGAGCCAGACGATGTCGCCGGGATAGATCAGGTGCGGATTCTTGATCTGATCCTTGTTCAGGCGCCAGATTTCCGGCCAGCGCCAGGGTTTCTGCAGGAATTTCCCGGAGATGCCCCAGAGGGTGTCGCCCTTGACGACGACATGTCGGTCCGGCGGGTTGCTGACCAGCTCCAGCGGCTCGGCGGCCGTGGCGAAAGCCGCTGTCGCGGCCAGGAGGAGCGCGGATATAATGCGAACCATGGGTAGTCCCTCACGTACCGGTGGAACGCGCAGCAGATTGTGTGGTCTTATCGGCGTCTGCAATTCGCGTTCATATCTCGAGAATTGCTTTAGATTCTGCATGTAATCCTATAAGCAAGCAAGCCTTTATTCCTGTTTACCATGGCACTCTTACCCATTTTGCGTTTTCCTGATCCCCGTCTGAAGAAAGTCGCTGCACCGGTGACGAAAATTGACGATGGCATTCGCCGGCTGGCGGCCGACATGGCCGAAACCATGTACGAGGCGCCGGGGATCGGTCTGGCCGCGACCCAGGTCGATGTGCACAAGCGGGTGGTGGTGATCGACGTTTCGGAAGAGAAGAACGAACTGCGCGTCTTCGTCAATCCGGAGATCGACAACAGCTACGGCCTGGCGATCGGCGAGGAGGGCTGTCTGTCAGTTCCGGGCATCTACGACAAGGTCGAGCGCGCCGAGCGCGTCCGCGTGCGTTATCTCGATCTCGCCGGCCAGCCGCAGGTGCTCGATGCCGACGGCCTGCTCGCCGTGTGCATCCAGCATGAAATCGATCACCTGAACGGCAAGGTCTTCGTCGACCACCTGTCGCAGCTCAAGCAGACGCGGATTCGCAGCAAGCTGGCCAAGCAGTCGCGGGTCACCGCATGAAGGTCATTTTCGCGGGCACGCCGGCATTCGCGGCGCAGGCGCTGACGGCGATCATCGCCGCCGGCCACGAAGTGGCGCTGGTGCTCACCCAGCCCGACCGCCCGGCCGGGCGCGGCATGGCGCTGCAGCCATCGGCCGTCAAGCAGGTGGCGCTGGCGCACGGGGTCGAGGTCTTCCAGCCGCTGTCGCTGAAGGACGCCGAGGCGCAGGCCCGGCTGGCCGGACTCGCGGCCGAGGTCATGGTCGTTGCTGCCTACGGGCTGATCCTGCCGCAGGCGGTGCTCGACCTGCCGCGCCACGGCTGCCTCAACATCCATGCTTCGCTGTTGCCGCGCTGGCGCGGTGCGGCGCCGATCCAGCGGGCGCTGCTCGCCGGCGACGCCGAGACCGGGGTCTGCATCATGCAGATGGAAGCCGGCCTCGATACCGGGCCGGTGCTGCTGCGCGAGGCTTTCCCGATCGCCGGCGACGACACCACGGCAAGCTTGCACGACAAGCTCGCCGCCTGCGGTGCCCGCCTCATCGTCGACGCGCTTGCCCGGCTGCCCTTGCCGGCTGCGCCGCAGCCGGCCGCAGGCGTCACCTATGCGCACAAGATCGAGAAGGCGGAAGCGGCGATCGACTGGACGCGCAGTGCTGCCGAGCTCGACCGCCACCTGCGTGCCTTCAACCCATTTCCCGGGGCGCAGGCGCAGTTCGCCGGGCAGACGGTCAAGCTGTGGGCGGCACAGCCGGTGGCCGGTGCGGGCGAACCGGGCTGTGTCCTGGCGGTCGATCGCCAGGCGGTGGTCGTTGCCTGCGGCAGCGGGGCGCTGGCCGTGACCGAGTTGCAGAAGGCCGGCGGCAAGCGCCTGCCGGTGCGCGAGTTCCTCGCCGGGCATCCCTTGCAGCCGGGCGACCGGTTTACCGTTCCGGCTTGAGGCGAGGGCTGGCCGTTTCACGTGAAACGCGCCGGCGGTGGATTTCCTCAAGCAGGCGACCGAGCCGGTAGCCGGCTTCGGTCACCCGCCGCTCAGCGGTTTGGCTGGCCCAGGTTCGATAGTCGTCGTCGATCTGGGCGCTGACACTGCCGGGAGTTGCCGGATAGGCCCGCGCCAGCAGGCGACGGCTTTCGCGCAGCCATTGCCCGACCTCGCCCTGTTCCGGCGTCGGCTGTCCTGCCAGCAGTTCCCCGGCGCGCCGCTGCAGGCGTTTGCCGCGCAGGCCGCTGCTCCCGGGCAGGTCGTCCCACCAGGCGTGCAGCTTGACGAAGGGTTGCCGCGCCGCCGGGTCTTCGACGAGCACGCTGTTGCCGCCGCGATCCTCGCTGCGGCCGACATGGAAAGGCTGGTGCAGGTCGCCGACAAGGTGGGCGAGCCAGGGCAGGGCCCAGGAAATTTCCTCGGTTTTGACGGTCGACCGCAAAATTTCGCGCAATTCCAGAATCTTGCGGTCGATCTGCCCGCGGCCGCGTTTTCCGCGCTTGTCGAAATCGACGTAATGCCAGTCGCCGTGCGCCGCCATGTCGGAGAATCCAGGCAGCGGCGGGGCCGTCTCGTCGGCGAAGCGCGGGTCGCGGCGGATCGCGTCGGCCCAGGTCGACGCCTCGGCGAAGACCAGCGCCGGATCGTCGGCGCCGGCTTTCTCGCGCCAGCGGCCGTGGTCGGGATGGCCGGCCAGGGCGGTGGCGACGAAGCTGCGCGTCGGCGGGCTCATCTGCTGCCAGGCGATCAGCGCGGCGAGCCGATGGCCGGCGGCATTCCAGGCCAATGCCGGCGGGCTGGCACAGATCAGGATCAGCAATATCAGCAAAGGGCGCATGCCGCGATTATGCCCCGTGCGATAATCGCGGCCTATGTCGCGATTGCCTTTCAACTCCCTTGCCTATGCCCTGCGCGAGGCCGCCCGCATCGATGCGGCGGTGTTCGCCGGCCAGAGCCTGGCCGACAACCTGCTCGGCAGCGTCGACCCGCAGGCCCGGCCGGCCGTCCAGGACCTCGTCTACGGCAGCCTGCGTGCCTTCGGTCGCGGCGATTTCTTCCTCTCCCGCCTGCTCGAACGGCCGCTCGCCGTGGACGAGGTGCGGGCCCTGCTGCTGGTCGCGCTGTATCGGCTGGAAACCCGGCCGGAAGCGGTGCATACGGTTGTCGATCAGGCCGTCTCGGCTGCCGGCGAGCTGCTCCATGGCAAGTTCCGCGGCCTGGTCAACGGCGTGCTGCGCAGTTTCCTGCGCCAGCAGGAGGCGTTGACCGCCGCCCTGGCCGCCGACGGCCTCGCCGTCGCCCAGCATCCCGATTGGTGGTTGCGTCAGCTGCAGGCGGCCTGGCCGGACGACTGGCAGCGCATCGTCGCCGCCGGCAACCAGGCGCCGCCGATGGGCTTGCGCGTCAATCGCCGGCGCCTCGCGCGGGCCGACTACCTGGCCCGCCTGGCGGCCATCGACATCGCCGCGACGCCGGTTGGCGAGGACGGCCTAGCACTGGCCCGGCCGCAAGCGGTCGACCGCTTGCCGGGCTTCTTCGACGGCCTGGTTTCGGTCCAGGATCCCGGCGCCCAGCGGGCCGCCGAAATCCTCGCACCGGCGCCCGGCAGCCGCGTCCTCGATGCCTGTGCGGCGCCCGGCGGCAAGACTGCGCACCTGCTCGAGCGGGCCGATCTCGACTTGCTCGCCCTCGACCTCAAGCCGGCCCGCTGCCGGCGCATCGAGGAAGCGCTGGGCCGGCTGCAACTGTCGGCGCGCGTCACCGCTGCCGATTGCACGCGTCCCGAGCGCTGGTGGGACGGCCGGCCCTTCGATGCGGTGCTCGCCGACGTGCCGTGTACCGCCAGCGGTGTCGTCCGGCGCAACCCGGATGCCAAGTGGTTGCGCCGCGAGGCCGACATCGCCAGCTTCGCCCAGGCGCAGAAGCGGATCCTGGGCGCGCTGTGGCCGCTGCTCAGGCCGGGCGGTAAACTGCTCTACGCGACCTGTTCGGTGTTCCCGGCGGAAAACCAGATGCAGATCGCGGCCTTCGCCGCCGCCCAGCCGGGTGTCGGTATCGTCCATGAGGAACAGCTTCTTCCCGATGCGCAGCACGATGGCTTTTTCTACTGCCTGCTCGAAAAGCGTGCTTGAACGCCTGCGGCGCTGGTTGCTGCTGCTGGTTTTCGTGCCGGCGCTGGCGTGGACCGCGGAAATCGAGGTCGCCAACCCGCAGTTGACGGCCAGCGACGACGGCTACGTGCTCGCCGCCGATTTCCGCTTCGAACTCAATTCACGCCTCGAGGAAGCCGTCAACCGCGGCGTCGTGCTCTATTTCGTCGCCGATTTCGAACTCGGCCGCGAACGCTGGTACTGGTTCGACGAGAAGCTGGTGACGCGCAGCCAGACCTACCGCCTGTCCTACCATGCGCTGACGCGCCAGTACCGGCTCAGCACCGGCGGCCTGCACCAGTCGTTCGAGACGCTCGGCGAGGCCCTCGGCGTGCTCCGCCGCCTGCGCCACTGGCTGGTCATCGACAAGGACGAACGCGGCGTCGTCGCCGGCGGCAGCTACCTGGCGGCGCTGCGCCTGCGCCTCGACGTCGCCCAGTTGCCGCGGCCGTTCCAGATCAGTGCGCTGGGCAACAAGGAATGGACGCTGGCCGGCGACTTCAAGACCTGGCAAGCGACCCTGCCGCCGCTGCCGGCCGGGGAGGACAAGTGAAGCGCTTCGTCGCTGCCGCCGGTGCGCTGGCCGCCGCTGTCGGCGGCATCCTCTGGTTCCTGCTGTTGCTGGCGACGGCGGCCGATACCGTCGTCTTTTCGCGCAACTATCCGTTGCTGATCGCGCTCAACATCGTCCTCGCGCTCGGCATGGTGACCCTGGTCGGCTGGCAGCTGCGCACGCTGTGGCGCGACTACCAGGCGCAGGTCTTCGGCGCCCGCCTGAAGCTGCGCCTGATGCTGATGTTCGGCGTCATCGCCGTGCTTCCGGGGGCGCTGGTGTATGGCGTCTCGGTCCAGTTCGTCACCCGCTCGATCGAAAGCTGGTTCGACGTGCGCGTCGAGAAGGCACTCGAGTCCGGCCTGCATCTCGGCCGTTCGGCGCTCGACTCGCTGCTCGTCGAGCTGACCCAGAAAGCCCGCGACATGGCCGACGAACTGACCTACGTGCCGGAACCGTCGCGGCGCTCGGCGCTGTTCCGCCTGCGCGAGGATCGCAGCGTGCACACCGCGGCGTTGTTCTCGGTCGGCGGCCAGCTGCTGACCAGCGCCACCGGCGACCTCGGCAGCCTGATGCCGGAGCTGCCGACCCAGGCGCAGCTCAAGCAGGCGCGCAGCGCCCAGGGGCTGAGCGGGATCGAAGGCGAGGGGTCGGCGCTGTTCCTGCGCGTGCTGATGCCGGTCGGTTCGCGCGAGATGTTCGACGAGCCGCGCATCCTGCAGCTGACCCAGCAGGTGCCGGAAACCCTGGCGCTGGATGCCGAGTCGGTGCAGGCCGTGTATCGCGACTATCAGGAACTGCAGCTGGCGCGCCAGGGACTGACCCGCATTTATGCCCTGACCCTGACGTTGACCGTGCTCGTCGCGCTGTTCAGCGCCTTTGCGCTGGCCTACTGGATGGCCCGCCGGCTGGTGGCGCCGCTGTACATCCTCGCCGAGGGCACGCAGGCCGTCGCCCAGGGCGACTTCTCGCAGCGCCAGGCGGTCTATAGCGGCGACGAGCTCGGTGTGCTGACCCAGTCGTTCAACCGGATGACCCGCCAGCTCGACGACGCCCGCCGGGAAACCGACCGTCACCGCAGCGAGCTGGAATCGGCGCGCGGCTATCTCGAGTCGATTCTTGCCAACCTCTCGGCCGGGGTGCTGGTCTTCGACCGCAATTTCCTGTTGCGCACGGTCAACGAGGGCGCGCTGACGATTCTCGACGACGATTTTTCCGGCCTGATCGGTCTGGCGCCGGAAGCCTGGCCGCGCCAGCAGCTGCTCGGCGAGTTCATCCGTGCCAGCTTTGCCGCCAGCGGCGAGCCGGAATGGCAGGCCCAGCTCGAACTCGAGCGCCCGAACGGCATGCCGCAGGTACTGCTGCTGCGCGCCTCGCGCCTGCCGGAAGCCAGCGGTGGCGGTGATGTCGTCGTCTTCGACGACGTCACCCGGCTGATCGCCGCCCAGCGCAGCGCCGCCTGGGGCGAAGTTGCCCGCCGCCTGGCGCACGAGATCAAGAATCCGCTGACGCCGATCCAGCTCTCGGCCGAGCGCCTGCAGCACAAGCTGGCGAGCAAGCTGGCCAACGGCGACGCCGAGATGCTGGCGCGCGGCACGCAGACGATCATCGCCCAGGTCCAGGCGATGAAGCGGATGGTCGACGATTTCCGCGACTACGCCCGGATGCCGGCGCCGGAAGTGGCGCCCCTCGACCTCAACGGGCTGCTCGGCGAGGTGCTCGGGCTCTACGAAAGCTCGGCGGTACGGTTCGAGCTCAGCCTGGGCGAGGCGCTGCCGCCGGTGCTCGGCGATGCGACACAGCTGCGCCAGATCATCCACAACCTGCTGCGCAACGCCGAGGACGCGCTCGAAGGCCGCACCGACGGTCGCGTCGGCATCACCACCGAGATCGTCGGGCGTTGCGCCCGGCTGCTCATCGCCGACAACGGACCGGGCTTTCCGGTCGAACTGCTGCCGCGCATCTTCGAGCCCTACGTGACGACCAAGGCGCGCGGGACCGGATTGGGATTGCCCATCGTCAGGAAGATCGTCGATGAGCATCAGGGTAGTATAGAAATCAGCAATGCACCGACCGGCGGGGCGCGGATCGACATCCGCCTGCCGCTGGTTCGGGACAAGGAGGCCAAGCATGGCAATCATTCTGGTCGTTGATGACGAAGTCGGCATCCGCGAACTGCTTTCCGAAATCCTGATCGACGAGGGCTACGACGTGCGCCTCGCCGAGAACGCCTGCGCGGCCCGCCGGGTGCGCAACGAACTGCGCCCGGACCTGGTCCTGCTCGACATCTGGATGCCCGACACCGACGGCATCTCGCTGCTCAAGGAGTGGCATGTCGGCGGTCATCTGAACATGCCGGTGGTGATGATGTCCGGGCACGGCACCATCGATACCGCGGTCGAGGCAACCCGTTTCGGCGCCTTCGACTTCCTCGAGAAGCCGATTGCGTTGCAGAAGCTGCTCGGCACCGTGCAGAAGGCACTCAAGCACGACGCACCGCCGCCGCGCCCGCCGCTGACGCTGGAAGCCTTCTCGCGGCTGCCCTTCGTCAAGGAATTCCGGCGCCGGCTCGAGCAGGCCGCGGCCAAGGCGCCGGTGGTGCTGATCAAGGGCGCCACCGCGGGCATGGCCGAAATTGCCGCGCGCACGCTGCTGGCGCCGCGTGCGCCCTGGCTCGACCTGTCGGCGACGAGCAGCGCCCTGACCCAGGAAGCGCTCGAGAAGACCAGCGGCGGCATCCTCTTCGTGCCCGACCTGGCGGCACTGGGCAAGATGCAGCAGATGAACCTGGCGTTTGCGGTCGACCGTGCCGAGAAGCTGAATCTGCAGCTGGTCCTGGCCTGCACCACGCCGTTGTCGACACTTGCCGAGTACGGCTGGGACGCCAAGCTGCTCGCCCGCGTTGGCGAGATCTGGCTGGCCATGCCGGCGCTCGCCGGCCACGCCGACGAATTGCCGGAAATCGCCAGCCTGTTGCTGACCAATTTCGTCGAACGCGGCGAAGTGCCGGCGCGGCGATTCTCGACCGCGGCGCTCAACGCGCTGCGCACGCTGCCCTGGAAGAAGCACGCGGAAGCGAGCTGGAACGTCCTCTACGGCCTGGTGCGCAACCTCGCGCTGACGGCCCTCGATGAGGAAATCGGCAGCGACGACGTGGCCCGCGTGATGCCGCCCGAGGTGGTCGAGGACAGTCCGGCGCAGTCCTTCCTGCCGCTGTTCGAGCAGCCCTTGCGCGAAGCGCGCGATGCCTTCGAGAAGCTCTATTTCGAGCATCACCTGCGCCAGGAGGGCGGCAACATGACGCGCCTGGCCGAGCGTTCGGGGCTGGAGCGGACCCATCTGTACCGCAAGCTCAAGCAACTCGACATCCGCCTCGGCAAGCGCGGCGAGGAATGAGCCGGGGCCGCGCATGAAGATCATCATCCTCGGCGCCGGCCAGGTCGGCGCCAGCGTCGCCGAAGGGCTGGTTTCGGAAGAGAACGACATCACCATCGTCGATCAGGACCCGGGCCGGCTGCACCAGTTGCAGGACCGTCTCGACCTGCGCACCGTCGTCGGCGACGCGGCGACGCCGTCGGTACTGCGCAGCGCCGGCGCCGAGGATGCCGACATGGTCATCGCGGTGACCCAGAGCGACCAGGCCAACCTGGTTGCCTGCAAGCTGTCGCAGTCGGTCTTCAACATCCCGACGCGGATCGCCCGCCTGCGTTCGCGTGATTTCCTCGAGGACGAGGTGCTCCTTTCCGGCGACAACTTCGCGGTCGATTTCGCGCTCTGCCCGGAGCAGGTGATCACCGACTACATTCGCCGCCTGATCGAGTTTCCGCGTGCGCTGCAGGTGCTCAATTTCGCCAACGGCCGGGTCTGCCTGGTCGGTGTGCGCGCCGACGAGGGCGGCCTGCTCGTCGGCAAACCGATCAAGGCGATGCCCGATCTGCTGCCGCCGGAGATCGATGCGCGCATCGCCGCCATCTTCCGCGACAACCAGCCGGTCTTTCCCGAGGGCGACACCGTCGTCCGTACCGGCGACGAGGTCTTCCTGCTTGCCGCTGCCGAGAACATCCATACCGTGCTCAACCAGTTGCGCCGCCTGGTCAGCCGCGTCGAACGAGTGATGATCGCCGGCGGCGGCAATATCGGCCTGCGCCTGGCCAAGGCGCTCGAGGGGCGCTACGAGGTCAAGCTGATCGAAGGCCGCCGGCCGCGTGCCGAGCTGCTGGCCAACGAGCTCAACGACACGCTCGTGCTCTGCGGCGACGCCACCGACGAGGAGCTGCTCGAGCAGGAAAACATCGCCGAGATGGACCTCTTCCTGGCGATGACCAACGACGACGAAGACAACATCATGGCCGGCAGCCTGGCCAAGCGGCTCGGCTGCAAGCGCGTGGTCGCGCTGATCAACCGCCGCGCCTACGCCGAGATGATCGAGGGCGGGCCGATCGACATCGGCATCTCGCCGGCCCAGGTCTCGATCGGCACCTTGCTCGCCTATGTCCGCCAGGGCGACGTCGCCGAAGTGCATTCGCTGCGTCGCGGTGCCGCCGAGGCGCTCGAGATCGTCGCTCACGGCGATCGGGCGACGTCGAAGGTGGTCGGCCGGCGGATCGACGAAGTCGACTGGCCGAAAGGCGTCACCGTCGCCGCGCTGGTGCGCAATTTCGACGAACCGATCGTCGTCGGCCAGACCGACGACTGGACCGCGATCACCCGCTACGGCGAGGTGTTGATCGCGCACCACGACACGGTGATCGAGGCCGGCGACCATGTGATCCTGTTCTGCACGCGCAAGAAGCTGGTCAAGAAGATCGAGAAGCTGTTCCAGGTTGGCTTCCACTTCCTGTGAGCCGATGCCGATGACGCGTTTTGCCCCGGTCTACCGTGCCCTCGGGCTGATCCTGATGCTCTTCGGGCTGGCCCTGCTGGCACCGCTCGGCGTTTCGCACCTGACCAGCGATGGCGCCGAGCGCGTGTACGAGCATGTCTTCCTGCTCACCGTGCTGTGCGGCACCTTCCTCTGGTACCGCTATCGCCACACCACGCGCGACCTCAGCGTGCGCGACGGATTCCTGCTTGTCGTCCTGGTGTGGACGGTGCTGCCGGCGTTTTCGGCGCTGCCGTTCATGATTCATCTGGGGATGTCGCATACCGATGCCTATTTCGAGGCGACCTCGGCGTTGACCGCGACCGGGGCAACGCTGATGTCCGGGCTCGACGACCTGCCCAAATCGATCAACCTGTGGCGCCACCTGATGCAGTGGCTGGGCGGCATGGGCCTGATCGTGCTGGTCGTCGCCATCCTGCCGATGCTCGGTATTGGCGGCCGGCAGATGCTCGCCGCCGAGATTCCCGGGCCGATGAAGGAAAACCGGCTGACGCCGCGCGTCACCGAAACCGCCAAGGGCCTGTGGCTGATCTACGTGGTGATGACCATTGCCTGCACGCTGGCCTATCGCTGGGCCGGCATGAGCTGGTTCGACGCCGTCTGCCACAGCTTCTCGACGGTGTCGCTCGGTGGTTTCTCGACCCATGACGCCAGCCTCGGCTATTTCCAGTCGGCGAGCATCGAATGGATCTGCGTCGGTTTCATGCTCTTTTCCGGCATCAACTACGCCACCCACTTCCTTGCTTTGAGCGGTCGCTCGCTGTTCGCCTACGGCCGCGATCCGGAAGCCGGCTGGTTCGTCGGCGTGCTGCTGGTCAGCGTCTTCGTGCTCGCCAACTACCTGTGGAAGGAGGGGACCTTCGAGGACATGGACAGTGCCTTCCGCTACGCGCTGTTCAACGTCATCTCGGTGGCGACGACGACCGGTTACTCGACCATCGACTACGGCCAGTGGCCGATGTTCGTCGGCCTGTGGATGCTCTTCCTGTGCAGTTTCTCGACCAGCGCCGGGTCGACCGGCGGCGGTATCAAGATGATGCGCGCCTTGCTGCTCTACAAGCAGGTTTATCGCGAGCTGGTCCGCGCGATGCACCCGGCGGCGGTGTACAACGTCCGCCTCGGCGGCGCCACGGCGCCGCAGTCGGTACTCTTCGCCGTCCTCGCCTTCGCTTTCGTGTACATGGTCAGCATCGTCACGATGACGCTGCTGCTTGCCTTCACCGGCCTCGATATCGTCACCGCCTTCAGCGCCGTCGCGGCCAGCATCAACAACACCGGGCCCGGCCTCGGTCAGGTCGGGCCGGCGTCGACCTATGCCGTGCTCGAGGATTTCCAGACCTGGATCTGCACCTTCGCGATGCTGCTTGGCCGCCTCGAGATCTTCACGCTGCTTGTCGTCCTGACTCCCGCCTTCTGGCGGAAGTGACCGCGGCGCCGGAAAGGCGGATAATCGCGGTTTTTCGAATTCAGGCGGAGTAGACCGTGAGCCGACCCAAGAACGACACCTTCCTGCGTGCGCTGCTGAAGGAACCGACCGACTATACCCCGCTCTGGTTGATGCGCCAGGCCGGTCGCTACCTGCCCGAGTACTGCGAGACGCGCAAGCGGGCCGGCAACTTCCTCAACCTGTGCAAGACCCCGTCGCTGGCCTGCGAGGTGACGCTGCAGCCGCTCGCCCGCTACGATCTCGACGCCGCCATCCTGTTTTCCGACATCCTCACCGTGCCCGATGCGATGGGCCTCGGCCTGTATTTCGCCGAAGGCGAGGGACCGAAGTTCGAGCGCCCGCTGCGCGAGGAATGGGCGATCAACAACCTGAGCGCGCCGGATCCCTACGAGCATCTCGGCTACGTCATGGATGCCGTCTCCGAAATCCGTCGCGCACTCGACAACTCGGTGCCGCTGATCGGCTTCTCCGGCAGCCCGTACACGCTCGCCTGCTACATGATCGAAGGGCAGGGCTCGTCCGACTTCCGCCACATCAAGGGCATGATGTACAGCCGCCCCGACCTGCTGCACAAGATCCTGGCGGTGACCGCCGATGCGGTGACCAGCTACCTGAACGCGCAGATCGACTGCGGCGCCCAGGCGGTGATGATCTTCGACACCTGGGGCGGTTCGCTGTCGGCAGCGGCCTATCAGGAGTTCTCGCTGGCCTACATGCAGCGCATCGTCGCCGGCCTGAAGAAGGAAAAGGACGGCCAGCGCATTCCGAGCATCGTGTTCACCAAGAACGGCGGTCTGTGGCTGGAGAAGATCGCTGCCATCGGCTGCGACGCGGTCGGCCTCGACTGGACGATCGATATCGGTGAAGCCCGGCGCCGGGTCGGCGACCAGGTCGCGCTGCAGGGCAACATCGATCCGAACGTGCTGTTCGGCACGCCGGAAACGATTGCTGCCGAAACCCGCAAGGTGCTCGACAGCTACGGTACCGGCAACACCGGCCATGTCTTCAACCTCGGCCACGGCATTTCGCAATACACGCCGCCGGAGAACGTCTCGGTGCTCGTCGACACGGTGCATGCGTACAGCCGTCAGCTGCGTAAGTGAGTGCTCCGCAACCGGGGAAACGGTTGACTTATGCACAGTTCTTCGTTCCCCGGAAGAAAAAAATCGCGAAACCGGCTTGACACCGTGTTGATTATTCAAGCTGTTGAAAACAAAGGGTTTTGTTTTCTGCCCAATATTTCGGCAAGATAACAAAACCCTTACGAAACGCCCACTTAGCATTTCTTTACCTCGGCAATCCACAAAGTTATCCACAGCTTTTGTGGACAACCGCCAGCGGTCGTCGAGGCCCCGCTTTCCGGATCCCCGATGCCTGTCCTGCGCGTTGCCCTCGACCTGCCGCTGCACCGCCTGTTCGACTACCTGTCGCCGGCGGCGGGGGCGGCCGACGTCGGCCGGCGGGTCAAGGTGCCGTTCGGGCGCGGCGAGCGCATCGGCGTCATCGTCGCCGTCGTCGATGACAGCGCATGGCCGGTCGCGCAGCTGAAGCAGGCCGGGGAAATCCTTGCCGAACCGGCGCCGCTGCCCGACGATTTCTTCGCCCTCTGCGAGTTCGCCAGCAATTATTACCAGGCGCCTTTCGGCGAGGTCGTGCTGCAGGCGCTGCCGGCCGGGCTGAAGCGGCTGACGCCGCCGGAGCGGCGTGCCGGGCGGGCGCGCAAGGCACCGCCGGCGCTGGCCCAGCCGGCGCTGACCGCCGAGCAGGCGGCTGCGATCGGGAAGGTCACGGTCGACGGCGGATTTTCGGCAAATTTGCTGTTCGGCGTCACCGGTAGCGGCAAGACCGAGGTTTACCTGCGTCTGGTCGAGCAGGTGCTGGCGCTCGGCCGCCAGGTCCTGCTGCTGGTCCCCGAGATCAACCTGACGCCGCAGCTCGAAGAACGCGTGCGCGGGCGTTTCCCGACGCGCGAGGTGGTCTCGCTGCACAGCGAACTCGCCGAAGCGGCGCGCGAGCGCAACTGGCTGGCGGCTTTTGGCGGCCAGGCCGAGATCGTTCTCGGCACCCGTCTGGCGGTGTTTACGCCGATGCCGCGGCTTGGCCTGATCATCGTCGACGAGGAGCACGACCCGTCGTTCAAGCAGCAGGACGGGATGCGCTATTCGGCCCGCGATGTCGCCGTCGTCCGCGCCCGCCAGGCGGCGATCCCGATTCTGCTCGGCTCGGCGACGCCGTCGCTGGAAACCTGGGCCAACGCCGAGGGCGGCCGCTACGGACGGCTCGATCTGAAGGCCCGGGCCAATCCGGAGGCGCGGTTGCCGGCGGTGCATGTCATCGATACCCGCCGGCTGGTGCTCAAGGAGGGCGTCAGCGCGCCGCTGCTGGCGGCAATCCGCGAGCGTCTGGCGCGCCGCGAGCAGAGCCTGGTCTTCCTCAACCGGCGCGGTTATGCGCCGGTGCTCGCCTGTCCGGCCTGCGGCTGGGTCTCGCGTTGCCAGCGCTGTGCCGCCAACCTGGTGCTGCATCTGGCCGATCGCCGCCTGCGCTGCCACCACTGCGGTTTCGAGAACGGCATCCCGCGCGCCTGCCCGACCTGCGGCAACCAGGACATCCACCCGTTCGGCCGCGGCACCCAGCGCGTCGAGGAGTGGCTGCAGGGCGAGTTCCCCGAGGCCCGCATCCTGCGCGTCGACCGCGATGCGGTGAAGAGCCGCAAGCAGTGGGAAGCGGTCCTCGAGCGCATCCACGGCGGCGAGGCGGACATCCTGGTCGGTACCCAGATGCTGGCCAAGGGACACGATTTCCCGCGGCTGACACTGGTCGGCGTGCTCGGTGCCGATGCCGCGCTCTACGCCGCCGACTGGCGCGCCCCGGAGCGCCTGTTCGCCCAGCTGATGCAGGTGGCCGGTCGCGCCGGTCGTGCCGAGCTGGCCGGCGAGGTGCTGATCCAGACCCAGTATCCGGATCATCCGCTGTTCGCCGCGCTGGTCGCCCAGGACTATCCGGGCTTCGCTGCCGCCCAGCTCAAGGAGCGCGAGCAGGCCGGCTTTCCGCCCTATGCCTTCCAGGCGGTGCTGCGGGCCGAGGCACCGGCGATGGCCGAGGCGATCGCCTTTCTCGAGCAGGCCGCAGCCCTGCCGGTGATCGGCGAGCACGATCAGGTCATGCTCTACGACCCGGTGCCGATGAAGATGGCCCGGCTGGCCAATCTCGAACGTGGGCAACTGCTCGCCGAATCCTATTCCCGGCCGGCGCTGCAGACTTTCCTGCCGCGCTGGCGGGCGGCGATCGACGGCCTGAAGGCGGGCTCGAAGCTGCGCTGGCACCTCGAGGTCGATCCGCTCGAGCTCTGAGCCGAATCGGCACGAGCCTTGCTGAGGCTTGCTCCCCACGACCACGAGGAGCATCCGGATGAAGATCGAGGAAACGGCCGTCAACCTGGCGGCTACACACGCGGCGAGCAGCAGCCAGAGCGTGTCGATTACCGCTGAATACAGCTTCGGCCAGCTGTTCGAGAGCCTCGCCACGGCCCCGGCCGAGGCATCGACGAACTTGCAGCAGCGGGTGCAGAAGCTGCTCGAATCGCTGCTCAAAACCATCCTGGCGGCAATCGATGGCCGGCAATGCCAGGAACCTCTTGCCGCCGATGCGGCAAGCTTGCCGGTCGCCAGCGCGGCCAGCGGCGGCGAGCGCGGCATCGCCTGGCGGCGGGTGGTCAGCGAACGGATCAGCGAAAGCGAGAGCACCGAAGTCTGTGCCCGGGGCAGCGTCCGCACTTGCGACGGACGCAGCATCGACTTCGATTTCAGCCTCACGATGCAGCGCGAATACAGCCGCGAGCGGGTCAGCGAGGAAAGCGGCAGCATCCGCCTGCGCGACCCGCTGGTCCTCAGCTTCGCCGGCAACTACTGCGAACTGGTCGGCGAACGCTTCGACTTCGATCTCGATGCCGACGGCAGCTGCGAATCGCTGCCCGGGCTGGCCGGTGGCAGTGCCTTCCTGGTTTTCGACCGTAACGGCAACGGTCGCGCCGACGACGGCAGCGAACTGTTCGGCGCCCGCAGTGGCGACGGTTTCGCCGACCTGGCCAGGCTCGACGATGACGGCAACGGCTGGATCGACGAAGCCGATGCTGCCTACGCCCGGCTCGCGCTGTGGTCAGGCGACAGCTATCGCCCGCTGGCGGCAGCCGGGGTCGGCGCGCTGTACACGCTGACGGTCGACGCCCCGTTTGCGCTGAAAACCGCCGACAACGAACTGCTCGGGCAGATTCGCTCGGCCGGCGTGTATCTGATGGAAAGCGGGCAGGCCGGCCTGCTGCAGCAGGTCGACCTGGCCGTGTCAGGGCGCCCGGCGGGGCAGCAGGAACCAGGCGAGGGCCAGGGCCTGCGCACCTAGCAGGCTGAAGAAGGCGATCCGGTAGGCGCCGGCGGCATCCCAGCCGGCTGCCCGGAGGCCGTCGATGAGGCCACCGATGCCCCACTGCAGGCCGAAGGCGCCGAGGAAGACGAGCAGGTTGAAGGCGGTGTTGGCGCGGCCCGACCATTGCGCCGGGAAAGCCTGGGCGACCAGCGAGTAGGAAATGTTCGACAGCGAGAAGCAGGCGCCGAGCAGCGGCCACAGCAGGGCACCGGCAAACTGGGGCTGCAGCGCGATGCAGGCGAAGGCAGCGAAGGCCAGCAGCATCGCCGTGCGATAGAGTTTTTCCAGGGGCATGCCGCGGTGTACCAGTGCCGTTGCGAAGAAGCCCATGAACAGGAAGCCGCCGAGCATGGCCAGGCCCATCCAGGTGAGCCGGGCAGCGACCGCCGCCGCGTCGAGGACTTCGATGACGTTCATCCAGCGCGACGCCCACAGTCCCTGGACGGCCATGAAGCCGCCGGTGAAGGCGAAGCCCATCGGCGCGTAACGCCAGAAATGGCGGCTGGCGAAAATGTGGCGGACGCCGGCCAGTTGTTCGGCG
The DNA here is from genome assembly GCF_003634965.1 of Azonexus fungiphilus. Lineage (GTDB taxonomy): Bacteria > Pseudomonadota > Gammaproteobacteria > Burkholderiales > Rhodocyclaceae > Azonexus > Azonexus fungiphilus. The sequence goes on along the minus strand of NZ_RBXP01000016.1, from coordinate 87,550 downwards.
AAGCCGGCGCCACCGGCTTCACTGGCCTTGTCGGGAACGTAGCGCCAGAGTGCGGCGGCAACCACCAGGGTGACGGCGGCCAGGGCGAAGACGATTTCGCGCCAGCCGGTGAAGCCGAGCGCGATTTCCAGCGGTTTCGCTGCGGCCAGCGCACCGAGGCCGCCCGAAGCCATGATCCAGCCGGTCAACGAGGCCTGGCGCTCGGGCGGGAACCATTGCGAGAAGGCCTTGAAAGAGGCCATCAGGCAGGCCGAGACGCCGAGCCCGATCAGCGCCCGGCCCAGCGTCAGGCCGCTGAGGCCGTCGGCCAGTGCGAAGGTGGCGGCGCCGGCGGCGGCGATGGTGAGCAGTACGGCCTCGACCCGGCGCGGGCCGAAGCGGTCGAGGAGCATGCCGAGCGGTAGCTGGGCGGCGCCGAAGGCGAGGAAATAGGTGCTGGTGAGCAGGCCGAGGGCGTTGTCGGGCAGCGCCAGTTCGCCGGCGATGACCGGTCCGAGTACCGCATTGACCGTGCGGTAGAGGTAGGACAGGAAATAGCCGGCAGCGAACGGCAGGAAAAGGCGCAGCATCAGGCTGCGCGGATCGGGATGGCTCATGCCTGCTCCGGTTTCACGTGGAACGATGTCGGCGCCTTGGCCGGGGTTTCTGGGTTGCTGCGCAGCCAGGCGCAGCGCTGGTCGATTTTCTGGCGCCAGTGTTCGGCGATGCCCGGTGTCGCCGCCAGTTGCTCGAGCGCCGCCACCGGCGGGCGATGGCTTTGCCAGAGCTGCATTGCCGCCGCCAGCGTCGGCCCGCTGCCGGCCTGTTCGAGACGCAGCGGGTCGCCGGGGGCGACGATGCCGGGCGACAGCACGCGCCAGTACCAGCCGGTCAGCTGCTGCTCGGCGATGAACTGGGCGATGCCTTCGGTGGCAAAACGCTCGTCTATCTTCCAGCACGGCGTGCGCGGCTGGCAGACCTGCAGGCGGGCGCTGCCGAGCTGCCAGACATCGCCGACGCCGACACCGGTTTCGTCAAGGCCGCTGGCCGAGAGGTTTTCACCGAGGCTGCCGGGGACCAGCGCCTCGGCAATTTCGGGAAAGCGTGTGGCGAGGCGGGCGTAATGGGCAGCTGGGTAGAGGTGCACGGCCTTTTCCGGGCCGCCGTGCACGCGCAGGTCGGCTTGGCGGTCGGCGACGAAGCCGGCCGGGCCGAGTTCGAGCGGGCCGCTGGCCGGCTGTTTATAGATGCCGGTCGGTCGTCCGGACTCGGGAAGCAGGCGGATGCCGCCGACGAAAAGGGAGATCTGCACCATGGGCCGGCGATTGTGCCATCAATTCCACAACCACGCTGCGCCGCGCACGCCGGAGGAATCACCGTGCACCGGCAGCCGGAAGCGGGTATGGAAATCGTCGGAAAAGACGTGTCGACCGCAAAATTCCGGCAGCGACGCGCTCAGTCCCGGCAACTGCGAGAGGCCGCCGCCGAGGACGACGACGTCCGGGTCGAGCAGGTTGATGACGCCGGCCAGCGCCCGCCCGAGGCGGCGGCCGTGGCGTTCGAGCGTGGCGGCACAGGCGCTGTCGCCGGCAGCGGCGCGGCCGGCGATGTCGCTGGCGGTGAGGGTCTCGCCGGTGACGCGGCGGTGGTCGGCGGCAAGGCCGGGGCCGGACAGCCAGGTTTCGACGCAGCCGCTGCGGCCGCAGTAGCAGGGCAGGGGGGGCAGCGGGTCGGCGGCGTCGGCCGGCAGCGGGTTGTGCCCCCACTCGCCGGCGATGGCATGGGCGCCGACCAGCACCCGGCCGTCGATGACGATGCCGCCGCCGACGCCGGTGCCGAGGATGACGCCGAAGACGCAGCGGGCTCCCTGGCCGGCGCCGTCGACCGCCTCGGACAGCGCGAAGCAGTTGGCGTCGTTGGCCAGGCGGATCTCGCGCCCGAGCAGCGCCTGCAGGTCTTGGCGCAGCGGCTGGCCGATCAGGCAGGTCGAATTGGCATTCTTGATCCGTCCGTCGCGTTGCGACTCGGCGCCGGGAATGCCGATACCGACGCTGCCGCGCCGACCGAGCTCGTGCTCGGCGTCGGCGACCAGGGTGGCGATCGCCCGCAGCGTTGCCGGGTAGTCGCCCTGCGGTGTCGGCACGCGCCGGCGGAGCAGGCAGCCACCGTTGGCGGCGAGCGCGCAGATCTCGATCTTGGTGCCGCCGAGATCGATGCCCAGGCGCATCAGACGCGGACGGCGACGCCCTTGACGTTGCCCCAGGTGGTGGTCATCGTGCGCAGCACGCTGGCGCCGGATTCGAGCAGGAGCAGGAAGAGGTCGCGCTCGGAATACAGGCAGACTTCGTGATGGATCTCGTACTTGCGCGCCATCGCTGGCGACAGCGGGCTGTAGCGCTCGTAGATCGACTGCTCGCGGCCGGGATAGCCGTCGCCCAGCTCCGAGTGCAGGCCGAGGATCGAGATGAACAGCTTGCCGCCGATCTTGAGCTTGCGCATCAGTTCGCGGATGAGCGCCTTGCCCTGGGCGTAGGGCAGGCTGCACAGGCCGCGGCGGAGGACGATGATGTCGTAGGGCGCGCCGCTGTCGGTGGCCGGCGGCGCCGGCAGTTCGGTGGCGGCGAAGTGGATGCTGCCGAGGTGGCCGGCGGCGAGAATGCGCCCCTCGATCTCGTGCTGGCGCTCGGGCGTGTCGGCGACGGTGACGCGGGCGTCGAGCTGGGCGAAGCGGGCCGCCAGCTTGCACTGGCCGGCCGGCAGCACGAGCACCGAAACGCTGTGGTCGATGCGCTGGCGCTTGGCGCATTCCTCGAGCGCCAGTTGCTGGATGGCGTCGTTTTCCTCCGCCCAAGGATTGCTGTCGGTATTCTTGTTCATCGGCGTCTCCCCCTTGAGCCCATTGTGCATGAGGGGCAATGCTCCTGACAACTTGCCGGCCGGGGGCGCGGGCTGGTGATTGACGCCACCGGCCGGCGGTGGAAAATCGCAGGGCCGTCGGAAAACCGAGGGCGTTGCCGGTGCGGCTATCGGAATTCCGTTGGCGGCAGGGCAGCTTGCTGTTTCCTGTTGTTTGAAAATCAATGGCTTGCATCGCGTTGGCAGGCTGGCACGTGGCTTGCAAAGTATCTTTCGCCGAAGCCCGCTCGCGGCTTCCTCACTTTCAGGAGAAGACATGAAACGTATCGCCCTCGCCGCCGCCCTCGCCGCCGTGTTTTCCACCGCCGCCGTGCCCTCGGCGTTCGCCCAGGAAGCCTCGACGCTGAAGAAGATCAAGGACACCGGCAGCATCACGCTGGGTCATCGTGAATCCTCGATCCCGTTCTCCTACTACGACGACAAGCAGCAGGTCATCGGCTACTCGCACGAACTGATGCTCAAGGTCGTCGACGCGGTCAAGGCCGAGCTGAAGTTGGCCAAGCTCGACACCAAGCTGATGCCGGTGACCTCGGCCAACCGCATCACGCTGCTGCAGAACGGCACCGTCGATATCGAGTGCGGCTCGACGACGAACAACCTGGAACGCCAGAAGCAGGTCGGTTTCTCGACCACCATTTTCGTCATCGGGACCAAGCTGATGACCAAGAAGGGTTCGGGCATCAACGATTTCGCCGACCTCGCCGGCAAGAACGTCGTCACCACCGCCGGGACGACGTCGGAGCGCCTGATCCGCAAGATGAACGAGGAAAAGCAGATGAAGATGAACGTCATCTCGGCCAAGGATCACGGCGAAAGCTTCCTGACCCTGGAAACCGGCCGCGCCGTCGCCTTCATGATGGACGATGCGCTGCTCTACGGCGAAATGGCCAAGGCCAAGAAGCCGGGCGACTGGGCGGTGGTCGGCACGGCGCAGTCGAAGGAAGCCTACGGCTGCATGCTGCGCAAGGACGACGCCGAATTCAAGAAGGTCGTCGATGCTGCGCTGACCAAGGCGATGACTTCCGGCGACGCCGAGAAGATCTACAACAAGTGGTTCATGAACCCGATCCCGCCCAAGGGCCTCAACCTGAGCATGCCGCTGTCGGCTGAAATGAAGGCCCTGTACAAGGCGCCGAACGACAAGGCCTTCGAGTAATTCCCCAAGAAATCGCGGTGACCGAGGTGCCCCGGAAACGGGGTGCCGGGCCCGCTGCAACCCTGAAAAGAGGAGTTCATCATGTTCAAGCGCATTTTCACCCGCTGTGCGGTCTTCGCCGCCGGCTGCGCCGCCTCGCTGGCGGTCATGGCTGCCCAGCCCAACGTCGTCATCCTGGCCACCGGCGGCACCATCGCCGGTGCCGGTGCCGAAGCCACCAACAGCGCCACCTACCAGGCGGCGAAAGTCCCGGTCGACAAGCTGATCGCCGGCGTTCCGGAACTGGCCAAAGTTGCCGCCGTACGTGGCGAACAGGTCTTCCAGATCGCTTCCGAGAGCTTCACCAACGAGCACCTGCTGGCGCTCGGCAAGCGCGTCTCGGCGCTGGTCAAGCAGGCCGATGTCGACGGCATCGTCATCACCCACGGCACCGATACGCTGGAAGAAACCGCCTACTTCCTGAATCTGGTGATCAAGAGCGACAAGCCGATCGTGCTGGTCGGCTCGATGCGTCCGGGGACCGCGATGTCGGCCGACGGCATGCTCAACCTGTACAACGCCGTCGCCGCTGCCGCGGCCAAGGACGCTCGCGGCAAGGGCGTGCTCGTGGCGATGAACGACGAACTGAACAGCGGCCGCGACGTGTCCAAGATGATCAACATCCAGACCGGCGCCTTCAAGAGCCCCTGGGGCCCGCTGGGCATGATCGTCGAGGGCAGGAACTACTGGTTCCGCCTGCCGGCCAAGCGCCACACCGTCAATTCCGAGTTCGACATCGACAAGATCGACAGCCTGCCGCTGGTCGGCATCGCCTACGGTCACGGCAATGTTGCCGACACCGCCTACAAGGCACTGGCCGCCAGCGGTGCCAAGGCGATCATCCACGCCGGCACCGGCAACGGTTCGGTGGCCAAGAACGTTGTCGCCGGCCTGCGCGAACTGCGCAGCCAGGGCGTCCAGATCATCCGTTCCTCGCACGTCAATGCCGGTGGCTTCGTCCTGCGCAACGCCGAGCAGCCGGATGACCAGTACGACTGGGTCGTCGCCCACGATCTGAATCCGCAGAAGGCCCGCATCCTGGCCACCGTCGCCCTGACCAAGACCGGCGACAGCAAGGAACTGCAGCGCATCTTCTGGGAGTACTGATCCACCCGCCGGGCACGCCCGCCGTGCCCGGCACTAGTTTTGACGAGGACCGACCATGAATTATCAATGGAACTGGGGTGTCTTCCTGCAGCCGACCGCAGCAGGCGACGACATCTATCTCGGCTGGATGCTCTCCGGCCTTCAGATGACCGTGATGCTCTCGCTGAGCGCCTGGCTCATCGCCCTGCTGCTCGGTGCCGTGATCGGCGTGTTGCGCACGGTGCCGAACAGGTTCCTGAGCGGGCTGGCGGCTACCTACGTCGAGCTGTTCCGCAACGTGCCGCTGCTGGTGCAGCTGTTCATCTGGTACTTCGTGCTGCCGGAACTGGTGCCGGCCAGCCTGGGAGATGCCTACAAGCAGTCGCACCCGGTGTTCCAGCAGTTCCTGGCGGCGATGGTCTGTCTCGGCTTGTTCACCAGCGCCCGCGTTGCCGAGCAGGTGCGTTCGGGGATCAACGCCCTGCCGCGCGGCCAGAAGAATGCCGGCCTGGCGCTCGGCTTCTCGCTGCCGCAGGTTTACCGGCACGTGCTGCTGCCGATGGCCTTCCGCCTGATCGTGCCGCCGCTGACGTCCGAATTTCTCAACATCTTCAAGAATTCCGCGGTCTGCTCGACGATCGGTCTGCTCGAGCTGGCCGCCCAGGGGCGCCAGCTGGTCGACTACACGGCGCAACCCTACGAATCCTTCATCGCCGTCACCGTCGCCTACGTCGCGATCAACATCATCGTCATGACGCTGATGAAGAAGCTGGAAGACAAGGTCCGCGTGCCGGGCTACATGGGAGGCAAGTAACATGGTCTACGAATTCGACTGGTCGTCGATCCCCGGGGCGCTGCCCTTCCTCTGGGACGGCATGAAAATCTCGCTGGAAATCACGTTGACCGCGATCGTCGTCGGCATCGTCTGGGGCACGCTGCTGGCGATGATGCGGCTGTCGTCGGTGAAGCCGCTGTCGCTGTTCGCTGCCGGCTATGTGAACCTGTTCCGCGCCGTGCCGCTGGTCATGGTCCTGCTCTGGTTCTTCCTGATCGTGCCCAAGTTCATCGAACAGGCCTTCAGCCTGCCGCCCGGCACCGACCTGCGGCTGACCTCGGCGATGATCGGCTTCGCCCTGTTCGAGTCGGCCTATTACTCGGAAATCATCCGTGCCGGCATCCAGTCGGTCCCCAAGGGCCAGATGGCCGCCTGCCAGGCGCTGGGCATGACCTACGGCCAGGCGATGCGCCTGGTCATCCTGCCCCAGGCCTTCCGCAACATGGTGCCGCTGCTGCTCACCCAGGGGATCATCCTGTTCCAGGACACCTCGCTGGTCTATGTGTCGGCGCTCGCCGACTTCTTCGGTGCCGCCTACAAGGTTGGCGACCGCGACGGCCGCTTGGTCGAGCTGCTGCTGTTCGCCGGTCTCGTCTATTTCGTCCTCTGCTTTGCCGCTTCGATGCTGGTCAAGCATCTGCAGAAAAAATACCACCCGGCCTGAGGCCGCGCTTACCGGAGAATCCCATGATCCAGATTGCCAATGTCAGCAAGAGCTACGGTTCCTTCGATGTGCTCAAGGACTGCAGCACCACCGTCAACAAGGGCGAGGTCATCGTCGTCTGCGGGCCGTCGGGCTCCGGCAAGTCGACGCTGATCAAGTGCGTCAATGGCCTCGAGCCTTTCCAGTCGGGCCAGATCATCGTCAACGGCACCTCGGTCGGCGACCCGAAAACCAACCTGTCCAAGCTGCGCGCGCACGTCGGCATGGTCTTCCAGCACTTCGAGCTGTTCCCGCACATGAGCATCACCGAGAACCTGGCGATCGCCCAGATCAAGGTGCTCAAGCGCAATCGCGACGAGGCCGTCGACAAGGGCCTGAAGCTGCTCGACCGCGTCGGGCTCAAGGCGCACGCGCACAAGTTCCCGGGGCAGCTGTCCGGTGGCCAGCAGCAGCGCGTGGCGATCGCCCGGGCGCTGGCGATGGATCCGATCTGCATGCTGTTCGACGAACCGACCTCGGCGCTTGATCCGGAAATGATCAACGAAGTGCTCGACGTGATGACCGAACTCGCCCAGGAAGGCATGACCATGATGTGCGTCACGCACGAAATGGGCTTCGCCAAGCGCGTTGCCAATCGCGTCATCTTCATGGATCACGGCCGCATCGTCGAGGATGACAGCAAGGACGCCTTCTTCGCCAATCCGCGCTCGGAACGGGCGCAGCAATTCCTGGCCAAGATCCTGCACCACTGAGTCCGATGAAAAACCTGTTCCGCCTCGGCATCGGTCGTCAGCTGGCGATCGCCTTCACCCTGGTCGTCGGCCAGTTCCTGATCGTCGCCGCCTGGACGGCCTTCAGTCTGGCGCGGGTCGACGAAGCCGCCGGGCGCATCGCCACGGTGTCTCTGGCCAAGGAGGAACAGATCGCGGCGCTCAACCTGGCCTACGCCAGGATGCGCGAAAGCGTGCGCAACAACATCATCTTCACCGACGCCGAGGTGATGCAGCGCGAAATGTCACGGTACACCGCCGAAAAAGGCCAATTCCTGGCGGCGCTGACCGCTCTCGACGGCATCGCCGCGACGCATGCGGCGCCGGGCGAGCGGGAAATCCTGCAGCGCATCCGCGCGCAGTCGCAGCTGGCACTGCAGCATCAGGACCAGGCGATGGCCGAGGCGATGCAGTTCCTCTCGGCGGTGGCGATGGGCATCCTCCAGCAGGAAACGATGCCGCGCATGCTGCAGCTCGACCAGTCGCTCGGCGAGCTGCGCAGCCTGGTCCAGGCGCAGAGCCGCGAACGGGCCGCCGACATCGTCGCCGAATCGGGGCGGACGACGCGCCTGGTGCTGGTGCTCGCGGTCCTTTCGGCGGTTCTCGCCGGCCTCCTCGGCTGGGTGCTGACCCGCGCCGTCAGCCGGCCGCTGCAGGCAACCGCGCAACTGATGGAAGAAGTCGCCGCCGGCGACCTCGGCGGCCGGATCGAGATCGCCGGTTGCGCCGAGATCCGCCGCGTCCAGGAAGCGGCCTTGCGCACGACGCGGACGCTGGCGCGCATTCTCGGCGACATCCGCAATGAGGCGAGCGGCCTGCAGAACGCGGCGACGACGCTGGCCACCACCACCGACGGCATGCGTCATGGGGCACGCGAGCAATCGCAGGCAGCGGCGGCGATGGCGGCGACGCTGCAGGACATGGCCGAGCGTATCGCCGAAGTCGCCGCGCTCGGCAGCGAAGCCCGCGAACTGGCTGGCGCCGCCGGCAGCGAGGCGGGCAAGGGGCACCGCACGATCACGACGATGGTTGCCGAAATGGAGCGCATCGCCGCTTCGGTCGAAGGTTCGGCGCTCACCGCCGCCTCGCTCGGCGTCGATTCGCAGCGCATTTCGGCGATCACTTCGGTGATCCACGATCTCGCCGACCAGACCAATCTGCTGGCGCTGAACGCGGCGATCGAGGCGGCGCGGGCCGGGGAAAGCGGGCGCGGCTTTGCCGTGGTCGCCGACGAGGTACGCAAGCTGGCCGAGAAGACGACTGCCTCGGCCAGCCAGATCGCGGCCATGGTCCAGGCGATCCAGGGCGGGGCGCAGGCGATGGGCGAGCAGATGCAGCGCTCGGTCGAGCAGGTCAAGGCCGGCCTCGGGATGGCCCGCCAGGCCGGCGCCTCGATGCAGTCGATCGACGACGGCAGCCGGCGAGTCGCGGCAGTGATCGGCGAGGTCTCGGGCAAGCTCAGTCGCCAGGCGCAGGCCGGCGACGAGGTCGGCCAGCGGGTCGACGGCATCGTCTGCATGGTCCGCGCCAGCGAAAGCGCCAGCGATGCCCTGGCGGCCACGGCCGGCGAGCTCGACCGCCTGGCCGGGGCGCTGGCGGCGAGCACGGCACGCTTCCGGACGGCCTGAACCATGCACCGCCGGCATCCGCTCCACCTCGGCCTGTGCGCGCTCATGCTGCTGGCAGTGACGCTGCCGGCGATTGCCGAGACGACCTGGCAGCGGGTGGCGCGTACCGGCAATATCGTGATCGGCTATCGCGAGTCGTCGATTCCCTTCTCGTATCTCGATGCCCAGGGGCGGCCGCAGGGCTACGCCATCGACCTTTGCCGGCATCTCGTCGATGCCCTGAACAAGCGCCTGGGGCGCGAACTGCGCCGTGAATACCGGCCGGTGACCTCGGCCAACCGCATCGATCTGGTGGCCAGCGGCCAGGTCGATCTCGAATGCGGCAGCACGACCAACAATGCCGAACGGAGAAAGCAGGTCGCATTCACCGTGCCGCACTTCATCAGTGCCATCCGCTTCATGGTGCGAGCGGATTCGGGCTTGCGCAAGCATGCCGACCTGAGCCGGGCGGCGATCGTGACGACGCGCGGTTCGACGGCGGAAAAGCTGTTCCGGGAAATCGATCCCGCTGCCCGCTTGCTGCTCGCGCCCGATCACGCCGCTGCCTTCGCCATGCTGGCAGCCGGCCAGGCCGATGCCTTCATGATGGATGACATCCTGCTCGCCAGCTTGCGGGCGGCGTCGAAAAATCCCGACGATTACCGCCTGCTCGACAATACCTACCGGATCGAGCAACTGGCGATCATGCTGGGCAAGGACGATCCGGAATTCAAGGCGATCATCGACGGCGAGATGAAGCGCCTGATTGCCGGTGGCGAGCTGCAGCGCGCCTACCGGACATGGTTCGAGCAGCCGATCCCGCCCGGTGGCATCAACCTGCGCTGGCCGATGTCCTTCCTGCTGCGCGATTCACTGCGTTTTCCCAGCGCCACGGCCGCCGACTGAAGGGCCCGGCGCCGGCGGCCCGTTCGGACTTACAATCCGCCTGTCGTCGATTGGAAACCATGCCCGCTAGCCCCGTCCTGAATCCGCACGCAATCCCCAGACCGCACCGGGTGCTCGGCCTGGCCGGCTTGCTGGTTGCCTTTCTGCTGCTCGGCTTTTTCTCCTACCGGATCTCCGAGCACTACGGTATCGAGGGCATGCGCCAGGCGGCCTCGCACCAGCTCGACATCCTCGGCGCGGCAATCGACAGCGAGGTCACCCGGCATGCTTCGGTGCCGAGTGCGGTCGAGCTCAACCCCGACGTGATTGCGCTGCTGCGGGCACCGGTCGAGGATCTCGACATCCGCCAGGCCGAAGCCAACCGCTTCCTGCAGAAGCTCAACGACCATCTCGGCGGGCCGGCGATCTTCGTCCTCGACCTGCGTGGCCGCGTCGTCGCTTCCAGCGACTGGATCTTCTCCGACAACCTGCTCGGCTCCGATCTGTCCTACATGCCTTTCTTCCGCGACGCGGTGCGCGGCACCCCGGCACGCCACTACGCGGTCGATCACATCCGCCACGAGCCCGGCTACTACTTCGCCCTGCCGATCCGCGACGAAGAACGCGAATGGGCGATCATCGGCGTCGCCGTCGTCAAGTCAGGGATCCGCGAAGTCGAGCGGCGCTGGCTGGCGCAGGAGGCGCCGGCGCTGATCATCGACCGCAACGACGTCGTCCTGCTCGCTTCGCCGCCGGAATGGCGCTACGCGACGCTGCGTCCGCAGTCGCCCGACACCCTCGAGCGGCTCGGCCGCCAGCAGTTCGCCGGTCAGCCGCTGGGCGCGGTCAGCCTCGACATCGACCTGGCCGGTGCCGACGAGGGGCGCATCGTCCGCCTGCCCAAGCACCTGCGCGACGACGTCGCGCCGGCGCAGGGGGCGCGTCCTTACCTGGCGATGTCGCGACACCTCTCCGGTACTGCCTGGCGCATCGTCGTTTTCTCCGACCTGCGCCAGGTCGGCGTGCAGGCGGCGACGCACGCCGCGCTGAGCATTGCCGCGCTCGGCTGCGTCCTGCTCGGTGTTCTCTACACCCGCCAGCGCCGCCGGCTGGCGCGCGGGCGCGAGGAGGCGCGGGCGATGCTCGAGCGCGCCAACCAGGAACTCGAGCGCAAGGTCGAGGCGCGCACCGTCGACCTCTCGGCGGCGGTTGCCGGTCTCCAGCGCGAGGTCCAGGAGCGCCAGCGCGCCGAGCAGACGCTGCGCGCCGCCCAGAACGAGCTGGTCCAGGCGGCCAAGCTGGCCGTGCTCGGCCAGATGGCCACCGGCATCACCCACGAACTGAGCCAGCCGCTCGGCGCCATCCGCACGCTGGCGGCCAATGCCGCCGAATTCATGCGCCGCGGCGATGCCGGGACGGCGGCGCGCAATCTCGGCATCGTCGAGCAGTTGACCGAGCAGATGGGCAACATCATCGGCCCCTTGAAGACCTTCGCGCGCAAGTCGCCGGCCGTGTCGAGCGCGGTCGACATCGGCGGGGCGGTGGATAGCGCGCTGTTCCTGTTCGAGAACCGCCTGAAAAAGGAGGGCGTGGTCCTCGAGCGGCGCATCGGCGCCGATGCCGCGACGGCCTGGTGCGACGGCAACCGCCTGCAGCAGGTACTGGTCAACCTGATCGGCAACGCGCTCGACGCGATGCACGACGAGCCGGTGCGCCGGCTGAGCTTCTCCAGCGAGCGGACCAGCGCCGGCAAGATCGCGCTGGCCGTCACCGATACCGGTTACGGATTTTCCGAGGAGGCGGTCGCCCGCCTGTTCGAACCCTTCTTCACCACCAAGCAGCCGGGCGAAGGCCTGGGTCTCGGCCTGACCATCTCGCGCGACATCCTGCGCGATTTCGGCGGCGACCTGATGGCCGGCCCGGCGCCCGGCGGCGGCGCCCGTTTCGTCGTGCTGCTGCCGCCCTTGCCGCAGGGAAAACCGACATGAAAACGCCCTTGCAGGTCCTCCTCGTCGAAGACGATCCGAACGTCCGCCTCGGTTGCGAGCAGGCCATGCAGCTGGCCGGCATCCCGGTCGTCGTCGCGGTCTCCGCCGAAGAGGCGGAAAAACACCTGCTTCCCGATTTCGCCGGCATCGTCGTCACCGACATGCGCCTGCCCGGGATCAGCGGCATGGACCTGCTGCGCAAGGTGCGCGCGCTCGATCCGGACCTGCCGGTGATCATCATCACCGGCCATGGCGACGTGACGCTGGCGGTCGAGGCGATGCGCAACGGCGCCTACGACTTCATGCAGAAGCCGTTCTCGACCGGCGATCTGGTCGAAGTCGTCGGCCGGGCGCTGGAAAAGCGCGCGCTGGTCCTCGAGGTCGAGGCGCTGCGCCGCCGCCTGGACCATCGCGACGACCTCGAAGCCCGCCTGATCGGCCGTTCGCCGCAGATGCAGAAGGTCCGCCGGCTGATCCTCGACGTCGCCGATGCCGGGGTCGACGTGCTGATCTACGGTGAAACCGGCACCGGCAAGGAAATGGTCGCCCGCTGCCTGCACGACCTGTCGCGCGCCGGCCAGGAGAACTACGTCGCGATCAACTGCGGCGGCATGGCCGACAACCTGCTCGACAGCGAGCTCTTCGGCCACGAGCCGGGCGCCTTCACCGGCGCCCAGAAGCGGCGCATCGGCAAGATCGAGTACGCCAGCGGCGGCACGCTCTTCCTCGACGAGGTCGAGAGCATGCCGATGAACATGCAGATCAAGCTGCTGCGCGTGCTCCAGGAGCGGGTCATCGAACGCCTCGGCTCGAACCAGCAGCTGCCGGTCAGCTGCCGCGTCGTCGCCGCGAGCAAGGAAGACCTCAAGGCCTGGTCGGAGCAGGGCAAGTTCCGCGCCGACCTCTACTACCGGCTCAACGTCGTGCGTATCGAACTGCCGCCGCTGCGCGAGCGGCGCGAGGACATCCCGGCGCTCTACGACGCCTTCCTGCTGCAGGCGGCCAAGCGCTACAACCGGCCGCCGCCGGCGCTGCCGCCGCAGCTGCTGCAGCGGCTGATGGCCCAGGACTGGCCGGGCAACATCCGCGAACTGAAGAATGTCGCCGAATGCCACGTGCTCGGCATCGGCAGTGTCGTCGCCAATGCCGAACCGGCGGTCAAGCCGTCGCTGGCCGAGGCGGTCGAGAACTACGAGCGGCTGCTGATTTCCGACGAGTTCTCGCGCCAGGGCGGCAACATCCAGCGGACCGCCGAGGCCTTGAAGGCGGCGCGGACGACGCTGCACGACAAGCTCAAGAAATACGGTCTGCTATAGTCGCAAGCCTTCGGAAATGAGCAGGGATGGATGCCATGATCGTCACCTTCGTATCGAGCGAGACCGGTGAAGTGCTGATGTACGCCGAGACGGCGAAGACGCTGCTCGACATCGTCGGCAAGGCGGGCAGCGCACGCGGCGTGTTCACGCCGCCGGAAATGCTGTCGGCGCTGGCCAAACTGCAGGCAGCGGTGGCCGAGGCGCGGCGTCAGGCAGCGGCGCAGCCGGACGACGACGAGGAAGACCGCAGCAAGCCGCTGCCGGTCAGCCTGCCGCAGCGCGCCTGGCCGCTGATCGACATGCTCGAGCGCACGGCCAAGGCCGGGCCGGACGCCCACATCACCTGGACGGCGGCCGCCGATTTCTGAGCCGGCGGCTCAGAACAGCTCGATATCGTCGTGCTTTTCCTTCATCTCGGCCATGAAGCGCTCGACCGCTTCCTGGACCGGGATGCCCTGCATGACCGCGTCGAACATCGCGATTTCCTCGCGCGTCGAGTACTTGGCCTTGATCCGCTGCTGCAGCCCGACCCATTCGCCGGGGTTGTACAGGCGCGCCGGCTCGGCGACCAGGTCGCTCAGTTCGCCCAGGCTCAGGCCGACGTGGGCGAGGCGCTGGACCAGCTTGTCGTAGAACTGGAAGGCGATGATCGCCTGGTGCATCATCCCGGAAACGTTGCCGGCGGCACCGAGCAGTTCGCTGCGGGCAGCCCCGGCCGGGCCATCCTCGGGCAGCGCCGTGACCTTGCCGACGATCTCCTGCATGCTCCCGGCCATCGCCGTGAACGATTGCGTGAGCACGTCGACGGAGGCGTTGCTGTCCTTCATCGCATGTTCGATCTGGACGGCGGCGAGTTCGAGCATCAGCACGGTTTCGCGGACCTGGCTCCAGTTGAGGTCCGGGGCGTGCGCGGTCGAGCCGCGCGGCGGAAGGATCTTGTCGGTCATGGGGGTGTCCTGTTCTGGTCGGCGACTATAACGCACTTCCGGCTGCCCGCTCCAGCACGACGTAATGCTTGCGCACCGCCTCGAGCACGGCGAAGCTGCCGGTGAAACCGGCCGGGATCACGCCGGCTTCGCCGGGCCCGAATTCGGCGGCCGCGCCGTCGGCGTCGGTGATGCGGATGCGGCCTTCGATGATGCAGAAGAACTCGTCCTTGTCGGCGCCGAAGGCGATCCGCCAGGCGCCCGGCTGGCAGGCCCAGATGCCGGCGACGAGGTCGCCGCGCGGCGAGGCGAAATGTTCGTGGGTGGTGCGCAGCGGATTGCCCTCGAGCAAGCGCTCGGGGCGCGGATGGTCGTAGGTGGCGGGAGGCGACTGGCGGGAAAAGACGGTCAGCTTGGGCATCGGCGGCGGCGACAAGGAGGCGGGCGACTATTTTAAGCCGCCGGCAGCCGCGTTTGCCGCGATAATCGGCACATGCGCCTGCCGGTTTTTTGCCTTTTCCTGTGGTCGACCGTGAACGTCCTCGCCGCCGAGATCGCCGTCGATGTCGGCCATGGCGGGCGCGATCCGGGGGCGATTTCGGCGCGCGGGCGCGGCGAGTTCGACTTCAACCGGGACTTCGCCGGGATTCTCGCCGAACGTCTGGCGGCCGGCGGCCAGCGCGTGCGCCGGATCAATTTCGACGGCGCCATCGGCAGCCTGGCGGCGCGCCCGCAGGCCGCTGCCGGCAGCGATTTCTTCATTTCCATCCACCACGACTCGATCGGCGAAGCCTGGCTGCTGCCGTGGACCTGGGAGGGCGTCGAGCGCACCCACACCGAGGTCAAGCGCGGCTACGGCCTGTTCGTTTCGGCGGCCAACCCGGATCTGCCGACCAGCCTGCTCTGCGCCTCGACCATGGGGGCGATGCTGCGTCGCGCCGGCTTCGCGGCCAGCGACTGGCACGGCCGCAAGCACCAGGCGGCCGATGCGCACAACGGCGTCTGGTACTACGACAATCTGGTCGTCCTCTACCGCACCCGCTTGCCGGCGGTGCTCTTCGAGGCCGGCGTTATCAAGCACAAGGACGAGGAACTGGAATTGCGCGACCCGGCGCGCCAGGCGCGCATGGCCGACGCGCTGGCGAGCGGCCTGGCCGCCTGCCTGCAGGTCACAGGAAAACCGGCTCGGGACTGAGTTCGACGGCGAACTTCTCGCGTACGGCCGCCTGCACCGCGGCCATCGTCCGGGCGACGTCGGCGCCGGTCGCGCCGCCGTGGTTGACCAGCACCAGCGCCTGCTTCTCGTACATGCCGACCGGCCCGAGTGCCTTGCCCTTCCAGCCGGCCTGCTCGATCAGCCAGCCGGCGGCCAGCTTGACCCGGCCGTCGGTCTGCGGATAGTGCGGCAGCGCCGGATGGGCGGCGAGCAGCGCGGCGGCGATCTGACGGTCGACCACCGGATTGTGGAAAAAACTGCCGGCGTTCGGCGTCACCGCCGGGTCGGGCAGCTTGCGCCGGCGCACCGCGATGACCGCGTCGGCGACGTCGCGCGCGCCCGGTTCGGCGATGCCGCGCCCGGCCAGTTCCTGGCGCAGGTCGGCGTAGCCGATGTTCGCCCGCCAGGCCTTGGGCAGGCGGAAGACGACTGCAACGATGGCGACCCGGCCGTCGAGATGCCAGCCCTG
The DNA here is from genome assembly GCF_003634965.1 of Azonexus fungiphilus. Taxonomy (GTDB): domain Bacteria; phylum Pseudomonadota; class Gammaproteobacteria; order Burkholderiales; family Rhodocyclaceae; genus Azonexus; species Azonexus fungiphilus. The sequence goes on along the minus strand of NZ_RBXP01000016.1, from coordinate 71,698 downwards.
CTGCTTGAACAGGCTGTCGCGGTAGGCAAAACGGCAATGTTCACGGTCGACGGTGAAAAACGCCTGTTTTTCGAAATCCCAGGCGCTGACCGAGGCCAGTCGCTCGCCGACTTCCAGTCCGTAGGCGCCGATGTTCTGCACCGGCGCGGCGCCGACCGTGCCCGGGATCAGCGACAGGTTTTCCAGTCCCGGCCAGCCTTGCGCCAGCGTCCACTGGACGAAGTCGTGCCAGTTCTCGCCGGCGCCGGCCTCGACGTAGCGCGCCTCGGCATCCTCATGCAGCAGGCGCTTGCCTGCGATCGCCATGTGCAGCACGCGGCCGGGGAAATCGCCGGTGAGCACCAGGTTGCTGCCGCCGCCGAGGACGAAGCGGCGCTCGCCGGGGGCGCTGACGGTCAACTGCCCGGGATCGGTGATTTTCAGGTAGTGGGCGGCGCGGCCGGGCAGGGCCAGCGTGGTGAACGGGGTCAGGTCGGTCATCGCCATCGCTCAGTCGGCCAGCAGCAGGGCCGCGAGATCGGCCGGACTGGCCGCCGCCCGCCAGCCGGCGCGCATTTCGTCGGCGCTCAGGCTGCCGTAGCCCCAGGTCGCGGCGATGAAGGGCAGGCCGTTGGCGTCGGCCGATTCGCCGTCTTCGCGGCGGTCGCCGATGTAGATCGCCTGGGCGCGGGCGATGCCCTGGTCGGCGAGCAGGCGGCCGATCATCGTCGCCTTGTCGGGCAGCCGCGGCGAGACCAGGTCGAGCGCGTAAACGTGGGCGAAATGCCCGCCCCAGCCAAGGTGATCGAGGATCAGCCGGGTCGGGTGGAGGCGCTTGTTGGTGGCGATCGACAAGGTCCGCCCGGCCCCGGCCAGTTCGTCGAGCAGCGCAGCGACCCCGGCGTAGGCGGCGGTGGCGCGGTAGCCGCTGCCGTCGTAGCTGGCCTTGAAGGCGTCGGCGAGTTCGCCGATCAGCGCGGCGTCGCTGCGCCCCGCCAGGAGCTGCAGGGTTTCGTGCAGCGGCGGTCCGATGACGCTGTCGTCGATGGCGCGCACCGGGGCGATGGCGCAGCGGGCGAAGGCTTCGCGGAAGCTGGCGAGGATCGCCGGTGCCGAGTCGATCAGGGTGCCGTCGAGGTCGAACAGGATGTGCGGATAGCGGGCCATGGCGGTGCGTCGTTCAGGTCGAGGGCGCAAGGATACCGCGTCCGTGCGCCCGGCGCAGGCGGCTCAGGCCGGGCGGAAGCGTTCGGCGCTGATGGCGTGGCGGGCGAGCTTGTCGTAGAGCGTCTTTTTCGGCACCTGCAGGGCTTCCGCGGCCTGGGCGACGTTGCCGCCGCTGGCTTGCAGCGCGGCTTCGATGGCGCGCCGCTCGGCGGCGTCGACCTGGGCGGCGAGGGCAGCGGCCGGCGGCGCTGCGGCCGGGCCGGCGAGGCCGTCGGGCAGGCCGAGGGCCCAGCGGTTGGCGACGTTCTTCAGTTCGCGCACGTTGCCCGGCCAGTCGTGCGCCTGCCAGCGCGCCAGGTCGGCCGGCGTCCAGCTCGCCGGCGGGCGCTGGTAGCGCTGGGCGGCCTCGTGGAGGAAGGCGGCAAAGAGCAGCGGGATGTCGTCGCGCCGCTGGCGCAGCGGCGGCAGGTCGATGCTGACGACGTTGAGCCGGTAGTAGATGTCGGCGCGAAACTGGCCGGCGTCGGCGAGCGCCTTGAGGTCGGCCTTGCTGGCGGCAACGACACGGCAATCGACGGCGATGCTGTGGTTGCTGCCCAGGCGCTCCAGGCTGCGTTCCTGCAGCACGCGCAGCAGCTTGACCTGGAGGGCGAGCGGCATCGACTCGATTTCGTCGAGGAAGAGGGTGCCGCCGGCGGCGTGCTCGATCCGCCCGACCCGGCGCTTGCCGGCGCCGGTGAAGGCGCCGGCTTCGTGGCCGAAGAGTTCGCTCTCGAAGACGGTTTCCGGCAGCGCCGAGCAATTGACCGCGACGAAGGGACCGCGCTGGCCACTGGCGTCGTGGATGGCGCGGGCGACGACTTCCTTGCCGCTGCCGGTCTCGCCGTTGATCAGGATGTCCACGCCGGTCGGCGCCAGCGTCCCGATCAGCTGGCGGATCGCCTGGATCGCCGGCGTCTCGCCGATCAGCGCGCTGAGGCCGGCGGCCTGCAGTTGTTCCTTGAGCTGGCGGTTCTCGACCAGCAGGGCGCGCTTGTCGAGGGCGCTGCGGACCGCGGCGATCAGCCGCTCGGAGGGGAAGGGCTTCTCGATGAAATCGTGGGCGCCGTCGCGCATCGCTTCGACCGCCATGGCCACGTCGCCGTGGCCGGTGACCAGCAGCACCGGCAGCTCGCGGTCGAACTGGCGCAGCTCGCGCAGCAGCGTCAGGCCGTCGCGGCCGGGCAGGCGGATGTCGCTGACGACCAGCGCCGGCCGCATCGTCGCCAGCGCGGCGAGCATGCTTTCGGCGTCGGCGAAGCCGCGCACCGGGATGTCGGCGATCGCCAGCGCCTGTTCGCAGCCCTTGCGCACGGCGGCGTCGTCCTCGACCAGGAAGACCGGCGCCTCAGCCATGGACGACGGCCTTGGCGTAGCTGGCGCGGTCGAGATCGACGGTCTCGACGCTCAGTTGCAGTTCGTGGCCGGGCGGTGCGGCCAGCACCGCCGTCAGCGCGGCGAGGACGGCGTCGGCGAGTTCCTTGCGCTCGCCCGGCGTGCGCCCGCCGAGCAGGGCGATGCGGACATGGGCGTAGGCGCGTTCGGTAGCTTCGATGCCGGTACGGAAATCGGCCAGGCGCAGCGCCCGGCTCTTGATGTCGGACTCGCCGAACAGCCCGGAGTCGAAGGCTGCCGCGTTGATCGCCGCCAGCGCGGCAGCCGGATCGAGGGCGAGGTTGGCGGTGTATTCAAGCGTCAGGTGCGGCATGGTCGTCTCCGGCGGCGGGCAGGGTCAGCACGAACACGGCGCCGCCGTCGGCCGCGTTCTCGGTGCGTAGTGTGCCACCGTAGCTGTCGACGATGGCCAGCGAGATCGCCAGGCCGAGGCCGAGGCCGGCGCCGGCGGGCTTGGTCGTGTAGAAGGGTTCGAAGAGGTGATTGCGGACTTCGTCGGCGATGCCCGGCCCGTGGTCGCGCACGCTCAGGCGGATGCAGTCGCCGGCACGGGCGACGGCAATTTCGAGGCTGGGCGCCGGTTGACCGTGCATCGCGTCGAGGCCGTTGAGCATCAGGTTGACCAGCACCTGCTCGAGGCGCCCGGCTTCGGCGACGACGCACAGACCGGGCTCGTCCTGGCTGAGCTCGATGCGGGCGCCACTGTCGCGCCGGCGCGGTTCGACCAGCAGCAGCGCGTGCTCGATCGCGGCGGCGACGGCGACCGGCTGAGGCGTCGCCGCCTCCTTGCGGGCGAAGGTCTTCAACTGGCGGACGATGCGCCCGGTGCGGCCGATCAGCTCGCCGATCATCTGCAGGTTTTCGCCGACTTCTTCATGGCGGCCGCGCGCCAGCAGGGCGCTGGCGTTGTCGGCGAAGGTCTGCAGCGCCGCCAGCGGCTGGTTCAGCTCGTGGCTGATGCCGGCCGACAACTGCCCGAGGACGGCGAGCTTGCCGGCCTGCACCGCGGCGTCGCGGGTTTCGTGGAGGATCGCTTCGGTGCGCTGCAGCTCGGCGACCTTGGCGGTGAGGTCGGCGGTACGTTCGGCGATGCGCTGTTCGAGTTCGCCGTGGATGCGCCGCAATTCCTCGCGCCGCCGCCGCCGATGGCGGAGATGGGCGGCGACGCCGAGGGCGAAGGCCGCCGCCAGGGCGATCGCCATGGCCCCGGAAAAGGCGGCGCTGCGCGCCTCGTCCGGGCGACCGAGCTGGACGACGCGCCAGCCGAGGTTGCCGACCGGCCGGCTGAGCGGCAGCACTTCGCGTGCCGCATCGTCGGCCAGGGCCAGGCGTTGCGGCCGGGTGGCGTCGAGCACTAGCGCCCGGTCGGCGAGCGGCAGGATGGTCTGGTTGCCGTATTGCCGGGTGCTCTCCAGGCGCGCGCTGACCGCCGCCGGCAGCGGTGCCAGCGTGCGGTAGCGCAGGCGGCGTTCGGACGAAAGAAAGACGATGCCGTCGGCGTCGGCCAGCAGCAGCGTGTCGCCAGCGCCGGCCATGGCCTGCTCCATGGCTTCGAGGCCGACCTTGAGGACGACCACGCCGAGCACGCGACCGCCGTCGCGGACCGGTGCGGCGAGGAAGTAGCCGGGCTCGCCGGTGGTCACGCCGACGCCGTAGAAGCGGCCCAGGCCGTGGGCGACGGCGTCGGTGAAATAGGGGCGGAAGGCGTAGTTGTGGCCGACGAAGCTGCGCGGCTGGCGCCAGTTGCTGGCGGCCAGGGTCAGGCCGTCGGCGTCGATCAGGTAGGTGGCGGCGACGGCGGCGCCTTGCTGGGCCGCTTCGAGATAGGCATTGGCGGCGGCGATCCGCTGCGCATTTCCCGGATCGCGCAGCAGCGCGGCCAGCGAAGGTTCGAGGGCGAGCAGGCCGGGCAGCGATTCGTGGCGGTTCAGCGTCGCTTCCAGCGACAGCGCGAAGGCGTCGAGGCGCTGGCTGGCGAGCAGGCGTTCGTGTGTGAGATAGCTGCCGAGCAGCAGGTGGTAGGCGAGCAGGCCGACCAGCAGGCAGGCGCCGGCGGCGGCTGTGGTGAGCAGCCAGGCGCGGGCGGGAAGCGACGATGCGGGCATGGCCGCATCGTAACCAGTTTTGCCGGTGGCCGGCAGGCTCAGCGACGGGCCGGACATGCCTGGAGGCTGACCACGCTGTCGGCGGGCAGGCCGGGCAGCCACGCTGGCAGCGCCCGGCAGTCGCCGGCGACGCAGACGGTGTAGGGCGCGACGTAGGGCGAGTGGCGCAGCGTCACCGCCGGCAGCAACGGCAGGGCCGGCGTGTAATGCCAGGCACCGTCACGGTAGACGGCGTCGGGCGGCGGTTCCATGCCGGCGCCGGTGCCCTCGACCCGTGCCGAACTCAATTGCAGGCGCTCGCCCTGCAGGCGGTAATCCTCCGCCCACAGGGTTTTCTGCACCGAATGCGTCCATTGCAGCGTGACTGCCTCGCCGAGCGGCGCCACCAGCAGGCCGGCGACGAGGCAGATCACGTTCATGCCGGCTGCAGGCGCCGGCTGCGCAGCAGGTGCCAGCCGATGAAGGCAGCGCAGGCGGCGAAACCGAGTTCGTCGGTGAGCGGCAGCGCGGCGACCAGCAGGAAGGCAGCGGCGGCGGCCCAGACGCGTTCCCAGGCGGCCAGCGGCGCGCGCAGGTAGCCGATGCTGGCAGCGCCCCACAGGGTGATCGCCAGCAAGGCCTTGCCGACGATGTAGGCCACCGCCAGCACCGAGGGATCGCCCTGCAGCATCAGCGCGTTGTCGTACACCGCCATGAACGGCACGACGAAGCCGGCAATCGCGATCTGCACCGCCTTGACGCCGATCTTCATCGCCGGCTCCTTGGCCACCGAACTGGCGGCGAAGGCGGCCAGCGCCACCGGCGGCGTCAGGTCGGCCATGATGCCGAAGTAGAAGACGAACATGTGGCTGACGATCAGCGGCACGCCGAGGTCGAGCAGCGCCGGGGCGGCGATCGAGCTGGTGATGATGTAGTTGGGAATGGTCGGGATGCCCATGCCCAGGATCAGGCAGATCAGCATGGTCAGCAGCAGCGACAGGAACAGGTTGTCGGCGCCGACCTTGAGGATGAAGCCGGCGAAATTGGTCGCCGCGCCGGTCAGCGTCAGGATGCCGATGATCACGCCGACGATGGCGCAGGCGACGCCGACCGGCAGCGCCTGCTTGGCACCGTCGACCAGGCTGTTGCGCATCACCCGCAGCGTCTCGCGACCGCCCTGGACGAACAGGCAGCCGGCGATCAGCAGGGCGATCACGGTCAACACCGGATAAACGCCAAATTTGACCAGCAAGGAGGCGCCCAGGCCGACCGCGATCCAGAAGACGAAGCGGAAGGCGGTGCCGGAGATGCGCGCGGCGATGGCGGCGCCGAGGATCAGGATGGCGCACAGGGCCAGCCCGACCATGCCCGAGTACATCGGCGTGAAGCCGTTGAACAGCATGCCGACCAGGCCGGCCAGCGGCAGCACCAGGTACCACTGCTCGCGGATCGCCCGCCACGGGTTGGGGCAGTCTTCCTTGGCCAGGCCGCCGAGATTGCGCCGCCCGGCTTCGAGATGCACCATCCAGAACACCGTCACGTAGTAGAGGATGGCCGGGACCAGCGCCGCCTTGACGATCTCGACATAGGGCATGTTGAGGTTCTCGGCCATGATGAAGGCGACCGCGCCCATCACCGGCGGCATGATCTGGCCGCCCATCGAGGCAGTCGCCTCGACGGCGCCGGCGAAGACGCCCGAGTAGCCGAAGCGCTTCATCAGCGGGATGGTGAACTGGCCGGTGGTCAGCACGTTGGCGACGCCGGAGCCGGAAATCGAGCCCATCAGCCCGGACGAAACGACCGCCACCTTGGCGGCGCCGCCCTTGGCGTGGCCGACGAAGCCGAGCGCGACCGAGTTGAACAGGTTGATCATGCCGGCGTGTTCGAGGAAGGCGCCGAAGAGCACGAAAAGGAAGATGTAGCTGGCCGAGACCATGGTCGGGATGCCGAAGATGCCTTCGGTGCCGAAGCCGAGCTGGTCGACGATCTGGGCGAAATCGTAGCCGCGGTGGGCGAGGTCGCCCGGCAGGTGCTGGCCGAACAGGCCGTAGAGCAGGAACAGCGCGCAGATGGTCGGCAGCGCCAGGCCGAGGATGCGGCGGGCAGCCTCGAAGACGAGGGCGACCATGGCGGCGCCGACGAACAGGTCAAGCGTGCTCGGATCGCCGGCGCGCTGGATCAGGTCCACCTCGAACACCCACTGGTAGCAGGCGAGGGCGAAGGCGGCGGCGGCGAGCAGCCAGTCCACCGGGGCGACGCGGTCGAGGCGGCCGCTCTTGCGGATCGGGAAGAGGATGAAGGTCAGGGTCAGCAGGAAGCCGACGTGCAGCGCGCGCATGACCAGGCTGGAGAGCGGATGGAAGGCGGCGATGGTCAGCTGGTAGATGGAGAAGGCCAGCGCGATGCCGGTCAGCAGCAGCAGGGCGACGCCCCCGAGACGGCGCTGGGCGCCGTGCTCGGAGAACGTCTCCTGCGCGATGTCGGGCGGGGAGACGTGAGCGGTCATGGTGGCTTACTTGAGCAGGCCGGCTTCGCGGTAGTACTTGGCGGCGCCCGGGTGCAGCGGCACCGGCGAACCGGCGGCCAGCTTTTCCTTCTTGATCGCCTTGGCGGCCGCGTGGGCGGTGGCCATCGCGTCGAGGTTCTCGGCCATCGACTTGGTCATCTTGTAGACCGTGTCCTCGGAGACGCCGGCGTGGGTGATCAGGTAGTTGGGCACGAGCACGGTGTTCACGTCGGTGGTCTGGCCGTTGTAGGTGTTGGCCGGGATGGTGCCGGACTGGTAGGCGGCGTCGCCGATCTTGGCGACGACATCGGCCGGGATCGGGATGACGACGATCTTCAGCGCGGTGGCCAGGTCACGCACGGCGGCGACGCCGAGGCCGGACGAGAGCAGGGTGGCGTCGAGCTGGCGGTTCTTCATCAGCTCGACCGACTCCGAGTAGCCGAGGTATTCGACCTTGGCGAAATCCTGGTAGCTCATGCCGACTGCCTTGAGGATGTCGCGGCTGTTCAGTTCGGTGCCGCTCTTCGGCGCGCCGACCGAGACGCGCTTGCCCTTGAGATCGGCCAGCGACTTGATGCCGGAATCGGCGGAAGCCAGGAAGTGGATGTAGTTCGGGTAGATCGCGGCGACCGTACGCAGCTTGTTCAGCGGCGCCTTGAAGCCGACTTCGGGATTGCCCTTCCAGGCTTCGGAGAGCGTGTCGCCGAGCGTGAAGGCGATTTCGCCCTTGCCGGCCTGCAGCAGGTTGAGGTTCTCGGCCGAGGCCTTGGTCGCCTGCACCGACATCTTGGCATCCGGCAGCACCTTGCCGTAGATCTGGGTCAGCGAGACGCCGAGCGGGTAATAGACGCCGCTGGTGCCGCCGGTGAGCACGTTGATGAACTCGGCTGCATGGCCGGCGGTGGCGCCGACGGCCAGCGAGGCGGCGACGATCAGTGAACGCAGTTTCATTTTTTCTCCTCCGTGGAATTGGGATGCGCCGCAGGGCGGCAGCGGAGGAGAACATTGCAGGACCTGTGCCAGCCAGGGGGCTGGTCGGCAAGTCGCTGATTTAGCGGGCTTGTCGGCGAGCGGCCTGGGCTGGTTGGCGGTCGCGGCGTGCGGAATCCCGGAATCGGGCGGGTGATTTGTGCGGAAATCCGCACAAGTCGCCGTGTCGTCCTACTTGCGCCACTTCGCCCAGGGGTCGTCGTTGCCGGCGGCCGGGCCCGGCCGCGGTGACGCCGGGCGGCGACCCCGCTCCGGGCGTTGCGCACTTTCCCGGTCGTGCTGCTCGGCCTTGCGGGCACGCTTTTCGCGCAGCCGTTCGGCGTCTTCCAGGCTCAGTACGGCCGGCGGCCCCGGCACCTGGTCGGGCGGGACGATGCGGTCGCGCGGCGGGCGCTCGAACTGCTCGGCCGAGGCGCGCGGCAGGCTCTTGTACTGGTAGAGGTAGAAGGCCTCGACCTTCTCGCGCGCCCAGTCGGTCTTCTTCAGGAACTTGACGCTCGATTCGGTGCTCGGGTTGGTCTTGAAGCAGTTGATGTTGAGGTAGGCGTAGAGGATTTCGAAGCCGTAGTGCTGGGCGAGTTCGCTGACCATCTGCTTCAGGCTGACGCCGTGCAGGGGGTTGTTGCCGTAGTTGATTTCGTCGGTCATGGGGTGTTCCGGCAGTCGATTACAGCAGCGGCGCCAGCCAGCGTTCGGCTTCGCCGAGCGCCATGCCTTTGCGTTGTGCCCAGTCTTCCAGCTGGTCGCGGCCGATCTTGGGGATGGCGAAGTACTTGGCGCCCGGGTGGCCGATGTAGAAGCCGGAGACGGCGGCGGCCGGGGTCATGGCGCAGGATTCGGTCAGCGCCATGCCGATGGCCGGCGCGTCGAGCAGGGCGAACAGCTCGCGCTTGGCGGTGTGGTCGGGGCAGGCCGGGTAGCCGGGGGCGGGGCGGATGCCGCTGTAGGCTTCGGCGATCAGCGCGTCGTTGTCGAGCTTTTCGCCAGCGGCGTAGCCCCAGAACTCGGTGCGCACCTTCATGTGCAACCATTCGGCGGCGGCTTCGGCGAAGCGGTCGGCCAGGGCCTTGAGCATGATCGCCGAGTAGTCGTCGTGGGCGGCTTCGAAGGCGGCGACGCGGTCGTCGATGCCGAGGCCGGCGGTGACGGCGAAGGCGCCGGCGTAGTCGTTTTCACCGACGAAATCGGCGAGCGCGGTGTTGAAACGCCCGGCCGGCTGCTTGATCTGCTGGCGCAGGCCGACCCAGCGGGTGGCCTCGACGCTGCGCGACTCGTCGGTGTACAGCACGATGTCTTCGTTCTCGCCGCGGGCCGGATAGAGGCCGAACACGGCTCTGGCGGTCAACCAGCTTTCGGCGACGATTTTCGCCAGCATCGCCTGCGCGTCGTGGAACAGTTGGCGGGCGGTTTCGCCGACGACGTCGTTGGTCAGGATGGCCGGGTAACGGCCGGCCAGGTCCCAGCTCTGGAAGAAGGGCGACCAGTCGATGTAGGGGACGAGGTCGGCGAGCGGAATCTCCAGCGTCTGGCGACCGAGTTGTGCCGGCTTGGCCGGCGTGTGCGCTGCGTTCCACGTGAAACGGTTGGCGCGGGCGTCGGCCAGGCTGACCAGCGTGGCGCCCTTGCGGCCGGCGTGTTCGGCGCGCACGGTTTCGTACTCGGCGGCGATTTCGGCGACGTAGCCGGCCTTCTGGTCGGTCGACAGCAGTTTGGTGGCGACGCCGACGGCGCGCGAGGCGTCCGGCACGTAGACCACCGGGCTGTCGGTGTTGGTGGCGATCTTGATCGCGGTGTGGGCGCGGCTGGTCGTCGCACCGCCGATCAGCAGCGGCTGGCTCATGCCGTGCCGTTTCATCTCGGCGGCGACGTGGGCCATTTCTTCCAGCGACGGGGTGATCAGGCCGGACAGGCCGATGATGTCCACCTTGTGCTCGAGCGCCGCCTTGAGGATGTTGTCGCAGGGGACCATGACGCCGAGGTCGATGACGTCGTAGCCGTTGCAGCCGAGCACGACGCCGACGATGTTCTTGCCGATGTCGTGCACGTCGCCTTTAACGGTGGCCATCAGGATCTTGCCCTTGGAGCCGAGGCCGGTGCGGGCCTTTTCGGCTTCGATGAAGGGCAGCAGGTGGGCGACCGCCTGCTTCATGACACGGGCCGACTTGACGACTTGCGGCAGGAACATCTTGCCGGCGCCGAACAGGTCGCCGACGACGTTCATGCCGCTCATCAGCGGCCCTTCGATGACCGCCAGCGGTGGTTTGCCTTCGCCTTCCAGCTTGACGCGGACTTCCTCGGTGTCGGCCACGACGAAATCGGTGATGCCCTTGATCAGCGCGTGTTCGAGGCGCTTCTCGACTGACTGCTCGCGCCAGCTCAGGTCCGGGCCACTGTCCTTGGCCTTGCCTTCCTTGACCGTCTGCGCGAAATCGACCAGTGCCTCGCCGGCGCCGGGGTTCCTGTTCAAAACCACGTCCTCGACCTTGGCGCGCAGTTCAGGCTCCAGGTCGTCGTACACGCCGAGCATGCCGGCATTGACGATGCCCATGGTCATGCCGTTCTTGATCGCGTGGTAGAGGAAGACGGTGTGGATCGCCTCGCGCACCGGGTCGTTGCCGCGGAAGCTGAAGGACACGTTGGAGACGCCGCCGGAAATGTGCGCGTGCGGCAGGTTCTCCTTGATCCAGCGCACCGACTCGATGAAATCGACGGCGTAGTTGTCGTGCTCCGGGATGCCGGTGGCGATGGCGAAGATGTTCGGGTCGAAGATGATGTCCTCGGCCGGGAAACCCATGCCGGTCAGCAGCTCATACGCTTTGCCGCAGATCTCGATCTTGCGGGCGTAGGTGTCGGCCTGGCCTTTTTCGTCAAAAGCCATGACGATCACCGCGGCGCCGTAGCGGCGGGCGAGCTTGGCCTGCTCGAGGAACTTGGCCTCGCCTTCCTTCATCGAGATCGAATTGACGATGCCCTTGCCCTGGATGCACTTGAGGCCGGCCTCGATCACTTCCCACTTGGAGGAGTCGATCATGATCGGCACGCGCGAGATGTCCGGTTCCGAGGCGATCAGTTTGAGGAATTTGTCCATCGCGGCGAGCGAATCGAGCATCGCCTCGTCCATGTTGATGTCGATCACCTGGGCGCCGTTCTCGACCTGCTGGCGGGCGACGGCGAGTGCGTCGTCGAAGCGGCCTTCGAGGATCATCCGGGCGAAGGCGCGCGAGCCGGTGACGTTGGTCCGTTCGCCGACGTTGACGTAAAGCGACTCGGCGGTGACGTTGAAGGCTTCCAGCCCGGACAGGCGCAGCGCCGGTTCGATTTTTGGCGTTTTACGCGGGTTGACCGTGGACACCCGTTCGGCGATGGCGCGGATGTGCTCGGGCGAGGTGCCGCAGCAGCCGCCGACGATATTCACGATGCCGCGCTCGGCCCAGCCGGCGATCTCGTCGGCCAGCTGTTCCGGGGTTTCGTCGTAGCCGCCGAAGGCATTGGGCAGGCCGGCGTTGGGGTGGGCCGAGACGTAGCAGTCGCAGACGCGCGACAGTTCCTCGACGTACTGGCGCAATTCGCTGGCGCCGAGCGCGCAGTTGAGGCCGAAGGACAGCGGCTGGACGTGGCGCAGCGAGTTCCAGAAAGCCTCGGCGGTCTGGCCGGACAGCGTGCGCCCGGAAGCGTCGGTGATCGTCCCCGAAATCATCACCGGCCAGCGGCGGCCGGCGATGTCGAAGTACTTCTCGATGGCGAACAGCGCGGCCTTGGCGTTGAGCGTGTCGAACACGGTTTCGACGAGCAGGATGTCGGCGCCGCCTTCGATCAGGCCGGTGGTGGCTTCGACGTAGTTGGCGACCAGTTCGTCGAAAGTGACGTTGCGGTAGCCGGGGTCGTTGACGTCGGGCGAGATCGACGCGGTGCGCGAAGTCGGGCCGAGGACGCCGGCGACGAAGCGCGGCTTGGCCGGATTCTGGGCGGTGAATTCGTCGCACAGCTTGCGGGCGAGTGCGGCGCCTTCGAAGTTCAGTTCGTAGACGATCTCGGTCAGGTTGTAGTCGGCCTGCGAGACGGCGGTCGAGTTGAAGGTGCAGGTCTCGATCAGGTCGGCGCCGGCTTCCAGGTACTCGCGGTGGATGCCGCCGATGATGTCGGGGCGGGTCAGCACCAGCAGGTCGTTGTTGCCCTTGAGGTCGTGCGGGTGATCGGCGAAGCGTTCGCCGCGGTAGTCCTTCTCCTGCAGGCCGTGGCGCTGGATCATCGTGCCCATGGCGCCGTCGAGGACGAGCAGGCGTTGTTCGAGCAGGGCGTGGAGTTCGGCAGTACGGTCAGGCTGGATCATGGATTACCTCGGCAAAGCAAAGTACCGGTGACGCCGCCAAAAGCGAACGGCGCTGCAAACCGGCGGGAAACAGGGTTTGCGAGCGCCGTTGATCGTTGCCGAGCCTGGCCATACAGTGAAATGGTCGCAGCGCTCCTCGGCAGGAGGCGAAGTGTAGCGGTCGACGGCCCGAAAGCCAAGTTTTCCCTGCAAAAACAGTCGCTCAGCCGAGCGGTTCGCAACGCAGCCAGACGGTGAACACGGCGCCGCCGCTGTCCGGGCAATCAACGGTGATGCGCCCGTCGTAGCGTTCGACCAGCGACTTGCTGACCCACAGGCCGAGGCCGTGGCCGCCCGGTTTGTGGGCGGTGAAGAAAGGCTCGAACAGGTGCTCGCGTTCGCTTTCGGGGATGCCCGGACCGGAGTCGGCAACGCTCAGGCGCAGGCCGATCGGCATGTCGGCCTCGTCCCATTCCTCGGCGCGCAGGCGGAGCAGGCCGCCGTCGGGCATGGCCTGGATGGCGTTGGCGAGCAGGTTGATCATCACCTGCTGCAGTTCGTTCTTGTTGCAGGTGACCAGCCGGTTGGTGGCGATTTCCTGTTCGATGGCGACGTTGCCCTTGCGCAGCAGGTGGCCGACCAGCAGCAGGCAGTCGTGGATCAGCTGGCTGGCATTGACCGGCTCGAGGTAGCCGACGTACTCCTGCGGGCGGGCGAACTGCAGCAGCTTGGTGACGATCAGGCGGATGCGGTGCACCTGGTCGAGGATCAGCCGGAATTCCGGCTCGACCGGCTTGGCCTGCGCGCCGAGCAGTTCGCGGGCGAGTTCGAGGTTGCCCTGGATGACGGCGATCGGGTTGTTGATCTCGTGGGCGACACCGGCGGTCAACTGGCCGATGGCGGCCATTTTCTCGTTGGTGATCAGCTTGCCCTGGGTCGAGCGCAGGTTGGCCAGCGCCTCCTGCAGTTCGGCGGTGCGCTGGGCGACCTTGCCGTCGAGCGATTCGCCCCAGCGTTGCAGGGCTTCCGCCTGGGCCTGCTGGCTTTCGAGGAGGCGGTCGAAGTGGCGGGCCAGTTCGCCGATTTCGTCGGCGTTGGCGACCGCACCGACGCGGGCGTCGGTGCGGCCGGCCTCGATTTCGTTCATCGTCGCGTGCATCTTCTCGATTGGGCGGAAGATGCGGCGCGCCCAGAGCACCGCGAAGATCGCGGCGATCAGCATGGCCAGCGCGAAGAGCGCGACGATGCCGATGAAGGCCGATTTCTTGGCGGCGACGAAAGGCGTTTCGAGGAAGCCGACGTAGAGCATGCCGACCCGCTCGCCGCGGCTGTCGAGCAGCGGCCGGTAGCCGGAGTAGTACCAGTCCTGGACGACGAAGGCGCGGGCTAGCCAGGTTTCGCCGCGGCCGAGCACGGTATCGCGCACCGCCTGCGAGACGCGCGTGCCGATCGCCCGCTCGCCCTCGAACAGGCGGACATTGGTGGCGATGCGCACGTCGCCGAGGAACAGCGTCGCGGTGCCGACGCTGTCGAGCAGCTTGTCGTCGGGATAGACGATTTCGTTGAGGTGGTCGATGAATTCGAGGTTGCCGTTGAGCAGCACGCCACCCGCCAGCACGCCGAGCAGGCGGCCCTGGGCGTCATGGACCGGGGCGGCGCTGTGCACGACCAGGCCGCGTTCCTCGACGGCGGCCTGGCTGGGTTGCGCGTTGCGGGTCGGCAGCAGCGGCGTGCGTGCGCGCTCGGCGAGCGCCGGGTCGATCGCCGCCAGTTGGCCGGCGCTGAAGACGTCGTTGACGGTATCGGCCTTGCCCCTGAGGGCATCGGCGACGACCGGCCAGTTGCCCAGGCAAGGCGCCTTGGGGTGGCCGTGGGCGCAAGCGTCGCGGTCGAGGAGGAGCAGGAAATCGAGTTGCAGGCGCTGGCGTTCCTCGCCCAGCCAGTCCTGCAATTGCGCTTGCGGCATGTCGAGCCGGGTGGCCAGCCGCGCCGAGCCGGCCAGGCCTTCGACGGCAGTGCCGATGCCGGCGCTGACCCGTTCGTAGTAGCTGTTGGCGCTGACCAGGTCGGCGCCGACCTTGGCTACCAGCAGGCGGTCGAGAAAGCCGCTGCCCCAGTTCACCAGCGTCACCAGCAGCAGCGGCAGGACGACGCCGAGCGGCAGCAGCGCCAGGCCGATCAGGCGCCTGCGGATCGACTGGCGGGGCGCGCCATCGCTCACTCACAACCCCAGGCGGTGCACTTGCGGTCGAGCGTCTTGCGCGAGATGCCGAGCCGGCGTGCGGCTTCCGACTTGTTGCCCTGACAGGCGCCGAGCATGGCCAGGATGTGGCGCTTCTCGACCGCTTCCAGCGATTCGCTGGACGCCAGGCTGCCGTCGTCGGCGGCGACGTCGTTTTCGTCCAGGCCGAGGTCGAACCAGCCGAGGATCAGCGAGCGTTCGATGAAGTTGCGCAGCTCGCGGACGTTGCCCGGCCAGTCGTAGGCGGCCATGCAGGCGAGCACGCGCGGGCTCGGCTCGAGCGGCGGCACGTTCAGCGCCTGGGCCATGCCGGCGATGAAGTGCTGGGCGAGCAGGGCGATGTCGTCGGGCCGCTCGCGCAGTGGCGGCAGGCTGACCTCGACGACCTGCAGCCGGTAGTAGAGGTCCTGGCGGAAGCGGCCGCTGGCGACGTCTTCCTTGAGGTCGCGGTTGGTGGCGGCGATGACGCGCACGTCGACCGGGATTTCCTGCTCCGAGCCGACCGGGCGGATGCGCCGCTCCTCGAGCACGCGCAGCAGCTTGGCCTGGGCGGCGGTTGGCAGCTCGGCGATCTCGTCGAGGAAGAGGGTGCCGCCCTGGGCGTAGTAGAAGAGGCCTTCGCGGGCGCTCTGGGCGCCGGTGAAGGCACCCTTGACGTGGCCGAACAGCTCGGACTCGATCAGCTCGGCGGCGATCGCGGCGCAGTTGATCGGCACGAAGGGGCCGGCATGGCGGGCGCTCATCCGGTGCAGGGCGCGCGCGGCGACTTCCTTGCCGGTGCCGGATTCGCCGGTGACGAGCACGGTCGCGTTGGTTGGCGCGATGCGCTTGAGCCGCTCGCAGACGGCCTGCATGCTGTCGGACTGGCAAATCACGCCGTCAATGGCGGTTGACCGTTCCTCGATCTCGCGGCGCAGCACGAAATTCTCGCGGCGCAGCCGCGAACGCTCGAAGCAGCGGGCGACGCCGTTGAGCATCTGGGCCACCGAAAAAGGCTTGAGCAGGAAATCCGAAGCACCGGCGCGCAGCGCGTCGATCGCCGTGTCGAGGTCGGCGTAGGCGGTGATCAGGATGACGTCGCCGACGAAGCCGTCGTCGCGCAGCTCGTGCAGCCATTCGATGCCGGAGCGGCCGGGCAGCGAGATGTCGAGGACGATCAGGTCGTAGAGCCGGCGGCGCAGCTGGGGAATCGCCTGCTCGACGCTGCCGGCGGTGTCCACCTGGCCGTAGCGCTGGGCCAGCGCGCGTTGCAGGAAGCTGATCATCCCCGGTTCGTCGTCCACGACGAGAATGGTGAAGGGTTGCTGGGGGGCGGCCGCGTGGGCGTCGGCCGGGGATTTGTTGTCCATGTTTTTCTCCGCGTAGCCTGCATGATCGCAAACCTGCGGCTGCTGAGGCAAACGGAGAATCACCGATTTTTCCGCGCCGGGCTGCGCCGGATCGACGCTTTTCCAGTCGTTGACGGTCGACCGGGTAAAATCGCCATTTTTCACCCCGAACACGCCGCCATGAGCTTCGCCAAACTCGGCCTGCAGCCACCCCTGACGCAAACCCTCGCCGAGCTCGGCTACGCCGCGCCGACGGCGGTCCAGCAGCAGGCGGTGCCGGCGGTGCTGGCCGGGCGCGACGTGCTGGCCGCGGCGCAGACCGGCACCGGCAAGACCGCCGCCTTCGTCCTGCCGCTGCTGCAGATGCTCGCCGCCACGCCGGCCGCCGGCCCGGCGCCGCGCGCCGTCGTCCTGGTGCCAACGCGCGAACTCGCCGAGCAGGTACTGGCCAGTTGCCAGCGCTACGGCGCCGGCCTGCCGCTGCGCTGCTACGCGCTCTACGGCGGCGTCAGCCACGGCCCGCAACTGACCGCGCTGCGTGAAGGCGTCGATCTGCTGGTGGCGACGCCGGGGCGGCTGATCGACCTGTTCGGCAAGGGCGAGCTGCGCTTGCGCGAAGTCCGCCATGTCGTCCTCGACGAAGCCGACCGCATGCTCGACCTCGGCTTCGCCGACGACCTGGCGACCGTCTTCCAGGCGCTGCCGCGCGAGCGCCAGGTGCTGCTGTTCTCGGCCACCTTTGCCGACGCGGTGCGGGCACTGGCCCGGGCGCGCCTGCGCAAGCCGCTGAGCATCGAGGCGACGCCGCGCAACACGGCGGCGCGGACGATCCGCCAGTGGGTGGTGCCGGTCGACAAGAAGCGCAAGCCCGAGCTGTTCCTGTTCATGTGGCGCGACCGCGGCTGGCAGCAGGTGCTGGTCTTCGTCAAGACCAAGCTGGGCGCCGACGAACTGGCCGAGCGCCTGCGCGGCAAGGGCATCGCCGCCGAGGCGATCCACGGCGACCGGCCGCAGGCCAGCCGTCAGGCGGCGCTGGCAGCGTTCAAGGCGGGCACGGTGGCGGTCCTCGTCGCCACCGACGTCGCCGCGCGCGGGCTGGACATCGACGGGTTGCCGCAGGTGGTCAATTTCGACCTGCCGCTGCAGGCCGAGGATTACGTGCACCGTATCGGCCGCACCGGGCGCGCCGGGGCCGCGGGTGAGGCGATTTCCTTCGTCTGCGCCGACGAGGCGCCGCAACTGGCAGCCATCGAAAGCCTGTTGAAGAAGAAACTGAGCCGCGACGAGGAACCGGGTTTCGAGCCGCGCCACCAGTTGCCGGCGACGGTGGCGGCGGTCGCCGCACCGTCGCGCCGGCCACCGCCGCTGGCCAAGGCCGGTGCCGGGCGGGGCCGGACGCCGGGCAACTGGGTCGGTTTCGACGAGCGCCCCGGCGGCGCCCGGCGAGGCCGGCCGGGCGGCGCCAAAAGCGGCCGCGGCGGGCGCTAGGCTGTCCCATTTTGTCCGACGGGCGGGCCGGTGCCTGGACATTATGTCCATTTCGGCAAGAGGGATTTGTTTCGCGCGACAGCGTCGATTTCATTTAGTTCAATGACTTGCGCGCCTTGGCACGTTCGTTGCCAAGGCTTTCCCTCGTGGCCGCCAGGGCCGACCAGGAGGGAAAGACAAAATGAACATCAATCGACGGCAGTTTTTCAAGATTTCGGCGGCCAGTCTGAGCAGTTCCGGCCTTGCCGCGCTCGGCATGACGCCGACCGCCGCCCAGGCCGACGTGCGCCAGTACAAGTTGTTCCGCGCCACCGAGACGCGCAACAACTGCACCTATTGCTCGGTCGGCTGCGGCATTCTGATGTACAGCCTGGGCGACGGCGCCAAGAACGCGAAGAAGAAGATCTTCCACGTCGAAGGCGACCCGGATCACCCGGTCAGCCGTGGCTCGCTGTGCCCGAAGGGGGCCGGTGTGCTCGACTTCATCCACAGCCCGCAGCGCCTGAAATACCCGGAAGTGCGCGAGGCCGGCAGCAACGAATGGAAGCGCATTTCCTGGGAAGAGGCGCTCGATCGCATCGCCCGCCTGATGAAGGACGACCGCGACGCCAACTTCATCGAGAAGAACGACAAGGGACAACTGGTCAATCGCTGGACGACCACCGGCTTCCTCGGCTCGTCGGCGGCGAGCAACGAAACCGGCATCCTCGACGTCAAGTTCGCCCGCGCGCTCGGCATGGTGCACCTGGAGAACCAGGCCCGCCTCTGCCACGGCCCCTCGGTGGCCGGCCTGGCGCCGTCCTTCGGGCGCGGCGCGATGACCAACAACTGGGTCGACATCAAGAACGCCAACGTCATCCTGGTGATGGGCGGCAACCCGGCCGAGGCTCACCCGGTCGGTTTCAAGTGGGCGGTCGAGGCCAAGGTGCGCAACAAGGCCTACATGATGGTCGTCGATCCGCGCTTCAACCGCACCGCCGCCGTCGCCGATTTCTATTCGCCGATCCGTGCCGGTGCCGATTCGGCGTTCCTGCTCGGTGTTGCTCACTACCTGCTGACCAACGACAAGATCCAGCACGAATACGTCAAGGCCTACACCAACGCGCCGCTCATCGTGCGCGAGGACTACAAGTTCGAGGATGGCCTGTTCAGCGGCTATGACGCCGAGAAACGCAGCTACGACCGCTCCTCCTGGGCCTACGAGCTGGGCGCCGACGGCTACGCGCTGCGCGACGAGACGCTGCAGCATCCGCGCTGTGTCTTCAACCTGCTCAAGAAGCACGTCGAGCGCTACACGCCGGAGATGGTCAGCAGCATCTGTGGCACGCCCAAGGAAGACTTCCTGCACGTCTGCGAGAAACTCGCCTCGACCTGCGTCCCGGACAAGACCACCAGCATCCTCTACGCGCTCGGCTGGACCCACCACGTCGGCGGCTCGCAGATGATCCGCGCCTCGGCCATCGTCCAGCTGCTGCTCGGCAACATCGGCATGCCCGGCGGCGGCATCAATGCCCTGCGCGGCCACTCCAACGTCCAGGGCTTCACCGACCTGGGCGTGCTCACCACCATGTTGCCGGGCTACCTGACGCTGCCCAACGAGAACCAGGAAACGCTGCAAGCCTATCTCGAACAGCGCACGCCGAAGACCCTGGTCGACAAGCAGGTGAACTTCTGGAAGAACACGCCCAAGTTCATGGTCAGCTTCCTCAAGGGGATGTACGGCGACAAGGCCACGCCCGAGAACAACTTCGGCTACGACTGGCTGCCCAAGTGGGACCGCAGCTACGACGTGATGGCCTTCGTCGAGCAGATGCACAAGGGCAAGGCCAACGGCTACATCATCCAGGGCTTCAACGTGATCGCCGCCGCCGCGTCGTCGGGCAAGGTGCGCGAAGGCCTGGCCAAGCTCAAGTACCTGGTGGTGATGGACCCGCTGCAGACCGAAACCTCGTCGTTCTGGCAGAACCACGGCGAGTTCAACAACGTCAATCCGACCGACATCCAGACCACGGTGTTCCGCCTGCCGTCGTCCTGCTTCGCCGAGGAGAACGGTTCGATCGCCAACTCCGGCCGCTGGCTGCAATGGCACTGGGCGGCACAGACGCCGCCGCACGAAGCCTGGCACGACGGCCGCTTCCTCGGCACCCTGCTGATGAAGCTGCGCGAACTTTACGCCAAGGAAGGCGGCGTCTGCCCCGAGCCGCTGATGAACGTGGACTGGCACTACCACGATCCCAAGGACCCGCATCCGGAAGAAGTCGCCAAGCAACTCAACGGTTACGCGCTGGCCGACCTGTTCGACGACAAGGGCAACCAGATTGCGAAAAAGGGCGAGCTGCTGTCGAGCTTCGCCCACCTGCGCGACGACGGCACGACGACCAGCCTGTGCTGGATCTACACCGGCCAGTGGACGCAGGCTGGCAACATGATGGCCCGCCGCGACAATACCGATACCGGTCTCGGCAACACGCCGGGCTGGGGCTTTGCCTGGCCGGCCAACCGCCGCCTGCTGTACAACCGCGCCTCGGCCGACCCGTCCGGCAAGCCGTGGGATCCGAAGCGCAAGTTCCTGCACTGGGATGGCGTCAAGTGGAGTGGCGCCGACGTCCCCGACTATCCGCCGACGGCCGCGCCGGGCAGCGGTGTCAGTCCGTTCATCATGCTCCAGGACGGCGTCGGCCACCTGTTCTCGATGGGCGCGATGACCGATGGGCCCTTCCCCGAGCACTACGAACCCGAGGAAAGCCCGATCCCGGCCAACCCGCTGCATTCCGGCAGCGGCAAGAGCCCGGTGGCGCGCATCTTCAAGGACGACAAGCCGACTTTCGGTTCGCGCGAGGAATTCCCCTACGTCGCGACCTCGTACTCGATCACCGAGATGTTCCGCCACTGGACCAAGCATTCGCTGCTCAACGCCATCGTCCAGCCCGAGCAGTTCGTCGAGATCAGCGAGAAGCTGGCGGCGAGCAAGGGCATCAAGGCCGGCGACCTGATCAAGGTATCGAGCAAGCGCGGTCACATCCGCGGCAAGGCGGTGGTGACCAAGCGCGTGATGACGCTGCAGGTGGCGGGGCAGGAAGTCGAGCAGGTCGGCATCCCGGTGCACTGGGGTTTCGAGGGCACGGCGCGCAAGGGCTACCTGGCCAACACGCTGAGCCCGCGCGTCGGCGACGCCAACACCCACACGCCTGAATACAAGGCCTTCCTGGTCAACATCGAAAAGGCTTGAGGAAACCATCATGTCCATGCAATCCCAAGACATCATCCGGCGTTCGGCCACGTCGAGCCTGACGCCGCCGCCGCAAGTGCGCGACCACAAGCTGGAGGTCGCCAAGCTGATTGACGTTACCGTGTGCATCGGCTGCAAGGGCTGCCAGGTCGCCTGCTCGGAATGGAACGACATCCGCGACGAAGTCGGCCACAACCACGGCATCTACGACAACCCGGTCGACCTCACCGCCAAGAGCTGGACGGTGATGCGTTTCGCCGAGCACCAGGACGAGGGCGGCCGCCTGCAGTGGCTAATCCGCAAGGACGGCTGCATGCATTGCGCCGACCCCGGTTGCCTGAAATCCTGCCCGGCGCCCGGCGCGATCATCCAGTACGCCAACGGCGTCGTCGATTTCCAGTCCGAGCATTGCATCGGTTGCGGCTATTGCGTCACCGGCTGCCCGTTCAACGTGCCGCGGATCAACAAGGACGACCACAAGGCCTACAAGTGCTCGCTGTGTTCGGACCGTCTGGCCATCGGCCAGGAGCCGTCCTGCGTCAAGACCTGCCCGACCGGCGCCATCCAGTTCGGGACCAAGGAAGACATGAAGCTGGTCGCCGACGACCGGGTCAAGGACCTCAAGGAACGCGGCTTCGCCAATGCCGGCCTGTACGATCCGCAGGGGGTGGGCGGCACCCACGTCATGTACGTGCTGCACCATGCCGACCGGCCCGAGCTGTACAGCGGCTTGCCGGCGAATCCGGCAATCAGCCCGCTGGTCTCGATCTGGAAAGGCGTCACCAAGCCGCTGGCGACGCTGGCGCTGGCCGGTGTCGCGCTGGGCAGCCTGTTCCACTACGTGACCAAGGGGCCGAACGAGGTTTCCCGCGAAATCGAGGAAGAAATCGAAGCCGAAGACAAGGAGGCAGCAAAATGATCCGCGATCCCAAGGACCTCAAGCGCTACAACGCGTCGGAACGGGCCAACCACTGGCTGATCGGCATCAGCTTCATCCTCCTGGCGCTGTCCGGGCTGGCCTTCTTCCACCCGGCCTTCTTCCCGCTGACGCAGTTCTTCGGCGGCCCGGTCTGGGCGCGCATCCTGCACCCTTACATCGGGGTGGTGATGGCACTGGCTTTCCTGATCATCTTCTTCCGCTTCAAGCATCTGAACAAGATGACGCCGGCCGACAAGGAATGGCTGGCGAAGGCGAAGAACATGGTCGACGGCAACGACCACGACATGCCGGAGCAGGGCAAGTACAACGGCGGGCAGAAGGTGATGTTCTGGGCGCTGGCCGTGTGTATGCTGCTGATGACGGTGTCGGGTCTGCTCATCTGGCGCGCCTGGTTCGGTTTCGACATCACGCTGGTACGGCTGGGGGCGGTGGTTCACGCTGCTGCCGGGGCGGTGATGATCGGCCTGATCATGGTGCACGTCTATGCCGCGATCTGGGTCAAGGGAACGATCCGTGCCATGTGGTACGGCACGGTCACCCGCGCCTGGGCCAAGCAGCATCATCGCGGCTGGTACCGTCAGGTCACCGGCAAGTAATTTTCCGTTTGCCTTGCGTTATCGGGGCTCTGCAGGTTTTACTGCATCCCCGCTTTTTTGGACGCCGGATAGCGCCATGAACCTGCCTGACCCAAGCGTCGCCGACAGCGGCTCGGACGAGACCCAGCCGACGATCGTATCGTCCGGGGTGCACCGCCTGCGCGGCGAGCACTGGTCGGCAGCCAGCGACGACCTGATCGAG
This sequence comes from Azonexus fungiphilus, assembly GCF_003634965.1. GTDB lineage: Bacteria > Pseudomonadota > Gammaproteobacteria > Burkholderiales > Rhodocyclaceae > Azonexus > Azonexus fungiphilus. Next base: position 49,204 of record NZ_RBXP01000016.1, on the reverse strand, counting down.
GAAGTCCCGGTCGCGCTCGTCTATAACGGCATCTCGCATGCGGTGATGCTCGCCTCACCGGCCGACCTCGAGGATTTCGCGCTCGGCTTCAGCCTCTCGGAAGGCATCCTCGGTCGTGCCGGCGAGTTGTACGACATCGAGATCAATGTCGCCTGCGAGGGCATCACGGTCGACCTGAGCATCGCCAGCGAACGTTTTGCCGGCCTCAAGGAACGCCGTCGCCAGCTGGCCGGCCGCACCGGCTGCGGATTGTGCGGCGTCGAGAGCCTGGCCGGCCTGCCGCCGATGCCGCAAGTCCTGCCCGGCGGGGCTGCTGCTGTTTCGCCGGCCGCCATCCGCGAAGCGCTGCGCCAGTTGCCGCACTGCCAGGTCATGCGCCAGCGTTGCGGCTCGGCACATGCGGCAGCTTGGGCCGATGCGCAGGGCAACATCGTCTGCGTGCGCGAGGATGTCGGACGGCACAACGCACTCGACAAGCTGATCGGCGCACTGTCGCGCAGCGGTGCGGCAGGCGATGGAAACGGTTTCGTCGTGGTCACCAGCCGGGCCTCCTACGAGATGGTCCAGAAAACCGCGAGCGCCGGCTTGCCGGCACTGGTTGCGGTGTCTGCGCCGACGGCGCTGGCGGTCCGCCAGGCTCGTGCCGTCGGCTTGCTGCTGGCCGGTTTCGCACGTGCCGACGGGCTGGTCGTTTATGCTGGCGGCGAATACCTTGCCGGCGATACTGCCGCGCCGGCGCCGGCCATCCTGATGTAAGCGAGAGAAATACATGCAATTCCCCCCGCAATCCCTGCCTTCCGCCGACGATTACCCGAGCCTGCTGCGTCCGGGAACCAGCCTCTTTGCCCGCCGGGCCAGCCGCCTGCGCACGCTGGCCGGCAGCGCGCCGGCGGCCGACTGGCTGAATCGGCTGGCGCTGCTGTGCGACGCGCAGCAGACGGCGTTCGATGCACTGGGCGACCTCGGCCTGCGCTTACCGGCCGGTTTCGCCTGGCAGCAGGCCGTGTCAGCCGGGCGCGAGGCAGAGATCGAGGCGGCGTGGCCGGCAATTTATCCGCAACTGGCCAGCGCCATGGCTGCTGCCGGCGTCGCCGTCGCCGACCTGGGGTCGGCACAGGCCAGTCTGCCGGCAGTGCGCGCCTTGCTTGCGGGCGAGGCCGAGGCCGCCTTGCAGTCGCCGACCGAGGCGGTGCTCGCCGCGGCGCTGCAGGTGGTGTGGACACGCTTTGCCCAGGGGCTGGACGTGCCGACCGGCAAGGTCTTGCTGGCCGAACGCGGGCATTGTCCGTGCTGCGGTAGCGCGCCGCTCGGCAGCATCGTCTTCGCCGGGCAGGGCCGGGGCGGCGCCCGCTATCAGGAATGCAGCCTGTGCGCGACGCGCTGGAACGCGGTCCGTGCCCGCTGCACGCTGTGCGACGATCCGGGCGTGGTTGCCTACCTCGGCATCGAGGACGCCTTTCCGGCGGTCCGCGCCGAGGCCTGCGAACACTGCAAGGGCTACAGCAAGCTCTATTTCCAGGACAAGGACCTGGTCGTCGAGCCGCTCGCCGACGATCTGGCGACACTGGCGCTCGACGTCCTGGTCGGCGAACAGGGCTACGCCAGAGGCGCGCCGAATCCCTTCCTGCTGACCGGCTGAACCCTCGGCCAGACCATTCGTCCCGAGTGGGACATTTTGTCCGGGTTTAACGGTCAACGGACAAAATGTCCCACTTTTGCCTTGCCTTGCTGTGGTGGATTACTTTTAGCTCAACGACTTGCCAATAATGGCATGATCGTTGCACGGTTTCCGCCAGCGACACGGAGTCGCACACAGGAGGAAATTCAATGAACATGAACAGGCGGCAGTTCTTCAAGGTCTGCTCCGCCGGGCTGGGAGGGTCGTCCATCGCACTGATGGGTTTCTCGCCGAATGCAGCCCTTGCGGAAGTACGCACCTTCAAGCTCGCCCGCGCCACCGAAACACGCAATATCTGCCCGTATTGCTCGGTGTCCTGCGGCGTGCTGATCTACTCGACCGGGGATAAATCCAAGAACTCCCAGAGCGAGATCATTCATATCGAAGGCGATCCGGACAATCCGGTCAATCGCGGAACCCTGTGCCCGAAGGGCGCCGGCCTGCGCGACATGATCCAGAGCCAGAACCGCCTGAAGTGGCCGGAAGTCCGCGAAGCGGGTGCCAGCGAATGGAAGAAGATTTCTTGGAACGAAGCCCTCGACCGCATCGCCAAGCACATGAAGGCCGACCGCGATGCCAACTTCGTGGCCCAGAACAAGGACGGCGTGACCGTCAACCGCTGGACGACGACCGGCTTCCTCGCCTCGTCGGCAGCACAGAACGAGACCGGCTACCTGACCGTGAAGATGCTTCGCGCGTTGGGGATGACCTCGATCGACACTCAGGCGCGCATTTGACACGCTCCCACGGTGGCCAGTCTGGCTCCGAGTTTTGGGCGTGGTTCGATGACCAACCACTGGGTGGACATCAAGAACGCCGATCTGATTTTCGTCATGGGTGGCAACCCCGCTGAAGCGCATCCCTGCGGCTTCAAGTGGGCGATCGAAGCCAAGAAGAATCGCAAGGCCAAGCTCGTGGTCGTCGACCCGCGCTTCAACCGCACCGCGTCGGTGGCCGACTTCTATGCCCCCGTGCGCCCCGGTTCCGACATCGCCTTCCTCGGCGGCGTCATCAACTACCTGCTGACCAACGACAAGATCCATCACGAGTACGTGAAGGCGTATACCAACGCGTCCTTCCTGATCAACGAAGGCTTCTCGCTCGAGGACGGCATCTTTACCGGTTACAACGAGGAAAAGCGCAGCTACGACAAGGCCAACTGGAGCTACCAGATGGGCGAGGACGGCTTCGTCAAGGTCGACCAGACGCTGCAGGACCCGCGCTGTGCCTTCCAGCTGCTGAAGACGCACTATTCCCGCTACACGCCGGAGATGGTGGCCAAGGTCTGTGGCACGCCGAAGGAAGCCTTCCTCAAGGTGTGCGAATACATCGCCGAAACGGCGGCGCCGGACCGGACCATGACCAGCCTGTACGCGCTGGGCTGGACCGAGCACTCGGTTGGTTCGCAGAACATCCGCTGCATGGCGATCATCCAGTTGCTGCTCGGCAACATGGGCATGGCGGGTGGCGGCATCAACGCGCTGCGCGGCCACGCCAACGTCCAGGGCATCACCGACTTCGCGCTCTATGCCCAGAACCTGCCCGGTTACCTGGCGGTGCCGAGCGATGCCGAACCCGACCTCAAGACCTTCCTCGACAAGAAGACGCCGAAGTTGCTGCGTCCCGGCCAGATGAACTTCGGCCAGAACCTGTCGAAGTGGTACGTCAGCCTGCACAAGGCCTGGTGGGGCGATGCGGCAACCAAGGAAAACGGCTTCGCTTACGACTTCATGCCCAAGCTGGCCGGTGCTTCCGACGTGCTGTCGATTTTCGACCAGATGTACCAGGGCAAGATCAACGGCTTCTTCTGTCAGGGCTTCAACCCGCTGGCCTCCGTCGCCAACAAGAAGAAGGTCGGCGATGCCCTGGCCAAGCTGAAGTACATGGTCGTGATCGATCCGCTGGCCACCGATACCTCCGAGTTCTGGAAGCCGCATGGCGAGTTCAACGAGGTCAATCCGGCGGAAATCCAGACCGAGGTGTTTCGTCTGCCGACCACGCTGTTTGCCGAAACGACCGGCAGCTTCACCAATTCCGGGCGCGTCATCCAGTGGCGCTGGAAGGCGGTGGAAGGTCCGGGCGATGCCAAGGACGATACCGAAATCCTGGCCGGCCTCTTCCTCAGGCTCAAGGAGATGTATGCCAAGGATGGCGGTGCCTACGCCGAGCCGATCCAGAAGCTGACCTGGGCTTACCGGATCCCGGGCAAGCCGTCGCCGGAAGAGCTGATGATGGAGTACAACGGCAAGGCGCTGGCCGACGTCACCGATCCGAAGGATCCGACCAAGGTGCTGGTCAAGGCCGGCGATCAACTGCCGAGCTTCGCCATGCTGCGCGACGACGGGTCGACCACCTGCGGCAACTGGATCTATTGTGGTGTCTGGTCGCAGGCCGGCAACAACTCGGCGCGGCGTGACAACAGCGATCCGTCCGGCCTCGGCCAGACCTTGAACTGGGGCTTCGCCTGGCCGGTCAACCGGCGCATCCTGTACAACCGCGCCTCGGCGGACCTCGCCGGCAAGCCGTGGGATGCGAAGCGGACCGTGCTCAAGTGGCTGGGCGACAAGTGGGGCGGCAACGACATCCCCGACATGCGTCCGGATGCCGCGCCGGAACAGAACGTCATGCCCTTCATCATGACCGGTGAAGGCGTCGGGCGCCTGTTCAGCCTCGGCCTGATGAACGAAGGCCCTTTCCCTGAGCACTACGAGCCGTTCGAGACCCCGCTCGACGCCAACCCGATGCACCCGAACAACCCGAAGGCGCTCAGCAATCCGGCCGCCCGCGTGTACAAGGGTGACATGGAGGCGTTCGGCAAGGCCAAGGACTTCCCGTACGTGGCGACCACCTACCGCCTGACCGAGCATTTCCACTACTGGACCAAGCAGAGCAGGATCAACGCGATCATGCAGCCGGAACAGTTTGTCGAAATCGGCGAGGAACTGGCGAAGGAAAAGGGCATCGTTGCCGGCGACAAGGTGAAGATCCGCTCCAACCGCGGCTTCATCAAGGGCGTGGCGGTGGTGACCAAGCGCATCAAGGCGCTCGATGTGGACGGCAAGAAGGTGCATACCGTCGGCATCCCGATCCACTACGGTTTCAAGGGGGCGACGAAGCCTGGCTTCATCACCAACACCCTGACCCCGTTCGTGGGTGACGCCAATACGCAGACGCCAGAGTACAAGGCGTTCCTGGTCAACATCGAGAAAGCGTAAGGGAGAGCTGACATGGCACTGCAATCGCTAGACATCAAACAGCGCTCCGCGACGACCACGCCCTCGACGCAAGTCCGGGAAACCATCGAGATCGCCAAGCTCATCGACGTATCCGCCTGCATCGGCTGCAAGGCCTGCCAGGTTGCCTGCTCGGAGTGGAATGACATCCGCGACGAAGTCGGCAACTGCCACGGTGTGTACGACAACCCGATGGACCTGACGGCGAAGTCGTGGACGGTGATGCGCTTCACCGAGGTCGAGCAGAACAACAAGCTCGAGTGGCTGATCCGCAAGGATGGCTGCATGCATTGCGCCGATCCGGGCTGCCTAAAGGCCTGCCCGTCGCCCGGCGCGATCATCCAGTACAGCAACGGCATCGTCGATTTCCACCAGGAAAACTGCATCGGCTGCGGCTACTGCGTCACCGGCTGTCCGTTCAACGTTCCGCGCATCTCCAAGGAAGACAGCAAGGCCTACAAGTGCTCGCTGTGTTCCGACCGGGTTGCGGTCAACCAGGCGCCGGCCTGCGTCAAGGCGTGCCCGACCGGCGCCATCCAGTTCGGTTCGAAGGAGGACATGAAGGATTACGCTGCCAAGCGTGTCGCCGACCTCAAGGAACGCGGCTACGACCAGGCCGGCTTGTACGACCCGCAAGGGGTGGGCGGCACCCACGTGATGTACGTGCTGCACCACGCCGACAAGCCCGACCTCTACGCCGGCCTGCCTGCCAATCCGTCGATCAGCCCGCTGGTCGCGCTGTGGAAGGGCTTCGCCAAGCCGCTGGCGACGCTGGCCCTCGCCGGTGTCGCGCTGGGCAGCCTGTTCCACTACGTGACCAAGGGGCCGAACGAGGTCTCGAAGGAGACCGAGGACGAGATCGAACGTGAAGACAAGGAGGAAGCGAAATGATCCGCGACCCGAAAGACCTCAAGCGCTATACCGCGTCGGAACGGGCCAACCACTGGCTGGTCGGCATCAGCTTCATCCTGCTGGCGCTCTCCGGGCTGGCCTTCTTCCACCCGGCGTTCTTCCCGCTGACGCAGCTGTTCGGCGGGCCGGTGTGGGCCCGGATCATTCATCCCTACCTCGGGGCGATCATGGCACTGGGCTTTGTCGTCATGTTCTTCCGCTTCAAGCATCTGAACAAGATGACGCCGGCCGACAAGGAATGGCTGGCGAAGGCGAAGAACATGGTCGACGGCAACGACCACGACATGCCGGAGCAGGGCAAGTACAACGGCGGGCAGAAGGTGATGTTCTGGGCGCTGGCCGTGTGCATGCTGCTGATGACGGTGTCGGGTCTGCTCATCTGGCGCGCCTGGTTCGGTTTCGACATCACGCTGGTACGGCTGGGGGCGGTGGTTCACGCTGCTGTCG
>NZ_RBXP01000016.1:0-42841 GCF_003634965.1 Azonexus fungiphilus | reverse complement strand
GCATGCTGCTGATGACGGTGTCGGGTCTGCTCATCTGGCGCGCCTGGTTCGGTTTCGACATCACGCTGGTACGGCTGGGGGCGGTGGTTCACGCTGCTGTCGGGGCGGTGATGATCGGCCTGATCATGGTGCACGTCTATGCCGCGATCTGGGTCAAGGGAACGATCCGCGCCATGTGGTACGGCACGGTCACCCGCGCCTGGGCCAAGCAGCATCACCGCGGCTGGTACCGTCAGGTCACCGGCAAGTAAGCCGATGTCCGGACGCACGGTTTGCCGCAGCGTCCGGACTCCGGCGGTTCCGATTTGCTTTACCTTGCGTTTAGGGGGCGCTGCGGAGAACATCCCGCATCCCCCGTTTTTTCTGAGTTGACATGCAAAGCCAACCGATCGATTTCCATCCCCCGACAGAAGATGCCGCGCCTTTCCTGTTGCCGGCTCTCGGCACGCTGTTCGTCGACCGTGCCGACCGCTTCGCCGCGCTGGCGCGCGAACACAGCCTGGGCGACTGGCTCGCCTTTCTCGGCCGCCTCAGCCAGGCCCAGCATGATGCGCTGAAAGCACTCCCCGGCTTGCCGTTGCCCGATGCGGCGGCGCGCCAGCAGGCGCGCACGCACGGCATGCCGCCGCTCGATCCGGCTCGCCGGCCGGCCGGCTGGCGCGCCATCCTGCGCCATCTCGCCGGCCAGCTCGAAGCCGAGGCACCGCCGGCGGCGCGGGCGGCACTGACCGGCTTGCTGACGGTCGACGATGCCCGACTGGAAAAAATGGCCGATGTGCTGCTCGACGGCGAGATCGAGGCCGCCGATGCGGCCGCGCTGCCCTTTGTCGCCGCCGCGCTGCAGGTTGCCTATACCGTGCTGGCCAGCCGCCTCGACGTTGCCGACCTGCAGAAGCTCGACGCCCACAATGTCTGCCCCTGCTGCGGCAGTCCGGCGGTGGCCAGTGTCGTCCGCCTTGGCGCCGCCATCAACAACCTGCGCTACCTGCATTGCAGCCTGTGCAACAGCGAATGGAACGTTGCCCGCGCCACCTGCACCACCTGCGATACCGACCAGCAGGTTGCGCTCCAGGAGCTCGAAGGCAGCAAGGGCGCGGTGCGTGCCGAGACCTGCGATGCCTGCCAGAGCTACCTGAAGATCGTCTATCAGGACAAGGACCCGAACGTGGACCCGGTCGCCGACGATCTGGCGACGCTCGCCCTCGACCTGCTGGTCGACGAAGCCGGCTACCAGCGGGCCGGTCCCAACTTGCTGCTGATTGGCGCGCATGGCGGCTGATCGGCGGCTTCCCCGCCACCTTTCTGCCCGGTCCGGGTGAAAGCCATGAACGAAAATTCAAGACTTCCTGCAGTCGACCGTGTCCTCAAGCAACTCCCCGAGCTGATCGAGGCGCACGGTCGCCAGCCGGTGACCGCCTGCGTTCGCGCCGAGCTGGCCGCTGCCCGCGAGGGGGCGAAGCACGGCCTGCCGTTGCCCGACGAGGGAACGCTGCTTGACGCCATCCGCCGCCGCGCTGCCGATGCTGCCCGCGCCAACTTGCGGCCGGTGTTCAACCTGACCGGCACCGTGCTGCATACCAACCTCGGTCGCGCGCTGCTCTCCGAAGAGGCCATCGCGCTGATGGTCGAAGCTGCGCGTTCACCCTGTGCGCTCGAATACGACCTCGAATCCGGCGGCCGCGGCGATCGCGACGACCTGGTCTCCGGCCTGCTCGCCGAACTGGTCGCCGGCGGCTCGCCCGACATTGCCGCGACCATCGTCAACAACAACGCCGCCGCCGTGCTGCTGACGCTGAACGCGCTGGCCCAGGGCAAGGAGGCGGTTGTTTCGCGCGGTGAGCTGGTCGAGATCGGCGGCGCCTTCCGCGTTCCCGACGTGATGCGCCGGGCGCAGGTGAAGCTGGTCGAGATCGGCACCACCAACCGCACGCACGCCAAGGACTACTTTGATGCCATCGGCGCGAAGACCGCGCTGCTGATGAAGGTGCATACCAGCAACTACGTCGTCACCGGCTTCACGGCGACGGTCGACGAGAAAAACGTGGCAAAAATCGCCCACGACGCCGGCCTGCCGTTCGTCGTCGACCTCGGCAGCGGCACGCTGACCGATTTCGCGGCGCTCGGCCTGCCCGCCGAACCGACGCCGCAGCAGGCGCTGGCCGCCGGTGCCGACATCGTCACCTTCTCCGGCGACAAGCTGCTCGGCGGGCCGCAGGCCGGGCTGATCGTCGGCCGCAAGGACCTGATCGCCAGGATCAAGAAGAACCCGCTGAAACGTGCGCTGCGCGTCGGCAAGACGACGCTGGCCGCACTGGAAGCGACGCTGCGCCTGTATCGCGACCCCGACCGCCTGTGTCAGCGACTGCCGACGCTGCGCCTGCTGACCCGGCCGACGAGCGAGATCGCGGCCCTTGGCGAACGGCTGCTGCCGGCGGTACAGGCGGCGGTCGGTGGCGGCTTCGTCGTCGCGCTCGAGGACTGTGCCAGCCAGATCGGTAGCGGTGCCTTGCCGGTCGAACGGCTGGCGTCGACCGCGCTGGTCTTGCGGTCGACCGCGAAAAAACCGGGAAAAGCATTGTCGACCGTCGAAGCCGCTTTCCGCGGGCTGCCGCAGCCGGTGATCGGCGCTATCCGCGACGATGCTTTCCGGCTCGACCTGCGCTGCCTGGAAGCCAGGGACGAGGCGCGCTTCGTCGCCCAGCTGGCGGCATTGCAACGGTAGTTTTTCCGGAAATGGCCACGTGTGGCGGTCCGCGTACCGCCCGCCATTCCCGACCCCCGGCGTCGTTCGGCGCCACCCCGTAAATCCGGGCATCTCCGTGCCCGGGTGGTTAACATCATGGAGACGACAAGATGAACTTCAACAGACGACAATTCCTTGCCGCCGGGGCGGCGCTCGGGGCCACCGGCGCCATCGCCGCACCGAGCAGCCCGCTGCCTTTCCTGATCCAGATGCAGTCCGACCCGCTGCTGCCCAAGGCCACCGGCAAGCGCGTGGTCATCTGCGGTGGCGGCTGGGGCGGGGTGTCCGCGGCCAAGCACCTGAAAGTGCTCGATCCCAGCCTCGACGTCGTGCTGCTCGAGCGCAACCCGGTCTTCTTCGCCTGCCCGATGAGCAACAAGTGGCTGGTCGACGTCGTCGATGCCCAGTTCCTCACCTTCAGCTACCTCGACGTCGCCCAGAAGTACGGCTACCAGTTCATCCAGACCGAGGTCACCGCCTTCGAGCGCGACAAGAAGCGCGTCGTCACCGCCCAGGGCTGGATCGACTACGACTACCTGATCGTCGGCGCCGGCATCCGTTACAACTATGAGGCCTGGTTCGGCAACGACCGCAAGGCGGCCGACTACACCAAGGCGATGTTCCCCGCCGCCTACATCCCGACCGCCGAGCACTTCAAGCTCAAGCAGGGCATCCAGAACTTCCAGGGCGGCGACCTGGTGATGACGCTGCCACCGCCACCGCACCGCTGCCCGCCGTCGCCCTACGAGCGCGCCTGCCTGATCGCCGACCTGTTCAAGCAGCGCAAGATCAAGGGCAAGATCACCATTCTCGATCCCAAGCCGAGCATCATGCCGATCGGCGGCGGTTACAAGGACGCCTTCGAGGAGCTGTACAAGGACCAGATCGTCTACGTGCCCAAGGCGCAGATCCAGGAAGTCGATCCCTTCAACAAACGGATCAAGACTACGGCCGGCGACTTCAAGTTCGACCATTCGATCCTGATGGCCCCGCACCAGGCCGGCGACATGGCCTGGAAGGCCGGCGTCATCGGCCGCGATGCCGAAGGCAAGCTGACCGGCTGGGCCGGCGTCGATCCCTTCTTCCTCAACCTCAAGGACGATCCGGATACCTACGTGATCGGCGACGCCGTCGGCGTCGTCTCGCCGCTGTTCAAGTACTACCCGAAGGCCGGCCACGTCGCCAACGCCCATGCGAAGATCGTCGCCAAGTACATCACCGACCGCATCAAGGGCCGCGAACTGAAGCCGGCGCTGCCCGACAACCTCTGCTTCATGATGGTCAAGACGCAGCCGCAGGAGGCGATTGCCGTGCGCTTCAAGTACTGGGTCAACGACAAGGGCCTGATCGTCCAGGACCAGGACGACGACAACCTGCGCCGTCCCGAACTGGTGACCGAGGACTTCCAGTGGTTCGCCGGCAAGGTCGAGGACATGTTCGGCTGAGCGCCGGCGTTTCCGCAGCACGGCGGTTTCACGTGGAACCGCCGTGCCAGAATGGGCTTCTTTCCAAACCAACCGACATCGCAACATGTCCCGTTTCCTCTTCCTTGATGCCACCACCCGCGAACCCGGCCACACCGGCAACAGCGAGACGCTCGCCCGGCACGCCGCGGCCAGCCTGCCGGCCGCCGCCGAACAACGCTGGCTGAAGCTGGCCGAGCTCGACCTGCCGCCCTTCGTCGACCTGCGCCACACTGCCGGCAGCTATCCGCCGCCGACCGGCGACCTGAAGACGCTGCTCGACGCGACCCTGGCCGCCACCGATCTCGTTTTCGTCTCGCCGGTCTACTGGTTCTCGGTGCCGTCGCCGCTGAAGACCTACCTCGACCACTGGAGCGCCTGGCTGCGCGTGCCCGGCGTCGATTTCAAGGCAGCCATGGCCGGCAAGCGGCTCTGGGTGATCGCCACCAGCGGCAGCCGCGAGAAGGCGCAGCCGATGTTCGACAGCTACCGGCTGTGTGCCGAATTCCTCGCCATGGAGTTCCGGCCGCCGCTGTGGGGCAAGGGCGGGGCGCCCGGCGCGGTCCTCGCCGATACTGAAGCGCTGGCCGCCGCCCAGAGCTTCTTCGCCGCATGATCGTCGGCACTGCCGGTCACATCGACCACGGCAAGACGACGCTGGTCAAGGCGCTGACCGGCGTCGACTGCGACCGCCTGAAGGAAGAGAAGGCGCGCGGCATCACCGTCGATCTCGGCTACGCCTACACGCCCACGCTCGGCTTCATCGACGTGCCGGGGCACGAGAAGCTGGTGCACAACATGCTCGCCGGCGCCACCGGCATCGACTTCGCGCTGCTGGTCATTGCCGCCGACGACGGGCCGATGCCGCAGACCCGCGAGCATCTGGAAATCGTCGAACTGCTCGGTATTCGCCGGGGGGCGGTGGCGCTGACCAAGACCGACTGTGTCACGGTCGACCGCGTCGAAACGGCAAAAACCGAAATCGAAGCGCTGCTCGCGGATACCGCGTTCGCCGGGGCGCCGGTGTTTACGGTCGCTGCGGTCAGCGGCGCCGGCATTGCCGAACTGCGCGCGCATCTTGAGGCCGTCGCTGCTGCCCAGATCGGGCGCGAGGTGGCCGGCGGTTTCCGGCTGGCGGTCGACCGCTGCTTCACGCTCGCCGGCGCCGGTACCGTCGTCACCGGTACGGCCTTCGCCGGCCGCGTCCGGGTTGGCGATCAGCTGCTGTTGTCGCCGAGCGGCAAGCCCGTGCGCGTGCGCAGCCTGCGCGCCCAGGATGCGCCGGCCGAGTCCGGCCAGGCCGGGCAGCGCATCGCGCTGGCACTGGCTGGTATCGAGAAAGGCGAAGTCGAGCGCGGCCAGTGGCTGCTGGCGCCGCCGCTGCACCGGCCGTTGCGCCGTTTCGACGCGAAGCTGCGGGTGCTCGCCGGGCAGCCGGCCTTGAAGCACTGGACGCAGGTGCACCTGCACCTCGGCGCCAGCGATGTGCCGGCGCGGGTGGCGCTGCTCGGCGCCGACGAGATCCCGCCCGGCGGCGAAAACTGGGCGCAACTCCACGTCGACCGTGACATCGGCGCGCTCGCCGGCGACCGCTTCATCCTGCGCGACGCCGCTGCCCGCCACACCATTGCCGGCGGCACGGTGCTCGACAGCGCGCCGCCGACACGGCGCAAATCGAGCCCGGAGCGTCTGGCAATGCTGGCGGCGCTGGCCGATCCCGATCCGGCGGTGGCGCTGGCCTTGGCCGCGCAACAGCAGCCGGCCGGCGTCGACCTGGCGGCGTACGCGCTCAACCGCAACCTCGACGCACCGACGCTGGCTGAAATCTGCCAGCGGCTGGGCCTGCGCACGGTCGGCGACACCGCCTTCGCCGCTGCCGGCTGGCAGGCCCTGGGTGAGCGCTTGCTCGCGGCGCTGGCCGCGGAACACGAGCGCGCATCCGACCTCACCGGCGTCGAGCGCGACCGCCTGCGCCGGCTGACGCTGCCGACATTGGCTAGGCCCGCCTTCGACGCGCTGCTCGGCGAACGCCTGGCCAGCGGCGAGGTCGCCCAGAGCAACGCCTGGCTGCACCTGCCCGGCCATCGCGTCGAACTCGCCGCCGCCGACCGCGACCTGTGGCAGACACTGCTGCCGCTGCTCGCCGCCGAGCCCTACAACCCGCCGCGCGTGCGCGATGTCGCCAAAGCCACCGGCATCGCCGAGGACACCGTGCGTGCGCTGTTCAAGCGCATCGCCCGGCACGGCGAAGCCTGGCCGGTGGCGCACGATCACTACTTCACCGCCGAGGCCGTCGGCGCGCTGGCCCGCCATGTCGCCGCCCTCAACGAACGCGACGGCTGCGCCCGCGCCGCGCCGCTGCGCGACGTGATCGGCGGCGGCCGCAAGGTGGCCATCCACATTCTCGAATTCTTCGACCGCATCGGCTACACTCGCCGGGTGCGCGACACCCATGTGTTGCGCGGCACGCCGGAGCAATTCGGATAGCTTCAATCTGGAGGAAATCGTTCCCCGGTGGGACGGCCGGTCTTCAAAACCGGCAGGGCTTGTCAGACAAGCCTTGGTAGGTTCGACTCCTGCTTTCCTCCGCCCCTTTTCCGTCGCCATGCCCACCACACCCTTCACCGGCACCATCCCCGACGATCTTCTTTATTACCCCGAGCACGACATGTGGGTGCGCGAGTTGCTGGGTGGCGAGCTGTTGATCGGCGCGACCGCCTTCGGTATTCACCTGGCCGGTGAGATCATCGCCTTCACCAGCAAGCCGAACGGCGCCGAGGTGGCGCGCGGGCGCGGGATGGGCACGGTCGAGTGCCGCAAGACGCTGCTTGCGCTGCATGCGCCGCTGTCCTTCGTGCTGCTTGAAGGCAACGAGGCGGCCGAGGAGCGGCCCGGGCGGATCAACCGCGATCCCTACGGCGACGGCTGGATGGCCCGCGTGCGGCCGACCGACTGGGCCGGCGAGCGCGGCCTGCTGGTCGATGCCGCCGCCTACCGGGCGCAGGTGCTGAAGCTCGATCCGGAGGCCCGACTTGACTGAGCGGCTGGCCCTGCTGATCGGCTCGGCGCAGCCGGAACAGGCGGTGACGCCGCTGGTGCATGCGCTGGCCGCGCGCGCGCTGGATGCCGAGGTCGAAATCCACTTCGCCGGGCCGGCGGTGCGCTGGCTGGTCGCCGATGTCGCCGAGGCCGCCTGGCCGACGCCGGCACGGGAAAAGTCCATCGCCGCCTTCCTCGACGAAGCCGCCGCCGCCGGCGTCCGCTTCTACGCCTGCGGCATGGCCCGCGCCGCCTGGGTCGGCGCCGCAGAAACGCTGCGCGCCGATGCCGGCGCCGCCGGCGCCACTGCCTTTGTCGCCCGAACGCTCGATCCGGCGTGGCGGACGCTGGTGTACTGATGGATCGCCAACTGGTCACCGGCGTCGTCCTGGCCGGCGGTCTCGGCCGGCGCATGGGCGGTGTCGACAAGGGCCTGCAGGAACTCGACGGGCGGCCGCTGGTGGCGCACGTGATCGGCCGGCTGGCGCCGCAGGTCGGCAGCCTGCTGATCAACGCCAACCGCAATCGCGAGTCTTACGCCGCTTTCGGTCATCCGGTCGTCGCCGACGCCATCGACGGCTTCGCCGGGCCGCTGGCCGGGCTGCACGCAGCGCTGGCGGCGGCGACGACACCCCTGGTGGCGACGGCGCCCTGCGATTCGCCCTTCCTGCCGGAAGATCTGGTTTTTCGCCTGTTTGCGGCGTTGACCGTGAATGCCGCGCAGATCGCCGTTGCCCGTACCGGCGACCAGGTGCACCCGGTGTTCTGCCTGTGCCGGCGCGAACTGTTGCCGTCGCTGGCGGCTTATCTGCAGGCCGGCGAGCGCCGCTTCGGCGGCTGGACGGCGACGCTGGCCGCGGTCGAGGTGGCTTTCGACGACCAGCCGGCGGCTTTCGAGAACATCAACACGCGCGCAGAACTGGCGCGTTTTTCCGGCGCCTAACGGCCGCCCGGTTCGACGCGCAGGCCGGCCTTGCGCAGCCGGCCGTCGGCGAGGCCGAAATGGACCGAGAAGTAGGTTTCCTCGGTGGCGATTTCACCCTCGACATGCCATTCCCAGATTTCTTCGCCGAGATTGCGGAAAACCTGCTTTTTCGCCGGTTGACCGTAAAGCCGGCGCACTTCGTCTTGGCTCAGCCCGGGCAGGGCGCGGGCGAAACCGGCCGGGGTCAGCACCTGGTCGACGGCGGCGACGATGTCGCGGCTGTCGAAGCGGATCATGTAGCAGACCTTGCCGGCCGGCTGGCGGCTGTATTCCCAGGTGACGCTGCCGTCCGGGTCGTGATGCACGAAACCGGGTTCGCCCATGCGGCTGCGGACTTCGGCCTGGGTGGTGACGCCCGGTTCGAGCCTGGGCAGATTGACCACATCGCAGGCCGGCAGCAGCGCGGCGGCAAGGGCGGAAAACAGGGTGGCGATCCAGGCGGGGAGTTTCATGCGGGCTCCAGGGTGGGGCTGAGCGACGAGTTTACGCTTTTGCGCGCGCTGCTTTCATAATATCGGTCCATTCAAATTTTCCCATACGCCGATGCAGCATCTCGATCCCAACGCCGCTCACGCCTTCCTGCAGCAGACGCCGGAGGCCGTCCTGGTCGATTGCCGGACCGAGATCGAGCACATGTACGTCGGCCATCCTGTCGGCGCCGAGCATGTCGCCTGGCAGGAAGCGCCGGACTGGGAGATCGACCCGGATTTCGCGCGCAAGGTCGGCCGCCTGGTCAAGGGCGACCTGAGCCGGCCGGTGCTGCTCATCTGCCGCAGCGGCAGCCGTTCGATCTTCGCCGGCGAGGCGCTGGAAAGCGCCGGCTTTACGCAGGTCATCAACGTCGTCGAAGGTTTCGAAGGGCCGCTTGACGAAGATTTCCACCGCGGCACCCAGGGCGGCTGGCGCTTCCGCGGGCTACCCTGGCAGCAGACGTAGTTGGCGGTGGGCCAGCGCGGCCAGGCCGCCGGCCAGCATCAGCCCGGCCATGCCGGCCGCCAGGCTGAGCGTCGAACCCCATAGCGCCGGCGCGATCAGCGCCGCCGCTATGCCGTTGAAGCCCGACTGGAAGAAGGTCTGACAGGACGCCGCCAGGCCGCGCTGGCGGGCGAAAGGATCGAGCGCGAAGAGCGTCAGGCTGGGCATCGCCAGCGACATGCCGATGGTGTACACGAACAGCGGCGCGACGCTCCACGGCAGCCCCGGCGGCAGGCTCAGGTTGATCCCGAGGTTGAGCAGCGCGGCGCAGCTCATCGCTACGTAGCCAAGGGCGACCGTGCGCCCCGGCGAGATCCGCCCGGCAAGCCGGCCGGACAGCCAGGAACCGCTCATCAGGCCGAGCATCGCCGGGCCGAACAGCCAGAGGAAGGCGGTTTCCGGCAGCGCCAGGTGGCGCATCAGGAATACCGGCGCCGACAGCACGTAGATGAAGAACCCGCCGAAGTTGAGGGCCAGCGCCAGGCAGGCGCAGAGGAAGCGCGGCGAGCTGAAGACCTGCCGGTAGGCGCCGGCCAGGTAGCCCGGGCGCAGCGACTGCCGGCGCTCCGGCGGCAGGCTCTCGGGCAGCAGGCGCAGGCAGGTCAGCCAGAGGACCACGGTCGACAGCACCAGGAAGGCAAAAATCGAGCGCCAGCCGAACCAGGTCTGCAGCCAGCCGCCGATCACCGGGGCGATGGCCGGCGCCAGCGCGAACATCATCGTGATCTGCGCCATCAGCCGCTGCGCCTGGGCGCCGTCGTAGAGATCGCGGACGATCGCCCGGCTGACGACGATGCCGGCGCCGGCAGTGACGCCCTGCATCGCCCGCCAGAACCACAGCTGGCCGATGCTGCCGGCGAGCATGCAGCCGAGCGAGGCGACACCGAACAGCGCCAGCGCCCAGAGGATCACCCGGCGCCGTCCGAAGCGATCGGCGATGGCGCCGTGCCACAGCGTCATCGCGGCGAACGAGAAGAGGTAGGCGGAGAGCGTCTGCTGGACTTCGAGCGGCGTTGCACCAAGACGGTGCGAAATGTCCTCGAAGGACGGCAGGTAGGTGTCGATCGAGAACGGGCCGAGCGCCGAAAGGCAGGCCAGCAGTAGCGCGAGGCCGCGCGAGGAGGGGGCGGGTGAGGACATCGGTTCAGTCGCGGGCGAAACGCCGGTAGTGGATCGCTTCGGCAATGTGCGGGGCGCCGATGATATCGCTTGCGCCGAGATCGGCGATGCTGCGCGCCACCTTGAGCAGGCGGTGCCAGGCCCGCGCCGACAGGCCGAGGCGTGCCGCCGCCTGGTGCAGCAGCGCGGCGCCGGCGGCGTCGGGCTGGCAGCCGGCATCGATTTCCTGCGTCGTCAGGCGGGCGTTGGCCTTGCCCTGCCGTGCCAGCTGGCGGGCCCAGGCCGCCTCGACGCGCCAGCGCACCGCCGCCGAACTCTCGCCGTCGGCCTTGCCGGCCAGCGCTTCGGTTGGCAGTGCCGGTACCTCGATGACCAGGTCGATGCGATCGACCAGCGGCCCGGAGAGCTTGCCGCGGTAGCGGGCGACCTGGTCGGGCGTGCATTGGCAGCGGGCCTCGCCGTGGTAGCCACAGGGGCAGGGATTCATCGCCGCGACCAGCTGGAAGCCGGCCGGAAACTCGGCCTGGCGGGCGGCGCGGGCGATGTGGATGCGGCCGCTCTCGAGCGGTTCGCGCAGGGTTTCCAGGACCTTGCGGTCGAATTCGGGCAGCTCGTCGAGAAACAGCACGCCGTGGTGGGCCAGGCTGATTTCGCCAGGCCGCGGCGGATTGCCGCCGCCGACCAGGGCCGCCGCCGAAGCGGTATGGTGCGGGCTGCGCCATGGGCGTTCGGCGTAGCGCGCGGGGTCGAACTGGCCGACCAGCGACAGTACCGCCGCCGACTCCCGGGCCTCCTGGTCGGTCAGCGGCGGCAACAGGCCGGGCAGGCGGGCGGCGAGCATCGACTTGCCGGCGCCGGGCGGGCCGACCATCAGCAGCGAATGGCGCCCGGCAGCGGCGATTTCAAGGGCGCGGCGGGCCTGGCTCTGGCCGCGGACATCGGCGAGATCGGGGAAAATTGCCGGAATCTGACGGTCGACCGTCGCTGGCGGCGATAAATGCGTCGTCCCGGCGAGGTGGGCGCAGACGGCGAGCAGGGAGTCGGCGGCCAGGATGCCGCTGCTGCCGCTCAGTGCCGCCTCGCTGGCGCTGGCGCCGGGGAGCACGAAGCGGCGGCCGTCGCCGGCAGCCTGCAATGCCATCGCCAGGGCCCCGCGGACCGGGCGCAATTCGCCGGACAGCGACAGCTCGCCGGCGAATTCATGTGCGGCCAGCGCGCCGGCCGGAATCTGGCCGCTGGCGGCGAGGATGCCGAGGGCGATGGGCAGGTCGAAGCGCCCCGACTCCTTGGGCAGGTCGGCCGGGGCGAGGTTGATCGTCAGCCGCCGGGCGGGGAACTCGAAGCCGGAATTGATGATTGCCGCGCGCACGCGGTCGCGCGCCTCGCGCACCTCGGTATCGGGCAGGCCGACCAGGGTGACGCCGGGCAGGCCGTTGGCCAGATGCACTTCGACCGTGACCGGCGGCGCGGCGAGGCCGTCGAGTCCCCGGCTCAGCGCGACGGCCAGCGCCATGGCCGCTTACTGGCCGCTGCGGGTTTTTTCCAGCGCCTCGACGCGGGCCTCGAGGGCCTGCAGGCGTTCGCGGGTACGCGCCAGCAGCTGCGCCTGGATGTCGAACTCCTCGCGGGTGACCAGGTCGAGCTTGCCGAGCAGGCCGCCAAGCATTGCCTTGGCGTTCTTCTCGATGTCGCGGGCCGGCGAGTTGGCGAGCAGGGCGCTCATCTTGGCGCCGAATTCTTCGAGGGTCTTGGGATCGAGCATGATTTCCTCCGTGGGTGCGGGAGTCTAGCACAGCGGTATTTCCCGCCATTTTCCGCTTCGCTCGCCGCTGGTGCGTGACGTTCTGTAACTGCACCGCATTGGTGCCCGATGTCGGTGCGTGGCTTGAGAATAATTGGCCAATTGTTTGATTTTGATCAATAAAAAGATGTTGGCACGGCTCCTGCTCTGCTGTGCTGCACAAAAGATCGTTTTCGTTTTATCCACTTTTCTCACAGGAGAGACACCATGAAGAAATCCTTGATCGCCCTGGCCCTGGTTGGCGCCTTTGCCGCTCCGTCGGCCGTTCAGGTCGCCGCTGCCGCCGAAGAAGCCAGCCCGCACACGATCACCGGCAACGTCACGCTGGCCAGCAGCTACCGTTTCCGCGGCATCGACCAGACCTTCGGCAAGCCGGCTCTCCAGGGTGGCATCGATTACTCGCACGCCAGCGGCTTCTACGCCGGCAACTGGAACTCCAACGTCTCGTCGGGTGCCGGTTTCCCTGACGGCAACCTGGAAATGGACTTCTACGGCGGCTACCGCACGACCTTCGGCGACTTCGGCCTCGACCTCGGCGCGATCCTCTACTACTACCCGGGTTCGGAAGGCGGCGTCCTCGATGCCCGCGCCGATGACGACTCGGTGACCAACAAGGAAATCTATCTGGGCGCTTCCTGGAAGTTCATCTCGGTCAAGTACTCGTACTCGATCGACGACTACTTCTCGCTGCGCGGCACTGCCAACAACGCCGGCAAGAGCACCAAGGGCACCAGCTACCTCGAAACCAACCTGAACTACGACCTGGGCGATGGCTGGGGCGTCAATGGTCACATCGGCCACCTGAGCGCCAAGAACATCCGCAAGGGCAGCTACACCGACTGGAAGGTCGGCGTGACCAAGGATGTCAGCGGCTGGGTGTTCGGCCTGTCGTATATCGATACCAACGCCGCCGGCAGCTGCACCAAGGGCGAGTTCTACTGCTTCACGAATTCCAACTCCGCGGAAGCCGGTGCCCTGGACGTCGGTGACAAGACCAAGGACGCCGGTCGCGGTATCGCCGTCCTCTCGGTCACCAAGTCCTTCTGATCCAACGATAGCGTTCCCGTCGCCAGGCTGTTCGGCGGCGGGAGCAGCGACAGGTTTTAACCAGATAGGGGAACACTCATGAAGTTCGTTACTGCCATCATCAAGCCGTTCAAGCTTGACGAAGTGCGTGAGGCGCTGTCCGCCATCGGCGTGCAGGGCATCACGGTGACCGAGGTCAAGGGTTTTGGCCGTCAGAAAGGCCATACCGAGCTGTATCGCGGTGCCGAGTACGTCGTCGACTTCCTGCCCAAGGTCAAGCTCGAGGCCGCCGTCAAGGCCGAGCAGATCGACCAGGTCATCGAAGCCATCGAGAAGTCTGCCAGCACCGGCAAGATCGGTGACGGCAAGATTTTCGTCTTCGACCTCGAACAAGTCGTTCGCATCCGCACCGGCGAAACCGGTGGCGATGCCCTGTAAGGAGCCCTGACATGAAATACCTTCTTTCCGTGCTCGCCCTGATCGGCGCGGTGTCCTTCGGGGCGCCGGCCTGGGCCGAAGAGCCGGCCGCCACCACGGCGGTCGTCGAAGCCGTTGCCGCGGTCGCCGAAGCAGCGGTCGCCGCCGTCGAACCGGCCGCCGCGCCGGCCCCGGTGCCGAACAAGGGCGACAACGCCTGGATCATGGTCTGCGCCGCACTCGTCATCCTGATGTCGATCCCCGGCCTGGCGCTGTTCTACGGCGGCCTGGTCCGCGCCAAGAACATGCTCTCGGTGCTGATGCAGGTGTTCACCGTCTTCTCGCTGATCACCGTGCTCTGGGTCATCTACGGCTACTCGCTGGCCTTCACCGAAGGCAACGCCTTCTTCGGCACGCTCGACAAGCTGTTCCTCAGCGGGGTGACGGTCGAATCGGTCGGTGCCACCTTCTCCAAGGGCGTGGTGATTTCCGAGCTGATCTTCGTCGTCTTCCAGGGCGCCTTCGCGGCCATCACCTGCGGCCTGATCGTCGGTGCCTTCGCCGAGCGCGCCAAGTTCGCGGCGATCCTGGTCTTCATGGTCATCTGGTTCACCTTCTCCTACATCCCGATGGCGCACATGGTCTGGTACTGGGCCGGTCCGGATGCCTACATCGATGCCGCCGCGGCCGAAGCCGCCGGTGCCACCGCAGGCTTCCTGTTCCAGCACGGCGCGCTCGACTTCGCCGGCGGTACCGTCGTCCATATCAATGCCGCAATCGCCGGCCTGGTCGGTGCCTACATGATCGGCAAGCGTACCGGCCTGGGTAGCGTGGCCATGGCTCCGCACTCGCTGACCTTCACGATGATCGGCGCTTCGCTGCTGTGGTTCGGCTGGTTCGGTTTCAACGCCGGTTCGGCGCTCGAAGCCTCCGGCGGTTCGGCCCTGGCGATGGTCAACACCTGGGTGGCGACGGCTGCTGCCGCACTGTCCTGGATGTTTGCCGAGTGGATCTTCAAGGGCAAGCCCTCGATGCTGGGTGCTGCTTCCGGTGCCGTCTCCGGCCTGGTCGCGATCACCCCGGCCGCCGGTTTCGTCGGCGTCATGGGTGCCATCGTCCTCGGCCTGCTGGCCGGCGTGATCTGCCTGTGGGGTGTCAATGGCCTGAAGCGCCTGCTCGGTGCCGATGACTCGCTCGACGTCTTCGGCGTCCATGGCGTCGGCGGCATCCTCGGTGCGATCCTGACCGGCGTCTTCGCCGATCCGGCCCTCGGCGGTACCGGTGTCTACGACTACGTCGCCAACGCCGTCGCCCCGTACGACATGACCGCTCAGGTGATTGCCCAGACCAAGGGTGTCGTGACCTGCATCGTCTGGTCCGGCGTGGTCTCCTTCATCGCCTACAAGCTGGTCGATATCGTCATCGGTCTGCGCGTGCCGGAAGAAGACGAACGCGAAGGCCTGGACCTGACCTCGCACGGCGAAAGCGCCTACCACCACTGATCGGATTCGTAGTCTCTCTCCCTTACGGGCACCCTCGGGTGCCCGCTTTTTTCGGGAGGCGGACCGGCCAGAAAAAAACCGCCTTCCGGCGGTTTTTTCATTGGTCGAGGCGGCCGTCTTACTTGATCAGCGGCAGCAGCGCGCGGAATTCGTCGGTGCCGCCGCGTTCGAGCCACTCGAAGAGGACCATCTCGGTGCTGACCACCTGGCCGCCGGCCGCACGCACGCGCTCGCAGGCAAGCTGGCGGTTGGCCGGGGTGCGCGACGAGGCAGCGTCGGCGACCAGGCAGACGGCGAAGCCGGCAGCGATCAGGCCGAGCGCGGTCTGCAGCACGCAGACATGGGTTTCCGCGCCGGTCAGGATGACCTGGCGGCGACCGCAGGCCTGCAACAGGTCGAGGACACCGGGTTCGGCGGCACAGGAAAAATGCGTTTTTGCGAAAATCCGGGCGTCGACCGCGGCATCGCGGATTGCCGCGACGCTGGGGCCGAGGCCCTGCACGTAGTGTTCCGAAACGAAGGCCGGGATGCCGAGGCGGCGGGCACCGTCGAGCAGCCGGACGCTGTTGCGGGTGATCTCGTCGGCCTCGAAGATCGCCGGAGCGAGCTTCTCCTGGATGTCGACGACGAGCAGCAGCGAATCGTTGCGGGAAATCAGCATCAGCGGAAGACCACCGTCTTGTTGCCGTGCACCAGCACGCGGTCCTCGAGATGGTAGCGCAGGCCGCGGGCGAGCACCGTCTTCTCGATGTCCTTGCCGTAGCGGACCATGTCTTCCGGCGAATCCGAATGGTCGATGCGGATCACGTCCTGCTCGATGATCGGACCGGCGTCGAGTTCGCTGGTGACGTAGTGGCAGGTCGCGCCGATCAGCTTGACGCCGCGCTGGTAAGCCTGGTGGTAGGGCTTGGCGCCGACGAAGCTGGGCAGGAAGCTGTGGTGGATGTTGATGATCCGGCCGTTCAGTGCGTCGCACAGTTCCGGCGAGAGGATCTGCATGTAGCGGGCGAGGACCATGGTGTCGCCGCGCACATCCTCGAAGATGCGCTGGATCTCGGCGTAGGCGGCGGCCTTGTTGTCGGCGTTGACCGGCACGTGGATGAAGGGAATGCCGTGCCATTCGACGAAACCCTTGAAGGTGTCGTGGTTGGAGATGACGCACGGGATCTCGATATCGAGCTCCTTCGACTGCCAGCGCGCGAGCAGGTCGTAGAGGCAGTGCTCCTGCTTGGAAACGAGGACGACGACGCGCTTCTTCACCGCGCTGTCGTTGATCCGCCAGTCCATCGCCAGCGGTTCGGCGATTTCGCGGCGGAAGCGGTCGCGGAACTCGGCGAGCAGGAAGGGTAGCGAATCGGCCTTGATCTCGATGCGCATGAAATAGCGACCGGTCAGGTCGTCCGCATGGAAGCTCGATTCGAGAATCCAGCCGCCATGCTCGGCGATGAAGCCGGAAACGCGGGCGATGATCCCGACCTGGTCGGGGCAGGAAGCGGAGAGGGTGTAGAACCGGTCGCGATGCATGGCGGTCAGGCGGCCTTGGCGAAAGCTTTGTCGATTTCGGCGCGCAGCGCGTCGTAGTCGCGCACCACCGGGAACTGCGGGAATTCGCGGACGACGTTTTCCGGCGGATGGAAGAGGATGCCGCCGTGGGCTTCGCCGAGCATTGCCGTGTCGTTGTACGAATCGCCGGCAGCGACGATGGTGAAGTTCAGTTCCTTGAAGCGCTTGACCGCTTCCTGCTTCTGGTTCGGCATGCGCAGGTGGTAGTTGACCAGCATGCCGGCGGCGTCGGCTTCCAGCGAATGGCAGAACAGCGTCGGCCAGCCCAGCTGGCGCATCAGCGGATGGGCGAATTCGTAGAAGGTGTCGGAGAGGATGATCACCTGGTAGTCCTCGCGCAGCTGGTCGAGGAAGGCGCGGGCGCCCTGCATCGGGCCCATTTCGGAGATCACCTTCTGGATGTCCGGCAGACCAAGCTTCTTTTCGCGCAGGATGTTCAGCCGGTAGGTCATCAGCGTGTCGTAGTTCGGCTCGTCGCGCGTCGTCCGCTTCAGTTCGGGGATGCCGGTACGCTCGGCGAATTCGATCCAGATTTCCGGAACCAGGACCCCTTCGAGGTCAAGACAGACGATTTTCACGGTCAACTCCCTGTGGCGGCGAAAAAAGCGCGATTTTACCCGATTATGCCGGGCTTATTTCCGCTTCCGGCCGCGAAAGGTAATAGCCCTGGGCGTAGTCGACGCCGAGTTCGCGCAGGATCGCCAGCGTTGCCGCATCGCCGACGAACTCGGCGACGGTCTTCTTGCCGAGGCCGCGCGCCACCTCGACGATGGCGCGGACGAAGACCTGGTCGTTGGGGTCGCTGGCCAGGTGACGGATGAACATGCCGTCGATCTTGAGCACGTCGGCCGAGAGCTGCTTGAGATAAGCGAAGGACGAGAAGCCGACGCCGAAGTCGTCGAGGCAGACGGTGCAGCCGAGTGCCCGCAATTCGCGGATGAAGAGCTCGGAATCGGCGATGTTGGCGAGTGCCGCCGTCTCGGTCAGCTCGATCAGCAGGCGCGCCGGTTCCACGTGGAACGCGGCCAGTGTCGCCCGGATCGAGGCGGCCAGTCCGGGTTCGTCGAAGGAACGGGCGGAGATGTTGATCGCCAGCGCCGCCGGGGCGTCAGCGGCGGCCAGCTTGCGGATCGCGTGGCCGATTACCCAGCGGTCGATGTCGACGATGCGCCCGTTCTTCTCGGCGGCGGGGATGAAGGCGCCGGGCATCAACAGCTGGCTCGGGTCTTCCGGGTCGATCATGCGCACCAGCGCCTCGTGATGGACGATTTTCCCGGTCTGCACCGAATGCACGCCCTGGTAATGCAGGACCAGGCGCTGTTCGTCGAGCGCCCGCTGGATGCGTTCGTTCCAGCCGAGCTGGTGGAGCATCCGTTCGGGGTCGTCGAGTTCCGGCCGGTAGGTGCGCCAGCAGTTCTTGCCGCCGGCCTTGGCCTGGTACATCGCCGCGTCGGCGTGGGATACTAGGCTTTCGCGCTCGCCGCCGTGCTCCGGGTAGAGCGCGATGCCCAGGCTGATGGTCAGGCCCAGGCGGCGGCCGTCGAAGTCGAAACCGAGGCCGCGGATGCCGCCGACGATGCGTTCGGCCAATGCCTGTGCGGCATTGCGGTCGGCGCCGGGGGCCAGGATGACGAACTCGTCGCCGCCGAGCCGGGCGAACAGTTCGTCGGCGCGGACCAGGCGACCGACCGTCAGCGCCGTCTGGACGAGCACGCTGTCGCCGGCGCGATGACCGAAGCTGTCGTTGATCGTCTTGAACTCGTCGATGTCGAAATAAAGCAGGGCGCCGAGTTGTTCGCCGCCGCGGCCGCCCTGGCCGAGCGTCTTGTCCAGTGCCGCCTCGAAGCGGGCGCGGTTGGCCAGGCCGGTGAGCGGGTCGCGTTCGGCCATGAACAGCAGGCGTTCGGCCAGTTCGCGCTGGGTCAGTTCGGCGGCCTCGAGTTCTTCCATGCGTGCGTCGAGGGCGCTGCCCATGCTGTTGAAGGCGGCGACGACGCGGCCGATGTCGTCGTCGCCGCCGCCCTGCAGCGGATGGAAGCGGCGGCCGCTGGCCAGTGCCCGGCTGGCCGCCGAGAGCGCGGTCAGGTGGCGGGTCAGCCAGAGCGCGACGCCGCCGAGGACGAGCGTCGTCAACAGGATGCCGAGCAGCGCCAGCAGGATGTTCTGGGTCAGGATCTGGTGGCGGGCCTGGTTGATGAATTGCAGGTCGAGGCCAATCAGCAGTTCGCCGTATTCGCGCTCGCCGATCTGCATCGCGATGTGGAAGTCGAGTCGTTCCGGGTCGGCTGCCAGCGCCTGCAGGAAGGCGTGCGGACTGTCGCCGGCCAGTGGCGTCGCCGAGGCCGAGGCGATCCGGCGGCCTTCCTCGTCGAACATCACCAGGTAATCCATGCCCTGCATCTGGCGTGCATCCTCGAGGATCTCGCCGACCGCGGCGAAATCGTGCTGGGCCATCGCCGGCGCCAGCGCGGCGCGCAGCAGGCGGCTGGCCTCGGTGCGCCGCAGTTCGAATTGCTGGAGCAGGTGGCTTTCGGCCAGGCGCTGGCTGTTCCACAGGATGGCCGTGATCATCACGACCTCGACGATGACCGTCAGGATGATCAGGCGGCTGCGCAGCGAGCCGGGCAGGCGGGCGATCATCCGGGCGTGGCGGCGTGCAGCAGGCGACGGGTTTCCGGCAGCGCCCGCTCGAGCAGCGCCCGGTCGTCGGCATTGACCGGCCGGTAACCGCCCTGGCCGGTGCTGCTGAAGAACTCGCGGCCGGCGGCGCTGGCCTCGAAGACCAGCAATGCCTTGCGTACGGCGTCGACGGTTGCTGCGGCGAGGCCCGGGCGGGCGATGTAGAACTGCCCGGGAATCACCGCGATTTCCCGCCAGACCAGCGTCCGCTCGCGGATGTCGGGGGGCGCCAGGCGCAGGCTGGTGGCGTTGACCAGCGCCGCGCGGGTCTTGCCGATGACCGCGTTCTGGAGCGCGCTCGAGTGCGAGACGGTATTGATGAAGTGGTAGTCGCGGCCTTCCTGCAGGCCTTCGGCGGCCAGCACCTGGCTGCCGATGATGGCCAGCAGCGCGCTGCGGTCGTTGATCGCGATGCTGCCGCCACGCAGGTCGCGGCTGCTGTGCAGCGGCTTGTTGCTGGCGCTGACGATGACGCCGCGGATCGGTTCCTTGTGCACCAGCAACGGCTGGTAGCCGTAATCGCTGATCGCCAGCCAGGCATAGTGCGGCGGGCTGATGACCAGGTCGTAGCTGCCGTTGCGCAGGTGCTGGAAGAAGTCCTGGTAATCGGTCGCGGTGCGTAGCTGGACCGGCCGCTGCAGCGTCTGCTCGAGGCTGTGCGCCAGCGCCTCGTGCGTGTGCAGCAGGGTGCGCGTGCTCAGGTAGGGCATCAGTCCGACGGTCAACGCCTCGCCGCTGCCGTTTTTCGCCAGCGCCGGGGCGCCGGCCAGCAGCAGCGCCGGGGCGAGGCTGAGGTGGCTGAGGAAGCGGCGGCGGGCGGGGGTCATGGGCGGCAATTATATAACCGCATCCCGGGTGCGGTTATTGGCCGTCCGGCGACGGCAGCGCCTCGAGGGCTTCGTGCAGTTCGAGCCAGCGCAGTTCGGCGGCGTCGATCTGCTCGCCAAGCGTGCTGGCCTGGCGGTGCATTTCTTCGCTTTTTGCCCGGTCGACCGTGACATAGAAGTCGGGATCGGCGAATTGCGCGTCGAGTGCTGCCTTCTCCGCCTGCCATTTGGCCAGCTTGCGGTCGATCTGCTCGATTTCCTTGCTTAGCGTGCGCCGCTGGGCGAGCAAGGCCTGCCGGCTGGCCTTGGCGTCGGCGCGTTGCTGCAGGCGCTCGCTCTTCTCGGCAGCGACCTCCGGTGCTGCGGTCTTTTCGGCACTGCGCTGTGCCGCCAGCCAGGCGGCGTAGTCGTCGAGGTCGCCGTCGAAGGGCGTCGCCCGGCCGTTATCAACGAGCAGCAATTCATCGGCGCAGGTGCGCAGCAGGTGGCGGTCGTGCGAAACGACGACCATGCCGCCCTCGAATTCCTGCATGGCGAAGGTCAGTGCTTCGCGCATTTCCAGGTCGAGGTGGTTGGTCGGCTCGTCGAGCAGCAGCAGGTTGGGCCTGGTACGGATCAGCAGGGCCAGCGCCAGCCGTGATTTCTCACCGCCGGAGAAGGGTTCGATGGCACGTGTCGCCATCTCGCCGCGGAAGTCGAAACCGCCCAGGTAGTCGCGCAGCTCCTGTTCCGGCGTCAGCGGTTCGAGGCGTTGCAGGTGCTGCAGCGGCGATTCGTCGGGGCGCAGTTGTTCGAGCTGGTGCTGGGCGAAGTAGCCGATGTTGAGCGCCTTGGCTTCCTTGCGCTCGCCGCCTTGTTGCGCGACGGCACCAGCCAGCAATTTGATCAGCGTCGACTTGCCGGCGCCGTTGCGGCCGAGCAGGCCGATGCGGCAACCCGGGCGCAGCGTCAGCGTGATGTTGTCCAGAATCCTGCGGTCGACGTAGCCGGCACCGGCATTCTCGATGACCAGCAGCGGATCGGGCAGGCTTTCCGGCTCGCGGAAGCTGAAGTGGAAGGGCGAGTCGACGTGCGCGGCGGCGACGATTTCCATGCGTTCGAGCATCTTGACCCGGCTCTGCGCCTGGCGCGCCTTGGTCGCCTTGGCCTTGAAGCGCTCGACGAAGCGGGTCAGCTTGGCGATCTCGCGCTGCTGCGCGGCGAAGGCCGATTGCTGGGCGGCCAGGCGGGCGGCCTTGGCGCGTTCGTAGTCGGAGTAGCCGCCGCTGGTCAGCGTCAGCTTCTGCTGGTCGATGGCGATGATCTGGCCGACCACGGCGTCGAGGAAGTCGCGGTCGTGCGAGATCAGCAGCAGCGTTGCCGGCGTCGTCTTCAGCCACTGTTCGAGCCAGAGCACGGCGTCGAGGTCGAGGTGGTTGGTCGGCTCGTCGAGCAGCAGCAGGTCGGCGCGGCAGGAGAGGGCGCGGGCGAGGTTGAGGCGGACCCGCCAGCCGCCGGAGAAATCGGCAACCGGCCGGGCG
Organism: Azonexus fungiphilus; assembly: GCF_003634965.1. Taxonomy (GTDB): domain Bacteria; phylum Pseudomonadota; class Gammaproteobacteria; order Burkholderiales; family Rhodocyclaceae; genus Azonexus; species Azonexus fungiphilus. Next base: position 21,182 of record NZ_RBXP01000016.1, on the reverse strand, counting down.
AAGTCGGCGTCGGTGAAGCCGAGTCCGTGCAGCACCTCGGCGGCGCGGGCCTTGGCCGAATAGCCGTCGATGTCGGCGTAGCGGGTGTGCAGGTGGCCGATCGCCTCGCCGTCGCCGCGCGCCTCGGCCTCGGCCAGTTCGCGTTCGACGCGGCGCAGTTCGAGGTCGCCGTCGAGCACGAAATCGAGCGCGGCGTCGGGCAGCGCCGGGGTTTCCTGGGTGACGCGGGCGATCTGCCAGCTGGCCGGGATTTCGCAGTCGCCGGCTTCGGCGTGCAGTTCGCCGGCGAGCAGCGCGAACAGGCTGGATTTGCCGCAGCCGTTGGCGCCGACCACGCCGACCTTCCAGCCGGGATGGATCTGCAGGTTGGCGTCGACCACCAGGGGGCGGGCGGCGCGGGCGAAGGTGAGTTGGCGCAGGGCGATCATCAGGGGCCGAATTATAGCGGCGGGCTGCTAGAATTCCCGCATGATCAAGCAGATTCGCGTCGACCAGCTGAAACCGGGCATGTTCATCCATGACCTCAATTGCGGCTGGCTCGATCACCCCTTCCTGACCAACGCATTTCATGTGCGTGACATGGCGACCGTCGACAAGATCGTCAAGCTGGGAATCCGCGAGCTCTACATCGATACCGTCAAGGGCGCCGATGTCTGGGAAGCGCGCACCCAGGGCGAGGTCAACGCCGAACTCGAGCGCCGCCTGCAGGAAATCGCCGAGAAGCGCTCCGAGCGCCCGATCGAGGTCGACGTCAAGGACGAGGCGGCGCGCGCCCGCCGGCTGCAGGGCGAGGCCAACAAGATCGTGCGCAACATGATGGACGATGTCCGCCTCGGCCAGCAGGTCAATGTCGAGCGTGTCGAGCCGCTGGTCGAGGGCGTCGTCGATTCGATCTTCCGCAACCAGGACGCGCTGCTGCCGCTGGCCCGGCTGAAGAACCACGACGACTACACCTTCCAGCATTCGGTCAGCGTCTGCGCGCTGCTCGCCGCCTTCGGCCGGGGCATGAAGCTGGACAAGGCGGTGATCCGCGAGCTGGCACTCGGCGGCCTGCTGCACGATGTCGGCAAGGCGCGCATTCCCGACCGCATCCTGAACAAGCCGGGCAAGCTCAACGTCGACGAGTTCGAGCACATGCAGCACCACGTCGACGAGGGCGTGCAGTTGCTGCGCGAATCGGGCGGTGTCAGCGAGATCGCGCTGCAGGTCACCGCCCAGCATCACGAACGCTTCGACGGTTCGGGCTATCCCGGCGGCCTGGCCGGCCAGGGGCTGTCGCTGTACGGCCAGATGGCCTCGATCGTCGATGTTTACGACGCGATCACCTCGGAGCGCGTCTACCACAAGGGCATGGCACCGACGCAGGCGCTGAAGAAACTGCTCGAGTGGAGCAGCCACCATTTCGACCCGCAACTGGTGCAGGCCTTCATCCGGGCGATCGGCATCTATCCCAGCGGTTCGCTGGTGATGCTCGAGAGCAAGCGGCTCGGCATCGTCCTAGAGCAGAACGAGGGCAACCTGCTCGAGCCGGTGGTCCGGGTTTTCTACCATGCCGGGCAGAAGCACTACATCCCGCCGGAAATCATCGACCTGTCGAAGTTCCAGCAGGATCGCGTGGCCAGTTTCGAAAGTTACGAAAAATGGAATATCGACCCTCAACAGTGGTTGCCGGGCTGATCCTCGCCCTGCTGGCGGTGCCGGCACTGGCCGACGAGGCCGACTGGCAGCGCCGCCTGGAGCGCGCCAGGTCGATGCAGGACGAGGCGCAGCAACGGCAGAAGGCGGCCGACGCCGAGTTCGAGCAGCGCAGCCTGGCCTGCCAGTCGAAGTTCATGGTCAGCGGCTGCGTGGACGATGCCCGCAAGGCGCACATCGCGGTCACCCGCGAAACCCGGCAGCTGCGCATCGACGCCGATGCCCTCGAGCGCGAGGTCAAGCGCGAACAGGTCAAGGTACGCGAGCAGGAACGCGCTGCCGCGGCCGAGGTGCGCGAGCGCGACCTGGCCGAGCGCGAGCGGCGCATTGCCGGCGAACGTGCCGCGGCCGAGCAGGCCCGCCAGGAGGCGGCCGCGGCCAAGGCCGAGAAGGCTGCCGCCGGCGCCCGGCGCAAGGCCGAGCAGGCCGAGGCGCATCGGCGCAAGGTCGCCGATCACGAAGCCCGGGTCGCCGGGAAGAAGGCCCGCGCCGCGGCGCGCAGCGGCGGCGACTGAGGCCGCGGGCGGGCGTCCGGTGATCCGCAAGATAGCCATCGCCCAGCTGGTTCCCGGGATGTTCGTCGTCGACGTGCATCGTCCCTGGCTGGCGCACCGTTTCTGGCGGACCCGCTTCCGCGTTCGCGACAGCGAGCAGATCGACCATCTGATCGACGAAGGCATCAGCGAAGTCAGCATCGACACGACACGCGGCCTCGATCTCCCGGCGCCGCCACCGCGGCCCTTGCCGGCCGAGGGCATGGTTCGCCTGCCGCCGCGTTTCGGCGCCCCGGACAGCGTCTCGCTCGGCGAGGAACGACGGCGTTCGGCACGGCTGCTCCAGGAAGGCTGCCGCATGCTCGACGAGCTCAACCAGGCGGCCCGGGGCGGCCAGCGGGTCGAAGCCGGCCGGCTCGAACCGCTGGTCACGCGGATGATCGAGTCGATCGCCCGCAACCCGGATGCGCTGGTGCCGCTGGCCCGGATCAAGCGCCACGATGCCTACGACAACGGCCATGCCCTGGCGACGGCGGCGCTGATCGTCGCCCTCGGCCGCCAGCAGGGCGTTGCCGCGCCGGAGGTCGAGAAGATGGCGATCGGCGCACTGCTCAAGGACATCGGGCTGGCGGCCATCGACGCCCGGGTGATCGGCAAGCAGGGGCACCTGTCGCATGCCGAGTACGCAATCGTGCAGAGCCATGTGGAGGAAGGCCTGGCCGTGCTCGAGGCGACCTCCAGCCTGCCCGAGACCACCGTTGCCGTCGTCCTCGAACACCATGAACGCTACAACGGCGCCGGCTATCCCTACCGCATGGCCGGCGACGAGATTTCCCTGGCAGGCCGGCTGGCCGCGATCGTCGATACCTACGACGCGATGACCTCGGACCGCCCCTATCGCGCCGCGCTGTCGCCGACGGTGGCGCTACGCCAGCTCTACGAGCAGGGCGGCAGCCATTTCGATCCGGCCCTGGTCGCCGGGCTGGTGCGCACGCTCGGCATCTATCCGGTGGGTACGCTGGTACTGCTCGAAAGCGGTCACCTGGCGGTGGTCGAGCAGGAGCATCCGGCGCAGCCGCTGCAGCCGGTGGTCAATGTCATCTACCACGCCGGCCGGCGCCAGTACTGCGCGCCGGTACAGGTGGACCTGGCCCGTAAAGTGGGTAATCACTACGGCCAGATCGTCCGTGCCGAAAGCTTCCAGCGCTGGGGGCTTAGTCCGGAGCGCTGGCAACCTGCCTGATCAGCCGGGCGATCGGCGTCGGCACTCCGGCGCTCGCGGCGGTTGCCAGTGGCAGCCACTCGCGGCCGGCTTCGGCCAGCGCCGACGGCGCTGCCACGCGGCACAGCACCGGCGCCAGGGTGAGCCGGAAATGGGTGAAGGCGTGCTGCAAATCCGGCAGTTTCCGGCAGTCGACCGTGACCAGTCCGCGTGCCGCCAGGACCTCGTCCGGCTCGCCTTCCGGCGGTACCAGCAGGCCGCCCCAGAGGCCGCTCGGCGGTCGCCGCTCGAGCAGCAGGCGAGTGCCGTCGGTGATCAGCACGAAGGTCGAGCGGCGCTCGGGCACGGGGGCGCGCGGCCGGGCTTCCGGCAACTCCTTCTGGCGTCCTTCGCGGCGCGCGACGCAGCTGTCGGCGAAGGGACAGGCCGGGCAGTGCGGCGTGCCGCGCGTGCACAGGGTGGCGCCGAGGTCCATCAGGCCTTGCGTGTAGGCTTCGATGCCGGTTTCCGGGAGCAGGCTTTCGGCGAGTTGCCAGAGTTTACGGTCGACTGCCGTGGCGCCGGGAAAACCGGCGATGCCGAAGACCCGGCAGAGCACGCGCTTGACGTTGCCGTCGAGGATCGCCGCCCGCTCGCCGAAGCTGAAGGCGGCGATGGCGGCGGCGGTCGAGCGGCCGATGCCGGGAAGTTCGGTGAGGCCGGCCGCGGTTTTCGGGAAAAAACCGCCGTGGACCGTGACAATCTGCTGGGCGCAGCGATGCAGGTTGCGCGCCCGGGCGTAGTAGCCGAGGCCGGCCCAGTGTTCGACGACGCGCTCGATCGGCGCCGCCGCCAGCGCACCGACATCGGGGAAACTGGCCAGGAAGCGCTGGTAGTAGGGAATCACCGTCGCCACCTGGGTCTGCTGCAGCATGATTTCCGACAGCCAGACCCGGTAGGGGTCGCGGCTGCCCTGCCAGGGCAGGTCGTGGCGGCCGGCGGCCTGCTGCCAGGCAATCAGGCGTTGGGCAAAGCTTTGTTCTTTCGGCAAATTTCGTCTCGACGCGGGAAGCGGGAGCCGGGATAATACGGCGTTTTTTCCGTAGTGAATGCCATGACCCAGCCGCAAACCGATACCCGCGCCCTGCGCAATGCCCTTGGCCGCTTCGCCACCGGCATCGCCATCGTCACGGCGATCGATCCCGATGGCCACCCGGTCGGGCTGACGGTCAATTCCTTCTCGGCGGTTTCGCTGCAGCCGGCGCTGGTGCTCTGGTGCCTCGACAACGGCTCGCACAATCTCGAGGCCTTCCGCAAGGCCAGCCACCACGCGATCAACATCCTCGCCGCCGACCAGCAGGATCTCTCCAACCGCTTCGCCACCTGGCCGACCGACCGCTTCGCCGGCCTGCCGTGGCAGCCGGGCGTCGGCGGCGCGCCGGTCTTCCCCGGTTGCTGCGCCAGCTTCCAGGTGGCCAACGAAAGCGCCCTGGCCGGCGGCGATCACACGATTTTCGTCGGTCGCGTCGAGCAGTTCGCCGAAGCGCCGGCGCTGGCCCCGTTGCTCTTCCACGGCGGCCAGTACCGCACGCTCGCCGACGCCTGACGCCGGCCGCTCAGGCGACTTGTGCCGCCCGGTCCGCAGCGCGGCGACGCGGTGGATTGGCCGGAATCGGGTGATGCCCGACGCCTTCGTCGCTGGTCCATTGCACCAGCGCCTCGCGGATCAGGCGCGCTTCGCCGGTACTCAGTTCATCGTTGGCCAGGACGACCCGCATCATGCCGCGCAGCAGCGTCTGCTGCAGGAAAGGCAGGCTGATCTCGGCGAGCACCTTGGCCAGGTCGCCGGCGGTCAGCCGCTGGTCGAGCGTCCGCGTCATCGAACCGCCTAGGTCGAGATCCTGGTAAAGCTCGTGAATCACCGCATCGATCAGCGTGCTGTCGATGCCCAGTGCCTGCAGGCAGTCATCCTGCTCGATCAGTGCGTATTCGGCCTGGTCGGCGACGCCGTCGATGAGCATGCCGAGGGCGACGACGCGGGCAATCGCGCGGGGGCTGTTGGGCGGGTAAGGGCGCATTCCGGACTCCTGTTCCAGTGGTTGTCGATGACCGCCCCGGCGGGGCTGGCAAGGCGTTGGTCCGCCGCTGCCACCAGGGGTTCCCGGCTGATACCGACTGCTACGCGCTGGGCCAGCAGTGTTACAAAGCGCAACCGAAAGATGCGCGCGCAATCCTCAGGCCGACATTGAATTGCCGGTCGACTCGGCATAGAATCGCGTCCTTGCCGCCCGGGCGGGCGTCGTATAGTGGCATTACCTGAGCTTCCCAAGCTCATGAGGAGGGTTCGATTCCCTTCGCCCGCTCCAGAAATTTCGGCCGTCCCCGATTTGCCAGTAAAAAAGCCAACCGCTCGGGTTGGCTTTCGCTTTTTCGCCGGCCGGTTTTCAGCGCGGGCGGGGCTTGCCCTTGGCCAGCGGCTTGCGCTGACGTTGTCCGGGGCGGGCCTGGCTGGTTTCCGGCTTCGGCTTCGGGACCAGCAGGTTCTTGGCCGGTCCGGCCGCCGCGGCCCGGTGGGCGAGGATGGCGGCACGCAGGTCGGCGGCGGCGACGGAGATCGCCGGGGCTTCCTCGGCTGGCCGGTAGGCACCGAGCAGGCCGCGCAATTCGAACAGGCGCTGGGCGTGATCGCCCTTGCGCGGCAGGATCTCGATCAGCCCTTCGGCAGCCGGGCTGAGCCCGATGCCGCCGGCGGCAGCCACCAGCAGGCCGGCCGTGCCGAGGCGGGCGAAGGCTTCGGCCAGTTTTTCCTCGCCCGGGACGTTGCCGTTGACCAGGTCGATGGCGGCGACGATTTCGCCGGTTTCGGCCGGGCGGCGCTTGGCCGCCAGCGAGGTGGCGAGCAGGAGGAGGACGTCGACGTCGTGCAGTGGGGACATGGTGTGCCTTTGCCGTGGGTGGATGGGCGGGCATGGCAACGCCGGCCCGCGGCCGGGAGTTTAGTGCCGAATCGGCAGCGGCGGGGCGATCGGCGACAAATAAACCCGCGCTCAGGCCTGGCTGGTCTGCACCAGTTCGCCGATGAAGGCCTGGGCCGGCAGCGACAGTACCTTGCCCTTGAGATGAACGATCGACCATGGCTGCTGGATCGGGAAATGCTCGACGTCGAGGATGCAGATGCCGTCGTCGGCCGGGTCGGCGGCCAGTGAGTGGCGCGAGAGGATGGACAGGCCGAGGCCGCTGGCGACGAGGTCGCGGATGGCTTCGTTGCTGGCCACGGTCAACCGTACCCGCAGCGATTTTTCCAGCTTCTGCAGGTGACGGTCGACGGCCGCCCGCGACCCGGAACCGGGTTCGCGCAGCAGAAAGGATTCGCCGGCCAGTTCGTCGAGCGTGCAGCGGCGGCCGGCCGCCGCATGCCCAAGGGGGGCGACGACGACCAGCGGGTTGTCGAGGAAGGGGCGGACGACGATGTCCATGTCGGCCGGCGGCAGCGACATGATGTAGAGATCGTCCTCGTTGCCGCGCATGCGGGCGACGACGCCGGCGCGGTTGGTGATCTCGAGTTGCACGTCGATGTGCGGGTAGCGTCGGCAGAAGGCACCGAGCATGCGCGGCAGGAAGTACTTGGCAGTAGTCACCAGCGCCACCCGCAGGCGGCCGCTGTGCATGCCCCAGAGGGCGCCGATCGCCGAGTCGAAGCGCGCCCATTCGTCGTCAAGGGCGCGCACGGTCGCCTGCAGTTCCTCGCCGGCGGCGGTCAGGCGGATGTCGCGGCCGATCTGTTCGAACAGCGGCAGGCCGATCGTCTCGCTCAGCTGCTTGATCTGGATCGACACCGCCGGCTGCGTCAGGTGCAGCGTCTCGGCAGCACGCGAGAAGCTGCCGAGACGGGCGACCGTGGCAAAGGTCTCGAGCTGGCGCTGGGTGATGTGGCGGCGATTCATATAAGTTGAAGCAAATGGATTTTTGTGAAAGTTTAATTGGATTTAATCGATGGCAAAAGGGATAGTCACGCCGTCGCGGCCTTGCCGCCTGCCGGATTGCCTTCATGCCCTTCGAACCCGTCATCCTCTTCTTCCTGCTCGGCGCGCTGGCCGGGCTGATCCGTTCCGACCTGCGCATCCCTGCCGTCCTCTACGAATCGCTGAGCATCTTCCTGCTGCTCGCCATCGGTCTCAAGGGCGGCGTCGAACTGGCGCGCTACCCGGTCGGCGAATTGCTGTTTGCCGCCGGCGTTGTCGTCGCTGCCGGTGCCTTGATCCCGCTGATCGCCTTTCCGGTGCTGGCTCGCCTGGGCAAACTGCCGCGCGCCGACGCGGCGTCGATCGCCGCCCACTACGGCTCGGTCAGCGTGGTCACCTTCGCCGTCGCCTCGACCTTCCTGCTCGGCCGCGGCGAAAGCGCCGAGGGCTACATGACCGTCTTCCTCGTCCTGCTCGAATTCCCGGCGCTGATGATCGGCATCTGGCTGGCCCGCCGCGGCGCCGGTTCGGGCGACTGGAGCAAGGTCCTGCACGAGGTCTTCGCCGGCAAGAGCATCGTGCTCCTGCTCGGCGGCCTGGCGATCGGCTGGATTGCCGGCAGCGAGGGGCTGAAGCCGCTCGACAAGCTGTTCTTCGACCTGTTCAAGGGGATGCTGGCGATCTTCCTGCTCGAGATGGGCCTGGTTGCCGCCAGCCGCATCGGCGACCTGCGCCGGGCCGGCTGGTTCCTCGCCGGCTTCGCCGTCGCCATGCCGCTGGTCGGTGCCGCCCTCGGCATTGCCACCGGTCTGCTGCTCGGCCTGTCGGTCGGCGGCATGACGCTGCTCGCGACGCTCTACGCCAGCGCTTCCTACATCGCGGCCCCGGCGGCGATGCGCATCGCCGTGCCGGAAGCCAATCCCGGCCTGTCGATCGGCGCCGCGCTCGGCATCACCTTCCCGTTCAACCTGCTGCTCGGCATTCCGGCCTATCATTGGGCGGCCGTCACCCTGCATGGAGTCTTCGCATGAATCGCCCGCTGCAAACCCGCAAGCTGCTGACCATCGTCTGCGAGGCGGCGTTGGAAAAGCGCCTGGAAAAGGAATTGCCAGGCTTCGGCGCGCACGGCTACACGATTTCCGATGCCCGCGGCAGCGGCGCCCATGGCCGCCGCGACGCGGCCTGGCCGGCGAGCGCCAACATCCGGGTCGAGGTGCTGTGCGACGAGGCGGTCGCCGAAGCCGTCGTCCGCCACCTCGAAGCGCAGTATTTCAGCAGCTACCAGCTGGTCGTCTTCCTCTCCGACGTCCAGGTGCTGCGGGCGGAGAAGTTCTAGCCGAGCAGCTTGCGCTGGTCGAGGAAGCGCTCGAGGATGTCGAGCCGGGCCAGCGGGTCCTCGAGTTCGAGGAGCTTCTGCTTGGCCAGGTTCTGCACCGGCAGCACCTCGGTCAGGCGGTAGCCGACCCAGGCTGCGTCGGCGTAGCGATGCGGTTCCGGCATGCGTTGCGGGCCGAGGTCGCCGATGACCTTCTGCAACAGCGGCAGCAGGCGTTCGCGGTGCTGCGGCAGCGGCACTTCCGGCTCGGCGATCAGCTCGACGGTGGCGAGCAGCAGCTTGTCGGCGCCGACCTCGTGGTCGAGGATGCGGAAGCGGCGACCGCCGACGGCGTCGATCATCAGGATGCCGAGCTGCTCCATTTCCCAGTTGGCGATGCTGGCCAGCGTACCGACGGTGTGCGGTACCGCCGCCTCGCCGACTTCGCCGCCGGCGTCGATCAGGCAGATGCCGAAGGGCGTGTCGGCCTTGAGGCAGGCGGCAGCCATGTCCAGGTAGCGCTGCTCGAAGATCTTCAGCGGCTGCACGCCGCCGGGAAAGAGCACGGTGTTGAGCGGAAACAGCGGAATCGTCAGGGTTTCGACACCGCCGCCGGCCGGCGCCCGGATGAAGTCGAACCAGCCCATCTCAGCGCGCCTCGCCCCAGCGTTGCATCAGGCTGTGGCTGACCCCGACCTGGTCGAGGACGCGGGCGACGACGAAATCGACGATGTCCTGGACGCTCTGCGGATGCTGGTAGAAGCCGGGGCTGGGCGGCAGGATGACGGCGCCGGCGCGCGCCAGGCGCAGCATGTTTTCGAGGTGAATCGCCGAAAACGGGGTTTCACGTGGAACCAGCACCAGCTTGCGGCCTTCCTTGAGGACGACGTCGGCGGCGCGCTCGATCAGGTTGTCGGAAAGCCCCTGGGCGATCGCCGCCAGCGTGCCCATCGAACAGGGGCAGATGATCATCGCGTCGGGCGGATTGGAGCCGGAGGCAACCGGCGCGAACCATTCCTCGCGGCCGAAAACCTGCAGATTTTCACGGTCGACCGTCGGATAACGCGAAATCAGGGCGGCCCTGGCATCAGCCGGTCGCGACGGCAGTTCGAAATCCATTTCCTGACGGGCGACGATCTGCGCCGCCTGCGAGTACAGCAACTGCACGCGGCAGCCTGCGCCGAGCAGGCATTCGAGCAGGCGCAGGCCGTAAGGCATGCCGGAGGCGCCGGTCAGGGCGAGGCAGACGGTTTTGCTCATCGAGGGGAATCCGTGGCGGGCGTGTCAGCCAGAAGTTTAGCCGCGATCAGCCCGTTGATGGTGCCGAAGACCAGGGCCGCGCCGGCAAACACCGGGGTCAGCAGGAAAACGCCGTCGTGCGGGATCAGCCAGGCGCGGGCGAGCAGCAACTGGCCGCCGATGTGGGCGAAGGCGGCGAGGATGGACAGGCTGACCGGGCCGAACCAGCGTGCCGGCAGGTGCCGGGCCAGGCCGAGGGTGAGCAGGCTGAGGGTGGTCCCGGTCAGCGACAGGAAGAAGCCGGGCGCGAGGAAGTAGCCGAGCAGCAGGCTGCCGGCCAGCACGCGCAGGACGCTGACCCAGACCGCCGTAGCCCAGCCGTAGCGCAGGAGCACGACCAGGGTGACGATGTTGGCCAGCCCCGGCTTGACCCCGGGCAGCGGCGAGGGGATCGCCGCATCGACCAGCGACAGGCCGACGGCGGCGGTCGCCAGCCAGGCGACGCGGCGGTCCTCGGCGGTGATTGCCAGTTCAGTAGCTGATCGAGTCATAGACCTTGGTCCGGCCGGCGATCTGCAGGCTGACACGGTTGGGGGCGCAGATCGCGATCTCGCCGGGGCGCATCAGCCAGCCCTGGCGGACGCAGTACTGGCGCGGCCCGGGGTCGGAGACGACGCGGGCGCGCCCGGGTTCGACGGCGATCAGCGTGATGCCGAGCGGCCCGGGGACTTCCAGCTGCTTGCGCGCCCGGAGGTCGAGTTCGGCGAAAACCCGGCCTTCCTGGCGGACGATCGCGCGGTCGGCGAGGCCGCCTTGCCAGAACATCGGTACGCTGGCGCCGACCAGTGCCGCGCCGGCGGCGAGGGTCAGCCAGTCGCCTGGCCGCAGCAGCGCCAGCCAGCGCATGTCAGCCGGCCAGCGTGCGGTGGCGGACGAGCACGCGGGCCTGGCCGGCGAAGCGGCGGCCGAGCGCCTCGGCCAGGTACACCGAGCGATGCTGGCCGCCGGTGCAGCCGATCGCCACCGTCAGGTAATTGCGGTTGTCGCGCACGTAGCTGGGCAGCCAGTCGGCGACGAAACGGGCGATATCCTCGCGCATGCGCAGGACTTCCGGCTCGCCCTCGAGAAACTCGGCAACCGGCCGGTCGCGCCCGGTCAGCGGTCGTAGTGCCGGCTCGTAGTGCGGATTGGGCAGGCAGCGGACGTCGAAGACGAGGTCGGCGTCGAGCGGGATGCCGTGCTTGAAGCCGAAGGACTGGAACATCAGCGTCAGCCCCTGGCCGGGTTCGTCGGCAATGAACTGGCGAATCCACTCGCGCAGGGCGTTGGCTTTCAGGTTGCTCGTGTCGATCCGGTGGCCGAGGTCGGAAATCGGCGCCAGCAGCGCATTTTCCAGTTCGATGGCCTCGGCCAGCGTGCGCTCGTCGCCGCCCAGCGGATGCCGCCGGCGGGTTTCCGAATAGCGCTTGAGCAGGGTTTCCGCGCTGGCATGCAGGAACAGGAAGTTGTGACGGACGCCCTCGTCGGCGAGGCGCTTGAGCTTTTCCGGCAGCAACTCGATGCCGCCGCCGGAGCGGGCGTCGATGGCGACGGCGACCTTGCGCACTTTTTCTTCCGCGAGCATGCCGACGAGGACCGTCAGCATCACCACCGGCAGGTTGTCCACGCAGTAGTAGCCGGCGTCTTCGAGAAGGTGCAGGGCGACGGACTTGCCTGAGCCGGAGAGGCCGCTGATGAGAACGAGTTCCATGTGGACGGAGCATAATCAAGGGTCAGCCCCGCCGCAAGCCACGGCATAATAGGAAAAAAGGAGACAAGCCATGACCCCGACGATTCCGCGCCCAGAATTGCCTTTTCTGGCCGAGCTGACCGCGCTGCGGCGCGATATCCACGCCCATCCGGAACTGGCTTTCGACGAAAAGCGGACATCCGACATCGTCGCCCGCGAGCTTGAACGCTACGGCCTGCAGGTCCATCGCGGCCTGGCCAGAACCGGTGTCGTCGGCGTCCTCAAGGCCGGCAGTTCGCCGCGCATGATCGGTCTGCGCGCCGACATGGATGCCTTGCCGCTCGCCGAGCTGAACGAATTCCCGCATCACTCGAAGCATCCGGGGAAGATGCATGCCTGTGGCCACGACGGCCATACCGCGATGCTGCTCGGCGCCGCCCGCTACCTGGCGGAAAACCCCGATTTCGACGGCACGGTGGTCTTCATCTTCCAGCCGGCCGAGGAGTCGGAAGGCGGCGCCGCGGTGATGATCGAGGACGGCCTGTTCGAGAAATTTCCGGTCGAGGCGGTGTTCGGCCTGCACAACTGGCCGGGCATCCCGGTCGGCGAGATGATGGCGATGCCGGGGCCGGTGATGGCCGGCACCTGCGGCTTCGAGATTCATGTACGCGGCCACGGCTGCCACGCGGCAATGCCGCATCAGGGCATCGACGCCATCGTCACCGGCGCGCAGCTGGTGCAGGCGCTGCAGACGGTGGTCAGCCGCACCTTGCATCCCTGCGATGCCGCGGTGGTCAGCGTCACCCAGTTCCACGCCGGCGAGGCCTGGAACATCATCCCGGAAGAGGTGGTGATGCGCGGCACCATCCGCAGCTTCAAGCCGGAGGTCCAGGAGAGCATCGAGCGCGCCATCGAGCGGCTGTGCAGCGGCATCGCCGCCGCCAACGGGGCGCAGATCTCGGTGAGCTTCGATCACCGCTATCCGCCGACGGTCAACAGCCCGGCCGAGGCAAAATTCTGCCAGCAGGTCGCTGCCGAGGTTTTCGGTGCCGAGCGGGTGTTGACCGACATCCTGCCGTCGATGGGTGCCGAGGATTTCGCCTACATGCTGCGCGAGAAGCCCGGTTGCTACGTCTGGTTGGGCAACGGCCCGGGCACCGGCGGCTGCACGCTGCACAACCCGCACTACGATTTCAACGACGAACTGCTGACGCTGGGCGTTGCCTACTGGGCGCAGCTGGTCCGCCGCGCCCTGCCCAGCGCCGCCTAGAGCCGGAAGCGGGCGATCGCCTGGTTGAGCGCGGCGGAAACCGTGTTCAGCCGGCCGGCGTTGGCCACGACCTCGTTCAGGCTCCGGTCGTTCTGCTCGATCAGGTTGCGTACCTGCTCGACGTGCGCCTCGATCGCCTGTTCATTGTCGTTCTCGGTGCTGATCGCCTGGGCGATCTGGCGGACTACCGCATGCACCTGCTGCGAACTCTCGTTCATCCGGTCGAAGGCCTGACGCGACTGGTTCGAGAGCTCGACACTGTCGGCGACCTGGCGCAAGCCTGATTCCATGCCGTCGACGGCGCGCTGGGTACCCGACTGGATGCTTTCGACCATCGCCGAGATTTCGGCGGTCGAGTGCGCGGTCCGCTCGGCCAGCTTGCGCACCTCGTCGGCGACGACGGCGAAGCCGCGTCCCTGCTCGCCGGCCCGGGCCGCCTCGATGGCGGCGTTGAGGGCGAGCAGGTTGGTCTGGCCGGCGATGTCGGAAATGACGCCGAGAATCGAACTGATCTTCGCCGACTGCTCGCCAAGGGCTTCGATATGCGCGGCGGTGGCCTTGACCGAATCCGCCATTGCCGCCGTTTCGCCGGCCGCCCGGCTGGCCAGCGCGGCACCGCTGCCGGAAGTGGCACTCGATTCGCCGACGATGCGCTCGGCGTCATGCACCGCCTGCATGACGTCGCGCAGCCCGCTCGACACCTGGTGCACGTTGCCGACCATTTCCTGGGCGTAGCCGAGTTGCTGCCGGCTGCCGTCGGCAACCTGGCGGGTGGCGCTGTCGACCAGCGCGGCCGCCTGTTCGACGGCACGGGCATGTTCGGCCAGGGTGCCGACCAGTTGCCGCAGTTGTTGCTGCATGCTGGCCAGCGCGCCGAGCAGGCTGTTGCCGTCGCCGGCCTCGATCGGCCGGCCGAGATCGCCGGTAGCGATCGCGTTGGCGACTGCGCGCGCGTAGGCCGGTTCGCCGCCGAGTTCGCGGCGGACGTAGGCGAGGGTGGTGAAGGCGCTGATGGCGCTGATGACGATCGCCAGCAAGGTCAGCAGCAGGGTGATCAACTGCCGGCGTTCGGCCGCCTCGATCACCCTATGGCGCTCGGCCTGGGTCCTTTCGGTGAGGTTCGTCAGGTCGTCGAGCAGCGCCTGCTTGAGCTTGCGCCAGGCCGGCGTTTCCTTGGCGTTGATCAGCTTCTTGGCATCTTCGAGGCGTCCTTCCTTGAGCGCCGCGAGCACTTCCTGCTGGGCAGCGGACTGTGCCGCGGCCAGCGTTTCCAGGGTTTTCAGCGAGGCGGCGAAGCCGTCCACCGTGGTCGCGTGGGAAAGCGCCGACTGACGCGCCGCGGCGAAATCCTCGCGAGCCTTTTCCAGGTTCTGGTAGGCCTTCGGATTGTCCGGGTCGAGCGTGATGTTGCGCAGCGCCTGGCCCATCTGCAAGCCCTGGGCATACATTTCGCCATAGTCCTGGCGCAGGGCGCCGGTGCCGTCGAGAAACTCGCCGAAGCTGTTCGATGTCGCGCGCAGACCGCTGTAGGCGATGACCACGGCGGCGATGAAGGCGGCGATGATCAGCGTCATGCCGAGCAATAGTCGATTGCGGAAACTCATGGACTCCCCCTCTTTTTATCAGTATTTCATTCTATAAGGGAGTTATGACTTTTGTCAGCGCGCCGTCATCACCCCGGCATCGATGCGCAACGCACCGCTGCGCCGGAAATCGTCGTGCAGCCGGCGCAACAGTTCGTCGTCGGCGAGCCCGAGGTAGCGCTGGTTGAGGTCGATGGCGAAGGGCAGCGCGCGGACGAAGTCGTCGAAATCTGCAGCCGGCAGCGGTTGTCTCTCCATCACCGCGAAGGCGACGACAACCTTGATCGCGTGCCAGGCCAGCCGCTCGATGTTGGCGGCGAAGGCGTCGAGGCGGGAGAAGGCCAGCGTCAGGGCCCGGTCTACCGTGGCGAATGGAGCGCCGTGGCCGGGAATGACCAGGTCGATCGGCAGCCGGGCGAGCATCTCCAGCGTTGCCCTGGTGGCCGCCAGACCGTCGGCCTCGCCCAGCAATTCCGGGAAGACCACGCCGAAGCCGTTTTCCCACAGGGCGTCGCCGGAAATCAGCAGGCGTCGTTCCGGGTTGTAGTAGGCGAGTGCTTCCATGTCGTGGCCGGGGACCGCCAGCGCCTGCCAGTTGAGGCCGGCCATCGCGAACTGGTCGCCGGCGGCCAGCGTCCGGTCGTGCTGGAAACGCGCAGCCTGCTGGCCGAGCGGCGAGAGCAGCAGGGCCGCTTCGTCCCAGTCGGCGATGGTTGCGTGCAGTCCGGCCGGGACCACCACGTCGCAACCAAAGGTGGCTTGCAGCGCGGCATTGCCGCCGATGTGGTCGGAGTGCGCATGGGTGTTGATCAGGCGCTCCAGGCGGCGGCCGGCGAGGGCTTCGCCGACCAGGGCGACGGTCTGCGTGGCGTGGGTGACGTAGCCGCTGTCGATCAGCGTTGCCGTGTCGCCATCGAAGGCCAGGATGTTGTTGGCCGATAGCCAGCCGCGCTCGAGTACCTGCAGGCCGGCGGGCAGCGCCGGTGTCATGCCGGCGTGTCCGGGTCACGCCCGGGGTGCGGTGCTTCCGGGGTGGGCACGGCGATTTCGGCAACCACCGTCGGACTGTCCTCGGGCGGCCGGCCGCAGCCGAGGCAGTAGCCCGAATCGGGGTCGGTCATGCAGATGCCGACACATTGGTAACGGCTTTCCTGGTTTTCGTTCATGGCTTGTCCTGCGCGGGCCGGGCCTGGCGGCGGCGGGCGACGGCGGCCAGGATCGCGTTGCGGGTCGCGGCATCGGCGGCTGACCAGCCGGCAATTTCGGGCAGGCTGCGCAGGCAGCCGGCGCACAGGCCGCTGTCCGGCTCCATGCGGCAGACTTTGATGCAGGGGGAAGCGGGCAGTTCGTTCATTAGATGAGGATGTAGCGTTGCTGGCGGTCGCGGGCTTGTTCGACGGCGGCGCGCGCCTCCGCGCGGGAGATGCGGACCAGGGTCGCTACGTGCTGACGCCGGTCGCGGCTGGAAAGTTCCGGAAAACGGATGAGCTCGGCGTCATCGTCGCCGTCGCCGGCCTGGTGCACGATGCCGAGGCGGTCGATGCGGATGCTGACCGGCGTCAGGCTGAGCGCACTTTCCGGATGGCGCAGGAAATCGGCGAGCAGTTCGACCAGGTTTTCCGGCATCAGCGATTCGCCGTTGGCGCGCAGGCGCATGTCGAGTTCGATCAGGTGCCGGCTGTGCTCGGCTTCGCCGTCGGGATCGTGCCGTTGCTGGCGTTGCGCGAGTTGCGCCTGCTCGACCGAGAGATCGGCGCGCAAGGCCTGGCGCTCGTGGCGCAGCGCCTCGACGTGGGCGTTGAAGCTTTGCAGCAGGCTTTCCAGCGCCCGCGCCTGCAGTCGCTGACGGGTCATCGCCGGATCGCAGCTCGGTTCGATCAGCGTCTGGTCGGAAAAATAGAGGATTTCCTGCGGCACATCGGCGCGGATGATGTTGCCCTGCTGGGCCATCCCGAACTGCCGTTTCTGCTGCCGACGGGCCGCCAGCAGTGCGCAGAAGCTGTCGCAGGCCCAGGATTCGCTGCGCTCGAGAAAATCGCGCACGGCCTGGCTGCGACCGAGCATCTCGTCGATGTCGGCCGGCGTCGCGAACAGCGCATGCACCAGCATGTCGCTGGCGAAGCTGTGGCGGTTGATCTCGATCGGCCCGGGCAGCGCGGCGACCAGACCCTGGCAGTAGCCGAGGGCGTGGTCGACGGCGCCGAGCAGGTGCTTTTCCAGGCGCGGGGCGGCGCGGACCAGCGGATCGACCATCCCGACCACCCGCTCGAGCGCGGCGGCGACGGCGGGATCGGGCGGGGCCTGGGGTTTCAGTAGTTCGGCGAGGGTGGCGAGCAGGCTCAAGTGGCGGTTCCGGCGCAGATTGCCCGGCCGGCCTTGGCGCCGTTCGGGCGGTCGAGGACGCTGGAGATCCAGTGTCCGACTTGCGCCAGTTTAGCCAGATCGATGCCGCTTTCAATGCCCAGCCCGTCGAGCAGGTAGACCACGTCCTCGCTGGCGACGTTGCCGGATGCGCCTTTGGCGTACGGACAGCCGCCCAGCCCGGCGACCGAGGCATCGAACACCGTCATTCCGGCTTGCAGCGAGGCGTGGATGTTGGCGATGGCCATGCCGTAGGTGTCGTGATAGTGGCCGGCCAGCTTGGCGATCGGCACGACACGGGTGCAGGCTTCGATCATGCGGCCGACCGAGGCCGGGGTACCGACGCCGATGGTGTCGCCGAGCGAGACTTCGTAGCAGCCCATGGCGTAGAGCGCGGCGGCGATTTCTGCGGTTTTTTGCGGGTCGACCGTGCCCGAGTAGGGGCAGCCGACGACGCAGGAAACATAGCCGCGCACCGGGATCTCCAGCGCCGAGGCGGCGGAAACCACCGGCTCGAAGCGCTTCAGGCTCTCGGCGATCGAACAGTTGATGTTCTTCTGCGAAAAGGCTTCGGAGGCAGCGGCGAAGATCGCCACTTCATCGGCCTGGGCCGCGACCGCACCGTCAAAACCTTGCAGGTTGGGCGTCAGCGCGGTGTAGGTGACGCCCGGCCGACGCTTGATGCCGGCCAGCACGGCGGCGTTGTCGCCCATCTGCGGCACCCACTTCGGCGAGACGAAGGAAGTCGCCTCGATCACCGACAAGCCGGCCTCGGCCAGGCGCTCGATCAGTTCGATCTTGATCCCGGTCGGGACGACCTGTTTTTCGTTCTGCAGGCCGTCGCGCGGGCCGACTTCGACGATCTTGACGCGAGCTGGGAGAATCATGGATAGATTTCTTCTGATAGGTGATTCAAACCTTTGAAACGCAGCGCAATAGGGGATGCGATCCAAGAGGTGCCATTGTTGTTTTGCTTTACGTGAAAACAATAAATTCCGTGAGTATCGTGGGAATTGACGACAAATGGTGGCAGCCAAAATAGCTGAATTCTTCCGTCTCCTTCCCAGCCATGATTCCGAAATAACGACCTAATTGAGTCGAGATAATTTTGCAGATCAGGAAAGTAGGAAAACGCTTCGTTGCAAAATCTCATAAATGCTAGATCGTCCAAATGGTGAAATGAATAGACGTGATAGCGCTGAAAGCTTGATGGTGGAACTGCAAATTGCCCGCCAAATTGCATATACCTGTCGTCCATCTGAATCTCCTGTGAAATTGGGTACAGCGAAACAGAGGTTTCAGTGTAGGGGCGGATGCTATTTGGACAAAATGCGAAGTTATTTATTCCTTTCGGTTATTTTTAGGAGGTTAATCTCCTTCAAACTCGACCAGTGCCGCGCCGTCACTTACCTGTTCACCGGCCGCGTAGCAGAAGGCCTTGAGGGTGCCGGCGGCGGGGGCGGTGATGGTGTGTTCCATTTTCATGGCTTCGAGGATCAGCAGCGGCGTGCCCTTGTCCACCTTCTGGCCGGGCTGGGCGAGCAGGGCGACGACCTTGCCGGGCATCGGCGCGGTCAGGCCGCCGCCGTGGCTGTCGCCAGCATCGACGCGGTGCAACGGGTCGTCGCGCAGGAGTGAGTACGTGCTCCCCTGCAGGAATACCGTGCGCTTGTCGTCGACCGCCACAACGCTGGCGATCAGCCGGCGGTCGTCGAGTTCGACGGCAAAGCGGTCGCCGTCGAGCTTCTTGCCGGATGCGACGGTCGACTCGCCAAAAAGGGCAATTTCCCAGCGTTGACCGTGATAACGCACCTGCACGTCGACCAGCGTTTCGCCATCCCGGAAGCTGATCGTGCGCGCCGCCGAGAGGTTCATGCGCCAACCGTCGCGGGCGTGCCAGGGCGACCAGGGGTCGCCGCCGGTCTGCGCGGCCTGTTTGGCGGCGTGCTGCTCCCAGAGCAGTTCGCCGACCGTGGCGACGAGCAGCGCGTCGCGCGGCACCGGCTGAGCGGCGGGGAAGAGGAAGTCCTTCTGTCGCTCGATCAGGCCGGTGTCGAGGTCGGCCTTGGCGAAGGCCGGACAGGCGACCAAGCGGGAGAGAAAGTCGATGTTGGTGGTCAGGCCGGCGACGCGGTAGTCGGCCAGCGCCTTGCGCATGCGCGCCAGCGCGCCGTCGCGGGTTTCGTCCCAGACGATCAGCTTGGCGATCATCGGATCGTAGAAGGGCGTGATCTCGTCGCCCTCCTCGACGCCGGTATCGACGCGGACGTTGATGGATTCGGCCGGCGGCACCAGGCGCACCAGCTTGCCGGTGGCGGGCAGGAAGCCCTTGCTGGCGTCCTCGGCGTAGATGCGAGCTTCCAGCGCGTGACCGCGGATTTCCAGTTGTTCCTGCTTCAACGGCAACGGCTGGCCGGCGGCGACGCGCAACTGCCATTCGACCAGATCCTGGCCGGTGATCATTTCGGTGACCGGGTGCTCGACCTGCAGGCGGGTGTTCATCTCCATGAAGAAGAAGCTGCCGTCCTGGTTGGCGATGAACTCGACGGTGCCGGCGCCGACGTAGCCGACGGCCTTGGCGGCGGCCACGGCGGCCTCGCCCATCTCGCGGCGGCGCGCCTCGCTCATGCCCGGCGCCGGGGCTTCTTCCAGCACCTTCTGGTGGCGGCGCTGCACCGAGCAGTCGCGCTCGAACAGATAGACGCAGTTGCCCAGCGTGTCGGCGAAGACCTGGATTTCGACGTGGCGCGGCTTGGTGATGTATTTCTCGATCAGCACGTGGTCGTCGCCGAAGCTCGACAGCGCCTCGCGCTTGCAGGAAGCCAGCGCGTCGGGGAAATCCTCGGACTTCTCGA
This sequence comes from Azonexus fungiphilus, assembly GCF_003634965.1. GTDB lineage: Bacteria > Pseudomonadota > Gammaproteobacteria > Burkholderiales > Rhodocyclaceae > Azonexus > Azonexus fungiphilus. Next base: position 1,478 of record NZ_RBXP01000016.1, on the reverse strand, counting down.
CCAGGCGCATGCCCTTGCCGCCACCGCCGGCTGCCGCCTTGATCAGCACCGGGTAGCCGATCTTCTCGGCCTCGGCATGCAGCAGCGTCGGGCGCTGGTCGTCGCCGTGGTAGCCCGGCGTCAGCGGTACGTTCGCGGTGCCCATCAGCTTCTTGGCTTCTGACTTCGAGCCCATGGCGCGGATCGCCGACGCCGGCGGGCCGATGAACACCAGGCCGGCGGCGGTCAGCGCCTCGGCAAATTCCTCGTTTTCAGAGAGAAAACCATAGCCCGGATGCACCGCCTGGGCGCCGGTACGCTGGCAGGCCTCGATGATCTTGTCGGCGACCAGGTAGGACTCGCGCGCCGCCGCCGGCCCGAGCAGCACGGCTTCATCGGCCAGACGCACGTGGCGGGCATTAGCGTCGGCCTCGGAATAGACGGCGACGGTACGGATGCCCATGCGGCGGGCGGTCTTGATGACGCGGCAGGCGATTTCCCCGCGGTTGGCGATCAGAATCTTGGTGAACATCGCTTATTCCCCCATCCAGTTCGGTTGGCGCTTTTCGAGAAACGCCGCAATACCCTCGCGCGCCTCCGGCGTCGCCCGCAAATGGGCAATGCGGTGGGCGGTTTCCTCGACCAGCGTGTGGTTGACCGGCTGGTGATCGACGGCGCGGATCAGGTCCTTGGCGGCGGCCTGCGCGTTGGGGCCGCCGGCGAGCAGTGCAGCGACGATCTCGGCGACCTTGTCGTCCAGTGCTTCCGGCTCGGCGACTTCATGCACCAGCCCGATCTCGCGGGCGCGGTCGGCGGCTATGCGCTCGGCGGTCTGGAAATAGCGCGTCGCCTGGCGGGCGCCGATGGCGCGCAGCACGTAGGGCGAAATTGCCGAGGGGATGATGCCGAACTTGACCTCGGAGGTGGCGAACACCGCCTTGGTCGAGGCCACGGCGATGTCGCAGGCCGCCGCCAGCCCCATGCCGCCGCCGAGCGCGGCGCCCTGCACGCGGGCGATGGTCGGCTTCTGCATCTCGGCCAGCGTGCGCAGCATGCCGGCCAGGGCGCGGGCGTCGTTGAGGTTGTCATCGATGCCGTTGTTGGCGGCGCGGCGCATCCAGTTGAGGTCGGCGCCGGCCGAGAAGCTCTTGCCGCGCCCGGCGAGGACGACGATGCGGACGTCCTGGTCTTCATCCAGCGCGATGCAGGCGGCGGTCAGTTCGGCGATCAGGGTTTCGTCGAAGGCATTGTGCAGGTCGGGCCGGTTCATCCAGATCGTGGCGACCGGGCCGGTTAGTTCGATTTCCAGGGCTTGGAAGGGCATTTTTGGTTTGTCTCCTGAGGATTTGTTGGTTTTTTTACGGGTGTGTATTTGGTTTGATGCGGGCGGCTTTGGTTGTTTGAGCGCTGTGTTCCGCGCCTGACGCGCGGGCGTACTTTTTCTTGCGTGGCCAAGAAAAAGTAGCCAAAAAGAAGACCACCCCTAGGTCGGCGCCCCG
>NZ_RBXP01000015.1 GCF_003634965.1 Azonexus fungiphilus | reverse complement strand
GCAATTCACCAGCAGCATCTTCATTAGTAATGAATAGCCCGAGTTACGTGGCAAAGACGCCCAACACTACAATCCACCGGACCGCCAAAAAGCTGCGCTTTTTGCCGTCCGGTGATTTTTTACGTTAGGAGGCACTTTGGCAATTCCTGTGCTTGTTCGAAAGTTCCCCGCTGCTCTCGCGATTGCGTGCCCGTTGTTGTTTGTGCCGTGGATGTTTGGCATACCCGGCACTGGCGGAGCCTATGCCGGTGCTTGGAAGCTTGGCTTCAGCATCCTTTGGATGTATCCCATGACGTACCTTGCTGTGAATCTTTTGGAGGCACTGCGTCTTCGGTCTGCTAGTCCTGAAGAATGTACAGAACTCATAATCCAGTTCTCGAGCATGCGTATCGGCCTTGCGGCGCTTGCATTTCTATGCCTAGTTTGGTCTATCACGCGAGTGTTTGTTCTATGAGCAGACACAGAATGCCACCTAACCCATCACTCAACCTCGCTCCCTTCGGTCGCTGGACGCTGCGCGATAAAGCCGCGCAGCGCCGGTTAGCTCTACGTTAGGGCTCTCTTATGCCGCTCTATACATACATCGTCTCGTACAAGGGGGCCACTCGCGTTACACAGGGCAGCCACAGCAACTTCACGGGGTTTATTTCCACGTGGTGCTCAAATATTCCCGCTGGTGCTTTGCCTGCACTTACGCCGGCGCTCCACAAGGAGTTAACGTCCAAGGCCTATGGAGAGTTCTCTGCGGTTCCGAACATTAAACACGTTTGGCGCAAATCCATTGAGGTTGGTGGAAGTGAGTTCATTGTCATTGCAGTTCAAACGCAGCCTTAATCCTCTCACTTACAACGCCCGCCTTAACATGGCGATCGAGAGGGACGGCCTGCAAGCTGCGCTTGCAGGTTCCCTCCGCGCTTCGCGCTCCGGCCGCCCCTCACCTCTACTATTAGAAGGCCTTCATGTGCATTAAACGCATTTCCTACATGTGCGCGACTCTCGCCATAGTCTGCCTGTCCGTGGCTATTTCTGGCTGTGCTGTAGATTACCCACACCCAAATTCCGTTGTTCTGCAGCAGCCTAGAACGGGAGAGTCGCTCATTTATTTCCTTCGCTCGCCTCACGATAGTGGGCAGCTAGCAATTGAAGCGAATAGGAAGCGGCTCGCTAAATTGCCACCTGAAACTTATGTTGCATTGCCATTGCCCCCGGGTGAGTACCGATTCATAACTAGATCGGGCGGTCTGTTTAGCAATGGGGAGGCTGCAGAGCCGCTAGAAGTCACATTAAAAGAAAATGAGCGAAAGTTTTTCTATGTCTCGGGTTATGACGAAAAGAGAGTAGCCCTTATTGGCGTAATAAGCGTTCAAGGGGCTGGCCCAGTTCCGTTACTTGGCCGTGAATCGGTGGTGAGTAACAGAATGTGGAAAGAGTGCACCGAACTTGATGCGCGAGGCCTCATCACTATCTCTCGTCGAGTAGAGCAAGAGTAACTTAGCCAAATGCGACCAAGCCTTCTAACACCCCAATCCACCGGACCTGCGCGAAAAACCGCGCAGATCGGTTACGTCGTTAGAACTCTCAACAATCCTTAGGAGGACACATGGGTCTCAAAATCCGGACATCGCTTTTCGCAGCCTTTCTTCTTTCAGCTTCGTTTTTTGCTTTCGCCGAGCCTACTGATACTCGCCTTATCGGGAATTGGCAGGGGCAAAGAGACCAAGAGGGAAAGTGCTCGTTTATGGCATGGAAGATGGCTAGAACAGCAGATGGAAAATTTGAAATCACGTTCTACGGGGATCCTGGCAAGAAGCAGATACTTGGGAAGGAGAAGGGGCGCTGGGAAGTTAAAGACGGGAAACTGTCACTGCTTACTGATGGCGTCCCAACCCCTGACATTTATATCTACACGTTTATTGACGAGAACTCGGTAAAGCTATCAAACGTCAAGCGTGACCCATCGGCTGACTGCATGGCCGACTATGAGTTTACGGATCATCGCGTTTCGCAGTGAAGAGTTTTAACTCATCATCCCACCGGATCCTGCGCGAAAAGCCGCGCAGGCCGGTAAATTCAAACACTAGAAGGCAATGGAAGAGATTCTGACACTGCTGTCCGCCCTAGTTGTTTGGCGCATCATCGCCGGCTCGCTTTCTGCTGGTGTTATTGCGTATGCATTGTCTCAATCGTTCGAGGCATTCACGGCGGGCTATTGCGTAACACTTTTCTTCGCGGGCCTGCTCTTCGGCGTGGTCTGGCACTCGCGCGCCGAACAAGTCGCCGCAGAAAGAAGTGCGGCGCACCGGGACTGTCAGAACGAGGCGGCCCAATGAGGTCGCCCAAGTGCCTGTTGGTCGCAACACAGGCGCCTTGCTGATCGCCGCACTAGCCCTGGCACCCTTCCTGTTTTTCATTTTCATCGGCTTCCTGACCCGACAATGACGAATCCTCGACAATGCCACTGGCTGTTCGGCACCATTTTCTTTGCTTCGACACTCGCCAGCGCCGTCGAGTGCACGGATCGTCCGGAATGCTGGCCAACAGACAGTGCCATGTACACAGGATTGCTCGCAAAGCGCCAAAGCGAGACGCTGGAGCCCAGGCTGGCAAAGGCTCACAGGGCCCTGATCAAAAAACTGGCAACGACCGCTGACGATACTGAAAGCTTACAAACTGCGCTGGGCAGCCAACAGGCTGCCTGGCTTGATTACCGCCTCGCCGAATGCCAGCTGATTGGCGCCCTGAGCGGTGCCGGCGGAAGCTGGCCGGCAGCCCACGCGAGAAGCTGCGAGTTACGTCTGAGCGAACGCCGGTTGCGCCAGATCCTTGCCGCAACCCGCTGTCTCGACAAGATTTCCGCCCCGCAACAAAGGCTGGAGAGCCATCGATGCCTGCTGCCGCTTGCCCCGCTAGCCAAGCCGTGACGCGCAGCGCCGTTTTTGCCCGGATTTCACGGTCGACCGCAAAATCCGGGGATTTTCCAGAGGCTCAGGCCAGGCTGGCCATGTCGATGACGAAGCGGTACTTGACGTCGTTTTTCAGCATTCGCTCGTAGGCGTCGTTGATCTGGTCCATGCGGATCATCTCGATGTCGGAGACGATCCCGCGCTCGGCGCAGAAATCGAGCATTTCCTGGGTTTCGCGGATGCCGCCGATGAGCGAGCCGGCGAGCTGGCGGCGGCCCATGATCAGGCTGCCGACCGAGGGCGACGGGTGCGGTTCGGCGGGGATGCCGACCAGCGTCATCGTGCCGTCGCGGCGGAGCAGGCGCAGGTAGTTGTCGAGCTTGTGCGGCGCGGCGACGGTGTTGAGGATGAAGTCGAGGCTGCCGGCGAGCCGGGCCATCTGCTCGCGGTCGGTCGAGATGCAGACTTCGTCGGCGCCCAGGCGCAGGCCGTCGGCGACCTTGCCGGCCGAGGTGGTGAACAGCGTCACCCGCGCGCCCATCGCCTTGGCGATCTTGACGCCCATGTGGCCGAGGCCGCCGAGGCCGACGATGCCGACACGGCTGCCCGGCCCGACCTGCCAGTGGCGCAGCGGCGAGTAGGTGGTGATGCCGGCGCAGAGCAGCGGCGCGACCGCGGCGAGGTCCTTTTCCGGGTGCCGGATGTGCAGGGCGAAGGCGGCGCGGACGACGATGGCCTGCGCGTAGCCGCCGTAGGTGTTGCCGCCGTCCGGGCGCGCCGGCCCGTTGTAGGTGCCGGTGAAGCCTTCGCCGCAGTACTGCTCCTCGCCTTCGGCGCAGGCCGGGCAATGGCCGCAGCTATCGACCATGCAGCCGACGCCGGCGAGGTCGCCGGGCTTGAAGGCGCTGACCGCACTGCCGACGGCGCGCACGCGGCCGACGATCTCGTGGCCGGGGACGCAGGGATAGAGGGTGTTGCGCCATTCGTTGCGGGCGGTGTGCAGGTCGGAATGGCAGACCCCGCAGTAGAGGATGTCGAGCGCAATGTCGTCGGCGCCGAGCGGGCGCGTTTCGAAGGCGAAGGGGGCCAGCGGGCTGCTGGCGTCCTGGGCGGCGTAGGCCTTGGTCATGGTCGGTCTCCGGTGAGGTTTCAGCGCAGCCAGGCGGCCAGCGCGAGGGCGCCGATGGCGAGGTTGGCCAGGGCGAGCAGCAGCAGGCGGCGACGGGTCTTCTCGACGCGGGCGATCAGCTGCGCGTTCTGTTCGGCGAGCGACTGGATCACTTCGCCGGCGGCGAGCATCTGCGCGCGCAGTTCGGCGACCTGGCCTTGCAGCGCGGCCAGGCTGTCGGCCGGGGCATCGTCGCTGACGGTCGACGCCTTGCTGCCGGCCTTTTTCCAGAGCTTGCGGGCGCCTTCGGCGACCGCCGGGGCGTTCTTGATCACATCGGACCAGGGTACGTTGGAGAGTATCGTCATCCAGCCGATTGCCATCGGGCTTCCTTTGCTGCTGCCATGGGCCGTCCAGCATAGCAGGGACGGCCCGGCGGTTTTTGGCCTTTTTGTGACGTCGACCGTCAGCGCCGCTCAGTCGGCGAAGCTTGGCGCGCGCCGCTCGCGGGCGGCGCTGGCAGCTTCGCGCAGGTCGGCCGAGAGCAGCATCGCGGCGTTCCAGGTGGCGACGTAGTCGAGCCCGTCGGCGACCGAATGGTCGCGGCTGTAGTTGAGGATTTCCTTGCTGCCGCGCACCGCCAGCGGCGACTTGCCGGCGATCGTGCGGGCCACGGCGCGGACGCCGTCGAGCAGTTGCCCGGCGTCGTCCCAGACGGCATTGACGAAGCCGTGGCGCAGCGCTTCGGCGGCGTCCAGTTCGCGGCCGGTGTAGGCCAGCTCGCGGGCCAGGCCGGGCGGAATCAGCCCGGGCAGGCGCTGCAGCGTGCCGACGTCGGCGACCATGCCGATGTCGATCTCGCGCACCGAGAAGCGGGCGTCGGCGCTGGCGTAGCGGATGTCGCAGCAGCAGGCCAGGTCGAGGCCGCCGCCCAGGCAGGCGCCCTGGATCGCCGCCAGCACCGGCTTGCGGCAGCGCTCGATGGCGTTGAGGCAGTCCTGCAGGTCGCGGATCAGCCGGCGCAGCGCTTCCCGGCTGCGCGCCTCGTCGGCGGCGGCAATCCGCGCCATGACGCCGCCGAGCATGGCGAGGTCGATGCCGGCGCAGAAATGGCGACCGGCACCGGCGAGGATGACGACGCGCACCGCCGGCGTTGCGTCGGCCCACTCGAAGAGGCGGCGCAGTTCCTGCCAGAGCGCGTCGTCGAGGGCGTTGGATTTGTCGGCACGGTCGAGGCTGGCTTCGAGCACGCCGTCGTCGAGGCGCAGGCGGATCGCGCCCAGTTCGGGAAAGTTCATCGCGGACTCCGAAAAAAAGAACCCCCGGCCAGCGGGGGTGAAGTGCAAGGAATGGAGATCGTCCGCCGCGTCAGGCGTCGAACAGTTCGCTGCCGAGTCCGGCAATGGCCGCGTCGCCGGCCTTGACCGTCTCGGCGCAGGCAATCGCCTGCGGCAGCATCTGGTCGGCGTAGAAGCGGGCGCTGGCGAGCTTGGCGCGGTAAAACGGCAGATCGCCCTCGCCCTTGTCGAGATGGGCGACGGCGGCCAGCGCGGCCTTGGCCATCATCCAGCCGTTGCAGACGACGACGGCCAGGTTGAGGTAAGGCACGGCCGCGGTCAACACGCCGCCGAGGCCGGTCTTGGCATTGGCCGCCAGCCATTCGGTGGCGTCGGTCCACATCTTCAGGGCGACGCCGAGCTTCTGGGCGATGGCGGCGAGTTCGGGCTTGCCGCTGGCGGTCAGCGCCTTGACCGTGGCGTAGACTTCGCCGAAGACGATCTTCGCGGTGGCACCCTGGTCGCGCATCAGCTTGCGGAACAGCAGGTCGTTGGCCTGGATGCCGGTGGTGCCCTCGTAGATCGTGGTGATCCGCGAGTCGCGCCAGTGCTGGGCGGCCCCGGTTTCCTCGATGAAGCCCATGCCGCCGTAGATCTGGATGCCGAGCGAGGTCACCTCGATGCCCATCTCGGTGCCGCCGCCCTTGACGATCGGGATCATGAACTCAGCCAGCCACAGCGCCTGCTTGCGCGCTTCGGCGTCGGCCAAGTGATGGGCGCGGTCGAGCAGGCCGGAGGTGTAGTAGGTCAGCGCGCGGGCGGCTTCGACGCGGGATTTCATCAGCATCAGCATGCGCCGGATGTCCGGGTGCTTGTCGATGGTCACCAGCGCCTCGCCGGTCAGCGCGTCGCGCCCCTGCTTGCGCTCGCGGGCATAGCCGAGCGCCTGCTGGTAGGCGCGCTCGCCGATGGCGACGCCCTGCAGGCCGACGCCGAGGCGGGCCTCGTTCATCATGATGAACATGTACTCGAGGCCGCGATTCGGTTCGCCGAGCAGGTAGCCGACGGCACCGCCGTTGTCGCCGTAGGCCATGACGCAGGTCGGGCTGGCGTGGATGCCGAGCTTGTGCTCGAGCGAGACGCAGTAGGCATCGTTGCGGGCGCCGAGCGAGCCGTCGCCATTGACCATGAACTTCGGCACCAGGAACATCGAGATGCCCTTGACCCCGGCCGGGGCGTCCGGCAGCCGGGCGAGCACGAGATGCACGATGTTCTCGGTCATGTCGTGGTCGCCGTAGGTGATGAAGATCTTCTGGCCGAACACCTTGTAGCTGCCGTCGGCCTGCGGCTCGGCACGCGAGCGGATCAGGGCGAGGTCGGAACCGGCGTGCGGCTCGGTCAGGTTCATCGTACCGGTCCATTCGCCGGACACCATCTTGTCGAGGAAGACCGCCTTCAGCTCCTCGCTGGCACAGGTCAGCAGCGCCTCGACGGCGCCGGTGGTGAGCAAGGGGCCGAGGCTGAACGACATGTTCGCCGAACAGAGCATTTCCTTGGCGGCGATGCCGAGCGTGTTCGGCAGTCCCTGGCCGCCGAACTCGGCCGGCAGCGTGATGCCGTTCCAGCCGGCCTCGCGGTACTGGGCGTAGGCTTCCTTCCAGCCCGGCGGCGTGGTCACGCCGGCCGGCGTCAGCTGGCAGCCCTGCTGGTCGCCGATGCGGTTGAGCGGGCCGATGACTTCGCAGGCGAATTTGGCGGCTTCCTCGAGGATCGCGTCGGCGAGATCGGGCGTCGCCTCCTCGAAGCCGGGCAGGCTGCTCAGTTCGTTGAAGCCGGCAATTTCGTCCATGACGAAACGCATGTCCTTGATCGGTGCGCGGTAGTCGCTCATTGCTTGTCTCCTGGTTTTAGGTCTTGAATCAGAACGGATTGCTGGCCAGCACCGCCTTGGCGCGCCGGTATTCCTGTTGCATCGTGGCCACGACCTCGGCGGTCGGGCGCACGGCGTCGATCGTGCCGACGCCCTGGCCGGCCCCCCAGATGTCCTTCCAGGCCTTGGCTCCGGCCGCCGCGGCGGCGCCGAAGTTCATCGCCGTCTTGTCCTTGTCGGGCAGGTTGTCCGGGTCGAGGCCGGCGGCGACGATGCTTTTCTTCAGGTAGTTGCCATGGACACCGGTGAAGTAAGGCGTGTACACCACGTCCTTGGCCGCCGAGTCGAGAATCGCCTGCTTGTAGGCGTCGACCGCATTGGCCTCGGTGGTGGCGATGAAGCGCGTGCCGATGTAGGCGAAATCGGCGCCCATCGCCTGCGCGGCAAGCACCGACTGGCCGTTGGTGATCGACCCCGAGAGCGCGATCGGGCCGTCGTAGAACTTGCGGATCTCGCCGACCAGCGCGAACGGGCTCAGGGTGCCGGCATGGCCGCCGGCCCCGGCGCAGACCAGGATCAGGCCGTCGACGCCGGCTTCCAGCGCCTTCTCGGCGTGGCGCACGCTGATCACGTCGTGGAAGACCTGGCCGCCGTAGGCATGCACATGCGGCACGATCTGCGTCGGCGCCGACAGGCTGGTGATGATCAGCGGCACTTCATGCTTCACGCACAGCGCCATGTCGTGTTCGAGGCGGGTGTTCGACGGATGGATGATCTGGTTGACCGCGAACGGCGCTGCTTGCGGATCGTTGGCCAGCTCGCGCTTGATGCGCAGCAGCCAGTCGTCGAGCAGCGCTTCCGGGCGGGCGTTGAGCGCCGGGAAGGAGCCGATGACGCCGCTCTTGCACTGGGCGATCACCAGGTCCGGGTTGGAGATGATGAACATCGGCGCGCAGATCACCGGCAGCGCGAGGTTCCTGTTCAGGGATGCGGGAATGGCCAACTTATGCTCCTTCCTTGAGGGCGCGGCGGAGGATCTTGCCGACGTTGGTACGCGGCAGGTCGTCGCGGAATTCGACGTGCTTGGGAATCTTGTAGCCGGTGAGCACGGTGCGGCAGTGCTCGATCAGTTCGCGCTCGGTGACCCGCGGGTCCTTGCGCACGACGAAGATCTTCACCGCCTCGCCGGAGTGCTCGTCGGGGACGCCGATGGCGGCGACGTCGACGATCCCCGGGTGCATGGCGACCGCCTCCTCGACTTCGTTCGGATAGACGTTGAAACCGGAGACCAGGATCATGTCCTTCTTGCGGTCGACCAGGAAAACGAAGCCTTTCTGGTCGATGTAGCCGATGTCGCCGGTGCGCAGGAAACCGTCGGCATGGAAGACGTTGGCGGTCTCGTCGGGGCGGTTCCAGTAGCCCTTCATCACCTGCGGGCCACGGATGCAGATCTCGCCGACCTGGTTGACCGGCACTTCGCAGCCGCTGTCGTCGCGCACCGAGACCTCGGTGGACGAGATCGGCAGGCCGATGGCACCGTTGAACTCATGCATGTCGAGCGGATTGATGGTCGCCGCCGGGCTGGTTTCGGTCAGGCCATAAGCCTGCAGCAGCGGCACCCCGACCACCTGCCGCCAGCGGTCGGCGACCGGTGCCTGGACGGCCATGCCGCCGCCAAGCGTGACGTTCATCGTCGAAAAGTCGAGTTTGGCGAAATCCGGGTTGTTGAGCAGCGCGTTGAACAGCGTGTTGACGCCGGTGACCACGGTCACCGGGTACTTGCCCCATTCCTTGACGAAGTTGGGAATGTCGCGCGGGTTGGCGATCAGCAGGTTGCGCGCGCCGATCATCAGGAAGGTCAGGCAGTTCGCGGTCAGCGCGAAGATGTGATACAGCGGCAAGGCGGTGATGATGAATTCCTGGCCTTCATGCACCACCGGGCGGATCCAGTTGTAGGCCTGGGTCACGTTCGAGGCGATGTTGGCGTGCGTCAGCATCGCCCCCTTGGAGACGCCGGTGGTGCCGCCGGTGTATTGCAGGAAGGCGATGTCCTCGCGCGCCAGCGGCACCGGCTGGTAGCCGTGGCTGCGCCCGGCGGCCAGGGTCGTCTTGAAGTTGATCGAGCCCGGCAGCTGCCAGGCCGGCACCAGCTTCTTGACCCGGCGCACGACGAAGTTGACGAGCAACCCCTTGAGCCCGAGCAGTTCGCCCATCGGCGTGACCACGACGTGGCGCAGCGGCGTGTGCGCGATCACCTGCTCGAGGGTATGGGCGAAATTCTCGACGATGACGATCGCCGTGGCGCCGGAATCCTTGAGCTGGTGCTCGAGTTCGCGCGGCGTGTACAACGGGTTGCAATTGACCACGACGCAGCCGGCGCGCAGCGTGCCGAACAGCGCCACCGGGTATTGCAGCAGGTTGGGCATCATCAGCGCGACGCGCTCGCCCTTCTGCATGCCGATCGACTGCAGCCAGCCGGCGAAGGCGCGCGCCTCCTCGTCGAGCTCGCGGTAGGTCATTTCCTTGCCCATGCTGATGTAGGCGACCTGGTCGGCGAACTTGGCGCAGGCGTCGTCGAACAAGGCCACCAGCGACGGGATGTGCTCGATGTCGATGTCGTGCGGAACCCCTGCGGGGTAGCTATTCAGCCAGATTCTTTCCATTCTTGTCTCCTCCGCTCTTGTTGCGGTAGTGGTTCTTTTCCGCGATATAAACGGTCCGTTCGACGACCGTGTGCACCGTCCCCTGCCCGTCCTTGAGTTCGACGGTGTAGGTCCGTTCGAGTTCGGGATGTTCGATCAGGGCGTGGCGGATCGCCAGCACTTCCTCGTCGGCCAGCACGAAGTCGGCGTACAGCGTGGTGTAGCCGGGCTTGCGGTAGCGGATGCTGGCCGCCTTGTCCCAGACGATGTAATCGTCGCCGAGCGCCGCCATCAGCATCATCGGGTGGGCGCCGTCGGTGATCGCGAAAAGCGAGCCGCCGTACAGCGAGCCGACGATGTTGCGGGTCTTCCACGACAGCGGGAGGGCGACGCGGATGTGGCGCAGGTCGCGCGCCACATGCACGACCCGCCCGCCAGTGCCGCGGAAGGCCGGATGGAAGTTGAAACCGAGGCGGACCATGCGGGCCCGCCAGGCCGGCGAGAGTTTCTTGAGCCAGGCGGGTTTCATGGTTTTTGCCGTTCGCTCACGGTCGACCGTCAGATCCGCTCGAAAATGCCGGCGGCGCCCATGCCGGTGCCGATGCACATGGTCACCATGCCGTACTTGCCGCCGGTGCGCTGCAGGCCATGCACCACGGTCGCCGTGCGGATGGCGCCGGTGGCGCCGAGCGGGTGGCCGAGGGCGATGGCGCCACCGAGCGGATTGACCTTGGCCGGATCGATGCCGAGCTCGCGCATCACCGCCAGCGACTGCGCGGCGAAGGCTTCGTTGAGCTCGATCCAGTCGAGGTCGTCCTGCTTGATGCCGACCTGCGCCAGCACGCGCGGAATCGCCGCGATCGGGCCGATGCCCATGATTTCCGGGGCGACACCGCCGACGGCGTAGCCGGCGAAGCGGGCGAGCGGCGTCAGGTTGTGTTCCTTGAGCACCTTTTCCGAGACCAGCATCACCGCGCCGGCGCCGTCCGACATCTGCGACGAGTTGCCGGCGGTGACCGAACCGCGCACGTTGAACACCGGCTTCAGCTTGGCCAGGCGCTCCAGGCTGGAATCCGGGCGCGGGCCTTCGTCGTTCTCGACGACACGCTCGCGCACGCGGACCTGGCCGCTACTCAGGTCGGGCAACTGCTCGCGCACCGTGTAGGGCGAGATCTCGGCGCGGAAGTGGCCGGCGGCGATGGCCGCGCAGGCCTTCTGGTGCGAGGCGACGGCGAAGGCGTCCTGGTCGTCGCGGCTGATCTGCCACTGCTGCGCGACCTTCTCGGCGGTCAGGCCCATGCCGTAGGCGATGGCGACGTGCTCGTCGGTGAAGATGGCCGGGTTCATCGCCATCTTGTTGCCCATCATCTGCGGCATGATGGTCATCGACTCGGTGCCGGCGGCGATCATCACGTCGGCCAGGCCGAGGCGGATCTGGTTGGCGGCGTCGGCCACCGCCTGCACGCCGGACGAGCAGAAGCGGTTGATCGTCAGCCCCGGGACGGTGATCGGCAGGCCGGCCAGCAGCGCGCCGATGCGGGCGACGTTCATGCCCTGCTCGGCTTCCGGCATGGCGCAGCCGACGATCACGTCGCCGATGCGCGCCGGATCGATGCCCGGCACCTGCACGACGACCGAGCGGATGGCGTGGGCCAGCATGTCGTCCGGGCGCACGTGCTTGAACGCGCCGTTCTTCTTGGCAACCGGCAGGCGGGTGGCGGCAACGATGTAGGCGTCTTGAATCTGTTTGCTCATTTCTCTTTGTCTCCTTGGCCCGCTTAGTTGCGCAGCGGTTTGCCGGTATCGAGCATGTGCTTGATCCGGGCCTGGGTCATGGGGTCCTTCAGCAGTTCGACGAACAGCCGGCGCTCGACGGTGATCAGCCATTCCTCGTCGACCAGGCTGCCGCCCTCGACTTCGCCACCGCACAGGGCGATCGCTGCCGACTTGGCGACCTTGTAGTCGTGGGCCGAGATCATCCCGCCTTCCTTCATGTTGACCAGCATCATCTCGAAGGTCGCGATGCCGGTCCGGCCGGCGACCGGGATCGCCCGCGCCAGCGGCGGCGGCGCGTAGCCGGCGTCGGCCATGGCCCGGGCTTCGCGGATCGCCACCCAGAGCAGTTCGTTGGCGTTGAACAGGATGGTGTCGGAAGGCTTGGCGAAACCGAACTCGATGGCTTCCTCGGCGCTCTTGGCGACCTTGGCCATGGCGATGGTCTGGAACACCGGCTGCAGGAAGTTGAAGACCTCGCCGGGCGTCGCAGACTGGGCAGCCCACTCGGCGGCGCGCACGGCGAACTCCTTGCAGCCGCCGCCGGCCGGAATCAGGCCGACACCGGCTTCGACCAGGCCGATATAGCTTTCCAGCGCCAGCACGCGCTTGCCGGCATGCATGACGAACTCGCAGCCGCCGCCCAGGGCCATGCCCTGCACTGCCGCGACGACCGGCACCTGCGCGTACTTCAGCGTCTGCGAGGCACGCTGGAACTTCTCGACGGTACGTTCGAGCAGGTTGAACTGGCCGGCGGCGATCGCCTCGGTGACCTGCGCCAGGTTGGCGCCGACGGCAAACGGCGCCTCGTGCCAGACGACGACGCCGTCGAGCGAGGATTCGGCCTGACCGACCGCGTGGATCACGCCTTCGAGGACTTCGTCGCCGATCGTGTGCATCTTCGACTTGATCGAAATGATGCCGATCCCGGCGTCGACCGTCGGCAGGCGCCAGAGGCGGACGCCGTCATTCTCGTAGAGCGTCTCGCCGGACTGTTCGGGGCGCACGGCACCGTCGCCGAGCACGCTTTCCGGGAACAGCTGGCGCTGGTAGACCGGCAGCTGCGAGCGGCCGACGTAGCGCTGGCCGCGCGCCGACCACGACCCGGCCGGCGTATGCACGCCTTCGCGGTCGGCTTCGCCGACCCAGGCGGGCAGCGGCACGCTGGCCATGCTCTTGCCGGCGGCGATGTCGGCGGCAACCGCCTGGGCGATCTCGCGCCAGCCGGCGGCCTGCCAGGTCTCGAACGGCCCCTGCGCCCAGCCGAAGCCCCAGCGCATCGCGAAATCGAGATCGCGGGCGTTGTCGGCGACGTTCTCGAGCTGGACCGCGCAATAGTGGAAGACATCGCGGAAGATCGCCCACAGGAACTGCGCCTGCGGATGGGCGCTGGCACGCAGCGCGGCGAACTTCTCGGCCGGATGGCGGATTTTCAGGATCGCCGCGACTTCCTCGGCGACTTCCCCGGCCGAGGTGCGATAGTCCTGGGCGGCCAGGTCGAGCACCTGGATTTCCCGGCCCTGCTTGCGGAAGATGCCGCAACGGGTCTTCTGGCCGAGCGCGCCCTTCTCGATCAGCGCCTTCAGCCACAGCGGTGCCGTGAAGTAAGCATGCCAGGGATCGTCGGGCAGCGTGTCCTGCATCGTCTTGACGACATGCGCCAGGGTGTCAAGGCCGACGACGTCGGCGGTGCGATAGGTGGCGCTCTTCGGACGACCGATTTTCGGCCCGGTGAGGGCGTCGACCGTGTCGAAGCCGAGGCCGAAAGCCTGGGTGTGGTGCATCACGGCAAGGATCGAGAAGACGCCGATGCGGTTGGCGACGAAATTCGGCGTGTCGAGGGCGCGGATCACGCCCTTGCCCAGGCGCGAGGTCAGCCAGGTTTCCAGCGCGTCGAGCGTGGCGGCATCGGTGCTTTGCGTGCCGATGATCTCGACCAGGTGCATGTAGCGCGGCGGATTGAAGAAGTGGATGCCGCAGAAGCGCGGCCGGATCGCTTCCGGCAGGCCCTGGGCCAGCGCGTTCATCGACAGGCCCGAGGTATTGGAAGCGACGATGGCGGTCGACGACAGATGCGGGGCAATTTTCGCGTAGAGGTCGTTCTTCCAGTCCATGCGCTCGGCGATGGCTTCGATGATCAGGTCGCAACCGGCGAGCAGCGGCAGGTGCTCGTCGTAGTTGGCGGCATCGATGAACTTCAGTTTGGCCTTGCTCGCCAGCGGCGCCGGGTCGAGCTTCTTGAGGCCGTCGAGGGCCTTCCTGACGATGCCGTTCTTGTCGCCCTCCTTGGCCGGCAGGTCGAACAGCACGACCGGCACGCCGGCATTGGCGAGATGCGCGGCGATCTGCGCGCCCATCACGCCGGCGCCCAGTACCGCGGCTTTCTTAACGATCAGCTTGTTCAAGCTTGTCTCCTTTCATGTTGTATTTCGACTTCGCTCAGAAATAAAACGAACGTTTGAATTATAAACAGTGCGGACTTGCGGTCAACCGCTATTTCGGGGCTTTTTTCAGTGGCCGGCGGCCTTCCCGGCCGGGTGCGCCGGCCGCTTGATGAGGAAGGCGGCGAGCGCCGGCAGCAGCAGGATCGCACCGGCCATGTTCACCACGAACATGAAGGCGAGCAGGATGCCCATGTCGGCCTGGAACTTGAGCGCCGAGAAGGCCCAGGTGCCGACGCCGATGGCCATCGTTGCCGCCGTGAAGCCGATCGCCGTGCCGCGCTGGCGCAAGGCCTCGAGGAAGGCTGCCGGCAGGCTGACGCCCTTGTGCAGTTCGTGCGCCATGCGCTCGTAGAGGTAGATGCCGTAGTCGACGCCGACGCCGACGCCAAGGGCGATCACCGGCAGCGTCGAGACCTTGAGGCCGATGCCGAGGATCGCCATCAGCGCATTGCACAGCACGGCGACGATGGCCAGCGGCAGGATGATGCACAGCGTCGCCCGCCACGAGCGGAACTCGATCAGGCAGAGCAGGCCGATCGACCCGAACAACAGCAGCAGCATCGTCACTTCGGCGGCATCGACCGCCTCGTTGGTCGCCACCATCACCCCGACGTTGCCGGAAGCCAGCTTCAGTTCGAGGTTCTCCGACGGATTGGCGGCGATGAACTTCTTCACTTCCTCGACCACGTGGGCGATCGTCGTGCCCTGGTGATCGCGGGTGAAGATCATGATCTGCATCGCGTTGCAATCGGTGTCGAGCAGGCCGCTGCCGGTATCGATCGGCGTCACCGACTGGGCGAGGATGCTTGGATCGCGCGAGAGCACGCGCCAGCGCGGATTGCCTTCGTTCCAGCCAGCGTTGACGGTTTTCGCCATGCCCGGCAGCGAGAGCACGCCCTGCACGCCATGGACGTTGCGCATTGTGGACTCGAAGCGGTCGAGCGTATCCATGATCGTGAAGTCGGTACAGGCGCCATTGACGTTGCGCGACTGGGCGATCACCGACAACACGTCGACACCGATCGAGAAGCTGTCGACGATCGCCGCCGTGTCCTTGTTGTAGCGCGAGTCGTCGTGCAACTCGGGAATGCCCTTGCCGAGATCGCCGGTACGCAGGTCGCGCGATTGCCAGGTGCCGATCGCCAGCAGGACGGCAGCCGCCACCAGGATCGCCAGCGCCGGTTTCGGCGCGGCGGCACGCTTGAGCCAGACCCACAGCCAGTCGCCGCTGTGCTTGCGCCCGGCCGAACGCAGTCGCTCGGCCGGCGACAGGTCCATCCACGAGAGCAGGATGGTGAGCAGCATCTTGTTGGTCACGATCATCAGCGCGACGCCGAGGCTGGCGGTGATCGCCAGTTCGCGGACCATGTCGATCTCGATGTAGAGGATGACCATGAAACCGAGCGCGTTGGCCAGCAGGGCCATCGCCCCCGGCATGAACAGCTTGAGGAAGGACTTGTGGGCAGCGGTGAGGCCGTCGGCGCCGCCGACCACCTCGAGTTGCCAGGCATTGGTCATCTGCACTGCGTGACTGACGCCGATCGAGAAGATCAGGAATGGCACCAGGATGGACATCGGATCGATGCCGAAACCGAGCAGCGGCAACAGGCCGAGCAGCCAGACCACCGGGATCATCGCGCAGACCAGCGCGACTGCGGTCAGCTTGGCCGATCCCGAGTACAGGTAGAGGAGCACGGCGGTGATCGCGAAGGCGACGACGAAGAAGATCAGGACGGCGCGCGCGCCCTCGGTGATGTCGCCGACCGCCTTGGCGAAACCGATGATGTGTACGGTGACGCCATCCTTCTGGTGGCGACTGCGGATCTCCTCGAGCTTGCCGGCAACCGCCGCGTAATCGAGGCGCGCCCCGGTCGACGGATCGACCTCGAGCAGTTCGGCGCTGACCAGCGCCCCCTTGAAATCGTTCGACACCAGACGGCCGACGCGCCCCGACTTGAGCACGTTGGCGCGCACTTCCTCCAGGTCTTCCGGGGTACCGGCGAAGTCGGCAGGAATCACGTTGCCGCCGGCAAAGCCATCCTCGACCACCTCGATGAAGCGGACGTTGGGGGTGAACAGCGAGGTTACCGAGGCCCGCTCGACGCCAGGCAGGAAGAAGACCTCGTCGGTCACTGCCTTGAGCGTGGCGAAGAACGCCGGGGTGTAGATGTCGCCCTCGTCGATACGCAGCGCCAGCAGCACACGATTGGCGCCGCCAAAAGTCTTCTGGTACTCGGTGAAGGTCTGCATGTACTCATGCTTGAGCGGGATCATCTTCTGGAACCCGGCATCGACGCGCAACTGCGTCGCCGACCAGGTAAGCGCCAGCGAGATCAGCACGAACAGGGCAAGGAAGCTGCGCCGCCAGCCGAACAGGATCTGGCCGATGGCGGTGACGACGGAATTCGTTTTCATTGTTTTTCTCCGGAGGCGAGTTTGACCCGCTCGAATGCGCCTTCACCGAAAATCATCGCTTCGCCGGCCACCGGCAAGGCCGCCGCTGCCGTCCACAAACGGCTGCCGGCGACCGGCAGGCGAACGAAGCTGGCAGCGCCATCGCGACTGCCGAGAACGAGGCCGTTCTGACCGACCAGGACAATGCCGCCATCGACCGTCTGGCCGCCGCCGAACAGCGAACCGGCGCCGCCGCCCGGCACCGTCTGCCAGCTGTCGCCACGGTCGTCACTGCGCAGCAGGGTGCCGCGCATGCCATAGACCAGCACGCCGCCGCGAACCAGCGGCAGGATGCCGAAATAGGAACCGGCGTAGGCCGGCGGCAGGGTTTCCCAGTTGCCGCCCTGGTCGGCCGAGCGCAACAGCGTCCCGGCCTCGCCGGCGATCATCAGGGTTCCGTCGGCCAGGCGGGCAACCGCGTTGTAGTGACGGTCGCCATCGACGATCTGGCGTTCGGCCCAGGTCCGACCGCCGTCGAAACTTTCGAAATAGGCCCCGTAGGCACCAACCGCGACAACGCGAGCAGCATCGATGAAGGCCACGTCGAGCAGCGGCCGGAGCTGGTCCGGGGCGCTGAATACCTGTTGCCAGCTGCGGCCGCCATCCTCGCTGCGGAGAATGGTCGCATCGTGGCCGACGGCAATGCCGAGACGCTCGTCGGCAAAAGCGACGCCGGTCAGGGTGGCGCTGACGCCGGAAGCAACGAGCTGCCAGCTGCTGCCCTCGTCATCGGAGGCAAAGATGTAACCGCGCTCGCCAACCGCGACCAGGCGCGCGCCGGCGCGCTGCGCATCGAGCAGCAGGGCGTTGTTCAGACTGATTTCGGTGGCCGGCAACGGCGGCCCCTTGCGGGCCGAGAAGGCGTAGCCGACGGACAGCGCAACGAAAACGGCAAAAATCAAACCGATCGATTTGTTCATGGTGAATCCCGGGTGTGGACACGCGGGAATGGCGGTCTCGTGCCGCCATTCCCGTTCAGGCGAGGCTCAGCGCGTGCCGACGCCGCGCAGGCCGGCCGGCGTGAAATCGGCCGCGCTACGCTGGATCTTTTCCCAGACCTTGGGCTCTTCGTTACGCAGGCCCATGGCCAGGTAACGACCGGACTGCAGGTCATGGTGAACCTCGATGGTGCCGTAGAACATCGGCACGTCGTAGAAGTTGACGGCATGCTGTTCCGACACCCGCCACAGTTCGCCACGCGCGTCGTACTTGTCCGAAACCATGATCATCCAGCTGTCTTCATCGATGTAGAAGGTGCGCTTCTTGTAGACATGGCTGGTGCCTTCCTTCAAGGTCGCCTCGACCACCCAGACGCGGTGCAGCTCATAGCGGGCGTGATCCGGATTGACGTGGCCCGGACGCAGCACGTCGGCCATCTTCAGCTGGTTGCCGGAGAGCTTGTAGGAGTTGTAGGGAACGAACAGTTCCTGCTTGCCGAGCAGCTTCCAGTTGTAACGGTCGGTGGCCCCGTTGAACATGCCGAAATCATCATTGGTGCGCAGGCCGTCGGCAGCCGTACCGGGGTTGTCGTAGGCGACGTTCGGTGCCAGGCGGACGCGGCGCTGGCCGGGGTTGTAGGTCCACGCAGTACGCGGCTCCTTCAACTGGTCGACGGTTTCATGCACCAGCAGTATCTGCCCGGCCAGACGGGCCGGCGCGGTCACCGTCTGCAGGAAGTTGGCGAGCTTGTTCGGCTCGCGATCCTTTTCCGGCTTGGTCAGGTTGCCGTAGGAAAAGTCGTACTCGTACTGGAAGCGCACCGGCGTGTAGGCGCCGTCGCGGGTCACCGCCGCCTGGCTCCAGTTCATCGCGTAGGTGTCGCCCTTGTAGCGCATCACCGTATTCCAGATTGCCTCGAGACCATCCTTGGGAATCGGGAAGGGAACGCCGCCGGTGGTCCCGGTGACGCCGGCACCACCGCTGACCAGCTTGGCGCGGGTGGCATTGGCGATCGTCTCGTCGAGGTTGGCCTTGGGGAAGGTGGCGCTGCGCTGGGTCGGATAGACATTCATCTTCCAGGTCGGATACTTCTTGAGCATCGCCAGCTGGCCCGGGGTCAACTGCGCCTTGTACTTGTCGGCATTGCTGGCGTCGATGCTGAACAAGGGCTTGTCGGCAGCGAACGGATCGGCATAGTGACCGCCGGCGACATGGCCGGCCGGCGCCTTGGTCAGGCCACCGGTCCAGGCCGGGATCGTGCCGGCGGCATTGGCGCCGGCTTCGGCACCCATCGGCGTCAGGCTCTTGCCGAGCTTGCCGGCTTCGGCGGCCGAAACCTCTGCCTGAGCGACATTCCCGGCAAAAGCCAGGACCATGGCGGCGCTGAGAACGGATAGTGTTTTTTTCATGAGGTCTTGTCTCCTGGTATCTGCGCTGAATCAGAACGAATAGCTGAGGCTGATCGCGAGGAAATCGCGGTCGACCAGCGGGTTGGTGTGGCTGGCGTAGGTCGTTGCCTGGCCGCCCGGAACGGCGCCGGGGTCGGTGCCGGAAATCTTCTTGCCGCCGAAGAAAGCGGTGTAGGCGATGTCGGCCTGCCAATTCTGACGGTAATTGAAACCGAAGCCCAGCGTCAGCGCCTTGGCCCCTTCATTGAAGGTGGCGCTGCGTCCGTTCACGTCGTGCGAGAAGGCCAGGCGCGGCGAGACGGTGATCGAACCGATCGCGTTCGGATAATCGAGACGGCCGAGCAGGCGGTAGCCCCAGGAGTTCTCGGTGGCGAAGCAGCCGGCCGAGGTGCTGCCGCTGGAGGTCGAGGTCGACGAACCGACTTGCGGCAGATGGCAGCCGGGGGCGGCAAACTTCAGGCCGGACGGCAACTCCAGGCGGGTGTAGCCAACTTCGCCGACGACCACCAGTTGCTCGGCACCGAAGGTCGGCCCAAAGGTCTTGGTCCCGGTCATCTGGACCTGGTGCATCCTGACCCGCCGATAGCCGCTGATTTCCGTACCGTAAGCGACCGAAGATGCCGCCACGGCATTGGTGCTGGTCAGCTGGTTACCCAGGCCGACGGCAGCCAGCAGCAGATCGGCCGAGGGCAGCTGGACCGGCTGGTTCGGACGATAGGAGTACTCCCCCTGCAGGGCGATGCCGGCCGGGCCGGTGGTATTGAAGCTGACGCCCCAGAGCTTGATGTCCTCCGGATACTCGACGAAATAGGTGCCGGCACGCCCGGCGGCCGCCGCGCAACCGGCCGCGACACCGGCGACACCGGCGGTCGGCACGTCAATCACCGTACAGCCGACGACCGGGCTGGAGCCGACGGTGACGCCGCCGCGATAGCCAGAAATGAACGGGGTGCGGCTGTGATAGTTGGCGTGGTAGAAACCGAATTCGGTGTTGTTCAGTTCCGGGGCGAAGTAACGGAAGGCGATCCCGTACTGGCCATCGTCACGGGCCTCCCGGTCCTTCGAGCGCGGCGCCCAGACGGCGGCATTCGCGTTCACCCCGAACATCCCGGCGAGGCCGTTGAGGTCGTTGCGCCGGCCAAAGCCGGTATAGGCGCGGTTACCGCCGTCGGCGACGAAGTCGTTGGTGCTGAAGAAGGACGTCACCGGATCGATCTTCGTTTCCTTCCACTGGGTCAGCAGGGCGACTTCAACCGACAGGTTGTCGGTGAGCTCCTGCGTGGCGTAGGCCATCATCGTCGGGATCAGGCCCTCCTTGAGCTCCGAGCCGGGAGCGCGCAGGCGGCTGACATTGACCGGATTGAGGATGTTGATGCCGTTCTGGATGAAGGTGCTTTCGCCCCAGCTGACGACCTGCTTGCCCAGGCGCAGGTTGAGATTGCGATCGCCGACCTTGAAGGTGCCGCGCACGTAGGCATCGAGGATTTCCGCATCGGAGCCGAGCTGGTCGCTGGCTTCGCTGTTGAGGCTGCCCTTGCTGCGGATGGTCGGATCGTAGAAATACGAGCCGCGAACGAAAGCGCCGAAGTTGTGGTACTTCAGCTCGAGGTCGTGGGTCGCCTTGAGGGTCGTGGACACCAGGTCGTGGCGGCCGTAACGCAGGTTGCCGTCATCCGAGTTCGGATCGCGCGAAGTGCCGCCATTGGCGATGCTGATCAGCGACTTCTCGGCCTTCTCCATGCGCCACAGCGCGCCCAGCGAAACCGTCGTGTCGAAGCTGCCGGTCAACTCGCCGTGCTCGAACTCGAAGGCCATGACCGGGCTGGCCCCGGCCGTCAGGGCAATGGCGACCGCCGTGCCCAGGGTGCTGCGCCGGAATCGGGGAAAGCACGAACCGCCTGTTTTTTGTCTCATCCTATATCTCCTCCTGGTGGTTTGACCGGTGGAACCGGCCCTGTCTCAACAACGTTTGACTACGATCATCCCGGTTTCCCGGCCAAGTCTTTGCCGATCTGACGTCGGCATCAAGGTGCAACAATAATCCTCTCCTCCGGCGACTGCCACCCTGCCCCGGGCCTCCCTCCCGGAAGCGATGCCGGCCGTCGGGTTCAAGCACCGCCTTGCTGCGCATGACGCAGCGGCCCGCCGGTGAACGGGGCAAACCCCGTGCCGAAGATCACGCCGGCATCGGCCAGCTCGGCATCGGCGATGACGCCGTCGCGCACCAGCGCCTGGGTACGGTCGACCAGCGGTTTGACCAGTTTTTCAGCCAGCCCGGGCGGTACCGCGGCAGCGGCGGCCTTGACCGGCTTGCCGTCCTGCCAGGCGTAGAAGCCCTGGCCGGATTTCTTGCCCAGCTGCTGGCGCTCGACCCGGGCGAGCAGGCAACGCGGTGCTTCGGCGCCGCCGGCCAGTTGCTCGCCGGCGGCCATGGCAATGTCGAGGCCGACGGTATCGATCAACTCGATCGGTCCCATCGGCATGCCGAAGGCGAGCATCGCTTCATCCACCGTTTCCGGCGAAATTCCCTCGTCGACCGTGCGCATCGCCGCCAGCATGTAGGGCGCAAGCACCGCATTGACCAGGAAGCCGGGCGCGCTCTTCACCGGCAGCGGCAGCTTGTCGATCTGCCTGACGAAGGCGCAGGCGGCGCGAACCATCGCCGGATCGGCACCGGCGGCCTCGACCACCTCGACCAGCGGCATCATCGCCACCGGATTGAAGAAGTGGATGCCGACCAGGCGCTCCGGCCGGACCAGCGCCGTGCGCAGGTCTTCCAGGCGCAGGCTGGAGGTGTTGGTGGCAAGCACGGCGCCCGGCTTCAGCCGCGGCTCGAGGCTGCGGAACAGCACGTGCTTGGCCTCGACGTTCTCGAAAATCGCCTCGATGACGACATCGGCGCGGGCGGCGCCGGCGCCGGCCGGATCGGGAATCAGGCGGTCGAAGGCGGCGCGGGCGCGCAGCGGATCGCGCAGCTTCTTCTTGAACAGCGCATGCGCCCGCTTGATCGCCGGGGCGATGCGCTCGACCGACTGGTCCTGCAGCGTCACCGTCAGGCCGCGCAACGCGCACCAGGCGGCGATGTCGCCGCCCATGACGCCGGCACCGACGACATGCACGTGTTGCGCGACGAAATCGCCGTCCTTGCCGAAGCCCTTCAGGCGTTCCTGCAGATGGAAGACGCGCAGCAGGTTCTTCGCCGTCGGTGACTGGATGATGCGGTCGACAACGGCCGGCGCCGCCAGCGCGTTGCCGCCGTGCTTCTGCCACAGGTCGATGATCGCGTACGGCGCCGGATAGTGTTCCGGACGCGCCTTCTTGGCCACCTGCTTGCGCGCGCCGTTGGCGACGACCGCTTTCAGCGGGCCGGCCAGCAGCTTCTGCACGAAGGGCAGCGGGCGGCGCGGACGGTTCGACAGCAGCAGCTTGTGCGCGGCCATTTCCATCACGCGCGGCGGCACGCATTCGTCGGCCAGCCCCAGGTTGCGCGCCCGCTTGGCGTCGAGCGACTTGCCGGTGAGCATCAGGTCGAGCGCCGCCGCCGGACCGACCCGCTGCGGCAGACGCAGCATGCCTCCCCAGCCGGGGAAGATGCCGAGCATGACTTCCGGCAGCGCCAGCTTGGTGCCCGGCTCATCGACCGCGAGGATGTAGCGGCAGGCCAGCGCCAGTTCGAGACCACCGCCCAGGCAGTGACCGCGGACCAGTGCCAGCGTCGGGTATTTGACCGCCGCCAGCCGGTTGAACAGGTCCCAGCCGCGCGCAACCAGCGCCCTGCCCTTTTCCGGGGTGTCGAGCTGGGCAAATTCGCCGATGTCGGCGCCGGCGATGAAACCGGCCGGCTTGGCCGAACGGAAGATCAGGCCCTTGGGCGGATACAGGTCGAACTGGTCGAGGATCTGCGCGAGTTCGGCCATCAGCGCCGCCGACAGCGCGTTGGTCGATTCGCCGGCGCGGTCGAGCACGGCGACGGCGACGCCGTCCTTGTCGATCGAAACCTGCCAGTGTTGCAGTTGTTGATTCATCACTCTCGCTTTCATTGAATCCGGTGGCTGGCGGCGGAAAACGCCAGCGACAGCGCGCCGGGACCGACATTGACCGCGGCCGTCTTGCTCATCGGCGAACACAGGATCTCGACGCCGTGGTTGAGCGCGACGCGCAGCAGGCGGTCGTAGCCAGGCAACATGCCGATCCGCTCGAGCGGGCCGCCGTAACTGATGCACAGCCAGGGCGCGTCGAGACCGAGCTCGATCTGCTTGGCGGCACGCTCGAACAGGTTGGCGGCGCCGGTTTCGAAGCCGCGCACCTTGTCGACCGTGGTCGTCACGTCCTGGCGGCAATGCAGCAGCGGCTTCAGGTCGAGCCAGGTGCCGAGCGTGTAGGCGCTCCAGCCGAGGCTGGTATCGCCCTTCTTCGAGGCCCGCTTGTAGATGTGGTCGAGGTTGGCCGGCACCAGATAGGTGTGGGTGTCGTCGATCAGCTTTTTCAGGCGGGCACCGATCTCGCTCGGCGTACCGCCCGCGCCGATCAGCCGGACCGCCTCGGCGACCGGTACGGCCTGGCCGGTGAACAGGTTGCGCGTGGACAGCACGGCCAGCCCGAAACGCTCGGGAACGCCGGCCTGCCGGCGAATCTGCCGGTACTTGCCGAGGATGCTGCGCGAGGCAAGCATGGCGTGATCGAAGATCGGGCTGCGGGTGGCGGTGATGCTCAGGCAGAAAACGTAGTCGTAGTCGAGCACCAGCCGGCCGAGGAAGAGTTCCTCGATCTGCGCCGGCGTATAGGGGATCGACTCGGCGTAATCGTCGCTGCCGCGATCCAGATGACGGACGTAGAAATCCTGCGTCTCGGCCGGATCGCGCCGGTCCTCGACCAGCCGGCTGCCGATGCGCAGCGTGATCGGCATCACCTGGACATCGTGCCGGTCGATGAAATCGCGCGGCAGATCGCAGGCCGAGTCGACGACGATACCGATGCGCATCTCAGTTCCCGGCCTCGACCAGCATCGCGCCACCCAGGCCGCCGCCGATGCAGATGGTCGCGACACCGCGCCGGGCACGGTTGCGGCGCAGCACATGCAGCAGGTGCAGGACGATGCGCGCGCCCGAAGCGCCGACCGGATGGCCGATCGAAACCGCACCGCCATCGACGTTGAGCCGATCCTCGGGAATGCTGCCCAGGGCGCCGTCGAGACCGAGCTGCTCGCGGCAGTAGGCCTCGTCGTTCCACGCCGCCTGGCAGCCGAGCACCTGCGCGGCGAAGGCTTCGTTGAGTTCCCAGTAGTCGATGTCCGAAAGCTGCAGACCGTGGCGCTGCAGGATCGGCGTCGAGGCATGCACCGGGCCGAGGCCCATCTGCTCCGGCTCGAGTCCTGACCACTGGCTATCGACGATCTTGCCGAGCGGCTGCAAGCCCCATTTCTCGACGGCCTCTTCCGAGGCCAGGATCAGCCAGGCAGCGCCGTCGGTGATCTGCGAACTGTTGGCGGCGGTGATGTTGCCGTATTTCTTGTCGAAGAACGGACTCGGCTTGGCCATCCCGGCCAGCGTCGCATCGGCGCGCACGCCGTCGTCCTCGGCATAGACCTTGCCGTTGCCATCGACCAGCGGCACGATCTCGCCGAGATGGCCGGCATCGCGGGCGGCGATGGCGCGCTGATGGCTGCGCACGGCGAATTCGTCCATCTGCTTGCGGTCGATGCCGAACTTCCAGGCCAGGTTTTCCGCCGTCTGCCCCATCAACAGGCCGACGACCGGATCGGTCAGCCCCTTCATCAGGCCGATCACCGGCGACAGCAGCGCTGCCGGGCGCAGTTTCAAAAAATGCCCGATTTTCTGGTTGACCGTGCGCATGCCCATCATGCCGGCAAACCAGCGCACCATCGTGTCCGAATAAAGCAGCGGCGCCCGCGACAGGGCATCGACGCCGCCGGCCAGCACCAGATTGGCACGGCCGCACTGGATGTTGGCGATGGCCGAGTCGATGGCCTGCATGCCGGAGGCGCAGTTGCGCATCACCGTCCAGCCCGGCACCTTCTTGCCGCAACCGAGACGCAGCGCAACCATGCGGCCGATGTTGGTCTCGTCCGGCGACGGTGCGGCGCAGCCGAGGATGACCTCGTCGAGATCGGACGGCAGGAAGGGCTGACGCAACAGCAAGGCGCGGCCGGCCTGGGTCGCCAGGTCGGAGGCGGCGAACGGCCCGAGGCCCTTCTGCGCTTTCAGGAACGGCGTGCGGGCGCCGTCCACCACGTAGATCGTCTTGCCCATGATCAGGCCGCCATCCGGTCGTCAGCCGGCTTGTTGGCCGTGGCCACGCCGTAGTCGAAGGGGAAGTCATCGACACGGACGACGATGTCGCGCAGGTGGTTGCGTCGCTTCATCACCTCGTATTCGGCGGCGTTGATGACGCCCGCCTCGAAGGCGACGATGGCGATGTCGCGGACATTGGCCTGCGGATTGCCGTCGAAGCGGCCGTCCTTTTCGGCAGCGCGGATCTTGGCCTCGATCTGCTCGGCTTCCAGCGTTGCCTTCAGTGCCAGTTCGATGGCGCCGACCGGTTCGTTTTCCTGCAACGGCAGGTAGCACTCGGCGGTCAGCCGGTCACGCGTGGCCGACGGCGCGATCAGCGCCTTCGCCACCTGATGGCCGACCTCGTCGGAGGGCACGACATAGGGATGGCCCCAGGGGAAGATCAGGCGATTGACCACGGCGGCGATGAAGCGCACCGGGAAGTTGGCGATGACGCCGTCGAAGGCTTGCTGCGCCTTGTACATCGCGTCCCAGATCGCCCAGTGGGCGAGCGGCGCGTCTTCCTTCTTGCGGCCTTCGGCCTCGTAACGCTTGAGCGTGCAGGAGATCAGGTACATCTGCGCCAGGATGTCGCCGAGGCGCGCCGACAGTTTTTCGCGGCGCTTGACGCTGCCGCCGAGGACCAGCAGCGAGACATCGGAGAGGAAGGCAAAGGCCGCAGAGAAGCGCGTCAGTTGCTGGTAGTAGCGCTTCATTTCCGGCGCCACGTCGGTGTTGACCGTGACGAAGTGCGAGCCGGTCAAGCCCTGGCGGAAAGCGCGCCAGCCGTTCTTCACGGTGAAGCCGATGTGGCCGAACAGCGCCCGGTCAAAATCGACCAGCCCCTGACGGACGTCCGGATTCTGCGCAGCGCGCATTTCCGGCAACAAATACGGATGGCAGCGGATCGCCCCCTGACCGAAGATGATCAGCGAACGGGTCAGGATGTTGGCGCCCTCGACGGTGATCGCCACCGGAATCTGCTGGTAGGCGCGGCCGAGGAAGTTCGACGGGCCAAGGCAGATGCCCTTGCCGCCGATGACGTCCATGCCGTCATTGACGACGACGCGGGCACGTTCGGTGACGTGGTACTTGGCGATCGCCGAAACCACCGACGGCTTCTCGCCGAGATCGACGGCGCCGGCGGTCATCTTGCGCACCGCGTCCATCATGTAGGTGTAGGCACCGATGCGGGTCAGCGCTTCCTCGACGCCCTCGAACTTCCCGACCGCCATCTTGAACTGCGAACGGACACGGGCGTAACCGCCGACGGCACGCGCCGTCATCTGCGCCATGCCGGTGTTCGACGAGGGCAGCGAGATCGAACGCCCGGCCGCCAGGCACTCCATCAGCATGCGCCAGCCCTGCCCGGCCATCGCCGGGCCGCCGATGATGAAGTCGAGCGGCATGAAAACTTCCTTGCCGCGCGTCGGCCCGTTCATGAACATGGCGTTGAGCGGGAAGTGGCGGCGACCGGTATCGACGCCCGGATGATCGTAGGGCACCAGCGCGCAGGTGATGCCGATGTGCTTCTTGTCGCCGAGCAGACCGTCCGGATCGTAGAGGTGGAAGGCCAGGCCGAACACCGTGCACACCGGGGCCAGCGTGATGTAGCGCTTGTCCCAGGAGACGCGCATGCCGAGCACTTCCTTGCCCTGATAGATGCCCTTGCAGACGACACCGCTATCCGGGATCGATGCCGCATCCGACCCCGCCCATGGGCTGGTCAGCGCGAAGGCCGGCACCTCGATGCCCTTGGCCAGGCGCGGCAGGTAGTGGTTCTTCTGCTCCTCGGTGCCGTAGTGCAGCAGCAGTTCGGCCGGGCCGAGCGAGTTCGGCACCATCACCGACACCGACAGCGCGGAGGAACGCGTCGACAGCTTGGTCACCACCTGCGAATGGGCGTAGGCCGAGAACTCCAGGCCGCCGTACTTCTTCGGGATGATCATGCCGAGGAAGCCCTTGTCCTTGATGTAGCGCCAGGCTTCGTGCGGCAGGTCGTAGAGTTCGTGGGTGACTTTCCAGTCGTCGACCAGACGGCAGGCTTCCTCGCATTCCTTGTCGAGGAAGGATTGCTCCTCGGCGGTCAGCGTCGGCACCGGGTAGGCATGCAGCTTCCGCCAGTCGGGCTTGCCCTGGAAAAGCTCCCCCTCCCACCAGACGGTGCCGGCTTCGAGCGCGTCGCGCTCGGTGTCGGACATCTGCGGCAGAACCTTGCGGTAGGCGGAAAAAATGGACCGGGTGAGCACGGCGCGGCGCAGCGGCCGCAGCGTGAGCAACCCGGCCAAAGCCACCAGGGCAAGTACCCCGAGCAGAGGGATGGTGTTATCGAACATGCATGTCTCCTGATTCTTGATCTGTTGGTTTTTGTCGTTCAGCCACGGTCGACCGTGACCGGGGCAGCGAATTGCGGCAGCGGCGCGCGCAGGCCGCCGAGCAGGAAGGACATCAGTCGCGGCACCAGGCGATCGAGCCGGTCCACCGAATCCTCCTCCTCGATCTGCCAGTCGGTAACCAGGCGCAATGCGTCGGTGCCGGCGATGGCGTAGGAGGTGGCGCCAAGCATGAAGTGGAAGCGCCAGACGATCTCGGCCTTGGGTACTTCCGGCAGGGCACGGAACAGCGCTTCCTTGAAGCGGTCCATCACCGTCTTGTATTCGTGGGCGAGGAAGGCACGGATGAACTCCGACGGCTCGGTCAGGGTGCGCCCGAGCAGGCGCAGGAAGGTCATGCCGCCGCGCGCCTCGTCCTCGGCCATGCGCAGCAGCGTGCCGAAGAAGGCATCGACGATCAAAGATGGCTTGACCGGCTGGCCGCCAGCCTCGGCTTCGTGGCGGTCGAGGACGCGCATGCGCTCTTCGTTCAGCCAGTCGAGACGGCGCCGGAAGACTTCCTGGATCAGCGCTTCCTTGGAGCCGAAGTGGTAATTGACGGCGGCCAGATTGACCCCGGCCTCGCCGGTAATCTGGCGCATCGACGTGCCGTCGTAGCCATAGGCCATGAACAGGCGCTCGGCGGCGTCGAGGATGCGTTCGCGGGTGTCAGCATTGCGGATTTCAGCCATGGTGCCTCAAGGTGATTCATACGTTCGTTTGAATCATAAGAAAAGGACCGTGGCTTGGCAAGCATTTTGTCGCTGGGGAAAACCCGAGGGCTAGGCCGCCCTACCCGCCGTTGCGGCTACGGATGAAATCGACCACCTGCCCGGCCGGCAAGGGGCGGCTGAAATAGTAACCCTGAACCAGCTCGCAGCCCCGCGCCTTGAGATACTCGAGCTGGGCCTCGGTTTCGACGCCCTCGGCGACCAGGGTCAGGCCGAGATTGCGGGCGAGTCCGATGGTCGCGTCGCAGATCACCTGACCATCGACATCCTGGCCGATCTCGACGACAAAGGAGCGATCCAGCTTGAGCTTGTCGAGGGCAAACATGCGCAGGTAGGCCAGCGACGAATAGCCGGTGCCGAAATCGTCGAGGGCAACCTTGACGCCCATGCCGCGCAGGCGGTCGAGCACGCGGATGGTTTCGTCGGGGTGCTCCATCGCCACCGATTCGGTGATCTCGAAGATCAGGTCGCCCGGCCGCAGCGAATAGGCTTCCATGATCCCGCTGGCCAGCACCGACAGATCGCTGTTGCGCATCTGGATCGCCGAGATGTTGATCGCCATGCGCACGTCGGCGATTCCTGCCGCCCGGAATTCGGCCAGTTGTCGTGCGGCATTCCAGATCACCCAGTCGCCGATCGGCTGGATCAGGCCGGTTTCCTCGGCCACCGCGATGAACATGCCCGGACCGACCAGCCCGCGCTCCGGGTGCTGCCAGCGAATCAGGGCCTCGACACTGGAAACCCTGCCGCTGCGGACATCGATGACCGGCTGGTAGTGCAGCCGGAACTCGTCGCGCCCGAGCGCCAACCGCAGCGCATGTTCGATGCCGAGCCGCTCGAGCGCGGCTTCGTTCATCTTCGGATCGAAGAACTGGAAATTGTTGCGGCCCGCCGATTTCGCGTGATACATCGCCGCATCGGCATTCTTCATCAGGGTCTCGCCGTCGGCGCCATCCATCGGATAGATGGCGATGCCGATGCTCGGCGTCGTGTATAGCGTATGCGCACCGACCGAATAAGGCTCGGCGACGCGCATCACCAGCTTCTCGGCGACCATCGCCACCGAACTCGAATGCTCGATGCCGCTGAGCATGACGACGAATTCATCACCACCCAGCCGGGCGACCAGATCACTCTCGCGCACGCAGCTGCGCAAGCGGCGACTGACGTGGATCAGCAGTTCGTCGCCGACGTGATGCCCGAGCGTGTCGTTGATCACCTTGAAACGGTCGAGATCGATGAACATCAGCGCCACCCGTCCGGATTCACGGCGCGCCACCGCCAGCGCATGCTCGAGCCTGTCCTTCAGGCTGAAACGGTTGTTCAGCCCGGTCAACATGTCGTGGTGCGCCATGTAGTGCAGCTTGGCCTCGGTTGCCCGCTCCGAGGAAACATCGGTGAAATGCGCAATGTGATAGCGGATGCCGCCCTCGTCGTCGCGCATCACCGAAATCGACAGCCATTTCGGATACACACCACCATCCTTGCGCCGATCCCAGACCTCGCCCTGCCAGTACCCCTTGCTGAGGATGGCACTCCACATCTTCTCGTAATCCTCGGGCGAACTGCGCCCCGCCGACAACATGCTCGGATTGCGCCCCACCACCTCGTCCTGGCCATAGCCGGTCAAAGTGGTAAACGCCGGATTGACGGTGACGATGCAGTTTTCGTGATCGGTGATCATGATCGCCTCGCCGCTGTGGTGGAAGGCGCTGCCAAGGAGCTGCATCTGCGACTCCATCCGCCGCAAATCGGTGATGTCCTGGGCCGTCCCGATCGTACGCAAAGGCTTGCCGGTCTCGTCGTAGATCGTTTCGCCGCGCTCGCGGATCTGCCGGCTGCCGCCGCCGGCAACGATCAACCGGTGCTCGACCTCGTACGGCTGGCGATTGCGGAAAGCCTGCCGGTAAGCCTGATCGACGCGCTCACGATCGTCCGGATGAACCATCTGCAGAAAACGCTGGTAATCGCCCGGCCCGGCTGCCGGATCGATGGCAAAGATCCGGTACAGTTCCTCCGACCAATGCAGGTGCTGATTAACGATATCGAGTTCCCAACTGCCGATCTGGGCAACTCGCTGGGCCTCGCGCAGCTGCCGGCGATGCCGCTGGAGCTCATCAATCGTTTTCTGGTTGCGCTGCTGCTGCAGCCAGGCCAGCCAGGCAACCACTGCCATGCCGATGACAATGCCCAGCCAGTCGGGAAAATACCCCGTGACCACCGCCAGCTCACCGCTCACCAGCAGCATCAATGCAATCGATGCCTGGATCACGGCCGGCTTGTGGGAGGGGCAACGGATCATGCGGAAGGAAAAACGCTCAAGGATTGAACCCCATTGTGCTGACTCGCGCCGCAAACATCAATCAGCAGTGGGTACGGGACGCGGAACCGGCTGTTCATAGCGCAGGAAGCGGCAGCCCACGATCTCGCCGCTTTTCCGTTCGCGGTAACAGGCATGGCGCTCGTCGGTCAGGCGCCACTCGGCCAGGGGAATATCAGCAGGAAACAGCGTATCGCCGGCAAAATCACGCTCGATCCGGGTCAGATAAAAAACCTGGCAATACCGCCAGGCAGCGGCGTATACCGAGGCACCGCCGATGACGAAAACCGGCTTGCCGGTCGCCAGCGCACCGCGCAAGCCGGCTTCGACCGTAGCCACGCGACGACAGCCCGGACGAAGCGACAGTGCCGGATTGCGCGAAACGACGAAGGAATCGGCCGGAACGACGTCCATCGATTCATAGGTGGCCCGACCGATGACCAGCGCAGCGCCTTCGACCGTCCGCTCGAAGTAAGCCAGTTCTTCCGGAATATCCCAGGGCAGCCAGTTGTCGAGACCGAGCATGCCGTTGGCGGCCACCGCGCCGATTGCCGCGATCACGCCCGGTTTTTCTGCCATTGCTCGCGCGTCATGGTCAGCGATATCGCCGGCGTGGCCTGGCCGTTATAGACATGCGGCTTGTGCATCGACACGAAAGCCCGGGTCACGATCCTGATCGAGAAGATGGCATCGAAGATCTCGAGGATGCTCGACTCCAGGCACTCACAATGCGCATTGTCTTCGAGACGGCGGATTGCCAGGAAGATCACCTCGTAGTCGACAACCTGGCGGATATCGTGGGGATCAGCGACGGCCTCGACCGGCGCCCAGGCGTCGGCATGCACGAGCACTGCTTGCGAGCCATGTTTTTCCAGAGGATTGCAGCCGGTCCGCAACTGGATCGTCGCATCGACCGAGGCACACCAGTGATTTTCCAGCACGCCAGAACTCCTTGAACGGGAACGAAGCCCCGAACATACCAGAGCACGGGCGAAAGCGCACGGCGCGGGACTTTCGCCGACAATCGGCGCCCCCGGAAATCAGGCGGTGACGTTGATCCGCGTACCGGTCACCTGCCCTTCGGCATTGGTGAACGCGGGCGTGACCGCCGGTGCCGGCGGAGGCGCGACGACTTCGGCAATCTGGGTCCGCAACTCGCTCAATCCGGCGTTGACCTGACCCAGCGACTGCATCGTCGTCACGTTGCGCCGAGCGCTGTCGGCATCGTTGCGTGCCGCGGAGGAAGAACCCTGCAACTCGCGGGCATTGTTCTGGGCCTGGTCGGCCTCCTGTTGCGCAGCCTGCGCCTGCGACTGCAATGCGCGGGCACGCTGCTCGGCCTGGTCGGCGTTGCGCTGGGCCTGTTGCATCTGCAACTGACCCCACGCAGCCGAACTTGCGCCTTGTGCTCCGGCAATCATTTCCGACACCTCGACTTCATCAAGCACCGCGCCTGGGGCGCGGCATCATCAGGCCGTGGTATTCACCAGCCTGCCGGTCTCCTGCCCCTGGGCATTGATCACCGGACGTGCGGCTTCCTCGGTCTGCTGGACCTGTTGTTCCGGACGCAACTGTTGCTCGCGGCGTTCGACCTGCTGCTGCTCCTGGGCCGGCTGCGGACGCGCCGACTGGACGCTGGTGCTGCTGTAGGCACCGGATGCACCGACGGATGCGATTTCCATGTTGATCTCCTGAAGGACAACGACTGCACCTTCACTTTACACCATTCGCCGAAATCTTCCAGCAGCGACGATGATTTTTCCCTTGCAAAACAAACCCCCGCAGGTTTCCCGGCGGGGGTTTCGAGTTTCACGGTCGACCGTCGGAAACGGCCGATTTCCGTGACTTACATCTCGACCGTCTCAGCCACTTCCACAAACGCCGGGATCTGGTCGAAGTTCATGTAGCGGTAGATGTCAGCCGCCTTGGCATTCACCACCTGGATGTACTGCATGTACTCTTCCTTGCTCGGGATCTTGCCGAGCAGCGCGCACATGGCGGCCAGTTCGGCGGAGCCCAGGTAAACCTGGGTATCGATACCGAGGCGATTCGGGAAGTTGCGGGTCGAGGTCGACATCGCCGTGGAGCCCTTCTTGATCTGTGCCTGGTTACCCATGCACAGCGAGCAGCCCGGCATTTCCATGCGGGCACCGGCCTTGCCGAGGACGCTGTAGTAGCCTTCTTCGGTCAGGATCAGGGCGTCCATCTTGGTCGGCGGGGCGATCCACAGGCGGGTCGGGATGTCCGACTTGCCGTCGAGGACCTTGCCGGCAGCGCGGAAGTGACCGATGTTGGTCATGCAGGAACCGATGAAGACTTCGTCGATCTTGGCGCCGGCGATGTCGGAGAGGACCTTGACGTCGTCCGGATCGTTCGGGCAGGCACAGATCGGCTCGGTGACTTCAGCCAGATCGATTTCGATGACAGCGGCGTACTGGGCATTGGCGTCGGACTTCAGCAGTTCGCCATTGGCGATCCAGTCTTCCATGGCCTTGATGCGACGCTTCAGGGTGCGGGCATCCTGGTAGCCTTCGGCGATCATCCACTTCATCAGGGTGATGTTCGAACGCATGTACTCGACCACCGGTTCCTTGTTCAGGGCGATGGCGCAAGCGGCAGCGGAACGCTCGGCGGCGGCGTCGGACAGTTCGAAGGCCTGTTCGACCTTGAGGTCCGGGAGACCTTCGATTTCGAGGATGCGGCCGGAGAAGATGTTCTTCTTGCCCTTCTTCTCGACGGTCAGCAGGCCAGCCTTGATGGCGTACAGCGGAATGGCGTTGACCAGGTCACGCAGGGTGATGCCAGGCTGCATCTTGCCCTTGAAGCGGACCAGCACGGATTCCGGCATGTCCAGCGGCATGACGCCGGTGGCGGCGGCAAAGGCGACCAGGCCGGAACCGGCCGGGAAGGAGATGCCGATCGGGAAACGGGTGTGCGAGTCACCGCCGGTACCGACGGTATCGGGCAGCAGCAGGCGGTTCAGCCAGGAGTGGATGACGCCGTCGCCCGGACGCAGCGAGACACCGCCGCGGGTGCTGATGAAGGACGGCAGTTCGCGGTGCATCTTGACGTCAACCAGCTTCGGATAGGCGGCGGTGTGGCAGAAGGACTGCATGACCAGGTCGGCAGAGAAGCCGAGGCAGGCCAGATCCTTCAGTTCGTCGCGGGTCATCGGGCCGGTGGTGTCTTGCGAGCCGACGGTGGTCATCTTCGGTTCGCAGTAGGTGCCCGGCAGGATGCCCTTGCCTTCCGGCAGGCCACAGGCGCGGCCGACCATCTTCTGGGCCAGCGAGTAGCCGGTGCCCGGATCGTTCGGCTGCTGCGGCAGGCGGAACAGGGTCGAGGCCGGCAGGCCGAGGAATTCGCGCGCCTTGGTCGTCAGGCCGCGGCCGATGATCAGGGGGATACGGCCGCCAGCACGGACTTCGTCGAGGATGACCAGGGTCTTCAGTTGCGACTCGGCGATCACGGCACCGTTCTTGGTGGCGGTGACCTTGCCGGTGGCGCCGTCGACCTTCAGTTCGATCTCGTCGCCCATGTCCATCTGGCCGGCGTCGATTTCGATCGGCAGGGCGCCGGCATCTTCCATCGTATTGAAGAAGATCGGGGCGATCTTGGAACCGAGGCAGACGCCGCCGAAACGCTTGTTCGGCACGAAGGGGATGTCTTCGCCGGTGAACCACAGCACCGAGTTGGTGGCGGACTTGCGCGAGGAACCGGTACCGACCACGTCACCGACGTAGGCGATCAGGTTGCCCTTGGCAGCCAGCTTTTCCAGTTGCTTGATCGGGCCGCGCGAACCCGGCTCGTCGGCTTCGATACCCGGACGCGGGTTCTTCAGCATGGCCAGCGCGTGCAGCGGGATGTCCGGGCGGGACCAGGCATCCGGTGCCGGCGACAGGTCGTCGGTGTTGGTTTCGCCGGTGACCTTGAACACGGTCAGCTTCTGCGAAGCCGGGACTTCCGGACGCGAGGTGAACCACTCGGCGTCGGCCCAGGACTGCATGACGGCCTTGGCGTTGGCGTTGCCGCCCTTGGCCAGTTCGGCGACATCGTGGAAGAAGTCGAACACCAGCAGGGTCTTCTTCAGGCCTTCGGCGGCGACGGCGCCGCAGGTCGGGCAGCCGAGCAGGTCGATCAGCGGCTTGACGTTGTAGCCGCCGAGCATGGTACCGAGCAGTTCGGTGGCCTTTTCCTTGGAAATCAGCGCACAGGCTTCCTCGCCCTTGGCCACCTTGGCCAGGAACTCGGCCTTGACCTTGGCGGCGTCATCGACGCCGGCCGGCACGCGGTAGGTGATCAGTTCGACCAGGTTGGCTTCTTCGCCAGCCGGCGGATTCTTCAGCAGGGCGACCAGCTCGGTGGTCTGTTGCTTGGACAGGGGCAGCGGCGGGATTCCGAGGGCTGCACGCTCGGCAACGTGGGCGCGATAGGCTTCAAGCACGGCGACTTCCTTTCGTAAAGGGTTGCTCTGGGGGAAACGATTATTTTACGACAACGGCGACGGCTGTATGGTTCGCGAGACTCCCCTGGGCCGGCACCCGCAGGTCTTATATATTTTATATGTTAGTTCACCACTTCGCCACATCTGCGCGCACCGGCCAGGTCACGGTCGACCGACGAATTTGCCCAATTTTTAGGCGTTGACCGTAAAACCCTTGCCGCTCAATGGATTGCAGCGGCTGTCCCGAGCTTATCCACAGGCTTGTCCGACCCGGACGGGGATAAATGCCTTTTATGCACACAGGCTGCTAGACTTGCGGCTTTTGTTCACGGACGCACCGACATGTCCCGCATTGCCGCGATTTCCCGTTTCGGCCAGCAGATCTGGCTCGACAATCTTTCCCGCCAGCTGATCGAATCCGGCGAACTGGCACGCTGGATCGCCGACGACGCGGTTGCCGGGGTGACCTCGAACCCGGCCATTTTCTACAACGCGATCCGCAACGACCCCGCCTACCAGGCCGCCGCAGCCGAACTCAGGCAAGGCGCGCCCGATCCCGAGCAGCGCTTCGAGACACTGGTCCTGCCCGATGTGCGCAAGGCCTGCGAGCTGTTCCTGCCAATCCATGAACAAAGCGCCGGCAGCGCCGGCTTCGTCAGCTTCGAGGTCTCCCCGAGCCTGGCCGACGACGCCGCCGGCACGCTCGCCGCCGCCCGCCGGCTGTGGGCCGAGATCGACCGCCCCAACGCGATGATCAAGATCCCGGCAACGACCGCCGGCCTGAGCGCGATCGCCGACGCGATCGCCGACGGCATCAACGTCAATGTCACGCTGATCTTTTCCCCACGCCAGCTGGCCGGCGTCCAGGCGGCCTACCGCAGCGGCATCGAGCGGCGTTTTGCCGCCGGTTTGCCGGTCGACCGTATCGCCTCGGTCGCCAGCGTCTTCATCAGCCGCCTCGATGCCCTGCTCGATCCCCGGCTGCCGGCCGAACGCCAGGGCCGCAGCGCGATCGCCATGGCCCGCCAGGCCTACGCCGACTGGCAGGCGCTGCCAGCGCTGCCGGGCGGTGCGCGCCAGCAGATGCTGTTGTGGGCCTCGACCTCGACCAAGAACCCGGCCTACCGCGACGTCGTCTATGTCGAGCAACTGATCGGCGCCAGCACCGTGAACACCGTACCGGATGCCACCCTGCTCGCCTTCCGCGACCATGGCGAAGCGGCCGCCACGCTGAGCGCCGACGCGCCCGGCCGGCAAGATCAGCTGGCCGCGCTGGCGGCGCTCGGCATCGATCTCGACGCGGTTGGCGACGAACTGCAGGCAGCCGGGCTGAAACAGTTCGACGAAGCCTTCGCCAAACTGCTCGACCTCGTCCGCTGAAACGGGAAAGGCGGCTGGCTCAGCCGAGCCAGTCGCGCAGGTCTTCGATCAGGTCGTCGACGCTGCCCAGCGACAACGCGAAGAAATCGCAGGCATAAGGCGCCGCCTTCGACCATTCGTTCTCGACTTCGCCCTGGGTATGCAGGCGAATGACGTGCTCGGCGAGGACGTTGATCGCGATCTGCCCGCGGACGACCTGGGAAAACTCGTCGGCGCGAGCGAGAACGCTGTAGTCGTGGTGCCGCATGATCGCCTCGGCGACTTCGCCCGGCAGCCGCCAGCGGCGCGCCAGGAAATAGCCGACGACGGCGTGGTTGGTGCCGAGCAGGCGATCCTCGACATCGGTGAAGAGCGCGTCCTCGGCCGCATTGGCCTCGGCCAGCACCTGCTTGGTCTGGGGAAAGCGCCGCATCAACAGCGGAATGCCGCAATCGTGGAACAGACCGAAGGTGTAGGCGATGTCGGGGCGCACGCAGCGCAGGCGGCGGGCGATCTCGCCGCACAGCCGCGCAGTCTGCGCCGAACTCTCCCAGAAGCGTTCGAGGCCGGCATCGACCTTGTCGGCCATGGCCACGCGCAAGAGCTGCGAGACGACCAGGTTGAACACCTGGCGCGTGCCGAGCAGCGTCAGCGCCTGGCTGATCGACGACAGCCGGCTGCCGGTCGAGAAGGCCGGCGAATTGGCGATCTGCATGACGTGCCCGGACAACGCGACGTCGCTGGTGATCAGCCGGGCCAGTTCGCGCTGGTCCGGTTCGTCCTTGCGCAGTTCGGCATCGAGATCGAGGAGGATGGCGGGACAAGGCGGAATGTCGACGCCGTTGAGCATGGCCTGCAGTTGCTGTTCTTCTGGTGCGGCTTTCATGGTGCTGGTCTCCGAGTTTCGCCCGGGACTTTAGCGCGGAAGCGGCAAGCGACAAATATTACGAAAGTCATATCGGCGTCAGATCGGGCAATCCATGGCGACGCCTGGCCTGCCGGCAGGCGGCATGCTCGACGTCGAATTCGCGGCATGGTGACGGTCGACCGTCATAGATCGTGCATTTCACGCAACCACCGATCTCGCCGGCGAGCGCCGCGCAGCGCGGGGCAGCGGCATCGGTACCGGCCATGCGGACGATTGCCGGCGTCACCGGCACGGTCATCGCCGCCGGCACGCCATCGCCCCAGGCGAAGGCGCCGCCGGCCAGCTCGGCCGGATGGAAATCGACGCGGAAGCTGGCGCAGCAAGCGCCGCAAGTCTGGCAGACGCTCATCCGAAATCCGCCCGGCAGCGCCACAAGCCGTGGCCGGATGCGAGATATTTCTTCTCGAACGGAGTCAGCGGGTCGTCGGTGACGTAGCTTTCGGCGAATACCCTGGCGCCGCCCAGCCAGCCGAGCGCCAGCGCCATTTCCTCGATGTAGATGCGCCAGTTGCTGCGGCATTCGACGATGCCGCCGAGTTCGCGCCAGACCGGGAAAACGGCGTGGCCGTGCCAGCGTCGGGCGAGGTGGCCGATTTTCGGCCAGGGGTTCGGATAAAGGTTGTAATGGCGGGCCAGGCGGACGCCGCTTTCGGCGAGCAGGCGCCAGAAATCGACCAGGTCGGCGCGCAGCAGCAGCGCATTGGCCGGCAGCGGCAAGGGTTTGCCGCGTTCCAGACGGTCGCTCGACTGGTCGACGCCGATCACGAAATGGTCCGGGAATTCGGCCGCCAGGCGCAGCGTGCTCCAGCCGACGCCGCAGCCGGCGTCGAGGATCAGCGGCGCCGCCGGGTTCCAGGCGGCATGCGCGGCGAGCGCCCGGGCGCAGGCGGCACGGTTGTAGTCGAGCAGCGGCTTGCGGAAGGGCTGCGCCAGGTGGCGGCGGAGCAGCGTTTCCAGGTCGGCGTGCGGGCCGTCCTGGGCGCTGGCGATGAAGCGCGAGTTGCCGGCCATCGCCTCAGGCCGCCAGCGGCAGTTCGCCGGGGATGCCGGCGGCGAGCAGCAGGCGGTCGATGTCCTCGGCTGCCTTGACCGGGCGCAGTTGCTGGTAGAGCGCCTCGGCCTGCGGCTCATGGCGGCGCAGCAGCATCAGCCACTGCTTCAGGCGGCCGCCGGCATGTACCGGCAGCACGCGCTCGCGCACGCCGCACCAGAAGATTGCCAGCCACGGCCGCAACGCGTCCCAGCCGCCCACCGCCTCGCCGCGGATGCGCCGGGCGAGGAAGGGATCGGCCAGCGCGCCGCGGCCAAGCATGACGTCGGCGCAGCCGCTTTCGGCCCGGATGCGGTGCCAGTCGTCCACGGTCCACACCTCGCCGTTGGCAATCACCGGGATATCGATCGCCGCGCGTACCCGGTCGATCTGCGCCCAGCGCGCCGGCGGCCGGTAGCCGTCGGCCTTGGTCCGGCCGTGCACGATCAGTTCTTCGGCGCCGCCCGCCTCAATGGCCTGGGCGCAATCGACGGCCAGGCAGACGTCGTCGATGCCCAGCCGCATTTTTGCGGTCAACGGGATGCCGGCCGGGATTTCCGCGCGCACCGCGGCGACGATGTCGTGCAGCAGCTGCGGCTCGCCGAGCAGCGCCGAGCCGCCGCGATGCCGGAAGACCGTCGGCGCCGGACAGCCGAAATTGATGTCCACGCCGGCCGGCCGGTGCTTGACCAGGCGGCGCGCGTTGCCGGCCATGAAATGCGGATCGGAACCGAGCAGCTGCACGCGCATCGGCGTACCGGCCGGCGTCCGGCTGCCGTTCTTCAGCTCCGGGCAGGTGCGCAGGAAAGTCCGGTTGGGCAGCACGCTCTCGGTGACCCGGACGAACTCGCAGATGCCCCAGTCGTAGCCGCCGATGCCCGTGAGCACCTCGCGCATCAGCGGATCGGCGAGCCCTTCCATCGGGGCGAGGATCAGTCGGGACATCGGCAAACTTTCGGCAAACGCTTGAAAAGGCGCGCATTATAATCCGCCCCCATGTTACGCATCGTCCTCGACACCAACGTCGTCCTCGACCTCTTCCACTGGGCCAATGCCGACGCGGTGCCGATCATGGCCGCGCTCGAGGCCGGCCGCATCGAATGCCTGGTCGATGCGAGCACGCTCGACGAACTGCAACGCGTGCTCACCTATCCGCAACTGAAGCTGACGCCGGCGATGATCGCCGAGCGCTGGACGCGCTACGGCGCACTGGTGCGCCAGGTCGCCGCCGGCGAAGCGCCGCCGCTGCCGCGCTGCAAGGACCGCGACGACCAGAAGTTCCTCGAACTCGCCGCGCGCAGCGGCGCCGATCTGCTGGTCAGCAAGGACAAGGCGCTGCTCAAGCTGCGCGGGCGCACCAAGCTGGCTTTCCGCATCGTCAAGCCGAAGGATGCCTGCGCGCTGATCGATGCGGCCGGATTATCCCTTCCATAGTCATGGTCAATTGGCCGCCCCGTGGCGATTGCGCTATAGTGGCTCAAGACGTAAAACCCTTGCCCACGCAGGATTCGCCCGGAAACGGCCAGCCGCGTTTTGCCAGCGCCGCCGCCGGTCACGCCCAACCCGCCGCAACCACCTAGGAGAACCGTCATGACCGCCAAGAAAGCCAAGACCCCGAGCATCGACATCGGCATTTCCGACGCCGACCGCAAGAAGATCGTCGCCGGCCTGTCCGGCCTGCTCGCCGACAGCTACACGCTGTACCTGATGACCCACAACTTCCACTGGAACGTCACCGGCCCGCAGTTCAACAGCCTGCACGCGATGTTCATGGGCCAGTACACCGAGCAGTGGAACGCCCTCGACCAGATCGCCGAGCGCATCCGCGCCCTCGGTTTCCCGGCCCCCGGCACCTACAAGGAATTCGTCAAGCTCGCCTCGATCAAGGAAGTCGAAGGCGTGCCCAAGGCCACCGACATGGTCCGCCACCTGGTCGCCGCCCAGGAAGCCACCGCCCGCACCGCGCGCAAGCTGCTGCCGCTGGTTGGCGAAGCCGACGACCAGCCGACCGCCGACCTGCTGACGCAGCGCCTCGACGTGCACGAAAAGACTGCCTGGATGCTGCGCAGCCTGCTCGAGGAATAAACCCGGTTTTTGCCGGATTTTCACGGTCGACCGTCACCGGGGCAGGATTTCGATCCTGCCCTTTTCACATCTCCCGAAAGCCCCGACGATGCACCTCCCCCAGCACCAGCTCGCGATGACCGTCCTGATGACGCCGGACATGGCCAACTTCTCCGGCAACGTCCACGGCGGCACCATCCTCAAGCTCCTCGACCAGGTCGCCTACGCCTGCGCCGCGCGCTACGCCAGCGAATACGTGGTGACCCTGTCGGTCGACCAGGTGATGTTCCGGCAGCCGATCCACGTCGGCGAACTGGTCACCTTCCTCGCCTCGGTCAATTACACCGGCAACACCTCGATGGAAATCGGCGTCAAGGTGATCACCGAGGACATCCGCGCCAAGGTCATCCGCCACGCCAATTCCTGCTTCTTCACCATGGTCGCGGTCGCCCCCGACGGCAAACCGACCGCCGTGCCGCCGCTGACGCCGGGCACGCCCGAGGAAATCCGCCGCTACCAGGCGGCGCAGGTGCGGCGCGAACTGCGCAAGGAGTTCGAGGGGCGGATGCAGGCGCTCAATCCTGGCGCCGCCTGAACACCCAGCTCGTCGCATCGGAGGCTTCCGGCGCGAAGGCGTAGCCGTCGCTGGCGAAGGCTTTCAGGCCTTCCGGGTCGGTCAGGCGGTTGAGCACGACGTAGCGCGTCATCAGGCCGCGGGCGCGCTTGGCGAAGAAGCTGATGATCTTGTAGCGGCCGTTCTTCCAGTCCTCGAACACCGGCTGGATCAGCCGGCCCTTGAACTTGCGGCCGATGGCGGCCTTGAAATATTCCTCGGAGGCGAGGTTGACCGCGACCGGCTGCGGCATGGCATCGAGTTCGGCGTTGATCGCCTCGAGCAGCGTCTCGCCCCAGAAGGCGTAAAGGTCCTTGCCGGCGCGGTTCTTGAACTTCGTCCCCATTTCCAGCCGGTAGGGCTGCATCAGGTCGAGCGGCTTGAGGATGCCGTAGAGGCCGGAAAGGATACGCACATGCTGCTGGGCAAAGTCGAGGTCGGCGGCGGAGAGCGTCTTTGCCGCCAGGCCATCGTAGACGTCGCCGTCGAAGGCGAGCACGGCCTGCTTGGCGTTGTCCGGGGTGAAGGGCAAGGACCAGTCGGCGTAGCGGTTGTAGTTGAGCAGCGCCAGCGGATCGGACAGGTCCATCAGCTGGGCGATGTCGGCCGGCGACAGGGCGCGCAGCTGCTCGATCAGCGCCTGCGAGCGGTCGAGGAAGGTGGGCTGGTTGTACGTCGCGACATGCGGCGGCGTCTTGTAGTCGAGGGATTTGGCGGGGGACAGGAAGATCAGCACGCTGGAAACTCCGGGCAGGACACAGTGATTATCGCGGCGGAAAGCCCGCCGGGGAACGGCGAAATCTTACCGGAAGGCCGCCGGCACCGCCGCTTCTGCTACATTGAAGGCTTCCCTGCCGCCCCGGATGCCGCCATGAAACCCCGCGAGATCAAAGCCTTCCTCGACCGCTACGTGATCGGCCAGGACGATGCCAAGAAAACGCTGGCCGTCGCCGTCTATACCCACCGGCACAAGCTGGCGCTGGCCGGTAGCGGCCCGAACAAGAGCAACGTCCTGCTGATCGGGCCGACCGGCACCGGCAAGACGCTGCTCTGCCAGACCCTGGCACGCTGCCTGGCGACACCCTTCGTCAGCGCTGACGCGACCGCGCTGAGCCAGGCCCGCTTCGTCGGCGACGAGCTGGAAGCGCTGATCCAGCGCCTGCTCGAACAGGCCGGCGGCGACGCCGAGCGGGCCGGACGCGGCATCGTCTTCATCGACGAGATCGACAAACTGGCCAACCCCGACGCGCCGGAACGCGCCAGCGCCGGCCGCAGCGTCCAGCATGCGCTGCTCAAGATCATGGAAGGCAGCCTGATCCGGCTGCCCGGCGGCGTCAGCGTCGATACCCGCGGCATCCTCTTCATCTGCGGCGGCGCCTTCGTCGGCCTCGAAGCGATCATCGCCAGCCATACCTCCTACGGCTTCATCGGCACCGCCGACAGCGACGACGGCCGGATCATCGAACGGCTGAACAGCCGGATCAAGCCGACCGACCTGTTCAATTTCGGGCTGATTCCCGAATTCACCGGCCGCCTGCCGGTGATCGCCCGGCTGGCGCCACTCGGCCGCGAGGATTTCGTGCGCATCATGCAGGTTCCGGAAGAC
The DNA here is from genome assembly GCF_003634965.1 of Azonexus fungiphilus. Classification (GTDB taxonomy): domain Bacteria; phylum Pseudomonadota; class Gammaproteobacteria; order Burkholderiales; family Rhodocyclaceae; genus Azonexus; species Azonexus fungiphilus. The sequence continues at coordinate 289,381 of NZ_RBXP01000015.1, read as the reverse complement.
AGCCTTTACCGCCAGTTCCAGGCGATTTTCCGCGAGCTCGGCAGCGAACTCGTGATCGACCCGCCGGTCTTCGCCCAGATCGCCGAACTGGCGCTCGAGTACAAGGTCGGCGCGCGCAGCCTGCGCGGCATTTTCGAGGAACTGCTGACGCCGGTGCTCTACGACCTGCCCGACGCCCCGGCCGGCAGCCGGGTGCACTTTCATTCGCTGTTCAGTCCGCCGGACAGGACGAGCGGCGGCCAAGACGGGTAAAATCCGCGTTTTGCCTGAACTGGAACACCCATGAAACGTACCCGCTTCGGCGCGCGCGATCGCCTTTCGCGCGATGCGGCTGAACTGCAGCGCCTGGCCAGCGGCCTCTCCGAGTCCGGCGGCAAGCTCGAAGACGCCTACTGGGAAGGCCAGCTCGCCGAAACCGTCGACAGCCTGCTCAAGAACGGTGCCGAGGACGACATCAATATCGCCCTCGACCGCCTCTTCGAAGCCAACCCGCGCGCTCACGACGAACTCGCCGACATGGTCGAGGCCCGCGCCGAAACCGGCCGTGTCGAGGCCGCCGGCGCGACCTGGGACATCCTGCTCTTCGCGGCGCCGATCCTGGCCTGGTCGCGTTTCTCGATCGCCGCCTGCCCGCTGCCGAAAAGCACGCTGCAGGCACTCGCCGTGCAGCTCGGTGCGCACGTCTTCGCCGCCGGCAACAAGCTGGCCCTGGCCGATTTCCTGTTCAGCCCGGACCAGTTGCCGCGCAGCTTCTGCGACACCTGGCAGCTGACCCGCGAACTCGGCGACGCGGCACTGGCCGGCAAGCATCTGACGGTCGACAGCGCCCTGATGGCAGAAACCAACCGCTTTCTCTCGGACGTCCGTTACCTGATCGGCGCCGTCGCCGTGCCGCGCGGCAGCGCACTGTTCCGCTGGAACGAGAAGGACGGCAGCAAGGAAGAGGCGCTGCGCGACTGGATCAAGCAGGGCGGCCCCAGCCTCGAGCCGCTGCTCGCCGGTTGTGCCTGGCAGCCGCTGCTGCCGGACGCCTACCACGCCGGCTGCCGCAACGCCGACCGCGCCTCGCGCCCGTACTCGGTGAAGGCCTCGATCGCCTTCCTGCAGACCTCGCTCGGCCTGATGCCCGACGCCATCCGCGCCGTCATCGGCCCCTGCTACGACCGGCGCATGGAGGAATACCGCGTCGGCCTCGGGCCGAAGGACGGCGAGGCCGTCTACCACGGCATCGTCTGGCCGCTGCTCGGCGGCGAGGACGAGGGCACCGACGCCGCCGGCGAGATCGAAAGCGCGCTGCGCGAAGCCGGGGTCAAGGACGTGCGTTTCCTCGACCACCACTTCCCGATGGAGTTCTGCGACGACTGCGGCGCGCCGATGTTCCCCAACATCGACGGCGAACTGGTGCACGCCGAAATGCCGGAACAACCGTCGAGCAGCTCGCAGCACCTGCACTGATGAGCGCCAACGCCGACTGGCTGGCGCGCAGCCAGGCTGCCGTCTGGCACCCGTGCACGCAGATGCGCCACCACGCCGAGCAGGCGTCGCCGGCGCACCTGCCGCTGGTCCCGATCGCCCGTGGCGCCGGGCCATGGCTGTACGACTTCGACGGCAAGCGCTACCTCGACGGGATCAGCTCGTGGTGGACCAACCTGTTCGGCCACGCCGAGCCACGCATCAACGCGGCGCTGCGCGCGCAGCTGGAAACCCTTGAGCACGTGATGCTGGCCGGTTTCACGCACCAGCCGGTGGTCGAGCTTTCCGAGCGTTTGAACGCGTTGACCGGTGGCGCCCTCGGCCACGCCTTCTACGCCTCGGACGGCGCCTCGGCGACCGAGATCGCGCTGAAGATGAGCTTTCATTACTGGCGCAACGTCGGCCGCCCGGAAAAGGCCGAATTCCTCTGCCTGGCCGGCAGCTACCACGGCGAAACGGTCGGCGCGCTGGCGGTCACCGACGTCGCCATCTTCAAGGACGCCTACGCGCCGCTGGTGCGCCACGCGGCGCATGTGCTGCCCTCGCCCGACTTCCGCCTGGCGGAAACGGGCGAAACCCCGGCCGACATCGCCCGCCGCGCTGCCGCCGGCCTGGCCGACTGGCTGGAGAAGAACGGCGAACGCACCGCCGCGCTGATCGTCGAGCCGCTGGTCCAGGGCGCCGCCGGCATGGCGATGCACGACCCGGAATACCTGCGCCTCGCCCGCCAACTCTGCGACCGGCACGAAGTGCATCTGATCTGCGACGAGATCGCCGTCGGCTGCGGCCGCACCGGCACTTTCTTCGCCCACGAGCAGGCCGACATCCGGCCCGACCTGATCTGCCTGTCGAAAGGCATTTCCGGCGGCTACCTGCCGCTCTCCGTCGTCCTGTGCAGCGACACCATCTACAACGCCTTCCTCGACGACTCGGTGGCGCGCGCCTTCCTGCACTCGCATTCCTACACCGGCAACCCGCTCGCCTGCCGGGCGGCGCTGGCGACGCTGGACATTTTCGCGACCGACGACACGTTGACGGTCAACCGCCGCAAAGCACAAAAAATCACCGCCGCCCTGGCGCCGCTGGCGGCGCACCCGCAGGTCGCCCACCTGCGTCAGCGCGGCATGATCGCCGCCTTCGACGTAAGTACCGCCGACCCGCATTTCTCGCGCCGCTTCTACCGCGCCGCGCTCGACGCCGGCGCGCTGCTGCGGCCGATCGGCAACACCGTCTACCTGATGCCGCCCTACGTCGTCGGCGACGACGAGATCGCGCTGCTCGGCCAGGTCGCCGGGCAGGCCCTGGAGATTGCCCTGCGATGACCGGACTGTTCCTGAAATCCCTGCTCGGCGCGGCAGCGGTGCTGATCATCGCGCTGCTCTCGCGCTCGAAGAGCTTCTACATCGCCGGCCTGGTGCCGCTGTTTCCGACCTTCGCGCTGATCGCCCACGCCATCGTCGGCGCCGAACGCGGCATGACCGACCTGCGCACCACGGCGCTGTTCGGCCTGTGGTCGCTGATCCCCTACGCCGTCTATCTGCTCGCCGTGTACTGGCTGAGCACCCGCCTGGCGCTGGCGCCGACGCTGATCAGCGCAACCCTGGCCTGGGTCGCCGCAGCGGCGGTGCTGCTGGTGGCGTGGACGCGCCTGCACGGCGGCTGAGATGCCGGAAAAATATTTTGCCGGCGCGAACGCAGACGGGGCCGGCGGCTTCGAAAAAAGCGGAACGTTATACACGATTTGACAGATGCAGCCGGCTGCCGGCTTGGTTAGGATAGGCGCTCAACGACGTGAAACGAGGAGACGCCCATGAAAGTCAAGGCAACGATTCAACGTGGTACCCGTTATCTGTGCACCAAGATCGGTGCTGTAGTCGTCGCGATCGAACAGGTCGCCATCGTCAAGGGTCTGGCGATGTGGGAAGTCGAAGGCGTGATCGCCGGCGGCATCCGCAAGCGCTTCATCGTCTCGCAGCGCAACCTGCAGCCACTGCCGGCCTGAACCCTACCGGCGGCGCGCCGGCAATCCGTTAGAATCCGCGTCTTGCCCCATTCACGGATTCTCCCGCCGGCGCCATGCCCGAGCTTGCCCCCTCCCGCCTCGACGCCAGACTCGAGGCCGAACTCCAGGAATTCACCGCGGCCGGCCGCCGGCGCCAGCGGCGCATCGTCGATTCGGCCTGCGGCCGGACGCTGACGGTCGACGGCCGCCAGCGGCTGAATTTCGCCAGCAACGACTACCTCGGCCTGGCCGGCGATCCGGCGCTGGCGCAAGCCCTGGCTGCCGGCGCACAGGCCTGGGGCGCCGGCAGCGGCGCCGCCCACCTGGTTTCCGGCCATCTCGCGCCGCACCAGGCGCTCGAGGACGCACTCGCCGCGTTCACCGGCTTTCCCCGCGCCCTCTGCTTCGCCACCGGCTACCTCGCCAACCTGGCAGTAACGCCGGCGCTGGCCGGGCGCGGTGCGGCGGTCTTCGCCGACAAGCTCAACCACGCCTCGCTGATCGACGCGATGCAGCTGGCCAAGGCCAACGGCGCCGACGTCCGCCGTTATCCGCACAACGACCTGGCGGCGCTCGAACGCCTGCTCGCCGCCAGTCCGGCCGCCACCAAGCTGATCGTCACCGACGCGGTGTTCAGCATGGACGGCGACCTGGCGCCGCTGCCCGGCCTGTTCGCGCTGGCCGAACGCCACGACGCCTGGCTGGTGATCGACGACGCCCACGGCTTCGGCGTGCTCGGGCCACAGGGGCGCGGCAGCCTGGCGCATTTCGGCCTGCCGGCGGCGCCGCGCATCCTGCTCATGGGCACCCTCGGCAAGGCCGCCGGCGTCGGCGGCGCCTTCGTCGCCGGCTCGGCCACCGCCATCGACTACCTGCTCAACACCGGCCGCAGCTACATCTTCACCACCGCCGCGCCGCCGGCGATGGCCTGCGCGCTCGCCGCCAGCCTGCGCCTGATCGGCGACGGCGACGCCCGCCGCCGCCAGCTGTTCGCCAACATCGCCCGCCTCCGTGACGGTGCCGCCGGTCTGCCGTGGCGGTTGCCGGCCTCGCCGACGGCGATCCAGCCGCTGATCGTCGGCGACAACCAGGCCACGCTGGCGCTCGCCCAGGCCCTCTGGGAACGCGACCTGTGGGTGCCGGCGATCCGTCCGCCGACCGTGCCGCAGGGCAGCGCCCGGCTGCGCATCTCGCTGTCGGCGGCACACACCGCCGACGACATCGACCACCTGCTCGCCACGCTGAAGGAACTCGCATGAGCGCTCCGCTGTACTTTCTCCCCGGCTGGTGCCTCGGCCGCGGCCCCCTGCAATCGACGGTCGACGCCCTCGGCGGGCAGTTTTTCGACCTGCCCGGCTACCGCGAGGCAGCCCCGGAATCCGACTTCGACGCCGCCGTCGCCGCCGTCGCCGCCCGTCTGCCCGACGGCGCGACGCTGGCCGGCTGGTCGATCGGCGCCCAGCTCGCGCTCGCCGTCGCCGCCCGCCATCCGGCCAAGGTCGGTCGCCTGGTCCTGGTCGCCGGCACCGCCTCCTTCGTCCAGCGCGACGGCTGGCCGGACGCGATGCCGCCGGCCACGCTGGCCGAATTCAGCGCCGCCGTGATCGCCGACGCCGCCGGCATGCTGCCGCGCTTCGTCGGCGGCTTCAACCGCGGCGACACGCAGGCCAAGGAAGTCAGCCGGCGCATCCTCGAACTCGCCGATCCGCTGCCGCCGGCGGCGGTCCTCGCCGACGGCCTGGCCTGGCTGCGCGACGTCGACCTGCGCAGCGACGCGACACGGGTGACGGCGCCGACCTTGCTCGTCCATGGCGACGCCGACCCGCTGATGCCGGCCGGCGCCGCGCGCGCGCTCGCGACGCTGATTCCCGGCGCCCGCCCGGCCTGGTTCACCGGCTGCGCGCACGCCCCCTTCCTGTCGCGCGCCGACGATTTCATCGCCGAACTGCGCCGCTTTATCGATGAGCCGACCGCCTAAGGCCAGGATCCGCCAGTCGTTCGAACGCGCCGCGCCGACCTACGACGCGGCCGCGATCGTCCAGCGCCGGATCTGCCAGCACCTCGCCGCCGCCCTGCCGGCGACCCCGGCGCCGGCGCGCATCCTCGACGCCGGCAGCGGCACCGGCTACGCCCGCGGCCTGCTGCACGGCCACTGGCCGGACGCGGAAATCCTCGCCCTCGACCTGTCGACCGCGATGCTGCGCCGCGTCGACGGCGACTGCCGGCGTCTCGCCGGCGACCTCGAGCAACTGCCGCTGGCCAACGCCAGCATCGACCTCTACTGGTCGAGCCTGGCGCTGCAGTGGTGCGATCTTGCCGCCGCCCTCGGCGAGGCGCGCCGGACGATCCGCGGCAGCGGCCGGCTGGCGCTGGCGACGCTCGGACCGCACACCTTCCACGAGCTGCGCCACGCCTTCGCCGGCGTCGACGAGCATCGCCACACGCTGGCCTTCCACTCGGCCGAAACGATCCGCGCCACGAGCAATGCCGCCGGCTGGTCCACGGTCGACCTCGAAATCCGCCCGGAAACGCTGCATTACCCGGATTTGCGCAGCCTGCTGCGGGCGGTCAAGGCGGCCGGCGCCAACCAGCTCGGCGACGGCCGCCGCAGCGGCCTGATGAGCCGTGCCGCGCTGGCCCGCGTCGAGGCCGCCTACGAAACGCTGCGCACGCCGGCCGGCCTGCCGCTGACTTACCAGATCATCTACCTGCACGCCCAGCCATGTCCTACGCCTGCTTCCTGACCGGCACCGATACCGAGGTCGGCAAGACCCACATCGCCTGCGCCCTGCTCCACCGCGCCCGCAGCGCCGGCCACGTCGCCGTCGGCCTCAAGCCGGTTGCCGCCGGCACCGACGCCACCGGCGCCAACGACGACGTCGTGCGCATCCGCGCCGCGAGCAGCCGGCAACTGCCCGACGCGGTGGTCAATCCCTATTGTTTCGCGCCCGCCATCGCGCCCCACATCGCCGCCGCCGACGCCGGCGTCGTCATCGATTTCGCGCGCATCGCGGCGACCGTCGACACCGCCCGGACTGCCGCCGATTTCGTCGTCGTCGAGGGAGCCGGCGGTTTTTGCGTGCCTTTCGGGGTCGACCGTAACGCGGCCGATCTGGCGCGCCAACTGGCGCTGCCGGTGGTGCTGGTGGTCGGCATGCGGCTGGGCTGCATCAACCACGCCCTGCTCAGTGCCGAGGCAATCGCCGCCCGCGGCCTGCCGCTGGCCGGCTGGGTCGCCAACCGGCTGGCGCCCGGGATGCAGCGCTTTGCCGAGAACCTGGCGACGCTCGAACAATTGCTGCCGGCGCCCTGCCTCGGCGTCGTGCCCTGGGGAACGTCGCCGGCCGACGCCGCCGCCTGCCTCGACCTACCGGCCTGAGGCCTGCCGCAGCACGGCGGCAACTTCGTCGATGCGCGCCAGCAGTGCCGTCACCTGCGCCTCGCCGTCGACCACCTCGCCGCGCCGGGCCTGCTGCTCGAGCGTGTAGGCCAGCGCCGAACCGGCATCGTCGGAAAAGGTCGCGAGCAGGCCCTTGAGCGTATGCGCCTCGCGCTGCAGCTGCGCCGCCTGGCCGGAAGCGGCGGCGGTGCGCAGGGCGGCGCTGTTGCCGGCGACATCGTTGAGGAACATCTCGAGCATCATCGCGTAGATTTCCTCGTCGCCGCCAAGACGCTCGAGGATCGCGGCTTTGTCGATGATGAAGGGGGTCAGCATGCCTTGTCTCCCGGCGGCAAGGGTTCAAATGGTCGCGACGGCCTCGTCCTGGAAGCGGTGTCGGACCTCCAGCACCTCCTCCCAGCCGGCGAGGAAAGCCTCGACGCAGAGCGGGTCGAAATGGCGGCCGCGCCCCTGCTCGAGGAAACGCAGCGCCTCGTCGAGCGGCCAGGCCTTCTTGTAGGGACGTTCCGAGGTCAGCGCGTCGAACACGTCGGCAACCGCGACGATGCGTCCGAACAACGGGATCGCGTTGCCCCGAAGGCCCCGCGGATAACCGCTGCCGTCGTACTTCTCGTGATGGGTCAGGGCGATCTCGGCCCCGGCCTGCATGATTTCCGAACCGCTGTCCTTGAGCAGTTCGTAGCCGAACTCGGCGTGCCGCTTCATGACCGCGAACTCTTCCGGCGTCAGCCGGCCCGGCTTGAGCAGGATGTGGTCGCGGATGCCGATCTTGCCGACGTCGTGCATCGGCGCCGCCTGCAGGATCAGCCGGGAGGTCGCCGGCGCCAGGTCGAGGCCGCGGGCGATGATCTCCGAGTAATGCGCCATGCGCTGGATGTGGGCGCCGGTTTCCGGGTCGCGGAACTCGGCGGCGCGCGAGATGCGGACAATCAACTCGCGCTCGCGCTCGCGGATTTCGCGGGTGCGCTCATCGACCTTTTCGGCGAGGAAGGCGGCGCGGTCGGCGAGGAACTTCTGGCCGGTGCGTAGCGCCAGCATGTTGCGCACGCGCGCCGAGAACTCGACGCGGTCGATCGGCTTGGTCAGGAAATCGTTGGCACCGCCGAGCAGCGCCTCGTAGCGGACATCCTTCTGGTCGTTGGCGGTGATCATCAGCACCGGGATCTCGGTCCGTCCGTGCAAGGCACGGAAGGCGGCGATGAAACGCAGGCCGTCCATGTCCGGCATCATGTAATCGACGATGACCAGGTCGGGCACCTGCTCGCGGCACCATTCGAGGGCCTTCAGCGGATGCTCGAAGAGGACCGGTTCGCACTCGCCGAGCTTGAGCACCAGCGCCTTGATCAGGGTCAGGTTGATGTCGCTGTCGTCGATGATCAGAACCTTGTGCATGTCCCCGTCCGGGCGTTGCCTTGAGGCTTGCAGTATATAATGCGCCGCCATGAAACTACTCTTCGACCTGTTCCCGGTCATCCTCTTCTTCGCCGCCTTCAAGTATGCCGGCGGCCATCCCGAAACCGCGGCCGACTGGGTCAGCACGCTGCTCGGCGGCACCCCGGTGGATGCCGCTCACGCGCCCATCCTGCTCGCCACCGTGGTCGTCATCCTGGCCACCGTCGCCCAGATCGCCTGGGTGCATTTCCGCCACGGCAAGGTGGACAAGATGCTCTGGGTCAGCCTCGGCCTGGTCGTCGTCTTCGGCGGCCTGACCCTGGTCTTCCAGAACGAGGCTTTCATCAAGTGGAAGCCGACCCTGCTCTACTGGGCATTCGCCGGCAGCATGGCCTTCGCCGCGCTGTTCATGAAGAAGAACGCGATCCGGGCGATGCTCGGCGAGCAGCTGAAGCTGCCCGAGCCGATCTGGCACAAGCTGAACCTGGCGTGGATCGCCTTCTTCCTGACCATGGGCGCGCTCAACCTGGTCGTCGCCTTCAATTTTCCGACCGACATCTGGGTCGATTTCAAACTCTTCGGCGGCATGGGCCTGATGTTCGTCTTCGTGCTCGCGCAAGGCGCGCTGCTGTCGAAATACATGGAGGAAGAGCAATGATGCTCTACGCAATCATCGGCGAAGACACGCCGGGCACGCTTGAACAGCGCCTCGCCGCCCGCCCCGCCCACGTCGAGCGCCTGCTCGCGCTGCAGCAGGAAGGCCGCCTGATCCTCGCCGGCCCCTGCCCGGCGATCGATTCGCCCGACCCGGGCGCCGCCGGCTTCAGCGGCAGCCTGATCGTCGCCGAGTTCGCCTCGCTCGAGGCCGCCCGGGCCTGGGCCGATGCCGATCCCTACGTTGCCGCCGGGGTCTATGGCCAGGTCACCGTCAAGCCGTTCAAGAAGGTCCTGCCGGCCTGATGCACAGCACAACCGTCACCCTGCTGCGCCAGCGCCTGGCTGCCCTGGCACCGCTGCACCTGGACATCACCGACGACTCGCATCGCCACGCCGGCCATGCCGGTGCCCGCGACGGCGGGCATTTCACGGTCGACATCGTGGCCGCGGCATTTTCGGGAAAAAGCACACTTGCCCGTCATCGTCTGGTGTACGATGCTGCCGGCGACCTGATGCACGGTCGCATCCACGCGCTGGCGATCCGCGCGCGGAGCCCCGAAGAAAACTGAAATCCGTTTGTTTCCACCACCCAGGACACTTTCCATGTTCAAACTCAATTCCCTGGCTGCACTGCTGGTTGCCGGCAGCCTGATCTCCGCGCCGGCCCTGGCGCAACAGGGCAAGCCCTTCGCCACGGTCAACGGCCAGCCGATCTCGCAATCGGTGTTCAACGCCTTCCTGTCGGAACAGAAGGCCCAGGGCGCGCCGGATTCCGACGAGCTGAAGAATGCCGTCAAGGAAGAACTGGTGCGCCGCGAGCTGCTCGCCCAGGAAGCCAAGAAGAAGGGCCTCGACAAGAAGGCCGACGTCCAGGGCCAGATGGACCTCGCCCGCCAGGCCGTGCTGATCCGCGTCTTCCTCGCCGACTACGTGCGCAGCAACCCGATCAGCGACGCCCAGCTCAAGGCCGAATACGACCTGATCAAGTCCTCGCTCGGCAGCACCGAATTCAAGGCCCGCCACATCCTGGTCGAGAAGGAAGAAGACGCCAAGGCGATCGTCGCCAAGCTCGACAAGGGCGAGAAATTCGCCGGCCTGGCCAAGCAGTCGCTCGACCCCGGTTCCAAGGACAAGGGCGGCGAGCTCGACTGGAGCGCCCCGAACGCCTACGTCAAGCCGTTCGCCGACGCCCTGCCCAAGCTGAAGAAGGGCGAATACACCAAGGTGCCGGTGAAGACCGAGTTCGGCTACCACGTGATCCAGCTCGACGACAGCCGCCCGCTGAACCCGCCGAGCTTCGAGCAGGTCAAGCCGCAGCTGCAGCAGCGCGCCAGCCAGATGCAGATCGAGAAGCTGATCAAGGACCTGCGCGACAAGGCCAAGGTCAACTGAGCCTTTTTCGCCCAGCGAAAAGCCCGCCGCCCGGCGGGCTTTTGCGTTGACGGACGGCGGCGCGGCGAAAAAATTGATCCAGATTCAGGTGCGCCGGCGCCGATGCTGCTCCAATGCACACCGGATGCGCACCCGAATCGTCTTTTTCTTCTGGCTGACCTGCGCTGCTGCCGCTGCCGCCGCGCAGCCGCTGCAGCCCTGGCTCGACCTCGCCCCGGCCGGCGCCGTGCTGCGCCTGCCGCCCGGCACCTACAGCGGGCCGGCGGTGATCGAGCGGCCGCTGACGCTGGAAGGCAACGGCCAGGTGATCATCGACGGCGGCGGCAAGGGCAGCGTGCTCACCGTCAAGGCCGACCGGGTCGTGCTGCGCGGCCTGCACCTGCGCCACAGCGGCGACTCGCACGACGCCATCGACGGCGCGATCATGGCCGAAGGCCGCCAGCTGCTGATCGAGGACAACCGCATCGACGACGTGCTGTTCGGCATCTCGCTGCACCGCGGCGGCGACAGCGTCGTCCGCCGCAACCGCATCCGCTCGCGCGGCGCCGATGCCGCCGACCGCGGCGACGGCCTGCGCATCTGGTACAGCACCGGCAACCGCATCGAGGACAACGACATCCGCCAGATCCGCGACATCACCGTCAGCAATTCGCCGGACAACCGCTTCACCGGCAACCGCATCGAGGACAGCCGGCGCGCCTTCAATTTCCTTTTTTCGCACCGCAGCGTGGTCGACCGTAACCATCTGGAAAACAACTCGACCGGAATCATCGCGCTCAACTCCGAGGAACTGCTGATCCGCGGCAACCGCATCCTGCACGCGATGGATGCCTCGGGCACCGGCATCGCACTCAAGGAAACCTCGGCGGCGATCGTCGTCGACAACGAGATCGTCCACTGCGCCCACGGCATCATGGCCGACTCGCCGATGGACCCGTACAACCGCATCGTGCTGGTCAACAACCTGATCGCCCACAACGTCACCGGCGTCCATTTCTACGGCGCCCTCGGCGGCCACGTGGCGGTTGCCAACACCTTCCGCAACAACCTCTGGCCGGTCAGCGTGGTCGGCGACGGCGACCCGATGGACGACCGCTGGTGGGGCAACTACTGGGACGATTACCAGGGCTTCGACCGCAACGGCGACGGCTATGGCGACTGGCACTACGACCTGCTCGCCTTCGCCGACCGGATCTGGCTGGAGATCCCGGCAACGAAGTTCTTCCGCAACGCGATGGTGCTCGAACTGCTCGACTTCCTCGAGCGCCTGGCGCCCTTCTCGTCGCCGATGCTGATCCTGCGCGACGAGGCGCCGCGCATGCAGCCCTGGCGCAACTACAGCGCCCGCCGCTGACTACAGCTGCCAGGCCTGGCCACCGCCCTGCAGCGTCATCTCGATGACGCGCTTGCTCAGCTGCGGCGCGAACAGCTCGATGAAGTCGTAGTCGAAGCGGCGCAGGTAGCTGCCGCGCCGTACCGCCAGCCGGGTCATGTTCGATTCGAACAGGTGGCCGGCGTCGATCGCCACCAGGCCGGCGTCGCGCTGGGCGTCGAAGGCGAGCTTGGCGATGATGCCGAGGCCGAGGCCGAGGCTGACGTAGGTCTTGATCACGTCGGCATCGAGCGCGGTCAACGCGATGTTCGGTTCGATTTCCAGGCGCTCGAAGGCACGGTTGATCCGCGAGCGGCCGGTAAACGCCGCGTCGTAGGTGATCAGCGGCCAGCGCGCCAGTTCCTGCAGGGACAGCGGCTGGCTGGCCAGGATGGCATGGCCGGCCGGCGCGATCACGCAATGCGACCACTGCTGCACCGGAAAGGAGACGAGCTGCGGATGCTCGCCGAGCGACTCGGTGGCGATGCCGATGTCGGCCTCGCCGGAAGCGACCCAGTCGGCGATCTGGACCGGGTTGCCCTGGTGCATCTCGAGCCGAACCCCGGGATGGCGGGCGACGAAGTCGCGGACCACGGTCGGCAGCGCGTAGCGCGCCTGGGTGTGCGTCGCCGCCAGCACCAGGCGACCGGAATCGCCGCTCGAGAACTCGGCGCTGGCGCGCTTGAGGTTCTCCGCCTCGCGCAGGATGCGGCGGGCGATGTCGATGACCACCCGGCCGGGCTCGGTGATGCCGGAAAAACGCTTGCCGCTGCGCTCGAAGATGGCGATCCCGAGTTCGTCCTCGAGCAGCTTGATCTGCTTGGAGACGCCGGGTTGCGAAGTATACAGCACCTCGGCCGCCTCCGAGACGTTGAGTCCCTGGCGTTCGATCTCGACGATGTAGCGCAGCTGCTGGAGTTTCATGAATGCCTTAATAACAAAATACGATAACAATCTAACCCAATATTCTTTTTGATTCAATCCATGCCCGGTACGATGCCGACCCATGGATTACCTCTATACCCTTTCCGGCTTCGCGGTCGGCGCCATCGTCGGTCTGACGGGCGTCGGCGGCGGCTCGCTGATGACCCCGCTGCTGGTCCTGCTGTTCGGGGTGCATCCGGCCACCGCGGTCGGCACCGACCTGCTCTACGCCGCCATGACCAAGGCCGGCGGCACCGTCGCCCACGGTCGCAAGGGCCACATCGACTGGCAGGTGACCGGCCGCCTGGCGGCCGGCAGCATCCCGGCGGCGGCGCTGACCATCTGGGTTCTGTCCATGCTTCCCGAGGGCAGCAACACGATCGGCAAGATCGTCTCGCACGGCCTCGGCTTCGCCCTGCTGCTCACCGCCATCGCCATCCTGTTCGGCCGCAAGCTGCGCGAATACGCCAGCCGCCACGAGGATTCGCCGCTGCGCCAGCGGCATCTGGCGCACATCACCATCGCCGTCGGCGCGCTGCTCGGCGTGCTGGTGACGATTTCCTCGGTCGGCGCCGGCGCCCTTGGCGTCGCCGCGCTGTTCTTCCTCTATCCGAAACTGTCGCCGGTGCGCATCGTCGGCTCCGACGTCGCCCACGCCGTGCCGCTGACGCTGGTCGCCGGCCTCGGCCACTGGCTGCTCGGCAGCGTCGACTGGTCGCTGCTCGGCGCCCTGCTGCTCGGCTCGCTGCCCGGCATCTGGCTCGGCAGCCATCTTTCCGCCAAGGTGCCGGAACACATCCTGCGCCGCATCCTCGCCTCCATGCTCGTGCTGATCGGCAGCAAGCTGGTCTTCGCCTGATTCACCCCCAAGAGAACGCCATGTACAAATACGACGCCATCGACCGCCAGCTGATCCTCGACCGGGTCGAGCAGTTCCGCGACCAGGTCCGCCGCTGGCAGGCCGGCGAGCTGACCGACGACGAGTTCCGCCCGCTGCGCCTGCAGAACGGCCTCTACATCCAGCGCCACGCGCCGATGTTCCGCATCGCCGTCCCTTACGGCATGATGAACTCGGCACAGCTGCGCAAGCTGGCCCACGTCGCCCGCAAGTACGACCGCGGCTACGGCCACTTCACGACGCGCCACAACCTGCAGTTGAACTGGCCGCAGCTGACCGACGTGCCCGACATCCTGGCCGAGCTGGCCGAAGTCGACCTGCACGCGATCCAGACCTCGGGCAACTGCCTGCGCAACATCACCACCGACCAGTTCGCCGGCGTCGCTGCCGACGAGATCATCGATCCGCGCCCGCTGGCCGAGATCCTCCGCCAGTGGACCACCTTCCATCCGGAATTCGCCTTCCTGCCGCGCAAGTTCAAGATCGCCATTTCCGGCACCAAGGAAGACCGCGCGGTCACCTGGTTCCACGACATCGGCCTGCATCTCAAGGTGGTCGACGGCGTCACCGGCTTCACCGTGATCGTCGGCGGCGGCCTCGGCCGTACCCCGATCCGCGGCCAGGTGGTGCGCGACTTCCTGCCCTGGCAGCACATCCTCACCTATTGCGAGGCGATCCTCCGCGTCTATAACCGCTTCGGCCGCCGCGACAATGCCTACAAGGCGCGCATCAAGATCCTGGTGCAGGCGCTCGGCGTCGAGGAATTCGGCAAGCTGGTCGAAGCCGAATGGGCGCATGGCAAGGACGGCCCGGCGACCATCACCCAGGCCGAGTACGACCGCGTCGCCGCGCATTTCGGCGCCCCGGCCTACGAGACGATCACCACGGTCGACGCCGCCTACCAGGCAAAAATCATCGCCGACAAGGCTTTCGCCCGCTGGGTCGAGCGCAACACGCAGCCGCACAAGGTGGCCGGCTACACGGCGGTGACGCTGTCGCTGAAAAAGCACGGCGTCGCGCCGGGCGACATCACCTCCGACCAGATGGAAGTCGTCGCCGACCTCGCCGACCGCTACAGCTTCGGCGAGCTGCGCATCAGCCACGAACAGAACGTCATCCTCGCCGACGTCAAACTCGCCGACCTCGCCGACGTCTGGCGCGTGGCCAAGGCGGCCGGCCTGGCGACGCCGAACATCGGCCTGCTGACCAGCATGATCTGCTGCCCCGGCGGCGATTTCTGCGACCTCGCCAACGCCAAGTCGATCCCCATCGCCACCGCCATCCAGCAGCGTTTCGACGACCTCGACTACCTGTTCGAGATCGGCGAGATCGACCTCAACATCTCCGGCTGCATGAACGCCTGCGGCCACCACCACGTCGGCCACATCGGCGTGCTCGGCGTGGACAAGAACAACGACGAGTTCTACCAGGTCACGCTGGGCGGTCGCCAGGGCTACGACGCCCGCCTCGGCAAGGTCATCGGCCCGTCGTTCTCGGCCGGGGAAATGCCCGACGTGATCGAGAAGATCGTCAAGGTGTACCTGGAAAACCGTCACCCCGACGAGCGTTTCATCGACACCTTCGACCGGATCGGCATCGACCCGTTCAAGAACCGCGTTTACGAAGGCCGCGCCCATGGCAAGGCCAAGCAGAAGGAGGCCGCATAAATGGCGCAACTGATCAAGCAGGGCAATGTCACGGTCGACACCTGGAAAACCCTGGAAATCGGCGAAGGCGAAACGCCTGAAACCATCGCCCTGCCGGCTGGCGACGTCATCTTCCCGCTCGCCGTGTGGCTGGCGCGCAGGAACGAGATCGTCTCCTGCCACAAGCGCATCGGCCTGCTGCTGCTGCCCGACGACAAGGTCGAGGAGATCGCCGCCGACCTCGAGTATTTCGTCGTCGTCGCCGTCCATTTCCCGAAATTCGTCGACGGCCGCGGCTACTCGACCGCCGCCCTGCTCCGCCAGCGTTACCATTACCAGGGCGAACTGCGCGCCGTCGGCGATGTGCTGCACGACCAGCTGTTCTTCATGCAGCGCGTCGGCTTCGACAGCTACGCGCTGAAGGACGGCAAGGACGCCATCCACGCCATCGGCAAGGGCTTCGCGCCGTTCTCCGAGACCTACCAGGCGTCGACCGACCAGCCCGAACCGCACTTCCGCCGCCGCACCGCCTGAAAGCCCAGCCAGCCATGACGCCAGCCCTGCTCAACATCACCCCCGAACTTGCCGCCAGCACCGCCGCCAAGGCCGACGCCGCACGCGCGCTGCTCGCCGACATCGCCGGCGCCTGGTCGCCGGCCGCCTTCGCCAACAGCCTCGGCGCCGAAGACATGGTCCTCACCGACCTGATCGTCAAGGCCAAGCTGCCGATCGAGATCTTCAGCCTGGACACCGGTCGCCTGCCGGCCGAGACCTACGACCTGATGGCCACGGTCGACCGCCATTTCGGGCTGAAATTGAAGCTCTATTTCCCGCAGGCCGAGGAAGTCGAAAGCTACGTCCGCCAGCACGGCATCAACGCCTTCTACGACTCGGTGACGCTGAGGAAGGCCTGCTGCTACGCGCGCAAGGTCGAACCGCTGAAGCGCGCCCTGGCCGGCAAGCGCGCCTGGATCACCGGCATGCGCGCCGAACAGGCGGCCACCCGTGGCCAGCTGGCGACGCAGGAATACGACGAAGGCAACGGCCTCGAGAAATTCAACCCGCTCGCCGCCTGGAGCGAGAAGGAAATCTGGACCTACATCAAGCACAACGCCGTGCCCTACAACGCCCTGCACGACAAGTTCTACCCCAGCATCGGCTGCGCCCCGTGCACCCGCGCCGTCTCGCTCGGCGAAGACATCCGCGCCGGCCGCTGGTGGTGGGAAAATGCCGACACTAAAGAATGTGGCCTTCATGTGAAGGCCACCTCGTAAGTCGGCATTTCGTCGCAGGCTAACTTCGCGCAGCGAATGTTAAGCCCCGCAGGGGCGGCCGGAGACAAGCACCGGAATCCAAGGAGTGCGGCTTACACGTCAAGGCCTGAGGCCTAAGCCTGGTCGATCGGGAAGACGCGGTCGTAGGCCAGGTTGAAGACGTAGGCGTAGGCCACGTAGGACAGCGCCAGGCCGATGTCGGCGACGAGGGCCTCGAGCCAGGTCATGCCGGTCCACCAGACGATGATCGGCAGGCTGGCGATCAGCAGGCCGCTCTCGAAACCGAGCGCATGCAGGGCGCGCAGCAGCGGCGGCCGGCGGTCGGCGGTACGGCCGGTCAGGCGCCCCTCGATCCAGTCGAAGCTGGTGTTGTAGATGGCGTTCCACAGCGCCGCCAGGGCCGCGATGATGGCCAGCAGGCCGATCGATTCGGCGAGCGGAACGCCGCTCAGCCAGACGAAGGGCGGCGTGATCAGCAGCAAGCCGCCGACTTCGAAGAGTGCGACCTGGCGGACACGGTCAGCCAGGCTTCTGAGTTTTGGAGTTGGGCTCATGGGTAAACGGAAAAAGCCGGCGCCCCCGGGCCCGCAGGCCCGGCATCGCCGGCGATGACGATCAGCGCTGCTCGGGCTCGGCCGGCAGCAGCAGGTTGAGCAGCACGGCGAGCACGCCGCACAGGCTGATGCCCTGCAGCGAGAAGCTGCCGATGGTCACGCCCAGGCCGCCGATGCCGGTGACCAGCGTCACCGAGACGATGCACAGGTTGCGCGCACTCGACAGGTTGACCTTGGCGTCGAGCAGCGTCTTCAGGCCGATGCCGGCGATCGAGCCGAAGAGCAGGACCATGATGCCGCCCATCACCGGCATCGGGATGGTCTGCAGCAGCGCGCCGAACTTGCCGACGAAGGCCATCAGGATGGCGAAGCCGGCGGCCCAGGTCATCACCACCGGGTTGTAGTTCTTGGTCAGCATGACGGCGCCGGTCACCTCGCCGTAGGTGGTCACCGGCGGGCCGCCGAACAGGCCGACGACATTGACCGCCAGACCGTCGCCGAACAGCGTGCGGTGCAGGCCCGGGCTTTCGGTGTAGTCCTTGCCGGCAACCGAGCCGATGGCGAGGATGCCGCCGACGTGCTCGACGATCGGCGCAATCGCCACCGGGATCATGAACAGGATCGCCGCCAGGTTGAATTCCGGCGTGCCGAACTCGGGCACGGCAATCCACGCCGCCGCCGTGACCTTGCCGAAATCGACGATGCCGACCAGCAGCGAGACGACGTAGCCGACGGCGACACCGACCAGGATCGGCACCAGCTTGAGCAGGCCGCGCGCGCGGATGGCGGTGAGCATGGTCGCCAGCAGCGAGATCGCCGCCACGGCGATCGCCGTTTCATAAGGCACGACCTGGGCGTCGCCGGCCTTGCCGGTGGCCATGCTGACGGCGACCTGGGCCAGGCCGAGGCCGATGACCATGACCACCGGGCCGATCACCACCGGCGGCAGCAGCTTGTGGATGAGGCCGACGCCGCGCCATTTGACCAGCGCCGCAGCGACGTAATAGAAGAAGCTGGCGGCAGCAAGCGCGCCGAGCGTGGCGTTCATGCCCCAGGTCTGCACCGAGTAGATCACCGGCGCGATGAAGGCGAAGCTGGAGCCGAGGTAGATCGGCACCTGGCGCCTGGTGCAGATCTGGAAGATCAGCGTACCGACGCCGGCGCCGAGCAGCGCCAGGCTCGGGTTGAGGCCGGTGAGCAGCGGCACGAGGACGGTCGCGCCGAAGGCGACGAAGAGGATTTGCGCGCCGGACAGGGCGGTGCGCCAGACGGGGTCGTGGGTATGGCTCATGATTCCTTGGTTCCGAAAATCTTGTCGCCGGCATCGCCGAGGCCCGGGATGATGTAGCCGTGCTCGTTGAGATGGCTGTCGATGGCGGCGGTGTAAATCTGCACGTCGGGATGCGCTTTCTCCATCGCCGCGATGCCTTCCGGCGCAGCGACCAGCACCAGCGCCTTGATCTGCTTGCAGCCCTTGCGCTTCAACATGTCGATGGTGGCGATCAGCGAGCCGCCGGTGGCCAGCATCGGATCGATGATCATCGCCAGGCGCTCGTCGAGCTGGCCGACGAAGCGCTCGAAATACGGCTCCGGCATCAGCGTCTCGTGGTTGCGGGCGATGCCGACGACGCTGACCTTGGCGTTCGGGATCAGGTCGAGGATGCCGTCGAGCATGCCGATGCCGGCACGCAGGATGGGCACCACGGTGACCTTCTTGCCCTTGATCTGCTCGATTTCGACCTCGCCGCACCAGCCTTCGATGCGGCAGGGCTCGAGTTCGAAATCGCGACAGGCTTCGTAGCTCAGCAGGCGGGCCAGCTCGGCGGTCAGTTCGCGGAATTTCTTGGTACTGATGTCGCCTTCCCGCATCAGTCCGATTTTGTGTTTGACCAGGGGATGGCTGACTTCGATCACCGGCATGGGCTACCTCGCGTGCAATTTTCTGAAAGGACGAAGGTTAATCGATTCGGGCATTGCACGCACTGACTCGCGGGTTATTTTTGTCTGTCCGGATTATCGCCGGCAGCGTGCTTTCCGGCAGCCGGCCTGGCCGCATAAGGGGTATACGGCAAGGCCGATGTCGCTTTCAGGGTCCCCGCCGCCCGCCGAGGATGCAGGCGGCCATCGCGGCCAGTCCGAGCAGCGGCCCGAACGGCTGATCGAGCGCCAGCGCCGCGACGAAGGCCACCAGATAGATCGCGGCGCCGAGCAGCACCGCCAGCCGCAGGCCGCGCCGCCAGCCGCCGGCGCGCCGGAAGGTCAGCCAGGGCGGCACGAAGACCAGCGCGAAGGTCGCCATCACGCCCAGGGTCGTCGTCGCCAGCGCCAGCAGCAGCGCTGCCAGCAGGTCGAAGCCGCCCTGCAGCGGCCAGGCGGCCTCGCCGCGCAGGCGGAAATGGTCGGGATAAAGGCGGCTCAGGAGCAGCCCGCGCGACAGCCGGCGCAGCAGCCACAGGCCGCCGCAGCTGGCGGCCAGCAGCCAGAGCAGGCGCGGGATGTCGGCGAAGTACAGTTGGCCGTCGAAAAGTGCACTGCCGACGCGTTCGGCGAGCGGATGGTTGGCGGCGACCAGCATGCCGGCCGCCCAACCGGCCAGCAGCAGCAGCGGAAAGACGCTGGCCTGCCCGAGGCGCGCCGCCAGCGGTCGCTTGGCCAGCGCCGCCGCGGCCGCGGCGAGCAGTCCGCCGGCTTGCGCCGGTACGCCGCCGAGCATCGCCAGCAAGGCGCCGCCGGCGGCGACGTGCGAATAGGACAAGGCGGCCAGCCATTCGTCGTGCAGGCGCAGGTAGCAGCCGAGTACCGGCAGCAGCAGCGCCAGGCACAAGCCGGCGAGAAAGGGCACCAGGAAGAGGTCAGCGTCCATCCGGCGCCTCCAGGCGGCAGACCCGGTCGCAGGTCGCCGCGACAAAGGCCGGGTCGTGGCTGACCAGGACGATGCCGCAGCCGGCGCCGGCCCGTCGCCGCAGCGCCGCGCCGAGATGCGCGACACCGGCGGCGTCGAGGTTGTTGGTCGGCTCGTCGAGCAGCAGCAGCTCGGCCGGCGCGTTGAGGATCGCCCACAGGCCGAGGTAATGGCGCTGGCCGCCGGAGAGGCGGTCGAGACGCCGCTCGAGGCAGTCGGCCAGCCAGGACGGCAGGCCGTCCGCCGCGGCCCCGGTCAGCGCCAGCAGTTCGCGGCCGCTAAGCGGCAGCCCGGCAAGCGGCGGCGCCTCCTGGGTCTGCAGGGCGCAGCGGATTTTCGGCTTTTTCCACAGTCGACCGTGAAAGACCTGCGCGCGACCGGCGACCGCTGCCAGCAGCGTGCTCTTGCCGGCGCCATTGGCACCGCACAGGCCGACGATGCTGCCGGCGTCGACGAGCAGGTCGAGCGGCCGGGTGGCCGGCGCCGTCCAGCCGGCAACCACCTGCTCGAGGCGCAACAGGGCGGCGCTCACCGCAACGCCTGCAGCAGGCGCTCGATGCTGTCGTCGAACAAGCCGAACAGGTCGCCCGCCGCACTCGATCCGCCGACCGTGAACGGCAGCAGCACCGCCGGTATCCCGGCCCGGCCGGCAAACCATTCGCTGGCGGCAGCCTGCTGGTAGGCGGTACGCAGCACCATGCGCGCCGGCCGCTCGCGCTGCCGCTGCAGCAGCGCGGCCAGCTGGCCGCTGCTCGGCTCGACGCCCGGCTTGGGCTCGAGCGCGCCCAGCTCTTCCATGCCGAGCCAGCGACTGAGATAGGCGAAGGACTGGTGGTGGACGACCACTGGCACGCCGCGCAAGGGTGCCGCAGCCTTCTCCCAGCGGGCCATGGCGGCTTGCCAGCGGCTCGTGAAGGCGGCCAGCCGGGCCTGGTAGAAGGCGGCGTTGTCGGGATCGATGCGGGCCAGGCGTTCGCCCAGTCCGCCGGCGACCTTGAGCACGTTGCGCGGATCGAGATGGACGTGCGGATTGCCGGCGGCATGGACGTCGCCCTGGGCGCGGTCGACCCGATGCGGCACGTCGAGCCGCTGGACCAGCGCCGCCGCCTCGAAATAGCCGTCACGCCCGGGCTGGATCGAAGCGTTGCCGGACTCGCGGAGGACCACCGGCAACCAGCCGGTCTCGAGTTCGGCGCCGTTGGCCACGACCAGGCGGGCCAGCCGCGCCCGGGCGAGCAGCGATGGCCGGGCGTCGATGCGATGCGGGTCCTGCAGCGCGGTGGTGGCGGTGAACACCCGGACCCGGTCGCCGCCGAGTTCGCGCGCCAGCGCGCCCCACTCCGGCACCGTCGCCAGCACCTCAACCGCGGCCGCGGCCGGCAGCGCGGCCAGCCCGAGCCAGAAGAGAATCAACAGTCTGCGCATGGCCGGCCTCAGAACTTGTGCGCACCATGGGCACCGAGGCTCATGATGTACTGGACGGTGAACTGGTTGTCGGCGATGCCGGCCATCGACTTGTCGCGGGCGTACTGCAGGCGCAGGCGGGAGAATTCGCTCCAGCTGTAATCGACCATCAGCGTGCCGCGGCTCGGCCGGTACTTGTGGAAGATTGCGTTCTCGTCGCCGATTTCGGCCTGGGCGGCAGCGCCGATCCGGGTACTGCCGCTGTTCAGGCGGTCGTAGCGGACGCCGGCGCGCCAGTTCGGCGTGAACTGGTAAACCGCCTGGGCATACCAGCCCGACTGGCTGCTGCGGTAGCGATCGAGCGCGCCGCTGCAGGCGGCCCCGGCTTCAGCGGAAGTACAGGCGATGTCGCCGTTCTCGCGGCGGTCGAAATATTCCCCCTGGAGCTTCAGGTTGCGGTACTTGGGATTGCCGTCGGGCGACCATTTCCAGACGAAATCGGCGATCCAGGTCCGGCTGCGGCCGGTGAACAGCGCATCGCCGTGCACATCGTTGGCATCATGCACCTCGGCTTCGCGCTCGCGTGCCCGGGTCCGCAGGTAGGACAGGCCGGCCCGCCAACTGCTGGCGGTCCCGACGTCGTCGCCGAGATGGACGTGGAAGGCGGCGGCACCGGCGCCGTTCTTGTTGCGGTCGGTCCCCGGGAAATTCGCCCCGCGCCCGAACTCGGCGCCGAACTCGACGAGCATCGGCGTCGGCGCCAGCCATTTCAGCTGCAGGCCGTCCTGGGCATAGCTGGCATGTTCGCCGAACAGGGCCGCGTACATCAGCGGCGCATCGGCGAAATCCCAGGCGTGCGCATGCTGCTCGTTGAGATAGCCGATGCCGGAGCGGAAGCGCCCGCCCTTGAGACCGATGCCGTGGCCGATCCCGAGCGACTGGAACCAGGCCTCCTCGACTTCGACCTCGCCGTCGGCAACCGCCAGGGTCGCCTGGCCGCGCCAGTAGGGATCGATGTTGGCACCGAGCATCAACTCGGTGTGCTCGACCGAGAAGCCGCGCCGGGAAATCCCCTTGATGCCGCCCTCCTCGTGATCATGGCCGGCGGCCGGCCAGAAGCCGGTGACGCCGCGCTCGGCGATGTTCTTCATCGACTTGTACTGCCCCTGCAGGATCAGCGAGACCTCGGGGTTGAACGCGCTCGCCGCTGCCACCGTAGGCGCTGCCGGTGCCGGCCCTGCCGGCGCGGCGGCAGCGGCGCGGGTCTGCGCCAGCTTGTCCTCGAGGGCGGCGATGCGCTGCTCGTAACTTTTCTTCAATTCGGCGATCTGGCTGCGGATCGCGGCCAGTTCGGCGTCGTCGGCAGCGCCGGCGGCACCGGAAAGAGCCGCCAGCACGGCCAGGGCCATGGGTTTCCTGAACATCTGATTCTCCTGAAAATGCGAACTGGGTCGAGCCGGCAAGTGCACGGTCGACACGGAAAAACGGGCATTTTTCAGTTGGCCGGTGGATCCCGCTGACTCGGTCGCGGTGCCGGCGCCTGCCGGCTTGCCGCGAAGCGACGGGCGACGCCGAGCGGCGCCGGCGCCGGCGGCGGCACGGCCACCGGAGCGACCGGCAAGGCGCTGCCCAGGGCCTGGATGGCCAGGCATTGCAGGCAGTGCGTCTCGGCCGGCGCCTCGCTGTCCGCGTGCACATGGCCGGCGAACAGCGCCTGGCCGAGACAGAGGCACAGGAGCAGCGACCAGCGACGCAGGAAGGACGGGGAGAATGGCACGCGAACAGGGGGGAGGACGGGAAAAAAGCGATGTTATAACATTGCATTTTTCCCCGCCAGCAGGATATCCCCTGCCGGCCGCCGCCTCAACGCTGGCGGCCGCGCTCCCACTGCTGCACGGCCCCGCCGGCCAGCGCGAAGATCACGGTCAACAGCGCCAGCCAGCGAAAAACCGGCGAGACATCCGGCGTCGGCGCCACCGGCGCCATCACCTGGCCGCGCACCGGCACATAGGCCGGGGCGACGCTCGCTGCCGTCGCCGGCGGCTGCGTTTCCGCTGCGGCAACCGCGACCGCGGCCGGTGCCGGCGCCGGCGGCACGCCGAGCTGGCCATCGACCCAGCGGCGGACGCCGGCCAGCTCGCGCACCAGCGGCGCCTGCCGGGTCAGCTCGGCGTACAGCCCGGCCAGTTCCTTGCGGGTTGCCGCGTCCGGCTGCCAGTGGCCCTGCCGCTGCGCCTGGATCAGGCGTTCCAGGGTCTGCGCGTAAGCCTGCGGATGGCTGCGCAGCCAGGCCGGCAGGTCGAGTCCGTGGCGGTCGCGGACGAAGACGTCGTAGAGCCCCTGCCAGTGGTCGGGACGGACGACGCCGTCGGTGACGCTCTGCCAGCCCCAGGTGAATTGCGCCGCCTTGAGCACCTGCAGCGTACCGGCGTAGCCCTCGGCCTTCATCGCCTCGGCCCAGCCCGGGTGCAGGTAGCGCGCCTGCATCTCAAGGGCGACGCTCTGCGCGGCGGTCTGGGTATAGGGCTCGTCGGCGTTCTGCAACTGGTTGACGTAGAGCGGCAGCGCCCCCGCCCGCCCGGCACTGCGCGCGGCGGCGGCGAGACCGCCGAGGTACTGGAAGGGATCGTCGGAAGTGACCATGCCGAACAGGTTCGAGGTCCGCGAGAGCAGCGCCGCGTCGGTTCGCCGCAGGCCGGCGGCGAGCGCCCGGGCGCCGTCGCCGGCGGCGATGCCGGCCACCGGAACACCGCCGAGGAAAGGCTGGCCCATGCGCTGCAGGAACATCGCGCCCAGCCGCTCATCGCGCACGCGCAGACGGTCGTCCTGGACCGCGTCGGCAATGCCGGTCCCGTAATCGCCGACCAGGTTGCCGAACACCCGCGCCTGCCCGAGCAGTTCGGCGCTGGCTTCGGCCACGCCCTGGCGGCGCAGTTCGCGGGCGGTGTCGCGGCTGTTGCGGGCGATCGTGCCTTCGGGTTCGCCGGCCGCAACGGCGGCGACGGCGCTATCGACCAGCGCCATCAGGGCCGGGAACTGGTCGCGGTAGGAACCGGTGACGCTGAGCAGTACATCGACACGCGGCCGACCAAGCTCGCCGGCCGGAATCACGGCGACGCCGCGCGGTCGCCCGGACTTGTCCCAGACCGGCCGGACGCCAAGCGCGACGAGCGCTTGCGCTTCCATGATGCCCTGGTGGCGCAGCGTCTCGCCGGCCCACAGCGACAGCGCCAGGCGCGTCGGGTAGCGGCCGCCGTTGCCGGCCCGCCAGGCTTGCAGCCAGTTGTCGAACATCAGTTCGGCCACGGTATAGGCCTGCTGCGTCGGCAGGCGGCTGGGGTCGAGGCCGGTCAGGTTGCGCCCGGTCGGCAGGCTGTCCGGATTGCGCACCGGGTCGCCGCCGTAGGCAGCAGGAATGAAGCGCCCGTCGAGCGCGGCAAGCAAGGCCGGCAGCTCGTTCTCGACGGCGAGCAGGCGGTCGAGTTCCTGCGCCCTTTCGGCCAGGGCGAACAGGGCCTCGCGATCGATCCGCCGTTCTGCCGCCCGGTTGGGCACGGCGCTGTCCGGCTGCGGCGGCCGCAGATCGAGCCGGCTCGCCGCCGCAGCGTCGCGCAGGGCGACCTCGAGCCAGCGCATCGGCCGCGAATCGACGACCTTGCGGTGGTCCATCAGGAAGGTTTCGTCGACATCCTCGCCGAGCGCGTCGAGCAAGGGCGTGCGCAGGGCCTGCAGGATCGTCTGCCGGCGCAGCGCGGCGTCGGGCGCCTGGCCGAACACCGCCAGGCCGCGCGGCTGGCTGCCGTGGGCCAGCTGGTCGAGCCAGGGGTGGAGGATTTCGAGGAAGGCGTCGAGTTCGCTGCGGACGCGCTCGGCGCTCCAGTTCAGGTCGTGGTGCAGGCGTCCCTCGACGATGCGTTGCGTCAGCCGGTCGCCGATCGCCTCGCGGGTCGGCCCGCGGTCGGCGATCGCCCATTCGTGCATCAGGTCGTGCAGCTCGGCCATGCCGGCGGCCAGGCCGGTGGTCGCGAACACCGGCGTGCGGTGGCTGATCAGCAGCGCGCGGCCGCGGCGCTTGGCGGTCAGCGCCTCGCCGAGGTTGTCGACGATGTAGGGATAGATCACCGGCACGTCGCCGAGCGGCAGCAGGGCGTCGTCGAGGACATCGAGGCCGCGCGACTTGCCGGGCGCCCATTCCTGGGTGCCGTGGGTACCGAAGTGGATCAGCGCATCGGCCTGACGGGCCCACAGGTAGACGGCCAGGTAATGGTGCGACAGCGGCTGGCGGCTGCGGTGCATGAACGGGTTCTCGCCGCGGTGCAGCGTTTCCTCGCGCGGCGGCTGGGGCAGCACGGTGAAGTTGCCGACCGCCAGGCGGGGGATGACGAACACCGGCTGGCCCTGCCAGTGCACGACGTAGCGGCTGCTCGCCGGCGCCCCCCAGCGCGCCTCGATGCGCGCCCGCAGCGCGGCCGGCAGCGTCTGCCACCAGGCCAGGTAAGCGCGCAGCGGCAGCGCCGCGGCCTGGCCGCTGGCCAGCAGATCGCGCAGGTCGGCGTCGGCATAGTAGGCGCGCAGCAGCGGCTGCAGGCCGGCAATCCAGTCATCCTCGGGCAGTTGCCGGGTGTTGTAGCCGGCGGCGGCCAGGCCGCCGCTGACGGTTTCCAGGCTGCGCGGCACGTTGAGGAAGGAAGCGCCGAAATTGCTGCCGCCCGGCGGATAGTTGTAGACCATCGCGACCACCCGCCGCGCCGCCGGCGGCATCGTCGCCAGCCGGATCAGCCGCGCCGCCTTGGCGACCACGGCGTCGGCCTGGCGCTCGATCAGCAGCGTGCGCCGGCCGCCGTCGGCGTGAGCGGTGACGACCAGCGGATCGATCGCCCCGGCCGCCTCCGGCTGGACCAGATAGAAAGGCGCATCCGACAGCTTCAAGCCGGTCGGATCGGCTGCCCAGTCGCCGACGTCGCCGTGGCGGTAGGGCTGGGTTGCGAGCAGCGGCACGCCCCAGCGCTCGAACAACGCCTGCAGCTTGTCGGTCTGGGAAACCAGCTGGTGCAGCACGACGACGCGCGGATGCGGCTTGCCGTCGGCGCCGACCAGGCGCTCCAGGGTGGCGGCTTCGAGCTGCTGGGCAAAGACCGCGTAGGCAAACAGCCCGCGCTCGGCGAAACGGCGCAGCCAGGCGTCGAGCCAGCCGGTTTCGGCATTGATGAAATGGTGGCGATGGACCAGCACGGCGACCGCCGGCCGGTCGCGCAGGGCCGGCTGCGCCGATTGCCACACGGTCAACGCCTGCGTATCGGCAAAAATGCCCGGCGCATCCGGGTGGTACAGGCCGCGCACCGGCCAGGCCTGCGCCGGCGGCAGCTCGGGCGGCGGCGTGCCGGCGACCCAGGCGCTGGCCAGGCGCAGCGCGCTGGCGATGTTGGCCTCGCCGCCGTGACTCAGGTATTCGGCCAGCCGTGCCGGCAGCGTCGTGCCACCCGCCAGCGGCCGCTCCTCGATCCAGACGGCGCGGGCCGCCGTCTGCCCGGCGAACAGCTTGTCGAGGCGGGCGCG
Source organism: Azonexus fungiphilus (assembly GCF_003634965.1). GTDB lineage: Bacteria > Pseudomonadota > Gammaproteobacteria > Burkholderiales > Rhodocyclaceae > Azonexus > Azonexus fungiphilus. The sequence continues at coordinate 262,535 of NZ_RBXP01000015.1, read as the reverse complement.
CACGCTCGGATGCGGGGCGTCGATCCAGACCATGTCGGCGGCCGCCAGCGCCCGGCCGAGCTCGGCCCGCTCGCCGGCGAGCAGCGCCGGCGTCTCGTTGAGCGCGTGATCGAGCTGGCGGAACTGCCAGCCCTGCGCCACCGCCAGCCGTTCGACCAGGGCGCTGCGGGCGGCCGGCGTGATGTCGGCGGTGACCCACAGCAGGCTGGCCGCCTGAACGCCGGCCGCGGCCAGGCTGAACGCGGCGACGAGCAGCCGGCGCGCGGATTTTCCCCAGACCATGGCGCTCACTCCGGCTGTTTCGGCGTTTCGCCTTCGGGCACGTAAACGATGCTGCCGTCGCGCAGCCGGTAGGCGACGCCGGCGCGCACGCCCTCGCCTTCGCCGCTGTCGCCGGTGCCGCGGTAACGGATCTCCTGGCCGTTCTCGCGGACGATGATCTCGCCGGCCGCCGACTGGGTGGTGATGTTGACCGCCGCCATCAGCGCGACGACGAGGACCAGGAAGACATCGACCAGGTTGATCGACGAGAGCATCGGGTCATCGTCGTCCTCATCGAGGATGCTGAAGTGCTTCAGGCTCATCGCCCCGCCTCCAGGCGCTTCTTCAGCGCCAGCAACTCGCCGAGCAGCCAGCGCCGGCGCACCGAGTAGAGGACCAGGCCGATCGCTGCCGCCGCCAGCGCCAGGACGACGCCGGCGAAGGCATTGCTGAACACCGACAGCGCGGCATTGCCCTGGCCGCTGGCGACGCCCTGCAGCGCCGGCCCGAGCGGGATCATCGTGGCGATCAGGCCGAGCATCGGGGTGACCCGGCTGAGCAGGCGCAAGGGCTCGAGCTGGCGCAGCGCGAGCAGCTCGATCTCGTCGAGCGCCGTCCCGGCTGGCGGACGCAGCGCGGCGTAGGCCGGATCGCGGCGCTGCCAGGCTTCGACCAGCACGCGGCCGGCCATCCACAACGCATAAAGAAAGGCGACGCCGAGCAGCGCCAGGATCGGGGTCAGCAGCCACTGGGCCAGCTGCAGGAAACCGGCTTCAAGCATGGCGCGACCTCAGAGCGTGATCGCCGGGAAGCGCGGGCGCACCGTCACCGTCTTGCGCTTGCTGCCGTCCTGCAGCTGGACGCGCAGCTGCTTGAGCCCGGGATGATCGCGGAAGGCGCTGAAGGTGAAGGCCTTGAGTGCTTCCGGCTGCTCGCAGCGCAGGCGCACGACGACGATCAGGTTGGAGATGTCGGCGTCGTCCGGGGCGCTTGCCAGGTCGGGCGTGACCCGATTGTCGACAACGCTGCAGCGGGCTTCCGCCGGCGCCTCGATCAGCCCGGCCGGATCGGCCAGGCGCTCGCGCAGGGCGGCCAGCTTGCCGGCCTGGGCCGGGTTGCGCGGCGGATAGTCGTAGCCGAGAAAGCTTTCCAGCGGAACGTCGAAGCTGGCCTCGACGTTGCCGCCGTCGATGCTCAGGCGGACGCTGCCGTGGCCGTGGGTGTGGCTGCCGTGGGCGTGCAGCTGCGGCGAAACGAGGGCGAGCGCGGCCAGCGCGCAGGCCGCCAGGCGCGCTGCGGAGAGCGCGCGGATGGTGCGATTGGACATGTGAATTACCAGACAAGAAACGCCGTCGCCGACATCCCCGTCGGCATATTGGCCTTACAGACCGGCTCGCGCCGATCCACCACGTTGGCCGGTATCCGGGCTGGTGGAAACGGCCTTCATCGCCTTCCCAACGACGCGCGCGGCGTCGCCAGTGGCTCAGAGATGAAAGCAGGGCCGGCCTTGCGGCAAACCCGTCCACTTACCGTTGCGGGGGCAGCGCTGGTTGGCGGCATCCTTGCGGAACGGCCTCCAGCTTCCCGTTTAACCGCGCCGACAGGACGTCGCCGCGAGCACCAACGCGGTGGATGCTAGCACGCCGGCAGCGGCCGGCCCAAGCGATTTGACGGTCAACGCCCGCCGGCGGCCAAAATCCAGTCGCGAAAGGCGGCCACCGCCGGCCGCCCGGCCAGCGCCTCGGACATCACCAGCCAGTAGGCGTAGGGCGACGGAATGCTCAGCGCGAACGGACGCACCAGCCGCCCTGCCGCCAGCTCGGCCTCGACCAGCGGCACCACCGCCAGCGCGACGCCCTGCCCGCCCAGGGCTGCCTCGACGGCCAGCGTCGCGTTCGAGAAGCGCAGCCCGCGCCGGGCATCGACGCCGCCGACGCCGGCAGCAGCCAGCCATTGCGCCCAGCCCGGCTGAAGACCGGCGTCGGCGATCGTCTCGTCGTGGATCAGGACCAGCCGTGCCAGGTCGGCCGGGCTGGTCAGCGCCTGCTCGCGCAGCAGCTGCGGACTGCACACCGGGGCATAGACCGGGGCCAGGATCTTGTCGACGCGCAGGCCCGGGTAGCGGCCGGTGCCGTAGCGGATCGCCACCTCGCTCTCGGCCAGCCGCGGGTCCACCGGCCGCGGCTCGTGGGCGGCGGTGTCGCCCTGACGATCGACGTTGTCGTCGTCGCTGGCCAGGCGCAGCGCGATCCCCGGATGGGCGGCGGCAAAACCGGGCAAGCGCCCGACCAGCCAGCGCGAGGCGAACGACGGGGGCGCATGCACGGTGAGCGCGCCGTCGCCGCCGTCGCGACTGAGATCGACAGCGGCGGCCAGGCAGTCGAAACCCTCGCGCAGCTTGGGCAGCATCGCCCGCCCCTGGGCCGTCAGCTCGATCGCCCGGGTCAGCCGGCGGAACAGCGCCAACCCGAGATAGGCCTCGAGCTGGCGGATCTGCAGGCTGACCGCCGCCGGCGTCACGTGCAGCTCCTCGGCCGCCTTCTTGAAGCTCAGGTGGCGGGCGGCAGCTTCAAAGGCCCGCAAGGCGGGCAGCGGCGGGAGTCGATAGGCCATTCATGATTAAGTTTTACTTTCCTGTCGCATCATAAAGTCTCGTTTGTCGCCGGGCAATCCCGTCCGTATCTTTGCCACCCAGCGAATCCCGCCCATCCACGGAACCCGGACCCCGATGCCAACCGCTTCTCCCGTCCCGGCTTGCCGCAGCGGCCGCCCTACCCGGCGCGGCCTGGCGGGATTCCCCTCCTTGTTTCAGCCTCCGCTGAGCATTGCGCGCCCTTGAGTTGTGGGCATTTCAGCCCGCTTCGTGCGGGCTTTTTTTTCGTTTCCCGTAGCCGAACGACCACACAGACCATGCAGACCTCGAGCGAATCCTCCCGCATCCATTGCCCCCGCCTGCGCAGCAAGATCATGTCGGCCGAAGCCGCCGCCGCGCTCATTCCATCCGGCGTCAACGTCGGCATGAGCGGCTTCACCGGCGCCGGCTATCCGAAGGTGGTGCCGTCGGCGCTGGCCAAGCGGATCATGGACGCCAACATCTACGGCAAGAAATTCAAGATCGGCGTGTGGACGGGCGCCTCGACCGCGCCCGACCTCGACGGTGCGCTGGCCATGGTCGACGGCGTCGAGATGCGCCTGCCCTACCAGTCCGACCCGACCTGCCGCAAGCGGATCAACGCCGGCGAGATGGAGTACATCGACATCCACCTGTCGCACGTCGCCCAGTTCGTCTGGTCCGGCTTCCTCGGCAAGCTCGACATCGCCGTCGTCGAAGTCGCCGGCATCCTCGAGGACGGCCGCCTGATCCCCTCGTCGTCGGTCGGCAACAACAAGACCTGGCTGGACCAGGCCGACAAGGTCATCCTCGAGGTCAATTCCTGGCAGAACCCCGAACTCGAGGGCATGCACGACATCTACTACGGCACCCAGCTGCCGCCGAACCGCAAGCCGATTCCGCTGCTGCGCACCCAGGACCGGATCGGCGAGGCCTACCTGCGCTGCGACCCGGCCAAGGTCATCGCCGTCGTCGAGACGCACAGCCCCGACCGCAACTCGGCGTTCTCGGCGCCGGACGAGAATTCGCGCAAGATCGCCGGGCACATCCTCGAATTCCTCGAACACGAGGTCAAGAAGGGCCGCCTGCCGGCCAATCTGCTGCCGCTGCAGTCGGGCGTCGGCAACATCGCCAACGCGGTAATGGCCGGCCTCAACCAGGGCCCGTTCGAGAACCTGACCGCCTATACCGAAGTCCTCCAGGACGGCATGCTCGAGATGATCAAGTCGGGCAAGCTGACCTGCGCCTCGGCCACCGCCTTCTCGCTCAGTTCCGGCGCGCTGGCCGAACTCAACGCCGACCTCGGCCGCTACAAGAACAACATCATCCTGCGCCCGCAGGAAATCTCGAACCATCCGGAAATCATCCGCCGCCTCGGCGTCATCGCAATGAACGGGATGATCGAGGCCGACATCTACGGCAACGTCAATTCGACGCACGTGATGGGCACCAAGATCATGAACGGCATCGGCGGCTCCGGCGATTTCGCCCGCAACGCCTTCCTGTCGATCTTCATGACCCCGTCGCAGGCGCGCGGCGGCGAGATTTCCTGCATCGTGCCGATGGCCTCGCACGTCGACCATACCGAGCACGACGTCCAGATCCTGGTCACCGAGCAGGGCCTCGCCGACCTGCGCGGCCTGTCGCCAAAGCAGCGCGCGCGGGCGGTCATCGACAACTGCGCGCATCCGCATTTCAAGCCGGCGTTGAACGACTACTACAAGCGCGCCCTCGACCACTCGCCGGGCAAGCAGACGCCGCACCTGCTCGAGGAGGCGCTCAGCTGGCACCTGCGCTACCTGCGCCAGGGAGCGATGTAAGCGATGATCGTCCGCGCCCGGCCGCACTGGCTCTACCTTCTGTTCGTCCGGCGCGGTTCGCTGGTGCACCTGATCCTGCAGCAGCAGCTGTTCGTCTTCGCCGTCGCCTGCGCGGTGGTCGCCGCGCACGGCCAGCTGCTGCACTGGAAGGTGCCGCTCAACGCCAGCCCGTTCTCGCTGATCGGCATCGCCCTGGCGATTTTCTTCGGCTTTCGCATCAACGTCAGCTACGACCGTTACTGGGAAGCGCGCAAGCTGTGGGGCAGCATCCTCGTCGAGAGCCGCAACCTGGCGCGCAAGGCGAGCACCTGCGTGGCGCCGGGCAGCGGGCTGCGCCCCTTCGTCCTCGGCATCGCCGCCTTCGCCGCCGCGCTGCGCAACCAGCTGCGCGGCGACCCCGGCCTCAACGGCCTGGGCGACCTGCTGCCGCGCGATTTCGCTGCCAGCCTCGCCGGCGCCCGCAATCCGGCCAACCTGATCCTGCTCTGGCTCGGCCAGCGGCTTGCCGAAGAACGCGCCGCCGGCCGGCTCGAGCCCATCCTCGCCCACGCCATGGAGCGCAACCTCGACGAGCTGTCGCTGGCGATGGGCGGCTGCGAGCGCATTCTCGGCACGCCGCTGCCGTTCACCTACTCGGTGATCCTGCACCGCTCGTCCTACCTCTACTGCGTGCTGCTGCCCTTCGGCCTGGTCGACGCGATCGGCCTGATGACGCCGCTGATCGTCTGCTTCGTGTCCTACACCTTCTTCGCGCTGGAAGCACTCAGCGACGAGATCGAGGATCCGTTCGGCCGCGCCCCCAACGACCTGGCGCTCGACGCCATCGTCGCCGGCATCGAGGCCAGCCTGCGCGAGATGCTCGGCGAGACCCCGGCCCCGCTGCCGAAGCCCGACGCCAACTACATTCTCAGCTGAGCGTCAGCGGCATTTCCGGCGCCGCCGCCGGCAGTGCTTTGCTGCACCGCAACAAAATGATAGTCTTGCCGCCATAAAAACTGCAGGACAGCGGAGCACAGCCATGAGCGAAATCGATCTCAAACGTTTCTTCCTCGAACAGGTCCCCCTGTTCGCCAGTTTCCCGGCCGACCAGGTCGAGGAAATCGTCATCAAGTCACGCCTGGCCACCTTCGAGGGCAACGAGGCGATGCTCGAGACCGGCGACCAGGGCCACGGCATCGGCGTGATGATCAGCGGCCACGCCGAGATCTCGACCTCGGACAACACCGGCACCCGCAGCGTCATCGCCCAGCTCGGCCCGGGCGACGTCTTCGGCATCATGTCGGTGCTCACCGGCGAGAAGATCAGCGCCGACGTCATCGCCGGCAACCGCTGCTTCGTCCTGATGATCCCGCAGGAAGTATTCACCGGCCGCGTGCTCAGCAACCCCAAGGCGATCGTCTACCTCTCGCGGCTGCTCGCCGACCGCACGCGCGCCATGAGCGCCGACACGCACACGGTCAACGGCGCCGGCACGGCAAAATCCGACGACCCCTACGCGCTGTCGCTGACCACCAGCCAGCCGGGCAAGGTGGTCGCGCTCAACGTCGGCATCAGCCAGATCCACTTCGGCATCTACGACACCCGCGAAAGCGGTGCCGACATCCACGGCATCATCGACAACGCCGACCAGCAGCACGCCCGCATCACGGTCATGGTCGGGCCGCAGCGCCAGGTCATGGAACATGCGCCGTTCAAGCTGTCCGACCTGTTCAAGGTGATGAGCGAGGCGACCGCCCTGCTCGGCCCGGCCTTCACCTTCCACCCGGAAGACGTGACCGCCATCGGCCACCGCGTCGTGCATGGCGGCAACAAGTTCTCCAGCTCGGTCGTCATCACCCCGGCGGTGATCGCCGACATCGAGGAACTGGCGGTCTTCGCGCCGCTGCACAACCCGGTCAACGTCGCCGGCATCCGCGTCGCCCTCAAGCATTTCCCGAACGTGCCCCAGGTCGCCGTCTTCGACACCGCCTTCCACCAGACGCTGGCGCCCTACGCCTACCTCTACGGCCTGCCCTACGACCTCTACAAGCAGCACGGCATCCGCCGCTACGGCTTCCACGGCACCTCGCACCGCTACGTCTCGCTGAAATCGGCGGAAGTGCTCAAGCGCCCGCTCGGCGAACTGGAGATCGTCTCCTGCCACCTCGGCATCGGCGCCTCGCTGTGCGCCATCGACCATGGCCGTTCGGTGGACACGACGATGGGCATGACGCCGACCGACGGCCTGATCATGCCCAGCCGCTCGGGCAGCATCGATCCGGCGGTGATGATCCACCTGCTCGAACAGCACAAAATGACGCCGGAACAGCTGTCGACCCTGATCAACAGCGAAAGCGGCCTGAAGGGCATCTCCGGCATCTCGAACGACATCGCCGAAATCGAGGCCGCCGCCGCCGAGGGTCATCACCGCGCCCTGCTCGCGCACAAGGCCTTCTGCTACCAGGTGCGCAAGAACATCGGCGCCTACGTCGCGGCAATGGGCGGCATCGACGTCCTCGCCTTCACCGGCGACATCGGCGAAAGCAGCGCGACGGTGCGCAGCCTGGCCTGCCAGGGCCTCGAATTCATGGGCATCCGCCTCGACGAGGACAAGAACCGCAACCTCGGCAAGCTCGATTCGCATGCCGTCATCTCGGCCGACGATTCGCCGGTCAAGATCCTCGTCGTCGCCAACGACGACGAGCGCCTGGTCGCCTGGGAAGCGCTGCGCGCCATCGAGCGCAACGAACTGCTGCTGGAAGCGCAGGCCGAAGAGGCACCGGCGATCCCGGTCGAGATCTCGGCCCACCACGTGCATCTCTCGCAGGCCGACGTCGAGGCGCTGTTCGGCCCCGGCCACCAGCTGACCCCGATGCACGAACTGTCGCAGCCCGGCCAGTACGCCTGCGAGGAAAAGGTGCACCTGGTCGGCCCCAAGGGGCGCATCGCCAACGTCCGCGTGCTCGGCCCGACGCGCAAGGAAACCCAGGTCGAGATCGCGATGACCGAGCAGTTCAAGCTCGGCGTCCAACCGCCGATCCGCCAGTCGGGCGACCTCGCCGGGACGCCCGGACTGACGCTCGAAGGCCCGTACGGCAGCAGCCAGATCGAGCGCGGCGTGATCTGCGCGCAACGTCACATCCACATGTCGCCGGACGACGCCATGCGCTTTCGCGTACGCGACAACTACGTCGTCCGCGTGCGCGTCGAGGGCGAGCGCGAGCTGATCTTCGGCGACGTCGTCGTCCGTGTGAATCCGGCCTTCCGCCTGGCCATGCACATCGACACCGACGAAGGCAACGCCGGCAATCTCAAGACCGGCATGCTCGGCTACATCGAGGAAATCCAGAGCCGCGCCTGAGCGCCGGCGAAATCTCCCGCGCCCCGCGAACCGGCCCGTCACGGGGCCGGGCCGGATTTTTTCCGGATAGAATATGACCTTTCGCTTATCGCGGGTTTTGCCATGCTCCTCCGTTCGCCGCGCCTTGCCCGGGCGCTTGCCCGCTGGTTGATCGCGCTGGCCAGCCTGCTCCCGGCAGCGCTGCCGGCAAGCGGCGAAACGCTGTACTTCGCGCCCCTGCCAATGGAGCAGCCGGAAGAAGTGATCAAGCAGGTCAAGCCGCTGCTCAGCTACCTAGAACAGCGCCTCGGCATCAGCATCGAAATCCACTACTCGACGTCCTACGCCGAGATCCTCGAACGCTTCCGCACCGGCCAGATCGACCTTGCCTATCTCGGCCCCTTGCCCTACGTCAGCCTGCGCGACAGCTTTCCGCAAGCCGAGCCGCTGGTGCACTTCCTCGAGGCCAATGGCGAAGCCAGCTACTCCTGCGCCCTCGTCAGCAATGGCCCGCCGCTGCAGAACCCCCTGCACCAGCGCCGCTTCGCGCTGACCCAGCCGCTCTCGACCTGCGGCTACCTGGCGGTCGACGCCCTGCTGCGCAAGCAGGGCGCACGCCTCGACCAGCAACGCTTCCGCTATCTCGACAAGCACGACGAAGTCGCGCTCGCCGTCGCCCGCGGCGATTACGACTACGGCGGCGCCAAGACCGCGATCGCCCGCAACTACGCCCACCTCGGTCTGGTCGTCCTGGCCGAGACGCCGCCACTGCCCGGCTTCGCCCTGATCGCCAACGGCCGCCGGCTGTCCGGCGAGCGCATGCAGGCCTTGCGCAAGGCGCTGACCGGGCTGGCCCCGCAGCAGCGCGACCGGACGCTGATGGCCGACTGGGGCCGGCAATTCCGCTACGGCGCGGTGCCTGCCGCCGACGGCGACTACGACGTCGTACGCAAGCTGCGGCGGCAGGCGGTGATCCCCGAGCAAGGCAACTTCTGAGCATGCCCGATCGCCGCCCGCCGCAAATCCATCGCCAGGCCCGCGGCTGGGCACTGGCCGCCTTCCTCGTCCTGCCGCTGATCGGAACCTGGCTGCTGCACAGCAGCCAGCAGGAAAAACAGGCGCTGCACGAAGAACAGCACACCCAGGAGCTGGCAACGATCTATCAGGCCAGCCTGCAGACCTACGCCAAGGCAACCTCGATCCTGTTCTCCGAACGCATCAAGCAGCGCGAAATCCTGACCCTGATGGACGCCGCCTCGCAGGCCAGCGGCGAAGCCCAGATTCCCTACCGCGCCCGGCTCTACCAGCTGCTCTCGCCGACCTACCGCAACCTGCGCGAACTGGGCATCCGCCAGCTGCATTTCCAGACCGCCAACGGCGACAGTTTCCTGCGTTTCCACGAACCGCAGAAATACGGCGACAACCTGCTGGCGATCCGGCCTTCGATCCGCCAGGTGCTGGAAACCCGGCAGCCGGTGCAGGGTTTCGAAGCCGGCCGGGTCAAGTCGGGTTTTCGTTTCGTGTACCCGCTGCTCGACGGCGACCGCCTGCTCGGCGCGGTCGAGACCAGCATCGGCTTCCTCGCCATCCGCGATGCCATGCAGCAGCTCGAACCGTCGCGCGAATTCCATTTCGTGCTGGCCAGCGAGCGCACCCTGCCGGTGCTCTTCGAATCCGAGCGCTGGCTTTACGGCGAGTCGAAGATCCATCCCGGCTTCCTGGTCGAGGATCCCCAGGTGACGCTGCCCGACAGCCCGGCGCCGCCGTCGCCCCGGGTCGCCGCCCTCGACCTCGAACTCGCCGGCAACGCCACGGTCCGGCGCGCGCTCGGCGAATTCCGCGCATTCTCGCTCAGCGTCGGCAGCAGCGACGATCCGTGGGTGGTCAGCTTCCTGCCGATCGACGACATTTCCGGCCGCCCCAGCGCCTACATCATCGCCTACACCAAGGCGCCCTTCATCGGCGTGCTGCGCGAGGAGTTCTGGACCCAGTTCGGCCTGATGCTGGCCACCCTCGGCGCACTGTTCTTCCTTTTCCTGCGCCTGCTCGCCTCGCGCGAGCGGCTGGTCCAGGAACAGCGCAACCTGATCGCGGTCACCGAAACCATGGGCGACGGCCTCTACGTACTCGACGAGAACGGCCGCGTCGTCCTCGTCAATGCCGCCGCGCTCGAACTGCTCGGCCTCGAGCGCACGGCACTGATCGGTCAGGTCGGCCACTACCTGTTCCATCGCCATGGCGCCGACGGCTGCGGGCCGCTCGCCGAATGCCCGATTTTCCGGGCGGTCAGCAACGGCCGCCATTTCTTCGGCGAGGAAAGGTTCACCCGCACCGACGGCAGCAGCTTCCCGGTCGAGGTCAGCAGCACGCCGCTCTACCAGGGCCGGCGCATCGCCGGCTCGGTCACCGCTTTCCGCGACATCACCCGGCGCAAGGAGGACGAATCACGGCTGCGCCAGGCGATTGCCAGCGCCGAGGCAGCCAACGACGCGAAAAGCCAGTTCGTCGCCAACATGAGCCACGAGATTCGCACGCCGATGAACGGCATCCTCGGCCTCACCGCGCTGACGCTCGACACCGAGCTCGACGCGACCCAGCGCCAGTACCTCGAACTGGTCCGCCAGTCGGCCGAATCGCTGATGATCATCCTCAACGACATCCTCGATTTCTCGAAGATGGAGGCCGGCCGCATGCACCTCGAGGCGACGCCCTTCCGCCTGCGCGAGCTGGCCCTCGGGACCGCCCGCGTGCTCTCCGCGCGCGCCGCCGAGAAAGGCCTGGAGGTGCTGATCGACATCGCCCCCGAGGTTCCCGACGGCCTGGTCGGCGACCCCGGGCGGCTGCGCCAGGTGCTGCTCAACCTGATCGGCAACGCCATCAAGTTCACCGAGCAGGGCGAGGTGATCCTGCGCATTGCCCGCGCCGCCGCCGGCGACGGCCAGTGCCGGCTGCGCCTGTCGGTGATCGACAGCGGCATCGGCATCCCCCACGACAAGCAGGCGGCAATCTTCGATGCCTTCGGCCAGGCCGACGCCAGCGTCACCCGCCGCTTCGGCGGCACCGGCCTGGGCCTGACCATCAGCCGCGAGATCGTCCGCCTGATGGGCGGCGAACTGAGCCTCGACAGCGTCCCCGGTGAAGGCAGCAATTTCCATTTTGAGCTCGAATTGCCGGTCGACCGTGACCGTCCCGAACCGCCGCCGCTACCGCCGTCGGAGAACGACGGCCTGTGGCTGCTGGCGATCCGCAACGACCGCCTGCGCAAGCTGCTGGCCGCCGGTCTGCGCCGGCTCGGCCGCCAGGTCCAGCTGTGTGCTGGCAGCGGTGAACTGCGCCAGCGCCTGCAGGCACTGGCCGGCCACGACGAAGCCGGCCGCTACGCCGTCCTCGTCGCCGAGCAGGAATGGCTGCCGGCGAGCTTCGCCGAGATGCCGCTGTTCCGCGGCGGCCTGCGCCCCGGGGCGGTGGTCCTGGCACTGACGCCGATGAACGCGACGATCCCTTCGGCAACCCGCAACTTCGCTTCGCGCGAGCTGCCCAAGCCGCTGCTCGCCGAGGAACTGCTCGCCGCCGAGCATGAGGTCCGCGCCATCGCCCGCCGGCCGGACAAGCGCCGCGCCTGGCACGGCAGCACGCCGGTCGCCGCCGTCGCCGCGCCGGCGACGCTGCACATCCTGCTGGTCGAGGACAACCCGATCAACCAGCGCCTGGCCTGCGCCCTGCTCGAAAAGCAGGGGCATTGCGTCAGCCTCGCCCAGCACGGCCAGGAAGCCCTCGAGATGCTCGCCGATGCGGCCTTCGACCTGGTCCTGATGGATATCCAGATGCCGGTGCTCGACGGCCTCGAGACGACCCGCCAGTGGCGTGCCCGCGAAGCCGCCGAGGGCCGCCGGCCGCTGCCGATCATCGCCATGACCGCCAACGCGATGGCCGGCGACCGCGAGGTCTGCCTCGCCGCCGGCATGGACGGCTATGTTGCCAAGCCGGTCAGCGTCGCGACCCTGAACGCGGAAATCGAGCGGCTACGGCCGACGACCGGCTCAGTCGGCGGGTAGGCCGGCAATGCCGCGGCAGACCTCGGCCAGTTCGGCGGCCAGCAGGTCGAGCTCGCCGGCCAGCTGATCGCGGCCGGCACCGCTGCGCAGCGCCTCGTTGAGCCCGCTTGCCCGGCGATGCAGCGCGTTCAGCGCCAGGGTACCGGCGGCCCCCTTGAGGGCGTGCGCGAGCTGCTCGGCGGCTGCACGGTCGCCGGCGGCCAGCGCGCCACGCAGGCGATCGGCGTCGTCGGCATGGCGCTCGGCAAACATGCGCAGCAACTGCGCCGCCTTGTACGCCCGCCCGCGCATCACCGGCAGCAGGGTTGCCGCATCGAGCCCGGGAAGTGCGTGCAACGCCGCCGCCAGCGGATCGGCGCCAGGGTCGGCCACGACCGGCGCCGCGGCCGCCTGCGGCAGCCAGCGCAGCAGCGCCGCGTAAAGGGCGTCGGGATCGACCGGCTTGGCGACGAAATCGTTCATGCCGGCGTCGAGGCAGGCCTTGCGGTCCTCGGCGAAGGCGTTGGCGGTCATGGCCAGGATCGGCAGGTCGCGGCGCCCGGGCAGCAGGCGGATCCGCCGGGTCGCCTCGAGCCCGTCCATCAGCGGCATCTGGACATCCATCAGGACCAGGTCGAAGCTTTCGCGTTCGAGCAGGTTCAGCCCTTCGCGGCCGTTGCCGGCGAGCTGCACGGCGAGACCGATGTCGCAGAGCAGCGTCCGCGCCACTTCCTGGTTCACCAGGTTGTCCTCGCACAGCAGGATGCGCGCACCACGGCAATCACGCGCCAGGCGTTCCTCGACGCTTTCGCCGGGCAGTGCCGGCAGGCTGCCGGCGACCTCGCCCTCGGCACGGCCCAGGCGGACCGAGAACCAGAAGCGGCTGCCGACCCCGGGCGTGCTCTCGCAGCCAGCGCTGCCGCCCATCAGTTCAGCCAGCTGGCGGGTGATGACCAGGCCCAGACCGCTGCCGCCATGCAGCCGCGTGGTCGAGTTGTCGGCCTGCTCGAAGGGGTTGAACAGCCGGGCCAGGGTTTCGGCATCGATGCCGATGCCGCTGTCGCAGACCTCGAAATGCAGCTGCACCGAGCTGTCGTCGCCGTCGACCAGGCGCCCGCGCAGGACGATGCTGCCCTGCTCGGTGAACTTGATGGCGTTGCTCAGGTAGTTGAGCAGCGCCTGCGCCAGCCGGGTCGGATCGCCGTGCACCAGCAGCGGCAGCCCGGGCGCCTGCAACTGCAATTGCAGGCCCTTGGCCTGCGCCCGCTCGCGAACCAGGCCGAGGGTCCGCTCGAGCAGTTCCGGCAGGTTGAAGTCGGCCTGCGCCAGTTCGAGCTTGCCGGCCTCGATCCGCGACAGGTCGAGGATGTCGTTGATCACCGAGAGCAGGTGGTCGGCCGAGGCCTTGATCATCTCCAGATGGCCCCGCTGGCCGTCGTCGGTGGCCTGCTTGAGCAGGCGGTGGGCCAGGCCGACGATGGCGTTCATCGGCGTCCGGATCTCGTGGCTCATGTTCGCCAGGAAGGCCGACTTGGCGCGACTGGCAACCTCGGCCGCTGCCTTGGCGGTCTGCAGTTCGGCGGTGCGCTGGTCGACCAGTTCCTCGAGGTGGTGGCGATGGCGGTCGAGTTCCTCGCCGATCCGCTTGCGCTCGGTGATGTCCTGCTTGACCGCGAGGTAGTGGGTGACCCGGCCGTCGGGCTGGCGGATCGGCGAGATCACCGCGAATTCGTAGAAGATCTCGCCGCGCTTGTTGCGGTTGGTCAGCTGGCCGAGCCAGTTCTCGCCGCGCTGCAGGGTTTCCCACATCGACTGGTACTGGCTCTGCGGCGTCAGGCCGCTTTGCAGCAGGCGCGGATTCTGGCCGAGCAGTTCCGCGGCCGAATAGCCGCTGACCTCGACGAAGGCCTGGTTGACGTACTCGATGCGCGCCTCGAGGTCGGTGATGACGACCGCCACCGGGCTCTGTTCGACCGCCTGCGACAGCTTGCGCAGCTGGGCTTCGGCCAGCTGGCGGTCCTCGAGCATGCTGAGCAGGGTCAGCCGCATCCGGTCGGACTCGGCCAGCAACTGCTCGCTTGCCGCCTGTGCCGAACGCATCGATGCCTGGGCGGCGATCCGGTCGCCGATGTTGCGCGCCAGGACCATGAAACGCGCCATTTCGCCGCCACCCGGCTTGCGCGTCGTCGACAGCTCGAACCAGCGGCGCCCCTCGGCAAACTCGAGCTCGAGCACCTGGCCGCGCGAGCGCCCGTTCGCCGCCGCCTCGGCCAGGGCCTGCCGGCAGAGGGCGGCGGCGGCCGGCGGCAGGATGTCGTCGAGGCGGCGCTCGAGCAGCGCGTCCGGCGACAGTTGCAGCTGCTCGGGATCGCTCGCCCAGACATTGAGGAAACGACCGTCGGCGGCGACTTCGAAAAGCAGGTCGGGAATCGCGTGCAGCGTCGCTTCCAGGTTCTCGCTCAACTCGCGCGACTGGCGCGTCTGGACCAGCAGGCGCTCACGCTCGGCGAGCAGTTCGCGGGTGCGGGCGCCGACCTCGCGGCGCAGCAACACGTTCCAGGCGAGCAGCAGGCCGCCGGCGAGGAGCGCGACGAGCACCGCGTAACCGGCATAGGCCGGCCAGCGCGGCAGCGGCTCGGGCGTCGCAGGGGTCAGCCACTTGGCGCGCAGGGATTCGGTTTCGGCGCTGGAAATTGCCGCAAAACCGGCGTCGACCGTGGCAACCAGCGCCGCCCTGTCCTTTTTCGCGACCCGGTGCAGTTGACCGTGAAACAGCGTGAACGCCTCGCGGAATTCACGCGCGCCGCCCTTCCGGGTGAGCAGGAAATGCGCCGGCGGACCGTCCATGCAGAAGATGCGCAGGTCGCCGGCGATCGCGGCACCGATCATCACCTCGTAGTCCGGATACTGGTCGAGCCGCGTGATGCGCTGTTCGAGCAGCTGTTCCGGACAGGCATCGCCGTCCATGACGCCGACGACGAAGCCGCGCAGCGTGCCGATGCCATCGATGCCCTGCAGGCTGCGATGGACGAAGACCGGTACCGGTATCTCGGCGTAGGGCTGCGAATAGGCCAGCCGCTCGGCCCGCGCCGGGGTCCGGAAGACGCCGTCCATCAGATCGACCTCGCCGGCCTCGAGACGGCGCATGCCGAGATTCCAGTCGCCTGCCTGAAGGTCGACACGGCTGCCGGTACGGGCCGACCACAGGGCCCACAGGTCGACCAGGTAGCCGCGCAACTGGCCGTCGCCGTCGCGGAAGACGTAGGGCGGGTAGCTTTCATCGACGGCAACGCGCAAGCTGGCCGGCAGCGCCGGGCTGGCCACGGCCGCACCAGACCAGGCGAGCGCGATGAGCAGGCAGGCGCAGCAGCGGTTCACGGGCGGCCCTCCGGCAGTTCGACGCTGGCGTAGCGGGCCGGTTCGCCGAGCCGCTGACAGAGCGCGTTGACCTCCTGCTTGAGGCTGAGCACGCGCTCCTCGCGACCGATCACCACCTGCTGCCAGCGGCGCAGCTCGTCGAGCTGCTGGCGCAGCCGCAGATCGGCCTCGGACAGCCCGCGGTGCATGCTGCGCACCGCCGCCTCGCGCTGGGCGCTCTCGATGGCGATCGCGGCCAGGGTCGTCGCCGCATCGACATGATCGCGCAAGGCTGCCGGAATCTCCGGATCGACCGTGGCCCAGTAGATGGCGAAGGTGCCGAGGACACGCCCGTCGCGCGCCTTGATCGGCGACGACCAGCAGGCAGCCAGGCGGTGCGGGAGCGCCAGCTGGCGGTAGTCGGCCCACAGCGGATCGCTGGCGATGTCGGCGACCAGCACCGCCTCGCCGCGCCAGGCGGCGGTGCCGCAGGAGCCGACCGCCGGCCCGATGGCCGCGCCGTCGATCGCCTGGCAATAGGCCCCGGGCAGGCTGGGCGCGGCGCCGTGGCGCAGATGCCGGCCGTCGTCGTCGAGCAGCAGGACCGAGCAGCGCAGCGCCGGATCGCGCGCCTCGATGCGCCGGCACACCTGGTCGAGCACATCGGGCAGCGGCGCATCGTCGGAAATCAGGCGCAGGATCGCGTTGCCGAATTCGAGGCGCTGCTGCTGCTCGCGCTGGGCAGTGATGTCGATGAAGGTGACCAGGCAGTCGTCGCCGAGCAGCACGCCGGCAATCTCGACGATGCGCACGCTGCCGTCGCCACAGGTCACCGCGCACTCGACCGGCGCCACCGCGGCCTGGGCGGCGCGTGCGCTGGCGACGGCGGCGCGCCAGCGGCCGGCGACCACCGCCCGGTAGTCGGGATCGGGAAAGGCGTGCGCCGACCAGCGGCGCAGGTTGGGGACCTCGCCCAGGGCATAGCCGAACAGCTCGGCGAAACGCCGGTTGAGGAAGGCGACGCTGCCGTCGGCATTGACATAGCCCATCGGCAGCGGCGCCTGCTCGAGGAGATCGCGGAAACGCGCTTCGCTGCGCCGCAGTTCGGCCTCCTGGCGCTTCTGCGGATCGATGTCGATGGCGACGCCGGCCGAATGCAGCGGCCGCCCGCCGGCATCGCGCTCGATGACGCGGCCGCGCGAGCTGAACCAGCGCATCTGTCCCTCGCCGTCGCGGACCCGGAAATCGATCGTGAACTGGCCGGCGCCGCCGGCCAGCGCCTCGTGGAAGGCCTGGCGGACCTTGTCGCGATCCTCGGCGACAACGCGCTCGAGCATGTCGGCGAAGGACTCGAAGACCTTGTCGCGCGCGAACTGGAGCACGCTGTTGAGCGCCGCGCTGCGGATCACCACGTCGCGCCGGTGGTCGTACTCCCAGGTGCCGACGCCGGTTGCCTCGAGCACCACCTCGAGCTGGCTGGCCAGACGGCTGCGCCCGCTTTCCATGAGCACCACGCTCAGGCGTTCGAGCAGGCGGTGCTGGCCGATCACCCCGACCGCCCGCCCGTGGCGGCCGCAGACGACCAGGTGACGCAGGTGCAAGGCGGCCATCCGGCGCGCCGCCTCGGCCACCGAGACGTTCTCGTCGATGGTCTGCAGCGGCGTCGACATGACGCTGCCCGCCGTCGTCGCGCGCAGGTCCGGCCGGCGCTGCATCAGCCGCGGCAGGTCGCGCTCGGTGATGATGCCCCGGGCAACGCCGTCGCACCCGATCAGCACGTGGTCGAGGCGCCGCTCGGCCATCAGGTCGAGGACCTCGATCAAGGCCTGCTCGGGGGCGAGCAAGGGTTCGATCGGCTCGATGATCGCCTGCAGGTTGCGGATCGCCTCGAACAGCGCGTTGTCGAGCTGGCGCCGGAA
The DNA here is from genome assembly GCF_003634965.1 of Azonexus fungiphilus. Classification (GTDB taxonomy): domain Bacteria; phylum Pseudomonadota; class Gammaproteobacteria; order Burkholderiales; family Rhodocyclaceae; genus Azonexus; species Azonexus fungiphilus. The sequence goes on along the minus strand of NZ_RBXP01000015.1, from coordinate 245,214 downwards.
GTCGCTCTCGCTGGCGAGGCCGGCCAGGCGGCCCTCGCCGTCGACCAGCACGAGGTGGCGGATGGCGTGGCTGGACATCAGCAGCTGGGCGGCGGCGAAATCGATGTCCGGGCGCGTCGTCACCAGCGGCGCGCTCATCACCTGGTACACCGGCACCGTGTCGGGAACCTGTTCGCGCAGCAGCCGGAGCAGGTCCCATTCGGTCAGGATGCCGACCGGCCGCACGCCGTCGACGACCACCAGCGACGAGATGTAACGCTCGGCCAGGCAAGCCACGGCATCGCCCAGCGGCGTTCCGGCGGGCACGGTCAGCACCTCGCTGCTGGCGATATCGGAAAGCTTGAGCGCAGCGACGGAAGCCATCTCGGCGACCTCCCCCAGGTTCGCGCCGGCACTCGCCGGCAGGTCGACAATGCATCGGCCGGCAGTGCCGCCTACCCGATGCGCATGTTTCGATTCTAGTCCGAACGGCGCGCCAGTTGCGGTGGCGGCCCGGGCAATTTCAACGGAATTTGACGGTCGACCGTGAAATTTGCGATAAAACCGCGGGCCCGGCGTAAACTGCCGGCTTTTGCCGCGCCGCCACAGCGATGACCCAGCCGAACAACCCGCTCCACGGGATCACCCTCGAAGCCCTGCTCAACCAGCTGGTCGAGCACTACGGCTGGGCCGAACTCGGCCGCCAGGTGGACATCCGCTGCTTCAACGTCGATCCGAGCGTCGCCTCGAGCCTGAAATTCCTGCGCCGCACCCCGTGGGCGCGCGAACGCGTCGAATCGCTCTACCTCTACATGCTGCGCCACCGCGAGCGCAACTAGGCCGCCGGCCGCCGCCACAACGGCCACAGCCCGAGCAGGCCGAACAGCGGCCCGGGCAGCAGCAGCCAGGCGACCTGCCCGCCCCAGTCGCCCACCCAGCGCGTACCGAGCTGGATCGACAGCATGGTGATGGCAAAGCCGATGGCATTCTGGAAAGCCAGCGCGCTGCCGACGATTTCCGGCGGACAGGCGCGCGCCGACAAGGCCGAGAAGTGCGGCGAATCGGCGACCACGCAAAAGCCCCAGAAGAGCAGCACCAGCAGCGTCAGTCCGGGCGGCCAGCCGGTGCTCAGCGGAAACAGTGCGCAACACAGCGCCGAACCGGCGAGCGCGCTGGCCGCGACGCGGCCGCTGCCGATATGGCGACTCCAGTAGCCGCCACAGACGCAGCCGAGAGCGCCGATGCCGACCACGGCAAACGACCAGCCGGCCAGCGCCAGGCTGCCGGCCGACGCGATGCCGCTGCCGGCAAGCAGCACCGGCACCAGCGTCCAGAACGCATAGAGTTCCCACTGGTGACCGAAATAACCCAGTGCCGAGGCACGAAAGGCAGGAATCGAGAAGGCATGCACGACCCGCCCCAGACGCAGCGGCGGCGCCCCGTGCCGACGCTGCAGCTGCGGCCCGTCGCCCAGGCGCAGGATCAATGCCGCAGCCAGCAGCGCCAGCAGCGAGGACGCGAGGATCGGCCACTGCCAGGGCAGGCCGCCGCCGAGAAAGCGGATCCCATGCGGCAGTGCCGTGCCCAGGGTCAGCATGCCGACCAGCCAGGCCAGCGCGGCACCGGCGCGTTCCGGCACCCAGGTGACGACCAGCTTCATCCCCAGCGGATAGATCCCGGCCAGGCACAGGCCGACCAGGAAACGCAGGACGATCGCCGACTGCAATCCACCTGCCGCCAGCGCGAAGCTGGCATTGGCGGCGGCTCCGAGCAGGGCGCAGACGGCAAAGATGCGGCTGGCCGGGAAACGGTCGGCGAGGCCGCTCAGCGCGAAGCCGAGGGTGCCGACGATGAAACCGGCCTGGACGGCATTGGTCAGCGTCCCGATCGCAGCCGGGCCGATTGCCCAGGCGAGCATCAGCGCGTCGGCGGCGCTGTTGGCGGAAAACCACAGCGAGGTACCGAACAGTTGCGCGAGAACGATGACGAACACAGGATGCATGGGGATAGCGCCGTTTTTTCGCCAAGCATAGCCGAAGCCGCCGGCAAGCCGGGCCAGTTGCCGCGGCTTCTGCATTGTCCGGCCGCGCGGTATAGTCCGCCCCTTCCGTTTTCTGCCGCCAGCGCACCATGCCCCTGATTCTCCCCGACCCCGCCCGCTACCCGAGCCAGCTGGCCGAAAAACGCGAGCGCTTCTGCGCTGAATTCGCCGCTTTCGCGCTGCCCGAACCGGCAGTCTTCGCGTCGCCGACGACGCACTACCGGCTGCGCGCCGAATTCCGCGCCTGGCAGCACGACGGCGGCTGGGACTACGCCATGTTCGACCCGGAAAATCCCCGCCAGCCGGTGCTGATGGCGGATTTCCCGGTCGCCGACGCGGCCATCTGCGCACTGATGCCGAAGCTGCGTGCGGCGACGCTGGCCGTCGACGCGCTGCACCGCCGCCTCTACGGCGTCGAGTTCCTGGCAACGCTGAGCGGCGACATGCTGGTCACCCTGATCTACCACCGCCCGCTCGACGCCGCCTGGGAGGAAGCCGCCCGCGCCCTGGCCGCGGACCTCGGCATCGCCGTCATCGGCCGCAGCAAGGGCCAGAAGCTGGTCCTCGAACGCGACTGGGTGGACGAATGCCTGAACGTCGATGGCCGGCAACTGCACTATCGCCAGTTCGAAGGCGGCTTCAGCCAGCCCAATGCCAGCGTGAACGAGAAGATGCTGGCCTGGGCGCAGGCCCAGGCGGCGCCGCTGGGCGGCGACCTGCTCGAACTGTATTGCGGCAACGGCAATTTCACCGTCGCCCTCGCCCCCCTGTTCGCCAAGGTGCTCGCCACCGAGGTGAGCAAGACCTCGGTGCGGGCCGCGCTGCACAACCTCGAGGTCAACGCGGTCGGCAACACCGCCATCGTGCGCATGGCGAGCGAGGAGATCAGCGCCGCGCTGAGCGGGCGCGAGCGCTTCCAGCGGATGCAGGGCATCGACCTGGCGACCTACGATTTCTCGACGATCTTCGTCGATCCGCCGCGCAGCGGCCTCGACCCGGCGACGCTCGAACTGGCCGCCGGCTTCGCCAACATCCTCTACATCTCGTGCAACCCGCAGACCCTGCGCGACAACGTCGCGGCGCTCGCGGCAACGCACCGGATCGCCGCGGCGGCGGTCTTCGACCAGTTCCCCTACACCCACCACCTCGAGTGCGGGCTGCTGCTGCAGCGCCGCTAGGCGAAGGAAAACAGCGGCCGTACCGGCTGGAACAGCTTCTCCACCGCCTTGATGTAGCGTTTGCGGGTGCAGAAGACGACGACGTGGTCGCCGGCCTCGATCAGCGTGTCGTGGTGCGGGATGATCACCTGGCCGTCGCGGACAACGGCGGCGATGCTGGCGCCGCGGATTTCGGGCAGTTCCTCGATCCGCCGGCCGACCACCCGCGAGCTGCGGCGGTCGCCGCGGACCACCAGTTCGAGCGCCTCGGCGGCGCCGCGACGCAGGCTGTGCACGCGCGCCACGTCGGCCTGGCGGACATGCGTCAGCAGGCCGCCGATCGAGACCTGGGCCGGCGACAGGCCGATGTCGATCGGGCCACCCTGGACCATGTCGGCGTAGGCTTCGCGGTTGATCAGCGCGAGCACGCGGCGGCAGCCCAGGCGCTTGGCCAGCGAGGCGGCCATGATGTTGTTCTCGTCGTCGTTGGTCAGGGCCAGGAACATGTCCATGCCGTCGATGTCCTCGCGCTGCAGCAAGGTCTCGTCGGTGGCCTCGCCATTGACCACGAGCGCCCGGTCGAGCCAGCCGGCAACCAGTGTCGCGCGCGCCGGCCGGCTCTCGATGACCTTGACCTCGCACTGCCCTTCGAGGCGCCGGGCGACGCGGGCGCCGACGTTTCCGGCACCGGCGATCATCACCTTGCGCACCGGTTTCTGCATCCGCCGCAGCTCCTTGAGCACGGTCCGGATATGCTCGCTGGCGGCCAGCAGGAAGACTTCGTCGCCGGCGTGGATGACCGTGTCGCCGTTGGTGTCGATCGCCCGCGTATCCCTGAAAACCGCGGCAATCCGGGCGTCGACCGTGGCCGGCAGGTGCTCGCGCATGCTGCGGATCGGCTGACCGACAAGCAGGCCGCCGTCGTAGGCGCGGACGCCGACCATGGTCAGCCGGCCCTCGGCAAACTCGACCACCTGCAGGGCCTCGGGAAACTCGAGCAGCTTGGCGATGTAGTCGCTGATTTCCTGCTCCGGGCAAAGCGCGAAATCGACGGCGAAGTTGCGCGTCGACAGCAGTTCGGCATCGAGGAAATCGGGCGAGCGCAGGCGGGCGATCCGCGTCGGCACGCCAAACTGGCTGTGCGCGACCTTGCAGGCGACGAGATTCGACTGGTCGGACTGGGTCACCGCGACGATCAGGTCGGCCGACTCGATGCCGGCCTCGCGCAACACCGAGGGAAAGGCGGCGTTGCCGGCCACCGTGCGCACGTCGAGACGGTCGGCAAGCTGCCCGAGCGGGCCCGGATCGAGATCGACCAGGGTGATGTCGTTGGCCTCCGAGACCAGCGCCTCGGCCAGGCTGGCTCCCACCTGCCCGGCCCCGAGAATCAGGATGTTCATCGTCGTTCCTCGCGCCTCAGCGCCGCCAGAATGCCGGGGTCAACACCACCAGCAGGGTAAAAATCTCGAGCCGCCCGAGCAGCATCGCGAACGAGCAGATCCAGGTCTGGAAATCCTCGAGCACGGCAAAGGTGGTCGACGGCCCGACCTCGCCCAGGCCCGGGCCGGTATTGTTGACCATGGCGACGATGGCGGTAAAGGCAGTGATCGCATCGAGCCCGGTGAACACCAGCAACAAGGTCAGCGAAACGATGCTGACCATGTACATGAAGCCGAAGGCAAGCACCGCGAAGAGGATGCCCGGCGGCGCCACCTGGCCGCCGATGCGCACGCTGTAAACCGCGTTCGGGTGCATCGCGCGGACGATCTCGCGGTAAACCTGCTTGTAGAGCAACAAAGCGCGCGCCATCTTGATGCCGCCGCCGGTCGAGCCGGCGCTGGTGGCGAAGCTGCACAGGAAGAGCATCCACAGCGGGGCGAAAACCGGCCACAGCGCATAGTCGACGCTGGCATAGCCGGTGGTGGTGGCAATCGACACGACGTTGAAGGCCGAATGGCGCAGCGCCACCAGGAACTCCGGATAGACATCGTGGGCGCCAAGGAAGATCGCGATCCCGAACACCGACACCAGGCAGACGGCGAGAAACCAGCCGGCCTCGGGATCGTGCAGGTAGGGGCGCAGGGATTGCCGGCTGACTGCAAGAAACAGGGTGCCAAAGTTCATCCCGGCGACCAGCATGAAAGCAATAGCCACCGCTTCGATGGCAGGGGAATCGAAGAAACCGAAACTCGCATCGTGGGTCGAGAAGCCGCCCAGGCCCATCGTCGAAAAACCGTGGCAGACGGCGTCGAACCAGCTCATCCCGGCCAGCCGGTAGGCCAGGATGCAGAGCAGGCTGACGCCGACGTAGACGCCCCACAGGCCTTTTGCGGTCGACGCGATGCGCGGGGTCAGTTTCGCATCCTTCATCGGCCCCGGCGTCTCGGCCTTGAACATCTGCCGACCGCCGATGCCGAGCAGCGGCAGGATCGCGATCGCCAGCACGATCAGGCCCATGCCGCCGACCCAGACCAGCTGGTGGCGCCACAGGTTGATCGACATCGGCAGCTGGTCGATGCCGGCCAGCACCGTCGCCCCGGTCGTGGTCAGGCCGGACATCGCCTCGAAATAGGCGTCGGTGTGGCTGATCCCCAGTTGCAGCATCAGCGGCAGCGCGGCAAAGGCCGGCAACACCGTCCACACCAGCACGACCATCAGGAAGCCGTCGCGCACGTTCATCTCGCGCCGGCAGCTTCGGTAGCGATACCAGAGAAAAAGACCGCAGAGCAGGGTCAGGGCGAAGGATTCGTCATAGACCGACTGGGCGCCGTCGTCGACGATCCAGGACAGGGTCAGCGGTGCCAGCATGGTCAGCGCGAAGAGCATGACGATCATGCCCAGCGCCCGCAGGACGGGTGCGTAACGATTCATGAGCCGGGCTGGAAACGGTAGCCGACACCGGTTTCGGTGAGGAAATGCCGCGGCTGGGTCGGGTCATCCTCGAGCTTCTGGCGCAGGTGGCCGACATAGACCCGCAGGTAGTGACTGCTCTCGACGTAGGACGGCCCCCAGATGTCGGCCAGCAGTTTGCGCTGGGTCAGCACCTGGCCGGGATGGGCGAGCATCATCGCCAGCAGGCGGAACTCGATCGGCGTCAGGCGGACCGGTTCGCCGCGCCGGGTGACCAGGCGCCGGGCAAGATCGACGACGACCTCGCCGAACTCCACCACCGGCGACGCGGCAACGCCGCTGCGCGCGCGCCGGCGCATCAGGGCGCGCACCCGGGCGTGCAGTTCGCCGATGCCGAAGGGCTTGGTCAGGTAGTCATCGGCGCCGGCATCGAGGGCGTCGATCTTGTGCCGCTCCTCGGTACGCGCCGAGAGGATCAGCACCGGGCCATCCGACCAGCCGCGATAGGCGCGGATGAAATCGATGCCGTCGCCGTCGGGCAGCCCGAGGTCGAGCAGCACCAGATCGACGCCACCGTCGCCGGCGAGCGTCAGACCGTCGGCCAGCCGGCTTGCCTCGAGCACCGTGCAGCCCTCGGCGGCCAGCGCCAGGCGCAGGAACTGGCGAATCTGCGCTTCGTCCTCGACGATCAGCACGCGTGGCTTGTCGCTCACATGACCTCCGCTTCGACCACCGGCGGCTCGCCGCGCGGCAGCGAGACGACGACACGACCACCGCCGCCGGCCGGGTTCTCGATGCGCATCCGCCCGCCGTGGGCGTCGACGATGGCACGGCAGATCGCCAGGCCGAGCCCGGTACCGGGCGTCGTCGACTCGCCGTCGCCGCGCACGAACATCTCGAAGACCTGGGCACTGAACGGCTCGGGGAAACCCGGCCCGCGGTCGCCCACCGACAATTCGACGAAATCGCCGGCAAGCGCCGCGGCGATCAAGATCTCGCCGTCGGCCGGCGAATACTTGGCGGCGTTCTCGAGCAGGTTGCACAGTACACGCTCGATCAGGACGGCGTCGAAGCGCAGCAGCGGCAAGTCGCGCGGCAGGTCGACACGCAACCGGTGACGGCCGAGCGCATCGCCGAGCAGCTTGAGGCTGCTGCCGACGACCTCCTCGAGCGGCTGCCACTCCTGGCGCAGGGTCACCGAACCGGCATTGAGCCGGGCCATCTCGAGCAGGTTGGCGACCAACCCGGCCAGGCGGCCGGCCTGGTCACGCAGCGTGCGCGCGCTGTCGAGCGCCGGCCCGCTCAGGCCGGGGGCAGCCAGGACGATGGCGTCGGCCAGACCGACCAGCACCGTCAGCGGCGTCCGCAGGTCGTGCGACAGCGCCGACAGGATCGAACTGCGCAGTCGCTCGGTCGCCGTCTCCAGTTCGCTGCGCTGGGCGACCTCGACGTAATGCAGGCGTTCGACGGCGATCGCGACCAGCGAGGCCAGTCCGTCGAGCGCCGCCAGCTCGGCCTCGTCCAGGGTATTTCCGGGATGCACGGCGAGCACGCCGCGGACGCGCATCGGCGCCTTCAGCGGCAGGTAGATGACTGCCCCGTCGATCTGCCGCGTCCCGGCCGCATGCACCGCCGCCACCCGCGCCGGCACCAGCCAGGCGGCAGCGTCATCGCCGACGGCGTCGCCGAGCAGCAGCTGGCAGCGACCGGCGAATTCGGCGGTGATGAAGCCCTCGACGATCTCGCGCACCTGCAGGTCATTGAGGGCCCCGGCCAGCTGCCGGGCGATCTCGTACAGGGCCCGCGTCCGCCGTTCGCGGCGACCGGCATCGGCGGCCTGTTCCTGCAGCGTCGCCGCCAGGTGGCCGGTGATCAGCGCGGTGGCCAGCATCACCGCGAAGGTGATCAGGTACTGCAGGTTGCTCACCGCCAGCGAAAAATGCGGTGGCACGAAGAAGACGTCGAACAACAGCACGCTGAGCACCGCGGCCAGCACCGCCGGGTTGCGCCCGAGGACGACGGCGACGACGAGCACGGTGAGCAGGAAGAGCATGACGACATTGGCCGGATCGAGCCAGCCGCGCAACGGTGCCGCTGCCAAGCCGACGAGCACGCAGGCGAGCGCGCTGGTCGCCATTTTCCGGCGCGGCGACATCTGGTCGGCAAAGGTGGGCAGCAACATCGACGATTCCCGGGACGGAATGAGCAGCAACACCCGCATTCTGGCGATTTCCGTGTAAAAAAGTCGTAAACAATTCCCGGCGCAAGCTGAATATTTCCCGACAGCGTCGGTTAAACTCGGGTGCATGGCCCTGCTCCTGATCGTTTTGCTTCCCTTCATCGGCAGTCTGTGCGCAGCATTCCTCCCGACCAACGCCCGTAACGCCGAGGCCTGGCTCGCCGGAATCGTCGCGCTGACGGTCACCCTCCTGACCGCCGCCCAGTACCCGCAACTGGTCGCCGAAGGCGTCCTGCGCCTGACGATCCCGTGGTCGGCCACGCTCGGCATCGATTTCCAGCTGCGCATGGATGGCTTCGCCTGGCTGTTTGCCATGCTCATCGCGCTGATCGGCACGCTGGTCGTCATCTACGCCCGCTACTACATGTCGCCGGCCGACCCGGTGCCGCGCTTCTTCTCCTTCTTCCTCGCCTTCATGGGCACGATGATGGGCGTCGTGCTCTCCGGCAACCTGCTGCAGATGGCGATGTTCTGGGAACTGACCAGCCTCGCCTCGTTCATGCTGATCGCCTACTGGCACCACCGCAGCGACGCCCGCACCGGCGCCCGGATGGCGCTGACGGTGACCGGTGCCGGCGGCCTGGCGATGCTCGGCGGCGTCCTGCTGATCGGCCACATCGTCGGCAGCTACGACCTCGACGCGGTGCTCGCCGCCGCCGAAACGATCAAGGCGCACGCCTGGTATCCGGCGATCGTCGGCCTGATCGCCGTCGGCGCGCTGTCGAAAAGCGCCCAGTTCCCCTTCCATTTCTGGCTGCCGCACGCGATGGCGGCGCCGACGCCGGTGTCGGCCTACCTGCACTCGGCGACCATGGTCAAGGCCGGCGTCTTCCTGCTCGCCCGGCTGTGGCCGGTGCTCGCCGGCAGCGACCTGTGGTTCTGGCTGATCGGTGGCGCCGGCCTGTGCACGCTGCTGATCGGCGGCTACCTGGCGCTGTTCCAGAGCGACCTGAAAGGCGTGCTCGCCTACTCGACGATCAGCCATCTCGGCCTGATCACCCTGCTGCTCGGCATGAACAGCGAGCTGGCGCTGGTCGCCGCGGTCTTCCACATGGTCAACCACGCCACCTTCAAGGCCTCGCTGTTCATGGCCGCCGGCATCGTTGACCACGAGACCGGCACCCGCGACATCAACCGCCTCTCCGGCCTCTACCGGGCGATGCCGATCACCGCCACGCTGGCCATGGTCGCCGCCGCGGCAATGGCCGGCGTGCCGCTGCTCAACGGTTTCCTGTCGAAGGAAATGTTCTTCGCCGAGACCGTCTTCCTCGAACGCCCCGACTGGCAGCGCCTGCTGCTGCCGGTGGCGGCGACGCTGGCCGGCATGCTCAGCGTCGCCTACTCGCTGCGCTTCGTCCATCGCGTCTTCTTCGGCGCCCCGGCCGGCGACCTGCCGCACCAGCCGCACGAACCGACGCGCTGGATGCTGCTGCCGAGCGCGCTGCTGGTCGCCGTCTGCCTGCTCGTCGGCATCCTGCCGGCACAGACCGTCGGCCCCTACCTGCGCACCGCCACCGACGCGCTGCTCGGCGCCAACGCGCCGCTCTACAGCCTGGCGGTCTGGCACGGCCTCAACCTGCCGCTGTACATGAGCCTGGTCGCGCTGTTCGGCGGCATCATGCTCTACCTGCCGTGCATCGGCCGGCGCAGCGAACGGATTCCGCTGCTCGAGCGGATCGACGGCAAAAATGCCTTCAACGGGCTGTTGACCGTGGTCAATGACTATTCGGCCCGGGCCGTCGGCTGGCTCACCTCGCCCCGCCTGCAGGCACAGATGCTGATGATCGTCCTGGTCGTGATCGGCGGTGCCCTGCTGCCCTTCGTCGACGGCCCGCTGCGCCTGGGCGAACGCCTGCCTGCCGAGATCGATCCGGCCTTCGCGCTGCTGTGGGCGGTCGGCGCCACCTGCGCCGTCGCCGCCGCCTGGCAGGCCAAGCTGCACCGGCTGGCGGCGCTGATCCTGGCCGGCGGCGCCGGCCTGGCGACGAGCCTGACCTTCGTCTGGTTCTCGGCCCCCGACCTGGCGCTGACCCAGCTCGCCGTCGAGGTCGTCACCGCCGTGCTGATCCTCCTCGGCCTGCGCTGGCTGCCGCGGCGCGACAAGCGCTTCAGCGCGGGCAAGCCGGAATCGGCGCGCAGCCGCCTGCGCCGCCTGCGCGACCTGATCATCGCCAGCGCCGGCGGTGCCGGCATCGCCGCGCTGACCTACGCGATCCTGACGCGACCGCCGGTGGACGGCATCGCCCCCTTCTTCGTCGAACAGTCGCTGCCGCAGGGCGGCGGCCTCAACGTGGTCAACGTCATCCTGGTCGATTTCCGCGGCTTCGACACCTTTGGCGAGATCACCGTGGTCGCCATCGTCGCGCTCACCGTCTTTGCACTGCTGCGCCGCTTCCGGCCGGCCCCGGAGAGCGTCGCCCTGCCCGCCCAGCAGCTCGAGCAGGATCATCCCGAATCTCGCCCCGACCCCGAGGCAGCCCTGCCGGCCGGCTACCTGATGCTGCCGGCGGTACTCGTCCGCCTGCTCCTGCCGATGGCCATGCTGGTCTCGCTGTTCTTCCTGCTGCGCGGCCACAACGCGCCCGGCGGCGGCTTCGTCGGCGGCCTCGTCTTCGCCACCGCGATCATCCTCCAGTACATCGTCGGCGGCACGCTGTGGGTCGAATCGCGGCTGCGCATCCACCCGCTCTACTGGATCGCCGTCGGCCTGCTCTGCGCCGCCGCCGCCGGCATCGTCGCCGGCCTGGCCGGCGAACCCTTCCTCGCCAGCCAGGCCTGGCACGCCAGCCTGCCGCTGCTCGGCGAGATCCACCTGTCGACGGTGCTGCTCTTCGACCTCGGCGTCTACCTGCTGGTGGTCGGCGCCACCGTGCTGATGCTGGTCGCCATCGCCCACCAGTCGCTACGCAGCCAGCCACGCAAGACAAGCACCGAAGGAGGCCACTGAGATGGAAGCAATCTTCGCCCTCGCCGTCGGCATCATGGCCGGCGCCGGCATCTACCTGATCCTGCGCCCGCGTACCTTTCAGGTGATCATCGGCCTGTCGTTGCTGGCCTACGCCGTCAACCTCTTCATCTTCGCCATGGGCCGCCTGCGCCACGGCGCGCCGCCGGTGATCGATCCGCGCCTCGGCAGCGACCCGGCGCTGTACACCGATCCACTGCCGCAGGCGCTGGTGCTGACGGCGATCGTCATCGGCTTCGCGACGACGGCGCTGTTCCTGGTCGTGCTGCTCGCCTCGCGCGGCCTCAACGGCACCGACCACGTCGACGGCCGCGAGCCGGAGGACGAATGAGCGACTGGCTGCAACACCTGCCCATCCTGCCGATCCTGGTGCCGATGCTGACCGGCACCCTGCTGCTGCTGTCGAGCGACAGCCGGCACGCGCCGCGCATCGCGCTGTCGCTGCTCGCCGTGCTGTTCCAGCTGACGGTGGCACTGGCCCTGCTGGCCCAGGCCGACGGCCAGCTGGCCAGCACCTGGCCGACCTCGATCGGCGTCTATGCGCTGGGCGGCTGGGCGGCGCCCTTCGGCATCGTCCTCGTCGTCGACCGGCTGGCGGCGGCGATGCTGCTGCTCACGGCGACCCTCGGCCTGGCTGCGCTGGTCTATTCGATCGCCCGCTGGGAGAAGGCCGGCGTCCATTACCTGCCGCTCTTCCAATTCCTGCTGATGGGGCTCAACGGCACCTTCCTGACCGGCGACCTGTTCAACCTCTTCGTCTTCTTCGAGGTCATGCTCGCCGCCTCCTACGGGCTGGCGCTGCACGGCTCGGGCGGGCCGCGGGTGCGCGCCGGGCTGCACTATGTCGCGGTCAACCTGCTCGCATCGCTGTTTTTCCTGATCGCCGCGGCGCTGATCTACGGCGTCACCGGCACCCTCAACCTGGCCGAACTGCCGCAGCGCGTCGCCGCGCTGAACCTCGGCGACCGCCAGCTGTTCGACGTCGCCGCGGCGATCCTCGGCGTCGTCTTCCTGGTCAAGGCCGGCGCCTGGCCGCTCAACTTCTGGCTGCCCGCCGCCTACGGCAACACCGTGCCGCCGGTCGGTGCGATCTTCGCGATCCTGACCAAGGTCGGCGTCTATGCGCTGCTGCGCATCGGCGTCCTGCTCCAGGAAAGCGGCGTCGCCCCGGCACCCTTCGGCGGCACCTGGCTGTTCTACTGCGGCCTGATCACGATGGCGATCGGCACCCTCGGCGTGCTCGCCGCGCAGAAGCTCGACCGCCTGGCCGCCTTCCTCGTCGTCGTTTCCTCGGGCACGCTGCTCACCGCCTTCGGCTTCACCGGCACGCTGCTCACCGGCCCGGCGATCTACTACCTGATCAGCTCGGTGCTTGGTAGCGGCGCCTTCTTCATGCTGGTCGAGATGGCCGAGCGCAACCGCCAGCAAGGCGCCGACCTGCTGGCGATCAGCTTCGAGGCCTTCGGCATGGAGAAGCGCCACGATTCCGAGCACCCCGACGAAATGGTCGGCGTCGCCATCCCCGCGGCGATGGCCTTCCTCGGCCTCTCCTTCGTTTCCTGCGTGCTGCTGCTCACCGGCCTGCCGCCGTTCTCCGGCTTCGTCGGCAAGTTCGCCCTGCTCGGCGCCTCGCTGGCCTCGCTGCCGCATGCGCCGCTGCTGCATGTCGGGCTGTTCATCGCCGGCCTGCTGCTGTCCGGGCTGGCTGGGCTGATTGCCTTGTCGCGCCTCGGTATCCGGGTGTTCTGGGACATGCAGCGGCAATCGCCGCACCTGCAATGGCTGGAAGCCGGCCCGGTCGCCGCCCTGCTCGTCGTCTGCCTGTGGCTGGCGCTGCTGCCGGAAGCGGCGATGGCCTATTGCGCCGCCGCCTCGCAATCGCTCTACGACATCGGCGCCTACATCCACTCGGTGGTACCGCAGCCACCGCCACCGGAGATCCCCCAATGAGCCGCCGCCCGCTGCTCGAAAGCCTGCTGCTGGCGATGTGGCTGATCGTCAACGAATCGCTGGCGCTGCACCACTGGCTGCTCGGCACCGCCTTCGCGCTCGGCATCGCCGCGCTGGTACGGGCGCTGCGCCCGCGGATCGCCCATCCGCACCGGCTTGGCGTCGCCCTGCGACTGTCCTGGCACGTCCTCTGCGACGTCGTCCGCTCGAACCTGGCGGTCGGCCGCATCATCCTCGGCACCTTGCGCCAGCAGCCGAAGATCGGCTTCCTGCAGATTCCGCTCGAGATGCGCGACCCGCACGGCCTGGCGATGCTGGCGGTGATCATCACGGCAACGCCGGGCACGGTCTGGGCCGGGCACGATCCGGCCGACAACGTGCTCACCCTGCACGTGCTCGACCTGCAGGACGAAGCGGCCTGGCTGCAGACCATCAAGCAACGCTATGAACGCCCCCTGATGGAGATCTTCGAATGAACGCCGTGCTCGACTGGGCGGTCCATTTCGCCCTCGCCTGCTTCGCCGCCGCGATGCTCTGCGCGCTGCTCCGCCTGCTGCGCGGACCGTCGGCGCAGGACCGCATCCTCGCCCTCGACACGCTCTACATCAACGGCATGCTGTCGATCCTGATGCTCGGCATCGGGCTCGGCTCGGCGATCTACTTCGACATCGCGCTGCTGGTCGCGCTGTTCGGCTTCGTCGGCTCGGCAGCGATGGCCAAGTTCCTGCTGCGCGGCGAGGTGATCGAGCCATGAGCGGCGCCGAACTCTCCCCGTGGATCGCCCTGCCGGCCGCCGCGCTGCTGATCGCCGGCGGCCTGCTGGCGCTGGTCGGCGCGCTTGGCCTGCTCCGCTTCAACCATTTCTACGCCCGCATCCACGCGCCGACCATGGGCAACACGCTGGGCGCCGGCTGCGTGCTGATCGCCTCGATGCTGACCTCGTCGGCGGTGGCCGGCCGACCGGTGATCCACGAACTGCTGATCACCGTCTTCCTGCTGCTCACCTCGCCGGTGACGACGATGCTGCTGATGCGCGCCGCCGTCTTCCGCAGCGAAAGCGGCCGCGACCGCCGGGGAGAAACGCCATGAAACGCCTGCTCGCCGCCACCGACCTGTCGGCGCCGTCGCGCCACGCAGTGGACCGCGCCTATCGCCTGGCCGGCGAACTCGACTGCCCGCTGACCCTGGTGCATGCCATCGCTCCCGGCATCTTCGACGGCCTGCAGGCACTGCTCGGCAGCGATGCGCCCTCGCTCGACCAGTCGCTGATCGCCGACGTCGCCGCCCGGCTCGCTGCGCTCGACGCCGATCCGCAGCGCAGCCACGGCGTCCGCGCCGACTGTGCCGTGCTCAGCGGCCGCCCGATCGACGCCATCGCCCGCCACGCCGACGAAACCGACGCCGGCCTGCTCGTCCTTGGCGCCCGCGGCGAAGGCTTCCTGCGCCAGCTGACGCTGGGCTCGACCGCCTCGCGCCTGTTGCGCAAGACGCGCCATCCGGTACTGGTCGTCAAGCAACCACCGCACGAACGCTACCGCCGCGTTCTCGTCGCCATCGACTTCTCGCCGGCGGCGCTGGCGGCCCTGCGCCTGGCCCGCGAACTGGCGCCGACGGCAGCGCTGACGCTGGTGCACGCGGTCGAACTACCGTTCGAGGGCAAGTTGCAGTACGCCAACGTGGACCCGGCGATCATCCAGCAGTACCGCATCCAGGCCCAGCTCGAGGGCATGCAGAAGCTGCGCCAGCTGGCCCGCGACGAGGCCCTGCCCGACGCCGGGACGCAGCTGCTGGCCCTGCACGGCGACGCCGCACGCCTGCTCGTCGAGCAGGAACAGGAGCAGGACTGCGACCTGATCGTCGTCGGCAAACGCGGCCAGCACTACGTCGAGGAACTGCTGCTCGGGAGCACGACGACGCACGTCCTGATGGAAGCGCAGGGCGATGTACTGGTCGCCGTGGGCGAATGACACGGTCGACCTCGATTTCGGGCAAAAAATCACCAAACTCCAATTAATATCTAAAGTAACATTATCGACAAGCCAACCGCCAACCGATCTCGTCAAGGAGTCCTGCGATGCACCTGCAAATCAAACACAAACTGTTGATCCTGGTTGCCGTCGCCGTGCTCGCACTGCTCGGCGTCGGCCTCTTCTCGCTGGGCCAGGCGGCCAAGCTGCACCACGAGCTCGAGCAGTCGATCACGCGCAACGCGGCGATGATCGACGCCATCGACGGCGCCCGCAGTGCCCAGGTCAGCTTCAAGATCATGGTCCAGGAATGGAAGAACACGCTGCTCCGCGGCAAGGATCCGGAAGCCTACGCCAAGCACCTGAAGAGTTTCGACGGTGAAGCCGCCCAGGTCCGCGAGCAACTGGCCAAGGTCGGCCAGACCGCCGCCGGCCTCGGCGTCGCCGAACGGCTGAAGATCGAGCAGGTGACCGCCACCTTCGGCCAGCTGGCGCCGCGCTACCACGAAGCGCTGCGCCAGTACGACCGGAACAGCGCCGATCCGGCGGCGACCGTCGACAAGCTGGTGCGCGGCATCGACCGCGAGCCGACCAAGGTCATCGACGACCTGGTCAGCGAAATGCAGAAGATCTCGCTCGAGCTGCAGGCAAGCGACCGCGAGCGCTCGGCCGAGGTCTATGCCTCGGTCAAGTTCGGCCTCGGCGTCTTCGCGGTGGCCGCGCTGATCGTCCTGCTGACGCTGGCCCTGGTCTTCATCCGCTCGATCATCGGGCCGCTGGCCGGGCTGGAAACGACGATGAGCCACATCGCCGGCAGCGGCGACCTGACGCACCGCGCGGCCATCGTCAACCAGGACGAAATCGGGCGCATGTCGCAAGCTTTCAACACGATGATGGAACGCCTGCAGCAGTTGATCCGCGAAATCAACGCCGCCAGCGCCGAGGTCGCCGGCGCCTCCGAGCAATTGGCGCAGACTTCCGGCGTCCTGGCAGAGGTCTCCGAGCACCAGGCCAATGCCGTCAGCGGCAGCGCCGCGGCAATCGAGCAGCTGACGGTGGCGATCACCTCAGTCTCCGAAACCGCCCGCGACGTCAATGCCCAGTCCGAGGAAAGCGTCGCCCAGACCGCGCTCGGTACGCGCAAGGTCTCGCACCTGGTCGGCGAGATCCGCCGCATCCAGGAAAACATCGACGATATCGCCCGCACCGTCGACCAGTTCGTACACAGCACCCAGGCAATCACCGACATGACCCGCGAGGTCCGCGACATCGCCGACCAGACCAACCTGCTCGCGCTCAACGCCGCGATCGAGGCGGCGCGTGCCGGCGAGGCCGGACGCGGCTTCGCCGTGGTTGCCGACGAAGTCCGCAAGCTGGCCGAGAAATCCGGCAAGTCGGCGGTCGAGATCGACCAGCGTACGCGGGCGATCATGGATCAGTCGTCGGCCGTGCAGACGGCGATCGCCGCCGGCGAGGCGTCGATCCGGGCCAGCAATGCGCTGGCCGGCGAAGTCGAGGACGTCCTGCAGGGGTCGAGCCAGGTCGTCGAACGCTCGCGCAGCGGCGTCACCGAGATCACCGATTCGGTCGCCGAACAGAAGATCGCCTCGACCGAGATCGCCCAGAGCATGGAACGGATCTCGAACATGGTCGAGGAGAACAACGCCTCGACGCAAAGCATCCGCCAGTCGACCAGCGACCTGCATCGCCTCTCGGAACGGCTGACCGGGCTCGTCGCCGGTTTCCGCGTCGCCTGAGACAAAACCCCGCCGCGGCCAAGCGATCGGCGGCGGGGGTTTTCCGCCGGTATTGCCGCGAGCACTTTATTCAAAAACAGAATAACAAGATGCGCTCATGTTCTTAATTGAATATTAGGCGCTTGCTACAATGCGCTCCATTCGACAATCCCTGCGGATTACCCAGCAATGACCCAACGCAAGACACTCTCCCACCTCGACTGGCTCGAAGCCGAAGCCATCCACATCATGCGCGAAGTGGCCGGCCAGTGCGCCAACCCGGTGCTGCTCTTCTCCGGCGGCAAGGACTCGATCTGCATGCTGCGCATCGCCGAGAAGGCCTTCCGCCCCGGCAAGTTCCCCTTCCCGCTGATGCACATCGACACCGGCCACAACTACCAGGAAGTGGTCGCCTTCCGCGACAAGCGCGCCGCCGAGCTGGGCGAGCGCCTGATCGTCCGCTCCGTCGAAGACTCGATGAAGCGTGGCACCGTCGTCCTCAAGCACGAAGGCGAATCGCGCA
This sequence comes from Azonexus fungiphilus, assembly GCF_003634965.1. Classification (GTDB taxonomy): domain Bacteria; phylum Pseudomonadota; class Gammaproteobacteria; order Burkholderiales; family Rhodocyclaceae; genus Azonexus; species Azonexus fungiphilus. Next base: position 227,807 of record NZ_RBXP01000015.1, on the reverse strand, counting down.
ACAAGCACCAGTCGGTGACGCTGCTCGAAGCCATCGAGGAATTCGGTTTCGACGCCTGCATCGGCGGCGCCCGCCGCGACGAGGAAAAGGCCCGCGCCAAGGAACGCATCATGAGCTTCCGCGACGAGTTCGGCCAATGGGACCCGAAGAACCAGCGTCCGGAACTGTGGAACCTGTACAACGCCCGCAGCCACAAGGGCGAGAACATCCGCGCCTTCCCGATCTCGAACTGGACGGAAATGGACGTCTGGCAATACATCGAGCGCGAGAAGCTGGAACTGCCGAGCATTTACTTCGCCCACACCCGCCCGGTGGTCATCCGCCAGGGCGCCATCGTGCCGGTCAATGTCCCGCTGGTTTCCGGCGAGCTGACCAACCTGCCGAAGGCCGGCGAGCAGATCATCGACAAGCTGGTGCGCTTCCGCACCGTCGGCGACATCTCCTGCACGGCGCCGGTCGAATCGGACGCCGACACGGTTGAAAAGATCGTCGTCGAAACCGCCACCACCACCATCACCGAGCGCGGCGCCACGCGTCTGGACGACCAGACCAGCGAAGCCTCCATGGAACAACGCAAGAAAGAGGGTTACTTCTAATGACCGCCCATCAAGTCGAAGACCACGGCCTGCTGCGCTTCCTCACCTGCGGCAGCGTCGACGACGGCAAGAGCACCCTGATCGGGCGCCTGCTGTTCGACACCAAGACCATCCTCGCCGACACCCTGAACGCCATCGAGAAGACCTCGCAGAAGCGCGGCCTCGGCGCGGTCGACCTCTCCTTGCTCACTGACGGCCTGCAAGCCGAGCGCGAGCAAGGCATCACCATCGACGTCGCCTACCGCTACTTCTCCACCGGCACGCGCAAGTACATCATCGCCGACGCGCCGGGCCACGAGCAGTACACCCGCAACATGGTCACCGCCGCGTCCACCGCCAACCTGGCCATCATCCTGATCGATGCGCGCAAGGGCGTGCTGACGCAGACCCGGCGCCACTCCAAGCTGGCCTCGCTGGTCGGCATCCCGCACCTGGTCGTCGCCATCAACAAGATGGACCTGGTCGACTACTCGCAGGAAACCTACGAGAAGATCAAGGCCGACTACCTCGAATTCGCCGCCAAGGTCGGCATCGACGACGTGCGCTTCATCCCGCTCTCGGCGCTGAACGGCGACATGATCGTCGAGCGCGGCGAGGCGCTGAACTGGTACGAAGGCCCGACCCTGATGGAAATCCTCGAAGCCGTGCCGGCCGCGCATACCGAGCGCGCCGAGAAGTTCCGCTTCCCGGTGCAGTACGTCTGCCGCCCGCAGGATTCCGCCAACCCCGAATTGCACGACTACCGCGGCTTCATGGGCCGCGTCGAATCCGGCAGCATCAAGGTCGGCGACGCCGTCACGGTTTTGCCCAACGGATTGCAGTCGACCGTGAAAGCCGTGCAACTGGGTGGTGTCGACATCGGCGAAGCCTCGACCGAGCAGTCGGTGACGCTGCTGCTCGCCGACGAGATCGATACCTCGCGCGGCGACATGATCGTCAAGACCGAGGAAGCGCCGGCCGCTGTCAAGGAAATCCGCGCCACCGTCTGCTGGCTCGCCGAAGCCCCGCTCGACCGCGCCCGCACCTACCTGATCCGCCACACGACGCGCGATTCCAAGGCCAAGTTGACCGGCATCGACCACCGCCTCGACGTCAACACGCTCGAACACGTCGCCGCCGACAAGCTGGCGATGAACGACATCGCCGAAGTCAGCTTCAAGCTGGCCCAGCCGCTGTTCGTCGATCCCTACGCCGAGAACCGCGCCACCGGCGCCTTCATCGTCATCGACGAGAGCAGCAACAACACCGTCGGCGCCGGCATGATTCTTTGACGAATCTGACGGTCGACCGTCAAAACTCGCCAAAAACGCCTCCTTCGGGAGGCGTTTTCATTGGCCGACTCGACCGCGGATTTGAGCGCCCTCAAGGTTTTCGGCAAGGCGCTCTCACATTTCGAAGATTTCGCGGTTAACATACGCAGGCGAAGCTTTTCCGTGACAATGTCGCCAACCCACCGCCGCCAGCCCCGCCCATGAAAGTCCTGATCGTCGAAGACAACGCCTCGATGCGCAACCTGCTGGTGACGCTGCTCGGCAGCCAGGGCTACAGCATCGTCGGCCAGCTCGAGGACGGTAACGGCGTCGTCGACGCAATCCGCCGCCTGGCGCCGGAGATCGTCTGCCTCGACTACCAGCTGCCCGGACGCGACGGCATGGCGCTGCTGCCCGAGATCAACGCCGCCTTCCCGGACATCGACGTCGTCTTCATGACCGGTTCGGAAGACGCCGACATCGAGCAGCGGGCCGCCGACGCCGGGGCTTCCGGCTTCCTGCGCAAGCCCTTCGGGCAGAAGCAGATCCTCGACGAGCTGCGCCAGGTCTGCGAAATCCGCCAGCAGGCGCGGCGCGCCGAACAGGCCGACAGCACCGCCGAAGCCGCGCCGCCGACGGCGGCGAGCCGTCGCCCGGGTGGCAAGCCGACCGCGATCATCGTCGACGACAACAGCGCCATCCGCCTGCTGCTCAAGGGCGTGCTCATCGAACTCGGCATGCACATCGTCGCCCAGGCGGCCAACGGCGAGGAAGCCATCCGCGCCGCCCAGGCGCACCAGCCGAGCGTGCTCTTCCTCGACGTCAACATGCCGATCATGTCCGGACTCGACGCGCTGCCGCGGATCCGCGAGGTCAGTCCGCAAACCGCGGTGGTCATGGTCACCGGCGAGACCTCGCGCCTGCAGGTGCAGCAGGCCGCCGGCCTCGGCGCCCGCGGCTACGTGGTCAAGCCGGTGCGACCGGCCTACGTCGAGAGTTTCCTGAAAAAGCTGTTCAACCGATGATGTCCGAGCGCGGAGGGCTGCCACGATGACCCTGATGGTCGATTTCCCCTTCCCCGGCGCTGCCGCCTGGGTCGAGCATTTCAAGGAGGTCGAGCTGCCGATCCTGCGCCTGACCGCCAACCGGCTGGCCGAGCTGCGCGACAGCGCCGAGACGATCAACACCCGGACGCTGGCCAACATCGTCGAGCACGACCCGCTGATGACCCTGCGCGTCTTCCGCTACATGAAGGAAAACCGCTCGCAGCGGCAGAATGCCGAGATCACCACGATCGAGCGCTCGCTGGTGATGATCGGGACGATGAAGTTCTTCGACAGCTGCCAGGAACTGCCGATCATCGAGCACCAACTGAAGACCCATCCCAAGGCGATGCTCGGCCTGCTCAAGGTGATCGCCCGCTCGCGCAACGCCTCGACCTGGGCGCGCGACTGGGCGCTGCTGCGCCAGAACACCCGCTACGAGGAAATCTCGCTGGCGGCGCTGCTCCACGATTTCGTCGAGATCCTGATGTGCTGCTTCGCACCGACGCTGGCGACGCGCGCCCGCGAACGCCTGGCCGCCAACCCAGGATTGCGCACCAGCGCCGTCCAGGAAGAGGTCTTCGGCGCCACGCTGCCGGCGATCATGCGCGAGCTGATCGAACTCTGGGGCCTGCCCGAACTGCTGCTCTCGCTGCTCGATCCCGCCGATGCCGGCACCGCCAACGTGCGCAACGTCCACCTCGCGGTCGACCTGGCCCGGCACAGCGCCAACGGCTGGAACGACCCGGCGCTGCCCGACGATTTCCGGGCCATCGAGGAACTGCTGCACATCGGCCACAGCCAGCTGCTCGAGCGCGTCGGCGCGCCCGAGGAAATGGTCGTCGCCGCCCGCCTGGCCGAAGGCGAATAGGCCGTCGGCATCATCGGCGAATGACGTAGGTCTGGATTGCGGTTACACTCGGCGCAATCCTTTCACCGGATTCGCCCGCATGCCCCGCTCGCTGCGCCTGACCGCCCTGTTGCTCACCAGCCTGTTGCTGCCGTTGCCGGCGCTCGCCGATGGTCGCCTCGAACGGATCGCCGCCAGCGGCCAGCTGCGCGTCTGCATCTGGCCCGACTACTACGGGATCTCCTTCCGCAACCCGAAGACCGGCCAGCTCTCCGGCATCGACATCGACAACGCCCGCGACCTGGCGCGCCAGCTCGGCGTGCGCGCCAGCTTCGTCGACAGCTCCTTCGCCAAGCTGGCCGACGACCTTGCCGCCGACCGCTGCGACATCGCCATGTTCGCCATCGGCATCACGCCGGCGCGCCAGGCCCGGATGCGCTTCACCAATCCTTACCTGGCCAGCGACATCCACGCCATCACCACCCGCACCAACCCGCGCATCCGCAACTGGGAAGACATCGACCAGCCCGGCGTCGTCGTCGCCGTCGCCAAGGGCACGCTGCACGAGCCGGTGATGCAGGAAAAGCTGCGCCAGGCCGAACTGCGCGTGCTGGAAACCCCGCACGCCCGCGAATACGAAGTCCAGAGCGGCCGCGCCGACGTCTTCATGACCGATTTCCCGTACAGCCGGCGGATGCTCGACAACAGCGACTGGGCCCGCCTGGTGACGCCGCCCGAGCCTTACCACGTCACGCCCTACGCCTGGGCCATGGCCCCCGGCGACGACGCCTTCCACCACTACGTCGAACGCTTCCTGCAGGCGATCAAGATCGACGGCCGCCTGCTCACCAACGCCGTCCGCCACCGGCTGGAACCGATCGTCTACCGCTGAACACCGGAAGCCAGGGCATGCACAACCCCTACCGCCGCAGCGTGCTGTTGATCACCCTGGCGGTGCTCATCGCCGGCTGGCTCGGCGCCTACGCCTTCACGCTGTGGCGGCTGCGCGACGCGGCGCTGAGCGGCGGGCTCGAGGCGGCGACGACGCAGGCGCGCAATTTCGAACAGCACCTGACCCAGACGCTGGAAATGATCGAACTGATCGCCCTCGGCCTGGCCCCCGGGCAGAGCACCGAATCCGTCGGCGAGCGCTTCGGCGCGCAGATGAACGACGCGCTGCGCAAGGCGCCCTACCTGCGCTCGCTGTCGCTGGCCGACGCCGAGGGCAGGATCCTCTACAGCACGACACCGGGCAACGTCGGCAGCCGGCTGGCGCTGCGCGGCTTCTTTCCCGATCTCGCCGCCGACTCGACGATGATCCACATCGGCCAGCGCTGGCAGGGCCGCGACCTCGCCGGCGCCGGCGCATTCACCCCGCTCGCCGCGACCAACGGCGCGGCCAGCCGGCAGCCGGCGTTCATCCCGGTACTGCGGCGGATCGGCGACAACGGCCAGCCCTACTGGGTGGTCGCCGCGATCAATCCCGAGTATTTCGTGCTCCATTTCACGCAGTTGCTGCCGGAAACGGAGGGGCGGGTCCAGCTGCTGCGCCACGACGGCACCCTGCTGCTCTCGTCGCGGCTCGACGAACTCCCCGGCCACAGCCAGGCCGCCGGCCGCGTCGAAGACCTGCTCGCGCAGCACGAAAGCGGCGCCCTGGCGCAGACCTTGCCCGACGGCGCGGCGGTGCTCACCGCCTACCGCGCCTCGAGCCGCTTCCCGGCGCTGATCGCGGTCCATCTGCAGCGCGAGACGATCCTCGAGAACTGGCGCAGCGAAGCCAGGCGCATCTCGCTGGTGGTTTTTCCGGTGTTGTTCGCGTTGACCGTCAGCATCGTCCTGGTCTGGCGCCGCCAGCAGCGGCTCGACCAGCGCGAGCGCGAACTGGCGGGCCAGCGCAAGCTCGCCGCCAGCGTCTTCGAGGCGACCACCAACGCCGTCTTCCTGACCACGCCGGGCGGCGACGTGATCGCCGCCAACCCGGCCTTCGAGCGGATCACCGGCTACCGCGCCGACGAAGTGGTCGGACGCAATCCGCGCCTGCTCGCCTCGGGCGTGCACGACCGCGCCTACTACGCCGACCTGTGGCACGGCATCCAGGAAAACGGCCACTGGCACGGCGAGATCGTCAACCGGCGCAAGGACGGCAGCCTCTTCCACGGCCAGCTCAGCATCACCGCCGTCACCGACGATGCCGGCCGGCTGCTGCACTACGTCGGCGTCACCGCCGACATCACCGAGCGCAAGCAGTACGAGGCCGAAATCCTCGCCGCCAAGGAAAAGGCCGAGGCCGCCTCGTTGGCCAAGACGACCTTCCTGGCGACGATGAGCCACGAACTGCGGACGCCGATGAACGGCGTCATCGGCATGACCGACGTCCTGCTGCGCAGCGCCATCGACGACAAGCAGCGACGCCAGCTGGAAATCATCCGCGCCTCGGCCGGCGCGCTGATGAGCATCCTCGACCAGATCCTCGACTACTCGAAGATCGAGACGCAGACGCTGCAACTGGCCGACGCCCCGTTCGACCCGGCGGCGCTGGTCGGCGAACTGGCGACGCTGTTCACCCCGCCGGCCGCGGCCAAGGGCCTGCGCCTGCGCAGCTGCCTGGCGCCCGACCTGCCCGCCTGCCTGCACGCCGACCCGGTGCGCCTGCGCCAGATCCTGACCAACCTGCTGAGCAACGCCGTCAAGTTCACCCGCGACGGCGAGATCGTCGTCGACGCCAGCTTCGCCGCCCCCGACCGGCTGTGCATCGCGGTCAGCGACACCGGCATCGGCATCGCCCCGGAAATGCAGCAGCAGATCTTCGCCGCCTTCACCCAGGTCGACGGCTCGACCACCCGCGAGTTCGGCGGCACCGGCCTCGGCCTGGCCAGCAGCCGTCGCCTCGCCGAAGCCATGGGCGGCAGTCTCGAGGTCGCCAGCACGCCCGGCCAGGGCAGCCGCTTCACACTCTGCGTCGCCGCCCGCCGCGACTGAACCCCCGTTTTTCCCCGGAATTCCGCCATGACCGTTCTCCGCCCCCTGTTTGCCGCCGCCCTCTGCGTCGCGGCCACCGCCCATGCCATCGAGGTCCGCCAGTTCCAGCCGCAGGGCCAGGTCGGCGAAGTCCGCCAGGTCAGCGCCCGTTTCAGCGGCGAGATGGTCGCGCTCGGCGCCGCCGATGCACCGGCGCCGTTCGCCGTCGATTGCGCCGGGATCGCCGGCGAAGGCCGCTGGCAGGACACGCAGACCTGGACCTGGCGCCCGCAACGCGCACTGCAGCCGGGCGAACGCTGCATTTTCACGGTCAACGCCGGGTTGACCGCAAAATCCGGCGCTGCCGTCGGCGGCCGTCAGCGCTTCGAATTCAGCGGCGCCGCGCCACGCCCGTGGCGGGTGCTGCCGGGCGCCGGCAGCCGGATCGAGGAAGACCAGGCCTTCGTCATCGACGGCGGCGGCCCGCTCGACCCGGCTTCGCTCGACGGCCGCCTGTGGTGCGAGGCCGACGGCGTCGGCCAGCGCATCCCGGCACGCCCGGTCGCCGCCGCGGTGCGCAGCGCGGTGCTCGAGCAGACCGGGATGGCCGCGCACGCGCTGGTCGTCGCCTGTGCCGAGCAGCTGCCGGCCGGACGCAAGGCGAAGCTGGTCTGGGGCAAGGGCATCCGGGCCGCCAACGGCACCCCGTCGGACCGCGAGCAGGCCTTCGTGTACCCGGTGCGCGAAGCCTTCACCGCCAGCCTGTCGTGCGAACGCGAAAAGGCCGGCGCGCCGTGCTCGCCGCTGTCGGCGCTGCGCCTCAATTTCAGCAGCCCGGTCGATGCCCGCTTTTTCGACCAGATCCGGCTGTCGACCGTGGACGGTCCGCGTCGACCGCAGCCGCGCGAGCGCGACGAGGCGCCGGCGGTCTTCGACAGCGTCAGCTTCGCCGGCCCGCTGCCGCAGCACGCCGAACTCAAGCTCGAACTGCCGGCCGGACTCAAGGACGAGGCCGGCCGCCCCCTGAGCAACGCCAGCCGCTTCCCGCTGACCGTGCGCACCGGCGCACTGCCGCCGCTGGCCAAGTTCCCCGGCGATTTCGGCATCGTCGAACTGAAGCAGGGCGGGCTGTTGCCGGTGACGCTGCGCAACGTCGAAGCCAGCCTCAAGACCGCCGGCCTGGCGCTGCCCGGCAGCCACCGCTTCAGCGACCAGCGGCTGACCGAGGACGCCGACGTGATCGCCGCCATGCGCGCACTGGTAAAGTTCGAACAGCAGAGCAACAAGTACAAGGTGGTGGTCGACGGCAAACCCGAGGAACGCTACGACCCCTACTACGCCCGCGAACTGTCCTTCCTCGCCAAGCGCCCCGGCGTCACCCGCCAGGAACTGCCCAAACCCGGCGGCAGCGCCGAGTTCGAGGTGATCGGCATTCCGCTGACCAAGCCCGGTTACCACATCGTCGAAATCGAGAGCCGGCTGCTCGGCAACGCCCTGCTGGCGACGCCCAAACCGATGTACGTGCGCAGCGCGGCGCTGGTCACCAACCTCGCCGTGCATCTGAAAGTCGGCCAGGACAACGCGCTGGTCTGGGTCACCGCGCTCGACACCGGCAAGCCGGTGGCCGACGCCGAGGTGCGCGTGTCGACCTGCGCCGGCAAGCAGTTGTGGCAGGGCAAGACCGACGCGCTCGGCCGGGCGAAGATCGACCAGGCGCTCGACAACCCCTACTGCGACGGCGACCGTTTCCTGTTCGCCAGCGCCCGCAGCGGCGGCGATTTCAGCTTCGTGCGCTCGGACTGGAACGAAGGCATCGAGCCGTGGCGCTTCGGCGTCTACAGCTGGGGCGACAACAGCCCGCTACGCATTCACGGCATCCTCGACCGCAGCCTGTTCCGTCCCGGCCAGACGCTGTCGGTCAAGCACCTGGCGCGCAGCCGCGACAGCCGCGGTTTCTCGCTGCCGGCCGCGGACAAGCTGCCGAACAAGCTGGTCCTGCGCCACAACGAAAGCGGCACCGAATTCACCCAGCCGCTGAGCTGGGACGCCCAGGCGAGCGCGGTCAACGCTTGGAAGGTACCGGAATCGGCCAAGCTCGGCACCTGGCAGATCGTCCTCCAGGGCGGCGCCGACGGCGAGATCTACAGCAGCGAATTCCGCGTCGCCGACTTCCGCCTGCCGGTGTTCACCGGCAGCGTCCAGGGCGTGCCGGCGCGCCAGATCGCGGTCAGCAAGGTGCCGCTGGCGCTCGGCCTGTCCTTCCTCAACGGCGGCGCGGCGAAGAACGCCGAAGTCGAAGTTTCGGCGACACTGCGCCCGCGCTGGGTGCACCACGCGCGTTACGCCGACTACCGCTTCAACGTCGGTTTCGAGGAAAAGGCGCTGGCCGCGTTTGCCCTCGATGCCGGCATCGATGAGGAAAGGCTGGTCCTCGACAAACAGCAGCTCAAGCTCGACGCCGCCGGCGCCGCTCGCCTCGAAGTGCCGCTGCCGGCCAAACCCGGCGGCCCGGCCGAGCTCTACGCCGAGATGAGTTTTGCCGACCCGAACGGCGAGATCCAGACCATCCGTGGCGTCGTCGACCTGCGCCCGGCAGCCTTCGAGATCGGCGTCAAGATCGCCGACTGGGCCGGCAGCAGCAGCGGCAACCGGCTCCAGGCCGTGGTCCTCGACACCGCCGGCAAGCCGGTCGCCGGCCAGGCGGTCAAGGTCACCGCCAAGCGCCGCATCGACAGCAGTCACCGCCGACGCATCGTCGGCGGCTTCTACGCCTACGAGAACACCGAGGACTACCGCGACCTCGGCGAGGTCTGCGCCGGCCAGACCGACAGCCGCGGCCTGCTGCTGTGCGAGCTCACCATTGCCGATCCCGGCGCCATCTACCTGCTCGCCGAGACCCGCGACGTCAAGGGCAATGTCGCCCGCGCCGGCACCAGCTACTGGGTTTCCGGCGGCGGCGACCTGTGGTTTGCGGCCGGCAACCAGGACCGCATCGACGTGATCCCCGAGAAGAAGGCCTGGGCGGCTGGCGAAACCGCCCGCTTCCAGGTGCGCACGCCGTTCCGCGAAGCCACCGCGCTGATCTCGGTCGAAGCCGGCGGCATCCTCGAAACTTTTGTCCAGCCGCTGTCACGCTTCAAGCCGACCGTGGAACTGCCGGTACGCGGCGAATGGGGGCCGAACGCCTTCGTCTCGGTGCTGGTCGTCCGTGGCCGGGTCGAGCCGCTGAAGTGGTACAGCCTGTTCCAGTGGGGCTGGCGCGAGCCGCTGGCCTGGTTCCGCGCCTGGTGGAACCCGGACCAGCCGACAGCCATGGTCGATCTGACCAAGCCTTCGTACCGCATCGGCCTCGCCGAAATCGCCGTCGGCACCGAAGCCTTCCGGCTCAAGGTCGAGGTCAGCAGCGACAAGGCCGACTACCAGCCGCGCCAGCAGGCGACCGTGAACATCCGCGTCAGCACGCCCGACGGCAAGCCGCTGCCGGCCGGCAGCGAGGTCGCCTTCGCCGCCGTCGACCAGGCGCTGCTCGAACTGCGCCCGAACGATACCTGGCAACTGCTCGAAGCGATGCTGCCGACGCGCGGCTACGCGGTCGAAACGGCGACCGCGCAAGGCATGGTCATCGGCAAGCGCCACTTCGGCAAGAAGGCGCTGCCGCCGGGCGGCGGCGGTGGCAAGGCACCGGCCCGCGAACTGTTCGACACGCTGCTGCTGTGGCAGCCGAAGGTGACGCTCGACGCCAACGGCCGGGCGACGCTGCGCGTGCCGCTCAACGATTCCCTCAGCGAGTTCAAGCTGGTCGCCGTGGCCAGCGCCAGCAGTGCGCTGTTCGGCACCGGCAGCACCAGCATCCGCAGCAGGCAGGACCTCCAGATCATCTCCGGCCTGCCGCCACTGGTCCGCGAGGGCGACCGCTACACGGCGACGCTGACGCTGCGCAACGGCACCGCCCGGGCGATGAATCTGACGGTCGACGGCAAGAACGGGGCAAAAACCCTGGGCGCACAAAAGCTCTCGCTGGCGCCGGAAAGCGCCGGCGAACTGCGCTGGCCGATGCAGGCCGGCGCAGGCATCACGGCGGAAACCTGGGAATTCAGCGCGCGCGAAGACGGCGGCAAGGCCGCCGACACACTGCGCATCACCCAGCAGGTGGCGCCGGCGGTACCGGTCACCGTCCAGCATGCCAGCTTCCAGCGAGTGGATGGCGACATCCGCCTGCCGGTGACGCCACCGACCGGCGCCCTGCCCGGCAAAGGCGGCGTCGAGGTCGCGCTGTCGCCCAAGCTGGCGACGCCGCCACCCGGCCTGCTGCGCTTCTTCGCCGATTACCCCTACGCCTGCCTGGAACAGAAGACCTCGGTCGCGGTCGGCCTGCACGACAGCGCGCGCTGGCAGCAGATCGCCGACACCCTGCCCGGCTACCTCGACGACAACGGCCTGGCTGCCTACTTCCCCGGCCTGGCCGGCAGCCCGACGCTGACCGCCTACCTGCTCGACGTGGTCACGCTGGCCGGCTTCCAGCTGCCGGAAGACAGCCGCCGGCGCATGCTGCAGGGCCTGAACGCCTTCGTCGACGGCCGCCTCAAGCGCGACGAATGGGCGCCCGGCTTTGCCGGCGACGCGCGCCTGCACCGCCGCCTCAACGCCATGCAGGCACTGGTCCGCCAGGGCGAGAAGCCGCAGCGCGCGGCAGCGGCGCTCGACATCGACCCGCTGCTGCTGCCGACCGCGGCGCTGATCGACTGGACGCTGGTGCTCAAGGCGCTGCCCGACCTGCCGCAGCGTGAAGCGAAGTACGCCGCCGCCCGCCAGGAACTGCGCAACCGCCTCGGCTACGCCGGCAGCCGGCTGGTCTTCGCCAACGAGCGCGCCGACTACGGCTGGTGGATGATGGCCAGCGCCGACGCCAACGCCTTCCGCCTGATCGAGGCGATGCTCGACGACGCCGAGTGGCAGACCGACCTGCCGCGCCTGCTGCAGGGCGCGCTCGAACGCCAGCAACGCGGCCGCTGGCTGACGACCACGGCCAACGCCTGGGCGCGGGTGACGCTCGACCGCTTCGCGCAGAAGTTCGAGCGCGAGGCGGTGACCGGCGTCACCAAGGCAACGCTGGCCCCGGCCAGCGCCGAATTCGACTGGAAGCGTGCCGACAGCAAGCCGCTCACCCTGCCCTGGCCGGCCAAACCGGGCAAGGACGACGCGCTGGCGCTCGGCCACGCCGGCAGCGGCAAGCCCTGGGCCAACGTCCAGGTGCTGGCGGCGATCCCCGACGGCCCGCCGCGTTACGCCGGCTACCGCATCCAGCGCCAATTGACGCCGCTGCAGCAGAAGACGCCGGGCAAGTTCAGCCGCGGCGACCTGTGGCGGGTAACGCTGAGCATCGACGCCGAGCACGACATGAGCTGGGTGGCGATCAGCGACCCGGTGCCGGCCGGCGCGCGCATCCTCGGCGACGGCGACGGCCGCGACTCGGCGATTGCCACGCGCGGCGAAGGCGACGCCCGCGAAGGCCGCTGGCCGAGCTTCATCGAGCGCAGCTTCGGCGCCTGGCGGGCCTATTACGAAATGCTGCCGCGCGGTCGCACGCAGATCGCCTACACCGTGCGCCTGAACAACGCCGGCGACTTCGCGCTGCCGCCGACAAGGGTCGAGGCGATGTATGCGCCGGACGTCTTCGGCGAGCTGCCGAACGCCCGCCTCCAGGTCGGCGAGTGATCAGCGCAACTCGTCGATGAGCTGCGTCAGCTTGTCCTCGACCTCGGCCACCCAGCGCGCCAGCCGGGCATCGCCGCCCGGCGGCGACAGCGGCTGGAAGCCGAGGCGGGTGGCCCCGTCCTCGGTATATACGGCAAAGCGCCAGGGCAAGGCCAGCCCGGCGCGCAGGTCGGTGGCGAGCAGTTCCTCGACGGCGCGCCAGCCGACGATGTCGAGCAGCAGGTAATCCTCGTCGAAAGCGCGGGACTCGCCGCGCGCCCGGCGCGCCAGCGCCTCGCCGAGGTCGTGGCGGGCGAGCACGCTCAAGCCCAGGCGCTGGAGCGCGGGTTCGAGTTCGAAGACGACTTCCTGGAAGGACTTGCTGCTTTCGGCGAGGATCATCGGTGATGTTTCCGGAACGGGACCGGCGGCGAATTTAGCCGATCGTCACGGTCGACGCCATCGCCGGCGCTAAAATGGGCGGCCCCGCCCCCGCAGGAAACGCCCATGTCCGAGCTGCTCCACCCCTATCCCGCCGACGAAGCCGACGCCATCCTCGACGCCACCCGCGCCTGGCTGGAGCGCGCCGTCATCGGCCTCAACCTGTGCCCCTTCGCCAAGAGCGTCGTCGTCAAGAAACAGGTGCGCTACGCTCTGACCGCCGCCAGCGATGCCGACCAGCTGCTCGCCGAACTGGAAAACGAGTTCGCCCGCCTGGCCGCGACACCACCGGCCGAACTCGACACGACGCTGCTGATCCACCCGCGGGCAATGACCGATTTCCTCGACTACCACTTCTTCGTCGCCGAAGCCGACGCGCTGCTGCGCCGACTCGACTACGAAGGGGTCTTCCAGATCGCCAGCCTGCATCCACACTACGAGTTCGCCGGCTGCGACCCGGACGACATCGCCAACTACACCAACCGCTCGCCCTACCCGACCCTGCACCTGCTGCGCGAAAGCAGCATCGATCGCGCGGTCGCCGCCTTCCCCGATGCCGAAGCGATCTACGAGCGCAACATCGATACCATGCAGCGTCTCGGCCACGCCGGCTGGCGCAAGCTGTGGACCGACTGAAGCGCCGCCTGGCGCTGCTCGCGGCCTTGCTGGCACCGCTGCCGGCGCTCGCCGTGCCCGGCTTCGCCGAGGTCCGCGCCGCCTACCAGCCGTCGGAAGCCACGCTGCTCGCCCGTGACGGCCGGCCGCTGCACAGCCTGCGCATCGACATGCAGGTACGCAGGCTGGCCTGGACGCCGCTCGCCGACATCTCGCCGGCCCTGCTGCGGGCAGTGATTGCCGCTGAGGACAAGCGTTTCATGGAACACGCCGGCGTCGACTGGCTGGCCGCCGGCAGCGCCGCCTGGAGCAACCTGCGTGGCCAGCGCACGCGCGGCGCCAGCACGCTGACCATGCAACTGGCCGGGTTGATCGACGACGACGGGCAACGGCGCGGTCAACGCAGCATTTTTGCCAAAATCGGGCAGTCGACCGTGGCCTTGCGTCTTGAACGCAGCTGGAGCAAGGGCCGCATCGTCGAGGCCTACCTCAACCTGGTGCCTTTCCGCGGCGAACTGCAGGGCGTTGCGGCAATGAGCCGGACCTTGTTCGGCAAGTGGCCGCACGGCCTCGACGACCGCGAGTCGGCCATCGCCGCGGCCCTGCTGCGCGCGCCCAACGCCGCCCCGGAGGTGGTCGCCCGCCGCGCCTGCGCGCTGCTCGGCGAACTGCAACGCGGCGACCAGTGCCGCGGCCTCGAAGCCTTCACCTTCCAGGCGCTCAACTACCAGCTGCGCGACCTGCGCCCGGCGGCACCGCAACTGGCGCCCCATCTCGCCCGCAAGCTGCTCGCCGAACCCGGCCGCGACCGGCGCAGCAGCCTCGACGCCGACCTCCAGGCCTTCGCCGCGCAGTCGCTGCGCCGCCACCTGACGGCACTCAGCCGACAGAACGCCGAAGACGGCGCGGTCATCGTCGTGGACAACGCCAGCGGCGAGATCCTCGCCTGGGTCGGCTCGAGCGGCGAGCTCTCCGGCGCCGCCGAGGTCGACGGCGCCACCGCGCTGCGCCAGGCCGGCTCGACGCTGAAACCCTTCCTCTACGCCCAGGCCTTTGGCCAACGCCAGTTGACGCCGGCCTCGCTGATCGAGGACGCGCCGCTCAGCCTGGACACCGGCAATGGCCTGTACACGCCGCAGAACTACGCGCCCGGCTACCGCGGCTGGGTCTCGGCGCGCCAGGCGCTGGCCGGCTCGCTGAATGTGCCGGCGGTACAGACGCTGGTCCGTCTCGGCGCCGACGCCTTCCACCGCCGCCTGCGCGACTTCGGCTTCGCCAGCCTGCAGGAAGACGGCGACTGGTACGGCTACAGCCTGGCCCTGGGGTCGGCCGACGTCTCGCTGCTGATGCTGGCCAACGCCTACCGGACGCTGGCCAACGCCGGACGGTGGACGCCGCTGCGCGCCGAGCCGGGGAAGCCGGCCAGGCCGCCCTGCCAGGACGGCGGCTGCGCCGGCGTCTTCGCCGGCCGGCCGCGCACGGTCGACGGCCCGGCAGCGGCATTTCTGGTCGCCGACATCCTCGCCGACCGGGCCGCCCGCGCCGCCACCTTCGGCCTCGAATCCTGGCTGGCGACGCCCTACTGGGCGGCCGTCAAGACCGGCACCAGCAAGGACATGCGCGACAACTGGTGCGTCGGCTTCTCGCCCCGCTACACCGTCGCCGTCTGGGTCGGCAACGCCAGCGGCAGCCCGATGCACGACGTTTCCGGGATTTCCGGCGCGGCACCGGTCTGGCGCGAGGTCATGGACCGCCTCCAGCGCGGCACCCGGGTCGCCGCGCCGCAACCGCCGGCCGGCGTCGTCGGCGCCGCGATCCGCTTCGAACCGGCGGTCGAACCGGCGCGCCGCGAATGGTTCCTGCAGGGCACCGAACAGCCCGTCGTCCGCGCTGCGCAACAGACGGCGCTGGCGCGCATCGTCTATCCGGCCGACGGCACGGTGATCGCCCTCGACCCGGACATCCCGCCGGCCCGCCAGCGCATTCCGCTGCGGCTCTCCGGGCCGTTGCCGCGCGGCGGCCACTGGCGCGTCGACGACCGCCGCCTGCCGGCCGGCAGCGACTGGCTGCCGCAACCCGGCCGCCACCGCCTGAGCGTGCATGATGCCCGCGGCGGGCAGATCGACAGCGTCGGCGTCGAGGTCCGGGCCATGCGCGGCAAGCGCCCCGCCGGCTGAGGCAAGCGCGCGCTGCCTGTGGCACACTGACGGGATGCACGCATTTCCCCATCTTTCTGCCGTCGACTGGCTGGCGCTCGCTATTTTCTTCGCCTGCTGGGGCGGCTACGCCTGGTTTTCCGAACACAGCGCGCGCGGCGCCGGCGGCCTGATCCGCACCAGCCAGCGTTACCGCCTCGAATGGGCCTACCGGATGCTCGAACGCGACGTCCGGGTGACCGATTCGACGCTGATCGGCAACCTGATGACCAGCGTTTCGTTCTACGCCAACACCACCATCTACATCATCGCCGGCCTGGTCGCCGCACTTGGCGCCGCCGACCGCCTGCTCGGCGTCGCCGCCGACCTGCCGTTCGCCGGGCCGGGCAGCCGCGAACTGCTCGAGATCAAGCTGATGCTGGTGCTCGGCAGCTTCGTCTTCGCCTATTTCAAGTTCACCTGGTCGCTGCGCCAGTTCAACCTGCTCTCGATCCTGGTCGGCGCGGCGCCCACCGGCCACCCGGACGATCCCGGCATCGCCGCCTACGCCCGCCGCGTCGCCGGCGCCAACAGCCTGGCCGGCGACGACTTCAACCGCGGCATCCGCGCCTACTATTTCGGCCTGGCCGGCGCCGGCTGGCTGCTGCATCCGCTGATCCTGGCGCTGACCGCGCTGGTCGTCTGCATCGTGCTGTTCCGCCGCGACTACCGCTCGTCGGCGCTCGCCGTATTGCGCGAAGACAGCTGACGATGACCGGCAACCGCGCACTCGCCGGCGTCGGCTTCGGCCTCGCCGCCTATGGCATCTGGGGTTTCTTCCCGCTCTATTTCCATCAGCTCAAGCAGGTTGCGCCGATGGACATCCTCGCCAACCGGGCGCTCTGGGCCTGCCTGTTCGTCGGGCTGCTGCTCGCGTGCACGCAGCAATGGGGAAAAGTGCGGCAAATCCTCGGTCGACCGCGACAACTGGCGATGCTGGCCCTGGCTGCGCTGCTGGTCGGCAGCAACTGGCTGGTCTTCCTGTGGGCGGTCGCCAATCAGCGCGTCGTCGAATCCAGCCTGGGCTATTTCCTGACCCCGCTGATCAACGTCCTGCTCGGCATGGTCGTCCTCAAGGAACGCCTCGATGGCCGCGAATGGCTGGCCGTCGCTCTCGCCGTCGCCGGCCTCGGCAACGAAATCGTCAGCCTCGGCGGGCTGCCCTGGGTGTCGCTGCTGCTGGCGCTGACTTTCGGCACCTACGGCCTGGTACGCAAACAGGTGCCGGTCGACGCCTTGTCCGGGCTGTGGCTGGAAACCCTGGTCATGCTGCCGGTCTGTTTCGCCTACGCCGCCTGGCAGGCCAGCGCCGGGCACACGGTTTTCGTGCTCGACGACCTGTCGACCGTCAGCTGGATGGTCGGCGCCGGCATCCTCACGGCACTGCCGCTGATCGCCTTCGCGGCAGCGACGCAACGGCTCAACCTGGCTACCGTCGGCATGCTCATGTACATCAATCCGACGATGCAGTTCCTGACCGCGGTCTACGTCTTCGACGAAGCGCTGGATTCGGGCAAGCTGCTCACCTTCGGCCTGATCTGGCTCGGCCTGCTGGTCTTCAGCTGGAACGCCTGGCGCAAGTTCCGCTAGGCGCGGCGCAACGCCATGTGGGCGGTGATCATCGCCGGAATCGACCGCTCGAGGCCGCTGTTCTTGCGACATCCCAGCGTCAGGTGCAGCAGGCCGCTGGTGAACGCCCAGGTATCGTGCGCCGCCGCCGCGGGATCGATGCCGGCCCGCAAATACCCCTTGTCGGCGGCAAGCCGGTACATGCGCTCGATCTTCTGCAGGAACTCCAGCGCCGGCCGGCCGACTTCCTGCTCGACACTGGCGAATTCATCGACGTACTCGCAGCGCGAAATCATGATTTCGAAGACTTCACGGAAATTCGGGCATTCGCCGATGACCCGGAAAAACTCCTTGATCGAGCCTTCGATCGCGTCGAGCGGATTGGTCAGCGCCGGATCGTAGAGCACCGCATCGGTGCAGCCGAGCATCGGCGCGAAGACATCGTCGCGCATCGCGAAGAACAATTCGGCCTTGTCGCGGAAATGCCAGTAAACGGCACCGCGGGTGACCCCCGCTGCCTTGGCGATCTTGTCCAGCGACGAGCGGACCACCCCGCATTCATGAAATACCCGGCGCGCGGCATCGAGGATGTCGCGGCGTGTCTGTTCGGCTTCTTCCTTGGTTTTCCTGACCATCTTTTCCTCCCCGGACGGGCCGTGGCAACGGTTACAATCGGCAACAAAAAACCCTGTCACCTGCCTATCCGAAGCGTTTTACATACATTCGTGTTTGTATATAATAGCCGAAAATTTCCCCGCCGGAGAACCCTGTTCATGAATTCACAAAAAACCCTGATCGCGCTGCTCGTCGGCAGCCTTGCCCTCGCCGCCTGCTCGGACAAGAACGCTCCCGCCGCCCCGGCGATGGGGCCGATGCCGGTCACCGTACTCGAAGCCCAGCCGCAAAAGGTACCGACCTCGGTCGAAGTCATGGCCCAGACCGAAGGCGCCCGCGAGACCGAAGTCCGCGCCCGCGTCGGCGGCATCCTGGTCAAGCGCCTCTATCAGGAAGGCGACGTCGTCAAGAGCGGCCAGCCGCTGTTCCAGATCGACCGGGCGCCCTACGAGATCGCGCTGGCCGAGGCCAAGGCCCGCGCCGACCAGACCGCCCGTGAAAAGCAGCGCCTGAAGGGCCTGGCCGAAGCCAGGGCGATCAGCCAGAAGGACTACGACGACGCCGTCTCGGCCGATGCCGTCGCCCAGGCGACGCTGCGCCAGGCCGAGCTGAACCTGTCGTGGACCACGGTCACCGCACCGGTCGGCGGCACCACCGGGCGCGCCGTACGCTCCGAAGGCAACCTGATCAGCACCGGCAGCGACAGCCTGCTGACCTCGATCTACCAGACCAACCCGATGTGGGTCAGCTTCTCCCTGGGCGAGAGCGACCTGGCCAAGCTGACCGGCGGCCGCGTCACCGAGAAGAACGTCAGCGGCGTCGAGCTGCTGCTGGCCAACGGCCAGGTTTACAGCCATCCGGGCAAGCTCAACTTCGTCGCCTCGAACATCGACACGACGCTCGGCACCCAGGCCCTGCGCGCCGAGTTCCCGAACCCCGAGCAGCAACTGCTGCCCGGCCAGTTCGTCCGTATCCGCCTGCTCACCGGCGAGCGCGACGGCGTCTTCCTGGTCCCGCAATCGGCGATCATCCAGAGCGAACAGGGCAACCTGGTGATGACCGCCGACGGTGAGAACAAGGTCGCCCCGCGTCCGGTCAAGACCGGCGAGTGGTACGGCAAGGACTGGGTGGTTCTCGGCGGCCTGCAGGCCGGCGACAAGATCATCATCGACAACCTGATGAAGCTGCGCCCCGGAGCACCGGTCGCACCGCATCCGCCGGCCGCGCCGGGCAGCAAGCCGGGTGCGCCCGCTGCCGCCCAGACCGAAGCGAAAAAGTAAGGGGCGAGCATGTCCAGATTCTTCATCAACCGACCGATCTTCGCGTCGGTCATCTCCATCATCATCGTCATCGCCGGCCTGGTCGCCGCCCAGGTGCTGCCGATCGCGCAGTACCCGCAGATCGCGCCGCCGACCGTGATGATCACCGCCACCTATCCGGGCGCCTCGGCCGAAACCCTGGCCAAGACGGTCGCCGCGCCAATCGAGGAGCAGCTGAACGGGGTCGAGCACCTGGCCTACTTCACCTCGTCGGCCTCGGCCAACGGCAGCATCAGCATCACCGCGACCTTCGACGTCGGCACCGATGTCGATGACGCCGCCGTCAACGTCAACAACCGCGTCAAGGCGGCCGAATCGCGCCTGCCGGAAGAAGTCCGGCGCAACGGCGTGATCGTCCAGAAGCGCTCGAACGACATCCTCCAGGTCGTCGCCCTCGATTCCGAGGCCGGCAAGTACAACACGCTGTTCCTGTCCAACTACGCCAGCCTGAACATCGTTGACGAACTCAAGCGCGTGCCCGGCGTCGGCGACGTCACCATCTTCGGCGCCCAGGACTACTCGATGCGCGTCTGGCTCAAGCCCGACCGGATGGCACAGCTTGGCCTGACCACCGCCGACGTCGCCAACGCGATCAAGGCCCAGAACGCCCAGAACGCGGCCGGCAAGATCGGCCAGGAACCGGCACCGAGCGACCAGCAACTGGTGTACACGGTGACCGCCAAGGGCCGCCTGCTGACCGAGGAGGAATTCGGCAACATCGTCATCCGCGCCAGCGGCCCCGGCGGCCTGCTCCGCCTCCGGGACGTCGCCCGCATCGAACTCGGCGCCTACAGCTACGACCAGAGCGTGACCCTCGACGGCAAGCCGACCATCGCCCTGGGCGTCTTCCTGCAGACCGGCGCCAACGCGCTCGACGTCGCCAAGCGCGTCACCGCCCGCATGGACGAGCTGAAGAAGAAGTTCCCGGAAGGCATGGGCTACATCATCCCGTTCGACACCACCCGCTTCGTCTCGGCATCGATCAACGAAGTCGTCAAGACGCTGGTCGAAGCCGCGCTGCTGGTCATCGCCGTGGTCTACATCTTCCTGCAGAGCTGGCGCGCAACGCTGATCCCGATGGTCGCCGTGCCGATCTCGCTGATCGGTACCTTCGCCGGCCTGTGGCTGTTCGGCTTCTCGATCAACACCCTGACGCTGTTCGCGATGGTGCTGGCGATCGGCATCGTCGTCGACGACGCGATCGTCGTCCTCGAGAACGTCGAGCGTCTGATGGCCGAAGAGAAGCTGTCGCCGCGCCAGGCCTCGATCAAGGCCATGCAACAGGTTTCCGGCGCGCTGATCGCGATCGTCCTGGTGCTGTGCGCGGTGTTCGTCCCGGTCGCCTTCCTCGGCGGCATCGCCGGCCAGCTGTACAAGCAGTTCGCGGTCACCGTCGCCGTCGCCGTGGTTCTTTCCGGCGTCGTCGCGCTGACCCTGACGCCGGCCCTGTGCGCCCTGCTGCTCAAGGCCCAGCACAGCGAGAACAAGCTTTTCGCGCCATTCAACCGTGCCTTCGACCGGTTCACCGACAGCTATGTGCGTACCGTCGGCTTCACGCTCAAGCACGGCATCGTCGGCTCGCTGATCTTCGTCGCCGTGATCGGCGCCACTGCACTCTTCTTCCGTGTCATACCGGGCAGCTTCGTGCCCGCCGAAGACCAGGGCTACCTGATCTCGGCACTGATGCTGCCGGACGGCGCCACGCTGAAGCGCACCCAGGTGACCGGCGAGAACATGCGCCAGATGATCGCCGCCGACCCGGCCGTGCGCCACACCTTCGTCGTTTCCGGTTTCGACCTGATCGGTGGCGGCAACAAGCCGAACGCCGGCACGATGTTCCTGCCGCTCAAGGACTGGGACGAACGCGACGCCAAGGCGCAGGATCTGGCCGGCAAGTTCATGGGCATCGGCATGATGCAGTCGGACGGCATGGGCCTGGTCTTCAACCCGCCCCCGATCATGGGCCTGGGTACCGCCGGCGGCTTCGAGGTCTACGTCCAGAACCGTGTCGACGGCGACACCCGGAAACTGCACGAAGTGGTCCAGGCCTTCATGGCCGAACTGCAGAAGCACCCGGAGTTCACCCGCATCTCGACCTTCTTCCGGCCGACCGTGCCGCAGCTCTTCGTCGAAGTCGACGAACCCAAGGCGCTGGCGCTCGGCGTCCCGCTCGCCGACGTCTATGCAACCCTGCAAAGCACGATGGGCGCGCTCTACGTCAATGACTTCAACAAGGCCGGCCGGGTCTATCGCGTGCAGCTCCAGGCCGAGGCCAACTACCGGATGAAGCCGGACGACATCGGCAAGGTCTACGTCAAGAGCACGAGCAGCGACAAGATGATCCCGCTGTCGGCGATCAGCACCGTCAGGAGCGTCGTCGGCCCGGAACAGGTCGAACGTTTCAACGGTTTCGTCGCAGCCAAGGTGATGGGCGATTCCAAGGTCGGCATCAGCTCCGGCGACGCCATCCGCATCGTCGAGGAAGTCGCTGCCAACACGCTGCCCGACGGCTACGAGATATCCTGGACCGGCCAGGCCTTCCAGGAAAAGCAGACCTCCGGCTCGTCGCTGCAGGCCTTCGCCTTCGCCATCATCATGGTCTTCCTGATCCTGGCGGCGCAGTACGAGAAGTGGTCGCTGCCGGTGGCCGTGGTCATGGCCGTGCCTTTCGCCCTGATGGGCGCACTGACGGCGATCTGGATGCGCGGCATGCCCAACGACATCTACTTCCAGATCGGCCTGGTCGTTCTGATCGGCCTGGCCTCGAAGAACGCGATCCTGATCGTCGAGTTCGCGGCGCAGAAGTACGCCGAAGGCAAGAGCGTCGTCGACGCCGCGCTGGAAGCCGCCCGCCTGCGTCTGCGCCCGATCATCATGACCTCGCTCGCCTTCGTCCTCGGCGTCTTCCCGCTGGTCAAGGCGACCGGCGCCGGCGCCGCGGCACGGCAATCGATGGGTACCGGCGTGTTCGGCGGCATGCTCGCCGCCACCTTCATCGCCACCATTTTCATCCCGCTCTTCTTCAAGTGGCTGGAGCGCGGCAAACAGATCGACCCGACGCAACTCGACGTCGAAGAGGAGAAGGCATGATGTTCCGCCCCGTATTCCGACTGACCCCGCTGGCCCTGGCCGTGCTGCTCTCCGGCTGCGCCGTCGGTCCGGACTACCTGCGCCCGGCCAACTGGCTGCCGGCCGCGTTCAAGGAAGCCCCGAGCGCCGTCGCCCAGACCAAGGACGAGAATCCGACGGTCGACAGCCGCTGGTGGGCACTTTTCAACGACACGACGCTGAACCAGCTGGTCGACCAGGCCCTTCAGGGCAATGCCGACCTGCGCAGCGCCGTCGCCCGCGTCGAGCAGGCCGACGCCGCCGCCCGCGAGGCCGGCGCCGCGCTGCTGCCGGCAATCAACGCCCAGGGGGCCGGCAGCAACACCCATCTCAGCGAGAAGACCGCCACCTGGTCGGCCGCCTCGCCGGAAGTGCTGCGCGCCCGCAGCGCCGGCCTCAGCCTGTCCTATGAACTCGACGTCTGGGGCCGCGTCCGGCGCAGCAACGAAGCCGCCCGCGCCAGCCTGCTCGCCAGCCGCTACGGGCGCGATTCGGTGCGCCTCTCGGTGGCCGGCCTGGTCGCCAGCAATTACCTGACGCTGCGCGCCGCCGATGCGCAGCTGGCGGTCACCGAGGAATCGCTGAAAAGCCGCGAGGAGAGCGCCCGCCTGGTCAAGGCCCGGGTCGACGCCGGCTACGTCTCGCCGCTCGACCAGTACCAGGCCGACGGTGCCCTGGCGACGCTGAAGGCCCAGCAGGCCGACCTGCGTCGCGCCCGGGCGCTGGCCGAACACCAGCTGGCGCTGCTGACCGGCAAGCCGGACCTGGCGATTGCCGCCGGCGACCTGCGCCAGCTGCCCTTGCCCCCCCTGCCGCCGGCCGGCCTGCCGGCACAGCTGATCGAGGCCCGCCCGGATGTCCGCCAGGCCGAGCAGCAGCTGGTCGCCGCCAATGCCAACATCGGCGTCGCCAAGGCCGGCTACTACCCGACCTTCTCGCTGACCGGCAGCATCGGCAGCGAAAGCAAGGCCCTTTCCGACCTCTTCTCCGGCGGTGCCGGCACCTGGGCTGGCGGTCTTTCGCTGCTGATGCCGATCTTCGATTTCGGCAAGACGACGGCCCGCGTCGACCAGGCCAAGGCACTCAACGAACAATCGCTGATCGCCTGGCAGAAGACGCTGGAAACAGCCTACAAGGAAGTCCGCGACGCGCTGGTCACGCTGCGCGAGAACGGCGAGGCGGAAAGTGCGCAGAACGAGCGCGTCGATAACGCGCGCAAGGCCGAAGCACTGGCCAAGCTGCGCTACGAGGCCGGCTACGCCGGCTTCCTCGACGTGCTCGAGGCCCAGCGCAGCGCCAACGATGCGCTGCTGGCGATGATCAGCACCCGCCAGGCCCGGCTGAACGCCGCGGTCGACCTGTTCAAGGCGCTCGGCGGCGGCTGGCAGCCCAGCGAGTCCTGAGCCTCACCCCGGCTGGCGGACGGCGGCGACGTCGTCCGCCGCCCGCTGGCGCAAGGCCAGCAATTCGTTCCCGACCAACGCCAGCAGCACCAGCGCACCGCCAGCCAGAACGCTGGCCGATGGCGTCTCGCCGGCCCACAGCCAGGCCCAGGCCACCCCGAAAATCACCTCGAGCAAGGCCAGCAAGGCCACTTCCGGCGCCGGCAGGACGCGCGCCAGGGTCACCACGAGCAAACAGGGGATCGCCAGCTGGACGACGCCGAGCAGCGCCAGCAGGCCGAGATCGTGCGCCGTCGCCTGCCACGGCAGGGCCAGCGGCAGCGTGCACAGCGCCGAGAGCAGCGCCCCGATCAGCACCGACAGCAGCATGTCCGGGGCGTTGACGGTCGACCGCCCGATTTTCTGCAAAATGGTCCAGTTGACCGCCGCCGCCACCGGCACCGCGCAGGCCACGAGCGCGCCGAACAAGCTGCCGTCTCCGGCACCGCCGCCGAACATCCAGGCAATGCCGAGGCCGGCGACGACGATCGCCGCCCAGGTCCGCGCCGGCAGCCGCTGCTTGAGGAAAATGCGCGCGAACAGCGCGGTGACCATCGGTCCGAGGGCCATCGTCACCAGCACCATGGCCACCGTCGTCAGCGTGATCGCAAGCATGAAGGCAGTGAACATCACCGCCCAGCAGAAACCGGAAATCCAGACCAGGTGGGGCGCCCGGCGCAATCCCGACCACAGCGCCGGGCCGCGCAGCCAACGCAGGCCGGCGACCAGGGCCAGCGCGTTGAAGGTGCTGCGCCAGAAATTGACCTCGAATCCGGCAGCGGCCTCGAGATGCCGGGCGACGACGCCGGCGATGCTCCACAACAGCGTCACCAGCACCATCAGCCAGACTGCCCGCCGATGCGTCATCGCCTCAGCGCCGGCGGCGGCGCGCTTCGAACAGGCAGACGCCGGCGGCCACCGAGACGTTCAGGCTGTCCACGCTGCCATGCATCGGGATGCTTACCAGCTGATCGCAATTTTCCCGGGTCAACCGGCGCATCCCCTCGCCTTCGGCCCCCATCACCCAGGCCGTGGCTTGCGGCCAGTCGGCGGTGTAGAGATCGTGGCTGGCCTCGCCAGCCGTGCCGACCACCCAGATTTCGCGTTCCTTGAGTTCGCGCAGGGTCCGCGCCAGGTTGGTGACCATCACGTAGGGAACGGTCTCGGCCGCGCCGCAGGCGGTCTTGACGGCGACGTCGTTGAGGCCGGCCGAGCGGTCCTTCGGGGCGATCACCGCATGGACGCCGGCAGCGTCGGCGACGCGCAGGCAGGCGCCGAGATTGCGCGGATCGGTGACGCCATCGAGGACGAGCAGGAAAGCCGGTTCGTCGAGGGTGTCGAGCACGTCGTCGAGATGCGCCGGCTTGCGCGCGCCGTCGATGCGGGCGACCACCCCCTGGTGGCGGCCGCCGCCGGCCAGGTCGTCGAGGCGCTTGGCCTCGGCCAGCACCAGCTTGACGCCCTGCAGTTCGGCATGACGGATCAGCTCGCGGGCCCGCGCATCCTGGCGCGAGGCATCGACCAGGATTTCACGGAGCGACTCCGGATCCTGGCGCAGCTTGGCGGTAATGGCATGAAAGCCGTAGATCAGGCGCGATGACATGGTGGGAATCCGCAGGAAAGGACCCGGATTCTAACCTGCGCCGGCCTTCCCGGCGAGTCAGCGAGCGTCCGGCGGAGGCTGGCTGCCCTTGCCGAGCCAGCCGACCAGGATCAGGTCGTGCATGCCGATGTGGTTGTCCAGCCAGCGCCCGAGCAGGCCGTCGAGTTCACGGATGCGCGCCACGGTATGCGCGAAGTCGAGGCGCGAAACGATTTCCTGGACCTTCTGGGCGATCGCCGCGTGATCCTCGATGTGGGCGGCGCACAGGTCGTGCTCGGTAACCGCCATCATCGCATCGCGCATGATCCGCTCCTCGCTGGCGAAATGTTCGAGGATGAAGGCGAAGAGATCGCCGAGAATGCCGACCACGGCATGCTCGCAGGCCTGCCGGCGAGCACCGGCGCAACCCAGGCAGTCGGCCAGCCGCTCGGGATCGGCACACACCGTACGCAACTGCTGCATCACCGCGAGCAGCTGGCGATGCTCGTCGTCGATCAGCGCGTTGCCGGTGTTCAGCGCCGGCGGCAGCGCGACCAGGCGGGCGCAATAACGCTCGCCCAGCGGCTCCGCCACTTTCATCACCGGTTCCTGCCCGAGGTGCATCATGCGCTGCTCATCTGCCTGGTTCGATCAAACGTTCATTCTATCGCTTTCGTCATAGGAGAGGTAGCGCGCCGTCGGCAAGACGTTCACGGTCGACGCTTCGCAGCCGGCTTTTTCCGGCCGACGGCACGCGGCTCGTCGCGCACCAGCACGAAGTCGATCTTGTTCGACTCGAGGTCGGCCCGGACCAGCTTGACCCGGACCCGGTCGCCGAGGCGGAAACGCTCGCCGGAGCGCTCGCCGAGCATCTGGTGCTTGATGTTGTCGAACTGGAAGTAATCCTGGCCGAGTTCCGAGACATGCACCAGCCCCTCGATGTACACGCTGTCGAGGGCGACGAAGATGCCGAAGGCGGTGACCGCCGAGATGGTGCCGTCGAAGACTTCGCCGATGCGCTCCTTCATGAAGAAGGTCTTCAGCCAGTTCTCGACGTCGCGCGTCGCCTCGTCGGCCCGCCGCTCGGTGGCCGAGCATTGCAGCCCGATGTCGTCCCAGGGCTTGTTCGGCTCGTATTTCTCGCCGGCGAGCACGGCCTTGATCGCGCGATGCACGAGCAGATCCGGATAGCGCCGGATCGGCGAGGTGAAATGCGTGTAATGCTCGTAGGCGAGGCCGAAGTGGCCGACGTTGTCGGGGCTGTACATGGCCTGGCGCAGCGAGCGCAGCATCACCGTCTGCAGCAGCTGGAAATCCGGACGCGGCTTGATCTTCTCGAGCAGGGCGGCGTAATCCTTGGCGCGCGGATCGTCGCCGCCGCTCAGGGCGAGACCGAATTCACCGAGGAAGGTGCGCAGGTTGCGCAGCTTCTCCTCGGACGGCCCCTCGTGGATGCGGTACAGGCAGGTCTGCTTGTGCTCGGCGAGGAAATCCGAAGCGCAGACGTTGGCCGCCAGCATGCATTCCTCGATGATCCGGTGCGCATCGTTGCGCACCACCGGGACGATGTTCTCGATCTTGCCCTGGTCGTTGAACAGCATCTGCGTCTCGGTCGTCTCGAAGTCGATCGCGCCCCGCTGGCCGCGGGCCTTGTGCAGCGCCGCGTAGAGCTTGTAGAGGTCGCGCACCTGCGGCAGCACCTTACGGTCGACTTCGTTGTCGGGCTGTTTTTCACCCGACAGCCAGGACCATACCTTGTTGTAGGTGAGCCGGGCGTGCGAGCGGAAAACCGCCGGATAGAAACGGTACTTGCCGATCTTGCCGGCGGCGCTGATCGACATGTCGCAGACCATGGCCAGCCGTTCGACGTCGGGATTCAGCGAGCAGATGCCGTTGGACAGCTTCTCCGGCAGCATCGGGATGACCCGGCGCGGAAAATACACCGAGTTGCCGCGCTCCAGCGCTTCCTTGTCGAGCGCCATGCCCGGCCTCACATAGTGCGAGACATCGGCGATCGCCACAACCAGGCGCCAGCCACGGCCCTGCTTCTCGCAATAGACGGCATCGTCGAAATCGCGCGCGGTCTCGCCGTCGATCGTCACCAGCGGCAGGCTGCGCAAGTCCTCGCGCCCCTTGTGATCGGCCTTGCGCACCTTGTCCGGCATTTTCTTGTTTTCTTCGAGCGCCGCCTTGGAAAACTCGAACGGCAGGTCGTGCTTGCGCAGCGCGATCTCGATCTCCATGCCGGGATCGGCGTAGTTGCCGAGAACCTCGACGACACGCCCGATCGGCTGCGAGAACTTGCTTGGCTGCTCGATGATCTCGACCATCACCACCTGGCCCGACTGGACCTTGAGCTTCGACTTCTTCTCCGGCGGCACCAGGATGTCCTGCGAAATCCGCTTGTTCTCCGGTGCGACGATGACGACGCCGTGTTCGATGAAGACGCGCCCGACCAGGCGCGTATTGACGCGTTCGGTGACCTCGACGATGCTGCCTTCCGGCCGCCCCTTGCGGTCGGTGCCGGTCACCCGGACCAGCGCCCGGTCGCCGTGCAGGACCTTGCCCATCTGCCGCTGGTCGAGAAAGATGTCGGCACTGCCGTCATCCGGCACCAGGAAGCCGTAACCGTCCGGGTGCCCCTGGATGCGGCCGGCGGTCAGGCTGGCCCGCTCGGGCAGGATGTAATCGCCCTTGCGGTTGCGCAGCAACTGGCCCTCGCGCTCCATCGCGCCGAGGCGACGCTGGAACATCTCGCGTTCGCCGTCGGCGATGTCGAGCAACTTCACCAGATCGGCAAAAGCCAGCGGCCGGCCTTCGTCGGTCAACACCTGGCTGACGTACTCGCGCGACGGCAGCGGAAATTCGTAACGCTGGCTTTCACGTTCGAAGAACGGATCGGCCCGGCGGATCTTTGATAACTTCTTTCTTGACATCTCTTCTTCTTTCTCTATAATGGCGGCTCTTCGCACCTGTGCCCAGGTGGCGGAATTGGTAGACGCACTAGTTTCAGGTACTAGCGCTGAGAGGCGTGGGGGTTCGAGTCCCTTCCTGGGCACCAGCGATTTTGAATGAAGGTCTTGCTCCGGCAAGGCCTTTTTTCATTTCCGACGGCCGTTTCGTCTGCCCCGATTGTCTCACAGCACCTGCCTTTCCGGTCTTAACAATTACTAACAACTGGTTGCAGCAAGGCTGCACCAGGCTGGCTATCGTGAACCCGCAACTCCACCCACTGCGAGGTTCATCATGAAAAAGATCGCCTGTTCCCTGCTCGCCGCACTGTTCGGCGCCAGCCTTGCCGGAACAGCCAGCGCCGGCCCCGACCATCGCCACGAACGCCAGTACCGGCACCACGAGTACCGGCATCATCACCCGCATTATCAACCGCCGCCGCGCGTCGTTCATCATCACCATCGTCACGGCTGGGTAGCGCCGGCGGCGGTGATCACCTTCGGCGGCATCGCGATCGGCAGCACGCTCTCCTACGGACCACCGCCGCCGCGTGGCAACTGGTACTACTGCCGCTCGTCCGGACAATACTACCCCTACACCAACGCCTGCCCGGAAGGCTGGCAGGCCGTGCGGCCCCACTGACGCAGAAATGAAAACGGGCCCCGCGGGCCCGTTGACCGTCAACGTCGCCTGCCCGGCTTATTTGAACGGATGCTGGCGCAGGATGGTCTCGTCGCGCTCCGGACCGGTCGACACGATCGCCACCGGCACCTCGCACAGCGCTTCGAGGCGCTTGAGGTAGGCCTGCGCATTGACCGGCAGGTCTTCCCAGCGCTTGACGCGGAAGGTCGTGCCTTCCCAGCCCGGCATGGTTTCGTAGATCGGCACGCAGCGTGCGACGTCGTCGGCACCGATCGGCAGCAGATCGACCACCTTGTCACCCAGCTGGTAGCCGGTGCAGATCTTGATTTCCTTGAGGCCGTCGAGCACGTCGAGCTTGGTGATGCACAGGCCGGTGAGGCCGTTGATGCGCGCCGAACGACGCAGCAGCGCAGCATCGAACCAGCCGCAACGGCGCTTGCGCCCGGTCACCGTGCCGAATTCCTTGCCGACCGAGAACATCTGGTGGCCCGGCGTGCCTTCGGTATCGATGTCCAGTTCGCTCGGGAACGGGCCGCCGCCGACGCGCGTGCAGTAGGCCTTGGTGATGCCCAGCACGTAATGCAGCATGCCCGGGCCGACGCCTGCGCCCGCGGCCGCCTGGCCGGCGACGCAATTGGACGAGGTGACGAACGGGTAGGTGCCATGATCGATGTCGAGCAGCGTGCCCTGGGCGCCTTCGAAGAGCATGTTGTGGCCGGCCTTGTTGGCGTCGTAGAGCGCCGCCGAGACATCGACAACCATCGGCCGGATGACCTCGGCGTCGGCCATCGCCTGGTCGTACACGGTCTGGAAATCGACCGGTTCGGCCTTGAAGTATTCGGTCAGCACGAAGTTGTGATAATCGAGAACTTCCTTCAGCTTCTCGGCGAAACGCTCGGGATGGAACAGGTCATAGACGCGCAGGCCGCGACGGGAAACCTTGTCCTCGTAGGTCGGACCGATCCCCTTGCCGGTGGTGCCGATCTTCTTGTCACCGGCCTTGGCGGCTTCACGGGCGCGATCGATGGCCGAATGGTAGGGCAGGATCAGCGGGCAACCCGGGCTGATCTTCAGGCGCGAGCGGACGTCGATGCCGCCCTTCTCGAGCTCGGCGATTTCCGAGATCAGATGGTGGATGTCGAGGACCACGCCATTGCCGATGTAGCAGTCGATACCCTCGCGAACGATGCCCGAGGGCACCAGGTTCAGCTTGTAGACCTGCTCGCCGACGACCAGCGTATGCCCGGCATTGTGGCCGCCCTGAAAACGGACGACACCCTGTGCATGATCGGTCAGCCAGTCGACGATCTTGCCCTTCCCCTCGTCGCCCCACTGGGTCCCCACGACGATCACATTCTTGGCCATCTTCTTAATCCTCTTGTATTGCTTCGATAATCCATTGTCCGCCGACCAGCACCAGCTTGCGGTCGCAATCAGGGCCCTCGCAGGCGATTTCACCCGGCAGCATTTCGACGACGATCTCGCCGCGCTCGCGCAGTGCGGCGATGTGCCCGGCCAGCAGGCGATCGCCGGCCGCATACGGGGCCAGGATGCCGGATTGCGGCCTGGCCGCCGGAGCCAGTTGCGCCACCTGGCGCAGATCCATCGAGAAGCCGGTCGCCGGGCGCGCCCGGCCGAATGCCTCGCCGGCACCGTCGTAACGGCCGCCAAGGGCGATCGCCGCCGGGTAAGCCGGGCAATAGGCGGCAAAAACGATGCCGTTATGGTAGTGGTAGCCGCGCAGGTCGGACAGGTCGAGCGAGAACGGCAGCTCCGGCGCGCTGGCAATCAGGTGGCGCAACTGCGCCAGCGCCGCCGCAATGGCCGGAACATCGGGCAGCAGCGCAGCTGCCCGCTCAAGCACTTCCGGACCGCCGTAGAGCGTCGGCAGGGCGAGCAGGGCCTCGCGGCAGGGCGACGGCAACTGTCGCGTGGCCACGCCGAGACCGGGGACATCCTTGTCGCGCAGCAGCGCCAGCAACTCGCCTTCGGCATCGGCCGAAATACCGGCAGTCTCGACCAGGGCGCGGAAAATCGCTACATGACCGAGGTCGACCCTGGCCAGCGGCAACTTGATCCGTTCAAAAGCCGTCGCCATCAGGCGAATGATCTCGAGATCGGCTTCGACCCCGCCGTAGCCATACAGCTCGGCCCCGATCTGCACCTGCTCGCGGCCCGCCGAGACGTTCGCCGGCAGGGTATGCAGCACGCTGCCGCAATAGCAGAGACGAGTCACCCCCTGGTGATTGAGCAGATGGGCGTCGATCCGCGCCGCCTGCGGCGTCATGTCGGCGCGCACGCCCATGGTCCGCCCGGACAGTTGGTCGACCAGCTTGAAGGTGCGCAGGTCGAGGTCCTGGCCGGCGCCGGTGAGCAGCGACTCGAGGTATTCGAGCAGCGGCGGCATGACGTATTCGAAACCGCGGCCGCGGCAGTGGTCGATCAGCGTACGGCGCAGGTTTTCGATGCGCGCCGCTTCGGGCGGCAGCGCATCGGCAATGTATTCCGGAAGCAGCCAGTTCATGAAAAGACAATCAGCAAGATCAGGCCGATCAGCATCGAGGACAGACCGATGAAACGGATCTGTCCGTCCGACAACTGGATCAGGCGTCGAAAGGTTTCCCGCCAGGCGGCCGGCGCGATGAAGGGCATCGCGCCCTCCAGCACCAGCATCAGCGCGAAGGCCAGCAGCAGGGTCGAAGTCATCGCCGGCGGAATCAGCGACCGACGTTCTTCATGTACTTGAAGAAATCGGAGTTCGGCTCGACCACGAGAACGTCGCTCTTGTTGGCGAAGCTGTTGCGATAGGCCTCGAGGCTGCGATAGAAGGCATAGAACTCCGGGCTCTTGCCAAAGGCATCGCCATAGATGGCTGCCGCCTTGGCATCGCCGTCACCCTTGGTTTTCTGGGCGTCGCGGTAAGCCTCGGCGATGATCACTTCGCGCTGGCGATCGGCGTCGGCGCGAATCTTCTCGGCCTCGGCGGCACCTTCCGAGCGCAGCTCGTTGGCGACGCGCTTGCGTTCGGCCTCCATCCGGCTATACACCGCGCCACTGACTTCGTCCGGCAGTTCGACACGCTTCAGGCGCACATCGACGATCTGGACGCCGATGCGGCGGGCATCGGTATCGGCCTTCTCGCGCATCTGCTCCATGATCTTGTCGCGCTCGCCGGAGATCACGTCGTGCACCAGGCGCTTGCCGAATTCTTCGCGCAGACCGGCGTTGACCGTCTGGCTCAGACGGGTACGCGCCCGCGCCTCGTCGCCACCGACCGAGATGTAGTACAGCTTGGGATCGATGATCCGCCACTTGATGTAGGAGTCGACAAGGACGTTCTTCTTCTCGGAGGTGATGAAACGCTCCGGGTCGGCGCTATCCAAGGTCAGGATGCGGCGATCGAAGAAACGCACGTTCTGGATCATCGGCACCTTGAAGTTCAGACCGGGTTCGGTGATCACCTGCTTGACCTCACCCAGCTGGAAAACCAGGGCGTACTGGCGCTGATCGACAGTGAACAGCGACATCGAGAGGACAACCAGAACCAGGGCGACCAGGCCGCCCAGCACATTCAGACGCGAACTCATCAGCGAGCCTCCCGGTCACGCGAACCGAGCGAACCGGCGCGCGTGTTGGCATTGAACGATTTGCCGCCGACCGCCGGCAGGCTTTCCGATTGCGGCGGCACTTCGCCGGCGAAAGATGACGACTGGCGCGTCGCCGCTGCCCCCTGGGTGGCACCATCGATCAGCCCCTGCGGTGCCACGGCGGCACCGGCAGCGGCATTCATCAGCTTGTCGAGCGGCAGGTAGAGCAGGTTGCCCTGCCCCTTGGCGTCGATCATCACCTTGGTCGTGTTGGCATAAATTTGCTGCATGGTTTCGAGGTACATGCGCTGACGGGTGACCTCCGGCGCCTTGGCATACTCGGTGTACACCTGGCGGAAGCGGGAAGCATCGCCTTCGGCGGCTGCGACGACGCGCTGGCGGTAGCCCTGCGCCTCCTCGAGCAGACGGGCGGCAGTACCGCGCGCCCGCGGGATGACGTCGTTGGCGTAGGCCTGGCCCTCGTTCTTCTGGCGCTCGCGGTCCTGACCGGCCTTGACGGCGTCGTCGAAGGCTGCCTGCACCTGTTCCGGCGGCTGCGCGTTCTGCATCGTCACCTTGGAGATCAGGATGCCGCCCTGATAGCGGTCGAGAATCGACTGCATCAGCAGCGCCGCATCGCTGGCGATCTGCTCGCGACCTTCGTAGAGCACGAAATCCATCTTGCTCTTGCCGACGATCTCGCGCACCGCCGTCTCCGCGGCGCCGACAACGGCATCGTCGGGATGACGGTTGTTGAACAGGTATTCGACCGGATCCTTGAGGATGTACTGGACGGCGAACTGGATATTCACGATGTTCTCGTCGTCGGTCAGCATCAGTGCTTCCTTGAGCACCTTGTTGCGTTCGCTGCCGCGGTAGCCGATCTCGACCGTACGCACGCCGGTCAGATTGACCAGTTCGTGCGACTGGATCGGATACGGCAGGCGCCAGCGCAGACCCGGCTCGGTGGTTTCCTTGAGCTTGCCGAACTGGAGCACGACACCGCGTTGCGAGGCATCGACGATGTAGAAGCCGGAGGCCAGCCAGACCACGGCGACCAGCCCGAGCAGCAGGCCGAGGCCGCCGCCGAGGAATTTCGGACTGAAATCGACCGGCGGCATGCGTGGACCGTCACCGCCGCCGTTGCCGCCGCCCTTCTTGCCCATCATGCCGCTCAGCTTGCGATTGAAATCGCGCCACAGCTCTTCGAGATCGGGGGGACCGTCGTTGGGACGGCGCGGGCCGTTGCCGTTCGGCTTGTCGTCGCCGCGATTGCCCCACTGCGGGTCGTTGATCGACATGAGAATACCTAGGGTAGGAATCATGGGTCTCGGGGATTCAAATGGTGAAATCGGATTGTGCCAGACGGGCAGCTTCGTCGAGCGCCTTGCGGCGCGATTCGGCCTTGGCCCGGGCGTATTCGGCCAGGGCTTCGCGCAAAAGTTCCAGACCTTCGCCGGTACGCGAACTGACACGAACGCGGACGATATTACCATATTCGTCGCGCTCGATTCCCGGCCCGGCATCGGTCAGATCGATCTTGTTCCAGACCACCAGCTGCGGCAGATCACGGGCGCCGATTTCCTCGAGCACCTTGTCCACCTCGGCCATCTGCTCGTCGCGCGCATGGTTGGCGCTATCGACGACATGCAACAGCAGGTCGGCATCGACCGCCGCTTCCAGCGTCGCATGGAAGGCATCAACCAGCGAATGCGGCAGGTCGCGGATGAAGCCGACAGTATCCGAAATGACGATGTTGCCGGCCTCGGCGATCCACAGCTTGCGCGAGGTCGTATCGAGCGTTGCGAACAGCTGGTCGGCGGCATAGACGCCGGCGTGCGTCAGCGTGTTGAACAGCGTGGACTTGCCGGCATTGGTATAGCCGACCAGCGACACATTGAGCACGTCACCGCGCCGCCGTGCCTTGCGCTGCACCCCACGCTGCCGGGAAAGCTTGCGCAGGCGCTCCTTGAGCAGCTTGACGCGGTTGCCGAGCAAGCGGCGGTCGGTTTCAAGCTGGGTTTCGCCGGGGCCGCGCATGCCGATCCCGCCGCGCTGGCGCTCGAGGTGGGTCCAGCCGCGAACGAGGCGGGTAGCCAGGTGCTCGAGTTGGGCCAGCTCGACCTGCAGCTTGCCTTCGGCACTGGCGGCCCGCAGCGCGAAGATGTCGAGGATCAGACTGTTACGGTCGACCACCCGACATTTGAGAATTTGCTCGAGGTTGCGCTGCTGAACCGGCGACAAGGCATGATTGAAGATGACCAGCTGCGCCGAACAGGTGGCGATCATCGCCGCCACTTCGTCAACCTTGCCGCTGCCGGCAAAAGTCTTCGGATCGGGACTCTGCCGCCGACCACGCACCACGGCGACGACTACGCCTCCGGCCGATTCGGTGAGCAGGCGGACTTCCTCGATCTGGTCCTCGATGTCGAGCTGGCCGAAATCGAGTTGCACGACAACCGCGCGCTCACCGGAGGCGGGTCGCTCAAGCATGAATGGGTCCTGCGGGAGAAAATGCTGCCCCGTTAGCGCGGGGCAGCCGGATGAAGCGTCTTATTCTGCGGCCTGCTCTTGCTGGATATTCACCGGACGGGCCGGCACGACCGTCGAAATGGCGTGCTTGTAGACCATCTGGGTCACGGTGTTCTTGAGCAGAACGACATATTGATCGAAGGATTCGACCTGGCCCTGCAGCTTGATCCCGTTCACCAGGTAGATCGAGACGGGAACGTGTTCGCGCCGCAGCGCGTTGAGGAAGGGGTCTTGTAAAAGTTGCCCTTTGTTGCTCATGGTGTGGACTCCATGTGTGTTGTTATGAGGGTCCTAATGTACCCAAATTAGAAGAATGGTGTTGGAAATTTTGTGGTTGATTTGTGACTCAGCGACGCTCCTTGTCGGCGAACGGGTTCTTGCCGGCCACGAACTGGATGCGCAGTGGCGTGCCCTGCAGGCGGAAGGCTTCCCGGAAGGTGTGCTCGAGATAGCGGCGGTAGCTGTCGCCAATCTGGTCGACGGCGCTACCGTGGATCACGATGATCGGCGGATTCGAGCCGCCCTGGTGCGCGTAGCGCGGCTTCGGCCGGAACAGGCCGTGCTTGGGCGGCGCCTGGCGGGCGATCGCGTCGGCGAGGACGCGGGTCAGGCGCGGCGTCGACAGCTTGGTCATCGCAGCCGCGTAGGCGCTGTCCACCGAACGGAAGAGATTGGCCAGACCGACGTTTTCCAGCGCCGAAATGAAATGGAACTTGGCGAAATCGAGGAACTTCAGCTTGCGCTGGAGCATCTGCCGGGTCTGTTCGCGGACGTAGGGATCGAGACCGTCCCATTTGTTGACCGCAACGACCAGGGCCCGCCCCGACTGGACGATGAAATCGGCGATGTGCGCGTCCTGGTCGGAAATGTCGGCCCGGGCGTCGACCATCAGGATGACCACGTTGGCATCCTCGATCGACTGCAGCGTCTTCACCACCGAGAATTTCTCGATCGCCTCGAACACCTTGCCGCGCTTGCGCATGCCGGCAGTATCGACGAGCACGTACTTGCGCCCTTCGCGCTCGAAGTCGATCTCGATCGAATCGCGGGTCGTTCCCGGGGCATCGAAGGCGATCACGCGCTCCTCGCCGAGCAGCGTGTTGATCAGCGTGGACTTGCCGACGTTGGGACGACCGACAATGGCGACACGGGTTGCATCGGAATGCCACTCGTCGTCTTCGGGATCGGGAAAGCTTTCCAGCGCCAACTCGACGATACCGCGAACGCCCTCGCCGTGCGCGGCCGAAATGGCATGCGGCTCGCCCAGGCCAAGTTCGTGGAAATCGGCTTCGACCATGCCGGAAACCAGGCCTTCGGCCTTGTTGACCGCAACATAGACCGGCCGCTCGAGGCGCCGCAGCTTGTTGGCGATCTCCTTGTCGTGCGGGGTCAGGCCGGTACGGGCATCGACCACGAAGATGACCGCATCGGCCTCGGCGATCGCCTGCTCGGTCTGGCGCGCCATTTCATGCAGGATGCCATCCTTGACCAGCGGCTCGAAACCACCGGTATCGACGACGAGGAAAGGTTTCTTGCCGACCTTGCCGTGACCGTAGTGACGGTCGCGGGTGAGGCCCGGGACATCGGCGACGATGGCGTCGCGCGATTTGGTCAGCCGGTTGAACAGTGTTGATTTGCCGACATTGGGCCGGCCGACCAGGACGATGGTAGGTTTCATTGGATCTCGATCGCCCTGACGTCGCCGCCGGTCGTTTGCGTCAGGAAGGCACTGCCGAGCAATTGTGGCGCAGCCGTGACCGGGGTACCGTCGGTCTTCTGGCGGGCGACGAATGCGCCCTCTTCGCGCGACAGGAAATGAAGGTAGCCTTCGCCATCGGCGACAGCGACCAGATTGCCGCGCACAGCCGGCGCAGAGACGCCACGGTTGCGCAGCTTGTCCTGCTTCCACAGGCTGCTGCCGGACAGGCGGTCGAGGCCATAGACGACGCCATCGTCGTCGGTGACGAACAGATAGCGGCCATCGAGGACCAGTCCACGTGCCGAGGAAATGTCGCGCGACCAGATCAGCGCACCACCCTGGGCCATGTCGAAACAGGCAATCCGCCCCTGGAAGGCGACCGCGCAGATCTGCGTGCCATCAACCACCGGCGGAGAAACGATATCTGCAACACGGTCTAGTTCGGTCGTGCCCTTCGGTTGGGCAACGGTTCCTTCCCAGACCAGCGCGCCATTCTGCAGCGCGATGCCGACCAGCTTGCCCCCCGGGAAACCGGCGAACAGATAGCGATCGGCGAAAATCGGCGAACCGGTCGAACGGATCGACAGGGCAGGCATCGGTCGCTGGTAGATCCACTTGCGCGAACCGTCGAGCGCGTCGAACAGGAAAATCCGGTTGTCGCCGCTGCGCACGGCCACGCCTTCGCGGCTCACGGCCGGCGCCGCCAGCACTTCGCTGCTCGCCTGTGCCTGCCACAGCGCCTTGCCGGTGAGGGCATCGAAAGCCAGCACGCCGCCCTTGGCGGTACCGACCACCAGCAGCGAGGCATCGGCACCGACCCCCGCCGACAAGGGCTGGCCGGCGTCGATTTTCCACACGACCTTGCCGCCCTCGAGGCGGTAGATCATGCCTTTCTGATCGGCGACAAAGACCGCATCCCCAACCACGGCAGGCGTGAAGGCATAGCCCCCGGCCTTGCCGACACTGGCCGACCAGAGGTTGCGCGCCACCTCGCCACCCGCCGTCAGTTCCGGCAGCGGAGACATCTTGCGCGCCGAGGAAGCGAACGGGTTGAGCGAATCAAAGGTGCTCGAAATCGTCGAGCAGCCAGCGACCAGCAAGCCGGCAGCCAGCCCCAGTGGCAACAGGCGCTTGTTCATGCGGCATCTCCCAGGCTGTCGAGCTTCTGCTGCAGCAATTCGCGCCCGGGCTTGGCCGCATCGCCGGTCGCCTTGTCGAGCGCCGACTGATAGGCGGTGCGAGCCTCAGCGACCTTACCCTGAGCGCTCAGGACATCGCCCTTGAGTTCGAGAAAACGGGCGACGAAAGCCGGGGCCGGCGTGGCCTCGAGCTGTTTGAGCGCCTCGTCGTAAGCCTGTTCGTCGAGCAGCACGGCGCCCAGACGCAGGCGGGCGATATCGCGCAGCTCATCCTTGGCGTTGTCGGCAACCCAGCCGAGCTGAGCCTTGGCCGTTTTCAGATCGCCACCGTCCACCGAGTGCTTGGCCGCCAGCAGGGCGCCAAGCCCGGCATAGCCACTGCGCCCGAATTTCTCGGTCAGCTCGCCGGCGCCAGCCTTGATCCGCTGCGTATCACCTGCCTGCACGGCCTGCTCGAGCGCGGCAAAGACTGCGGCAGCCTTGGCCGTCTCGTTGTTCTGGTACCAGTTCCAACCCTGCCAGCCGACAACGGCCAACGCTGCTGCGGTCACCAGTGAGGTGACCAGGTTGCCGTACATCTTCCACCAGGTCTTCAGACTGTCGATCTGTTCCTGTTCCTCGAGGTCGTAGTGCGCCATCCTGTTTATTCCTCTTCGTCCGAATCAATCATGTGATCGATGATCGCTTCCGCCAGTTCATCGACCTTCAATCTGCGTTGCGCCACACCTTCCTCGCGCAAGGCTTTCAGCTGCGCTTCCCCGGTCGACGCCTCTTCATCGCCAATAATCACCGCAAATGCGGCACCGCTGCCGTCGGCCTTCTTCATCTGCGACTTGAAGGAACCGCCACCGCAATGCAGCAGCACGTCCAGACCCTGGTCGCGCAACCCCTCGGCGACCCGGAAAGCCATCCGGCCGGCGGCCTCGCCCTGGTGTACCAGATAAACGTCGGGTGCCGGCTCGGCCGGGGCGCCGCCGGAATCCCTGATCAGCGCAATCAGCCGTTCAACGCCCATGGCGAAGCCGCAAGCCGGCGTCGGCTTGCCGCCGAGTTGCTCGACCAGACCATCGTAACGGCCACCGGCGCAGACCGTACCCTGGGCGCCGAGCTTGTCGGTGACCCATTCGAACACGGTCAGGTTGTAGTAATCGAGGCCACGCACCAGGCGCGGGTTGATCGTGAACGGCTGGCCGGCGTCACGCAGCACCTGCTGCACGCCTTCGAAATGGGCCAGCGATTCGGCGCCGAGGAAGTCGATCAGCTTCGGTGCCGCCGCGCAGATATCCTGCAGCGCCGGATTCTTGGTGTCGAGGATGCGCAACGGGTTGGTATACAGACGACGCTTGCCGTCCTCGTCGAGCAGATCGACGTGCTGCTCCAGATAGGCGATCAGCGCAGCACGATGTTCGGCGCGCTCGGCCGGCTGGCCGAGGCTGTTGATCTGCAGCTCGATGCCGTCGAGGCCGAGGTCGGCCCACAGGCGGGCGCCCATCAGGATCAGTTCGGCATCGATGTCCGGCCCGGCGATGCCGAAAGTCTCGACGCCGACCTGGTGGAACTGCCGGTAACGCCCCTTCTGCGGCCGCTCATGGCGGAACATCTGGCCGATGTAGTAGAGGCGCTGCGTCTGCCGCGCCGCCAGGTTGTGCTCGATCACGGCACGGACGCAGCCGGCCGTGCCCTCCGGACGCAGGGTCAGCGCCTCGCCGTTGAGGCCGTCGATGAAGGAATACATTTCCTTCTCGACGATGTCGGTGACTTCGCCGATGGCGCGCTTGAAGAGCGGCGTCGGCTCGACGATGGGCATGCGGATCGGCTTGTAACCGTAGCCTTTCAGCCAGGTACGGACGGTGTCCTCGAACAGTTCCCAGAATGCCGCTTCTTCCGGCAGGACGTCGTTCATCCCGCGCACGGCTTGCAAAGTCTGACTCATGCTTGCAGTTTCTTCTTGTAGGTGCGCTGGACGTAGCGCTCGATGATGTCCTTGAATTCGTTGGCGATGTTGTCGCCCTTGAGCGTCACGGTCTTCTCGCCATCTTCGTAGACCGGCGCCGACGGTGCTTCGCCGGTGCCTGGCAGCGAGATGCCGATGTTGGCGTGCTTCGATTCGCCCGGACCGTTGACGATGCAGCCCATGACGGCCAGCGTCATGTTCTCGGCGCCGTCGTAATGCAGCTTCCACTCCGGCATGCGGGCGCGCACGAAATCCTGCACCTCGCCGGCCAGTTCCTGGAAGAAGGTCGAGGTCGTCCGGCCGCAACCGGGACAGGCCGCGACCATCGGCGTGAACGCACGCAAGCCCATGGTCTGCAGGATTTCCTGGGCGACGATGACTTCCTGGCTGCGCGAACCACCCGGCTCCGGCGTCAGCGAGACGCGGATGGTGTCGCCGATGCCTTCCTGGAGCAGCACGGACAGCGCAGCGGTCGACGCGACAATGCCCTTCGAGCCCATGCCGGCCTCGGTCAACCCGAGATGCAGCGCATAATCGGCGCGCCGCGCCAGTTCGCGGTAGATCGCGATCAGGTCCTGAACGCTGGAAACCTTGCACGAGAGGATGATCTTCTCGCCGGCCAGGCCGACTTCCTCGGCCTTGGCCGCCGATTCGAGGGCCGAGGTAACCATCGCATGGCGCATCATCTCGGTCGCATCGAGCGGCTGCGCCAGGCGCGAGTTCTCGTCCATGATGCGTGCCAGCAGTTCCTGGTCGAGACTGCCCCAGTTCACGCCGATGCGCACCGGCTTGTCGTAGCGGCAGGCGAGCTCGACCATCTGTGCAAACTGCTCGTCCTTCTTCTTGCCGAAACCGACATTGCCCGGGTTGATCCGGTACTTGGCCAGTGCCTCGGCGCAGGCCGGGTGCTCGCTGAGCAGACGGTGGCCGTTGTAGTGGAAATCGCCG
This sequence comes from Azonexus fungiphilus, assembly GCF_003634965.1. GTDB lineage: Bacteria > Pseudomonadota > Gammaproteobacteria > Burkholderiales > Rhodocyclaceae > Azonexus > Azonexus fungiphilus. Next base: position 187,074 of record NZ_RBXP01000015.1, on the reverse strand, counting down.
ATCAGCGGCACATTGCAGTTCATCTTGTCGAGATGATCGCGAATCTTCGGCACCGCTGCCGCCGCCTCCGGCGAATTCACGGTGATGCGCACCAGTTCGGAACCGGCACGCGCCAGCTCGGCACACTGGAGGGCAGTCTTCAGGTAATCGGCGGTATCGGTATTGGTCATCGACTGGATGACCACCGGTGCATCGCCGCCGAGGCGGACATGGGCGATCGCGGTCGATCGGGTCGGACGCTTGCTGACGACGCTCACGGCTTACTCCAGCACCAGGCGTGCGACATCGCCACGGGTGTGCGGCTGCAGGTTGACGATCTGGCCACGGGTATGCAGCGTGACGCCCGGCGCGTAGCCGATCGCCACCGACAACGGCCCCTTGCCACCGACCTGCTGCTCGGAACCCGCCGCGAGACGCTGCGAAAAGACAACGGCACCGTCGCGATCGCGGACTTCGATCCACGATTCCTTGCTGACGACGAAACGCAACTGCGGCGGCGTCGCGACATCGGCGGCGACAGCCTGCGGACTGGCCGGCGCGGCCGACGGCGTTGCCGGCGCGACCGGCGACTGGGCCTCACCCGCCGGTACGGCGGCATCGGCAGAAGCCTCGGCTTGCGGGGCAATGACCTGGTCAGCGCTGCTGCCCGGCGGGAACAGCGGCTCCTGACTGGCCGGCGCCGGCACGACTTCGGCCGGCTTGGCCTCACCGTCGAGCAAACCTTGCAGACTGTCACGCAGCGCCGTGAGGTCGCTCGGCAACAGGAAATAGGCCAGCGCGGCGAGACTGAGCAGGAGCGCGCCGATGCCGACCACCAGGCCGTCACGCGAGCGGCTCGAACCGCTGATCCTGGCCGGCGGTGCGGCCGGCACGGTCAGGGTATCGACCGGCTTGTCGAGCAGTGCGGTCAGGCGATCCATCAGCGGGCCGGCGTCGACACCAACCAGACGGGCGTAATTGCGGACAAACCCACGAATGAAGGTCGGACCGGGCAAACCGTCCCATTCGTCGCGCTCGAGCGCCTCGACCTGGCGTTGCCCGAGCTTCAGCGCCTGGGCAATTTCGGCGGTCTGCAGGCCGCGCCCCTCGCGGGCGACGCGCAGGATGCTGCCGACGCTCGGCAGCACCGGCTCGATCACAGGAGCTTCGCTGTCGATGAGCGGCGCGTTGTCGATCTGTTCACTCATTCAAAATTGCCCTTGAGGAATGACTGGTATTCGTTCGAAGTCGGATAACGACTGCGCAACTGTGCGGTGAAACCGCTCTCGGCACGCTTGTCGCCGAGCTTGCGCTCGATCCGGATGCCAAGCCAGAGTGCCTCGGCCGTCGGCGGTTCCATCATGCGCAAGGCTTCGTTCAGGTAGATGCGCGCTTCGTCGAGGTTGCCGCGACGATAGAAGATGCCGGCCAGGCCGACGCGTGCCGTCAGGGCGCCGGTGCGCGACACGCGGACGGCCTGCAGCAGGTAGTTCTGCGCCTGGTCGATGTCGCCGACCTTGAGCAGACAGACGCCGGCATTGGTGTAGGCACGGTCGGGCGTTTCGTACAACGGATCGCGCAGGGCGCGGTCGAAATACTGGACCGACTGGCGCTCCTTGCCGGTTTCGCAAAGGAACCAGCCGTAGTTGTTGTTCACTTCCGGGTCATTGGCACCGCGCGACAGGGCGCGGGCAAAGTCGGCCTCAGCCTTGGCGTATTCGCGCAACGCCGCGTAGATCAGGCCACGCACGCTGTAGGCGTGATAGAAGCTGGAATCGATGTCGAGGGCAAGCGCCAGGTGCTCGAGCGCAGCAGCCGGATTACCGGCCTGGAAATAGAGGGCACCAAGCTCGGTATGAATCTTCGCCCGGCTGCGCGGGTCGGCAACCGACGGCGCGGCGTTGGCGGCATTCTGCGCATTGACCGCCTGCGCCTGCCCCTGCGGCGTCGTCGGCTCGTATTGCGCCGCTACCGGCAGCGCGGCACCGGCAAACACGAACAGGAAAACAGTACGAAGGCTACGGAAATGCATCTTCATGTCCTCAGCTCCTGAATTGGAATGACCGCACCGGCGGTACGCCGGGTCTTGTCCTTGACCTGCCCGGCCAACTGGCCACAGGCAGCGTCGATGTCGTCACCGCGCGTCTTGCGCGTCGTCGTGACGATCCCGGCCTGGATCAGGATCTCGCCGAAACGGCGCACGCGCTCGGCCGGCGAACGGCGAAACGGCGACCCCGGGAAGGGATTGAACGGAATCAGGTTGAATTTGCACGGCACGTCGCGGACCAGCGCCAGCAGTTCGCGGGCATGCGCGTCGCTGTCATTGATCCCGGCCATCATCGTGTATTCGAAGGTGATGAAATCGCGCGGCGCCTTTTCGAGGTAGCGCAGGCAGGCCGCCATCAACTCCTTGAGCGGATATTTCTGGTTGATCGGGACCAGTTCGTCGCGCAAGCTGTCGTTCGGTGCGTGCAGCGAAACTGCCAGAGCCACCGGGCAATCCTCGCGCAAGCGGTCGATCGCCGGCACCAGGCCGGAAGTGGACACCGTGACCCGGCGGCGCGACAGCCCGTAGGCGTTGTCGTCGAGCATCAGCCGCAGCGCGACGACGGTGTTGTCGTAGTTGGCGAGCGGTTCGCCCATGCCCATCATGACGACGTTGGAAATCACCCTTTCGTCGCCGTGAACCGCGCCCAGTGCCTGGTTGGCCTGCCACAGCTGGCCAATGATCTCGGCAACGGTGAGGTTGCGGTTGAAACCCTGCTTGCCGGTCGAGCAGAAGGCGCAGTCGAGCGCGCAGCCGGCTTGCGTGGAAATGCAGAGCGTGCCCCGGTCGTCTTCGGGAATGAAGACCGTCTCGACGGCATTGCCGTTGCCGACGTCGACCAGGAACTTGCGCGTGCCGTCGTCCGACAGCTTGTCGGAGACGAGCGCAGGCGGCGCCACGACCGCCTTCGCCTTGAGCTTGTCGCGCAAGCTCTTGGCGATGTCGGTCATGGCGTCGAAGTCCGCCACGCCGGCGCGATGCATCCAGCGCAGCACCTGTTTCGCACGAAAGGGCTTCTCGCCCTGCTCGGCGAACCAGGCGGTCAGGCCGGCCGCATCGAAATCCAGCAGATTGACGGACATCTGCGGCTTAGCGACCGGCGTAGGTGTTCATGCCCGGGAAGAAGAAGGCGACTTCCACGGCGGCGGTTTCCGGGGCATCGGAGCCATGCACGGCGTTGGCGTCGATCGACTCGGCGAAATCGGCACGGATGGTGCCCTTCTCGGCCTTCTTCGGATCGGTGGCGCCCATCAGTTCACGGTTCTTGGCGATGGCGTTCTCGCCCTCGAGGGCCTGGATCATCACCGGGCCCGAGGTCATGAACGAGACCAGATCCTTGAAGAAGGGGCGATCCTTGTGCACGGCGTAGAACTGGCCGGCTTCCTGTTCGGACAGCCAGGTCATGCGGGCGGCGATGACCTTCAGGCCGGCGCCTTCGAAGCGGGAGTAGATCTGGCCGATGACGTTCTTCTTGACGGCGTCCGGCTTGATGATGGAAAGGGTGCGTTCGATAGCCATGGGTTTGCTCCGGAAAAAGCTAGTCGGTTGAAAAACGGGGAATTTTAGCAGATAAGCGCGCGCCTTACCCGCCGGACTGTCCGCCCGCGGCCTTGCGCAAGGGCTCGCGCAGCAGCGCGAAGTCGCGCGGCGCGACGTATTGCAGCAGCTCCTTGCCGTCGGCGTCGACGACGATGTCGAGGCCGCGCTCGGGATAGAGCAGATGCACGCGCTTGTCGGAAACCGGCAGGCGCTCGGCCGGCTGGCCGAAGCGCTGGAAAATCGTCGCTTCGTCGAGGTTGACCGTGGGAATCACCGCAACCGCCCGTACCGGCAAGCGCTCGGCCGCGGCCAGGTCGTCCGGGTGCAGGGTGATCTTGCGCGTCGTGCTTTCCATGTACTCGGCCTTGGGCGCCCGTTCGCGCATCGCGATAATTGCCGCCGGATCGACGTCGACCGTCAGAATCACCTTGGCCAGCACGAAACCGAGCGGCAACTGGGCGTAGTAAGCCTCCAGCGCCCCCGGCTCGTCGGGGCGGGCAATGATCGCCACTTCCGGCTCGCCGCCGAGAATGGCGCGCACCTCGCCAAGCGTCTGGACACCAGGCCGTACGCCGAAGACGCGGCTGCCACCCTGACCATCGAGCTCGATCTGCCACGGCAGGTTGGCGTTCGGATCGACCCCTTCCTGCTTGCCGGCGCCGGGAATGAAGAAAGGAACGACCAGCGCGGCGACGATCAGCGCGATGATGGAGAGAGCGAATTTCATGATCGGGGAGCAGACGAAAGGAGGCTGATTGTGCCACAGAGATGCAAAAGGCCGCGCCCCTTGCGGGAAGCGCGGCCTGCTTCAGCCCGGTGGGCCGATGGTCAGAGCATGCCCAGCGTGCGCGGCAGCCAGAGCGAGATTTCGGGAACGTAAGTGATCAGGATCAGGAAGACCAACATCGCGTACAGCCACGGCAGCACCGCCACCGACATCTCCGACAGACCGCGGCGGGTGATGCCGCTGGCGACGAAGAGATTGAGGCCGACCGGCGGCGTGATCATGCCGATTTCCATGTTCACCGTGATGATGATGCCGAAGTGCACCGGATCGATGCCCAGGGCAACGGCAACCGGGAACAGGATCGGCGCCAGGATCAGGATGATCGACGACGGCTCCATGAAGTTGCCGGCAATCAGCAGCAGGATGTTGACGATGATCAGGAAACCGACCGGACCCAGACCGAGATGCACGATCCAGTCGGCGATGCCCTGCGGAATCTGCTCCGAGGTCAGGATGAAGCTGAACAGGATCGCGCTGGCGATGATGAACAGCAGCATCGAACTCATGTTGGCCGAATCGAGCAGGACCTTGGGAATCTGCTTGAAGGTCAGGTCCTTGTACACGAACACCGCGATGAAGAAGGCGTAGACCGCCGACATCGCCGCCGCTTCGGTCGGCGTGAACATGCCGGAGTAGATCCCGCCCATGACCACGACGATCAGCATCAAGCCCCAGAAAGCTTCACGGAAAGAACGGAAGCGCTCCCCCCAGGACGCCTTCGGCAGGGTCGGATAGCCGCCCTTGCGCGCCTGCCACCAGGTGGTGACGCCGAGCGTCAGCGCCAGCAGCAGGCCAGGGATGACACCGGCCATGAACAGCGCGCCAACCGACGAATTGGTGGTCACCGCGTACATCACCATGACGATCGACGGCGGGATCAGGATTCCCAGACCGCCGGCCGAAGCAACAACGCCGGCCGAGAAGTTCATCGGGAAACCCTGCTTGAGCATCGCCGGGATCAGGATCGAGCCGATCGCCACCACGGTTGCCGGCGAAGAACCAGAGACCGCCGCGAACAGTGCACAGGCGAGCACTGCCGACATGCCGAGACCGCCGGTCAGGTGACCGACCATTGCCGTGGCAAAGTTGATCATGCGCCGGGCCACACCGCCGTGGGTGAGGAAGTTGCCAGCCAGGATGAAGAAGGGGATCGCCATGATCTCGAACTTCTCGATGCCGGTGAACATCTTCAAGGCCACCGAGGCGATCGGCGTCTCGGTAAAGGCGAACATGAAACCGAGTACGGTCAGACCAAGGGCGACGCCGACCGGCATGCCGATGACCATCAGGGTCAGCAGCAGGCCAAAGATAATCAGTGCGCTCATCGCTTATTTCTCCTCTTTCTTGGCGTCGACCGCAGCATGCTGCTGTTCCCATTCACGCTCGGACAAGCCGGCATGGGCGTGTTCGCGCTGCTCGGCAATGGCGATCGCCTCGCCGACCTGCAGCACCTCACCCTCTTCCAGACCCTCGACATGACCATGGTCATGCGTCGGCAACTCGCCGGTCCGGGCAAAATTCCCCATCACCTGGAGGAAACGGAAACACATCAGGAACGAGCCGAGCGGAACAGCGGCGTACACGATCCACGTCGGCCACTCGAGATCGGGCGTCGTCGGCCCCTCGAAATGACCACTGACATCGCCACCAACCAAGGACAGCACCTCGTAGGCCATGCCGTTTTCCCAGACGAAGGCCGCGCCAAAAATGCCGATCACGCCGGTAAACAGCACGCCGCAGAGCAAGCCAAGCTGGACCATGACCGCGCGCGGCTTGGTCGACAGCTTGTTGATCACGATATCGACCCCGACGTGGATGCCGGTACGCACACCGTATGCAGCACCGAACTTCGCCATCCAGACGAAGAGAATGATGCAGAATTCCTGGGCCCAGCCCATGTTGATTTCGAGCAGCCAGTCCTGTACGCCGGGGATCTCGAAACCGGTGCCATAACGATGCACCACGGAAATGAAGATCACCACTGTCGCCACCGCCATCAGGGCGCCGATGATGAATTCTTCGAGTCGGTCAATAATTTTTCCCATATTCCCTCTCCTTGCAAAAACGCCCGCCGCCACCAACGGCAACAGCGGGCGCCCAGGGCAAGCGTTTATTACAGCTTGTTCGGATCGAAACCGGTCGCCTTGTAGACCGCGTCGATGGTTTCCTTGCCGATCCGGCTTTCCATCTTCTTGTGCACCGGCACCAGGGCCTTCTTGAAGGCAGAGCGCTCGGCCGCCGTCGGCGTGTAGATCTGGGTCTTGCCGCTCTTGCGAACGTTTTCGAGCGAGCTGTCGTTCTCGACCTTGGCGATCTGGTTGGCGTAACGGGTCGCCTGCACCATGGCATCGTCGAGCTGCTTGCGGATGTCAGCCGGCAGACCGTCCCAGAACTTCTTGTTGACGATCACCGCGTAGCCCAGATAGCCGTGCTCGGTCAGCGTCAGATGCTTCTGCACTTCGTGCATCTTCTGGGTGTAGAGGTTGGAGATCGGGTTTTCGGTACCATCGACGACGCCCGTCTGCAGCGCCTGATAAACCTCGGAGAAAGCCATCACCTGTGGCAAGGCCTTCAGCGCACGGGTCTGCTCTTCCAGCACCTTGGACGACTGGATGCGCAGCTTCTTGCCCTTGAGGTCTTCCGGCGTCTTGATCGGGCTGTTCGCCGAGAAAGACTTGAAACCGTTGTCCCAGAAAGCCAGGCCGCTGATGCCCTTGGGCTCGAGCTTGGCGAGCAGGCTCTTGCCGACCGGACCGGTGGTGACCTTGTGCAGGTCGTCGTAGCCATTGAAGATGTAGGGCAGATCGAAGACTTCGAACTCCTTGACGCCAAGCGGGCCGAACTTGGCCAGCGACGGTGCCAGCATCTGCACGGCGCCGAGCTGCAGCGCTTCCATTTCTTCCTTGTCCTTGTACAGCGTCGAGTTGGCATAGACCTCGACCTTGACCTTGCCCTTGGTCAGCTCGGCGGCTTTCTGGGCAAAGAAGTCGGCAGCCTTGCCCTTCGGCGTGTCGTTGGCGACGACGTGGCTGAACTTGATCACGATCGGTTGTTGCGCATAGGCGCCGAGCGAGGCGGCACAAGCGAACAGGCCGACGAGAAGCTTGGAAACTTTCATTGGTTTTCTCCTCCTGAAGATTTGATTTGCCGCAAAATACAATTGCGGCTGGGTGAAAGTATTACGAAACCGCTAACGCCTGCGTATTGTGGATATCCACATCCGGTCGCACACGGTACCATCGCTGCCATGAAATCGTCGATCGCCCGATCCCGACCGGAAAAACGCCACCTGCGCTGGCTCCTTGCCCTGCCCAAGCTCGGCATCGTGCTGCTGATGGCGGCGCTGATCGCCCTGCTCTGGCTGCTCCAGCACTCCGAGCGCGAGGAGCAGCGCAACATCCTGATCAAGGACGTGCTCTGGCTCGAGCAGAACCTGCGTTTCCACCTCGAAGGCAACCGCGACCTGCTGCAGCAACTCGCCGTTGACATGAGCGCGCCGCGCGAACGCGAACAGCTGTTCCGCCTGCGCTCGGCTCACCTCCTGAAGAACAGCCCGGAAATCTCGCGCATCAGCTGGCTGGACGCCCGCAGCAATACACTGATCTCGCTGCCGGGACACCCACCCAGCGAGAGCGGCTCGCCCAACCAGCGCGCCACCGCCGGCGCCTTCGACACCGCCCGCCGCCTCGGCAAGCCCGCCTACAGCGAGCCTTTTTTCAGCGAGGCCGGCGACAGCACGATCGAGCTCCTCGTTCCGATCTACGAGGAATCGCGGCTGGCCGGCATGCTCCTCGCTGCCTACCCGCTCGACGACCTGCTGACCAATCAGGTGCCGTGGTGGTTCACCGAGAAATACAAGCTCGAGATCGTCGACGTCGGCGATGTCCTCTACGCCAGCAAGACCCATATCCAGGGCACCAGCTCGGACAGCTACCAGATTCCCTTCGACCCGCCCGGCCACGGCCTGCGCCTCAAGGTGAGCAATTACCCGAACGATCAGAGCCTGCTCCAGCGCCTGCTCACCGCGGCCATCCTGCTGCTCGCCGGCGGCGTTTTCTGGAGCCTGTGGCTGGTCCGCGGCCTGATGCAGAAAAGCACCCGGGCCGAGGAAGCCCTGCGCGCCGAGCACGCCTTCCGGGCCGCGATGGAAGACTCGCTGACCGTCGGCATGCGCGCCCGCGACCTGACCGGGCGGATCATCTACGTCAATCCGGCCTTCTGCAAAATGACCGGTTTTTCGCCCGAAGAGCTGGTCGACCGTAAACCGCCAATGCCCTACTGGGCGCCCGAGCATCTCGACGACACCCAGGCCATGCACCTGGCGGTGATGGCCGGCCTGGCGCCGAGCGAGGGTTTCGAGATCACCTTCATGCGCAAGAACGGCGAACGCTTCCGGGCGCTCGTCTACGAGGCCAAGCTGATCGACGGCAACGGCCAGCATACCGGCTGGATGGCCTCGGTACTCGACATCACCGAGCGCGAACGGGCCGAGGAACTGGCCCGCCAGCAGCAGGAGCAGCTGCAATTCACCGCCCGCCTGGTGACCCTCGGCGAAATGGCCTCGACCCTGGCCCACGAGCTGAACCAGCCGCTGGCCGCGATCGCCAGTTACAACACCGGCTGCCTCAACCTGCTATCCACCGAGAACTTTTCCTGCGGCGACCTGCGCCCGGCCCTGGAGAAAATCGGCGTGCAGGCGCAGCGGGCCGGCAAGATCATCCGCCGTGTGCACGACTTCGTCCGCAAGAGCGAACCGAAGCGCGCGCCGTGCGCCTTGCGCGAAGTCATCGACGACTGCCTCGGCTTCGTCGAACCGGAAGCGCGCAAGCGCCAGATCCGGATCGAGGCGAGCATCCCCGAACTGCCGCTGCTGCCGGCCGACCGCCTGATGCTCGAACAGGTGCTGCTCAACCTGATGCGCAATGCGATGGACGCGATGAGCGAGACCCCGGTCGCCCACCGGGTGCTCAAGCTGGCCGCCCGCGTCGAAGCCGAGGACGTCCGCATCAGCGTCGGCGACTACGGTTGCGGCATCGCCCCGGAGATCGAGGACAAGCTGTACACCGCCTTCTTCACCACCAAGCAGGAAGGCATGGGTGTCGGCCTGTCGATCTGCCGCTCGATCATCGAATTCCACCGCGGCCGCCTGTGGGCCGAAAAGTGCGCCGCCTCGCCGACCGGAAGCGGTACGATATTCATCTTCACCCTGCCCCTCGAAAGCGCATGAACACCCCGCAAGCCCACCTGGTCGACGACGACGAAGCCATCCGGGACGCCCTCTGCTGGCTGCTCAAATCGCGCGGCCTGCCCTGCGCCGCCTATGATTCGGCCGAATCCTTCCTGGCGGCATGGAACCCGGCCACCGCCGGCTGCATCGTCCTCGACATGCGCATGTCGGGAATGAGCGGGCTCGACTGCTACGACGCCCTGCTCGAACGCGGCTCGACGCTGCCGGTGATCTTCCTGACCGGCCACGGCGACGTCCCGCTGGCGGTGGCGACGCTCAAGCGCGGCGCTTTCGACTTCTTCGAGAAACCGCTCAACGACAACGAACTGGTCACCCGGATCGAAGAAGCGATGGCGCTCGACAGCCGCCAGCGTGCAGAGAATGCGACGGTCGACTCGGTCAACGCACGAATTTCCAGGCTGACCACGCGCGAACGCCAGATCATGGATCTCGTCCTGGCCGGCAAGTACAACAAGGTGATCGCCGACGAACTGAACATCAGCATGCGCACCGTCGAAGTGCATCGCGCGAACCTCTTCGACAAGATGCAGGTCAAAACCGCCGTCGAGTTGGCCAATCTGTTCAAAACCGGCCGCTGACGCTTCCCTTGGCGGGTGTTTTTCGCTAGCATCTCGCCAGATTTCATAAGGCCCGAAGCCTTTCCCAACCGAACAAAACCCAGTCACCACGAGGCAATCATGAGCGAGCACATCCACCATGTCACCGACGACACCTTCGAGGCCGAAGTGCTGCAGGCGCAGCAACCGGTGCTCGTCGACTACTGGGCCGAATGGTGCGGCCCGTGCAAGATGATCGCTCCGATCCTCGACGAAGTCGCAGCCGAATACGCCGGCAAGCTGAAGGTCGCCAAGGTCAACATCGACGACAACCAGCAGACCCCGGCCAAGTACGGCATCCGCGGCATCCCGACGCTGATGATCTTCAAGAACGGCAACGTCGAGGCCACCAAGGTCGGCGCCCTCTCCAAGTCGCAACTCGCTGCCTTTATTGACAGCACGCTGTAATCTCCGTAGTCTCCCCGCCTGAAGGTGCGCACCGCGCCTTCAGGCTGACGCAACCGGCCATGCGCCCCGGCGTCGATTTCTCCCCTCCAGCACACTAGCTCCCGCGCCCCGTTTCTTCGGGCTGTCGCCCGCGCTCACATCACGGCGCCACAAACACTCCCAATGCAACTTTCAGAACTCAAGACCTTACACGTCAGCAAACTGCTCGACATGGCGACCGAACTCGCCATCGAGAACGCCAACCGCATGCGCAAGCAGGAGCTGATCTACGCCGTGCTCAAGGCCAAGGCCAAGAACGGCGAGACCATCTACGGCGACGGCACCCTCGAAGTCCTGCCCGACGGCTACGGCTTCCTCCGCTCGGCCGACACCTCCTACCTGGCCAACCCCGACGACATCTACGTATCGCCATCGCAAGTGCGCCGCTTCAACCTGCGCACCGGCGACACCGTCGAGGGCGAAATCCGCACGCCGAAGGACGGCGAGCGCTACGTCGCGCTGACCAAGCTCGACCGGATCAACGGTTTCCCGCCGGAAGCCAACAAGAACAAGATCATGTTCGAGAACCTGACGCCGCTGCACCCAACGCGTCACCTCAAGCTCGAACGTGAAATCAAGTCGGAAGAGAACATCACCAGCCGCGTCATCGACATGATCGCGCCGATCGGCTGCGGCCAGCGCGGCCTGCTGGTCGCGCCGCCGAAGACCGGCAAGACGGTGATGCTGCAGAACATCGCCCACGCCATCACCGCCAATCACCCGGAAGTCGTGCTGATCGTGCTGCTGATCGACGAGCGCCCGGAAGAAGTCACCGAAATGACCCGCACGGTCAAGGGCGAAGTCGTCGCCTCGACCTTCGACGAGCCGGCCACCCGCCACGTCGCCGTCGCCGAGATGGTCATCGAGAAGGCCAAGCGCCTGGTCGAGCACAAGAAGGACGTGGTCATCCTGCTCGACTCGATCACCCGTCTCGCCCGCGCCTACAACACCGTCCAGCCGGCCTCCGGCAAGGTGCTCACCGGCGGTGTCGATGCCAACGCCCTGCAGAAGCCCAAGCGCTTCTTCGGTGCCGCGCGCAACATCGAGGAAGGCGGCTCGCTGACCATCCTCGCCACCGCGCTGATCGACACCGGCTCGCGCATGGACGAAGTGATCTACGAAGAATTCAAGGGCACCGGCAACTCGGAAATCCACCTCGACCGCCGCATGGCCGAGAAGCGCATGTACCCGGCGGTCAACGTCAACCGCTCCGGCACCCGCCGCGAAGAGCTGCTCCTGAAGCCGGACGTGCTGCAGAAGATGTGGGTGCTGCGCAAGCTGTGCTACCCGATGGACGACCTCGAAGCGATGGAATTCCTGCTCGACAAGGTCAAATCGACCAAGGGCAACGCCGAATTCTTCGACGCGATGCGTCGCGGCTGAAAAAAATATTGCTAGCGCGGGATTATTCAACGATAATCTCGCGCTTCCCAGATCGGCCAATACCGCCGGTCGCTCGATTAAAGGATATGAGATGAAAGCCGACATTCACCCGAATTACCATGACGTCAAGGTGACCTGCTCCTGCGGCAGCACCTTCACCACCAAGTCCACGATGCCGAAGAACGACTTCCACATCGAAGTCTGCTCGCTCTGCCACCCGTTCTACACGGGCAAGCAGAAGATCGTCGACACCGCCGGTCGCGTCGAGAAGTTCAACCAGAAGTTCGGCGCCATGCGTGGCAAGGCCGCTGCTTGATCGGCTTGAGTTTCACCAGAAAGGGCAGCCCGTGGGCTGCCTTTTTCATTTGTACCCGCCATGCCTGACCTTGCCACGCTGATCCGTCGCGGCATCCGCCTGCCTCCGGGCGGCTGGATGCTCGCCGGCATGCTCGCCTTCTACGTCCTCGCCGGCCTCTTCGGGCGCGATCCGTGGAAGGGCGAGGACGCGATCCACATCGGCACCGCCTGGCAGATGCTGTCCTCCGGCGACTGGCTGGCGCCGGCGCTGGCCGGTCGCCCCTTCCACGAGCCGCCGCTGTACTACTGGAGCGCGGCGCTGACCGGCCTGCTCTTCGACTGGGCGCTGCCGGCGCACGAGGCGATGCGCCTGGCCAGCGGCGTCTGGATCGCGCTGGCGCTGGCCGGCCTCTACTACGCCGGCCGCGAGCTGTACGGCACCGACAGCGCCGCTGCCGCGCCGATGCTGCTGGCCGGCTGCGTCGGCCTGATCGTCCACGCCCACGATGCGCAGCCGATGCTGATTGCGCTCGCCGCCTACGCCGGCGGCCTCGGCGCGCTCGCCACGATCGGCCGCAAGCCCCGCCTGACCGGCATCTTCTACGGGCTGGCGGTCGCTGCCTGCCTGCTTGGCGCCGGCATCGCACCGACCCTGCCGCTGCTGGCAATCGCGCCGGTCGCGCTGTGGCTTTCGCCGGACCGGCGCAAGGCCGCACAGACGCTGCTGATCGGCCTGGCCATCGGTGCGCTGCTCGCGGCCCCCTGGCCGCTGCTGCTGGCAAGCCAGCAGCCGGCCCGCTTCGACGCCTGGCTGCTGGCCGAAACTGCGCCGCTGAAGACGGCTTTCTCGCTGGCCGGGCTCGGCCGCTTCGCCGCGATGCTGCCATGGTTTGCCTTCCCGGCGCTGCCGTTGGCCGTGTGGACGCTGTGGCGCCGCCGCGATCAGTGGCAGGCACCGGCCCAGCTGCTGCCGCTGGCCTTCCTGCTACTCACCCTGGTCCTGCTGGCCTGGGCCTACCGCCCGCGCGACATCCCGGCGCTGCTGCTGCTGCCGCCGCTGGCGCTGCTGGCGACGCCAGGCGCGCTGAGCCTGCGCCGCGGCGCCGCCAATGCCTTCGACTGGTTTGCGATGAGCGTCTTCAGCTTCTTCGTCCTCATCGTCTGGCTGGCCTGGTCGGCGATGGCGCTCGGTGTCCCGGCCCGCCTGGCCGAGCGCGTCGTCGCGCTGCGCCCCGGCTTCGTCGGCGAACTCGATCTGGGCCACCTGCTGATCGGCCTGGCGGCGACGCTGTGGTGGCTGTGGCTGATCGCCACCGCGCCGCGCTCGCCCTACCGCAGCCTGACGCACTGGACACTCGGCTTCACCACGCTGTGGCTGCTCGCGACCACATTGATCCTGCCCTGGTTCGACTACGGCAAGAGCTACCGCCCGGTCGCCGAGGGCGTCGCCCGGGCGTTGCCGGACAGCAGCCAGTGCCTGGCCGGACGCGGCCTGAGCGACGGCCAGCGGGCCTCGCTGGCGTATTTCGTCAATATCTCGCCGGTCGATGCGGCAACACCGGCCGGCCGGCGTTGCGACTGGCTGCTCGTCGTCGGCGACACGGCGGCCGAACTGGCGCCGCCGGATGCCGGCTGGCAGCGCGTCTGGGAAGGCCGCCGGCCGGGCGAGCGGCGCGAGAAATTCCGCCTTTTCCGGCGTTGACCGTCAGATGCCCGGACGCCGGCGCGTCCGGGTGCAGCCGGGCTCAGGCGCCGGGCTTGGCCAGGAAATGTTCCCGGTAGTACTTCAGCTCGTCGATCGACTCGTAGATGTCGGCCAGCGCGGTGTGCTTGCTCTTCTTCTTGAAACCCTTGTACACCGCCGGCTGCCAGCGCTTGCACAGCTCCTTGAGGGTGCTCACGTCGAGGTTGCGATAGTGGAAGAAGGCTTCCAGCGTCGGCATGTAGCGGGCCATGAAGCGGCGATCCTGGCCGATCGAATTGCCGCACATCGGCGAATCGCCCTTCAGCGAATACTTCTCGAGGAAGGCCAGCGCCGCCGCCTCGACCTCGGCCTCGCCAAGCGTCGACGCGCGGACCCGGTCGATCAGGCCGGAACGTCCGTGCGTCTTCTGGTTCCAGTCGTCCATGCCGGCGAGCACGGCGTCCGGCTGGTGCACCGCCCAGGAAGGCGACTCGGCAACCAGCTCGAGTTCGGAATTGGTGACCACCATCGCCATCTCGATGATGCGGTCGCCGTCCGGGTTGAGACCGGTCATCTCCATGTCCAGCCAGACGAGGTTGTTTGCGTTGCCTGCCATATAATTGCCCGAAACTTGAAAAACGCCATTTTCTCACAGCTTCCCCGACATCGCCCGTGACCGAGAACTTCACCCTGCTTTTCCTTGCCGCCTTCACCCTGACGCTGGCTACCCGCCTCTGGCTCAAGCTGCGCCAGATCCGCCACGTCGGTGCGCACCGGGCGGCGGTGCCGGCCGAGTTCGCCGCCCGCATCACGCTCGCCTCGCACCAGAAAGCCGCCGATTACACGGTCGACCGTTGCCAGACGGCAATTTCCGCGATCCTGGTCGACGCCGTGCTGCTGCTCGCCTTCACGCTCGGCGGCGGACTCGCCGCGCTGCACGGCCTCTGGTCGGCCCATCTCGACGGCATCGCCTACGGCCTGGCGATGATCTTCAGCGTGCTGCTGATCTCGGCCCTCGCCGACCTGCCCCTGTCGCTCTACAGCCAGTTCGTCGTCGAGGCCCGCCACGGCTTCAACCGGATGACGCCGGCGCTGTTCGTCTCCGACCTCGGCAAGCAGACGCTGCTCGGCGTCGCCATCGGCACCCCGGTGATCGCCGCCGTGCTCTGGCTGATGGGCGCCATGGGCGAGTACTGGTGGCTGTGGGTATGGCTGTTCTGGAGCGGCTTCAACCTGCTCATGCTGTTCATCTACCCGACCTGGATCGCGCCGCTGTTCAACAAGTTCGAGCCGCTGCCCGAGGGCGACGCCAAGACCCGCATCGAAGCCCTGCTGGCGCGCTGCGGCTTCCGCAGCAACGGTCTCTTCGTGATGGACGGCTCGAAGCGTTCGGCGCATGGCAATGCCTATTTCACCGGCTTCGGCGACAACAAGCGCATCGTCTTCTTCGACACCCTGCTCGCCCGCCTCAGCCCGGGCGAGATCGAGGCGGTGCTGGCGCACGAGCTCGGCCATTTCCGCAAGAAGCACATCGTCCAGCGCATCGTGCTGATGTTCGCCGGCTCGCTCGCCTTCCTCTGGCTGCTCGGCCAGCTGATCGACGCGCCCTGGTTCTACGCCGGCCTCGGCGTGCCGGCCCGGGACACGGCGCTGGCGCTGATCCTCTTCTTCCTGGTCGTGCCGGTCTTCGTCTTTCCGCTGACGCCGCTGTCCAGCCACTGGTCGCGCCGCCACGAGTTCGAAGCCGACGCCTACGCTGCCGCACACGCCGATGCCGGCGAACTGGCACGGGCACTGGTCAAGCTCTACGACGACAACGCGGCAACGCTGACGCCGGACCCGCTGCACTCGCTGTTCCACGATTCCCACCCGCCGGCCGCGCAACGCATCGCGCAGCTGCAACGCCAGGAGCAACCCGCATGAAAACGACGACCCTGCTTGCCGCCTCCCTGCTCTCGCTGCCGGCCTTCGCCGAAGCGCCCTGGGGCAGCGCCGACCCCCGGGCCGGCCAGGCCAGGCACGACGAGAAATGCGTCGCCTGCCACGCGCGCATGTACGGCGGCGACGGCAGCAAGATGTACACCCGCGAGGGACGCATGCTGTCGACACAACTCGAGCTGCTGCAGCGCACCGCCGCCTGCAACGCGCAGATGAACACCGGCTGGTTCCCGGACGAGGAAGCCGAAGTCGCTGCCTGGCTGAACCAGGCCTACTACCACTTCAAGCACTGATGCGCGGCCGCGTCGTCGCCGCCCACGGCCGGCAATACATCGTCGAGACTGCGGACGGCCAGCGCCTGCCGTGCTTTCCGCGCGGCAAGAAAAGCGAGGTGGCCTGCGGCGACGATGTCGAGATCACGCAGAGCTCGCCCGACCAGGGCGTCATCGACGCGATCCTGCCGCGCCGCCACCTGCTCTACCGCTCGAACGAGATCCGCCAGAAGCTGATCGCCGCCAACGTCGACCAACTGGTGGTCGTCGTCGCCTGCGAGCCGGCATTTTCCGACGACCTGGTGACGCGCGCGCTGATCGCCGCCGAAAGCCAGGAGATCGAGGTCCTGATCGTCCTCAACAAGTGCGACCTGGCCGAACGCCTGCCCGCCGCCCGGCGCCAGACCGGCGTCTTCGCCGGGCTTGGCTACCGCGTCCTCGAACTCTGCGCCCGTGACCACGCCGAGGACCTGCGTCCGCAGCTGCAGGGCCGCACCAGCGTTCTCGTCGGCCAGTCGGGGATGGGCAAGTCGACGCTGGTCAATGCGCTGATCCCGGAAGCCGGCGCCGCCACCCGCGAAATCTCGCAGGCGCTCGACTCCGGCAAGCACACGACGACCCACGCCACGCTCTACCACCTCGATGCCGACAGCCACCTGATCGATTCCCCCGGTTTGCAGGAATTCGGTCTCGGCCACCTCGAGCGCGGCGAGATCGAGTACGCCTTCCGCGAATTCCGCCCTTACCTCGGCCATTGCCGTTTCCGCGACTGCCGCCACGACCGTGAGCCCGACTGCGCACTGCGTCCGGCGGTCGACGCCGGAAAAATCGAAAAAACGCGCTTTGCCAGCTATCGGCGCCTGGTCGGCCTCGGTGCCGCGACCTGAAGCAAAGGGCAGTAGCCAGAAGCGTCGCCCGGGGCGATAATCCGGGCAATTCATTGCCCGGGCTGGAGAACAAGATTCAAGCACAGCCGAACATCCTGATCGTCGACGACGTTCCCGAGAACCTCAGCGTCCTCGGCGAGCTGCTGCAACCGATCTACCGCGTCCGCGCCGCCAATTCCGGCGCGCGCGCGCTGCAGATCGCCAACGCCTCGCCGCCGCCCGACCTGATCCTGCTCGACGTCATGATGCCCGGCATGGACGGCTACGGCGTCCTCGCCGAACTGCGCGCCAAGCCGGCGACACGCGACATCCCGGTGATCTTCGTGACGGCGATGGACGGCACCGACGACGAGGAGAAGGGCCTCGACTGCGGCGCCGTCGACTACATCACCAAGCCGATCCGCCCGGCCATCGTGCTCGCCCGCGTGCGCACCCAGCTCGAACTCAAGCGCGCCCGCGACATCCTCAGCGACCACAACGCCTACCTCGAACAGGAAGTGGCGCGGCGCATGGCCGAGAACCAGCTGATCCAGGAAGTCAGCATCCACGCCCTCGCCCATCTGGCCGAAACGCGCGACCCGGAAACCGGCAACCACCTGCGCCGCACCCAGGAGTACGTACGCACGCTGGCGCGCAGCCTGCAGCACCACCCGCGCTTTTCCGCCTACCTCGACGAACGCACCGTCAACGCGCTGGCCCAGTCGGCGCCCTTGCACGACATCGGCAAGGTCGGCATTCCCGACCACATCCTGCTCAAGCCGGGCAAGCTGACCCCGGAAGAATGGGAAATCATGAAGACCCACGCCGAGATCGGCGCCCAGGCGATCGCCCAGGCCGAAGCCGACTCGACGCGGCCGGTCGAATTCCTGCGCATCGCCCAGGAAATCGCCCGCGGTCACCACGAAAAATGGGACGGCAGCGGCTACCCGAACGCGCTGGCCGGCGAGGAAATTCCGATCTCGGCCCGGCTGATGGCGCTGGCCGACGTCTTCGACGCCCTGATCTGCGCCCGCGTCTACAAGCCGGCGATGCCGATGGAAGAAGCCTACCGGATCATCGTCGCCGGCAGCGGCAGCCATTTCGACCCCGACGTGGTCGCCGCCTTCGTCGGCGAATTCGACACCTTCAAGCGCATCGCCGCCACCTACGCCGAGTAGCCCCCGGATGAACCAGCTGCCGGCCCCCGACGATCCGGAACACAGCCGCGACGCACGCAAGCTGGTGCTGGCCTACCTGGCGCTCGGCACCGCCTGGATCCTGTTCAGCGATCTCGCCGTGCAGACGCTGTTCACCGACAGTACCTACCGCGGCTGGGCCGAACTGGCCAAAGGCTGGCTGTTCGTCGCCGTCACCGGCGCCCTGCTCTACCTGATGCTGCGCCGCAAGTTCGCGCGGATCGCCCGCGGCGAACAACAGCTGGCCCAGGCACGCGAAAGCGAGCATGCGCTGGTGCTGGCGCTGCGCGAGGAAAGCCAGGCGCTCGCCCGTTACGCAATCGCCTTCCAGGCGGCGCCGGTCGCCGCCTGCATCACCCGCCGGGACGACGGCCGCCTGGTTGACGTCAACGAGCGGCTGCTCGGCGAATATGCCTGGACGCGCGAGGAACTGCTCGGCAAGACGACCACCGAGGCCGGCCTGTGGGCCGACGCCGGCGACCGCCAGCGGCTGGTCGAACTGCTCCGGCGCGACGGCCGCATCGACCGCTTCGAGAGCATCGGCGCCGGCCGCGACGGCCGCCTGCGCGAAATCAGCCTGTCGGTGGAAACGATCAACGTCGAGGGCAGCCCCTACCTGGTCGTCTTCATCGCCGACATCTCGCAACGCGTCGCCAACGAACGCGCCCTGCGCGAACGCGAGGAAAAGCAGCGCCAGGCCAACCAGGAACTCGACCGCTACCGGATGCACCTCGAGGAACTCGTCGCCGAGCGCACCCGCGAGCTGGCCAGCGCCCGCGACGCCGCCGAGGAGGCCAACCGGGCCAAGAGCGCCTTCCTCGCCAACATGAGCCACGAAATCCGCACGCCGATGAACGCGATCATCGGCCTGACCCACCTGGCCACCCGCCAGACCACCGACGCCGCGCTGCTCGAGCGCCTCGGCAAGGTCCAGGACGCAGCCCACCACCTGCTCGCGATCATCAACCAGATCCTCGACATCTCGAAGATCGAGGCCGGCAAGCTGGTGCTCGCCCCCAGCGATTTCCGGCTGCAGCAGATCATCGACAATGCCGCCACGCTGATCGTCGACCGCGTCCGCTCGCGCGGCCTCGACTTCGCCACCCGCATCGACCCGCAACTGCCTGGCGTGCTCCACGGCGATCCGCTGCGCCTTGGCCAGATCCTGCTCAATTTCCTGACCAACGCGGCCAAGTTCACCGAACACGGCAGCATCACGGTCGACGTCGATCTGATCGAAAAAACCAGCGACGACCTGCTCGTCCGCTTCGCCGTCAGCGACACCGGCATCGGCATCGAGGCCGCCCAGATCGACCGCCTGTTCCAGGCCTTCGAGCAGGCCGACCGGTCGACCACGCGGCGCTTCGGCGGCACCGGGCTGGGCCTGGCGATCGCCCGCCACCTGGCACTGCTGATGGGCGGCGAGACCGGCGTCCGCAGCCAGCCCGGCGTCGGCAGCACCTTCTGGTTCACCGCCCGCCTGCGCCCGGCCTGCGGCAGCGAAGTCGGCAACGGCCTGACCGCCGGCGCCGGGAACTGCCTCAAGCAACTGGTGACGCCGCCACAGGTGCTGCTGGTCGAGGACAACCCGATCAACCAGGAAGTCGCCCGCGAACTGCTCGAGGATGTCGGCTTCGTCATCGACGTCGCCGACAACGGCGCCGAGGCGCTCGAACGGGTCCTTGCCAAGACCTACGACATCATCCTGATGGACATGCAGATGCCGGTCATGGACGGCGTAACCGCCACCCGCCAGCTGCGCGCCGACGGCTGCACGACGCCGATCCTGGCGATGACCGCCAACGCCTTCGGCGAAGACCGCCGGCGCTGCCTCGAAGCCGGCATGAACGACCACATCGCCAAGCCGGTCAATCCCGACAACCTCTACGCCGCGATCGTCAAATGGCTGCCGATCGACTGCGGCGCCCCGCCGCTCGCGCCTGCCCCGGCGCCACCGGCGCCGGTGGCCGACGACGCACGGGCGCAGCTGGCGGCGCTGCCCGGGATCGACCTAGAGCAGGCGATGCGCACCGTGCGCAACAACCTCGCCAATTACCACCGCCTGCTCGGCGCCTTCATCGACGGCCACGGCGACGACGACCGCCGGCTCGCCGCAGCCCGTCGCGAAGAACGGCTCGAGGACGCCCGCCGGCTCGCCCACAGCCTCAAGGGCGTCGCCGGCACGCTCGGCCTGTGCACCATCCACGCCGCCGCCTGCCGGCTCAACGACGCCCTGCTCGCCGACCCGCCGGCAAGCGCCCTCGCCACCGCCTTCGCCGAACTCGAACTCGCCCTTCAGCAAACCTGCGCCGCCATCCGCGACTATCGCCAGGCCAACCCCGATCCCCGATGAACCAGCTTTTCCCCGCCACCCTGGCCGACATCATGACCCGCGACGTGCGCTGCGTCGATCCGGCCACCCCGCTCCGCGAAGTCGCCCGCATCATGAGCAGCGCCGGCATTTCCAGCCTGCTCGCCGGCAGTCCCGAACGCGCCGTCGGCATCGTCACCGAAAGCAACATGCTGCGTGCGCTGCACTGGCAGCTGCCCGCCGACACGCCGGTCGCCGAGGTGATGTCGCAGCCGCTGGTGACGGCCCCGCCCGAACTCGACCTGCTCGCCGCGCGCAAGCTCATCGACGCCCGTCACATCCGCCACCTGGTCGTCATCGCCGGCGACGGCAGCACCGCCGGCATCGTCAGCGAGACCGATTTCCGCCGCCACCTCGGCAGCCTCGCCTTCGATCACCTGCAGACGCTGGAAACGGCGATGGACCGCGAGATGCCGCAGCTGCCGCCGACGGCGCCGCTGAACGAGGCCCTGAGCCGGATGCTGCAGCTCGCCAGCGACTACGTGCTGGTCAGCGACCGTGGCCGGCCGGTCGGCATCCTCACCGAACGCGACGTGCCGCGCCTGCTCGCCAGCCGCCCCGAAGGCGGCGGCGTCGCCCTGGCCGAGGTGATGAGCGCGCCGGTCCGCGGCATCGCCGTCGACAGCCCGGTGGCCGAGGCGCTGACGGCGATGAACGAGCACCATGTCCGCCACCTGGTCGTCTTCGCCGGCGAACACGTCGTTGGCGTCATCAGCCAGCAACGGCTGTTCGAGCAGATCGCGCTGCGCGACATGGAGATCGCCCTCGCCCGCCTGTGCGAGGAACGCAACCGCCTGCGCCTGCAGGCCCAGCTCGACCTCGCCCTCGGCGCCGCCGGGGCCGGCGCCTGGGAACACCGGCCGCGCCAGGATCGTCTGGTGTGCAGCGAAAGCCTGCGCCAGTTCTTCGGCGAGACGCTGCCGGGCAATCTCGCCGAATGGCGGGCGCGCATCCACCCCGACGACCTGGCCGGGCACGATCTGGCGGTCGACCGTGTTTTTCAGGCAAAAACCAGCGGCCAGCACCGGATCGAATACCGGGTCCGCCACAGCGACGGCAGCTGGCGCTGGGTCGAGGACCGTGGCTGCGTCGCCGAACGCGACGAGGACGGGCAACCGAGCATCGTCACCGGCGTCCTCGCCGACATCGGCCAGCGCCGCGCCGACAGCCTGCGCATCGAACGCCAGAACCGCGCCCTGCGCCTGCTCGGCGGTGTCGCCCGCAGCATCATCCGGGCCGCCGACGAGGGCGCCTTGATCGACGCCGTCTGCCGCCAGGTGATCGACCACGGCGGCTACCGCAGCGCCCGCTTCGTCGCCGCCGGCAGCCCGCTCGCCGCCGACGAGCGACCACTGCCGGTGCATAGCGACGGCCAGCTGGTCGGCGAACTGCGCCTCGTCCTCGCGCCCGGCCAGGTCATCGATGACGACGAGGTCGTCCTGCTCGAGGACCTCGCCGGCGAACTCGGCAGCGGCATCGGCAGCCACCGCTCCCGGCTCGCGCTGGCCGCCGGCGAGGCCAGCCAGCGCAAGCTGTCGCTGGCGATCGAGCAAAGCCCGCACAGCGTCGTCATCACCAGCGCCGACGGCAACATCGAATACGTCAACCGCGCCTTCGTCGCCTGCACCGGCTACAGCGCCGCCGAGGCGATCGGCCGGAATCCGCGCTTCCTCAAGTCGGCGGTCAGCGACCCGGACAACGCCGCCCGCCTGTGGCAGGCGCTCAGCCGCGGCGAGGTCTGGCGCGGCGAGTTCATCAACCAGCGCAAGGACGGCAGCCGCTACCACGCCAACGCGATCATCTCGCCGGTCCGCCAGAAGGACGGCGCGATCACCCATTACCTGGCGATCGAGGAAGACATCAGCGAGCGCAAGCGCGACCAGGCCGAGCTGGCACGCTACCGCGAGGAACTCGAGAACCTGGTCGAGCAGCGCACGCGCCAGCTGCAGCGCGCCAAGGAAGAGGCTGAAGCAGCCAACCGTGCGAAGAGCAGCTTCCTGGCCAACATGAGCCACGAGATCCGCACGCCGATGAACGCCATCCTCGGGCTCACCCACCTGCTCCAGCGCGATTTCGGCGACAGCGATGCCGGCGACCGTCTCGGCCGCGTCGCCGACGCCGCCAACCAGCTGATGCAGCTGCTCAACGACATCCTCGACCTGTCGCGCCTGGAAGCCGGCAGCCTGAGCCCGGAACGCAGCGAATTCCTGCTGGCCGAGCTGCTCGCCGACACCCGCGCCCAGTTCGTCGCCCGCGCCGGCGGGCGCGGCCTGGGCATCGGCCTGCTGCCGGCGCCCGGCCTGCCGGCCCGCCTGTGCGGCGATGCCCCGCGCATCCGCCAGGTGCTCGGCCAGCTGCTTTCGAACGCGATCAAATTCACCGAGCGCGGCAGCATCCTGCTCGCCGTCGAGGCCCAGGCCCATGAAGGGCGCACGCTCAAGCTGCGTTTCTCGGTCACCGACACCGGCCTCGGCATTCCCCGCACGCAACAGGCGCACCTGTTCAATCCCTTCGAGCAGGGCGACAGCTCGACCACCCGCCGCCACGGCGGCACCGGCCTCGGCCTGGCGATCTGCCGCCGGCTGGTCGAACTGATGGGCGGCGAGATCGGGGTCAGCAGCACGCCCGGCGAAGGCAGCGAATTCTGGTTCACGGTGCCGCTGCAGGTGCTCGACGAGATGCCGGCAAGCGCCCCGCCGGCGGCACCGGCGGCCATCCCGGAAACGGCCGCGGCCGACGACGCCGCCGCGCTCGAACGCCTGGCGCGCATCCCCGGCCTCGACAGCAAGGCCGGCCTGCATGCGGTGCGCGGCAAGCTGACGATCTACCGCCGGCTGCTCGGCAGCTTCGCCGAGACCCATCTCGACGATTTCGCCCGGATCCGCGAGCTGCTCGCCGCCGACCAGCGCGACGAGGCACACCGCCTGGCCCACTCGCTCAAGGGCGCGGCCGGCACGCTGGGCGCGACGGCGACCTTCCAGGCAGCCACCGACCTCGACCAGGCGATCCGCCAGCAGCAGCCGACGCCGGCCATCCTGCCGCTGGTCGCTGCCTGCGAAACCGCCTACCGGCAGCTGCACGCGGCGCTGATCACGCCGCCGCCGGCGGCGCCGAGCGGCGACGGCCAGGCGACGCCGGCCGAATTGCGCCGGCGGCTGGCCTCGCTCAGCCAGCAACTCAAGGATTGCGACTTCGCCGTCCAGGGGCGCCTGCAGAGCGACGGCGAGCCGCTGCGCCAGCTGCTCGCCGGGGAATTCGCCGCCTTCGAGCGACACATCGCCGATTTCGACTTCGCCGCCGCCGCCGAACAGCTCGACCGCGCCCTCGCCGCCCTGCCCTGAGCCTCAGCGCGGGCGGCGCAGCCAGTCAACGACGCCGTTGCCGGCGCGAAAACCGGTGGCCAGGCAGGCGGTCAGCAGGTAGCCGCCGGTCGGCGCCTCCCAGTCGAGCATCTCGCCGGCGACGAACAGGCCGGGCCGTTCGCGCACCATCAGCGCCGCATCGAGGGCCTCGAAGCGGACCCCGCCGGCGCTGCTGATCGCCTCGTCGAGCGGGCGCGGCGCCTCGACCGGCAGCGGCAGCGCCTTGATCGCCGCGGCCAGCCGGTCGCTGACGGTCAACGCCTCGGGCGGGCAAAATTCGCGCAGCAGCGCCGCCTTGACGCCCTCGATGCCGGCCTGGCGGCGCAGGTGGTTGGCCAGCGAATCGCGGCCGCGCGGCCGCGCCAGGTCGCTGCGCAGGCGCTCGAGGCTGCGCCCCGGGGCCAGGTCGAGGAACAGCTGAGCCGGCTGGCCGGCGGCCAGCGCATCGCGCAGCGGCGCCGCCAGCGCATAGACCAGGCCGCCCTCGATGCCGCCGGCGGTGACATTGAATTCGCCCTGCTGGCGCAAGCCGCCGCAAGTGCCGATCACCGCCTTGACCGGCGCGCCGGCGAAACGCTCGCGGAAATACGGACTCCAGGCGACGTCGAAGCCGCAGTTGGCCGGCTGCAGCGGTGCCACCGGAATGCCGGCGGCGGCCAGCAGCGGCACCCAGGCGCCATCGGAACCGAGCTTGGCCCAGCTGCCGCCGCCCAGTGCCAGCACCGTCGCCTCTGCTGCCAGCGCGACCTCGCCGGCCGGCGTCGCCAGGCGCAGGCGGCCGTCGGCGGTCCAGCCCAGCCAGCGGTGCCGGGCATGCAGGCGCACTCCCTGGCCGCGCAGCCGGTGCAGCCAGGCGCGCAGCAGCGGCGCCGCCTTCATTTCCCGGGGAAAGACGCGGCCGGACGTGCCGACGAAGGTTTCGATGCCGAGCCCGTGGATCCATTCGCGCAGCGCCTGCGGGCCGAAATCGGCGAGCAGCGGCGCGAGCTCGCCGGCGCGGCCGGCGTAGCGGGCGATGAAATCGGGCAGCGGCTCGGCGTGGGTGATGTTCATGCCGCCGACGCCGGCGATCAGGAACTTGCGCCCGGGCGAGGGCATGGCGTCGAAAATGTCGATATCGACGCGGTCGACCGTGGACGCCCCGGCCTGCGCCAGCGCCACCCGCTCGGCCGCCATCAGGCCGGCCGGTCCGCCGCCGATGATCGCGACGCGGCGCATCAGTCGGCGTCGTCGCGCAGCGCCGCCGGGATTTCCTCCTCGTCGAGCGGGACCACGGTGACCGCCACCTCGGGTTCGGCGCTGCCGCCGCCGAGGATGATCCCGCGCAGCGGCGAGATGTCGGAGAAGTCGCGGCCGATGGCCAGCGTGATGTGCTCGGTGTCGGGCAGCAGGTTGTTGGTCGGATCGAAATCGACCCAATCGTCGCCGGTCCCCGGGGCATAGACCGAAACCCAGGCGTGCGAGGCATCGGCGCCGATCAGCCGGGGCTTGCCCGGCGGCGGTCGGGTCAGCAGGTAGCCGCTGACGTAGCGGGCGGCCAGGCCGAGCGCGCGCAGGCAGGCGATCATCAGGTGGGCGAAATCCTGGCAGACGCCGCGCTTGTTCTCGAGCACCTCGAGCACCGGCGTCGACACCGTGGTCGCCTCGGGGTCGAACTCGAACTCGGCGAAGATCTTGGCCATCAGCGCCTGCGCCCCGACCAGCACCGGCGTCCCCGGCGGGAAGCAGTCGGCGGCGTACTGCGCCAGCTCGTGCTTGACGCGCACGTGCGGGCTCTCGAAGAGGAAGCGGGTCGCCTCGAGGTCCTCGACCAGCGGCGCCTGGGCGTCGTAGGCCAGGCGCTCGCGCAGCACATCCCAGGGCAGCGAGGCCGCCAGCGTCGCCGCGTCGGTCGGGTGCGGAACGACCGCGATGTTCATCGCCGAGCGGATGCGCAGGCTGTCGTGCGGGGCATGGAAGGAAATCCAGCTGACCGGGTTGCCGAAGGCGTCGAGGCCGTCGCGCCGCCAGGTCGGCGCCGGGGCGATGTCGATGCGCTGCTCGAACACCTGCTGCCACGGCAGGAAACGCGGCGACAGGTGCAGTTGCTGCTGCGACAGCGAGATCGGGCTGCCGTATTCGTAGGTCGTCTCGTGCAGGACGTGATAGCGGACCGCTTGCATGTTCACAGCGCCATGGTTTGCCGGCTGACATCGCCGACGTGCGTGAAGTAGCGCATGCCCAGGCCGTTCGACAGGTGGCTGGCGGCGCCGACCAGGCGGTCGAGCAGGCCGGCCAGTTCCTCGCACGGCTGGCAGCCGCGCCCCTGGCTGAAGGCCAGGTGCTCGAACGGCGCCAGGTCGAAATCGGCAAGCCGCTTGGCCGCCGCCTGCAGGCGGCTGGCGTAGTCGGCACCGAGTTCGCCGGCCATGCGTTCGAGGTAGCGGCTGAGCACGTCGACCTGGAACATCACGCCGTGCGGGTTGCTGTCGTCGAAAACGAGCAGGTCGATCACCGGCAGCAGTTCGGCGTGGCGCGAATAGCGCGAGCGGTAGGTGATGCTCGAGTCGGCCATCTCGAGCAGCCAGTCGAGGCTGCCCTGGGCGCGCGCCGAACTCATGCGCAGGAAGCCGGCGATGCCGCGGGCGAGGAAGCACAGGCGCTCGATGCGGCGACCGACGATAAGGAAGCGCCAGCCCTCGTCGCGGGTCATGTTGTCCATCGCGAAGCCGTTCAGCGACGACGAGACGAGCAGCACGCGGTCGAGGAAGGCGATCGCCTCGGTCAGCGTCGGATGCTTCTTCTGCGCCGAGATCTGTTCGCGCTGCAGGCGGTTGAGCGACTGCCAGTGATCGAGCGAGAGGCGCTCGCGCACGTGCGTCGCCGACCACATCAGGCTGCGGATGCTGCCGGCCAGGCTGCCCGGCTGGGCCGGATCGTAGATCGCCTCGAGCAGCACGTGCTCGCTGCCCTCACCGATCTCGCCATCTTCCTCGGGCTTCGGCAGGACTTCCAGGGTCTCGGCCAGTTCGAGGATGGCGGCGACGGCCGGCGTCTTCTCGCCGCCGACATCGACGAGCCGGGCCAGGGCGACGCGCAGCAGGCGGGCACTGTCGTCGAAGCGCTCGGAATAGCGGCCGAGCCAGAACAGGTTCTCGACCACGCGCGACGACAGGTTGGCCCCGGAACGCACCAGGTCGCGCACGCCGAACGACGACTTGAGCAGCGTGAACTCGCTGACCGGGCCGTTGCTCAGCACCCAGGTATCCTTCGAGGCGCCGCCGCGCTGCATCGAGATGATGCGGGCACCGGCGCCCTGGGCGACGCGGGTGAGACCGCCCGGCATCACCGAATACTCGCCCTCGGCATTGACCGCGGCATAGGCGCGCAGGCCGACCGGGCGGGCGATCAGGCGGCGCTCGTGGGCGCGGCTCCAGGTCGGCGCCTGCGCCAGGTTGACCATTTCCTGGGCGACATAGGCATGCGGCCGGGCCTCGATCCGGCGCAGCATCTCGGCACGCGCCTCGCCCTCCAGTTCGTGGCCGAAGACCGGCTCCATGCGCTGGGTCGGATAGGCCGGCTTGATCACCAGGTCGTCGAAGTTTTCCCGGACGTACTCGAGCGCCGGCTTCTCGCCGCACCACCAGGTGCCGACCGACGGCATGGCCAGCGTCTCGCCGAGCAGTTCGCGGCAGATCGCCGGCAGGAAGCCCATCAGCGCGCCGGAAGCGAGCAGGCCGCTGCCCAGCGCGTTGGCGATGGCCACCCGGCCGGCGCGGGCGACGTTGAGCAGGCCGGGCACGCCGAGCGCCGAATCGCCGCGCAGTTCGAGCGGATCGCAGTAGTCGTCGTCCTGCCGGCGCAGGATCACATGCACCCGCTTGAGGCCGCGCAGCGTCTTCAGGTACACGGTGTCGCCGCGCACCGTCAGGTCCTGCCCCTCGACCAGCGGGAAACCGAGGTAGCGGGCCAGGTAGGCGTGCTCGAAGTAGGTTTCGTTGTACGGCCCCGGCGTCAGCAGAACGATGTGCGGCTGCTCGCCGGGATCGAGCGGCGCCAGCGCGGTCAGGCCTTCCTGCTGGTCGCGGAAGAAATCGGCAAGGTGCTGGACGTGCAGGTCGCGGAACATTTCCGGGAAGACGCGCGAGACGACCAGCCGGTTCTCCAGCGCGTAACCGGCCCCGGACGGCGCCTGGGTGCGGTCGGCAATGACCCACCAGCGGCCGTTCGGCGAGCGCGCCAGGTCGACCGCGTAGTGGTGCAGCCAGATGTCGCCGGGCGGCCTGACGCCCTGGCACGGCCACAGGTAGCCGTGCTGGCCGTAGACCAGCGCCGGCGGCAGGAGGCCCTTGGCGAGCAGGGTCTGCTCGCCGTATAGGTCGGCCAGGATGGCGTTGAGCAGCGCCGCGCGCTGCGCCACCGCGGCCGAAACCTCGGCCCATTCCTCGGGCGGGATGATCAGCGGTACCGGGTCGAGCGCCCACGGCCGGTCGGCGCCGCTCGGGTCGGCGTAGACGTTGTAGGTGACGCCGTTCTCCTGGATCCGCCGGTCGGCGAAATCGAGGCGCTGGTGCATGTCCTCGGGCGAGACCGCGTCGAGGTGGTCGAAGAAGCGCCGCCAGTGCGGACGCACGTTGCCGTCCGCCATCAACATTTCGTCGTAGCGGCGACCACTGTGCGGATAGATGGCGAGAAGGGTGCGGGCCATGGAGAGGAAAAGAAACAGGCCGTTTTTCGGCCTGTCATGCGGTCGACCGCGAAATTCCGCGGTTTTTCCCGGTTAAAAACGGCGCAAGTCTAGCGTAAACGGGTGCTCGGCGCTGACCTCGGGCGGCGCCGCGACGACCCGTCCCGGCGTATGACCGAAGCGGAAGAAACGGGCCAGACGACGGCTCTCGGCCTCGAACGAATTGACCGGGAAGACGTCGTAGTTGCGCCCGCCCGGATGCGCGACATGGTACTGGCAGCCGCCCAGCGAACGCTGCATCCAGGTATCGACGATGTCGAACACCAGCGGCGCCTGCACGCCGATCGTCGGATGCAGGCAGGACGCCGGCTGCCAGGCGCGGTAACGCACGCCGGCGACGAACTCGCCGTTGCGGCCGGTGTTCTGCAGCGGCACGGCGACACCGTTGCAGGTCAGCTGGTAGCGGTCCGGCGCCATGCCGGAGACCTTGACCTGGACGCGTTCGAGCGAGGAATCGACGAAGCGCACGGTACCGCCGACCGCGCCCTCCTCGCCCATCACGTGCCAGGGCTCGAGGGCGTGACGCAGTTCGAACTCGATGCCCTTGACCGCGAAATCGCCGTACTTCGGGAAACGGAACTCGAAATGCGGGGCGAACCATTCCTTGCGGAAGGCGAAGCCGGCCTGCTGCATCTCCTCGATCACGTCGGCGAAATCCTGCTCGACGAAGTGCGGCAGCATGAAGCGGTCGTGCAGTTCGGTGCCCCAGCGCGCCAGCTTCGGCGGACTGTACGGCGCCTTCCAGAAGCGCGCGACCAGGCCGCGCAGGAGCAGTTGCTGAGCCAGCGACATGCGCGCATGCGGCGGCATCTCGAAGGCCCGCAGCTCGAGCAGGCCGAGCCGCCCGGTCGGGCCGTCCGGCGAATACAGCTTGTCGATGCAGAACTCGGCGCGGTGCGTGTTGCCGGTGACGTCGATGAGCAGGTTGCGCAGGATGCGGTCGATCAGCCAGGGCTGGACGACGCCGCCGGGATCGGGAATCTGCCGGAAGGCGATCTCCATCTCGTAGAGGCTGTCGTTGCGCGCTTCATCGACGCGCGGCGCCTGGCTGGTCGGGCCGATGAACAGGCCGGAGAACAGGTAGGACAGGCTGGGATGGTTGTGCCAGTAGGCGATCAGGCTCTTCAGCAGGTCCGGCCGGCGGAGGAAGGGCGAATCGTTCGGCGTCGCGCCGCCGAGCACGAAGTGGTTGCCGCCGCCGGTACCGGTATGGCGGCCGTCGAGCATGAACTTCTCGGTGGTCAGCCGCGAATAGTAAGCCGCTTCGTAGAGATGGGTGGTCTGGTCGACCAGCTGGTCCCAGCTCCGCGCCGGATGGATGTTGACCTCGATCACGCCGGGGTCGGGGGTGACGCGGAAATGCGTCAGGCGCGGGTCGGACGGCGGCTCGTAGCCTTCGAGGATGACCGGCAGCGCCATCTCTTCGGCGGTCGACTCGACGGCGGCGACGATTTCCAGGTAGTCGTCGAGCGTCTGCGTCGGCGGCATGAAGATGTACAGCCGGCCGTCGCGCGGTTCGGCGCACATTGCCAGGCGGGTGATCCAGGCCGCCGATTCCTTGAAACCGGGGACCGTGTCGGTCGCCTTCTCCCAGGGCCGGGCGCGCCCCGGCGCCGGCCGTTGCTGTTGTTGCGGCGCACGAGACCCGGCCTGGCCGCCGACGCGGGCGCGCAGCGCGGCGTAGCTGGCGAGCGGGTCGGTCGCCGTCTCGGCGTCCGGCGGATTGACATAGGGGTAATCGCTGCTCGCCGTCCAGGGCTGCGAATCGATCGGCAGGCGGTAACCCATCGCCGAATCGCCCGGGAACAGGTAGCAGCGCTCGGCGCGCAGGAACCACGGGCCGCTCTGCCAGACGTTGGCGAGGTTCTTCATGATCGGCAGCGTGTGGCCGACGACGTGGTCGAGGCCCTGGGTGAACACCTTGGTCAGGCGGGCGCGCTCGAGCGGATCGTCGACGCGCGAGTCGAACGGATCGACGTTGCCCGGCAGGCGGCGTTCGCGCCACAGGTAGTAATAGACGTCCTCGTAGGCCGGGAAGACGTAGTCCGAGGTCACCCCGAGGCGTTCGGCGACGCGCTTGAGGAAGCGCTCGCCATGCTCGGCGGTGACGCCGTAATCCTTGTGCTCGTTGGCGTACAGCGCCGGGTTCTGCCAGACCGGCTGGCCGTCCTTGCGCCAGAAGCAGTTGAGCGACCAGCGCGGCAACTGCTCGCCGGGATACCACTTTCCCTGGCCGAAGTGCATCAGGCCCTGCGCCGCGTACTTCTCGCGCAGGCGATGGAAGACGTCGGCGGCAAGCAGGCGCTTGGTCGGGCCGAGCGCCGCGGTGTTCCACTCGGCGCCGTCGGGATCGTCGGCCGAGACGAAGGTCGGCTCGCCGCCCTGGGTCAGGCGCACGTCCATGCGCAGCAGCTCGTCGTCGATGCGGTGGCCGAGGCCCTCGATCTCGAGCCACTGTTCGTCGGTGTACGGCTTGGTGACGCGCGGCGCCTCCCAGATCCGGGTGACCTGCATGTGGTGCTCGAACTCGGTCTCGCACTCGTCGATGGCGCCGGTGACCGGCGCCGCGGACGCCGGCTCCGGCGTGCACGCCAGCGGAATGTGGCCTTCGCCGGCGAACAGGCCGGAGGTCGGATCGAGCCCGACCCAGCCGGCGCCGGGCAGGAAAACCTCGGCCCAGGCGTGCAGGTCGGTGAAATCGGCCTCCGGCCCGGAGGGGCCGTCGAGCGACTTGACGTCGGCGGTCAACTGGATCAGATAGCCGGAAACGAAACGCGCCGCCAGCCCCAGATGGCGCAGGATCTGCACCAGCAGCCAGGCCGAATCGCGGCACGACCCGGTCTTCTTGCGCAGGGTTTCCTCGGGCGTCTGCACCCCCGGCTCCATCCGGATCGTGTAGCCGATGTCGCCCTGCAACTGCGCGTTGAGCGCGACCAGGAAATCGACGCTGCGCTTCTTCGCGCGCGGGATCGCCGCGACATAGCGGTCGAACAGTTCGCCGCCGGCGACCTTGTAGAGGTAGGGCGTCAGCTCGTGGCGCTGCCAGGCCTCGTAGTCGAACGGAAACTCCTCGGCATGCGGCTCGAGGAAGAAATCAAAGGGATTGATCACCGACATCTCGGCGACCAGGTCGACCTCGAAGCTGAACTCGCGTGTCTTCTCCGGGAACACCAGGCGCGCCAGGTAATTGCCCTGCGGGTCCTGCTGCCAGTTGATGAAATGCTTGTCCGGCGCGACCCGCAGCGAATACGACAGGATCCGCGTGCGCGAATGCGGGCACGGCCGCAGGCGGATCACCTGCGGGCCGAGATTGATCAGACGGTCGTACTTGTACTTGGTGACATGGCTCAAGGCGACGTGTTTGGACACGGGAAAGCTCCGGCGAGTTTGTTTGACAGGACAAAAGCAAGACGCGAACCAGCTTGCAAGGCATTGATTCGTATGCCCGCGCATTGTCGGACGCACTCGATGAAGGCTTGATGTCGGGGGACATGGCACCAGGATGGTGCGCAACCTTCCTGGTCCGCCGACCTGCGCCACGCGGACCGGCTCGGTCAACGACCGCCGCTGGTGTCTCCCTGCTCGAACCAGCGCATCATCACCAGAAACAGCACATCCGGATCAACCGGCTTGGTGATGAAGTCGTTCATGCCGGCTGCCAGGCAGCGGCGGCGGTCTTCGACGAAGGCGTTGGCGGTCATCGCCAGGATCGGCGTCGTCGCGTACCCGGGAAGCTGGCGAATGGCCTGGGTTGCAGCCAGGCCATCCATCACCGGCATCTGCACATCCATCAGGATCAGGTCGTAGGCGGAGCTACCGGCCTTGAGCACGGCTTCGGCGCCATCGGAAGCAACGTCGACGGCAAGGCCGAGCGACTCCCCGAGCAGTTCGCGGGCAACCTCCTGGTTGACCGGATCGTCCTCGACCAGCAAAACCCGCCGGTGACCATAATCGCGGCGGATGGTGCTTTCGACTTCGCTGCCCCCGACACGGGTCGCCGCCGCCTGAGCCGCCGCGCTATCCACCTTGGCAAAGCACAGCACGAAGCTGAAACAGCTACCGATACCTGGCGTGCTCTCGACCTCGATCCGGCCGCCCATCAACTCCACCAGCCGCCTGCAGATCGCGAGCCCGAGGCCGGTACCGCCGTGGCGGCGGGTGGTCGAGCTATCGGCCTGCTCGAAGGGTTCGAAAATCCGCTGCACGGCATCGGCAGCGATACCGATGCCACTATCTTCGACGCTCAACCGCAGCGTGATCGAATCGCTGCTTTCGGCCTCGACCCTGAGCGCAATCACGACGCCCCCCTGTTCGGTGAACTTCACTGCGTTGGTCACCAGATTGAGCAGTATCTGCTGCAGGCGCAGCGGATCGCCAAGCAGTTCGAGATTGGCAAGACGCGGATCGATCTGTCGGTCCAGGATCAGATGACGCGCCGTCAGGCGCTCGTGAATCAGGCTATCGACATCGGCAAGCAGGCTGCCGAAACGGAAGGGCACACGCTCGAGCGTCAGCCGCTCGGCATCGATCTTGGAGAGATCGAGGATGTCGTTGAGCAGGTGGAGAAGATGCCTGGCCGCCCCGGATATCTTGTCCAGCTTGTCCGACAGCACCGGATCGTCGTAACGCCGCTGCAGGATGCCGGTCAGGCCGATGATGGCATTCATCGGCGTGCGCAGTTCGTGGCTCATGTTGGCGAGAAAACTGCTCTTCGCCCGGTTGGCGGCCTCGGCGGCATCCTTGGCGAGCAACAACTCGCTGGTTCGGGCGGCGACGAGTTCTTCCAGATGCAGCCGGTTCTGTTCAAGCTCGGCTTCGACCCGTTTGCGTTCGGAAACATCGAGCAAAACCCCGATCACGGCCGGCCGTCCCTCATGTTCCATGACCCGGCCGTAGACCTCGACATCGATTCGAGTGCCATCCCGACGCAGGCCGACGAAGGAATAGTTGACCGCCTCGACCACGCCGCTGACGCGCCGGCGCAGGTTTTCCGCCACCGTTTCCCGCGCTTCCGGCGCCACCAGATCGCTGACGGCAACCCGTTCGATCACTTCGTCCGGGCTGGTGAAACCGAACATCTCGGCGAAACGCGGGTTGACGTAGGGGAAACGACCGTCCTGGATGATGTAGACGCCGACCAGCGATTGCTCGATCAGGCCACGGAACTTGCGCTCGGCGGCCAGCAGTGCCTGTTCCGCCTGGCGCCGGAGGGCGATGTCCCGGCACAGGGCGAGGACATTGCCATTCGGCAGCAAGACGGCGCTCATTTCGGCGAAGGCACTCGAACCATCCTTGCGGCGCAGTTCAATCTCGGCAAAACAGTACCCCTCAGCGACGATCCGTTCGAAGACGCGATGATGCTTGTCGCTCAGTTCCGCCGGAGAAAGCGCATCGATATCCATGGCCAGCAGTTCGGCATTGGTATAGCCGACGAACTCACCGGCTTTCTGGTTCACGTAATCGTAACGGCCATCCGGGCGGGCGATGAAAACCGCATCTGGCGAGTTGTCGAGAACGCTGCGCAACGATTGCTCGCTTTCCTGCAAGCGCCGGGCAATCGCCTCGACCCGCCGGTTGTAACGGGCACTGCCATAAAGCAGCCCGAAGATCATCACACCCAGCAACAGGCCATAACCGGCAATGCTTTGCGGCAGGTTGCTGGCGAACGCCGCATCGAACTCGGGACGACTCTGGAACCGGGCAATCCAGCGATGTCCGCCGAGTTCCAGCGGCAATTCGACGAAATGGCGACCGACTGGCCGTTGCTCTCCATCCGCCCGGGTCGCGTAAAGCAGGTTTTCCGGCGCCACCTTGGCGTCGAACAGCGAAAAATCCAGGTCTTTTTCCCGGCCGGCCATGATCTTGTTCAGCAGATCGCCGGCCCGGAAAGGAATGAAAACAAAACCGAGCACGGCATCTCGCCGCTGCTCGACGGTCTCGCGCGGCAGGTTGACACGATAGACCGGCAGGTAGATCAGGAATCCGGGTTGCTGCGCCGGGCCGTCCGGTTCGAGCTTGAGGATGACCTTGCCGGTCAACGCCGGGCGACCGCTGTCGCGCGCCCGTTCCATGGCTGCACGACGCATCTCGTCGGTCAGCATGTCGTAGCCGATCGCCCGCCGGTGGCGGTCATTCTGCGGTTCAAGATAGAGCACGCTGCTGTATAGCTCGCGCACACCCGACGGCCTGATCTGATGGGGCGAGAAGCCTTCCGCCCTGAGTCGCTCCTCGAACGCCGTCTTGTCGGCCGGCTTCACCAGCATTGCCAGCCCGACGCCCTGTGCACCGTGCAGAATGTCATCCGGATCGAGATGGTCGACATAGCGCCGCCATTCGTCACGACTGACGTGATCGCTGGCTTCGAAGAAAGCGGCCGCACTGCGCAGCACCTGCTGATGGGCGGACATCCGCTGGAGGATGTAATCGCGCTCCTTTTCGGCGCGATAGAGGAAGCGTTCGCTGGTCCGGCGACTGGCCATTTCCTGCGCCAGATACCAGGCGCCGAAGGTCAGCAACAGGAACAGGCCAAGAACGATCCAGGGCAAGGCTTCGGGATGCATCCTCCCGAAAAGGCGCAGGCCCGGTGACGATGACTCTCGCGAACTGGCATGAAAAATGGGCAAATTTGCTCCAATCGCAGAACAGGCAACTTCGGTCGCACGCCGCAAAGCCAGAGTGCTGATTCACGCGGACTGCGAGCGCACCGTCATGGTCGCCACGTTGCGCCGACCGGATATTAGTGTCTTACGTCAGCGGCATCGCGTCCAGTACCACGCAAGGGCATGCATCCGGAGCGGATACCGGTACAGCGCGGCACAAAACCTGCTTCAATCTGGTGCATGAACCCGAACGCCCCCGCCCAACGCATCATCAAGATCCGCCGCGACTACAACACCTGGGTCGCCAACGAGACGCTCGAAGACTACGCGCTGCGCTTCACGCCGCGCAGTTTCCGCAAGTGGTCGGAGTTGCGCGTCGCCAACACCGCCTTCGGCGCGGCCTCCTTCCTGGTGCTCGAAGCGGTCGGCGCGACCATGCTGGTCAACGCCGGCTTCATCAACGCCTTCTGGGCGATCCTGGCGACCGGCCTGATCATCTTCCTGCTCGGCCTGCCGATCTCGCACACCGCCGCCAAACACGGGCTGGACATGGATCTGCTGACGCGCGGCGCCGGTTTCGGCTACATCGGCTCGACCATCACCTCGCTGATCTACGCCTCGTTCACCTTCATCTTCTTCGCCCTCGAAGCGGCGATCATGGCCTATGCGCTGGAACTCGCCTTCGGCCTGCCGCCGGCCTGGGGCTACCTGGTCTGCGCGCTGGTGGTGATCCCCATGGTCACCCACGGCGTCACCGCGATCAGCCGTTTCCAGGCATGGACGCAACCCTTGTGGATTTTCCTGCTGGTCCTGCCCTACGTCTTCGTGCTGATCGAGGAACCCGACGCCTTCGCCGGCCTGCTCGCCTACGCCGGCGAGAAAGGCAACGGCGGCAGCTTCAACCCGCACCTATTTGGTGCAGCGCTGACCGTCGGCATCGCCATGGTGACCCAGATGGGGGAGCAGGTCGATTACCTGCGCTTCATGCCCGAGAAGACCGCCGCCAACCGGGGCCGCTGGTGGTTCGGCGTGATCGTCGGCGGGCCGGGCTGGGTGCTGCCCGGCATCCTCAAGATGCTGGGCGGCGCGCTGCTCGCCTGGCTGGTGCTGCGCAACGGTTTTTCCGCGGACAAGGCGGTCGACCCCAACCAGATGTACCTGATCGGCTTTTCCCACGTCTTCGACAACACGACGCTGGCGATTGCCGTCACCGCCATCTTCGTCATCGTCTCGCAGCTCAAGATCAACGTCACCAACGCCTACGCCGGCTCGCTCGCCTGGTCCAACTTCTTCGCCCGGCTGACGCACAGCCATCCGGGGCGCGTCGTCTGGGTCGTGTTCAACACGGCGATTGCCTTGCTGCTGATGGAACTCAACGTCTTCCAGGCGCTCGGCCAGGTGCTTGGCCTCTACTCGAACATCGCCATCTCGTGGATGGCGGCGGTGGTCGCCGACCTCGTCATCAACAAGCCGCTCGGCCTGTCGCCGAAAGGCATGGAGTTCAAGCGCAGCAACCTCTACGACATCAACCCGGTCGGCGTCGGCGCCATGGCCGCCGCCTCGCTGCTCTCAGTCGCCACCTTCACCGGCCTGTTCGGCGCCGGCATCCAGCCCTACGCGCCTTTCGTGGCGATGGCGACGGCCTTCGTCATCTCGCCGCTGATCGCCTGGCGCACCGGCGGCCGCTACTACCTGGCGCGACCGGCGAATGTGACGGTCGACTCGCATAAATGCGCAATTTGCGAGCGCGACTACGAGCCCGAGGACATGGCCCACTGCCCGGCCTACCAGGGGCCGATCTGCTCGCTGTGCTGCTCGCTCGACGCCCGCTGCCACGA
Source organism: Azonexus fungiphilus (assembly GCF_003634965.1). GTDB lineage: Bacteria > Pseudomonadota > Gammaproteobacteria > Burkholderiales > Rhodocyclaceae > Azonexus > Azonexus fungiphilus. The sequence goes on along the minus strand of NZ_RBXP01000015.1, from coordinate 149,899 downwards.
CCTGTGCAAGCCGCAGGCCAGCCTCGCCGCGCAATGGCATGCGCTGTTGCGCCGCCTGCTGCCGAAAGCCGCCCTGCCCTACCTGGAAACCGGCCTCGGCCACTACCTGCTGCTGATGTTCGGCATCGTGCCGATCCTGGCGCTGGTGCTCGGCGTGCTGTACACCCACGAACTCCTGATGCTCGGCGACGGCAACCCGGGCATGGTCGCCGCGCTCCAGGAAACCTTCATCAAGACCTTCGCCGCGCTGCTGCTGCTCTCCGGCGTCGGCGCCTGGTGGATGGTGCTGACCCAGGAAAGCCGGCGCGTCGCGCAGGAGGAATCGAACCGCCAGACGCAGTTGCTGCTGCAGGAAATCGAATCGCACCAGCGCACCGACGAGGCGCTGCAGAAGGCCAAGCAGGTGGCGGACGCCGCCAACCAGGCGAAGAGCCGCTACATCACGGCGATCAGCCATGAACTGCGCACGCCCTTGAACAGCATCCTCGGCTACGCCCAGATCCTCGACGCCGACCCCGACGTGCCGCCCAAGCGCAAGCAGGCGGTCAGCGTCATCCGCAAATCCGGCGACCACCTGCTGTCGGTGATCGAGGGCACCCTCGACATCGCCCGCATCGAAGGCGGCAAGCTGACGCTGGAGGTCAAGGCGATGGACTTCCCCGACTTCATGCAACAGATCGTCGGCATGTTCGAGCTGCAGGCGCGCAACAAGGGGCTCTCCTTCGACTACCGGCCGGCCGGCGAGCTGCCGGCCGTGGTGCGCGCCGACGAGAAGCGGCTGCGCCAGATCCTGATCAACATCCTCGGCAACGCGGTCAAGTTCACGGTGCGCGGCGGCGTCGAATTCAAGGTCGAATGCCGGCGCGAGATGGCCGTCTTCGAAATCCGCGACTCCGGCCCCGGCATCCCGGCCGAGGACATGGAACGCATCTTCGAGCCCTTCGTCCGCGGCAGCACGGTACAGGCCGGCGGCAGCGGCGTCGGCCTGACCATCGCCCGCATGCTGACCGACCTGATGGGCGGCGAGATGCAGGTGTCGAGCACGCCCGGCGAGGGCACGCTGTTCCGCATCCGCCTCTTCCTGCCGCAGGTGCATTCGGCGCAGGCGGCGCGCGAGCTGCCCCGGCTCAACCGCATCGGCTACGTCGGCGTGCGCCGGCGCATCCTGGTCGTCGACAACGAGAAGGTCGACCGCGACATGCTGCAGAGCGTGCTCGAACCGCTCGGCTTCATCGTCGACCAGGCGGCCAGCGGCTACGAGGCGCTGCAGGTGATTCCGCGGGTCAAGCCGCACCTCGTCTTCATGGACCTCGGCATGCCCGGCATCGACGGCTGGGAAACGATCCGCCGCATCCGCCAGCAGCAACTCACCGACGCCCAGCTCGCCATCCTTTCCGCCAACGCCTTCGACAAAGGCCTGGACAACGATGTCGGCATCGCCCCCGAGGACTTCATCGTCAAGCCGCTCAAGGTCAATCAACTGCTCGACTGGCTGGGCAGGAAGCTCGACCTCGAATGGGTCACCGCCGACACGCCGCCGCCCGCCCCGGCGCCAGCCGAGCCGCTGCCGCTGGTCGCCCCGGATGCCGGGCAGGTCAGCGCGCTGGAGGAAGCGATCAACCTCGGCTACCTGCGCGGCATCCTCAACCAGCTCGCCGAGATCGAAAAGCTCGACGCCCGCCACGGCGAGTTCGTCCGCGTCCTGCGCGAGCTGGCGCGCCAGTTCCAGTTCGACGCGATGAAGGAAATCCTGAGAAAATCGGCCCATGAACCCCGTTGACCGCGACCCGCAGGAAGTCCCTTTTCGGGATGCCATCTCCGACATCGTCCTGATCGTCGACGACGTCCCCGAGAACCTCTCGCTGCTGCATGACGCACTGGATGAAGCCGGCTACACCGTGCTCGTCGCCACCAACGGCGAATCGGCGCTGCAGCGGGCACGCCAGAGCTTGCCCGACGTCATCCTGCTCGACGCCCTGATGCCCGGCATCGACGGCTTCGAAGTCGCCCGCCGGCTGAAGGCTGATTTCGCGACGCAGCAGATCCCCATCGTCTTCATGACCGGCCTCACCGAAACCGAGCACGTCGTCGCCGCCTTCGCCGCCGGCGGCGCCGACTACGTGACCAAGCCGATCCGCCCGGCCGAAGTCCTGGCGCGCATCGCCGCGCACATGCAGAACGCCCGCCAGATGAAGCAGGCGCGCAGCGCGCTCGACGCCTTCGGCCAGGCCACCGTCGCCGTGCGCGCCGCCGACAGCCGCATCGTCTGGCAGACGCCGCTCGCCCGCGACCTGCTCAACGCCTACTTCGCCAACCCGGAAACCGTCGCCCCGGAAGAACTGCTCGCCTGGATCGCCGCCGCCAACGCCGCCCGCCGCGACCAGCGCGAACCGGCGCCGCTGCTCACCGCCCAGGGCAACAAGCGCCTGCTCGCTTCCTTCCACGACCAGACCGGCGACGACGAATGGCTGGTCGTCCTGCGCGAGGAAAACGACGCCTCCGCCGTCGAATCCCTGATCGCCGCCTTCCGCCTCACCCAGCGCGAAGCCGAAGTGCTCTACTGGGTGGTCCAGGGCAAGACCAGCAAGGACATCGGCGACATCCTCGGCAGCAGCCCGCGCACGGTCAACAAGCATCTCGAGCACATTTACGAGAAGCTCGGCGTCGAAACCCGCACCGCCGCCGCCAACCTGGCGCTCGGCAAGATGCGCGGCGGCTGAGGCGCGGCGCTGGTTTTTGCCGGGATTTGACGGTCGACCGTCAGATTCCGGCAAAAATCGGCCCGCATATTGCTTATCCGATAACGGCAGCGCATAGTCCCACCAGCCCGAAGCAGCCCACCGCGCCCTGAAACGCTCACCCGCCCTGTCCGCCGGACAGCAGCCCACCCAACCGTCAGCGGAGGCAGTTCATGGCTCACCCGGATCACGCACTGTGGAAGGCAGGTTGGCGCGCCAACCGGATTCCCTTCCACCTGACCCACGTTCATCCCCTGCTCGAGCGCTTCTGGCCGCAGCTCGGCCTGCCGGCGACGGCGCCGGTATTCGTGCCGCTGTGCGGCAAGAGCCTGGACATCGCCTGGCTGCACGAGCAGGGTCACCCGGTGAGCGGCATCGAGCTCAGCGAGGTCGCCGTCAAGGCCCTGTTCGAAGCTGCCGGCCGGGCGCCGCAGCGCCGCGCCGCCGGCGAACTGACCTGCTGGACGCAGGCCGGGCTGGACATCTACTGCGGCGACTTCTTCGCCCTCACCGCCGAAGACCTGCGCGGCATCCGCGCCGTCTACGACCGGGCGGCGCTGACCGCCCTGCCGGAAAACCTGCGCGCCGACTACGTCGCCCACCTGCACGCGATCCTCCCCGCCGACTGCCAGATCCTGCTGCTCACCGTCGAAGACCTCGACGCCGACGAAGCCGCCGCCGACAACATGCAGCAGTCGGCCGAGATCGCCGCGCTCTACGCACTCTATTTCTCGCTCGAACTGCTCCACGCCGAACTCCACGAGACCGACGGCGAACGCAGCATCGACAAGGCCTACCGCCTGCAACGCAGCCACCACCCGACGACACCATGGTCCGCCTGAAATTCTCGATCCGCCTCGCCTACGAAGTCATCGGCGCCCCCGCCGACTTCATCTTCAACATCCACGCCGCCGCCAGCGCCCGCCAGACGGTGCTCGGCGAAAGCCTGCAGGTCAGCCAGCCGGTGCCGCTGGTGCTGCAGCCGGCGCCGCACGCCAGCCACCGCCTGCTCCGCCTGCGCGCCCAGCCCGGCCCGCTGCACCTCGACTACCGCGCCGAAGTGCTGATCGACCACCATGTCGCGGCGCCCGCCGGGATCGGCGAAATGCCCGTCGCCGAACTGCCGGCCGACGTCCTGCCCTACCTCTACCCGAGCCGCTACTGCGAATCGGACAAGCTGCAGGGGCTGGCCGTCGAGCTGTTTGGCCACCTGCCCCGCGGCTACGCCCGCGTCGAGCACATCCGCCAGTGGGTGCATCAACGCACGCGCTTCGTCTCCGGCAGCACCACCGCGCTGACCTCGGCGGTCGACACCCAGCAGCAGCAATTCGGCGTCTGCCGCGACTTCGCCCACCTGGTGATCGCGCTCTGCCGCGCCCTCAACATCCCCGCCCGCTTCGCCTCCGGCCTCGACTACGGCGCCGACCCGCTGCTCGGCCCGACCGACTTCCACGCCTACGTCGAAGCCTACCTCGACGGCAGCTGGTACCTCTTCGATCCCTCCGGCACCGCCATGCCGATGGGCTTCGTACGCATCGGCACCGGCCGCGACGCCGCCGACATCTCCTTCGCCACCATCTTCGGCCAGATCCGCTCCGAGATCCCGGTCCTCGCCATCGAACCGGTGATCGACCAGGCCCGCGGCTGCGAACCGCCGCGCCACCGCCCCGAAGCCCTGTCGACCGACACGCCGCAACGACGCAGGGAAGCGCCGCAGGAATTCCAGTAACATCCGAAGCCTGACCCATTCGGCATCAACCGACATGCACCAGGCCCATTTCCGCCCTCATATCTAGGCGCCTGGCTCGTCCACCCAGTAATCGACCATGTCGGCCAATCGACCGACGTGGGCGAAAGTCCGCGCCGCCTTGTCACCGCCCGGCGCGCTGCCGGCGACGACGAAGAACTTGCCGGAATCGGGGTAGACCACGATATCCGGCGCCTGTTGTGTCGATACGCAGAGGTAGCGTAGCGGCACGCTGCCGTCGTTGACGATCTGGTGCACTGCCGCGGGATCGCCGCCGGGAAATCCGAGCAGATCACCAGCGGCAACCGCGTACTCGGCATCGCCGTAGCGCAGGCGGCCGCTGCCGGCGAAGATCAGCACCAACTCGTCGTTGGCCAGGTGGGCGTGGCGCGGCCAGGCGGTCTTGCCCGGCGGCACTTCGCTCAGCCGGCAGCCCAGGCCCATCAGGCCGAGCCGGGGGCCGATACTGGCGTTGGCCGAAGCAAAGCGCTCGCCGTGGGTTTCAGCATGCAGTTCGAGATCGTCGAGATGAACGAAAGGGGGCATAGACATGGGATGTTCCTCCTTGAGCGGACGACGATGAAGCACCTTCACCGCGTCAGGTAGAAGGAGCCGGTCGCCGTACCAACCAGCCGTTCCGCCACCGAGGCGCGCGCTGTCGCCACCGCCAGGCGGCCGCCCAGGCGCAGCACTTCGACGGCGACCGCCACCCGCTCGCCAACATGGGCCGGCGCGCAGTAGTGGATGTCGAGTTGCGTGGTCACCACCAGGCTTGCCGGCCGGCCACTGTGCTGCGCCCGGCGATAGACGCACTCGCCCAGCGCGCTGTCGAAGACGCTGGCGAGGACGCCGCCGTGCAGCGTGCCGGCGCCGTTGAGGTGGCGCTTGCCGATCTTGAACGAGAGCTCGCTGGCGTCGCCATCCAGGCGCACCAGCGGGTTGCTCGAAAGCAGGCGGAAGTCGTCGCAGGGTTGGCGGGCGTTCATTGCCAGGCTCCGCTCAACGTGCCGCCTGGGGCCAGCAGTCGCCGGGCCAGGCGCAGCCGCCAGTCGGCTGCCCGGGCGCGGAACTCGACGCACAGCGCGGCCGGCCGTCCACTGTCGAAGCCGCTGACCAGCAGCGGCGCGCCGTCGGCGGCCAGGCACAGATGCTGGCCGGGGCCGAGGATCAAGTCGGTTGTCTCGCCGGGGCGGGTGATCCAGGCCCGGCCATCGTCCACGCTCAGTGCTGCAACGCGGCGCGGCGACAGCCTGACCAGTTGCTCGGAGCTCAGTTGCAGGCGGCAGAACAGGCTGCCGGACAGGTTGGGGTGTTCGGTCATGGTCGTCTCCTGCGCCAGGCTTGACGAAAGATCGTCAAAAGCCCAGCATCCAGATGCGTTTCGGTTGCAAATCCCGCATTGGTTGAGACTTAAAATCCGCTGCGGTTGAAGCCAGTTTTTCCCATAATTCCGGTTAGATCAAACGCAATATCGGCATTAAATGGATGCGTAAAAATCATGCGAAAAGACCTGCTTTCGCTGCCACCACTGGAGCCTCTACGCGGTTTCGTCGCGGCAGCCAGCCGGCGCAGCATCACGCTGGCGGCGGCCGACCTGTGCCTCACCCAGTCGGCGATTAGCCGCCAGATCCAGGCGCTGGAAAACGCGCTCGGCGCGCCGCTTTTCGTCCGCAAGCACCGCGCCATTGAACTAACGCCGGCCGGCGAGCGCCTGCTACCTGCCGCCATCGCCTGGCTGGCCGAATACGGCGAGATCGCCGCCAGCCTGCGCCAGCGAGCTGCCAGCGCCAACAGCGTGACGATCACCGCCAGCATCGGCGTCACCGCACTCTGGCTACTGCCGCGCCTGGGGCATTTCCAGGCAACCCACCCGACCGTTGAAGTCCGTGTCGTCGCCGCCAATTCGCCGATCGATCTGACCCCGGCCGGTATCGACCTGGCCATCCGCTACCAGACTGAACCAACCATCGGCCGCGGCGACCGTCTTCTGTTCCGCGAGAGCATCGCCCCGGTACTGGCGCCGGTTCTGGCGAAAAAGCTCGCCGCCAATCTGGAGGAAAGCCCGACCTTGATCGAATACCAAGAAAGAAGCCTGCCCGGCCTCGACTGGACATCCTGGTTGGGCAGCCTCGGCCTGTCGGGGCGGAACTTGCGACGACTCGGCTTCAACCAGTACGACCAGGCTGTGCAGGCGGCCATCGCCGGCCAGGGTGTCGTCCTCGGCCGCCTGCCGCTGCTTGCCGACGCGCTGGACGATGGTCGCCTGTGTCGCTGGACAGACGTACCGGCCTTCGTCAGCCCCTACGCTTACTGGCTACTGCGTGCGCCAGGTAGCAACGGCACGGCAGTCGCAGCCTTCGCAGACTGGCTGGCCGGACAGGGCAAGGCGGAACCTAGCAGCCTGCCCGACTCGATCAAATCTGCTTCATAAAAAAATGCTGCTTGACCAGACTCGATTGAAAGAGTGATTTCGCCAGACGAGGAAGCTGTCGTTCGGTTTGATCGGGTATCGAGCGGCAGTTCTCCGACACGTTGCCAAGCAAAACAATAAGCCGGCCCAAAGACTGCGCAGCCTGAAGAGCCACCGCCCACCAAAACCGCTATAGTTCCTTCCCTCCCACCCAGCCCACCAACCATGCTCTCCATCCTCATTGCCCTCGTCCTCCTTGTCGCCGGTGTCGGGGTGGTCTATCTGCTGCTCCGGCGGATGAACGAGGAAGGCATCGACATTGCGGCGCCGGGGAGTTGCCGGCGTGGCGGTTGCAGGGTGCCGGGGCGGCCGCTGGTCGATGCGGCGGAGCAGATGCCGCAGTTGGCCGACAACAGCGACGAGCGGCGCAAGCCGGAGGCCTGAGCGGCCGGTTTGCGCAGAGAAAGGCGCTGCGCCGCGCGGGAAACCCGGATAATGGTGGCCGGTCGGCAGTCGATGCCCGGTTGTAAACGCCTTTTCTGGATCCCCGCATGGAAATCAAGGTCAATTTTCTCGACAAGCTTCGTCAGGAAGCCAAGTTCGACGACTTCACGGTCATCGCCGATCAGCCCATCCGCTACAAGGGTGACGGCTCGGCGCCGGGGCCGTTCGATTACTTCCTCGCCTCGTCGGCCTTGTGCGCGGCCTACTTCGTCAAACTCTACTGCGACACGCGCAACATCCCGACCGAGCACATCCGCCTGTCGCACAACAACATCGTCGATCCGGAAAACCGCTACAAGCAAACCTTCAAGATCCAGGTCGAGCTGCCGCCGGACATTTCCGAGAAGGACCGCCTGGGCATCCTGCGCTCCATCGACCGGTGCACGGTCAAGAAGGTCGTGCAGACCGGCCCCGAGTTCATCATCGAGGAAGTCGAGAATCTCGATGCCGACGCGCAGGCGTTGCTGACCGTCAGCGCCGACGCCGGCACGCAGACCTTCATCGCCGGCAAGGACCTGCCGCTGGAGCAGACCATCGCCAACATGTCCGGCCTGCTCGCCGGGCTGGGCATCAAGATCGAGATCGCCTCCTGGCGCAACCTGGTGCCCAATGTCTGGTCGCTGCACATCCGCGACGCGCATTCGCCGATGTGCTTCACCAACGGCAAGGGCTCGACCAAGGAAAGCGCGCTGGCGTCCGCCCTGGGCGAATACATCGAGCGCCTGAGCTGCAACCATTTCTACAACGACCAGTATTGGGGCGAGGAGTTCGCCAACGCGCCCTTCGTGCATTACCCGAACGAGCGCTGGTTCAAGCCCGGCAAGAAGGACGCGCTGCCCAAGGGCCTGCTCGACGACTACACGCTGGAAATCTACAACCCGGACGGCGAACTGCGCGCCTCGCACCTGTTCGACACCAACTCCGGCAACAGCGAACGCGGCGTCTGCGCGCTGCCCTACGTGCGCCAGTCGGACGGCGAGACGGTGTATTTCCCGACCAACCTGATCGACAACCTCTACCTCAGCAACGGCATGAGCGCCGGCAACACGCTGGCCGAAGCGCAGGTACAGTGCCTGTCGGAAATCTTCGAGCGGGCAGTGAAACGCGAAATCCTCGAAGGCGAAATCGCGCTGCCCGACGTGCCGGCCGAGGTGCTGGCCAAATACCCGGGCATCGTCGCCGGCATCGAGGAACTGGAGAAGCAGGGCTTCCCGGTGCTGGTCAAGGACGCCTCGCTCGGCGGCCAGTTCCCGGTAATGTGCGTAACCCTGATGAACCCGCGCACCGGCGGCGTCTTCGCCTCCTTCGGTGCGCATCCGAGTCTGGAAGTGGCGCTCGAACGCAGCCTTACCGAACTGCTGCAGGGGCGCAGCTTCGAAGGCCTCAACGACCTGCCGCGGCCAACCTTCGAGAGCAACGCCGTCACCGAGCCGAACAACTTCGTCGAGCACTTCATCGACTCCAGCGGCGTCGTCTCATGGCGCTTCTTCAGCGCCAAAGCCGATTACGACTTCGTCGAATGGGATTTCTCCGGCCAGGGCGAGAATTCCAACGCCGACGAAGCCGCCACGCTGTTCGGCATCCTCGCCGAAATGGGCAAGGAGGTTTACGTCGCCGTCTACGACCAGCTCGGCGCCAACGCCTGCCGCATCCTGGTGCCCGGCTACTCGGAAATCTACCCGGTCGACGACCTGATCTGGGACAACACCAACAAGGCGCTGGCCTTCCGCGAGGACATCCTCAACCTGCACCGCCTCGATGACGCGGCGCTGGAAGCCTTGCTGGAGCGCCTGGAAGAGAGCGAGCTCGACGACTACACCGACATCATCACGCTGATCGGCGTCGAGTTCGACGAGAACACGGAGTGGGGCCAGCTGACCATCCTCGAACTCAAGCTCCTGATCAACCTCGCGCTGCAGGATTTCGAGGCGGCCAAGGAACAGGTCGAAGCCTACCTGCAGTACAACGAAAACACCGCCGAACGCGGCCTGTTCTACCAGGCGGTCAACGTGGTGCTGGAAGTGCTGCTCGACGACGAGCTGGAACTGGACGACTACGAGCCCAACTTCCGCCGCATGTTCGGCAACGAACGGATGGACGCGGTCATTGGCTCAGTGGATGGCAGCATCCGCTTCCACGGCCTGACGCCGACCAGCATGGCGCTGAAAGGGCTGGACCGCCACCAGCGCCTGCTCGACAGCTACCGCAAGGCGCACGCGGCGCGGGCCCGGGCCAGCGGCGGGGCATCCTGAAACAGCCGGCCCACCGCACCGGCGGCCAGCCCCGCTTTTACCGGCCGCCCGGCCTGCCCTTCGTCGAAGCGCGCAGCGCGACCGATTCGCGCGCCTGCTACCGGCCGCACGCCCATGCCGAATGGTCGATTGGCACGGTCGACGGCGGTTTCAGCCGATTTTCCGCCGGCGACGCCGAATACCCGCTGGTTCCCGGCGACCTGGTGATCATCGCGCCCGGCTGCCTGCATGCCTGCAACCCGCAGGACCAGGCCGCCTGGAGCTATCGCATGCTCTACCTCGACGCCGCCTGGATGGACGATTTCCTGGCGGCGACCGGGCTTGGCCGGCCGGCCACCGGCATCGTCGGCGATGCCGCCAGCTACCGCCGCTTCGGCGAGACGTTTGCGGCCCTCGACACCGCGACCGCCGCCGGCGATTTCGCCGAATGCCTCGGCCGGCTGCTCGCCGGCATCGCCGAGCAGCCGCTCAAACCACCGGTACCGGCCAACGCCCCGGCCGGCATCGCCGAGATCCGCGCCTGGCTCGACGCGCATTGCGAGGCGACCGTCCCGCTGGCCGAACTCGCCGCCCGCGCCGGGCTCAATCCCTACCAGCTGATCCGCCGTTTCGTCCGCGCCACCGGCATGACGCCGCACGCCTACCAGCTCGACCGGCGCATCCAGCGCGCCCGGCGCCTGCTCGCCGCCGGCGCGCCGATCTGCGATACCGCGCTGGCCACCGGCTTTGCCGACCAGAGCCACTTCCACCGCAGTTTCCGCGAGCGCGTCGCGGCCACCCCGGGGCAGTACGCCAGGCGGCGCTGAGGCGCGCAATTTCCTTCAAGACCGGGCACGACCGGCTGGCGATACTGCGCCGATTTGCGCAACCGCCATGTCCTTCGACTTCACCCAGTTCGGCCTCGTCGCCAGTGCCCATTTCGTCGCCCTGCTCAGCCCGGGGCCGGATTTCTTCCTGATCATGCGCACGCGCATCGTGCACGGCCTGCGCCCGGCCCTCGCCACCAGCCTCGGCATCGCGCTGGCCAACGCCGCCTACATTGCCCTGGCGCTCACCGGCGTTTCGCTGCTGGCCCGCTGGCCGCAGCTCTTCGCCGGCCTGCAGTGGGCCGGCTGCCTCTACCTGCTTTGGCTCGGCCTGCTCTTCCTGCGCAGCGACGGCCGCCTGGTGCTGGCCGCCGACACGCCGGCCCCGGCCAGCCGCCCGGGCGGCCGACTCGGCGTGCATCTGCTGCAGGGCTTCCTCTCCGGCATCCTCAACCCGAAGAACTCGCTGTTCTACGCCCTGCTCTTCGGCGCCCTCGTCGCCCCGGCAACAGCGGCCGGCGAACAGGCGCTCTACGGCCTGTGGATGGCGCTGGCCGTCTTCGCCTGGGACGCCCTGATCGCCCACAGCGTCGGCCAGCCCCGGCTACTGGCCTGGTTCCACCGCCATCTGCGCGGCATCGAGCGGGTCTCCGGCTCGGTCATGCTCGCCATCGCCGCCGGCATCGTCCTGCGCTGAAGGCGGCCAGGCCCGCCATTGCTGCACCGGCCAGCCCAGGCGGTGGGCGTGCGCGGTCAGCGCCGGGTCGGCATTGACCGCACAGGGCAGCGTGGCCAGTTCGAGCAGCGGCAGGTCATTGTGCGAGTCGGAATAGGCGTGCACCTGCGCGAATCCGGCCAGGCTCAGCCCCTGCCCGGCCAGCCAGGCCTCGACCGCAGCCGGCTTGCGCGGGCCGAAGCTGATCTCGCCGACGATGCGCCCGCTCAGGCGGTCGCCGACGATTTCGGCGCGCGGCGCGATCAGCGCCAGCGGGCCGAACAGCTCGGCAATCCCGGCGGCGAGAAAGTCATGGGTCGCGGTGACGATGGCCAGCCGGTCGCCGCGCTGGCGATGCGCGTCGACGCTGGCGAAAGCGGTGCGCGAAATGCGCGGTGCGACCGCCTCGGCGACGAAACGGTCGCGCCAGCCCCGCCATTCGGCGAGCGGCCGGGTGCTCAGCAGCGACAGGTGAAAGGCCAGGTAGGCGCCGATGTCCAGGCTGCCCGCCTCGTAGCGTGCGTACTCTGCGGCCTGGCGCTGCAGCACGTCGGCAGGCAGTTGCCCGGCGGCCACCAGGTAAGCCAGCCAGAGGCTGTTGCTGTCGCCATCGAGCAGGGTGTGGTCGAGATCGAAAAGTGCCAGATGCATGCTTGTTGGTGCCGCTCAGTCGATGAGCGCGCCGCTTTCATCGAAGAAGGGATAAGGACCGGCGAAATCGCCGATGTTCGCGACATGGCTGACCAGCACGCCGTCATGCCAGCGGTGCAGCATGAAGCCCGGCGGTTCCATGCGGAAACCGCTGGGTGCCTGTTCGCGCAGGTCGAGCGCGACCTGGTGGGCGGTACTCGGGCAGGTCAGCGCCGCACGGCCGCCGACCATGGCGTGGATGGTCCGGTGCAGGTGACCGCACAGCACCCGCTGCACCTGCGGATGCTGCTCGAGGAGCCGGGCAAAGGCCGCGCGGCCGCGCAGGCCGATGCGGTCCATGTGGCCGATGCCGGTGGCGAAGGGCGGATGGTGCATCAGGATCAGCGTCGGCGCCGCCGGCCGTTCGGCCAGCGTGCGTGCCAGCCAGTCGAGGCGCTCGGCGCAGAGTTCGCCGCCACCCTGGCCGGGGACCAGGGTATCGAGGCCGACGATGCGCAAGGGGTAATCGTCGATCGCGAACTGCAGGAATCCCGTAGCTGGAAAATAGCCGGCCGGCGCGAAGGCGCGGCGCATCGCCTCGCGTTCGTCGTGATTGCCGGGAACGACGACCAGCGCTTGCGGCAAGGGCGCCAGGATGACTTGCAGGCAGGCATATTCCTCGGCACTGCCGACATCGACCAGATCTCCGGTGAGGACCACCAGATCGGGTTGCGGATCGAGTTTGCGCAGCGCGTCCACCGCCGCCTTGAGGCAGGCAGCGGTATCGACCCGGCCATAAGCCAGGCGACCGGCGTTCTTGATGTGGGTATCGGTAAGTTGGGCAATCAGCATCGTCGTCTCCTAGAGCACCATCAGGCCGTGCCGCTCGACCGCCAGCGCGACCGTTTCGCCGTGCCGGTATTCGCGGCGGGCCGGGGTTTCGAGGACCAGCGGCCGTTCCTCGCCGACATCGACGAACAAGCGTACATGGTCGCCGCAGAAAAAGGCCGCGCTGACCGTGCCGCGCAGGCTGGCTGCCTCGCCTTCGGCGGCAATGCGCGTGTCTTCCGGCCGAAAGAGGATTTCCCGGGCCGTCGCCGGCAGTTCCGGCCAGGCGACGTAGCCGCCGGGACAGCGAAAGACTTCACCCTCGGCATGGCCGCTCAGGCGGTTCATCGTGCCGATGAACTCGGCCACGTAGCGCGAGGCCGGCCGCTGGTAGATGTCGCGCGGCGCGCCGACCTGGGCGATGCGCCCGTGGTCCATGACGACGATGCGGTCGCCCAGCGCCATCGCCTCGGCCTGGTCATGGGTGACGTAGATCGCGGTGATGCCCAGTTCGCGCAGCAGGCTGTCGATTTCGAAGCGCAGGGTGTCGCGCAGCTTGGCGTCGAGCGCGGTCAGCGGCTCGTCGAGCAGCAAGGCGCGCGGCCGCACGGCCAGCGCCCGGGCTAGCGCGACGCGCTGGCGCTGGCCGCCGGAAAGCTGGTCGATGCTGCGGTCGGCCAGCCGTTCGATACGCATCAGGGCCAGCATCTCGCCGACCCGGGCACGCTGTTCGGCGGCCGACTGGCGCCGCAGGCGCAACCCGTAGGCGATGTTCTCGGCCACGCTCATGTTCGGAAACAGCGCGTACGACTGGAACACCATGCCAACGTTGCGCTTCTCGATCGGCAGCGCGGTGACATCCTCGCCACCGAACAGGACGCGGCCGCCGGCATCGGGCTGTTCGAGGCCGGCGATCAGGCGCAGCGTGGTCGTCTTGCCGCAACCGGACGGCCCGAGCAGGACCAGGGTTTCGCCGGCGGCAATGGCCAGGTCGACCGGTTCCAGCGCGCGCGTACCGTCGGTGAAGGTCTTGGCGCAGTTTTCCAGGGAGATGGGGACGGCTTGCATCATGAATCGTTCTCGGCAGAAGGGTCGCGCTCGGCGAAGACGGTGCGGCGCGGCCGGGCCAGCGCCTGCAGGGCGAGCAGCAGGGGGGTGATGAGCAGGAAGAAGATCAGCGTGTAGGCGCTGCCGATCTCCAGGCGCAAGGAAGCGTAGGCGTCGGCCAGGCCGACCGGCAGGGTCTTGGTGAATGGCGTATGGAGCAGCCAGGTCATGTTGAATTCGCCCATCGACAGCGTCACCACCATCAGCGCGCCGGCCAGGATGCCGTTGCGGCAGTTGGGCAGGACGATGTCGCGGAAACGCTGGGCGAAACCGGCGCCGAGCGAGGCGGCGCCCTCTTCCAGTGTCGGCAGGTCGATCACGCTGAGCACGGCGAGTACCGAGCGGACCATGAAGGGCAGCGTGAACAGCACGTGGCCGACCAGAATGAAGGCGGCCGAGGTGCGAAAACCGGCCAGGCCGCCGTAGGCGACGATCAGGCCGAGCGCCGTGGCCAGCCCGGGAACGGCCACCGGCAGCATCAGCAGTTCCTCGATGGCGCGGGCCAGGCGGCCGCGCGAACGGGCCAGCAGGTAGGCCAGCGGCACGCCGAGCAGCAGCGTCAGTACCAGGCAGGCGAGCGCCAGCCCGAGCGACAGGAACAGCGTGTCGCGGTAGCCGTCCCAGACCTCGAGGACCCAGCGCAGCGTCAGGCCGCTTTCCAGGCCGACGAAGTAGTTGACCGTCAAACCAGCGAGGATGGACATCACCACCGGGACGACGAGAAAGGCGCAGACCGCGATGGTGAAGGCGAACTGCAGGCCGTACAGGAATCTTCCGTGTTGCATCGCGCCTCCTCAACCGGCCGCGGCCACGGTGCTGCCCGAGGCGCTGCGCGCCACGGCCAGCGCCAGCCAGGCGACGGCCCCCAGCGAAAAGCTCAGGGCCGCGGCCATGGCAATGTTGGCCGACATCGTGAATTCGGTGTAGATGACCATCGGCAGCACCTCGATCCGCGTCGCCAGCGTGAACGCGGTGCCGAAGGCGCCGACGGCGGTGGCGAAGCAGATCGCGCCGGCCGAGATCAGGGCCGGTCGCAAGCCGGGCAGGATCACGTCGCGGACCACCTGCCAGGGCGTCGCGCCGAACGAGCGGGCGGCCTCCTCGAGACGCGGATCGAGCTTTTCGGCGGCGGCCATGATCGTCAGGATGGTCCGCGGGATCGAGAAATAGACGTAGCCCATGCACAAGCCGGCAAGCGAGTAGGCGAAGATCGGCCGCTCGCCGCCGAACATCGTGAACACTTCGCCGATGATCCCCTGGCGGCCGGCCAGCATGATCACCATGAAGCCGACGACGACGCCGGGAAAGGCCAGCGGCAGCGTCATCGCGGCGACCAGCGCGGCGCGCCCGGGAAAACGGTGGCGCTCGAGGAAGACGCCGGCGATGCTGCTGATCGCCAGGGTCAGCACGGTGGTGACGGCGGCAACGGCCAGCGTCGTCCACAGGGCGCGGAAATAATTGGCGTCGGTGACGATCGCCAGGTAGGCCAGCCAACCGCTCTCGCCGCTGGCGCCGATGAAGAACAGGCGAGCCATGGGCAGGAGAAAGAAGGCGCTGAAGAACAAGGCTGCCGGCAGGAGCAGCAGCAGGAACTGACGACGGGGCATGGTGTTTCGATCGGTCGACGGCGGAAAAACCGCGGGCGCCGCCAGGGGCGCCCGCAGCGGGGTCACTTCACTTCGTTGCGGTAGCGCTCGATGATCGCGGCCTGGGCGGCGGCGAGCTTCTTCAGGTCGACCGGCTTGGCGCGGGCGTATTCGCTTTCCGGCAGGAACTTGGCCTTGGCCTCGGCCGACAGCTTGTCGGCGAAGACCGGGCGCAGGAAGGCATTGCCCCACATCGCCTGGCTTTCGTCGGAAAGGACGAAATCGAGCACTTTCTGGCCGTTGACCGTGTGCGGTCCGTTCTTGACCAGCCCCATCACGTACGGGAAGACCAGCGTGCCTTCCTTGGGAATGACGAAGGCGACCGGCGCCATGTCCTTGTACTGGCCGCGGTAGGCGTTGAAGTCGTAGTCGAGCAGGATCGGGATCTCGCCGGAGATGACGCGGGCGTAGGAAGTCTGCTTCGGCACGATCGGCTGGTTCTTGTGCAGTTCCTTGAAGAAGCGGATCGCTGGATCGAGATTGTCGTAGCTGCCGCCGAGCGCCAGGTTGACGGCCATGACACCGAGCTGGCCGACCGCCGCCGAGGTCGGGTCGAGATAGCCGACCAGGCCCTTGTATTCCGGCTTGAGCAGGTCGCTCCAGCTTTGCGGTACCGGCTTGCCGCCGAGCGCCGCCTTGTTGACGAAGAGGCCGAGGGTGCCGGAATGGATGGTGAACCAGTGACCTTCCGGGTCCTTCAGGCTCGCCGGAATCTTGTCCCAGCCCTTGGGCTTGTAAGGCGTCAGCACGCCGGCGTCGCGCGCCGGATCGGCGGCAATGCCGCCAAGGTAGGTGACGTCGGCGACCGGGCTGGCCTTCTCGGCAATCAGCGCGGCGATCGACTGGCCGGAGTTCTTGTTGTCCGGCGGCACGACGATGTTCAGGCGGCTGCGGATCGCCTTCAGTTGCGAACCCCAGTCGGCCCATTCCGGCGGGCAGTTGTAGCAGATGGCGGTTTCCTGGGCGCTGGCGGCGCCGGCAGTGCACAGCGCGGCAGCACTGACGAGGGCGGCGGCCAGGGTACGGACGAAACGCTTGGGCATCATGGTTGTTCTCCAGAGGTTGGGGGAAGGGTTGGCACGACAACGCGGACGCCGGCAGTCGCCAGCATCGCGCGGATCAAGGAGGGGAGCGGACGGTCGCTATAGACGGCGCTGGCATCGGTGATGTGGCCGCCGCGCACGGTCGCGTCGCGGGTGAACTTGCTGTGGTCGACGACCAGGAAGCGCTGCCGGCAATGGCGCATCAACGACTGGCGCATGGCCACCTCGTCGAGGCTGAAATCGAGCAGGGTGCCGTCAGGCGCCACCGCGCCGACGCCGAAAATCCCGATGTCGACGCTGAAACGCGAAAAGAAGTCGTGCGCCTCGCCGGCGACCACGTCGAGGTCGAGATTGCGCACCCGGCCGCCGGCGACGACGAGGTCGCAGTCGGGATTGCGGGCCAGGCGCATGGCGGCGTTGAGGTTGTTGGTCATGACCCGCAGCTGCGCATGCTGGACCAGCGCCAGCGCGCACAGTTCGGGCGTGGTGCCGATGCCGATGAACAGCGAGGCACGTTCGGGAACGTCCGCGGCGAGCAACTGGGCAATCGTCCGCTTGGCGGCCAGGTTCAGTTGCTGGCGCGCCGGGTAGGCCAGGTTCTCGCCCTGCTGCGGCAGTTCGACGCCGCCGTGGCGCCGGCGCAGCAGGCCCTGGTCGTTGAGCGAATTGACGTCGCGCCGGATGGTCTGCGGCGAGACGCCGAATTCGCCGGCCAGCGCGTCGATCGTCTGGAAACCTTTCTGATTGACCAGCTCGACGATTGCCCGAGCCCGTTGTTCCGCCAGCATGCCTGCCCTCTTCCGTGAAATGTCGCCGATGCGCGTTGCCGCAAGTTCGTTCGAAATGGTAGGCAGCCGATATTTCAGGAAGATGGCGTTCAAATGAAACCTGCAATCCTCATTTGAAACATTTGCCGGTTTCACGGTCGACCGTCAAAAACGGGCAAAATCCGCGGGAACCTTTTCCCCGCGGAACCGACCAAGTTCCCGCCTGCCATTGCGTCGGCAAGCGGCCGGGCAGTTTTCAACAACGGGGAACGGGGTCAATGCAACACACCACTAGTTACAACGACAAGGTCGTCCGGCAATTTGCCGTGATGACGGTCATCTGGGGCATCGTCGGGATGCTCGTCGGCGTCGTCATCGCGGCGCAGCTGGTCTGGCCGGAACTGAATGCCGGGCCGTACTTCCATTTCGGCCGCCTGCGCCCGCTGCACACCAACGCGGTGATCTTCGCCTTCGGCGGCTGCGCGCTGTTCGCGACCTCGTACTACGTGGTCCAGCGCACCTGCCACACCCGCCTGTGGGGCGGCCCGCTGATCCCGTTCACCTTCTGGGGCTGGCAGGCGGTGATCCTGCTCGCCGCCGTGACGCTGCCGCTGGGCATCACCCAGGGCAAGGAATACGCCGAGCTGGAATGGCCGATCGACGTCCTCATCGCGCTGGTCTGGATCGCCTACGCGGTGGTCTTCTTCGGCACCATCGCCAGGCGCACGGTGTCGCACATCTACGTCGCCAACTGGTTCTACGGCGCCTTCATCATCGCCGTGGCGCTGCTGCACATCGTCAACAGCGCCGCCGTGCCGGTCTCGCTGAGCAAGTCGTTCTCGGTCTATGCCGGCGCCCAGGACGCGATGGTGCAGTGGTGGTACGGCCATAACGCGGTCGGCTTCTTCCTGACCGCCGGCTTCCTCGGCATGATGTACTACTTCGTGCCCAAGCAGGCCGGGCGCCCGGTCTATTCCTACCGGCTGTCGATCGTGCACTTCTGGGCGCTGATCTTCACCTACATGTGGGCCGGCCCGCACCACCTGCACTACACCGCGCTGCCCGACTGGACGCAGTCGGTCGGCATGGTCTTCTCGCTGATCCTGCTGGCGCCGTCGTGGGGTGGCATGATCAACGGCATCATGACGCTGTCCGGCGCCTGGCACAAACTGCGCGACGACCCGATCCTGAAGTTCCTGGTCACCTCGCTGTCGTTCTACGGGATGTCCACCTTCGAAGGCCCGATGATGGCGATCAAGTCGGTCAACGCGCTGTCGCACTACACCGACTGGACCGTCGGCCACGTTCATTCCGGCGCGCTCGGCTGGGTGGCGATGGTCTCGATCGGCTCGATCTACTTCCTGCTGCCGCGCCTCTTCGGCCGCAGCGAGATGTACGCGCCGGGCATGGTCACCGTGCATTTCTGGCTGGCGACCATCGGCACCGTCCTCTACATCGCCTCGATGTGGATCGCCGGGGTCATGCAGGGGCTGATGTGGCGCGCGATCAACGCCGACGGCACGCTGGCCTACAGCTTCGTCGAAGGCGTCAAGGGTTCCTACCCGTTCTGGGCGATCCGCTGGCTGGGCGGCGTCTTCTTCCTCTCCGGCATGCTGCTGATGGCCTGGAACATGTTCCGCACCATCGCCGCCGGCAAGGTCGCGCCGGTGCCGGTCGTCGCCGCCGCCGGTCACCACTGAGGCCCGCCATGGACGCCGGATTCTTCGCGCCGCTGTTCACGCTGGTCGCCTTCTTCGCCTTCCTCGGCATCTGCGCCTGGGCCTTCGACCGCAACCGCGACGCCGATTTCGCGGCGGCGGCGGAGCTGCCCTTCAACGACCCGGAAGCCGAGGCCGAGCGGCGCCGGGCGCTGCTCCTCGGCCGCTGAGCCGAAATCGACGACGGGGGCCGCGGCCCCCGTTTTTCATGGGCGCCGCGCCGCTTCCCAGGCGAGCAGCGCCAGCTTGCGCTCGCTGCCCCAGCGGTAGCTGCCGACCTCGCCGCCTTCGCGGATGATCCGGTGGCAGGGAATGAGCAGGCCGATGTGGTTGGCCGCCAGCGCGCTGCCGACCGCGCGCTGGGCCCGCGGCGCGCCGATGCGTCCGGCAAGCTGGCGATAGCTGAGGACGCTGCCCGGTGCGATGCCGATCAGCGCTTCCCAGACCTTGATCTGGAAATTGGTCCCGCGCAGCAGCAGATGCACCCGGCCGGGTTCCGGCGTCGCCGGGAAGATGCGTTGCAGCAGCGTCTGGGCGGCGGCGTCGTCGCGGCTCAGGCAGGCCAGCGGCCAGCGCCCGCGCAGTTCGTCGAGCATCGCCGCGGCCGGCCCGGTGCAGAAGGCGAAATGGCAGACGCCGCGCGCCGTCCACGCGGTCAGCACGGCGCCGAACGGCGACGCCGCGAAACCGCAGGTGATGGCCAGCCCGGCCGCGCCGCTGCGCAATTCGCCCGGGGTCATCGCCTCGCAGCTGACGACCAGGTCGTGCACCCGGCTGCCGCTGCTCAGGCCGACCGCGTCGGCCAGCTCGAGGTTGTCGCGGGTGTCGGCCAGGCGCTGCAGCAGTGCCGCCTTGGTCAGGTGCTGGAGGAAGCGCTTGGGCGAAATCCCGGCCCACTCCGAAAACACCCGCTGCAGATGGGTCGGGCTCAGGTGCACCGCCGCCGCCACCTCGTCGAGCCCCGGCTGGCGGGCGGCGTTGGCGCGCAGGTAGGCGATGGCGTGGGCGACCAGGGCGTAGTGATCAGCCATGGGAATCTCTCGGCAGGCAAGTCATGCCGGCCAAGATAGCCGGCCGCCGCCGGCCCGGCAATCCGATTCTTGCGCCAGCGGCCTCAGTCGGCGAGCTGCCAGACAACCCGGTTGCGGCCGCCGGCCTTGGCCGCGTAGAGGCGCTGGTCGGCGTCGTGCAGCGCCTTGTCCTCGTCCGCGTCGGCGGGCGTCGGTGCGTGCACGCCGATGCTCAGCGTGACCCGGCCGACCGGCTCGACCGGCGCGCCCTCGACGGCGGCGCGCAGCTTCTCGGCGACGCTGACTGCCTGCTCGAGTTCGGTCGCCGGCAGGATGACCAGGAACTCCTCGCCGCCGATGCGGCCGATGAAATCGGTGGTGCGCAGCGTCGCCCGCAGCACCGCGGCGACATGGCGCAGCACGGCGTCGCCGGCCGGATGACCCCAGGTATCGTTGACCCGCTTGAAGTGATCGATGTCCATCACCAGCAGCGCATAGCCGGTGCCGGTCCGGCGATAGCGGCCGAATTCCCCGGTCAGCCTTTCGTTGGCGTGCATCCGGTTGGCCAGCCCGGTGAGCGCGTCGGTGCGCGCCAGCGACTGCAGTTCGGCGTTGAGCCGGCTGAGTTCGGCAGTGCGTTCGGCGACCTTGTCCTCGAGTTCGTGGTTGGCGGCGAGCAACGCCGCCTTCTGCTCGGTCAGCGTCTGCGCCATGCTGCCGAGCGCCTGCGACAAGACTTGCAGCTCGCGGCTGTGCGCCTTGACGTCGAAATCGACACCGCTTTCACCGCCTTCGACGCGGCGCGCCAGTTCGGTCAGCCGGGCGAGCGGCTGGCTGACGCGGGCGGCGACGATCCAGGCGAGCGCCAGGAAGAGCAGGCCGGCGGCGGTGCTGGTGACGAAGATCATGCGCTGCAGGCCGCGCACCTCGGCGAGCACGACGTCGCGCGGCTGGCGGACGACGATGCGCCAGCCGAGCGTGTCGCCGCTCGGCTCGGACACCGCGTGCGCCGCCGTCAGGTAGGGCTGGCTGCCGCCCCAGTCCTGGAAGACATGGGCGACCAGGTCGTCGCTGTCCGGCACCCGGGGATCGACGACGCCCTGCTCGGGATGAATGATCTGGTTGTCGCGGCTGACGATGAAGACCTCGATCGACTCGCGTGCGGCGCTCGCCGGCACCACTGCGGCCAGCACGTAGCCGGCCCAGCGCCAGTGGGCGTGCGCCGAGAGCACGCCGCGCAGATTGCCTTCGGCGTCATGGACCGGCGAGGCGAAATCGATGAAGCGGACGACCTGGCCGGGATAGTCCGAGCTGAACAGCTTGGCCAGCAGCTTCGCCTCGTGCAGGTCGCCGACATGGGCGCCCTGGCGACCGTGCTCGAACCACGGCCGCGCCGCGGCATCGACGCCGACCAGCTGGCCGCCGGTGGCGGCGCGGATGCGCCCAGTGGTGTCGGTCAGGCCGATCCACGAATAATGCTGGTAGGAGCGCTTCAGCCGCTCGAGGCCGGCGCTGATGTTCGGGCTGCTGAAAGGC
This sequence comes from Azonexus fungiphilus, assembly GCF_003634965.1. Classification (GTDB taxonomy): domain Bacteria; phylum Pseudomonadota; class Gammaproteobacteria; order Burkholderiales; family Rhodocyclaceae; genus Azonexus; species Azonexus fungiphilus. Next base: position 128,442 of record NZ_RBXP01000015.1, on the reverse strand, counting down.
TCGTTGCGGAAGGCCGTCGTCTGCGCCAGCAGTTCGATCTCGCGACGCCGCTCGACGAGGTTCTCGGCGAGCACCGCCGCCGTCGCCATCGCCAGCGACTGCAGGTTTTCCTGGCGATCGACCAGCAACTGCTGGCGATGGACGCTGCTGCTGTAGAGGTACAGCGGCAGGCTGACCAGCAGCGTCAGCAGGCCGAAGATGGTGACCAGGAGATTGCGGAACGAACGGGGCAGCACGCGGGGCAGCATGATCGTCAATAATGGGCAAATTTGACAAAAATGTAACACCCATTATCGACAAAGGGTGAAGCAAGGCGAAAAAATTCCGTGACGGCACGGAAATCGTCGCTATTTTGCGGTCGACCGCAAAATCCGGGCAAAAACCGGGTCGACCGTCAACGCGGCTCAACGGGCGCCGCCGTACTCCGCGGCCAGGCCGTCGTAATGGGCGTGCGCCTCGCTTTCGGCAAGCGCCGCCGCGGTCCACTCGCGCAGCGCCGGATGGGCCAGGATGGCCTCGCACCAGGCGGCGGCAACCGGCGGCAGGGCGACGTTGTAGGTGTGGAAGCGGCAGGCCACCGGGGCGAACATCGCGTCGGCGACCGAGAAGGCGCCGAACAGCCAGGGTCCGGCGTCGCCGGCAAACTGGCCGCGGGCTTCGCTCCAGATCTCGACGATGCGCTCGATGTCGCGCTGCACTTCCGGGCTGGCCGGCTTGCCCTTGAGTTGCAGCTTGAGGTTCATCGGCATCGCCTTGCGCAGGTTCATGAAGCCCGAATGCATCTCGGCGCAGACGCTGCGCGCCCGGGCCCGGGCGCGGGCGTCGGCCGGCCACATCGCCGGATGGCTTTCGGCCAGGTACTCGGCGATCGCCAGGCTGTCCCAGACCTGGAAGCCGTCGACGTGCAGACAGGGCACGCGGGCGTTGCCGGCGATCGGCTTGAGCGCCGGGTTGTAGTCGCGGCCGGCGACCGAGACCATGTGCTCGCGGAAGGGAATGGCGAAGTGCTTGAGCAGCAGCCAGGGACGCAGCGACCACGAGGAGTAGTTCTTGTTGCCGAGATACAGGTCGTACATGGTTTTTTCCTTGGAAAGCGGGTTGACCGTCAGCGATCGGATGGCGCAATTGTCGCAGAGTTCCCGCTGCGCCGGGACTTGCGGAAAATGGCAAAGGAATTGCTGCACCGCACAAAAATGGTTATACTGCGCCGGAACCTATCGCAAACTCATCACTCAGGAGACAGCAATGTCCATCAATACCGAACACTTCGCCGCCGCCAACAAGGCCACCGTTGATTCCCTGCTGTCGGTCGCCAACACCGCCCTCGCCTCGGCCGAGCGCATTGCCGCGCTGAACCTGAACACCGCCCGCGCCGCGATCGAAGACACCGCCGCCGGCGTCAAGACCGTGATCGAAGCCAAGGACCCGCAAGCCGCCCTGGCCGCCCAGAAGGCGCTGGCCCAGCCGGCCATCGAGAAGGCTGTCGCCTACTCGCGTTCGGTCTACGAAATCTCCAGCCAGACCCAGCAGGAACTGGCCAAGATGGTCGAAGCCCAGTTCGGCGAATTCCAGAAGTCGGTCGCCGGTCTGGTTGACCTCGCCGCCAAGTCGGCTCCGGCCGGTTCCGAAGGTGCCGTCGCCGCCGTCCAGAGCGCGATCGCTGCCGCCAACTCGGCCTTCGGCAACATGAACGCCGTCGCCAAGCAATTCACCGAAACCGCGCAGAAGAACATCGCCTCGGCGCTGAACCAGGGCAAGAAGTAAGCCCCGGCGACCGCCGCAAGCGAGGCCCCGCGCGACCCGCGGGGCCTTTTTCTTGTCCGACGCCGGAGACCCTGATGTCCGAACACGATCCCGAACTCGAACGCATGCTCAACGCCGCGCTCGGCGGCCTGACGCCGCAGCAGGCGCTGATCGAGGCCAGCCGCGCCGAAGCGGCCAACGTCGAGGAACGCGCCGCGGCCATCGCCCGGAACCGCGAACGGGCGCTGAAACTGCTCGCCGTCCTCGAAAAGAACCAGGACTGAGCCCCTTTGCGCCGGTCCGAACCGGCCTGCGTACCCCGTACGCAATCTGACGTATTTGCCCCGACGCCTGCCCTCCTTAATCTGACGTTGCACTGCAGCAAACGCTTTTCCCGAAACGTCAGTCCATCAGATCAAGGAGTTTTCATGAGCACTCGTCGCAGCTTCATCAAGGCCACCGTCCTCGCCGCCGCCCTGTCGTCGATCGGCATGGCCGCCCACGCCGCCGACACGATCAAGGTCGGCATCCTGCACTCGCTGTCCGGCACCATGGCGATTTCCGAAACGGCGCTCAAGGAAACGGCGCTGATGACCATCGAGGAAATCAACAAGAAGGGCGGCGTGCTCGGCAAGAAGCTCGAGCCGGTGGTCGTCGATCCGGCCTCGAACTGGCCGCTGTTCGCCGAAAAGGCCCGCCAGCTGCTGACCCAGGACAAGGTCGCCGTGACTTTCGGCTGCTGGACCTCGGTGTCGCGCAAGTCGGTCCTGCCGGTGTACAAGGAACTCAACGGCCTGCTCTTCTACCCGGTCCAGTACGAAGGCGAGGAACTCGAGAAGAACGTCTTCTACACCGGCGCCGCGCCCAACCAGCAAGCCATCCCGGCGGTCGAGTACCTGATGTCCAAGGACGGCGGCGAAGCCAAGCGCTTCGTGCTGCTCGGCACCGACTACGTCTATCCGCGCACCACCAACAAGATCCTGCGCGCCTTCCTGAAGTCCAAGGGCGTTGCCGACGCCGACATCATGGAAGAGTACACCCCGTTCGGCCACAGCGATTACCAGACGATCATCGCCAAGATCAAGAAGTTCGCCTCCGAAGGCAAGAAGACCGCCGTCGTGTCGACCATCAACGGCGACTCCAACGTGCCCTTCTACAAGGAACTGGGCAACGCCGGCCTGAAAGCCACCGACGTCCCGGTCGTCGCTTTCTCGGTCGGCGAGGAAGAACTGCGCGGCGTCGATACCAAGCCGCTGGTCGGCCACCTGGCCGCCTGGAACTACTTCCAGTCGCTGAAGAACGCCGAGAACAGCAAGTTCATCAAGATGTACCAGGACTGGGCGGTCAAGCAGAAGCTGCCGAACGCCAAGACGGTGGTCACCAACGACCCGATGGAAGCCACCTACATCGGCATCCACATGTGGGCGCAGGCGGTCGAGAAGGCCAAGTCCACCGACACCGACAAGGTCATCGCGGCGATGGCCGGCCAGACCTTCAAGGCGCCGTCGGGCTTCACGGTCAAGATGGACGAAAAGAACCACCACCTGCACAAGCCGGTGTTCATCGGCGAAGTGAAGGGCGACGGCCAGTTCAACGTCGTCTGGAAGACCAAGGGCCCGGTCAAGGCCGCGCCGTGGTCGCCGTACATCCCGGGCAACGACAAGAAGAAGGACGAGCCGGAAGGCAAGTAAGCCGGCACGATTTGACGGTCAACGGGGCTGCGGCCCCGTTTTTCGTTGACCGCGCCGGGTACGGCCGGCGCTCAGCGCCCGGTGAGCAAGCTGGCGAGCTGCGCCCGCAAGTCCGCCACCTCGGCCTCGAGACGCGCCACCCTGAGCGCCAGCGTCTCGTCGGCAGGCTGGTTGCCGGCGGCTTCCGGCAAGGCCCCCAGGCAATGCGCCCAGCGCTTCTCGCGGGCGCCGGGCAGGCGCGGCAGCTCGACGACCAGCGCCCCTTGCGCGCGCCCCGCCAGTTCCTCGAGAAAGGCCTCGACCGAGGAAATATCGGCAAAGCGGTGCAGGCGCTCGCAATTGAGCCGCAACTCGCCGGCCGTCTGCGGACCGCGCAGCATCAGCACGGCCAGCAGCGCCGCCGACTGCCCGGGAATGCCCAGGCGTTTCTCGACGTCGTGGGCAAAGCGGACCACCCGCCCGCCGCTGACCTGATGCACGAAACCGCCGGCCTCGAGTGCATCGAGGGCGGCCAGGATCTCGTCTTCCGCGGCGTCGATCACCGGCTGGCGGCTGGTCTTCTGGTTGCAGCCGGCCGCCAGCGCATTGAGCGACAGCGGGTAGGTATCGGGAACGGTCCGCTGCTTTTCCAGCAGGGTGCCGAGAACGCGGATCTCGAGCGGCGAGAGGATGTCGGCCATGGTTTTTTCCAGGGTCCGGTCAAGCGGCCGGTGCGCGCCTGGCCAGCCAGGCATGGTAGAGACGCAACGCCACATGGGCGTCGTTGGCGGCGTAGCGCAACTGGCGCTCGTCGAGCCGGCGCGCCGCCCAGTTGCTGGTGCCGGTCTTCTTCGACTTGAGCAGCCGTTGCCCGAAGAAGTGGGCGACCGCCACCTTGGCGCCGACGGTGCCGCGATGCTCGGCACTGCGCAGCGTCTCGCCGAGGTCGAGCAGGTTCTGCGGGACGATGTCGAGGCGGCGCTTGAGCGCGCTGCGGTCGTTGCCGAGGCCGAAACCGACCTTGAGCCGGTCCGGGGCCTCGAGGATTTCGCGCAGCAGCGGATGGGCGGCGGCATTGGCGACCTGGAACAGCCAGGCGTGGTCGTCGGTGGCAAGCTGGATCAGGTGCGGCCCGGTCGATTCCTCGCCCTTGCGGAAGGTCGGTTTCGACTCGCTGTCGAAGCCGATCACCGGCGCCGCGCGCAAGGCTTCGGCGGCAGCGGCGAGCGCCGCCTCGCCCTCGACCAGGGTGATCCGGTCGAGATCGAGGCCCGGATAGGGCGGCAGGTCCTCGGCCAGGTCGGCGCGGCTGACGCGGGCCCCGCTCATGCCAGGCGGTCCCGCAGCCAGCCGCCGATGTCGGCGATTTCCTCGAGGCAGACGCTGTGCGCCATCGGGTACTCGCGCCAGTCGACGGCATAGCCTTCGCCGCGCAGCAGGTCGCGGGCCTGTTCGCCGAGCAGGGGCGAGACGACGTCGTCACCACTGCCATGGGCGGCGAACACCGGAATGCTGCGGTTGGCCGGGGCGACCTCGCGGGTCAGCAGCGCCGCCGACGGGATGTAGGTGGACAGCGCGATGACCCCGGCCAGTGCCTGCGGATGCGTCAGCGCGCCGAGGTAGGCGACGGCGCCGCCCTGCGAAAAGCCGGCGACGAAGATGCGCGCGCAGGGAATGCCGCGCGCGTTCTCGCGCTCGATCAGGCGGCGCAGCGCCGCCCGCGAGGCGAGCAGGCCGGCCTCGTCGATCCGCCGCTCGCCCGGCGACAGCGTCAGGATGTCGTACCAGGCCGGCATCACCCAGCCGCCGTTGCAGGTCACCGGGATCGCCGGCGCATGCGGGAAGATGAAACGGACGCCGGCGGCCTCGGGCAGGCCGAGTTCGGGCACCACCGGGACGAAATCCGAGCCGTCTGCGCCCAGGCCGTGCAGCCAGATGACGCTGTGGCTGGGCGGCTGCTTGCCGTGTTCGATTTCGATGGCGGGCAGACAATCCTGCATGACGACTCCTGGAAACGAAAGGTTCAGCCGCGCTCGACGATCAGGCGCAGGCCGAGGGCAATGAAGACGGTACCGGCGATGCGGTCGAGGACGACGCCGGCGCGCGGGCGCCGGTTCAGCCACTGGCCGATGCTGCCGGAAAAATAGCCGAGCAGCCCGAAGAGCAGTGCCGCCTGGGCGGTGAACAGGATGCCGAGCAGGGCCAGCTGGCCGCCGACGTCGCCGCGTTCGGCAACGACGAATTGGGGCAGGAAGGAGAGGAAGAAGAGCACCACCTTCGGATTGATCGCGTTGGCGAAGACGCCCTTGAGGAACAGCTGGCGCAGCGAACCGGCGGCAGCGGCGCGCCCCGGGGCGACGCCGGCGGCACTGCGCAGGGCGCCGATGCCGAGCCAGACCAGGTACAGGCCGCCGCCCACCTTGAGCAGCGTGAACGCCTGCGGCGAGGCGGCGATCAGCGCGCTGACGCCGAGCACCGCGAGCAGCGTGTGGCTGAGGCAACCGAGCGCGCAGCCGAGGCCGAAGACGATGCCCTGGCGACGCCCGCGCGACACGCCCATGCTCAGCACCATCAGGTTGTCGGGGCCGGGCGCGGCAGTGATCAACATGGCGGCAACAAGGAAGCCGGAGCACTGTTCCAGGGTCAACATCGGATTTCGGGCAAAAATGCGGAAGCCGCAGTATAGCGGCTGGCGCACCGGCAAGGGCCGGCCGCAATGGCTATCCAGCCGGTATACTGGCGCCCTTTCGACCGACCGGAACCTCCAAGCGATGGCCACCTCCGCATTTTTCGCGCTGCTGCGCGACGTCAGCAAGCTTGCCGCCAGCGCGGCCGACGACCTCGCCGCGCAGAGCGTCAAGCTCTCCGCCGCCGCCGACGACATCGCCACGCTGACCGGCAAGGCCGCGGTCAAGACCGCCGGCGTCGCCGGCGATGACCTCGCGGTCGGGGCCGGCCAGGTCGCCGGCGTCTCGCCCAACCGCGAACTGCCCGCCCTGTGGCGGATCACCAAGGGCAGCGCGGTGAACAAGGTGTGGCTGGCGGCGCTGCTGCTGATCGTCGGCTACTTCCTGCCGCAGGCGATCACCGTCGCCCTGGCGCTGGGCGCGCTCTACCTCGCCTTCGAAGGCGGCGAAGGCCTGCTCGACCACTTCCACGACGCCGAGGCGAGCGTCGAGGAAGTGCCGATGAGCGAGGACGAGAAGGTGCGCGGCGCGATCAAGACCGACATCGTGCTCAGCTTCGAGATGCTGGTGATCTCGCTCGCCGCCGCCGGCGACGCGCCGCTGTCGTACAAGATCGCGGTGCTGGCGGTGATCGGTGTGGTCATGACGGTCGGCGTCTATGGCCTGATCGGCCTGATCATCCGCCTCGACGACATGGGCCTGGCACTGGCCCGCTCGGGCCCCGGCTGGCGGCGCCGCCTCGGCCTGGCGCTGGCCAACGCGGCGCCGGTCGTGCTCAAGGTGCTCGGTCCGGTCGGCATGGTCGCGATGTTCGCCGTCGCCGGCGGCATCCTCGGCCACCTGGTGCACCTCGAGGTCGGCCACTGGGCGCTGGCGCTGCTCGCCGACATCGCCATCGGCGTCGTCGTCGGCCTGCTGCTGGTCGGCCTGCACCACCTCTGGGCCAGGCTGCGCGGCAAGCACTGAACGACGCCGCGGCTGCGGTTTTAGCGGAAGCACCCCTCGGCTTTTCCGAGGGCCGGCGCATTGACCGGCCAGTGGCCGCCTCCTATTCTCGGCGTCGTTCCGCTGCGGCCGCCCGGCCGCCACCAATCGCTGGAGAAAATCTTGGAAACTGTCGGTAGCTGGGGCCTGTGGGCCACCTTTTTCGGCGTCGTGCTGGCCATGCTGGCGATCGACCTGTTCGTCGTCGGCGGCGGCAAGCAGCACCGCGTCTCGGTGCGCGAGGCCGGCATCTGGACGGTGATCTGGATCACCGTCTCGGCGCTCTTCGCGGCCGGTCTCTGGGCCTACCTCGACCACACCGCCGGGCGCGCCGTCGCCGACCAGAAGGCGCTCGAATTCGTCACCGGCTACCTGATCGAGAAATCGCTGGCGGTCGACAACCTGTTCGTCTGGCTGATGCTGTTCAACTTCTTCGCCATCCCGATGGAGTTGCAGAAGCGCGTGCTGATCTACGGCGTGCTCGGCGCCATCGTGCTGCGCACGGTGATGATCTTCGCCGGGGTCTGGCTGATCACCCAGTTCCACTGGCTGCTCTACGTCTTCGGCGCCTTCCTGCTGATCACCGGGATCAAGATGTGGTGGTTCGCCGACCAGGAGCCCGACCTCGCCAGCAACCCGCTGCTGCGCTGGCTGCGCGGCCATCTCAAGGTCACCGACAGCCTCGACGGCGAACGCTTCGTCGTCTTCCGCGAGGAAGGCGGCAAGCTCGTCCGCTACGTCACGCCGCTGTTCCTGGTGCTGGTGCTGGTCGAGTTCTCCGACATCATCTTCGCCGTCGACTCGATCCCGGCGATCTTCGCGATCACCACCGACCCGTTCATCGTGCTGACCTCGAACATCTTCGCCATCCTCGGCCTGCGCGCGATGTACTTCCTGCTCGCCGACATGGCCGACCGCTTCGCGCTGCTCAAGTACGGCCTGTCGATGGTGCTCATCTTCATCGGCGTCAAGATGCTGCTCATCGACATCTACAAGATCCCCGTCCTGTTCTCGCTCGGCGTTGTCGCCGCGATCATCGGCACCTCGGTGATCCTCTCGCTGCGCCAGACACGCCAGCGCTGAAAGACCGGGCCGGCGGTCCGCCGCCGGCCCTACGCAATTCGTCGTATTCCCCGTATCGGGGCCGCTCCGTAATCTGTCGCTGCACTGCACAAATTGCGGACGGACCCGATGAAAAAAACCCTCTTTTCCCTGCTGCTCTCGGTTTTCTGCCTGGGCGCCCTGGCCGCGCCGGACCCGGCGCTGGTGCGCCAGCTGGCGGCCGACGACAATTCCGACAAGATCGCCGCCATCCAGCAACTGGCGGCTGCCGCCGAGCCGGGCACGGCAACGCTGCTGCAGGCGATGGCCGACGACAGCCTGTTCGTTGCCGGCGACCGCCTCTTCGTGTTCACCGGCGACGGCCACGTCGATGCGCTCAGCGGCGCACCGGCGGAACTGCCGGAAGGCGCCGACTCGGTCACGGTCAACAACCGTTTGCGCGGAGAACTGGCCAACGCACTGGCCGCGCTCAAACTGTTCGATGCCGACCGCGCCGTCCGCCTGGCCGCCGCCCGCGAACTGCAGAGCCAGGTCGGCGCCGAGCTGGCCGGCGTGCTGGCCAAGGCGCGCGATCAGGAAAGCGACGGCGAGATCAGGCCGCTGCTCGCCCTGGCGCACGCCCAGGCAACGCTCCAGGACGCCGACCCGGCCGTCCGCCTGGCCGCCGTGCGCACCCTCGCCGACGCCGCCTCGCCGGCGGTCAAGAGCCTGCTCCTGCCGCTCACCGACGCCAGCCGCGAAAGCGACCGGGCGGTGCGCGACGCCGCCGTCCTCGCGCTCAAGTCGATCGAGCGCAGCCTGGCCTGGATGGACACGCTGGCCGGCATCTTCTCCGGCCTCTCGCTCGGTTCCATCCTGCTGCTGGCGGCGCTCGGCCTGGCCATCACCTACGGCGTCATGGGCATCATCAACATGGCCCACGGCGAACTGCTGATGATCGGCGCCTACTCGGCCTACGCAATGCAGAGCCTGTTCCGCGCTTATTTTCCCGACCATGTGGACTGGTACCTGCCGGCGGCGATCCCGGTCGCCTTCTTTGCCGCCGCCGCCGTCGGCGTGCTCATGGAACGCACGGTGATCCGCTGGCTGTACGGACGCACGCTGGAAACCCTGCTCGCCACCTGGGGCCTGTCGCTGATCCTGATCCAGGCGGCGCGCGTGCTGTTCGGCGCGCAGAACGTCGAGGTCGCCAACCCGAGCTGGATGTCGGGCGGCGTCGAACTGCTGCCCAACCTGATCCTGCCGTGGAACCGCGTGATCATCATCGGCTTCGCGCTGTTCGTGCTGTTTCTGGTCTGGGTGCTGATGAACAAGACGCGACTCGGCATGTTCGTCCGCGCCGTCACGCAGAACCGGGCGATGGCGGGCTGCGTCGGTGTGCCGACCGCGCGCATCGACACCATGGCCTTCGCGCTCGGCGCCGGCATCGCCGGCCTCGGCGGCGTCGCGCTCTCCCAGATTTCCAACGTCGGCCCGGACATGGGCCAGGGCTACATCGTCGATTCCTTCATGGTCGTCGTCGTCGGCGGCGTTGGCCAACTGGCCGGCGCAGTCTGGGCCGCCCTCGGCCTGGGCATCTTCAGCAAGCTGCTCGAAGGCTGGGCCGGGGCGGTGATCGCCAAGATCATGATCCTCGTCGCCATCATCATCTTCATCCAGAAGCGTCCGCAGGGCATTTTCGCCCTCAAGGGCCGCTTTGCCGACCAGTAAGGAGCGACGCATGTCTGCCACTTCTTCCGTGCTTCCCCTGCCCGCTTCCGGCCGCGTGCCGCTGACCCTGCGCGTCTTCGCCGCGCTCGACCGCAAGGCCTGGATCGCGCTCGCCGTCTTCCTCGCCCTGGCGCTGGTCGTCGTCCCCGTGCTCAACCTAGCGCTGCCGCCGGAGAGCGTCTTCCACGTCTCGGCCTACGCGATCACGCTGATCGGCAAGATCATGTGCTACGCGCTGGTTGCCGTCGCCATGGACCTGATCTGGGGCTACGGCGGCATCCTCTCGCTCGGCCACGGGCTGTTCTTCGCACTCGGCGGCTACGCCTTCGGCATGTACCTGATGCGCCAGATCGGCCGCGACGGCAGCTACGGCGCCGACCTGCCCGACTTCATGGTCTTCCTCGACTGGAAGGAGCTGCCCTGGTTCTGGCTCGGCAGCGACAGCTTCGGCTGGGCCGCCTTCCTGGTCGTCGCGCTGCCGGCCGTGGTCGCCTTCGTCTTCGGCTACTTCGCCTTCCGCTCGCGGATCAAGGGCGTCTATTTCTCGATCATCACCCAGGCGCTGACCTACGCCGCGATGCTGCTCTTCTTCCGCAACGAAACCGGCTTCGGCGGCAACAACGGCTTCACCGACTTCAAGCGCATCCTCGGTTATCCGATCACCGCCCCGGAAACCCGGCTGGTGCTGTTCGGCCTGACCGCCATCGCGCTGGCTGCGACGCTGGTCTTCGCCGCCTGGCTGGTCAAGTCGAAGTTCGGCCGGGTGCTCACCGCGATCCGCGACGCCGAATCCCGGGTCATGTTCATCGGCTACAACCCGCTCTGGTACAAGCTGACCATCTGGGTGATTTCCGCCGTGCTCTGCGGCATCGCCGGCGCGCTCTACGTGCCGCAGGTCGGCATCATCAACCCGTCGGAAATGAGCGCCGCCAACTCGATCGAGATCGCCATCTGGGTCGCCGTCGGCGGGCGCGGCACGCTGATCGGCCCGGTCATCGGGGCATTCACGGTCAACCTGGCAAAAAGCTGGTTTACCGTCAGCTTCCCCGAATACTGGCTGTTCTTCCTTGGCCTGCTGTTCATCGTCGTCACCCTGCTGCTGCCGCAGGGGCTGGTCGGCCTGTGGAAAAAACTCATGGCACGCAAAGGAGCCCCGGCATGAACGCCCTGTTTGCCTCCCACCCCCACGACGGCCCGGACGGCGGCGACAGCGCCACCCAGCTCGGCCACCTGGTCACCGGCGAGCTCGACCTGTCGCACGGCGTCGCGCTCTACCTCGAAGACATCACCGTCAGCTTCGACGGCTTCAAGGCGCTGAACAACCTCAACCTGGCCATCGACGCCGGCGAACTGCGCTGCATCATCGGCCCGAACGGCGCCGGCAAGACGACGATGATGGACGTCATCACCGGCAAGACCCGGCCCGACTCGGGCAAGGCCTTCTTCGGCCAGACCATCGACCTGACCCGCCTGACCGAACCGGAAATCGCCCACGTCGGCATCGGCCGCAAGTTCCAGAAACCGACCATCTTCGAGCAGCACACCGCCTTCGAGAACCTCGAACTGGCGATGAAGACCGACAAGCGCGTGTGGAAGAGCCTGCTCGCCTGGCTCTCCGGCGACGACCGCGACCGCATCGCCGACACCCTGAAACTGATCCGCCTCGACGGCGAAGCCGACCGCCCGGCCGGTCTCTTGTCGCACGGGCAGAAGCAGTGGCTGGAAATCGGCATGCTGCTGATGCAGGAACCGAAACTGCTGCTGCTCGACGAACCGGTTGCCGGCATGACCGACGACGAGACGATGCGCACGGCGGAGCTGTTCGTTTCGCTCGCCGGCAAGCATTCGCTGGTCGTCGTCGAGCACGACATGGCCTTCGTCGAGAAGCTCGGCGGCAAGGTCACCGTGCTGCATGAAGGCTCGGTGCTGGCCGAGGGTGACCTGGCTACCGTGCAGAATGATCAGCGGGTGATTGAGGTTTATCTTGGGCGCTGAGGCTTGTTCTATCGCGCTGCGCGGGCGGGTGGCTTTGGTTTTTGAGGCGCCGGTTTCCGCGCCTGACGCGCGGGCATACTTTCTTTTTTTTGGAAAAAAGAAAGTAGCCAAAGAAAAAGCCACCCCCAGGTCGGCGCCCCGCTACGCGGGGTCCCTTGCGCTACTCGACGCTCCGGGCGGCTGGCTAAACTCGCCGCTGCGCGGCTCGGACAACGCCAGCCGACTTCCCCCGGACCGCCTGCGTTGCTCAGCGCCTCTCAGGGGGACCCCGAAAACCGGCGGTTCACAAAAGCCAGCGGTTCAACAACACAACATCGCCCAATAACCAGGAGCCCCGAACATGCTCAAAGTCGATAACCTCCACCAAGCCTACGGCGGCTCCCACATCCTGCGCGGGCTCAGTTTCGAGCTGCAGAAGGGCGAAGTCACCACCCTGCTCGGGCGCAACGGCGTCGGCAAGACGACCCTGCTCAAATCGCTGATGGGCCTGGTCAAGACCAAGGAAGGCAGCGTCACTTTCGACGGCAGGCCGATCACCCACCTGCCGCCGCACGAGCGCGTCAAGGCCGGCATCGGCTACGTGCCGCAGGGCCGCGAGATCTTCCCGCGGCTGACGGTCGAGGAAAACCTGCTGATGGGGCTGGCGACCAAGCCGGGCGGCACGAAGATTCCCGAGCGCATCTTCGAGATGTTCCCGGTCCTCAGGCAGATGCTGCACCGGCGCGGCGGCGACCTTTCCGGCGGCCAGCAGCAGCAGCTGGCGATCGGCCGGGCGCTGGCGATGGGGCCGTCGCTGCTGATCCTCGACGAGCCGACCGAAGGCATCCAGCCGTCGATCATCAAGGACATCGAGCGCGCCATCCGCCTGCTCGCGCAGACCGGCGAAATGGCCATCCTGCTGGTCGAGCAGTACTACGACTTCGCCGAGTCGCTGGCCGACCAGTACCTGCTGATGGAACGCGGCGAGTTCATCATGCACGGGCGCGGCGAAACCATGCCGCAGGACGGGGTGCGCGAGGCGCTGGCGGTGTGAGCGCGGGCATCCGGTAGAATCCGGCGCCATGTCCCGGCGCCTGATCACCCTGATCGTCTTCATCGAAGGCTTCTCCTCGCTCGGCGCCGAGATCCTGGCGCTGCGCCGGCTGCTGCCGCATGTCGGCAGCGCCATCGTCGTCACGGCGCCAACCATCGCCCTCTTCCTGCTCGCGCTGGCCCTTGGCTACGCCGCCGGCGGCCGCGTCGCCGGCGAGTTCCGCCCCCGGGTCGGGCGCAATTTCCTCGCCGCCGGGCTGCTCGCCGGGATCGGCCTGTCGGCGCCGGCGGTCGATGCGCTGTTCGCCAGCTTGCCGACCGGCGTTGCCTACCTCGCCTTCGTCGGCGGCGTGCTCTGCCCGATCGCCTGGCTGCTCGGCCAGACGGTACCGATCCTGACCAACCTGGTCGCCGCCCAGCGCACCGGCGAGGCGAGCGGGCTGGCGCTCTACTGGTCGACGCTCGGTTCCTTCCTCGGTGCGCTCGGCCTGTCGCTCGGCGTGATGCAGTGGCTGGGCGTGTCGGCGGCGGTGATCCTGGTTGCGGCGACGCTGCTCGCCGCCTTGCCGCTGCTCGCCGAACGCCCCGGGCGCACGGCATTACTTGCGGCCGGGGCGCTGCTGCCGGTTTTTGCGGTCAACCTGCCGTCGACCGCAACATTCGACACCGCCTACGCCGAATACCGCGTCGAACCGGTCGCCCGCGACGGCTACCAGGCGCCGCGCGCCTTCTGGATCAACAAGTCGCTGGCCTCGCTGACCGACGACTCGACCCCGCCCAGGACCACCCGCTACATCGCCCACCTGCGCGCCATCCTGCGCGACGAGCTGGCTTTCCGCGGCCGCGACATCCTGGTCCTCGGCGCCGGCGGCTTCACGCTGGCACAGGACGATCCGGACAACCGCTACACCTACGTCGACATCGACCCGGCGATCCGCGCCATCGCCGAGACCCACTTCCTGCGCCGCCCGGCGGCCGGCGAGTTCGTCGTCGACGATGCCCGCCGCTACGTCAGCACCAGCGAGCGGCGCTTCGACGCCGTGGTCGTCGATGTCTTCAGCTCGCATACCGCGATCCCCGGTCACCTGGTCAGCCGCGAGTTCTGGGAAAGCACGCGCCGCGTGCTCAAGCCGGACGGCGTCCTGCTCGCCAACGTGATCCTCGACGGCAAGCTGGAAACGCCCTACGCGCGCAACCTGCTGGCCACCGTCGAAGCGGTTTTCGGGCGTTGCGCGGTCGAGGTGCTGCACAAGGGCAAGCCGCTGGCCAACGTCGAGCTGAGCTGCTTCGCCAGCAGCCGGCCGGGGCCGGCCAGCGTGTATATCGACGAGAAGAACCGCGTCGACCTCGACCGCGCCGCCACGCAGTAGGCGACGGCATCGTCGCAGTGCATGCGCGGCCGGCGATGCGCGCAAACAGTGCATGAGGTTTCGCCGCCGGCCCGGCAGGCCGCGCCCGGCCGTCGCCGGGAACAGGGCACGCTTATTGCTGAAGAGCCTGGATATTGTCCGGCTTATCAAAGGAAAAGCGCATGGCCACGACCTGTTCCTGGGAATCGATCGACGTTCACCTGCTCCAGGTGCTGCACGCGCTGCTCACCGAATGCAGCGTCTCCAACGCCGCCCGCCGCCTCAACCAGTCGCAGCCGGCGGTGAGCACCGCCCTGCGCCGCCTGCGCGACATCACCGGCGACCAGTTGCTGGTGCGCAGCCGCAACGGCATGACGCCGACCGAACGCGGCCTGAGCCTGCTCGAACCGGTCAAGATCGCCCTCGCCCAGATCGAGATGATCGGCCTGCAGCAGGTGCGTTTCGACCCGCTCAAGTCGAAGCGGGTGTTCAACATCGCCACGCCCGACTACCTCAACTCGATCCTGATCGGCGCCATCGTCGCCCGCATGCGCAAGCTGGCGCCGCATTCCCAGGTCGTCCTGCACTCCTTCGGCCCCGACTACGACTACGCGCGGGCGCTCGAATCGGGCGAGCTCGACATCGTCATCGGCAACTGGCCGCAGCCGCCGGAACACCTGCGCCTGGCGCCGCTGTTCGACGACGACGTGGTCTGCCTGATGCGCAAGAGCCACCCGCTGGCCGGCCACCGGATGACCCAGGACGACTACCTCAACGCCGACCACCTGGTGCCGACGCCCTACGCCGTCGGCCAGCGCGGCGTCATCGACATGCAGCTGGCGCGCGACCGCCTCAAGCGCAACGTCGTCGCCAGCGTTCCCTACTTCAACCTGGTGCCGCACGTGCTGCTGCAGAACGACATCATCTTCTCGGCGCCGCGCATCTTCGCCGAATACTGCTGCTCGGTGGCCGACCTGTGCATCGCCGAGTCGCCGCTGGAGTTTCCCAAGATGCGCTTCTACCTGCTCTGGCACGAGCGCTCGCACCACGCCGAGGAATGTCGCTGGTTCCGCGAGCAGATCGTCGACGTCATCCGCGAACGCGTCGGCCAACCCGCCGCCCAGCCGTCGGCGGCCGTCGCCCGCCGGGCGATCGCCTGAGTCAGCCGGCGATCAGCGCATCGAGGCGGAAGCCGGCGATGCGCGCGACCTGCGCCAGCGCCTCGGCGAATTCCTCGTCGGGCGTGCGCGCCAGGCGACGGCGCATGGCTGCGATGATGTCCTGGCGACCGAGCCCCTTGACGGCGACGATGAACGGCCAGCCGAACTTCTCGCGATAGGCATCGTTGAGTTCGCGGATCGCCGCGAATTCTTCCGGGGAGCAGGCATCGAGCCCGGCGCCGGCCTGCTCGCGCGCCGAATCGGCGGTCAGCTCGCCGCGTACCGCGGCCTTGCCGGCCAGCTCCGGGTGCGCCCGGATCAGCGCCAGCTGCTGCTCGCGGCTGGCCACCGCCAGCGTCTCGACCAGGCGCGCCTGGAGTTCGTCGCGGTCGGCGAAAGGCCGCCGCTGCCAGGCCATTTCCATGACCCAGGGCGAGTGTTCGAAGACGGAGCCGAGCTCGGCGACGAAGGCGTCGCGGGGCAGTCGGGAAAGTTCGGCGAGAGAAAGGCGGCAGCTCATGGCAATGGTCGGTGATGATCCGGTTCGCAGCTTACGGACTTGTCGGCGCGGCGGACAAGCCACGGCCGACGATAATCATCTTCTCGGCTTTTGTATATCGCCGGCGGCCGACATCTGCAAAAAGCGATAGCCTTTATACGGCCCGCCGGCGGGCAAGCTTTCTATAATCGGCGCATCTGCATTCGGTTACCGGAGAACGCCCATGGGCCGCCTGACCACCCACGTACTCGACACCGCCAGCGGCCTGCCCGCCGCCGGCATGGCCTTCACCCTCAGCCGCATCGACGGCGACACACGGCAGCCCCTGCTCGCCGGCACGACCAACGCCGACGGCCGCTGCGAGCGGCCGCTGCTCGCCGACGCGGCGCTGGTCGCCGGCGTCTACGAGATCGAATTCGCCGCCGGCGACTACTTCCGCGGGCGCGGCGTGGACCTGCCCGAACCGCCCTTCCTCGACCGCGTCGCGCTGCGCTTCGGCATCGCCGACGCCGGCGCCCACTACCACGTGCCGCTGCTCGTCTCGCCGTGGGCCTACTCGACCTACCGGGGCAGCTGATGGACTTTTCCTACCTGATCGACGTCGGCTCGCTGCTGCTGCGCTGGCTGCACCTGATCGTCGGCATTGCCTGGATCGGCTCGTCCTTCTATTTCGTGTGGCTGGATAATTCGCTGAAACCGCCGGTCGACCGTGAACTGCGCGAAAAAGGCGTCGGCGGCGAGCTGTGGGCGGTGCATGGCGGCGGTTTCTACAACCCGCAGAAATACCTGGTCGCGCCCAAGCAGCTGCCGGACGAACTGCACTGGTTCAAGTGGGAGTCCTACTCGACCTGGCTGACCGGCTTCTTCCTGCTCGGCGTGCTCTACTACGCGCAGGCGGCGACCTACATGGTCGATCCGGCCAAGGCCGACCTGGCGCCGACGACGGCGGTGGCCATCGGCCTGGCGACGCTGGCCGGCGGCTGGCTGGTGTACGACGCGCTGTGCCGGCTGCTGATGGGGCGCAGCCTGCTCCTCTTCGCCGCCCTCTATTTCATCTTCGTGGTCGCCGTCGCCTGGGCGCTCGGCCAGCTGCTCTCGGGCCGCGCCGCCTTCCTCCACGTCGGCGCGATGATCGCCACGACGATGAGCGCCAACGTCTTCTTCTGGATCATTCCCGGCCAGAAAACCACCGTCGCGGCCATGCAGCGCGGCGAGACGCCGGACCCGATCCACGGCCAGCGGGCCAAGCAGCGCAGCGTGCATAACAACTACCTGACGCTGCCGGTGCTCTTCTGCATGATCTCCAACCACTACGCCTTCACCTACAACCACCCGCATGCGTGGCTGGCGCTGGCGGCGATCATGCTCGCCGCGGTGCTGATCCGGCATTTCTTCAACCTGCGCCACAAGGGCGCCTTCGCCTGGCAATACCCGCTCGCCGGCGGGCTGATCCTGGCCGCCGTCTTCGTCTGGCTGGCGCCGGCGCCAGTGTCACGGTCGACCGTGGAAAACGGGCAAAAACCGGCGTTGACCGTCAACGACATCCAGCCGGTCGTGACCGCCCGCTGCAGCGGCTGCCATTCGGCCACGCCGACGCTGATGCCGGCGGCACCGGCCGGCGTCGTCCTCGACACGGCAGCGCAGATCCGCGCCCTCGGCCCGCGCATCCTGACGCAGACGGTGCAGCTGAAGGCGATGCCGCTCGGCAACGTCACCGCGATGAGCGAGGCCGAACGGCAGCAGCTGGCCGCCTGGGCGGCCGGCGGCTACCGCTGAGGCCGGCGGCGCTCAGGCGCCGCGGTTCTTCTTGATCGGAGCGACGAAGGTGTAGTCGATGTCCCAGGGGAAGTAGATCCACTTGTCCTGGTTGAATTCCTTGACGCAGAGATCGACCACCTCGCGCCCCTGCGGCTTGGCGTAGATCGTCGCAAAGAAGGCCTTGGGCAGCAGCTTGCGGATGACACGGGCGGTGTTGCCGGTATCGACCAGGTCGTCGATCAGCAGATAACCCTCGCCGTCGCCCTCGACCCCCTTGAGGATCTTCACTTCCTTGCGCATCGTCTGCGCGCTGTCGTCGGCAGCAGCTTCGTAGCTGGACGCGCAGATCGTGTCGACCAGGCGGATTTCCAGCTCGCGCGCGACCAGCGCCGCCGGAATCAGGCCACCGCGGGCGATCGCGATGATGCCCTTGAACGGCCCCTTCTCGACCAACTGGTGGCAGAGCAGACGCGTATCGCGGTGGAGTTCGGGCCACGAGATCACGATGTCGTCACGGTAGGGGCTGGCGGGCGAGTGTTCCATGGTGCTGTCCTGTGTTGGCAAAGGGTGAATTATAGAGGGCACAGCGCCATCCCGACCGAGTCGAGCAGCCGAAATCGGGGCGGATGAACGGCTCACGGGAGATTTTGGCCAACTGCTGCCGCTCAGAAAATTTCCGTAAAGCAGACTCTCAGCGGAATGTCCATTGCATGAACGCGTCAGTACAATGGGAAGCTGTCCGGTTTCAGTCTCTCGCCCATATGCTGCATAAAATCCGTTTTCCTGAAAAAACCCTGCAGGCAAGGGCTTCGGCCTGTCGCGTATGCCAGCTTATCGGACATAGGTCCAGCTTATTGGACACTTCTGTCGCCTACTACTAGTTGGGCGTCTCAACAACACTCATGACCATTGACGAAGACATCCACTGGCACGACTCATTGATCTTGAGCGTTCGCATTACACCCGAGAAAGATCTGATCGAAATGCGCCTCCTCTACCCGGAGGAGTGGCGATCCAATTCTTATGCGGAACGCACCGTGATTTTCGAGAATGCATACGGATACAAAGAATTTGAGGGGCCGCTTGAAGGCTCTCCAACTATCTTGTCCGTTGCCGTTGTGGCAACGCATGACAGGTGGTCACAGCTTCGTATTGAAACGAACGCCGGTTATCGGGAGGTATTCTGTGTCGACGCATACCTTAAGGCCCGGTAGTCCGCAAAGGCAAACATATCTATGTCATCACCGACGCCCAACCCATCATTCCACCGAACCTTGCGCATAAAGCCGCGCAAGTCCGGTGAATTCTCACGTTGAGCGTCATGAAACCCGCGAAATTCATAGCGCTAACGGTATTAGCTATCTCTGTTGGCGGTGTAGCTTCATGCTCATACACCGTGTCTCGGTATGAGCAAGCTTTCGAGGCCACCATTAAAGGCGACCCTTACTCGCTTGTAGTCCAGCGCTTTGGCGAACCAAGCGTCATCGAGTTTCCAGAGCAACCATTTTTACGCTATGCGATGCCAGCCCAAGCCTGTAGAGCACCATGTACTTTTCGAGTGTGGTGGGAGCATCCCGTATTCAAGACCCTCACTGCGTGGTCAGTAGAGTTCAACGATAAAAACCAAGTCATTCATACAGCCTATTGGTTTTCTACATGACTTCCGCGCCCAACACTGCAACCCACCAGATCTTCGGCAAGCTGCGCTTGCCTTCGTCCGGTATTTTCAACGTTATCCGTCATGAAACCGCTCTTGGCACGACTCATCGCCGCAACAGCGCTCTTGTTGCTAACCGCGTGTAATTTCACGCTCCCTCCCATTTCATCCGCTTTGGTGGAGCATCATTCATCGGGCAGCCCAATTTCCAAGGTCGAGCTAAACCAATCTCAAGCAAATGCGCTAATGGGCTGGTTCTCGCAGCACTCGTCCGGGTGGTCTTCTAGCGTGGTCAGCTATGTCCCAGCCTTGGCGGTCAGGATAAAACATTCCAATGGAGAGGTTTCGGTAGTAAATATCCTCGGCAACTCTGTGATCGTTTACAACAACTCGGGCCAATTCACCCAGCAGTTTGCCGAGTCTGATCTGTCCGCATTACGCGGCATCCTGGGGGGCGATGATGGCTAACATTGTGGTCAAAGCCCCTCCCTCCGGTCGCTGGACGTCACGCAAGCGGGCCGCCCTTCACCTCAAACTACAAGGGCTTCCCCGTTTTCCGCAAGCGACGTTCTGAAGTTTTATCGTTTCATTCCTGATCCTGTTTTCCTGCGATTCATCCATTCCTGCCGTGTCGATGCGAGAAGGTGAAGGACTGCGGTACTACAACCGGTCATTTGGGGCGTTTGCCCGGACCCTGATGAAAGACGCGCGCGGGGGCCTCATTCGTTAGCCGAGAGTGACTTCCTCTCCTGGAGGTGATCAGGCTCTCCCCGCGCGGGTCCAACCCGCTTCACATCAACGCTGGCAGTGCTTCGCTGGTCTTGGGCTGCCAGCGATCAGCCGGTGATTCCTTTCCGGTTTTTCCCTACAGACGATTTTGTGGTTCAGGCGGTCTCTTCGATGCGTCGGAAATCGTCGCCGTAGTGCAATACCGCCCAGGCGAGCCGCAGGTTCTTGGCGGCAATGGCAACCGCCGCTTTCCAGTAACCCCGTCGTTCGACCAGATTTCTGGCCCAGCGACTGAAGCGATCCTGCTTGTCGCCCAGTCCGGCGAGAACGGCGCGGGCGCCCATGACGAGCAGGCTGCGCAGGTAGGCGTCGCCGGCCTTGGTGATCCTACCCAGCCGCGCTTTGCCGCCGCTGCTATATTGGCCAGGAACGAGTCCGGCCCAGGCGGCGAGTTGCCGACCATTCTTGAAGTCGTGACCACCGCCCAGGCTGGCGACCAGGGCGCTGGCCGTGGTCGGGCCGATGCCGGGGAGTTGCATGAGTTGTCGGCTTCTGGCGTCCTGGCGGGCAGCCTGGGCAATGGCTTTGTCGTATCCCTCGATGCGTTCGTTGAGCCGGTCGGCGTGAGCAAGCAGGTCGCCGACGCAGCGGTTGGCCCAACAGGGAAGTGCTTCGAGATGGGCGCCGATTTCCCGGCGCAGGCGTTCGACTTTCTGCGGCAGAACGATGCCGAATTCGCTGATCAGGCCGCGCAAGCGGTTGTAGAGCGCGGTGCGTTCTTCGACAAAGCCCTGCCGGGTGCGATGCAGGCAGAGGATGGCTTGTTGATCGATGTCCTTGACCGGCACGAAGCGCATGTTGGGCCGGGTGACGGCTTCGCAGATGGCGGCAGCGTCGGCCGCATCGTTCTTGCCGCGTTTGCCGCTCATGCGGTACGGCGCCACGAATTTCGGCGCCATCAATTTCACGGTATGGCCGAAGCGGCTGAATTCCCTTGCCCAGTGGTGCGCGCCGGAACAGGCTTCCATGCCGATCAGGCAGGGCGGCAGGTGGGCGACCATTTCCAGCAGCTGACTGCGCGCCACCTTGGGCTTGATGAAAACCGCCTTGCCGCTCTGGTCAACGCCATGCAAAGCGAATACATTCTTGGCGAGATCGATGCCGACGGTGACAATATCCATGGACTTCCCCTTTCGAGCGAATGATTTGGTGTGGAAACTCAATCATGGCAGCGACCGCTGCACGCGGCTTCCGCCGCTACCTCGGGACGGGGAAGTCCCTTTCATTCGCTAGGACTCTTATGTCATCAGCACTAATACTTGGTGGATTTTTCCTGATCATCACAATGCAGATTGTGATTTTCTTTATTGCCGTCAAAAACTCACCGGGCAAAGCAGCCCTATGTCTTGTAATTCCCCTGTTTGTTTATGTCTATGCACAAAAAGAACCTCGTGCTAGACCATTTCTCTGGGCTTGGTATGGCGGCATATTCATGCTCGTGACCGGCGGCATTGCAGCCAGTTGAGAACAACATGAAAAAAACTGTGCCTCAGACTCTTAACCTTGCAATCGAACCTACCGGTCTGACGGCCGTCGGGTTATTTCCACTATCTGGAATCACAGCATGCTATTACGTTGTCCTTGTTGCTCCACTTTGATTCTGCCGCTCAAGGCAATGTTTAGTGGCTCGACTGGTCGCACTGAATGCCATGCCTGTAAATCAAATTTAGTTATTTCCCGCTCCTCTTGGGTAACGTGTCTAATCATTGTCGGCGGAGCAGCCACATATAGAGCTATCAGGTCTTATGAAAGCTTTGCCATTGCGCTCATCGCTGGTATCGCTATCGACATATGCCTATCAAAACTAGCAGTCAGTTCCTAACATTCCGCTCCAAGCGGCCGGCCCAGCTAGCACGTTAGCCATCTTATGACCGAAGTATTTGGATTCCCCATCGCGACGGCTGTCTCCATGGCCATGATCGCCATCGCCTATTTTTTCGCTGTGCACAGTCCTGTGCTATTAGCTCTAGTTGCTGTGTGGTGCCAGCGAAAGACAATGCCACGTCGAGTCTTGTTTGTTGGCACTGTCATGGGTGCAACATATGGCCTGCTCGTCGTGTTTCTCATGGCCATTTGTGTGCCAATTTCGGCCTTTCTGGTCTTCATCGTCCCGGCACTCAAAGACCAAGGTTATTTGAAAAACTCCGTCTTTTTAGCCGTCGCAGATTTTGTCGTTGCATGGTGGTGGGCTCTCCTGCCGTTTGCGGTTCTTTTCCCAGCCATCTTCATTTCGCGCTATTTCGCATCGCGGTGGAGCCGTATCGTCGAGGCGCTCAATGGCTAACACAATCCACCGGACCGTCAAAAAACTGCGCTTTTTGCCGTCCGCTGACCTTCCGTTAGGCTCCATATGCACTTCTCCAAGACTGTAATTGCTATTCTGTTTGCAACTATTTCATCTCTTGCATTCCCACAGCAGCGAGACGAAAACGAAATAGTGTTTGTTGGTACAACCGACCCAGACATGATTGCTGCAATCCAACATGCACGAACCACTCTGGTTGATTTCCTGAAGCTGGCGGCCAACCCTCCAGTCGGCACAGATGGCTACAAACTCAAAGTCATGGTTATCGACGGAGCCAAGACTGAACACTTTTGGGTCACCCCTTTCAAGGTATTGCCCGAAGGATTCGCTGGTGTTCTGGCAAATGATCCGAAAGTGGTAAGGAACGTCAAAGCGGGCCAAGTTGTGCGCTTTGATGACTCCCTAATCTCCGATTGGGGTTACACCAAAGATGGCCGGCAAGTCGGTAGCTTCACAGTCTGCGTCCTCTTCAAGAAAATGCCGACAGAGCAAGCTGATTACTACAGGAAGAACCATGGTTTCGATTGCTAAGCCCAACAAACGCTTCGAACCGACCGCCCAAAAGCTCCATTTTTGCTTTCCCTCCGCGCTGTGCGCTCGAAGACCTTCAAGCACGCCACATGCTCCTGGCCATCCGCCAATTCACCGCCACTCAACAACCAGCAAAACGCCATTTCCCGAGCTACCACCAGACACAAAAAAGCCGACCCGCAGGTCGGCTTTTTCGTTGCTGAAAACCTGATCAGGCGCTCGCTCCGGCCAGCGCCGGGCGGCGGCTCATCAGGGCGCTGTAGAACAGCCCGCCGAGCAGGCAGCCGATGAACCAGTTGAAGTCGGCCACCGCCTTGGCGCCCGACAGGGTGATGACGATGCCGATCAGCACTGCCGGGATCAGCGCGTAGACCGCCCGGCTGTTCACCCCCTTGTCGTACCAGTAGGCGCCGTCCGGGCTTTCGGTGTACAGGTCGTCGACGACGATCTGCTGCTTGCGCACCAGGTAGAAATCGACGAGCAGGATGCCGAACAGCGGGCCGATGAAGGCGGCCAGCATGTCGAGCGTGTAGTGGATCACTTCCGGCGAGTTGAACAGGTTCCACGGGGTGATGAAGATCGACGCGATGGCGGCGATGAAACCGCCGGTGCGGAAGCTGATGTGCTTGGGCGCGACATTGGAGAAGTCGAAGGCCGGCGAGACGAAGTTGGCGACGATGTTGATGCCGATGGTCGCGGTGACGAAGGTGAAGGCACCGAGCACGGCCGCCGTGGTGTTGTCGATGCGGCTGACGGTCTCGATCGGGTCGGTGATCATGTGGCCGAAGACCGGGATGGTGCCCGAGGTGATGACCACGGTGACCACCGAGAACGCCAGGAAGTTGACCGGCAGCCCCCAGAAGTTGCCGCGCTTCACTTCTTCCATGGTGCGGCCGTAGCGCGAGAAGTCGCCGAAGTTGAGCATCGGGCCGGAGAAGTAGGAGACGACCAGGGCGATGGCGGTGAGCATCATGCCCAGCGATTCGATCCCGCTGTACTTCACTTCGCCAAGGTTGAGCGAGATGTTCTCCGGACCGGCCTTCCAGACGATCCAGCCGGCCAGCGCGAACATCACCACGTAGACCGCCGGACCGGCCCAGTCGATGAAGCGCTTGATCGATTCCATGCCGTGCCAGAACACCGCCGCCTGCAGCACCCACATGGTCATGAAGCCGATCCAGCCGAGGTGCGACAGCCCGAGGAACTGGCTGTGCGCCAGGCTTTCCAGCCCGGGGAAGAAGCGCAGCAGGACGATGGTCAGCGCCGACGAGGCGAGGAAGGTCTGGATGCCGTACCAGGCGACCGCGATCAGGCCGCGGATGATCGCCGGGATGTTGGCGCCCCAGATGCCGAAGGACATCCGGCAGGCGACCGGGTAGGGAATGCCGGCCATCTGGCTGGGCCGGGCGACCAGGTTGCACAGGATGTTGACCAGGACGATGCCGACCAGCAGCGCGACCAGCACCTGCCAGCTGCCCAGCCCGAGGGCGAACAGGCTGCCGGCGAAGACGTAGCCGCCGACGCTATGCACATCCGACATCCAGAAGGCGAAGATGTTGTACCAGTTCCAGTTCTTGTCCTTCAACGCGGCGAGGTCCTCGTTGTAGAGGCGGTCGCTGTATGTGGCCGGCTTTATATCGTTCATCTGCTTTCCTTTCTAGGAAAAGGCGAGGGGTTGGGGTATGGTTGTATACAATCAACAAGGAAGCCCAAAAACAAACCGAAGCCTCCTTTTACAGCGACAACAGCAACGAACGTGCCACACCTCTTCGAGAACACCAGCAACGACCTGAAAGGGGCGCGGCAAGCGATGAAACAGAACACTTTTTATCAGAATCGTTGAAGAAAACAAAGTAGTTTGTATACAATGAAAAAGCAAACTGATTACAAGTTTGGTGCAGAATTGCCCCGGACTGCACCAAATTGAAGCCACCGACCAACCGCCAGACCACGCACTGAAGCACATGAAAGAAACCTCGCTCACCCCGGAACGCGACGAAACGATCTACAGCCACCTGCACGCCGCCATCTGCGATTCGCGCCTGCTGCCCGGCACCCGGCTGCCCGAGGACACGCTCGCCGAGACTTTCGGCGCCAGCCGGACGATCATCCGCAAGGTCCTGCAGCGGCTGGCCTACGACGGCCTGATCGAGATCCGCCCGAATCGCGGCGCGCTGATCGCCGAACCCTCGGTGCCGGAAGCGCGCGACATCTTCGCCACCCGGCGCATCCTCGAATGCGGCGCGCTCGCCGAAATGGCCGGCAAGGTCAGCGCCGCCGACCTCGCCGCGCTGAAGGCGATCAACGCCGCCGAGGACGAAGCCCAGCTGAAGGGCGACCGCGCCGCGGCGATCCGCCTCTCCGGCGAGTTCCACGTCCGCCTCGTCGACCTCGCCGGCAACGCCGTGCTCAGCGAACTGGTCGCCCGCCTGATCGCGCGCAGTTCGCTGATCATCGCCACCTACGGTTCGCCGATCTCGGTCACCTGCCGGCATTCGGAACACGAGCAGATCATCGACCTGATTGCCCGCGGCGCCTTCACCGAGGCCGCGCAATGGATGGGCGAGCACCTGACCACCATCGAGCGCAGCCTGCGCTGGGAACAGGAAACCCCCGACCTGCAGGCGGTCCTGCGCGAATTCATCGACGGCTCGGCGGCCGGTCGCGGCAAGTGAGGCGGCAATGCTGATCCACGTCATCAACCCCAACACCTCCGCCGCGATGACTGCCGGCATCGGCCGCGCCGCCGAACGCGTCGCCGCGCCGGGCACGCGCATTGTTGCGGTCAACCCGGCTGACGGGCCAATTTCCATCGAAAGCCATTTCGACGAGGCAGTGGCTGCGGTCGGCGTCTGCGAAGAAATCCTGCGCGGCGAGGCGGCCGGCGCCGACGCCTACGTCATCGCCTGCTTCGGCGACCCCGGCCTGGCCGCCGCCCGCGAGCTGACCAAGGCGCCGGTGCTCGGCATCGCCCAGGCCGCCTTCCAGGTCGCCGCGATGCTCGCCACCCGCTTCTCGGTGGTGACGACCCTGCAACGCACCGTGGTCATCGCCGAACACCTGCTCGCCGCCTACGGCTACGCCCACCAGTGCCAGCGCGTGCGTGCCGCCGAAATCCCGGTGCTCGAGCTCGAAGACGGCGCCGCCTGCAGCGGCATTCTGCTCGCCGAAGCGCGCCGCGCCCGTGACGAGGACGGTGCCGGCGCCATCGTCCTCGGTTGCGGCGGCATGGCCGACTACGCCGGGACAATGGGCGAGGCGCTCGGCATCCCGGTGATCGACGGCGTCACCGCCGCCGTCAAGCTCGCCGAAGCGCTCGTTGGCCTCGGCCTGCACACCAGCAAGCACGGCGATTACGCCTTGCCGCCGGCGAAGCCCTTCGCCGGCCGTTTCCAGCATCTGACCCGGAGTGCCTGACATGTCACCGACCCCCAGCTACCCGCGCGACCTCGCCGGCTACGGCCGCAATCCGCCGCACGCCCAATGGCCGGGCCAGGCCCGCATCGCCGTCCAGTTCGTCCTCAACTACGAGGAAGGCGGCGAGAACTGCGTGCTGCACGGCGACGCCGGCTCCGAGCAGTTCCTCTCCGAAATGTTCAACCCGGCCAGCTACCCGGACCGCCACCTGTCGATGGAGTCGATCTACGAATACGGCTCGCGCACCGGCGTCTGGCGCATCCTCAAGGAATTCGAGAAACGCGGCCTGCCGCTGACCGTGTTCGGCGTCGGCATGGCGCTGCAGCGCAGCCCGGAAGTCACCGCCGCCTTCGTCGAACTCGGCCACGAGATCGCCTGCCACGGCTGGCGCTGGATTCACTACCAGACGATGGACGAAGCGACCGAGCGCGAGCACATGCGCCTGGCGCTGGAAGTCATCGAGCAGATGACCGGCAGCCGCCCGCTCGGCTGGTACACCGGCCGCGATTCGCCGAACACCCGCCGCCTGGTCGCCGATGACGGTCGACTGCTCTACGACAGCGATTACTACGGCGACGACCTGCCGTTCTGGACCGAAGTCACCAAAACCGACGGCAGCACGGTGCCGCACCTGATCGTGCCGTACACGCTCGACACCAACGACATGCGCTTCTGCCTGCCGCAGGGCTTCAGCCACGGCGACCCGTTCTTCCAGTACCTGAAGGACAGCTTCGACGTGCTCTACGCCGAAGGCGACGAGGCGCCGAAGATGCTCTCGATCGGCATGCACTGCCGCCTGCTCGGCCGGCCCGGCCGCTTCCTCGCGCTGCAGCGCTTCCTTGATTACATCGAACGGCACGACCGCGTCTGGGTCTGCCGTCGCCTCGACATCGCCCGCCACTGGCAGGCGACCCACCCCTACCGCCAGGACGCCAAAAAATGATCCACGCCGCCCCCATCGTTTCCGCCGCCGCCGACCTGCCCGACTGGGCCAAACGTTCGGTCAACCTCGCCGACACCCGCATCGGCGCCCGCGCGCTGTTCGCCACCGACGAATTCTTCGCCCCGCTCGAACGCATGCTCAACCCCGAGCCGGCGGTCTTCGTGCCCGGCAAGTACGACGCCAACGGCAAGTGGATGGACGGCTGGGAAACCCGCCGCAAGCGCACCACCGGCTACGACTGGAGCCTTGTCAAGCTCGGCCGGCGCGGCATCCTGCGCGGCTTCGACGTCGATACCAGCCACTTCACCGGCAACTTCGCGCCGGCCGTCTCGATCGACGCCACCGACTGCGAGTCGGACGACCCCGAAGTCCTGGCCAAGGCCCGCTGGACGCGCATCCTGCCGTCCACCACGCTGACCGGCAACAGCCACCACCTGCTCGCCGTCGACAGCGCCGACACCTGGAGCCACCTGCGCATCAACATGTACCCGGACGGCGGCATCGCCCGCCTGCGTGCTTACGGGCAGCCGGTCGGCGTCTTCGACGCCAGCGAGCCGGACCGCATCTACGACCTCGTCGCGCTGGAAAACGGCGGCCGCGCAGTGGCCTGGAACGACGCCCACTTCGGCTCGGCGGCCAACCTGATCGCCCCCGGCCGCGGCATCAACATGGGCGACGGCTGGGAAACCCGCCGCCGCCGCGAACCGGGCAACGACTGGTGCATCCTGCAACTGGGCGCGCCCGGCATCATCGAGCGGGTCGAGGTCGACACCGCCCACTTCAAGGGCAACTTCCCCGACCGCTGCTCGATCCAGGCGGCGCGCATGGACGGCGGCACCGACCAGTCGGTGATCACCCAGAGCATGTTCTGGCCGGTGCTGCTCGCCGAACAGAAACTGTCGATGGACGCCATCCACACCTTCGACGGCCTGGCCGACCTCGGCCCGGTGACGCACGTGCGGCTGAACATCATCCCGGACGGCGGCGTTTCAAGGCTGCGCCTGTGGGGCAAGGTGGCCCGGTGAAAAAACTGCTTCCCGAGGCGTTGACCGTCAGCGCCTTCGCCCCCTACGGCGAGGTGATCTCGGTCGACGCCGCCAAACGGCACTTTTCCATCAACGGCGGCAACACCGAGCGCTACCACGACCTCGCCGAACTGGTGCCCGGCCCGGACGGCAAGATGATCGTCAGCATCTTCCGCGGCCAGCCGCGGCCGCTGCCCTTCGCCATCGAGATGATGGAACGCCATCCGCTCGCCTCGCAGGCCTTCGTGCCGCTCGCCGCCCAGCCCTACCTGGTGGTCGTCGCGCGGCCCGGCCCGGCGCCCGGCCCGGACGACCTGCGCGCCTTCCTCGCGCAGCCCGGCGAGGGCGTCAATTACGCGCCCGGCACCTGGCACCACCCGCTGCTGGCGCTCAACGAAATTTGCGATTTTCTCGTCGTCGACCGTAGTGGCCCCGGCCACAACTGCGACGAGACGCCGATCGCGCCGCCGGTGCTGCTGGCGCTGGCCTGAGCCGGCTCGGCTAGAATACGGCGCCCCACCACCCGCGAGACGCCCATGCTCATCCGCCCCGCCCGTGAATCCGATTTCGACGCCATCTGGGCGATCTTCCAGGCCGTCGTCGCCAGCGGCTCGACCTACGTCTTCGCCCCCGACACGCCGCGCGAGGACGCCTGGCAGTACTGGTTCGGCCCCGGCGTCACCTGCTTCGTCGCCGAAGACGACGGCCGCGTCGTCGGCATGTACAAGTTCATCCCCAACCAGCGCGACCTCGGCAACCACGTCGCCAACGCCTCCTTCATGGTCGCCACCGACGCCGCCGGCCGCGGCATCGGCCAGGCCCTCGGCGAGCACTGCCTGCGCCAGGCGCGCCTGGCCGGCTACCGGGCGATGCAGTACAACTTCGTGGTCAGCACCAACACCGCCGCCGTCGCGCTGTGGCGGAAACTCGGCTTCGCGATCGTCGGCACGCTGCCGAAAGCCTTCCGCCACCAGCAACTGGGCGAGGTGGACGCCTACGTGATGTACCGTTTTCTCGACGACATCGCTACCTGAAAAACTGACCACGCACCGCCCCAGCCAAGAGCCGCTCAACCATGAGCGGCTTTTTTTTCGCGCCCTCGCCAGCCTGCTCGCTTACCCCCGCCAATCGCTGCTGCAGCGGCCTTTCTCCAGGGCGACGGGAGCACGCCTTGCGCTCGCCGGACTAGACCAAAAGATGTAGGCATTTCCCTACGTCATGTCGTCCCGAGGCTACAGCGAAATCAACGACGGCTGATATATCTCGACGCCATACTCACTCATGCTACGGTGATCGACGACCCCCCTAGCAACCCATGGCAAACACTGTAGACACTGGCGCCCCAAGGAATTACACCGATCACGAGGGAGCTGGCGAGGCACTTGCTTATCGACAACTTCCATTCTTCCTGCATGGAATTGCTGTCAGCGGAGCGACCGCCTACCTGGCCACGCCGGGATTGGCCGGCACATTTGCCGCCCTGCTCCTTGGCGCGCTGAGCATCGCCCTCGGCTTCTGGACCAACGCCCGCCACCGCCGGCATATCGGCACCATCCAGGCCGCCGCCAACGCCGCCGCCGCACGCTCGCAGGCGCAAGCCACCGCGGCGGGCATTCCCGGCCTCGATCAACTCTGCCTGGGCGTCCTGCCGGTCTGGTCGGGACAAATCGAAATGGCGCAAAACCATACGGAGCAGGCAACCATCGATCTTGCCCAGCGTTTTGCCGACATCTCCCAACGGCTCGAAGGCAGCCTTTCCGGAACGCCGGAAACGAGCACCGACAACCCGCTGATTTCCCTGCTCCACAACGCCCGCGACGAACTGGATTCGATCGTCAGCGCGCTGCGGGCCGCACTCTCCACCAAGGAAACCCTGCTCCATGAAGTGACCAAGCTGTCGAACCAGACGATCGCCTTGCAGCGCATGGCCCAGGATGTCGGCGACATTGCCAAGCAGACCAACCTGCTCGCCCTCAACGCCGCCATCGAAGCTGCCCGCGCCGGCGAAGTCGGGCGCGGCTTCGCGGTGGTCGCCGACGAAGTCCGCAAGTTATCGACGCTATCCGGCGAGACCGGAAAAAAGATCGCCGACACCGTCGAGACGGTGAACCAGGCAATCGCCGAAACACTGCAGATCTCGCACCAATACGCAGCCCAGGACGAAACCCTGGTCAGGCATTCGAGCGAGGTCATCGGCTCGGTGATCGGCCGTTTCGGCGATGCCGCCACGGAACTCGCCGAAAACTCCGAGCAACTGCGCCAGCAGGGCATCGCCATCGGCCAGGAAGTCGCCGAGGTGCTGGTCGACCTGCAGTTCCAGGATCGGGTCAGCCAGGTACTCAGCCACGTCAGCAACGACCTGAAGAAGCTGCAGCAGAACATCAGCGAAAGCGAACGCCAGACGACGCCGGTCAATGCCGCGCAGTGGCTGGATGAACTGTCGCAGACCTACACCATGCCGGAACAGCACGCTGTCCATCGCGGCGGATCGGCAAACAAGGCCGCCAGCGATAGCGAAATCACATTTTTCTAGGGGGAAAACACATGGCCAAGACCATCCTGATCGTCGACGACTCAGCCTCGCTGCGGCAAGTCGTCGGCATCGCACTGAAAGGCGCCGGCTACGAGGTGATCGAAGCCTGCGACGGCAGGGACGCACTGAGCAAGCTCGACGGGCGCAAGTTTCACCTGATCATCAGCGATGTGAACATGCCCAACATGGACGGCATTTCCTTCGTCAAGGCGGCCAAGCAACTGCCGGCCTACAAATTCACGCCGGTGATCATGCTCACCACCGAGGCCGGCGAAGGCAAGAAGGCCGAAGGCCAGGCGGCCGGCGCCAAGGCCTGGGTGGTCAAGCCTTTCCAGCCGGCGCAGATGCTCGCGGCGGTAGCCAAGCTGATCCTGCCCTGAGGATCGATCATGAGCGAAAGCACCGAAACGGCAACCGCCAGCCTCGGCATCAGCGGCGAGTTCACCATCTTCACGGCCGGCGAACTGAAGCACCGCCTGCTCGACACGATCGACCACTGCAACGGCGGGGCAATCGAAATCGATCTCTCGGAAGTCAGCGAAATCGACTCGGCCGGCCTGCAACTGATGGTGATGGCCAAGCGGCATGCCACCAGCCAGGGCAAGACCCTGCATTTCTGCCGCCACAGCGACCCGGTCCTCGACCTGCTCGACCTTTGCGACCTCGCCGGTTTTTTCGGCGATCCGGTCCTGATCCGTTCCCGACAACAAGGCTAATTCCATGAATCTTGACGACGCACTCAAGACCTTCGTCATCGAAAGCCGCGAACTCCTCGAAAGCATGGAGGAAGCGCTGCTCAGGGTCGAGCAGTCGCCCGGGGACCGCGACCTGATCGCCGCCATTTTCCGCGCCGCGCACACGATCAAGGGCTCGGCCGGACTGTTCGGGCTCGACCACGTGGTCTCCTTCACCCACAACGCCGAAAATGTCCTCGACATGGTTCGTTCCGGCGAACTGGGCATCACCGGCGAACTGGTCGCCCTCTTCCTGCAGGTCTGCGACCACATGGGGCTGCTGGTCGACCACATCGAGGCCGGCACCGAGCCGACTGTCGAAACGCATGCCCGCAGCGCCGAGTTGGTCGGCAGCCTGAAAACCCTGGCCGGCCGCCCGGCCGCCGAGGAAAACACGCCGCCTGTCCGCCACGAAACCCCGCTCGAACGCGACAACACCAACTACGGCGAGGGCGTCGAGTCCGACAACTGGCACCTTTCGCTGCGCTTCGGGGCCGACGTCCTCAAGCACGGCATGGATCCGGTCGCCTTCATCCGCTACCTGACCACCTTCGGCCGGATCGTCACCATCGTCACGCTGACCGAGAGCATTCCCGGCGGCCCCGAGATGGACCCCGAATGCTGCTACCTCGGCTTTGAAATCAATTTCCGTAGCGATGCCGACAAGCAGACCATCGAAAGCGCCTTCGAATTCGTCCGCGACGACGCCCGCATCCGCATCCTGCCGCCGCACAGCAAGATCGACGAATACCTCGAACTGATCAACGGCCTGCCGGAAGAGGAAATGCGCCTGGGCGAGATTCTCGTCCGCTGCGGCACCCTGACCCAGGCCGAAATCGATGCGGCGCTGGCGACTCAGGCGGCAGCCCGCGACAGCGGCGAAAGGGAACCGGCGATCGGCGAAGTGCTGCTCGCCCAGCAGGTCGTGCAACCCGCAGTGGTCGATGCCGCCCTGCAGAAACAGCGGCAGGTCAAGGAAAGCAAACAGGGCGACGCGGCGCTGATCCGGGTCAACGCCGAGAAACTCGACGAACACATCAACCAGATCGGCGAACTGATCATCGCCAGCGCCGGCATCAACCTGGCGGCCCTCAAGACGGGCATTCCCGAGTTGCTCGAAGCGGCATCGGTGATGAACCGGCTGGTCGAGAACATCCGCGATTCGGCCCTGCAACTGCGGATGATCCAGATCGGCGCGACCTTCAACAAGTTCCAGCGCGTCGTCCGCGACGTTTCCAAGGAGATCGGCAAGGACATCCGCCTCGAAATCAGCGGCGCCGAGACCGAACTCGACAAGACGGTCATTGAGAAGATCGGCGACCCGCTGACCCACCTGGTACGCAACTCGATGGACCACGGCATCGAAGCCGCCGAACTCCGTCTCGCCCGCGGCAAGCCGGCACACGGCACGCTGCGCCTCAACGCCTACCACGACTCGGGCAGCATCGCCATCGAAGTCTCCGACGACGGCGGTGGCCTGCCGCGCGAGCGCATCCTGGCCAAGGCCATCGAGCGCGGCCTGGTCAAGCCGGACCAGGTGCTCAGCGACAACGAGATCCACAACCTCATCTTCGAACCCGGCTTCTCCACCGCCGAGCAGGTCAACAACCTCTCCGGCCGCGGCGTCGGCATGGACGTCGTGCGCCGCAACATCACCGCGCTGCGCGGGTCGATCGAAATCGAGAGCGTCGAAGGCCGGGGCACGACGATGCGCATCCGGCTACCGCTGACCCTGGCGATCATCGACGGCTTCCTGGTCGGCGTCGGCAACTCGTCCTTCGTCGTCCCGCTCGAAATGGTCGTCGAATGCGTCGAGCTGACCGACGATGAGATCGCGGCGGCGCAAGGGCGCGACCAGCTCAACCTGCGCGGCGAGGTCTTGCCCTTCATCCGCCTGCGCGACCTGTTCGGGATTCCCGAGGCACCGCCGCCCGAGCGCAGCGAAGCGGAAAAACTGCTGCTCGCATCGGTCGACGAGGAACTGGCCTTCCTGCTGCAACCGATCAAGCGGGAAAACGTCGTCGTCGTCAATTACGCCGGCATGCGCGCCGGCCTCGTCGTCGACATGCTGCAGGGCGAATACCAGACGGTGATCCGCCCGCTCGGCGCCGTCTTCAACGGCCTGCAGGGCGTCAGCGGCTTCACCATCCTCGGCTCCGGCCAGGTCGCCCTGATCCTCGACATCCCAGGCTTGATCCGCCGCGTCGCCGACAGTGAAAGCAGGCGCAACCGGCAACTGACCAAACACCGCATCACCGAATGACCCCCCACTTTTCCAAGGAGCCATCCAATGTTTAAAGATATGAAACTCGGCGTCCGTCTCGGGCTTGGCTTCGCCGCCGTGCTCGTGCTGCTGGCCATCGTTGCGGCCATCGCGACGATCCGCATCGGCGACATCACCCAACTGACCACCGAAGTGGTCGATGACCGTCTGCCGAAAATCATCATGAGCGACGAGATTCTCAAGAATGTCCTGATGCAGGGCAGAGCCATGCGCAACCTGGCGCTGACTCAGGACAAGAAAGTTGAACAAGCGCAAATCGAAATCGGCCAACAAGCCGGGAAAAAAAATGCCGAGTTGCTCGACAAACTCAAACCGATGATCAACTCGCCGAAGGGCCAAGAACTGTTTGATCACATGGTCGAATCCCGAGCCAAGTTCCGCAACTCGATGGAAATATTCGTCGCACTGGCTGATAGCGGATCGCCAAAACATGACAAAGCCAAAGCTGTTGAATACCTGTTTGGCGATTACAGCGCAGCTGCCGGCCCATTCATCGAAGCCGCGGAGAAATTCGCGGACTTCCAGAAGGGACTTGCCGAAAAATCCGGGCAAACCGCCATCACGACCGCCGACAGCGCCAGAACCATCGTCCTTGGGCTGAGTGCCGCAGCTTTTGCCATCGGCTGCCTTATTGCCCTGCTGCTCACCCGCGGCATCCTGCGCCAGATGGGTGGCGAGCCGACACTGGTCACCGAAATCGCCAACAAGATCGCCGCCGGCGACCTGTCGAGCAAGATCGATCTGAAGTCGGGCGACAGCACCAGCCTGCTGAGCGCGATGAAAACCATGCAGAACTCGCTGAACGCAATTGTCGGCGAGATCAAGGACATGGTCAGCGCCGCCAACAAGGGCGATTTCAACAGCAAGATGAGCCTGAACGGCAAGGCGGGTTACACCCGGGAACTCTCCGAACAACTGAACCAGCTCTCCGACACCGTCGACACGGTGTTCAAGGACACCATCGAAGTTGCCCAGGCGCTCGAGGAAGGCGACCTGACGCGCAAGGTCAGCCGCGAGTACATGGGCGCCTTCGACCAGGTCAAGCAGAGCCTTAACAACACCGTCGACAAGCTGGCGCAGACGATTTCCGAGGTGAACAACACCGCTGAAACGCTGGCCTCGGCAACCACCCAGGTTTCGTCCACGGCCCAGTCGCTGTCGCAGGCCTCAAGCGAACAGGCGGCGTCGGTCGAGGAAACCTCGGCCTCGATCGAGCAGATGGCCTCGTCGATCCAGCAGAACACCGAGAACGCCAAGGTCGCCGACGGCATGTCGGCGCAGGGCAGCACCAAGGCCGCCGAGGGTGGCCAGGCGGTCAGCGAAACGGTCGGCGCGATGAAGCAGATCGCCAAGAAGATCGGCATCATCGACGACATCGCCTACCAGACCAACCTGCTCGCCCTCAATGCCGCCATCGAAGCGGCCCGCGCCGGCGAGCACGGCAAGGGCTTCGCGGTCGTTGCCGCGGAAGTGCGCAAGCTTGCCGAGCGTTCGCAGGTCGCCGCCCAGGAAATCGGCGAACTGGCGGTCAACAGCGTCGGCATGGCCGAAAAGGCGGGCAAGCTGCTCGACGAGATCGTGCCCGCGACGAAGAAGACCGCCGATCTGGTCCAGGAAATCACCTCCGCCTCCGAAGAACAGACGGTCGGCGTCAACCAGGTGAATACCGCGATGAGCCAGCTCAGCCAGATCACCCAGCAGAACGCCAGCGCTTCCGAGGAACTGGCCGCGACCGCCGAGGAAATGTCGTCGCAGGCGACCAACCTGCAGGAAATCATGTCCTTCTTCCGGGTGGAAACCGGACGCAGCCACGCCCGTCCGAGCACCGGCAAAAGCCAGGCTGCGCATGCCGGCGGCAGCTACGGGCCGGCATCGGTCAAGAAGAGCGGCAGCGGCAACCACGCCGACGAAACCAACTTCGCCCGCTTCTGAGGATCGCTGAGGCCATCATGAGCAGCCCGACCACTCAACTCGCCCCCACGCCCGCGGCCGACCAGTCGGCCGTCGCGGCGGGCCTGACCGAGCAGCAGCAATTCCTGACCTTCAGCCTGGGGGAGGAAATGTTCGCCATCGGCATTCTCGCCATCCGCGAAATCATCGAATACGGCAACCTGACCGAAGTCCCGATGGTGCCGCCGTTCATCCGCGGCGTCATCAACCTGCGCGGCGCAGTCGTGCCGGTGGTGGACATGGCGGTGCGCTTCGGCCGTCCGGCCGGTGAAATCACCAAGCGCACCTGCATCGTCATCATCGAAACCAGCGATCTCGACCCGAGCGTCGCCGGCAGCCACGGCCAGCAGATGGGGATCGTCGTCGACGCGGTATCGGAGGTGCTGGAAATCCCGCCGGCCGACATCGAACCGCCGCCCGAATTCGGCGCCCGCATCCGCATCGATTTCATCAGCGGCATGGGCAAGGTCAACGGCAAGTTCGTCGTCATGCTCGACGTCAATCGCATCCTCGCCCTTGACGAGGTCGCCGTGCTTGCCGCGATGTCGGCGCCGGAACGCGGCGCCAGTTGATCGACCCGGGGCGATGCCACTCCCGCACGACTTCGGCTCCCCCAAGACGCCCCCGGTCAGCGACCGGGCGGCGTTGTCCACGGTCGACCGCGAAAAACCGGCAAAAACCGGACTGAACGACGCGAACGCCCGGAACGACAAAGGCACGAGTCCGCCGGACGTGGCGCCCGGGCAACTCGACCTGTTCCGCTTTCTTCTCGATCGCCTTGCCGATCCCGCCTACCTGATCGACGAGCGCGCCCGCGTGCTGCACGCCAACGACAAGGGCCACCGCATCCTCGGCTACGACTACGGCGAACTCGCCGACAAGAGCTTTCTCGACATCGACCCGAGTTACTCGCTGCACCGCTGGCTCGAACTGTTGCGGCAGCAGCCGCAAACCCATCACACCCGACATCGGCGCAAGGACCGGCGCCTGATTCCGGTCGAAGTCAGTTGCACCGGTCTTGAATTGACGGGCTCCCCTTACCGGATTGTCCTGGTGCGGCCGACCACCGACCAGGATCGCGCCGCGCTCGGCTGCGAATCGGAGTTCCGCGCACTGGTCGAAAACTCGCCCGACACCATCGCCCGCTACGACTGCCAGTTGCGCCGCCGCTACGGCAACCGCAGCCTGGCCCGATTACTCGATCTGCCAGCCGCCAAGCTGCTCGGCAAACGGCCGACCGACAACGTCCTCAACAGCACCTCGCAGGCCTATGAACATGCCCTGCGCACGGTCATCGCCAGTGGCGAGGAGCGCGAGTACGAACACAACTGGCCGTCCGCCGACGGCAGGATGATCAGCTGGCACCTGATCCTCAAGCCGGAATTCTCGACCGACGGCCGGATTACCGGCGTCGTCGCCGTCGGCCGCGACATCACCGCGCTCAAGGAAAGCGAACGCCGCCTCCGCCAGGCCGAAGCGATGGCCCGACTCGGCCACTGGCAATGGGATTGCCCGAGCAAGGAAATCCGGATTTCCAGCGAAATGTCGCGCATCCTCGGACAGGCAAGCGACTGGCAAGCAAGACCCCGCCAGATTCTCCGCCTGGTCATCGGCGAAGACCGGAAAGCCCTGCTGCAAGCCATGCGCAACGCCTGCCGGCAGCAGCACGGCGAATTCACCCTGGACAGCTACCGGATTCGCGTCGGCAACCGGATCCTCCATCTGCACACCCATATCCAGGCCGAATACAACGCCACCGGCCAAACCCGCCGCCTGAGCGGAACCACGCGTGACGTCAGCGATCTGAAGAACTACGAATCGCGCCTGCAGAAAATGGCTTATCACGACTCGCTGACCGGCCTGCCCAATCGCACGCTGCTCGGCGAACGCCTGGCCCACAATCTGGAGAAGGCAACTCGCAACAAGACCATCCTCGGCCTGCTGATCCTCGACATCGACCGTTTCAAGGAAGTGAACGACAGCCACGGCCATGACTTCGGCGACCGACTCCTGCGCGAATGCGGCGAACGTCTGCAGCGACTGGTCCGCGATTACGATATCGTGGCCCGTCTGGGCGGCGACGAATTCGCCCTGGTCCTGCCCAACATCCGCGCCGCCGACGATCTCGGCAGCATCTCGCGCAAGATACTCGATACCCTGGCCCAACCGTTTCAACTCGGCCAACTTGAAGCCTTCGTCTCGGCGAGCATCGGCATCGCCGTCTTCCCGAGCGACAGCACCTGTGCCAACGAACTCTTCCAGTACGCCGATTCCGCCCTCTATGACGCCAAGGGTCGCGGACGCGCCGGCTTCCGTTTTTACTCGGCCGAACTGACCGCCCAGGCGAAACAACGGGGAATGCTCGAAACCGCGCTGCGACGCGCCGAATCGGCCGGCGAACTGGTGGTCTTCTACCAGCCCAAGATCGATCTCGCCAGCACCCGCCTGGTCGGTGCCGAAGCCCTGCTGCGCTGGCAGCATCCCAGTCTCGGACTGGTCCAGCCGGACAAGTTCATCGGCATCGCCGAAGACACCGGCCTGATCGTCGGCATTGGCGCCTGGGTGTTGAAACAGGCTTGCCGGACCGCCAGGCGCTGGAACGAAAACAGCAGCCAGGCGCTGAAGATTGCCGTCAACCTGTCGTCGCGCCAGTTCCGCGACAACGATCTGGTGGCGCTGGTGAGCGACTACCTGCAGGCCACGGGATGCAGTCCGGCCTGGCTCGAGTTCGAAATCACCGAAAGCCTGCTGCTCGAAGACAACGAAGCAATCGGCATTGCCCTGAAAGCCTTCCGGGCGATGGGCATCAGCATCGCCATCGACGATTTCGGTACCGGTTATTCGTCGCTGGCCTACCTCAAGCGCTTTCCGATCAACGTGCTCAAGATCGACCGCTCCTTCATCAACGACGTCATGCTCGATCGCGACAGCACCGAACTGGTCAAGGGCATCATCACCATGGCCCACAGCCTGCGCCTGGAACTGGTTGCCGAGGGCATCGAGAACGCGGTTCAGGAACAGTTCCTGCAGGATTTCGGCTGCCATTTCGGCCAGGGCTACCGCTACGGCAAGCCGATGCCCCAGGCCAGCTTCGAAGCCCACCCGCTGATGCTCGCCTGCCGCCAGAAGAACGCAGGCCGAGCGCCCCAGTCGCAGCAACCCTGAGCCGAGCCAGAGGTCGCCCAACAGGACATCACCGTGCACGAATCATCCGCCATCGCCAACATCAGCATCAGCCGCGCCGAATTCGGCCTGTTCCAGAAACTGATCTTCGAAATCGCCGGCATCAACCTCTCCGAAGCCAAGCAAGTCCTGCTCGTCGGGCGGCTGTCGAAGCGCCTGAAGGCGCTGGGTTTCGTCAATTTCAGCCAGTACTACAAGCATGTCACGGGCGGTGACGACCCCGCCGAACGCCAGACCATGGTCGATCTGCTGACCACCAACGAAACCTATTTCTTCCGTGAGCCGAAGCACTTCGACCACTTGCGGCAGTTGGCGGTCAACCGCCGCCGGGGCAGTGTTTTCCGGGCCTGGAGCGCGGCCTCCTCAAGCGGCGAGGAGGCCTACACGATGGCCATGGTCCTGGCCGAAGTGCTGGGCGACGGACTCTGGGAAATCATCGGCACCGACATCAGCAGCCGCGTTCTGGCCAAGGCGCAGCGGGGACAGTACCCGCTTGAAAGAACCCGGGGAATTCCCGGCGAGTTGTTGAAGAAGTACTGCCTGAAAGGCATGCAGGAACACGCCGGGACGCTGCTGATCACCCGCGAGCTGCGCGACCGCGTCAAGTTCATGCACTCCAACCTGATGCAACCGAGCAAGGGCCTCGGCCAGTTCGACGTGATTTTCCTGCGCAACGTGATGATCTATTTCGAGAACGACACCAAGCGCAAGGTCATCCACAACCTGCTGCCCTACCTGAAAGCCGACGGCCATTTCATTGTCGGCCACTCGGAGTCGCTCAACGGTCTGACCGACCGCCTGCTTCCGATCGCGCCGACCATTTACCACCTCCGCGACGCACCATGAAAGCGGCCACGAAACCGGACAACATTTTCCTCCACCCCGGCGAATGGCATTTCGCCTCGGGCCCGGGCCGGATCGGCACCCTGCTCGGCTCCTGCGTTTCGGTCACCGTCTGGCACCCTGTCCATCAGCTGGGCGGCATGTGCCATATCCTGCTGCCGGCGCGCAAGCGGGCGCCAGGCCAGCCGCT
Source organism: Azonexus fungiphilus (assembly GCF_003634965.1). Taxonomy (GTDB): domain Bacteria; phylum Pseudomonadota; class Gammaproteobacteria; order Burkholderiales; family Rhodocyclaceae; genus Azonexus; species Azonexus fungiphilus. The sequence continues at coordinate 88,409 of NZ_RBXP01000015.1, read as the reverse complement.
CGACGGACGCTACGCTGACGAAAGCGTCGAGCTGTTCGTGAACGAATTGCGCAGCCGCCGGATCCTCCCGGCCAGTTGCCAGGTCAAACTCTTCGGCGGCGGCAACATGTTTCCCGGCCCCCGCGCCATGGACATCGGCGAACGCAACATCGCAGCGGCCCGACGCGCCCTGGCCGGCCACGGCTTCAACCTGATGGCCGAGCATGTCGGCGGCACCAGTCGCCGTCGCCTCTATCTCGACCTGGCCAACGGCGATGTCTGGCTGACCGCGCATCGCCATCAGAAAATGTTGGGAATTTGACAGATGAAAAGCCGGATCAAGGTGATGATCGCCGCCGCCAAAGCGCTGCTGCAGGAGATCATTGCCGACGGAAGCTGACGCTTAGCGATACGCTACCGTGGGCAAACGTTGGAAACCATGTGCCAACCCGAGCGGCACCTAGCAGACATGAGAAACAAGTGGATTTTTCCGAATTAAGCCCAACGGGAAGCGACATCCAATTGACTGGCGGAGCCAGCGGATTGACCAATTCGCAGCAGCAGATGCGCGACCTGATGGCGCATGCCCATACCGCGATCGAACAGGAACGCAAACGCATTGCCCAGAACATTCATGACGAGCTGGGCTCGCTGCTGACCGCCATGAAACTGGAACTGGCGCTGCTCACCCTGGAAACCCGGGAAATACGCGATGAACTCCAGCAACGCCTGGATTCGATGCAACGCCTGATCGAGGACGCCATCCTGGTAACCCGCCAGGTCGCCAGCGATCTGCGCCCGGTCGTGCTCAATCTTGGCCTGCTGGCATCGGTCGAATGGCTGGCCGAAAATTTCCGGCAACGCAGCGGCATTTGCTGCCAAGTCATTGCGAATGACGAAATCGCGTTGAACGATACGCAATCGACGACATTGTTTCGTATCATTCAGGAATCACTGACCAACATCATCCGCCACGCTGACGCCAGCGCCACGACCATCGACATAAAAATGGAGAACGACACACTTTGGCTGACGATCGCTGACAATGGCCGCGGTTTCGACAGCAAGGAGATCGCCGGCAACTCCTTCGGCCTGATCGGCATCCGCGAGCGCCTGGAAACACTGGCCGGCAAGCTGTACATCGAGAGTGCGCCGGGCCGCGGCACGAGGCTCAGCATCAGCATGCCGATCCATGACGACACACCATGATTCGCATCCTGCTCGCCGACGATCACCACATCCTCAGAAGCGGTCTGAAACAGATCATCACCTCCAACAAGGACCTCGCCGTCACCGAGGAAGCCAGCCACGGCAGCGAAGTGCTCTGCAAGTTGCAGCAAGGCGGCATCGATATCCTGCTGACTGACCTGAGCATGCCCGGCTTGAGTGCGCTCGACCTGATCACCCGGGCACGCAAGGAAGCCCCGAAAGTCCCGATCATCGTCCTCAGCATGCACAACGAGAGCCAGCTCGTCTCGCGCGTGCTGCGCGCCGGCGCCGCCGGCTACGTGACCAAGAGCAGCGACCCGGCGACCCTGCTCGCGGCCATCCGCAAGGTTGCCGCCGGTGGCCGCTTCATCGACCCCAGCCTGGTCGAGGCGATCGTCTTCAGCACGCCGGAAGACAGACCGCCGCACGCCGCGCTCTCGGATCGCGAATACGAAGTCCTGCAGTTGCTGGTGCGCGGCCTGTCGCTCGCCGAAATCGGCAGCAACCTCTTCGTCAGCGCCAAGACGGTAAGCACGCACAAGGCACGCGCGATGCAGAAACTCGGCATCAACAACAATGCCGAGCTGGTCCGTTACGGGCTCCGGCACGGCATGGCCTGAGCCCGCGCACCGCCGCCGGGCGGTTTTTGCCCTGTTTCAGCTGTCGACCGTGCACATCCGGTCAAGCTCGGCGATCCACGCCGCCTTCTGCGCCGCATCGACGAAACTGGCCTCGAAGCTGTTGCGCGCGATACGCTGCCAGGTCGCCGCATCGAAAGCGAAAGCCGCCTGGACGGCGCGGATGTTGTCGTTCAGGTAACCACCGAAATATGCCGGATCGTCGCTGTTGACCGTGACCCGCACGCCGGCCGCGAGCAGTTGCGGCAGCGTGTGCTCGGCCATCGTGCCGAAGACGCACAGGCGCAGGTTGGACAGCGGGCAGACGGTGAGCGGGATCGCCTCGCGCGCCAGCCGGGCGACCAGCGCCGGGTCCTCGACCGAGCGCACGCCGTGGTCGATGCGCGCCGAGCCGAGCAGGTCGAGCGCCTCGACCACGTAGGCCGGCGGCCCCTCCTCGCCGGCGTGGGCGACCACCGGCTTGCCCAGTTCGCGGCAGCGCGCGAAAACCCGTGCGAACTTGCTCGGCGGATGCCCCTGCTCCGACGAATCGAGGCCGAAGCCATGAATCCGGTCGAGCCAGGGCTCGGCCTCGGCCAGCGTGGCGAACGCCTCCTCCTCGCTGAGATGACGCAGGAAGCAGAGGATCAGCAGGCCGCTGATGCCCCAGCGCTGGCGCCCGATGCGCAGGCCCTCCTCGAGGCCGTCGAGCACCGTCCGGTAGGCGATGCCGCGCGCCGTGTGGGTCTGCGGATCGAAGAAGATCTCGGCATGGACGACGTTATCCGCCGCCGCCCGCTCGAGGTAGGCAAGCATCAGGTCGCGGAAATCGTCGGCGGTGCGCAGCACGTCGGCGCAGGCGTAGTAGAGGTCGAGGAAGGACTGCAGGCTGTCGAAATCGTAGGCCGCCCGCAGCGCCGCCTCGTCGGCATAAGGCAGCGCGATGCCGTTGCGGCGGGCCAGCGCAAAGGCCAGATCAGGCTCGAGCGTGCCCTCGATATGCACATGCAACTCGGCCTTGGGCATGCGGCAGGCAAGATCGAGAACGGGGTCGTGGGTGGTCATCGCAGAAATTCTCCGTGAAAGCGCGGCGTCGGCCCGATTCTACGAGAAGCGGCCGTGCGGCGGGCGTATAACCGGCATCCGGGATCGGGGATGAGGGATTGGGGGCTCTGGCGGGAGGAGTGAGACAGGAGGCTGCTTGTCGGCCTGAACGGTCATTGCCCTAATAGGTCTGTCAGGTGGCAATGCGCCATTCTGCGGACTATCAATCCATCTCAGTCTCGAATATCTTCGCAGCGGTCTGAAATGGCCTCCGATTGGTGGCGAATCGCGAATCTCAACTTCCCCCGCTAGACAAATTCGTATCTTTACATTTGCGCCATCTGGATCGTAAAAAAAACCGAAAAAGCATTCAGTTGCCTCTGGTAAGAGTTTTTTAATGTATTTTGCATACTCAACAAACTGACTAAAAATTAAGCCAGTAGAAGATCGAACCATGACGAGCACACCGCTTGGCGCACCACAAGCCACTCGTTTTTCTAGTAAATTATTCAGCAATTTATTTGCAGAATTCTTAAAATCAGCAGCAGGCGATGCTTGTGATACACCGCTCAAAAATTGGCCGGGACGTATTAGCACATAATTCAGGTCGTCAAAGTCTATGCAGATAAATGCCTCTAGGAGAAAGTCAGTAGCAAATTCTTCAACTAATGCACTGTCAATACCAGGCAAAGCTTCTTCCATTAACTTGAAAACTTTGCCATGGTCTTCGATCGGTATGGGTTGTCTCAAAATTAATCCTTTTAAAATCGTTCCACGAAGTCACAACATCCCTGCGAATTTCCAGTTCTATTTCGATATCTTTAAGCAGTAGCAATGCCTTGCATGAGATTTCGGACGCGTGCCATCAAGGCCGAATTTAACTCAACGGCCAGGGCGAAATGGCTAATATGGTGATACGAGCAATCAGGAACAGGCGAAGTCCTGCGGCACAAGACGCAGGAGTCGACAATGCTCCAACCCGAGCAGGCCTGGGAGCTATTGCGCAGGCATTGTGGGCGACTTGGCCTAGCCGCGCCACAACCGCAAATGCTGAACAGGATGAGGCTTTTGCCGCAATTAACCCCTAGGGATTTTACGGCGGTATTGTGCCAACATCGGTTTCGGCCTATCGAATCTGCAGCCGCCCTCATTTCGGCGCTGGAGGCAGAATATGCTGTAAAAATTGGCAGAAAAACCCGATTGGATTTCTATGATTTCTAAGGCGGTAATGGTTTAACGGAAAAAACGTGAAAATCTCAACATGCTGTACCGCCACCATCTCTATTATTTGGCAAGATCAATATTTGCCAGCTTTAGCCTAGCGAAGGTATCTCCATCCTCAAAGCGCCATCCTGAAGGCATTGTTGACTTCCACCCAAGCTCGAAATCAAGACGATGTTGCTCTTCTTTGCTAATTAAAGCTACTTTCCAATGCTTTTCCAAGAGAGACGCAATCAATTCATCCGACACCCCTTCTTTTATTAGCCTTTTGCACTCATTTATCATGAATGCACAAGGTACAACGTGTTCTGGATGTGTTGGTGTGTCTTTGCTAATTGACACCGATTTACCAACGAACACAAATTGGATCTCCGGATGGAGCATGTGCTCGAATAATCTGGAGTGAAATCCACTGCCATATTCAAGACAGTGCCGAAAATGCGACACCAACAGCCTACATGTTTGGAGAACTATTTTGGAATTTTCAGTCATCTTAAAATCGCATATTTAATTAAAATGGTATTTATTGACTACCAAAGCCTTAATACAAGCTGCGCAGCAATAACCAATATGGGGTGACCATTAGCCTCATAGGTATTTGACGAATTTGCGCCACTTTTCGGCTTTACCTTTTCCCGCTCAATCACCCACGTATTTGAGGAACTGGCGTTTGATTTTGGTTTGATTTCCTTGCCATCCCAGAGCCAGGTATTTGATGAATTCGCTCCTGTTTTTGGCTTAATCTCCTTTCCGTTAAGAATCCAGGTGTTTGAGAAATTGGCTCCAATTTTCGGTTTCAGTTCGGAACCGTCGCAGACCCAGCTCTTAGGAAGTTCAATCGAGTTAGCCATTGCTTATTCCTTTCCGTGTTTTGAAATTTCGCTGACTACATCACCAAACCCCCGCAGCCACCAGTCCAGCATATCCGTATCCACAACGGTGGCCGTGATACGGTATTGATCTGCTTCTTCCTCGACCTGCTGGTCTTCTGACAACGGGGACTCCAGCAAATGAAGTCCAGCATCTTTCTCAATCAAGAAGCTGAGTTTTATCTTATTCCCCCGTCCATATCCGAATCGCCCATCGTCATCGAATTTCTTCAGATCAAACTCTGGTGGTCGTTGGAACGTGAACGCCGATACGCTGGCTGACTGAATTCGATGCAATGCCAGACTGCGCTCGTTGTCGTAACCATCAAAGCGGCAAACCAGGTACATCCGCTGCCCTTGCTGAGCCAGGCCCAAGGGCATGACACGGCTTTCGAGCGTTTTCCCTGCCGCATTCTTGTATTTGACGTTCAGCCACTGGTCACCATAGAGAGCATTGCTCACCTGCTCAAAAACCGCAGGATCGACTTTGGGCGGCAACAGGGGCTGGCTGGTGCTGACCACCCGAACTTTTTTCAACCAATCAAGCTCCCGCTTCGCGCTCGACTTTTCATTGAGTTGCGTGCGCGCCTGAACGAAAAACCCCTCCATCGATTTCATCAACCGTGGTGGCAGCAACTGCCCCATCTGCTGTTCGGCAAGCGTCAGGAGCAGGCACTCCTGCGGACTGAGGCTGGGCAGTGAAAGTCCTTTTGCTCTCTCTTTCCAGCAATAGCGATAGGGCTTGGCGGTATCGTCCCGGTCGATATCAAAGTACTCGGAGAGGGTTTCAAGCTGGCGCTGAATCGTGCGCATGTCCCGCTCGAATCCCGCTTCGGTCAGTTGCTGCCTTAACTCGGGCGCGGTAATCGTTCGCCCCTTGGGTATACGGCGCACTAGTTCAAGTGCGATTTGCAGGGTTTCCAGTGATTCTGGACGTTTTGGCATGGCGGAATCAGAGCGCGAGTTCTGGATGACCAGAGAATACCTGCCACAAGCGAACCATGGCATAGGTATCCAGTTGGCAATACGCTAGCAACTGTTTGCGAATACATTCTTTAGCGTCAGTACTGGTTTGGGGGTGTAGGGCTTCAAGAAACGCCTCCATCGCCATCCCGCCATCTCGAACGCCCTCAAGATCCTGATATTTGAGTTCAGGAACGACAGCGGGCAAAACCGCTTTTATGCTCCAGCTCCCGTGTTGGCTGGGGTGATAGTAGCGCTGCCGCGCTACCGGCAGCAGATCAACAATGCGTTCGTTGATGGCCAGCAAATGCGACGATTTTTCGGGGAATCGCTGGGCCAGTTCGCTGATCCGCGAACGTTCAAACGCAGCGTTGTAAACGAAGACTGGGTGGTCGTTTTCTCCACATAGCCGGATCAATTCATCGGCAAACGGCAACGATGGGTCGCCTCCAGATAGATCGAGAAATTCCGAATGCTCAAGGAGCCCTTCTGCAGTTACGACATGCAGGCTGAACTGGAACGGAATCTGTTGATACGGACGAGTTCCGGCCCAGATCGGCACCGGAAATTGTATGGTTTCGAAATCCAGGAAGTAGGCAGGCAGCGGATAGCCTGCGAGATCAGCCGCAGCACCCGAAGCATCGAAGTAGGTGCGGTTCTCCAAGGTATGCGTTTTTACAAGGCGTTGCCGCGCGTTGAGCATCTCGTCAGGGACATCGCGGAGATCGTCGATTCCTGATTCAGCAAGTTCTCGTATCTTGGCGGAAGGAAAGCGTGGCAACCAGTAAATTGGAAACTCCGGCTTGGGCTCGTCACGGCTGCAGTAAGGGTAAAAGCCACATTCGAAAGGTGCATCGCAATGGGCGCCGATTGCCACGCTGGGTTCTTGGGGGTTTTCAACAACAGCATTCGCGCGCTTTATCCACGCCTGCACTTCCTCGTGGCGGGATAGGGCCTCCTCGGTCAAAACATTGACCTTGAGTAATCCGCAGTAATCACCACCCCCGGGATAAGTCCAAGAGCTATCGATGTGAGCCAGCGAGACCGATTCGAGCGGAATGCCATTCACCGTCGCAACATAAGCCTGTACGGCAATGTCGTCACGGTGATACTCCTTGACCGAGGTCGACGACTTCACCTCGATCATCCGCCAGGACAACTTGCCGCTATCCACAGATGGGAGCATTACATCGGCAAATGCTAACGCGCCACCGCCACACAACCCCGCCTCGAAAACAGGTTGATTGTGTTGAAGCAGTGCCGCACTAAGGGCAAAAGCGGCAGAAAATCCCTCTTTCTCTACATCGATGAGAATGCCCTTGTGCTCAGGATCGAACAGGTCCCGTGCCATCTCGCCAACCCGATGGCCGACCTGAAAGCGGCATTCTGCTTGCTCGGAATCATCGCGAAGCTCAGGGTGATGAACCTCCAGCCAGAGTCGTTTCTCGCACTGGCGCAAGGCCATCAGTTTTGATTTCGAAAAATTACGCATGGATTTTCAAGAAAATGAGATGCTGCGATCTTCAGTCTGCTTGCGACATTTCATGTCGTAACATGTCGCATCACTTACGCGACAAATTATGACGCAGGACTCCTGAAAATGCCCTTGTTTGGGATATTTCAGGTGAGAGTCCGATGTTCTGTTTAAAGCCCCCATTTGTAACCATGCTACTGTCAGGCAGCTTCGGCCGATATCCTGACATCGGTTAATTTCCACCTGTCACAACAAGCACGCCCATTGAGTGCAAACGGGCCAAATCGGGAAGCACATCGATCGCAACTATAGATACGGCCGCAATTCGCTCACAGGAATGGCGAGACAGGATTTTTGATAGCGATAGACGGCGAAATTGAGGCCGATCAGTTCGCCACGAGCATTCAGCACCGGGCCACCCGACGAGCCACCGGAGCAAAACGCCCCAAGCTTCATGGTTTTCCCACCATCGGCATAGCCAAGGACAGAACCCTGGCCGATTACCGGAATACCCGACGGGTATCCATACAGCCAGATGTTTTCCCCCTCGACGATCTTCGCGCTGAGCGCGACCGACCGCCCCGGGAAAGCTCCGACGAGAACGCAGGCATCTAGTTCTCCGAGCTGGTAGTACTTTGCCACCTTGAACCAGTCACCAGTCTTTCGCTGCATGACTTTAGGCCATCCACCCTTGCCCTGGACGATATGGCAGTTCGTCAAAATCTTGTCGGGTGACAACAGCACGCCCGTGCCGAAATAGCTGGAGTTGCCGACTGGAACAACAACCTTATAGATCGAGGATTCGAGGGCATACGGATTGTCAGCAAGGACAGAAGCCGATACCGCGCAGAGGAACAGCATGACGATGGATTTCATGCCGGGATTAAACACCAAACACAGTTCTTCTGCCGCCATCGCCGGAAGGCCGAGATGACACTCGCTGCTCACCTGGCGAGGTTGTACGGCAGACCAGGCCACCAAAAAACAAAGCCCCCGACCAAGGCCGGGGGCTTTGTGTATTGGCCGGGCGAAACCGGCCTGTTTGGCGTTGCCGCTTACTTCGGGATCGAACCTTCGACGCCTTCGACGTAGAAGTTCATCTGCTTCAGCTCGGGGTCGGTGTAGCTCTTGCCGGCGGCGAGGACGACCTTGCCCGACTGGTCCTTGAGCGGGCCGGTGAAGGGGTGCAGCTTGCCGGCCTTGATCTCGTCGCGGCGTTGTTCGGCGAGCTTCTTCAGGTCGGCGGAGACGGCCGGGCCGAAGTTGTCGATGTTGACCGCGCCTTCCTTGACGCCCCACCAGATGTCGCCGCTCTTCCAGGTACCGGCCTGGACGTCGTCGAGCGTCTTCTTGTAGATCACGCCCCAGTTCAGGATCGACGCGGCGAGTTGGGCCTTGCCGCCGAACTTGCTCATGTCGGAATCCCAGCCGAAGGCGAGCACGCCCTTTTCCTGGGCGGTCTGGACGACGGCCGGGGAATCGGTGTTCTGCATGAGCACGTCGGCGCCCTGGGCGATCAGCGCCAGCGCGGCTTCACGTTCCTTGCCCGGGTCGAACCAGCTGTTCACCCAGACGACGCGGGTGGTCGCGGCCGGATTGACGCTGCGGGCGCCGATGGTGAAGGCGTTGATGTTGCGGATGACTTCCGGGATGGGGATCGAGGCGACGACGCCGAGCTTGTTGCCCTTGCTCATCTTGCCGGCGACGACGCCGAGCATGTAGGCGCCTTCGTAGGTACGGACGTCATAGACGCCGAGGTTCTTGTCGGTCTTGTAGCCGGTGGCGTGCATGAAGACGGTGTTCGGGAAGGCCTTGGCGACCTTGACCATCTGGTTCATGTAGCCGAAGGAGGTGGCGAAGACGACCTTGTGGCCCTTCTGCGCCATGTCGCGGAAGACGCGTTCGGCGTCGGCCGTTTCCGGCACGTTCTCGACGAAGCTGGTCTTCACCTTGCCGCCCGACTGGGCTTCGACCGCCTTGCGGCCGACGTCGTGGGAATAGGTCCAGCCGTGGTCGCCGGTCGGGCCGATGTATACGAAACCGGCCTTGAGCGGGTCGGCGGCGTGGGCGCCGGCGAGGCCGGTCACCGCCAGGACGGCGGCGGCGGTCAGGGTCTTCAAACGAGAAAGCAGCATGCTCGGTTCTCCTTCAGGGTTAAGAAACGGATTGCTGCACTGTAGCAATCCCGATGGGCCGGACCCATCTCGCCAACGTTATGACCAGTATTGCTCGAAGCAGCGCCCGCCGGCCGGCACCTGACGCGATAATGCCCGCATCTTCAGGAGACCGCCGATGACCGCTACCCTTTCCGCTACCGACCTGGACTACCTGCGCCGCACGATCGAGATGTCCGGCCGCGTCCGCGCTGCCGGCAAGCACCCGTTCGCCGCCCTGGTGGTCGACGCCGAAGGGCGGATTGTCGCAGAGGCGGGCAATGATTCGCTACCCCCCGACGGCGATCCGACGCGTCACGCCGAGCTGCTCGCCGCCGCTCGCGCCGCCCGCCTGCTGACGCCGGCGCAACTGGCAGAGGCGACGCTGTATTCGAGCGCCGAGCCGTGCGCGATGTGCGCCGGGGCGATCTACTGGTGCGGCATCGGCCGCGTCGTCTATGCGCTGTCCGAGCATAGATTGCTCGGCCTGACCGGCGACCATCCGGAAAACCCGACCTTCGCCCTGCCCTGCCGCGAGGTTTTCGCACGCGGCCAGCGCCGCATCGAGACCCTCGGCCCCTGCCTCGAGGACGAGGCCGCCGCCGCCCACGCCGGCTTCTGGGGCGCGCCATAAGGCAGCGCAGATAATCCTTATCGGCCGCCGCCGCTGAACGCCGGGCGGTCGCCTGTGCTAACTTGAAAGCCATACGTCACACCGATCCAGGCCCCATGTCCGAACGTCCCATCCAGTTTTATTTCCGCGGCGAGATCCACGCCGTCCAGGGCGCTGCGCCGACCCGCACGCTGCTCCAGTACCTGCGCGAGGATCTGCACCAGACCGGCACCAAGGAAGGCTGCGCCGAGGGCGACTGCGGCGCGTGCACGGTGGTCGTCGGCGAGCTGGCCGGCGAGCCGGGCCGGGAGGAACTGCGGCTGCGCGCGGTCAATGCCTGCATCCAGTTCCTGCCCGCGCTCGACGGCAAGGCGCTGTTCACCGTCGAGGACCTGGCCCCGGCCGCCGCCGACCTGCACCCGGTGCAGCAGGCGCTGGTGGACCGGCACGGCTCGCAGTGCGGCTTCTGCACGCCGGGTTTCGCGATGTCGCTGTTCGCCCTCTACGAAAACCGCGACAGCTGCCCGCCGCGCGACGAGATCGACCACACGCTGTCGGGCAACCTGTGCCGCTGCACCGGCTACCGGCCGATCGTCGACGCCGCCCGCGACGCCTACGCGCTGCCGCGCCGGCCGCTCGACCGGCAGCCGGTGATCGCCGCGCTGCGCCAGCTGGCCGCGCTGCCGCCGCTCGATTACGTCGCCGACGGCCGGCGCAGCCACAGTCCGCGCACGCTCGCCGAACTGGCGGCGCTGCGCCTGCGCCTGCCCGAGGCGCGGCTGGTCGCCGGCGGCACCGACGTCGGCCTGTGGGTGACCAAGCAGGGACGCGACCTCGGCGAGCTGATCCTGCTCGGCGCCGTCGACGAACTCAAGCGCATCCGCGTCGGCGACGGCCAGCTCGAAATCGGCGCCGGCGTCACGCTGACCGACGCCTTCGCCGCGCTGACCGCTTTCGAGCCGCAATGGGCCGAACTCGCCCGGCGCTTCGCCTCGACCCCGGTGAAGAACGCCGGCACGCTCGGCGGCAACGTCGCCAACGGCTCGCCGATCGGCGACTCGATGCCGGCGCTGATCGCCCTCGGTGCGACGATCGTGCTGCAGCGCGGCGAAACGACGCGGACGCTGGCGCTCGAGGATTTCTACCTCGATTACCAGAAAACCGCGCTGCAGCCCGGCGAGTTCGTCCGCGCGCTGCGCCTGGACGCGCCGCCGGCGCCCCTGGTCCGGCATTTCCGGGCGTGGAAGGTGGCCAAGCGGCTGGACCAGGACATCTCGGCGGTGGCTGCCGGCTTTGCCGTGCATCTCGACGCCGACCAGGTCGTCCGCCGCGCCCGCCTCGCCTTCGGCGGCATGGCGGCAACGCCGAAGCGGGCGGCCGCCGCCGAGGCGGCGCTGCTCGGGCGGCCATGGTCGCCGGCGACGATCCGCCTGGGCATGGCGGCGCTGCGCGAGGACTACGCGCCATTCACCGACGTTCGCGCGAGCAGCGCCTACCGGCTCAGCGTCGCCGCCAACCTGCTCCAGCGCTTCTGGCTGGAAACCGCGCCGGCCGGCGCGTCGACCGTGACACCGCTGCGCCTGGCCGAACTGGCGCCGATCGACCCGGAGGCCCGCCAATGAGCCACGCCGAAACCCCCGCCGGCCTGGTCGGCCGGCCGCTGCCGCACGAAAGCGCCCGCCTGCACGTCAGCGGCCGCGCCAGCTACATCGACGACCTGCCCGAGCCGGCCGGCACCCTTCACGCGGCGCCCGGTTTGTCGGGCATCGCGCGCGGCCGCATCCGCCGCCTCGACCTCAGCGCGGTGCGCGCGCACCCCGGCGTGCGCTGCGTGATCACCGCCGCCGACATTCCCGGCGAAAACAACTGCGGGCCGATCCTGCACGACGACCCGATCATCGCCGGCGACGAAATCCAGTTCCACGGCCAGGTCATCTTCGCCGTCGCCGCCGACACGCGCGACGCGGCCCGTCAGGCGGTGCGCCTGGCCAAGGTCGAATACGACGTCGCCACGCCGATCCTCGACATGGACGCGGCGATCGCCGCCGAATCCTGGGTCCTGCCGCCCTTCGCCATGCAGCGCGGCGAGGTGGACGCGGCCTTCGCCGGCGCCCCGCATCGCCTGGCCGGCCGCGCCGTGCTCGGCGGCCAGGAGCATTTCTACCTCGAGGGCCAGATTTCCTTCGCCCAGCCGCGCGACGACGACAGCCTGCACCTGCTCTGCTCGACCCAGCATCCGACCGAGATGCAGCAACTGGTCGCGCACGCGCTCGGCTGGCGCTCGCACCAGGTCAGCGTCGAATGCCGGCGCATGGGCGGCGGCTTCGGCGGCAAGGAATCGCAGTCGGCGCAGTGGGCCTGCCTGGCGGCGATACTCGCGGTCAACACCGGAAAACCGGTAAAAATGCGCCTCGACCGCGACGACGACATGGTCGCCACCGGCAAGCGCCACGGCTTCCAGTACGCCTGGGAATCGGCCTTCGACGACCGCGGCCGGCTGCTCGGCCTGAAGCTCGAGATGGCCTCGAACTGCGGCTTCTCGGCCGATCTCTCGGGGCCGGTCAACGACCGCACCATCTGCCACATCGACAACGCCTACTACCTCGACGCGCTCGCCTTGAAGAGCCTGCGCTGCAAGACCAACACCGTCTCCAACACCGCCTTCCGCGGCTTCGGCGGGCCGCAGGGGATGTTCGTCATCGAGAACGTGCTCGACGACATCGCCCGCCACCTCGGCTGCGACCCGCTGGCCGTCCGCCGCGCCAATTTCTACGACGTCGAGCCCGGCGCACGCAGCACCACGCCCTACGGCATGGTCGTCACCGACAACGTCGCCCCGGCACTGGTCGCCGAGCTCGCCGCCGACTGCGACTACGCCGCCCGGCGCGCCGCCATCGCCGAGTTCAACGCCACCAGCCCGGTGCTCAAGCGCGGCATCGCGCTGACCCCGGTCAAGTTCGGCATCTCGTTCAACGCCACGCATTACAACCAGGCCGGCGCCCTCGTCCATGTCTATACCGACGGCACCGTGCTCGTCTCGCACGGCGGTACCGAAATGGGCCAGGGGCTGTACACCAAGATCCGCCAGATCGTCGCCGACGAATTCGGCCTGCCCTTCGCCGACGTCCGCCTGGCCTCCACCGACACCAGCCGCGTCGCCAACACCTCGGCCACCGCCGCCTCCAGCGGCACCGACCTCAACGGCAAGGCGGCGCAGAACGCCTGCCGCAACATCAAGGCGCGGCTGGCCGCCTTCATCGGCGAACTGAGCACGCTGACGGTCGACCCCGAAAAAGTCGAATTTTCCGGCGGCCAGGTGCGCGCCGGCGCCTTCGCGATGCCCTTCGGCGAGCTGGCGATGGCCGCCTACCGGGCGCGCATCCAGCTCTGGGACGCCGGTTTCTACAAGACGCCGAAAATCCACTTCGACCCGGTCAGCAAGCTCGGCCGCCCCTTCTTCTACTTTGCCTACGGCGCCGCCTGCTGCGAGGTGGCGATCGACACGCTGACCGGCGAAAGCCGCGTGCTGCGCGCCGACCTGCTGCACGACGCCGGCCGCTCGATCAATCCGGCGCTCGACATCGGCCAGGTCGAGGGCGGCTTCATCCAGGGCATGGGCTGGCTGACCAGCGAGGAACTGTGGTGGCGCCCGGACGGCAAGCTGATGAGCCACGCGCCGTCGACCTACAAGATCCCGACCGCCAGCGACCTGCCGGCGATCTTCAACGTCCGCCTCTACGCCAATGCCAACGCCGAGGACAGCATCCACCGCTCGAAGGCGGTCGGCGAACCGCCGTTCATGCTCGCCCTGGCCGTCTTCCAGGCGCTGCGCGACGCGGTCGGTGCGGCCCTGCCGGCCGGCCGGCCGGTGCGCCTCGACGCGCCGGCGACGCCGGAGGCGATCCTGCGCGCGCTCAACCCCGGCGAGGCCGCCTGAGATGGCTGCCGACTGGCTCGACGCCCTGGTCGCGCGGCTCGCCGCCGGCACCGACACGGTGCTGGTGACGGTCGCCCGGGTCCAGGGCTCGGCGCCGCGCGGCGCCGGCACGACGATGCTGGTCGACGCTGCCGGCCAGGCGCTGACGATCGGCGGCGGCCACCTCGAATGGCAGGCCGCGGCGCATGCCCGGCGCCGCCTGGCGGCCGCCGACGGCGGCCCCGAGGTGATCCGCTACAACCTCGGCGCCCGCCTCGGCCAGTGCTGCGGCGGCGTCGTCTGGCTGCTCTACGAGACGGTGCCGGCAAGCGCCCTCGCCGCCTGGCAGGCGCGCCGCGCCCAGGCGGCGGCCGGCGGCCTGCAGCGCCGCCTGCGCCACGATGCCGCCGCCTCGACCTGGACGCCCGGCAGCGCCGGCCACGGCACCCGTCTCGACGGCGGCCCGGAGGCGTGGACGCTGAGCCAGGATGTGACGGTCGACCGCTTTCCGGTATGGATTTTCGGCGCCGGCCACGTCGCCCGCGCGCTGGTCCGCCAGTTGCAGCCGCTGGCCGCCGCGATCACCTGGATCGACAGCCGCGACGAGGCCTTCGCCGATTTCGCCACGGACGGGCTCGACACCCGCGTCAGCGAGCGCCCGGAAGACGAGGTCGCGCTGGCGCCGCCGGGCAGCTTCTTCGTCGTCATGACGCACAGCCACACGCTCGATTTCGCGCTCTGCGAGGCGATCTTCCGCCGCCGCGATTTCGCCTATTTCGGCCTGATCGGATCGCGCAGCAAACGCGCCAGTTTCGAGCACCGCCTGCTCGACCGCGGCCTAGCCCGCGAGCGTCTCGGCGAGCTGACCTGCCCGATCGGCATCGCCGGCATCGTCGACAAGGCACCGGCGGCAATCGCGCTGGCCGTTGCCGCCGAGCTCTACAGCATTCACAATGCGCGCCAATTGTTGCAACAGGCCGGTCGACCGCGCCTGATCGACCAACCCGTCCGCCCCGTCCAGCCGGAGTAAGCATGCATCCGACCGAGCCCCGCCTGCAGTTGCTGCACATCACCAAGCGCTACCCGAGCGTCGTCGCCAACGACGACGTCAGCCTGTCGGTGATGCCCGGCGAGATCCACGCCATCCTCGGCGAAAACGGGGCCGGCAAGAGCACGCTGATGAAGATCATCTACGGCGCGGTCAAGGCCGACGCCGGCGAGATGCTGTGGAACGGCCAGCAGGTCGCCATCGCCAACCCGGCGCAGGCGCGCAAGCTGGGCATCGGCATGGTCTTCCAGCATTTTTCGCTGTTCGAGACCTTGACCGTGGTCGAGAACATCGCCCTGGTCCTCGACGAACCCTTCGACCTCGCCGCGCTGGCGCTGCGGGTCAAGGAAGTCTCCGAACGCTACGGCCTGCCGCTCGACCCGCACCGGCTGGTGCACAGCCTGTCGGTCGGCGAACGCCAGCGCGTCGAGATCGTCCGCTGCCTGCTCCAGGACCCGAAGCTGCTGATCCTCGACGAACCAACCTCGGTGCTGACGCCGCAGGCCGTGCAGAAACTGTTCGAGACGCTGCGCCGGCTGGCCGCGGAAGGTGTCGCCATCCTCTACATCAGCCACAAGCTGCACGAGATCCAGTCGCTGTGCGACAGCGCGACGATCATGCGCGGCGGCAAGGTGACCGGCGAGGCGATCCCGCGCGAGGAAACGCCGGCGACGCTGGCGCGCCTGATGATCGGGCGCGAGCTGCCGGTCTGCGAGGCACCGCCCTATCACGGCCTGGTCCGCCCGGTGCTGCAGGTCGAACGGCTCAGCCTGACCTCCGACGACCCCTTCGGCACCGAACTCAAGGAAGTCTCGCTGACCGTCAATGCCGGCGAGATCGTCGGCATCGCCGGCATTTCCGGCAACGGCCAGGCCGAGCTGCTGGCGGCCCTGTCCGGCGAAGCAACGGTGGACCGCGAGACGATCTGGCTCGACGGCGAAGCGGTCGGCCACCTCGACGCCGGCCGGCGGCGCGACCGCGGCCTCGTCTTCGTTCCCGAGGAACGCCTCGGCCGCGGCGCGGTGCCGGCACTGTCGCTGGCCCGCAACGCGCTGCTCACCGGCCACCGCCAGGGCATGAAGCACTGGGGCCTGGTCGCCTTCGACAAGGCGCAGGCCTTCGCCGAGCAGTGCATCGCCCGCTTCGACGTCCGCTGCGGCGGGCCGGGCGCCGCCGCCCGCTCGCTCTCGGGCGGCAACCTGCAGAAATTCATCGTCGGCCGCGAGATCATGCTCGCCCCCAAGCTGATGATCGTCGCCCAGCCGACCTGGGGCGTCGACGTCGGCGCCGCCGCCTTCCTGCGCCAGACGCTGCTCGACCTGTCGCGCAGCGGCGTCGCCATCCTGGTCATTTCCGAGGAGCTCGAGGAATTGTTCGAAATCAGCGACCGCATCGCCGTCCTTGCCGCCGGCCGCCTTTCCGCCACCCAGCCGCGCGCGCAGGCCGACGCCGAATCGGTCGGGCTGCAGATGTCCGGCCTGTTCAACGAAGCGGAGACCAGCAATGCACCTGCTTGAACCCCGTGCCCAGCCGTCGCAGCTGATGCGCTGGACGGCGCCGCTGATCGCCATCGCCGCCACGCTGCTGGTCGGCTCGCTGCTCTTCTGGGCGCTCGGCAAATCGCCGCTCGAGTCCTTCCACGTCTTCTTCGTCGAGCCGCTGACCAGCGGCTACGGCTGGAGCGAACTGCTGATCAAGGCCTGCCCGCTGATCCTCATCGCCCAGGGCCTGGCGATCGGTTTCAAGGCGCGCATCTACAACATCGGCGCCGAAGGCCAGCTGATCATGGGCGCGCTGTTCGGCGGCGGCATCGGCATTTTCTACGGTGACAGCGGCAGCGCCTGGGTGCTGCCGGCGATGGTCGTCGCCGGTGCCCTCGGCGGCGCGCTCTGGGGCGCCATACCGGCGCTGCTCAAGACGCGCTTCAACGCCGAGGAGACGTTGACCACGCTGATGCTCACCTACATCGCCACCTTCATCCTCTCGTACCTGATGCACGGCGCCTGGCGCGACCCCGAGGGGATGAACTTCCCGCAGTCGGTGATGTTCGCCGACGCGGCGCTGTTCGGCCTGCTGGCCGAAGGTTTCCGGATCAACAGCTCGCTCTGGATCGTCATTTTTGCGGTGCTCGCCTTCTGGCTGTTCAACGCCCGGAGCTTCCTCGCCTACCGCCTCGAAGTCGGCGGCCAGGCGCCGGCCGCGGCGCGCTACGCCGGTTTCCCGGCGAAGCAGACGGTGTGGTTCAGCCTGGTCGTTTCCGGGATGACCGCCGGCCTCGCCGGCGTCGGCGAAATCGCCGGCCCGGTCGGCCAGCTGAACCTGAACATCTCGCCCGGCTACGGCTTCGCGGCGATCATCGTCGCCTACCTCGGCCGCCTGCACGCGCTCGGCATCGTCCTCGCCGGCACGCTGATGGCGCTGATCTACCTCGGCGGCGAAGCGGCCCAGCTGAGCCTGCAGATGCCGGCGGCGATCACCGGCATCTTCCAGGGCATGCTGCTGTTCTTCCTGCTCGGCGCCGACGCCTTCATCGACAACCGCCTGCGCCGCCGCGCCCGCTGACCGGAGACCGCGATGCTCGACTACCTCCCCCTGATCCTCGCCGGCACGCTTGCCGCCGCCACGCCGCTGATCTTCGCCGGCCTCGGCGAACTGGTCGCCGAACGCAGCGGCGTCATCAACCTCGGCGTCGAAGGCATGATGCTGATCGGCGCCATCGCCGGCTTCGCCGCCGCCGCCGAAACCGGCCACGGCGCCGCCATCGGCCTGCCCGCCGGCGCCCTGGCCGGGGCTGCGGCGGCCGCCGTGTTCGGCTTCTTCGCCTTGTCGCTGGCCGCCAACCAGGCCGCCTGCGGCCTCGCCCTGACCATCTTCGGCATCGGCCTGTCGGCCTTCATCGGCCAGCACTACGTCAGCTACAGCCTGCCCGGGCTGCAGCCGGTGGTCGTGCCGCTGCTCAGCGACATCCCGCTGCTCGGACCGGTGCTGTTCAAGCAGGACTGGGTGGTCTACCTGTCGCTGGCCGCCTTCGCGCTGGTCGCCTGGACCCTGGCGAAAACCCGCCTCGGCCTGCTGCTCAAGGCGGTCGGCGAGGCGCCGGAGGCTGCCCACGCGATCGGCTACCCGGTGATCGCCATCCGCTACGGCGCGGTGGTCTTCGGCGGCGCCATGGCCGGCATCGCCGGCGCCTACCTGTCCACGGTCTATACGCCGCTGTGGGTCCAGAACATGAGCGCCGGACGCGGCTGGATCGCCGTCGCGCTGGTCGTCTTCGCCACCTGGAAGCCGACCCGGCTGCTGCTCGGCGCCTACCTCTTCGGCTTCGTCACCATCCTCCAGTTCCACGCCCAGGGCCTCGGCCTCCAGGTGCCGGTGCAACTGCTGGCGGCGCTGCCCTACCTGGCGACCATCGTCGTCCTGGTGCTGATTTCGCGCGACCGCAAACTGCTGCAACTGAACCTGCCGGCCTCGCTCGGCAAGCCCTTCCTGCCCTGACGAGGACGCCATGCCGACGCTGCTGCTCAAGGACGCCGACGTCCTCGTGACGATGGACGCTGCCCGCCGCGAAATCCCCGGCGGCGGCGTCTTCATCCGCGACGGGGTGATCGAGGCGGTCGGCCCGTCCGCCGACCTGCCGGCCACCGCCGACCAGGTCATCTCGCTGGCCGGCACGGTCGCCCTGCCCGGCCTGGTCAACACGCACCACCACATGTACCAGAGCCTGACCCGGGCGATCCCCGGCGCCCAGGACGCCGAACTGTTCGGCTGGCTGCGCCGCCTGTACCCGATCTGGGCCGGGCTGACGCCGGAAATGATCCGGATTTCGACCTTGACCGCGATGGCCGAATTGATCCTCTCCGGCTGCACCACGTCGAGCGACCATCTCTACCTCTACCCGAACGGCAGCCGGCTCGACGATTCCATCGAAGCCGCCGCGACCATCGGCATGCGTTTCCACGCCGCGCGCGGCAGCATGAGCGTCGGCGAAAGCCAGGGCGGCCTGCCGCCGGATCGGCTGGTCGAGGACGAGGCGAGCATCCTCAAGGACACGCAGCGCCTGATCGAAACCTGGCACGATCCCAAGTGCCACGCCATGCAGCGCATCGTCGTCGCCCCCTGCTCGCCGTTCTCGGTCAGCCGCGAACTGATGCGCGACGCCGCCGAACTGGCGCGCAGCTACGGCGTTTCACTGCACACCCACCTGGCCGAGAACGACAACGACGTTGCCTACAGCCGCGAGAAGTTCGGCATGACGCCGGCCGAATACGCCGAATCGCTCGGCTGGGTCGGCCACGACGTCTGGCACGCCCACTGCGTCAAGCTCGACGCACCGGGCATCGATCTCTTTGCCCGCAGCGGCACCGGCGTCGCCCACTGCCCCTGCTCGAACATGCGACTGGCTTCCGGCATCGCGCCGATCCCGGCGCTGCGCGCCGCCGGCGTCAATGTCGGTCTGGGCGTGGACGGCTGCGCCTCGAACGATGCTGCCCACCTGCTCGGCGAAGCGCGCCAGGCAATGCTGCTGGCCCGCGTCGGCCATGGCCCGGCGGCGCTGAATGCGCGCCAGGCGCTGGAACTGGCGACGCTGGGCGGCGCCAAGGTGCTCAACCGGGACGACATCGGCGCCCTGGCCCCGGGCATGAGCGCCGACCTCGTCGCCTTCCCGACTGGCGGCCTAGACCTGGCCGGCGCCGCCGTACACGACCCGGTCGCCGCGCTGGTCTTCTGCACGCCGCAAACGGTGCGCCATTCGATCATCAACGGCAAGCCGGTGGTCGCCGACGGCCACTTGCTGCCGCTCGACCTGCCGCCGCTGGTCGCCACCCACAACCGCCTGGCGCGCCAGCTCGCCAACGCCGCCCACTGAGAACCCATGAACGCCAGCCCGACATCGCAACTGGTCCTCGGCCGCGTCCTCCACTTCCTCGCCGACCCCGGCGAGCAGGACGCCGCCGACAGCTACGAATACTTTCCCGACGGCGCGCTGTGGATCGTCGCCGGCCGCATCGCCGCCGCCGGCCCGCGCGCCACGGTCGAAGCCGGCATCGCGCCGGCCGAACGCGCCGCCGCCACAGTCATCGACTACGGCGACCGACTGATCCTGCCCGGCCTGGTCGACACTCACTGCCACTACCCGCAATCGGCGGTGATCGCCTCCTTCGGCCGGCAACTGCTCGACTGGCTCAACGACTACACCTTCCCGGCCGAAACCGCCTTCGCCGACCCGGAAGTCGCCGCGCGCACCGCCGATTACTTCCTCGACCGCCTGCTCGCCCACGGCACGACCACCGCCGCCGTCTTCTCGACGGTGCATGCCGGCTCGGTCGACGCCTTCATGGCCGGCGCCGAAAAACGCCGGCTGCGCATGTTGACCGGCAAGGTCATGATGGACCGCCACGCGCCGCCGGCGCTGTGCGACACCGTCGCCGACGCCGAACGCGACTGCCTGGCGCTGATCGAACGCTGGCACGGCAAGGACCGGCTGCGCTACTGCGTCACGCCGCGCTTCGCGCCGACTTCGACCGCGGCCCAGCTCACGCTGGCCGGTGAGCTTTACCGCAGCAAACCGGACCTGCACGTGCAGTCGCACCTGGCCGAGAACCTCGACGAGATCGCCTGGGTCAAGTCGCTGTTCCCGCAAGCGCGCGACTACCTCGACGTCTACGACCGCCACGGCCTGCTCGGCCCGCGCAGCATCTACGGCCACTGCATCCACCTGTCGCCGGCCGAAGCCGCGCGCATGGCCGAAACCGGCACGGCGGCGGCCTTCTGCCCGACTTCCAACCTCTTCCTCGGCAGCGGCTTCTTCAACCACGCCGCCGCTGTCGATGGCGGCATCCGCGTCGGCCTGGCCACCGACGTCGGTGGCGGCACCTCGTTCAGCATGCTGCGCACGCTTGACGAAGCCTACAAGGTCTCGCAGGTGCACCGCCGCCCGCTGCCGCCGCTGCGCGCCTGGTTCCTGGCCACCCTGGGCGGCGCGCAGGCGCTCTACCTCGACGAGTTCATCGGCAACTTCGCGGTCGGCAAGGAAGCCGACTTCATCGTCCTCGACCCGCGCGCGACGCCGGAACTCGACTTCCGCCTGGAGAAAACCGACGAACTGGCGGCGACGCTGTTCGCGCTGATGATCCTCGGCGACGAACGCTGCGTGACGGCAACGCATGTGCTCGGCCAGAAAACGGGCCGCTGAGGGCCGCCCGGAAAATCGCCGACGCTGACGGTCGACCGTCAAATCCGGCAAAAAATGGCGCCTGACCGGCGCCATTTTCATGCGTCCCGACGCCTGGCATCACCAGGCAATAAATACGCAAAAGAATAAATTTGACAAATAATTGTCAAATTTATAAGATGATCTTGCATTCATTGACGAGACAAGATCATGACGACCAGTCACCGCAGCGACCGCCCATCCCCGCTGCCGGCCAGCCTCAGCCCGCAGGCCCTGGCGGAAACCCTGAGCGCGAGCAGCAATGCCGCCCTGCTCGACCGTGCCGCCCAGGCCGACGACCCGCTACTGCGCGAACTCGCGCTGCGCTACGAGGCGGCGCTGACCTTCCTGCATCGCAAGGACCTGCGCTTCTCGACCCGGCGCGGCTGAGGCGCGTTCGATGGAAAATGCCCGGATTTGACGGTCGACCGTCAAATCCGGGCAAAAACCGCGGCCGGGTCAGAGCACGACCTGGGCCCCGAGTTCGACGACGCGGTTCGACGGAATCCGGAAGAAGGCGGTGGCGCTACCGGCGTTGCGGAACATCGCGATGAAGAGCAAGGCGCGCCAGTAGGCCATGGCCGAGCCGAGACGCGGAATCAGCGTCTCCCGGCCGAGGAAGAACGAGGTATCCATCAGGTCGACCGTGACCATTTCCGGCGGACACAGCGCCAGCGCCGCCGGGATGTCCGGCTCATCCTTGAAGCCGTACTGGACGATCACCTGGAAGAAGCCGCCGGGCAGCGCGCTGATCTCGACGCGGTCGATCTCCGGCACGTAGGGCACGTCGAAGACGCGGACGCTGAGCACGATGACACGCTCGTGCAGCGCCTTGTAGTGCTTCAGGCTGTGCAGCAGCGCATGCGGGACGCTGTCCGGGTTGGTGGTCAGGAACACCGCGCTGCCGGGAATCCGCCCGGCGCCGTCGGCGGCCAGCGCGGCGGCGAACGGGCGCAGTTCCATGCCTTCCTCGGCGAGACGCCGGGCAAGCAGCTCGCGGCCGCGCTTCCAGGTCGTCAGCAGCGTGAAGATGCCGAGCCCGAAAGCCAGCGGAAACCAGCCGCCTTCGGGAATCTTCAGCGAGTTGGCGGCAAAGAAGGCGAAGTCGATGCACAGGAAGGGCAAGGCGCCGAGCGCGGCGCGCAGCGGACTCCAGTGCCACAGGCGGACGGCGACGGCGATGGCGAGCAGGTTGGTGATCAGCATCGTGCCAGTGACGGCGATGCCGTAGGCGCCGGCCAGCCGCGACGAGGAACCGAATTCGAGGACGAGGACGACGATCGCCGCGAGCAGCATCCAGTTCACCGCCGGAATGTAGATCTGGCCGATCTCCTTGTCCGAGGTGTGATGGATCGCCAGGCGCGGCGCGTAGCCGAGCTGGATCGCCTGCTGGGTGATCGAGAAGGCGCCCGAAATCACCGCCTGCGAGGCGATCACCGTCGCCGCCGTGGCCAGCAGCACGAGCGGGTAGCGGCCCCATTCCGGCGCCAGCAGGTAGAAGGGATTCTCGGCGGCGGACGGATCGGCGAGCAGCAGCGCGCCCTGGCCGAAATAATTGATGAGCAGCGCCGGCATCACGTAGCCGAGCCAGGCATAGCGGATCGGCCGGGCACCGAAGTGGCCCATGTCGGCGTAAAGCGCTTCGGCGCCGGTCAGGCAGAGGACGACGGCACCGAGCGAAAGGAAGCCGAGCAGCGCGTTGTGCTGCAGGAAAGCGAAGGCATGGCGCGGGTCGACCGCCGCCAGCACCGCCGGATTGGCGGCGATGGCCAGGCCGCCAAGCAGCGCCAGCACCGCGAACCAGAGCACCATCACCGGCCCGAAGAGCGCGCCGACGCTGGCCGTGCCCTGGCGCTGGAAGAGGAACAGCCCGACCAGCACGAGCAGCGCGATCGGCCGGATGTAGGGATCGAAGGCCGGCGTGATGATGCCCAGGCCCTCGACCGCCGAGAGCACCGAGATCGCCGGCGTGATCACGCCGTCGCCGTAGAACAGCGCCGCGCCGAACAGGCCGAGCATCACCAGCAGGCGCTGCGAGCGGCTGCCCGGCGTGCCTTTCTGCAGCGCCAGCGTCATCAGCGCGATGATGCCGCCTTCGCCCTTGTTGTCGGCGCGCATGATGAAGAAGACGTACTTGATCGTGACGACGACGATCAGCGACCACAGGAACAGCGAAAGCACGCCGAGGATGTTCTCCGGCGTTACCGGGACCGGATGATGGCCGCCGGCGAAGACTTCCTTCATCGCGTACAGCGGGCTGGTGCCGATGTCGCCGTAGACGATGCCGAGCGCGGCCAGTGTCAGCGTCGCCAGACGCTTCCTGTCTTGTGCCTTGTCCATGCCTTACCCCTTTTTTATGCCGGCGGAGCGTCGCCCGCCGTTTGCTGCCGCCCATTCTGGCAAGCCGCGCATAAAAAAAGCGTAAATTCTGCTGCGCTGCAACAAGCGCCGATCAGTCGCCCCGGCAGCGCAGCCACAGGGCGCCAAGCGCGGCCAGCGCCGCCACCGCCATCACCGCCGCCCAGCCGTAGGCGGCGAGCAGCAGGCTGCCGCTCACTGCACCGCTGGCCATGCCGGTGAACATGCCGACGAAGAGGACCGCGTTGAGCCGGCTGCGGGCGCCCGGATCGATGCGGTAGACCAGCGTCTGGTGGGCGATCAGCGTCGCCTGGACGCCGAGGTCGAAGAGCACCGTGCCCGCCGCCAGCAGCCCGAGCTGCCAGGCGGCCGGGGCGTACAGCGCGGCCAGCGCCAGCCCGGCGAAAGCCAGCGCGCTCAGGCCGGCGCCGAGCCGGGTGACCAGGCCGGCGCCGCGGCGGTCGGCGAGATGGCCGGCCAGCGGCGCGGCCAGCGCCCCGGCCGCACCGGCCAGCCCGAAGGCGCCGGCAGCGGCGCTGCCGAGATGGAAAGGCGCGCCGTGCAGCATGATCGCCAGCGTCGACCAGAAGGCGCTGAAGCCGACCGCGAGCAGCCCTTGCGCCAGCGCCGCCCGGCGCAGCGGCGGATGCGCGCGCCACAGCGTCCACAAGGAGCCGATCAGGCGGCCGTAGGCCAGGTCGGTGGTCGGCGCGAAACGCGGCAGGTGGCGCCAGGCGACATAGGCGACGAGCACGATGCTGGCGCCGGCGAAGACGAAGGTGGCGCGCCAGCCGAACCACTCGGCGACCAGCCCGCTGACCACGCGCGAAAGCAGGATGCCGAGCAGCAGGCCGGTCATCACCGTGCCGACGACGCGGCCGCGCTGCTGGGCGTTGGCCAGCGTCGCCGCGGCCGGCAGGATGTCCTGGGTCAGCGTCGCGGCCAGGCCGACGGCCAGGCTGACGGCGATCAGGAAGCCGACCGAGGGCGCCGCCGCGGCGAGCAGCAGCGCCGCGATCAGCGCGCCGCTCTTGAGCAGGATGATGCGCCGCCGGTCGTGGCGGTCGCCGAGCGGTGCCAGCAGCAGGATGCCGAGGGCGTAGCCGAGCTGGGTCAGCGTCGGCACCAGGCCGAGTTCGCCCTCGCCGGCACCGAGATCGGCGCCGAGGATGCCGAGCATCGGCTGGGCGTAATAGAGCGAGGCGACCGAGAGGCCGGCGCTGAGCGCCAGCAGCAGGATCAACAGCGGCGACAGGCCGCTCTCGGCGGAAGATGGCGCGGACATCGGGAACCCCGGGGAAATTGGACAGGCGCCATCTTGATCATTCAAAAGCCAACTGTGTAGTAGGCAAAAACGCAGATTTGCCATACATTTCACGCATGACAAAGCCGACCAGCCACGAACCGGCCGCAAGCAGCGGCGACCGCATCGAACTGATGCAGACCTTCGTCCGCATCGTCGAGGCCGGCAGCCTGTCGGCCGCCGCCGAACAGCTGGGAACGACGCAACCGACGGTCAGCCGCCGCCTGCAGGCGCTCGAACGCTCGCTCGGCCTGCGCCTGCTGCAGCGGACGACGCACCACATGGGCCTGACCCAGGACGGCGAACGCTGCTACGAACGCGCCCGCGAACTGCTCGCCAGCTGGGCCTCCTTCGAGGCCGAATTGCGCGGCGCCGGCGATGCACCGGAAGGCACGCTGCGCGTGATCGTCCCGCACGCCTTCGGCCAGGCCCGGCTGATCGAGCCACTCGCCGAGTACCTCGAGCGCTGGCCGCGGATCACCGTCGAATGGATGCTGCACGACGACAGCAGCATCCAGGATTACATCGCCGCCGGCATCGACTGCGCCATCCAGGTCGGCGAGATCGCCGATCCCGGGCTGGTGGCGATCCGCCTCGGCGAAGTCCATCGCATCGCCGTCGCCGCGCCCTCGGTGCTGGCCGGCCGGCCATTGCCGGTCGACGCCGGCGAACTGGCAAATCTGCCCTGGCTGGCGCTGCGCACCTACTACCGCACCGAGGTCTCGCTCAGCCACATCGGCAGCGGCAAGCGGCGACGTTTTCCGATCACCCCGCGCTTCAGCACCGACAACCTCTATGCGCTGCGCAGCGCGATGCTGCGCGGCATCGGCGCCGGCATCGCCTCGGCCTGGATGCTCGCCGACGACATCGCCCGCGGCGACCTGGTCCATCTCGCCCCCGAGTGGCAGGCGCAACCGCTGCCGATCAGCCTGGTCTATCCCTACGCCCGCTTCTACCCGGCGCGCCTGCGCCGCTTCGTCGAGATCGTCCGCGCCAACGCCCCGGCGATTTTCGGCGACGTCACCGCCGGCGCATGAAAAACGGCGCCCGCGGGCGCCGTCGTCACTTCTCGCGGGGGCCTCTCAGCCCGGTGCGTTGGGGTTGCGGTGGGCCCAGCCGGTGAGGCGTTTCTCGGCCAGCGCGAAGAGTTCGTACATGACCACGCCCATGACGCCGATGACGATCAGCCCGGCAAAGACCAGCGGCATGTTCATCGACGAACTGGCCGACATCATCAGGTAGCCGATGCCGAGGTTGGAGGCCACCGTCTCCGAGATCACCGAGCCGACGAAGGCGAGCGTGATCGCCACCTTGAGAGAGGCGAAGAAGAAGGGCAGCGAGCGCGGGATGCCGACCTTGTAGAGGATCTGCCAGCGGCGGGCGCCGAGCGAACGAAGCACGTCCTCCAGTTCCGGCTCGAGCGTCGCCAGGCCGGTGGCGACATTGACCACCACCGGGAAGAAGGAGATCAGGAAGGCGGTGAGGATGGCCGGGATCGTGCCGATCCCGAACCAGACCACCAGCACCGGCACGAAGGCGACCTTGGGAATGCTGTTGAAACCGACCAGCAGCGGGTAGCAGGCCTGGTAGACGAGCGGCGAGGCACCGACCGCAAGACCGAGCAGCATGCCGACGACGACGGCGATGGCGAAGCCGGCCAGCGTCGTCCACAGCGTCTGCAGCGCGTGCATCATGATCGGCCCGGCGTATTCGAGGCCGGCGACCCAGATCGCGCTCGGTGCCGGCATCAGGTAATCGGGGATTTTCAGGCCGGTGCAGACGGCCTCCCAGACCAGGAAGAGCGCCACGGTCAGCGCCCACGGCGCGACCTTGACGACGGTGGATTGTTTGACGGCCATGCGGGCGCTCCTCAGGATTCGCGGATGCGGCCGATGTGCTCACGCAATTCGTGCACATAGGCGGCAAAGGTGTCGGTGTAGGTGACGTCGAGCGGACGCGGGCGCGGCAGGTCGATTTCCTTGCGCACCAGGATGCGCCCCGGGCGCTTGCTCATCACGTAGACGGTATCGGCGAGGAAGACTGCCTCGCGCAGATCGTGGGTCACCAGGATGACGGTGAACGGCTTCTCCTGCCAGAGATCGCGCAGCATGCACCAGAGCTCCTCGCGGGTGAAGGCGTCGAGCGCGCCGAAGGGCTCGTCGAGCATCAGGAGGCGCGGCTGGTGGATCAGCGCGCGGCAGATCGACGCCCGCTGCTGCATGCCGCCGGACAGCTCCCAGGGGAACTTGTCGCCGTAGCCGGCCAGCCCGACGCGGGCGAGCAGCGCCTCGGCATCGGCGGTGTACCTGGCCTTCTCCTTCTTCAGGTTGCTGCGGAAGGGTTCGACGATCTCCAGCGGCAGCATCACGTTGTCTAGCGTGCTCCGCCAGGGCAGCAGGTTGGCCGCCTGGAAGGCCATGCCGACGATCTTCAGCGGCCCGCCGACTTCGCGGCCGTCGACGAAGACATAGCCGTTGCTCGGCGGCTTGAGGCCGGAGACCAGCTTCATCAGCGTCGACTTGCCGCAGCCGGAGGGGCCGACGACGGCGACGAATTCACCCTCGCGGATGTTCAGGCTGACATCCTCGATGGCGTTGGCGCCGCCCGGCGCATAGGCCAGGCTGACGTTTTCAAAGGTGACAAAAGACATCTCGGTTTCCTCTGCGGGAACATCGGGGCCCCGTGCGAACACGGGGCCTGCGGCTTACTTCAGCAGCCGTTCGGCCTTGGCCGGCAGGAAGGCGTCGGTGAACAACTCGCTCGGCGGCACCGTGGCCAGGCCGTAGGCTTCGGCGGTTTCGGCGAGCGAGCGCTTGAGGCGCTCCGGGGTGACGCCGCCGAGGCCGTTGGCCCTGACTTCCGGGGTGACCACGCTCGACTCGAGCGCCAGCTTGAGGCGCCGGGTCTCAAGGGCGACGTTGATCAGCGGATCGCGTTCCTTGACGTAGGCGATCGCCGCATCCGGGTTGGCGATGACTTCCTTGAGCGCCTTGTTGAAGGCGCGCAGCAGGCCGGCGACGGCCTTGGGCTTGTCGGCGATCATCTTCGGGCTGGCGATGATCGCGTTGCCGTAGAAATCGACGCCGAAATCCGGGTATTTCAGGGTCACGATATCCTCGGTCTTGACGCCGCGTGCTTCAAGGTTGAGCAGGCTGGTGAAGTAGAAACCGGTGATCCCGTCGACATCGCCGCGCGCGAGCAGGGTTTCGCGCAACGCCGGCTCGACCGTCTGCCACTTGACGGCATCGACCGCCAGCTTGTTCGACTTGGCGAATGCCGGCCAGGCCTTGCGCCCGCCGTCGAAAACCGGTGCCGCCAGGGTCTTGCCGACCAGGTCGGCCGGCTTGCTGATGCCCGACTTCTTGAGCACCAGCACCGCCGCCGGCGTCGCGTTGTACATCATGTACACCGCCTGGATCTTCGAGCCCGGCGTTTTCGCCTCGTATTCGGCGAGCGCGTTGAAATCGGCAAAGCCCATGTCGTAGGCACCGGTGGCGACGCGCGTCACGGCGCCGGCGGAGCCCGAGCCCGAATCGATCTCGACATCGAGGCCTTCGGCCGCGAAGTAACCCTTGGCCTTGGCCAGCAGGAAGGGCGCCGACGGGCCTTCGAAGCGCCAGTCGAGCGTGAACTTGATCTTCTGCGGCGCCTGGGCGAACGCCGGCACGGTCAGGCAGGCGAGGCCGGCAGCGATGACGAGACGACGACAGGCATTGAACGGGATGGACATGGTGCAGCTCCTGTTAGTTGAAGTGAGCCATCCATAGCAATCGCCATGCCACAAAATAAACCATTGTTTACAAACAACTTATTTTAACTACATGAATGCCAATTGGATTTTACGAGGCACCCTCCGGCGAAAACGCATCGAGCCGCCGAAAACAGCGCATTAATTCGGTGCAAAAACCGCCGCGACGCCCTCTTCCGGTGCATTTTATTTGCATATTGCTTGTCAGATTACTCCATTATATTCAATGAGATATATGGGATGCCTTATACGTTTTTGCTGATACCGGGTATCACTCGCCGAAAGCCGCCTGCCTGTTAAATTTTGCCCCGTCGCCTCATTGCTGCCATGCAACATCGCTGGCGCCGGGCATCTCGATTCATTCATAACAGGAGGTTCAATCATGTTTTCCCGCAAATCCTCGATCATCGGCCTGGCCCTGCTCGCCGCCGGCCTCGGCGCCCAGGCGGCCGACTGGAGCGACACCTCGATCGGCTACCGCTACGGCACCTCTTTCGCCGAGCCGTTCAACGACAAGGACATCAAGAAGAACATCTTCAACCTCACGCATGCCAGCGGCTACAAGTACGGCAGCAACTATTTCAACGTCGACATGCTGATGTCCGACAATAACGATTCGCCGACGACCAACGGCATCCCCAACAAGCAAAGCCAGGCGCACGAAGTCTATGTCGTCTATCGCCACACCCTGGACTTCGGCAAGATCACCGGCAAGAGCCTGGCCGTCGGCCCCTTCCGCGGCTTCGGTTTCACCGCCGGTTTCGACTTCAACAACAAGAGCGGCGACGGCTACCAGTCGAAGAAGCGCATGCTGGTCGCCGGCCCGACGGTGATGATGGATGTCCCGGGTTTCCTCAACATCAGCCTGCTGCAACTGTGGGAAAGCAACGAACCGGCACGCGCCGTCTTCCGCAAACCGGGCCGTTATCACTACGACCCGCATCCGATGCTCAATCTGGCCTGGGGCATCCCGCTCGGCAACAGCGGCTTCTCGTTCAGCGGTTACGCCAATTTCATCGCTGCCAAGGGCGATAACGAAAACGTTGCCAAGACCAAGACCAAGGCCGAAACCAACATCGACATGGCGCTGCTCTACGACTTCAGTGGCCTGGTCGGCGCCCAGAAAAACACCTTCAAGGCTGGCGTCGGCTACCAGTACTGGAAGAACAAGTTCGGCAACGACCATAGCGCCGCCGCCGGCGACGGCGCTTTCGCCAAGACGCCGATGCTGCGCGCCGAATACCACTTCTGAGCGTCGCCAGCGGGTCGTCAATGCACCAGAAACCGGCGCATTGACGACAGGATTCACGAAAACGGGGCACCGCCGGCAGGCGGCGTCCCGTTTTTTGCATCCGGAAAAACCACTTAACAATCATTGGGATAGCCACAAGAAACCGGCATTGACAACAGCTGGCACGAAAGACGCTTAGAAGACCGCATCTGGTCTGACCGGTCTGAACTGTCAAGCACATGCCTTCCGTTTCCCACATCGCCGCCCAAACCCTGCAACGCCGCATCCTCGACGGCCACTATGCCGCCGGCGCGACACTGCCCGGCCAGCGCGAATTGTCGGAGAGCCTGGGTATCAGCCGCGCCTCGCTGCGCGAAGCGATCTCGATGCTCGAAGCCCTCGGCCTGCTGCGCGCACAGCCGGGCAAGGGCGTCTTCGTCACCAGCGGTGGCCAGGTCGCCGCGGCCGATCTGCCGGCCGGGCCGAACGCGATGCCGCCGGACGCGATCTTCCAGATGCGCTACGTCATCGAGCCGGCCAGCGCGGCCCTGACCGCCGGCCGGCGCAGCGCCGACGAACTGGCCGCCCTGCAGAACTGCCAGGCCGAAATGACGCGGGCGCTCGACAGCGGCGACCTGGTCGGCGCCGCCGACAGCGACCTGCGCTTCCACCTGGCGCTCGCCGATTTTTCCGGCAATCCGGCGCTCGCCGCGATCACCC
This sequence comes from Azonexus fungiphilus, assembly GCF_003634965.1. Lineage (GTDB taxonomy): Bacteria > Pseudomonadota > Gammaproteobacteria > Burkholderiales > Rhodocyclaceae > Azonexus > Azonexus fungiphilus. Next base: position 57,732 of record NZ_RBXP01000015.1, on the reverse strand, counting down.
GCCAGTTCCAGCCCCAGCTCGCCTACAGCCTGCGTCTGCCTTTTGCCGACCGCAGCCATCTCTGGCAGCCGGCCGACGAACACGCCGCCATCCTTGCTGCCGTCAGCGCCGGCGACGCCGCCGCCGCCCGCGTGGCGATGGCCAGACACCTCGACTCGGCCGCCGGCCGGGTCGGCATCCGTTTTTCCCACCCTTGACCCTTTGCCCTCCAGGAGATCGACCATGCAGAAACGCCAATTCCTCCGCAGCCTCCTCGCCACCGCGCTGATCGGCAGCGCCGCGCTGTCCGCCGGCGCCCACGCCGACGTGCTCGCCGACGCCATGAAGAACGGTGTGCTGCGCGTCGCCGTGCCACAGGACTTCCCGCCCTTCGGCACCGTCGGCCCCGACCTCAAGCCGCGCGGCTACGACATCGACGTCGCCAACCTGATCGGCCGCGAACTCAAGCTCAAGGTCGAGATCATCCCGGTCACCAGCACCAACCGCATTCCCTACCTGACCACCGGCAAGGCCGACCTGGTCATCTCCAGCCTGGGCAAGAACCCGGACCGCGAGAAGGTGATCGATTTCTCGGTCGCCTACGCCCCGTTCTTCAACGGCGTCTTCGGCCCGGCCGACGCCGTCGTCAAGAGCGCCGCCGACACCGCCGGCAAGACGCTGGGCGTCACCCGCGGCTCGGTCGAGGACCTGGAATTCAGCAAAATCGCCCCGTCGACCGTGAACATCAAGCGTTTCGAGGACAACAACGCGACCATTTCGGCCTACCTGTCCGGCCAGGTGCAACTGATCGCCACCGGCAACGTCGTCGCCGCCGCAGTCAACGAACGCACCAAGATCCGCCGCCTGGACACCAAGTTCCTGATCAAGAACTCGCCCTGCTACGTCGGTGTGAACAAGGGCGAAGCGGCGCTGCTGGCCAAGGTCAACGAGGTCATCGGCAAGCTCAAGGCCAACGGCGAACTCAACCAGGTCTCGCAACGCTGGCTGCAGGCCCCGCTGCCGGCCGGCCTCTGATCACACGCATGGCGCCGCCCGCGGGCGGCGCCGGAGGATAGCCGATGGCTTACGCATTCGATTTCGCTTCCGTGCTCGAATACCGCGAGGTACTCGTCGACGGCACCCTGAAGACGCTGGCGCTGACCGCCATCGGCACCGTCCTCGGACTCGCCGTCGGCATCCTCGGCGCGGTGTCGCGGGCCTGGAAACTGGCACCCTTCGACCGGCTGTTCGCGGTTTATGTCGAGGCGATCCGCAACACCCCCTTCCTCGTCCAGCTGTTCTTCATCTTCTTCGGCCTGCCCTCGCTCGGCGTGCAGATCAACGAATGGCAGGCGGCGATCCTCGCCGTCGTCGTCAATCTCGGCGCCTACACCACCGAGATCATCCGCGCCGGCATCGAGGCGACGCCCAAGGGCCAGATCGAGGCGGCGCAGTCGCTGGCCATGGGCCGGGCGCAGATCTTCCGCCACGTCGTCCTGCCGCCGGCGCTGCTCAAGGTCTGGCCGGCGATCTGCAGCCAGGTGGTGATCGTCATGCTCGGCACCTCGGTCTGCTCGCAGATCGCCGCCGAGGAGCTGACCTTCGCCGCCAACTTCATCCAGTCGCGCAACTTCCGCGCCTTCGAAACCTACTTCGTCGTCACCGCGATCTACTTCCTGCTCGCCATCGCCGTCCGCCAGGTGCTGATCCAGGCCGGCCAGCGACTGATCGCCCGGAGAACGAAATGAACGACATCTCGACCTGGGACATCGCCCGCAACCTGCTCGACGGCGCCTTGTGGACCATCGGCCTGTCGCTGACCGCCTTTGTCCTCGGCGGCATCGCCGGCCTGCTCCTGCTCTTCGCCCGGATCGCCAGGAACCCGCTGGCACGCCGGCTGGCGCAGGGCTACATCGAGGTCTTCCAGGGCACGCCGCTGCTGATGCAGCTGTTCATCATCTTCTTCGGCGGCAGCCTGATCGGCCTCGAAATCTCGCCATGGCTGGCCGCCGCCATCGGCCTGACGCTGTTCACCAGCGCCTACCTCGGCGAAATCTGGCGCGGCTGCGTCGAGTCGATCCCGAAAGGCCAGTGGGAAGCCTCGGCCAGCCTGGCGCTGACCCACGTCGAGCAGATGCGCTACGTGATCCTGCCGCAGGCGCTGCGCATCGCCATCGCGCCGACCGTCGGCTTCTCGGTGCAGGTGGTCAAGGGCACCGCCGTGACCTCGATCATCGGCTTCGTCGAGCTGACCAAGACCGGCTCCATGCTCGCCAACGCCACCTACCAGCCCTTCCTCGTCTTCGGCTTCGTCGCCCTCGGCTACTTCGCCCTGTGCTACCCGCTTTCTGCCTACTCCCGCATCCTCGAAAGGAAAATCCATGGCTCTCGTGCGCATTGACGCCCTGCACAAGCATTTCGGCAGCAACCACGTGCTGCGCGGCATCGACCTCGACATCGAGGAAGGCCAGGTGATCGCCCTGATCGGCCGCAGCGGTTCGGGCAAGAGCACGCTGCTGCGCACCATCAACGGCCTGGAGAGCTTCGACGAAGGCTGCATCGAGGTCGACGGCGAACGCATCCACCCGCACGAAACCGACCTGCGCGCACTGCGCCAGAAGGTCGGCATGGTCTTCCAGCAGTTCAACCTGTTCCCGCACCTGACGGTCGGCCAGAACGTCATGCTTGCCACCCGCATCGTCCGCAAGCTGGGCGACGCCGAGGCCCGCGAGCTGGCGCTGGCGATGCTCGACAAGGTCGGCCTGCGCGAGAAGTTCGACGCCTTTCCCGACCAGCTCTCCGGCGGCCAGCAGCAGCGCGTCGCGATCGCCCGGGCGCTGGCGATGCAGCCGCGCGTGCTGCTCTGCGACGAAATCACCTCGGCGCTCGACCCGGAGCTGGTCAACGAGGTGCTCGCCGTGGTCAAGACCCTCGCCGCCGAGGGCATGACGCTGATCATGGTGACGCACGAGATGCGCTTCGCCCGCGAAGTCGGCGACAAGCTGGTGTTCATGTACCAGGGCCGCATCCACGAGGCCGGCGACCCGCAGGAGCTGTTCGCCAACCCGCGCACGCCGGAGCTGGCCAGCTTCATCGGCTCGATCAACTGAACGGCGGGGTGCTCCGGTAAAATCGCGGCGATGAATCCGACCCTCGACCCCAGCACCCTTTCCCCGCTCGGCAAGCCGACCGAGTACCGCAGCGACTACGCGCCGGAACTGCTCTACCCGATCCCGCGCCAGCTCAAGCGCGCCGAGCTGGGCATCGCGGCCGGCACGCAGCCCTTCGTCGGCGCCGACATCTGGAACGCCTACGAGCTGTCCTGGCTCAACCCGCGCGGCAAACCGGTGGTCGCCGTCGGCAGCTTCCGGATTCCGGCCGACAGCCCGAACCTGATCGAATCGAAGTCGTTCAAGCTCTACCTGAACTCCTTCAACCAGACCGTCTTCGCCGACCTCGCCGCGGTCGTCACGACACTGCAGCGCGACCTCTCGGCCGCGGCCGGGGCGCCGGTGACGGCAAAAATCGAGGATTTGCGCGGTCGACCGCAAAATGTCATCGAATACCCGCAGGGCATCGCCCTCGACGAGCTCGACATCGACTGCACCGACTACCAGCCGATGCCGGAACTGTTGTCCACGGTCGACGCCCCGGAAACGGCAAAAACCGAGGAAACCCTGTATTCGCACCTGCTCAAGTCGAACTGCCTGGTCACCGGCCAGCCCGACTGGGCGATGGTGATCATCCGCTACCGCGGCCGGCCGATCGACCACGCCGGCCTGCTCCGCTACCTGGTCTCGTTCCGCAACCACAACGAGTTCCACGAGCAGTGCGTCGAGCGCATCTTCTGCGACCTGAGCCGCCGCTGCGCCCCCGAGGCGCTCTCGGTTTACGCCCGCTACACCCGGCGCGGCGGCCTCGACATCAACCCCTTCCGCAGCAGCGGCGAGTTCGCGCTGCCCGGCAACACCCGCGAAATCCGCCAGTAAACGCCGCCGACCCTGCACCAGACTGGTGCCGGCGGCGCCGGAACGCGCTAGACTGTTGGCTCGTTATCCAGGGGGGAGAGACGAGTGAAGGGTCCTTTGCGTGCGCCGCTGCTGATTGCTGGCCTGCTCGCCTTGCTGGCCGGCTGCGGCAGCGACGAGCCGGTACGCATCGGCCTGCTCGCCGGCCTCTCCGACCGCGGCTCGGATTTCGGCGAAAGCGTGCGCAACGGCGTCATCCTCGCCGTCGAGCGGCAGAACCGCGCCGGCGGCATCAACGGCCGGCCGATCGAGCTGATCGTCCGCGACGACGGCCAGGAACGCGAACAGGCGATCCGCGCCGCCGAGGAACTGATCGCCCTCAAACCCGAGATCATCATCGGCCCGGTGACCAGCTCGATGGCCAGTATCGTCGTTCCGCTGATGAACCGCGCCGGCCAGGTGATGATCAGCCCGACCGTCGCCTCGACCGACTTCCACGGCAAGGACGACAACTTCTTCCGCGTCAACCGCACCACCGGCGAAGCCGCCCGCCACCACGCAACGGTGCTCTACGAGCGCGGCGCCCGCCGCGTCGGGATCGCCTTCGACGCCTCCAACCTGCCCTACTCCGACACCTGGGTAAAAGCCTTCCGCGCCCAGTTCGAGCATCTCGGCGGCAGCGTGCCGCAAACCAGCCTGTTCGAATCGGCGGCGACGCCGAGCTTCGCCGAGGTCATCGCCCGCCTGTTGCCGGCACGACCGGACACCCTGCTCTTCGTCGCCAGCTCGCTCGACACCGCCCGCCTCTGCCAGCAGGCGCGCCGGCAGGCCCCCGGGCTGCGCCTGACCTCGACCGAATGGGCGGCCTCGGGCGAACTGCTCAGCGAGATGGGCGGCGAAGCCGTCGACGGCCTGCTGATCGCCCACGCCTACGACCGCGACGATCCCGGTGCCGCCTTCCAGGCGTTCCGCGACGGCTACCGCCAGCGCTTCCAGCGCGAGTTCGGCTCGTTCTCGCTGCTCGCCTTCGACACCGCCAATGTGGTCATCGCCGCCCTGCAGAAGCGCCGGCCGGGCGAGGACATCAAGCACGCCTTGCTCAGCTACGGCCCCTACCAGGGCGCCCAGCAGAGCATCGTTTTCGACGCCAACGGCGACACCACGCGGCAGGTGTTCTTCACCGAAATCCGCAGCGGCCGGCTGACCCAGGTCCGATGAGCGAGCGCCGGCGCCGCGAATGGCGACTCCACCTCTACCTCGGCGCCCTGCTGGCACTGACTTCGGTGCTCAGCTTCGCCATCGTCGGCTCGATCTTCCTGCTCAACCGGATCCCGCAACTCGAGGACGAGATCCGCACCCGCGCCGAGGGCGATGCCCGCGAACTCGGGCTGCGCATCGAACTGCAGCTCGGCGCGCTGCAGGAGCAACTGGCGCTGCTCGCCAATGCCGTCGAGAACGGCGGCGTCGCCGACCGCCTGCTCGACCACGCTGCGGAGAACGGCCGCAGTTTCCGCGCCCTCTACCTGATCTCGCCGCAGGGCCGGGTCAGCGCCGCCGGCCTGGCACCGAGCTACGCCCACCTGCAGGCCGAGGTGGTCGATAGCGACCTGTCGGCGGCGCCGCTGCTGCGCGAGGTCCAGCAGAAGCGGACGGCGGTGTGGAGCGACAAGTACCTGTCGCCGCTCACCGGCCTGGTCACCGTCGGCCTGGCCGTGCCGCTCGCTGACCGGCGCACGCTGATTGCCGAACTGCCGCTGTCCTACCTGCTCGACATCGGCCGCCACGGCGCCGTCGACCAGCAGCGCGCGATCTGGGTCATCGACCAGCGCGGCGAGGTGCTCGCCGACACCGAGTCGGAGACGCGGATGGGCGTCAATCTCTATTCGTCGCCGCTGCTCGCCGCCATCCTCGCCAACCAGCCGCTGCCGCGCCAGTTCGCCATCGACGGCCACAACCACTACGTCGGCGGCGCCCGCTCGGCGCAGCTCGGCTGGATCTTCATCGCCCGCCTGCCGGCCGGCCTCGAGCATCCGGAAATCCGGATGACCGTGCTCATCGTCTGCGGCGGTTTCCTGGCCTCGCTGCTGATCGGCTCGCTGCTCGCGCTCTACGGCGCCTCGCGCCTGCTGCGCCCGCTCACCGGCATCATCCGGCGCGCCGACCGGGTCGCCCGCGGCGAGGCGGTCAGCGACTGGCCACGCGGACGCATCGTCGAATTCAACCGGCTCTCGGCCAACATCGGCCGGATGGCCGACACCATCCTCGAGCGCGAGCAGAAACTGCGCGAACTCAACAGCGGCCTCGAGGCCCGCGTTGTCGAACGGACCACCGCGCTGTCGCAGGCCAAGGAAGCGGCGGAGGCCGCCAGTCTGGCCAAGAGCACCTTCCTGGCGAACATGAGCCACGAAATCCGGACACCGCTCAACGCGATCAGCGGCATGGCCCACCTGATCCGCCGCGGCGGCCTGCCGCCCGAGCAGTCGGTGCGTCTCGACAAGCTGGAAGCGGCCGGCCAGCACCTGCTCGAAGTCATCAACATGGTCCTCGACCTGTCGAAGATCGAGGCCGGCAAGCTCGAACTCGAGGAAACACCGTTCCGCCCGGGCAGCCTCTTCGAGAACGTCGCCTCGATGATCCAGGAGCGGGCGCGCGCCAAGTCGCTGGCGCTGCACACCGATTTCACCGAGTTGCCGGAACGCCTGCTCGGCGACCCGACCCGCCTGCAGCAGGCGCTGCTCAACTACGCCGGCAACGCGATCAAGTTCACCGAGCGCGGCGAAATCCGCCTGCGCGGCCTGTTGCTCGAGGATAGCGGGAACGAAGCACTGATCCGCCTGGAAGTCAGCGACACCGGCATCGGCGTCGAGCCGGCGACGCAGGCGCGGCTGTTCAAGGCCTTCGAGCAGGCCGACGCGTCGACCACGCGCAAGTACGGCGGCACCGGCCTGGGCCTGGCGATCACCGCCCGCATCGCCGAGGCGATGGGCGGCGAAGTCGGCGTCAGCAGCGTGCCCGGCGAGGGCAGCACCTTCTGGCTGACCGCCCGGCTGAAGAAACCGGCCGCCGACGCGACGGCGGCGACGCCGGCGAGCGAGGACATCGAGCTGCAGCTGCGCCGCCGCCATGCCGGCCGCCGCGTGCTGCTGGTCGAGGACGAACCGGTCAACCGCGAGATCGCGTTGATGCTGCTCGACGAGGCCGGCCTGGTCGCCGAGGCTGCCGAGGACGGCCAGGTGGCGGTGGACAAGGTGGCCGCCGGGGCTTACGACCTGGTCCTGATGGACATGCAGATGCCGCGCATGGATGGCCTCGAGGCGACCCGGCAGATCCGCCGGCTACCCGGCGGCGCGCTGCTGCCGATCGTGGCGATGACCGCCAACGCCTTCGCCGAGGACCGCGCCCGCTGCCTGGCCGCCGGCATGGACGATTTCCTGACCAAGCCGATCGACCCCGAGCGTTTCTACCGGTTGCTGCTGGAAACGCTGACCCGCCGCGCTCAGGCGCGCCAGTAGCCCATCACGTCGCTCATCCGCAACAGCTGCGGCTGCGCTGCCAGCCAGTCGCGGGCCGCTTCGACGTCGGCGTGCACCGCCACCTCGTAGGACATCGCCAGCGGCGCCATCAGGATTTTCAGGATGTTCGCGGCCAGCGTCGGCGCGCAGCCGACGAAGACGATGCGGCAGTTCGGCGTCGAGGCGCAGGCCCCGAGATGCAGCGCCGCCAGTTCGATCAGCGTGTTCTCGCCAAGCCCGGCCGGGGTTGCCGCGCTCAGGTCGTGGATGACGTAATGGACATCGTCGAAGCGGGGATCGCTCTGGATGCGGGCAACCGCGGCGAGAAACTCGGGACCGCCAATGACGCCGGAAAATCGCGCGAGCACGCCTTCCGGTTCCCACAGCAGTTCGCACGCCATCGCCCCCTCCTTGGTCAGCAGTCCGGCCGGCGCACCGGCGCCGGCAAAAAAACCATCGCGGATGCTACGCCCGATCCACCCGGCATGCACCTAGGGCAAGCCCTTGCCGGTAGTCGCCTGCGTATTGTTGCGTATTCCCGGGATGGCCCGGCTGGCCCATAATCCCGCGCATGAATTCACGCCTTCCCGATGCCGCGCCGACCTGGCAAGCCGAGCTCCACCTTGCCTTCCACCGCCAGGGCGAACGCAGCGTGCTCGGCGAGAATCGCCACCGCGGCCCGCTGCGCGTGCAGAAGGCGCTCTACCCGGAAGGCGACGGCGTCTGCCAGGCGCTGCTGCTGCACCCGCCGTCGGGGATCGCCGGCGGCGACCATTTATCGATCGGCATCACGGTCGACCGTCAGACGCACGCACAAATCACCACCCCGGGCGCCGGCAAGTGGTATCGCTCGGGCGGCGCCGAGGCATCGCAGACGGTGCGGCTCGAGGTCGGCCCCGGCGCGACGCTGGAATGGCTGCCGCAGGAGGCGATCGTTTTCGACGGCGCGCTCGCCCGCATGGAGACCCGCGTCAGCCTCGCCGCAGACGCCCGCTACCTGGGCTGGGACATCCTCTGCCTGGGGCGCGCCGCCGCCGGCGAACGTTTCACGCGCGGGCATTTTTCGCTGTTTTCGCGGGTCGACCGTGAACAGCGCCCGCTGTGGATCGAACGCGGCCGCGTCGATGGCGGCGACGCCATGCTCGCCAGCCCGGCCGGCTGGTCCGGCGCGACCGTCTGCGCGACGCTGCAGTGCAGCTTCCCGGAACTGCCGCAGCAGGCCGCCGGCCTGCTCGAGGCCTTGCGCGCCGTCGCCCCCGGCGATGGCGCAGGCCACGGCATCACCGTACTGCCGGGCATGCTGCTTGCTCGCTATCTCGGCGACAACAGCGAGGCCGCCCGGCTGTGGTGCATCGAATTATGGAAAATCCTGCGTCCGGCCTGCTGCGGCCGACCGGCCGTTTTGCCCAGAATCTGGAATACCTGAAGGAGTCGTCATGGAATTGACGCCAAGAGAAAAAGACAAGCTGCTGATCTTCACCGCCGGCCTGCTCGCCGAACGGCGCCTGGCCCGGGGCCTGAAGCTCAATTACCCGGAAGCGGTGGCGCTGATCACCTGCGCGATCATGGAAGGCGCCCGCGACGGCAAGACCGTGGCCGAACTGATGCACGCCGGGACCAAGGTGCTCAGCCGCGCCGACGTGATGGACGGCATCGCCGAGCTGATCCCGGAGATCCAGGTCGAAGCGACCTTCCCCGATGGCACCAAACTGGTGACCGTTCACCATCCGATTGTCTGATCTGGAGCACGCGATGATCCCCGGAGAACTCCTCGCCGAAGCCGGCGAACTCGAACTCAACGCCGGCCGCCCGACGATCACGCTGGTCGTCGCCAACACCGGCGACCGGCCGATCCAGGTTGGCTCGCACTACCACTTCTTTGAGACCAACGCCGGCCTGAGCTTCGACCGCGACGCCGCGCGCGGCTACCGCCTCGACATCGCCGCCGGTACCGCCGTGCGTTTCGAGCCGGGCCAGAGCCGCACCGTGCAACTGGTCGCGCTGGCTGGCGAACGCAAGGTCTACGGTTTCCGCGGCCTCGTTCAGGGAGCTTTGTAATGGCTAATAAAATCACCCGTCAGGCCTATGCCGAAATGTTCGGCCCGACCACCGGCGACCGCCTGCGCCTGGCTGACACCGAACTGATCATCGAGGTCGAGAAGGACTACACGATCTACGGCGAGGAAGTGAAATTCGGCGGCGGCAAGGTCATCCGCGACGGCATGGGCCAGAGCCAGCGGGTTTCCGCTGAAACGGTCGATACCGTGATCACCAACGCGCTGATCGTCGATGCCGTCACCGGTATCGTCAAGGCCGACATCGGCTTGAAGGACGGCCGCATCGCCGCCATCGGCAAGGCCGGCAACCCGGACATCCAGCCCGGCGTGACCATCGTCGTCGGCCCCGGCACCGAAGTCATCGCCGGCGAAGGCATGATCGTCACGGCCGGCGGCATCGACAGCCACATCCACTTCATCTGCCCGCAGCAGATCGACGAAGCGCTCTACTCCGGCGTCACCACGATGATCGGCGGCGGCACCGGCCCGGCGACCGGCACGTATGCAACGACGTGCACACCCGGCCCCTGGCACATCCACCGCATGCTCGAAGCCGCCGACGCCTTCCCGATGAACCTCGGTTTCCTCGGCAAGGGCAACGCCAGCCTGCCGGAAGCCTTGCGCGAGCAGGTCGAGGCCGGCGTCATCGGCCTCAAGCTGCACGAGGACTGGGGCACGACGCCCGCCGCCATCGACTGCTGCCTGTCGGTCGCCGACGAGATGGACGTGCAGGTCGCCATCCACACCGACACGCTCAACGAATCGGGCTTCGTCGAGGCGACGATTGGCGCCTTCAAGGGCCGCACCATCCACACCTTCCACACCGAAGGCGCCGGCGGCGGCCACGCGCCGGACATCATCAAGGCGGCTGGCCTGCCCAACGTCCTGCCCAGCTCGACCAACCCGACCATGCCGTACACGGTGAATACCATCGACGAGCATCTCGACATGCTGATGGTTTGCCACCACCTCGACCCGGCGATTGCCGAGGACGTGGCCTTCGCCGAATCGCGCATCCGCCGCGAGACGATTGCCGCCGAGGACATCCTGCACGACCTCGGTGTCTTCTCGATGATGTCTTCCGATTCGCAAGCCATGGGCCGCGTCGGCGAAGTCATCATCCGCACCTGGCAGGCGGCGCACAAGATGAAGCTGCAGCGCGGCGCCTTGCCGGAAGACAGCGCCCGCCACGACAATTTCCGGGTGAAACGCTACATCGCCAAGTACACCATCAACCCGGCGCTGACCCACGGTATCGCGCACACCGTCGGCTCGATCGAAGTCGGCAAGCTGGCTGATCTGGTGCTGTGGAAACCGGCCTTCTTCGGCGTCAAACCGTCGCTGATTTTGAAGGGCGGCATGATCGCCGCCGCCGCCATGGGCGACCCCAACGCCTCGATCCCGACGCCGCAGCCGGTGCATTACCGGCCGATGTTCGGCAGCTTCGGCAAGGCGCTGAAAACCTCGGTGACCTTCGTGTCGCAAGCAGCGCTGCAAAATCCGGCCATCAAGGCGCTTGGCCTCGCCAAACCGCTGGTCGCCGTCTCCGGCACGCGCACGCTGACCAAGACCGACATGGTGCACAACGGCGCCACGCCGGAAATCACCGTCGATCCCGAAACCTACGTGGTCAAGGCGGACGGCGTGCACCTCGTCTGCGAGCCGGCCACCGAACTGCCGCTGGCGCAACGTTACTTCCTGTTCTGACATGCTCATCCTCAACCAACGCACGCAACAAGCCGCCACCGACTCGGTGGCGCTCGCCTACGACGAACGCAAGCGCAGCCGCCTCAAGGTCAAGCTCGCTTCCGGCACCGAAGCCGGCATTTTTCTTGAGCGCGGCGACCACCTGCACGGCGGCGACAAGCTGGCGGCGGAAGACGGTTCGGCCGTCGTCGAAATCCTCGCCGCGCCGGAAAGGTTGATCGAGGCCGTCGCCGACAGCCCGCTGCTGTTCGCCCGCGCTGCTTACCATCTCGGTAACCGGCACGTCCCGGTGCAGATCCTGCCGACCGAAAACGGCGGCAAGCTGCGCTTCCAGACCGACCACGTGCTGGCCGACATGGCGCGCGGCCTTGGTTGCGCGATCAGCGAAACGGAAGCCCCGTTCCAGCCGGAATCCGGCGCGTATGGGGCACATGGCGGGCACCATCACCACGGCGACGAGCCCGAACACGCCGACCTGCACAACCCCGGTCACGGTCCACACCGCTCGGTACCGAAAATCCACGAGTTCAAGCCGCGTTGACCGCTTCCCTGCAACTCGCCCGCCTGCTGCAGCTGGCCAGTCCGGCGCTGCCGGTCGGCGCCTACACCTATTCGCAAGGCCTGGAATGGGCGGTCGAATCCGGCGTCATCCGCGACGAGGCAAGCGCCGGCCGCTGGATCGCCGACCTGCTCGCGCATGGCATCGGCCGCTACGAGGCGCCGCTGGTTTTTGCCCTGATCGCGGCGTGGACCGTCAACGACCGCGACGAAATCGCCCGCCTCAACGGCGAATTCCTGGCCAGCCGCGAATCCGCCGAGCTGCGCGCGGAAACCGCCCAGATGGGCTTTTCGCTGCACCGGCTGGTGCGCGACCTGCGCGACCCGGCGCTCGCCGATGTCGAAGCGACGCTGGCCGGACTCGACGAGATCGCCTTCCCGACCGGCTGGGCCGGCCTCGCCGCGAGCTGGCGGATAGACCCGGAAGCGGCCCTGACCGCCTACCTCTGGGCCTGGGCCGAAAACCAGGTGATGGCCGCGCTGAAGGCGGTGCCGCTCGGCCAGGCCAGCGGCCAGCGCCTGCTCGCCGAACTCGGCGGGCGCATCCCGGCGGTGGCTGCCGCTGCGCTGACACTGCCGGAAAGCGCCTGGTCGAACTTCACCCCGGCCTTCGCCATCGCCTGCGCCCGCCACGAAACCCAGTATTCCCGTCTCTTCAGATCCTAGGAAAAACATGAGCAAACAAGCATTGCGCGTCGGCATCGGCGGCCCCGTCGGTTCCGGCAAGACCGCCCTGACCCTGGCGCTGTGCCAGGCCCTGCGCGACAAGATCGACATGGCCGTGGTGACCAACGACATCTACACCGCCGAGGATGCCAAGTTCCTGGTCAATCACTCGGCGCTAGCGCCCGAGCGCATCATCGGCGTCGAGACCGGCGGCTGCCCGCACACCGCCATCCGCGAGGACGCCTCGATCAACCTGGAAGCGGTCGACCGCCTGCAACGCGCCTTTCCCGGCGTCGAGCTGGTCCTCGTCGAATCCGGCGGCGACAACCTGGCGGCGACCTTCTCGCCGGAGCTCTCCGACCTGACCATCTACGTCATCGACGTCGCCGCCGGCGAGAAGATCCCGCGCAAGGGCGGCCCCGGCATCACCAAGTCCGACCTGCTGGTGATCAACAAGATCGACCTGGCGCCGCTGGTCGGCGCCTCGCTCGATGTCATGGCGCACGATGCCAAGGCGCAGCGCGGCGAACGGCCTTTCGTGTTTTCCAACCTGAAGACTGGTGAGGGACTGGAGACGATCATCGCCTTCATCCGCGAGCGCGGCATGCTCTGATCCGGCTGCGGCAGCGCACCAATTTCGCCCGAAAGGCGCGCCTGCCGCACCAGTCGCTGGCGTCGAAACGCACCGCCATTTCGCGAGCAAACTGCAAAAAACTGATTTTCAAGGCATTTTTTGCAGCGCAACATCCGGCACGATTCTCGCTACCTTGCAGTTCAGCCCCGACCCCAACGGGACGCTGCAACGACGAGGAGAAAACGCCGCATGGACAACAAGATGGAAATGGCCCAGCTGCTCGCCCGCTTCAAACTGCAGGTCAAGCGCGCGCTCGGCGAGACGGTCGATCTCGAGCGCCTGACCCGCGACCCGGCCTACGCCCGCCAGCGCCTCAACGAAATCGAGGAAGCTGCCGCCGACGAGGATCTGCTGGTCATGGTCCTGCGCCTGCGCGACCACTTGCTGCCGGTCGGCCAGCCGGCGGCAATTTCACCGTCGACCGGTGAAGAACGGCAAAAACCGCAGGAAACCCGCAATTACCTGATGGGCGCCCGCGCCTGGTAAGGCGCGTGCAGACGCTCAGGCCGGATCGCGCGGCGCCGGCGCCGACCAGTCGATCCACTCCGGCCGGTTCTCGGCGACATGGAACAGGGCCGCGACGACGTGGCGGTCATAGCGCACGCCGGCATCGCGCAGCAGCAGGCCGAGCGTTTCCTCGAGCGAGACCCCGGCGCGGTAGGAGCGCGCGCTGACCATCGCGACGAAGGCATTGGCCACGGCCAGGATGCGCCCCTCGAGACACAGCGCGTCGCCCGCCAGCCCGGCCGGATAGCCGCTGCCATCGAGGTACTCGTTCTTCTGCGCGACGATGTCGAGGACCGGCCCGTCGAAATCGATGTCACTGAGCACGTCGAGCGTCAGCTGGACGTGCGACTGCACCTGCTTCTGCTCGTCGGCCGACAGCGTCTCCGCCTTGGTCAGCAGTTCGCGCGGCAGGAAGATCTTGCCCAGGTTGGCCAGGCGCGCCGCCATGTCGAGGCGCTCGAGCGCCGCCGCCGGCAGCTCGAGCTCGCGCCCGACCGCGGTCGCGACCAGCGCGGTGCGCATCGAATGCTCGGCGCAGTAGGGGTCGTGGCGATCAACGATCGAAGTCAGCGCCGCCACCAGTTGCTGCATCAGCCGCTGCCGGCGGGACTGCTCGCGCTGCGCCTCGGTCATGTCGCGAACGATGCACAGCACCGACGCCGACGCCGTCGCCCCGACGATCGGCAGCACCGTGCAGTACATCGTCCGGGCGACGCCCTGAAGTTCGATCTCGAGCATCCGCGACACCGGCTGCCCGCTGGCCGCGCTGTCGGCCAGCAGGGCCGCCAGGCTGGTCGCCGCGGCCGGACCGATGATGCTCGACAGGGTCTTGCCGGCAAGCGTCTCGGCATGACCGCCGACGGCAAGCGCAAAGGCCTGGTTGCTGAAACCGAGACGACCGTCGTCAAGGGTGAAGATCAGATCGGGACTGCCGTCGATGACGCTCTGCATCAGCGCCGACTGGTGCGACAGCTGCCGCGTCTTTGCCTCGAGCGCCGCCGCCGATGCCCGCGCCCGTACCGACGAACCGTGCCACCAGGCAGCCACCAGCGCGCAGCCGAGCAGCAACGAAGCGAGCGAGAAGGCCGTCAGCAGGAAGCGGCGATGGTCCTGCGACTCGCGCAGCGCCTCGCCGGCATCGACCGCGCTGAGCAGCACCCATGGTGCCGCGCGCAGCGCCCGGCTGACCGCCAGGACCTCGCGCCCGGCATGATCGCTGCCGCTGAAGAAGCCGCCGACGGCTTCGATCGCGGCGCTTTCGACGAGACCGCCGGCGGTCGCCGGCAGACGCCGGCGCAAGGGCTGGGCGCCGTCGGCCGTCGGCGAGACGAAAACCAGCTCGGCCCCGTCCTTGCGCAGCAGCACGGTTTCCTCGTGCGCCGCCAGACCGCCGCGCCGCTTGAGCAAAGGGAACAGCTCGTCGCGCACCCGCTTGACCCCGGCCACCGCCCCCAGCGGCCGGGCACCGCCGGTCATCTGGACCGGGAAGACCGGCGCAACGAAGCCGATCACCAGTTCGCCCCGGCCATTCTCGTAGACATCGCGCAACTGCGGCTTGCCGTCCTTGATCGCCGCCAGCATCGAAGTGCGCAGCGTGTCGTCGAGCCGGAAGCCGGAGGTCTCGACCAGCGGCCGGCCGGCTGAATCGACGACGACGATGCCGGAATCGAGAGCCCGGTCGATGTTGGCCTGGACCTTGCCCTGAGTGCCACCGGAAAACAGCGCGCGCTCAGCCGTCGCCTCGACCAGGTTGCGCAGGTAGGCCGCCTGCGCTGCGTTGCCCTCGCCGTCACCGGCCCCGGCGGCCTGCGCAGCATCAAGCTGGGAGACGTAGAAGCGCAGCGAGGCATTGTCCGCCAGCTCCTGCATCACCGCGGCCTGGACCTCGAGCCAGCGCTCGACATCCTGCTGCCGGCTGTCGGCGAGAACACCGAGCATGCTTTCCCAGGCACGCAGGTCACGCTGCCGGGCCCGGTCGACGAAGGACGAAATCGACAGGGCGCCGATCGCAAAGATCAGGATGAACCCCAGCAATGCGGGAATCAGCTGTTTTCTTGGCAGGGTTTGGCTCATGGTTGTTCCTTCGGATGCACGGAATCGTCAAGGGTTGGGACAGGGCTGCAAAAACGGATGGCGGAAACCGGCTTCATGGCAGGTGCATCCACCAGTATTGTTCGTTGACCGAAAAGACGGGCAGGTAGTGGGCGACCTTGCGGTGCGAGACGACATCCCGAATCTGGTTGTCGAGCACGATGATATCGTCCTGCACGCGCAAAGCGAGCACAGCATGCGGAATGCGCAGGTTGGTATCCTGCACGACGACGACGCGCAGCACCTCGGCCGGCACCCCGAGTTGTCGCAACGAGAAATACTTGATGATCGCGTAGTCCTCGCAATCGCCGCCCAGCGTCAGGAACTCGCGCGGTATCGCCCAGTAGTCGGACCGGCCATAGTTGTCCTGATCGAGCACGTAGCGAAAGCGATTGGCGAACTCGTTGACCGCCAGTACCTGCTCGCGCAGGCCACGTCCCTGCAGCGATGCGATCAGGCTCTGCCATTCCGGCACCCGGCACAGGTTGACCGGACAATTCTGCGGCGCCGCCATATCCACCGCATGGCGCTGCATCACCGAAACCCATTGCGGGAACATCCCGAAACCTTCGTTTCGCCGTTCCTTGTAGCCGAACAGACCTGCAACGTCTGACTGATCAACCGCCAGAGTGGCAAGCGAAAAACACAGGAAGAAAAGGCCGAGAAATCCACGTCCCGCCCACACAGCAAGGCGGCACGAGGCAGAAAAAACACAAGGCGGCCGCCGCAAGAAAAAGCGGCAGACAGAATTCACTTCCGCCGCCCACATCGTCATATAATAAATTTCTTTTAATTCAATGGAACATGCGGAAACGATTCCGCGCTTCGGGGGAAACGATACATGATCAAAGCAAAAACCGGAAACGGCGGCGGCCACGGCAAACTCGTGCTCGCATCGCTGGCGTTGGCATTGCTGCCTCCGCTGGCCCAGGGCGAGGAAAGCGCCACGACAGCCGATACCGAACGTTTGTTCAAGCAAGGCATCTTCCTGCGCGAGCAAGCAAAGATTTACAGTTCGATCGAAGCGCTGGAAACCGTTCTCAGCAACAACCCTACCCTGCAACGTGCCCGCCTGGAACTGGCTGTCGCTTATTTCCGCGCACTTGACTATGCGCGTGCAACGGCCGAAGCCCAACGCGTACTGGACGATCCCAAAACCCCAGACAACGTCCGCCTCGCAGTACTTGCCTTCATGGCCCAGATCAAACGCGACGAGGTTGCGTTGTCGGCCAAACCGCACAACTGGAATTTCAGTTTCGATGCAGGATTGCAATACGATACCAACGTCAATGTCGGCCCGAGTTCCACGACACTGCCCGGTGGACTGGTCCTGAACCCTGGCTCGAAACCCCGTAGTGATTGGGCTGGCATGACGCAGATCAGCGCCATCCACACCTATAACTCCCCCTTCGTCGTCCGCATCGGCGAAAGCCCGACCCGCTTCATCTGGCAGAGCAGCGCCTCGCTATATCACAAAGGCTATTTCAGGGAAGACGATTTCAACCTGACCGCAGTGACCCTGGCCACCGGCCCCGGCTGGATTGCACCGAATCAGTGGCGCGGCAAGGTCAATTTCCAGGTTGACGAGCTGGCCTTGGGTGACAACCGCCTCGGCACTTTCTACTCGGTTTCGCCAACCATGACATTCCTGCACAAAAACGGCGAAATCAACATCGAAGCTCTCGCCATGCACAAAAACTTCGTGCGCACGGTAGACCAAGGTCGTGATGCCGACTTCTTCTCGGCCGGCGCATCTTATGGACACATCTTCCTGCAAGGCAAGCTTGCCGCCCAGATCGGCGCCAAGGGATTCAGCGAAAATGCAGAAACGCTGCGCTTCGACAACAAGGGCTGGGAAGCTTTTGCCGGCGCCAATGCTTCAGCCTGGGAAAAAGGCGGCGTCTACGCCCGTTATACCTACCGCAAGGCCAAATTCAAGGGGGAGGAACCAGTATTCGGTATCGCCCGCAAGGAATCGGAACAGCGACTGGAAATCGGGCTGACCCATACATTCAGTGAAGGACTACTGAAAGACTGGAAATTCTCCGGTAACTGGCAGCGTACCGACACCGACTCGAATGTCGATATCTACACCTACGCTCGCGAAGTCACCGGCTTCAGTCTTTCCCGCATGTTCTGAAGCTGAGACACTTACCAAAAACGGCCCCAGGAGGGGCCGTTTTTTATTGCGGATACAGCCAACCGAACTAAACTGGAAGCGAACCCCCCGGAAAGATGCAGACAACTGCACTTAAGTACAATTGCCCGCCTCTCCTCGCCTCCGTAAGATGATCTCATAATTTATGCGTTTGCCCTTGCCCGCCAGACACCCACCTGAGGAGCCATCATGAAAAACACCAAGACACTCATCGCTGCAGCCATTTCGGCAATCCTCAGCGCCTCGCTGGCGCAGGCTGCCACCTTCAATGAGGACGACTGGAAGCGCACCCGCTCGTATGCAAACGTTACGGTTGCCGATGATTCCGTTGATCAATGGGGGCCGTGGTCAGCCTTTGTCGAGCCTGCCGCCGGCGGTCCGACCATAAATCCTTTGGCATTCATCGGAGGCGGCAATTCGGCCCCCTACCGAACCCTGCCGGAAGTCCAAAGCCCGACGCTCTCCAATGACAACTTCTGTGGCACCGGCAACTGGTGCGGCTATGCCATCTACTCAAGCAACAGCGACTCGCCAAAGAGAGCCCTTGTCAGCGAGGAAGGCCCGTCGAGCAACTACGCTGCCGGCGAGTTTGCGATGACCCTGACGCCGACGCCGCGAGAAGAACTCCCTGCTTTCGCCAAGTTCATGTTCGACGAAGGCGGCGAGGGTTACGCCCCGGACTACCCCGGTACGGCATCGTGGAAGTTGCGCACGCTCGACGGGACCACCGAGGTCGCATCTTCAGGCCCGCTCAACGCCTATTTTGGCGGCGGCTCCTACAATCTTGCCGAATACGGGCAGCGTCTGGTCTGGATTCCCGGCCGCGGTTTCCGCTGGGTTCCTTATCAGATCGTTGGCGAAGGCCAGCGCTACGACAACCGGGATGACGGCCTGCACCATTTTGACGCCTGGGGAAGCGGCGAAAACGGCTACGCCTTCGCCTCCGGATTTTCCCATAATCGCAAGGCCGATGAAGCAAGCTCGTATATTCCGGACACCTCGATGGTCGTAGGCTACATTCCGGTGCCGACCCGCCACGGCTGGGACTGGTACCCGATCGTCAAGAAAGTTTCCCCCTTTACCGATGCCATCCGCTATTCCGACGAAAATGTCGCAGTTGGCCGGATTGCTGCCTACACCTACGGCGGCGGCGGCGAGTCGGAGATGGAACGTCGCCCGATGATGAACGGAATTGAAGGCTACTACGTCGCCGGCCTGGAAACCTCGCAAGAGCAACTGAGCGCCCTGCGGGCAAACAACATCACCGCCTCCTATCTGGGCGGCAGCTATGACGGGAATCGTCAGGGCTACGTCGCGATGCAGGTGAAATTCGGTGACGCCACCTGGAACGGCAGCTGGTATGGCGGGCATGACGCCCAGGCGATGAACTTCAATGCCTCGGGCACCATCAGTGGCTCGAAGATCAGTTCGAACAACATTTCTGCCAGCCAGTTCAATCAAAGCGGAACCAGCTACCAGGGTTCGGTCAATGGCCGGATTTATGGCAGCGACGCCGCCTCGATCGGTGGTGTCTCCAGCGTGCAGAAGGTGGTCAGCGAGCAGGTGGTGCAAACCCAGAACGCCCTCTTCCTGGTCAACAAGGTTGCGCCGGTCGTGACGCCATCGCAAACCGGCAACAAGTAAGACCAGCTTGCTCCGGAAAAGGCGCCTGCGGGCGCCTTTTTCTTTGCTGCTCAGCGAAGGCGGGAGCGGCAGGTATAATCCGCCCTCCGCCAGAATCTCGTGCAGCAGATGATGAAAAACCGGATTTATCAAGCCCTTGCCCTCGTTTCCCTGATTTTCGTTGCCGCCTGCGGCGAGGTCGAAGATACCCGCCCCGGCCAGCCGGTGAAGACGCGTCAGGAGGCATTCAAGGAGATCATCCGCAGCTTCGAGCCGATGGGCGTGATGCTGCGCGAAAAGCGCTACGAGGAAGACCGCTTCCTGAACCTGGCAACGCGGCTGGTCGAGCGCCGGGATGCGCCCTGGGCGCATTTCGGTCCGGACACCAACTATCCGCCGACCAAGGCCACCGAGCGGGTCTGGCAGGAGCCGGAACGCTTCATCGCGGAGAAGGAGAAATTCCTTGCCGCCACCGACGCCCTCCTCGCCGCCGCCCGCAGCAAGGACAAGACGGCCGTCGAAAAAACCTACCAGGCGGTGTACGACAGTTGCCAGAGCTGCCACAAACCGTTCAAGGCGCGCTGAGATGCTGCGCCTGACCGAACTCAAGCTGCCGCTCGATCACCCGCCGGAAGCCTTGCGCCCGGCGCTGTGTGCCCGGCTCGGTATCGCCGACGACGAACTGATCGGCTACACGGTGTTCAAGCGCAGCCACGATGCGCGCAAGAAATCGGCCATCGTCCTGCTCTACCAGATCGACGTCGAACTGCGCGACGAAGCCCGCGTCGCCGCCCGCCTGAAGGACGACCGCCACGTCGTGCCGACGCCGGACATGGACTACCACTTCGTCGCCCGCGCCCCCGAAGGCCTGAACGAGCGCCCGGTGGTCATCGGCATGGGCCCCTGTGGCCTGATGGCCGGGCTGCTGTTGGCGCAGATGGGTTTCCGGCCGATCATCCTCGAACGCGGCAAGGCCGTGCGCGAGCGGACCAAGGACACCTGGGGCCTGTGGCGCAAGCACGTGCTCGACCCGGAGTCGAACGTCCAGTTCGGCGAAGGCGGCGCCGGCACCTTCTCCGACGGCAAGCTGTACAGCCAGATCAAGGACCCGAACTTCCTCGGGCGCAAGGTCATGGCCGAATTCGTCAAGGCCGGCGCGCCTGAAGAGATCATGTACGTGAGCAAGCCGCACATCGGCACCTTCCGGCTGGTCAAGATGGTCGAGAACATGCGCGCGACGATCCGCGAACTGGGCGGCGAAATTCGCTTCGGCGCCCGCGTCGAGCGCCTGCAGATCGCCAACGGCCAGGTCGAAGGCGTCGAACTCGCCGGCGGCGAGCGTATCGCCAGCCGCCATGTGGTGCTGGCGATCGGCCACAGCGCTCGCGATACCTTCCAGATGATCCACGACAGCGGCGTCTATGTCGAAGCCAAGCCCTTCGCCATCGGCTTCCGCATCGAGCACCCGCAGACACTGATCGACAAGGCCCGCTTCGGCCCCAATGCCGGCAACGAGTTGCTCGGCGCCGCCGACTACAAGCTCGTCCATCACTGCGCCAACGGCCGCGCCGCCTACAGTTTCTGCATGTGTCCGGGCGGCCAGGTGGTCGCCGCTACCTCGGAACCCGGCCGCGTCGTCACCAACGGCATGAGCCAGTACTCCCGCGCCGAGCGCAACGCCAATTCGGCGCTGGTGGTCAATGTCGAGCCGGAAGACTTTCCCGGCGACTACCGCCAGAACCCGCTGGCCGGCGTCGATTTCCAGCGTCATTGGGAAAGCCAGGCATTCCTCGCCGGCGGCAGCAACTACGACGCACCGGCCCAGCGCGTCGGCGATTTTCTCGCCGGACGGCCGTCGACCGTCCTCGGTCAGGTCGATCCGTCCTACCAGCCGGGCGTGCACATGACTGACCTGAGCAGTTGCGCGCCGGCCTTCGTCATCGACGCGCTGCGCGAAGCCATCCCCGCCTTCGACCGGCAGATCCACGGTTTCGCGATGGCCGACGCGGTGCTCACCGGCGTCGAGACGCGCACCTCGTCGCCGATCCGCATCAAGCGCGGCGACGACTACCAGAGCATCAACACGCGCGGCCTCTATCCGGCCGGCGAAGGCGCCGGTTACGCCGGCGGCATCCTCTCGGCCGGCGTCGACGGGATCAAGGTCGCCGAGGCAGTGGCCCGGGCGATGATGCAGGCCTGATCAGGCGAACTGGCCGGCGACCCAGCCCGACGACCAGGCCCACTGGAAGTTGTAACCACCCAGCCAGCCGGTGACGTCGACCACTTCGCCAATGAAGTAGAGGCCGGGCACGTCGCGCGCAGCCATGGTCTTTGACGACAATGCGACGGTCGACACGCCGCCGAGGGTAATTTCCGCCTTGGCGAAGCCGAGCGTGCCCGCCGGCATCAGCGGCCAGGCGTTGAGCAGGCCGGCGATGCGCTCGAGGTCGCGGCGCCCGAGTTCGCCGATCGGCCGGTTCACCGCCTTGTCGCCGCCCTGCAGCATGCACCATTCATGGGCGAAACGCCGCGGCAGGCGCTCGGCAAGCAGGTTGGGCAGATGCACGCGGCCCTGGCGCTGGCTTTCCAGCCAATCGCCAGCGTCGATCCCCGGGAGCAGGTCGATGTCGACCGGACGCTTTTTGCCGCTACGGTATTCCTGCATCTGCCAGTAACTGGATATCTGCAGGATGGCCGGCCCGGACAGGCCGCGATGGGTGATCAGCACGTTTTCGCGGAAGGCGGCTTGATCAAAGCGGGCGCTGGCGTCCAGCGTCGCGCCAGCCATCGGCTTGAGCGGCTCGAGCAGCTCCGGGGCCAGCGCCAGCGGTACCAGCGCCGGCCGTGGCGGGACCACTGGAATGGCGAACTGCTCGGCCAGGCGATAGCCGAAGGGCGAAGCACCGATCTTCGGAATCGCCAGGCCGCCGGTGGCGACGACCAGCGACTGGCTGCGGAACGTCCCCTGATCGGTCAGCACCCGCCACGGCAGCAGCGTGTCATTTTCCAGGCGCTCGACGCCGGCGACGGCGCACGGCATCGCCCAGCGCACGCCGGCCTCGACGCAGGCGTCGCGCAGCATGGCAATGATCTCTTCGGCCGAATCGTTGCAGAACAGCTGGCCGTGCTCGCGCTCGTGGTAGGCGATGCGCCGCTTGTCGAGCATCGCGATGAAATCGTGCTGGGTGAAACGGGCCAGCGCCGAGCGGCAGAAATGCGGGTTCTGCGACAGGTAGTTGTCGGCGCTGACGCTGCGGTTGGTGAAGTTACAGCGCCCGCCACCGGAAATGCGGATGCGCTCGCCCAGCTTGTCGGCGTGGTCGACCAGCAACACGCGCCGGCCGCGGGCGCCGGCCTGGGCGGCGCACATCATGCCGGCGGCGCCGGCACCGATGACGATCACGTCAAATTGCATGGAAAATCGCTTCGCTGGGCATCAGGCGGCGCATTCTAGCACCGCCCGATGGCAGCCGATGCTTGCCGCCCCCCGGCCGATACCGGCAGCGCGCCGGTGGTGCTGGAGAACGCCTGACTCGGCGAACCTGCGTCAGGCGGCCTCGCTCATCGGTACCAGGAAATCCTTGCTGATGCCGTCGCCGAGCAGGTAGATGCGATCCATGAAGTCGGTCAGCCACTCGTGCAGACCGTCCTTGAGGATGTCCTCGATCCGCCCGTAGCGCAATTGCGAGTACAGCTGTCCGGCCTGGCGCAAGGTCTCGCCGGAATGGCTGTTGGCCACTAGTTCGATGTTCTTGACCACGCCGCTGAGGCAGAAGCGCAGCGAGCGCGGCATGTCGCTGTTGAGGATGAGCAGCTCGGCGACCCGCTCCGGGGTGATCACGT
This sequence comes from Azonexus fungiphilus, assembly GCF_003634965.1. Taxonomy (GTDB): domain Bacteria; phylum Pseudomonadota; class Gammaproteobacteria; order Burkholderiales; family Rhodocyclaceae; genus Azonexus; species Azonexus fungiphilus. Next base: position 34,429 of record NZ_RBXP01000015.1, on the reverse strand, counting down.
CACGGTAAACCTTGCGATAGACCTCAAAACCGGACACCGAGCGGAGCAGCGCCCCCCACTGGTAGAAATCGGTGGCCTCCTCTTCCTCGCCGTGCGGACGCAACACGTGGTACTTCACATCGAGGATGCGGGCGGTGTTGTCGGCACGCTCGAGCAAGGTACCCAGGCGGATGAAATGGAAGGCCTCGTCCTGCAGCAGCGTGCCCAGCGTCGTCCCGCGCGACAGCGAGGAACGCATCTTGACCCATTCGCAATAGTCGCCGATACCGGCGTTGGCGATCTGCTCGAAGCTTCTTTCCCGCGCCTCCAGCCAGGTCGAGTTCATCGTCTCCCACATCTCGGTGGTCAGCGTGCCGCGCACGGCATGCGCGTTTTCGCGGGCCAGCCGCAGGCAGCTGTGGATCGACGAGAAGTTGTCGTGATCGCTGACCATGAAACGCAGCACATTTTCGCCGTTGACCGTCGAATACTTGGCGGCGTAGGCCTCCTCCAGGCTGTTCAGGGCGATGATCCCGGCCCAGCTCTGGTTGGCGGCCTCTTCGGATTGCGGGACCAGCGACATCTGCCAGGTGACGTCGAGCAGGCGGGCGAGGTTCTCGGCGCGCTCGATGTAGCGCGACATCCAGAACAGGTGATCGGCAGTACGGCTCAGCATGATTAATCCTCCAGAACCCAGGTGTCCTTGGTACCGCCGCCTTGCGACGAATTGACGACGAGCGAGCCCTTGGTCAGCGCGACCCGGGTCAGCCCGCCCGGCACCATGTTCACGCACTTGCCCGAGGACAGCACGAAGGGGCGCAGGTCGAGATGGCGCGGCGCGATGCCCTCCTCGACGAAGGTCGGGCAGTTGGACAGGGCCAGCGTCGGCTGGGCGATGTAACCGTCGGGCTTGGCCAGCAGCAGTTGGCGGAAATGCTCGATCTGCTCCCGGGTCGAAGCCGGGCCGACGAGCATGCCGTAGCCGCCGGCGCCGTGCACCTCCTTGACCACCAGTTCGCCCAGGTGATCGAGGACGTAGGCAAGATCGTCCTTCTTGCGGCACATCCAGGTCGGCACGTTGTTGAGGATGGGCTCCTCGCCTAGGTAGAAGCGGATCATCTCCGGGACATAGGGGTAGATCGACTTGTCGTCGGCGACGCCGGTACCGATGGCGTTGGCCAGCGTCACGTTGCCGGCCTGGTAAGCCTTGAGGATGCCCGGCACGCCGAGTGCCGAATCGGCACGGAAGGCCTGGGGATCCAGGAAATCGTCATCGATCCGGCGGTAGATCACGTCGACCCGCTGCGGCCCCTGGGTCGTACGCATGTAGACAGTCTCGTTCTTGACGAAGAGATCGCGACCCTCGACCAGTTCGACGCCCATCTGCTGGGCCAGGAAGCTGTGTTCGAAATAGGCGCTGTTGTAGGCCCCCGGCGTCAGCACGACCACGGTCGGATCGGCGATGCCCTGCGGCGCCACCGCGCGCAGCTTCTCCAGCAGCATGTCCGGATAGTGCTGGACCGGCGCCACCTTGTGCTTGGCGAACAGTTCGGGGAACAGCCGCATCATCATCTTGCGGTCCTCGAGCATGTACGACACACCGGACGGTACGCGCAGGTTGTCCTCGAGCACGTAGAACTCGCCGGCGCCGGCCCGGACCACGTCAACACCGGCGATATGCGCATAGATGCCGGCCGGGACATCGACACCGCGCATCACCGCGCGATACTGCGCGTTGTTGAGCACCTGTTCGGCCGGAATCTTGCCGGCCTTGAGGATCTCCTGTTCGTGGTAGATGTCCCAGAGGAACATGTTCAGCGCCTTGACCCGCTGGCGCATGCCGCGCTCCAGCGACTTCCACTCCTTTGACGGAATGATCCGCGGAATGATGTCGAAGGGAATCAGCCGTTCCTTGCCCGCTTCCTCGCCATAGACGGCGAAGGTGATGCCGACGCGGTGAAAGGCCAGGTCGGCTTCGGCCCGCTTGCGCTCGATGCGCTCCGGCGGCGTCGCTGCCAGCCAGGCTGCATATCCCTTGTAGTGCTCCCGGACGCCTCCGTTGGCGTCATACATCTCGTTATAGAAGTTCATGTCGGACTCTTTGTGAGAAGGCTTGCGACACGAAATCAGCAGAATCCGTGCCATAACGGAAAAGCACATTGAAACAGCGGATTAGGAAATCCCGATGAAACCGAACGCCCCATGCTGGTGCAATTTTTTGACAGCGTGGTGCAGCGAAACAGTTTGGTGCAAATAAAAAAACCCGCCGGATCGCTCCGGCGGGTTGTGCGCGATCGCTGGACGCGAATCAGGCGCGCTCGAGAATCACTGCAATGCCCTGGCCGCCGCCGATACACATGGTGACCAGCGCGTACTTGCCGGCAACGCGTTCCAGTTCGTAGAGGGCCTTGGTGGCGATGAAGGCACCGGAGCAGCCGACCGGGTGGCCGAGGGCGATGGCACCGCCGTTCGGGTTGGTCTTGGCCGGATCCAGGCCGAGCACCTTGGACACCGACAGGGCCTGCGCGGCGAAGGCTTCGTTGGATTCGATGACATCCATCTGGTCCAGCGTCAGGCCGGCCTTCTTCAGGGCCAGCTTGGTCGCCGGGATCGGGCCTTCGCCCATGACATCGTTGGGCACGCCGGCAACGGCGTAGCTGGCGATGCGGGCACGCGCCTTGTAACCAGCCTTGGCGGCGACATCGGCCGCCGCGAGCACGAAGAAGGCAGCGCCGTCGTTGATGCCGGAAGCGTTACCAGCGGTGACGGTACCGTCCTTCTTGAAGGCCGGCTTCATCTTGGCCAGGGCTTCGAGGGTCGTGCCACGCTTGACGTATTCGTCGGTATCGAAAACGACCTCGCCCTTCTTGGTCTGCTTGACGATCGGCACGATCTGCGACTTGAAGTGGCCGGCGTCGATGGCAGCCGCGGCACGGCGCTGCGATTCGACGGCGAACTCATCCTGCGCTTCACGGCTGATGCCGTGCTTGGCCGCCAGGTTTTCGGCGGTGATACCCATGTGGCCGACGCCGAACGGGTCGGTCAGGACGGCGACCATCGAGTCGATCGCCTTGGTGTCGCCCATGCGGGCGCCGGAGCGCAGCGCCGGCATCAGGTAGGCGGCCTTGGACATGACTTCGACACCGCCACCGATACCGTAGTCGGCATCGTTCAGCATGATGTTCTGGGCCGTGGTCACGATGCCCTGCAGGCCGGAGGCGCACAGGCGGGAAACCTGCATGGCCACCGACTCCATCGGCAGGCCGGCCTGGATCGAGGCGACGCGCGAGGCATAGGCGTAGCGCGAATCGGTCGGCATCGTGGTGCCGACGGTGATGTAGTTGATCTGCTGGGGATCGACACCGGAGCGGGCGATCGCTTCCTTCATCACGATACCGGCCAGTTCGCTGGTCTCGAAATCGGCCAGGGAACCGCCAAAGGAACCGATCGGGGAACGGACTGCGCTCAGAACGACAACTTCTCTGCTCATGTAGAACTCCTCGTAAAAATTTCTTCAGCCTGCCAGACTGGCAAGCCCCAACAAAAAGAGCAACAACATCCACAGCACCGTGGCACGCCAGACCAGGCCGACGGCACTTTGCATGAAATCCACATCGGCCGGATCGCCCAGGCCAAGCTCGGCACGGTCGGCAACCTCGCCTTCGTCGATCACCGAACCGCCCAGCCGAACACCGAGTGCACCGGCACCGCTGGCCAGGACGATACCGAGTTCGCGCTCCGGCCAGAATGCCGGCTGGGTCCGCCAGCAGTGCACCGCATCCTCGAAATCGCCGACGACGGCGAAGGCGGCGGCGGTGGTCCGCTGCGGCAGCCAGTCGATGACGGCGAAAGCTTGCCTGGCGAAGCTTGCAAATTCATTATGCTCCGCCGCCTCGGCCGCTGTCCAACGGTCGCGCACGATCAAGGCCAGACGGTAGAGCAAGGCGCCGCAAGGTCCGGGCAGCAAGACGAACCAGAGCAGCACGGCGAAAACGTGGCGATGCGAGGCGCCGAGCGCGCCCTCGATGGCCAGGCGGGCGACGTCGCCGGCACTCAGGCCCTGGGTCGGACGATCCTGCCATTCGCCGAGCAGCAGCCGGGCGCGCTCGAGGTCGCCGAGACGCAGCGCCAGCTGGATTTCCGTGTAGTGATGGCTGAACTGGCGAAAACCCATCGTCAGGTAGAGGACGCCGACGTTGAGTACCCAACCGAGCAGCGGGTTCAGCGCATGCAGCGCCAGATAGACGATGGCCAGCAGAACGACCGGCACGGCGACGGCGATCATCCAGGCAGCCAGACCGTGGTGACGACCGCCGGCGTTGAAGCGCGACTCGACGAAAGCGGCCCAGGCCGACAAGGGTTCGGCGACGATCCGGCGATAGTCCAGCGGCTTGAATTGCTCGATCAGGAAGACGGCGATCAGCGAGAAGAGGCTCATGGAAACAGAGGACCGTGGGCGGCGGGTTGGACTAGAACATCAAGATACCACAAGCCTTTCGGTCAGCGAACGGATCATGCCGGCGGTTGCCCCCCAGATGAAGTAGTCGCCGTAAGGCATGGCGTAGTAATGACGCAGGGCGCCGCGCAGATGGACCGAATGGCGCTGGTGGTTGCTTTCGTCGAGAAGGAAGGCAAGCGGCACCTCGAAAACCTCGGCAACTTCGAACGGATCGGGCTTCAGCTCGAAGGGCGGGGTCACCAGCCCGACCACCGGAACGACGCGAAAACCGGTGCCGGTACGGTACTCGGGCAGGTAGCCGAGAAGCTCGACATGGCTGCGGGCGAGGCCGATTTCCTCTTCGGTTTCGCGTAACGCGGTCGCCAGCGGCGACGCATCGTCGGCCTCGACACGGCCGCCGGGAAAGCTGACCTGTCCGGCATGGTCGCGCAGATGCGCGGTGCGCTGGGTGAGCAGCACGGTATCGCCGCCGGCGCGCCGGACGATCGGGAAGAGCACGGCAGCCGGTGTCAGCACCGCCTGCGTCGCGCCATCCTCGATCACTGCCTCGCCATCGGGCGGTTGCGCCAGCAGGCTTTGCCGCAGGCGTGCCAGGTCGATGCTCATGCCGCCGCCGGTCCCTCCTCGATTTCGGCGTGCACCGCGGCCAGCGCATCCTGCAGGGTTTCCTCGGCGAGTCCGTTGATCGTCGTGGCAACAACGTCGGCCGCCTCGACGGCACCGACCGGCAGGCGCTTGCTGTCGAGCGAGGCGATCAGTGCGGCGCTGGCGCCGACGACGCGCAGCAACCCCTGGCGCTCGCGCATCAGCATTTCCAATTCTTCGCGCAGCAGCGCAACTTCCTGATCCCTTTGCGGCATCGTTCTCTCCTAAAAGCGCTTTTTCAGCGTCATCGTGTTGCCGTCGCGCAGCATTTCCATCCGGTTGAGGAAACTCATGCCGAGCAGCGCGACCGGCAGGTCGTTCTGGTGAATCGCCGCGTCGACCTGGTGCAGCGTGATGCCGCCGACGCGAACCTTGTCGAGCTTGACGATGCTGATCATCGTCTGACCGTTGGCGGTCTGCGAGATACCCTTCTCGCCGCGGTTGAAGTCCAGCCCCATCCGCCGCGCGTCGCTGGCACCGAGCGAAATCATGCTGGCCCCGGTATCGACCAGAAAACGCACCGAAACGCCGTTGACCGTTCCCGTGGTGACGAAATGCCCCTGCCCGTCGGCAGTCAGCACGACCTTGTCGCCGGCGTCGTCGGCAATCGTGCCGACGGCATGCTGGCCGACGCGCAACGGCCGCTTGCGCCCGCCGATCTCGACCACCACCTGGTCACCCTGGATCGACAGCACCTTGATCCCGTCGACCGTCGTCCCCACCGGCACTGCCCGCGGCGGTGCGCCGTTGATCATCAGCAGCGCCTTGCTGCCCATGATCCCGGCCAGGCCGACCTCCTGCGCCGACGCCGCAGCGGCCAGACAGGCCAGGCCGGCAAGCGTAAAATGCCGCAACCGGAACATCCTCAGCCAAGCTGCCATGAAACCTGTTGCCATTTTTCGCCACTCCCCCACAGAAGGTCCGGGCTATTTTGCCATATTCCTTGAGCAGCACGGGATTCCATGGACGCTGGTGGCCATCGACGAAGGCGTGGCGGTGCCGTCATCGGCCGCCGATTACGCCGGTCTCTGCTTCATGGGAGGGCCGATGAGCGTCAACGATCCGCTGCCCTGGATCGAGCCGGTCTGTGCCCTGATCCGCGACGCCGTCGCCCGCGACATCCCGGTGATCGGGCATTGCCTGGGCGGCCAGCTGATCAGCAAGGCGCTCGGCGGCAGCGTCAGCGGCAACCCGGTCAAGGAAATCGGCTGGGGCGAGGCACTGGCCACCGATGACGACATCGCCCGCCACTGGCTGGGCGAACTGGCCGCGCAGCCGGCGACGGTGTTCCAGTGGCACGGCGAGACCTTCAGCATCCCGCCCGGTGCCAGCCGCCTGTTCGCCAGCGCCTACTGCGCCAACCAGATGTACGCGCTCGGTCCGCACCTGGGCATGCAGTGCCATGTCGAGATGACGCCGGAGATGATCGCCACCTGGTGCGAGCAATGGGCCGACGAGGCACTGGCTGTCGCCGACCTGCCCAGCGCCCAGACGCCGGCCGAAATGCAGGCGGGAATCGCGGCCGGGCTGCCGGCGATGCGGCGGTTGTCGGAGCGGCTTTATTCGGTGTGGATCGAGGGACTGCGCCGGTAAACGAAAAAAGGCAGCCGCGGCTGCCTTTTTTGTGCCTTTTCGACGGTCGACCGTGATCAATCGCGGAAATTGCCGTAGCGGATCGGGAAGTCGGTGATCGTCTTCTTGACCAGCGCGATGCACTCCTGCAGATCGTCGCGCTTGGCCCCCTGGACGCGCACTTCGTCGCCCTGGATCGAAGCCTGGACCTTGAGCTTGGCATCCTTGATCATCTTCACGATCTTCTTCGCCATCTCGGTCTCGATGCCGTTCTTGATCTTCAGTTCCTGCTTGACCTTGTTGCCCGAGACCTTCTGCACCGGTTGGTGATCGAGACGCTTGGTGCTCTCGGCCTCCTTCTTCTCCATCGCCGGGAAGAGGATGTCCTTGATCTGGTCGAGCTGGAAATCGGAGTCGCCGTGCAGGGTGATGACCTTGTCCTTCTCGTTCAGCTCGACCTTGGCCGAGGTTCCCTTGAAGTCGTAGCGATTGTCGATCTGGCGGGCGGTGATGTCGACGGCGTTCTTCAACGCCACCATGTCCGCTTCGGAGGTGAAGTCAAAGCTCGGCATGGTCGCTTACCCGAAGTGGCAGACGTAGTGATAGGGCTCGTCGCAGGCGATCTCGAAGCTCGAGTTGCCGGGCACGTCGAAGGACTGGCCGGCTGCGTAGGTCTTCCACTCGCTCTCGCCCTTGAGCTTGACGCGGCAGGAACCGCCGACGCCTTCCATGATTTCCGGCGCGCCGGTATTGAAGGTCAGGCTGGACGGCAGGATCACGCCGACCGTCTTCTTCGTGCCATCGGCAAGGATGACGGTATGGCTGACGCACTTGCCGTCGAAATAAACATTGGCCTGCTTGACCACCGAAACGTTGTCGTATTGCGACATTCAAATTCCCCACATTTTCTGGATGACGGACTTGGCGATGAAACCGACCATGCCGAAAGCGAGCACGAAGAACAGCACGAAGGTGCCCGTCTTGCCGGCTTTCGACTTCCAGGCGATCTCGCCGATGATGAACAGCATGAACAGGATGAAGGCACCGACGCCCCAGGTCGAGAAGAAATCGGCGATCTGTTCCTCGTTCAGGCCGAATACGGTGCCTTCCATCGCTTACTTGCCCTTCTTCGCCTGCAGGTTGGCGGCGATGCGCATGCGCAGGGCGTTGAGCTTGATGAAGCCGCCCGCGTCCTTCTGGTCGTAGGCGCCGGCATCGTCCTCGAAGGTGGCGATGGTCGGGTCGAACAGCGAATCGCTCTTCGAGTCGCGACCGACGACGATGACGTTGCCCTTGTACAGTTTCAGACGTACCGAACCGTTGACCGTGGACTGGGTGTGATCGATCAGGGCCTGCAGCGCACGCCGCTCCGGGCTCCACCAGTAGCCGTTGTAGATCAGGCTGGCGTAGCGCGGCATCAGGTCGTCCTTGAGGTGGGCGACTTCGCGGTCGAGGGTGATCGACTCGATGGCACGGTGGGCGCGCAGCAGGATCGTCCCGCCCGGGGTTTCGTAGCAGCCACGCGACTTCATGCCGACGTAGCGGTTCTCGACCAGATCGAGACGGCCGATGCCGTGCTTGCCGCCGAGTTCGTTGAGCTTGGCCAGCAGTTCGTGCGCCTTCATGCGCACGCCGTCGATGGCGACCAGGTCGCCCTTCTCGAACTCGAGATCGAGGTACTGCGCGGCATCCGGCGCGGCTTCCGGCGACACCGTCCAGCGCCACATGCTTTCCTCGGCTTCGGCCGCCGGGTCTTCGAGGTGACGGCCTTCGAAGGAGATGTGCAGCAGGTTGGCGTCCATCGAGTAGGGCGAGCCGCCGTTGCGGTGCTTCATCTCGATCGGGATGCCGTTGCTCTCGGCGTAGGCAAGCAGCTTCTCGCGCGACAGCAGGTCCCACTCGCGCCACGGCGCGATCACCTTGACGCCCGGCTTGAGCGCATAGGCGCCGAGCTCGAAGCGGACCTGGTCGTTGCCCTTGCCGGTCGCACCGTGCGAGATCGCGTCGGCGCCGGTGGCATTGGCGATCTCGATCAGGCGCTTGGCGATCAGCGGCCGGGCGATCGAGGTACCGAGCAGGTATTCGCCTTCGTAGACAGTGTTGGCACGGAACATCGGGAAGACGAAATCGCGCACGAATTCCTCGCGCACGTCGTCGATGAAGATGTTTTCCGGCTTGATCCCGAACTTCAGCGCCTTGGCGCGTGCCGGCTCGAGCTCCTCGCCCTGGCCGAGGTCGGCGGTGAAGGTCACCACCTCGCATTGATAGGTATCCTGCAGCCACTTGAGGATGACCGAGGTATCCAGACCGCCCGAATAGGCGAGAACCACTTTCTTGACGTCGCTCATTTGCTTTTCCCGTTACGTTTTGACAATGCCGCTCAGACCTTCAGCCGGCCGAGCAGCAGGTATTCCATCAATGCCTTCTGGACATGCAGCCGGTTCTCGGCCTCGTCCCAGACCACCGACTGCGGACCGTCGATGACCTCGGCGGTGACCTCCTCGCCGCGATGCGCCGGCAGGCAGTGCATGAACACCGCCTTCGGGTCGGCGACCGCCATCATCTCGGCGTCGACGCACCAGTCGGCGAAGGCCTTCATTCTTTCCTCGTTCTCGGCTTCGTAGCCCATCGACGTCCACACATCGGTGGTCACCAGGTCGGCACCGCGGCAGGCGTCCATCGGATCGCCGAAAACCGCGTAGCGCGAAGCGTCGACCCCGGCGATCAGGGCCGGGTTCAATTCGTAGCCCGGCGGCGTCGACACATGCACCTTGAAATCGAGGACTTCCGCCGCCTGCAGCCAGGTGTTGCACATGTTGTTGGCGTCGCCGACCCAGGCCACCGTCTTGCCCTGGATGCAGCCGCGATGTTCGATGTAGGTGAAGATGTCGGCGAGGATCTGGCAGGGATGGTATTCGTTGGTCAGGCCGTTGATCACCGGCACCCGCGAATTGGCGGCGAAGCGCTCGATGATTTCCTGCTCGAAGGTGCGGATCATCACGATGTCGCTCATCCGCGAGATCACCTGGGCCGCGTCCTCGACCGGCTCGCCGCGGCCCAGTTGCGAGTCGCGGGTGTTCAGGTAGATCGCCGAGCCACCGAGCTGCTGGACGCCGGCCTCGAACGACAGGCGGGTGCGCGTGCTCGCCTTCTCGAAGATCATCACCAGCGTGCGGTCGGTCAGCGGCCAGTACTTCTGGTAGGACTTGAACTGGTCCTTGATCCAGCGCGTACGCTCGAAAACGTACTGGTGTTCGTCGCGGGAAAAATCCTTGAACTGCAGGAAGTGCTTGATCGCCATGTCTTACCCCGCCAGGAAGGCCTTGATCAGCGGAATCATGCGGTCAACCAGTTCGCTGGCGTCACGCTCGCTGAAGTTGAGCGGCGGCAGCAGGCGCACCACGGTATCGCCGGTAACGTTGATCAGCAGACCGGCCGCCAGCCCCTGGGTGACCAGCACCCCGCACGGGCGATCCAGTTCGATGCCGATCATCAGACCGTGGCCGCGGATATCGACGACGCCCTGGGCATCGGCCAGTCCGGCCGCCAGACGCTGGCGGATCAGCTTGCCGATGTTTTCGGCGTTGGCGAGCAAGCCCTCTTCCTCGATGCAGTCGAGCGTCGTCAGGGCCGCTGCGCAGACCAGCGGATTGCCGCCGAAGGTCGAACCGTGATTGCCCGGACCGAACAGTCCGGCGGCACGGCCGCCGGCCATGCAGGCACCGATCGGCACGCCGGAACCGAGTCCCTTGGCCAGGGTCGCGATGTCCGGCTGGACGCCGACCTGCTGGTAGCCGAACCACTTGCCGGTCCGGCCCATGCCGCACTGGACTTCGTCGCAGATCATCAGCCAGTCATGGGCATCGCAAAGTTGGCGAACCCCCTGATAGTAGGCCGGCTCGCGCAGGTGGATGCCGCCTTCGCCCTGAATGACCTCGAGCATCACCGCGACGATGTTGGGGTTCTGTTCGGCGACGGCGCGAATGGCATCGAGATCGCCGTAAGGCACCCGGACGAAACCGGCGACCAGCGGCTCGAAACCGACCTGGACCTTGTAGTTTCCGGTCGCCGACAGGGTGGCCATGGTCCGTCCGTGAAACGACTTTTCCATGACGATCACGGTCGGCAGTTCGATGCCCTTCTTGTGGCCGTAGAAACGTGCCAGCTTGATCGCGGCCTCGTTGGCTTCCGCGCCGGAATTGCCGAAGAAGACTTCCTGCATCCCGGAGAGCGCGCACAGGCGGTCGGCAAGACGCTCCTGGCCGACGGCACCGTAAAGATTGGAAGTGTGGATCAGGCGTCCGGCCTGCTCGGCAATCGCGGCAACGAGCCTGGGATGGGCATGGCCGAGGGTATTGACGGCGATCCCGGAGAGCGCATCCAGGTACTCGCGGCCCTCGGTATCGGTGACCCGGCTGCCCTTGCCATGGCTGAAAGCCACCGGCAGGCGGGCGTAGGTGTTCATGACATGCGACATGAGGCAAACCCCATAAAACGAAAACGGCGGCCATCGCCGCCGGAACGATTGCAACGCGGACCGGCAAAAATATCCGGAAAGAGTTGCAGAAAGCTGAATGTTAAGTGAAAAATAGCGCCTTGTATAGAACGGCCAAACCATGCGAATCGCCATCTTCAACCAGAAAGGCGGGGTCGGAAAGACGACTACCGCGCTCAATCTCGGTGCCGCGCTGCAGCGCTCCGGCAACCCGCCGCTGCTGATCGACCTGGATCCGCAGGGCCATCTATCCAGCATCCACGGCAAGACGCCGCTGGAATCCGGACACAGCCTGTTTGCCTTCTTCCAGGACCTGCGCGCGCTCGAGGAACTCGAAGTCGACTGGGAGAACATCGGCCGCCTGATCCCGGCCCACCAGCAACTGATCAAGGTCGATTCGATCTTCGGCAAGGGACCGGCGATCCTCAACAAGCTGCGCCACGGTCTAGACGTGCTCGAGGAAAAACACCCGGAGCGCCACTGCCTGATCGACTGCTGTCCGTATATCGGCGTGCTCGCGTTGAATGCGATCTTCGCCAGCGACTGCCTGGTCATTCCGGTGTCCACCGACTACCTGTCGCTGCAGGCCGCCGACCAGATCACGCGGACGCTGCAGGTGCTCGAACCGGTGATGAAGCGGCGCATCCCCCGCTACTACCTGCTGACCCGCTTCGACCGCCGGCGGCGGATGAGCGACGACGTGCGCAACAAGCTGCGCGAACGCTACGGCGACGAAGTCCTCGACACCGCGATCTCGGAGAACGTCACCGTCGCCGAGAGCCCGTCGATGAACCAGGATGTCTTCCGGCACAACGCGAGCAGCACCGGCGCCCACGACTACCGGGCGCTGTTCGACGAACTGGTCGAACGCGGCAGCCTGCCGATCAGGACGACGCGCTGATCAGGTCGACCACGTCCTCGTAGTTGACCGTGCCCAGGCGGCCGTTCATCGTCACCTGGTGCGGCACGCATTCCAGGACCTCGCAGTGGTTGTAGATCTGCGCGACCTTGCGCCGCGCCTCCGTTTCGTCGCGACCGTAGAACGAAAGGTGTTCGACGATCACGCCATTGCGTGTCCGGATCCGGAACAGATACTTGCTGATTGTTCCAGCCAGCATAGAAAACCCCCGCTAGATCAAAGCTGTACGCCGAGTATATGCAGTCGTTTCGAGAATTACAATCGATTCGCATGCAAATCACCGGGCAGCCTCGGCAAATCCGCCTCAGCGGCGCGGACCGGCCTCGCTGCCGGCGGCGTCGCGCCGCCCGGCAAAGACGGCGACCAGGCGGTCCATGAAGGCAAACAGGACTTCGACACTGTAGCCGGCGAGGAAGGCCAGCGCGAACGGCGTCAGCGAGGCCAGCGACCCGGCCGCTTCTCCGCCCAGGCCGAACCAGCCGACGACCAGGCCGGCCAGCCCACCGGTGTAGATGCGCACCTGATAGAGCCGACTGGGCACGTGGGTGCGCCGCTCGATGCCGGCCGACAGCGAGCGCAGCACATGCAGGCAGCTGCCGAGCAGTCCGTAGAGCAGCGGCAGCAGGTAGAGTTCGATGCATTCCTTGGCCAGGCCAGCTTCCAGTCTGGCCTTGCGCAGCGTGGTGAATGGACTGGCCGCGGCAGCGTCATCGTGGTCGCGACGGATGCCGGGAAGCAAGGCCTGCCAGACGTCGTTCCAGCGATCGAGCGCATCGACCCGGATCGCCAGCTCGAGGTCTAGCTGTTCACCGGCCGCCTCGAGCTGGAGGACTTCCGGCGCATCGTCGGCGAGGCGGGCCTTGCGCAGGTTGAGCATCTGCCCCGAAAGCGCCTCGGCCTGGCCGATCAGCTGGCCCGACTGGGCCTCGAGGCGGGCGCCGATGACCCAGTACATCTGCGTCGCCAGCAGGCAGACGAGAACGACAAAGGAGAGCAGCGAAAACCGGTAGATGCTGCGTTCGGCATGGCTGGTGGGCTTGTTGCCGAGCAGGCGATCGAGCAGGCCGGCGGCGAAGCCGCGGCGCTCGTGGCGAGTCATCGTCGCCGCGATGCTGTCGGCCGAAACCGGATGCACGGCCCGGGCGACGGCGGCAAAGGCGAGCCAGAAGCGCGCCTGGGCATCGACATCGTCCGCGCTGGCCGGATCGCCGGACAGTTGGGCGCCGACGATGGTGGCGACCAGCGCGGGATCGAGCGCGATGCCGTTCTCGGCGGCATAGGCCAGGAGCAGGCGGGCTTCGCCGATGGCGCCGGCGAGCACGGGGTCGCGATGGCTCGTCATCATTTCACCGTGATCGCATAACGGCAGGGCTGCGGCGCGCCGTCGCCGCGGCACAGCACCGGCGTGTTGTCGGCATAGACGACGGCGACACTCCAGCGGCCCGGCCCGGGCCTGGCCTTGCCGCTCCAGGTACGCCAGTCGAAACTGCCGCGCGCCTCGGCCTCGCGGCGCAGACGGCCGAGCAGTTCGCGCTTGCCGGCCTCGAGGACGATCGAATCGGTCATTTCGCTGACGCCCTCGGCACTGACGCCAGCGAAGCTCTCGCGGAACCAGCGGTGGCGCAACGGCAGGCGGCCGTCGGCGGCGAGCCTGGCCAGCCCGGCCTCGCCGGCGCGCAGACGCATCCACAGGGTCAGCGGCGTCCGCGCCGGCGCCGTCACCAGCGCCGCCCCCGGCTGCCGGGTCAGCGGATCGACGGCACGCGTCCAGCGCACCTCGGCGATCTCGACCAGTTCATCCTGTGCCGCCGCCGGCCCTGCCAGCCACAGGCACAAGCCCGCCATCCCGACCGCCCTCGCCCGCATCGCCGCCCCCTCGCATCCCGATCAGGCCAAGTTAGGCGCCGGCAACGACAATGTCAACAACATAAACCAATGACATTGCCACCGATAAATGGCCGGCGGGCACGGTCGACCGTCAGATTCCCGATCTACTCGCCGGCGCCCTTGAGGATGCGCACTTCGCGCTGCGGGAAGGGAATGCTGATGCCGTGCTCGCGGAAGGCGCGCCAGATCGCCAGGTTGATCTCGGAGACGACGTTCATGCGGCCATTCTCCGGGTCGTCGACCCAGAAGCCGAGTTCGAGGTTGATGCTGCTGTCGGCAAACTGGGTCAGCACCACCTTCGGTGCCGGATCGGCGAGCACGCGCGCCTGCGCCTGGGCGCAATCGACCATCAGCTGCATCGCCAGTTCGAGATCGCTGTCGTAGGCGACACCGAGCGTCGTCGCCAGGCGCAGGCGGCGGTCCGAGTAGGTCTGGTTCTGCACCGTGCTGCCGATCAGCGTCTCGTTGGGCACGATGAACTCGGTGCCGCCGGGGTGCTTGAGCACCGTGTAGCGCGTCGTGATCTGGGTGACTTCGCCGGCGTCGCTGCCGATCTGGACGATGTTGCCGATGCGGATCGAGCGCTCGAGCAGGATGATGAAGCCGGACACGTAGTTGCTGGCGATCTTCTGCAGGCCGAATCCGAGGCCGACGCCGAGGGCGCCGGTGAATACCGAGAGCGCGGTCATGTCGATGCCGACCAGGGCCAGGCTGGAAATGATCGCGACAACGGTGAGCACCGCCTTGGCAACGCGCACGCCGACGATGCGCAGGTTGGCGTCGAGGCTGCGCATGCCCATCAGGCGGGCCTCGATGACGCCGGCGATCCACAGCGCGAAGACCACGGTGAGGAAGATCGTCACCGCGCCGCTGGCGATCAGCCAGAGGTTGAGGTGCTGCTTGCCGATGCGGAAATCGACCTGCTCCAGCCCCTCGATCACGAACGGCGCCAGGTCGGTGATGTACAGCGCCAGCCAGCCCCAGACCAGCGTCGCGATCAGTTTTTCCCAGGCGGTCAGCCAGCCGGCGCCGGGAAAGGCCTGGCGGAGCACGAAGATGACGCCGCGCACCAGCGCCATCGAGCCGAGCAGCGGCATCGCCAGCTTGAGCAGGGTGACCGCGAAGAAAGGTTTGAGCGCCAGTTGCGCGACGCCGGTCAGCAGCATCCCGGTCAGCGGGAAGGCCAGGCGTGCACCGATCTGGCCGAGACGGCCGCGTTCGCCCTGGGCCGGTCGCGTCTGCCAGTAACGGGCGACCAGCCAGGCGCCGAACAGGCTGGCGAACAGCGCGACCAGCTGCCAGATGAAGGCGGGGTCGCTGAAATCGTCGAGCAGGTTGCTCAGCAGGCGCAGCGCCTGGTGCTCGGTCATGCCCGCTTCTCCAGCACGGCGGCGAAGAAGCCGTCGGTATCGTGGCGATGCGGCAGCAAGCGCAGCATGTCGCCGGGCAGGGCGATGCCCTGGCGTTCGAGCACGGTCGACGCCGGCATCAGCACGAAATCCGGATGCCGGGCGAGGAAGTCGGTGACGACCGCCTCGTTTTCCTCGGCGAGCAGGCTGCAGGTGGCATAGACCAGGCGACCGCCGGGGCGCACCAGGCGCGCTGCCGAATCGAGGATGGCGGTCTGCTTGGCGCCGAGTTCGGCGATTGCCGCCGCGTCCTGGCGCCATTTCAGGTCGGGATTGCGGCGCAGCGTGCCGAGGCCGGAACACGGCGCATCGACCAGCACGCGGTCGGCCTTGCCGGCCAGGCGCTTGATCTTCAGGTCGCGCTCGTGCTCGATGCGCACCGGATGGACGTTCGACAGCCCGGAACGGGCCAGCCGCGGCTTCAGGTTGGCGAGGCGCTTTTCCGAGACGTCGAAGGCGTAGAGGCGGCCGGTGTTGCGCATCTGGGCGCCGAGCAGCAGCGTCTTGCCGCCGGCGCCGGCGCAGAAGTCGACGACCATCTCGCCGCGCCGGGCCTCGACCAGCAGGCCGAGCAGCTGGCTGCCCTCGTCCTGGACCTCGAAGGCACCGCCGAGGAAGAGCGGGTGCTTGGCCAGCGCCGGCTTGTCGGCAAGGCGCACGGCCAGCGACGACCACTGGCCGGCGACGGCCTCGATGCCGGCCGCGGCGAGTTCGCCGAGCAGCTGCTCGCGATTCGTCTTCAAGGTATTGACGCGCAGGTCGAGTGGCGCCGGACGGTTGAGCGCGGCGGCCAGCTGTTCGACCTCGGCTTCCGGATACTGGCCGAGCAGGCGGGCGTGCAGCCAGTCCGGCAGGTCGCAGCGCACCGCCGGCGGCAGCCCGGCCTCGGGCAGCGCCCGGGCGGCTTCGAGCCAGGCCTGCTCGTTGGCGTTGAGCACCGGCGCCAGTTCGCGCAGCCCCCAGCCGCGCGTCAGCGCCAGCGTCACCAGCAGGCGCTGGCGGTCGGACAGGCGGCCGGCGCAGCGCGCCTCGATGCTGCGCCCGCGGCGGAGCACGGCGAACACCGTCTCGGCGACGAAGCCGCGGTCGGCGTGACCGAGCTGACGATGCTCGCGGAAGTAGCGGGAGACGACGGCATCGGCCGGATGCGCGAAGCGCAGCACCTCGCCGAGGACGGCTTCGGCGTGGGCAAAGAGGGCTGGGGTGAAGCGGGCTTTCATGGTTTTCCTAAGTCTTGCGGCGGCGCCGGTTCGGCGCCGTCGAGTTCGGTGACGAGCTGCGTGTAGCTGTCGCCCTTGCGATCGGTAAAGCGGATTTTAACCGGCAAGCGGTAGTGGTCGAGCGCAATCCAGATTTCGCTCAGGGTTTCGCCGGCGGCGCGCAGGTGCAGCGTCCGGAAACGCCCGGCCGGCGTCTCGATCTCTTCCTCGCCGAAGGAATCGAGGGCGTAGCGCTCGTACTTGCGGCCGGTGACGACGCCGATCGTGGCGCCGTTCTCGGGCGCCTTCAGGTAGGCCAGCTGGTAGTTCAGCGAGAGCAGGTCCTGCGTCCCCGGGGCGACGCGATGGACGCTGCCGTCGCGTTCGAGGCGGACTTCCGCGGTCGACCAGTCGAAATCGGCATTTTCGCCGCGCGGCCGGCCGTTGCGGAAGACCCGGAACTGTTCCGGCTGCAGGCCGTAGGGGCCGAGCCGGCCGCGGCTTTCGTGCTCCTGGCGCAGCGGCTTGATCAGCGCCGCCAGGCCGCTGGTCTCGATCATCGCGTGCAGGCGGTAGCTGCCGTCGGCGGCGAATTCCCAGCGATGGACGGCGCGGCCGATCTGCATGCCGAGCGATTCCTTGACCACGACGAAGGCCAGCCGGCCGCCGCCAGCGAGCGCCGCGGCCATCGGTTCAGGCGCCGGCGGCGGTACGGCGGCGCTTTCGCTGTCGACGGGCTCGGGCGGCGCCACGGCGTCCACGGTCGACGGTCGGTTTTCGGCAATTTCCGGCGCCGCGGCCGGCGGCTCGGCGCGCGCCGCTTCGACCACCGGCGCTGGCAGCGGGGCCGGCACGGCTGGCGCTGGCGGCGGCAGCGGGCGCAGTTCGGCCTGCAGCGGCGGCAGCTCGGGCTCGCTTTCGCCGAACATCCCGAAATCGATGCCGAACAGCGCCCAGGCGTGCACCAGCAAGGAGACGACGAGGGCGGCGATCAGCAGGCGCCGCATCGCACCTTCAACGCAAACCCGGGGCGACCAGCGCGGTCGCCGCGGCAGCCTCGCCGGCGACGCGGACGCGTCCGTCGGCGAGGCTCAGCCGGCCTTCGGCGAACCAGCGCACGGCCTGCGGGTAGACCTGGTGTTCCTGGCCCAGCACGCGCGCCGCCAGGCTCGCCTCGTCGTCGCCGTCGAGCACCGGCACCGCGGCCTGGATGACGACCGGGCCGTGGTCGAGTTCGGCGGTGACGAAATGCACGGTGCAGCCGTGGATGCGCACGCCCTCGTCGAGCGCGCGCTGGTGCGTGTGCAGGCCGGGAAAGGACGGCAGCAGCGAGGGATGGATGTTGAGCAGGCGGCCCTCGTAATGGCGCACGAAGTCCGGCGTCAGGATGCGCATGAAGCCGGCGAGGACGACCAGGTCGGGGGCGAATTCGTCGATGCAGGCGGCCAGCGCGGCGTCGAACGCGTCGCGCCCGGCGTAGGCCTTGTGATCGAGACAGCGGGTGGCAATGCCCGCGGCGGCGGCGATTTCCAGCCCCTTGGCGTCGGGCCGGTTGCTGATCACGGCGGCGATGTTGACCGGGAGATCGCCGCGGTCGCGGGCGCCGATCAGCGCCTCCATGTTGCTGCCGCGACCGGAAATCAGGATGACGATGTTTTTCATGTTCAGAAACCTACGGGAAGGAAGATGGCCGTCGCCACCGATTGCGTGACCCGCGACAGCGTGCGTCCGTTGCGGTCGGCGACGACCTGCGCCATCAGGTCGAGCAGGCCGATGACGCGGCCGAACTCGCGCTCGAAGGACAGGTTGCGGTTGGCCGGATCGAGTTCGTTCGAGAGCAGGAAGAGCTCGCCGCCGGTGCGCCGGTCGTGGCCGAGCTTCCAGATGGCGATCTCCATGTTGCGCGCGGCGTTGTAGAGCTTGATCTCGTTCAGGCTGTCGAGGACGTAGAAATCGTCCTTGTGCTCGAAGGCGGCGTCGACCATCGTCAGCAGCCCGAAGATCAGCGCCGCGACGCGGTCGCCGGCGTAAGTCTCGGTGAACGCCTGCTGGGCGGCCAGCCGCTCGCGCTGGCCGCCCAGCTCGGGCCAGTCGTGGCGGACACGCTGGCGCAGGCGGTCGACGGCAGCCTCGCGGCTGGCCAGGCCGGCGCGCTTCCACTCGCGCGGATTGCGCTTGTACAGCTTGTCGGCGATCAGCAGCAGGCCGTCGCCGATCTCGCGGCGTGTGGTGTCGGCGATGCGGTCGACCTCGGTTTTCAGCAGGTAACGGGCGTTGACCGTGGTATCGCTGCGCCCGTCGCGGCCGAGCCGGGTCGAGCAGCCGACCAGGGCGACGGCGAGGCAGGCGAGCAGCAGCCAGCGCATCAGGCGGTCCGCCGGTGCTGCAGGTAGCCGATCGCCGCCGGCACCAGCGAGACGGCAATGATGGCGACGATCAGCAGCGACAGGTTCTGCTTGACCCAGGGCAGGTTGCCCAGCCAGTAGCCGGCCAGGCACAGCGAAAGCACCCAGGCGGCGGCGCCGACCAGGTTGTAGAAGGTGAATCTGGCCCAGGACATCGCGCCGATGCCGGCGACGAACGGCGCAAAGGTGCGGAACAGCGGCAGGAAGCGCGAGATGATCAGGGTCTTGCCGCCGTGCAGCTCGTAGAAGGCGTGCGTCTTCTGCAGCGCCGCCTTGTTGAAGATGCGCGAGTTCTCCCAGTGGAAGACCTTCGGCCCGAGGAAGCGGCCGATCTGGTAATTGACCGTGTTGCCGAGCACGGCAGCGACGAGGAGGACGGCGCACAGCGTGGTGATGTCCATGCCGCCCTGGCCGAGCGCGGCCAGCGCGCCGGCGACGAAGAGCAGCGAATCGCCGGGCAGGAAGGGGAAGATGACGAATCCGGTCTCGGCGAAGACGATGAAGAAGAGGATGGCGTAGATCCACAACCCGTAGTCCTGGACGAGGACGGCGAGGTACTGGTCGAGGTGGAGGATGATGTCGATGAATTGGGTGAGCAGTTCCATGCGCAGGACCGGGCTTTGATCGAGGCCGCATTATAATCCGGGCATGCCGACCATCGCCCGCCTCCCCGACCTCCTGATCAGCCAGATTGCCGCCGGCGAGGTCGTCGAAAGACCCGCCTCCGTGTTGAAGGAGCTTCTCGAAAACAGCCTCGACGCCGGCAGCACGGCGATCCAGGTGCATCTCGAGGAAGGCGGCGTCAAGCTGATCCGCATCACCGACGACGGCTGCGGCATCGCCCGCGACGAACTGGCGCTGGCGCTGACCCGGCACGCCACCTCGAAGATCGCCAGCCTCGACGACCTCGAACGCGTCGCCAGCTTCGGCTTTCGCGGCGAAGCGCTGGCCTCGGTCGCCGCCGTCGCCCGGCTCGCCATCACCAGCCGCGAACGCGGCGCCGCGCATGCCTGGAAGCTGCGCGGCGAAAATGGTGCCGCACCCGAACCGGCGGCGCTGATGGCCGGCACCGTGGTCGAGATGCGCGACCTCTATTACAACACCCCGGCGCGGCGCAAGTTCCTCAAGTCGGAGAGCACCGAGTTCGCCCACTGCGCCGACGCCGTCCGCCGCCTGGCGCTGACCCGGCCGGACGTCGCCATCAGCCTGACGCACAACGGGCGCAGCCTGTTCCAGCTGGCCCCGGCCGACCGCGCCCGGCGCATCGGCGAGGTGGTCGGTGACGACTTCGTCGCCGCATCGCGCACGGTCGACGCCGCCGCCGGGCCGATTTCGCTGCACGGCTTCGCCATCGATCCGACCCGCGCCGGCGAGGCCAAGGACGGCCAGAACGTCTTCGTCAATGGCCGCTTCGTGCGCGACAAGATCATCGGCCACGCGCTGCGCGAGGCCTACCGCGACGTCCTCCACGGCGCCCGCCAGCCGGCCGTCTGCCTGTTCCTCGAGATCGACCCCGGGCTGGTCGACGTCAACGTCCATCCGGCCAAGACCGAAGTCCGCTTCCGCGATTCGCGCGCCGTACACCAGTTTGTTTACCACGCCATCCAGCGCACGCTGGCGACGCCGATCCAGGCCCCGGCCCCGGAAAAAATGCCGGATCTGACGGTCGACCGTCAGATTGCGCCAATTTCCAGCCCGCCGCCGCGCCCGCCCGCCGCCGCCTTCTCCGCAGCGCCGCGCCAGGCCAGCCTCGGCGTCGAGGAGCCGGCAGTCGCCAGCTACCTGGCCTTCGCCCGGGCCGCCCACGCCGGCAGCGCCGCCGAAGCGCCGCAATTCCGCCCGGAAATCGCCGTCGACCGTGACGGTCCGCCGCTCGGCTACGCGCTGGCGCAACTGCACGGCATCTACATCCTGGCGCAGAACGCACGCGGCCTGATCGTCGTCGACATGCACGCGGCGCACGAGCGCATCCTCTACGAAAAGCTGAAGAACGCCTTCGACAGCCGCCAGGTGGCGACCCAGAACCTGCTCATCCCGGCCGTCTTCTCGGCCGATCCGCTCGACGTCGCGGCGGTCGAGGAACACGCGGAAGCGCTCGCCGAACTCGGCTTCCAGATCGCCCCGCTCGGCCCCGGGCAACTCGGCGTACGCGCCGTGCCGGCGCTGCTCCAGTCGGGCGACCCGGTGGCGCTGGCGCGCTCGCTGATCGCCGACCTGCGCGAACACGGCATCAGCCAGCTGGCCACCGCGCGGCGCAACGAACTGCTGGCGACCATGGCCTGCCACGGCGCGGTGCGCGCCCGCCGGCAACTGGCGCTGCCCGAGATGAACGCGCTGCTGCGCCAGATGGAAGAGACCGAGCGCGCCGGCCAGTGCAACCACGGACGGCCGACCTGGAGCGAACTGTCGCTCAACGAACTCGACAAACTGTTTCTGCGCGGACAATAATCGGGTATTACCAAGGCCATAGCCCATGCAATGACTTTTTTCACCGCCCGGTCGTCGACGCTGCCCCGTTCAAGCCACGACCCCTGGCGGCGAAAGATCCTGCTGGCGCTCGGCCTGGTGGCGTTGCTCAGCTACACGGCGCTGGTCGGCGGCGGTCTCTACCTGGCGCACGGCAGCCAAACCGGCTTTGCCCGCCAGGCGCTGGAAAACCTCGGCCGGGTCCTCGAAGGCCACGCCCGCAGCACGGTCGAGAAGGTCGACACCATCCTGCTCGCCACCCAGCTGCAGCTCAACGCCGACATCGCCGGCCGCGCCCCCGACCGGCGCGCGATCAACCCGACGCTGGCCCGCTACCTGTCGCTGATCGCCGCCGAATCGCAAAGCCTGCGCGTCGCCGACGCCAGCGGCCGTTTCATCCACGACGCCAGCGGCAAGCTGTTCTCCGCACGCATCGACGACCGCGACTACTTTCACCAGAACCGCGACGAACCGGGTGGCAGCCTGGTCATCTCCGAACCGCTGTTCGCGCGCATCACCCACAACTGGGTGATCACCCTCAGCCGCCGCCTGGAAACCCCGGCCGGCGAGTTCTCCGGCCTGGTCCAGGCGGCCGTGCGCGCCGACTACTTCCAGGCCTTCTTCGCCAGCCTGCGCCTCGGCGCCGGCCAGAGCGTCACGCTGATCGACAGCGAGCGCCGGCTGATCGCCCGCTACCCGGCGGCGCCCCAGATGCTCGGCCAGCCGCTGGCCAGCGAGCGGCTCAGCGCGATGATCGCCAGCGGCGAACAGCAGACCAGCTACACCACGCGCTCGGCGGTCGACGGCGTCGAACGCCTCTACGTCGTCCGCCGCGTCGCCGACTACCCGCTCTACGTGCTGGTCGGCCACGCCGAAGCGGACTACCTCGCCAACTGGCACCGCCAGCTGTTCTGGGGCCTGCTCAGCATTGCCGTGCTCGGCGCCGTGCTCAGCGGCTGGATCATCGTCTGGCTGCGCACCTACGACCGCGCCCGCGAAATCGCCCAGGGCATGACCCGGGCTTACGAAACCACCTTCCGGCGCAGCCGCGCGCTGCTCGACAGCCTGCCCGACCCGGCCTGGCTGAGCGACCGCCGGCACCGCCTGATCGCGGTCAACGACGCCTTCGCCGGGCTCGCCGGCAAGCCGGCGGAAAGCCTGCTCGGCCACACCATCGACCAGGTCTGGCCAGCCGAGGCAGCACAACCGCTGGCCGAACTCGATGCCGCGGTGCTGGCGCAACAGTGTCAACAAAAATGTGTCGACAGCCAGGCCTTCATCGGCGGCAAGCTGCGCCATTTCGAATACATCGCCACCCCGGTCTTCGACGATGCCGGCGAGCTGGCCGGCATTGCCGGCGTCGCCCGCGACATCACCCAGCTGCACGCCGACCAGGAGCGCATCCGCCACCTCGCCGAGCACGACCTGCTCACCGACCTGCCCAACCGCGTCCTTCTCGCCGACCACATGGCCAGCGCGCTGGCCGAGACGCTCGGCGCCCAGGCGCAGATCGCGCTGCTGTTCATCGACCTCGACCACTTCAAGAACGTCAATGACACGCTCGGCCACGAGGTTGGCGACCAGTTGCTGCTGCAGGCGGCACGCCGCCTCGCCGAGAACCTCGACGAACGCGACACGATCAGCCGCCAGGGCGGCGACGAATTCGCCATCCTGATCCGCGGTTACGGCTCGCCGGCGCGCCTGGCGGTGATCGCCCAGCGCCTCAACGACGCCCTCGCCCAACCCTTCGTCGTCGCCGGCCACGAACTGCGCGTCGGCGCCAGCATCGGCATCAGCAGCTACCCGCAGGACGGCCAGGACATCGGCGCCCTGCTCAAGAACGCCGATACCGCCATGTACCAGGCCAAGGCGGCCGGCGGCGGCACTTACCGCTTCTTCACGCCGGACATGAACGCCCGCATCTCCGAACGGGTGACGCTCGAGAACAGCCTGCGCCAGGCCTTGCACGACAACCAGATTCACGTGCACTACCAGCCCCAGGTCGACATGGCCGAAGGTCGCCTGATCGGCTTCGAGGCGCTGGTCCGCTGGCATCACCCGGTACAGGGCGAAATACCGCCGACCCGCTTCATTCCGATCGCCGAGGAAAGCAACCTGATCAACCAGATCGGCAGTCGCGTGCTGCACGAGGCCTGCCGCCAGAACCGCGCCTGGCAGGACATGGGCCTGCCGCCGGTGGTGATCGCGGTCAACCTGTCGGCGGTCCAGTTGCGTCAGCCCGAACTGGCCGGCCACATCGCCGCCGTTCTCGCCGACACCGGTCTCGACGCGCGCTGGCTCGAACTCGAAATCACCGAAAGCGCCTTCGTCCGCGATACCGAGCGCATCGTCGAGGTGCTGCAGGAACTGCGCGGGCTGGGCATCAAGTTATCGGTCGACGACTTCGGCACCGGTTATTCCAGCCTCGGCTACCTGAAACGGCTGCCTTTCGACCGGATCAAGATCGACCAGTCCTTCGTCCGCGACCTGCCGGACAACGGCGACGACATCGCCATCGTCCGCGCCATCATCGGCATCGCCGGCAGCCTGCAGAAGGAAGTCATCGCCGAAGGCGTCGAGCAGCCGCAGCAGATCGACTTCCTGCTGGCGCAGGGCTGCCGGCTGATGCAGGGCTACCATTTCGGGCGCCCGGCTGACGGCGTCCAGGCCGAGGTGCTGCTGCGCCGTCTCGGCGACGGGGGCCGCATCCCGGACTGACGGCGGCTCGTGCTAGCATTCGCCGCCATGACGTCCCGCCTTCCCCCCGCCATCCTCCTGATGGGCCCGACCGCATCGGGCAAGACTGCCGCCGCGATGGCGCTTTGTGACCGCCTGCCGGTCGAACTGATCAGCGTCGACTCGGCCCAGGTGTTCATCGACATGGACATCGGCACGGCCAAGCCGGACGCGGCGACGCTGGCGCGCTACCCGCATCGCCTGATCGACCTGATCACGCCCGAGGAGCGTTATTCGGCTGCCCGCTTCCGCACCGACGCCCTCGCCGCGATGGCCGAGATCACCGCTGCCGGCCGCGTGCCGGTGCTGGTCGGCGGCACCATGCTCTACTTTCGCGCCCTGCTCGACGGCCTCGCCGAACTGCCGCAAGCCGACGCCGAACTGCGCGCCAGCCTCGACGCCGAGGCCGCCCGCGACGGCTGGCCGGCGATGCACGCCCGCCTTGCCCGACTCGACCCGGCGACCGCCGCCCGCCTGCCGCCCAACGACAGCCAGCGCATCCAGCGCGCGCTTGAGGTCTGCCTGAGCAGCGGCCGGCCGATGTCGGAACTGCTGGCCACCGGCGAACGCCAGACGGCACCTTACGATTTCCTGCAGATCGCGCTCCTGCCGAGCCAGCGCAGCGCGCTGCACGAGCGCATCGGGCAGCGTTTCGACGCCATGCTGGCGGCCGGACTGGAAGACGAAGTCGCCCGGCTGCGGCAAAAATACCGGCTCGACCTCGGCCTGCCGTCGATGCGCTGCGTCGGCTACCGCCAGGTCTGGGAAGCCCAGGACGGCCTGATGCCGCGCCACGAGATGCGCGACCGCGGCGTCTTCGCCACCCGGCAACTGGCCAAGCGCCAGATCACCTGGCTCGGCAACTCCTTCGCTGCCGAGCATTTCGACTGCCTCGACAGCGCGCTGGTCGACCGGGTCGCCGCCCGCGTCGCCGGCTTCCTCAGCGCCTGAGCACCTGCTCCAGGCTGAAGGCCAGTTCCTGGAGCTGGCCGATGGTCTGCAGGCTGGCGTCCTGGCTGGCCACCATCCGCTGCATGTAGGTGCTGGCCAGCGCCGTCATCGATTCTTCCTGCGACTCGGTCAGGCCGAGCGTGAAGAAGGACTTCGACAGCGCCTCCTGGAACTCGATCATCACCTGCGTCAGTTCCAGCGAGTTGCGCCGGTAATTCGCCTGCACCGCCTCCAGCGTCGTCTGCACGCGTGGCAGCGCGGCCTCGATGCTGGCCCGGCGATGGCGCGCCAGCTCGGCCGCCTCGATCGCCCGCATGCGGGCGTCGGCGCCCTCGGCGAGCAGCGCGACGTTGTCGCGGATGCGGCCGCAGCGGTCGGGATCGTCGAGCGGCATGTTATTGACCAGCAGCGTCACGTGCCCGTAGTTGAACACGCAGCGCGTCTTGAACTGGAAGATCCGCCCGGAATGGCGAACGTGGTTGAGCACCGAGACCTCGAGCGGCAGGTCGATGCCGTTCTCGCTCATCGACAGCGCCTGGTCGTCCATGCGCAACTGCACCGCCGAATTCAGCTCGTACTGGCGCACCGCCTCGAGCAGCGCGGCGCCGAGTTCCTCGCGCGTGCCGCAGGCGAAGGACTTGCTCAGGAACTGGAGGACGACGCCGAGCTCGCCCATGCTGACCATTGCCGACATCGCCGTGCGCTGGGCGTAGCCGGCCTGCTCGTGCAGCGCGTGCTTCTGCCCGAGGATGCGGGCGGCAACCTTGACCTTGCGCAGCAGTTCGGCCGGGTCGAAGGGCTTGGTGATGAAGTCCTCGCCGCCGGCCTCGTAGCAGAGCAGGCGGGTGTCGATGTCGTCGCTGGCGGAGACGAACAGGATCGGGATGTCCTGCGTCTCCCAGTCGTCCTTGAGCCGCTGGCAGATTTCGAAGCCGCTGATCCCGGGCAGCGTCAGGTCGAGGATGATGATGTCCGGTCGGCACTCGGCGATGCGCGCCAGGCAGGCCTCGCCCGAGGTAAAGAATTCGCGCTCGAAATCGTCCTCGAGCGCGGCGCCAAGGACGTCAAGCAGGATCGGATCGTCGTCGACGACAAAGACTCGTAGTAGTTTCTCCATATCAGTTTTCTCCGCTGCTCTTTTTTGCCGCCAGCAAGGTGTAGACCGCCGGCACCACGAACAGCGTCAGCACCGTGCCGAGCAGCAGGCCGCCGACGATCACCCAGCCGATCTGCTGCCGCGATTCGGCGCCGGCACCGCTGGCCAGGGCCAGCGGCACGGCGCCGAGGACCATCGCGCCGGTGGTCATCAGGATCGGCCGCAGGCGCAGCTCGGCGGCCTCGATCACGGCGTCGCGCAGGGCCATGCCCTTTTCCTGCAACTGGTTGGCGAACTCGACGATGAGGATGCCGTGCTTGGTGATCAGGCCGACCAGCGTGACCAGGCCGATCTGGCTATAGACGTTGAGCGTGCCGTCGGTCGCCCACAGCGCGAACAGCGCACCGGCCATCGACAGCGGCACGGTGAGCATGATGATCAGGGGATCGCGGAAGCTCTCGAACTGCGCCGCCAGGACCAGGTAGATGAAGGCCAGGGCGAGGCCGAAGGTCA
This sequence comes from Azonexus fungiphilus, assembly GCF_003634965.1. Lineage (GTDB taxonomy): Bacteria > Pseudomonadota > Gammaproteobacteria > Burkholderiales > Rhodocyclaceae > Azonexus > Azonexus fungiphilus. Next base: position 7,698 of record NZ_RBXP01000015.1, on the reverse strand, counting down.
GCGCCAGCGACGACGACGATTGCCGGAACTCGCGCGACTGGCCATTGTAATCGACCGCGTAGCCGGGTTTCAGCGTCGCCGCGGCAATCGCGTCCATGGCCGCCAGGGCTTCGCCCATGGTGTAGCCGGGGGCCAGGTTGGCGGTGATCGTCACCGCCCGGCGCTGGCCGAAGTGATTGAGCTCGCGCGGTGCCACCGTTTCGCCGATGTCGAGCAGGTTGTCGAGCGAGACCATGCTGCCGTCGGCGCCGCGCACGTAGATGTCGCGGATGTCCTCGGGGTTGCGGCGATCGGCATTGGCGACCTGGATGATCACGTCGTACTGCTCGCCGTCGCGCTTGAAGCGGGTCACCTGGCGGCCGCCGAGGAAGGTCTCCAGCGTCCGCCCGACGGTCTCGACCGGGACGCCGATGTCGGCCGCCTTGTCGCGGCGGACGACGACCGACAGCTCGGGCTTGTTCAGCTTGAGATCGGTATCGACGTTGGTCAGCCCGGGGTTCTTGGCCAGCTCGGCGATGAAGACCTGGGTCACCTCGAGCAGTTCGGCGTAGGGCGCCGAAGTGGCGATGACGAAGTTGATCGGGCGGTCGCGCGGACTCTGGCCGAGCGACGGCGGCGTCACCGGGTAGGCGCGGACGCCGGGGATGGCGGCGAACTGCGGCTGCAGCTCGCGGGCGATTTCCTTGGAGTGGCGGGTGCGCTCGCTCCAGTCGGTGAGGCCGACGAAGGAAATGCCATCATTGACCGTCGGGCTGCCGGCGACGACGAAATAGCGGTCGATGTCGGCGGTCCTGTCGTAGATGCCTTCAAGCTGACGGGCGTATTTCTCGGTGTAGTCGAGGGTGGCGCCATCCGGCCCGTTGATCACGCCGACGATGATGCCGCGATCCTCGATCGGCGCCAGTTCCGACTTCAGCGCCTTGAGCAGCACGGCACAGGCGGCAGCGACGACGACGAAGCCGACGAGGACGATCCAGCGTCGCTGCAAGGCGACGGTCAACAGCCTGCGATAGCCGGAATTCAAGGCGTTGAGGAAGTTTTCGACGAGGATGAAGCCGCGCGAATGCTTCTCTTCATGGCGCAGCAGCACCGAGCACATCATCGGCGACAGCGTCAGCGCGACGAAGCCGGAGACCAGCACGGCGCCGGCCAGGGTCAGCGCGAACTCGATGAACAGCTTGCCGGTGCGCCCGGTCATGAAAGCCACCGGGGCATAGACGGCGGCCAAGGTCAGCGTCATCGCGACGACGGCGAAGCCGATTTCCTTCGCCCCCTTGAACGCCGCCTCGCGCCGCGGCATGCCTTCCTCAATGTGGCGGAAGATGTTCTCGAGGACGACGATCGCGTCGTCGACCACGAGGCCGATCGCCAGCACCAGCGCCAGCAGGGTCAGCGTGTTGATCGAGAAGCCGAGCACGAACATGATCGCGAAGGCGCCGACCAGCGAGACCGGGATCGTCACCAGCGGGATCAGCGTCGCGCGCAGGTTGCGCAGGAAGAAGAAAATGATCGCCAGGACCAGCACGATGGCCTCGGCGATGGTCGAGAACACCGACTTGATCGAGCGGTCGATGAAGATCGAGGTGTCGTTGGAGATGTCCACGGTCATCCCCGCCGGCAGTTCGGCGGCAATCCGCGGCAACTCGGCGCGCAGCGCGTGCGACAGTTCGAGCGGGTTGGCGGTGGCCTGCTTGATCAGCCCCAGCGACACCGCCGAACGGCCGCGGAAGCGCACCGAACTGCGTTCGGCGGCGGCCCCGATCTCGACCCGGGCGACATCGCCGATGCGTACCGGATAGCCATCGACGCTGCGGACGACGACGGCGGCGAATTCCTCGGGCGTGCGCAGGTCGGTCGTCGCCACCACCGAGAACTCGCGCTCGCGGCTCTCGATGCGCCCGGCCGGCACCTCGACGTTCTGCCGGCGCAACGCCTCCTCGATGTCGGCCGGGGTCAGCTGGTAGGCGGCCAGGCGCTGCTTGTCGAGCCAGATCCGCATCGAGAACTTGCGCTCGCCGAAGATGCGCACGTCGGCGGCACCTGGCAGCGTCTGCAGGCGCGGCTTGACGATGCGGTTGGCGACGTCGGTGACTTCGAGCGGCGTATGCACGTCGGACGAGAAGGCCAGCCAGATGATCGGATTGGCGTCGGCCTCGACCTTGGCGATGACCGGTTCGTCGACCTCGTCGGGCAGGCGGCTGCGCACCCGTGAGACGCGGTCGCGCACGTCGGCGGCGGCCGAATCCGGCGCCCGCTCGAGCTTGAAGCGGACCGAGATCTGGCTGCGCTCGGCGCGCGAGATCGAGGTGATCACCTCGACCCCTTCGATCCCGGCAAGCGAGTCCTCGAGCGGCTTGGTCACCTGCGACTCGATGATGTCGGCGGAAGCACCGCGGTAATCGGTCGATACCGTGACCACCGGCTCGTCGATCTTCGGATACTCGCGCACCGACAGGCGGTCGTAGGAGACGATGCCGATCAGCATGACGACCAGCGAGAGCACGGTCGCGAAGACCGGGCGCTCGATGCAGATCTCGGAAATCTTCATGGCTTGGCCTGCGTCGCCTGCTGCACCCGCACCGGCGCACCCGGCTTGAGCTTGAGCTGGCCGGCGCTGACCACGACGTCGCCGAGCTTGAGCCCCTCGGTGATCTCGACGCGGGCGTCGCGGCGCATGCCCAGGCGCACCGGCGTGCGTACCGCCTTGCCGTCGACGACCTGGAAGACGGCCGGCTGGCCGCCCGGAATGACCGCTTCCTCGGGCACCATCAGGACCCCCTTGCGCTCGCCGAAAGCCAGGCGGACGCGCACGAACATGCCCGGCCGCAACTCGCCGGCGGCGTTGTCGAAACGGGCGCGGACGGCAATCGAGCGGCCGTTCGGGTCGATCTGCGGGTCGATCGCCTCGACGATGGCGGCGAAGCGCTTGCCCGGCTGCGCATCGCTGGTCATTTCCAGCGCCTGGCCCTTCTGCAGGCGGCCGAAATAGATTTCGGCGAGGCGGAAATCGACGCGCAGGCTGCCGATTTCCTCAAGGTTGATCAGTTCCTCGCCTTCCTTGACGTAGCTGCCGACGCTCACCGAGCGCAGGCCGACGACGCCGCGGAACGGCGCCCGGATGCGCATCTTCTCGGCCTTGGCCACGGCCAGCTGGAGCGCCGCTTCCTGAACCTTCAAGGTGGCGCCGGAGGCGTCGAGCGCCTGCGGGCTGATGAATTTCTTCTCGAGCAGTTCCTGGTTGCGCCGGTAGGTCGACCGTGCCAGTTCGACGTTGGCCCGCGCCTGCGCCACCTCGGCATCCTGGATCGTCGCGTCGAAGGCGACCAGCAGGTCGCCCTTGCCGACGACGGCGCCATCCTTGAAGCCGATGCCGACGACGCGGCCGCTGACCTCGGGGCGCAGCACCACCGATTCGCCCGCCTTGAGCGTGCCGACGGCGCTGGTCTCGTCGGCGAAATCGAAGGCGGCGACGCTGGCTGCCTCGACCACCACCGGCCCCGGTGCAGCGGCCACCTGGGCGGCGGCCGGCGCCGCGCCGCGGTTGGCCGACCAGGCAAGATAGGCCAGCCCGCAGAGGCCGACAAGCGAAAGCGCGACGACGCCGCGACGAGTCATCTGGTTCATTGGTGGGAAAGGCCGGTGTCCGGCTTGAGAATGGTTATAGTCTCGGGATTGTACCCAAGATTCCCCGCCTCGCCCGCCGCTGCGGCGCTTTCGGCCACTGCCGCACATCCCGGGCAAGGTGCGAAGGCATCGCCGCAGGCGGCGACGCCGCGCTGGCGCCAGTCGTCGCGCAACGGCGCGACGCGGACGCGGACAACGCCGGCCTTGAGCATTTCGAGGTAATCGGCGGCGCCACGCGAGATGTCGACGATGCGCGCGCGCTGCCGGCGATGCATCCGGTCATTGACCCGGACGATGACGCACAGGCCGTTGGCCGGGCGCATCACGGCAAGCATGCTGCCGAGTGGAAAATGGTTGCTGGCGGCGGTGAATACGGCCTTGTCGTGCTTTTCGCCGCTGGCCGTCGGTCGACCGTGAAACTTGCCGCCGTAGAAGCTGGCCAGGCCGTCTACGACAGTCGCCGGCGCCGACAGCTCGCTGGCCGCCACGGCGCCGGCCAGGCCGAGGCCGCAGCAGAGCGCCGCGACCCGCCTGACGAGATCAGATAACGACGGTCTGCGCCTCGTCACCCTGCCGCGCCCGGATCTTGCCGATGCGGTAAACCGCTTCACCCTGCGCCTTCAGCTCGGCCATCGCCGCATCGGCGTCGGCCGCAGCGACGACGACAACCAGGCCGATGCCGCAGTTGAAGGTGCGGTGCATTTCGCTCTCGGCGACATTGCCTTCGGCCTGCATCCAGTCGAACAGCTTGGGCCGCGGCCAGGCGGCCTTTTCCAGCTCGGCGACGGTGTTTTCCGGGAGCACGCGCGGCACGTTCTCGAGCAGGCCGCCACCGGTGATGTGGGCCATGCCCTTGATTGCGACCTTTTCCATGGTCGCCAGCACCTGCTTGACGTAGATGCGGGTCGGCGCCATGACCACGTCGGCCAGCGAACGGTCGCCGTCGAACGGCGCGTTCATGTCCGGCTTGGAGCGGTCGATGATCTTGCGCACCAGCGAGTAGCCGTTGGAGTGGGCGCCGGAAGAGGCCAAGCCGAGCACCACGTCGCCCGGGGCGATCGACTTGCCGTCGATGGCCTTGGATTTCTCGACGACGCCGACCGCGAAACCGGCCAGGTCGTATTCGCCGGCCGGATACATGCCCGGCATTTCGGCGGTTTCGCCGCCGATCAGCGCGCAGCCGGCCAGTTCGCAACCCTTGGCGATGCCGCCGACAACCGCCGCGGCGGTATCGACATCGAGCTTGCCGCAGGCAAAGTAATCGAGGAAGAACAGCGATTCGGCGCCGAGCACCAGGATGTCATTGACGCTCATCGCGACCAGATCCTGGCCGACGGTGTCATGACGATTCAGGTCGAACGCCAGCTTGAGCTTGGTGCCGACGCCGTCGGTCCCGGACACCAGCACCGGCTCCTTGTACCGCTTGGGCACCTCGAACAGGGCGCCGAAGCCGCCGATGCCGCCGAGCACGCCGTCGCGCAGCGTCTTCTTGGCCAGGGGCTTGATGCGCTCGACGAGGGCATCGCCGGCATCGATGTCGACACCGGCATCACGGTAGGAGAGGGAGGTATTCTGGGTCATGATGGACAAGGCCAAGCTGCTGAAAAACGCGGATTTTACCCGAAACCCGTCGCCATCCTAAGGGTTTGCTGCGGGTTTGCCGCCGGCCGGCGGATTGTCACGGTCAACCGGCCGCCGCGGCCGATTTTCGCCGGCCTTGCCTTATCATTGCCGCCATCATGAAGATCCTGATCGTCGACGACGAACCGGCCATCGCCGATACGCTGAGCTACGCGCTGCGCGCCGAGGGCTTCGCCACCGAGTGCTGCACGCTGGGCGGCGAGGCGCTGGCGCGGCTGCAACGAGGCGGCATCGATTTCGTCGTGCTCGACGTCGGCCTGCCCGACATCACCGGCTTCGACGTCTGTCGGGCGCTGCGCCGCGACTCCGACCTGCCGGTGCTGTTCCTGACCGCCCGTTCCGACGAGGTCGACCGCATCGTCGGCCTCGAACTGGGCGGCGACGACTACGTCACCAAGCCGTTCAGCCCGCGCGAGGTCGCCTCGCGGGTGCGCGCCATCCTGCGCCGCCTGCACGCCAACGGCGAATCTCGCGGTCAACCTGAAAAACCGGCGAAATTCGCCGTCGACCGTGACGGCCTGCGCATCGCCTACCACGGCCACTGGCTGGCGCTGACCCGCTACGAATACCTGCTGCTGGCACTGCTGCTCGAACGCCCGGGACGCATCCTGAGCCGCCCGCAGATCATGGCGGCGGTCTGGCAGGACGACGGCGAAAGCCTGGAGCGCACCGTCGACACCCACATCAAGACGCTGCGCGGCAAGCTGCGCGCGGTGCGCGACGACGAGGTCATCCTCACCCATCGCGGCCTCGGCTACAGCCTGGCGACCTGAACCGTGAACATCTCGGTCCGCCTGTTTTTCGGCTATTTCCTGGTGGTCGGCCTGGCCGCCTGGTTCGTGCTCTACACCTTCGTCAAGGAGAGCGAGCCGAGCATCCGCCAGGCCACCGAGGAAAGCCTGGTCGACAGCGCCAACCTGCTCGCCGAACTGGCCGCCGGCGAACTCGCCGCCGGGCGCATCGAGGACGGCGCCTTCGCCAAAGCCGTCGCCGCCGCACTGCAGCGCCATCCGAATGCCGAGATCTACGGCATCAGGAAAGACAGCGTCGACCTGCGCATCTACCTCACCGACGCGCGCGGCGTCGTCGTCTACGACTCGGCCGGGCAAGCCAGGGGCGAGGATTTTTCCCAATGGAACGACGTCGCCCGCGTCCTGCGCGGCGAATACGGCGCCCGCCAGAGCCGCTACGACGCCAACGACCCGAGCACCTCGGTCATGCACGTCGCCGCGCCGGTGCGCCGCGACGGCCAGTTGATCGGCGTCGTCTCGCTGGCCAAGCCGATGACCTCGATCGCCCCCTTCGTCGAGCGCGCCACCGACCGCGTGCGCGCTTCCGGCCTGACGCTGCTGCTGGCGACGGCGCTGATCGGCCTGGTGTTCACCGCCTGGCTCAGCTGGTCGATCCACCGCCTGCGCGACTACGCCCGCGCCGTCAGCGAAGGGCGGAAGGCCGAACCGCCGAGCGGCGGCGGCCGCCAACTCTCCGAACTGGCGCAGGCGCTGGCGACGATGCGCGAAAAGCTCGAAGGCAAGCAGTACGTCGAACGCTACGTGCAGAACCTGGCGCACGAGATGAAAAGCCCGCTGACCGCCGTGATCGGCGCCGCCGAAATCCTCGAAGACGAACTCCCGGCCGAAGACCGCCGCCGCTTCGCCGCCAGCATCGGCGAACAGGCCGGCCGGCTGAGCGACATCATCGAACGCATGCTGCAACTCGCCCGCGTCGAACAACTGCAGGCGCCCGGCGCCAATCTGACGGTCGACCTCGCCGAACTGCTGAAAACCGCCGTCGCCGACCGCCAGCTGGCGCTCGCCGCCCGCAACCTGCATTGCGTCATCGACGCCGAACCGGGTATCACCCTCAACGGCGACGCCTTCCTGCTGCGCCAGGCCGTCCTCAACCTGCTCGACAACGCCATCGAGTTCTCGCCCGACGGCGGCGAAATCTCGCTAATTCTGCGGTCGACCGTCGAAACCGCCGAAATCCGCATCCGCGACCACGGCGCCGGCGCCCCGGACTACGCGCTGGCGCAGCTTTTCAACCGCTTCTATTCCCTGCCCCGGCCGGCGACGGGGAAGAAGAGCACGGGGTTGGGGTTGGCGTTGGTGCGGGAGGTGGCGCGACTGCACGGTGGCGAGGCGGGGTTTGCGAATCATCCGGAGGGTGGCGGGGAAGCGCGGTTGACGCTGCGGCGTACCTAGGACTCCGGTTGTAATTCGGTCAAAGGGGCGTTTCAGCCGCTGATTTCTAGACAACAGCTATCGACCCGAAGCGGAAGCTGGTTGTTTGTGAAAGCGGAAGTTCAACGTTGAAAATCACCGGACGAAGGCAAGCGCAGCTTGCCGAAGGTCCGGTGGATTGTAGTGTTGGGCGAGGAAGTCATGTAACTCGGGCTATTCATTACTAATGGAGATGCTGCTGGTGAATTGT
>NZ_RBXP01000014.1:240651-414118 GCF_003634965.1 Azonexus fungiphilus | reverse complement strand
CGCGTTTCCGGCGAGGAGCGCCATGTCGAACTCGAAGGCATCTTCGTCCAGATCGGCCTCTTGCCGAACACCGACTGGCTGAAGGGCACGCTCGAACTGTCGAAGTTCGGCGAGATCGTCATCGACGCCAAGGGCCACACCTCGTTGCCCGGCGTCTTCGCCGCCGGCGACTGCACGACGGTGCCCTACAAGCAGATCATCATCGCCATGGGCGCCGGCGCCACCGCCTCGCTCAGCGCCTTCGACCACCTGATCCGCAGCTGATCCGGTTTTTGCGCAAATTTGACGGTCGACCGTGAAGGTCGGCCGTTTTTCATTGCGCGGCGAGCCGCCACAAGGACGTCACTTCGGCGGCACGCGCGGCGTGCAAGGGATCGCTGCGATCCTGCGCCTTGCCATGCGTCGGCCGGGTGTCGATGCGCGCGACGACGCGCAGGCCGGCCTGATCGATCCACTGCGGCAAATCGCTCCGACTGCGCAGGCCGAGATGTTCGGCGAGGTCGGACATGATCAACCAGCCCTCGCCGCCCGGTGCCAGATGTGCCGCCAGGCCGTCGAGGAAACCGCGCAGCATGCGCGAGTCGGGATCGTAGACCGCGTATTCGACCGGCGAAGTCGGCTGTCCCGGCAGCCAGGGCGGATTGCAGACGACCAGCGGCGCCCGGCCTTCGGGAAAGAGATCGGCCTCGACGATGCGGACTTTGACGGTCAACCCGAGTTTTTCGACATTTTCCGTGGCACAGGCCAGTGCCCGCGGCGCCATGTCGGTGGCGACGACATTCAGGCCTCGGCGGGCGAGCACCGCGGCGAGGACGCCGGAACCGGTACCGATGTCGAAGGCCAGATCGCAAGCCGGCGGCAGCGGCGCCTGCGCGACCAGGTCGACGTATTCGCCGCGCACCGGCGAGAAAACGCCGTAATGCGGATGGATGCGGCCACCGACCGCCGCCACCGGCACGCCCTTCTTGCGCCATTCGTGGGCGCTGATCACGGCCAGCAGTTCGCGCAGCGCAACGACGCTGTTGCTGCCATCGGGCTTGCCCCAGGCTTCGCGACAAGCCGGGCGGACATCCTGGGCACGGCGCAGCGGCAGCTTGTAGTCGGGACCGAGCGGCACCAGCAGGCGGGCGAGCAAGGCGGCACGCTGCCCCTGGCGCTGGCGGTGGGCGGCGAAACTGTGCGGATCACCGGCCTTGACGGCGAAATGGCGGTCGGCGCGACGGGTCAGCTCCTGGATCAGCCGGCGGACCTGCATCCAGTCGCCGCGCCAGAGCAAGGCGTGACCATCGAGCATGGCAGCGAAGGCAGCGTCGGCACCCAGGCTGTCGTCGACGATTTCCAGCGTCTGCGGCGCCGCCAGGCCGGCTTCGGAGCGCCAGCGGGCGCGACGGGTCTGGCCGTTCTCCGGCCATTCGATCAGGGGATTCATGCGGGCAATTGTAAGTGGTGGAAAGCCGGCCGATAAGCCGGGTTCTGTTCCCCTCTCGCGAGGTTCGGCAATCATTCCTCTAGGCCTGCCGTCACCGACAGGCTCAAGCAACCTACCCGGAAGCAGCGCGGGCCACGCCTCAGCTTCCCTATTTGGTCTTGCTCCGGATGGGGTTTACCGTGCCGTCCGCCGTTACCGTGGACGCGGTGAGCTCTTACCTCGCCGTTTCACCCTTACCTGTGCGTCTTGCGACGCCATCGGCGGTCTATTCTCTGTTGCACTTTCCGTTGCCTTGGGTCTTGCGACTTATAGCACCCAGTCGTTAACTGGCATCCCGCCCAATGGAGCCCGGACTTTCCTCCCGATACCGAAGTATCCAGCGATTGCCTGGCCGACTTTCCGGGGCGGATTATACGCGGATCGGCCTCAGGCGCCGTCGAAGTCGAGAACGAGCTCGCGGAACCAGCTGAAGCGGCGGTCGACGCGCGCCCGCCGTTCTATCGGGACCAGGCCGTTGGCGGTCAGGAAAGGCGGCGAGCCGACCGGCTGACGGCGGCGGTCGACGCGGCGGCGTTCGGTGCGATCCTGCTGGCTCATGCTGCCCTCGATCAAGGAAAAGGCGATGATGATAGCATCGCTCAGCCCAGCGGCAAGGCGGTACGGTCGACCACTTTGCGCAGCACGAAACTGGTGTGCACCCCGGTGACGCCCTGGATGCGCGTGATCTTGTTGAGCAGCAGGTCCTGATAGGCATCCATGTCGCGAACCACGACCTTGAGCTGGTAGTCCGACTGCTGGCCGGTGATGAGCAGGCATTCGAGCACTTCGGGAATGTCCGAGATGGTCGCTTCGAGGTTGGCGAAGCGCTCGGGCGTGTGCTGGTCCATCGAGATGCCGATCAGCGCCATCAGCGTCAGGCCGAGCTTCTTCGCATCGAGCAGGGCGCGGTAGCCGGCGATCAAGCCGGCCTCCTCAAGCGTACGCACCCGGCGCAGGCAGGGCGACGGCGACAGGCCGATGCGGTCGGCCAGTTCCTGGTTGCTGATCCGCCCATCCTGCTGCAGGACAGCGAGAATTTGCCGGTCGTAACGATCGATCGTCAATTGATTGCCCATAATTTCCTGTTTACGCAATTTTCTGCCAATTCAACGGCAAATCATGCCACAAAACGCAAGCACCTGCCGCCGGCTTTTACGTAATATTTCGCCATCGCAAAAATTTTCCGGAGCCGCATCATGTCGCAGCAGAAATCGTCCAAATACACCGCTTTTCCGCCCGTCGGCCTGGTCGACCGTCAGTGGCCGAACCGCACCATCACGCAAGCGCCGATCTGGATGAGCACCGACCTGCGCGACGGCAACCAGGCCTTGTTCGAGCCGATGAACGCCGACAAGAAGATGCAGATGTTCAAGACGCTCTGCCGGATCGGCTTCAAGCAGATCGAGATCGCCTTCCCGTCGGCGTCGGAAACCGAATTCGGCTTCGTCCGCCGCCTCATCGAGGAAAAACACATCCCCGACGATGTCACCATCGAAGTCCTCACCCAGGCGCGCGAGCACCTCATCCGCCGCACTTTCGAATCCTTGAAGGGCGCGAAACAAGCCATCGTCCATGTCTACAACGCCACCTGCCCGAGCTTCCGCGATTTCGTCTTCGGCATGAGCAAGGCCGAAGTGGTGACGATGGCGGTCGACGCGGTCAAGTTGATCAAAACGCTCGCTGCCGAAATGCCGGAAACGAAGATCACGCTCGAATACAGCCCGGAATTGTTCACCGCCACCGAACTCGACTTCGCCAAGGAAGTCTGCGACGCGGTCACCGCCGCCTGGGGCGCGACGCCGGACAACAAGGTCATCCTCAATCTCCCGACCACGGTCGAGATCGCCACGCCGAACATCTACGCCGACCAGATCGAGTGGATGCACCGCCACCTCGAACGCCGCGACAGCGTGATCATCAGCCTCCATCCGCACAACGACCGCGGCACCGCCGTCGCTGCCGCCGAACTCGGCCTGATGGCCGGCGCCGACCGCGTCGAGGGCTGCCTCTTCGGCAACGGCGAGCGCACCGGCAACGTCGACCTGGTCACCCTCGCGCTCAACATGCACACCCAGGGCGTCGATCCGCAGCTCGACTTCTCCGACATCAACGCCGTCGCCCGCACCTACGAACACTGCACCCAGCTCCCGATCCATCCGCGCCACCCGTACGTCGGGGATCTCGTTTTCACGGCCTTCTCCGGCTCCCACCAGGACGCCATCAAGAAGGGGTTTGCCGCTCAAAAGGCGGATGAGACTTGGTCAGTGCCCTACCTCCCGATCGACCCGGCCGACGTTGGCCGTTCCTACGACTCGGTGATCCGCGTGAACAGCCAGTCGGGCAAGGGCGGCATCGCCTACCTGATGGAAACCGAACACGGCGTGGTCATGCCGCGCCGCCTCCAGGTCGAGTTCTCCGGCGTCGTCCAGCGCCATACCGACACCCACGGCGGCGAAGTCAGCGCCGACGCCATCTGGCATCTCTTCAGCCAGACCTACCTCGACGCCGGCGACTGCATCCGCTACCGCGAGCACCATCTGTTCGAGCACGGCCAGCAGCAGGGCATCCGCCTCACCGTCGACATCGGCGGCACCACGCACGTGCTCAGCGGCGAAGGCAACGGCCCGATCAACGCCGCCATGCACGCCCTGGCGAGCGCCGGCATCCACGCCCAGGTGCGCAGCTACGAGGAACGCTCGATGGTGCCGATGGGCGAGGACGGCAACGCCCGTGCCTGCGCCTTCATCGAGATGGCCGCCAGCGGCCGCGGCGAATGCTACGGCGCCGGCATCGACGGCAACATCGTCACCGCCTCGATCAAGGCCCTGATCAGCGGCATCAACCGGCTCGGGGTCAGCGCCATCGACGCCGCCGCCTGAAGCCCGCAGGTGCTTGCCGGGCGCTCGGCAAGCACCTGAATTTCCTCGACTTCCTTGCCAGAACGGGCACAGCGGCGTATCATCCACAGGCTTCGCAGGAGCCAGCCGGCTCCGATCCCGTCGTTCTGCCCCGCGTAAATGCCCTCACCCTGCCGCCGTCGCCCAGCGACCGCTCCGGCAGACCGAAGCGCCCATTTCCCCGTCGCATAGCGCACCACCCGCGCAACCGCCGCCAGACCGCGGCCTTGCCGCCACTATCGCCGGAGGAGAATCACATGGCCAAGGAAGAACTACTCGAAATGATGGGCGTCGTCGAAGACGTCCTGCCCGATGGACGCTATCGCGTACTGCTGGAAAACGGCCACAAGATGGTCGCCTACACGGCCGGCAAGATGAAGAAGCACCACATCCGCATCCTGCTCGGCGACAAGGTCAGCCTGGAACTGTCGCCCTACGACCTGACCAAGGGACGGATCACCTTCCGCCACCTGGAAACGCGCAACGGCAGCACGCCGCCGCCCCCGCGCCGCCGTCACTGAACGAGCGGCTCACTCCGCATCCTCGCCGGCCGCCTCCGGCTGCTCGGCGAAGAAGGCGAACTGGCCGTTGCGCACACGGAACACCCCGCGCAACTCGCCCAGCCCCTCGGCCGGCTCCTCTTCCAGCCGGGCCCAGGACTCGCAGGTCTGCGACTCGGTCGCGTACATGCGCTTGCCGGCCTTGACGACGAAGGCCCCCGACGGCACCTGATAGACTTCCACCCGGGTATTCTCGGAGCCGGCGCCCAGCGCATGCCGGCGGTTGCAGGCGGGCATCCGCGACACGACCACGTAGAGATTGACCTTCTTGTCCCAGAACAGCGGCTGCTCGCGAATCACCGACAGCGCGTGCTCGCGCGTGCCGTCGATCGACCACGAGGCCCGGTCGTCGACACAGGCGGACAGCAGGGGCACGGCAAGCACGGCAGCAAGCAAGGCGGGCAGGCGCATGGTCGTTTTCCTCAGCGCATTTTCCAGGAGAGCGACTCGCCCGCACGCAGCGGCACGATGTCGTCGGTACTGACGTAAGGATAGCTCGCCGGCACCGTCCATGTCTCCTTGACCAGCGTCACCGTATCGGCGTTGCGCGGCAGGCCGTACCAGTCCGGACCGTTGAAGCTGGCGAAGGCCTCGAGCTGGTCGAGCGCGCCGGCATTCTCGAAGGCTTCGGCATAGAGCTCGATCGCCGCATAGGCGGTGTAGCAGCCGGCGCAACCGCAGGCGGCTTCCTTGGCGCCCCTGGCATGCGGCGCCGAATCGGTACCGAGGAAGAATTTCGGGTTGCCGGAAATCGCCGCCGCGACCAGCGCCTCGCGGTGCGTCTCGCGCTTCAACACCGGCAGGCAGTACCAGTGCGGGCGCACGCCGCCCTGGAAGATGGCGTTGCGGTTGTAAAGCAGGTGGTGGGCGGTGATCGTCGCCGCGACGTTGGCGGCGGACGACGCCACGAACTCGGCCGCATCCTTGGTGGTGATGTGCTCCATCACCACCTTCAGCTTCGGGAAGCGTTGCGTCAGCGGCAGCAGCACGGTGTCGATGAAGACTTTTTCGCGGTCGAACAGGTCGACCGCCGGATCGGTGACTTCGCCGTGCACCAGCAACGGCAGGCCAACCCGCTCCATTTCGGCGAGCGTCGCGTCGGCCTTGCGGATGTCGGTCAGGCCGGCATCGGAATTGGTCGTCGCGCCGGCCGGATAGAGCTTGACCGCCTTGACGAAGCCGGACGCCGCGGCCCGGGTGATCTCGGCCGGCTGCATGTTGTCGGTCAGGTAAAGCGTCATCAGCGGTTCGAAAGCCATGCCGGCCGGCAGTGCGGCCAGGATGCGGTCGCGGTAGGCGGCGGCCAGTTCGACCGTGGTCACCGGCGGCTTCAGGTTGGGCATGACGATGGCCCGGCCGAACTGGCGGGCGGTATGCGGCAGCACGGCGGCCAGGGCTTCGCCGTCGCGCAGGTGGAGGTGCCAGTCGTCGGGGCGGGTGATGGTGATTTGCATGGAGTCTCTCGCGTGAATTTCCCGGATTTTAACTTTTCAGCGCCAGTGCGCGCTCGTACAGGGCGTTCTTCGCCTCGCCGCTGATCGCCGCCGCCAGCTTGGCCGCCTGCTTGGTCCCCAGGCCTTCGTCGAGGAGCAGGCGCAGGATGCGTTCACCCTCACCGCCAGCGTCGCCGGGTGGCGCACCGGAAACGATCAGCACGAACTCGCCGCGCTGGCGGTTGGGGTCGGCCTGGAACCAGTCGACCGCGACGGTCAACGGCAGGGAATCGATGTTTTCGAAGAGCTTGGTCAGTTCGCGGGCGACCACCAGCGTGCGTTCGCCGAATACGGCAGCCATGTCGGCGACGGTATCGAGGACGCGGTGCGGTGCTTCGTAGAAGACCAGCGCGCAGGCATGGCCGGCGAGCTCGGCGAGCGCCTGCCGGCGCTGGCCGGCCTTGCTCGGCAGGAAGCCGTGGAACAGGAAGTGCTCGTCGGCCAGGCCGGCGGCCGACAGCGCCGTCGTCGCCGCACAGGCGCCGGGCAGCGGCACGACCTTGCAGCCGGCAGCGCGGACGGCGGCGACGATGCGCGCGCCGGGATCGGAAATCCCCGGGGTGCCGGCATCCGAGACCAGGGCGACGGCCTCGCCGGCGCGCAGCTTGTCGACGATGCGCGCGGCGGCTTCGTGTTCGTTGTGCTGGTGCGCCGGCAAGGTCTTCGCCCGGGCGCCGAGCTGCTTGAGCAGCGGCGCGCTGTGCCGGGTGTCCTCGCAGGCGACCCAGGGCACGCTGCGCAGGACATCCTCGGCGCGCCGGGTCAGGTCGCCGAGGTTTCCCAGCGGCGTCGGCACGACGTACAATGCCGCAATCAATTCATTTGTCATTTTCCGGCGATGCAGGCAAAGACCAACGATACCACCGTGGCGCGCGGTCGCGAAGCCGAGACGCGGGCGGCAGCGCATCTCGAAAAATGCGGCCTGCGCCTGGTCGACCGTAATTTCCGCGTGCGCGGCGGCGAAATCGACCTGATCATGCGCGACGGGCGGACGCTGGTTTTCGTCGAGGTCCGCCAGCGCAGCCGCGGCGATTTCGGCGGCGCCGGCGCCAGCATCA
This sequence comes from Azonexus fungiphilus, assembly GCF_003634965.1. GTDB lineage: Bacteria > Pseudomonadota > Gammaproteobacteria > Burkholderiales > Rhodocyclaceae > Azonexus > Azonexus fungiphilus. The sequence continues at coordinate 406,642 of NZ_RBXP01000014.1, read as the reverse complement.
CCGCCGCCAAGCAGCGCCGCATCGTCCTTGCCGCCCGCCACTGGCTGGCCCGCCACGGTGACTGCGCCTGCCGCTTCGACTGTCTGCTGATCGACGACGAACGCCTGGAATGGCTGCGCGATGCGTTTGCTGGCGACGCTTAGCCTGCTCGCCTGGCTCGGCAACGCCGCCGCCCAGTCGCTGCAGCTGCTGATCCAGACGATGCCGCTGGCCGGCAGCCAGTACTACGCGCTCGCCGAGGTGCGCCCCCGGATGCGCACCGGCGACGCATTGACGCTGCACCGCGAAACGGACAACCGGCACGACCGGCTGGCCGTCCGCGTCGACTGGCAGGGCCGCCCGATCGGCTACCTGCCGCGCGCCGGCAACCGCGTGCTGGCTGCCGCGCTCGAGCGCGGCGAGCGGCTGCGGGCACGCGTCGGCGCCCTCGCCGACGATCCCGATCCCTGGCGGCGCGTCGTCGTCGAGGTCTATCTCGAGCTGTGATGTAGAATCATGGGCCGTCCCTCTTCAGGATTCCGCTTCATGGATTTGATTGCCCGCGTCGCCCAGCATTTCGAGGACAGCGCCCAGACCAAGCTCAACGCCGTCGATGCAATGTCGGCGCCGATCGCCGCCGCGATCGAGACGATGACCGGCTGCCTGCTCAACGGCGGCAAGATCCTGGCCTGCGGCAACGGCGGCTCGGCCGCCGACGCCCAGCACTTCGCCGCCGAACTGGTCGGCCGTTTCGAGGCCGAACGCCAGGAACTGGCGGCGGTCGCGCTGTCGACCGACAGCTCGATCCTGACCGCGGTCGGCAACGACTACGGCTTCGCCCACATCTTCTCCAAGCAGGTGCGCGCTCTCGGCCATGCCGGCGACGTGCTGCTGGCGATCTCGACCTCGGGCAACTCGGGCAACGTCATCGAAGCGATCCGCGCCGCCCACGAGCACGACATGACGGTGATCGCCCTGACCGGCAAGGGCGGCGGCGAAATCGGCGAACTTCTGCGCGATGCCGACATCAATCTCTGTGTCCCCGCCGACCGCACCGCCCGCATCCAGGAAACCCACCTGCTGATCATCCACTGCCTGTGCGACGGCATCGATGCACTGCTACTTGGAGTCGAATGACATGAACAAGCGCCTCAGCCTTTCCCTGCTCCTCATCGCCCTCGCCGTCCCGACGCTGCAGGGCTGCTTCCCGGCCGTCGTCGCCGGCGCCGCGGTCGGCGTCATGAGCATCCACGACCGCCGCTCGACCGGCACCCAGACCGACGACGAATCGACCGAATGGAAGGCCGCCGGCCGCATCCCGGCCGAGTACAAGGCCGCCTCGCGGGTCAGCTTCACCTCCTACAACCGCCGCCTGCTGATCACCGGCGAAGTGCCCAACGAAACCGCCCGCGCCACCATCGAAGCCGAAGCACGCAAGCTCGACGGCGTCCGCGAGGTGTACAACGAGACCGTGATCGCCGCCGCCTCGTCGCTGGGCGCGCGCAGCAACGACTCGTTCATCGATTCCAAGGTCAAGGCGCGCCTGGTCGACAGCAACCAGATCTCGGCCAACCACGTCAAGGTCGTCACCGACCGCGGCGTCGTGCATCTGATGGGCCTGGTCAACGAGCGCGAAGCGCGGGTCGCGGTCAGCGTCGCCCGCACCACGGCCGGCGTCAAGAAGGTGGTCAACCTGCTCGAAGTGCTCTCCGACGACGACATCCGCCGCCTCGACGAACAGGCGCTGGGTGCCCGCAAGGCGCCGGCCAACCAGGCGGCGCCGGTCGAAAAACGCTGATTCTTGACGGTCGACCGTGACAGGACGGTAAAAATGAATCTCGAAAAAGTCGTTTTCGGTTTCTTCATCGTCCTCGCGGCGACCCTCAACTTCGGCTTCTTCATCGGCGACATCGACCGCCCCGAGCTGCACCACGTCTATGAACTGGCGGCGGCGCTGGTGGTCAGCCTGATCGCCACCGCGCTCAAGTTCGGCGACCGCACCCAGATCGGCGCCATCCACCTGGCCACCAGCCTGGTCGCCGACCTGCAGCTGATCGCCGCCGCCGTCACCTGGGCCGTCGCCGTCCATGTCACCGGCGAAGGCATGACCGCCTCGGTCACCTCGAGCGTCGTCTCGCTGTCCGGCGGCGCGCTGTTCGCCAATATCGTCTCGGTCGTCCTGCTCATCGTCGAAACCGTGATGCTGCGCCGCTGACGCGGAGCCGACGGTGGTCAACAGCACCTTCTTCCTGGTCCTGCGGCGCATGCGCGCGCCGATCATTGCGCTGATCGTCATCTACGCGATCTCGGTCTGCGGCCTGACGCTGGTTCCCGGCGTCGACGCCGACGGCCGCCCGGCACCGCCGCTGTCCTTCTTCCACGCCTTCTATTTCATCAGCTACACGGCGACGACCATCGGCTTCGGCGAGATTCCGGGCGCCTTCTCGGACGCCCAGCGGATGTGGGTGATCGTCTGCATCTACCTGTCGGTGGTCGGCTGGTCGTACTCGGTGATCACGCTGATCGCGCTGCTCCAGGACAAGGGCTTCCAGAACACCCTCACCGCCGGCCGCTTCGCCCGCCGCGTCCGCCGCCTCAAGGCGCCGTTCTACCTGGTCTGCGGCTGCGGCGAGACGGGCAGCCTGATCTGCCGCAACTTCGACCGCAGCGGCCAGGCCTTCGTCGTCCTCGAGAAGGACGAACTGCGCGTCGAGGAGCTCGACCTGCTCGACTTCAAGACCGACACCCCGGCGCTGGCCGCCGACGCCAGCCTGCCCGACAACCTGCTGCTGGCCGGCCTGCAGCACCCGAAATGCCGCGGCGTGCTGGCGGTGACCAATGACGAGCAGGCCAACCTGGTGATCGCCATCGCCGTCCGCCTGCTCGCCCCCAAGCTGCCGGTCATCGCCCGCGCGCGCAGTCCGGCGGTGGCCGCCAACATGGCCTCGTTCGGCACCGACCACATCATCAATCCGTTCACCCGCTTCGCCGACCACCTGGCGCTGGCGATCGCCGCGCCGGAGCGTTTCCGCCTGGTCGAACTGCTGACCAGCCTGCCCGGCTCGCCGATCCCGGCGGCGCACCGGCCGCCGCACGGCCACTGGATCCTCTGCGGCTACGGCCGCTTCGGCCAGGCCCTGGCGACGCGCCTGCAGGCCACCGGCATCACCCTGAGCATCGTCGACCCGACCGCCACCGACGCCGACGGCCGCCTGGCCGGCGACGGCACCGAGGCCGAAACGCTGCGCCGGGCGGGCATCGCCGACGCCGTCGGCATCATCGCCGGCAGCGACAACGACGTGAACAACCTGTCGATTGCCGTCACCGCCAGCGAACTCAAGCCCGAACTGTTCGTCGTCACGCGCCAGAACCACGCCGCCAACAGCGCGCTGTTCCAGGCCTACGCGCCGGAATTCGCCATGGTGCCGAGCCACATCGTCGCCCACGAGAGCATCGCCATCCTGACCACGCCGCTGCTCGCACGCTTTCTCGAAAGCCTGGGCAAAGCCGGCGAAAATGACTGCCGCAGCCTGGTCGACCGTCTGCAGGGCATCGGCGACGGGCTGACGCCGACCGTCTGGAGCATCCGCCTGAATGCCACGGAAGCGCCGGCGGCACGCCAGGCGCTGATGCACGCCGGCAGCTTCCGTCTCGGCCAGATCCTCTGCGATGCCAGCGAACGCAGCCGCCAGCTGCCGCTGCTGGTCCTGCTGATCGACCGCAGCGACCGCCTGCACCTGCTGCCCGACGACGATTTCGAACTCGCCGCCGGCGACCACCTGCTCCTCGCCGGCCCGCTGGCCGCTCGCCGCCGCCTTGAACTGACGTTGCAGAACGCCAACGAACTCGACTACGTGCTCGACGGCGAAACCGCGCCGGCCGGCCTGCTCTGGCGCACCCTGGCGAAATCCGGGAAACCCCGCTGACACGGTACAATGGCGGCCCGCCGCCGATTCCCGATGCCGCCATGGATTACGCCCCGCCTGCCTTCGAAAGCAAAATCTGCCCGCCCGGGCAGTTGACCGTCAGTGCCGCCGCGCTGGCCCGGCCGCTGGTGTTCACCAACGGCTGCTTCGACATCCTGCATCGCGGCCATGTCACCTACCTGGCGCAGGCCGCGGCGCTTGGCGCCAGCCTGGTCGTCGCGCTCAACAGCGACGCCTCGGTCAAGCGCCTGGGCAAGGGCGACGACCGCCCGGTCAACGCCCTGGCCGACCGCCTGGCGGTGATGGCGGCGCTCGAGTGCGTCAGCCTGGTCACCTGGTTCGACGAGGACACCCCGCTCCAGCGCATCCTCGACTGCCGCCCCGAGATTCTGGTCAAGGGCGGCGACTGGCCGGTGGACAAGATCGTCGGCTGCAGCGAGGTGCGTGGCTGGGGCGGCAGCGTCCATTCGATCCCCTTCATCCACCAGAAATCGACGACGGCGCTGCTCGAGAAGATCCGCCGCCTGTAGGCGGCGCCGGCTTACTGGACGACCTGGCCGCCGCGCCCGAGCATCGCGAAATCGACGTAGTTCGAGCCGGTGCGGTCGCTGGCCGAGAAATCGAGGCTGTAGCCGCCGAGATCGAGCTTGCGCGTCGCCGCCATCGCCTTGCCGGCCTCGGGGCCGCTGCTGGCGCCCTTGCGCAGCGCCGCGACCAGCGCCTTGGCGGCGATGAAGCCCTCCATCGAGCGGGCACCGAGATCGGCCTGCTTGCCCTGCGCCTTCAGCCGGGCATACTCGCGCACCAGCGGCAGCACCGAGCGGCTTTCCGGCGGCACCACCTGCGAGAAGGCGAAGCCGCGCGCGACCTCCGGACCGAGCTTGTCGAGCAGGACCTGCGAGTCGATGATCGAGAGGCCGTAGATCGTCGCGAAGCCGCCGCGTTCGCGGTACTGGCGAACGAATTCGACGGCCGCCAGGGTCGTCGCACCGAGGAAGATCGACGCCGGGTTGGCCTTCAGCATCGCCTCGACGGCGCCTTCGACCTTGGTCGAATTGCGCTCGTAGCCGGCACGCGCGACCAGTTCGATGCCCCACTTGCCGGCCTCGGCATCGGCGCCGGCGAGCACGTCGTCGCCCAGCGCATCCTTCTGGTAGACCAGGCCGACGCGCTTCTGGCCGACCTGGCCGAGCTGCTGGAAGAGACGGGCGATCTCGGCCCGGTAACCGGCCTTGACGATGAAGATCGACGGCTTGCCGGTGACCGAACTGGCACCGGAAACGGCGCCGACCAGCGGCGTGCCGCTGCGCGCCAGGGCGCCGTCGCGGACCAGCGCCTCGACGTTGTTGGTGCCGACGCTGCCGACGAAGGCGACCGGCGCCTCGCGCTCCAGACTCTCGCGGACGAGACGGACAGTGGTTTCGGGATTCTGGCCGTCGTCGCGGCTGACGAAACGGATCGGCGTGCCATTGACGCCGCCGCCGGCATTGACGTGATCGAAATAGAGGCGGGCGCCGGCGCCGATGGCGCGACCGGTGACGCCCTGCGGCCCGCTCAGCGGCGCGATCTGGACGACGAGCAGTTCCTTGGCGGCAAAAGCCGGCGTCAGCGCGGCGAAGGCGAACAATGCGGCGGCGAGGCGCGCAATACGGGAATGGGCGGCCATGGGATTTCCTGGGGTTTTTCCGCGATTTCGGCGGTCGACCGTGAACACGGCCGGCACGATGCAATACCGATCGATTATCCATGCCGGCCGGCCCCGGCCAATTGCGGAAAACACCTAGCCGGGCCGACCCCGGCCGTCGGCCGCTCAGGCGCCGAGCGCGGCCTTCAGCGAGGCGACCTCTTCCTCGGACTCGGCGATGATGCCGGCCAGCGTTTCGGCATCGAACAGGCTGTCGAGCACCGAGGTGTCGACGGCGCAGGCGAATTCCGGATCGCGCCAGCAGGAACTGCGGTTGGCGATCTTGTTGGCGACGTAGAGGACGTCGGACAGGGTCTTGATTTCCTTGATTTCGCGCGGGTTCTCGTGCTCCTGCACGGCCCCCAGCACCGACTCCGGCGAGCCGAGCGCCGAGAGCAGCGCGTGGCCGATGTTGTCGTGCCAGTCGACCAGCAAGGCGTGCAGCTCGGCCTTGTCGGCGACCAGTTCCGGGAAGCCGGCGGCGCGCGACATCAGGTAGAAGACGCCGATGTCGTGCACCAGGCCGGTGAACATCGCCTCGTCGCCGTTGATCTTGGCGATCTTGCGCGCCAGCACCCGGGCCAGCGCCGCGACGTGCGCGGTGTGCTCCCACAGGCGCTTGGAAATGCCCTCGAAGGGCTGCATCTGCTTCGACTTGAGCAACTGCTCCATGGCCACGGCAAAGGACACCGTGCGCACCGCCTCCATGCCGACGCGGATGATGCCGTTCTTGACGTCGGCGATCTCGCGACCGGACGGATTGAGCGCCACCGAGTTGGCCATGCGGATGATCTTGGTGCTCATCAGCGGCTCGGCGCCGACCAGCTTGGCCAGCTGGTCGACGTTGAGGTTCGGGTCCTTCAGCGCCGTCCGCACCTGGAAGGTGATGTCGAGAAAGGTCGGAAAGGTGATCTCGTCGCCGGACAAGTCCTTGGCGATGTCCTCGAGAATCCTGAAGGTCACCGGTTTGCTCATGTCGCTAGCCTCGCAGGCGTTTTTAGAACGGGATGTCGTCGCCGAGGTCGTCGAAGGAAGGCTTCGGCTTGTTCTTCGGCGGCGCCGGCGCGTAGTCGGCCGGCTCGTCGTAACCACCGCCGCCGCCCCCTTGCGAAGCCGGCGCACCCATGCCCTGGCGCGAGCCGAGCATCTGCATTTCGGTGCATTCGATTTCGGTGGTGTAGCGATCCTGGCCGTCCTTGTCCTGCCACTTGCGCGTCTTGATCCGCCCTTCCAGATAGACCTGCGAACCCTTGCGCAGGTACTGGCCGGCGATTTCGGCGAGCTTGCGGTAGAAGACCACGCGATGCCATTCGGTGATTTCGCGCTTGTCGCCGGTATTCTTGTCCTTCCAGCTTTCCGTCGTCGCCAGGCGGATGTTGCAGACGGCATCGCCGCTCGCCGTGTAGCGGGTTTCGGGGTCGGCACCGAGATTGCCGACGAGAATCACCTTGTTGACCGAGGCCATCGTTGTCGTCTCCTAGACAGTTTGAACCGCCGGCGCAGCGCGCCGCGGGAATTTCATCGTGCCGGCAACGGCCAGCCAGATCAGGGCGAGCGCGGTGCAGGCGGAAAACACCGCATTATCGCCGAAATGTTGCGCAATGTAGCCGCCCAGCGCGCCGCCGACGAACAGGCCGATCGCCTGGGTGGTGTTGTAGACGCCCAGCGCCGCGCCCTTGGCGGCGGGTGGCGCGGTGCGCGAGACCAGCGACGGCAGCGTCGCCTCGAGAATGTTGAAGGCGACGAAGAAGAGCAGCAGCCACAGGCCGAGCAGCCACAGGCTGTCGCTGGCCAGCGCCAGGCCGAGCTGGACGATGACGGTCAACCCGATCGCGGCGAGGAAAACCGGACGCATCCGGTCCTTCTTCTCGGCGGCGATGATCGCCGGCACCATGAAGGCGAAGGAGACCAGCACGGCCGGCAGATACACCTGCCAGTGCGCGGCCGCCGGCAAGCCGCCGCGGTGCAGCAGGGCCTGCGGCAGGACGACGAACATCGCCATCTGGATCATGTGCAGCGTGCCGATGCCGAGGTTGAGCTTGAGCAGGTCGGGATTGCCCAGCACCTCGCGCAGCGGTAGCGGCGCCTGGCGCGGCGGCGCGGCCACCGGCGGCACGGCCTTGAGCAGCAGGCCGATGGCGGCCAGTGCGAGGACGCCGGTCAGCGTGAACAGGCCGCCCATGCCGACCCAGCCGTAGAGCAGCGGCGCGCCGACCAGCGACAGCGCGAAGACCAGGCCGATCGACGAACCGATCATCGCCATCACCTTGGTCCGGTGTTCCTCGCGCGTCAGGTCGGCGGCCAGCGCCGTCACCGCCGCCGAGATCGCGCCCATGCCCTGGAGCACGCGGCCGGCGATCATCCAGTGCATGTCCGGCGCCCAGGCGGCGACGAAGCTGCCGAGCGCGAAGACGAGCAGGCCGGCGACGATCACCGGCTTGCGCCCGACGCGGTCGGAGGCGATCCCGAAGGGAATCTGGAAGACCGCCTGGGTCAGGCCGTAGGCACCGAGCGCCAGGCCGACCAGGAGCAGGCTGTCGCCACCGGGAATCTGCGCCGCATGCACCGAGAACACCGGCAGGATGAGGAACAGCCCGAGCATGCGCAGGGCGAAGATGGAGGCCAGCGAAACGCCGGTGCGACGCTCCTCGGGGCTCATGCGGTCGGAGGGGGAAGACATGGATCTGGGGATGTGTTGCGTTGCAGCGAAGGCGCCGAGTTTAGCACGCCGTACGCCGGCGCCGGGCCGGCGCAAAGGCCGTCGGCTGCGGTATAGTTGCCGGCATCTTGACGTCATTTTCCGGCCCTGCGCGGGCCGACAGGGAGAAAGAACGATGGACAGCCAGGCACACAAGCTCGGTCGCGCCGCCAGCGCGGCACTGATCGCGGCCAGCGTCGGCGCCGCCGGTTGCGGCCCGCTCGCGGCGAAGGTCTTCGACGCCCCGCCACCGCCGCCGCTCGAGCAGGTCGAAACGGCAGCGCCAGGCGCACCGGTCGCACCGCCGCCGGCCCCTGCCGCCGCCCCGGCCCCGGCACCGACGCTGCCTGTTGCCGCACCGGCAGCCGACGAGTTGCTCGCCTTCCTCGCCGGCTGGCGCGATGCCTGGGCCGGCCGCGACGTCGCCGCCTACCTCCAGCACTACCATCCCGGATTCAAGGGCCAGACGGTCAGCCCGGCGCAGTGGCGCAGCGCCCGCCAGCGCATCATCGGCCGCGCCGGCCAGATCGAACTCGTCCTCGGCCAGCCGGAGATCCGCCGCGAGGGCAGCGACCGCGCCTGGCTCACCTTCGAGCAGCGCTATCGCTCGCAGGCGCTGCGCGACGATGGCATCAAGCAGCTCCAGTTGCGCAAGGTCGACGGCCGCTGGCTGATCGAGCAGGAAGTGTTCACGCCACGCCAGCGCTGAGCGGCGGCGGAAGGCTGTACATTCATACAGCCTTCCGTGCAAAACCCGCCGCTTTTGCGTATAGTTGCCCCTCCCCAAACCACGCAGAAAACGGCGATGGAAACCCTGCGCATCCGCGGCGCCCGCACCCACAATCTGAAGAACATCAACCTCGACCTGCCGCGCGATCAGCTGATCGTGATCACCGGCCTGTCCGGTTCCGGCAAGTCCTCGCTGGCTTTCGACACGCTCTACGCCGAGGGCCAGCGGCGCTACGTCGAATCGTTGTCGGCCTACGCCCGGCAATTCCTGCAGTTGATGGAAAAGCCCGACGTCGACCTGATCGAGGGTTTGAGCCCGGCAATTTCCATCGAGCAGAAGGCAACCAGCCACAACCCGCGCTCGACCGTCGGCACCGTCACCGAGATCCACGACTATCTGCGCCTGCTCTACGCGCGCGCCGGCACGCCCTACTGCCCGGACCACGACAAGCCGCTGGAAGCGCAGACGGTGTCGCAGATGGTCGATCACGTGCTGGCGCTGCCGGCCGAGACCAAGCTGATGATCCTGGCGCCGGTCGTCGCCAACCGCAAGGGCGAGCAGCTCGACCTGTTCGCCGAACTGCGCGCCCAGGGCTTTGCCCGCGTGCGCGTCGACGGCACCGTGTACGAAATCGACGCCGTGCCCAAGCTGGCCAAGTCGCAGAAGCACAACGTCGATGTCGTCGTCGACCGCCTCAAGGTCCGCGACGACATGCGCCAGCGCCTCGCCGAATCCTTCGAGACCGCGCTGCGCCACGCCGAAGGCCGGGCCATCGCGCTGGAGATGGATTCCGGCCAGGAATACCTGTTCTCGGCCAAGTTCGCCTGCCCGGTCTGCTCGTACGCGCTGCAGGAACTGGAACCGCGCCTGTTCTCGTTCAACAACCCGATGGGCGCCTGTCCGAAGTGCGACGGCCTCGGCGTCATCCAGTTCTTCGACCCCAAGCGCGTGGTCACGGCGCCGCACCTGTCGCTGGCCGCCGGCGCGATTCGCGGCTGGGACAAGAAGAACCAGTTCTATTTCCAGATCATCGAATCGCTGGCCGAACACTACGATTTCACGGTCGACACCCCGTTCGAGCAACTTTCAGACGACGTCCGCCAGATCATCCTCTACGGCTCCGGCAGCACCGCCATCAACTTCCGCTACGCCAACGAGAAGGGCACGCGCTTCGACCGCAGCCACAGCTTCGAGGGCATCATCCCCAACCTGGAACGGCGTTACCGGGCGAGCGATTCCAATGCCGTGCGCGAGGAGTTGTCGAAGTACATCAGCAACTCGACCTGCCCGACCTGCAACGGCACCCGCCTGCGCGTCGAGGCCCGCCACGTGCGCGTCGGCGACAAGACGCTGCACGAGATCAGCCGCCTGCCGCTGGGCGAGGCGCGCAATTACTTCAACTGCCTGCAACTGCCCGGCCATAAGGCGCAGATCGCCGACAAGATCCTCAAGGAAATCACCGCCCGGCTGACTTTCCTGATCGACGTCGGCCTCGATTACCTGTGCCTCGAACGCTCGGCCGAAACACTCTCCGGCGGCGAGGCGCAGCGCATCCGCCTGGCCTCGCAGATCGGCTCCGGCCTGACCGGCGTCATGTACGTGCTCGACGAGCCGTCGATCGGCCTGCACCAGCGCGACAACGACCGCCTGCTGCAGACGCTGCGCAACCTGCGCGACATGGGCAACACCGTGCTCGTCGTCGAACACGACGAGGACGCCATCCGCACCGCCGACTACGTCATCGACATCGGCCCCGGCGCCGGCGTCCATGGCGGCTCGGTCGTCGCCGAAGGCACGCCGGCGCAGGTCGCCGCCAACCCGGCCTCGCTGACCGGCGCCTACCTGTCCGGCGTGCGCGAAATCGCGGTGCCGCAGAAACGCCGGCCGGCAAACCCGGACAAGCAACTGCAGGTGGTCGGCGCCTACGGCCACAACCTGCGCGACGTCACGCTGGAGATTCCCGGCGGGCTGTTCACCTGCGTCACCGGCGTCTCCGGTTCGGGCAAGTCGACGCTGATCAACGACACGCTCTACGCCGCGGCCGCCAAACACCTCTACGGCTCGACCACGGAACCGGCGCCGCACAAGGAAATCCTCGGCCTCGACCTGTTCGACAAGGTGATCAACGTCGACCAGTCGCCGATCGGCCGCACGCCGCGCTCCAACCCGGCGACCTACACCGGCCTGCTGACGCCGATCCGCGAACTGTTCTCGCAGGTGCCGGAATCGCGGGCGCGCGGCTACGGCCCCGGCCGCTTCAGCTTCAACGTCAAGGGCGGCCGCTGCGAAGCCTGCCAGGGCGACGGCATGATCAAGGTCGAGATGCACTTCCTGCCCGACATCTACGTCCCCTGCGACGTCTGCCACGGCAAGCGCTACAACCGCGAGACGCTGGAAATCCAGTACAAGGGCAAGAACATCCACGACATCCTGGGCATGACCGTCGAGCAGGCGCGCGAATTCTTCGACCCGGTGCCGGTCGTCGCCCGCAAGCTGCAGACCCTGGTCGATGTCGGCTTGAGTTACATCACCCTCGGCCAGGCGGCGACCACGCTGTCCGGCGGCGAGGCGCAGCGGGTCAAGCTGGCGCTCGAACTCTCGAAGCGCGACACCGGCCGGACGCTGTACATCCTCGACGAACCGACCACCGGCCTGCATTTCGCCGACATCGAACTGTTGCTGAAAGTGCTGCACCGCCTGGCCGACCACGGCAACACCATCGTCGTCATCGAACACAACCTCGACGTGATCAAGACCGCCGACTGGATCGTCGACCTCGGCCCCGAAGGCGGCGGCGGCGGCGGCCGCATCCTGGTCGCCGGCACGCCGGAACAGGTGGCGAAATGCAAGGCCAGCCACACCGGCCGCTTCCTCAAACCCCTGCTGGACAAGAAAAAATGAGCGACTACAAGGAATTCAAGGGCAAGCAGGGCCTCGTCCGGCTGATCAACGCGCTCGGCTACTCGCGCGACGGCCTCGCCGCCGCCTGGAAGAACGAAGCCGCCTTCCGCGAGGAAGTCCTGCTCGCCATCGTCGCCATCCCGCTCGCCGTTTTTCTCGGCGAAACCGGCGTCGACCGTGCACTGCTGATCGGCAGCATCCTGCTCATCCTGATCGTCGAAATCCTCAACTCCGGCCTCGAAGCCATCGTCGACAAGGCCTCGCCGGAAAAGCACGAACTCGCCAAGCAGGCCAAGGACATGGGCAGCGCCGCGGTGCTGCTGTCGCTGATCAACGCCGCCGTGGTCTGGGCCTGCGTCCTCTGGCCCTGACGCAGAACCGGAGCGCGGGCGAACCGCCGCGCGCTTGACCTCGGCGCAGATCGTCGCAAACCGTAGCGACTTGCCAACGCTAGCGGGGAAATGGCGGGTTTCTTACGGTCGACCGTGAAAAGTGCACAAAATTTCTAGGTGTTGCACTTCACGTGTCAATCCGCGCCTCAGCGCAATGCACGCATCGGGTGTGTTGATTGACGTAGATTGTATGGCCGAGGTGTGGATCTCGAATTCGTGCGGGATGCGTGTGGCCGACAAAGTACTGTGGCTCAACCGTGCGTCGAACAACGAGGCAGGGGCTGTGTCCCATTCCTAGCGGACGATTGGAGACGAGTTCACCCCAAGCGGCAAGTACTAGACGAGCCAACGCATCGACCTGAGCCTCTTGCAGATGTTGAATAGGAATATGGAGTTCAAAGATCGTCGGTGTTCCATGCTTGCGGAGGCGCATGCGATAGTCCTCACCGGGCGCCAAGCGGCACAGTGAGGCGGCTAGCGCCATGAGGTACTCGCTGCCTTGAATGAGGTAGTGCCCGCAATGCTCTATGAGTTCACGTTCTTCCAAAACGACCCAGAACCGGCCCCGTTCGCTTTCCTTCCGATCCTTGAGCTCAGCCAAGGCCTCCTGCAACTTCTGTTCCGGCAAGTCCCGGAAGATCGACAGGAACTGCGCTTCGAGAATTTCAGCTGTTTGTCCATGAAGGCCGTAATCGAAATAGCTTTTTAAATCGGCGGGCCGACATCCGTGGAAGGCGCGAATGCGTCCATAGTGGTTTGCAAACGCGGTTAAGAATCGCTCTTCGCCATTTTCTGCCGGTAACCACGCAAAATTATCTGACCAGCACTCCGGTCGAGAACGGGAAATCTTCGCTTGGACCTGTCTTGTGAGAATAGCGGAGGCGTATCTCGGCACCTCAGCTAACCACGTTACGCGGTCAAGCCAATCGAATAGGGCTGCGGACATCGATTCTGAGGCCTAACGGAGCTAACCGGTCCGCGCGGCTTTTCGCGCAGGTCCGGTTGAGCGCCGGGTTAGATATTTGCGCGAGAAAACTCTGCATGATCGTACAGTGTGAGGTGAGCCGCCAACGCAAGCTCCTTGGCGGTAGAGCTTTCCGATGCTCTGACAATTACCGAGCAATACGAATCCGAGTTTGTCTCGAAGTGCAGAAGCGTAAGGTCTCTTTCGGCTAACCAGTCGGACAAGGCCAGTAATGCTTCGGGAACTGAGCGGAATTCCGCTTCGCAATCATGCTCCCAACGCTCACTGATGCCGAATGTGGCCAGAATCTCTGAAGCCTGCCAAACGATTTCCTCGCGTGCCTTGCAATCTAACTGGATAAACACCCATTTTCCACGCCGTTGGCCTTCTTCACCGAACATGACTTCTTCCAACGCACCGAACATGTCTTCGGAGTCATCTAGCGCTCGCTTTGCAACTCGGCACAAGCGCTGACATTCGGTCTTGTTCAATTGGCTCGCTGCAAATTGAAGAAAGCTCTGCAGGTTCTTCTTCCGAAGCGCCAACTCCCTTTTATTCTTGGGATGCAATATCTCCCAGATTTCGTCCTCCGATACATTCGTGTCAATAGGCTCTGCCGGAGTTGTGAGATCTCGATTGAGCAGCTTGCCAAGAAACTTCAGCATCACGAATACCTAACGTTAAATATGCCCCCTAATAGATGAAAAACAATCCAACAAACAGGGCATATGAAAATTTTATTCATATTATTTCAATGACTTGAAGGATTTTAGCGGGGCGTTCCGAACGTGCCTTGTATCGATCGCCCCCGCCGTCTTCGACAGTCAGCTAATGAATGCCCGCCACGCAGGCAGGCAGGAATGACATGAAGATTATCCCGAGTGGATCACCTGATCAACCATTGATCCTCTCGACGCAATCACTTCATCGCTCTCCGATCACGCGGCCTCAATCCAGCGTCACCAGCCGCCCCTGCAGCACGAACCACACCGCCAGCCTGAGCGGCTGCGGCTGGTCGGCGAACAGCGCGGCGTAGCGTTCGAGTTGCGGGCGGAAGCCCTCGGCGCGGGCGGCGAGTTCTTCCGGGGCGGCGCGCACGGTCTTGTAGTCGACGATCCAGCGCACGCCGTCGGCGATGAAAATCCGGTCGATCACGTGGTTGACCGTCAGATCGCCGTCGCGGCTGGTCCACGCCTGTTCGGCGCCGCCGCCGGGATGGTCAGCGAGCAGCCAGCGGCCGGTGTCCGAGGCCAGCGTCGTCTGCAGCGCGCTCAGCGCTTCGTCGGCGCCGGTTTCAGCCTGGGCCGCGTCCAGCCCCTGGGCGCGCAGCCAGCGCCGCCAGCCGTCGACCAGCCCGGGCAGGCGCTCGGCTGGCCAGGCGGCGAGGCCCTGGCGGACGATCAGTTCGAGACAGCGATGCACCAGCGTGCCGACCGCTGCCTCCTGTTGCGCGGCGGTCCCGCCGGCCAGCGCCTCGACACGGTTGGCCGCCGGGCGCGACGGCGGCGCCGCCAGTTCGGCCGGGATCGCCGGCTCGGCCAGGCGCAGCAGCGGCGGCACGAAGGTCGAACCATCCTCGGCCGGGACAAGCTCCGCTGGCGCATCGGCGGCCAGTGCTGCGGCGAAAACGGCCTGGCCGGCGACCGGCCAGAGCAGGCGCAAGAAGCTGCCGGACGGCGGCTGGCGCAGACCGTCGTCGCTCTTGTCGCTGAGTTCGGCGACGCCGACCAGGTGCAGGCGGCGGATCGCCCGGGTGGCGGCGACGTAGAGCAGGCGCTCGGTTTCGTGCGCGGCGCGGGCGTTTTCCAGGCGGCGCAGGGTGTCGTAGACGGTCGGCTCGTCGGCGCGTTCGCCGCGCGCGCGCAGCGGCGCGACGAGCAGGCGCTCGCGGCCGTCGGCACCGAGCACTTCGTCCCAGAGCAGCAGCGGGCTGTCGTTGTTGCCGGTATCGCGATGCAGGCCGGGCACGATCACCGTTTCGAATTCCAGCCCCTTGGCCTTGTGGATGGTCATCATCTGCACCGCGTCGCCGAGCGGATCGGCCGGCGCGTAAAGCTCGCCGACGCGGGCGGCGAGTGTCTCCGGATCGAGGCGGTGGGCGGCGGCGAGCTGTTCGACCAGGGCGAAAAAGGCGTCGACATCGGCCAGCGCCGCCGGTGCTTCCAGGCAGCGCGGGCCGCCGAGCATCAGCCAGACGCCTTCTAGCCAGCGGCGCGGCGGCTGGCGGTCGCGCTCGGCCAGCGCCAGGCCGACAACCGCGCGCAGATGCTGCAGGCGGTGGCGACCGTCGGCGCTGAGCGCGGCCAGCCGCGCCTCGTCGTTGATCAATTGCCAGACGGTGCGCTGACGGTCGTTGCCGGCGAGCGCGTGCAGGTCGGCCAGGGTCAGCCCGCACCACGGCGCGCGCAGGATCGCCAGCCAGTGCACGCGGTCGGCGCGGTGGCTGAGCGCGCGGTAGAGGCTGAGCAGGTCCTGGATGTGCTGGCGCTCGGCCAGGCCTTCGATCTCGACCGCCTGGAAGCGCAGTTCCGGGGCTTGGCGGCGGATCGCCTCGACCAGGCCGTCGAGATGGCGGCGGGCGCGCACCAGCACGGCGATGCGACCCTGCGGGTCGGCCGCCCGGGCGGCGCGGATCAGTTCGAGCGTCAGCGCCGCCTCGGCGGCAGCGCCGTCGCCGCGCTCGAACACCGGGTGCAGGACGACGCCGCTGTCGGCAACCGCCGCCTTGGTCGCCGTCGATTCGGCGTAGCAGACGGCACCGGCGGCCGGGTCGTCGGCGGCCGGAAAAATCGCCGGGAAGGCGCCATTGACCCAATCGACGATGGCCGGGTGGGAGCGGTTGTTGCGGTACAGGCGCAGGTGTTCGAGGCGCAGGTCGCCGATGCCGCGGGCGCGGACGTTGAGGAAGAGCCCGACGTCGGCCTTGCGGAAACGGTAGATCGACTGCATCGGGTCGCCGACGACGAACAGCGTGCGTCCGTCGTCCGGCGTCCAGCCGCGCATCAGCCGGGCGATCAGGGCAACCTGGCCGGGGCTGGTGTCCTGGAACTCGTCGACCAGCAGGTGGCGGATGCGGTAGTCGAGCGCCTGGGCGAGGTCGGTCGGCGCCTCGTCGTCGCCGAGCGCAAGCCCGGCGCGGGCGGCGATCTCGATGAAATCGACTTCGCCGGCCTCCTGGAAGACCAGCCACAACTGGCCGGCGGCGAGCCGCAGCAGACGCGAGAAGTCTTCGACGGTCGACCACTCGGAATCGCTCAAAACCGGCGCCGGCAGGCCGCCGATGCCGGCGAGCGCGGTTTCCAGCCCGGGCACCTCGGCCAGTTCGGCGAGCAGGCCGGCCATCGCCGCTTTCTGCTCGGCGAATTCCTTGCCCGCCGGGAAGCCGACGTTCTTGTTCAGCGCCTTGCGGAAACTGCCGTCGGCGGTCAGCAGCAGGCCGGCCAGCGTGCGCCAGGCGGCGAGGTCGGCGCTCTGCGGGCGCAAAGGCTGCTGCCAGTCGAGCAGCGGCGCCAGCGCTTCCGGCGCGTTGGCGGCGGCGAAACGGGCCAGCGGCATCAGCCGCGCCTGCCAGGCGGCGTCGAGCAGGTCGGCGGCGCGCGCCAGTTCGCGCTCAACCAGCGCGGCGAAACCGGCTTCGACCTCGTCGCGCAGGACGCCGCCGTCGACGCGGGCGGCGTGCTGCAGCCACTGGTCGCGCCGGCCGAGCATGCTCACCAGCAGCCGTTCGAGACGGCCGGCATCGTTGTCCATGAAGGCCAGCGCAGCGGCGACGACGGCGGCGTCGGGCGTGTCGGCTTCGACCATGGCCAGCGTCCGCCGCGCCGCCGTTGCGTAGTGCGCCTCGGCATCGTCGGTGACCGCCGGCTGGGCACCGAAGCGGGAGAGGAAAGGCATCTGCCGGGCCAGGCCGGCGCACAGCGCGTCGAGCGTGGTGACGCGCAAGCGGCCGGGGTGCGCCAGCAGATTCCAGCCCAGCTCGCGATCGCGGGCCAGGACAGCGAGCGCCCACTTGCGCGTTTCGAGCTTGTGCGGCGCCAGTTCGCCGGCGTCGCGAGTGGCTGCTTCGAGGCTGCCGAGGATGCGGTCGCGCATCTCGGTTGCCGCCTTGTTGGTGAAGGTCAGCGCCAGCACCTCTTCCGGCGCATCGACGATGGCCAGCAGGCGCAGCGTGCGCTGGGTCAGCAGCTCGGTCTTGCCGGCGCCGGCCGGCGCTTCGACGATGAAGGAAGCGAGCTCGAGCGCGCGCCGGCGGGCGGCGGCGTCCTCGGCCAGGCAGTCAGCGCAGCTCATTGGACTTTCCCGGCAGTGCCTGCAGCGTCATCCGCGTCTGCGCACGCACATCGCCGAGCCGGCGCGGCCACGGCTTGCCGGCGCGCAGTGCCGGCGGCAGCTCGGCCAACCCGCGGCGAGCCGCGGCGACATCGGCGAAACGCCCGTGCAGCAGGGCGTGCCAGCGCTGGCCGTCGCGTTCGAAAGTGAGCAGCGCCAGCGGCCGCCGCCACGGATGACGGGCGGCAACGGCGCGGACTTCGGCCAGGCTGGTCGAGGCGAAGACCTGGATCGTCGCCGAGTCGGCCGGCGCGGCAAGCCAGGCGGCGCTGGCCGGATCGGCCACCGGCACGGCAGCTGCCGCCAGCGGCGGCGCCGCGGCAACGGCAGGGCTGGCCGGCGCCGGCTCGATGTCACGGGCCGGCGGCACCGGCTCGGCCGCGACCGCCGGCTCGGGGACGAAGCCGAGCGCCACCGCCCGCTGGCGGTAGGCGGCGGCACTTTCGCCGGCCTGCGCGGGGACCAGGCCGGCGGTCAGCAACTCGGCCAGGTTGAACAATGCCGCCGGGTGATCCTGGGCGCCGGCCTGCCGCCACCAGTGGGCCGCGCCGGCATAGTCGGCCTGGAACATGTTGAGGTAGTTGCCGAGGTTGAACTGGGCCTCGGCATGCCCGCCTGCTGCGGCCTTGCGCAGGTAGTCGAGGCCGCGGGCATTGTCACGGTCGACGCCCTCGCCGGCGAAAAAACGCAGCGCCATCCGGTAGTCGGCGCCCGGATCGGCGACCGCATTCAGGCGCGGCGCCTCGCGCTCCGGCGCCCGGCCGAGCCCCTGGGCCAGGATCGGCGCCGGCAGCAGCGCGGCAACGAGGATGAGGGTGCGGGTGATCGGCATCGAAAGCTCTCCGTGGATTCGGCCGGTATTCTAAGGCCGGCTGCCGCCGCAGGCGTGTTTTTGCATGCCCCTGTCTTTTCGCCGGGCGGTCGCGCGCCGGCAAAAAGCCGGTGCTACAATCTGCTGCACCGCAACAATCCCGAGCCCCGAGACGGTCATGCACCCGCGCCTGATACTCGCCGAACTGGAAGAACACCCGCTCCGCCAGCGCCTCAACAACGAATTCCACGCCCGCCCGTCGACCTCGCTGGCTGGCGCCGTGCTCGTCTCGCACCTGGTCTTCAAGCACGCGGCAACGACCGCCGAAGCGGAACGGGCCAACCTGACGAAGCTGTGCCAGGGCCATGTCTGCAACTCGATCGACAGTTCCGACTCGCACCTGATGATCGAAACCGGCGCCTTCCGCATGCGCTGGGAACTGCACACCGAGTTCTCGACCTACACCTTCTACCGCGAACTGACCCCGGGCGAGACGCTGCACCCGGACGTCACCGCCTTCGACGCGGTGCATCCGGAGTGGCTGCGCGGCATCCCGGGCAAGCTGATGGTGGCGACCCATGTCGAATTGCGGTCGACCGCCGAAATCAGCCCGGAATCGGTCCTCGCCGGCCTCTCGCCGAGCGGTCGGGCGCTCGGCGGCGCCCGCGTCGCCGACGACGCGGCCTGGGTGTTCACCGATTTCAAGATCGACAACGGCTTCTCGCGCTTTCTCGTCCTCAACGAGGGCATGACCCAGCGCCAGGCCGGCCGCACCGTGCAGCGCCTGGTCGAGATCGAGACCTACCGGATGATGGCGCTGCTCGGCCTGCCGGTGGCCAAGGAAGTCGGCGCCTGGCTGTACACCGGCGAGAAGAAGCTGGCCGAGCTGATGGAACGCATCGGCGAAGCCAAGAATCCGGAAGACGAGCGCAGCGTCCTCGCCGCACTGTCGGCGCTGGCCGCCGACGTCGAGAACTCGGTCGCCCGCACCACCTTCCGCTTCGGCGCCTCGCGCGCCTACCACGGGCTGGTCGCGCAGCGCATCGAGGAACTGCGCGAGACGCGCATCCCCGGCCTGCCGACGCTCTACGAATTCATGCAGCGCCGCCTGCTGCCGGCGATGAAGACCTGCGAGGCGATCAGCCGCCGCCAGGAAGAACTGTCGGCCCGCGTCGCCCGCAACAGCCAGCTGCTGCGCACCCGCGTCGATATCGAGCTGGAGCGGCAGAACCAGGAACTGCTGACCCAGATGAACAGCCGCGCCAAACTGCAGCTGCGCCTGCAGGAAACGGTCGAAGGCCTGTCGGTGGTGGTGCTCACCTACTACGGCTCGCAGCTGGTGCAATACCTGGCCAAGGGCAGCAAGGACCTGCACCACCTCAACCCGGACATCGTCACCGCGATCTCGATCCCGGTGATCGCCGGGCTGGTCGCCTGGGGCACGCGGCGCATGCGCCGCAAGCTCGCCGCCGAGGCAAGCGGCAGCCACTGAAGCGCCCGGGCGGCACGGCACGGTGCCTTGACCGGCGCGCTCCCTTATAATCGCGCCTTTGATCTTTCGGGACCACGACCGTGACCGCACCGCTCTTCGAATCCTCCATCACCAGCCTGCCGCTCCTGTCCAAGGGCAAGGTCCGCGACATCTACGCGGTCGACGCCGACAAGCTGCTGATCGTCACCACCGACCGCCTGTCGGCCTTCGACGTCATCCTCCCGGACCCGATTCCGAAGAAGGGCGAAGTCCTCCAGGCCGTCGCCAATTTCTGGTTCGACAAGCTCGCTCACATCGTCCCCAACCAGCTCACCGGCGTCGATCCGGAATCGGTGGTGGCCGAAAACGAACGCGAGCAGGTGCGCGGCCGCGCCGTCGTCGTCAAGCGCCTCAAGCCGCTGCCGATCGAAGCCGTGGTCCGCGGTTACGTCATCGGTTCCGGCTGGAAGGATTACCAGCAGACCGGCGCCATCTGCGGCATCGCCCTGCCGGCCGGCCTGAAGATGGCGCAGAAGCTGCCGCAGCCGATCTTCACCCCGGCGACCAAGGCCGAAGTCGGCGACCACGACGAGAACGTCTCCTACGAGCAGGCCGCCGCCAACTGCGACGCAACGCTGGCCGAGGCGCTCAAGGGCACCGGCAAGACCGGCGCGCAACTCTGTGCCGAAGCCCGCGACGCGGCCATCCGCCTCTATGAAGAAGCGGCGGTCTATGCGGCAACGCGCGGCATCATCATTGCCGACACCAAGTTCGAGTTCGGCATCGACGCCGCCGGCACGCTGCACCTGATCGACGAGGCGCTGACCCCGGATTCGTCGCGCTTCTGGCCGGCCGACCAGTACGCCGAAGGCAGCAATCCGCCGTCCTACGACAAGCAGTATGTCCGCGACTACCTGGAAACCCTCGACTGGGGCAAGGTTGCGCCCGGGCCGAAGCTGCCGGCCGAGGTCATCGCCCGGACCAGCGCCAAGTACATCGAGGCCTACGAAAAGCTCACCGGTAAAACACTGTAACAAAGCGCCGGGAACCGTTCCCGGCCGCCGCAGTCCGACGGGTGTGTCTGATTCGACCAAGGAGTCCAGCCATGCACACCGTCTTTTCCGGTCCGGGCGATGCCGCTGTCGGCATCCGCCGCATCGATGCGCGTGCCCCCAGCCGCTGGCTGGAGGCCGCCTGGCAGGACATCCGGCACAACCCCCTGCCCTCGCTGGCCTACGGCCTGCTGTTCGCGCTCGGCGGCGACCTGATCCTGCTCTCGCTGGTCAGCCATCCGCACCTGCTGACCTTCGCCATTTCCGGCTTCTTCCTGGTCGCCCCGCTACTCGCCGGCGGCCTCTACGAACTCAGCCGGGCCCGCGAACAGGGCGAGAAACCGCTGTTCATCGAATCGCTGTGCGCTTTCCGGCGCAACGGCCAGTCGCTGGCGCTGTTCGGCCTGCTGCTGGCGCTGACCGCGCTACTCTGGGAACGCTTCACGGCGATTGCCTTCGCCCTGCTCAGCGGCGGCGGCGCCTTTGCCGGCAGCGCGCTGCTCAGCGAAATCCTGATCGGTGGCGAACACCTGGCCTTCGTCGCCACCTGGAGCATCGTCGGCGCGCTGCTCGCCACCTTCGTCTTTGCACTGGCCGTCGTCTCGGTGCCGATGATCATGGACCGGAACTGCGACCCGGTCTCGGCGATGGCCACCAGCCTGCGCGCCGTCGCCGCCAACCCCGGCCCGCTGGCGCTGTGGGCGGTGCTGATCGTGACACTGACACTGACCGGCTTCGCCACGCTGCTGTTCGGCCTGGTCGTGCTGATGCCGATGCTCGGCCATGCGTCGTGGCATGCTTACCGCGAGCTAGTAGAATAGAACGCTGACGCCAATCACCCGGGGCGGCCACGACCGCCCCTTTTTTCTTTCCCCGGAACGCCATGACCGCCACCAACCCGCTGCTCGACTTCACCGACCTGCCCCGCTTCGACCTGATCCAGCCGGAACACGTCAAGCCGGCGATCACGCAACTGCTGGCCGACGGCCGCGCGCTGGTCGAACGCCTGACCGATGACGCGACGCCCGCCACCTGGGCCGACTTCGCCGGCGCCCTGAGCGACGGCCTGGAAGGCTTCGGCCGGGCCTGGGGCATCGTCGGCCACCTGCATTCGGTCAACGACGTGCCCGCCTGGCGCGAGGCCTACAACGAGATGCTGCCGGAGGTTTCGCGCTTCTACACCGAACTCGGCCAGAACCTGAAACTGTTCGACAAGTACCGGGCGCTGAAGAAAAGTGCCGAATATTCGACGTTGACCGTCGCACAGCGGCGCATCGTCGACAACGAGGTGCGCGATTTCCGCCTCGGCGGCGCCGAACTGCCGGAAGACCAGAAGCCGCGCTTCCAGGCGATCATGGAAGAACTGTCGCAGATCGCCGCCAGGTTCTCGGAAAACCTGCTCGACGCGACCAACGCCTTCGCCGAGATCGTCAGCGACGAAAGCCTGCTCGCCGGCCTGCCCGAGTACGCGAAGGACGCCGCCCGCGAAGCCGCCGAGAAGGCCGGTGTCGCCGGCTGGAAATTCACGCTGCACGCGCCCTCTTACGGTCCACTGATGCAATACGCCGAAAACCGCGAGCTGCGCCAGCGCATGTACCACGCCTACGCGACGCGCGCCGCCGAGATCGACAACGGCTACTCCAAGCCGGAATGGGACAACGGCCCGCTGATCAAGCGCCTGCTCGAACTCAAGGCGGAAGATGCGCAGATGCTCGGCTTCAACAACTTCGCCGAAGTCTCGCTGTACACCAAGATGGCCGACACGCCGGCGCAGGTGCTCGATTTCCTGCGCGACATGGCAAAGAAGGCCAAGCCCTTCGCCGAAAAGGACATCGCCGAACTGAAAGCCTTTGCCAGGGACGAACTCGGCCTGACCGACTTCCAGCCCTGGGACGCCGCCTACGCCTCCGAGAAGCTGATGCAGGCGCGCTACGCCTTCTCCGAGCAGGAAGTGAAGCAGTACTTCACCGAGCCGAAGGTGATCGCCGGCCTGTTTCAGGTCATCGAGAGCCTGTTCACCGTCAAGGTCAAGGAAGACAAGGCGCCGGTGTGGCACGAGGACGTCCGCTTCTACCGCATCGAAACGCCGGCCGGCGAGCTGGTCGGCCAGTTCTACATGGATCTCTACGCCCGCGAGACCAAGCGCGGCGGCGCCTGGATGGACGAGGCGCGCTCGCGCAAGCGTACCGCCGGCGGCATCCAGAAGCCGATCGCCTACCTCAACTGCAACTTCGCGCGCCCGGTCGGCGGCAAACCCGCGACCTTCACGCACGATGAAGTCCAGACCCTGTTCCACGAAACCGGCCACGGCCTGCATCACCTGCTGGCGCGCGGCGAGGAGCTGGGCGTCTCCGGCATCCACGGCGTCGAGTGGGACGCGGTCGAACTGCCCAGCCAGTTTATGGAAAACTACTGCTGGGAATGGGACGTGCTGCAGGGCATGACCGCGCATGTGGACAGCGGCGCACCGCTGCCGCGCGCGCTCTACGACAAGATGCTCGCCGCCAAGAACTTCCAGAGCGGCATGATGACCGTGCGCCAGCTCGAATTCTCGATCTTCGACATGCGCCTGCACTACGAATTCGACCCCAAGGGCCAGTCGACCGTGATGGACCTGCTCGCCGAAGTACGCAACGAAGTCGCCGTGCTGATTCCGCCCGCATGGCACCGCTTCCCGAACAGCTTCTCGCACATCTTCGGCGGCGGCTACGCGGCCGGCTACTACAGCTACAAGTGGGCGGAAGTGCTGTCGGCCGACTGCTACGCCGCCTTCGAGGAAGCCGGCGACCCGTTCGACCCGGTGGTCGGCCAGCGTTTCCTCGACGAAATCCTGTCGCGCGGCGGCGAACGGCCGGCGCTGGAGAACTTCACCGCCTTCCGCGGCCGCGCCCCGAGCCCGGACGCGCTGCTGCGCCACAGCGGCATGATCGCCGCTTGACCATTCCAGGGAGAACCTCCATGTCACGACTGCTCGTCCTCTGCCTGGCGCTGTGCTGCGCCGGCGTGCACGCCCAGACCTACCGCTGGACCGACAGCAGCGGCCGCACCGTCGTCTCCGACACGCCGCCGCCCGGCCAGGTGCGCAACGCCGCCAAGGCCGGCGGCAAGGCGCAACCCGACGACGGCCTGCCGTTCGCGACGAAGAAGGCGGCCGAAACCTTCCCGGTGCTGCTGTACACCGCCCCCGACTGCATCGAGGAATGCCGCCAGGCGCGCGAACTGCTGCAGAAGCGCAAGGTGCCGTTCACCGAGAAATCGATCCAGACGCCGGAGGAATTCGACGAGGTCAAGAAGCTGGTCGGCGACGTCTTCGTGCCGACGCTGAAGGTCGGCAACCAGCGCCAGCGCGGCTACAACCCGGCCGCCTACGACAACCTGCTGGACATCGCCGGCTACCCGAAGACGAGCGGGGGCAAGCCTTGAAGATCGCCGCCTGGAACGTCAATTCGCTGAAGGTCCGGCTGCCCCACCTGCTCGACTGGCTGGCCGAAGCGGCGCCCGACGTCGTCTGCCTGCAGGAACTGAAGCTCGAGGACCACAACTTCCCGCGTGCCGAGATCGAAGCCGCCGGCTACCAGGTCGCCTTCTCCGGGCAGAAGACCTACAACGGCGTCGCGCTGCTGGCGAAAAGCCCGATCACCGATGTCGTCTGCGGCAATCCGCTGTTCCCGGACGAACAGAAGCGGCTGATTTCCGGCACCGTCGACGGCGTCCGCGTCGTCTGCGCCTACATGCCCAACGGCCAGGAAGTCGGCTGCGACAAGTACGACTACAAGCTGCGCTGGCTCGCCGCGCTGGCCGACTGGCTGGAAGGCGAACTCCGCCAATACCCGCAGCTGGCGCTGTGCGGCGACTACAACATCGCCCCCGACGAGCGCGATGTGCACGACCCCAAGCGCTGGACCGACTGCATCCTGGTCTCGCCGCCCGAGCGCGCCGCTTTCCAGCGCCTGCTCGGCCTCGGTCTGGCGGACAGCTTCCGCCTCTTCGAACAGCCGGAAAAGACCTTCTCGTGGTGGGATTACCGCATGCTCGGCTTCCAGAAGAACCTCGGCCTGCGCATCGACCACATCCTGCTCTCGCAGCCGCTCGCCGGAAAATGCACCGGCGCCGGCGTCGACCGTGCACCGCGCAAGCGCGAGCGGCCATCCGACCATGCCCCGGTGTGGGCGACGCTGGGCTGAAAAAGTGCCGAATAGCGCCGTCGACCGTCAACAACTGCTGCGCCTCTACCCGGCGCTCGCCGGCCTCGCCGAAGCCCGCCTCGAACGCCTGCTGCAGGCGCCGGCGGCGACGCTGCCGGCCGGCACCGCGGTGTTCGCCGAACACCAGCCGTGCGCCGGCTTTCCGCTGCTGCTGGCGGGCAGCATCAAGGTCGTCAAGCAGGCGGCGAGCGGCCGCGAGCTGATGCTCTACCGGGTCGCGCCCGGCGGCTCCTGCATCATCTCCTCGTCCTGCCTGCTCGGGCGTAGCGACTACAACGCCCGCGGCATCGCCGAAACGCCGCTCACCCTGCTCGCCCTGCCGGTGGCCGAGTTCGCCCAGCTGCTGGTCGACCACCCGCCATTCCGCGATTTCGTCTTCCATCTCTTCGCCGAACGCATCGGCGAACTGATGCAACTGGTCGAGGAAGTCGCCTTCGCCCGCCTCGACCAGCGCCTGGCCAGGCTGATCCTGGCCCGCCAGAGCGACACCCTGAACGTCACCCACCAGCAACTGGCCGACGAACTCGGCAGCGTGCGCGAGATCGTCAGCCGCCTGCTCAAGGGCTTCGCCGCGCAGGGCCTGGTTTTGCTCGGCCGCGAGCAGTTGACCGTGACCGACCGCGACGGCCTGAACAAACTTGCCGCTGTGTGACCCAGGTTACATACTGGGTCGCGCGCCGCGCTTACATTGGCGTCGTCTACTCAACTACCGGAGAACACATCATGAAAAGCAATGTTGGCGGCATCGACAAGGTCCTGCGCATCGTGGCCGGCATCGCCCTGATCGCCTGGGCCCTCACCGGCGGCCCGGTCTGGGCGTGGATCGGCATCGTCCCCCTGGCCACCGGCCTGATGGGCTGGTGCCCGCTGTATCCGCTGATCGGCCTGAACACCTGCCCGCTGAAGAAGGACTGAAGCGGCGCAAGCCCAGGACAAAAACCCGCTGCGGCGGGTTTCTATTTGCTCAGGTAGTTGGCGATGCGCACGTAGTCGCCGACTTCGAGGTCTTCCGGACGCAGCGTCGGAGCGATGCCGAGGGCGGCGAAGCCGGCGTCGTCGAGGATGCCCTTGAGGTTGTTGCGCAGCATCTTGCGACGCTGGGCGAAGGCGGCCTGGACCAGCGACGAGAAACGCACCGGGTCCCTGGCGTTCAGCAGCTCGGGCGCCTTGGGAATCAGGCGGACGACCGCCGAATCGACCTTGGGCGCCGGGTCGAAACTCTCCGGCGGCACGTCGATCAGCCATTCCAGCCAGAAGCTGTACTGCAGCATCACCGACAGCCGGCCGTAGTCGGCGTTGCCCGGCTCGGCGACCATGCGCTCGACGACTTCCTTCTGCAGCATGAAGTGCATGTCGCGCACCTGCCGGCCGTAGCTGGCAAGGTGGAAGAGCAGCGGCGTCGAGATGTTGTAGGGCAGGTTGCCGACCAGGCGCAGGTCGCTGCCGATGCTGGCGAAGTCGAAGGCGAGCGCATCGCCTTCGTGGATGCTCAGGCGCTCGGCCGGATGCTGCTTCTTCAGGCGGGCGATCAGGTCGCGGTCGATCTCGACGACGTGCAGCCGGTCGACGCGCTCGAGCAGCGGCACGGTGATGGCGCCGAGGCCGGGGCCGATCTCGACGACGCTGTCGGTGCGCGCCGGATTGATCGCCGAGACGATGGCGCCGATGATGCCCTGGTCGACCAGGAAGTTCTGGCCGAAACGCTTGCGCGCGACGTGTCCCTTCATGCTTGCTTCCTCATTGCCATTCTGGCCGCTTCGCTGACCGCCGCGAACAGGCTGCCGGGGTCGGCCTGGCCGCTGCCGGCGAGCGCCAGCGCGGTGCCGTGATCGACCGAGGTGCGGATCACCGGCAGGCCGAGCGTGACGTTGATGCCGTTGCCGAAGGTGGCGTACTTGAGCGCGGTCAGGCCCTGGTCGTGGTACATGGCCAGCACCGCGTCGCCGCCGGCGAGCACCGGCGGGGTGAACATGGTGTCGGCGGGATGCGGGCCGGAAAGTTGCAGACCTTCGCTGCGCAGCCGGGCCAGCGCCGGTTCGATGATGTCGATTTCCTCGCGGCCGAGATAACCGCCCTCGCCGGCATGCGGGTTGAGCCCGGCGACCAGGATGCGCGGTTCGGCGATGCCGTACTTGCCGCGCAGGTCGGCGTCGACGATGCGCAGCGTGCGTTCGAGCAGTTCGCCGGTGATCGCCGCCGGCACCTCCTTGAGCGGTAGGTGCGTGGTCGCCAGCGCGACGCGCAGCGGACCGCGTTCGGTATCGCCGGCAAGCATCATCACCACCAGCGGCGTGCCGGTTTTTTCGGCCAGGTATTCGGTATGACCGGTGAAGGCGACGCCGGCGTCGTTGATCACGCCCTTGTGCACCGGCGCCGTCGCCATCGCGGCGAATTCGCCGGACTGGCAGCCGGCCAGCGCGCGGTCGAGCAGCGCCAGCACGTAGGCGCCGTTGGCCGGGTCGAGCACGCCGGGACGGGCGGGCACGGCAAGCGGCACAGGCAAAATCTCGAGAATTTGACGGTCGACCGTCAAATTTTCCGAAAAACCGGCAGGCGCGTAATCGCGCAGTTCGATGTCGAGGCCGAGCTGCTCGGCGCGCTCGCGCAGCAAGTCGCGGTCGCCGAGGACGACCGGGCGGCCGGGACCGGACCAGCCGGCCAGGCGCAGACAGAGTTCGGGACCGATGCCGGCCGGCTCGCCGCTGGTGACGGCGATCACCGGTACGGTCATTGCTGCTCCAGGCGGTTTTCGACGTAGGTGCGGTCGCGCAGCTGGCGCAGCCAGTCCTGGTAGGCGTCGTCGAGCTTGCGCTCGCGGATCGCCTGGCGGGCGACCAGGCGCTGGCGCTCGGCCGAGACGTCGCGTTCGCGGCGTTCGATCACCTGGATCAGGTGCATGCCGAACGGCGATTTGACGACCGGGCTGAGTTCGCCCGGCTTCAGGGCGTCCATCGCCCGCTCGAAATCGGGCACGGTGTCGCCCGGGTTGAGCCAGCCGAGATCGCCGCCCTTGGCCGCGGAACCGTCCTGCGAGAAGACCCGCGCCTGCTCGGCGAAATCCATGCCGTTGACGATGCGCTCGCGGACGGTTTCGAGGCGATGGCGGGCTTCGGCTTCGGAAACGACTTCATTGACCCGGATCAGGATATGCCGGGCATTGGTCTGCTGCACCGAGGCCGGGCCGTTGCCGCCGCGCTTGGCGACCAGCTTGATGATGTGGAAACCGGCGGCCGAGCGCAGCAGGTCGCTGACCTTGCCATCGCCGAGACGGGCCGCGGCTTCGGCATAGAGCGTCGGCAGGCGGTCGAGCGGCCGCCAGCCGAGGTCGCCGCCCTGCAGCGCGTCGGGGGCATCCGAGTAGGCGGCGGTCAGCTCGGCGAAGTTCTCGCCGGCACGCGCCTTGGCCAGCGCCTGCTCGGCGCGCTTGCGCAACTTGGCCAGCTGCTCCGGCGTCACCGACTCCGGCGCCCGCAACAGGATGTGCGCCAGCCGGTATTCGTCGCCACCGCCGCTGGCGGCCTGGTTGGCCAGGTGGTTGTCGATTTCGCTGTCGGAGACGACCAGGCGGCTCTCGACCTCGCGTTCGCGCAGGCGGGCCATGATCATCTCGCCGCGGATCTCCTCGCGGAAATCGGCATAGGCGATGCCGTCCTTCTCGAGGGCACTGCGGAACTGCACCAGGTTCATGTTGTTGTTGGCGGCGATGCGGCCGATCGCCTGGTCGAGCTGGGCGTCGTCGATGCGCAGCCCGCTCTCCTTGGCATAGGCGAACTGCGCCTGGTCCATGATCATCCGTTCGAGCATCTGGCGCTCGAGCACATCCTGCGGCGGTAGCGGCGTCCCCTGCTTCTCGAGTTGGCGCAAGGCAGCGGCCAGACGGGCGCGCAGTTCGTTGCGGGTGATCACGCTGTCGCCGACGACGGCGACGATGTAATCGGCCTCGACCGGCTCCTGCGCCGAGACGGCGGCCGGCAAGGCAAGCAGGGAACAGAAAAAGGCGAGCAGGAGGGAAAAAGTCTTGGGCATGAGGGTCACTGGTTGGAGATCAGGCTGCGGTCGGACGACAGTTCGTTGGTTTTACCATAACCCGGGATGCTGCGCCGCAGCAGGCTGAGCGGGTTGGAACCGATACTGGTGAAGTCCTGCAGTTCGAGCTGCAGGAAGAAGGTCGTGTTGGGCGAGCCCGAGGTCGCGGTCAGGCGCTGGACGACACCGCGGACGGCCCAGCAGCCGGCGTTGTACTCGAGACCGCCGATGGTTTCCAGGGCCTGGCTGTCGCGCAGCGAGTAATTGAAGCGGCCGACCGCGTACCACTGCGGCGCCAGCGGCCACTGGCCGGCGAAATCGACCTGGTCGACAATCGACTTGTTGGTCAGCGGGTCGCGGGTATAGCGATAGCTGGCCGAGAGCACCTTGCCGTAGTCCGGCTGGTAGCGCACACCGGCCGAGAAGCGGTCGCTGGTCCGGTCGTCGTAGTTGTATTCCCAGGTCGCTTCGGCATAGGTCTTGGGCGCAACCAGGCCGGTCACGGAAGCGATCAGGTTGGAGAAATTGTCCTGACGCGAGGTTTCACCCGGCAGCGTGACCCGCTGTTTGGCAAAGTAGTAGCGCTGGCCGAGCATCGCCTTGAACTGCTCGGCGCCGGTCTGGGCATCAAGAATCCTGGTCGTCAGCGCGGCAGTCAGCTGGTGCGCATCGTTGATCCGGTCGTAGCCGCTGTAGCGATTCTCCGAGAAGACCTGGGCAAAGTTGAAGTCGGACAGGCCGGTATCGAAGACCGGGATGTCGCCCTGCTTCTTGTAGGGGATGTATACGTAGTACAGCCGCGGCTCCAGCGTCTGCACGTAGTCTTGGTCAAGCAGTCGACCTTCGCGTTCGAAGACCACCGTCGAATCCAGCGAAAAGGTCGGCAGCACCCGCGAAATGCGATCCGTGCCGCCGCCGTTCAGGGTCGCCCGGTCAATCGCGTAGCTGCTCATGTGCAGGCCGAGTTTCGGCGTAACCTGAAGCGCGGCACTGATCACCGGGAAACTGATCTGCGGATAGAGCACCAGACGATCGCCGGTATCCTTGCTCTGGCGATCCTCATGGGTAAAGCGCGAATACTGGCCGACCAGCGTGAAATCGAAACCGCCGAGGTTAGGCCGGTAGCCCAGCAGGTTCAGCTGCGGCTCGAGGAAATACGGGCGGGCGATCGGGTTGTCCGGGTCCGGCTGCAGCGTCTGGTAGCGCAGCACCTGCAGCGAACTCTGCAGCCAGGGACTGGGCACGTACGACAGCGTCGCCCGTCGCTCGAGCTGGACCTGCGAGGTCTGCAGCAGGCGCGACGACATGTCCTCCCAGTAGTTGTCGTCGGACACGCCGTTCCAGTTCAGCGCCGCGGCAAAGCCGTCGCCGAACTGCTGCTGGTGGCGCAGCGCGTAGGCATAGCGACGGCGGCGTTCGCTGCTGTCGTTGCCCATGTATTCGGTGCGCACGTCGCTCTCGACGCCCTCGTTCATGTAGCGCGTTTCGATTCCCAGCTGCGTGCCGCGCTTGCTCATGTAGCGCGGATAGAAGGTCGCATCGTAGTTGGGTGCGATGTTCCAGTAGAACGGCGCGGTCAGGTCGAAACCGGTCTTCGTCGACTGCTTGAACGACGGACTGAGCATCCCCGAGCGCCGGTCGGTGCTGATCGGGAACCAGGCCTTGGGCGCGTAGAACAGCGGCACCCCCTTGAACCACAGCGAGGTATCGTCGGCGCGTCCGTAGTTGCTGTCGTAGTCGAGATCGATGCGCTCGGCCTTGAGGTACCAGTCGGGCGACGCCGGCTTGCAGGTCGAGAAGGTGCCCTGGCTCAGGCGCATGTGGTTCTCGCCGTGGAAATCGATGCGCTCGGCGGTACCGCTGCCGGTCATTTCGCGCGGCGCCGGCGAGTCGACCGGCAAACCGTAGACGTTGGGCACATTGAGCATCATCGGCGCGCCGCTGTTGGCACCGTTGACGCTGGTCACCGTGACCACGGTACGGTTTTCCTCGTAGAGCTTGCTGTCAACCTCCCGGGTCACCGAATAGCGCGCCTTGTCGGCAAAGCCGAGCTGCTCGGTGAGCTTCATCTTCAGGTGATCGGCCTCGACCTCCATGCCGTTCTGCGCCAGGCGGACCTGCCCGGTGGCCTCGACTTCGTCGTCGAGCGGACGATAGGTCAGCTTGTCGGACTGCAGCAACAACTCGGCCTTGCGCAGTTCGACGTTGCCTTCGGCGACGGCCAGCTCGTCGGTCTGGCCTTCCATGCTGTCGGCGGTCAGGAACAGGGGCACGTCCTTGTTCGGCGGCGTCAGCACCGGGATGATGCTGCCGGCGGCAGCGAGCTTGCGCGAGGATTTCTGGCGCGCGGCAACGGCCAGCTTGCGCTCGACCCGCAGCGGCGCTGCCTCGATCGTCGCGATGCTGTCGGCAACGCCTGGCCGGGCTGCCGGCAAGCCGCCCAACGCCGCATGCGAACCCTGCGCGCCGGCAAAGAGGCAGCAAACCAGCACGGCAATCGGACGTCGGGAGAAACCTGTCATCGGAGCATTCTGAGCGGGCCGGGACCGGAAAGCGGAATGCCCGGGTGTTAAAATCGCGCCATTTTACAACGAACCTTCCCCTCCTCGATGTCGCGCGATCAACTTGTTACCGACTGGGTTGCCAGTCGCTTCCCCGGACAGTCCGTTTCGATCACCCCGGCTTCGGCCGACGCCAGCTTCCGCCGCTACTTCCGCCTGACCTGGCCGGACGGCAGCACGCGCATCCTGATGGACGCGCCACCGGAAAAGGAAGACTGCAAACCCTTCATCAAGGTCGCCGGCCTGCTCGCCAAGGCCGACCTGGCGGCACCGCGCATCCTCGACCAGGACCTCGACAAGGGCTTCCTGGTGCTCACCGACCTCGGCCGCATCGGCTATCTCGACGCGCTCAACGCCGACCTGTCGCTGGCCGACACGCTGATCCGCCCGGTCCTCGACGTGCTCGTCCAATGGCAGCTGTCGTCCACCGCCGCCACCTTGCCGCCCTACGACGCGACGCTGCTGCGCCGCGAGCTCGATCTCTTCCCGGAATGGTTCGTCGGCCGCCACCTCGGCGTCCAGCTCGACGCCAGCGAGTTGCTGATGCTCGACCGGACCTTCAAGTTCCTGATCAACTCGGCGCTCAACCAGCCGAAAGTCTTCGTCCACCGCGACTTCATGCCGCGCAACCTGATGGTCGTCGAGAGCGCGCAGACGCTGACGCCGGGCATCATCGACTTCCAGGACGCGGTCTACGGGCCAATCACCTACGACGTCGTCTCGCTGTTCCGCGACGCCTTCATCTCTTGGGAAGAAGAACAGGAAATCGACTGGGTCGTCCGCTACTGGGAAAAGGCCCGCGCCGCCGGCCTGCCGGTGCGCGCCGACTTCGGCGACTTCTGGCGCGACTACGAACTGATGGGCCTGCAGCGCCACCTCAAGGTGCTCGGCATCTTCTGCCGCCTCAAGTACCGCGACGGCAAGGAAAAATACAGCGAAGACCTGCCGCGCTTCATGAACTACGCGCGCAAGACGGCCAGCCGCTACATCCCGCTCAAACCGCTGCTCAACCTGCTCGACAAGCTCGAAGGCAACACCGGGCAGATCGGCTACCGCCGCTAGGCCGCGATGCAAGCGATGATCCTCGCCGCCGGCCGCGGCGAACGCATGCGGCCGCTCACCGACCACACACCGAAACCGCTGCTGCCGGTCGGCGGCAAGCCGCTGATCGTCTGGCACCTGGAGAAGCTGGCGGCTGCCGGTTTTCGTGAGGTGGTCATCAACCACGCCCACCTTGGCGAAAAGATCGAAGCTGCGCTCGGCGACGGATCGAAGTGGGGACTTACCATCACCTACTCGCCGGAGCCGCAGGGCGCACTCGAAACCGCCGGCGGCATCGCACTGGCCTTGCCGCAACTCGGCGACGGGCCGTTCCTGGTGGTCAATGGCGACGTCTTCTGCGACGTGGATCTGGGTCAATTTTCACGGTCGACCGTCAACAACGGCGAAAAATGCCCGCCCGGCGGCGCCCGTCTGCTGCTCGTCGCCAACCCCGCGCACCACACCGCCGGCGACTTCTCGCTGGACGGCGACCGGGTCGTCGCGGCCAGCGGTGAGCAAACGCTCACCTACGCCGGCATCGGTGTCTTTTCGCCCGGCATGTTCGCCGCCGTGGCGAGCGGCCAGCCGATGAAACTGCGCCCGCTGCTCGACGCCGCGATCGCCGCCGGCACGCTGGCCGGGGAACATCACGCCGGCCGCTGGGTCGACGTGGGAACGCCGCAACGGCTCGCCGAACTTGACCAGGAACTGAGAACCGCATGAGCCACGCTCCCCACATCGCCCGCCGCCGGCAACTCCTCAAGACCATAGCCGACGGCGTCGCCATCATCCCGACGGCGCCGGAAGTCGTGCGCAACCGCGACGCGCACTACCCCTACCGCTTCGACAGTTATTTCTGGTATCTCTCCGGCTTCGCCGAGCCGGAGGCGGTGATCGTGCTGGTCGGCGGCAAGCGCCCGAAATCCATCCTGTTCTGCCGCGACAAGCACGAAGAGCGCGAGATCTGGGACGGCTACCGCTACGGCCCGAAGGCGGCGAAGACCGCCTTCGGCTTCGACGCCGCCTATTCGATCGAGCAGTTCGACCAGAAATTGCCCGAATTGCTGGTCGACCGTGACACGCTGTGGCACGCCGTCGGCCACGACGAAGCCTGGGATGCGCGCATCGCCAGGGCGCTCAACGCCGTCCGCGCCCAGGCCCGCGCCGGCAAGCGGGCACCGCGGGCAATCCACGACCTGCGCGCCGAACTCGACGCGATGCGCCTGATCAAGGACGAAAGCGAACTGGCGACCATGCAGCGCGCCGCCGACATCGCCTCGGCCGGGCATCTGCGCGCCATGCGCGCCTGCCGTCCGGGCCTCGCCGAGTACGCGCTGGAAGCCGAGCTGAGCTACGAGTTCCGCCGCCAGGGCGCCGCCGGCCACGCCTACACGCCGATCGTCGCCGGCGGCAGCAACGCCTGCGTGCTGCACTATGTCGAGAACAACAAGCCACTCGCCGACGGCAGCCTGGTCCTGATCGACGCCGGTTGCGAAGTCGAAGGCTACGCCGCCGACATCACCCGCAGCTTCCCGGTCAACGGCCGCTTCAGCGCCGCCCAGAAGGACGTCTACGAGATCGTCCTCGCCGCCCAGGCCGCCGCCATCGCCGCCACCGCCCCCGGCCGCCACTTCATGGAAGCGCACGACGCCGCGGTGCGCGTGCTGACCCGGGGCCTGATCGACCTCAAGCTGCTCGCCGGCGACCTCGACAATCTGATCGAGAAGGGCGATTTCCGCCGCTTCTACATGCACCGCACCGGCCACTGGCTCGGCCTCGACGTGCACGACGCCGGCGAATACAAGGCCGGCGAGCAGTGGACCGTGCTCCAGCCGGGCATGACCATCACCGTCGAACCCGGCCTCTACCTCCGCCCGGCGGCCGACGTGCCGGCGGCGCTGGCCGGCATCGGCATCCGCATCGAGGACGACATTCGCGTCACCGCCGACGGTTGCGCGGTCTACACCACGGCGCCGAAGACCGTCGCCGAGATCGAGGCCGTGATGCGCCATGACTGAGGCCCCGGTTTTGGGCCGAAAACCGGCGTCGACCGTCAAGCACCCGCCGCATGCCGGCCGCCGGCATTGATCTGGGCCAAGGGCGCCGGCACGTCGCCCGGTTAAAGTCGCGCTCATTGCCCAAGGTTCTCCCCGCATGAAGAAAAGCACCGCCTGGTTCCTCGCCTGCCGCCCGAAGACGCTGACCGTCTCGCTGGCGCCGGTGCTCGTCGGCACCGCCCTCGCCTGGCAACAGAGCGGCCATCTGCTCTGGCTGCCGCTGCTGGCGGCGGCACTCGGCGCGGCCTTCATCCAGATCGGCACCAACCTGTTCAACGACGTCGGCGACTTCCTGCGCGGCACCGACCAGCCCGGACGCGTCGGCCCGCGCCGCGCCACCGCCGAAGGCTGGCTGACGCCGGCCACCGTCAAGGCCGGCGCCTGGACCAGCTTCGCCCTGGCCTTCGCCTGCGGCATCTACCTGGTCGCCCACGCTGGCTGGCCGATCGTCGTCATCGGCCTGGCCTCGCTGGCCGCCGGCTGGAGCTACACCGGCGGCCCGAAACCGATCGCCTACGGACCGCTCGGCGAAGTCTTCGTGCTCGTCTTCTTCGGCATCGTCGCGGTCGGCGCCAGCCATTACCTGCAGACGCTGAGCCTGGCGCCCGCGGCGCTGCTCGCCGGCACCCTGCTCGGCCTGCACGCAGCGGCGGTGATCACCGTCAACAATTACCGCGACCTCGACGGCGACGCCGCCAGCGGCAAGCGCACGCTGGCCGTGCGCCTCGGCCGGCCGGCGACGCGCTGGCTCTACGCCGGCGAAATCCTCGCCCCCTACGCGCTGCTGCCACTGCTCGCCGGCACCGCCTGGCCGCCGCTCGCCTCGCTGCCGCTGGCCCTGTGGCTGATCCGCCGTTTCTGGCGGGAAACGCCGGGACCGGCCTTCAACGGCCTGCTGGCGGCCACCGCCGGCCTGCAGTTGCTGTTCGCCCTGCTGTTAACCCTAAGCCTGACGATTTGACTACTTTTTAGGCGCCTTTTCCGGTAAAATGCGCGGCTTCCCCTGATCTGCCCGCGGTCTGCGCTCGCCCATGGAATTTGCCGGTTTTACCTTGCGAAACAATCTCTTCGTCGCACCGATGGCGGGCGTCACCGATCGTCCTTTCCGCCAGTTGTGCAAGAAGCTCGGCGCCGGGCTGGCCGTCTCCGAGATGGTCACCTCGAACTCGCTGCTCTACGGCAGCGCCAAGACGCTGCGCCGCGCCAACCATACCGGCGAAGTCGAACCGATCTCGGTCCAGATCGCCGGCGCCGACCCGCAGATGATGGCCGACGCGGCCCGTCACAACGTCGACAACGGCGCCCAGATCATCGACATCAACATGGGTTGCCCGGCCAAGAAGGTCTGCAACGTGATGGCCGGTTCGGCGCTGATGCAGGACGAAGCCCTGGTCGGCCGCATTCTCGACGCCGTCGTCGGTGCCGTGCCCGACACCCCGGTGACGCTGAAATTCCGCACTGGCTGGAACCTGGCCAACCGCAACGCGCCGACCATCGCCCGCATCGCCGAGAGCGCCGGCGTGCGCGCCGTCGCCATCCACGGCCGGACGCGCTGCCAGCAATACACCGGCGAGGCCGAGTACGACACCATCGCCATGGTCAAGACGCTGATCCGCATCCCGGTGATCGCCAACGGCGACATCACGACGCCGGAAAAGGCCAGGCATGTGCTCGACGTCACCGGCGCTGACGGCGTCATGATCGGTCGCGCCGCCCAGGGCCGGCCGTGGCTGTTCCGCGAGATCGAACACTATCTGAAGACCGGCGAGAAAATGGCGCCGGCTCCGGTCGGCGAGATTCACGCGATCCTGCTCGCGCATCTCGAGGACCTCTACGATTTCTACGGCCTGGACACGGGGGTCAAGGTCGCAAGAAAGCACATCTCCTGGTACACCAAGGGCCTGGTCGGCTCGGCGGCGTTCCGCAAGATGATGAACACGCTGCCGACCGTCGAGGCGCAGCGGGATGCCGTTGACCAGTTCTTCCAGCAGTACGCGGCAGAACACGATCATCTGCAATACGAAGAAAACAACAACCGAGAGGAGGCGTTGGCAGCATGAGCCAACATGACTTGGGGCGGTGCGTGATCAACGCACTGGAGCAGTACTTCCGGGACCTCGACGGCGAAAAGCCGGCGGCGATCTACGACATGGTCCTGAAGAGCGTCGAGAAACCGATGCTTGAACTGGTGCTGGCCAAGGCCGGCACCAACCAGACGCTGGCCGCGGAGATGCTCGGCATCAACCGCAACACGCTGCGCAAGAAACTCACCGAACATCAACTTCTGTAAATCGCCATGACCATCAAGCAAGCGCTGATTTCCGTCTCCGACAAGACGGGTGTACTCGAATTCGCCCAAGGCCTGGCCGCCCAGGGCGTCAAGCTGCTGTCCACCGGCGGCACCGCGAAAATGCTGCGTGACGCCGGGTTGACCGTCACCGAAATCGGCGACTACACCGGTTTCCCGGAAATGCTCGACGGCCGCGTCAAGACCCTGCATCCGAAGGTGCATGGCGGCATCCTCGCCCGGCGCGACCTGCCGGAACACCTGGCGACCATCGAAGAGCACGGCATCCCGACCATCGATCTGGTCTGCGTGAACCTCTATCCGTTCGCCGCCACCATCGCCAAGGCCGGCGTGACGCTGGCCGACGCCATCGAGAACATCGACATCGGCGGCCCGGCCATGGTCCGCTCGTCGGCCAAGAACTACGCCGGCGTGGCCATCGTCACCGACCCGGCCGACTACCAGCCGCTGCTTGACGAAATGAAGGCCAACGCCGGCGCCCTGCAACTTGGCACCCGCTTCAACCTGGCCAAGAAGGCTTTCACCCACACTGCCCGCTACGACAGCATGATCGCCAACTGGCTGACCGGCCTCGACGACGGCGCCGAAGCCCAGCCGGAAGCCGCCGCGCCGGTCCCGGCCGTGTTCCCGGCCAAGCTGCAACTGGCCTTCGACCGCGTCGAAACCCTGCGTTACGGCGAGAACGCGCACCAGCAGGCTGCCTTCTACCGCGACACCGTCGCCCTGCCGGGCAGCATCGCCAATTACACCCAGCTGCAGGGCAAGGAACTGTCCTACAACAACATCGCCGACTCCGATGCCGCCTGGGAATGCGTCAAGGTCTTCGACGCCCCGGCCTGCGTCATCATCAAGCACGCCAACCCGTGCGGCGTGGCCATCGACGGCAACCTGCTCGGCGCCTACGAAAAGGCCTTCAAGACCGACTCGACCTCGGCCTTCGGCGGCATCATCGCCTTCAACGGCGAAGTCGGCATCGACGTGGTCAACGCCATGAATGAACGCAAGCACTTCGTCGAAGTGCTGATCGCCCCGTCCTTCACCGCCGAAGCCAAGGCCGCGCTGGCTGGCAAGACCAACCTGCGCGTGCTCGTCGTGCCGCTCGGCCGCGACCTGAACAAGCTGGAACTCAAGCGCGTCGGCGGCGGCCTGCTGGTGCAGACGGCCGACGACTTCACCGCCCAGGCCTCCGGCCTGACGGTGGTGACCAAGGTGCAGCCGACCGCCCAGCAGATCGAAGACCTGCTCTTCGCCGAACGCGTCGCCAAGTTCGTCAAGTCGAACGCCATCGTCTTCTGCGGCGGCGGCATGACGCTGGGCGTCGGCGCCGGCCAGATGAGCCGCGTCGATTCGACCAAGATCGCCTGCATCAAGGCACAGAACGCCGGCCTCGAACTCAAGGGTTCGGTGGTCGCCTCGGACGCCTTCTTCCCGTTCCGCGACGGCCTCGACGTCCTCGCCGAAGCCGGCGCCACCGCCGTCATCCAGCCGGGTGGCTCGATGCGCGACGAGGAAGTCATCGCCGCCGCCGACGAGCACGGCATCGCCATGGTGTTCACCGGCGCCCGCCACTTCCGCCACTGATTTCGTGCCCGGCTGCGCCGTGACTTTGTCGACTTCGCCTCGCCGTGCAATAGCACTGCCTTCGGCTCGTCTTCGCGTCACGGCTTCGCCGGCCACGAAATGGCCTCGGATATAACAAGGAATAAGACATGAAACTACTCGTCATCGGTTCCGGCGGTCGCGAACACGCCATGGCCTGGCGCCTGGCCAAGACGCCGGGCCTGCAGAAGGTCTATGTCGCGCCGGGCAACGCCGGCACGGCGCGCGAGCACGAGCTGGAAAACCTGAACATCACCGACCCGCAGGCGCTCGCCGACTTTGCCGAAGAAAACAAGGTGCATCTCACCCTGGTCGGCCCCGAGGCACCGCTGGCCGCCGGCGTCGTTGACGTCTTCCGCGCCCGCGGCCTGAAGATCTTCGGCCCGACCAAGGCGGCGGCGCAGCTCGAATCCTCGAAGGATTTCGCCAAGCGCTTCATGGCCCGCCACAACATCCCGACGGCCGAATTCGAGACCTTCTCGGATGCCACCGCCGCCCACGCCTACATCGAGCGCAAGGGCGCCCCCATCGTCATCAAGGCCGACGGCCTGGCCGCCGGCAAGGGCGTCGTCGTCGCCATGAGCCTGGAAGAGGCGCACGCCGCCATCGACGACATGCTCTCCGGCAACAAGCTCGGCGATGCCGGCGCCCGCGTCGTCATCGAGGAGTTCCTCGACGGCGAGGAAGCCAGCTTCATCGTCATGGTCGACGGCAAGAACGTCCTGCCGCTGGCTTCCAGCCAGGACCACAAGCGCATCTTCGACGGCGACCAGGGCCCGAACACCGGCGGCATGGGCGCCTACTCGCCGGCCCCGTGCGTGACGCCGGAGGTGCACGCCAAGGCGATGCGCGAGATCATCCTGCCGACGGTGCGCGGCATGCTCGCCGACGGCATCCCGTTCACCGGCTTCCTCTACGCCGGCCTGATGATCGCCAAGGACGGCTCGGTCAAGACGCTCGAGTTCAACTGCCGCATGGGCGACCCGGAAACCCAGCCGATCCTGATGCGCCTCAAGTCCGACTTCGTCAAGCTGCTCGAACACGGCATCAACGGCACGCTCGACCAGGTCGAGGCCGAATGGGACCGCCGCGTTGCGCTCGGCGTCGTCCTCGCCGCCGCCAACTACCCGGAAACGCCGCAGAAGGGCGACGCCATCAGCGGCCTGCCCGCCGGCAACAGCTTCGGCGACGATTGCCACGTCTTCCACGCCGGCACGGCCGACCAGGACGGCCAGGTGGTCACCAGCGGCGGCCGCGTGCTCTGCGTCACCGCGCTCGGCGAGAACGTCAGGCTGGCCCAGAAGGCCGCCTACGAGTCAGCCGCCCAGATCAGCTGGAACGGCGTGCAGTACCGCAAGGACATCGGTTACCGCGCGATCAGCCGCTGAACCAATCAGGCAGAACCCCACTCTGACGGGCGGCTCGCGATGCAGCGGGCCGCCCGTTTCATTTCCGGAGATTTCATGGACAGCACCCGCCTCAAGGATTTTTTCACCGGCCTGCAGGCCGCCATCGTCGGCGAGCTTGAAGCCTTCGACGGCAAGTCTTTCCTCACCGACAGCTGGCAGCGCCCCGAGGGCGGCGGTGGGATTTCCCGGCTGATCGAGGAAGGCGACTTCTTCGAGCGCGGCGGCGTCAATTTCTCGCACGTCACCGGCAAGTCGCTGCCGGCCTCGGCCACCGCCGTGCGCCCGCAACTGGCCGGGCGCGCCTGGGAAGCGATGGGCGTGTCGCTGGTGCTGCACCCACGCAATCCGTATTGCCCGACGGCGCACATGAACGTGCGCTGCTTCGTCGCCAGCAAGGCAGGCGAAGACGATGTCTGGTGGTTCGGCGGCGGCATGGACATGACGCCCTATTACGGTCGACGCGAGGATGTGCGGCATTTCCACCGGACCTGCCGCGACGCCCTCGCCCCCTTCGGCGACGACGTCTACCCGAAGTACAAGCAATGGTGCGACGAGTACTTCTTCCTCAAGCACCGCAACGAGCCGCGCGGCGTCGGCGGCATCTTCTTCGACGACCTCAACGAGGGCGGCTTCGAGCGCTGCTTCAGCCTGACCCAGGCCGTCGGCAAGGCGTTCACAGCGGCCTACCTGCCGGTGCTGGCGCAGCGCCGCGACACCCCCTACGGCGAGCGCGAGCGCGACTTCCAGGCCTACCGGCGCGGGCGTTACGTCGAGTTCAACCTGGTCTGGGACCGCGGCACGCTGTTCGGCCTGCAGTCGGGCGGCCGCACCGAGGCGATCCTGATGTCGCTGCCGCCGGTCGTCAAATGGCGCTACGACTGGCAGCCGGCGGCAGGTACGCCCGAGGCCGAACTCTACGAGACCTTCCTGCGGCCGCAGGACTGGGTCTGAACCTTACTTCAGCTTGCCCTTGACGACCCGGACGCGCACCGGGTCCTTGATCTCGAGCTTGCCGCCGCTGCCCTGCAGGTTGCCGCAGGCGCAGGCGGCCTTGATGTGCGGGACCGAATTGACGATCACCGAGCAGTCGAGGCATTCGTAGTAGAGGTCGCCGCCGGTCGGCAACGCATCGGGTGCGGGAGCCGGCTCGACGGGATAGAAGTTGTAGATCTT
This sequence comes from Azonexus fungiphilus, assembly GCF_003634965.1. Lineage (GTDB taxonomy): Bacteria > Pseudomonadota > Gammaproteobacteria > Burkholderiales > Rhodocyclaceae > Azonexus > Azonexus fungiphilus. The sequence continues at coordinate 365,326 of NZ_RBXP01000014.1, read as the reverse complement.
GCGCATGTCGATGTTCAGCACGTCCCGCTCCTCCGCGATTTATTTTTCGCCGATGGCCGGAATCACCGCAGCGCGGTAATGCCGGTTGGCGTCGTCGACCCGTTCGAGCTGATCGCCCAGACGTGCCAGTTCAAGATGCCCCGCCTGCGTCTCCTCGACCGACAGGGATGCTTCCAAGTAACTCTGCGCCTTGCCCCACAGGCGCTGGCGCGTGCACATCCGGCCCAGCGCCAGGAGCAGGCCGGCGTGCTGCGGACGCTGACGCAGCCAGCCTTCGCCACGGGCGATCCGCGACATCTGGTCGCCGCCGCCGAGCCGCCCGTAGATGGCGACGAGATCGCTCTGCCAGACTTCGTCGTCACCGCCGTCAAGCATCGCCTCGATCAGTTGCTGTGCCTCACCGTCGGCACCGGCTGCCGCCAGACCGCGGGCCGCGGCGAGCACGACCTCGGCAACGCGCTCGTCGGCCGGCACCGTGCGCAGGTAGGCGACCAGCGCGTCGCGGTCGTCGCCGCAGCGCAGCAGGTTCGACAGATGCGCCTTGGTCGCCAGCGGACGGATCATTTCTTCGGGCAGGGCGTCGCGCTTGGCCAGCTGACGCAGCAGCTTGAGCACGCCGTCCCAGTCGCCGAGCCCCTGACGCGCGCGCAGTTCCAGGCGCAGCGCGGCGATGTGCCGGCCCTGCTTGTCCTGCAGGCGCTGCAGCGCCGCCAGCGCCTCGGCGAAGCGGCGCTCCTCGTTGAGCATTTCGGCTTCCAGCATCAGCGTCGCCGGCTCGTTGCGCAGATCCTGCTGCTTGGCCTTGTCCAGCCATTCCTGCTGGCGCGCCGGATCGCCCAGGCGCTGTGCGGCGCGCGCCGCGATCAGGGCAGCCAGCGCCGGCGCCCGGCCGGCCTCGTAGGCTTCGCCGGCACGCTTGAGCGCCTGGCCGAAGCGGCCTTCGAAAAGGAAGCGCACGGCGTCCTGGAATATCTGCCCGGACTTCTCGCGCTGGCGCCGCCGCCGGTATTCGCGGACGCGCTGCGGCATGCCCAGGGTCAGGTCGAGGGCGCGCAGGGCCAGGTAGAAGACGACAAAGGCCAGCAGCAGCGCGAGCAGCAGGAAATTCAGCGACAGTTCGAGCCGCCACGGCGCCACGACGATCAACACATAGCCGTCGTTCATGCGGGCGCCGAGCGCCACCGCGACGGCCAGCGCGAACAGCGCGAGAATCCAGAACAGGCCCCTCACCGGCGCGCCCCGCTTTCACGCAGCGCCAGCAGCGCCTGCTGGCTGGCGCGCAGTTCGGGCAGGTCGACGACGATCTCGGCGGCAACCAGGGCTTTCAGTTCCTCGAGCGCGGCCTGGACGGCGCGATCCTCGGGCGAGAAATAGCGGGCCAGCCAGCTGCGGGCGACCGTCAGCTCGTTGCGGAAAGTCCACTGGTCGCGGGCGAACAGCGCCAGGCGGGCGCTGAGCAGGCGCAGCTTGAGGTTTTCGCGCAGGAAGAAACCCTGCCCCGGCGCCAGCAGCGCCGGCTCCTCGCGGTCGAAGCGCTGGACGCGGACGAGACCGCGCACCTCGTGCCAGAGGTCGGTCAGCACCAGGCGCCACCAGGGCGTGTCGGCCAGCTCGGGCGCCGGTGCATTTTCGCTGCTTTCCTGCGGTCGACCGTGCACGGCGAAGGGATGCTTGTCCACGCCGTTGACCAGCTGCTCGAGGCGCAGGCTGATGCCCGGCAGGTCGACCAGCGGCAATTCGTTGAGGCGCGCGATGTCGCCCGCCAGGGCTTTGCGCAGCGGCAGGTAGCGGGCCTTGTCGAGGCGCGCCAGCTGGGCATCGGCGGCACGCAGGGCGAGCAGCGCGACGGGCACGTTGCCGGCCAGCTGGATCTGCTGGGCGGCCAGCGTCACCGCCTGCTCGACTTCGAGCAGGTCGGCTTCCTCGCGGCCCTTGGCGACGTTCTCGAAGAGCGCCTGCAGCGCCGCTTCCTGGTCGCGGCTTTCGGCCAGCTGCTGTTCGACCGCCTGCAGCCGTTCGGCCAGTTCGTCGGCGCGGGCCAGCAGGCGCTGGTCGGACTGCGCCTCGCTGCGCGTCGCGGCGCCGAGGTCGGCAATCTGGCGCGCCATTTCCTGGCGCAGGGCGTTCAACTGTTCGCGGCTGTCGTGCCATTGCCAGGCGAGCAGGCCGGCGAGCACGGCGACCGGCAGCAGCCACAGGGCGCCGCCCTTGGCGCGGCGCGGCACGACCGGCGGCGCGACGTCCGGTTCAACGGCGGGAGGAGTGTTTTGTTCGGCGTTCATGCTGACCAATTATAAGCAAGTAATCCGCGGATCAGGCCGCTGTCGGCGGCCTCCGTCAGTTCGACGCGAGCCAGTCCGAGTTCGCGGGCGATGCCGGCGATGCGCTCGTGCGGCACGAACAGCGGCGTCTGGCGCAGGCGTTCGCGACCGGCCTCGTCCAGGCCGGCAACCAGATAGCGCAGCCCTTCGCTGCTGGAGACGACGATCGCATCGAGGCGATCGGCACGCCAGGCCTCGAGCAGTTGCCCGAAACCGGCGGCGGGACCGCTACGCCGGTAACAGGTGATGCAATCGACGTGCGCACCGCGCTCGCGCAGCGAGTCGGCGAGCAGTTCGCGGCCGCCGTCGCCGCGGAAGATGGCGACGCGCCGGCCGCCGATCCGTTCGCCGGCGAAATCGGGCAGGGCCAGCAGGCCCTCGGAATCGAAGCGCTCGGCGGGAACCAGGCAGCCGGGGATGCCCTCGTCGGCCAGCGCCTTGGCGGTACCCGGCCCGACCGCGGCGGTCGCCAGCCGGGCCGGCCAGGCGCGCTCGGCGAGCAGGGTCGGCAGGGCGTGGGCGACGGCGTTGGGACTGACGAAGATCGCCAGGTCGTAGTCGTCGAGACGGCCGGCAGCGGCCTCGAGTTCACCGTGATCGGCGGCCGGCGCGATCTCGAGCAGGGGGAACAGCAGCGCGTTGCCACCGGCGGCGGCGATCATCTTGGCCAGCGGCGCTGCCTGCGCATGCGGCCGGGTGACGACGACGGTACGCCCGGCAAGCGGGCCGGACGCGCTCATCGCCGTTCAGTGGCAGGCCAGGCTGGCGAGGATCGCCTCGGCGCCCTGGGCGCGCAGCTGGTCGGCCAACTGCAGGCCAAGCGCCTCGTCGTCGGCGGGATTGCCGCGCACTTCGCCGCTGACCATGCGCTGGCCATCGACGCTGGCGACGAAGCCGCGCAGCCAGAGCTGGCCGTTGTCGATGATCGCGTAGCCGCCCAGCGGCACCTGGCAGGAACCGCCGAGGGCGCGCGACAGGGCGCGTTCGGCCTTGACGCAATGCGCCGTCTCGGGATCGTTGAGCGGGGCGACGACCGCGGCCATCGCCGCGTCGCCATCGACCAGCTCGATGCCGAGCGCGCCCTGGCCGGGGGCCGGCAGCGACTGTTCGGCGGTCAACACCGCCTTGATGCGGTTTTCCATGCCGAGCCGGATCAGGCCGGCGGCGGCGAGGATGATCGCGTCGTACTCGCCGGCATCGAGCTTCTTCAGGCGGGTGTCGAGGTTGCCGCGCAGGCTCTTGATCGTCAGTTGCGGATACCTGGCGCGCAGGATCGCCTCGCGGCGCAGGCTGGAGGTGCCGACGACGGCGCCGGCCGGCAGTTCGTCGAGACCGGCGTAGTTGTTCGAGACGAAGGCGTCGCGCGGGTTTTCGCGGGCCGAGATGGCTGCCAGCACGAAGCCCTCGGGCATCACCATGGGCACGTCCTTCATCGAGTGCACCGCCAGGTGGGCGCGGCCTTCCTGCATCGCGACCTCGAGTTCCTTGATGAACAGGCCCTTGCCGCCGATCTCGGCGAGCGGACGGTCGAGGATCTGGTCGCCCTTGGTGGTCATGCCGAGGATGACAACTTCCGAGCCGGAATTTAAACTCGATAAGCGATCTCTAACGTGCACCGCCTGCCACATGGCCAGACGGGATTCGCGGGAGGCAATGACAATCTTCGACGGAGCGGACATGAGGCAATCCTGGAAATCGTTGTACAGGCTGATCGGAGGCCTGATTCTAGCATGCCTGCCGCTGGCCGCCCCGGCCGCCGGCGGCCTCGCGCCGGCCGTCGGGCTGGCTGCCGAGGCGCGCCAGGCGGCCGCTGCCGGCGGCCCGCTGATCGTGCTCTACAGCCGTGCCGACTGCGCCTTCTGCCGCGCGGTCAAGCGCGACTTCCTCGGGCCGCTTGCCGCCGATCCGCGCTACGCCGGCCGCGTCGTCATCCGCGAAATCGGCCAGGACAGCGACGCGCCGCTCGCCGACTTCGCCGGCCGGCCGACCAGCCACGCCGCCTTCGCCGCCAGCGAGCGCATCCGTCTGGTGCCGGTGGTCGCCTTCTACGGCCCGGACGGCCGCCAGCTGCACCCGCCGATCGTCGGCGCCCGGCTGCCCGACTTCTACCAGAGCTATCTCGAGAACGCCATCGAGCAATCGATGCAGGCGCTCAGGCAGCGATGAGCGGCGCCGACAAGCCGGACAGCCAGCGTCCCGAACACCCGGATTTCTGGTGCCAGCGCTTCGCCGCCGGCGTCACGCCCTGGGACGCCGGCGGCGTGCCGGCCGCGCTGGCCGCCTTCGCCGCCGGCCGGGCGCCGCTGCGGACGCTGATCCCGGGCTGCGGCAGCGGCTGGGAAGCCGCCCACCTGGCCGGCCTCGGCTGGCCGGTGACGGCGCTCGACTTCTCGCCGGTCGCCGTCGAACGGGCCCGCGCCGTGCTCGGCAATATCACGGTCGACCTCGTCTGCGCCGACTTTTTCAACTACCGGCCGGCGCCGCCGCCGCAACTGATCTACGAGCGCGCCTTCCTCTGCGCGCTGCCGCGCAAGCTGTGGGCCGACTGGGGCCGCCAGGTCGCCGCGCTGCTGCCGCCGGGCGGCCTGCTCGCCGGCTGCTTCTTCGTCTGCGACCAGTTGAAGGGACCGCCTTTCGGCATCCGCGGCGAAGAACTGGCTGACCTCCTCGCTCCGGCCTTCGACTGCCTCGAGGATGTCACGGTCGACGACTCGATTCCGGTATTTTCCGGCCGCGAACGCTGGCAGGTCTGGCAGCGCCGGTAAGCGCTCAGCCGGCCAGGCGGCGGTGCAGCGTCTCGGCCAGACGCTCGGGCAGCACCGGCTTGGCAAGGAAATCGTCCATGCCGGCAGCCAGGCAGAGGGCGCGATCCTCGGCGAAGGCGTTGGCCGTCATCGCCACGATCGGCACCGCCGCTCCACCGGGCAGCGCGCGGATCGCCCGGGTCGCCTGCAGGCCGTCCAGGCGCGGCATCTGCATGTCCATCAGGATCAGGTCGTAGGTCGTCGCACCGGCCAGCGCGACGGCCTCGACGCCATCGACCGCCTGGTCCACGCACAGGCCGAAATCCTCGAGCTGGCAGACGGCGATCTCGCGGTTGACCGGCTCGTCCTCGACCAGCAGCACGCGGCGGCCGGCAAAATCGCGGCGCAGCGCCGTTTCGGCGTCGCCGGCACAGGGCTGCGGCGAGGCCGGCGCCAGGTCGCGGGCCAGGCAGACGGTGAACCAGAAACTGCTGCCGACCCCGGGCGTGCTGCTGACGCCGGCGTCGCCACCCATCAGCCGGGCCAGCTTGCGGGTGATCGCCAGGCCGAGGCCGGTGCCGCCGTAGTCGCGGGTGATCGAGACATCGGCCTGCTCGAAGGCCTCGAACAGGCGCGGCAGCACCGCTTCGGGAATGCCGATGCCGCTGTCCTCGACGGCGAAGCGCAGGGTCACCGTGGCGGCGTCTTCGGCAAGCACCGTCAGGCGGATGACGACGCTGCCCTGCGGCGTGAACTTGAGCGCATTGCCGACGTAGTTGAGTAGCGCCTGCTGCAGCCGTGTCGGGTCGCCGAGCAAGGGCGGCAGCCGCGGCGGCAGTTCGCTGCGCAGCGCCAGGCCTTGCTCGCGGGCCCGCTCGAGCACCATCGAGACGACGTTGGCGACCACCGCCGCCGCCTGCAGCGGCTGCGTCTCGAGCGTGAAGCGGCCGGCCTCGATCTTCGACAGGTCGAGCACCGCGTTGATAATTTCGAGCAGGTGCGCGCTGGCCACCTCGAGCTTGTCCATCTGCCCAGCCTGCGCCTCGCTGAGGCCGCCCTTGCGCACCATCCGGGCCATGCCGAGGATGGCGTTCATCGGCGTCCGGATCTCGTGGCTCATGTTGGCCAGGAAGGCGCTCTTGGCGATGCTGGCGCTCTCGGCCGCACGCCTTGCCAGTTCCAGCTCCCCGGTACGCTGCGCGACCAGTTCCTCGAGATGACCGCGGTAAGCGGCAAGCTCGGCGTCGAGACGACGGCGCTCGCTGATGTCGCGCAGCGCGCACTGGACCAGGTCGCGGTCGTCGAGGCGGATGCGGGCGAGCATGACTTCGGCGGTGAACGGCTGGCGATCGACCAGGCGCTGGTGGTTCCATTCGAAGCGCGGGGTCTCGCCGGCCAGCGCCGCGCCGATCAGGCGCGCGCCCAGGGTTGCCGACTTCTCGCCGTCGGGCTGCAGCGGCGGCGACAGTTCGATCGGCGAATGGCCGAGCAGCGCCGCACGGCTGTCGGCACCGAACAGCGTCACCGCCGCCGGGTTGCAATCGACGATGCGCAGGTCGTCGAGGATCAGCACCGCCTCGCCGGTCGTCTCGAACAGGCTGCGGTAACGCGCCTCCGACAGCTGCAGCGCCGCGGTGCGCTCGACCACCCGCTGCTCGAGCTCGTCCTTGGCCGCCAGCAGGGCCTGGTCGGCGCGCCGCCAGCGGCGGCTGAAACGGAACGCGAGCAGCATGCCGATCAGGCAGGGCACCAGCACCATCAGCCCGACCAGCCCCATCACCCGGTACACCTGCGGCGCGATCGCCGCGTTCAGCGCCGCCTCGCTGCGCTCGAGCACCAGTCGCCAGCCGTGACGCAGGGGCGTGCCGAAACGCAGCCAGGCCTGGCCCTCGGCGTCGACCATCCGGCTCATGCCGACCACCGCCGGCGTCGCCGCCGCATCGTCGATGCGGCCACCGCTGGAGTCGGCAACCCGGGTGCCGGCGCGGTCGAAGAGCACGGCGCGCTCGAAGGGCGCGATCTTCGGCGCCGCCAGCAACTCGCCGAGCCGCTGCAGGTGGATGACGCCGCCGAGGTGGAGGACGATGCGGCCGTCGCCATCGCTGACCGGAACGTCGATGGCCACGCCGGGCACGCCGTCGGCGCCGATGAAGCCGTCCGAGACCACGGCTTTGCCGGTCGCCGCGGCCTGGCGGAAATAGGCGCGGTCGGCGAGGTTGTACTTGCGCAGCGAGCGCTGGACCGAGAACGGATGCGAAATATAGTGGTCGCCGCTCGGCGTCAGCACGAACAGTGCCGAAAAGCCGGCCTGGCGACGCAGGCTTTCGAGAATCTGGTGTTTTTCCGGGTCGACCGTCTCGGGAATGCCGTTGAGCGCCGGATCGATCGCCGCCAGCGCCGGCAGGTCGCGGAAGGCCGGGGTCTGCGCGGCAAGGCGCAACAGTTGCAGCGGTTGCTCGATTTCGGCGTCGATCCGCGCCGCCAGCGCGTCGACGAAGGCCTGGTTGTCCTCGGCCCAGCGCTGCAGCGCCCATTCGTGCAGCGAACCGCGCAGGAAAAAGAGCAGCAGCGCCAGCGACAGCAAGGTCGGCAGCAGCACCAGGGCAACGATGTGTCGCCGCTCTCCCCGCATCCGCCGCCCCTCCTCGCCGTTAGCCCCGCCGCGATTATGCCTTGGCGGGCAGGCGATTCAACACTGGGTTATCCCTAAGGCGCCGCCGGGTCCGAAACGAAGCCGATGCGCGCCAGGCCGTTGCGGGCGGCGATGGCCATCACCTGGGCCACCTTCTCGTAGGGCACCAGCCGGTCGGCGCGGATGTGCAGTTCCGGCGGCGGTTCCTGGCGGGCGGCGGCAGCGCTGCGCGCGGACAGCTCGTCGAGGCTGACCGCCTCGCCGTTCCAGAACATCTCGCCGTTCTCGCGCAGGCCGAACTCGATGTGCTCGGGCTTGGTCAGGTTGACCGTGCTCGCCGCGCGCGGCAGGTCGATCTTGACCGCATGCGTGAGCAGCGGCGCGGTGACGATGAAGATGACCAGCAGCACCAGCATCACGTCGACCAGCGGAACCACGTTCATCTCGGCCTTCGGCCCGTCGCCGGCCTTGCCGCGGTAGCGGCGGAAGTCGCCCGCGCCGGCCATCACGCTCTCCGCAGGGTGTTCACGGTCGACGTGCCGGCGGGCTCGTTTTTCACCGTCAGCAGCACGTAGAGATCGTGGGCGAAACCTTCGAGGCGGGCCAGCCACAAGCGGTTGCGCCGGTTGAAGGCGTTGTAGGCGAGGACCGCCGGGATCGCCACGGCCAGCCCGAGGGCGGTCATGATCAGCGCCTCGCCGACCGGGCCGGCGACCTTGTCGAGCGTACCCTGGCCGGACAGGCCGATCTGCACCAGCGCGTGGTAGATGCCCCAGACGGTGCCGAACAGGCCGATGTAGGGCGCCGCCGAGCCGGCCGAGGCGAGCACCGTCAGGCCGTGCTCGGACGCCGCCGCCTCCTGGTCGATCGCGTTGTTCAGCGTGCGCGTCAGGTACTCGGCAAGACCGCCGGCGGTGGCCAGGTTGTCGTCGCCCTGCGCCGCCTCATCGGCCGCATCGACCGCGCTCAGCGCCAGGCGGGCGAAGGCGTTGTCGATCTTCTCGGCGCGCACGCGCTGGCCCAGGCCGCTACGCGAACCGCCCTGCCAGAAGCGCTGCAGGAAGGCTTGCGCCTGCCGCTGCGCCAGGTAGTTGCCCAGCCACTTGGTGACGATCAGGTACCAGCTCGCCAGCGACAGCGCCAGCAGCATGGCGAGCACGATGCGCCCGACGATGTCCGCGTGCGCGAGAAAGTGGGCGAAACCCAGGCCTTCGACGACGACCGACTGTTCCATGGATCAGTTTCCTTCGAGAACGAAATTAAAGGGTTGCACGGCGGTCGCCTGGACCGGCCGGCCGTTGCGTTGCGCCGGCGTGCACCGCCAGCCGCGCACCGCGCTCAGCGCCGCCTCGTCGAGGCGGGCGAAACCGCTGCTGCGGTCGATGCTGGCCTGCGCGACCTTGCCGGATTCGTCGAGGGTGACGCGCAGGACCACCTTGCCGGTCTCGCCGAGCCGCCGCGACAACGGCGGATACGCCGGTGCCCGACGCTCCGGACAGACCACCGACAGTTCGCCGCCGAGCGCCACCGGACCGACCGGCAGCGGCATCGCCGGCGCCGGGGCTTCGACCGCCGGCGTCGGGGTCGGCGGTGCCGGCGGCGCGACCGGTTCGTCCGGCGTCCGCGGCGGCCCTTCGGCGACCAGCTGGCGGACCGGCGGCTTCGGCAGCGGCTTGGGTTCCGGCGGTTTCGGCGCCGGCTTCGGCGCGACCTGCTGCGGCGCCGGCGGGGCGATGAAATTGACCATCAGCGTCACCGCCTCGTCCGGCGTCGGCAGCAGCCGGTGCGCCATCAGCGCCCACACCGCCAGGCCGTGCGCGACGAGGACCACGGCGACGCCGAGCCAGCGCTGGCTGGGCGGGTTTTGCGGTTCGGCAAGGGAAGACGGCTGGCGCGGCACGGTGGCAGATGACATCATTCGGAGCCCACGGATGATACGCAAGAAGCGGCCGGGTCGCACCCCGACCGGCCGCGCGCAGCCTGCGACATATCGTCGCAGGCACGCCGCAGGTATCATCGCCGACCTCCCCGGAACCCGACCCCGACCATGAAAACCGACACCCCGCAGACGATCTACCTGAAGGACTACACGCCGCCCGCCTACTTCATCGACACCGTCGACCTCGATTTCTCGATCGAAAGCGCCGGCACCGTCGTCACCGCGACGCTGGCGATGCGCCGCAACCCGGCGCTGGCCGCGCAGCCGCTGATGCTCGATGGCGAAGAGCTGGAAACCCTGGATCTGACGGTCGACGGCAAGAAAACGGCATTTTCCGCGACGCCGACCCGCCTGACCGTCGACGGCCTGCCCGACGCCTTCACGCTGCGCACCGTCGTCCGCATCCAGCCCGACGGCAACACCCGCCTGTCCGGCATGTACCGTTCCAAGGACGGTTATTTCACGCAATGCGAGGCGCAGGGTTTCCGCCGCATCACCTGGTTCCTCGACCGCCCGGACGTGATGGCGACCTACACGGTGACGCTGCACGCCGACCAGGCGACCTATCCGGTCCTGCTCGCCAACGGCAACCCGGTGGCCAGCGGCGAGGAAGCCGACGGCCGCCACTGGGCGAAATGGGCCGATCCGTTCCGTAAGCCCGCCTACCTGTTCGCGCTGGTCGCCGGCAAGCTCGACGTGCTGCGCGACAGCTTCCGCACCGCCTCCGGCCGTGACGTCCAGCTCGCCATCTACGTCGAGCCGGGCAAGCTCGACCAGTGTCCGCACGCGATGGCGGCGCTGCAGAAATCCATGAAGTGGGACGAAGAACGCTTCGGCCTCGAATGCGACCTCGACCACTACATGATCGTCGCCGTCGGCGACTTCAACATGGGCGCCATGGAAAACAAGGGCCTCAACATCTTCAACACCAAGTATGTGCTGGCCCGCCCGGATGTCGCCACCGACGTCGATTTCGAGAACATCGACCGCGTCGTCGCGCACGAGTATTTCCACAACTGGACCGGCAACCGCGTCACCTGCCGCGACTGGTTCCAGCTCTCGCTGAAGGAAGGGCTGACCGTGTTCCGCGACCAGGAATTCGGCGCCGACCTGCACAACCGCCAGACCGCCCGCATCCGCGAGGTACGCGGCCTGCGCGCCGCGCAGTTCCCGGAAGACGCCGGCCCGATGGCGCACCCGATCCGCCCGGAGAGCTTCGTGGAAATCAACAATTTCTACACCGCCACCGTCTATGAAAAGGGCGCCGAAGTCATCCGCATGATCCAGACGCTGATCGGCCGCGACGGCTTCAGCGCCGGCATGGACGAATACTTCCGCCGCCACGACGGCCAGGCCGTGACCTGCGAGGATTTCGTCGCGGCAATGGCCGCCGCCTCCGGCTTCGACTTCACGCAGTTCATGCGCTGGTACAAGCAGCCGGGCACGCCGCGCGTCACGGTCGACGGCTTTTTTGACGCAGAAACCAAAACCTACACGCTGACCTGCACGCAGGCCAACCCGCGCGCCAGCGACGATGCGCCCTACCTGATCCCGCTGCGCGTCGCGCTGTTCGCCGAGGACGGCAGCCTGCTGCCGGGCAGCGAGCGCCTGCTGCAACTGACGGCGACGACGCAATCCTTCGTTTTCGAAGGCATTGCCGGCGAGCCTGTGCCGTCGCTGCTGCGCGACTTCTCGGCGCCGGTCTATCTCGATTTCGACTACACGCCGGAACAGCTGACCGTGCTGCTGGCGCATGAATCCGACCCGTTCAACGCCTGGGAAGCCGGCCAGCGCCTGGCGACGCAGTTGATCCTCGACGCCGCCGCAGCCATCGCCGCCGGCCGCACACCAACCTGGCCCGCCAGCTTCGTCGACGCTGCGCGCAAGCTGCTGCAGACGCAGGCCCAGCGCGGCGCCGCCTTCGTTGCCGAAGCCCTGACCCTGCCCGGCGAAACGACGCTCGCCGAACTGATGAGCGTGGTCGATCCGGATGCCCTGCACGCCGCCCGCAACGGCCTGCGCCGCCATCTCGCCGAACAGCTCGAAGGCGAGTTTTCCGGGCTTTATGCCGGGTTGACCGTGCAGGAAGCCTACGCGCCGAGCAGCGAGCAGGCCGGCCGTCGCGCCCTGCGCAATCTCTGCCTGTCCTACCTGCTCGAACTCGACACGCTGGCCGTGCGCCAACTCGCGCTGCAGCAGTTCAGGACGGCCGACAACATGACCGACCAGTTCGCGGCACTCGCCGCGCTGGCCAACGTCAATGCCGCCGCCTGCCCGCAGCGCGAACAGGCACTCGCCGACTTCTACGCCCAATGGAAGGACGAGGCGCTGGTCGTCGACAAGTGGCTGCAGGCGCAATCGACCAGCCGCCGGCCGGACACGCTGGCCACAGTGAAGGCACTGACCTCCCACCCGGCCTTCGATCTCGGCAACCCGAACAAGATCTACGCGCTGATCCGCGCCTTCGGTGCCAACCTGGTCCGCTTCAACGCCGCCGACGGCAGCGGTTACGCCTTCATGGCCGAGCAGATACTGGCGCTGCACGACCGCAATCCGCAGGTCGCCTCACGCCTGGCGCGCAGCTTCGACCGCTGGACCAAGTTCGACGCCGGCCGCCAGGCCCACGCCCGCGCCGCGCTCGAACGCATCCGCGATCACGCCGGCCTGTCGCGCGACGTGCTCGAAGTGGTGACGCGCGCGCTCGGCGGAGGCGATCAACCCTAAAAAAAATGTGGCAATCACCCCCCGGGCGTGGTCAAATGCGATCGGCATTGAACCACCCCGGGGCCATACCGCATTGCCCCGCGACGAGCGCAAACAAGCGCCAGTGACTACGGAGAAAGCAGCAATGGGTATCTTCGACCAGATCAAGGCCCTGTTCGGCCGATCGGCGCCGGTGACGGTGCCGCAACCCGCGGCCACGCCGGCGGCTGCCGAAGCCGCCGAAGAAAGGCGCCAGCAGCCGCGCGTCGATGCGCGCATCGGCACCCAGGTGCTGATCATCGACGATTCGAAAACGGTGCTTGCCGTGCTGCGCAAGTTCCTGCGCTCGGCCGGCTACGAAACCATCGAGTGCCTGGACGCCGAAAGCGGCCTGGTCGCGCTGCGCGAGAAGCGCCCCGACCTCGTCTTCCTCGACATCATGCTGCCCGGCATGAACGGTTTCGCGGCGCTGCGCGCGATCCGCCGCGACGCAGCGACGCGCGACACGCCGGTGATCATGATGAGCGGCAACGAGCAGGCGATGGAGCAGTTCTTCGGCACCCGCATCGGCGCCGACGATTTCATGAAAAAGCCATTTTCGCGCCACGAAGTGTTCTTCCGCATCGGCCGCCTGCTCGACGACGAAGGCGTTCCCCGCCGCGCCGCGCCGCGGCCCTTGCCGACCGCCGCCTCAGGCACCCCGGCACAGGCGCTGAGCAGCGCCTAACCGGTCAGCTCGCCGCGCGCCGCCGCCCACTGACGACGGCTCACCGGCAGACGCTCCGGCACCCCGCGCAGCAGGGCCCAGCCATAGGCCTCGGCATCGTCGCCGGCGGCCTTCTCGAAGCCGGCCAGGGCCGTCCGCGCCACCAGCACCGCCCGGTGCAGGCGCAGGAAACGCTCGGGGAATTCCTGTTCAAGCTGGGTCAGCGATTCGTCGAGCAGGTATTCACGGTCGACGGTGCGCGCCGTCACATATTTGAGATCGGCCTTGAAGTAGAGCACTTCGGCCACCGGCACCAGCAGCAGGCGGCCGCGCTCGTGGCAGGAGAGATGACTGCGACCGCCGCCGCGCACGGTCAGGCCGATGCCGGCCAGCAGACCGGCCGCCGGCGGCCGCTCGGGCAGCTTCTGCAGCGCGGCGAGCAGGCGCTGCGCGCGCACCGGCTTCATCAGGTAGTCGACGGCGTTGAGGTCGAAAGCCTGGACCGCATAGTTGTCGTAGGCCGTGGTGAAGATCACCGCCGGCGGATGGGCCAGGCGGCCGAGGTGGCTGGCCAGTTCGATGCCGTCCATGCCGGGCATGCGGATGTCGGAAAGGACCACGTCGACCGCCTGGCTGCGCAGGAACTCGAGCGCCTGCAGGCCGTTGCCGGCCTCGCCGGCGATCGCCACCGGGCACTGGCCGGCGATGTCGCCGAGCAGCGCGCGCAGCCGCTCGCGGGCGAGCGGCTCGTCGTCGACGAGCAGGAGCTTCAGCGGTGCTTGCGTTGGCATGGCAGGACGATGCGGACCTCGTAGCGGTGATCGGCGACTTCGCTCTCGAGCCGCGCCTCGAGATCGTAATACAGCGCCAGCCGCTCGCGGATGTTGGCCAGCGCCATCTGGTTGCCGACGGCATGCGCCGGCCGACCGGCGGTCGGATTGGCGATGCGGATTTCCAGTTCGTCGCCACGCCGGGCGATCTCGATGCGGATCGTGCCGCCGCTCGGCGACGGTTCGATGCCGTGATAGACGGCATTTTCCAGCAGCGGCTGCAGCATCAGCGGCGGGATCGGCAGGCCCAGGGAAATTTGGCCAATTTGCCAGTCGACCGTCAGACGCTCGCCCAGGCGCAATTGCTCGAGCTCGAGGTACTGGCGACCGAGCGCGATCTCGTCGGCAAGGCTGACCAGCTCGGCCGGATCGCGCATCGCCGCGCGGAACAGGTCGGACAGCGATTCGAGCGCCGCCTCGGCCTGCTGCGGCCGGGCACGGATCAGCGAGAGCACCGCGTTCAGCGAGTTGAACAGGAAATGCGGCCGGATCCGCGCGTTCAGCGCCGCCAGCCGCGCCTCGGCCTGGGCCGGCGACAAGGCCCGGGCGCGCAGTTCGAAGTAAAGCAGCAGCAAAGCCGTCGTCGCCACGGCCAGCAGCACGCCGCGCAGCACGCCGCCGCCGTCAACCAGGGCGAGCGACCAGGCGTAGCCGTAGAGCGCCGCCGCCAGGCTCGCCGCCAGCCCGAGCACACAGGCCTGGCCGCTGCGCAGGCGCAGGCGCCACAGCTGGTCGCGGACCAGCGACAGGAGGCCGAGGCCGATCAGCATCAGCGGCTCGACGACCGAAGCCAGGTCGATGAACTGTGCCGGCCAGCCGGCCAGGTCGGGGGCCCGCACCAGCGCCGCCAGCGCGGCCAGCGCATTGACCCCGAGCAGCACGCGCAGCATGACCCCGAAATTGCGCCAGTCGGGCAAGGGGTGAGTGGCCGGAAAGTGCCGTATACTTGTCATCTTCGTGCGGGTTTCCCTGAAATTCGTCGCCGATCTGCCCAATTCTAGACCACAGTCATGACTTCCAACGCCAATCAATACACCTGGGCCGGCCGCTTCTCCGAGCCGGTCTCCGATCTCGTCAAACGCTACACGGCCTCGGTCGACTTCGACCAGCGCATGTGGCGCCAGGACATCCGCGGTTCGCTGGCGCACGCGCGCATGCTCGCCAAACAGGGCATCATCGCCGCCGCCGACCTGGCCGACATCGAGCGCGGCATGGCCATCGTCACCGAAGAGATCGAATCGGGCAAGTTCGAATGGTCGCTCGACCTGGAAGACGTGCACCTCAATATCGAGAAGCGCCTCACTGCGCTGGTCGGCGACGCCGGCAAGCGCCTGCACACCGGCCGCTCGCGCAACGACCAGGTGGCGACCGACATCCGCCTCTACCTGCGCGACGCGATCGACGACATCCAGCTGCTGCTGAAGGCCTTCCGCAGCGCGCTGGTCGACCTGGCCGAAAAGGAAGCGGCGACGCCGATGCCCGGCTTCACGCATCTGCAGGTCGCCCAGCCGGTGACCTTCGGCCACCACATGCTGGCCTATTTCGAGATGTTCGGCCGCGACAGCGAGCGCTTCGCCGACTGCCGCAAGCGCGTCGCCCGCCTGCCGCTCGGTTCGGCCGCACTGGCCGGCACCACCTACCCGATCGACCGTGAATTCGTCGCCGAGCAACTGGGCTTCGAAGGCGTCTGCGAGAACTCGCTCGATGCCGTCTCGGATCGTGACTTCGCCATCGAATTCACCTCGGCCTGCGCCCTGCTCATGATGCACATCAGCCGCCTGTCGGAAGAGCTGGTGATGTGGATGAGCCCGCGCGTCGGCTTCATCCAGATCGCCGACCGCTTCTGCACCGGCTCGTCGATCATGCCGCAGAAGAAGAACCCGGACGTGCCGGAACTGGCCCGCGGCAAGACCGGCCGCGTCTATGGCCAGTTGATGAGCCTGCTCACCCTGATGAAGTCGCAGCCGCTGGCCTACAACAAGGACAACCAGGAAGACAAGGAACCGCTGTTCGATGCCGTCGACACCGTCACCGACACGCTGCGCATCTTCGCCGACATGGCCGGCGGCATCACGGTGCGCGCCGACAACATGAAGGCCGCGCTGACCCAGGGTTTCGCCACCGCCACCGACCTCGCCGACTACCTGACCAAGAAGGGCCTGCCCTTCCGCGACGCCCATGAAGCCGTCGGCCATGCTGTCAAGGCGGCCGAGTTCAAGGGCGTCGACCTGCCGCAGCTGACGCTGGAAGAACTGCAGCAGTTCTCGCCGCTGATCGAAAATGACGTTTTTTCGGTGTTGACCGTGGAAGGCTCGCTGGCCTCGCGCAATCACATCGGCGGCACGGCGCCGGACCAGGTCCGCGCCGCCATCGTCCGCGCCCGCAAGCGCCTCGGCTGATCGACCGCCGCCGGCCACGGCCGGCGGCAGGCCTTGTTGCGCCGCACCATATTAGAGGTTTAATATATAAGCGGATATCAATAACCCAAGGCAGAACAGCATGTACAGCACCGTCGTCGACAGCACGCCCCTGATCAAGGTCAGCACCGGCAAGCACGAAACCACCTTCGCCCTCAACGGCAGCCTGATGAACCCGCTCGAGGGCTTCTACGCCACCCTGGCCGCCTGTGCCGCCGTCTATGCCAAGAAGGCGTGCAAGGAACTCGGCATCTCGGCCGAAGGCATCGCCATCGACTGCAAGCCCTTCGCCGGGCCCAAGGGACCGCTGACGCTGGCCAGGTTCAAGACCGAAGTGCGCTTCCC
Source organism: Azonexus fungiphilus (assembly GCF_003634965.1). Classification (GTDB taxonomy): domain Bacteria; phylum Pseudomonadota; class Gammaproteobacteria; order Burkholderiales; family Rhodocyclaceae; genus Azonexus; species Azonexus fungiphilus. The sequence continues at coordinate 348,689 of NZ_RBXP01000014.1, read as the reverse complement.
GGAACAATTCACCGCCGGGCAGAAGGCGGCGATCCTCGAAAGCATCGCCCACTGTGCCGTCAAGGAAGTGGTCATGGACGGACCGACCATCGAGTTCCAGGTCGCCGAAGCCTGAGCCCCTCCTCCCGCCCCGAAAACCCGCCGCCAGGCGGGTTTTTCTTTGGGCGCTCAAAAACCACAAACAGCAAAATTAACAACCAAACAACAAATAAAACAAATTAGTTGACAACAACTACAAATCTGGCAATATCTGCAAAAACCTCAGCAGATGCCATGAAAACGCCAAACTCCATTCCCGATACCTGCTCCACCACTGAAGCCGCCAGATTGCTCGGCATCAGCGTGCGCGCTGCCCAGCTCTGGGTCGAGAACGGCATGCTCGAAGCCTGGAAGACGCCGGGGGGACATCGCCGCATCCTGCGCAGTTCGATCAACCAGGTTCTCGACGCGCGGCACGACAACGACGGCGCGCACGACGACCGTCGTCTCGCCATCCTGATCATCGAAGGCAACCAGGCGGAACGCGAAGCACTCGGCGAAGTGCTGCGCGAGCTGTTCCCGGAATGCAAGGTCCAGCTCTCCCAGAACGCCTTCGAAAGCCTGCTCAGCCTCGGCGACGAAACGCCGGACGTGGTCATTGCCGACATCGACGGGCTCGATCTCGCCGCGCTCGGCGACCACCAGGGCGACCGTCCGCGCGGCGGCACCCTGCTCATCGCCCTGGCCAGCGACCCTGCCGCCATCGCCGACCAATGCCGGCACCTGCCCGGCGAATTCGTCCTGCTCGGCAAGCCGCCGGCGCGCGACGAGATGCAGGGACTGATCCGCGCCTTCCGCCAGGGGCGCCAGAACCATCGGAGAAAAGCATGACTGCCCCGCAAACGCGCCCCCTCGCCCCGCTGGCGCTTCCCCTGCTGGCCGGCTGCGCGATCGGCCTTTACGGCTTCGGGTGGACGCTACCGGCGCTCGGCGGCATCGCCGTCATGATTCTGGCAACGGTCATCGGGGCGGCCTGGCTGCGCCATGCCGACACACGCCAGCGCGCTGCCTGGGACGAAGCATTGCAGGCCGCGCAGCAGGCGACCCGCGAAGCGACCGTCGCTGCCCGCCTGCAGGGGCTCGATGAACTGTGCGTCGAAGTCCTGCCGCTCTGGGCCAGCCAGATCGACATCGTGCACCGCCAGACCGAGGAATCGATCACCGCGCTCAGCCAGCGCTTCGCCAGCCTCTCCGAAGGCGTCCAGAAGGCCGTCGCCTCGGCCCGCTCGGGCGAGGGGGTCGATCTGGTCAGCCTGCTGGCCGACAGCGAAGCCGAATTGAACGGGATCATCGCCAGCCTGCAAGGCACGCTGGCCAACAAGGATGCCTTGCTGCAGCAGGTGCGCGAACTTTCAGCGATGACCAGCGAACTCGAATCGATGGCCCGCGATGTCGGCGAAATCGCCAAGCAGACCAACCTGCTCGCCCTCAACGCCGCCATCGAAGCGGCCCGGGCCGGCGAAGCCGGCCGCGGCTTCGCCGTCGTCGCCGACGAGGTACGCAAGCTGTCGTCGCTCTCCGGCGAGACCGGCCGCAAGATCGCGGAGACCGTCGCCGTCGTCAATCAAGGCATCGGCACGACGCTGGCCAGTTCGCAGCAGTACGCCGCAGAGGAGCTGCGCCTGATCGACGACGCCGGCACCCATATCGGCGAGGTCGTGACGCGCTTCCGCGATGCCGCCGAGGTCCTGGTCGACAACGCCAGTGCCCTGACCCGCCAGGGCGAACACATCGGCCATGAAATCGGCGACGTGCTGGTCGCCCTGCAGTTCCAGGACCGGGTCGGCCAGATTCTCGACCATGTCCGCATCGACTTGCGCCAGCTCGAGGAACGCCTGCGGCTGGCCAGCGGCGAGGTTGCCGCCGGACGTCCGGCCGGCCAGCTCGACGCCTCTGCCTGGTTGAACGACATGGCCCGGCAATTCACCACCCCGGAGCAGCACCGCCTGCATGCCGGCGGCGGCGCCAACCAGGGCTCCGACGCCGACGACATCACCTTTTTTTGAATGACGGAGAAAACCATGGCCAAGACCATCCTGATCGTCGATGACTCCGCGTCGCTGCGGCAAGTCGTCAGCATCGCCCTCAAGGGCGCCGGCTACGACGTGATCGAGGCATGCGACGGCGTCGACGGATTGAAGAAACTCGACGGTCGCAAGATCCACCTGATCATCAGCGACGTGAACATGCCCAACATGGACGGCATCACGTTCGTCAAGGAAAGCAAGCAACTGCCGGCCTACAAGTTCACCCCGGTGATCATGCTCACCACCGAGGCCGGCGACGCCAAGAAGCAGGCCGGCCAGGCCGCCGGCGCCAAGGCCTGGGTGGTCAAGCCCTTCCAGCCGGCGCAGATGCTGACCGCGGTCGGCAAGCTGATCCTGCCCTGAACCCCACCCGAGGAGGAGCGATCATGAACGAATCCGCCCGCAGCAGCCGTGACATCACCGTCAGCGGCGAACTGACGATCTATACCGCCAGCGAATGGCGCGACCGCCTGATCGGCGAAATGGCCGGCACCGACGACCTCCGGCTGCAACTCGCCGAGGTCGCCGAAATCGACAGCGCCGGCCTGCAACTGCTGCTGGCGGCCAAGCGCCAGGCCAGCGGCGAAGGCCGCCAGCTCGAGCTGGCGAATCCGAGCGCCGCGGTCCGCGGACTGTTCGATCTGCTCCGCCTCGACGCGCAACTGACGACCGACGCACTTGACCAGGAAAGCGAGAGCGGACAATGAGCACCGAACACGACGACCCCCTGCAGACCTTCATCGCCGAAAGCCGGGAACTGCTGCTGCAGATGGAAGAAGCCCTGCTCGACATGGAAAGCCGGCCGAACGACCCGGAAACGATCAATGCCATCTTCCGCGCCGCCCACACCATCAAGGGCAGTGCCGGCCTGTTCGGGCTCGACCACATCGTCGCCTTCACCCACGTTGCCGAGAGCGTGCTCGACCGCGTCCGCAACAACGAAATCGCGCTCGACCCGGGCCTCGGCGCCCTGCTGCTGCAAGCCGGCGACCACCTCGGACAGCTGATCGAACTGCTGGCCGCCCAGGGCAGCCCGGACGCCACGGTCAAGGCCGGCGGCCAGGCCCTGCTCGAGCAGCTGGAAGCCTATCTCGCGACCGCGCATGCCAGCCCGGCGACGGTACGCGCCGAGGTACCGGCAGCCCATACCGGGCAGTGCACGGTCGACTCGCCGCGCTGGCACATTTCCCTGCGCTTCGGCCCGGATGTCCTGCGTCATGGCATGGACCCGGCCTCGATCCTGCGCTACCTGGCAACGCTGGGCGAAATCAGCGCCATCCGCAGCATCACCGACGCCACCCCGATGCTCGCCGAAATCGACCCGGAGGCCTGCTACCTCGGCTTCGAGATCGCCTTCGCCAGCGACAGGGCGGCGACGGACATCGACGGCGCCTTCGAGTTCATCCGCGACGACTGCCTGATCCACCTGCTGGCGCCGCACGCACCGCTCGACGACTACCGCCGGATGCTCGAAGCCCTGGACAAGGATGTCGGCATGCGCGACATCCTGCTCGCCCTGGGCAGCCTGAGCGCCGCCGAAGTGGCCGCCCTCGACGCCGAGGCGCCGACGAGCGAGGCCGCGGTCGAAGCCGAAGCCGGCGGCAGCGAACCGGCCGAAAACTCGGCGAAGGAAACCCGCACCGCCGAAAACAGCCTGATCCGGGTCGATGCCGGCAAGCTCGACCAACTGATCAACCTGGTCGGCGAACTGATCATCGCCGGCGCCGGCGCCAGCATGGTCGCACGCAACTCCAAGCTGCCGGCGCTGATCGAGGCGACGACCCTGGTCTCGCGGCTGGTCGAGGACGTCCGCGACTCGGCACTGACCCTGCGCATGGTGCAGATCGGCGCCACCTTCAACCGTTTCCGGCGGGTGGTCAGGGACGTCGCCAAGGAAATCGGCAAGGACATCGCGCTCGACATCCGCGGCGGCGATACCGAACTCGACAAGACCGTCGTCGAGAAGATCGGCGACCCGCTGACCCACATCGTCCGCAATTCGATGGATCACGGCATCGAACCCGCCGAGGTCCGCCTGGCACGGGGCAAGCCGGCGACCGGGCAACTCCGGCTCAACGCCTTCCACGAATCCGGCAGCATCGTCATCGAAGTCAGCGACGACGGCGGCGGCCTGAACAAGGAACGGATCCTCAGGAAGGCGATCGAACGCGGCCTGATCGGCGAGAGCCAGGTCCTGTCCGACAAGGAAATCTTCAACCTCGTCTTCGAGCCGGGCTTCTCCACCGCCGAACAGGTGAGCAAGCTCTCCGGCCGCGGCGTCGGCATGGACGTGGTCAAGCGCAACATCATGGCGCTGCGCGGCACCGTCGACATCGAAAGCGTCGAGGGCGTCGGCACCACGGTACGCATCCGCCTGCCGCTGACGCTGGCGATCATCGACGGCTTCATGGTCGGCGTCGGCAACGCCGCCTACGTGCTGCCGCTCGACATGGTGCTCGAGTGCATCGAACTGCCGAACAACCTCGACCCACGGCATGACAGTGCCAACTACCTGAACCTGCGCGGCGGCGTGCTGCCCTTCATCCGCCTGCGCGAGCAGTTCGAAATCGACGCCCCGCCGCCCGTCCGCGAGAACATCGTTGTCGTCCAGTACGCCGGACAACGCGCCGGCCTCGTCGTCGATCGCCTGATGGGCGAGTTCCAGACCGTGATCAAGCCGCTCGGCAAGGTCTTCAGCCAGATCCGCGGCATCGGCGGTTCGACCATCCTGGGCAGCGGCGAAGTCGCGCTGATCCTCGACATCCCGGGCCTGGTCAGGCAGGTCACCCGGCAAAGCCAGCCGGCAGCAGCCGGCAGCACCGAAACATGCACCACCGGCAGTACCTGAGCCAGCCCCCCCCAGCAGCCCTTTCCATCATTGCACGCCGCCAGCGGCGCCCCTTCCTCCACGGAGACCCATCATGACCGTCACCAAAAAAATGCTCTTCCTCGTGCTCTCGGCAGCACTGGGCATCGTCCTCCTCGCCGCGCTCGGCCTGACCCAGATGAACCGGGTGTTCGATTCGGCCAACTACGGCAACGCCAACACCGTCCCCAGCCTGATCGCCATCGACCATGCATTCGCGCCGATGGCGGCGATGCGCACCCAACTTTGGCAGCACATTGCCGCCTCCGACGACAAGGTGATGGCTGGCATCGAGGAACGAATGAACAGCTACCGCAAGGATATCGATGAAGCGCTCAAGGTTTACGAAACGCTGCTCAGCGACGACAAGGACCGCAGCCTGCTGGCGGCGGACCGTGCCGCCCTGGCCGATTTCGACCAGTTGCGCGAGAAGGTCCTGATCCTCTCGCGGGCCAACAAGATGGAAGAAGCGCGCGATCTGGTGATAGCCAACCAGCGTGTGATGAGTCGCATGTGGGATGCCTTCGAGGAGCATCGCCAGTACAACGCCGAACTCGGCAAGAAGGCCGCCGAGGAGGCCCTGACCACCGAAACCAACGCCACATGGATATCCGTCATCACCGGTCTGATCACGCTGGTCGCGGTCAGCCTGATCGGCCTGCTGATCACCCGCAGCCTGATGCGCCAGCTGGGCGGCGAACCGGATTACGCTGCTAACGTTCTCCGATCGATGGCGGAAGGCGACCTGACCGTCCGCGTCGACACCAAGCCGGGCGACAGCAGCAGCCTGCTCTTCAACCTGCGCAACATGGCCGAACGGCTGACGGCGACCATCGCCGAAGTCCGCGCCACCGCCGAATCCCTGGCCAGCGCCTCGGAAGAAGTGTCGGCGACCGCCCAGAGCCTGTCGCAATCGTCTTCCGAGCAGGCTGCGTCGGTCGAGGAAACCTCGGCCTCGATGGAAGAAATGGCCGCCTCGGTGACCCAGAACAGCGACAACGCCAAGCTCACCGACGGCATGGCCAGCAAGGCCGCCAAGGAAGCCGTCGAGGGCGGCGAAGCGGTGCGCTCGACGGTCACCGCGATGAAGAGCATCGCCGACAAGATCGGCATCGTCGACGACATCGCCTACCAGACCAACCTGCTCGCCCTCAACGCCGCCATCGAAGCGGCCCGCGCCGGCGAGCACGGCAAGGGCTTCGCGGTGGTCGCCGCCGAAGTGCGCAAGCTGGCCGAGCGCAGCCAGATCGCCGCCCAGGAAATCAGCGAAACCGCCAAGAGCAGCGTGGCCCTGGCCGAGCGCGCCGGCGACCTGTTCGAGGTGATCATCCCGACCATCACCAAGACCTCCGACCTGGTCCAGGAAATCACCTCGGCCTCCGACGAGCAAAGCTCCGGTGTCGGCCAGATCAACGCCGCGATGGCCCAGCTCAGCCAGGCCACCCAGCAGAACGCGTCGTCCTCTGAAGAACTGGCTGCCACCGCCGAGGAGATGAGCTCGCAGGCGGAAAGCCTGACCCAGGTGATGTCCTTCTTCCGGGTCGGCAACACCGGTCCGCGCGACACCGGCAGCCGCGCGCTGCGTCAGGAATCGCCGGCCAGGGGCAAGGGCAAGGCGGCGGTGTTCAGCCATGCCGATTTCGTCCAGTTCGAGGGCTGAGCCATGCATTCGCCCGCGCCCACTGCAACCGCGGCACAGCCGGCCGAGCCGCGCCAGTACCTGACCTTCACCCTCGGCGGCGAGATGTTTGCCGTCGAGACCCTGAGCGTCAAGGAAATCATCGAATTCGGCCAGATCACCACCGTGCCGATGATGCCGCCCAGCATTCGCGGCGTCATCAACCTGCGCGGCGCGGTGGTGCCGGTGATCGACCTGAAGGCGCGCTTCGGCGCGCCGGCCACCGAGGTCACCCGGCGCACCTGCATCGTGATCATCGAACTCGGCGCCGCCGACGACCACCAGGTCATCGGTATCGTCGTCGATACGGTGAGCGAGGTCCTCGAGATCCCGCAGGCCGAAATCGAGCCGCCGCCGGCTTTCGGCGCGCGCATTCGCGCCGACTTCATTTCCGGCATGGGCAAGATCGCCGGCCGCTTCGTGATCCTGCTCGACATGGGACGCGTGCTCTCGGTCGACGAGCTGGCCACCTTGTCGGCCTTCGCCGAACGCCCCGAACCGGCGCTGGCGGCAGGCTGAGCGGGAGCGGATCGTGGCCCAGGAAAATTCCGGCGCGCCGGCCGTACTCAGCGACAAGGAGTTCCAGCTGTTCCGCAGCCTGATCTACAAGCAGGCGGGAATCAGCCTGGGCGATGCCAAGAAGCCGCTGGTCGCCGGGCGCCTGTCGAAGCGCCTGCGCCAGCTGGAGATCGGCAGCTACAGCGAGTATTTCCGGCGGGTCCAGGGAAACGCTCAGGAGATGCAGCACGCCATCGACCTGCTGACCACCAACGAGACCTACTTCTTCCGCGAGCCGAAGCACTTCGATTTCCTGCGCGACCAGGTCCTGCCCGGCGCCGTCGGACGCAGCCCGTTCCGCGTCTGGAGCGCCGCCTGCTCGAGCGGCGAGGAGCCCTACACGATTGCCATGGTGCTCGCCGAAAGCCTCGGCCTGCAGCGTCCCTGGGAAATCGTCGCCTCCGACCTGAGCACCCGTGTCCTCAAGGAAGCGGCCGGCGGCCTCTACCCGCTTGCCGATTGCGACGGCATCCCCCGCCCCCTGCTGCACAAGCACTGCCTGCGCGGCATCGGCGCCCACGAGGGCAGCGTGCTGATCAATCCGGCGCTGCGCGAGCGGATCGGTTTTCGCCAGATCAACCTGAACAACGCCCTGCCCAACCTCGGCATCTTCGATGTCATCTTCCTGCGTAACGTGATGATCTACTTCGACATCGAGACCAAGCAGCAGGTCGTCCGCCGCCTCCTGCCGATGCTCAAGCCCGGCGGCCACTTCATGATCAGCCATTCGGAAAACCTGAACGGCATCACCGACGCACTGAAGCCGGTCCGTCCTTCGATCTACCGCAAACCCGATGCGTAAGCCCGACGGTGTCATCGAGTATTTCCTGCAGCCCGGCGAACTCCATTTCGGCGACCGCTACACGCGCCTGCGCACCGTGCTCGGTTCGTGCGTCTCGCTGGTCTTCTGGCATCCGCAGGAACTGGTCGGCGGCATGAGCCATTTCATGCTGCCCAGCCGCGGCTGCCGCGGCGGCGCATCGCCGGACGGACGCTATGCCGACGAGGCGATGCAGCTGATGCTCGACGAAATCCGCCGCCACGGCCTGACCCCGGCCAGTTTTCGCCTGCGCATCTTCGGCGGCGGCAACATGTTTCCCGAACTGACCCGGCGCAACGACCGGCACATCGGCAAGAAAAATGTCGAGGCCGCCCTGGCGCTGCTGCAGAACCATTGCCTGACCTGCGTCGGCGGGCATGTCGAAGGCTACGGCCATCGCCACCTGCTCTTCGACATCTGGAGCGGCCACGTCCATCTCAGGCATTCGACCCTGGTCGCAGACCAGGCTGACTCAGGAGCAAGCACAGCATGCAAACCATCAAGGTAATGATCGTCGACGACTCCGCCGTCGTCCGCCAGGTCCTCTCGGCCAGCCTCGGCGAGGACGCCGGCATCGAGGTGATCGCCACCGCCCCCGACCCGATCTTCGCCCTCGAGAAAATGCAGAAGACCTGGCCCGACGTCATCGTGCTCGACGTCGAGATGCCGCGCATGGACGGCGTGACCTTCCTCAAGAAGATCATGAGCACGCGCCCGACGCCGGTGATCATCTGCTCGACGCTGACCGAACGCGGCTCGGAAACCGCGATGCAGGTGCTCGCCGCCGGCGCCTTCGCCATCGTCACCAAGCCGACGACCGCGCTGCGCCAGTTCCTGCTCGAAAGCGCCGGCGAACTGATCCATGCCATCCGTGCCGCTGCCAAGGCCAACCTCAAGCGCCTCGGCCCGGCGCGCCCGCTGGCGCCGCTCGGCCCCGGCCCGGCCAAGCTCTCGGCCGACGTCATGCTGGCCCCGGCCGACCACAGCCAGGCGATGGCCCAGACCACCGAGAACATCGTCGCCATCGGTACCTCGACCGGCGGCACGCAGGCCCTGGAAGTGGTGCTCACCGCCCTGCCCCGCGTCTGCCCGGGACTGGTCATCGTCCAGCACATGCCGGAGAAATTCACCGCGGCCTTCGCCCAGCGGCTGAACAGCCTCTGCCAGATCGAGGTCAAGGAAGCGGCACACGGCGACCGGGTGATGGCCGGGCGCGCCCTGATCGCCCCCGGCGGCAAGCACATGATGCTGCGCCGCAATGGCGCGCAGTACGCGGTCGATGTCGTCGAGGGGCCGCCGGTCAGCCGCCACTGCCCGTCGGTCGACGTCCTGTTCCGCTCGGCGGCCCGCTTCGCCGGGCGCAATGCGGTCGGCATCATCATGACCGGCATGGGTGACGACGGCGCCAAGGGGCTCAAGGAGATGCACGACGCCGGCGCCTGGACGGTCGGCCAGGACGAGGACAGCTGCGTGGTTTACGGCATGCCCAAGGAAGCGGTCAAGCTGGGCGCGGTCGACCGGGTGCTGGCGCTGAAGAACATCCCCGAAGCCATCCTCGGGCGGATCAGCCGCAAGGGTTGACGAAAAAGGCCGCCCGCGGGCGGCCTTTCCGGACAAGGCGGGGCGCCTCAGGGCTTGGCGATGTCGGCCAGCAGCGGTTGCAGTTCGCCGGACTGGTACATTTCCTTGACGATGTCGCAGCCGCCGATGAATTCGCCCTTGATGTAGAGCTGCGGAATGGTCGGCCAGTTGGCGTATTCCTTGACGCCCTGGCGGATTTCCTCGTCGGCGAGCACGTTGACCGTGACGAAGTCGGTGACGCCGCACAGCTTGAGCACCTGGACGACGGCGGCCGAGAAGCCGCACTGCGGGAAGCGCGCGTCGCCCTTCATGTAGAGGACGACCGGGTTGTTGGTGACGGTTTCGTGGATGCGTTGCTGAACGTCGGACATGCTGGCTCCAGAGGCTTACAGTTGGCCGCCGGACACGCGATCGGTGCCGGCGAGGTCGGGATGGGTGAATGCGCCTTTGAACCCGGCGCCGGTCAATAAGTTCCGGCTGGCCTCGCCCTGGTCGTAGCCGTGCTCGAACAACAGCCAGCCGCCGGGGTTGAGGAAGGCGGGCGCGGCAGCGACGATGCGGCGGATGCAGGCCAGGCCGTTGCCGCCCTTTTCCAGATCACTGAGCGCCATCTGCGGCTCGAACGGGAGACCGTCCCGGCTCAGGTGCGGGTCGCCATCGGCAACATAGGGCGGGTTGGAAACGATCAGGTCGAAACGCTCGCCGGCCAGCGGCGCCAGCCAGTCGCCCTCGCGGAAGTCGACGCGGGCGCCGAGCCGGCCGGCGTTGTTGCGGGCGACGGCCAGCGCCCCGGGCGAGAGGTCGACGGCAAACACCTGCGCCTGCGGACATTCGAGCGCCAGCGAGATGGCGACGATGCCGGAACCGGTGCCGAGATCGACAACGCGGGCGGTTTTTTGCGTTTTCAGGCGGTCGACCGTCAGATCGATCAGGACCTCGGTTTCCGGCCGCGGAATCAGCACCTCGGGCGACACCTGGAAGACCCGACCGCGGAATTCGGCCTCGCCGACCAGGTAGGCCAGCGGTTCGCCGGCGGCACGGCGCTCGACCCACTCGGCGAACTGCGCATGGGCCGGCGCGATCACCGGGGTTTCCGGACGCGCCAGCAGGTCGGCGTGGCTGCAGCCGGTGGCGTATTCGAGCAGCAGACGGGCGTCGAGCCGGTCGATCTTCTGCCGCGCCGCGGCCAGCGCCTCGCCCAGCGTCATTGCTGCTCGGCCAGTTCGGCCAGCAGGTCGGCCTGGTGTTCGGCAGCCAGCGCGCCGAGCAGTTCGTCCATGTCGCCGTCCATGATCGCGGCGATCTTGTACAGCGTCAGGTTGATGCGATGATCGGTGATCCGCCCCTGCGGGAAGTTGTAGGTGCGGATGCGCTCGGAGCGATCCCCGGAGCCGATCAGGTTCTTGCGCGTGCTGGCGATGTGGCTCTGCTGGGCGCGCACCTGCACGTCCTTGATCCGTGCCGCCAGCACGCGCATCGCCGACGCCTTGTTGGCGTGCTGCGAGCGGCCGTCCTGGCATTCGGCGACGATACCGGTCGGGATGTGCGTGATGCGCACCGCCGAGTCGGTCTTGTTGATGTGCTGGCCGCCGGCGCCGGAGGCGCGGAAGGTGTCGATGCGCAGGTCGGCCGGGTTGAGGTTGACGTCCTCGACCTCGTCGGCTTCCGGCATGATCGCTACGGTACAGGCCGAGGTGTGGATGCGGCCCTGGGTCTCGGTTTCCGGCACGCGCTGGACGCGGTGACCGCCGGACTCGAACTTCAGGCGCGAATACGCGCCGTAGCCGGCGATGCGGCAGATGACTTCGCGATAACCGCCGAGCTCCGACTCGCTCGCCGACAGCACCTCGACCTGCCAGCGCTGACGCTCGGCGTAGCGCGAGTACATGCGGAAGAGGTCGCCGGCGAACAGCGCCGATTCGTCGCCGCCGGTACCGGCGCGGATTTCCAGCAGCACGCTGCGCTCGTCGTTGGGGTCTTTCGGCAGCAGCAGCTTCTGCAGTTCGACCTCGAGCTCGGGCAGGCGCGCCTTGGCGGCGGCAATCTCTTCTTCGGCGAAGTCGCGCATTTCCGGATCCTCGCGCATCGCCTCGGCCTCGGCGAGGTCCTGCTCGGCCTGGCGGAAGGCGTTGAAATGAACGATCACCGGCTCGAGTTCGGCGCGTTCGCGCGACAGCTTGCGGAACTGCTCCATGTCGCTGGCCGTACCCGGATCCGAGAGCAGGCGGTCGATCTCGTCGAGACGATCGACCAGCAGGTCCAGTTTTTGGCGGATGCTCGGTTTCATGGCGATGCCGGCGTGAATGGAAGGGGCGTAATGGTAACCGAGTTCTACCCCCCCGGTAATCCACCGAGATTGCCACGGGGTCGTTCCATCAGCATAATTGTTCGATTAACTGTCCGACGCGATGCCCAACTTTCCCAACTCCATCCTCGCCCTGGCCACCACCCTCGAACGCGGCTGGGAGAGTTATCGCCTGCGCGGCGAGTTCGACCTCTTCGTCGAGTTCACGCTGTCGCTGAACGGCCTGACCGAGCAACTGCACCGCCAGCACCTGCCCGGCCTGGTGCGCGCCTGCCAGGAACTGGAAAACACCGCGCTGACCTTCTTCGCCGATCGCGAGATGCATCCGATCCCGCTCGACCAGGCGGTCGCGATCGAGCGCAAGCTGAGCATCATCCTCGGCGAACTCCGCCGCCACGAAACGCCGGCGATCCTTGCCCGGCGCGTGCTCGACACGGCCGAGGGCAATACCGCCGACGCCTGGAACAAACCGCGCCGGGTCGCCATCGTCGCCCGCCAGGGCCATCCATGGTCGGCTTCGCTGTCCGAGCAACTGGGTTTCTTCGGCTTCCTGCCCGAGGCGATCCGCTGGGACGAACAGCCAGGCAGCGACGAGCCGCCGCTGGCGATCATCTTCGTCCCCGACGTCGAGGGCCGCGCCTACCCGCCGCCGGCGATCGCCGCGATCATCGCCTTGCGCACGCGCTTCCCGACCAGCTATTTCTACTGCCTGTCGGTGCCCTCCAACCTGCAGAGCATCGTCCTCCTGCAACGCGCCGGCGCCGACGCCTGCGTACCGGTCGGCAACAAGGTCAGCGATGTCCTGTCGCGGGTCCTCGACCTGGTCGAGATGCACGAGCAGGAGATGCACCGGGTGCTGATCGTCGAGGACTCGGCGACCGCCGTCGCCCACATCCGCCGCTCGCTGACCCAGCACGGCATCGACAGCCGGGCGATCAACGACCCCCGGCAACTGCTCGAGACCGCCGCCGAATACCGGCCGGACGCCATCCTGATGGACATGTACATGCCCTTCTGCACCGGCGTCGAAGTCACCAGCGCCCTGCGCCAGATTCCCGAATACCAGGCCCTGCCGGTGATCTACCTGTCGAGCGAGACCGATATCGTGCAGCAGGTCGAGGCGCTGCGCCTGGGTGGCGACCAGTTCCTGACCAAGCCGGTCAACCCGATCATCCTCGCCTCGGTGGTCAAGACCAAGATCGAGCGCTACCGCGAAATGCTCTATTCAGGGCAGCACGACAGCCTGACCGGCCTGCTCAACCACTCGACCTCGAAGGTCCAGATCGAGCGCCTGCTCCAGGGCGCCCTGCCCGATGGCGAACTGGTCGTGGCAATGATCGACATCGACCGCTTCAAGATGGTCAACGACACCTACGGCCACCCGGTCGGCGACCAGGTCATCCGCAGCCTCGCCTGGCTGCTCCGCGGCCGGCTGCGCAACACCGACCTGATCGGACGCTACGGCGGCGAGGAATTCATCGTCGCCCTGCCCGGCATCGCCCCCGCCCATGCGCAACGGCTGCTCGAACAGATTCGCGAGGATTTTTCGCAACTGCCGCACGCCCACGCCCAGGGCACGCTGCGTACCACCTTCAGCTGCGGCATCGCCGCCCTGCCCGACTACCTGACTGCCTCGTCGCTGATCGGCGCCGCCGACGACGCACTGCTCGAGGCCAAGCGCGCCGGCCGCAACCGCATCGTCCTCAACCGCCCCGACGACGCCGCCGACTGAACCGGCTCAGTCGCCGCTGCGCAGGTGGAAAAGGCGCTCGACGGCCGCCTGCAGGTCCTGGCGGTCCTCACCTTCGGCAGCATTGAGGGTGCTCGTCGGTGCGTGCAGGAATTTGTTGCTGAGGCGCTGCGACAGCTGCTCGACGACCTTTTCCGGCGCCTCGCCGCGACCGAGCAGCTTCAGCGCATGCTCCAGCTCGTTGCGCCGGATGCGCTCGGCCGAGTCGCGCAGGGCACGGATCACCGGCACGGTGTCGCGGGCCTGCAGCCAGCCGATGAACTCCTGGACGCGCTGACCGATGATGCCTTCGGCTTCGACGACAGCAGCCTGACGCGACTCCATGCCGCTTTCGACGATCTGGGCCAGGTCGTCGACGGTGTACAGGAAAACGTCGTCGAGTTCGCCGACCTCTTCCTCGACGTCGCGCGGCACCGCCAGGTCGACGATGAAGATCGGCCGGTGCCGGCGTGCCTTGACCGCCCGTTCGGCCATGCCCAGGCCGATGATCGGCAGCGGACTGGCGGTACAGGAAACGACGATGTCGTGCTGGGCCAGGTGATCGGGCAGTTCGTCGAGGCGGATCGCCGAACCGCCGTAGCGCTCGGCCAGATCACGGCCGCGCTCGACGGTGCGGTTGGCGACGGTGACCTGCTTCGGCTTGGCGGCGCAGAAGTGCGCCGCGCACAGCTCGATCATCTCGCCGGCACCAATGAACAGGATGCGCTGGCCGGCAACCGAATCGAAGATGCGTTCGGCGAGGTGCACGCCGGCGGCGGCCATCGAGACGATGTTGGCGCCGATCGCGGTCGTGCTGCGGACTTCCTTGGCCACCGAGAAGGCGCGCTGGAAAAGCTTGTGCAGCTGGGTGCCCAGGGTGCCGACCTCTTCCGCCGCGCGCACTGCGTCCTTGACCTGACCAAGGATCTGCGGCTCGCCGATGACCATCGAATCGAGGCCGCAGGCGACACGGAAGGCATGGCGGATCGCCGACGGCTGGTCATGGACGTAGAGAAAGGGGGCCAGTTCGTCGTGGGTAACCTGATGGTAGGCACTCAGCCAGTCGATGACCTGTTGCGGCGATTCGGCGGCGCAGTAGATTTCGGTCCGGTTGCAGGTCGACAGGATGGCAACTTCGCGCACCACCCGGGCATGCGCCAGTTCGGCCAGGGCGTGGTGCAGCTTGTCCGCACCGAAGGCCACGCGCTCGCGAATGGCGAGCGGAGCGGAATGGTGATTGATGCCTAGGGTGAAGATCACTGGGAAGCGCCAGGTGCAAAATTCGGTGGGCGATTATATCACCGGCCCCGGTGCGGTTTTTTTGCCCTGGCGCAAAGTCCGGCGCAAGTCGAAACTGGCCGGAAAGCGGCAGAGCGGATATCATCTCCCGCTTTCCCAGACGCCCGATGATCATGCGCAACCTGCCCCTCGTCCTCCTGCTCGCCGCCCTGCTCAGCGCCTGCGCCACCCGCGACGATCCGTCGCGAATCCGGCAGGTCGCCCAGGACGGCACCCTCAAGGTGCACCCCGGCCTGCTCGGCGAGCCGGTACCCGCCGCACTGCAGACGCCGCAGTCGCTGGCGGCGAAGCAGGCTGACGAAACCCCGATGCGGATGGACGAGGAAGGCCTGCGTACCCAGCGCAGCGTCTACTTCGACCTCGACCAGGCAGCGATCAAGCCCGACTACGATCCGATCCTGCAGGCGCATGCCCGCTACCTGGCGCGCCACCCGAGCGCCCGCGTGCGCATCGAAGGCCACGCCGACGAGCGCGGCAGCCCGGCCTACAACCAGCGCCTCGGCCTTAAGCGGGCGCAGAGCGTGCGCGCGACGCTGCTCGGCCACGGTGCCGGCAGTGGCCAGGTCGCCGTCAAGAGCTGGGGCAAGGCCAAACCCAAGCTGCTCGGCCGCAACGAGGAAGCCTGGGCCGAGAACCGCCGCGCCGATGTCATCTACGAAAGCGAAAAATGATCCGGTGAGTACCGGATCATTCGACAAAGCCCGGCGAATGCCGGGCTTTTGCATTTGGCGGCCCGGCAAACTGTCATGAGAAGGTGACGGCGAACACAAACTATTACCAACGTTATATAGTGACTATTTCCAGCCGTATTTTTCGCTGCAACTCCCAGAAAACGCATGAAAAACAATCAGCCGGTCAGCCAACGCGAAGTCAACTTCCCCGCCAACACCTATCTGGTCTCGCGCACCGATCTCAAGGGCATCATCACCTACGCCAACGACGCCTTCGTCGATATCAGCGGCTTCTCCCGCGAGGAGCTGATCGGCAAGAACCACAACGTCGTCCGCCACCCTGACATGCCCGAGGCCGCCTTCGCCGACCTGTGGCAGACGGTCAAATCCGGCCTGCCCTGGCGCGGACTGGTCAAGAACCGCTGCAAGAATGGCGATTTCTACTGGGTCGAGGCCTTCGTCGTCCCCATGAAGAAGAATGGCCAGGTCACCGGTTACATGTCGGTGCGCACGCCTGCCGACAGCGCCCGCCGCGCCGCCGCCGAAGCCGCCTACCGGAACGCCGGACAGAAGGGGCCGCTGCCGGCCAGCGGCCGCCGCTCGTTGTCGCTGCGTGCCCGCATCTGGGCGACCATGGGCGTCCTCCTCGCGATGATGGCCATCCTGGGCGTGCTCGGGCTGAGCAACCTCAAGGGCATCAACCAGGAACTCGACGCCATGTACCGCGAGAACCTGCTGCCGGCCAACACCGTCAACCGGATGATGTTCCTGCTCTCCGACAACCGGTCGCAGATCATGCTCGGCCTCCAGCACAACCCCGACGGCCCGGTGGCCAGCCTGCACGACCATCCGCTCGACATGCACATCGAGGCGACGCTGAAGAATCGCGGCGAAATCAACGACCTGCTCGAGAAACTCAAGGCCGCTCCGCTGACCGACGCGCAGAAGGCACTGCTCGACAAGTTCGGGGAAACCCGCGAGCGCTTCTCGCACGAAGGCGTGAACAAGGCCCGCGACCAGCTCAAGCAGGGCGCCTACATGGACGCCAACGTCACCCTGCTGCGCAGCATCAACCCCCTCTACGCGGAAATGCAGCGCGATGGACTGGCGCTGATCCAGGCGCTCTCGGACGACGCCGAGGCCGCCTACCGCGATGCCGAGGCCGGTTATGCGCAGGTGCG
Organism: Azonexus fungiphilus; assembly: GCF_003634965.1. GTDB lineage: Bacteria > Pseudomonadota > Gammaproteobacteria > Burkholderiales > Rhodocyclaceae > Azonexus > Azonexus fungiphilus. Next base: position 331,935 of record NZ_RBXP01000014.1, on the reverse strand, counting down.
CAACCTGAGCATCGGACTGCTTGCCGCGGCACTGCTGCTGGTCGGCATCGGCGGCGCTTTCCTGGTGAATGCGATCGTCGTCCCGATCCGCAAGGCCATCGCCCAGTTCGAGAGAATCTCAGAGGGCCGGCTGACCGACGAGATCGACATCGGCGGCCGCGACGAGACCGGTCTGCTGCTGTGCAACCTCGGCATCATGCAGGGCACGCTGAAGGCAATGCTCGACGACATCAGCAGCGCCGCGCGGGCGATCGACGCACGCAGCCGCCTGCTCGAGGCCCAGATGCGCCAGGTCACGACCCAGTCCGAGCAGCAGCAGGCCAGCGTCGAAGGCGTTGCCGCGGCGACCGAGGAGTTCAGCCAGTCGGTCCAGGAAGTGGCCGCCAACGCCGCCGACACCGCCGGCGCCGCCCGCGAATCGCAGGAACAGGTCAAGCTCAGCAATGCCCACATCAGCGAGAGCATGCACGCGACCAACCGCGTCGTCGATGCGGTGACTGCCTCGAACCGGACCATCGACGAGCTCAACCAGGCGATCGCCAAGATCGGCAACATCACCGGCGTCATCGCCGACATCGCCAGCCAGACCAACCTCCTCGCGCTCAATGCGGCGATCGAGGCGGCCCGGGCCGGCGAGCAGGGCCGCGGTTTCGCGGTGGTCGCCGACGAGGTGCGCAAGCTGGCCGAGCGGACCACCAGTTCGACCGCCGACATCGACCGCACCGTCGGCGAAATCGAAGCCGTCACCGCGCAGGCCGTGGCCAGCATGGACATCGCCTCGCAGGAAGTCGAGAACGGCATCGGCAAGCTGCGCGACAGCGTCGCCGGCCTCGAGGGCATCACCCAGTCGTCGAGCCAGGTTTCGCAGATGGCCGGGCAGATTTCCGACGCCGCCCGCCAGCAGGGCATCGCCAGCGAGGAAGTCGCGGTCAGCATGCAGCAGATCACCGACCTGATCGAGCAGAACACCGACGCCGCCCGCCAGGCCCGCCAGGCCGCCGACGAGCTGTTGCAGACCTCGCGCACGCTGGCCGAGCTGATCGCCGGTTTCGAGCTGTACCGGCGCTGAGTCCGGCGCACGGCGTAAAATGGAGGCCCTTCCCGGCCTCCATTTTTTTCGCATGTCGCTGCGTCCGCTGCTCGTTTTCTGTTCCCTGCTGATCCTCGCCGCCCCGGTTGCGGCGCAGTTGCCGCCCCCGGTGCTGCGCGCGCTGCAGGCGGCGCAGATTCCCGTCGCCAGCGTCGCCGTCGTCGTCCAGCCGGTCGACGCGCCGGCGCCGCTGCTTGCCCACAACGCAGCGACGGCGATGAACCCGGCCTCGGTGATGAAGCTGCTGACCACCTACGCCGCGCTCGAGCTGCTCGGCCCGGCGCACACCTGGCAGACCGCGGCGCTGGCCGACAATGTCACGGTCAACGGCGTCCTCGAAGGAAATCTCTACTTGCGCGGCAGCGGCGACCCGCGCTTCGCCATCGAGCACCTGTGGCTGCTCCTGCGCCAGCTGCGCGTCCGCGGCGTGGACCGGATCGCCGGCGACATCGTCCTCGACCGCAGCGTCTTCGCGCCGGTCGCCTTCGACCCGGCGGCCTTCGACAACAAGCCGCAGCGCCCCTACAACGTCGGCCCGAACGGCCTGCTGATCGACTTCCAGTCGCTGCGCTTCACGCTGCAGCCGCAGGACGGCCAGCCGCCGCGCGTGCTGCTCGAGTCGCCGAGCGCCGGCCTGGTCGTCGACAACCGGCTGCGCGCCCTGGCCGGTCCCTGCCCGGCCGACTGGAAGGACCGCATCAACCTCGTCGTGAGCGCCGACGGCGAGCGCCAGCGCCTGGAAATCCAGGGCGGCTACGCGAGCCAGTGCGGCGAGCGCGCACTCAACCTGGCACCGCTGCCGGCCGACGCCCATGCCGCCGGGCTGATCCTCAGCCTGTGGCAGGAGCTCGGCGGCCGCCTCGGCGGCCGCGTCCGTGCCGGCAGCACGCCGCCGGCCGCACGCGAACTGGCCCGCCATGAATCGCCGCCGCTGGCCGACGCGGTGCGCGACATCAACAAGTACAGCAACAACGTGATGGCCCGCCAGGTCTTCCTGACGCTCGCCGCCGACGGCACGCCGGCGAGCACCGAGCGCGCCACCCGCAGGCTCGGCGAATGGCTGGCCGGGCGCGGCCTCGACTTCCCCGAACTGGTGGTGGACAACGGCTCCGGCCTGTCGCGCAGCGAACGGATCAGCGCCGGCAACATGAACCGCCTGCTGCTCGCCGCCTGGCGCAGCCCGGTGATGCCCGAATTCATCGCCAGCCTGCCGCTGGCCGGCCTCGACGGGACGATGAAGAAGCGCCTCAACGGCGCCCCCGCCGCTGGCCGCGCCCACATCAAGACGGGCACGCTCAACGGCGTGCGCAGCGCCGCCGGCTACGCGCTCGACGCCCGCGGCCGGCGCTACGCGCTCAGCTTCTTCATCAACGACCCGCGCGCCCAGGAAGGCGCCGCGGCAATCGACGCACTGCTCAACTGGCTGGCCGAGCGGCAATGAACTCGCCGACGCAGGCCGACGTCTTCCCGACTGATTTCCTCGCCGAGGCCGGACTCAACCGCCAGCACGTGTTCGCCTGCGCCGACCTGCCGGCGGCGCTGCTCGCACCGCTCGCCCGCCAGCCGCGCGAACGCCAGCTGATCCTGCTCGGCCACGCCGGCCGCCGCCTGTGGCAATGCGTGCAGGCGGCACGGCCGGCCGGCGAGCACCCGATCGACGATTACACGACGTCCACGGTCGACCACTGCTTTGCCCGCTTTTTCCCCGGCCGTCACTACCGCATCGTCTATCCCGGCCCGGCGCCGATCGGCCTGCAGGCACTCGGCGCGCACGCCGGCTGGCACCAGCCGTCGCCGCTGATGATCGGCATCGACCGCGCATGGGGCAGCTGGTACGCCTACCGCTGCGTGATCCTCGCCGACACCGGTTTTTCCCCGGATGCGACGGTCGACCGTGAAAATCCGGCCAATTCCAGTCCCTGCACCGATTGCCGCGAGCGTCCCTGCGTCGCCGCCTGTCCGGCCGGCGCCGTCGGCGATCGCTTCGATCTCACCGCCTGCAGCGACGAACGCCTGCACCCCGGCTCGCCCTGCGGCGAAGGCTGCCTGGCCCGCCTGGCCTGCCCGGTGGGCAGCGAACACCGCTACGACACCGCACAGATCCGGCACAGTTACCGGCAATCGCTGGCGCTGCTGAAAAGCTGGCGGCTCAGCGGCCGATCGGTGTAGCGCTGTTGAGCGCCAGCCAGCCGCGGACGACGCGGTAGGCGACCCAGAAACCGAGCACCAGGATGACGCCGATGGCGATCGGGATGCCGATCACGGTGATCAGGAAGAGGCCGTAGACGCCCAGCCACAGCACGGTGAACCAGAAGGTCCGGATCTGCCAGCGGAAATGGCTCTCCAGCCAGGTGCCGCGGACTTCGCTGCGCATCCAGTAGTTGAGGAAGACGGCCAGCAGCGACGGCAGGCCGAAGACGAAGCCGCCGGCAATGGTCGCCGACGAGGTGATGCCGACGACGACGGCGATCGCGTGCAGGCCGTAGATCAGGTGGGTGACGTTGACCAGCGACGGGCGGACGCCCTGCGGGCCCTGGTTGACGGGTTCATTCATGCCGTTTCCTCCTTCAGGATCTTCTGCATCAGCAAGGCATGGCCGGCCGCCGGGTCGAGCACATAGGGCTTGAAACCGGCCATTTCGTAAGCAGCGAGCGCTCGCTCGTTCTGCGACAGGACTTCCAGCGTCAGTTTGCAGCAGCCAAGCTGGCGCGCCCGCTGAGCTGCCCACGCCAGCAGTGCCTGGCCGATGCCGGCGCGGCGCCGCTCGCGGCGGACGACGATGTCGTGGATGTTGAGCAGCGGCCGCGCGGCGAAGGTCGAGAAGCCCTCGAAGCAGTTGATCAGGCCGACCGCGTTTTCGCCCTCCCAGGCCAGTGCACCGTGAAATCCCGGGCGCCCGGCGAGACGTCCGGGGAGCTGCTCGCGGACCTCGGCGGCGAGGCCTTCGCCACCGCCCATCGGATCGCGCGCGTAGTGCTCGAGCAAGTCCAGCCAGGCGGCGGAAATTGCCGGATTTTCGAGGTCGACCGTGACAATGCGCAGGCTCACAGGCCGAGCCCTTCCCACATCGCATCGACCCGGGCCTTGACCCCGGCGTCCATGACGATCGGCCGCCCCCATTCGCGGCTGGTCTCGCCCGGCCACTTGTTGGTTGCGTCGATCCCCATCTTCGAGCCGAGGCCGGCCACCGGCGAAGCGAAGTCGAGATAGTCGATCGGCGTGTTGTCGACCAGGGTCGTGTCGCGCACCGCGTCGAAGCGCGTGGTCATCGCCCAGATCACTTCCTTCCAGTCGCGGATGTCGATGTCGTCGTCCACGACGACGATGGTCTTGGTGTACATGAACTGGCGCAGGAAGGACCAGATGCCGAACATCACCCGCTTGGCGTGGCCGGGATAGGCCTTCTTGATGCTGACGATGGCCATCCGGTAGGAACAGCCTTCCGGCGGCAGGTAGAAATCGACGATCTCGGTGAACTGCTTCTGCAGCAGCGGCACGAAGACTTCGTTGAGCGCGACGCCGAGCACGGCCGGCTCGTCGGGCGGCTTGCCGGTGTAGGTGCTGTGGTAGATCGGGTTTTTGCGCATCGTGATGCGGTCGACCGTGAACACCGGGAATTCCGCCTGCTCGTTGTAGTAGCCGGTGTGATCGCCGTACGGCCCTTCGAGCGCCATCTCGCCGGGATGGATATGGCCTTCGAGCACGATCTCGGCGGAAGCGGGCACTTGCAAACCGGAGCCGATGCACTGCGTCAGCTCGGTCTTGCCACCGCGCAGCAAGCCGGCGAACTGGTATTCGGAGAGGCTGTCCGGCACCGGCGTCACCGCGCCGAGGATGGTCGCCGGATCGCAGCCGAGCACCACCGCCACCGGGAAGGGCTGGCCCGGATTGGCCAGCTGGAATTCGCGGAAATCAAGCGCGCCGCCGCGATGCGCCAGCCAGCGCATGATCAGCTTGTTCGGCCCGAGCACCTGCTGGCGGTAGATGCCGAGGTTCTGGCGGTTCTTGTGCGGCCCCTTGGTGACGACCAGGCCCCAGGTGATCAGCGGCGCGACGTCGCCCGGCCAGCAATGCTGGATCGGCAGCCGCGACAGGTCGACGTCCTTGCCTTCCCAGACGACTTCCTGGCAGGGCGCGTTGCTGACCTTCTTCGGCGCCATGTTGAGCACCTGTTTCAGCACCGGCAGCTTGTCCCAGGCGTCCTTCAGGCCCTTGGGCGGTTCCGGCTCCTTGAGGTAGGCGAGCAGCTTGCCGACTTCGCGCAGCGCCTGCACCGACTCCTCGCCCATGCCCAGCGCGACGCGCTGCGGCGTGCCGAACAGGTTGGTGAGCACTGGCATCTCGTGCCGCCGGCCCTGCGTGTGGGCCTTTTCGAAGAGCAGCGCCGGGCCGCCGGCGCGCAGCACGCGGTCGCCGATCTCGGTCATTTCCAGGTGCGTATCGACGTCGACCCTGACACGCTTGAGTTCGCCGGTCTTTTCCAGTTGCGACAGGAAGTCGCGCAGGTCGTGGTATTTCATCGGAGCAGGAAGTCCAGGGCGATGCCGGCGAAGATGCTGCCGCCGACCCAGTTGTTGTGCAGGAAGGCCTTGAAGCAGGCCATGCGTTCGCGGCCGCGGATCCAGGTGTAATGGACGCCCATCATCAGCGCCGCCGCGGCCAGGCCGGCGAGGAAAGGCCAGCCCATGCCGTAGGCGGCACCGACCCGGGCGACCAGCACCAGCGTCGCCGCGTAGCAGAGCATCACCGCGGCGACGTCGAAACGGCCGAAGGTGATCGCCGAGGTCTTGATGCCGATCCTGAGGTCGTCGTTGCGGTCGACCATCGCGTACTCGGTATCGTAGGCGACCGCCCAGAAGACATTGGCCAGCAGCAGCAGCCAGGCCTCGGCCGGGACGCTGCCGAGGTGCGCGGCGTAGGCCATCGGGATGCCGAAGCCGAAGGCGATGCCGAGATAGGCCTGGGGGATGGCGAAGAAGCGCTTGGTGAACGGATAGCTGGCGGCGAGGAAGACCGCCGGAATCGACAGCCAGATGACCAGCGGCTTGCCGAGCACCAGCACCAGCACGAAGGCCAGCAGGCAGAGGAAGGCGAACAGCGCCAGCGCTTCCCGGGTGCTCACCCGGCCGGCGGTCAGCGGACGTTCCCTGGTGCGCTCGACGTGCTTGTCGAAATCGCGATCGGCGTAGTCGTTGATGACGCAGCCGGCCGAGCGCATGAGCAGAGTGCCGAGGGCGAAGACCCAGACGACGACCCAGTCCGGCTGTCCGTTCGACGACAGCCACAGCGCCCACAGCGTCGGCCAGAGCAGCAGCAGCGTGCCGATCGGCTTGTCCAGCCGCATCAGCTTCTCGTAGAGATCCAGTCTTTCCTTGATTGCGGCGAGGCTCATGCGTCGATTCTACCTTCTGCGTCGCGCGCCCGCCGCGCCTGCTGCCAGGCGACGACGGCCCGGCCGGAATGCGCCAGGATCGCCTGGTGGCGCTCGCCCGGCAAGGCATGGCGCAAGGCGGCGAACAATTGCCGGGTGCCCTCCTGGGCAATCGCCGAGGCCGCCGGATCGGCAAGCAGCGATATCTGGATGCTGGCCAGCGCATCGGCGATCAGCCGCCAGCCGAGTTCCGGCATCTGTTCGTTGAGCCCGAGCAGCAGGCTGCCCAGCGGCCGGACCAGGCCTTCCGCCTGCTCCGCCGTTTCGCATGCGGACATCGCATGCCACAGCGCGAGATGGATGCTGCGGCGCAGTTCGACCTTGAAATCGACGGCGGCGAATTCGACCTCGGCAATGCGCGCGAACTGCTGCTGGAAGCGGGCATCGGCGGCGGCGTCGAGGCGCGTGCGCAAGCCGCCGAGCAGCGCCGTCAGTGCCGGAATCGCGGTCAGCTGGAAGGCCTGCGTGTAGGCCAGGCCCCAGGCGTCGAGACCGTTCACCAGCAGGGCCAGACGCAGCGCCCGGGCATCGTCGTCGGCGCCGGCCTGGCTCCAGTTGCTGCAGCGCCCGGCCAGCTCGCCGAGGGCGCCGGCTTCGACGTCGCTGTCCGGCGCGACGGCCATGCGGAAGACGGCGGCAAAGGCATCCTGGGCCAGGCGCGCGGCCAGTCGCTGGCACTCGGTATCGGCCAGGGCGGCCAGCGGGTCGGCGGGGATCGGGGAAACGGAGGCCATCGTCAGCTTTCGGGCAAAGTCCGGGATTTTACCGCCGCGCCGCCTATTTGACCGCGCCGCGCAAGGCCAGGACCCGCTCGTGCAGCGTCGCCGGGGTCGCCTCGTCGGGCGCCAGCGGCGTCCCGACGCGCAGCCCGATACGCGAGAAGAGCCCGCGCCGGAACGGCGTTTTCATCGCGACGCCGTCGATGCGCGAGAAGAAGCTGCCCCACAACCCGGACAGCGCCATCGGCACCACCGGCACCGGGTTGGCGGCGAGGATGCGGGCGACGCCGGAACGGAAAGGCTGCAGCTCACCGTCGCGGGTGATGTTGCCTTCCGGGAAGATGCCGACCAGTTCGCCGTTGGCCAGCGCCGCCGAGACTTCGGCGAAGGCTTTCTCGAGCAGCGCCGGATCGTCCCTGGCCGGGGCGATGGGAATCGCGCCGCAATGGCGGAAAACGAAACCGAGCAGCGGCGTGCGGAAAATGCGGTGATCCATGACGAAACGGATCGGCCGCGGCGACGCCCCCATCAGGATCACCGCGTCGGCGAAGCTGACGTGATTGGCGACGAGCAGCGCCGAGCCGTTGAGCGGGATGCGCTCGACCCCTTCGCTGCGCAGGCGGTACACCGCCTTGACCAGCAGCCAGGCGACGAAGCGCAGCAGGAATTCCGGCACCAGCCCGTAGATGTACACCGCCACCGCCGCGTTGAGCAGCGCCGCGATCGCGAACAATGCCGGGATCGACAGCCCGGCGCCGAGCGCCGACGCCGCACCGAGGGCGCCGACGACCATGAACAGCGCGTTGAGGATGTTGTTGGCGGCGATGATCCGCGCCCGGTGGCTGGTTTCGCTGCGCGACTGGATCAGCGCGTAGAGCGGGACGATGAAGAAGCCGCCGAAGACGCCGATCATGACGATGTCGAAGAGCACCCGCCACACCGCCGGCAGGCTGAGCAGCGCCGACAGCTGGTGCGCCGTCGTGCCGACCAGCCCGACCGGCGAGGCCAGCCACAGGTCGAGGCCGAACAGGGTCAGGCCGATCGAGCCGAAGGGGACCAGCCCGATCTCGACGTGCTTGCCCGACATCCGCTCGCAGAGCAGGGATCCGGCCCCGATGCCGACCGTGAACGCGGCCAGCAGCGCGGTCACCATCGTCTCGCCGCCGCCGAGCACGTTCTTGGTGTAGGCCGGGAACTGCGCCAGGAACATCGCACCGTAGAGCCAGAACCAGGAAATGCCGAGGATGGACAGGAAGACCGTGCGGTTCTCGCGGGCGAACCGCAGGTTGCGCCAGGTTTCGGTCAGCGGATTGAGGTTGACCGTCAGTGCCGGTGCCGGCGCCGGCGCCGCCGGGATGCCGCGGCTGCTCAGGTAGCCGGCCAGGGCGACGAGGAAACCGCCACCGGCGATCCACACCGGATGCTCGACCGAGCCGGCGAGCAGACCGCCGGCCAGCGTGCCGATGAGGATGGCGACGAAGGTGCCGGCCTCGATCAGCGCGTTGCCGCCGACCAGTTCGTCGGCATGCAGGTGCTGCGGCAGGATCGCGTACTTGACCGGGCCGAACAGCGTCGAATGGCAACCGAGCAGGAACAGCGCGACCATCAGCACGCTCAGGCTGTGCATCAGGAAGCCGAGCGCGGCGACGCCCATGATGCCCATCTCGAGCACCTTGACCAGACGCGCCAGGACGGCCTTGTCGTACTTGTCGGCCAGCTGCCCGGCGGTCGCCGAGAACAGGAAGAAAGGCAAGATGAAGATGCCGGCCGCCAGGTTGGCCAGCAATTCCGGCGCCAGCGTCGTCCATTGCACGGCGTGGAAGGTCAGCAGCACGACCAGCGCATTCTTGAACAGGTTGTCGTTGAAGGCGCCGAGGAACTGGGTGACGAAGAAGGGCGCGAAACGTCGTTGCTTGAGGAGGGCGAATTGTCCGCTCATGACCGGTCGACCGTGAAAATGCGGCGGGTGTCGAAGACCGCCGGCGAGAAGGAATGACCCTGCCACGAGAGCAGGCGCTTGAGGACGAAATCGAAGAGTAGCGGGTTGTGTTCGCGCAGTGCGTCGAGATCGGCGACCGCCGCCTTCGGCAGCAGGCCGGCGCGCGCCAGCGTCGCCGGCGAAATCAGCGGCAGCACGCCGGGCAACGGGTAGTCCGAACCGTGCAGCAGGCGCGGATGCAGGTCCTCGCGTTCGAGCAGGCTGCGGATCACGGCTGGCTGGCGGTTGCGCAGCGCGATCGCGGAAATGTCGCCGTAGAGCCGGTCGACCGCACGCGGCTCGGCCATCGCCTTGAGGAAGAGGTCGAAGCTGGAGCGCACGCGGCCATCGTCGTCGATGTCCGTGCCCATCGTCGCGCAGTGCGCGACCACGACCCGGACGCCGAGATCGAGCGCCCGGCGCAGGCGCAGCGGATTTCCGTAGGCCTGGGTATCGCTGCCCTTGACCGCCTTTTCCTCGCCGCAATGGACGATCAGCGGCGTCCCGGACTCGGCCAGCACGCGGTAGAAGGCATCGCACCTGGGCGACGCCGGGTCCATGCCCTGCGCCGCCGGCAGCCATTTCACCGCGCGCGCGCCGGCGGAAATTGCCTGTTTCAGGTCGTCGACCGTGGACGTATGGTAGGGATGCAGCGACGCCACCCACTCGAAACGCGCCGGAAACTCGCGCGCCAGCCTGGCCGCCCAGGCATTCGGCACATAGAAGGCCGAATGCTCCGGATGCGCGTGACCGGCCGTGTCGTGGAAACGCTCGAAGGCGAAGAGCATGACCTTGAAGCCGGCCGGCATCGCGTCGCACAGGTTGAGCAGGCGCGCGACGTAGGCGGCATCGACCGCCCCCGGCGCGTCGTGGGCGCAGCCGGCGTTCATGTAAAACAGGCGCTGCGCGTAATGCACCGGCTGCAGCGGCGACGACAGTTGCGGCCCGATCTCGATGCCGCTGCCGCCATCGCCCAGCCCGGCGAGATGGACGTGGCAGTCCCACAGCCCGGCCGGGTCGATGCCGGCCCAGGCCTGCTTCAGCCAGGGACTGTCGAGCAGCCGGACGGGGATCGCCGCGCGACAGGGATTGACCACCACCGGCCTGGCCAGGCTGGCGCCGGCAGCGGCCAGGGCGGTACCGCCGATGAACAGCCCGAGCAAACGGCGGCGCATTCGATCCGGACTATGGTCAGTAAGCACTTGAACTCTCCTTCCCTGGGACTGCCCAGAAAAATTTGACCACCGCCACCACACCAATCACGATTGCAATCAAGTATGACAATAACATTCCCACCGATAACGCCAACGCCAGTCCGACATCCCAAGCGCCTACCTGGAGAGCGGGATAAGTGATGAACAGCCAATTGACAAAGGGAACCAGGAGGACAAGCAAGCCATATGGGGCAAGAACAAGCCACACCAGCATCATCAAGGTGGCTACCCATGGAGACAATCCCGTTTGAGTTTGGCGAAGCAGTATCCGATAGCCTAACCAAGCCGGCATAAGGAAAAACAGCAGCTGACTGATGACGATGGGTTCAATACGCATCGGATTCCCAGCTCATGCCGCCTCCGCCATCTGTTTCAGCGTCACGTAATCGATCTTGCCGGTGCCGAGCAGCGGCAATGCGTCGACCACCTGAATCTTCCGCGGCACCGCCAGTTCCGGGACGCCGAGTTCGCGCGCCTTGCCAGCCAGCGCCTCGCGGGTCAGCCGCGGGTCGGTGGTGAACAGCACCAGTGCTTCGCCTTTGGCGGCATCGGGCTGGCTGGAGACGGCATGCGGTTTGTCCGGCGAGGTGGCGACGGCGAGTTTCTCGACGACTTCGAGGCTGACCATCTCGCCGGCGATCTTGGCGAAGCGCTTGACCCGGCCGACGATCTTCACGAAGCCCTCGTCGTCGATGTCGACCACGTCGCCGGTTTCGTACCAGCCCTCGCCCGCTTCGGAAACCGGCGCCTGCAGCACACCGGACCGGTCGGCCTTGAGGTAGCCGGCCATGACGTTGGGGCCACGCACGTGCAGGATGCCGCCGTTGGCGATGCCCGGCACCGGCACCAGCTTGTGCTCGATGCCCGGCAGCAGGTTGCCGACGGTGCCGGTTTTGTACGCCATCGGCGTGTTGACCGCGAGCACCGGCGCGGTTTCGGTGGCGCCGTAGCCTTCGAAGATGCGCACGCCGAACTTCTCGAACCACTGGCTGCGCACCGCTTCCGACAGTTTTTCGGCGCCGGCGACGACGTAACGCAGGCGGTAGAAATCGTAGGGATGGGCGAACCTGGCGTAGTTGCCGAGGAAGGTCGAGGTGCCGAAGAGCACCGTGCAGCTGCGGTCGTAGGCGACTTCCGGAATCACCCGGTAATGCAGCGGCGACGGGTAGAGGAAGAGGTTGGCGCCGGTCAGCACCGGCAGCAGCGCGCCGGCGGTGAGGCCGAAGCTGTGGAAGATGGGCAGCGCGTTGAGCACCTTGTCGTCGACCGAGAAATCGATCACCGCGCGGATCTGCGCGATGTTGGCGAGGATCGCCCGGTGCGGCAGGACGACGCCCTTCGGCTTGCCTTCGGAGCCGGAGGTGAACAGCACCACCGCCGCGTCCTCGGGCGAAGCATGCAGCTCGAAGGCGCGCGGAAAGCGCAGCCCCCACAGCACCAGCCACAGCTTGTCGGCGAGGCCGATGCGCGCGCGGATATCCTCAAGATAGAGCAATTCGATGCCCTGCAGCCCGGCCAGCTTGTCGCCGAGCTTGGCCTGCTCGACGAAGGCGCGCGAGGTCACCACCGTCTTCACCTCGGCGGCGGTGCAGGCAGCCTGCATGGCGTCGCTGCCGGCGGTGTAGTTGAGCATCGCCGGCACGCGCTTCCTGGCAGTGAGGCCGAAGAGCAGGCCGATGGTCGGCACCAGGTTGGGCAGCAGCAGGCCGACTTTCTCGCCCGGCACCGACACGCGCTCGATCTGGCGCGCCAGGATCAGCGCCATCTTGAGCAGGTCGTTGTACGAATACTCGATCTGCTTGACGTCCTCGAGCAAGCGACGGCCGCGCCCGAACAAGGCCGCCGCGTCGCACAGCGCGCCGTACAGCGTCTGCGTCGGGCGCGAGGCGAAGATCATTTCCTGCATCAGCTTGCGCATCTGCTCGCCGGCCTTGCGTCGGCGCAATTTTGCGGTCGACGCCGCCGGCATCGGAAAATGCGCCGGCGCCAGCACGGTCAGGCGGATCTTCGGAAACAGCGCCTTCGGGTAGCGCCCCGACAGGCGCGAGAAATACGAGCGCGAAGCACCGTCCAGCCGCACCGGGATCACCGTCGCGCCGGTCTTCGCCGCGACGAAGGCCGGGCCGTCGTACACCTTCATCAACGAACCGGTCAGCGTGATCCGTCCTTCCGGGAAGATGACCACCGGCCGCCCCGACTCGATCAGCCGGATCACCTTCTTCATCGCCATCGGGCTGGTCGGATCGACCGCCAGGTAATCGACCTGCGACAGCAGCAAGCGGAAGCCCCACTGCCGGGCGATGCCGGTATGCACGACGAAGACCGGGTCGAGCGGCAGGAACAGCCCGAGCAGCAAGCCGTCGAGGAAGGACTCGTGATTGGCGACGATGAGCAGCTTGCGCTGCGAGAATTCGGCGGCGCGAAAGCGTACCTCGACCCGGAACAGCAGGCGGGCGACCAGCCGCAACAGCGGACGCAACAGGGCACGCATCAGGTGGACTCCCGGACGTAATCAAGGACGTTGGTGAACGTGGTTTCCAGCGTCTGGCGGTCGATCCAGAACCACACCTCCTTGCCGATCTTCTCGGAAGCCAGGACCCCGGCCTCGTGCAGGACCTTCAGGTGATGCGAGACGGTCGACCGCGCCAGCGTCGAAACTTCGGCGATCTGCCCGACATTGAGCCGCTCGCCCGGCTCGAACAGCAGCAGGATGCGCTGCCGGTGCTCATCGCCGAGAGCGACGAAGATGCGCGACATGACGGACCACTGCGGGGGGATGGTTTGGCGATAGTCGGATTTCATGTCGAAAATATTAGTTATATCGACATGACTTCGTCAACCAGTTTTCCTGCTGCGTCTTCTCGTCCGCAGCTCAAGTTGAGACTTCCGCAGCTTAGGTCGAGATAGCAAACATCGGTGCCACAATGGTTTCCACAGGTTCTCAGCCGCTGAAAGCCGCAGAATCAAGCAAATCCGGGAACTTGAGATTTGCGAACACGTTTGAGAAATCCCACCTTTCCAACCGACTAGAGTCCAATCAAGAATGGCACTCTATTAGGCGGGATATCGGCCTTTGCGGACTCTGAGCCTCCTGGCTGCATCGGACTGCAGTGTTTCGGTTACCAGCCGTTCAGTCACCGATGGTGGTCAAAAGCAGCTATCGTCAAAGGGGTAGCCTAGGAGTTTTTCCAGCGTCCGCATTAACCAAGTCCTCAATGGTTTTGGTGTCTCGGAGCACTTCGACTTCAACGGAGTGCCGATAAGGTAGCGGCTCGGAAAGCTCGCTCGCCAGTAAGCGGCTTCTAAAAGCCAGGATTCCACACTCTTGAGGGAAAATGGCGAGATAGTTATCGAGGATGGCTGTCTCCCCGGGAAGTATTTTTGGAAAGCGCACAATACAGCGTTGCTTGCCCTCTTCACCTTCGACGGATAGATTAGGCTCATCCCTGATGGCGAAATTCGGAATACGACCACTAAGAGGGTAAAGAGACCGCTCTTTCTGCGGGTAGTCAGGAAGACTACTCCCTGAGCGAAATCCAGCTGCAACGCCAGCTTCGGTATCAACGGTTATCTCCAACTTGCAATCTGACAAAGCGAAGGATGATCTGTTGTAGACATGAACATGTACAGGTATCGCTGCCAAGTGCGCGCTTAACCACTTTGCAAGGTCTCGCCAATAATTCGAATTGGTGTTCAGGTTCTCGATGGAATTAAAGATTCCCCCAGACGAGCTTCTGAAACTAAAATCGGGGAGATCCCGAATACTTCCAAAATCTAGGATCCTGGCGCTTCTTTTCACAGCAAATACGTCATCGCCTTCAGCAGTAAGGAAACTTATATCCACAAGCGGTCGCCGTCGCTCCTCTTCGGCTTCTGCCCCCATCTTGGCAATCTCGTCCGGTAGAGCCGTGGCTGTTGAGCTTCCCCGCCGAACGTAGACGGTGTTGGCTAAAACTCGCCCCCAGGTCCTAGGAGCGAAAAACGGGCGAGGCTGCTTCGGGATCGTGATAATCCCAACCGTTACCCCGCGGTATGGCCGAACCTCGTACTTGAACTGAATTTTTGGCGTTACCTTGCTATTCACGAGCTGTTGAAAGTGGGCGTCATCGTGGAATTCGGATATGCCAATAACCTGAGGGGGATTGGGCTTTTCTTCCTTGAAACCGAGCAGGATGTACGCGGGGCCCTCTCTCCAGGCATTGGCCATGGCGAGGATGTCCTTTAGCAATTCCGACTTCGTCTCATTGTCCTCGCCGGATAACGCGTACTGCTCAGCCTTGAAATCCAGGTCGGAGCCCTCTGTTCGGTAAAGCAGGCCATCAATGAGATCGTCTGTCATTCTTTTACCTTAGCCCTGAGGCATTTTCCCGGCGGCAGGATGCCAAATAATATGAGGGGGACGTCGTGCTGATTCTGAAACGTAAACCGCTCGCCACAGCGCGACAAGACAAGACTGCATAGCGCGATGGTCAGGGTAGGTTAACTGCGGCTACCTTGTTGTCGAACAACATGTTGAGTACCCCCAGCGATTTTTCGCTCATCGTCTGTGTAAAAAGAACTGCTAGACGGCGCTTTGGCCGAGAGACACTGACATAGAAGAGATTTCTGGCGCGGTTGAAACCTTTTTGATGGGCAGCCGTCGGTTTCGCACCGGTATCCATGTATTCGAGCATGCGGGGCCAGTTGTAATGATTCCAACCGCCGCCGAAGACGATGAGGACGTTCTCAAACTCTGCGCCCTTGACACTATGCTGAGTGGCAAAGGGCGTGAAGCCATCGACAAAGCGCACGAGGTTCGCAACTTCCTGATACTTCACGTCACGCAAACGTCGATGGCGGTCAACTGATAGCTTCTCTGGTTCTCCCGCAGCAGGATCAAACGCTGCCATGTCGTCCTCACGACGGGTCACATTATCAGGCAAACGAGGCCGGCGCGTCTTCTTTAGAAGGTCCAGTACCTCTCCCACAGTGCCACTTTCGCGTAGAACATCGAGGGATTTCATGTCATCTGCCCAAGCCTGCTTCTCTGAAGGCTTTTGCAAGGTGGCCGCCCGGCCAAGCACGTCAAACATCTGCCCGTACTTTTTCGCCTTGTACGCCGCACACGCAGGCTCTACGATTCTGCCAAGAAATTCTAGAGTCGCATCGTCGAGCTTAGAAATGGCGTCTGGATGGGACTTGAAGATTTCAACTATTGAGGGATAGCCTTGCTCAGCCCCAAGAGCGGTATGCGTCAGCATCAACACTTTCGTGAACCCTGGTGAGAAGTCCCAGCCCTCATCCTCAAGTTGTTTACGAAGCGCGGCGATGTAGGCACGCGTGACATCTGGCGGCGTGTCCAGTTTCGAGTGTGCGGTGTCTGTCCGCTCCCCCGTATAGCTGTTCGCATGGAACGCGCGAGCCTCACCCTGCGCAGCCAGATCATGAACGACCTGAGGCAACGTTGGCCGAATGCGGTTGAGCATGTCCACCACTGCGGGCACTGAGCGGAAATTCGAACCCTTATCAATTCCCTCGACGTTGGGCAGCGCAGTCAGGTCGAAATCGTCCCGATATATGGTCTGCCAGTGATCGCCGAACAAGCCGATTAATGGTCCCGTCTTGGGCTCTAGAAAGTGCGTAGCCAATGCACCCATGAAATCGTCATTGGTGTCCTGATATTCGTCAATGAATACTACTGGGTAAGACCCCGTGAATATCTGCCGGAACTTCGGCATCGCCAGGAAGCGTGCCATCAGTTCTGGAATATCGTCGTGATAGAGAGTGATCCGGTCATCGTGAATGCCAAAGTACCCGAGGTCGTACTCAATACGTCGGTTGCCGACGCCGCCCGCTTCCACGATTTTCTCCGCGTGCCTTTGGAGCTTTCCTACTTCCGTTCTGAGAACGGATTGAAACTGGCTAATGCTACCCCAGCAGAAGGCATGAATAGTTTCAACCAGCACGGCCGGATGCTCGTCAATCTCTTGCGAAATTTCGCCCTTTGCGACATTTGTGTAAGTGATGCATGCGACCTTCCTGCCGCGACGCAAATAATCTGAGCCACGCTCAGAAATGAGTCTCTTAAGAGCTTGGACGAGGGAATAGGTCTTCCCAGCTCCTGCGCCGGCCTCGAGGCGGAAGCACTGATGATGGTCAATACAATGATTGACGCGCTCCTGCGCTTTCTGCGCGGCTTCAATTGCGGGACTTTGCGTTTCAAGCTCCATGAGCCACGCCTCCATTTGCGTGTGGGTCGGCAGATTGCAGGGGCAGCGGTGCTGAATCCGCTAGCCAAAGCAGGCCTTCATGGATGTATGCAGGCACCTTCCATTCATCGTCGGAAAGGCCGTACTTCAATGCGGTCTCGACCTTGCCCATGCCTGCAGCAATACCAAACGAAAGATCGCCCCAATGCTCGCCGTCTTTCAAATCAAAGAGCGTAGGGTTTGCAAGGATGAACGCATCTTCAAATGTGCGTGCACAGAACTCCGATTCAGTTTCGTGAATTTGGTAAGCGACTCGTCGATAGCCCTGTACCTTCTCTTGCGGCGTCTTTGCTTTCAGAAAGTCTAGGGCAAGAGCCTCACCGTCTTTGATCTTGAACCAGTCGCGAAGAGTCGTGTTAATTGACCGCTCTCCCTTCGAGTAGGGACACTTCTCATAGCGCTTGTTGTCGCCCATCTTTACGGCATCAAGATCGGTGATGACCAGTGTCCTCAATTCGAGAAAATCGAGTAATGGCGAGAAAATCTTCGCGTTCGCTCCATCGACCTCTACTGTCGATATGTATTGGTGCGAGAGCTTCTTGGATTCGTCTAGCTTCGCGTCAATGAGCTGGAAGATACGCGGCATCAAGAGGCGCTCGGTCGGACCTTCCATCAGAATAGCCTTGTCGGCGAAGAACAAGTCGCATTTTGTCAAGGTCATGTATCTATGCAGGAAGCCACGATCTTGGTCATTGATCTTGTCAGCTCCTTTCCGGAAGTCCTTAATTACTGTGTGCCGTGTTGCGCCATCTGCTGAAGGCTTGGCAAGGAAATAGCGGACTGCATCAAACGGTGCAGCGTTTGCGATGTGCGATGAGTGCGTCGTGACGACAAACTGGACCGGCCATTCTTGATCTGGATACTCCGCCGAAAAGACCTGGACTGCAGCATTCAGCTGCTTGATAAAGACCTCCTGCATTTGCGGGTGCAAATGAGCTTCGGGCTCCTCAATGAAGATCAGGTGCACTGCCGGCAAGGTCGGGGTCGTACGAAAAGATTTGTGAAAACTCAGAAGCTGAAGAAGGATGTAGATTAGGTTACGGGCACCAAGACCGTTATATCCCTCAGGAAGGTGAACCCCATGCGCTCCCGTGTAGAAGACCTTCGTGTGCTCACTTAGGAGACTGACGACATTCAGTTCCGTCTCCGTCCGCAAGTCAGGATCATTGAGACCTGGATACCCGAAGCTCTTGATCTTCGGCAGCAACGCCGTGAGCTTCTCGTTGAAGCCCGCATGAATGCTTTGCTCGATGCTCGAAACGGCCGCCTTCAATTCGGCGGCAATCGTCTGGTCTGCGGCGGTGGCTGTGGCACTTGTCGCAGTGGTAAACAATTCCTCCAAGAGCTTACCCAGGACATTGGGCTCGCCGCGCTTATGTTGATCAAGAGACCTTTGTGCGCTCACTAGTCCGCAGTGAAATAGCTTACCGAGCTGCTTAAGTTCAATGGCGCGCTGATTGGTCGAATCGTTGGGATCAACTGCCGTTACGTGATACTCGTAGGCCTTTGGAACAACCTCTTTGAGGTTTTTGAAGAGATGCGCTGCGTCATCTGCTCCTCCTTCTGGGACAGGAGAGTCAAGCAGTAAAGCCAAGGCTCCCTGTGCAGGGCGATATTCAATACAAATTTTGGCGGTCTTGCACTCGGGGTCGAGGTCGATAATAAATGGAGCGAGTGCGCCAAGTTCGTTGGCAGGGTCGTAGGACACAAAGACCGTAGCCACGATGACCGGCAATGCCGCGAGAACATCCTTCTCGTCCTTGCCATCACGATGTAACTGCTTAGCGACGAGAAAGGCATCTCTTCTTGCGGCCGAAAAGTCTTCAAGCCGCAACTTCTTCGGCTCATCCCCTAGAACGTGCGCAAAAAACTCCGTGATTGATGTCTTGCCACTGTTATTGCGGCCGACGATCAATGTTGTCGTCCGTTCGAGCGACATTTCAGCGCTCTGTAGAAGTCTGAAATTCTCGATCGAGATTTTTTCTATCCGCATGTCCCGTCCTCAGCAATTATTGAGACCATTTTGTATTCGTTGAGTTAAATTTATTGCTTTTGCATACATAACTTTACAGCATGAGATCATGCAATGCTCACGAAGTGAATGGCTGTTTTCAAGCTATTTCTGAAGAAGTGAGGGCAACATACCAAGGTCGGCTTTGGCCGAGGTGCCGCCTATTGCCGCTGGCATGAGGCCGGATCTCGGCCAAAGCCGCCATCCAGTAGATGGATCCCCGATGGCAGCTTTACACAGGATTTCGGACACACTCGCTACTGAAAACGGGGGGACGTCGGGGTATCGGCAAAGACCGACGTGGGGCCTGTTGCCATGGTCATGAGACCGGAGTTCGGCCGAAGCCGACGGTCCGCACGGATCAAGACATCGACCACTCTGTGCATAAAAGCCGTCCTTCAAACTGTCTACGAAAGCCGAGGCGATTCAAAAGCGGCGAGATTCCAAAAGGGATTTCGCCGCTTTCTATTGAATTACCAGCCCAACGGCATCGATCGTGGAGTGGCAATCTCCGTGGGTTCCTTTCCAAGCGGGAACGCAATCACGTAAAGCACCTTGACCGGCACTGGTTTTGCCTCTGGTATAGCACCTTTGACAATCATTTTTCGGATTGCGTAGCGCAGAGATACCTCAAGTACCTTGAGTGCGTCGATGTGTTCTTGAAGCTCGTCGTAAATGGCGAACTTGTCTCGCTGAGAGTAGCAGTCGGCGCAGTCCCTGTAGTCCCGGAAGTGGTCGATCAATTCAGCAAAGCGCTCATCGGCTTCGCGGCTCAATTCGAAGGCCGGTGTGGATAGGTCCATCGAGGCCAATTCCACCAGGCTGGCAAGTTCTTTCCCTGTGCTTAGCGGTAGTACCGGCAATGTGATGTTTTCCCTGTCGAACTCTTCTTTTGCTGCTTTCAATTCGTCTTCGCTCGGGATGACGTAGGGCTTGTTGAATGCATCAATGTCCTCGAGATCAAAGGCTCGTGCTAACGCCCGACGTGTATCAAGGTCTGAGGGCTTGCCACCTTCGACACGTTGTATGGTTCGGGTGCTCAGGCCCGAGAGCTCGCCCAGTTGCTCTTGGGACCATTGCCGCAGTTCACGGTGGATCTTCACCACCAAGCCCAGCTCTTCCGGTGTGAGCAGTCGGGGTTGCGTCTTTTCAGTTGCGGACATCATTGTTCTCCATCGGTTGGTTGATGGAACTAGTGTGCAGGGCGCCGACCAAAGGCAACACGACAGCAGGACGACAGTATGCCGACATCGGGAAAAAGCAGAGTTTTTGCTTCAATCTGGCTGGAGAGGAAAGGTTTGCAACACTCCCGGCAGCCTCGCTTCGACCCGTCCACGGAGATCCGTGTCGGCCTTGCATGCCTCCATAAAGTCGCCAACAGCTGCAACCACGTCATTCAGAAATGACGCCGTACCAATGATCACCAAGCGTTCATTCTGCGCTGGATCGTAGGCGTGTTTGCCACCGTCGTGATAGCCAAATCGCTTCGCATCTGGGTATTGATCGTGGTAACTGACCTCAGAGCTGAAGGCATGCAGAAGCGCACAGCGTGCGCCATAAACATCAAGGCCGCGATATTGGTATGGTTGGTCCGAATGTCCCTTGAGGTAGGTATCAACCCAGGTAATGAAGTCTGCCCGCCCCTGCTTGTCTCTGTTTGCGGGGAGAGACAAAAAGGCCAAAGTATCCATGCGATGTCGCCCGTCTTTACTGCGATTTCGATGTTGCCCTTGGGCACGATCACGTCGCTGCCGACCTGGCGGTAGCGGTTACCAGCCAGCAGCGTCACATCGCCTTCCAGACTGCCGACGCTGCTCTTCGACGCCCGCGTCGACTCGGTGTTCTGGTCGGTATCCATCTGCTGCTTGCCGAATGTCACGCTCACGCCGGAGGCGAAGGAAAGGGGGCGCAGCCCTGCATTTGAGGAACGAGGTTGTTCGGCGTGAGGATTCGGTCTATCACACCCTGACATGGGGGAAACTCAAGAGCACCTATCGACCTGACGGATGCGCTCCATGCAAGCATCGATCTCCGGAAACGATTTCTGGAGCTTGCGTGACAGCCTTGCCATGAAACCTTGGTCGGGCGGTTGCCAGTTCGGTGAGAGGAAATCGTAGATGTCGTCGTATTGCGGCAGCGGCTGAATGGGCATCCATGCCATCGGCACCATCGGGTGCTCGATCTCGACCGGGATGCCTTTGTGCCAGCAGAGCTTGGTTCTCAGCGTAATGATTGGGTATACAAATTCGGAAACCGTAAAAAAGGTATTTTTCTTGAGGTTTCGTAGATCATTCATGAGCGAATCCTCCAGCCCGGCTTTGTCCCCCTTCATCAGGAGCGAGTAGAAGTCGTTGCCGTTGGCATAGGCTTGTTTCATTTTGCTGCCCGCTTTTTTGGCGCCAATGGCGATTTTAGCTTGTGCGGCTTCGTAGTCGCCACGGATAACGAGTTGAGCGATGTGGAAGGCGAATTCGATCGTTTTTGGGTTATCGCGGTACATCAGCAGCACCGGTGTTTCGAGTGCCGCAGCTTCGTTAATGAGTGCCTGATTGTCGGATACTAGTGGATGAATGAAACTCCATTCCAAGGTGAAATGGTCTTCTCCTCCGCTCATGTAATAGTCTTTGTTCGGAAGATGGCGTGATGCATGTAACCAGAGCTTGGTGGCCAGATACCAATGCTGCTTGAAGGCTGTCATGTCGCCGTGGGCGAAGTAGGCGAGGAGACCGAGGTTTTCGTGTGCAGAGGCCATGAAGGCAAACAAATTTTCGAACTTTGGTACGCCCTTGGCGTACTTGTACTCAATGGTCAATAGCCTCTGCTGGAGAGAGTCGTATGCCTCCTCAGCATAGCGAGCCGGATCGGCCAGATATTTATCCTTGATTGAATTGCTCATTTCGCCAATTTCACCAAAGTAACGCCGTTTTCATTGACACCGGCAACAATCTTGACCAGATTGATATTGCTATTCGGGTCAAATGTTTTTTGTATCAAGGCAGCCGTCTGTTTTTTTGTCGGATCACCGGTTTGTGCAAGTGCATCCGCACGGCTTTTCACCCAGTCAGGGGTCATCTGTGTGGGCAAATCCCCATCTGGCCCATTCAACTTGATAGCCCCATTCGCCTGCAAGGGTTTCGTCTCCACGATATAGACGGTGTCCCCCTTCACGAAGACGCCATCGAAGCACTTGTTGCTGCCGCATTTTCCTTCGAGTTGGGTAAAACCATTGCGTGTCATGTAGCCGTTGGTCACGGTTTCACGCAAGGCACCTTGCTCGGCTTTATCAGAGAGCGCATTCAATTTCGCGAGTTGTGCCCGCTCCGCCGCATTCAAACTTGCCGCGATACCCTCACGGGTCACCTGCTGGGTGCTAATATTTCCACTCGCAGAGACCCCCACTTTTCCAGCAAAAGCTATATCAAGCGCCCTCCAGGTCCGTCCCAACGCCCCCAGCACCTTACTAGTCAGCGGTCCGCCCAAAGCAATCTCTTCGGCCAGATATAGCGGCTCGGCACTACCGCTTTTCACTCCGGCCTGTTCCAGACGGGCCTGATCCCGCTCGGCCATGCCGGGGATGATCGAGGGATCGGGCGCTACGCCGAGGAAGTAGTTCCCGCTGGCATTGGCATACTGCTCGGGCGTTGCCGAAAAATAGGTTTGGTTGCTGCCATTGAGTGATGTCGCTTGCCCGTTCACGACGATGGTCTTGCCTGCGTACGGGTCGAGCATCCTGGCGGCGGTTTCGAGATCGGCGAAGTAGCGGCTAACTGCCCCCATTTGCCCCTCGCTGCCTTGAATGCTTGCCGTTTTCTCAAGCTGGTTCAGATACTGGGCAGTTTTCAGATACTCCTGATCATCAACTCTGCTTTCCGCCACACGCTCAAGGACATCGGTCCAGTACAAGGTGGCTGAAAGCTGGCACTGGGTATCATTCAGGCAGCCCTCCCTGGCCTTTTGTTTAGCCAGTGAGCGGATTAGTTTCCTCTCCTCCGGATGCAGCTGCCGATTATTCGCATCCGTGTTTAACGCCGTCGTCGCTCCCTGAGTGCCGCCCGCCACCGCACCGATGCCCACCGCTGTCGCTCCGGAGATCAGTTGCCCGGCAAGCTTGGCAACGGCGTCACCGGCCCCGGCATCCTTCAGACGATCAACAATGCTGTCTTGCAGTTCATTCAGAAGCGGTGCCGCACTGGCGGAAGCGCCAGCGCCCAAAGCACCCGAGGTGCCGCCTGCGAGTCCGCCCAGGGCAGTGTGCAGGGCGACGCGATAGACACCACCTTCATCCCACTGCTTTGCTTGGTTCTGCAGTTCGGCTTTCCTTGCCGGATCGCTTTCCTGTTTTGCCTGCTCTCGGAGCTCTGCCGCCTGTTTACCCGCGAAGTCAGCTGCCGCTTTCGGTGCCAACTGCCCGAACATCTGCGTGATCCGCACCTGCGCATCGATCTCCTTCTGCACCTTGGCGGCATCGAAGATCGGTTTCAGCCCGGTTTCGGCGTCGCCGGTGCGGGCGGCTTGGTTGCCGGCGATGTCGGAGATGGCGGCCTGTGTCGCGCTGCCAGCTTTACCGGAATCCTCGCCGAAGCCTGCGCTCGTCCCTTGCGGCGCGAGCTTGCCGTCGAGGCTGAAGCCGGCGCCGATGTTGATGCTGCCGCCCTTGGCTTCATATTCCGCCTTGTTTTCGAGATTGCTGAGGCTGAGTTGGCTGCCGGTGGTGAAACGGTTCTTCTCGGCGTCGATGGCTTTTTGCGTGCTGGTGATGGCACCGCCGGTCAGCGTTGTGTCTTGCCCGACCTGGACGTCGAAACCGCCGTCGCCGGCGCGGATGCCGGATTGTTCGGCGACGCTGCGGAAGTCGCTTTCGATCTTGCTCTTACTGGCACTGATGCTGCCGCCGATGCCGGTCAGCGAGAAGCCGGTGATCGGGATGCTGATGCTGAAGCCGCTGCTGCTCTGCTTGCTGTCGTAGGTGCTGACGTCTTGCAGGCTTTCAATGGCGAGATCGCCGCCGACCCGCGCGACGACCCGCTCGGCGGCGGCAACGGCGCCCTTGAGCGCGGTGTCGCCGCCCGAGTTCAGGGTCAGCGTTTCGCCGGCTTCGACGCGGGTGTTGGTCCAGCTCAGGTCGTCGCCGTTGGCCTTGCCTTTGCCCCGGCTGGCGGCGGCGGTGATGGCGAAGCCACTCGTCCCGACACTGACGCCGACGCTGGCGCTGCTCGACTTGTTGCTGCTGCGCATCTCGGCGGTGTTGGCCGCAGCCAGCAGATTGATCTCGTCTTCCGCCGTCAGCGTGACGTTCTGGCCGGCCGTGACCTGGGCGCCACGCAGCGTGATGTCGCTCGCGGCACCGGCACCGCCGGCCGTGACCCGGATGTCACCCCCGGCCAGCAGTTCGCTGCCAGCCGCGCTGTCGCGCTTCTGGGTCGAGGTGCTCTTGCTCTTCGAACTGCCGAGGCTGATGCTGACGTTTATCCCGCCGACCTTGTCGAGTGCCGTGGCGTCGCGGCCTTCGATCGCCTTGCCGTCAGCATCCCGCTTGGTCGGAATCTGCCCGTCCTTGCCCTTGATCGTCTCCCCCTGTCCCGCCGCCACCGCCGAATAGGCGTTGTACCCGGAGAGCGCGGCGCTTGCCGCTGCCAGCGCCTTCATCCGCCCGTCACTGGTGTTGCCGGCGGCCTCCTTCATCTGCTGCACGGTTTGCACGGCGCTGATCACCGGGTTGCTGATGCTCACCGTCAGCCCCGATTGCTTCGACTTCTGGACAAAGCGACTGGCGTCCGTTTCCCGCGCTTCGACGATGTCGACCGTCTTTGCCGCAATCTCGATGTCGCCCTTGGGCACGATCACGTCGCTGCCGACCTGGCGGTAACGATTGCCAGCCAGCAGCGTCACATCGCCCTCCAGGCTGCCGACACTGCTCTTTGCCGCCCGCGTCGACTCGGTGTTCTGGTCGGTGCTCATCTGCTGCTTGCCGATGGTCAGACTCGCACCGGAGGCGAAGGCGCCGCTTTTCTTGACCTTCTTGAAGTGGGTTTCGTTATGTGTCTCAGTGGCTGCTTCAATGTTGAGATCGTTGCCGGCCGCCAGCACCGCATCTTTCGTCGCTACAACATTGCTGCCCTTGATCCCGATATCGCCGTCGGCAACCAGGGTCACCGTTTCGCCGCTAAAGGTACTACCAATGGCAGTGGTGCTATCGATCGAATCGCGCGTCGTTTTGGTCGTGCTCGACAGTGCGCCGCTCTTTTTCTTGTAGCGTGCCTGCTCCAGCTGATAGCTCGCTTCTCCGGCTTCGATGACCATATCGTTTCCGGCGCGGGCCCTGACGGCTCCCGCATCACTGCCCACCTCGGCCGCACGAGCCACCAAGTCACTACCGGCGACAAGCGTAATATCCCCTCCCGCCTTTAAAAGGGCCCCTTGCTCACTGGTGCTGGATTCCAGGCGATAGTTGCGTCCATCCCCCTTTCGCCAGTCGTTGCGAGTGCTTTCTGTTGCCGTCGCGAGACGTACATCACCCGTTGCATTGAGCGTCATTTCACCCGTGGCAACAAGGCTGCTAGCGACCACGCCCAAATCGCCGCCAGCTGAGAGCGCCACCTGCTTGCCTGACAACGTACTACCGACAACACTCTCCTGGCCAATACCGATGGTTGAGCGCCCGATGCGACCATCGATCTCGACACTTTGGCGTCCGGCATTTACGTCAAGGTCGCCTTCTGCACGAGCCGCCAACACCCCACCCGCAGCCAAGCGGGCTGCATTGAATGAAAGATCACCGCCACTCGCGAGGGTTAAATCACCGGTCGTGTCGATGCGAGTTCCGGTCTCTCGCATCTCGGTTTGCGTACGACTCCCCCTGCTGTTGGTCAGGGTCTGGCTGCTACGGTCTGCCAATGCACTGAGCGAAACATCCCCTCCGGCAACAATCTTGGCCTGGCCGGCAATGACCTGGGCCGCATCGAGCTTGAGATTGCCGACCGCCGACAAATCCAGCGAGGCACCCGGACCGCTCGCATAGAGCGTGGCCTGGCGGGCAATCCCCTCCCGTGTACCACTAGCTGCCTCGCTCCGATAACTGTCGCTGGCGACCACGATATTGCCACCGGCAGTCAGTGCCAGCCGATCTTTTGCAGTAATGAGTCCCGCCTTGAAGGAAAGATCGCGTTCTGCCTCGATCGCAAGCTCACGACCCGCAAGCAAGCCTCCGCGGTTGAGGAAATCGCCGGCGGCAACCGCAACATTTCCACGGCTGGCGATCGCGCCCGAATTAACCAGTTGCCCGGCTACTGCCAGATCGATATTGCGCCCCGCGATGAGCGCCCCTGAAGGCGCCAAATCTCCCTCTCGGACACTTGCATATACCTGCGGCACAAGTGCTTTCGCCACTCGGCCATCGGCAAGCGTAACCTCGCGCTCGACCAGCCAGACGATATCGCTGGAAAGGCGAGCAATCTGCTCGGCAGAAAGCGCCACGCCGGGAATCAGATTCCATTCCTTCGCAACCGCGATGCCAGCGTTCATCAAGGCTCGATACTGATCCTCTTCATTGGCATAGCCGTCAAGAAAACGTCGTCCGGTTAGATTGGCAATCTGTTCGGTAATCAGCCGCTGTTCGTAAAAGCCGTCTCCAAGACGTTTCTGGGTCGTTGCCGGATCCATGGCCAATTGCTGGAGCATGTAGTCCGAATTGAGCCATTGCCGGTAGTTGGCGAAACGTGGGTCAGTTTCCGTCAGATAACCTGCCGCCTCGGGCGCAGGGCGGAACAGACTGTTATTGGGCACGCGTGGCGCCTCATTCACCGTCGCAGCGCTACCCGGGGTATTTCCAGCCTGATTAAACCCGCTTCCCGAAAAGCTCCGATTGCCCTCGTAAATAGCCGTCGCAAGGCTGAACTCCTCGACGACAGGCGCTGCGGTATAAGGACTGGTTGCGACGCCTTGCGCTGGCAGGCCGCTACTCCGCTTGTTTCGCCAGTAGTGCGTCACCGTGCCACTTTCGGTGGCCTCACGCCGGCCGGTTGCATCGCGATTGTCGAGCGTATCGGCAATCAGGTTCAGATTCCCCCCCGCAAGCAGGCGACTCTTGTCGTTGACAACGTCCTTGGCATCGATCTTCAGGACCCCGCCAGCCTGGATGCTCGCCGCTTGCCGTTCCAGAACGACAGTTTCGGTAGTACTACGGGTGTAGTCATAGCGATACCAGCTCGAACTGGTTTCAGTCGGGGTGTTGAGGTAAAGCACCCACTGCGAACTATTCGGCTGCCCTAAGTAGGTGCTGACCTGATCGCTGGTGTAACGATAAGCGGAGCCATAGTTTTGGAAATCTTGACCCGAGCCAGTCACTTCCTCATTGATCCCGGTACGGAAATGGGTATCAAGGTTGTCGAGTCGTTCAGCCTCCAGGGTAAGGTCGGCTAAGGATTCGATGGTTGCGCTGGCATTGGTGACGGCACTGGCGCGCCCCGCAGCATGTCCGTCCGCATCGAGCGCCCCGCCAATGTGCATGTCACCGGCCGAGAAAATCAGAGACCCGTCGCGGTTATCCAGCGTGGTGACTGCAATATCCAAACGGTTTCGCGCGGCAATGACCGAACTGCTGCCATTTTCTGCGGCATTGCTCAGGGCGCCCGCTGAAATCGCGAGATTGTCGCCATAGATACGGCCTGAACCAAGGTTGTTCAGTGCATGGGCTTGAATGCGACTATTGCCACCGTCGATGATTCCTCGGTTAAGCAATGCGCCAGTGCCACCAACCAAGAGATCAAGATTCGCGGCAAATATTTTGCCAGTGGCTTCATTCGTCAATTGGCCAGACTGAAGGGAAAGGGTATTTCCGGCCTGCAATAAGGCGCTGTTGGTGAAGCTGCCACCCACCGTGATGTCTGCGTTACGGTTGGCGGTGATTTCTGTGTCGTTCGTAAAATCCCCACCAATCTCGACAGTCAAATCACGGTGAGACAGTAGCGAGCCACCGCTTAAACTGCCAGCATTGATCGCAAGCCGCTGCTCCGCAACCACGCTTCCGAGGCCATTTTCGATGGCCAGCGCGTGACCGGCACTGGTGTCCGCGACTTGAACATCTCCCGCAGATACGACCAGACCTGCACGGTTGTCGAATTTGTCGGCCAGTTTGAATTCTCCGACACCAGTGCCCGTCTGGATGAATTTGCCACGACGGTTGTCCAACGTGTCTGCCGTGATATCCAATCTACCAACACGACTCCATGCATCGCTATGAATGATGGAATTGGCTGTCTGAGCACCAAAAGTTCCTGCGACGAAATTTTCACTACCGGCAAGATCGATATCGTCACCCGCGGTGAGTAGCAGGTTTCCACCAACCTGGAATCCTCCCCGATGGGTAATCCCGGCCCCCACATCAATGCTTAAATCAGTGGCTGCAACAATCCCGCCCGTATTCTCAAGGCGCCCATCGGCAGTCACCACGACATTGCCAACTGAAGCGCCAAGATAACCGGCATTTCTTACGCCAACCCCGACTTCGGTACCACGCAAGGTGATCTTGCCGGCATACATGCCGCCCAACTGCGCCACATCGATGGCAAAGTCGGGCGCCGCACCGCTACCCGCAATCGGTGTCACCTGCGTGTTGTTTGCGTCTACCGTATTGCTGCCGGTGGTGACCGCCAGGGTTTGCGCCCACAGACCGGCGTTGATCTGGACGGCACGGGCGATGATATCGGTGTATCCGGCACGGCTTGCATCCATGCCGCCACCCTCGATACGAACCACACCGCCCTCAACGCGATAACCGTCCAGATTGCCGCCGTTAAGGATCGGGGTTCCGGTGGTCAGCGTTGCGCGACTCGCATTGATGAAGCCGCAACCGTTGCAGGTCAGCCCGGCCGGGTTGGCGATCACGACCTGCGCCGTACTTCCTGCCACTTCGATGAACCCGAGCAACTGACTGGGATTGGCCGAGATGATCTCGTTGAGGATCACGCGGGCGGTGCCAGCCGCCAGCCAGGGGTTGCCCTGAACCCACCCGCCCAGTTGGGTCTGGGTATTGACCCGGCTGTTGTTGAGAATGGCGCCCTGGGCCTGGACATCGAACTGTTCATAGGTGTTCCGGGACACCCCGGCAGCACTGGGCGTTCGGATATTGATCAGCGGCACGCCATTGCCGACATTCGTGATGCTTGGTTGCTGGCTGGCCGGCGCATTCCGGTAGGCGACGACCTGCGCATGCGCGATCGACATCGTTACCCATGACCCGCCCAGCGTCGAGAAGACGGCAAAGGCCAGGGGTGCCCAACGCGCCATTGCCGGACGCGGCAGCGGCGAACTGCGACTGCCTGCCGACTTGCAACGTGCCGAAACGCATTCGGCAACAGCCATCAAGATCCCGCGCGAACGGTTGAAAACGAGTCGGAAGCGTTGTGCATTCATGGTCTCAGAAGCTCAAGGTCAGGTTGATGCCGCTGCTGCTGTGTGCCGTTTCAAAGCCCCGGGGTTTATCCAGCGGGGTGCCGATGAAGACATCCCAGGACAGCGTGCCGTAGCCACCACGCAAGCCGAGCACGGCACCGGTCAATTTGCGACCGACCAGCAGATCGGCGGATGGACCGCCGACCTGACCGTGATCGATGCCCAGGTAGAGTTCCTGGCTGCTGCCACCGAGTTGCCAGCCCAGTTCATTGCGCACGAGCCAACCGCGCTCGGCCATCAGGACGCTTTCACCGTCAAATCCCCGAACCGTGTAGCGCCCGCCGACTGAAAAGCGGTCCTGGGGAACCAATGGCGTTCGGTTCCACTGCACCCGCCAACTCCCCAAGTAGCGCAGCTGCTCGCCAGCCAGCTTGAAGGGGGCCGCAATACTGGCTTCGGCAGATACGATGCGGGGACGATGGGTACCGTCACCAAACGCCTCCTCCGGCGCGGCGATGGCGCCAAAGGCACCGGTGCCGCGGCGGTAGGCCGCCGACAGATCGACGGTGGCCTGCCCGACGAAAGCCCGGTGCTGCAGACCGAGTTCCCAACCGGCCATGCGCCGGCGCTGGACTTCAACTTCTGTGTCGTCGATGAAATTGGCCGACTGCGTCAGATAGCTGCGTAGGTAGGCGGTGCTTTTACCCTGCGCGTCGCGATGCACGACCCGACTGATGCGCGCTTCGTGGTTCTCGCTGGTGCCGCTGTACAGGTAGGTCTGGTTCACCCCTGGCACGCTCTGGTGATAACGGTTTTTGCTGGTCGTGACGGCAAACTGCCAGTACCCCCAGGGCAGCGAGTAATGCACGGTATGACCTCGGGTCCCGCGATCACCTTTCTCCTTGCCGTGGCTGCCGCCGATATCGTTGTTGAAACTGGCGTAGAAGAGATCGTTGAGGGTGAGCAGGTGATCCGCCGAAACCGTCACCGAACCCAGGTTTTTGCCCGTGCTACGCGTTCCACCATCGTTGGCGTTGAGCGTCAGGCGAAACGGAAAGACTTGTCGCCAGGTGATCAGCAGATCGCTTTCGCCGGGCGCATCCCCGGGCACGATCTGGATATCGGCCTCGGCCGTCGGCACACGCTTGAAATTTTCCAGCGCCTGTTCGATGTCGCGCAAATTCAGAATATCGCCAGGGCTGGCGGGCAGGACATTCACGGGATTGGCACGGGCACCGCTCTCCGGGGTGAAGCGGATGTCGCGTATCCGTCCGGGAACGATGCTTAGGCTCAAGCTACCGGCACGCAGGTCCTGCGCCTCGGCAAGGACGCGGGTCGTGACGTAACCCCGTGCGATGATCGCATCCTGAACGCGTTTCATCAGCCAATTGATGCCGTTGGTGCCGAGACAACGCCCGTTGGCCAATGCGACCGAGGAACCGACGGTCTGTTGTACCCAGTCAAAATCCGGGACATCGGTTTTGAGAACAACTTCGCGAATCGGGAAGCAGGGCGTTTCGTCTACCGGCAACGCGTCGTCCGACGCGCCAGCAGGCGCCTGCAGCCTGACGTCCGGCATCACCTCCTGCTGCTCGCGCAACTGACGCTCCCGCGCCTGCTGTCGCTGCAGTTCCTGGGCAATATCGCTCCCGGTTTGCGCGCCCGCACTTGCCGTCACAGTGGCCAGCAGGGCAACCGATACGATTTTATTGAAGGAAAAACGGAGCGCAATGGCTGTTCCCGAAAGATGCGCCGCTCCCTTGCGCATCTCGATCCCGGGTTCTTGTTGTTGCACTTGATTTTTATTTGGAAAATCGACCGAGCATAGTACTACCGCATAGCGGCGATGACAACAACAAATGCGGGCGTCACATTGACTGAGTATTGCGGCAAATCAGTCACTACGCACCGCGCATCTACGTTATTCCGGCAGCGACCGACCAATCGCGGCTTATCTATCGGGGAATGGCGCACAAATCCCACATCGGGCGCCCGGCCTACCTGAGTCCATCTTTCTCAGCTTTGGCAGTGATTCGTTTCGGTTGTGCGGGATTGAGCGAGCCTAATTGGAAAAACGTACCCGCGCAGTTGGCTTGCAGTGGTCGTGCATGCTAGGACAGGAGGATTTCGGCCAGTTGCTACTCTTCACGTTGTCGCAAATGGGCTAGTAGCATATTGGCCTGTCTTTCTGTGCCATAAGCTAGATGCAGCAGCAGCGTCACCTGATCCGGCATCCTGCGCCCTGACTCATAGCGCGAACCGCCTGACTGGGTAACCTCTATCTGCCCCCAAAAATCGACCTGGTTCAGCCCAAATTTGTGGCGCAACTCTCGCGCCTCCTGCCCAGTTCGACAGATCAGTTTTGGTGACTTCCCACCCATACTTTTACCCACTCAGTCAATGCTATATGAGTGATCAAAGTATAGCCGCACGCATTCATCATGGACTGCTTAGTGGATGGATTTTGGTAGTTGTCGGGCCAGCATAAACAAGCAGGCCGCACGAGGGCTAATTTAGGACACGCCGTCTGAGTTTAGCGCTCCGTTTCCTTACCAGAGGCAACATCTCGGCCAACGCGGTCATTTGCGTCGGAGACAACGGGCGGCTAGTGTAGAACTGCTTTCCGACATTGGCACCAGTTTTGTGTGAAATGACGGCGCTTTGACAATGCCGTGGGGCCACAGCCAACTTTAACCGCAGAGATGACAAAGGGGCGCTGCCTATTGAAGTTTGCTTCTAGAGTCGTCGCTTGAGGCCGGGAGCTCTTCCACCTGGTCGAGGAACGCGGCGAGCTGCCCCTGCTTGCCGGCGTGCTCCGAGCGCCATTCGACCATCGGCCTGACCATCGCAAGCTCGCGGGCGTCCCGCGACAGATCCTCCAATTCGCGGTCGGTCATGCCGCGCTCTCGTAGATAGTACTGAGTCCATCGGCTAAAGGTCAGCATCCACATCGAGACCATCAGGGCGCCGTCCCATTGGGTCCAGTCCGAAGTGCTGGCGAGGGGCTGTTGCACGATGCGCCTCTGCCGCTTCAGGATCGCTTGCATCGACTTCAGGCTGGCCTGCAGTCGTTCCGGGCTACTGTAGGCTAGGAGGAATGCGGTGATGTTGGTTGTCTGGCCCTCACGCGCTGTGTTAAACAGCTGCGGCTGGTTCTTCGGCTTCGGTTCCAGCAAAGCAGCCAGTTCCTGAACCCAAATTTCGCAAGCATCGTCCGCGTTAGCGCGGCCATTCTGCAGCAAAGGGGAGACCACAACCTGGAATAGCCAGGGTTCGGTCCAAGTCAGTTGTCGCATATGTCCGCGCATGGAGTCGACGAGGCGTCTCAACTCTTCAGCCGGAATGGTCGCCGGCAATGCCTCATGCAAAGCCGCGACTAGGCCTTTGTATATGTCGGACTTCTTCGTATTCTCTGCCGCGTGATGAACCATCCAACCCAGGGCACGCACTCGCTCTGGATAGGCAAAGTTGGCCACCAACTGCAGCACTGTGGCTAACCCTCCCGGCTTTTCCAGCTGCATCTCAATTGCATTCAATCCCATCCATTGCAGCAATCCGTTGCCGCTGCGAACGAGGCGGTCCCGCTGCCCCTCACTGATGTCGAACTGCACCGACAGCGAGATCTCACTAACGATCTGGCTCAACAGGGACAGTCGCATCGTATCCGAGTTTTGGGGCTCCAATGGCACGCTAGCCATCTGGGCTTCGGCGATCCCTAGCAGCGCGTCCGGCGCGTACCACCACAGGAACTTGATAGTGAAGTACTCCGACCAGGTCAGGGCTGCATATTTTGTAGGATGGAACAAGTGTTCCAGGTGGTAGGGACTGTTTAGAAGGGCCTCGACTGGTTCCCGAAAGAACCGGGCGTCCAACATGGCTAACTCTTTGTCTGCCTCATCATGGGTGCGATTGAGCGATGCATCGAGGAAGCGCAACAGGAATTCAAGAAAGCCCCTCTCGGATCCGAGTTCGGTGAAGCGGCTGTCCCCAGCGCGTGAATGTGCGAGCAGTTCGCCGAGTACCACCCAGGTAGGCGTGAAGTCATCGAAGTTGTCTGCCTGCCGGTCAAGACAGTTGCGCAGACCTGACGTCTCAGGCAGATCAAGCGAGCCATCCTTGATAAGGTTCAATTCCGCCATGCACTCCTTCAACCGATCGCCGCTCAAGCCTTGCAATGCCGGCTCGCCGGTCCATGCGCTTAGTACGTCACCCGCCCGGGCATTCTCGAGACAGAGGAGTGGCTCGTAGCGCCTTGGCGGCGTCGGCGACGCTGCGGAGTCGAAGAGAAGCTGCATGGAGGAGCTCTCGGTCTCGCCCTCAGACTGTGCGGCCTTCGCCTCCCGCACCAGCCCAGACTTGTATTGCTCAACCTTGAGAAGGACATCTGCTGGGATAGGGGTTACCAGCAACGGATAGTTTTGGGCGGCCGTCTGAAACGAGTTGGACAGATTGAAGCCTGCGACCGGCAGGCTGTCCGGTCCCATGATCAGGATGTAGCGATCATGCAGACGGCCTTCCTTCAGGCCGTATATGCGCAGCTTGATTTGTTTTAGTAGCTGGCGGTTGTGTTCGCAGCTCGCTACAAGGTTGTTAATCCGGCCCGGGATGGGCTTGTCGGATTCGCCCGGCGTGGCTTCGCCTTCCTTAGATGTTCTGGGTAGGGAAGTGAAGACGATGTAGTCAGCCTTCGGCGCCGCACAGAGTAACATCAGCCCCAAGCCGGCTGTCTCGAAATAGGGATCGAAAATGACCACTTGATGTTGCTGGTACTTCCCCAGCAGCGCCCGGAACCATTCCACGAATTGCAGCCGCCCCTCGCCATCGCCTTGGCCCCAGCGCAGGAAGAATTGCCCCTCCGACTTCGGTGGATGGAGCCGCGCGAAAAGGGATACGAGATCGCGGTTGGCCGGTACCCAAGGGTCCGCCTCTCGCCCTCCGATGTGGTTGGCAAATCCCAGATTGCCGCGATTGATTGTCAAGGCTACCTTCAATCGCTCGGACGCGGATGGCCGTGTAGTCTTGTCCAGCCAGTCGAACTTGACGGGGCTGGCCCGGTGGCCCACTACATGACCTTGAAGATGGAGCTCCCGAACGTAGCCGATCCGCCACCGGCAACACAGCGTGCCGTCGCCGGACTGATCGCCGAAGCCGAAGATCTCCAGTTCAGTGCTGTCGGTCCTGGCGCGCAACTGGTCGCTTAGCTCGAACTTGCACTCGAACACGCCTTCTGCATCGCGTCTTGCTGTAGTGACGCCCGACTGGACAACTTGGCCGTCGTTCGCGATGCTCAGGCGAAACTGGAATCCGCTGAAGGACGGAACCTGCAATGGATTGAATCGGGCGACGAGGGCGTTCGGCGCATCGGCCCAGCTTACGTTGAGCAAGCTGCGCTCTAGGTCGTCTAGGGCAGGGAAGACCAGCAGTTCGAGGTCGCCGAACCTGATGATGTCGGCGCCACCAAAGTTTAGGCCCGTGTCCGTGTTGAGGCGTCTGACCACCGATTCGGTCAAGGCCACGTCGTAGTCGGGGCCTAGGCGGAACAGCGCCTCCTTATTGGTCTGCGTAATCGACGCGCTGAAAGCCCCAGCTCCGCCATGCGGGCTCGATGGTGAACCCTCGCCATGCGCATCTTTGTTGACCAAGTAAGCGACGGGACGGTAGACGAGGCCGGCGGCGGCGAGTGCGGTTGCTCCGAACCTCGCTTTCAACTGATCCGAGAGCCCTAGCTTCAGTTCTTCGCTGATTTCCGCAACCGTTCTACCGGCGCTCAATTGCCGTAGGATATCCGCGCAGTGGATGCTTTTGACGTACAGGTTTAGCTGGATAACCTGCGTCAGGACTTGCCCAAAGGTATGGAAGTTATCGTCGTAGCTGGAAGACCAGCAGTCGCTGGAATGGCTGTAGGGGAGCAGGCGGCCATAGACTATGCGATTTTCAATCGATTGCTCGGACTTGATCTGCAAGATCCACAGTTGTAAAGCGCAGTGGCGGGTGTCCTTCGAGAACAGCCGCGCCAGCCGGCCGTCGTTGAGCAGGTCATCAAGTACAGGGGCCACACGCACGATTTTCACAACTTATCCTCGTCGTGATCATCGAGTCCATTCAAAACCAATACTTCGCCCCCATCGCCCACATAAATATCCTCGATATCGTGAGAATAGCTTAGGCCTGTTATCGAATGGAGGGTGACGCTATCTAAAACGTAGTTAACACCGAAAAGTTCCTCCACTTCTGCCGTTATTAGCGAGTTATCTGGAAAGAGCACAATATTCCGCCCCGCCTGTTGCTGCACCGAGTCAAACATAACACCGTCAAACGGCTCCGGATGAACATGGGTCAAGTATTCGCCCATCGCCTGAGTGATTAGATATTCATACTCCTTACCGGGAACCACGGGTTGAGAGATGAGATAGCTCAAATGCTTCAGGAACACGCCCCGCTCGAGCACACGCGTATGGTCAGGCTGGAAGTAACTTTGATTTCTTCTATCCAGCGCATGGGCTAGCCACGAAAAATCAAGAATTCTGAGTGGTCGAATGGTCTCGAGAGCAATCGACACGACACGGTGACCAATTGATGGTCGTATTTCCGCCAAACAGGTGTCTCTCTCTAGCGCGGTGTAGAGAACCACAACACCTTTTGGATTCATTCGACCTTCACTGGCAAATTCTTTCGGAGGAGGCCCGACCTCTCGGAACGGTGAATCAAACATTCGTTGCAGTGAGTGCTCATCACACACTCTCGCCCGATATATTTTTTCCCCGACGGGCAGTTCCCGAACAACAGAAGCACCTTTGGCTAATGGGTGCCGGGAAACCACCTTATCGATACCCTGAAACACCCAGCCAAATAGTTCGTTGGCTTGTTCGCAAAAAAAGCGCCGTCGATGTTTCAATTCCTCGCCAAGACACCTCCACTGGTAGTGAAGGTTACCCGCACGAATGGGGACATGAACGTAATTCGAATTGGTATCGAAAAAAGGAACGTCACCGTCAGGCGGCCAGACATCTTCTGCAGCAATTACCGCATCAACAATTTCGTCTTCAAACTCGAAATACTGTCCAAGTACCTCTTGGACAACATAGTTCAGATCGTCGCCATCCTGCTCTTCGTGACCACGATCATCTTCATCACTCGAAAACTTCCGATAAAACTCGCCAAGCTGAAAATTTTCGCGGATGACAGGCTCAAGCTCCTTGCCAAGCTCTTCGACAGTAAAACCTTTACGTCTTTTGTTTCCGCAAACCGAGCAGGCAACCTGGCGGCCATTCCTTTTTGCAATGGCCGCCAGATACGAATCGTCAAAACAGTTCCAGCAGACAGCGTGCCCCATCACAGTCTCATTCGTCTCGATTATCGGAGTGCATTGTTATTTATATGCCAAACGGATTATATGGCCATTTCACCATGCCCTGATGGTTAGTTTAGAACTGCGCGATTTCTGTCTGAGCGGCAGGTGAGTGGCACACTGCAGCCCAAGTCTGCGCGCATCTTCAAAGTCAGCTATGGCCGAACTCCGGCCTTCTGGTTTAAAGGCGAACCACCACACCATCCTCAAAACGAGGCGCCACCTCCAACACTTTTGAGCGAAGTTTGGCGAATCGGAACGATTTATCCAGCGCTTTTCCTACAATAAGCCCGAACAAGCTCCCGATCGAAAATGAAGCTGTAATCACGGTCAGATTACCTTCCGACCCGAACCAGACCCAGGCAATCCAGGCACCGGTAAGCAAGGCAACACCGGCAACAAGAGCGGATGCCCAAGTCTCTTGCAACGGTTGCTCACGCACAACCACGCGTCCATCTGACGTTTCCGCAAAAATCCCGATACGCCGCATGCGTTCAATCTCCGTTGGCGCG
Source organism: Azonexus fungiphilus (assembly GCF_003634965.1). GTDB lineage: Bacteria > Pseudomonadota > Gammaproteobacteria > Burkholderiales > Rhodocyclaceae > Azonexus > Azonexus fungiphilus. The sequence continues at coordinate 294,995 of NZ_RBXP01000014.1, read as the reverse complement.
AACCTCTTCGTATCGCTCAGCCAGCCCAAAACAGCCTCAACACGATTATCACTACTCGGGGGCTCACCAAGATGAGCTGCCTCGGCACTTGGTCCATAAGCTTTTTCAGACGTTTCACCCGGCCGAAACTCGAACAGTTTCTCTCGCAAAATTCCGAGCGCCTCATCTTCGCTGGCGGGAGAGTCGTTTTCAAACGCTTCTCTGATCCGACTTAACGCTCGCATCACATGCTCATCTGAAGAATCAGTCCCCTTACTCCTATTCATTACCCTGGACCCTCTTTGGGAAAAATGCGGCCAAGTTGCTCTCGGCATCAAGCCCTTTGCTTGCAGCCTGGATGCAGTGTGAGCGCATCACCTCGAATAAGACATAACGACCATCGGAACTCAAATAGCCTCCGCATTGCTCCGCGACGTAGGCTTCAAGTAGGTCAAAAATCTTCTTCTCAATCCTTCGGATTGCCTCAGGCCCAAGCACAGACTCCGCCGGTCTCTTCCCGAAAATCACATATGAAAGACTGACGCCCATCGCTCCGATGGCCGCCAAGTACGAAGTTCTCGGCTCACGGGCTTCTTTCTCGTACTGGAGCTGGGCAAGACGCTTTACGCCAGCGCGCTCGGCGAACTCATCCTGGCTAAGCCCCAAGCGCTTTCGCTCTTCCTTGAGACGCTCACCAAATCCAGGCAGAAATGTTTCATTTTGTGTAGGCATGTCAGGGATTATAGAAAATATGTTGCACAGTTTCTATACGGGGTGCTAGCGTGTACTCATTTGCATGCATTTTGCGCGATGAGCACTTCTCCCCCCTTCCGCACTCCTGAAGAATGCCGCTCCTTGATTGAAGGCAGCGGCATATCCATTGCGGAATGGGCTCGCGAAAACCGCTTTTCGTGCGGCCTCGTCTATCAAGTTCTTGAAGGGAAGCGACGCTGCCTGCGTGGACAAAGCCACAAGATTGCCGTCGCACTTGGCCTGAAAGCAGGACAACTGATCGACGTTCAAATGCTCAGTCAGATGCTGTCAGGGCTCCAACAGGAGGAGGAAACCATGTAACAAAAAAATACCGGACTCACCTTTCGGTTCATCCGGCCTTGCCCGTTAGCCACGGAAAAAATTAAATCAGACACACGAAGTATCTCCAAGGCGATCGGCAAAGTCAAGGATTTTTGTCGCCAAAAAATCACATCCAATGACGAAAATATTCGTTTGGATGCTTTTGATTTCACCTTGGAGAAATCATGAAAAAGCGCCACGCAAAAAAACTGGCGGGCACTAACGCCCCAAGCCGCAATTTAGTTGAAGTCTCGCCGCACCGTACCACGGGAGGCCTTCAGGTTGAGGAGCTAACCCCCTATCCGGCTGAATACGAGTCTCCTCACGAGAAACTAGCGATTCCACGCCTGCTGCTCTGCCGGAACGTCAAAAAGGTTTATTCCCAACAAGAACGCACCTACCTCGACCATGAGGGTGTGGAACGTCAATACACCGCAGATTTCATGGTCGAACACGGCGATATCGAGACGCTCCTCGAAATCAAGCCACTCGAATTTCTATTTCATCCGGAACATCTCCCAAAGTACCTCTCGATCGCCAAGCACTTTCGGAAGACCAAGCAAGCATTTGCGTTCATTGTTGATGAACAGTTGTTTTGCGAACCCCAAAAAACAAACACCAATTTATTGATGCGTCGCTTCAACCGTCGCCGGACGGCTTCCAATGCCTCGTTGCCCATCCGGATGATGTGGTACTTATCGACCACATGAACGACGTGCGGCAGCACTTCCTGGATGGCCTCCCGATAAGGCCGGTACATGTCAGTGCTGGCTGCCTGAATCTTCTCGGGGTTGGGCAGGCTACGCAGGAATTCGACAATGGTCACCTTACGCCGGTTGTCCAGCATATCCACCAGGCAGCGGTCACCAATGTTGGTGATGATGCCCCGTGGCGTGGAGAGGTAGATTTCGTCCAGCCCAATGATGGTCGGGGTTTCGCGCTTGAAATCCTTCTCCAGTTCCTTCACGTACTCAGCGAAGATGGCGCGGACGGTCTTCTCGTCCACGCCAACCTGTCTGGCAATTTCGGTGAACGGGTAGCAACCGCATAAGACCGGCTATTTTTCTCGATGGCGCTTCGTCTTTACCAAGCGGATCAGCCTTGAAATGTACAAGTTCGTTTCTCAATGATGAGATGGTTTCAAAGGACTGAAACGGCTCTACCCCTGAATCCCAACAACGGCCGCCCGTAAGTGCGGCTACTTGATTCCATTTTTGAGGAATCGAATGGCGTCGTTCGCCATCCTTAACCTCATCCCAGCGTTTTCTCTCATACGAGCTCTCATCAAAGCAAATCCGCGCTATTGCAACCTCTTCATTTAGCTTAGCCTCCAAGAAACACGCAGCATTCACGATGCAAGATGTAGCGTAAATCATTACCTCTTGTCCGTCGTCGGTCTCTTTGGCTAAATCAGAGAACTTTCGACAACCCGCCAAAAAATTAACGGAAAATGGATGCGTTGCTGCCTTAATTGGACGACCTGCACAGGTATCTTCGCTACTATCGTCCGTTCTTTTAGGCATACGGCACTTTCATCATAACGACATGCTCAGCGGCAGCAAAAAGACGCTAGCCTTTTTGACGTCCGATGGATCGACTTGTTAACGGCTCGCTGCATTGAACCAGAGGTACTTATCAAAGACCCGCTCCTGAAACCACCGCGAGCCAGCAATCGCTGCCACTTCGTCGGAAGTCCACTCGCTCGCCATTGTGTAATCCTTAACGGACGGAAGCCCAGAGCACGCCACGCGGATTCTCTCTTCGTTATCTGCATATGCCGCCAACCATTGGCGCCGATACTCGTGATACCCGCTTCCATGCGGCACCTTGTAGTTGTTGGCACGTAGCCAAGCGACAGCCCTGCTATCGAAAATAACCACAGGGCTTCGATGCCTAAGCCACAGAAACTTCGAAGCCGCGGAAACGGCGTTCTTGCCGTATCTTCGTTCGAACGCATCCGCCAAGGCAGACACCTGCTGACATACATTATCTTCCGTCAGGGGGCCTCCAACCGAAAGAACAAGGTCAAGCGCCGCCTGCAAGCGCTTTTCGTTTCCATCGTCTTCGAAGTTACGAGTAACCTTGTAGTATTTCGCCGCACTGTGAAACGCATCAAGACTATCGTCTTTGTCACTGGACGAGATCCGCTCCGAAAACGGCTTATCCCACCAGTACCAGTCGTTCAGATACATCAACGAGAAATGCTTGAAATTGTCCATGCGCCCTATCTTCGGATAAATTTGTTTTCTGGCGACAGTTCTGCTGCGTAACATCAGAATGCCTAATAACGTGTATGCAACTTACTGTTTAGGAGCAGAGATTACGCGCTACGCAGAATAGCAAACAGGAAAAGCAGCAGCCGACATCTTTCCGAGTCGAGGCGACGGATTTGGCATACAGGCGGGTAGCATACCGCCTCACCCGGATGACGGCTATCCGGATTGGGGGGGGCAGTGACGGCTTCTGGCCGACAGCACGTATTCCAACCCAGTGCCTGGGGAAAAATTATTGTGGATGAGCAGTATCTATACTTTACGAATGCCGGTGAAGAATAAAAGACATACAGTGAATTGGCGGCCAAGCATTGGAATGAAGGCAAAATTCCCAAGATGCTCTTGGCGGAGACAACAGTTTTTCAGGGGGAAGTCAGAACATGCAATCGCATTCAAGTGCGGATACAACGCCTGCGTCTAAGGGCGTTGTTTTGGAGGATTTTTTAGAGGAAAAGTTGCAGGAGGCATTGGCATATCGCTCTCCGCCTTTGGGTTTGTCTGATATTCGGAACATTGATCCGCAAACCTTTTCTATTCGAGCCTCCACGGTAATTCACAAAATGAGTTCAGGGTTAGAGGATCTAATTACCTCTGACTCCCGATTTTTGGGGCGCACAGTAAAAATAATCAGGACGCTCAATGGCGGATTCGGTTTTTACCCGAAATTTGTGGGACCTAAGCTTTTGCAACGCACCATTGATACTGGCTCAGCAAGTGGTGGCATATCTTGGCTGCAAAAAGTTCTCTCAACGCAGGTAGCAGATGGAAAATTTATCACCGCTTTGTGGAACGTCCCTGTTGGCTCAGAGGTGCAACTAACGCCGGATGTCCGTCTTATCCCATTTGAATCGCTCCCTCATAGCAGACAAAAGGCTGCCATTGAAAATAGTCAATTTCAGACAGGGATTATTTCGTCCCCTTTAATCTGGGAACCACCGTCTTCGGCACTCGTTGTCCCGTATCAGGTAGCCCCTTTTTTACGTGACCCGGAGGAAAGCCACGCAGTGGATGGGGAATTTTCCGGTTTTCACGAGTCAGTGGCAGAAATCACAATGTTGTTAACGCTGATCGGTCCAAGGGTTGCCATTCAGGTAGCGCATTGGTTCAACTTTGATGATCCGGATTTAGAGTTGGCTCTCTTGGGTCAATCACGAGGCAGCCAAATAATGGAAATCCTGCCAAAGCTCATTGGACAAGATCCACCGGCCCTGAATTCCCAGGAGGCAATAGAAATCATTAGGCGATTCAAGACGTTGACTCCAAGCGCAAAGGAGAAGATAAAAATCGCAACAGATAGGTTGAAGCGTGCCCTCTTACGGCATCAAGCTGCTGATAGAGCTGTTGAGGTCTCCATCGCGCTCGAAATATTGTGCGGGGACAATCAAACAAGTGAAATGACGCACAAGGTGAAGGTTCGCGCCGTGAGGCTTTTGGGAGGTGATTCAGGTGTGCGAGAGAGGAACCGAACCATATTGACAAAGACCTATGACGTTCGAAGCAAACTTGTTCATCAAGGTAGTCATGACACCAAACCGATTTCAGTTTTAGGGGTCTCTATGGGAGTTGACGCGGTGATCTCTGAGGCTTGTCATCTTTGTGCTGAACTGATCAAGACGGTCATTCGGCGTGGGGCATTCCCTGACTGGCTGCATTTCGATATAAATGACCACCAGAGCATGTTGGTAGATGCGCGGGGAGAGTGATCCAGAACACAAGCCGATTCTGGTGAGCGAATGACATCTCTGCTGCGAGTTCAGCGGATGCCGCGCACTTCCCCGTTGAGCGTCGGCTTTTGTTGCTCCCCTGCGTTTCCTTCGGGTCGGGGTCCGTCCTACGCTGCTCAGGGAAGCCGCCATTAGGGGCTCAATGGCGGGTAAGCGGCATATTGTCGCCTGATTCTGGTCGAAGGCCGAAGGTCAGCTATGGCCGATGAACTGTCTGCGGAACTGTTCACCTACAGCTTAATTTTAAGCAAACCCCTTCCTTCATCCATGGCGCGACTTCCAATACCTGTTTCCTAATGGCAGCAAAACGAAAAGAGTAGTCCAAAACTTTTCCGGCTAGTGCTCCCAATGTTGTTCCCAATACGAAAGAGCTTACGATTAGATTCGGGGTGCCCTCTGCAGCAAACCAAACCCACGACACCCAACCTCCGACAAACATCGACAGCAAAGACACCCACGAAGTAGCGACGGGCTCTCTGATTGGTTGCGGCCGGATAACAATTTCGCCAGCAGATGTTTCTTTGAACAACTTTACTCTGCGAATACGCAAAATCTGTTTGTTGTCAAACCGCCCAGTTTTTTCCAAGCAAGCAATCACAGCGTCAACCGCCCTAGCCTCCCTGAATAGGCGACGAATACTTGACCAGCTCCCCTTCGTGTGAACATCTAACTGCATCGCTGCCCGAATCTCGGCCGTCAGCAAGGCTTTCCGAAACATTTCGACAGAGGTTTCGGCGTCATCACCAATATCCGTTTCGATTACACCACGCAGGGCCGCGAGCGCGTTCCGAAAACGCACCTCGGATTTTTCATTACTGCAATCCATGCTGCGCACCTTCTTTCCATTTGACGATGAACCAAGACCTTCGTCTAGAGCGTTCATGAAGAGCAACGGACAACTCCTTCTATCGCTCGGAAACCTCACGCACTTTTTGGAATAAAAGTAACTGCTTCTTCCTCTGAATTTCGACCATTCAGTTCCGCCTGAATGCAGTGGGCACGCATAACCTCAAAGAGGACAAAGCGCTCATCAGACGAAAGCACTCCGTTGCACTGAGTAGCCGCGTATTCATCAATCAGGTCAAAAATCTTCTTTTCGATCCGTCGTGTAGCTTCGGGCGCCAGGGTTCTATCCGAAGGCTCTTTTCCGAAAAGAACATAACCAAGGCTGACCCCCATAGCCCCCAATGCAGCAAGGTATGAGGTACGAGGCTCACGAATTTCTTTCTCGTACTGAAGTTGGGCAAGGCGCTTAACGCCTGCACGCTCCGCGAACTCCTCTTGGCTGAGCGCCAAGCGCTTCCGCTCTTCCTTAAGACGCTCGCCCAAACCGGGCAGAAATGTTTCGTTTTGTGTAGGCATGTCAGAGATTATAGAAAACATATTGCACAGTTTCCAGTTTTGGTGCTAGCGTGCACTCATTCGAATACATTTACTCCCATGAATACACCCAACCCAATCCGCAGCCCTCAGGAATGCCGCTCCTTAATCGAGGACGCCGGCATATCCATTGCGGAATGGGCTCGCGAAAACCGCTTTTCGTGCGGCCTCGTCTATCAAGTCCTTGAAGGGAAGCGGCGCTGCCTGCGTGGCCAAAGCCACAGGATTGCAGTCGCTCTCGGCTTGAAAGCAGGACATCTGACCGACGTTCAAACACTCAGTCAGATTCTCGCCGGGCTTAGTCGAAAGGAGGAAACCATGTAACAAAAAAAACCGGACTCACCTTTCGGTTCATCCGGCCTTGCCCGTTAGCCACGGAAAAAAATACATCTGACACCCAAAGTATCTCCAAGGCAGCCGGCAAAGTCAAGGACTTCTGTCGCCAAAAATTACATCAATAAACGAAAAAATATTCGTTTGGATGCATAGGATTTCACCTTGGAGAAATCATGAAGAAACGCCGCGCAAGAAAGCTGGAGGGCCATAACGCCCCTAGCCGCCAGTTAGTTGAAGTCTCGCCACACCGCACCACGGGAGGCCTTCTGGTTGAAGAGCTAACCCCCTATCCGGCTGAATACGAGTCCGCTTACGAAAAACTCGTGATTCCACGTCTTCTGCTCTGCAGGGACATCAAACGGGTTTATTCCCAACAAGCACGAAGCTACTTCGACCAAGACGGTGTTGAACGCCAATACACCGCCGACTTCCTAGTTGAACACGGCAATATCGAAACACTAATCGAAATCAAGCCGCTCGAATTTCTTTTCCATCCGGAACACCTCCCAACCTACCTCGCGATCGCCAAGCATTTTCAGAAAACAGGGCAAGCATTTGCTTTCATTGTTGATGAGCAACTGTTCTCTGAGCCCCAAAGAACCAATACCAATCTATTGATGCGTTATCTGACTTCACCTTTGCCCAGTGAGGCCTTGGCTCGGGTAGTAGAAGCATTTCAACGCGAGCAGACGGTGGCGGTTACTGAACTCTGCGATGCGGCATCTTGTTCATTGGCCGAAGTCTACACACTGATTGCCCAACGCCGGCTTTGCTTCGACTGGAGCTACAAGCTCACCAAATCAAGTTTGCTCAGCCTCCCCGATCAACCATTTAAAGGATTATTCCTTGGCGACATTTTTCGTGCGACCCGGCATGGTGATCTTCTGGCAGCGTTGGCTCTGGGTCGTGGAACGGCAAATCAATACCGACTGGAAATTACGACGACTTGGCGACAGACTCGTCCACCTCTCACCCCATGGAATTTTGTTGGAGGATTTTCAAAGGCGACGCCTCTTCGTGATCTTGGAGAGGCGGAGCTCAGCCCTAGAAAATCTTGGGAGCGCCGAGATCGCGCACCTGGTCAGGCAACTCAGCCTAACAACGCCTAGTCCGGAGGAATCGACATGGGATCTTTTTTCCTCCAAAAAGGGCTTGTTATCTCCTACCAGGGCCAGATTCTCGAGTACGACAGCCGCTCCACCGAAGAGCTTTACTTCGAGAATCCGAAAACCGGCCAAAAAAAGACGCTGACGGAATCGGAGTTTTGGTCAGCACAAGCGTCTCTGCAACTGAAAATTATCGACGCATTCTCATCACCGGAAGCTCTTGTAATCAAGCCAGACAGCTCTGACGCGCTCCAGAACTTCCGAGACCTGAATCTCATCCCGGAGAAATACCAACTCGATCACGACCGCAAAATTACTTACATTTCCAAACTAAAGAGGGAAGGCATCACCCGCGGTCAAAAATTCCTGATCACCGATAGCGCCACGAGAATTGCGAAAGAAATCAATGATCCGCTCGGCCCCCCTGGTGCTTCGACGATATCGAAATGGTGGAAAGAGATCGACTCATCGGGAAGCGACCTTCTTGTCGTAGTCAATGGCAACAGTTTCAGGAGATGTACCAAACGGCTTGACAAGGAAAGCGAAGAGTTCCTCCAGAATCACATTGACGACTATTACGCAAAATCCACTCAACCAACTCTCGCCGGCGCGCATCGAGACTACGCAAAGAAATTAAAGGCTGAAAACACCGAGCGAAAGTCTGATCAGCGACCTGTCCTGAACGCAATCAGCGAGCGAACGTACGGAAACCGGGTCGCCGATCGCCCCGAAGAAGAAATGATGATCGCCAGACTGGGGCGAGCAGAAGCTCGACGCCATTTCAAAATGGCAAAAGGGCATCTTTCAGCAGAACACCCGCTGGACGTAGTCGAAATCGATCACACGCCGATGAATCTCTACGTCATAGACGATCATGCATTGCTACCGCTTGGGAGACCATGGCTGACAGCAATCAAGGATCGTTATTCCGGCGTTTTGCTCGGGTTTTACGTCTCGTTCCAGAAGACTGGGCTGAGCTCAATCTTTGGGGCGGTCAAACACTCACTCTCCTCGCACCACCTTGCTTATGAGCTTTGGCCGGACATCGAAAATCCGTGGCCTGCATTTGGGCGAGCCGTTTATTACGCATCCGATCGCGGGCCTGATTTCGTTTGCCAGCGCTACCGGAATGCAATCAAAGCGCTGGGGTCATTCTGGGAATACTGTGAACGCAGAACCCCGTGGCTAAAGGGCTCAATCGAACGATTCTTTCTCACGCTGGAACAAACGTTCTTCGAAGCAATGCCGGGACGCACCTATGCGTCACTTGCAAAAAGGAGGGACTACGACTCTGTCAATCAGGCAGTCATTCGCTTTTCAACATTGGTATATCTGCTTCACAAGTGGGCGGCAGATTTTCACAACATACAAACCAACGTACGAAATCAAGCTGCGCCACTCGAGCTATGGCAAAGCGGGATCGAAACAGCTCCACCACCCTATCCCTGTTCGATCGATGAATTGAACATCATCCTAGGCGAGCATCACACAGGAGCACTCTCACAAGAAGGAATTCGATTTTCTTGGCAAACCTACGCTGATGACCAGTTGGAAGCTCTGATGAAGAATGTCGGCCGCATCAAAACCATCAATTATGTTGTCTGCACTGAAGATCTGGGGCAGATTTACGTCGAACATCCTCATTCACACGAATACCTAAGCATTCCTTCTACTCGACCTGAGTACAGCAAGGGATTGAGTCTGTTTCAACACAAGTTTATCCGGTCCGAAGCCACAATACGTTTAGAAAAATCGACTGCTGTCGACACCTTGATCGAAACCCGCGACCGCATACAAAACGTAATCGCAGAGGAACTAGAGGCCAAGAAAAACAAGGGCAAGGTTCAATTAGCCCGCATCGCCAGCATCAATTCAAATAGTGTCCTGGCTGGAGAGACGCGAACGATACTGACCCCATTCGGAGACAGGAAAAACGGCGCGCCACCTCCGAACATACCATCGTTCACAGACGTTCCAAGCTACGCATGGGGGTCATGATGAATACGATGGCGGACTTACACTCGGAACATCTATTTGCAGAACCAACATCGACCACCACACCTGCGCTAGATCCCATAAAGGAGCGTACCCGAGCCATGGCGGGTAGCCCGGACGACAGGGCGCAATACGTACTTGATGTACCCATTGCCTTTGACGAGTACCGCAGAGCCAACAAGTACATTGATGCGCTCCTGGCCAGAGCCAAGGTTTCAAAGAAACCAGGAGGGCTCTGGATCATCGGCGAAGGTGGTCGCGGCAAATCTTTCATTTTGGAACGGCTTCTCAAGCGACTAAAACCGGTTGAAGGCGATCACCGCCGCCTCTGCCCAGTTCTATACCTCACATTCGAAGCCCGCCCGAGCATCGGGGAAATCTACATACGACTTCTCATGCAGTTGGGGCAGGATCCCCGCAGCCTGAAAGGGCTATCGCTAAAAGAGCTTCGAGATACGCTGCGCGACGCCGTCAAGACAACTGGTGTTTTACTAATCGCTTTCGACGAAGCCCAACACCTCTGGATACTAGCGTCCAGGAAAATCAAGGGAGACGCAGGTGGTGCGCTAGGAGCGACCCTGAAGCGCCTCTATGATTTTCTTGGCGTGGCATTTGTCTTTATCGGCACACCACCCCTTGATGAAATCCGGCGGCAGGATGAGCAAACAACCCGATGGCCAGGCCTCTCCTTTATCAAGGCATTTTCTTACAACGACGAGTATCTGGGTGTCCTAGCGACACTCGATCAGTGCCTACCCATGCCGGAAAAGGCCAATCTCATCGATAGCGAGCTTTCCAAGTCGATATTCGACTCAAGCAGAGGAAGTTTTCGGCTACTCAAAATGCTTCTAGCAGATGCGGTTCGTATTGCCAGCAGGAAGGGCAATAAACGAATTTCTCGTGAGGATCTTGCAGAAGCCCACTTCCTGGTGCATTGCTCAGAGGAGACCCCCTTTGGACCAGTACCGCTTAATTAACCGAACGCAGCCCTACCCGCATGAATCGCTCTGGGGCTTCCTGATGCGCTGCGCCCGTGCCAATCACTACCGGGATCATCAGGAAATTCTCCAGTACGCACTCGACGCCAGTTCAACAAATCCGCAGGTTGAGCAAACGGAGATTCCTCGATTGGCGACATACACGCGGAACAGCGTGCACGAGCTTGACCAGCTCTCGGGCTATTCCCGACAAGTCGCCAGGAAGGGGCGCGATTGGAAAATTCTCGGCGAATGGCTGAGCAAATCGACCTTTCTCAAACTCCGACATGCTCCAATTTGCCCTCAATGCCTACAAGAACAGCCCTTCTTACGAGGAGTGTGGCATTTGGCATTCAATACCGCTTGCTGGAAACACAGTTGCCGATTGATCGATCGCTGCCCTCAATGCAAAAGGCAACTAGCCCTTGCTCGACGCCACCCCGAATACTGCGAATGTGGATTCGATCTTCGCAAGAGTGTCACGACACCAGCAGAGGCAGAGCAACTACTCATTGCAAGGATCATGGCAAATCACTCCGATGGTCCGTTGAATCTTGATTCCGAATGCATTCCAGCTAACCAGGTCGAAAATCTCGCACGCCTGAGTCTTGACGGGTTATGCCACAGCCTCTGGTTTCTCGGCCATCACCTGCTGGGTAATTTTTCACTCAGTCAAGGTAGTGGTCTCCGAAAACTTGATGCCGGAGAAACCCGAGAAATGATCGCCGCGGCTTGCTGGCTCCTATCTGACTGGCCAACCCGTCTGGATGAAGCTTTGTCGAAGCAAATTGCGGTCAATTCCAAGTGGTCTGGAGACAATGCCACCATGCGCCTGCTCGGCCCGATTCAGCGCTATTACGAGTCCCATATTGGCTCAAGTGATTTCAGGTTTATCTCGAGCCCATACGAAACGTTCGTCCGGCAACTGGTGAAACAAGCAGGGATAAAAACCAGGCCTTCCAGGCTTGACTCCCCACAACTAGAGCTCGACCTAAGCTGATATGGCCCGTGAAGAGATGATTGCCAGGTCGCTCGAAGCACTCAGCGAGTTGGCCTCGACCTACGGTGATAGCTGGAATCCGAGCGTTGCAAGAGCCTATGACTTTCCTGCGCCGCTACCGGGTGAAGCGGTCAGCTCGTGGCTGATTCGCTATGCCATCAGAAAGAACAGATCTCCCGGCAAAGTTCTCGACTGGATCGGTGTCTCGTGGCAGAAACCTGTTTATTGGTTGGATTTTGATCGTCGAGGGCTGCCTTGGGATTACCTCGGCACACTGACAAGCGCATCTGCTACAACCCTGGAAAAAATGGTTCCAAAAAATGGCGACCTTCTCTTGGGGCCTGCTTTGTTGTGCCTGCATACCGATCCCATGCGCATGCTCCCGCACCTCCGCTACTGCTCTCGATGCCTGGGTAGTGACGCCATCCCGTATTACAGAACCAGTTGGCGCCTAGCCTCCAACTGGATATGCCCGAAGCATAGGTGCATCATGCGCGACTACTGCCCAGCCTGCCAGAAACCACTATTCTGGAATTACACCCCCCGCAACCGAACTCGCATCCTGGATTTACGAATGTGCTACCACTGCGGAGGAGATCTCTGCTCCCTCAAAGAAATAGTCACCCTACCCAAGTGGCTAACAAAGGAGGTAATAGCAACCCAAGCTGATTTTCTAGAAGTCTTAGGGTTCCACGAAGCGGAAGTTGATGAAATCGACATTAGACCCATCAAAAACCCAACGATCAGTCAACTTCAAAGAGAGACGCTCGCAATAGAAGCCCTGATCCATAATCGCTTCGCAAAAAACACTCCCACGCTAGCCGATGCATTTGAAAATTTAATTGAAATCATCCGAATCCTAGATTTCCCTTCCAGCGTTAGGCACCAAGAACTACGCATAGGCGCTGGAATTGAAGCGAACAAGCTATTTGGTAGTGCAACTAGCCTAATCCACACGGCTGTAATGCAACATCAAAATACATGCGGCACTACGCTTTGGAGGCCAGGTGCCAATCCTTTGAAAAAGGCGCAACAAGAATCATGGTCCCTTCACGATTTTGATCGGGCAAAAGAATGGGTGCTTCGTCATGCCAATCGAGAAGCAAGCCCACCGCTCAAATTCAGATAAATAACGATCGCGTCTTTTTGTATACGACACAGGCACACAAAACATCAAGAATGTTAAGCTCTATGTCATTTCGCGCCAACCATCATCTTGAATGGACAAAAAGTCGCTTTCCGAGCGGGACATCTGTACCAAGTTCATCACGCCAGCCCTCGAGGCCAGTGGGTGGGACCGAGACACGCAATTTCTCGAAGAGGTGAACCTCACGAGCGGTCGGGTTGTTGTCCGTGGAAACAAGGCCAAACGTGATGAAAAAACCATCCGGCGTGCAGATTACGTTCTCTATTACAAACCCGGCATTCCCATCGCCGTGGTTGAGGCCAAAGACAACAAGCATTCGGTCCGTGACGGCATTCAGCAAGGTCTAGCCTACGCGGAGATGCTCGATGTACCCTTCGCCTTCTCCAGCAACGGCGACGGTTTCCTGTGGCACGACAAAACCGCCAGCGGCGGCTTGATTGAGTGCGAGATCGCGCTGGATGAATTCCCCTCGCCGGATGTGCTCTGGCAGCGTTATCTGGACTGGAAAGGCATTACTGCTGCTGCAGAAGCTGTGTTCTCACAGGACTACTACACGACCGGCAAATTGCCTCGCTACTACCAGTTGAACGCCGTCAACCGCGCTGTTGAAGCCATTGCCAAGGGGCAGGATCGCGTCCTTCTGGTCATGGCTACGGGCACCGGCAAGACCTTCACTGCCTTTCAGATCATCTGGCGCCTCTGGAAAGCACGGGCAGCGAAGCGCATTTTATTTCTGGCCGACCGCAACATCCTCGTCGACCAGACCAAAACCAACGATTTCAAGCCCTTTGCCGGGGCGATGACCAAGATCGAGAAGCGCCAGGTCGACAAATCCTACGAAATCTACCTGTCGTTGTATCAGGCGGTTACCGGCAATGAAGAAGAACAGAACATCTACAAACAGTTCAGCCCTGACTTCTTTGATCTCATCGTGATCGACGAATGTCATCGCGGCAGCGCTGCCGAAGACTCCGCCTGGCGGCAAATTCTCGATTACTTCAGTTCCGCAGTGCACCTTGGCCTGACCGCGACTCCCAAGGAAACAGAAGAAATTTCGAACATCACCTATTTTGGCGACCCGGTGTACACCTACTCGCTGAAACAAGGGATCGAGGATGGTTTCCTGGCGCCCTACAAAGTCATTCGTGTAGACATGGACAAGGATCTTGGTTGGCGCCCCACGCAGGGGAAGGTAGACAGCAAGGGCCAAGTCGTCGAAGACCGTATCTACAACGCCTCCGACATGAACAAGACGCTGGTCCTCACACAGCGGGATGAGGCAGTGGCCAAACGAATCACTGAATTCCTCAAGGCGACAGACCGCATGTCGAAGACGATTGTTTTCTGCGAAGACATCGACCACGCGGCCCGAATGCGCCAAGCCTTGATCAATGCCAACGCTGATCTTGCCAGCCAGAATCCGAAGTACGTGATGCAAATCACCGGCGATAACGAAGAAGGCAAGCTCGAACTCGACAATTTCATCAACCCGCGCAAAGCCTACCCGGTCATTGCCTGTACCTCGCGTTTGATGACAACCGGTGTCGATGCCAAGACCTGCAAGCTCGTCGTCCTGGATCGAACGATCAACTCGATGACCGAGTTCAAGCAGATCATCGGTCGTGGCACACGGATTGACGAAGACTACGGCAAGCTCTGGTTCACGATTCTCGATTTCAAGCGCGCCACCGAACTGTTTGCCGATGAAGCCTTCGATGGCGAGCCGGTGGTGATTTATGAGCCGCAGTCAGCAGACCCAGTAGTACCTCCCGGCGACGCAGATTCGACGGCTGGAGATCAGTCGGGTACCACGACGGCCGGCCCCGGCGAAGGCGGAATGAATGAAGACCCGCCCGGTGGCGGGCGTATCAAATACGTCATCGACGATGTTCCGGTCTATGTCGTCAATGAGCGGGTTCAGTATTACGGCAACGATGGCAAGCTGATCACCGAATCGCTCAAGGACTTCACGCGGATTCAGATCAACAAGCGCTTCACCTCGCTGGATAACTTCCTGCAGACTTGGAACGACGCCGACAAGAAGGTCGCAATCATTGCCGAACTGGAAGAGCAGGGCATATTCTTTGACGAACTGGCCAAGGAAACCGGCAAGGATGTAGATCCATTCGATCTGATCTGCCACATTGCCTTCGGCCAAAAACCGCTCACTCGGCGCGAACGAGCAAACCAGGTCAAGAAACGAGATTACTTCACCAAATACGGTGGCACTGCCCGCAAGGTACTGGAACTCCTGCTCGACAAATATGCTGACGAAGGCATCGGCAATATCGAGCAGATGGAGGTGCTTCGCGTGGCGCCGCTGGATCAGTTCGGCTCGCCCGTAGAAATCATTCAGGCCTTTGGTGGAAAACCTCAGTATCAGGCAGCCCTCCGGGAGCTTGAGCGGTCGCTGTACCAGTAATTTATGGCGCAGGTCATCTGTATCAGTGCTGGACAACTCAGCACGAAGAAAGCCAACAACCGTCTCAATCGGCTCAACCAGTACCTGAATTACGGCTTGCTCTCACTCGCCTCTGTTCTGAAGCGCAACGGGCTGGCGCCAGTTGTGATCCATGGCCATTTTTCTGCGCCGAATGAAACCCTGCAAACGGCGTTCGCCCACGGGCTTGCTGATAGCAGACTGCCGGCATTGCTCTCGATACCAAGCTTCTATGCTGTTGCTTGGGCCAGAGAGTTCATTGCTGAAGCCAAAGCGCTGCTTCCAAACCTGCGTATTATCGTTGGTGGCAGATGGGTTATCGGCAACCGCCCTGATCAACTCAGAGCGATGCTGCCGGAGGCTGACCTGATCATTCCGGGTTTAGCTGAGGAACGTATCGTTGAGCTGGTTACCGGCACGAAGGCCCTCCATTTCGGTGAGGCGCCAATGGGACTAAGCATCGCGTCACGTCTCGATTACAGCCTGCTGCACAACAGGAGTCTCTATCAGCCGAGCATCGAAATCGCTCGTGGTTGCGGCATGGGCTGTAGCTTCTGCCAAGAAAAGGATGAAAAGCTCCAGCCTCTGAAATCCCCCAGCGTATTGGTAGACGAGCTTGAATCAACGCTACTGGCTGATGACCTGATCGAAATGACGCCTTATTTTGAGACGTCAATGTTCGTCCCGAATAAACGTTGGGCCGATGGACTCAGGGTTGCGCTCGATCAGGCAAGGATGACAGTCAAATGGCGGACAGAGGGGCGCGTCGACACCATCAAACCCGAACTGCTCCCCGCCTTGTCGAGTTCGGGTATGAGTATCCTCGACCTCGGATTGGAGAGTGCCTCGCCAACACAATTGCTCCGTATGCAGAAAACGCGGGATCCGGAGAAATATCTTGAACGCGCATCCCGCCTGCTTGAAGCTTGTGCCGAAAACCAGGTCAAAGTGAAGGTCAATATCCTGCTTTTTGCCGGTGAGAACGATGACACCATTTCTCAAACACTCGACTGGCTAGAAAAGCATCGGGAGTGCATCTACGGCGTTTCAGCCAATCCAGTCATCGTTTTCGGTTGGCATGAAGAAGCGGAAGCATATCTGAATACGCTGGCGCAGTTCGGAGCAACAAGGGATCATTCACCTTGTTCCGGTGTGACACACATCAATCTTAGCGAACGTGTGAACTACGAGGACTCTTTAGCGCTTGCGCGATTGATCAGTAGCCGCTTCATGCGGGCTGGACGCTACTACAAGCTCAAATCGTTTTCATACTTTCCGCGCACATACGGTTTCAACGATTTTCTGCTTGATATGGCACAAGATGCCGGAGCGCACAGCTTCAGTACCGCGTTTCTGGATGAGTGCATTCAGGAGGTGATGGGCATGGTTGCTTGATCAGCCATCCCATAATTTAAGGACAGCAAAGTTTCATGACCATCAGCACCACCTTCATCAAATCCATCCAGGACATCATGCGCCAGGATGCCGGCGTCGATGGCGACGCCCAGCGCATTTCCCAGCTCTCCTGGCTGCTCTTCCTGAAAATTTTCGACGACCAGGAAACCGAACTCGAAATCCTGCGCGACAGTTACAAGTCGCCCATTCCCGAGCATCTGCGCTGGCGCCATTGGGCGGCCGATAGCGAGGGCATGACCGGCGAGGAGTTGCAGGACTTCATCAACAACACGCTTTTCCCCAAGCTCAAGAATCTCAACGCCGATCCGGTGCGCAATCCACGCGGCTACGTCGTCCAGCAGGTATTTGAGGATGCCTTCAACTACATGAAGTCCGGCCAGTTGCTGCGCCAAGTGGTGAACAAGATCAACGAGATCGACTTCAACAACCGCAGCGACCGTCACCTCTTCAACGACCTCTACGAAAAAATCCTCAAGGATCTGCAAAGCGCCGGCAATGCAGGCGAGTTCTACACGCCGCGCGCTGTCACCCAATTCATGGTGGATCAGGTCAATCCGCGCCTTGGCGAAAAGATTCTTGACCCTGCCTGCGGCACCGGCGGTTTTCTCGCCTGCACGCTGGAGCACCTGAAAACCCAGCGCAAGAACGTCGAAGACGACGCCCTGCTGCAAGCCGCCATCCACGGCGTCGAAAAGAAGCAGTTACCGCACCTCCTGTGCACCACCAACATGCTGCTGCACGGCATCGAAGTGCCGTACAACATCCGCCACGACAACACCCTGTCGCGCCCGCTGGTCGATTACGGACCACGTGATCAGGTCGACGTCATCCTGACCAACCCGCCCTTCGGCGGCACCGAGGAACCCGGCACCGAAGCCAACTTCCCCGCCGACGTGCGGACCAAGGAAACTGCCGACCTCTTCCTCGTACTGATCATCGAACTGCTCCGGCACAACGGCCGTGCCGCCGTCGTCCTGCCCGACGGCACGCTGTTCGGCGAAGGCGTCAAAACGCGGATCAAGGAAAAACTCCTCACCGAGTGCAACCTGCACACCATCGTCCGCCTGCCTAACGGCGTCTTTGCGCCCTACACCGGCATCAAGACCAACCTGCTGTTCTTCACCAAGGGCGCGCCGACCAGGGAGGTCTGGTACTACGAGCATCCCTATCCGGCCGGCTACAAAAGCTATTCCAAGACCAAGCCCATCCGCATCGAGGAATTCGCCGCCGAAAAAGCATGGTGGGGCGACGAGGCCGACGGTTTCAAGGCCCGCGTCGAAAACGAATACGCGTGGAAGGTCGACATTTCCACCCTCAAGGCTAACGGCTACAACCTCGACCAGAAAAACCCGCACAGCCCCGACGCCATCGCCCACGACCCGGATGCGCTTTTGGCCGAATACGGCAGGTTGACCGCAGAAACGCAGCAACTGCGCGACCAGCTCAAGGCCATCCTCGCACAATCGCTGGCGGGGCAGGCATGAGTGCAACACTGGCAGCCCGCGAACCCGTCGCCCGCTACGTCGCCACACCGCCGCTGCTCCAGCACTTCGACCAGGTCGCCCAGGCCCCCGGCGGCATCACCCGCCTGCGCGAACTGATACTGACCCTGGCCGTGCAGGGCAAGCTGGTCCCGCAAGACCCGACGGACGAACCAGCCAGCGTACTGCTGGAACGAATCCGTGCCGAGAAGGCGCGACTGGTCAAAGAAGGGAAGATCCGTAAGGAGAAGCCGCTGGCGGCGATAGATGATGAAGAGACGCCATTTTGTTTGCCTTTGGCTTGGGAGTGGGAGCGTCTAGGCCATGTAGTTGACGTTATACGAGGCATCACATTCCCCGCTAACGAAAAAACAAAGGAGCCCGCAGAAGGTCGAATTGGTTGTTTGAGAACTACCAACATCCAAGACCGAATTGAGTGGGACGATCTGCTTTTTATTGATCGGTCGTTCATGGTACGGGAGGAGCAAATTATTCAGCGCTCCGATATCGTTATGTCAATGGCTAATAGTCGTGAACTTGTCGGGAAAGTCGCTATCGTTAAGGAAATCCCTATTGCCGAGGCAACAATTGGCGGCTTCTTGTCTGTTCTACGTCCTCATTCAGTCTTGCCTCAGTTCCTGATGATTGTGCTTCGTACTCAATACACCCGATCAAGCCTAATTGACAGTGCGAGTCAAACCACGAATATCGCCAACATTTCTCTGGGGAAATTAAATCCTCTCCTGATCCCCGTTCCTTCCATCGCCGAACAGTCCCGCATCGTCGCCCGCGTCGATGAATTGATGGCCCTGTGCGATACGCTGGAGGAAACGGGGCGGCTAGCGGCGGTGCAGCATGAGCGCTTGGCCGGTGCCTTGTTCGACGCACTGGCCAACAGCGCCACGGCGGAAGAAGCCACTGAGAACTGGCAACGCATCGCGCCCCACTTCGACCTGCTGCTCGACCGGACTTCTACGGTCGACCGCCTGGAACAGACGATTTTGCAACTCGCCGTCCGCGGGCTGCTCGTCCCGCAAAACCCCGCCGACGAACCAGCCAGCGCCCTGCTGCAAAAGACCCGACAAGAAAAAGACCACCAGATCGCCGCCGGCAAAATCAAACGCGACAAACCCTTGCCGCCGATCAGCGACGAGGAAAAACCGTTTGAGTTGCCGGAGGGGTGGGAGTGGGTCGCCTTGAGAGACCTTCTTCCAGAGTTCCAAAACGGAGCCTCTAGTCGCGGCGACACTGGCGGCAGTCCAATCACGGTGCTACGACTGGCCGACATAAAGAATCGTCGCATCAGCCTTAGCGATACGCGTGAAATTCCAATCAACGAGCGGGATGCAAAAAAATATGGCCTCCAAAAAGGAGACATTCTGATCGTGCGAGTCAACGGCAGCGCCGACATAGTCGGCCAGTTCATTCTGAATGACGATGAACTTGCAGCAATTTACTGTGACCATTTCATCCGCATGCGCATTGACCAAGGAGTGATTACGCCCCGCTTTCTCTCCTTGTTCGGCGAGAGCGATATCGCCAGATCGAGAATACAAAGCCTATTTATAACAACGGCAGGGCAAAAAACGGTGAATCAGGCTCATATTGGATCGCTCTTGCTACCTCTTCCGCCCCTCCCCGAACAATCCCGAATCGTCGCCCGCGTAACCGAACTGCGCGCGCTCTGCGCCCAACTCCGCGAGCGCCTCGCTGCCACCGCCCGAACCCAGTCCCGCCTGGCCGAGGCCTTTGTCGACAGCCTCGGGTAATCCATCGCGATGGCCTACGAAAAGCCCTGGTCCAGCTACGAGTCGCAACTTGATCAACTGATCGCGCGCGGCATGGTGGTGACCGACCGGGCGCGGGCCCTCGATTACCTGGAACGGATTGGCTATTACCGGCTGAGCGGCTACTGGTTCGCCTTTCGCGAGCGTTCCGAAGCCTGCTGTCCGCTCGACCCAGGCAGCGTTGGCAAGCCCCGCAAGGTCCGCGTTGATCGTCTGGCGCTTGATGTATTCAAACCCGGCACCTGTTTTCAGCACGCGGTCGAACTGTACGTGTTCGACAAGAAGCTGCGCCTGCTGGCGCTGGACGCGCTGGAGCGCATCGAGATCGCGTTGCGGGTCGACATCGCCCATCGTCTCGGCGAGAAAGATCGCTTCGCCTACCTGAATCCGGATCTGTTTTTTCCCGGTTTCAGCAAGACGCTGGACAAGCAATCGGGACTGACCAGACACCACGAATGGCTGGCCAAGCATGCCGGCCTGATCGGGCGCTCTAAGGAGGATTTCATCCGCCACAACCGGGAAAAGTACGGCTTGCCGCTGGCTATCTGGGTGGTCTGCGAAATCTGGGATTTCGGTACGCTATCGACGCTGTTCGCCGGGATGAGGGAAGCGGATCAGGATGAAATTGCCAGCAAGTACGGGATCGCCAACGGCCGCCTGTTCGCCTCCTGGCTGCGCAGCCTCAACTATCTCCGCAATGTCTGCGCCCACCACAGCCGCCTGTGGAACCGGAACATCGTTGATCAGCCCAAGCTGCCGGCGGCAGAAGAACTGCCGTGGACCGCTCCTTTCATCGGCAACGCGCATCGTCTGGCACGGCCGTTTCTGCTGTTCTGCATTTCCCAGCATCTGCTCGACCGGATCAATCCAACCTCCAGCTGGGGCAGCCGCTTCCAAGCCTTGCTGGCGGAATTCCCCGTCCAGTCCGGCTTGAGTCTGGAAGGCATGGGCATGCCGGCCGAAGATTGGGCGTCAGAACTATGGCCGAAAAATGCCGGCCAATGAAAAACCCCCCAGCGATCTTGTCACCGAAATGACTCAACCGAGGGGGGCCGTGTTGGTGGCAATTTTCCGGGTCCGGAAAAGCACTGTCAAGAAATCCTTTTGAAAATCGACTGCAAAAAAATCACCTGAAAACAGAACCATGAAAAGCGCCCTCTTCGTCGATTTCGACAACGTCTATTCCGGCCTGCGCCGTCTCGATCAGGAAACGGCCGACCAGTTCGCCCGCAACCCGACGGTGTGGATGAACTGGCTGATCAAGTCACTGGAAATGCCCGAACCGGTAGCCCCCGGTGCCAAACGACGCGTTCTGGTGCGCCGCTGCTATCTGAATCCGCAGGCTTACCAGCGCTTCCGGCCATCGTTCAACCTGGCCGGTTTCGAGATCATCGACTGCCCGGCGCTGACCAGCGAAGGCAAGACAAGTACCGACATCAACATGGTGCTGGACATCGTGGACCTGCTGCAGCACGAGACCCGTTACGACGAATTCATCGTCTTTTCCGCCGATGCCGACTTCACCCCGGTGCTGCGCAAGCTGCGCCGCTGGGACCGGCGTACCACCGTGCTGGCGATAGGCTTTCCTTCGGCGGCGTATCGTGCCTCGGCCGACCTGCTGATCGACCAGGACGACTTCGTCCGCAACGCCTTGAGTTTCGACGAGACAGCAGCGCCGCCACCAGTTGAGCCACAGCCCGCTGGCCCGTCAGCCGCCGAATGTGGCCCGCTGGCACTGCAATTGATCCAGCAGGCTGTGCGCGAAGCGGCGACGCCGGTATCGCTGGCCAAGATTGCGTCCCTGCTGCTGAGCCGGATAGAAGGTCTCGATGCTTCGTCGTGGGCTGGATTTGGCAGCTTCCGCGCCTTGATCGAAGCGCTTGATCTCCGCCCACTGGTAGTCAGTTGGGAATCTGGCGGGACGATTCACGATCCCCGACGACACGCCTTTCCGGCCTCGCAAAGCCATGGCAACGGCAATGGAAAAGCAGGCAAGCTGGTGGATACGGTCATTGAGGCGATCAGGAGCGAAGTCACCAAGGCAGGGCAACCTGTGCCCTGTGGCCGGCTGGCCACGGTGCTGATCGGTCTTGATGGCAGCCTGGCGGCAGACTGGGCTGGCAAGGGCACCTTCCGCAAGTTTGTCGAATCGCTCGACACCAAGCCCATCGAGTTCAATTGGAGCGGCTCGGGCGGGGTGGCCTACGATCCGACCAGGTCGACTGCAAATTCCGCCCCGCCAAGCCAAACGGCCGCCGATTGGGCTGACAAGAACCTCTACAAGATTGCCAGGCAGATTCACGAGCTGACTGATGTACCTCTGCTGACACCGGATAAATACCGCAACCTGATCGCCATGATTTCCCGCGATGTCGCGGAAACACCGTTCCATCTGATGGAAACCGGGAAACGTGTCCGCGACCGCTGCAAGGAATCTGGGCTTCCGGTCAGCCGCGCCGACGTCAATCACGTTTTGCGTGGCCTGAGCATGCGCGGCCATACCTTCGACGAAGGCCCGAACGACGCTGCAACGCTGGCAAAAAAACTCGCGAACAACGTGCGCTCGCTTTGCCTGCGGGAGCAATTCGTACTGGATGAACAAGCCGACAGGGCAATCCTTGAGTGGATTGGATGCGAGTAGACCGGAAAACTCTCTGATTAAGCTGCGCGAATATGGAAAACTCTCAACTTGAAGTGCGCAAACCGTTCCGGAGTGTTTTGCGAGACTTTCAAGAAACCAAGGATTCACGGGCCTTTCCTGTCTCAACTTAAGCTGCGGACGAGACGTCTCGTCCGCAGCTCAAGTTGAGACTTCCGCAGCTTAGGTCGAGATAGCAAACATCGGTGCCACAATGGTTATCCTTTCAACCTCGGCAGCCTACCCACGTCCGAGTTGCCGGCTTTGGGCTCGGCAACTCGGCACCATAAATAGAAGTTCGCCGCGTCGAATGAACTGGTGAAGATCGCAGGCCCTGATCTCCGCCCCCGCTCGCAGTGATAGACGAGCCAGACGTCGTCTTCCTGATGGATGCACCATCCGCCGTCCGGAAACGCATCAGGGATACCCAGTAGCCGCACATCGATATCCACCTTCAAGCGTTGCAGTTCCTCTGCCAATTCCTTAAGCGCCCAATTTTCAGTCGGCCCCGGCGGTGTTTGCACGAACTCGTACAAATCGCTCCATTCGATTTTCATTTCTTCAGATCCTTCAAATAACCAAAACGAATCAATTCATCGACGGTTGCAAAACCATTTTGCACTTCCGGTACCTCGATTTAAGCTGCGGACGAGATGCGCCTTCAGGCAGCCTCCCAGCGGTCCCAGAACGGCGTCTGGCCGCCGAAGCGCTCGACCAGGAAATCGAGCAGCAGGCGCAGCGCCAGCGGCTGGTACTGGCGCGACAGGAAGAGCGCGTGGATGCCCAGGCTGTCCGGTTCGTAGCCGGGCAGCAGGCGTTGCAGCCGGCCCTGGCGAAGGTCTTCGCCGACGTAATAGGTCGGCAGCACGCCGATGCCGCCGCCGGCGAGGACGGCGCTGCGCAGGATTGCCGTGTCGTTGGTCGAGAAGCTGTCGCTGACCGGCACGTCGAAGCGTTCGCCGGCGCGCCGGAAGCTGAAGCGGGCGCCGCTGGCGAAGCTGTGGCTGAGGCAGCGGTGGCGGGCCAGGTCGTCGGGATGGACGATCGGCGGCTGCGCCGCCAGGTAGGCGGGCGCGGCGCACAGTACTGAACGGCAGACGGCGAGCGGCCGGGCGATCAGCGTCGGTTCGAGGGCGTTGGTGATGCGCACGGCAAGGTCGATGCGCTCGGCCGCGAGGTCGACGCTGCGGTCGGTGGCCGAGAGGATGACGGCAACTTCCGGATGACGTGCCTGGAAATCGACCAGCGCCGGCGCCAGCTGCGCCTCGGCGAAGGACAACGCGCTGGTGATGCGCAGCGTGCCGCGGGCGACCCGGCTGGCGGCGCCGGCCTGCTCGGCGATGTCGTCGGCCAGGCCGAGCAGTTGCCGGCAGGAATGCAACGCCGACTGGCCGGCATCGGTCAGGCTGACCCGTCGCGTCGTCCGGTGCAGCAGGCGGGCCCCCAACCATTTTTCGATCGCCGCCAGGTAGCGGCTGACCATCGCCACCGACATCTCGAGCTGGTCGGCGGCCTGCGTCAGGCTGCCGTGTTCGGCGACGCTGACGAAGACGCTGGCGGCGGTCAGGCGATCCATGGCGACACTCCCGATTCAATCGATTTACGCAATGAATATTAAACCTAAACGCTGTTTTTTGCGCGATACATGGTCAATAGAATCCACTCCGTCATCAATCACCTGTCCGGAGAAAACCATGTTCCCAACTTCCAAGTTCCTGCGCCTGGCGCTGCCTGTCCTCGGCTTCGGCCTGATCGCCGCCGGCCAGGCCGGCGCCCAGGAAACGCCGCCGCTCAGCCTCAAGGTCTACAACGCCGATGCCGGCAGCTTCCATGTCAACGCCGTCGTCGTCAGCGGCAAGAGCGAGGCCCTGGTCATCGACACCGGCTTCACCCGCGCCGACGCGCTGCGCATCGCCGCCAACGTCCTCGACAGCGGCCGCCGCCTGACCACGATCCTGGTCAGCAACGCCGACCCGGACTACTACTTCGGCGCCGAGACGCTCAAGGAGATCTTCCCGCAGGCCAAGGTCGTGACGACACCGGCGGTTCGCGACCGGATCGCCGCCAAGCTGGCCGGCAAGCTCGCCTTCTGGGGCCCGAAGCTGGGCGTCAACGCACCGCGCCAGCCGATCGTCCCGGAAGCCATCGCCGGCAACACGTTGACGGTCGACGGTGAAAAAATCGAGATTTCCGGGACCACTGGCCCGCTCGCCCACCGCCCCTACGTCTGGATCCCGTCGCTCAAGGCGATCGCCGGCAACGTCGCGATCTTCGGCAAGCTGCACGTGTGGACCGCCGACACCCAGCTCGCCGCCGAACGCGAAGCCTGGCTGGCCCAGCTCGACGAGATGCAGGCGCGCCGCCCGGCCGTCGTCGTCCCCGGCCACATGGCCCCGGGCACGCCGCTCGACACCAGCAGCATCGAGCACACCCGCAACTACCTGCAGCGCTTCGCGCACGAACAGGGCCAGGCCGGCGACGCCGCCGCGCTGATCGCGGCGATGCGCAGCGCCTATCCGGAAGCCGGGCTGGGCATTGCCCTCGACATCGGCGCCAAGGTCGCCAAGGGCGAAATGAAATGGTGAGCCGGCAAGGCTGACTCGCGCCGTGCCGCCGCACCACTTTGGTCGCGGCGGCACGCTTGTGGTGCGAAAAATCCGCCAGCCGCCGCGCAATCTGCCGCCAAACGGCGCTTGGCGGTGCTGGCACGCTTCATGCGATGTCCTGCTCGCTCAAATGCAACGATGCAGCGAGCAGCAGCCTCCGCCAAAGACGGCGGAATCCGGACCGGTCAGCTTTCCGGCCCGGCAATTCCAAACCGACAATGCGCCGCGATTCGCGGAGGCCTTCATGCAGATCCCGGCACGCCCGGCGATCGAGGTAATGCGCGAAGCCCCCGTTCGTGGCCGGGCAGAACCAAACATGAAGATCATCGTCATCGGCCACGGCATGGTGGGCCACAAGTTTCTCGAAGAACTGCAGCAGCGCCAGCTGGCGGACGTCGAAGTCACCGTCCTCGGCGAAGAAGCGCGGATGGCCTACGACCGCGTTCATCTTTCCGAATTCTTTGCCGGCAAGAGCGCCGCCGACCTGGCCCTCGCCGACGACGGCTTCTTCGCTGCCAGCGGCTTCCGCATCCGGCTGAAGAGCCGCGCCGTGGCCATCGACCGCCGGCGCAAGACGGTGACCACGCTCGCCGGCGAAACGCTCGCCTACGACAAGCTGGTCCTCGCCACCGGCTCCTATCCCTACGTGCCGGCGATCAAGGGCAACGACCGCCGCCACTGCTTCGTCTACCGCACCATCGAGGACCTCGAGGCGATGCAGGCTTCGGGCAAGCTGTCGCGCAGCGGCGTCGTCATCGGCGGCGGCCTGCTCGGCCTGGAATGCGCCAAGGCCCTGCGCGACCTCGGCCTGGAAACCCACGTCGTCGAATTCGCGCCGCGCCTGATGGCGGTGCAGGTCGACGACGACGGCGGCCGCATCCTGCGCAGCAAGATCGAGGCGCTCGGCGTGCGCGTGCATACCAGCCGCAGCACCCAGGAAATCCGCGACGGTGCGACGGCCCGCCACCGCCTGGTCTTCGACGACGGCTTCCACCTCGAAACCGACATGATCGTCTTTTCCGCCGGCATCCGGCCGCGCGACGAACTCGCCCGCGAAAACGCGCTGGCGGTCGGTCCGCGCGGCGGCATCGCGATCGACGACCGCTGCCTGACCAGCGACCCGGACATCTACGCGATCGGCGAATGCGCCGCCTGGCGCGAGCAGATGTTCGGCCTGGTCGCCCCCGGCTACGAGATGGCCCGTGTCGTCGCCCGCCAGCTCGCCGGCGAGAGCGGTGCCACCTTTGCCGGCGCCGACATGAGCACCAAGCTCAAGCTGATGGGCGTCGACGTCGCCAGCATCGGCGACGCCCAGGGCAAGACGCCGGGCTGCCGCAGCTTCCGCTACGCCGACGAGTGCAAGCAGGTGTACAAGAAGATCGTCGTCAGCGCCGACGGCAAGCGCCTGCTCGGCGCCGTGCTGGTCGGCAACGCCGACGAGTACGGCACGCTGCTGCAGATGACGCTGAACGGCATCGCGCTGCCCGCCGATCCCGAATTCCTGGTGCTCCCGGCCGGCGACGGCAAGGGCAAACCCGGCCTCGGCGTCGATGCCCTGCCCGACAGCGCGCAGATCTGCTCATGCAATAACGTCAGCAAGGGCGACATCTGCCAGGCGGTCGCCGCCGGGGCCACGAGCATCGGCGAAATCAAGGCCTGCACCAAGGCCGGCGCCACCTGCGGCGGCTGCGTGCCGCTGGTCACCCAGGTCATGAAGGCGGAGATGGCGCGCCTCGGTCTGACGGTCAACAACCATCTTTGCGAACATTTCCCGTACTCGCGCCAGGAGCTCTTCCACCTGATCCGGGTCGGCGAAATCCGCAGCTTCGACGATCTCCTCGCCCGCCACGGCAAGGGCCTCGGCTGCGACATCTGCAAGCCGACGGCGGCCTCGATCTTCGCCTCGTGCTGGAACGAGTTCGTGCTCAAGGGCGAACTCGCCAGCCTGCAGGACAGCAACGACTACTTCCTCGGCAACATCCAGAAGGACGGCACCTACTCGGTGGTGCCGCGCATGCCGGGCGGCGAGGTGACGCCGGACGGGCTGATCGCGGTCGGCCAGGTGGCCAAGAAGTACGGCCTCTACACCAAGGTCACCGGCGGCCAGCGTGTCGACCTGTTCGGCGCCCGCGTCGAGCAATTGCCGCTGATCTGGGAAGAACTGATCGCCGCCGGCTTCGAATCCGGCCACGCCTACGGCAAGTCCCTGCGCACCGTGAAGAGCTGCGTCGGCAGCACCTGGTGCCGCTACGGCGTCGATGACTCGGTCGGCCTCGCGGTCGAGCTGGAAAACCGCTACAAGGGCCTGCGCGCGCCGCACAAGATCAAGTTCGGCGTCTCCGGCTGCACCCGCGAATGCGCCGAGGCGCAGGGCAAGGATATCGGCATCATCGCCACCGAGCGCGGCTGGAACCTCTACGTCTGCGGCAACGGCGGCATGAAGCCGCGCCACGCCGAGCTGATCGCCAGCGACCTCGACAAGGCCGGGCTGATCCGCCTGATCGACCGCTTCCTGATGTTCTACGTGCGCACCGCCGACCGCCTGCAACGCACCAGCACCTGGCGCGAAAGCCTGGAAGGCGGCCTCGACTACCTCAAGGACGTGCTCATCGGCGACAGCCTGGGCATCGCCGGCGAACTCGAGGCGCAGATGCAGCATGTCGTCGATACCTACCAGTGCGAGTGGAAAACCGCGGTCAGCGACCCGGCGGTACGCCAGCGCTTCCGATCCTTCATCAACAGCGAACAGCCCGACCAGCGCATCGTCTTCGTCCGCGAACGCGGCCAGATCCGGCCCGCCCGCGCCGAGGAACGCGCCCTCGCCGCCGCCGACCCGCTCACCGCCTGACCTTTACAGGAGTCCCGCATGGCCCCCGAAAACCTGCCCTGGACGGTCGTCTGCAAGACCGCCGAGATCCTTCCCGGCACCGGCGTCTGCGCCCTGGTCGACGGCCGCCACATCGCCGTCTTCCGGCTCGCCGGCGAGCGCTACCACGCCATCGACAACATCGACCCGCGCTCCGGCGCCAGCGTGCTGGCACGCGGCCTGGTCGGCAGCCTCGGCGAGCGTGTCGTCGTCGCCTCGCCGCTCTACAAGAACCACTTCGACCTGAACACCGGCGCATGCCTGGAAGCGCCGGAACACTCGGTCCGCGCCTACCCCGTGCAAGTCAGCGGCGACGACGTCCTCGTCGCCGTTTCCTGAACACCGCGCCGCGGCGGGCGGACTTACCGGACCGCTTCGCCTGCCGTGCGGATGCGCTCGACAGCCGGAAACATCTCGCGCTCCTCGAAGCGCACGTGGGCGTTCAGGCAGTCGGCAAAGCGCTGCAAGCTCGCCGCGTCGGCGAACGGCAAGACGGCAGCGAGCCGGCGCAATTCGCCGTGGTCGTCGCGCGTCCGCTGCAGCAGCGCAGCCTCGCCGGCCGCCTCGAGCTGCGGCAGCAGATCGCGTTCCTCGACCTGGAAATGCGGTTCGAGCTCGGCAGCGAACGCAGCGACGCAAGCCGCGGCCGCTTCCCCGATACGCAGCAGATCGCCGCTATCGACCGCCCGTCGCACCACCAGTACCAGCTTGAGCGCCTGGTAGTGCTCGCGTGATAGTTCCTGCAGGGATTCATGGCGCTTCATCGCGGCTTTCATCGAAAGACCGGCGCAGCCGGGGCGGCTCGCCGCAACCGACACGGTACCCGCCGCCCCGATCAGCGGCAAGCTCGACGGCGCGGATTTTCCCGGAAGTTGACGGTCGACCGTCAAAACGGGGCATATTCCGAATCGGCGGCGGCAAGCCTGCCTTGCCGCCACTCCCGCCCTCAGACCTGGGTGCGCATCCGCTCGGCGCGTGCCTTTGGACTGGGATGGGTGGATAACCAGGAAGCCCCGCCCCCGCCCAGTGCGTCGAGTTTTTCCAGAGCGCTGACGCAGGCACTGGCGGGGAAGCCCTTGTTCTTCATGAACTGCATTGCCAGGTCGTCGGCTTCGTTCTCGTTGGCCTGCGAATGCTGGGCGCGGACCACCTGTTCGAACAGGTCGCCAAGCTGCGATTCGGCGAGGACCGCGGTCCGGCCGCCGACCGACGACAGCGCGCTGCGCAGCGCGCTGGTGCGCATCGCCGTCTGGATCCGTGCCCGGGTGTGACCGGCCTTGACGTGGCCGATCTCGTGGCCGACGACGTAGCGGATTTCGTCATCGGAGAACTTGTCCATCAGCCCGCTGTACACCCGGATCGTGCCGTTGGCCATGGCGAAGGCGTTAACTTCCGGCGTCAGGTAGGCCTTGATGTCGAGCTTGAGGCCGTCGTAGCTCTCCAGCCCCCGGGCCAGGCGGGCGATGCGCTTGCCGTACGCATCCTGCGGCCCGGCCAGCTTGTTCTGGGCATCGCTGGCCGCCGCCATCTGGTCGAAATAGGCTTGCAGGTCGGCGTCCGAGAGCGTCTCGGAGGCAAGCAGGCTTTTGCCGGCCTCGAGCGCCTTGCCGAAATTGAACTGGGCCAGCGCGACATTGACGGCGCTGACGCCCGAAAACAAGGTGACCAGACGGACGAAATCGCGACGCTTCATGACATCTCCTCGCAGGATTGGAAAATTCGAGGCGGGCATTATATGCCCTCGGCAAGCCGCATCGCAGCCGCTATCGACGCCAGGCCACCCGGCTCATTAGAATCCGGGGCTGATCATCGAACCGCCACCGCCATGCGCCCTTCCCGTTCCGAATTCGTCGACGCCAACGGCGTCCGCCTGCACATCCGCCGCTGGGGCCGCGCCGACGCGCCGACCCTGTTCCTGCTGCACGGCTGGATGGATGTTTCCGCCTCCTGGCAGTTCGTCGTGGACGCGCTGGCCCGCGACTGGAACATCATCGCCCCCGACTGGCGCGGCTTCGGGCTGTCGCAATGGCTGCACCGGCCGTATTTTTTTGCCGAGCACATCGGCGACCTGACGGCGATCGTGGACCACTACGCCGCCGGCGAACGGGTGCGCATCGCCGGCCACAGCATGGGCGGCATCCTGGCCACGCTGTATGCCGGCATCCGGCCGCAACGGGTCGAACGGCTGATCTCGCTGGAAGGCGTCGGCATCGCGCCGACCACCGCCGACATGGCCCCCGGCCGCTACCGCCAGTGGCTCGACGAACTGGCGCAACCGCCGCGCCTGCATGTCTATCCCGACCGACCGGCCTTCGCCCGGCGGTTGCTCAAAAGCGATCCCTACCTGACGCCGGCGCGCGCCGAGTTCCTCTCCCGCCATCTGGCGCGCATCGGCGACGGCACCACGCGCAACGGCGAGTTCCGCCACGGCGTGATCTGGAACGGCGACCCCTGGCACAAGGCGACCTCGCCCTACCTGTTCCGTCTCGAGGAGTCGCTGGCGATCTGGCGCGAGATCACCTGCCCGGTGCTCTGGATCAGCGGCCATCAGTCCTGGGTCGTGCGCGACTTCGCCACCCGCCCGGGCGACTGGGAGGCGCGCCGGGCCTGCTTTGCCGATGTCCGCGAAGCCTGGATCGACCAGGCCGACCACATGCTCCACCACGATCAGCCGGAACAGGTGGCGGCGCTGATCGACGAGTGGTTTACGACTTGAGCAGTTCCTCGCGGGCGCCGAGCCAGCGCTGCAGGTGCTTCTCGGCCAGGGCCGGATGCTCGGTCAGCATTTCCTCGGCAACTTCGCGCGCCATCTCGACCAGGTCGGCGTCCATGTCGAGATCGGCGTAGCGCAGCAGCGGCACGCCGCTCTGGCGGGCGCCGACGAATTCGCCGGGACCGCGGATCTGCAGATCCTGGCGGGCAATCTCGAAACCGTCGGTGTGCTCGAAGATGATTTTCAGCCGCTGGCGGGCGATTTCGCCGAGCGGCCCGGCGTAGATCAGCACGCAGCTTGATTCGTACTGGCCGCGGCCGACGCGCCCGCGCAGCTGGTGCAGTTGTGACAGGCCGAAGCGTTCGGCGTGCTCGATGACCATCAGACTGGCGTTGGGCACATCGACGCCGACTTCGATCACCGTCGTCGCCACCAGCACATCGATGTCGCCGGCGGCGAAGGCGCTCATCACCGCCTGCTTCTCGTCGGCCTTCAGCCGTCCGTGCACCAATCCGACGGTCAACCCCGGCAAATCGGCAAAAAGCTGGGTGTAGGTTTCCTCCGCCGTCTGCAATTGCAGCGCTTCCGATTCCTCGATCAGCGGGCACACCCAGTAGGCCTGACGGCCTTCCTCGACGTGTTTCTTGACGAAACCGACGACGTCCTGGCGGCGGTTGTCGGCGACCAGCCGCGTCTTGATCGGCGTGCGGCCAGGCGGCAGTTCGTCGAGTACGGTGACGTCGAGGTCGGCGTAGTAGCTCATGGCCAGCGTGCGCGGGATCGGCGTCGCCGACATCATCAGCTGGTGCGGGTTGCTGCCCTTCTTGCGCAGCGCCAGGCGCTGGGCGACACCGAAGCGGTGCTGCTCGTCGACAATGGCCAGGCCCAGTTTGGCGAAGTCGACGCCGTCCTGGATCAGCGCGTGCGTGCCGACCACCAGTTGCGCGTCAGCCGCCGTCGCCGCCAGTTGCTCGCGCTTGGCCTTGGACTTCAGGCTGCCGGACAGCCAGGCGACGCGCACGCCGAGCGGCTCCAGCCAGTCGCGCAGCTTCAGGTAATGCTGCTCGGCGAGGATTTCGGTCGGTGCCATGAAGGCCGCCTGCCAGCCAGCGGAAATCGCCTGGCAGGCGGCCAGCGCGGCAACGATGGTCTTGCCGGCGCCGACGTCGCCCTGCAGCAGGCGCTGCATCGGGTAAGGCTGGGCGAGGTCGCCGGCAATCTCGGCCATCGCCCGCAACTGCGCGCCGGTCAGGCCGAAGGGCAGGCGGTCGAGCAGGCGTGCACCGAGGTCGTCCTGCGCCACCAGCACCGGCGCCCCCTGCTCGCGACGGGCGAGGTAGGCGCGGCGCAGCGACAGTTGCTGGGCCAGCACCTCGTCGAACTTGACCCGCCGCCAGGCCGGATGATGGCGGGCGTGCAGTGTATCGACGTCGGTGCCCGGCGGCGGCCGGTGCAGGAAATGGATGCTGCGCGCCAGGCCAGGCAGCTTGAGGCGCTGGCGGATCTCGTCGGGCAAGGTCTCGGAGAGGTCGCCGTCGGCCAGCGCCCGGCCGATCAGTTTCTGCAGCGCCGAGCTGGCCAAGCCGGCGGTCGACGGGTAGATCGGCGTCATTTCCGTCGGTAGCGGCTCGCCCTCGACGATCTTGCGGAAACGCGGATGCACCATCTCCAGCCCGAAGAAGCCGCCGCGCACCTCGCCGAAGACGCGCACCAGCGAGCCTTCGCTGAGTGCCGCCTGCTGGTTCGGGTAGAAGCTGAAGAAGCGCAGCGTGATTTCGCCGCTGTCGTCGCAGGCGCGCACGACCATCTGCCGGCGCGGCTTGAACTGGATCTCGTTGCCCAGCACACGCAGTTCGAGCTGCACCGCCTCGCCGCTGAAGGCGCGGGCGATTTCGGTGATGCGCGTTTCATCCTCGTAGCGCAGCGGCAGATGCACCAGCAGATCGGCCTCCGTGTGGAGACCGAGCTTGGCCAGCTTCTTCTTCAGCGCGTCGGAGGCGCGGATCGGCGCCAGCGACATCCGGCGATCAGCCGAGGAACATCACCGCGTCGGCCTCGACCAGCGCGCCGCGCGGCAGCTCCTTGACGCCGACGGCGGCACGCGCCGGGAACGGCTCGCTGAAATAGCGCGCCATCGTTTCGTTGACCTTGGCGAAGTTGCCGAGATCGGTGAGGAAGACGTTGAGCTTGACCACGTCGGCCAGCGAGCCGCCGGCAGCCTCGGCCACCGCCTTGATATTTTCGAAGACGCGAACGATTTGCCCGTCGATACCGTCTACCATCTGCATGGTCGCCGGATCGAGGCCGATCTGCCCGGACAGGTAGACGGTATCGCCGACGCGCACGGCTTGCGAGTAGGTGCCGATGGCGGCCGGTGCATGCGGCGTGGCGATGATGGTCTTGGCCATGTGGAATTCCCTCTGATGATTGGCGAAAGCCGCTATTTTAGACCCGAGCATCGATGAACCCGCGTATCGAATCCCTGGAAAAAATGATCGACGGCCCGCGCGACGGCGCCCTGCTCCGCTTCTCGCTGGGCAACGAGTACCTGAAGGCGGCGGCGCCGCAACAGGCGGCAAATTGCTTTCGCGCCGCGGTCGACCGTGACCCGCAGTATTCGGCAGCGTGGAAGGCGCTGGGCAAGGCACTGGCCGAAGCCGGCGATGCGGCCGGCGCCGTCGCTGCCTATGAAGCCGGAATCGCCGTTGCCGAAGCCAAGGGCGACATCCAGGCGGCCAAGGAAATGAAGGTGTTCGCCCGCCGCCTGCAGAAAGCCGGTTAGCTAGCGGCCGCCCTTGGGCTGGACCAGGATGGTATCCACGCCAAGCTCCTTGAGCTTGGCCTGGGCGTCGATCGCTTCCTGACGGGTCTTGAACGGGCCAACCTGAACCCGCGTCTCGATCTGCGACGGAACGCCGTTCAGGGTCAGCCGTGCGTGCAGTTCCTCGGCCCGCTCGGCGCTGGCGAAAACGCCGGCCTGGAGAACGAAGCCGGAG
This sequence comes from Azonexus fungiphilus, assembly GCF_003634965.1. Classification (GTDB taxonomy): domain Bacteria; phylum Pseudomonadota; class Gammaproteobacteria; order Burkholderiales; family Rhodocyclaceae; genus Azonexus; species Azonexus fungiphilus. The sequence continues at coordinate 261,061 of NZ_RBXP01000014.1, read as the reverse complement.
AAAAGCCGGGGCGCGGCAACGGCCGCCGGGCGGCTTTCGACGACCCGGGCGCTCGGCTGGGCAGCCGCAGTCGGCGGTGCCTTGACCACCGGCGACGGAGCCGGCGGAGACACCGACGGCGGCGGGGTGAGCGCCGGCGCCGAGGTCATTTCCGGGACCACCGGCGGCTCGCTCTTGTGACGCGGCTGCAGGCGCCGGGCAGCGGCCGGTGCAGGCGCCGTTCCCGGATCGGCGACGACGGCCGGCGGCGGTGGCGCCTCGGCCGGGACGTCCACGGTCGACGGCGTTTTTTCGGCATTTTCCACCGGCGCTTCAGGAGCGCTCGGCTCAGCCGGCAGTACCGGCTGCGTCACCATGCGCTTGGGCGCCACCGGCACCGGCTCGGTGAACACGCGCGGCTCGGCATCGTCGGCCGGTTGCGAGAGATGGTCGAAAGCGGCGAGCAGGCCGAGCAGGACGGCCACCAGACCGCCGGCCACGGCCAGCCGGCGCGCCAGCTGATGACGCAGCTCGGGCGCGTCGTCCGGGGTATCGTCGTGCATTCGCTCGCTTGCCTTGTCCGCCATCCTTGTCCTCACTGCACCTGGCTGCGCGCCAGCGCCACGACCAGTTCGGCCTCGGCACGGGCGATTCCGCAGCGTTCGGCAATCGTTGCCGCATCGTAACCGGCAACGGCCATCTGCATCGCGTCGCCATAGATCGGCGAAACCGTCTGCGTCGCCCGCAAATGGGCCAGTTCCTGGAGCATGTCGGTGCGCAGCGCCGCCAGCTCGCCGCGCATCACATCCACTTCCTCGCGCAATTGCGCCAGCTCGCGCGCCAGCCCGTCATTGATCAGTTCGCTGCCGAGCCGCGCCGAAGTCTGCGCGAAAGCCGCCGCCTCGGGCGCAGCTTCCGATGCCGAGGCAGCTTCGGCGGCGGCCGGTTCCGGCGCGATCACCGGCGCCTCGCGCGATGCCGAGGCGGTCGGGGGGCGGCCGAGATGGCGCATCCGCCACAGGACGACGCCGATGTACAGGGCGACGAGAATGATCAGCACCAGGACGGCCTCGCGAACGCCGACCGTCAGGCCGGCGATGGCGAAGGAAGGCAGCCCGGCGCCGAACACGGCCCCTTAGAACCCGACCGAGTACTGGACGCCGACGACGTGGGCGGCGCTGTCGTACTTGCCGACGGCGGCACCGTCGGCAACCTTGGCGTCGCGCTGGTAGCGGTAGGCGTAGCCGACATCGACGACGCTGGCGCGGCCGAACTTCCACTGGCCGCCGAGCGACAGCCACAGGCGGTCGTTGTCCGGCATGATCACGCCGCGCTTGCTGTCGCTGACCGGCGAGCGATCGTAGGCGACGCCGAACTTCAGCTTGGCGCTGTCGGAGTACTTGTAGGCGGCACCCCAGGCGAGACGCCAGGAATTGTCGAGGTCGAAGCCGTCGATCGCGTTCCAGCGCGTGTAGGAGAGATCGCCCATGGCTTCCCAGCGATCGGACACCTGCTGCCAGACCGACAGCGTGAACGAAGCCGGCGTGTCGATGTCGGTACGCGCGGCGGCACCGTTGAGACGCCCCGACAGGTCGTGCTCGATCTTCGAACGGTAGGCGACACCGACGCGCATCGCCGGCGACAGCGTGAACAGGGCGCCGGCATTCCAGCCGAGGGCGTTGTCATCGACCTTGAGGACGTTGCCGGTGCTGGTCAGCTGCACGTCCATGCGCTGGTAATCGAGGCCGAGACCGAGCGACACCGTGTCGTTGAGCTTGTAGGCGACGGACGGGTTGATGTTCACCGTCTCCAGTTCGGACTTGATGCCCTCGGCCGCGCCCAGCCAGCCGGCGGGATAGCGGGTATCGAGCATGAACGGGCGCGAGATGCCGATGCCGGCACTGAAGTTCGGCGTCAGCTGCCAGGTCAGGTAGGCATTGGGCAAGGCCATGTTCTCGCCGCCGTCGACACTGCCCGGGCGGAAATCGTGGCGCTCGCTGACGCCGACCACCCCGGCGGAGAAATGGAAGCCGGCAAGTTGGGTCATTGCCGCCGGGTTGAAGAACACCGTGCTGGCATTGTCGGCGACCGCCGCCGAGCCGGCGTAGGCCGTGCCGAGCCCGCTGGCGTTCTGTTCCAGGGACTGGAATCCCGCTGCCGCGGAGACGCCGGAGAAGGCCAGCAACAGCATCGCCGGCAGGGTACGCATCGTCGTTTTGATCATTGCTTCGTTCCTCGAAGGCTTTCGTATCGGGTCAATCGCGCGATTTTATTCCATTTCCGTGACTTTTTCGGCAGGGACTTCGCGTTTGCCCCCGCATTCGTCGATCGCGACGTAGGTCAACTCGGCCTGGGTCACCTTCACCAGCAGGGGCGCTGCATGGTTGCGCTCGGCAAAAACCTCGACCCGGACGGTGATCGAGGTGCGCCCGACGTGCAGGATTTCGGCGTAGAAACTGACGATGTCGCCGACCGAAATCGGTTGCCGGAACTGGAAGGAATTGACCGAGACCGTGGCCACCCGGCCGCGTGCCCGGCGCATCGCCGGAATCGCACCGGCGACGTCGACCTGGGCCATCACCCAGCCGCCGAAGACATCGCCGTTGGGATTGAGATCGGCCGGCATCGGGACCACGCGCAGGGTTGGCTGGCGATCGGGAAGGCTGACGGATTCTTGCTGCATCGAATTTCCTTGGCTGAAGACAGGACCGATTCTCCCGGAAAGCCAGCGCTTTTCATATACTCGCAGTCTTTCCCCCGGACATTTCCCGCCATGCGCCGCGCTTCCGCCCTGCCCAAACCGCCCGCCGGCCAGCCGCTGGCCGAAATCCACGTCTGGCAGACACTGCGCACGCTTTTCCCCTACCTCTGGCAATACCGCTGGCGGGTCACTGCCGCCCTCCTCTGCCTGGTCGCCGCCAAACTCGCCAACGTCGCCGTACCGCTGGTCTTCAAGGACATGATCGACGGCTTCTCCGGCCAGCTGCTGGCCTTGCCGGTGAGTTTTCTGGCGCTCTACGGCGCGCTGCGCTTCGGCAACTCGCTGTTCACCGAGCTGCGCGAAATCCTGTTCGCCCGCGTCACCCAGCGGGCGATCCGCCAGGTTGCGCTCGAGGTTTTCCGGCACCTGCACGCGCTGTCCCTGCGCTTCCACCTGGAACGCCAGACCGGCGGCATCTCGCGTGATCTCGAGCGCGGCACCCGTTCGATCTCGAGCCTGATCTCCTACACGCTCTATTCGATCCTGCCGACGCTGATCGAGATCGCCCTCGTACTCGGCATCCTCTTTGTCCAGTACGACGCCGGCTTCGTACTGATCACCGCGCTGTCGCTGACAGCCTACGTCGTGTTCACGGTCAAGGTCAGCAACTGGCGGATCGCCATCCGCCGCGCGGTCAACGAGAACGACTCGGCGGCCAACACGCGCGCGGTCGACAGTCTGCTCAACTACGAGACGGTCAAGTACTTCAACAACGAAGCCTGGGAGGCCCGGCGCTACGACGAGCAATTGCTCCAACTCGAGGACGCCAGCACGCGCAGCCAGACCAGCCTGGCCTTCCTCAACCTCGGCCAGCAGGCGATCATCGCGCTCGGCGTCACGGCGATGATGTGGCGCGCGGCCCAGGGTGTCGTCGACGGCACGATGACCATCGGCGACCTGGTCCTGGTCAATGCCTTCCTGATCCAGCTCTACATGCCGCTGAATTTCCTCGGCATCGTCTATCGCGAAATCCGCCAGGCGCTCACCGACATCGAGCGGATGTTCGGACTGCTCAAGCAGCACCGCGAGATCGCCGACGCCGCCGATGCCCTCGACCTGCCCGCCGAACGCCGGATGGCGATCGAGTTCGCCGCAGTCGACTTCGCCTACGAAGCCAATCGTTCCATCCTGCATGCCGTCGATTTCACCGTACCGGCCGGCCATACCGTCGCCGTCGTCGGCCACTCCGGCGCCGGCAAGTCGACGCTGTCACGGCTGCTCTACCGCTTCTACGACGTCAGTGGCGGCAGCATCCGGATCAACGGCCACGACCTGCGCCAATTGACCCAGCACAGCCTGCGCGCGGCGATCGGCATCGTCCCCCAGGACACCGTGCTGTTCAACGACACGATCCGCTACAACATCCGTTACGGACGCCCCGACGCCAGCGACGAGGAAGTGGTCGCGGCAGCCCGCGCCGCCAGCCTGGATGCCTTCATCGCCGCCTTGCCGGAAGGCTACGACACGCGCGTCGGCGAGCGCGGCCTGAAGCTCTCGGGCGGCGAGAAGCAGCGCGTCGCGATTGCCCGTGCGCTGCTCAAGAATCCGCCGATCCTGATCTTCGACGAAGCGACATCGGCGCTCGATTCGGCAACCGAGCGGGCGATCCAGGGCCAGCTCGAACTCGCCGCCCGCGGCCGGACGACGCTGATCATCGCCCACCGACTGTCCACCGTGATGAACGCCGACAGCATCCTGGTCATGGACGGCGGGCGCATCGTCGAGCGCGGCACCCACGCCGCCCTGCTCGCGGCAAACGGCGCCTACGCCCGGATGTGGACGCTGCAGCAGCGCGAGAACGATGCAACGACGGAGCCGCCGGCAAACGGCGTGGTAGGATGAGGCCGTCGGCAAAGGCCGGCCCGGCCGAAGCAGCGACGGCACAATGAACGACAACACTCAGCCATCATGAACACCGCATTCGACAAGATGAGCGTTCTCGCGGTCGACGACAACCGCACCAATCTGCACATTCTCCAGGTGTTCCTGAAAAAGCTCGGCCACGACGTGCTGCTCGCCGAAAACGGCGAACAGGCCGTGCAGCGCTTCCTCGAACACCAGCCCGACCTGGTCCTGCTCGACATCATGATGCCGGTGATGGACGGCTTCGAGGCGGCCCGGCGCATCAAGGCTGCCTGCCGCGACAAGTGGGTGCCGATCATCTTCCTGTCGGCACTCAACCGCGACGAGAATCTGGTCGAAGGCCTCGAGGCCGGCGCCGACGATTACCTGACCAAGCCGATCAACTTCGTCGTCCTTGAAGCCAAGCTGCGTTCGATGCAACGCTCGCTGGCCATGCAGCAAAGCGCCGCGATCGCACTCGAACGGCTACGCGCGATTTCCGACAACGTGCTCGACGCAATCGTCACGGCCGGGATGGACGGCCGGATTCTGACGGTCAACCGTGCCACGGAGCGAATTTTCGGACGGCCGGCCCGCGAGATGGTCGGCCAGTCGTTCACCCTGCTGCTTCCCGAAGTATTCACCGGCGAAGGCGACAACGGGCGCGACGGTGCCTGCCGCCTGGCCACCTTCAAGGGACACGACCGCGAAGGCATCGCCTTGCATGCCGACGGCCGCCAGTTTCCCGTCGAAATCGGCGTCTCCGAGGTAGCCATCGACCAGGAAAAGCTGTTCGTCGGCGTCGTCCGCGACATCTCCCAGCGCAAGCGCGCCGAGCAGCAACTGCAGCAGAACGCAACCCTGCTCCAGGCCTATTTCGACCACAGCCAGAGCGAACAGCAACTGGCGGTGCGGCTGATGGAAAAGCTGCTGCACCGGCCCGGATTGCGCGACCCGCGCTTGCGCTACCAGGTCATGGCAACGGAAAACTTCAGCGGCGACATCGTCGCCGCTTCACGTTCCCCGGAAGGCCGCTTCTACGCACTGCTCGCCGACGCCACCGGCCACGGCCTGGCCGCCGCGATCAGCGTGCTGCCGGTGCTGGCGCTGTTCTACCGGATGACCCGTTTGAACCGGACGATCCGCGAACTGGTCGTCGAAATCAACCAGCAACTGCGCGAATCGATGCCGATCGGCCGCTTCGTCGCCGCGACCGTGGTCTGTCTTGACGAGATCAGCCTGGACGGCGAGATCTGGGTTGGCGGTACGCCCGAGGCCTACCTGCTCGACGCCGAAGGCCGCCCGGTCACCCGCTTCCAGTCGGAAAACCTGGCGCTCGGCATTCTCGACAGCGATGAAATCGACTGCCAACCACGCAGTTTCCGCTGGGCACCGGGCAGCCAACTGTTGATGTACTCCGACGGTCTGCTCGAAGCGAGCGACGGAGAGGGCTGCCAGTTCGGCAGCGACGGCGTTCTCGGCGCCATCGCCGGAACCCCTGCGGCGACACGCTTCCAGGCGCTGGAGCAGGCACTGGCGCAGCACCTCGGCAACAGCCCGGCGGCTGACGACGTGTCGCTGATGCTGATCGACTGCCCCTGAACGATCGGGCAATAAAAAAGGCCGGAGCGATCCGGCCTTTTTTGTTTCGCGGAAAACCTGGCTTATTCGCCAGCTTCCTCGGCGACCTCAACCGCTTCGGTGGGTTCCGGACGATCGACGAGTTCGACGAAAGCCATCGGCGCGTTGTCGCCAACGCGGAAACCGCACTTCAGGATGCGCAGGTAGCCGCCCGGACGGGTGGCGTAACGCGGACCGATCTCGGCGAACAGCTTGACCACGATCTCGCGATCGCGCAGACGGTCGAATGCCAGACGCTTGTTGGCCAGCGTCGGGTTCTTGCCGAGGGTGATCATCGGCTCGACGACACGGCGCAGTTCCTTGGCCTTCGGCAACGTGGTCTTGATGGCCTCGTGACGGAGCAGGGAAACGGTCATGTTGCGCAGCATCGCCAGGCGATGGCTGCTGGTACGGTTCAGTTTGCGAAGTCCATTGCGGTGACGCATGGTTAATCCTTTCTATGTTCTGCAGGCGTCCCTTGACTGCCCGGATCGGGAAAAGGCTTACGCCTTCTCCAGACCGGCGGGCGGCCAATTTTCCAGTTTCATGCCGAGCGTGAGACCACGGGCGGCAAGAACTTCCTTGATTTCGTTGAGCGACTTGCGACCCAGGTTCGGGGTCTTGAGCAGCTCATTCTCGGTGCGCTGGATCAGGTCGCCGATGTAGTAGATGTTCTCGGCCTTGAGGCAGTTCGCGGAACGAACCGTCAGTTCGAGATCATCGACCGGGCGCAGCAGGACCGGATCGACCTGAGCCGGCTTGGAGGCTTCGGCGACCGGCGCCGTGCCTTCCAGGTCGGCAAAGACCGAGAGTTGCTCGATCAGCACGCGGGCAGCGTAGCGGATCGCTTCTTCCGGCTCGACAACACCATTGGTTTCGATATCGACGATCAGCTTGTCCAGATCGGTACGCTGCTCGACCCGGGCGTTCTCGACCGAGTAGGCAACGCGACGGACCGGGCTGAACGAGGCGTCCAGCACCAGCTGACCGATGGTCTTGGCATCGCCAAGGTTGCGGACGTTACCCGGAACATAACCACGGCCCTTTTCGACCTTGATCTCCATCGCCAGCTTGCCGGCGGTGGAAAGGTGGGCAATGACATGCTCCGGATTGATGATTTCGACGTCGTGCGGCAACTCGATGTCGCCAGCGCGAATCACGCCCTCGCCTTCCTTGGCCAGCTTCAGGGTGACGACCTCGCGGTTGTGCAGCTTGAAGACGACCCCCTTGAGGTTCAGGAGGATATCGACGACGTCTTCCTGGACGCCATCGATGGTCGAGTATTCGTGCAGCACACCGTCGATCGACACTTCCGTCGGTGCATAGCCCGGCATCGAGGACAGCAGGATGCGACGCAGGGCGTTGCCGAGGGTATGGCCGAAACCGCGTTCGAACGGTTCCATGACCACCTTGGCTTCGACCGGCGAAACACTCTGCACGTCGATGATGCGGGGCTTGAGAAGTCCACTGCTTTGCATGGGCTAGATTCCTCTGCTTGCGGGTTACTTCGAATAAAGTTCGATGACCAGACCTTCGTTCAGGGTCGCCGGCAGTTCAGAACGCTGCGGCATGGCCTTGAACGTGCCCTTGCCTTCCTTGACATCGACAGAGATCCACTCCGGGAAGCCGCGCGACTCGGCGGCCTCCAGGGCGGCCTTGCAACGCAGCGAAGCACGGGCGCGGTCGGTCAGTTGCACCACATCGCCCGGCTTGACCAGGTAGGACGGGATGTTGACACGCTTGCCGTTGACCAGGACGCCGTTGTGACGAACGATCTGGCGGGATTCGGTACGCGAGGCGCCAAAACCCATGCGATAGGCAACGGAGTCCAGACGGGCTTCGAGCAACTGCAGCAGGTTTTCACCGGTCTGGCCCTTGCGGCGGTCAGCTTCGGCAAAGGTGCGGCGGAACTGGCCTTCGAGGACACCATAAACACGGCGAATCTTCTGCTTGGCGCGCAGGTGCACACCGTAGTCAGACAGACGGGCACCGGACTTTTGGCCATGCTGACCAGGTGCATACGAGCGACGCTCGATGGCGCACTTGTCGGTGAAGCACTTTTCGCCCTTCAGGAACAGCTTTTCGCCTTCGCGGCGGCACTGACGGCATTTCGGATCGAGATTACGAGCCACTTGTCTTTCTCCTTAGATGCGGCGCTTCTTGGGCGGACGGCAGCCGTTATGCGGCACCGGCGTCACGTCGGAAATCGCGGTGATCTTCATGCCCAGGGCGTTCAACGCACGGACGGAAGATTCGCGGCCAGGGCCGGGGCCCTTGATGCGCACTTCCAGATTCTTGACGCCACATTCCTGCGCGGCCTTGCCGGCGGTTTCGGCGGCGACCTGGGCAGCGAACGGGGTGGACTTCCGCGAACCGCGGAAGCCGGCACCGCCGGAAGTAGCCCAAGACAGGGCGTTGCCCTGGCGATCGGTGATGGTGATGATGGTATTGTTGAACGATGCGTGGATGTGGGCAATGCCCTCGGCAACGTTCTTCTTTACCTTCTTGCGAACTTTGGTAGCAGTCTTGGCCATGTTCAGTCCCTATTACTTCTTGCCAGCAATGGCCTTGCGCGGACCCTTGCGGGTACGGGCGTTGGTCTTCGTGCGCTGACCGCGGCAGGGCAGGCCCTTGCGGTGACGCAGACCACGGTAGCAACCGAGGTCCATCAGGCGCTTGATGTTCATCGTGACTTCACGACGCAGGTCACCTTCGACGGTGAACTTCGCCACTTCGTCACGCAGACGGTCCATATCCGTGTCGGAGATGTCCTTCATTTTCGTGGTACGACCAACACCGGCCGCGTCACAGATTTGCTGTGCGCGGGTACGGCCGATGCCGTAAATCGCCGTCAGGGCGATACAGGCATGCTGATGGTTCGGAATGTTTACCCCTGCAATACGGGCCATTGATTCACTCCAATATTTCTAAGATTAACGAATGCCGACTTCGTCAGGAATTAACCCTGGCGCTGTTTGTGACGCGGATCCTTGCAAATGATGCGCACGACACCCTTGCGACGGATCACCTTGCAATTGCGGCAAACGCGCTTCACTGAAGGTTGCACTTTCATGTTTCACTCCTCGTCTGCGAGAGCTTGGAAGCAGCCGTGATTCCTTGCCCTGCGGTTTATTGCGTAGAGAACTTTTACTTTGCCCGGAAAACGATCCGGGCCTTGCTTAAATCATACGGAGTCAATTGCACCGTGACCTTGTCGCCCGGCAGGATGCGGATGTAGTGCATGCGCATCTTGCCGGAGATGAAGCCGAGGACAACGTGTCCGTTTTCCAACTTGACCTTGAAAGTTGCATTGGGGAGATTCTCGATCACCTCACCCTGCATCTCGATATAGTCTTCTTTTGCCATCGCGATTACTTGAGCATCGGGGAACCCTTGAAGTTTGCCTTCTTCAAGAGACTTTCATACTGATGGGACATGACGTAGGCCTGGACCTGAGACATGAAGTCCATGGTTACGACGACAATGATCAGCAGCGAGGTTCCACCGAAATAGAAGGGAACGTTCCATTTCAGGATCAGGAACTCCGGCAGCAGGCAGACCAGGGTGATATATGCAGCACCGATCAGGGTCAGGCGCATCAGGATCTTGTCGATGTAGCGGGCAGTTTGCTCACCGGGACGGATACCGGGAACGAAAGCACCACTCTTTTTAAGGTTGTCTGCGGTTTCCTTGGAATTGAACACAAGGGCCGTGTAGAAGAAACAGAAGAAAACGATAGCTGCGGCGTACAACATCACGTAGATCGGCTGCCCCGGCGAGAGGACGGCTGCCATGTCCTTGAGGACAAGTGCCAGCCAGCTGTCGCCGGAACCAAACCAGCCGGCCAGCGTAGCCGGGAACAGGATGATCGACGAGGCAAAGATGGGCGGGATGACGCCAGCCATGTTCAGCTTGAGCGGCAGATGCGAACTCTGACCGCCATAAATTTTATTACCGACCTGGCGCTTGGCGTAGTTAACCAGAATCTTGCGTTGGCCACGCTCGACGAACACCACGAAAGCGGTAACGAGAACAACCAGTATGCAGATGACGATCGCCGTGAGCGGGTGCATGGCACCGGTGCGAACCAGTTCGAGCAGTCCGCCGATGGAGCTCGGCAAACCAGCAGCGATACCTGCAAAGATGATGATGGAGATCCCGTTGCCAAGACCACGCTCGGTGATTTGCTCGCCAAGCCACATCAGGAACATGGTACCGGTCAGCAGCGTCGAAACCGTCGTCAGCCGGAACATGAAGCCCGGGTCATTGACCAGACCAGGCTGTGCTTCAAGCGCAACGGCGATACCGATCCCCTGGAACAGCGCCAGGACAACGGTGCCGTAACGGGTGTACTGCGTGATCTTCCGCCGACCAGCCTCGCCTTCCTTCTTCAAGGCTTCGAGTTGCGGACTGGCGACACTCATCAACTGCATGATGATCGATGCCGAGATATACGGCATGATCCCCAGCGCGAAGATGGTGAAACGAGACAGGGCGCCACCCGAGAACATGTTAAACATGCCCAGGATGCCGCCTTGCTGAGAATTGAACAGGTCAGCTAGAACGTTGGGGTCGATACCAGGAACCGGGATGTGCGCACCGATACGGTACACCACCAGGGCGCCAAGCAGGAACATGAGACGACGCTTGAGGTCGCCAAACTTTCCACCCTTGCCAACGGTATTGGGATTCGCAGCCAACGTTCTAACCTTTCTGTATTACTCGGCGATGGAGCCGCCAGCGGCCTCGATGGCAGCCTTGGCACCCTTGGTTGCACCGACGCCCTTGAGGACGACCTTGCGGGCAATAGCGCCCGACAGGATCACCTTGGCAGACAGCGCATCGCCCGGCACGACACCGGCAGCCTGCAGAACCAGCAGGTCGATTTCTTCGACCGGCAGATTCTCCAGTTCGCTGAGACGAACCTCGTAGTTACGGGCACGGGTCAAAGAATTGAAGCCGCGCTTCGGCAGGCGGCGTTGCAGCGGCATTTGTCCGCCCTCGAAACCGACCTTGTGAAAACCGCCGGAGCGGGATTTCTGACCCTTGTGGCCACGGCCACAGGTCTTGCCGAGGCCCGAGCCAATGCCGCGACCGACGCGCTTGGCGGCCTTCTTGGAGCCTTCAGCAGGCTTGATGGTGTTCAGACGCATGGCTTAGCCCTCAACCTTGACGAGATACTGAACCTTCTGGATCATGCCGCGGACCTGCGGCGTATCCAGCAACTCAGCAGAGCTGTTCAGCTTGCGCAGGCCCAGGCCGCGCACGGTGGCGCGATGGTCCTGCTTGGTACCGATGATGCTCTTGACGAGCGTCACTTTGATTTTCTTGTCGGACATGGCTTACCCCAGGATCTGTTCAACCGACTTGCCACGCTTGGCAGCAACCTCGGCCGGCGTGTTCACCTTCATCAGACCGTCGATGGTGGCACGCACGATGTTGTAGGGATTGGTCGAGCCGTGCGCTTTGGCAACCACGTTGGTCACACCGACGACTTCGAACACGGCGCGCATAGCACCGCCGGCGATGATGCCGGTGCCTTCCGGAGCCGGCTGGATCATCACGGTGGTAGCACCATGCCGACCCATCACCGTGTGGTGAACGGTGCCGTTCTTCAGGCTGACCTTGGCCATCTTGCGACGGGCCTCTTCCATTGCCTTCTGGGCAGCGACCGGCACTTCGCGGGACTTGCCCTTGCCCATGCCAATACCGCCATCACCATCGCCAACCACCGTCAGCGCAGCGAAACCGAGGATACGGCCGCCCTTCACCACCTTGGTGACGCGGTTGACCGCAACCATCTTCTCGCGCATGCCGTCATCACGCTCTTCAGCTTGCTGCGGCTTCTTGTTTCTTTCAGGTTTAGCCATTTTGTAACCTATTCCTTTCGCAGCGATCAGAACTTCAGACCGGCTTCACGCGCGGCTTCCGCCAACGCCTGAATACGACCGTGGTACTGGAGGCCGGAGCGATCGAACGCAACCTGCTCGACACCAGCGGCCTTGGCGCGCTCGGCGATCAGCTTGCCAACGATGGCAGCGGCGGCCTTGTTGCCACCATTCTGCACATCGCCGCGAACGTTCTTGTCCAACGTGGAAGCCGAAGCCAGGACCTTGCCACCACACGGCGAGATGACCTGGGCGTAAATGTGGCAGTTCGTGCGGTTGATGCACAAGCGCACAGCCTTGAGCTCGGCGATTTTGGCCCGGGTTTTGCGGGCACGACGCAGACGTGCTTCTTTCTTGTTAAACATATGCCACCCTTACTTCTTCTTGGTTTCCTTGATAACCACCACTTCGTCGGCATAGCGAACGCCCTTGCCCTTGTAGGGCTCCGGCTTGCGATATGCACGAATTTCGGCGGCAACCTGTCCGACCTGCTGCTTGTCCGAACCCTTGATCAGGATTTCGGTCTGGGTCGGGCACTCAACCTTCACACCGGCCGGCATCTTGTGCGCAACCGGATGCGAAAAGCCGAGCGAAAGGTTCAGGACATCGCCCTGAGCCTGGGCACGATAGCCCACGCCGACCAACTGCAGCTTACGCTCGAACCCCTTGGAAACGCCGGCAACCATGTTATTCAGGTTGGCACGCATGGTGCCCCACATGGCGGAAGCGTTATCAGCGCCGGCAACCTTCGAAACGACGATGCTCTGCCCTTCCTGGCTGACGCTGACAGCGGGATTCGCTGCCGTCTTGAGGGTACCCAGCGGCCCCTTGACGACGATCTGCTCGCCGATGCTGACTTCAACACCGGCCGGCAGAACGATTGGATTCTTACCTACACGAGACATTTGCTTCGCTCCTTACGCCACGATGCAGAGGACTTCGCCCCCGACACGGGAAGCGCGCGCCTTGCGATCGGTCATCACACCCTTGGGCGTGGAAACGATTGCCACACCGAGGCCGTTCATGACGCGCGGAATGTCTTCAGCACCCTTGTAGATACGCAGACCAGGCTTCGAGACACGTTCGATGCGCTCGATGACCGGACGACCGGCGTAGTACTTCAGTGCAATTTCAAGGTTCGCCTTGCCGTCGTCAGACTGACGGACGGAAAACTCCTCAACGTAACCCTCGTCCTTCAAGACGGCGGCAATAGCCACCTTGAGCTTGGAGGACGGCATGGACACAGACGCCTTCTCGGCGAGCTGGGCGTTGCGGATGCGGGTCAGCATGTCCGCGATGGGATCGCTCATAGCCATCTCTGTATCTCCTATTACCAGCTGGCCTTGACAACACCCGGAATCTCGCCATTAAAGGCAAGCTCACGGATCTTGTGACGGCAAAGGCCAAATTTGCGGAAAACACCACGCGGACGACCGGTCAGCTGGCAGCGATTGCGCAGGCGGGACGGGCTGGAGTTGCGCGGCAGAGCCTGCAGCTTCAGACGAGCTTCATAGCGCTCCTCTTCAGACAGACCGGCGTTGTTGATGATCGCGTCGAGCGCAGCACGCTTCTTGGCGAACTGAGCCACCATCTTGCGGCGCTTTTCTTCACGATTGATCAGAGCAAGTTTTGCCATGATTGCCTCAATTCTTGAACGGGAACTTGAACGCGGCCAGCAGCGCCTTGGCTTCTGCGTCGGTCTTCGCGGTCGTGGTGATGCTGATGTTCATACCGCGGAGCGCGTCGATCTTGTCGTACTCGATTTCCGGGAAGATGATCTGTTCCTTGACGCCCATGTTGTAGTTACCCTGGCCGTCGAACCCTTTGCCAGCCACCCCACGGAAGTCACGGACACGCGGCAGCGCGACCGTAACCAGGCGATCCAGGAATTCGAACATGCGCGGACCGCGCAGGGTAACCATGCAGCCAATCGGGTAACCGTCACGAATCTTGAACCCGGCGATAGACTTGCGAGCCTTGGTCGTCACCGGCTTCTGACCTGCAATCTTCTGCATGTCGCCAACGGCGTTCTCAAGCACCTTCTTGTCAGCGACCGCCTCACCGACACCCATATTCAGGGTGATCTTGGTGATGCGCGGCACTTCCATCACGGACTTGTAGCCAAACTGCTTGGACAACTCGCCAACGACGGTGTCCTTGTAAAACTGTTGCAAACGCGCCATGACTGCCCCTTATGCGTTCACCAGCTCGCCGTTCGACTTGAACACGCGAACCTTGCGACCATCTTCGAGCGACTTGATACCGACGCGGTCGGCCTTCTTGGTCGCAGGATTGAAGAGCGCAACATTGGAGATATGGATCGGCATGTCCTTGTCGACGATACCACCCTGAACACCCTTGATCGGATTCGGCTTGACGTGCTTCTTGGCACGATTCACGCCCTCGACCACCAGGTGATCCGCATCCACGCGAAGCAGCACGGTACCGCGCTTGCCCTTATCCTTGCCGGTGATGACGACAACTTCGTCACCCTTGCGAATTTTTTCCATTCCGCTCTCCTTACAGAACTTCGGGCGCCAGCGACACGATCTTCATGAACCGCTCGGTACGCAGTTCACGCGTGACCGGGCCAAAGATGCGCGTGCCAATCGGCTCGAGCTTGTTGTTGAGAAGAACCGCGGCATTGCCATCAAAGCGCACCAGCGAGCCATCGGGACGGCGAACGCCCTTGGCGGTACGAACCACCACGGCGTTATAAACATCACCCTTCTTGACCCGACCACGCGGGGCAGCATCCTTGATGCTGACCTTGATGATGTCGCCAATGCCAGCGTAACGGCGCTTAGACCCACCAAGCACCTTGATACACATAACTGAACGAGCGCCGGTGTTATCGGCGACGTCCAGCGTCGTCTGCATCTGAATCATTTAGATAAACTCCAACTTAATCCGCAACGCGGTCAGTCTTGGAACCCGTAAGGGTCGAACAAATTTGCCGCGACAATTCACGCCGCAACAAAAAAGAAGCCGGATTATACCGGCTTCTTTACTGACTACGCAAGTATTTGGAAAAAATATCGTCAGACGACGATTGCCTTTTCCAGAACAGTCGTCACTGCCCATGCCTTCGTCTTGGAGACGGGGCGGGTTTCGACGATCTCAACCAGGTCGCCGGCCTTGGCGACACCGGCCTCATCATGAGCCGCGTACTTCTTGGAGCGGATCATGACCTTGCCGTACATCGGATGCTTGACCTTGCGCTCGACCAGGACAGTCACCGTCTTTTCCATCTTGTCGCTAACCACGCGACCGATCAGCGTACGCTTGATGCTGGTAGCCTCGCTCATTGTTGCACCGCCTTTTCACGGATGAGGGTACGAACGCGCGCGATGTCGCGACGAACCTTGGACATTTGGCTGGTGTTAGACAGTTGCTGAGTAGCGATCTGCATGCGCAGACCGAACTGCGCCTTCAGCAGCTCCAGCAGTTCCGTCTTGAGCTCGTCCACGCTCTTGGTTCTCAGTTCACTAGCTTTCATGATTACCCCAGATGACGAGTCACGAAGGTGGTGGCAATCGGCAGCTTGGCAGCAGCAAGGGCAAACGCCTCGCGGGCCAGCGCTTCATTGACACCGTCCATTTCGTACAGGACCTTGCCCGGTTGGATTTCGGCAACCCAGTACTCCGGGTTACCCTTACCGTTACCCATACGAACTTCTGCCGGCTTCTTGGAAATCGGCTTGTCCGGGAAGATACGGATCCAGATGCGACCACCCCGCTTGATATGACGGGTCATCGCACGACGGGCGGCTTCGATTTGTCGCGCGGTCAAACGACCACGACCGGTCGCCTTGAGGCCCCACTCACCGAACGACACCTTGGTGCCGCGGGTGGCAAGACCTTCATTGCGCCCCTTGTGCTCCTTGCGGAACTTGCGACGATTAGGTTGCAACATGATTAAGCACCTGCCTTTCTGACGCGCTTGGCCGGCTCACCAGCACCGTCGGCCTTCTTGACCGTACGGGTGCGGGGCTTGTCGCCCTCAGGCTTGCCCGGCGCGCGACGCGGACGACGCTCTTCAGCCATCGGCTCTTCAGCCACCGGCTGCTCGTTGCGATCAAGCATGTCGCCCTTGTAAACCCAGACCTTGATACCGATGATGCCGTACGTGGTCAGCGCTTCCGAGGTTGCGTAGTCGATGTCGGCGCGCAGAGTGTGCAGGGGCACACGACCTTCGCGATACCATTCGCTACGGGCGATTTCAGCACCGTTCAGACGACCGGCGCTCATCACCTTGATACCCTGGGCACCGAGGCGCATGGCATTCTGCATCGCACGTTTCATGGCGCGACGGAACATGATGCGCTTTTCGAGCTGCTGGGCGATCGAGTCGGCGATCAGCTGAGCATCAATTTCCGGCTTGCGAATTTCTTCGATCGACACATGGACGGGAACGCCCATGATGCGCTGAAGATCCGTACGCAGGGTTTCGATATCTTCGCCCTTCTTGCCGATGACCACACCCGGACGGGCGGAATACACGGTGACGCGGGCGTTCTTCGCCGGACGCTCGATGGTGACGCGCCCCACGGAGGCATGCGCCAGCTTACGCTTCAGGTACTCACGAACCTTGACGTCTTCCTGCAGCATACCGGGGAAGTCCTTGCTGTTGGCAAACCAACGCGAACTCCAGTTCTTGGTGACGGCCAGACGGAAGCCAGTCGGATGAATTTTCTGTCCCATGGCTCTTCCTTAGTTACCAACGGTCAGATAGATGTGGCAGGTCGGCTTGCTGATCCGGTTGCCACGACCCTTGGCGCGCGCAGTGAAGCGCTTGAGCACCATGCCTTTTTCGACGTAGATGGTCTTCACCGTCAGTTCGTCGATATCGGCACCATCGTTGTGTTCGGCGTTGGCGATGGCCGACTCCAGAACCTTCTTGATGATACCGGCGCCCTTGGTCGGGCTGAAAGCCAGGATGTTGAGAGCCTGACCAACCGGCTTGCCACGCACCAGGTCCGCAACCAGGCGGCCCTTTTGCGCAGAGAGGCGTACGCCCCGCAAACTTGCACGAGTTTCCATGTCAGCTCCTTACTTCTTGGCCTTCTTGCCGGCGGTGTGACCCTTGAACGTCCGGGTCAGCGAGAACTCGCCGAGCTTGTGACCGACCATATTCTCGGTGACGAACACCGGGATATGCTGCTTGCCATTGTGGACCGCAATCGTCAGGCCGATGAACTCGGGGAGGATCGTCGAACGACGCGACCAGGTCTTGATTGGGCGCTTGTCGTTGGTGGCGCGAACTGCTTCGACCTTGTCGATCAGGTGCGCATCAACAAACGGGCCCTTTTTGAGAGAACGTCCCATTTCCTACCCCTTAACGCTTATGACGGCGCTGAACGATCATGCTGTTCGTGCGCTTGTTGCTGCGGGTACGGTAACCCTTGGTCGGTTGACCCCACGGGTTAACCGGCACACGGCCTTCACCGGTCTTACCTTCACCACCACCGTGCGGGTGATCGATCGGGTTCATCGCGGTACCACGGACCGTCGGACGAATACCACGCCAACGCTGAGCACCGGCCTTGCCGATCTTGCGCAGGTTGTTTTCTTCGTTACCGACTTCACCGATGGTGGCGCGGCATTCGACGTGAACGCGGCGAACTTCGCCGGAGCGGAGGCGGATCTGGGCGTAGGTGCCTTCGCGGGCCAGCAACTGGACCGAAGTACCGGCCGAACGCGCAATTTGCGCACCCTTGCCCGGCAGCATCTCGACGCAGCAGATCGTCGTACCGACCGGAATGTTCCGGATCGGCAGGGCATTGCCGGACTTGATCGGGGCTTCGGAACCGCTCATGACCTGCTGACCTACCACCATGCCCTTGTTGGCGATGATGTAACGGCGCTCGCCGTCGGCGTAGCAAACCAGAGCGATGTTGGCGGTACGGTTCGGATCGTATTCCAGACGCTCGACCTTGCCCGGAATACCGTCCTTGGTGCGCTTGAAATCGATGACACGATAAGCTTGCTTGTGGCCGCCACCCTGGTGACGCACGGTGATGCGACCATTGTTGTTGCGGCCGGCGTTCTTCGACTGGCTTTCGACCAGACCGGCAAACGGCTTGCCCTTGTGCAGATTGGCATTGACGACCTGAACCACGGCACGACGGCCGGGGGAAGTCGGCTTGACTTTAACGAGAGCCATCAGGCGTTACCCCCTTCAACGAAGTTGATTTCCTGGCCGGCCTTGAGGCAGACATAGGCCTTCTTCCAACCCTTGCGGCGACCGGTCGCGCCCTTGAAGCGCTTGACCTTGCCCTTGACGTTGGCGACCTGGACAGACTCAACTTCAACCTTGAACAGAAGCTCGACCGCAGCCTTGATCTCCGGCTTGGTTGCATCAGTGGCAACGCGGAAGATCACCTGCTCGTTCTTCTCGGCAACGTAGGTTGCCTTTTCGGAGATTTGCGGCGCAAGCAGCACCTGCAACAGACGTTCCTGGTTCATCCCCACATCTCCTCGAACTTGGCCACAGCGTTCTTGGTGACCAGCACCTTGGCGAAGCGAACCAGGGAAACCGGATCGGCTTCCTGAGCTTCAAGCACCAGAACATTGGGCAGGTTGCGCGACGACAGATAGAGGTTCTCGTTCAGTTCGTCGGTGATGACCAGCAGGTTGCCGTCGAGTCCCATACCCTTCAGCTTGGCGCTGAAAAGTTTGGTTTTCGGTGCGTCGACCGCCAGATCGTCAACAACGACCAGGCGATCCTGACGGGCCAACTCGGAGAGGATCGCTGCCATGCCGGCGCGGAACATCTTCTTGTTAACCTTCTGGGAGTAATTTTGATCCGGAGAGTTCGGGAAAATCCGACCGCCCCCACGCCACAGCGGCGAACCGTTCGAACCGGAACGAGCACGACCGGTACCCTTCTGGCGCCACGGCTTGGTGGTGGTGTGACGGACTTCGGAGCGATCCTTTTGCTTGCTGTCACCCGAGCGTGCGTTTGCCTGATAAGCAACGACGAGCTGGTGCACCAGAGCCTCATTGAATTCGCGACCGAACAACACGTCGGAGGCCTGCAGCTTTGCCGCTTCCTGACCTTGTTCGTTGATAACCTTCAGTTCCATGTCGCCTCCTTAAGCCTTGACTGCCGGACGCACGACGACGTCGGAACCCTTGGCACCCGGAACAGCACCCTTGACCAGCAGCAACTGACGTTCGGCATCAACGCGAACGATCGTCAGACCCTGCATCGTGGACTGCACATCACCCAGGTGACCGGCCATGCGCTTACCCGGGAAAACGCGACCCGGATCCTGCGCCATACCGATGGAACCCGGCGCATTGTGCGACACCGAGTTACCGTGGGAAGCACGGTTGGAACTGAAGTTGTGGCGCTTGATGCCACCCTGGAAACCCTTACCGATCGAGGTACCGGTGACATCGACCTTTTGCCCTTCGGCAAAGATCGTCACAGCCACCTGATCACCAGCCTTCAAAGAGGCAAGTTGATCGGCTTCGATACGGAATTCCTTGAGCACATGCCCGGCTTCCACACCCGCCTTGGCCAGATGACCAGCAAGGGGCTTGGAAACACGCGAGGCACGGCGCTGGCCGAATGCGACCTGAACGGCTGCGTAGCCGTCGATCTCCGGCGTTTTGACTTGGGTCACGCGGTTATTGGACACGTCAAGCACAGTTACCGGAATGGACGCGCCATCCTCGGCAAAAATGCGAGTCATGCCAACCTTGCGACCTACAAGGCCTAGACTCATGGTTATTCTCCTCATCGCCGGCTGCGATTGGCCGGTCGATGTAAAACAACAAACGGGCAGCCGTTGCCGGCCACCCCCGAAAGGCGCGGATTATATCCGCAAAACTACAATTACTGCAACTTGATTTCGACGTCGACGCCAGCAGGCAAGTCAAGCTTCATCAGGGCATCGACAGTCTTGTCGGTCGGATCGACGATATCCATCAGGCGCAGATGCGTGCGGATCTCGAGTTGATCACGGGAAGCCTTGTTAACGTGCGGCGAACGCAGGATGTCGAAACGCTGCTTGCGGGTCGGCAGCGGCACAGGACCACGAACGACAGCGCCGGTGCGCTTGGCGGTCTCAACAATCTCCTGGGCGGATTGATCGATCAGGCGATAGTCGAAGGCCTTCAGGCGGATACGGATTTTTTGATTTTGCATTTTCTTGGCTTCCAAAAGAACAATGGAGCGACAGTACCTG
The DNA here is from genome assembly GCF_003634965.1 of Azonexus fungiphilus. Classification (GTDB taxonomy): domain Bacteria; phylum Pseudomonadota; class Gammaproteobacteria; order Burkholderiales; family Rhodocyclaceae; genus Azonexus; species Azonexus fungiphilus. Next base: position 240,774 of record NZ_RBXP01000014.1, on the reverse strand, counting down.
CCGCTCCGGGTTTCAAAAGAGCGATGTTACTCGATGATCTTGGCGACGACACCGGCGCCAACGGTACGACCACCTTCGCGGATGGCGAAGCGCAGGCCTTCTTCCATGGCGATCGGGGCAATC
>NZ_RBXP01000014.1:0-240554 GCF_003634965.1 Azonexus fungiphilus | reverse complement strand
GTTACTCGATGATCTTGGCGACGACACCGGCGCCAACGGTACGACCACCTTCGCGGATGGCGAAGCGCAGGCCTTCTTCCATGGCGATCGGGGCAATCAGCTTGACCGTCATCTGGATGTTGTCACCCGGCATGACCATCTCAACGCCTTCCGGCAGCGAGATCGCACCGGTCACGTCGGTCGTGCGGAAGTAGAACTGCGGACGGTAGTTGTTGAAGAACGGGGTGTGACGACCACCTTCGTCCTTCGACAGAACGTACACTTCGCCCGTGAAGTGGGTGTGCGGGGTGATCGAACCCGGCTTGCACAGCACTTGACCACGCTCGACGTCTTCACGCTTGGTACCGCGCAGCAGGGCGCCAATGTTGTCGCCAGCCTGACCTTGGTCGAGCAGCTTGCGGAACATTTCAACACCGGTACAGGTGGTCTTGACCGTCGGACGGATACCGACGATTTCGATTTCTTCGCCGACCTTGACGATGCCACGCTCGACGCGACCCGTAACAACGGTACCGCGACCCGAGATCGAGAAGACGTCTTCGACCGGCATCAGGAACGGCATGTCGACAGCGCGTTCCGGCGTCGGGATGTAGGAGTCCAGCGCATCAGCCAGACGGAAGATCGACGGCTCGCCGATTTCGGACTGGTCGCCTTCGAGGGCCTTCAGGGCCGAACCGTGGATGATCGGGGTGTCATCGCCCGGGAAATCGTACTTGGACAGCAGCTCGCGCAGTTCCATTTCGACCAGTTCGAGCAGCTCGGCGTCGTCAACCATGTCGCACTTGTTCATGTACACCAGAACATACGGCACGCCGACCTGACGGGCCAGCAGGATGTGCTCGCGGGTCTGCGGCATCGGGCCGTCAGCGGCCGAGCAAACCAGGATCGCGCCGTCCATCTGGGCGGCACCGGTAATCATGTTCTTGACGTAGTCGGCGTGGCCCGGGCAATCAACGTGGGCGTAGTGACGGTTGGCGGTTTCGTATTCGACGTGTGCGGTGTTGATCGTGATGCCGCGAGCCTTTTCTTCCGGCGCCGCATCGATCTGGTCGTATGCCTTGGCGGCACCGCCGAACTTGGCGGCCAGCACCGTCGTGATCGCTGCCGTCAGCGTCGTCTTGCCGTGGTCAACGTGACCAATCGTACCAACGTTGACGTGCGGCTTAGTACGCTCGAATTTTTCCTTAGCCATTATCGGTTCTCCAATAAAGGGTTACTTCTTGTTGATGACCGCTTCAGCGACGTTCTTCGGCGCCTCAACGTAGTGCTTGAATTCCATCGTGTACGTGGCACGCCCTTGAGAGAGCGAACGCAGCGAGGTGGCGTAGCCGAACATTTCGGACAGCGGCACTTCGGCGCGAACTTCCTTGGTGCCACCAGGAAGGTCTTCCATACCCTGAACGATGCCGCGACGCGACGACAGATCACCCATGACGTTACCCATGTAGTCTTCCGGGGTCTCGACAACGACTGCCATCATCGGCTCGAGCAGAGTCGGGCTAGCCTTCTTCATACCTTCCTTGAAGGCCATCGAGGCAGCCATGCGGAAGGCGTTTTCATTCGAATCGACGTCGTGGTAAGAGCCGTCAAACAGCGTGAACTTGATATCGACAACCGGGAATCCAGCCAGAACGCCGCTGGTGATTGCATCCTGCAACCCCTTGTCGACTGCCGGAATATATTCGCGCGGAACCACACCGCCCTTGATGGCATCGACAAATTCGTAGCCCTTGCCGGCCTCATTCGGCTCGATCTTGAGCCAAACATGGCCGAATTGACCACGACCACCAGACTGCTTGACGAACTTGCCTTCTTGCTCAACAGCCTTCTTGATGCATTCGCGGTAAGCAACCTGCGGCGCGCCGACAGCCGCCTCGACGTTGAATTCGCGCTTCATGCGATCAACGATGATATCGAGGTGCAGCTCACCCATACCGGAGATGATGGTCTGACCAGACTCTTCGTCGGTGCGGACGCGGAAGGACGGATCTTCGGCAGCCAGGCGCCCAAGCGCGATACCCATCTTTTCCTGATCGGCCTTGGTCTTCGGCTCGACGGCGACGTGAATCACCGGCTCCGGGAAGACCATGCGCTCGAGAATGATCGGGGCATCCGGATCGCACAGCGTTTCACCAGTGGTGACTTCCTTCAGACCGACGCAAGCAGCGATGTCGCCAGCCAGAACTTCCTTGATTTCCTCGCGGTTGTTGGCGTGCATCTGCAGGATACGACCGATGCGCTCTTTCTTGCCCTTGACCGAGTTGTACACGGTCGCACCGGAGGTCAGAACACCCGAGTAAACGCGAATGAAGGTTAGCTGACCGACGAACGGGTCGGTCATCAGCTTGAACGCAAGCGCCGAGAACTTCTCGCTGTCGTCGGCCTTGCGCGAGACTTCGCGCTCGTGCTCATCAACCCCCTGCACCGGCGGGATATCAACCGGCGAAGGCAGCAACTCGACAACGGCGTCAAGCATGCGCTGAACACCCTTGTTCTTGAACGCGGTGCCGCACAGCATCGGCTGGATTTCACAGGCCAGGGTGCGCATGCGCAGACCCAGCTTGATTTTCTCTTCCGACAATTCGCCGTTTTCCAGGTACTCGTTCATCAGATCTTCGGAAGCTTCAGCAGCCGCCTCGATCATCTGCTCACGCCAGGTTTGCGCGGTTTCGACCAACTCGGCCGGAATGTCGCGATAATCGAACTTCATACCCTGAGAAGCCTCATCCCAATAGATGGCCTTCATCTTGAGCAGATCGACGACACCCTCGAACGAGTCTTCTGCACCAATCGGGATGACGATAGGGACCGGGCTAGCCTTCAGGCGGGTCTTCATCTGGTCAACGACCTTGAAGAAATTGGCGCCGGAGCGATCCATCTTGTTCACGAAGGCGAGACGCGGCACCTTGTACTTGGTCGCCTGACGCCACACGGTCTCCGACTGGGGCTGAACGCCACCAACAGCACAATAGACCATGCAAGCACCATCAAGAACACGCATTGAGCGCTCGACTTCAATCGTGAAGTCAACGTGCCCCGGGGTGTCAATGATGTTGAAGCGGTGCTCCGGGAAAGAACTGTCCATCCCCTTCCAGAAGCAGGTAGTCGCCGCGGAGGTGATGGTGATGCCGCGCTCTTGCTCCTGCTCCATCCAGTCCATGGTGGCAGCACCATCATGAACTTCGCCAATCTTGTGATTGACACCGGTGTAGAAAAGGATGCGCTCGGTCGTGGTGGTCTTGCCGGCGTCGATGTGCGCGCTGATACCGATATTGCGGTAGCGCTCGATGGGAGTTTTACGTGCCACGGTGAATACCTTCGTGAATGTCGAAAATTAGAAGCGGAAGTGAGCAAAAGCCTTGTTGGCTTCAGCCATGCGATGCACTTCGTCGCGCTTCTTCACAGCACCACCGCGGTTTTCAGCTGCTTCCATCATTTCGGCGGCAAGACGCTGCCCCATGGACTTTTCCGAGCGCTTGCGGGCAAATTCACGCAACCAGCGCATGGCCAGGGCAGCACGGCGAGCCGGACGCACCTCGACCGGAACCTGGTAGTTGGCACCACCGACGCGACGGGACTTCACTTCGACCATCGGCTTGACGTTGGCCATGGCGGAACCGAAAACTTCCAGCGGATCCTTGCCGGACTTGGTGGTGATGATATCGAAGGCACCGTAGACGATGCGCTCGGCAACCGACTTTTTGCCGCTCTGCATCACGGCGTTGATGAACTTGGAAACTTCGACGCTACCGAACTTCGGGTCCGGGAGAATATCACGCTTGGGTACTTCACGACGACGGGGCATACAAACCTCACTTGATCACTATTCAGTTGAAAAGCCGGGAAGGGGTTTTCACCCCCCCGGCCCTCTCGGCCGCCCAGCAGAGCGACCACTTACTCAAACCACCAGGGTTATCAGGCGGCCTTCGGACGCTTCGCCCCGTACTTCGAACGGGACTGCTTGCGATCCTTGACGCCCTGGGTATCCAGGGAGCCACGCACGGTGTGATAACGCACACCGGGCAAATCCTTGACACGACCACCACGGATCAGGACCACAGAGTGCTCCTGCAGGTTGTGGCCTTCACCGCCGATGTACGAAATGACTTCGAAGCCATTCGTCAGACGAACCTTGCACACCTTACGCAGTGCAGAGTTCGGCTTCTTCGGGGTGGTGGTATAGACGCGGGTGCAAACACCGCGCTTTTGCGGGCACTTTTCCAGTGCAGGAACCTTGCTCTTGGCCTTTTCGGCGACGCGCGGCTTGCGCACGAGCTGGTTGATGGTCGGCATATCAAACTTCCTTCAACAGCCAGGCCCCAAAAGGGGCACGACGGCAATTTTGTTATCCATAGCAGAGACAATGATTAGTCTCTGCCGACAAAGACCATAGATTCTATGGTTGATCAACCCCCATGTCAACGAAACACGGGGGTTGCCTTACGACATCAGAGGCCTTGATCTGCCTCTTGTGTTGCATTTTCAACAACTGCATCTTCGATCGGACGATCCGCCGCGATATCTTCACCGGCACCCTGCGCCTTGCGGCTGCGGTGATAGGCAAGACCCGTACCGGCCGGGATGAGACGACCGACGATGACGTTCTCCTTGAGACCACGGAGTTCGTCGCGCTTGCCCATGATCGCAGCTTCGGTGAGAACACGGGTGGTTTCCTGGAAGGACGCCGCCGAGATGAACGAATCGGTGGACAGCGAAGCCTTGGTGATACCCAGCAGCATGTGCTCGAAGGTTGCAGGAATCTTGCCCTCAGCCATGACGCGATCGTTTTCCGCCAACAATTCGGCGCGCTCAACCTGCTCCGACTTGATGAACTTGGTATCGCCCGGCTCGACGATGGTGACGCGACGCAGCATCTGGCGAACGATCACTTCGATGTGCTTGTCGTTGATCTTCACGCCCTGCAGACGGTAGACATCCTGGACTTCATCGGTGATGTAGCGGGCCAGCGCCTCGATCCCCTGCAGGCGCAGGATATCGTGCGGATCAGGTTCGCCTTCGACGATCTTCTCGCCCTTGTTGACCACCTGACCGTCGTGCACCAGGACATGCTTGTCCTTGGAGATCAGGAACTCGTGCTGTTCGCCATCGAGATCGGTGATCACCAGACGCTGCTTGCCCTTGGTGTCCTTGCCGAAGCTGATCGTACCGGTAACCTCGGCCAGCACGGAAGCATCCTTCGGGGTGCGGGCTTCGAACAGCTCGGCAACCCGCGGCAGACCGCCGGTAATATCGCGGGTCTTGGCAGACTCCTGCGGCATGCGGGCGAGCACATCGCCAACACCGACCTGCTGACCGTCGACCACCGAGATGATCGAACCAACCTGGAAGGCGATCGACACCGAGTGTTCGCTGCCGTGGATCTTGACTTCCTGGCCAGCGTCGTCGAGCAGCTTGACGACCGGGCGGATGCCCTTCGTCGCTGCCTTGCCGCCACGCTTGTTGTCGATGACGACAAGCGTGGACAGGCCGGTGACGTCGTCGATCTGCTTGGCGACGGTAACACCTTCCTCGACGTTCTCGAAGCGAACGGTACCGGCGTATTCGGTGATGATCGGACGGGTGTGCGGATCCCAGCTGGCCAGCTTGGCACCGGCCTTGACCGCCTTGCCTTCGTCGACCGCCAGCATCGCGCCGTAGGGCACCTTGTGACGTTCGCGCTCGCGACCATGATCATCGGTGATCAGCACTTCGCCCGAACGGGAAATGACCACCTTCTCGCCCTTGGCGCTGGTGACATAGCGCATGTTTGCGGTATAGCGCACGGTGCCGGCCGATTTGCCTTCGACCTTGTCGGCAACGGCAGCACGGGAGGCAGCACCACCGACGTGGAAGGTACGCATGGTCAACTGGGTACCCGGTTCGCCGATCGACTGGGCGGCGATGACGCCAACCGATTCGCCGGCATTGACCATCATGCCGCGACCGAGGTCACGACCGTAGCACTTGGCGCAGAGACCGTAGCGGGTGTCGCAGGTCAGCGGGGTACGGACCTTGACTTCGTCGATGCCGAGCTTGTCGATCAGGTCAACCAGATCCTCGTCGAGCATGGTGCCGGAGAAGATCACGGTTTCCTGCGTTTCCGGGTCAACCAGGTCGTCGACCGTGACACGACCGAGAATACGTTCGCGCAGCGGCTCGATGACTTCACCGCCTTCGACCAGGGCCTTGACGGCAAAACCGTTCTTGGTGCCGCAATCGTCTTCGGTGATCACCAGATCCTGGGTCACGTCGACCAGACGACGCGTCAGGTAACCGGAGTTAGCGGTCTTCAACGCGGTATCGGCCAGACCCTTACGGGCACCGTGGGTCGAGATGAAGTACTGGAGAACGTTCAAACCTTCGCGGAAGTTGGTCGTGATCGGCGTTTCGATAATCGAGCCGTCCGGCTTCGCCATCAGGCCGCGCATACCGGCCAGCTGACGAATCTGGGCGGCCGAGCCGCGGGCGCCGGAGTCAGCCATCATGTAGATCGAGTTGAACGAATCCTGCTTGACCTTCTTGCCGTGGCGGTCGATGACTTCCTCGTGACCGAGTTCGTCCATCATCACCTTGGCTACCTGATCGCCGGTACGGCCCCAGATGTCGACAACCTTGTTGTAGCGCTCGCCCTGGGTAACCAGACCGTTGGTGTACTGGGTCTCGATTTCCTTAACTTCGGCTTCCGAAGCGGCGATGATCTCGTACTTCTTGGCCGGGACGCGCATGTCGTCGGAGCAGAAGGAGATGCCGCCGCGGGTTGCCAGCGCATAACCGTTCTGCATCAGCTGATCGGCGAAGACGACGGTTTCCTTGAGGCCGCAGCGCCGGAAGGATTCATCGATCAGCTTGGAGATTTCCTTCTTCTTCAGTGCCTTGTCGATCGCCTTGAAGGGCAGTCCCTTCGGCAGGATGCGCGAAAGCAGCGCACGCCCGGCGGTGGTCTCGACGCGGACCATTTTCTCGTTCCATTCGCCGTCGACCGCAGCAGGCTCGTATTGCTTCAGACGCACCGAAATGCGGGCATGAATGTCGAGTTGACCAGCGGCCATCGCACGGTCGATTTCGGCGACGTCGGCAAAGTACATGCCTTCGCCCTTGGCGTTGATCCGCTCGCGAGTCGCATAGTACAGACCAAGAACGATATCCTGCGAGGGCACGATGATCGGCTGGCCGTTGGCCGGCGACAGAACGTTGTTCGAGGCCAGCATCAGGGTGCGGGCTTCCATCTGGGCTTCCAGCGACAGCGGTACGTGAACGGCCATCTGGTCACCGTCGAAGTCGGCGTTGAACGCGGCACAGACCAGCGGATGAAGCTGGATCGCCTTGCCTTCGATCAGGGTCGGTTCGAACGCCTGGATGCCGAGACGGTGCAGCGTCGGCGCACGGTTGAGCATGACCGGATGTTCACGGATGACATCTTCAAGCATGTCCCAGACGATCGGTTCCTGGCTCTCGACCATCTTCTTGGCCTGCTTGATGGTCGTGGCATAGCCGCCGACTTCGAGCTTGTGGAAGATGAAGGGCTTGAACAGCTCCAGGGCCATCAGCTTGGGCAGGCCGCACTGGTGCAGCTTGAGCTGCGGACCGACCACAATGACCGAACGGCCGGAGTAGTCGACGCGCTTGCCGAGCAGGTTCTGACGGAAACGACCGCCCTTGCCCTTGATCATGTCGGCCAGCGACTTCAGCGGACGCTTGTTGGCGCCAGTCATGGCCTTGCCGCGACGACCGTTGTCGAGCAGCGAGTCCACCGATTCCTGCAGCATGCGCTTTTCGTTGCGCACGATGATGTCCGGGGCCTTCAGTTCGAGCAGGCGCTTGAGACGGTTGTTGCGGTTGATGACGCGACGATAGAGGTCGTTCAGGTCGGAGGTCGCGAAACGACCGCCGTCCAGCGGCACCAGCGGACGCAGATCCGGCGGCAGCACCGGCAGCACTTCGAGGATCATCCAGTCGGGCTTGATGCCGGACTTCTGGAAACCTTCGAGGATCTTCAGGCGCTTCGCGAGCTTCTTGTTCTTGGCTTCCGAACCGGTGACTTCGAGTTCGTTGCGCAAATTCTCGACTTCGCTGTTGAGCTCGAGATTGCGCAGCAGCTCACGAATGCCTTCGGCGCCCATCAATGCCTGGAATTCGTCGCCGTGCTCTTCCATCATCTCCAGGTACTGGTCTTCGGTCAGCAACTGACCACGTTGCAGGTTGGAGACCATGCCCGGGTCGGTGACAACGAAGGCTTCGAAGTACAGCACGCGTTCGATGTCGCGCAGCGTCATGTCGAGGACCATGCCCAGACGCGACGGCAGCGACTTGAGGAACCAGATGTGGGCGACCGGCGAGGCCAGCTCGATGTGACCCATGCGGTCGCGACGAACCTTGGCCAGCGTCACTTCGACGCCGCACTTTTCGCAAATGACGCCGCGGTGCTTCAGGCGCTTGTACTTGCCGCAGAGGCACTCGTAATCCTTGATCGGGCCAAAGATCTTGGCGCAGAACAGGCCGTCGCGTTCCGGCTTGAACGTCCGGTAGTTGATCGTTTCCGGCTTCTTGACTTCGCCGTAGGACCAGGAACGGATCTTCTCAGGCGAAGCGAGGCCAATGGTAATCGCGTCGAATTCTTCTTCGGCGGTTACCTGCTTGAACAGGTCGAGCAATGCTTTCATCGTTTAACTCCTGAGCCCTAATCAGTAACGTTCCAGATCGATATCGATCGCCAGCGAACGGATTTCCTTGACCAGCACGTTGAAGGATTCCGGCATGCCGGCATCGATCCTGTGCTCGCCCTTGACGATGTTTTCGTAGACCTTGGTCCGGCCGTTCACATCGTCGGACTTGACGGTCAGCATTTCCTGCAGCACATAAGACGCGCCGTAGGCTTCCAGTGCCCAGACTTCCATTTCACCGAAGCGCTGGCCGCCGAACTGTGCCTTGCCGCCCAGCGGCTGCTGGGTAACCAGCGAGTACGGGCCGGTCGAACGGGCATGCATCTTGTCATCAACGAGATGGTGCAGCTTCAGGTAATGCATGTAGCCGACCGTCACCTGGCGCTCGAAGGCATCACCGGTGCGGCCGTCGAACAGCGTCATCTGACCCGAAGAAGGCATGCCGGCAAGCGCCAGCATGGCCTTGATTTCGGCTTCCTTGGCGCCGTCGAACACCGGCGTCGCGAACGGTACGCCGCTGGTCAGATTACCGGCCATTTCGATGATTTCCGCATCGTTCAGCTCGTCGAGGTTTTCCGACTTGCCACTCGAGTTGTAGATCTGATCGAGGAAACCACGCACTTCCTTGACCGTGGCTTCGCGCCGCAGCATGTCCCCGATCTTGTGGCCAAGCCCCTTGGCGGCCAGGCCGAGGTGGACTTCGAGAATCTGACCAACGTTCATCCGCGACGGCACACCGAGCGGATTCAGAACGATGTCGACCGGGCGGCCATCGGCCATGTAGGGCATGTCCTCGACCGGCAGGATGCGGGAAACGACGCCCTTGTTACCGTGACGACCGGCCATCTTGTCACCGGGCTGCAGGCGACGCTTGACCGCGACATAGACCTTGACCATCTTCTGCACGCCCGGCGGCAGTTCGTCGCCTTGCGTCAGCTTCTTGCGCTTCGCTTCGAAAGCAACGTCGAAGTCCTTGCGTGCCTGCTCCAGGCCTTCCTTGACCTGCTCGAGCTGCAGCGCGATCTCGTCGTCAGCCAGACGGATGTCGAACCAGTGGTGCGGATCCATGCTGTCCAGGTAGGCCTGGTCGATGACCGTGCCCTTGGTCAGCTTCTTCGGGCCGCCGTTGGCCTTCTTGCCGACAATCAGGCGACCGACACGCTCAAAGGCATCACGTTCGACGATGCGCATCTGGTCAGCCAGATCGAGCTTGTAGTGACGCAGGTGTTCGTCGATGATCGACTGAGCGCGCTTGTCGCGCTCGATGCCTTCGCGGGTGAACACCTGGACGTCGATGACGGTACCGGCGATCCCGGCCGGCACGCGCAGCGAGGTGTCCTTAACATCGGAGGCCTTCTCGCCGAAGATCGCGCGCAGCAGCTTTTCTTCCGGAGTCAGCTGGGTTTCGCCCTTCGGCGTGACCTTGCCGACCAGCACGTCGCCAGCGTGGACTTCGGCACCGATGTAAACGATACCGGCGTCATCCAGGCGGGACAGCTGCACTTCACCGAGCGAAGCGATATCACGAGTGATTTCCTCGGGGCCGAGCTTGGTGTCGCGGGCAACGACCGTCAGTTCCTCGATGTGGATCGAGGTGTAGCGATCTTCGGCGACGACGCGTTCGGAGATCAGGATCGAGTCTTCGAAGTTGTAGCCGTTCCACGGCATGAACGCGATCAGCATGTTCTGGCCGAGGGCGAGTTCGCCCTTGTCGGTGGAGGCACCGTCGGCGACCACATCGCCCTTGGCGATGACGTCACCGATCTTGACCATCGGACGCTGGTTGATGTTGGTGTTCTGGTTGGAACGCGTGTACTTGACCAGGTTGTAGATGTCGACACCGACTTCACCGGCAACGGTTTCGTTGTCGTTGACGCGGACCACCACGCGGCCGGCATCGACATAATCGACGACGCCACCGCGCAGGGCGACAACGGCCGTACCGGAGTCAACGGCGACGGTGCGCTCGATGCCGGTACCGACCAGCGGCTTTTCCGGACGCAGGCAGGGGACAGCCTGACGCTGCATGTTGGCACCCATCAGCGCGCGGTTCGCATCGTCGTGCTCAAGGAAGGGAATCAGCGAAGCAGCGACGGAAACGATCTGGCCCGGGGCAACGTCCATGTACTGGACGCGAGCCGGCTCGGCGAGAATCGTTTCGCCCTTTTCGCGGCAGGTGACCAGGTCGTCGGCAAGGCGGCCCTCGGCATCGAGCGCGGCGTTGGCCTGAGCAACCACGTAGTTGCCTTCCTCGATCGCCGACAGGTAGTCGATCTCGTTGGTGACCTTGCTGTCGACGACACGGCGATAGGCGGTCTCGATGAAACCGTAGCTATTGACTCGGGCAAACAGTGCCAGCGAGTTGATCAGACCAATGTTCGGACCTTCCGGCGTTTCGATCGGGCAGACGCGGCCGTAGTGCGTCGGATGCACGTCGCGGACTTCGAAGCCGGCGCGCTCGCGCGTCAGGCCGCCCGGGCCAAGGGCCGAAACGCGCCGCTTGTGGGTGATTTCCGACAACGGGTTGGTTTGATCCATGAACTGCGACAGCTGGCTGGACCCGAAGAACTCCTTGATCGCGGCACTGATCGGCTTGGCATTGATCAAATCGTGCGGCATCAGGTTATCGGACTCAGCCTGGCTCAGGCGCTCCTTGACCGCACGTTCGACGCGGACAAGGCCGGCGCGGAACTGGTTCTCGGCGAGTTCGCCGACCGAACGGACACGGCGGTTGCCCAGGTGATCGATATCATCGATGTCACCACGACCATTGCGCAGGTCAACCAGGATCTTGATCACTTCGACGATGTCGCGCGGCGACAGCGTCAGCTGCTCGCGCACTTCGACGTTGGCACCGAGCGGCTTGATCTTGCCGGCAAGCGCCTCGGCATCGGCCTTGGTCATGTTCTCGCACATTGCCCGCGGCCCGAACGGCAAGCCGGCAACGAGGTCCTGGATGGCACCGAGGGCGAAGCCCGAGGCTTCGGCCAGGTTCTTCAGGGCGGCTTCGGCACGCGAAGCCAGGCTGCGCACCATGACCTTGTACTCGATGACATCCTGACGGGACAGGCGGCGGTTGAACTTCATCCGACCGACTGCCGACAGATCGTAGCGCTCGTCGGAATAGAACAGTCCGTTGAACAGGATCTCGACCGCTTCTTCCGTCGGCGGCTCGCCCGGGCGCATCATGCGGTAGATGGCGATGCGCGCAGCCTGGCGCGAGGCGGTTTCATCACCGCGCAGCGTATTGGAGATGAAGGCACCGCGATCAAGATCGTTGGTGTAGAGGGTTTCGACGGTCGACACGCCTGCATCGCGCAATTTGGCGAGCAGGGTTTCGGTGATTTCGTCGTTGGCGTTGGCGACCACTTCGCCAGTCGAGGTATCGACGATGTCGTGGGCCACGACACGGCCGAGCAGGAACTCCTCCGGTACGGCAATCTGCTTGATGCCGGCGGCGCCGATGTCACGGATGTGCTTGGCCGTGATGCGCTTGTCCTTGGCGACGATGACCTTGCCGTCCGGGGCGACGAAATCGAAGCGGGCGACTTCACCGCGCAGACGCTCGGGAACCAGGGCGAACTCGATCTTCTCGCCGACCAGCTTGAACATGTCGAATTCGAAGAATTCGGCCAGGATTTCTTCCGAGGACATACCCAGCGCCTTGAGCAGGGTCGTCACCGGCATCTTGCGGCGACGGTCGACGCGGAAGAAGAGCGAATCCTTCGGGTCAAACTCGAAATCAAGCCAGGAGCCACGGTAGGGAATGACGCGTGCCGAGAACAGCAGCTTGCCGGAGCTGTGAGTCTTGCCGCGGTCGTGCTCGAAGAACACGCCAGGCGAACGATGCAGCTGGGAAACGATGACCCGCTCGGTACCGTTGATGACGAAGGAACCGTTGGTCGTCATCAGGGGAATTTCACCCATGTAGACTTCCTGTTCCTTGACTTCCTTGACCGTATCGGGTGCTTCACGGTCCATCAGGACCAGGCGGACGCGGGCGCGCAGCGAGGCAGCGAAGGTCAGACCGCGCTGCTGGCATTCGACGACATCGAATGCCGGCTCACCGAGCGCATAGCTGACGAACTCCAGCCGGGCGTTTCCGGAATGGGAAACGATCGGGAAGATTGAAGTGAACGCCGCCTGAAGACCTTCGTTCTTGCGCTCTTGCACAGGAATTTCCGCTTGCAGGAAATCGGTGAACGACTGGAGCTGGGTCGCAAGGAGGAAGGGAACCTCGAGGACGCTGACGCGCTTGGCGAAGCTCTTGCGGATGCGTTTCTTCTCGGTGAAGGAGTAAGTCATGGTAACTCCGTGAGGGTGGAATCAGATGTCGGACCTGGCGAAACAGGCAAACGCAAATCCGCTTCCCTGGTCATTGCTGACAGGAAAATCGTGATTTGCGTTTGCCGGCTGGCGAGTATTCAAGTGTTTGGCGTTCTGGCGATGCAAGCGTTTCGATAAGCACAAAAGGGCTGGCAGCGTTTGCTGCCAGCCCAGCGGGCAAACGTCGATTACTTGATTTCGACCTTGGCGCCAGCGTCTTCCAGTTGCTTCTTGAGTGCTTCGGCGTCGGCCTTGGCAACACCTTCCTTGACCGGCTTCGGAGCGCCATCGACGAGGTCCTTGGCTTCCTTCAGGCCCAGGCCGGTAACGGCACGGACGACCTTGATGACTTCAACCTTCTTGTCGCCGGCGGCAGCCAGGACAACGGTGAACTCGGTCTGCTCTTCAGCAGCGGCAGCAGCACCACCACCAGCCGGGCCGGCAACGGCGACGGCAGCAGCGGAAACGCCGAACTTCTCTTCGAACGCCTTGACCAGGTCGTTCAGTTCCATAACGGTCAGGGAGCCAACGGCTTCCAGGATGTCTTCTTTGCTAATTGCCATTTCAATAAACTCCTAAATCAGTTCGTATGCGGTAAGGATCAAGCGGCGGCTTCTTCGCGCTGCTTGGCCAGGGCGTCGAGGGCACGGACGAAGCCGGCGACCGGAGCCTGCATGACGTACAGCAGCTTGGAGAGCAGCTCTTCGCGGCTCGGGACGGACGCAAGCGCCTGCACACCAGCCTTGTCGAGCACCTTGCCGGCATAGGAACCGGCCTTGAGGACCAACTTGTCATTGGTCTTGGCGAAGTCGTTGAGCACCTTCGCTGCAGCCACCGGGTCGGCGGAGACGCTGTAAATCAGCGGCCCGACCATGTGTTCGGCCAGGCCGGCAAACTGCGTGCCTTCCACGGCGCGACGCACCAGGGTGTTCTTCAGCACGCGCAGGTAAACACCAGACTCACGCGCCTTCTTGCGCAGCACCGTGAGGTCACCGACCTCGATGCCACGATATTCGGCGATCGCGATAGTCTGAGCGTTGGCCACTTGTGCCGACACCTCAGCCACGACGGCTTTTTTGTCGTTCAGATTGAGACCCACAGGTCTTTCCTCCTTTCAAGTCATAACACGACGGGAAACATTCCCGCCGCCCTTACGGCGACCTGAACCAGAAGCTCGCCATTCTTGCGAATGACAGAAAATCCGTTTCGGGAACACCGTCTGCGCAGGCTTTCACGATTAAGCCCCTTGCGGGGCACCTGCGGTCTTTGACGATTCGAGGCACCGAAATGCCTCGACCCAAAGTTCTTTATGCAGCCAGCGTAGCCTGATCGACGCGGACACCGGGGCCCATCGTCGCGGACACGGCGATCTTGCGCAGATACTGACCCTTCGAGGCAGCCGGCTTGGCCTTCTGCAGGGCTTCGATCAGTGCCTTCAGGTTGGTCTCGAGGTTCTCGACGGAGAACGATGCGCGACCAATGGTGGCGTGCACGATACCTGCCTTGTCGGTACGGTACTGAACCTGACCTGCCTTGGCATTCTTGACGGCGGTCGCCACATCCATGGTAACCGTACCCACCTTCGGGTTCGGCATCAGGCCGCGCGGACCGAGAATCTGACCGAGCTGGCCGACGATGCGCATGGCGTCCGGCGTAGCGATGACGATGTCGAAGTTCAGGTTACCGGCCTTGACGTCGGCAGCCAGATCGTCGAAACCGACGACGTCGGCACCAGCAGCCTTGGCGGCCTCAGCCTTTTCGCCCTGGGCGAACACGGCGACGCGAACGGTCTTGCCGGTACCGGCGGGGAGAACGACGGAACCACGAACAACCTGGTCCGACTTGCGTGCATCGACACCGAGGTTGATCGCGACGTCGATCGACTCATCAAACTTGGCGGTAGCGGTTTCCTTGGCCAGCGTCAGCGCTTCCTGGAGCGGATAGAGCTTCTGGGCAACGACCTTGGCGGCAAGCGCCTTTTGCTTCTTCGTGAGCTTGGCCATGATTACAGACCCTCCACGGTAATGCCCATCGAGCGGGCGGAGCCGGCGATGGTGCGAATGGCGGCTTCCATGTCGGCAGCGGTCAGGTCGGGCATCTTGGTCTTGGCGATCTCTTCGCACTGGGCGCGGGTGATCTTGCCGACCTTGTCGGTGTGCGGCTTGGCCGAACCGGACTTGATGCCGGCAGCCTTCTTGATCAGGATCGTTGCCGGCGGGGTCTTCATCACGAAGGTGAAGGACTTGTCCGCAAAGGCAGTGATCACGACGGGGATCGGCAGACCCGGCTCGACGCCTTGCGTCTGAGCGTTGAAGGCCTTGCAGAACTCCATGATGTTGAGACCGCGCTGACCCAGCGCCGGGCCGATCGGGGGCGACGGATTCGCCTTGCCTGCCGGCACTTGCAGCTTGATGTAGCCTACAATTTTCTTGGCCATGAATGGCTCCTAAAAATGAGTTGTAACGCGCGTTGACCGTGAACGGCGACTAGCGCTCCTCTTGCCGGAATTCAGGGCACCCGGCAAACCCTGTTGCAACTTCGCTCAGGACTTCTCGACTTGACCGAATTCCAGCTCCACCGGCGTAGCGCGACCAAAGATGGTCACCGAAACGCGCAGGCGGTTCTTTTCGTAATTGACATCCTCGACCGAGCCATGGAAGTCGGTAAACGGACCTTCCTTGACCCGCACCACTTCGCCAACCTCGAACAGCACCTTCGGACGCGGCTTCTCGACGCCTTCCTGCATCTGCTGCATGATCTTGTCGACTTCCTTCTGGGAAATCGGTGCCGGACGATTGGCCGTACCACCGACAAAACCGGTCACCTTCGGGGTATTTTTCACCAGGTGCCAGCTATCGTCGTCCATTTCCATCTCGACCAGAACATAGCCGGGAAAGAACTTGCGCTCCGAAATGGATTTCTGGCCGCCCTTCATCTCGACGACTTCTTCGACCGGAACCAGGATCTGCCCAAACTTGTCCTGCATCCCCAAACGATTGATGCGCTCCTGAATGGCGCGCATTACACTTTTTTCGAAGCCGGAATAGGCATGTACCACGTACCAGCGTTTACTCATGATTTCTTCCAGCCCAGCACGAGGTCATAGAGAACCCATTCGAGGCTCTTGTCGGTAATGTAAAGGAACAGTGCCATGATGACCACGAAAGCGAATACCATCGCCGTGGTTTGCACCGTCTCCTTGCGCGACGGCCAGACGACCTTGCGGGCCTCGACCACCGATTCGTTGGCAAAACCGAAAAAGCGCTGACCCGGCTCGGTTTTCCAGGCCACGGCTACCGCCAGCGCCAGCCCGACGAGTACCGTCAGGACGCGCAAAATCATTGCCTGCTCGGAGAGCAGGTAGAAGCCAGCCACGCCGGCAGCCAGGATGACCAGCGCCAGCGAGAACTTGATCTTGTCAGCCATGACGTTCGCGATCTTTAAAGAGAGTGGCAGGGGCGGAGGGAATCGAACCCCCGACCTACGGTTTTGGAAACCGTTGCTCTACCAATTGAGCTACACCCCTGCTGCAGAAACATCAAAGCGCCTCGGTTTCCCGAAGCGCCCTGAGTGCAGAAACTACCGATTACTCGATGATCTTGGCGACGACACCGGCGCCAACGGTACGACCACCTTCGCGGATGGCGAAGCGCAGGCCTTCTTCCATGGCGATCGGGGCAATCAGCTTGACCGTCATCTGGATGTTGTCACCCGGCATGACCATCTCAACGCCTTCCGGCAGCGAGATCGCACCGGTCACGTCGGTCGTACGGAAGTAGAACTGCGGACGGTAGTTGTTGAAGAACGGGGTGTGACGACCACCTTCGTCCTTCGACAGAACGTACACTTCGCCCGTGAAGTGGGTGTGCGGGGTGATCGAACCCGGCTTGCACAGCACTTGACCACGCTCGACGTCTTCACGCTTGGTACCACGCAGCAGGGCGCCAATGTTGTCGCCAGCCTGACCTTGGTCGAGCAGCTTGCGGAACATTTCAACACCGGTACAGGTGGTCTTGACCGTCGGACGGATACCGACGATTTCGATTTCTTCGCCGACCTTGACGATGCCACGCTCGACGCGACCCGTAACAACGGTACCGCGACCCGAGATCGAGAAGACGTCTTCGACCGGCATCAGGAACGGCATGTCGACAGCGCGTTCCGGCGTCGGGATGTAGGAGTCCAGCGCATCAGCCAGACGGAAGATCGACGGCTCGCCGATTTCGGACTGGTCGCCTTCGAGGGCCTTCAGGGCCGAACCGTGGATGATCGGGGTGTCATCGCCCGGGAAATCGTACTTGGACAGCAGCTCGCGCAGTTCCATTTCGACCAGTTCGAGCAGCTCGGCGTCGTCAACCATGTCGCACTTGTTCATGTACACCAGAACGTACGGCACGCCGACCTGACGGGCCAGCAGGATGTGCTCGCGGGTCTGCGGCATCGGGCCGTCAGCGGCCGAGCAAACCAGGATCGCGCCGTCCATCTGGGCAGCACCGGTAATCATGTTCTTGACGTAGTCGGCGTGGCCCGGGCAATCAACGTGGGCGTAGTGACGATTGGCGGTTTCGTATTCGACGTGCGCGGTGTTGATCGTGATACCGCGAGCCTTTTCTTCCGGCGCCGCATCGATCTGGTCGTATGCCTTGGCGGCACCGCCGAACTTGGCGGCCAGCACCGTCGTGATCGCTGCCGTCAGCGTCGTCTTGCCGTGGTCAACGTGACCAATCGTACCAACGTTGACGTGCGGCTTAGTACGCTCGAATTTTTCCTTAGCCATTCCAGTTCCTCAATAATTAAATTAGCAAACAATCCAGAATCAAAGCTAATCGGTGGTGCCCATGGGCAGGATCGAACTGCCGACCTCTCCCTTACCAAGGGAGTGCTCTACCACTGAGCCACATGGGCCTACCTTAAAACTCCAGCCGTACCGCGTCGTGGAGCGGGTGAAGGGAATCGAACCCTCGTCTTAAGCTTGGAAGGCTTCAGCTCTACCATTGAGCTACACCCGCTTAACCCCTGCCCGCAGCACAAACCGCTACAGCATCAATCTGGTGGAGGGGGAAGGATTCGAACCTTCGAAGGCAGAGCCGACAGATTTACAGTCTGTTCCCGTTGACCGCTTGGGTACCCCTCCGGGAGAAGCCGGGATTATCCGGACCCTCGATGGGCGTGTCAACAGGCATCGACGCATTTTCACAATAAAAAAGCCGGAAATTTCCGGCTTTTTTATTTCAGGCCAGAAAATCCGCCTGCTTACTTGCTCAGAACCCAGGTCGCCAGCTTCTTGGCCTCGTCTTCGGTCACGTTGTTCGGGGGCATCGGAATCGCACCCCAGACACCCTTGCCACCGGCCTTGATCTTGGCGGCCAGCGTTGCAACAGCGGCCTTGTCGCCCTTGTACTTGGCGGCAACTTCCTTGTACGCGGGGCCAACCAGCTTCTTGTCGACAGCGTGGCAGGTCATGCAGTTCTTGGCCTTGGCCAGGGCTTCATCGGCTTGGGCCTGGCCAGTCATCACGATGCCGGCAGCAGCCATGATGGCAATGTAAGCAGCTTTCATTTTCTCGCTCCATTTTCTGGGTGGGTTAATGCTTTGACGCTTGACAGTGAATCATGAACGGATGATATAGCCCGCCACCACCGACCGCAAACCATCAAATGCAACAGGGGATTTCAGCCCCGGCGGCCGCAGCATTGCGGCCCCGGGCGGGAATAATAACGGCAGACAGCCGAAAAGGTTGACTTATTTCCCTACTGGCGACGCTGGATCTTGCTCACGTCGCGCACCGCCCCCTTGTCGGCAGAGGTCGTCATCAGCGCATAAGCCTGCAGAGCCGCCGAGACGACGCGCTGACGATCAACCGGTTTCCAGGCAGCTTCGCCACGCCCTTCCATGGCTGCCCGGCGGGCAGCCAGGACATCGTCGGAAACAGCCAGATTGATGCTGCGCGCCGGAATGTCGATCTCGATCCGGTCACCTTCCTCGACCAGGCCGATGGCGCCGCCGTCCGCAGCCTCGGGCGAGGCATGCCCGATCGACAGCCCGGAAGTACCGCCCGAGAAGCGACCATCGGTGAGCAGGGCGCATTCCTTGCCCAGCCCCATCGATTTCAAATACGAGGTCGGATAGAGCATTTCCTGCATGCCAGGACCGCCCTTCGGCCCCTCGTACCGAATCACCACGACGTCGCCCGCGACGATTTTTTCGCCGAGAATCGCCTCGACCGCCGCATCCTGGCTTTCGAAGACGCGTGCCCGGCCGCTGAATTTCCAGATCGATTCATCGACACCAGCGGTCTTGACGATGCAGCCGTCGACCGCGATGTTGCCGTAGAGCACGGCCAGGCCGCCGTCCTGCGAGTAGGCGTTGGCCTGGTTGCGGATGCAGCCGTTGGTCCGATCGAGGTCGAGCTCTGGATAACGGCGATCCTGGGAGAAGGCAGTCTGCGTCGGAACGCCGCCCGGTGCAGCCTTGAAGAATTCGAGCACGTCGGGCGCCGCGCTGTGGGTGACATCATAAGTATGGATCGCCTCGCCCAGCGTCTTCATATGCACGGTCGACACATTGGTGTGAATCAACCCGGCGCGCGCCAGTTCGGCGAGGATGCCCATGATCCCCCCGGCGCGATGCACGTCCTCGATGTGGTACTTCTGCGTTGCCGGCGCCACCTTGGCCAGACACGGCGTCTTGCGCGAGATGCGGTCGATGTCGGCCATCGTGAAATCGACTTCCGCCTCGCGGGCGGTGGCCAGCAGATGCAGCACGGTATTGGTCGAGCCGCCCATGGCGACGTCGAGCGTGATCGCATTTTCGAAAGCCGCCTTGGTGGCGATCGCGCGCGGCAGGACCGAAGCGTCTTCCTGCTCGTAGTAACGGCGGCAGAGTTCGACGGCGAGGCGACCGGCGCGCAGGAACAGTTGCTTGCGGTCGGCGTGCGTCGCGACGACGGTGCCGTTGCCGGGCAGGCTGAGGCCCAGCGCTTCGGTCAGGCAGTTCATCGAGTTGGCGGTGAACATCCCCGAGCACGAACCGCAAGTCGGGCAGGCGGAACGTTCGAAGCTCTCGACTTCGGCATCGGAGACGGTCTTGTCGCCGGCCTTGATCATCGCGTCGATGAGATCGACCTTGATCGTCTGGTCCTTCCAGTTGACCTTGCCGGCTTCCATCGGGCCGCCGGAAACGAAGACGACCGGGATGTTCAGGCGCATCGCCGCCATCAGCATGCCCGGAGTGATCTTGTCGCAGTTCGAGATGCAGACCATCGCATCGGCGCAATGGGCATTGACCATGTACTCGACCGAATCGGCGATCAGGTCGCGCGACGGCAGCGAGTAGAGCATGCCGCCATGGCCCATGGCGATGCCGTCGTCGATGGCGATGGTGTTGAATTCCTTGGCGACGCCGCCGGCTGCCTCGATTTCGCGGGCGACCAGTTGGCCCATGTCCTTGAGATGGACGTGGCCGGGAACGAACTGGGTGAAGCTGTTGACGACGGCGATGATCGGCTTGCCGAAGTCGCCGTCCTTCATGCCGGTCGCGCGCCACAGGGCGCGCGCGCCGGCCATGTTGCGGCCATGGGTGGAAGTGCGGGAACGGTACTGGGGCATGCTCACTCTCCGTTTGTATCTGGCGCCGGCACGAAGCTGTCACGGTCGCGATCTATAATCGGCCAATTCTAGCCGAATCGATTCGACCATGCTGCTCCATCCTCAGTTCGATCCTGTCGCCATTTACCTTGGCCCGGTCGCCATCCGCTGGTACGGGCTGATGTACCTGCTCGCCTTCCTCCAGTTCATCGCGCTCGGCCGTTTACGCATCCGCCAGAAGCTGGCGCCGGTCAGCGCCGAACAACTCGACGACCTGCTCTTCTATGGCGTCCTCGGCGTCGTGCTCGGCGGCCGCCTCGGCCAGGTGCTCTTCTACGAGCCCGGCTACTACCTGGCCAATCCGCTCGAGATCCTCGCCGTCTGGAAGGGCGGCATGAGCTTCCACGGCGGCTTCCTCGGCGTGCTGCTGGCGATGATGCTGTGGGCGAAAAAAGCCGGTTTACGCTGGTTGACCGTGACCGACTTCATTGCGCCGCTGGTTCCGCTCGGCCTGGCCGCGGGTCGCGTCGGCAACTTCATCAACGGCGAACTGTGGGGCCGGCTGGCCGATCCTTCGCTGCCCTGGGCGATGGTCTTTCCGCAATCGGGCAGCCTGGAACCGCGCCACCCGTCACAGCTCTACCACGTCGGCCTCGAAGGGCTGGCGCTTTTTGCCCTGCTCTGGCTGTGGACCGCAAAACCCCGGCCAACCGGTGCCACGTCCGGCGTCTTCCTGATCGGCTACGGCGCCTTCCGCTTCATCACCGAGTTCTTCCGCGAACCGGACCACGGTATCTTCGGCCAGTCGTACACGGTCAGCATGGGACAGTGGCTGTCGCTGCCGATGGTCCTGGCCGGGGTCGCCTTGCTGGTCTATGCCTACCGCCGGAAATCCCTATAATTATGGATTACTCAAACCACTGCCCGACAGGGAGATAACGCATGACTCGTCCGTTCAAGGTTCTCGGCATCCAGCAAATCGCCATCGGCGGCCCGTCCAAGGAAAAACTCAAGACTCTGTGGGTCGACATGCTCGGCCTCGAAGTGACCGGCACCTTCATGTCGGAACGCGAGAACGTCGACGAGGACATCTGCGCGATGGGCAAGGGCCCGTTCAAGGTCGAGGTCGACCTGATGCAGCCGCTCGATCCGGAAAAGAAACCGGCCGTGCACACGACGCCGCTCAATCACGTCGGCCTGTGGATCGATGACCTGCCCAAGGCCGTCGAATGGCTGTCGGCCAACGGCGTGCGCTTCGCCCCCGGCGGCATCCGCAAGGGCGCAGCCGGCTTCGACATCTGCTTCCTGCACCCCAAGGGTAACGAGGAATTCCCGATCGGCGGCGAAGGCGTGCTCGTCGAACTGGTGCAAGCCCCTGTCGAAGTGGTCGAGGCTTTCGCTAAACTGGCGGGGTAAACCACTTTCCGGAGGTGAGGACGATGGCCGACATTCCCGACGACGATCTCGAGAAAACCCGCACCGCCCTCGCCCCGACGCTCGACGCGATGGCGTCGATCCTGCCCTGGGTCGGCAAGACCCAGCCGGTGCGCTATCCGCCTGAACTCAACAAGCGCTGGCAGGCCGCCTGCCAGACCCTGGCCGACGGCTGGTCGCAGCATGGGCGCAGCGATCCGGCGACGATCCGGCCGCTGGTCTTTGCCCTGCTGGCGGTGGCCATCGAAACCGGCGAAGCCGACTGCCTGCGCTTCGGCGAAACCCTGGCCAGCGTTGCCGACCATCTCGAACACAAGGCGCCGGGCAACCGCCTGAGCGCGGCCCTGAGCGCGACCACCGAGGCCTTGCTCGACGAGGGCGGCCTGGAAAATCCGCACTTCGGCGAACGCCTGCGCCATTTCACCGGCCGCCTGGAAGCCGCGCTGCGTCCGTCAAGCAAGCCCGGCGAGCGCTCCGACACCCTCGACCGGCTATTCGTCCAGGACGCCGACGAGCGTCTGGCGCGCATGCACGAGGCGCTGGAAGTGCTGCCCATCGACGTCTATGCGCTCGAACTGGAAATCAGCGAGCTGATCCAGCACGCCGAGCAGATCGAGATGTGGGGCATCTATCATCTGGCCCGCCAGGTGCAGAACTATGCGCTGCAGTTGAGCGACGCCAGCGAGGCGGTACAGGACCAGGCCGCACAGGACATTGCCCGCCAGCTGGCACTGATCGAGGACGCACTGCGCACGGTCGACTACTGAAACAAGGCAATTTTCAAAACAAAAAAGGGAGACCGCGGTCTCCCTTTTTCATGGTGCCGGCGCTCAGCGACCGGACAGTGCGGCGATCCGTTCCTCCAGCGGCGGATGGGTGGCGAACAGCGCCATCAGGCCGCCCTTGCCGCCGGCGATGCCGGAGGCCGCCATGTTCTGCGGCAGCGGTTCGGTATGCAGGTTGCCCAGACGGCGCAGCGCATTCTGCATCGGCACCGCCGATCCCATCAGGCCAGCCGCCCCGGCATCGGCACGGAACTCGCGCTGACGGGAGAACCAGGCGACGACGACGCTGGCCAGGATGCCGAAGACGATCTCGCAGACGATGCTGGTGACCATGTAGCCGATGCCCGGGCCGCTGCTTTCCGAATCGTTGCGACGCAGGAAGGAATCGACCAGGTAGCCGATCACCCGCGAGATGAAGATGACGAAGGTATTGACCACGCCCTGGATCAGCGTCAGCGTCACCATGTCGCCATTGGCGATGTGCGCGACTTCGTGCGCCAGCACCGCCTCGACTTCCTCGCGGGTCATGCTCTGGAGCAGGCCGGTGGACACCGCGACCAGCGAACTGCTCTTGCTGGCGCCGGTGGCGAAGGCATTCGGTTCGCCATCATAGATGGCGACTTCCGGCATCGGCAGGTTGGCACGTTTGGCCAGGCGGGCGACGGTATCGACCAGCCAGACTTCGGTGGACGACGACGGCTGCTCGATGACGCGGGCGCCGGTGCTCCACTTGGCCATCGGCTTCGACATCAGCAGGGAAATGAAGGAACCGCCGAAACCGATGACCGCGGCGAACGCCAGCAGCATGCCGAGATCGAGGCCGTTCTGGGTGAGGAAGCGATTGACGCCAAGCAGACTGGTCACCACGCTGAGCACGAGCATGACCGCCAGGTTGGTGATCAGGAAAAGCGCGATGCGTTTCATGTTGGACTCCGTAGGTGATTGAAACAGCGCGATGGTACACCAATTGGAATCCTGGAAAAAACGGAGCAAAATTGAACGAAGATCAATTTTTTTCGAAACCCATGCTCAACTACAAACACCTCCATTATTTCTGGGTCGTCGCCAAGGAAGGCAGCATCACCCGCGCCGCCGACCGCCTCGGCGTTGCCGTGCAGACGATCAGCGGCCAGCTCGGCCTACTCGAACAGCAGCTCGGCAAGGCCCTGTTCAACAGCCAGGGACGCGGCCTGGTGCTCAGCGACGCCGGCCGCAAGGCACTCGGCTACGCCGACCAGATCTTCCAGCTCGGCGAGCAGCTCGAGGACGCGCTGAAACAGGACGACAACAGCCATACGCTGCGCCTGCGCGTCGGCATTTCCGACGGCATCCCGAAGCTGCTCGCCTACCGGCTGCTCAGCCAGGTCACGGCGATGCCCGGCGACGTGCGCCTGATCTGCGACGAGGGCGAATTCGAAAACCTCCTTGCCGACCTCGCCCTGCATCGGCTCGACGTGGTCCTGACCGACCGCCCGGCACCGGTCGGCAGCAACCTGAAGGTCTTCAGCAGCCGCCTCGGCGAATTTCCCAGCGGCCTGTTCGCCAGCCGCGAACTGGCCGAACGCCACGGCAAGGACTTTCCGGAAAGCCTCAACCAGGCACCCCTGCTGCTGCCAACCCGGCACAACGCGCTGCGCGGCCGGATCGACCGCTGGCTCGAGGAGCAGCGCCTGCACCCGCGCATCGTCGGCGAATTCGAGGACAGCGCCCTGCTCACCACCTTCGGCCGCGGCGGCCTCGGCATCTTCCCGGCACCGCTGGCGCTGGCCGGACAGCTGGCCGAGGAATACGGCGCCCAGACGCTCGGCGAACTCGACGGCGTCAGCGAACACATCTACGCGATCTCGACCGAGCGGCGCATCCGCCACCCGGCGATCGAGGTGCTGTGCAGCGCCGCGCCGCAGGTGGGCAATCCGGGCGGGCTATAATGGCGCCTCCCCCTTCACCCTGAGTTCCCTCCCGATGTCGTTGCGCAAGTCCCTGCTGTTGATCCTGTCGTTCTGTTTTTCCCTCGCCGCCTTCGCCCAGAACCGTCCGGTGCCGCCGGTGCTGGCCGCCAAATCCTGGCTGCTCGTCGAAATGGGGTCCGGCCAGACCCTGGCCGAAGAAAAGGCTGACCAGCGCCTCGAACCGGCCTCGCTGACCAAGCTGATGACCGCCTACCTGACCTTCTCGGCGATCCGCCAGAAGAGCCTGAGCCTCGACCAGCCGCTGCCGGTCTCCGAAAAGGCCTGGCGGATGGGCGGCTCGAAGATGTTCGTCAAGGTCGACACCCGCGTCACCGTCGAGGAACTGATCCAGGGCATGATCGTCCAGTCCGGCAACGATGCCTGCATCGTGCTGGCCGAAGGCATCGCCGGCAGCGAGGAGAACTTCGCCCAGATGATGAACCGCGAGGCGCGCCGCCTGGGCATGACCGGGACCAGCTTCCGCAACGCCACCGGCATGCCCGACCCGCAGCATTACACCACCGCGCGCGACCTCGCCAAGCTGGCCGGCGCGCTGATCCGCGAATTTCCCGAGGAGTACCGGAAGTACTACTCGATGAAGGAATTCCGCTACGGCGGCATCACCCAGCCGAACCGCAACCGCCTGCTGTGGACCGATCCGAGCGTCGATGGCGTCAAGACCGGCCACACCGACGCCGCCGGCTACTGCCTGATCTCCTCGGCGATCCGCGACCAGCGCCGGCTCCTCGCCGTCGTCCTCGGCACCGGCTCCGACGCCGCCCGCGCCAGCGAATCGCTGAAGCTGCTCAACTGGGGCTACCTGGCCTACGACGCCGTCGTCCTCTACCGCAAGGACCAGGCGATTTCGTCGCTGCGCGTCTGGAAGGGCGAACAGAACCGGGTCAAGGCCGGCTACGCCAGCGACTTCATCCTCGCCGTGCCCAAGGGCATGGCCGGCAAGCTGCAGGCCCAGCTGGTCTCGGAGCAACCGCTGATGGCGCCGGTCAAGGGCGGCCAGACGGTGGCGACCATGAAGGTCAGCCTGGACGGCAAGCCCTACGGCGATTTCCCGGTACCGGCCCTGGAAACCGTGCCGGTCGCCGGCATCTTCGGCCGTGCCATCGACACCGTCAAACTCTGGTTCAACTGATGCCATGACCGCCTACGTCGCCGAACCCGTCTACCTCAACGGCCAGTTCCTGCCGCTCGCCGCCGCCGGCGTCTCGCCGCTCGACCGCGGCTTCCTCTACGGCGACGGCGTCTACGAAGTGATCCCGGTCTATTCCCGGCAGCCGTTCCGCATCGACGAGCACCTGGCCCGCCTGCAGGCGACGCTGGCGGGAATCCGGCTGGCCAACCCGCTGACGGTCGACGCCTGGAAATCGGTGATTTTCAGGCTGATCGCCGACGCCCCCTGGGACGACCAGTCGATCTACCTGCAGGTCACCCGCGGCGCCGACGACAAGCGCGACCACGCCTTCCCGCCGGCCTCGGTGACGCCGACTGCCTTCGCCTTCGCCGGGCCGCTGGTCACGCCGTCGGCCGCCGTCCGCGCCGCCGGCGTCGCCGCGATCACCGTTGCCGACCAGCGCTGGGCACGCTGCGACCTCAAGGTGATCTCGCTGCTGGCCAACGTCCTCGCCCGCCAGCAGGCGGTCGAACAGGGCTGCGCCGAAGCGCTGCTGATCCGCGACGGCTTCATGAAGGAAGGCGCCGCCTCGAACATCTTCGTGGTCAAGGACGGGCGCCTGCTGGCGCCGCCGAAGACGCAGCTGATGCTGCCCGGCATCACCTACGACGTGATCGTCGATCTGGCGCAGGTTCACGGTCAACCGCTGGAAATCCGCGAAATTGCCGAAACGGAACTTCGCGCCGCCGACGAGGTCTGGATGACCTCGTCGACCAAGGAAGTGCTGGCGATCACCACGCTCGACGGCGCCCCGGTTGGCAACGGGAAACCCGGCCCGCTCGGCGAACGGATGTGGCAGTGGTATCAGGATTTCAAGAACACGGTAATGCGCAAAGGCTGAGATGGCTTCGTACAAGGACACCCTCCTCGAATTTCCCTGCGACTTTCCCCTGAAGATCATGGGCAAGGCGCACGACGAACTCGCCCAGGCGGTGCTCACCATCGTCACCAAGCACGCCCCCGATTTCGACGGCGCAACGATGGAAATGCGCGCCAGTTCCGGCGGCAACTACCTGAGCCTGACCTGCACCGTGGTCGCCACCTCGAAGCCGCAGCTCGACGCGCTGTACATGGAGCTGACGTCGCACCCGCTGGTCAAGGTCGTGCTCTGACGTGAGCATCGTCGTCAAACGCCTGGGCCGCGTCGACTACGCGCCGACCTTCCAGGCCATGCAGGATTTCACCGCGACGCGGACGGCCGAGACGCCGGACGAGTTGTGGATCGTCGAACATCCGCCGGTGTACACGCTCGGCCAGGCCGGCAAGCCGGAACACATCCTGCGCGACGTCGGCATCCCGCTGGTACAGATCGACCGCGGCGGCCAGGTCACCTACCACGGCCCCGGCCAGGTGGTGATCTACCTGCTGCTCGACCTGGCGCGGCGAAAGATCAAGGTGCGCGAACTGGTCAGCGCCATCGAGCAGGCGGTCATCGACCTGCTCGGCAACTACGGCGTCACGGCCGAGCGGCGCGACGGCGCCCCCGGCGTCTATGTCGGCCCGGCCAAAGTGGCGGCGCTCGGCCTGCGCATCCGCAACGGCTGCTCCTACCACGGCGTCTCGCTGAACGTGGACATGGACCTGGCGCCGTTCGCCGCGATCAACCCCTGCGGCTATCCCGGCCTCCAGGTCATCCAGACCCGGGACCTCGGCATTCCGCTCACCGCCAGCGAGGCGGGCGAGCAACTCTCGCAGCAACTGCTGCAGCAACTGGACAAACACCATGGCTGAAACCAAGCAAAAAGGCGTCAAGCAAAAGGGCGAACTGAAGACAGCGCGCATCCCGATCAAGATCGTCCCGGTCGCCGAGCCACTGAGAAAGCCCGATTGGATCCGCGTCAAGGCCGGCAACAGCGCCGGCCGCTTCGGCGAGATCAAGACCATGCTGCGCGAGAAGAAGCTGCACACCGTCTGCGAGGAAGCCACCTGCCCCAACATCGGCGAATGCTTCGGCCGCGGCACCGCCACCTTCATGATCCTCGGCGACATCTGCACGCGCCGCTGCCCGTTCTGCGACGTCGGCCACGGCCAGCCCTTGCCGCCCAACCCGGACGAGCCGCGCGAACTGGCCGAATCGGTCGCCGCGCTGAAGCTGCGTTATGTCGTGATCACCAGCGTCGACCGTGACGACCTGCGCGATGGCGGCGCCCAGCACTTCGTCGACGTGATCAGCAACGTCCGCCAGCTGTCGCCGACGACCACCGTCGAAACCCTGGTCCCCGACTTCCGCGGCCGCATGGACGTCGCCCTCGAGGTCCTCGGTGGCGCCCTGCCCGACGTCCTCAACCACAACATGGAAACCGTGCCGCGCCTCTACAAGCAGGCCCGCCCCGGCGCCGACTACAAGCACTCGCTGGAATTCCTCAAGCAGTTCAAGGCGCGCTACCCGAACGTGTCGACCAAGTCCGGCCTGATGGTCGGTCTCGGCGAAACCGACGAGGAAATCCTCGAAGTGATGCGCGACCTGCGCGCCCACGACGTCGAGATGCTGACCATCGGCCAGTACCTGGCGCCGTCCGGCCACCACCTGCCGGTAACGCGCTACGTTCACCCCGACGTGTTCAAGATGTACGAAGAAGAAGCCAGGAAGATGGGCTTCACCGGTGCCGCCTGCGCGCCGATGGTCAGGTCAAGCTACTGGGCCGACCAGCAGGCGCACAGCGCCGGCGTCGCCTGATTCAGCGCACGCCGGGCGGCGGCGCCGGCGGCCTGCCCGCCGGCGGTGCCGGAATACCGGCCTCGCCGGCGCGTACCGGCCTGGCGTAACTCATGTTGCCCGGTACCGGCACCCGGTGTCCCTTGGCGTACATGCACTGGATGTAGGCGTTATCGTATTGCTGCTGCGTGCCGATGCCGGAACGCCGTCCCGATTCGCCCCCCGCGGCACTGCCGGCGAGCAGGCCGACGCCAGCGCCAACCGCCGCACCGTGCGCATCGCCGCCAATTGCCGCGCCGGCCACCGCGCCAACCGCAGTACCGACCGCGGCGCTGCTCACGGCCGACTCGCGTTGCGCCTGGGCGACACTCCTGCCGCCGATCTGGCGCATCGCGTCGTCCTTGCACCACGCCTCGTCGGCACGGAAGCGCTCGATGCTCTGGCCGGTCCCGGGCAGCACCATGACGCTGGGACCGGTGGGGATCACCGTGCACGCGCCGAGCAGCAGGACGAGCGGAACAATCTTGAAACAGGGGACTGTCGGATGCATCGCGGGACCTCTCAGTTCTTCGCTTGCGGCAGAACCGCGACCCAGCCTTCCGGACATTCGTTGACCGAAGGATAGTAGTCGCGGGCCGTTGCGCAGTAGTACCAGTATTCGCCTTCCAGCCCGCCCTCGGCGCCCTGTTCGACATAGACCGGTGGCGGCGGTGGCGGTGGCGGCGTGACGATGATCGGCGGCGGATAATGCGGCCATGGCCCGGGGTACCAGAACGGCCCCCAGACCGGGCCGAGGTAAACGCCGACACGACCGTGCGGCGGATCGGCCCAGACCGACTGGCCGGCGATCAGCACGAGGCAGAGGCTGAGCAAAAGGCGTTTCAGGAATTTCATCGGCGCTCCCATGCTTGTCGTTCAAGCATAGCCCAGCCCCCGGCGGGCCGGCAGCCGAAAATTGCTACAGTTTGTAAGCTGCCTCAGTCTTCGGCGGCAAGCAGGTCGCTGCGCTTGCGCCGCAGGCCCTCGGGCATCTGCAGCGTTTTCCGGTCCCAGCCCTCGATGGCCAGGACTTCTTCCATGCATGCTTCCATGACGACATGCGCCCGGGCGGTTGCGTCGGCAATCGCCCGGTGCACGGCGAGATCGTTACCCGGCTCGACCTCGCATTGCAGCTGGTAGCGGAACAGCTCGCGCAGACTGCGCAGCTGCGCCGCGACCTGGCCCGGGCAGGCGCACATGTAGATGGTCGCTTCCTCGACGATCTGTTCCAGTTCGCGATCGGAAAATCGTTTCGTCAGTTCCATCCACATGCCCCTTTACAGCAGATTCAGCTTCTTTGCCGCCGCCCGCAGTTCTTCGCGGAAGTTCGGGTGGGCGATCGCGATCAGCGCCGCGCAGCGCTGCTTGGCGGTCTTGCCGCGCAGCTGGGCGACGCCGTGCTCGGTGACGACGTAGTTGATGTCGTTCTTGCTGGTCGTCACATGGGTCCCCGGCGTCAAGGTCGGCACGATGCGCGAGATGGTGTCGTCCTTGGCCGTGGACGGCAGGACGATAAAGGCCTTGCCGCCGTTCGAGCGGTTTGCCGCGCGGACAAAGTCGGCCTGGCCGCCGGTGCCCGAATACGGCTTCGGCCCGAGGCTTTCGGAACCGCACTGACCCATGAAGTCGATCTGCATGGTCGCGTTGATGCAGTGCAGGTTGTCGTTCTGGCCGGCCAGATGCGGATCGTTGGTGAAGTCCACCGGGTGCATTTCGAGCGCCTTGTTACGGTGCATGAAGTCGTAGAGCTTCTTCGAACCGAGAGCGAAGGTGGCCAGCATCTTGCCGCGGTGGATGTTCTTGCGCTGGTTGGTGACGACACCGGCCTCGACCAGGCTCATGATGCCGTCGCCGATCATTTCGGTGTGGATGCCGAGGTCGCGCTTGTGGGTCAGCTGCATGACGACGGCGTCGGGAATGCCACCGTAGCCGATCTGCAGCGTCGCGCCGTCGGGAATCATCTCGGCGACATAGCCGCCGATCGCTTCCTGGACCGGGCCGATCTTGGGCAGGCCGACTTCGAGCAGCGGATCGCTGCTTTCGGTCAGCGCCGCGATCTGGGAGACATGCACGTGGCAGTCGCCATTGGCGAAGGGCACGTTGGGATTGACCTCGAGGACGATCGCCCGCGCCTTCTCGACGGCAGCCATGGTGTAGTCGGGAGCCAGCGACAGCGAGAAATAGCCGTGCTCATCCATCGGCGAGGCCAGCGAGAAGACGACATCGGCGGGGGTCAGGCCGCGCTTGATCAGCATCGGCAGTTCCGAGAAATAGGCCGGGACGTAGTCGATCCAGCCCTCCTGGCCACCCGGACGGGTCGCGCCGCCGAAGAAGTAGGCGTCGTGGCGGATGTGGTCTACGGTTTCCGGATCGATGTAGCCGTACTTGCGCAGCGGCAGGATTTGCGAAATCCTGACCCCGCGGTAATTGCGGCGCACCTCGGAAAGCGCCGTCAGCAGGGCGGGCGGTTCGCCGACACCGGTCGGAACGACGATGGTGTCACCGTCGCGGACGACCTGGATGGCGTCGGCGGCGGACATGCGTTTGGCTTGATAGAGGGATTGAACGGACATGCTGATCTCCTGAGTTTTGTTATTGGTTGCGACCGAAGTCGCTCCGCATTGTCTGCGGAAAACCCGGGAGAATCAAACACCATCCATGCCGCAGCGCAGCAATCAGCCCTTGCGGTTACTCCCTGCCACCATGCGGATCTCGAACAGTCGGCACTCGAGCGGACCGTTGAACAGCGGCGTCTTGCGGCTCGGCTTCAAACCGACCAGCTTGGGCAGGCGCAGGTCGGCGGTGAAGAAGAAACAGTTCCAGCCGGCCCAGTTGCGTTTCAGCGCCGTCCCCAGTTGCGGGTAGAAGGCCGCCAGTTCGTCCTGTTCGCCGATGCGTTCGCCGTAGGGCGGATTGGTGACGAGGACGCCGCTTTCGTTGAGCGGCGCGATTTCCAGGATGTCGCCCTGGTCGACCGTGACGACATTGCCGAAACCGGCCTCCTGCAGGTTGCGCCGGGTCGCGCGCACGGCGCGTTCGTCGAGGTCCCAGCCGCGGATGTCCATGCGCTCGGCCGGCTTGACGCGGGCTTCGGCGGCGGCGCGGATGCCCGCCCAGGTCAGCGCCTCGAACTTCTTCAGCAGCTCGAAGGCGAAACCGCGGTCGAGTCCGGGCGCGCGGTCGAGCGCCATCTGCACGGCCTCGAGCAGGAAGGTGCCGCTGCCGCACATCGGGTCGATCAGCGGCATCCCCGGCTGCCAGCCGCTCAGCTTGAGGATGCCGGCGGCGAGATTCTCCTTCAGCGGCGCATCCACGCTGGCCTTGCGGAAGCCGCGCTGCCACAGCGGCTGGCCGGAAGTGTCGAGGTACAGCGTACAGGTGTTCTCGGTCAGGAAGACGTGGATGCTGACGTCGGGATTGCGCGTCTCGATGTTCGGGCGCTCGCCGAGGTCTTCGCGGAAGCGGTCGCAGACGGCATCCTTGACGCGCAGCGTGACGAAGTCGAGCGACTTGAGCGGACACTTGATCGCCGTCGTCACCACGCGCATCGTCCGCGACACGGCGAAATGGTTGGGCCACAACTGGCGCACGGCCAGCCGGTAGATGTCGTCTTCCTTGGCATAGGGCCCGGTGACGATGTGCCAGAGGATGCGCGTGGCCAGCCGCGATTCGAGGTTGGCGCGGTAGCAGACCGACCAGTCACCGGCAAAATGCACGCCGCCGTGCGTCGACCGCAGGTCGGCGGCACCGACGCCGCGCAGTTCCTCGAGCAGCAGTTCTTCAAGGCCGCGCGGGCAGATGGCGAAATAGTTGTTCATGTCAGAAAGGCTTGAGGACGACGAGGAAAAGGACGACCAGCAGGATCACCACCGGCACTTCGTTGAAGAAACGGTACCAGACGTGCGACTTGCTGTTGCGGCCGTTTTTGAAGCTTTTCAGCAGTTGACCGCAATACACGTGGTAAGCGGCGAGGACGACGACCAGCGAGGTCTTGGCATGCAGCCAGCCGCCGGCGAAGGCATAGGCGAACCACAGCCAGAGGCCGGTGGCGACGGCCAGGACGCCGAGCGGCGTCATGAACTTGTACAGCTTGCCGGCCATCAGCAGCAGGCGTTCGCGCTCGGCGACGCTGTCGGCCGGCACCATCGCCAGGTTGACATAGATGCGCGGCAGGTAGAACAGGCCGGCGAACCAGGAAACGACCATCCAGATGTGCAGGGTCTTCACGACGAGCATGCTTTTCTCCCAGAGACGGCCCCGGCGATCCCGACATCGACGGTCGGATAGGCGAGGCTCAGTTTTAATTCGTGCTTCAACCGGCGGTTGCCGATCCGGCGCGATTCGCGCATGAACGACAACTGCAGCGGCGACACCGCCGTCGCCAGCTGCGCCCGCGGCAGGCGCGGCGGCCGCGGCAGGGCGAAGGCATCGGCGACGCGATCGAAGTATTCGGCCATCTTCAGGTCCGAGTCATCGACCGCATTGTAGGCGCGATTCGCCGCCCCGCGCCGGATCGCCGCCCGGCAGGCGGCGGCCAGATCGTCGGCGTGGATGTGGTTGGTGAACACATCGTCACGGTCGACCAGCGCCGGCAGGCCTTTTTCCAGGCGTTCGAGCGGCAGCCGGTCGGCGGCATAGATGCCGGGCGCGCGCAGGATGCTGACGGCGACGCCGCGACGGCGGCCCCAGGCGCGCAGCTGACGCTCGGCATCGACCCGACGGCGGGCCCGCGGATTGTCCGCCGCCAGGCGTCGCGTCTCGTCGATCAGGGCGCCGCCGCAATCGCCGTAAACCCCTGTCGTGCTTACGTAAACCAGGCGGCGTGGTAGACTTTCGGCCTTCTCCAGCGCGGCCAGCAGGTGCCGGGTGCGCGTATCGCTTTCGCCGCTGGCCGGCGGCGGCGCCAGGTGCAGGACGACGTCGGCCAGGCCGCCCAGGCGGTCCAGGCTGCGCCGCCGGTCGAGATCGCCGAACACCGGCACGGCGCCGGCCAGGCGCCACTCGGCGGCGCGAGCGGCATCGCGCATCAGCGCATAGACGCGGTACTGCGGGGCGAGCTGGGTAAGGATGCGGCGGGCGACGTCCCCGCTGCCGACGATCAGGATTTTTTGCACGCCGGCATTGTAGCCGACGACCAAGGGGAACCGATGCGCTACCAAGTGACAGTCCAGCCGAGCGGCCGCCAGTTCGCGGCCGAAGCCGATGAATCGCTGCTCGATGCCGCCCTCCGCCAGGGCCTGAGCATGCCCTACGGGTGCAAGGACGGCGCCTGCGGTGCCTGCAAGGGGCAGATCCTCGAAGGCAGCGTAGACCACGGCAAGGCCCAGCTTGCCGACGCCGACAAGGCGGCCGGCCAGGCGCTCTACTGCTGCGCCCGCCCGACCTCTGACCTGGTCATCGAATGCCGCCAGTTGCGCAGCGCCCACGACATCCCGGTCAAGACGCTGCCGGCGCGCATCGAGTCGCTCGAGCGACTGGCGCCCGATGTCATCGAGCTCAAGCTGCGCCTGCCGGCCAGCGAGCAACTGGCCTTCCTCGCCGGCCAGTACATCGACATCCTGCTCAAGGACGGTCGCAAGCGCAGCTTCTCGCTGGCCAACGCCCCGGGCGAGGGCAAGCTGCTCGAACTGCACATCCGTCACGTTCCCGGCGGCTTTTTCACCGAACAGGTGTTCACCACGCTCAAGGTGCGCGACATCCTGCGCTTCAGCGGCCCGCACGGCGGTTTCTTCCTGAAGAACGACGCCGCCAAGCCGGTGATCCTGCTCGCCGGCGGCACCGGCTTTGCGCCGATCAAGGCGATCGTCGAGCAGGCGCTGGCCGATGGCCATGCGCAACCGCTGTACATCTACTGGGGCGCCCGGGCCCGTGCCGATCTCTACCAGGACGCCCTGCCCGCGGCCTGGGCCGCTGCCCACGCCAACATCCGCTATGTCCCGGTCCTTTCCGCGCCGGCCGCCGGCGACGCCTGGAACGGACGCACCGGCTTCGTACACCAGGCGGTGATCGAGGACTTTCCCGACCTCTCCGGCTTCCAGGTCTACGCCTGCGGCTCGCCGCTGATGATCGACGTCGCCCGCCAGGACCTGGTCGCCCGCTGCGGGCTGCCGGCGGAAGAGTTCTTCTCCGACGCCTTCACCTTCTCGGCGAGCTGAAGATGTTCGGCGTCGCCGACTATGGCGCTTTCGTCGCTGCCGTGCTCGTCTTCCTGGCGATCCCCGGCCCGGGCAACCTGGCGTTGCTGACCTCGACCGCCAAGGGCGGCGTCCGCGGCGGGCTGGCGGCGACGCTCGGCGTCATCCTCGGCGACCAGGTGCTGATGTGGCTCGCGGTGGCCGGCGTTGCTGCTGCCCTGGCCGCGCACCCGGCGATCTTCACGGCGATCCAGTGGGGCGGCGCAGTCTACCTGGCCTGGCTCGGCACCCGCATGTTGCTGGCCAAACCGGGCGCGGCGCCGATTCTCGAGATCAAGCCGCGCCACTACCTGCGCCAGGCGATGATGATCACCCTGCTCAACCCGAAGGCGATCGTCTTCTACATGGCCTTCTTCCCGCTTTTCGTCGATCCGGCGCGTCACCTCGGCCTGCTCACCTTCGCCTTCATGGCTGCCAGCATCGCCGTCCTGACCCTGCTCTACTGCCTCACTGCGATCGCCATTGCCCGCTGGTTCGGCGCCCGCCTGCAAGGCGGCACGACCGCCGCACGGGTGCTCGAGAAGCTTGCCGGCGCCGCGCTGATCGCTTTCGGCGCCAAGCTGCTGACGGGCCGCTGAGGGCGGCCCGCCGGGTCACTCGCCGAGGTAGGCGGCCTTGACCTTGGGGTCGTGGAGCAGATCGGCCGACTCGCCGTTGAGCGTGATCTGGCCACTTTCCATGACGTAGGCGCGCTGGCTCGATTCGAGCGCCAGCTTGGCATTCTGCTCGATCAGCAGGATGGTCATGCCGGCAGCGGCGACGTTGCGGACGACCTCGAAGATCTTCTGCACCATGATCGGCGCCAGGCCCATCGACGGCTCGTCGAGCAGCAGCATCTTCGGCCGGCTCATCAGCGCCCGGCCGATTGCCAGCATCTGCTGCTCGCCGCCCGACAGGGTACCGGCAAGCTGGTCGGCACGTTCCTTGAGTCGCGGGAAATAAGCGTACATGCGCTCGATGTCGGCCTCGATCTCGGCCTTGTCGTCGCGGATGAAGGCGCCCATGCGCAGGTTCTCGAGCACCGACAGGCGGGGGAACACGCCGCGCCCCTCGGGGACCAGCGCGATGCCCTTGCGGATGATCTCGTGCGGCGAGATGCCGAGGATCTTCTCGCCGCAGAAATGCACGTCGCCAGTCGCCCCGACCATCCGCGAGATCGCCTTCAGCGTCGTCGTCTTGCCGGCGCCGTTGGCGCCGATCAGCGCCACGGTCTCGCCTTCGTTCACATGAAAGGTGATGCTGCGCACCGCCTGAATGCCGCCATAGGCGACGTGGAGTCCGGTTACTTCAAGCATTCACGCCCCCAGGTAAGCCTCGATGACACGTTGATCCTTCTGCACCACGGCCGGTACATCCTCGATGACCAGCGAACCGTAGTCGAGCACCGCGACGCGGTCGCACAGCCCCATCACCAGCTTGACGTCATGCTCGATCAGGAGGACGGTCGTGCCGTCGTTGCGAATGCCTTCGATGAGCACGCGCAGTTCCTCGGTTTCGGTGGCGTTCATGCCGGCCGCCGGCTCGTCCAGGCACAGCAGCTTCGGCTCGGTGGCCAGCGCCCGGGCGATCTCCAGCCGACGCTGGTCGCCGTAGGAAAGGTTCTTGGCCAGATCGTCGGCGCGGTCGGCGATATCGACGTAGTGCAGCAGTTCCAGCGCGCGCTGGCGGATCGCCGCCTCTTCGTCGCGGGTGCGGCGATTCATCAGCATCGCGCCGAAGACGCCGGCCTTGGTGCGCACGTGGCGACCGACCATGACGTTCTCGATTGCGGTCATGTTGCCGAACAGCCGGATGTTCTGGAAGGTCCGGGCGATGCCGCGCTCGGCCGCCTGGTGCGGGGCGTCGGCCTGCAGGGCGAGGCCGTCGAAGACGAAACCGCCGCCGTCCGGGATGTAGAGTCCGGTCATGCAGTTGAAGAAAGTCGTCTTGCCGGCGCCGTTCGGGCCGATCAGGCCATAGACCTCGCCGCGGCGGATGGTCAGCGAGACGTCGCGCAGCGCCTTGACGCCGCCGAAGTGCTTGGCGACGGCTTTTGCTTCGAGCAGGATGTCGCTCATTTGGCCCCCTCCGCCACCTTGTCGCCGAGTTCCCGGCTGCGTTCCGGCGACGGCCACAGGCCGGCCGGCTTGAAGCGCATCACGAGCACCAGCGCCAGGCCGAAGATCAGCATGCGCAAGCTCTCCGGATCGATCAGGATCTTGCCGAAAAGCGCCATCTGCACCGGCGTCACCGCGTAGCGCAGGGCTTCGGGCAGGAAGGTCAGTAGCACGGCACCGAGGATGACGCCGGGGATGTGACCCATGCCACCGAGCACGACCATCGCCAGGACCATGATCGACTCGATCAGCGAGAAGCTCTCCGGCGAGACGAAGCCCTGCATCGCCGCGAAGATGCCGCCGGCGATGCCGCCGAACGAGGCGCCCATCGCGAAGGCGAGCAGCTTGACGTTGCGGGTGTTGATACCGACCGCCTTGGCGGCGATCTCGTCCTCGCGGATCGCCTGCCAGGCGCGGCCGATCCGCGAATGCTGGAGGCGGACGTTGATGACGATCACCAGGATCGCCAGCGCGACCAGCAGGAAGTAGTACTTTTGCGGTCCACCGAGGGTCAGGCCGAGAATCTGCGAGGTGCCGGTGAAGCTGAAATCACCGAACCTGACCGGGTCGATCAGGGTGATCCCCTGCGGCCCGTTGGTGATATTCACCGGCGAGTTCAGGTTGTTCATGAAGATGCGCACGATCTCGCCGAAGCCGAGCGTCACGATCGCCAGGTAGTCACCACGTAATTTCAACGTTGGCGAGCCGAGCAGCACGCCGAAGAAGCAGGCGAGCACGGCGCCGATCGGCAGGATCGCCCAGACCGGGAAATGCAGGCCGAAGTGCGGACTCGCCAGCAATGCCCAGGTATAGGCGCCGACCGCATAGAAGGCGATGTAGCCGAGGTCGAGCAGGCCGGCGAAACCGACCACGATGTTCAGCCCGAGCGCCAGGAAGACGTAGAGGATGGCGAAGTTGAGGATGCGCACCCACGCCTGGCCGGCGGCGCCGACGACGAAGGGGAGCGCGATCAGGGCAACGGCGATCAGCGCGATGCCGACGGTCGACCGGGGATTGAGCCAGTTTTTCATGCGCGGTCTCCCGTCTTCTCGCCGAACAGGCCGGAGGGCTTGAACATCAGCACGATGATCAGGACCACGAAGGCGAAGATGTCCTGGTAGTGGCTGCCGAGGAAGCCGCCGGTGAGATCGCCGATGTAGCCGGCACCGAGCGCCTCGATGATGCCGAGCAGCACGCCCCCGGCCATCGCCCCGGCAAGGTTGCCGATGCCGCCGAGCACGGCGGCGGTGAAGGCTTTCAGGCCAAGCATGAAGCCCATCTGGTAATGCGCGATCTCGTAGTAGCTGCCGACCATGACGCCGGCGACCGCGGCCAGCGCCGAACCGACGACGAAGGCGGCGGCGATGACGCGGTTGGTGTTGACCCCCATCAGGCTGGCCACCGCCGGATTCTGCGCGGTGGCGCGCATGGCCATGCCGAGCTTGGTGCGATAGACGAGGAAGACGAGGCCGGCCATCATCGCCGCCGACAGCAGGACGATGACGACCTGGACGAGGGTGAAATGGGTGCCGGCGAATTCGAAGTTGATCTTCGGCAGCAGCGGCGGGAAGGTCATGTAGTTGCGTCCCCAGACGATCATCGCCAGGTTCTGCAGGACGATCGACATGCCGATCGCGGTGATCAGCGGCGTCAGCCGCGGCGAGCCGCGCAGCGGCCGATAGGCGATGCGCTCGAGGCTCCAGCCGAGCGCCATGCACGAGAGGATGGCGGCAACCAGGCCACACAGGCCGGCCAGGCCGAGCGGCATGCCGGCGGCGGCGAGCGTGCCGGTGACGGTGATGCTGACCAGGGCGCCGATCATCACCACTTCACCGTGGGCGAAGTTGATCAGCCCCATGATGCCGTAGACCATGGTGTAGCCCAGCGCGACCAGCGCGTAGATGCTGCCCTGGACGAGGCCGTTGATGATCTGTTGAAGGAAAATATCCATTTTGAATCCGTTGACCGCAAGATAAGGAAACGGCACCTTGCGGTGCCGTTTCTCTGAGCAGACGAGCTGCTTACTTCTTCTCTTCCGCCGGTGCTGCGGCCGGGGCTGCCGGGGCGGCAACCGGGGCGCCGCCCAGGGTTTCGACGTAGTTCAGCGCGCCGCCCTGGTACTGGTAGACCGAAATCGCACCGCCCTTGAGGTCGCCGAATTCGTCGAACTCGATCTTGCCGGTGACGCCTTCGAGGTTGGTTTCACGCAGCTTCGGCAGGTACTTGGCCGGCTCGACCGAGTCGGCACGCTTCATCGAATCGGCGAGGACCATCACGGCGTCGTAGGCGTTCGGCGCGTAGAGCTGGATTTCATAGCCGAACTTGGTGGTGAACTTGCTCTTGAACTCCGGACCCTTGGCCAGCTGTTCGAGCGGCATGCCCGGCAGCGAGCAGAACTGGCCGTCGGCAGCCGGGCCGCCGAGCTTCATGAACTCCGGCGTACACACGCCGTCGCCGCCGAGGAACTTGGCCTTGATGCCGAGATCCTTCATCTGCTTGACCAGCGGGCCACCCTGGGCGTCCATGCCGCCGTAGAAGACCAGCTCGGCCTTGGTCGACTTGATCTTGGTCAGGATCGCCTTGAAGTCGGTCGCCTTGTCGTTGGTGTACTCGTTGGCGACGACCTTCAGGCCGGCCGCTTCGGCGGCCTTGCGGAATTCGTCGGCGAGGCCCTGGCCGTAGGCGGTGCGGTCATCGATGATGGCCACCGTCTTGACGCCCTGCTTGACGGCGA
Source organism: Azonexus fungiphilus (assembly GCF_003634965.1). Lineage (GTDB taxonomy): Bacteria > Pseudomonadota > Gammaproteobacteria > Burkholderiales > Rhodocyclaceae > Azonexus > Azonexus fungiphilus. The sequence goes on along the minus strand of NZ_RBXP01000014.1, from coordinate 200,906 downwards.
ACTCGCCGAGCACCTTGCCCTGCTGGACGTCGTTGGCCATCACGCGGAAGGCGGTGGCGAAGCCCTGCTGGGTGTACTTCGGGTTGGTCGCCGACGGCGAGACCTGCGGCAGACCGGCATCGGCGTAAAGCTTGGAGGCCGGGATCGTGGTTCCCGAGTTGAGGTGGCCGACGACGCCGTTGACCTTGGCATCGACCAGCTTCTGGGCGACGATCGTGCCCTGCTTCGGATCGGCCTGGTCGTCTTCCGAGACCAGTTCGAACTTGACCTTGGCGCCGCCGATTTCGAGGCCTTGCGCGTTCAGTTCCTCGACTGCAAGCACGGCACCGCTTTCGTTATCCTTGCCCAGGTGAGCCTGCGGGCCGGTCATCGGCGCGACATGGCCGAGCTTGACGACGACCACCGGTTTTTCGGCCGGGGCAGCGGGAGCAGCGACGGGCGCCGGGGCTTCCTTCTCGCCGCAGGCGGAAAGGGCAAAGGCGGCAGCAACGGAAAGAGCAACTACGGAAAGCTTCGCTTGCATATCGGTGGTTCTCCTGTATTCGAGGGGGAAGGGGCAAAACAGCAGGTGTCGATTCTGCTCACTTAAGTAAGCCATCGTCAAGACGAATTTTCCCCCATTGCCGCGGCTGTCGCGGGCCGGCAGGAGTGTGATAGCGTTCGGCCTCCGCCGACCACCGCCAAGACCATGAAACAAGCCCTTCCCGACACCCTCCGCCAGGCCCTTGCCGAGCGTTTCGGCAACCGCTTCTCGCAAGGCGAATCGACCTGCCTGCAACACGGCCGCGACGAATCCGTACACCAGCCGCAACCGCCGCAGGCCGTGGTGCATGCGGAAAACCTCGAAGAAATCGTGTTAACCGTCAAACTCTGCGCCGAGCACGGCGTGCCGATCATTCCCTACGGCGTCGGCAGCTCGGTCGAAGGCCATGTGCTGGCGCCGCAGGGCGGCATCTCGCTCGACCTCTCGGGCATGAACCAGGTACTGGCCATCCACGCCGAGGACGGCGACGCCACGGTGCAGGCCGGCGTCACGCGCATGCAGCTCAACAACGCCCTGAAAGGCACGGGGCTGTTTTTCCCCATCGATCCGGGCGCCGACGCGACCATCGGCGGCATGGCGGCAACGCGCGCCTCGGGCACCAATGCCGTACGCTACGGCACGATGAAGGACAACGTGCTGGCGACCACGACGGTACTCGCCGACGGCCGCGTCATGCAGACCGGTGGCCGCGCCCGCAAGTCCTCGGCCGGCTACGACCTGACCCGCCTGCTGGTCGGCTCGGAAGGCACGCTCGGCATCATGGCCGAGCTGACCGTCAAGCTCTACCCGATTCCCGAAGCCATCTCGGCCGCGGTGTGCACCTTCCCCGACATCGAGTCGGCCGTGCAGACGGTGATCCAGACCATCCAGCTCGGCGTGCCGGTGGCGCGCATCGAACTGCTCGACACGCTCTCGCTGCAGGCCATCAACAAGTTCAGCAAGACCACGCTGGCCGAGGCGCCGACGCTGTTTTTCGAATTCCACGGCAGCCCGGCCGGCGTCGAGGAACAGGCGGAAACCGTGCAGGCCATCGCCGGCGAACTGGGCGGCGCCAACTTCGAATGGGCGACCCGGCCGGAAGACCGCAGCCGCCTGTGGCAGGCCCGCCACGACGCCTATTTCGCCTGCCTGCAGCTCAAGCCCGGCTGCCGCTGCTTCCCGACCGACGTCTGCGTGCCGATCTCGCGGCTGGCCGAGTGCATTGCCGCAACCAACGAAGACATCGCCCGGGTCTCGATCCCGATCGCGCTGTTCGGCCACGTCGGCGACGGCAATTTCCACCTCGTCGTCCTGGTCGACCCCGACAATCCGAAGGAAATGGACGAGGCGGCCTGGATCAGCAGCCGCGTCGTGGACCGCGCCATCGCCATGGAAGGCACCTGCACCGGCGAACACGGCATCGGGCTGGGCAAGCGCAAGTACCTGGCCAAGGAGCACGGCGACGTCGCCGTCGACGTGATGCGCGCCCTGAAACAGGCACTCGACCCGCAGCAACTGCTCAACCCCGGCAAGATACTGCCCTAGCGCCGGGGCGCTCCGCCGCCCCTCTTGCGCGAACCATCCTCCCGCCCCGATACTCCAAGCTCCAATTCCCGCACACCACCACCCCGGTGTCGCGGGAACACAGCAACCGGTCCACAAGACCGAAAAAAACGGAGACAAAAATGGGCAAGCCCGATTTGCCGGCGTCGGTATCCGCGACGCTGGACGAGAAGTACACCCGCAACACCGGCCGCGTCTTCCTGACCGGCACCCAGGCGCTGATCCGCCTGCCCATGCTGCAGCGCGAGCGCGACCTCGCCGCCGGGCTCAATACCGCCGGCTTCGTTTCCGGCTATCGCGGCAGCCCGCTCGGCAACCTCGATCTCGGCCTGTGGCAAGCCAAGCAGCATCTCGCCGAGCACCAGATCACCTTCCAGCCCGGCGTCAATGAAGACCTCGCCGCCACCGCCGTCTGGGGCAGCCAGCAGGTCGGCCTGTTTCCCGGCGCCAAATACGACGGCGTCTTCGCCATGTGGTACGGCAAGGGGCCGGGCGTCGATCGCTGCGGCGACGTCTTCCGCCACGCCAATGCCGCCGGTTCGGCCAAGTTCGGCGGCGTGCTGGTCATCGCCGGCGACGACCACGCGGCCAAGTCGTCGACCCTGCCGCACCAGACCGAGCATGTCTTCAAGGCGGTGATGATGCCGGTGCTCTACCCGGCCAACGTGCAGGAATACCTCGACTTCGGCCTGCACGGCTGGGCGATGAGCCGCTATTCAGGCTGCTGGGTGGCGTTCAAGGCGCTGGCCGACACGGTCGAAACCTCGGCCTCGGTGAATATCGATGCCGCAGCGGTAGATATCAGGATTCCGAGCGATTTTTCCCTGCCGCCCGACGGCCTCAACATCCGCTGGCCGGACCCGCCGCTGGTGCAGGAAGCGCGCCTGCTCAACCACAAGCTCTACGCGGCGCTGGCCTACTGCAGGGCGAACAAATTGGACCGCGTGGTCATCGACTCGCCGGCCCCGCGCCTCGGCATTCTCACCGCCGGGAAAAGCTATCTCGATGTGCGCCAGGCTTTGGATGAACTCGGCATCGACGACGCCCTGGCCGCGCAGATCGGCATCCGCCTGTACAAGGTCGGCATGGTCTGGCCGCTGGAGCCGGAAGGCGTGCGCCACTTCGCCGAAGGCCTGGAGGAAATCCTCGTCGTCGAAGAGAAGCGCCAGCTGCTCGAATATCAGCTCAAGGAAGAGCTGTACAACTGGCGCGACGACGTGCGCCCGCGCATCGTCGGCAAATTCGACGAAAAAGGCGAGTGGACCGCTGGCGACGCCGGCTACCTGGCGCACAGCGACTGGCTGCTGCCGGCCGCCGGCGAACTGCCGGTAGCGAGCATCGCCCGCGTCATCGCCCAGCGCATCGACCGCTTCTTCACTTCGCCGGCCATCGCCGCCCGCCTGAAGATGCTGGAAGCCAAGCAACAGGTGGCGAAGATGCCGGTCGTGCTCGCCGAGCGCAAGCCGCACTTCTGCTCCGGCTGCCCGCACAACACCTCCACCAAAGTCCCGGACGGCTCGCGCGCCGTCGCCGGCATCGGCTGCCATTACATGGTGACCTGGATGGATCGGCAAACCTCGACCTTCACTCACATGGGTGGCGAAGGCGTGCCCTGGGTCGGCCAGGCGCCATTCACCGAGGAAAAGCACATCTTCGCCAACCTCGGCGACGGCACTTATTTCCACAGCGGCCTGCTCGCCATACGGCAATCCATCGCGGCGAAAGTGCCGATCACCTACAAGATCCTCTACAACGACGCCGTCGCCATGACCGGCGGCCAGCCGGTGGACGGCGTCCTCAGCGTCGCCCGCATCACGCGGCAACTGGAGGCCGAAGGCGTCGGCAAAATGGTCATCGTCGCCGCCGAGCCGGAGAAATACGCCGAGATCAGCGATCTCGCCCCGAACGTCCCCGTCCGCCACCGCGACGAGCTCGACGCCGTGCAGCGCGAGCTGCGCGAATACCCCGGCGTCTCGGTCCTCATCTACGACCAGGTCTGCGCTACCGAAGCGCGCCGGCGCAGGAAGCGCGGCAAGATGCCGGCGGCGACGCAGCGTGCCTTCATCAACGAGGCCGTCTGCGAAGGCTGCGGTGACTGCTCGGTGCAGTCCAACTGCCTGTCGGTCGAACCGGTCGACACCGATTTCGGCAGCAAGCGGCGCATCAACCAGTCCGCCTGCAACCAGGATTTGTCCTGCCTGAAGGGCTTCTGCCCGAGTTTCGTCACCGTCGAGGGTGGCACGCTGAAGAAACAGAATCCCACGGTCGACCATGAAAACTGGCCGATTTTGCCGGCGCCTTCACTACCGTCCACCAAAACCCCCTGGAACCTGATCATCACCGGCGTCGGCGGTCAGGGCACGATCACCCTCGGCGCACTGATCGGCATGGCCGCCCACCTCGACGGCAAGGGCGTGTCGACGCTGGACATGACCGGGCTGGCGCAGAAGTACGGCGCCGTCTTCTCGCACCTGCGCATCGCCGACCGGCCCGAGGACATCCACGCCGCCCGCATCGCCACCGGCGAAGCGCACGCCATCCTCGGCGGCGACCTGGTGGTCAGCGCCAGCAGCGACGCCCTGGCGAAAATGCTCGAAGGCAAGACGCGCGCCGTGGTCAGCAGCACCGACACACCGACCGCCGAATTCACCCGCAACCGCGACTGGCGCTTCCCGCAGGCCGGCCTGCAGAAGCAGCTGACCGACACCCTCGGCGCCGACGCCGTCGATTTCCTCGACGCCCAGCACCTCGCCGAACGCCTGCTCGGCGACACCCTGTTCGCCGGCGCCCTGCTCCTCGGCTACGCCTGGCAGAAGGGGCTGGTGCCGGTATCGGCGGCCTCGCTCGACCGCGCCATCGAACTCAACGGTACGGCCATCGCTGCCAACCGCCAGGCCTTCCTCTGGGGCCGGCGTCTTGCGGTCGACCGGCAGAAAGTCGAAAAAATCGCCGGGCCGCAAAAGCAGCCGCGCCGGGAAATGAGCCTCGACGAACTGATCGCCCACCGCGCCGCCCACCTCACCGCCTACCAGGACGCGGCGCTGGCCGAACGCTACAGGCAGCGCGTCGCCGCCATCCGCGCCCTCGGCGATGAGGCGCTGACGCGCACGGTGGCCGAGCAGTACGCGCGCCTGCTCGCGCCCAAGGACGCCTGGGAAGTCGCCCGACTGTATACGCAGGGCGATTTCCTGCAGCGCCTCGGCGATACCTTCAGCGGCGGCAAGCTCGCCTTCCACCTGGCGCCGCCGGGACTGGCCCGCCCCGGCCCGGACGGCCGGCCGCGCAAGCTGCGCTTCGGCCCCTGGCTGCTGCCGGCGCTGCGCCTGCTGGCCAAGGCCCGCGGCCTGCGCGGCAGCTGGCTCGACCCCTGGCGCCAGGGCGAGGAAGCCCGACTCGACCGGCAGCTGCTGGCCGACTACGAAGCCGACCTCAGCCGCCTGCCAACGCTGTCGCCCGGTCCGCAACGCCTGGCGCTGGCCGCCTGGCCGGCGGAAGTGCGCGGCTTCGGGCCGGTCCGCGCGCAGGCCGCGGCGACGGCCCGCAGCCGCCGCCCGGGCTGAGCCTCACCAGGGGAAAAGCACGGGCAGCAGGAGCACGCAGACGGCCATCACCAGCAGCGTGAAGGGCACGCCGATCCTGACGAAGTCGACAAACCGGTAATGCCCTGGTCCGATCACCAGGGTATTCACCGGCGACGACACCGGCGTCATGAAAGCCGCCGAAGCGGCCAGGGCGACGGTCATGGCAAAGGGCAGCGGCGAGACGCCGAGCTGCGCCGCCAGGCCGATGCCGATCGGCGCCATCAGCACCGCCGTCGCCGTGTTCGAGATGAACAGCCCGACCAGCGCGGTCAGCGCGAACAGGCTGGCCAGCACCAGGCGCGGCGAGGCGGTGCCGGTGACGCCGAGCAGCGCGTCGACGATCAGCGCGATGCCGCCGGTTTTCTGCAGGGCGAGCGCGAAGGGCAGCATGCCGACGATCAGGATCAGGCTCTGCCAGTGGATCGCCCGGTAGGCACCGGCCATGTCGATGCAGCGGAAGGCGCCCATCAGCATGCAGCCGATCAGCGCAGCGACGACGTTGGGCACGACCCCGCCGATCATCAGGCCGACCGTGATCGCCAGGCTGAGCAGCGCGAACGGCGCCCGCCGCGCCGCCGGGGCCGCTTCGGCGATCTCGGCCGGCAGCGTCAGGACGAGGAAATCCTGGGCCTGCGTCGTCAGCAGGCGGATCGCCTTCCAGGTACCGGCAATCAGCAGGGTGTCGCCGATGCGCAGCTTCTGCTCGAGCAGGCCGTCGCCGAGCGGGCGTCCGCGGCGGCGCAGGCCGACGACGTTGATCCCGCGCTGCGAGCGCATGCGCAGTTCGAGGATCGACTTGCCGATCAGCCCCGAGCCCGGCGGCACCAGCACTTCGGCCAGCCCGAGCTCGCGCGAGGTGTCGCTGAAGTAATCCTGGCGGAAAGCCAGCTGGTGCAGGTGCATTTCGCTGCAGAAGCGGACCAGGTCGAGCTCGGGATGGACGAAGTCCACGGTCAACACGTCGTCGCAGGCAATTTCCCGGTTCGCCGAGGTGCTCAGCATGTCGTTGCCGAACTTGCGCTGACGCTCGATGGCGATGACGTTGGCGCCGAAGCGCTTGCGCAGCTGCATGCTGCCCAGCGTATGGCCGATCAGCGGCGAGCCGGGCATCACCTGCAGGCGACGGGCACGCCCGAGCAGCGCGTAGTCGGCGGCCAGGTCGAGCAGCCGGCGACGCGTCGGCGCCTGGCCGTCGGGCGCAACCGTCGCCGCCAGCCGGCGACGGACCGCGACCATGTAGCCGACCCCGAGAACGAGGATGACCAGCCCCATCGGGGTGAAGTCGAAGAAGGCGAAACCGGCGTGGCCGGCGCGCGCCAGCTCGCTGTTGATGACCATGTTCGGCGGCGTGCCGACCAGCGTCAGCATGCCGCTGATCAGCCCGGCGAAGGCCAGCGGCATCATCAGCCGGCCGGGCGCGACGCCGATCCGCGCGGCGATGCCGAGCGCCACCGGGATGAAGATGGCGACCACGCCGGTCGAACTCATCACCGAGCCGAGCCCGGCGACCGCCAGCATCAGCAGCACCAGCAGGCGCACCTCGCTGTTGCCGGCCCGGCCGACCAGCCAGTCGCCGACACGGAAGGCGACGCCGGTGCGGACCAGCGCCTCGCCGATGACGAAGAAGGCAGCGATCAGGATCACGCTCGGCTCGCTGAAACCGGCCAGTGCCTCGTCAACACTGAGGATACCGGACAGGATCAGGCCGAGCAGCGCCAGCAGCGCCACCGCATCCATCCGCGGCCGGTTGATGACGAAAGCGAAGACGCTGGCGCCGAGCAGCGCGAAAACGATCAGGATGTCGTGGTTCATGGACCGGCCGAAGGAAAAACCGGGCCATTGTAGTCAAACGGGATGCCCGGCGGCACCCCGTGCGCCGCCGGCCTTACAGCGCCTGCACCACGGCCGCCTCGAACTTGCCGTCGCGGTAGTCGCGCAGCGTCTGCTCGATCTGCTCGGCGGTGTTCATCACGAACGGACCGTACTGGGCGATCGGTTCGCCGAGCGGCCGGCCGGCGACCAGGATCAGGCGGGCCTCGGCCGCGGCGACGAACTCGACCGCATCGCCGTCGTTGGCGAGAATTGCCATGTGACGGGCGTCGACCGTGGTCGATGCGATGTCGACACTGCCGCGATAGACGTAGGCGAATGCGTTGTGCCCGGCCGCCACCGGCGCCGTGAAACGGCTGCCGGCAGGCAGGTGCAGGTCGAGGTAGAGCGGCTCGGTGAGCGGCCGTTCGACGGCGCCGGCGACATCGCCGCTGCGCCCGGCGATGACGCGCACGCCGACGCCGTCGGCGGTGACGTACTCGGGAATCGCCGCCGCCGGCACATCGCGGTAATTGGGCGGGGTCATCTTGGCCGCCGCCGGCAGGTTCAGCCACAGCTGGAAGCCTTCCATCAGCCCGGCCTCCTGCTCCGGCAGTTCGGAATGGATCAGGCCGCTGCCGGCGACCATCCACTGCATGCCGCCCGGCCCGAGCAGGCCCTCGTTGCCGGCGCTGTCGCGGTGGCGCATGCGGCCGGCGAGCATGTAGGTGATCGTCTCGAAACCGCGGTGCGGATGATCGGGGAAACCGCCGATGTAATCCTCCGGATTCTCGTTGGCGAACGCGTCGAGCATCAGGAAGGGATCGAGGCGACGCTGCAGGTTCTGGGTCAGTACCCGGGTCAGGCGGACGCCGGCGCCGTCCGACGTCGGGCGTCCCTGGACCAGGCGTTCGACGCTGCGAAGCTGGTGGCTCATGGTGTTTTCTCCTGGTTCTGCCTGTCCGGTCAGACCGGGGTTCAGGCGAAAAGTTGATCGAGTTGGCGGTCGGCTTCGGCAAAGGCGCTGGCCGCGGCGTCGGCGCCCATCGCCAGGCCTTCGGCGTAGATGAACTCGACGTCGCTCATGCCGAGGAAGGCGAGCACGCTCTTCAGGTAAGGCACCTGCGAATCGGCCGGGGTATCGCGGTAAAGACCGCCGCGGGCCAGCGCGACATAGACCTTCTTGCCCTTGAGCAGGCCTTCCGGACCGTTGGCGGTGTAGCGGAAGGTGACGCCGGCGCGGGCGATCGCGTCGATCCAGGTCTTCAGCTGCACGGGCACGCCGAAGTTGTACATCGGCACGCCGAGGACGATGACGTCCACGCCCTGGACCTGGGCGATCAGCGCGTCGTCGAGGGCGATGCGGGCGGCCTGTTCCGGCGTGCGCTGCTCGGCCGGGGTGAACAGCGCGGCGAGGGCCGGTTCGTCGAGTACCGGATGCGGCGCGGCGGCAAGGTCGCGCAACTGGACGACGGCGTCCGGATGCTGTGCCCGCAGGCGGGCGGTGACGGCGTCGGCGAGGCGGGTCGAGTTGGCGCCGGCGGAACGGGCGCTGGCATTGATCTGCAGGATGTTCATGGTTTTTCTCCGTGGGGTTGAGGGCGGCCCCGGCGTTGCCGCGACCATGGAAGCCATCTTATTGGGAACACCTTCGCACCAGAAGCCGTCGATATGGGTATCATTGTTCCATTCATGCAACAATCAAAGTCCATGCACCTCGACGCCAACGACCTGATGCTGTTCGCGCTGATCGCCGACAGCGGCAGCTTCGCCCGTGCCGGCGAGCTGAGCGGGCTGCCGCGGTCGACCGTGTCGCGCCGGCTGTCGGCACTCGAGGCACGACTCGGCGAACGCTTGCTGACACGCAGCACGCGCCGGCTGGCGCTGACCGAATTCGGCGAACGCATCCTCGAGCATGCCCGCCGCCTGCGCGAAGAGGCCGAGGCGGCGACGGCGATCGCCCAGCACCGCCAGGCGACGCCGCGCGGCGTGCTGCGCGTGTCGATGCCGCCCGACTTCGTCGAGCTCGACCTGACCCGGCTGCTGCTCCAGTACGCTGCCGCCTACCCGGAAGTCCGGCTCGAGCTCGACCTCTCGCCGCGCCGCGTCGACCTCGTCGGCGAGCGCTTCGACCTGGCCATCCGCGCCGCCGCCCGTCTGCCCGACGACAACGCGCTGGTCGCCCGGCGCATCTGCGCGCTCGGCAACGGCCTCTACGCCAGCCCGGCCTACCTCGCCCGCTACGGCGAACCGGCCAGTCCCGACGCGCTCTCGGCGCACGTCTGTCTCGGCCTGATCAGCGGTAACGGCGAGCCGCTGCCGTGGCGCCTGAGCCGCGCCGAGGCGACCTGGGAGCGGGTCCCCGACGGTCCGCTGGCGGCCAATTCGCCGGCCCTGCAGCGCGAACTGGCGGCGCACGGCCTGGGCATCGCCGGCCTGACCGAGCGCTTCGCCCAGCGCCTGGTTGCCGATGGACTGCTCCGCCGCGTCCTCCCCGAGTGGTCGCTGCCCAGCGTCACCCTGTGGTGCGTGACGCCCGGCCGCCGCCTGCTGCCGGCACGCACCACCGCCTTCATCGCACTGCTGCGCGAGCTGCTCGGCGACGCCTGAAAAACACCCCGATTTGACGGTCGACCGCAAAATTCGGGCAAAAACCGGCGCGCCGCCAAAGCCGGCCAACTGCCCGGCATATTTCCCTTAAAATCACGCCATGTCATCGACTCCCGCCCGCCAGTTCGCCCTCCAGGGCGCCGCCGTCATCCTCGTCCTCTCGCTCGCCTGGCCCTACTACGGCTGGACCGCGGAAGCCATGCCCTGGCGCCAGACCAGCCTGCTGATCGGCGCCGTCGCCCTGGCGCTGGCGACGATCTCGCGCCAGCCGTGGTGGTGGCGGCTGATCCACGCGCTGTTCATGCCGGCAGTCTGGACCACCTACACGCTGGCCATCCCGCCCGGCTGGTTCCTGCTCGGCTTCGTCCTGCTCCTGCTCGTCTATCGCGGCGCGCTCTCCGGCCAGGTTCCGCTCTACCTGTCCAACCGCGAAACCGTCGCCGCGCTCGACGAGCTGATCGGCAAGGAAGAATGCGAGCGCATCGTCGACCTCGGCGCCGGCGTCGGCAGCACCATGATCCCGCTCGCCGACCGCTGGCCGGACAAGCACTTCACCGGTGCCGAAAACGCCCCGCTGACCTGGCTGGCCGGCCTCGTCCTCGGCGTTGGCCGGCCCAACCTGCACTGGCGCTGGGAAGACCTGTGGCAGATGCCGCTGGCCGACTACGACCTGGTCTATGCCTTCCTCTCGCCGGTACCGATGCCCAAGCTGTGGGAAAAGGCCCGCGCCGAGATGCGCCCGGGCAGCCTGTTCGTCAGCAACAGCTTCCCGGTCCCCGGGATCGCGCCGGATTTCGTCATCGACGTCGCCTGCACGCCGCCGCGACCGCTCTACTGCTACCGGATCTGACGCCGATGGTGCTCACCCGCAAGCCGGAAAAGCTCGCCCTGATCGTCGCCCTGGCCGGCACGCTGACGGTCCTGCTGGTTTTCCTGATCGACCTGACGCTGTCCTACCAGCGCGACATCGACAGCGGCGAAAAGCGCCTGCAGCAATTCTCGGTGATGATGGCCGAGCACACCGCCCGCTCGTTCGAGGCCGTCGACGTGCTGGTCAAGGAAGTCGCCACCGATCTCTCGAACAACCGCAACAACTGGCCCGACTGGACCCCGGCGCGCGGCTGGGAGTACATCGCCCAGCGCCACTCGCGGGCGATGCCGCAGTTGCGCGACCTGATCGTCTTCGACCATCTGGGCAACCAGCGCTTCATCTCGACCTATTTCCCGCCGCCGGCGATCAACGTCCGCGACCGCCCCTATTTCCGCGCCCTCGAGGAAGGTGCCCCATGGGCCACCTACGGCCCCTACGTCGGACGCAATTCCGGCCGCTATACCTACGCCATCGCCCATCGCCTGAACGGCCCCGACCTGCGCTTCGCCGGCGCCGCCTTTGCCGCCATCGAACCGGGCTACATGCAGGATTTCTGCTGGGCCAACCGCTTGTCCGACGACTTCGACGCGGTCCTCACCAACCTGCGCGGCGAAGTCATCGCCTCCTGCCGGCCGGCCGACCTCAGCCCGAACTCGGGCATCCTCGGCCGGGCCGCCGGCGACATCCTGTTCAACGGCCGCCCGGCCGGCCTGCTGCCGGAAACCGGCCTGGCCCGCGGCAACGGGCTGCTGATCTCGGCATCGCCGGTCCCCGGTTTTTCAGATCTGCGGATGGTGGCGATCATCCCGACCGATGCGGTGCTCGCCAACTGGCGCAACCGCCTGTTCGAGATCGGCACGCTCGGCACCCTGCTCGCCACCCTGCTCTTCTTCGGCGCCCTGCTCGTCCGCCGCCAGGTCCGCGACCTGCGGGCGATGACCGAGGCGCTGGCCGAAAGCCGCGACCAGCTCGAAGGCCGCATCGACCTCGCGACGTCGGCGCTGGCCGCCGAAAAGAATGCGGCCGAGCGCGCCAATGCCGCCAAGAGCCGCTTCCTCGCCGCCGCCAGCCATGACCTGCGGCAGCCGCTGCACGCCCTCTCGCTGTTCACCACCGATCTGTTGCGCCAGGCCAGCGCCGGGCGCTTGCGCGAGGTGCCGCGCATCGCCGAGCAGATTTCCGCCTCGACGCAGACGCTCGGCGACATGCTCAACGCCCTGCTCGACATTTCCCGGCTCGACATCGACGGCGTCCGCGCCGACATCCAGAGCTTCCCGCTCGACACCGTCTTCCGTCACCTGCACGATGCCTTCCGCCGCCAGGCCGAGGCGCACGGGCTGCGCCTGCGCGTCCGGCCGACCCGGCTGTACGTGCGCAGCGACCCGCGCCTGCTTGAACGGATGATCGGCAACCTGCTTTCCAACGCGCTGCGCTACACGCCGAGCGGCGGCAGCGTCCTGCTCGGCGCCCGCATCGCCGGCGGCGACGTGCGCATCGAAGTTCGCGACAGCGGTATCGGCATTGCCCGCGAATACCGGGCGGCGATCTTCGCCGAGTTCTTCCAGGTCGCCAACGTCGCCCGCGAGCAGGACGGCGGTCTCGGCCTCGGCCTGTCGATCGTCGAACGCCTGGCCAAGGGGCTCGGCATCGAGGTGACGCTGGCTTCGCAGATCGGCAGCGGCACCACCTTCGGCCTGCGCGTCGAACGCGCCGCGGCGAGCAGCAGCACGCCGCAGGCGACCCGACGCAGTGCCGGCCAGGTCCATTTCGTCGGCGATCCGGAGGTTCTTGCCGGCTGCCGCAAACTGGTCGATTCGTGGTCCTACGAAACCAGCGCCGGCGACCGCCAGTCGGTCGAACGCCTGCGCAGCGACTGCATCGTCATCTGCACCGCCGAGGCGATTCCCGACCTCGATCCGGACATGGCGCTGATCGTCCTCGGTGGCGAAGCCGCTGCACTACCCGCCGGCGCCCACCACCTGACGCTGCCGCTGCGTCCGGCCCGCCTGCGCGCTCTGCTGCGCGCCAGCGCGGTGCGCGGCCCGGTCGGCGGGGCCTAGAAAACGTCGCTGAAATCGATGCCGTAGCGGGCCGCGGTGACCAGCGCCTGGGTCCGGCTGTTCACCCCGAGCGCCTTGAATACCGCGGTCGCGTGGATCTTGACGGTGCCTTCGGAGAGTTCCAGCTGCTCGGCGATATCGCGATTCGACAGGCCCCGGACCATCAGGCAGAGCACCTGCGCCTGACGGTCGGTGAGGCCGATTTCCTCGGGCCGGACATTGACGCTCGACGGCGGCACCGGGATCGCGTCGTCGAGGCGGGCGGCGGTCTGGCCGCTGGGCCGGAAGATGTTGCCGGCGAGCACTTCGCGCACCGCGCGGAGCAGGCATTCGCCATTGAGCGCCTTGGGGATGAAACCGGAGGCGCCGAGGTTGATCACCCGCGTCACCGTCGGCTGGTCGTCGAAGGCCGAGACCACCGCCACCGGCATCGCCGGGTAGCGGCGACGCAGGATGTCGAGCCCGGCGAAACCGTCGATGCCGGGCAGCGCCAGATCGAGCAGAACCAGGTCGAAATCGCCCTCGTTGTCGAGCACCGCCAGGGCGCTCTCGAAATCGGCACTGTCGAACACCTGGGCGCCCTCCTCGATCTGCGCCAGCAAGCCGACCAGGCCTTCGCGGACCAGGGCGTGATCTTCCACCACCAACAGCTTGAGCATTTTTATCCCCTTTTCATAACAGGCGCTAATTTATCATTTTGCGTCGCCCAAGTGGTTTAAGATCATCGCATCCAACCCTTGGGAGAGAGAGATGGCCGACGAACAAGCACACGATCCGCTCAACTTCATGCGCAGCATGTGGGGCAACATGGGTTTCTCGCTCCCCGGCATGGTCGCACCGACCTTCGACCTGGAAGAACTCGACAAGCGTATCAAGGACCTGAAGGCGGTGGAAGGCTGGCTGCGGATGAACCTGTCGATGCTGCAGATGACCATCCAGGGACTCGAGATGCAGCGGACCACGGTGAGCACCGTGCAGGCGATGGGCCAGATGGCTTCCGACGCCGCCCGCAAGATCAACGAAGCACCGGCCGAGGCCGCACCGCCGGCAGCCGAAGCCGCCCCCGGCGCGCTCTCGGAAGCGGCGCTGTGGCCGTGGCAGATGATGCAGCAGATGCGCGAGCAGTTGCAGCAGAATGCCGAGGCCGCGGTCCAGGCACAGCAGGCCAAGGCCGCCGAAGCCGCGGCGGCGGCGGCCGCGGAAAAACCGAAAGGTCGACGGTCGACCGCGAAAAAATAGGTTTTTTCAGCCGATCAGCCAGGCCGCCCACAGCGGCAGGCTGAGCATCGCCGCCAGCGTGCTCGCCGAGATCAGCCAGGCGACGCTGCGCCCGTCGCCGCCCATGCGCATCGCCAGGATGTAGGCCGACGACGCCGTCGGTAGCGCGGCGAACAGCACGACAACCTGAAAGTTGAGCCCCGACAGGCCGACCGCGCGGCCGACGACGACGGCGATCAGCGGCAAGGCCAGCAGCTTGACGGCGAGCAGCCAGCCGGAGAAGAAGCGGGCGCCGGCGGTGCCGTCGAGACGCAGGGCGGCGCCGACGGCGATCAGGCCGAGGGCGATCGAGGCATCGGCCAGCCGCCCGAGGAAAGCCTGCAGCGGCGCCGGCGGCAGGAAGCCGGCGAGGTTGAGCAGGAAACCGCCGGCGGTCGCCCAGATCAGCGGATTGCGCGCCACTTCGCGCCACAGGCCGACCTCGCCGTGGCGCGCCAGCATCCACACCGAGACCAGGTTGGCGAAAGGCACCGCGGCACCGACGATCAGCCCCATGGTGGCGATGCCCGGACTGCCGAAGAGCATCCCGGCAACCGCCAGCGCGATGTAGGAATTGAAGCGGTAGGCGCACTGGAACATCGAGGCGAAGCGCAGCTCGGGCATGCGCAGCCACAGCCTGGGCAAGAGCCCGAGGAGCATGCCGGCGGCCATCGCGGCGAAGGCGGTGACGAGCAGCGGCACGGCGGCGCCGAGGTCGAGCCGGGTGCGCATGATGGCGTTGACCAGCAGCGCCGGGAAGAGGATGAAATAGACCAGCTTCTCGACCCCGCTCCAGAAATGGTCGCCGAGGTGCATCCAGCGGCGGATGGCAGCGCCGAGCAGGATCAGCGCGAAATCGGGAAGGAGCAGGAGGACGGTATGCATCGGCCGATTCTAATCCGACGGTCGACCGCCGTTGATCCGTAAAAACCAAAGGCCGCCTTGACCGCGGCCGACAAACCCGAAATACTCGACGGCATGGACATCGTCATGCAACCTCAATGGTGGCACTGGATCGTCGGCGGTCTCGCCCTGGTCCTCGCCGAATTGGCCGTTCCGGCCTTCTACGTCATCTGGTTCGGCCTCGGCGCGCTGCTCGTCGGGCTGCTCCTGCTGCTCGCCCCCGGCCTGCCGGTGACCGCCCAGCTGCTGTGCTGGATCGCCGCCTCGCTGGCGATGACCGTGCTCTGGTTCCGCGTCTTCCGCAAGGCGCAGCAGGCGACCCGGAGCGGCACCGCCGACGGCGAGGCGATCGGCGAGATCGGCCTGCTGGTCGGCGCCATCGAACCATTCCAGAAAGGCCGCGTGCGTTTCCAGCGGCCGCTGCTCGGCGCCGACGAGTGGGTCTGCCTGGCCGACAGCGCGATTGCCGCCGGCGAGCGGGTGCGCGTCGTCGCCGTCGAGGGCAGTTATCTGAAAGTCGTCAAAAACTGAAGGGAGTTTTCCATGGAAGCCGGATTCGTCGTCGCCCTCGCGCTGCTTGCCTTCGTCGTCGTCACCATCGCCAAGGGCGTGCGCATCGTGCCGCAGGGCGAGGAGTGGATCGTCGAGCGCCTGGGCAAGTACCACGGCACGCTCAAGCCGGGCCTCAACGTGGTCATCCCCTACATCGACCGCATCGCCTACCAGCTGATCACCAAGGACATCATCCTCGACGTCCAGGAGCAGGAAGTGATCACCCGCGACAACGCGGTGATCCTGACCAACGCCATCGCCTTCGTCAAGGTCACCGACCCGGTCAAGGCGGTCTATGGCGTCACCGACTTCTCCGAGGCGATCCGCAACCTGATCATGACCACGCTGCGCTCGATCGTCGGCGAGATGGAACTCGACGAGGCGCTGTCGTCGCGCGACAAGATCAAGGCCCGGCTGCGCGAGAGCATCGCCGACGAGGCGATCGACTGGGGGCTGACGGTGAAGTCGGTCGAGATCCAGGACATCAAGCCGTCGCAATCGATGCAGAAGGCGATGGAAATGCAGGCCGCCGCCGAGCGCGAGCGCAAGGCGGTGGTGACCAAGTCGGAAGGCGCCAAGCAGTCGGCGATCCTGGAAGCGGAAGCCCGCCTCGAATCGGCCAAGCGCGACGCCAACGCCCAGGTGATGCTGGCCGAGGCCTCGGCCGAGGCGATCCGCCGGGTCAGTTCGGCGATCGGCGAGCAGACCGGACCGACCGCCTACCTGCTCGGCGAGAAATACATCGCGGCGATGGAACGCCTTGGCGAGAAGGACAACGCCAAGCTGGTGATCCTGCCGGCCGACCTCCAGGAAGCCGTGCGCGGCCTGTTCGGGCGCAAGGCCTAGTCGTCGGCGGGGCGCCCGGGCGCCCGCGTTTCCTCGGCGTCGTCGTACTGGCGGCGCAGCCGGTTCAGCCCCTGCTGGAAGGCCTCGGCATCGCCGTAGTCGAAGAACTTCGGATAGCGGTCGTGCGCCGCCCGGATCCGCCGCGCATGCTTGATCGGACACCAGTACTGCTCGGTCCGCGCGGCGATCTCGCGGGTGTAGGCGGCGACGCCGTTGCCGTAGGAACAATAGAAGCAGTTGAACTTCTCGACCAGGTTCAGGTAGGGCAGGTCGGCGCGGTCGAAGACGATGTAGTCGGCGCGGCGCACCCGCGGAATGCGATAGACGCGGAAACAGATGTGCTGGTAGACGGTGACGAACAGGTCCATCAGCAGGAAGGGAATCCAGCCGGCGTAGATCACCGGCGCGGTGAGGATCACCAGCAGCCGCGAGCGGATCAGGAAACGGAACAGGCCGGTCTTGTAGCGCCGCTGCTGGCGGGCGAATTCGTCGGCCAGCTCGGCCTTCTTGCGCGCCCAGTCCTCGCGCGCCTGGCGGTATTCGCCGTCGAGTTCTTCCTGCAAGGCGGCAATGCGCTCGAGCAGCTCGTCGATCCTGCTTTTCATCGGTGTCCTCCGGTCAATCCGCGATCATGCCCGAAGCGCGATGCGCCGGGCAAACGCATGCGATACTGCGGTCGACCGCAATTTCAAGAAGAAAACCATGGAGACAAACGCATCCGCCGGCCGCAGCGGCCCGCTCGCCGGCATCAAGGTCGTCGAGTTTGCCGGCATCGGCCCCGGCCCCTTCTGCGGCATGCTGCTCGCCGACATGGGCGCCGAGGTGACGCTGCTCGAGCGCGCCGGCGGCACCTTCGCCTCGCAACTGTTCGGCGGCGGCCGCAAGGCGGTGGCCAACCGCGGCAAGAAATCCCTGTGCATCGATCTGAAGAACCCCGCCGCAGGTCCGCTGGTCATGCAGTTGATCGCCGAATCCGACGTGCTGATCGAGGGTTTCCGGCCCGGCGTCATGGAACGCCTGGGCTTCGGCCCGGACGCCTGCCTGGCGGCGAATCCCCGCCTGATCTACGGGCGCATGACCGGCTGGGGCCAGGACGGCCCGCTGGCGCCGCGCGCGGGTCACGATGCCAACTACGCCGCGCTCGCCGGCGTGCTCAATGCCGGTCGCCGTCACGGCGGTGCACCGTGGGCGCCGCCGACGCTGCTCGGCGACATGGGCGGCGGCGGCCTGCTGCTCGCCTGGGGCATCGCCTGCGCGCTGTTCGAGGCACAGCGCAGCGGCCGCGGCCAGGTGATCGACGCGGCCATGTGCGAAGGCGCCGCCCTGCTCGGCCACGGCCTGTTCAACCTGCAGGCGCTGGGCGAATGGGAGGGACGTTGCGCGATCGACTCGAGCGCCCCGTTCTACGACGTCTATCAGTGCGCCGACGGCCTCTGGCTCAGCGTCTGCCCGCTCGAGCCGCAGTTCTACGCGAGCTTCCTCGAGCGCCTCGGCCTCGCCGCCGACCCCGACTTCAGCGGCGCCCAGTACGACAGCCGCCGCTGGCCGGCGATGAAGCAGCGGCTGACGACACTCTTTCACGGTCAACCTCGGATTTACTGGGAAAACCTGTTCGCCGACAGCGACGACTGCGTCTGGCCGGTACTCGGCCTCGGCGAAGCGCCGGCGCATCCGCACAATGTCGCCCGCCAGGCCTTCGTCGAAGTCGCCGGCGTCCGCCAGCCGGCCCCGGCGCCGCGCCTGTCGCGGACCCCGGCGACGATCGGATCAGCGCCGCCGCTGCTCGGCGAACACAGCCGCGAGCGACTGGCCGCGCTCGGCTTGTCGGATCAGGAAATCGACCGCCTGGCCGGACTCGGCGCGGTGACGCTGGCGGCCGGCTGAGGCCGGCTCAGGGCGTGCATGGGCCGAGCAGGTCGGCCTCGAGCTCGATCTCGAGACCACGCCGCAGCGGCTGGTCGAGGAACATGCCGCGATAGAGCCGGCCGGCATTCTCGGCCTTGCGCTGGTGCGGCGTTTCCCAGGCATCGACGCGGACGCGGACGCTGCCGACCTGTTCGTCGCGGGGCGCCTCGCCCGGCGCCAGGCAGGGCGTTGCCCGCACGTACTCGACGTACTCGGCGCGGCTGTACTGCTCGATCGTCTTGCCCGGCACCGCCGGGCATTGCTTGAGGCGACGCAGGTTGATGTCGGCGGCAACGACCTCGCCCTTCAGGTAGTAAAGCGGCTCGACCATGATCCAGCCGGCGCCGCCCTCGCGGTAGACGACACAGGTGCCGCGGTTGAGCAGCTCCGGATACTTGAACAGCAGGCCGGCCGACGGCCGCAGCACGGCTTCATCGGCGACCGCCGGCAGGACCAGCAGGCCGAGGACAAGAGCAAAAGCGCGCATCGAGAAATTCCGGATCAATAGACCCGCTTATCTTCGATCACCTTTCCATCATTCGGCAAGCCCCCCGGGGCAACAAATTGCACCTCGCCGCGCAATTTGGTGCCTTCGCGCAGGCTGTCCACAAGCCGCGCCTGCAGCCCGTCGGGAACGCCGGCAAGTTCGCAATGCAGGGTCATCCGGTCCTGGGCATCTGGGTTGTCGACGACCAGGCGCATGCGCGCGACCTCGGGGTGGCGGCGGGCGATCTCGGCGATCTGCTCGGGATGGACGAACATGCCCTTGATCTTGGTGGTCTGGTCGGCGCGCCCGAGCCAGCCGCGCAAGCGCGCGTTGGTCCGGCCGCAGGGCGAGATCCCCGGCAACAGCGCCGAGAGGTCGCCGGTGGCGAAGCGGATCAGCGGATAGTCGCCGTTGAAGGTGGTGACGACGACCTCGCCGACTTCGCCCGGCGGCACCGGGTCGCCGGTGCCGGGGCGGACGATCTCGAGCAGCAGGTCTTCCTCGACGACCATGCCGGCATCGACCTCGGTTTCGTAGGCGATGGCGCCGATGTCGGCGGTGGCGTAACACTGGCGCACGGCGATGCCGCGCTCGCCGAGCCAGGCGCGGGTGACGCCGGGCAACGCCTCGCCGGAGACCAGCGCCTTCTTCAGCGAGGAGATGTCGGCGCCGCTTTCCTCGGCCTTGTCGACGATGATCTTGAGGAAGGACGGGGTGCCGACGTAGCCGTCCGGCCGCAGGTCGACCATCGCCTGGACCTGCTGCTCGGTCTGCCCGACGCCGCCGGGAAAGACCGAGCAACCGAGCTTGCGGGCGCCGCCTTCCATGAGGAAGGCGCCGGGCGTGAAATGGTAGGAGAAGCAGTTGTGGATCAGCTCGCCGCGGCGGAAGCCGGCAGCGTAGAGAACCCGCGCCATGCGCCAGTGGTCGGCCTCGCCGCCCTGCAGTTCGTAGATCGGCCCGGGCGACGCGAAGACCCGGCGGGCCTCGCCCTTGGCCAGCGCGTTGAGGCCGCCGAACGGCGGCGTCGCCTTCTGCAGGTCGATCAGGTCGCGCTTGCGCGTCAGCGGCAGCGCCGCCAGCGCCTGGCGCGAGCCGCAGGCGGCCGGATCGATGTCGGCCAGCGCCTGCGCGTAGTAAGCGCTCGCCCGCTTGGCATGCGCCAGCTGGCTGCGCAGCTTGTCCATCAGGTCGGCCTCGCGCGCCGCCGGGTCGCGGGTCTCGAGCGGATCGTAGTAGCTCATTTCATTTTTCTCCGGTTTTCGCGGTCGACCGTCAACATCGGGTTCGATCGAGGAAGGATGTCGGAACGACAGCGCCGCCCTGTGCGACGCACTGCCGTTACGACAGCCAGCGCTTGCGGCGGCGGTAGTGCTTGACGTCCTTGAACGACTTGCGCCCGGCCGAGGAGAGGCCGAGGTAGAACTCCTTGACGTCCTCGTTGGTGCGCAGGCCCTCGGCATCGCCTTCCATGACCACGCGGCCGTTCTCGAGGATGTAGCCGAAGTCGGCGTAGCGCAGCGCGACCATGGTGTTCTGCTCGGCGAGCAGGAAGCTGACCTGTTCGCGAGCGTTGAGGTCCTTCACGATCTCGAAGATTTCCTCGACGATCTGCGGTGCCAGGCCCATCGACGGCTCGTCGAGCAGGATCATCTCCGGCTTGGCCATCAGCGCCCGGCCGATCGCGCACATCTGCTGCTCGCCGCCGGAGGTGTAGCCGGCCTGCGAGGTGCGCCGGGTCTTCAGGCGCGGGAAATAGTGGTAAACCTTGTCGAGGCTGTCGCGCAACTCGGCGCGCGAGATGTTGCGCGTGTAGGCGCCGGTCAGCAGGTTTTCCTCGATGCTCAGGTGGGCGAAGCAGTGACGCCCCTCCATGACCTGGATGACGCCACGCTTGACCAGTTCGTTCGGGCTGAGCTGGTCGATGCGCTCGCCCTTGTACTCGACCGAGCCCTTGGTGACGTCGCCGCGCTCGGCACGCAGCAGGTTGGAGATGGCTTTCAGCGTCGTCGACTTGCCGGCGCCGTTGGCCCCCAGCAGGGCAACGATCTTGCCCTTGGGGACGGCCAGCGACACGCCCTTGAGGACCAGGATCACGTGGTCGTAGATGACCTCGATGTTGTTGATGCTCAGGTAGTGGTCGACGCCGGGGCCGGCGTTTGTTTCCAGGGTCGCAGCTTGTGTATTCATGTCGTATCCCGTCACCGGCGGAGCGGCCCGGGGCAAGGGGGAAACCCCCTCGCCCGGCCACTCTCTCCCGCCTTATTTTTCCTTGCTGCAATCACGCGGCGTGATGCCCTTTTCCTTGGCGTACTGCTTGGCCGACGCCTGGAACAGCGGGTGGATCAGCGCCTTGTTGCCCTCGATCCAGCCGGACACCGGCACCCACTTGGCGCCGTCCCACTGCTGGATCTTCACCTTGCCGGAACCTTCGTGGTTGTCGCAGGAGGTCTTGATTTCCGGCAGCAGGTCGGTGGCGCCGACCTGCTTCAGGCGGGCTTCGGTGATGTTCAGGTTTTCCAGCGCCCAGCGCATCTGCTCGCCGTTGAGCGGCTTGCCCTTGCCGTACTTCTCCTGGCCCTTGCGGATCGCCTCGACCGAGAGCACGGCGGCGGAAACGCCGCGGTTGTAGAGTACCGTGCCGATCTTGCCCTTGTCCTGGAGGTTGCCCTTGCCGGCGCCGTAGACCACCTTCTCGATGTCGGCGATCACCGGCACCTGCTTGCCGGCGACGTTCCAGGTCGCGGCCATGTAGCCCTTGGCGGCATCACCGGCCGGGATCACGTCTTCCTCGGAACCGGTCCACCACGAGCCAATCATCTTGTCGCGCGGGAAGCCGACCTTCTGCGCCGCCTTCAGCGCCGTCTGGTTCATCACGCCCCAGCCCCAGAACACGACGTAGTCCGGCTTCTCCTGGCGGATCTTCAGCCACTGGGCATTCTGCTCGTTGCCCGGGTGGGCGACCGGGATCTGCACCAGCGTGAACTTGTTCAGCGAGGCCTCGGCTTCCATCGCGATGATCGCTTCCTTGCCGTAGGCCGAGTCATGGTAGAGATAGACGATCTTCTTGCCGGCCAGGTTGCCGCCGTTCTTGTCCTTGATGAACTTGACGATGGCCGAGGCCTGCATCTGGTAGGTGGTGACCAGCGGGAAGGCGTAGGGGAAGACCGAGCCGTCAACCGCGTCGGTGCGGCCGTAGCCCATCATCGCCAGCGGCAGCTTGTCCTGCGCCGACTTGTCGATCAGCGCGTAGGAAATGCCGGTGGACATCGTGTGGATCGGGCCGGCCGATTCCTTGGCCTTGCCCTTGAGGCGCTCGTAGCACTCGACGCCCTTGGCATTGTTGTACTCGGTCTCGCACTCTTCCCAGGTCAGGTTGACGCCGTTTACGCCCTTCTCCTTCAGATTGACGTAGTTCAGGTAGTCGATGAAGCCGCCGTAGAAGGCCTGGCCGTTGGCGCCGTAGGCACCGACGCGGTAGCTCGGGATCGGGAAGAACTGGTCGGCCGCGAAGGTCTGCGGGGCGATCAGGGCCAGGGAAACCGCGGCAGCGGCAACAGCGGGCTTGAAAACCTTTTTCATGTGTATGTCTCCTCCAGTGTTACGAAAAACGGCCGGTTCTCAGTGCGGGAACGGCCACAGGCGCAGCTTCTCCTTGGCGATCTGCCACAGACGGGCCAACCCGTGCGGCTCGACGATCAGGAAGAACATGATCAGCGCACCGAACACCATGATCTGGATGTGCGAGACGGTGGCGCTGGAAAAGGGCAGGCCGAACAGGCCGGCGAAGAAAGGCAGCAGGATGTCGAGGAAGATCGGCAGCAGCAGGATGAAGGCGGCGCCGAGGAAGGAACCGAGGATCGAGCCGACACCGCCGATGATGACCATGAACAGGATGCGGAAGGACATGTCGAGCGAGAAGCCGTCCGGTTCGACCGAGCCGAGGTAGCAGTAGGCGTAGAGCGCGCCGGCGACGCCGCAGTAGAAGGAGCTGACGGCGAAGGCGAGCAGCTTGGTGCGCATCAGGCGGATGCCGATCACCGAGGCGGCGACGTCCATGTCGCGCACCGCCATCCAGGCCCGGCCGGTGGTCGAGCGGACCATGTTCTTGGCCGCCAGCGCAAGCAGGACGACGATCGCCAGGACCAGCAGGTACTTGTCGCGCGGCGTGTTGAAGGCGTAGCCGAGGATCTCGATGTTGTGCGCCGAGATCACCCCGGACGACGAGTTGTTCGACAGCCAGGGGAACTTGGTCAGGCACCAGACGATGAAGAACTGCGCCGCCAGCGTCGCCACCGCCAGGTAGAAGCCCTTGATGCGCAGGCTGGGCAGGCCGAACAGGATGCCGACGCCGGCCGCGGTGAGGCCGGCACAGATGAAGGAAACCAGGATCGGGATGCCTTCGACGCGCAGCTGGAAGTTGTAGGCGGCGTAGGCGCCGACCGCCATAAAGGCGGCGGTGCCGAGCGACAGCTGGCCGGCGTAGCCGGTCAGGATGTTGAGCCCGAGCGCAGCCAGCGAGAAGATCAGGAAGGGAATCAGGATCGCCGAGAACCAGTATTCGCTGGCGAACATCGGCACCCCGAGGAAGGCGACGGCGAGCAGCGCGATCAGGCCGATGCGGTCCTGGCGGATCGGGAACAGCTGCTGGTCGGCGGCGTAGGTGGTCTTGAACTGACCGGCTTCACGATAGAGCATGGTTTTTCCTCTTTTTTATCGGTCGACCGTCAAACCCGGTCAATATGCTTTTCGCCGAACAGACCCTCGGGCCTGACGAGGAGGAAGAGCAGCGCGAGCACATAGGGGAACCAGCCTTCGATGCCGCCGAAGTTGCCGCCGAAGAGGTCCTGCATCACCGGCGGGATGTAGATTTCGGCAAGCTTTTCCGAGGCGCCGATGATCAGGCCGCCGACGATGGCGCCCGGCACCGAGGTGAAGCCACCGAGGATCAGCACCGGCAGTGCCTTGAGCGCCGTGAAAGTGAGCGCAAACTGCACGCCGTTGCGGGCGCCCCACATCATGCCGGCAACCAGCGCGACGAAACCGGCGACGCCCCAGACAATGGCCCAGATGTGCTGCAGCGGGATGCCGATCGACAGCGCCGCCTGGTGGTCATCGGCAACCGCGCGCAGGGCGCGGCCGATGCGGGTGTACTGGAAGAACAGCGCGAGCACGGTGACCAGCACGGCGGCGACACCGGCGGCGATCAGGTCGAACTTGGAGATGACCATGTTCCAGTTGTCGAGGATGTAAGGAATCGGCTCGTCGACGATGCCGATGTCGAGGGCGCGCGGGTCGGAGCCGAAGATCATCGGCGCCAGGCCCTCGATGAAGAAGGTCAGACCGATGGTGGCCATGAACAGCGCGATTGGCGGCTGGTTGACCAGCTTGCGCAGCACGAACTTCTCGGTGCCGATGCCGAAGGCGGTCATGATCGCGAAGGCGAGGATCACCGCCAGCCACAGCGGCGCCCCCCACTCCATGATGCCGACCACCGACAGTGCGGCGAGATAGACCATCGCCCCCTGGGCGAAGTTGAAGACGCCCGAGGCCTTGTAGATGAGCACGAAGCCGAGCGCCACCAGCGCGTACATGACGCCCGAGAGCAACCCGCCGATCAGGACTTCGAAGAAAAATTCCATGGCTTACCCCCGGAACGTGGCGGTGTGACGGCGGCGGCCGGCGTGCGAGCGGGCAGCGACCCAGAGCAGGATCGACAGCAATGTCGCGGCGAATACGAATTCCATGCGTGTCTCCTCAGTGACCGGCGCCGAGATAGGCCTTGATCACGTCTTCGTTGTTCTTGACCTCGTCGGGGACGCCGTCGCCGATCTTCTTGCCGTAGTCGAGGACGACGACGCGGTCGGAGATGTCCATGACGACGCCCATGTCGTGCTCGATGAGGACGATGGTGGTGCCGAACTGATCGTTCACATCGAGGATGAAGCGGCACATGTCCTGCTTTTCCTCGACGTTCATGCCGGCCATCGGCTCGTCGAGGAGCAGCATCGACGGCTCGGCGGCGAGCGCCCGGCCGAGTTCGACGCGCTTCTGCAGGCCGTAGGGCAGGCGGCCGACCGGCGTCTTGCGGATGTGCTGAATTTCCAGGAAATCGATCACCTCCTCGACCTTCTTGCGGTGTTCCAGCTCCTCGTTCTTGGCCCGGCCGAACCACAGCGCGTGCTCGAGGAAGGTCGATTTCATCTTGGTGATGCGCCCGGTCATGATGTTGTCGAGCACGCTCATGCCCTTGAACAGCGCGATGTTCTGGAAGGTGCGGGCGATGTTCTGCTGGGCCGCCATGTGCGGCTCCATCTTCTTGCGCTCGCTGCCGCGCCAGAAGACCTTGCCTTCCTGCGGGTGGTAGACGCCGTTGATGACGTTGAGCATCGAGCTCTTGCCGGCGCCGTTCGGGCCGATGATGGCGCGGATCTCGTGTTCGCGGACGTCGAAGGAGATGTCGGTGAGCGCCTTGACGCCACCGAAGCGCAGGGAGATGTTCTGCAGGTCGAGAATGACGTCGCCGATTTTCTTGCTCATGTTCAGGCGGCCTTTCTGACGATGGGGAAGGTCTTGCAGTCGACGATGCGCAGGTCGGCGGACACCTTGCCGCGACGACCGTCCTCGAACTTGACCTCGGTTTCGATGAATTGCGACGACAGGCCGCCGTAGAGCGCGTCGATCAGCAGCTTGTACTTCTCGGAGACGAAGTTGCGGCGGACCTTGCGCGTGCGCGTCAGCTCGTCGTCGTCGGGATCGAGTTCCTTGTGCAGGATCAGGAAGCGGTGCACCTGCGAATCGGCCATCATCGTGTCGCTGGCCAGCGTCGCGTTGACCTCTTCCAGGCAGGTCTTGATCAGTTCATAGACCTCGGCCTTGCCGGCCAGGTCGGTGTAGCCGGAATAGGCGATGCCGCGGCGCTCGGCCCAGTTGCCGACGGCGCCGACATCGATGTTGATGAAGGCGGTGACCATGTCGCGGTTGGCGCCGAAGCAGACGGCCTCCTTGACGTACTGGAAGAACTTCAGCTTGTTCTCGATGTAGTTGGGCGCGAACATCGCCCCGCTGGACAGCTTGCCGACATCCTTGGCCCGGTCGATGATCTTCAGGTGCCCGTCCTCGTCGAGGAAGCCGGCGTCGCCGGTCATGAACCAGCCGTCGGCGTTGATCGTCTCGGCGGTGGCATCCGGGCGCTTGTAGTATTCCTTGAGCAGCATCGGTCCCTTGACCAGCACTTCGCCGTTGTCGGCGATCTTGATCTCGACGCCGGGCGCCGGCTGGCCGACCGAGTCGAACTTGATCGCGCCGTCGGGCTGCAGGCAGACGTAGGCGCAGGTTTCGGTCTGGCCGTAGAACTGCTTCAGGTTGATGCCGATCGAGCGGTAGAACTTGAACAGCTCGGGACCGATCGCCGCGCCGGCGGTGTAGGCGACGCGCACCCGGCTGAGGCCGAGGACGTTGCGCAGCGGCCCGTAGACCAGCAGGTTGCCGAGCGCGTACTGCAGGCGGTCCACGGTCGACACCGGTTTTTTGTCCAGAATGTCGGCGCCGCAACGCTTGGCCACCGCCATGAAGTGGTGGAACATCTTCTGCTTGAGCTTGCCGGCGTCTTCCATGCGGATCATCACCGAAGTCAGCAGGCTCTCGAAGACGCGCGGCGGCGCGAAGTAATAGGTCGGCCCGATCTCGCGCAGGTCGGTCATCACCGTGTCGCCGGATTCCGGGCAGTTGATGGTGAAGCCGGCGACCATCGCCTGGGCGAAGGAAAACAGGTGATCGCCGACCCAGGCCATCGGCAGGTAGGAGAGGATGTCGCCGTCGGCGCTCATCCGATCCACCTCGATGCCGCCGCGGGCGGCGGCGATGAAGGCGGCGTGCGTCTGGCAGACGCCCTTGGGCTTGCCGGTGGTGCCCGAGGTGTAGAGCATCACCGAGGTGTCGTCGAAATGCCCCTGGGCGATCTCGGCGTCGAGGAAATCCGGGTGGTTGCGGTCGTGGATGCGGCCCATTTCCATCAACTCGTGGATGTCGTGGAGGAAGGGCTGGTTGTAGTGGCGCATGCCGCGCGGGTCGTCATAGACGATGTGCTCGAGGGTGCTCACCTGGTCGCGCACCTCGAGCATCTTGTCAACCTGTTCCTGGTCCTCGACGACGACGAAGCGGACGCCGGCATCCTGGAGCACGAACAGCATCTCGGCCGCCACCGCGTCCTGGTAGAGCGGCACCGGCACGCCGCCGAGACACTGGGCGGCGGTCATCATCATGTACAGGTGCGGCCGGTTGTCGCCGATGATCGCCAGGTTGTCGCCGCGCTTGAAGCCGAGCGCAGCGAGACCGCAAGCCAGCGCGCGGACGCGCTCGGCGACATCGGCCCAGCTCCAGGTCTGCCAGATGCCGAGGTACTTCTCACGCATCGCCGGCGCATCCGGGCGGATCGCGGCGTGATGCATCAACAGGCGCGGGAAGGTATGCAAACCATCCGGCGCGGCGTACTTCGCCTGCGTGGGCATAAATTGTCTCCTCCGCCGCGACTCATTGTTCGCGGTCTGAATGTCGTTCGAACCATTTGGCGCCTGCCGCCTTACACCAAGCTTGCAGCGGGGATACGACCGATGGTGCGATGCAGTCTATGTTCCCTGAACAAAAGGGAATGTCATCCTGCAGACAATGTCGGAGAAAACTTCGATAAATATTTCTGCCGGCGGAGCAGCGGAACCGCGAGGCCCCGCCGGATAACTCAGGCCGCTGGATTAGCGCCGATCTCCTGGCGAACAACATCAACCAGGCCATTGAGATCGCCACCCTTCATGCCAATCTCGCCAAGCACGGCATCAAGTATCGGCTGCTGAGCCCGATAAGTCAGGGCCGCCGCCACTGCTTGCTCGGCCAGGTTGCCGCCAACGGCCGGGGCACCAGTGCCGGTTCCATTGCCTCGGTTTAATCCGTCGACCTGGACAATCTTGATGCCGTCAATCTTCTCGATCGGCTTGACCGAGGCTTCAATGATTCCCGGCAGGACCTCGAGCAGCTTCATCTTGATTTGCATCGCGATCTGGTCGGTCGCCAGCGTGTTCAAGGCGGCATTACGCAACTCGATCCCGTTGGCGTCCACCTGATACTGAACCTGCTGAGCCTCGGCCTTGATCTTGGTAGCCTCTGCCAGATTCTCGGCAGCATCCTTCTCGGCTTCCGCCGAAACACGAATTCCGATCGCCTGCTGCTGCGCTTCTCGCTCAGCTTCAACCAGGGCAATCTGCTTCTCACGCTCGGCAATCGCCACTTCGCGCGCGGTCTTCACCTGCTCCTCGGCACGGGCGGCAAGAGCACGAGCCTCATTGGCCTGTTTCTCGGCCTCGGACTGCGCCTTGGATTTCTCGGCAATGGAGATCAGCTTGTCCTGGTCGGCCAGGGTGGTGCGCTTTTCCTGGTCGATCTTGGCCACCTGCACCTCGCGGTCGGCTTCAATCTGGCGCTGGCGGATGGCGCGGTTCTTTTCGACCTCGGCTTCCTGCACCTGCCGTTCGGCGTCGATCTTGGCCTGCTGCGCCTCGCGTTCGCGCTGGGCGGTGATGCTCGCCACCTCGGCGGTCTGCTGTGCCTGGCGGGTGGCAACTTCCTGTTGCTGCTGCAGGGTGGCGAAGGTCTGGTCCTTCTCGATGGTCAGCTTGAGCTGGGTCGCCTCGAAATTCTTCTGGGCGATGGCCACGGCCGTGTCCTGCTCGATTTCGTTACGCTCCCTGGCGCGCTGTTGCGTCTGCTGCGTCAGCTTGGTCAGACCTTCGGCGTCGAAGGCGTTCTGGGCGTTGAAGAAGCTGATCGGCGTCTGGTCGAGGCGGGTCAGGCTGACCGATTCAAGCTCCAGGCCGTTCTTCAGCAGGTCTTCCGAGACGGCGTTCTGCACTGCCTGGATGAAGTCGGCGCGCTTGTCGAGCAACTGGTGCATGCTCATCGACACCGCCGCCGCACGCAGGGCATCGACGAACTTGTCTTCGACCAGTTCCTTCAGCGAATCCGGGTGCATGGTGCGCTGGCCGAGGGTCTGCGCCGCGTTGGCGACGCCCTCGACGCTGGGGATGACACGCACGAAGAAGGCGGCGACGGCATCGACGCGCAGGCGGTCGAGGGTGATCAGGCTGTCGGCGCCGGCGCGCGACACCTCCAGCTTGAGCGTGTTCATGTTGATATTCACGCACTCGTGGAAGACCGGCAGCACGATGGCGCCGCCGTCCATCACCACTTTCTGGCCGCCGAGGCCGGTGCGCACGAAGGAAAGCTCTTTTGACGAACGCCTGTAGAGACGCGAAAAAACAAGACCAATAACGAGCAGCCCAACGAGCAGGATGCCCGCAAAAAGTCCGATATCGAGCAGTTGTTCCATGGTGGTTTTATTCTCCCTGATTGATTGTTAGAGCAGATCCGGACGCGGGTTCGGAATGGCGTGAAAACGCGTGCCCGATATCTGGCTGATCAACAGAACAGCGTCACCGCTAACGAATTTCAGCCCTTCGCTATCCGGTTCAACATGTATGTAAAAAGTCTGCCCCGACTCGTTGCGCGTCCGTGCCTGAGCCGGATAGCCAAGACTCGCGGTGCCATTGACAACGATTGCGATGCGCCCGACCAGACTGGACAGAGGAACAGCACTGGTCTCATCTGTCGGCACAAACCGTGCGACAGTCGCAGCGGTCGCACGCACCACCGGTAGAGCACCAAGGAAGGCAACCGGCACACTCAACAACGGCGATGGATAAAACCCGAGCAAACCATGCGCGACAGCTTCACAGGCTAGGCCAATGATGGAAAACACTGTCAGGAAAAGGACCAGCAGCACCAGTAAAGGCACTTTGCCGACGTGCAGCCAGCCGAGCCAGCTTTCCGAAA
Organism: Azonexus fungiphilus; assembly: GCF_003634965.1. Lineage (GTDB taxonomy): Bacteria > Pseudomonadota > Gammaproteobacteria > Burkholderiales > Rhodocyclaceae > Azonexus > Azonexus fungiphilus. Next base: position 171,058 of record NZ_RBXP01000014.1, on the reverse strand, counting down.
CAGCGTCCAGCGTATCCGGCAACTGCTGCTCCATCCACGCAGATAGACTGACCCCGGCTAGCAGACCGGCTCCTTCGATAACGCCAATAGCCAGCAAGAGCAAAACTGCAACAGCGAATGGCCACGATTCTTGAGCAAGCAGCAGTTCCACGACAGTCCCTTCAGTCGATCTTTCCGTTGCGCCCGGCCTTGAGCGCGGCCAAACGCTCGGCAACCCGGTTGTTGCGTTGCATTTCAGCGAGTTCACGCAGCTTGGCCGTATCTCCGGCGCTTCCGCCAATCAGCCCCGCAGCTCCCGTATGGCGGGAAACGATCTTGCCAAAGCTTGCTTCTGCTTCCTCTACCCGACTCTGCCTGCTGCTGCCTGGCATTGCGCCCGGCGCTGCGTCGAGGTTTTCCTGGCTGCGCCGGAAATCTTCGAGCGTCTGCTCGAGTTCACGCTTCTTGGCTTGCAATGCAACCAGATAGCTTTCGTATTCACGCCCTTGCTCGCTTTGTTCATCCAGCGATTTTTTCAACACTGGCAGTAGATCTTCAATGTCCGCCTGACGGGCAATCGCAGCACTGGCAAGATCGTCCCGGTTTGAATTGAGCGCCAGATCGACCTGTTCAGCCAGTGACTCGTGCTCTGCATTGAGTCTTGCAATCCGCCCCAGCACCAGATGTTTGGCAGCTTCGCACTTGCCGAGATCCGTCCTGACCTCACCTGCGACTTGCTCAATTTCGCGGATCGCCTGATTCATGACGGCCTCCGGGGCCAGGTTTTCGGCCTTGTCGAGCAGGGCATGCGTACCACCGACGATGATGCGCGAAACGCGCGATGCAACTGTTTCAGCCATGGTTCGTTTCCTTCCCTTTTCTACTTGAAATGATCTCTGCAAGCTCGATGATATCCGGCAAATGCCGATCATATACACCAGAAGCATAAACCGCAGGATTTGAGACGATTGCCCCTTTGAGCAGCGAAGCAAACAACCGGAAGCAGCGCTGGGCGACCAATGCCTCAGTGGCACCTGCCGCCCCCTCTTGCGCAGGACGGCCGGCAACGAGCAATGCCATGATCCCCGGCAACTGTTCGGCAACGGCCGCCAGCAAATCGGAATGCATCTGCCGTTCGCGCTCGACAACCCCCATCTCGTCGATGAAGGGCTGTACCAGTTGACGCATTCTGGCTGCGCAGCGCTCAGGATCGTTCAACCCCTGCTGCTGCTCGCGAGCCTGCTGCAACAAACTGCGCAATTTCTCGCTCGGGGTCCGCACATTGCCGTCAGACTGCATCAGCAGCCACTGAAAGTCCTCATCCGGGATACGGATTGACAAGGTTTGCATCTGTGCCACGCACACCTCCGATTACAACAATAACAAAACGCATACATTTGCATACAAATGCTATTCGGGTCGCACAAGGAAGTCAAGCGACACTCTGCAAATATGCACACTCGCCGCAACCAGCGACATGAGAATTTTGCGGGCACCTCCGATACACACCGCCTATAATCGCGACTCGGCAGACCATACGGAAACAAGCATTGAAAAACGCTGAGGAACTGCTGCGTACCTCGCAATGGGGACAGACGCTGAGCGAGGAGGAGATGCAGCGGGCGCTGGCCGGCACGGTCGAGCGCAGTTTTGCGGCGGGCGCCTTCATCTGCATGAAGGGGGAGCCGGTGACCCACTGGATGGGCATCATCGACGGCCTGGGCAAGATGGCCAGCCACTGGACCACCGGCAAGACCACCTCGCTGACCGGCATCAGCAGCGGCGGCTGGTTCGGTGAAGGCTCGCTGCTCAAGGAGGAGACGCGGCGCTACGACGTCATGGCGATCCGCGACACCCGCGTCGCCTTCATGAACCGGGCGACCTTCCTGTGGCTGCTCGACCACAGCATTCCCTTCAACCGCTACATGATCGCCCAGCTCAACGAGCGTCTCGGCCAGTTCATCGGGATGATGGAGAACGAGCGCCTGCTCGACATCGACACGCGCATCGCCCGTGTCCTGGCGGCGCTGTTCAACCCGGTGCTCTACCCGGGGACCAACCGGCTGCTGCAGATTTCCCAGGAGGAGCTCGGCTACCTCGCCGGGGTTTCCCGGCAGCGCGCCAACCAGGGGCTCAAGGTGCTCGAGGAGGCCGGCCTGGTGCGCAGCGAGTACGGCGGCATCCACGTCATCGACCTCGACGGCCTGCGCGGTTTCGGCGACTGAAATTTCACGGTCGACGGCCGTCGACCGTGAAATTCCGGATCACTTCACATAACCCCAGCCGCGCAGCCGGCTGTAGGCGTATTCGGCAGCCTTGCCCTGGCGGTTGCGATTGAGATAGGCCGAATACTGGCGCGCCGCTTCCTGGCGCCGGCCCATGCCCTCGAGGGCGACGCCCTTGAGGAAGCCGACGCCGGCATCGCCGGGCAGCAGCCGGTCGTACTGGTCGAGCCCGGCGTAGGCAGCGCCCGGGTCCTTGAGGCCAAGCGCGAGGACACCGGCCAGCTTGTGCGCCTGGGCTTCCTGCGGATAGATCTGCTTGGCCGTCTCGGCGTAGGCCAGCGCCTCGCGGTCGCGGTCCTGGGCCTGCAGGCACTGCGCCATCAGCAGGTTGGCGGCGTAGTCGCGCGACGTCTTCTGGAGCGCGTTGCGGAACTCGCCCTCGGCCCTGGCGTACTGCTTGCCGGCCATCGCCACCTCGCCCTTCTGGCAGGCGCTGATCGTCGGCTTGATCCGGCGCAGCGCGGCGGTGCTGTCCATGAAGCGCTCGCGGCCCGGATCGCGCTTCAGGCTGGCGGCGTACTTGCTCTCGGCCAGCCGGCGCGCGGTATCGCGCCGCTCGCTGTTCATCGGATGGCTGGAGAACATCGTCTGCAGCAGCCCCGGCGTTTCCTTCTGCTGGTCGACCAGCAACTGGTGCAGCGCGGTCATGCCGCTCGCCGGATAGCCGGCGCGGACCATGTATTCCTGGCCGAGCGCATCGGCCTCGCGTTCGTTGTCGCGCGAGTAGCTCGAGAGCAGTGCGCTGGCGCCGAGCTGGCTGCCGATCGCCACCAGCCCGCCCCACTCGCTGCTCGAGGCGGCGATGCTGGCGCCGGCCGCGGCGATCTGCGCGACCATCGTCTGGCCCTGGCGCTGCGCCGCATGACGGGCGTTGACGTGGCCCATCTCGTGGCCGAGCAGCGCCGCCAGTTCGGCCTCGTTCTGCAGATCGACCAGGATGCCGCGGGTGACGCCCATGGCGCCGCCCGGGAAGGTGTAGGCGTTGACGTAGTTGGCGTTGAGGACGCGGTAGGAATACGGCATCTGCGGCCGGTGCGTCAGCTTGTCGAGGCGCTCGCCGACCGAGCTGACGTAGGCGTTCACCGAGGCATCCTGGACCGGGCCGAGATCCTGCGAGAACTGCTGCGGCGCGACCTGCCGGTCGACGGCCTTTTCGTCGGCCTCGCTCATGCCGACCAGGATCGACTGGCCGCCGACCGGCGACTGAGCGCAGCCGGACAGCGCCGCGGCGCCGAACAGCCAGAGCACGTCGCGGCGGCTCAGGCGGTTGTGGTGAAGACGGTGGGCGAACCGGGCGTGATCCGACATGTCGGTGACTCCAAATATATTTTTGGTGTTTTTGCCGCTTATGCAAGAATACCCATTGCATTCAGCCTGCTTTAATTCTAAGGCTAATAATCGAGCCGCACGCCAGATTCGCCAACGCCAAAATCCGGGGGGAAAAATGACCATCGCCAAACGCCTGATGATCCTCATCGCCATCGCCGTCACAGGGCTGCTGATCGTCGCCGCAGCAGGTTTCAGCCAGATGCAGAAGATCGAGGAAGAATTGCTCGCCGTCAACGACAACACCATTCCCAGCATCCTCACGCTCGAGGAAGCCAGCCGCAACTTCCTGCGCCTGCGCACCCGCGTCCTCAACCACATCCTGACCACCGACCCGGCCAAGATGCGCGAGCACGAGGAAAAGCTCGCCGAATACCGGCGCGACATCCAGCAGCACCTCGACGACTACAAGAAACTGCTCAGCGACGACGAGGACCGCCGCCTGCTCGAGGCAGAGCAGCAGGCGCTGAGCAGCTATTTTGCCGAGATGGAGAAAGTCATCGCCGCCTCAGCCGCCAACCGCAACGACGAAGCCCGCGACCTGGCCGGTGCGGTTCTGGCCAAGCAGGCCAACGTCGTCGCCGACCTGTTCGAGAAGCACATGAAATACAACAGCGAGATGGCGGCGAAAGGCAAGGCAACGGCAGCCAGCAACTACCAGAAAGCCGAATACATGATGTTCGGCACCGTGCTGCTGATCGGCGCGCTGGTCGCCTTCATCGGCATCACCACCTTCCGCCATGTCAGCGCCTCGCTCAACGCGATGGCCGGCGAATTCGGCCGCATCGAGAACGATCTCGACTTCACCCGCCGCGTCCCGGTCAAGGGCGACGACGAAGTGGCGACCGCCGGCAAGGCCTTCAACCGCCTGCTCGACCGCCTCCAGGCCAGCCTGCGCGATGTCGGCAGCAAGGCCCAGGCCGTCTCGGAATCGGCATCGCGGGTGTCCACCGCCTCGCAGCAGATGTCGATCGCCTCGGCGCACCAGAGCGAATCGGCCTCGAGCATGGCGGCGACGATGGAGGAAATGACCGTCAGCATCAACCACGTCGCCGACCGCGCCGGCGAAGCCGACTCGGTGTCGCGCCAGTCCGGCCGCCTGGCCCAGGAAGGCACGGCGGTGATCGGCGAAGCGGTGCGCGGCATCGACAGCATCGCCGCGACGGTGCACGAAGCGGCAGCCCAGATTTCGCGGCTCGAGGAAAACAGCGAGCGGATCAGTTCGGTGGTCGCAGTGATCAAGGACATCGCCGACCAGACCAACCTGCTCGCGCTCAACGCGGCGATCGAAGCCGCGCGTGCCGGCGAGCAGGGCCGCGGCTTCGCGGTGGTCGCCGACGAAGTGCGCAAGCTGGCCGAACGGACCACGCAATCGACGCAGGAAATCGCGACGACGATCAGCGAGATGCAGAGCGGCGCGCAGAGCGCGGTCGGCAGCATCCAGGCGATGGTCGGCCGCGTCGAACAGGGCGTCGCGCTGGCCCAGCAGGCCAACACCTCGATCCAGGACATCGGCGCGAGCTCGGGCGAGGCCGTCGAAATGGTCGCCGACATCTCCGAGGCGATCCGCGAACAGAGCGCGGCCAGCACCACGCTCGCTCAGGAAGTCGAGAAGATCGCCCAGATGTCGGAGGAGAACAGCGCCGCCGCCAACGCCACTTCGGCCAGCGCCGACGAGCTGGCCGGGCTGTCGGAGGCGATGCAGCGGGTGGTCGCCCAGTACCGGATCTGACCGCCGCCGGGCGCTTCAGGCGCCCGGCAACCAGCGCAGCAAGGTGGCGTAGAGGACGTCCGGATCGACCGGTTTGCCGACGTGATCGTTCATGCCGGCAGCCAGGCAGGCCTGGCGATCCTCATCGAAGGCATTGGCGGTCATCGCCACGATCGGCAGCGCCGCCCGTCCGGGCAGGCTGCGGATCGCCCGCGTCGCCTCGACCCCGCCCATGCCCGGCATCTGCATGTCCATCAGCACCAGCGCGTAGTCGTTGACCGCGACCTTGCGCACCGCCTGGCCGCCATCCTCGGCAACATCGACGCGCAAACCGGCGATTTCCAGCAGGTCGACGGCAACCTCGCGGCTGATCGGCTCGTCCTCGACCAGCAGCACCCGCTTGCCGGCATGCATGCTGGCGATCCGGGCTTCCGGCGGCGGCACCTCGGCCGGCCCGGGATGGGTAGACACCGGCAGTGCACGGTCGACGCAGAAATGCATCCAGAAACGGCTGCCCTCGCCCGGCCGGCTATCGACACCGACCTCGCCGTCCATCATTTCGGCGAGGTGACGATTGATCGCCAGGCCAAGGCCGCTGCCGCCGTATTTTCGGGTCGTCGAACCGTCAGCCTGGACGAAGGCGGTGAACAATCGCGCCTGCTCGGCCGGCGTCAGGCCGATCCCCTGGTCCTCGACGCTCAGGCGCAGGCAGATGCGCGCGCCGACATCGGGCAGCCGCTCGAGGCTGACGCGGATTTCACCGTGCTCGGAAAACTTGATTGCGTTGCCGACGAAATTGACCAGCGCCTGCTCGATGCGCATGGCGTCGCCGAGCAGCCGCTCCGGCACCGCCGGCGACAGCTGCAGGCGCAGCGCCAGGCCTTTGGCGGCAATGCGCTCGTCGAACATGGCGCAGGCCTTGTCGAGCAGTTCGCGCGGCGAGAACTCGCCGACTTCGAGCGAGAAATGCCCGGCCTCGATCTTCGACAGGTCGAGAATGCTGTTGATGATGCCGAGCAGGTGCTGGGCAGCATCGCCGATCTTGCCCAGGCGCACGCGCCGGGCGGGATCGGCCTCGTCGCGGCGGAGCAGGTGGGTCAGCCCGATGATCGCGTTCATCGGGGTCCGGATTTCGTGGCTCATGTTCGCCAGGAAGGCGCTCTTCGCCCGGCTGGCCGCCTCGGCCGCGTCGCGGGCCTCGGCCAGCTCGGCGGTGCGCGCGCTGACCTGGTGCTCGAGCTGGCATTGCTGCGCCTCGAGCGCGGCCTCGGCCTGACGGCGGGCGGCCACGTACTCGAGGAAGAAGCGGCTGGTCCAGCGCGAGAACATCAGTGAGGCCGCGATGCCCAGCACCAGGGCGCCGAGCAGTGCCAGCAGCAGGCCTTCACGGGTAGCCTCGGCGATGTCGCCGTGGCGCTTCAGCTCCCCGTTCACCGCCGCCTGCACTTCGTCGTCGTACATGCTGACGACCAGCACCCAGCCCCAGGGCTCGACGATCCGGACCAGGGCGGTCTTGGGCACGAATTCGCCGCTGCCGCGCTGACGCCACAGGTAATTGACGAAGGCACCTTCCGGCGTCGCCGCGGCCAGTATCTTCTGCAGCGAAGCGCTCTGCTCGGCCGGCAGTTCGGCAAGCGCACGCCCTTCGATTTCCGGCAAGGCCGGCGACAGCAGGCCCTTGCCGTCACGGTCGAGCACCGCAACGTAGCCGCTGCTGCCGAAGCGCGTCGCGCGCAGGCGGGCGAGCGCCTCCTGCTGCTGGCGGACTTCCCACTGGTAAAGATAGTCGCCGGTTCCGATCAGCCAGTCATAGGGCGCGAAATGGCGGACGTAGGCCAGCTTGTCGGCCATCTCCGCAGGCGCGTCCGGACGGTACCAGCGGTAATGCGAGAAGCCTTCGCCGCGCGGCTTGCGCGCCGCCTCGATCAGGCCGCGCATGATGTAATGGCCGCGATCGTCGCGATTGTCGAGATTGGTCTGCCCTTCATATTGCGGCGCGGTCGGCAGCAGGATGAACTGGCCCTGCATGTCGTCGATGAAGTAGTAGCCGCGGCCGTCGTAGAAGCGCACCGGGCGCAGGGCTTCGACGATCAGCCGGCGGACCTCGGCCGGCGGGCGGCGCCCAGCCTCGCGGGCATGGATCGCCTCGGCAACCTGATAGGCCAGGTCAACCTGACCGACCAGGTTCTCGCGCAGGACCGCCTCGGTACGCTCGCGGGTGAATTCGATGAAGCCGACGGCGCCTTCCATTTCGGCCTGCAGGCGGTTGCGCACCTGCTGGCCGGCCAGCTGTTCGATGCGCTCGAGCGCGGCCTGAGCTTCGTGCAGGTGCTTCCAGGAAAAGTAGCCGCCGAGCCCGAGGGCGAGCAGGACGACGATCAGCAGCGTGCCGCCGAGATGGACGCGGGGAATGGTCTTTTCATTGGCGACAAGGGGCACGACGGAAGAAACCTCGACTGAATATCGCCTTGGAATCTATCACGAAAGTAATAGTCGCCGCCGAAAAAGAAGCGGCGAGGTACTTTGCCTCGCCGCCTTGTTACTCCTCCGCCCTTTCGGGTCCGGGTGCCGTTCCCCTTGCGGGGCCTGCTTACATGCTCCTGCGGTACTGGCCGCCGACTTCGTAGAGCGCCGAGCTGATCTGGCCGAGCGAGCAGCACTTGACCGCATCGACCAGCACGGCGAAGACGTTGCCGTCCTCGATCACCGTCTGCTTGAGCTTCTCCAGCATGGCCGGCGCACGGTCGGCGTTGCGCGCGTGGAAGTCGCGCAGGCGCTGGATCTGCGACTGCTTTTCCTCGTCGGTCGAACGGGCCAGCTCGATTTCCTGCTGCGCCATGCCCTTCGGGTTGAGGAAGGTGTTGACGCCGATGATCGGGTAGGAGCCGTCGTGCTTCTTGTGCTCGTAGTACATCGACTCTTCCTGGATCTTGCCGCGCTGGTAGCCGGTTTCCATGGCGCCGAGCACGCCGCCGCGCGAGGCGATGGCTTCGAATTCCTTGAGCACGGCTTCCTCGACCAGGTCGGTCAGCTCGTCGATGACGAAGGCGCCCTGGTTCGGGTTTTCGTTCTTCGACACGCCCCATTCGCGGTTGATGATGAGCTGGATGGCCATGGCGCGGCGCACGCTTTCCTCGGTCGGCGTCGTGATCGCCTCGTCGTAGGCGTTGGTGTGCAGCGAGTTGCAGTTGTCGTAGATGGCGATCAGCGCCTGCAGCGTCGTACGGATGTCGTTGAAGTCCATTTCCTGGGCGTGCAGCGAGCGGCCAGACGTCTGGATGTGGTACTTCAGCTTCTGGCTACGCTCGTTGGCACCGTACTTGTTTTTCATCGCCACCGCCCAGATGCGGCGGGCGACGCGGCCGATCACCGAATATTCCGGATCCATGCCGTTGGAGAAGAAGAAGGACAGGTTCGGGGCGAAGTCGTCGATGTGCATGCCGCGCGCCAGGTACGACTCCACGTAGGTGAAGCCATTCGAGAGCGTGAAGGCGAGCTGGCTGATCGGGTTGGCGCCGGCTTCGGCGATGTGATAGCCGGAGATCGACACCGAGTAGAAGTTCTGCACCTGGTTATGGACGAAGAACTCCTGGATGTCGCCCATCATCTTCAGTGCAAATTCGGTCGAGAAGATGCAGGTATTCTGGCCCTGGTCTTCCTTGAGGATGTCGGCCTGGACGGTGCCGCGCACGGTCTTGAGCACCCACTCGCGGATCTTCTCGGCTTCGTCCTCGGTCGGCTGGCGGCCATTCTCTTTTTCAAACTTGGCCAGTTGCTGGTCGATGGCGGTGTTGAAGAAGCAGGCCAGGATGATCGGCGCCGGGCCGTTGATCGTCATCGACACCGAGGTGGTCGGATTGACCAGGTCAAAGCCGTCGTAGAGCACCTTCATGTCGTCGAGCGTGGCGATCGAGACGCCGGAGTTGCCGATCTTGCCGTAGATGTCCGGACGCTCGTCGGGGTCGCAGCCGTACAGCGTGACCGAGTCGAAGGCGGTGGACAGCCGGTGCGCCGGCATGCCTTCGGAAACCTTCTTGAAGCGGCGGTTGGTGCGGAAGGCGTCACCTTCGCCGGCGAACATCCGGGTCGGGTCCTCGCCCTCGCGCTTGAAGGCGAAGACGCCGGCGGTATAGGGGAAGGAACCGGGCACGTTCTCCTTCATCAGGAAACGCAGGATCTCGCCGTCGTCGGTGTACTTGGGCAGGATGACCTTGCGGATCTTGGTGCCGGACAGCGATTCGGAGGTCAGCTTGGTGCGGATTTCCTTGTCGCGGATCCTGACCACGTATTCGTCGCCGCTATAGGCCTCGACGGTCTGCGGCCACATGTCGAGCAGCTTCTTCGCCTTGCCGTCCTGCTGGCTGTCCTTGAGCGCCTGCAGTTCGGAGAACTCGACGGTCGACTTGTCGCAGGCGGCAAAAATGCCCTGGGCGATGCGCAGCGACTGGCGCTCGCGGGCGATCGTCACCTGCTCGTCGACATGCTTGTGGTAACCGCGCACCGCGTCGGCGATCTCGGCCAGATAACGGACGCGGGCGGTCGGCACGATGGCGCGGCTGGCCGACGACTGGCGGACGCTGACCAGCGGCAGCGCACCAGGCTTCAGCTTCAGACCCTTGTCGGTCAGCGCCGGGACCAGCGCCTGGTAGAGCGCGGTGACGCCGTCGTCGTTGAAGCGCGCAGCCATGGTGCCGAACACCGGCATCTCCTCGGTCGGCGTCGTCCACAGCTCGCGGTTGCGCTGGTACTGCTTGCGCACGTCGCGCAGCGCGTCCTCGGCGCCCTTGCGGTCGAACTTGTTGATCGCGACGAAGTCGGCGAAGTCGAGCATGTCGATCTTCTCGAGCTGCGAGGCGGCGCCGAACTCCGGCGTCATCACATACAGCGACAGATCGACGAAAGGCACGATGGCGGCATTGCCCTGGCCGATGCCGGAGGTTTCGACGACGACCAGGTCGAAGCCGGCCAGCTTGCAGGCGGCGATGACCTCGGGCAGCGCGACGGAGATTTCGCTGCCGGTATCACGGGTGGCCAGCGAGCGCATGAAGATGGCCGGATGCTCGATCGCGTTCATGCGGATGCGGTCGCCGAGCAGGGCGCCGCCGGTGCGCTTGCGCGACGGATCGATCGAGACGATGCCGATGTTCACGCTGTCGCCCTGGTCGAGGCGGAAGCGGCGGACCAGTTCGTCGGTCAGCGACGACTTGCCGGCGCCACCGGTGCCGGTGATGCCGAGCACCGGCGTGCTCAGTTCGGCGGCAGCCTTGAGCAGCGGCTCCTTGAGCTGCGGCGCCGAACCGTTTTCGAGCAGCGTGATGACCCGCGCCAGCAGGCGGCGGTCGCCGGCGCGCAGGCCGGCCAGTACCTGTTCGGCGCCCGGCACGCCCTGCTCGGCGACGTCGTAGTCGGAGTGTTCGACAACTTCGTTGATCATCCCCTGCAAGCCCATCTGTACGCCGTCTTCCGGCGCGTAGATGCGGGTCACGCCGTAGGCGTGCAGTTCCTTGATCTCGGACGGCACGATGACGCCGCCGCCGCCGCCGAAGACCTTGATGTGCTCGCCGCCGTTGGCCTTGAGCAGGTCGATCATGTACTTGAAGAACTCGACGTGACCGCCCTGATAGCTGGTGATGCAGATGCCCTGCGCGTCCTCCTGCAGCGCCGCATTGACGATCTCCTGCACCGAGCGGTTGTGGCCGAGGTGGATGACTTCGGAACCGGTCGACTGCAGGATGCGGCGCATGATGTTGATCGATGCGTCATGGCCGTCGAAGAGCGAGGCGGCGGTGACGAAACGGACCTTGTTTTTCGGCTTGTAGGGAACGAGTTTCTTGGCGACGGAAAGATCGGTCATGACATCGGCCTCGCTGGAAATGACGGGAAGGCGCTCATGGTAGGCCGCTTTCGCCACCCGGCCATTGTCGTGACTGACGACAATCGTGCAAATTCCGCCAAGGTGCTAAGCTGTCACGGTCGACACCCCGGAAAGCCCAAAAATGCTGCAACGCAACAACCCGAAAGCGGCACAGCGCACGCAAGCCACTGTTGCAATGGGTTTTGTCACCGGCATGCTGGCCGGCGTCGCCCGCCGGAAAATCGATGTGCACCCGCTGCTCGCTGCCAACGGCATCGATATTGCAGACACCGCCAGCCGGATTCCGGTGGCCAGCTATGCTGCCCTGTACAACCTGCTCAACCGCGAACTCGACGACGAGGGTTTCGCGCTGTTTGCCCAGCCGATGCGCGTCGGCAGTTTCGAGTTCCTCTGCCGTGGCTGCCTCAGCGCACCGACGCTGGCCGAGGCGCTGCAGCGGGCCAGCCGCTTCCTGCGCCTGGTCCTGCCCGACCTGGCGGTGAGCGTCCGCCGCAGCCGCGGCAACGCCGAGCTGGTGATCGCCGAAACCCGCCGCCTCGCCGAGCAGCCCGACGACCCCGGCCGGGTGTTCGCCTTCGAATGGCTGCTGCGCCTGCTGCACGGCCTCGCCTGCTGGCTGGCCGGGCGCGGCCTGGCCCTCGACAGCGTCATCTTCCCCTACCGCAAGCCGGCGCATTTCGCCGACTACGCGCTGATCTTCACCGAGGATTCGCGTTTCGCACCGACCGTGCCCGGCGGCACCGGCACGCTGGTCGCCGCCTTCAACGCCAACCTGCTCGACCTGCCGGTGCGCCGCGACGAGGCGGCGCTGGCCACCTTCCTCGACGGCGCGCCGGGCAAGATCACCACGCTCTACCGGCGCGACCGCGAGATGGTCACCCGCATCCGCGATCTGCTCCGCGCCGCCTTGCCGGAGACACCCGGCCTCGACGAGATCGCCGGCCGCCTGCACCTGTCGCCGCGCAGCGTGCACCGCCGACTCGAGGAAGAAGGTTCGAGCTTTCGCGCGATCAAGGACGCGCTCCGCCGCGACATGGCACTGACCCGGCTGGCCAAGACCCGCGACCCGATCGCCCGGGTCGCCGCCGACCTCGGCTATGGCGACACCTCGGCCTTCTACCGCGCCTTCGTCGAATGGACCGGGATGGCGCCGGCGCATTACCGCCGCCAGTGGGAAGCCAGCCAGCGCTGAAGCGCCGTAACACTGTCTCGGCAAGTTGCCGGATCGCCACGGCTGCGCCACAATCGGCCTGCTGCCAGCCGGCAGCGCACCTCCGGAACCTCTCGATGCCAGCACGCCCCCGTTTTCCCGGCCGACTCGGCGCTATCGCGCTGCTCTGCCTGCTGGCCTGCAGCCGGGCGGCGTTCGCCGAAGCCGCGCCGCTGCGCCTCGGAATCATGCCCTTCAACAGCACGCTGGCGCTGCTCAAGACCCACCAGCCGCTGATCGCCCACCTCGAACGCTCGCTCGGACGGCGCGTCGTCGTGCACAGTGCGGCCGACTATTTCACCCACATCAACCAGTTGCTCGCCGGCGATTACGACCTGGCGATCACCGGCCCGCATTTCGGCGCCATGGCTGCCGAGCGCGGCATGCGCCTGCTCTTCCGCTACACCGCCGAGCTGCGCCTGCTGGTGGTCGTCCGCAACGACGCCGCGATCGAGCGGGCAAGCGACCTGCGCGGGCGGCGGCTGGCGCTGCCCAGCCGGCTGTCGCTGGCCTCGCTCGGCGGCGTGCGCTGGCTGGCCGAAAACGGCCTGCAGCCGGGACGCGATTTCCGGATGATCGAATACAGCTCGCACGGCGCCGCGGTCGCCGCGGTCGCCGCCGGCGAGGCCGACGCCGCGATCACCGCGCACACGCCGCTGCGCCAGGTGCCCGAGGACATCCTGGCGCAAACCCGCGTGCTGGCCAGCAATGTCAGCGTGCCGCACGTGATGACGCTGGCCCACGAACGCCTCGGTGCCGCCGAGATCGACCGCATCCGCGGCGCCCTCGCCGCCTTTCCGGCGACCGCCGCCGGCCAGGCTTTCTTCCGCGACACCGCCTACCGCGGCTACGTCGAGGTCAGCGCTGCCGATCTGGCGGAATTGCGGCCTTTCGTCGCGTTGACCGTCAACATGATGAGGTAGACCGCTTGCCGCTGCCCGCCTTCACCCGCAGCCTGCGCTTCCGTCTGCTGCTGACCAGCCTGGCGATCGAGATCGCCGTCCTGGCGCTGATCATCGGCAACGGCCTGCGCCTGATCGACCAGCGCCTGCACGAACAGACGCTCAGCCACCAGGCGGCAATCCAGCAAGCCTACAAGGTCGCCGTCATCGTGCCGCTCGCCTCGCGCGACTACGCAACCCTGCGCGACATCCTCGACGGCTGGCAGGAAAGCGAGGAAATCGAATACATGGTGCTCACCGACCCGCAGGGCCACCGCCTGGCCAGCAGCCGCTGGCCGGAAAACCAGGCACTGCCGGCACCGGGCATCGAGGCCAGCGGACCGCCGGTGCTGCACAGCCGCTTCCCGATCGAGATCTACGGCCAGCACTACGGCGAACTGCACTACGGCCTGTCGCTGAAGTTCCTCGCCGAGGCCCGCCGCGAACTGCTGCTGCAGGGCGCCCTGATCGCCCTCGCCGGCGTGCTGCTGACGGCACTGGTACTGTTCGTCGCCGGTTACTGGCTGACCCGGCACCTGACGACGCTGGCCGCGGCGAGCAGCCGCATCGCCGCCGGCGACTACCGGGCACCGCTACCAGTCACCGGCACCGACGAAATCGCCGAACTGAGCCACAACTTCTCGGTGATGGCGCGCGCGATCGAAGCCCGCATCGACGAACTGGCGACCCATCTCGACCGCCAGCAATCGATCCTGGCGGCGCTCGGCGAAGGCGTCTTCGGTCTCGACGAGAACCAGCGCTGCATCTTCGTCAACCCGACCGCCTGCGAACTGCTCGGCTACAGCGCCGAGGAAATCCTGGCCGCCGACACCCATGCGCTGTTCCACCACAGCCGCGCCGACGGCAGCATCTATCCGGCCTGCGACTGTCCGGTCTTCAAGACGGTCGGCGACGGCCTCCGGCGCAGCGGCGACGAATGGTTCTGGCGCAAGGACGGCAGCGGCTTCCCGGTGATCGTCACGGTCAACCCGCTGTGGCGCGACGGGCGCCATTGCGGCTCGGTCGTGGCCTTCCGCGACATCACCGACATCCATCAGGCGACTGCCGCACTGCGCGCCAGCAACGCCCGCCTGAGCAGCTTCATCGACGCGCTGCCCGACGTCGTCGTGCTCAAGGACGGCATGAACCGCTGGCAGCAGGTCAACCAGGCCGCCGCCAGCGCCCTCGGCTTGCGCGACGTCGCCTGGCACGGCAAGACCAACGGCCAGCTGGCCGGCGAACGCGCCGATTTCCGCGAATTCCACGCGCACGGCGAACTGACCGACGAACAGGCCTGGGCCAGCGGCCGCATCACGTACAGCATCGAGACCCTGAACGCCGCCGGCGGCACGCCGCGCATCTGCGAGGTGCGCAAGATTCCCCTGTTCGGCGAGGATGGAGAACGCCTGGCCCTGATGGTGATTGCCCGCGACATCACCGAAACACGACGAACCGAGGCCGAGCTTGAACACTACCGCCAGCACCTCGAGGAACTGGTCACCCGCCGCACCGCCGAACTGGCCGTCGCCAAGGAAGCCGCAGAAAGCGCCAACATCGCCAAGAGCGCCTTCCTGGCCAACATGAGCCACGAAATCCGGACGCCGCTCAACGCCATCACCGGCATGGCCCACCTGATCCGCCGCGCCGGCCTGACCGACGAACAGAACGAGCGCCTGGCCAAACTCGAATCGGCGAGCACGCACCTGCTCGAGATCATCAACGCGGTGCTCGACCTGTCGAAGATCGAAGCCGGCAAGTTCACGCTCGAGGCCCTGCCGGTCAATGTCGACAGCCTGTTCGGCAACATCGTCTCGATGCTGCAGGCACGCGCCGACGCCCGCGGCATCCGCCTTGAGGTCGCCTCGACCGAACTGCCTGACGATCTGGTCGGCGACCCGACCCGGCTGCAACAGGCCTTGCTCAACTACGCGACCAACGCACTGAAATTCACCGAACGCGGCAGCATCCGCCTCGCCGTCAGCATCGAGGCGAGCAGCGCCGACGCCCTGCTGCTGCGCTTCAGCGTCACCGACACCGGCATCGGCATTGCCCCGGACGCGCTCGGGCGCCTGTTCACCGCTTTCGAACAGGCCGACAACACGACCACCCGCAAATACGGCGGCACCGGCCTCGGCCTGGCCATCACCCGCAAGCTGGCCGAATTGATGGGCGGCCAGGTCGGCGTCGACAGCACCCCCGGCCAGGGCAGCACCTTCTGGTTCACCGCCCGCCTCGCCCGCCGGCGCCAGGATCAGCCCGCCGCCGCCACGGGCGCCCTGCCCCGGCAGCCGCCGGTCGGGGCGAAGCGGGTCCTGCTCGCCGAAGACGAGCCGATCAATCGCGAGATCACCCAGATCCTGCTCGACGAGATCGGCCTCCGCGCCGACTGCGCCGAGGACGGCCGGATCGCCGTCGAGATGGCGGCGGCACAGGCCTACGACCTGATCCTGATGGACATGCAGATGCCGAACATGGACGGCCTCGAAGCCACCCGGCGCATCCGCGAACTGCCGGGTTACGCCGCAACCCCGATCCTGGCGATGACGGCAAACGCCTTCGTCGAGGACAAGGCACGCTGCTTCGCCGCCGGCATGAACGATTTCATCGCCAAGCCGGTACGCCCGGAAGACCTCTTCGCACTGCTCGACAAATGGCTGCGCCGCGCCTGAGGCGCCGCCTTCAGGCGCTGACCAGCCCGGCGCGGATGGCGTAGCGGGTCAGTTCGACGACGCTGCGCAGGCCGAGCTTTTCCTTGATGTTGCGGCGGTGCACCTCGACCGTCGCCGCCGCGATGCCGAGCTCGGCGCCGATCTGGACGCTGCGCAGGCCGCCGGCGAGCAGGCGCAGCACCTGCTGCTCGCGCGGGCTGAGCACCGCCTCGGCGGCTTTTTCCTGGCTCAGGCTGTGCTGAGCATCGCCGGAAAAATACTGGCCACCGCTGGCGACCTTGCGGATCGCCTCGATCAGTTCGTCGCCGCCGGCCGATTTGACGACGTAGCCTTGGGCGCCGGCACTGAGCATGGCCTCGATGAACATCCGCTCGTCGTAGCCGGACAGCGCCAGCAGCCGGCTCTGCGGAGAGCACAGGCGGAGCTGCCGGGCGACTTCGACGCCGTTCATGTCGGGCAGCGCGATGTCGAGGACGACGATGTCCGGCTGCAGGCGCTCGACCACCGCCAGCGTTTCCGCCCCGGTCGCCGCCTCGCCGGCCCAGACGATGTCGCGGGCCGCCGCCAGCGACAGACGCAAGGCTTCGCGGAACATCCGGTGGTCGTCGGCGACCACGAGTCGTATGCATTTCAAGGCAGATTCTCCCCATCGCGTGGAATGCTCAGGATCACCTCGGTCCCCTCGCCCGGCACCGAACGCAGGCTGGTGCTGCCGTTCAGGTAGCCGATGCGCTCGCGGATGCTGGCCAGACCGAAGCCGCCGCTGCCCATCGCGGCATCGATGTCGGCGCAGCCGCGACCACGGTCGCTGACGCTGAGGACCCAGGCCGTCGGTGTCGCGCGCAGACTGACGCTGGCCGCGGCACAGCCGGAATGACGGGCGACATTGACCAGCAGTTCGCGGGCACAGCGGAACAGCAGCGACGATTGCACCGGCGCGAAGCCGCCCCCCTCGCCGTCGGCAAGCACGGCCACGTCGAGGCCGTAGAGTTCGCCGAATTCGGCGGCCAGCCAGTACAGCGCCGGCACCAGGCCGAGCTTCTCGAGCACCGGCGGACTCAGTTGCGCGGTCAGCGAGCGTACCCGCGAACTGGCGTCGGACACCAGCAGCTCGATCTGCCGCAGCATCGCGCCGCCGTCCTGTGACAGTTTCATCCGGCCGAGCATCTCGAGCTTGATGCGGACCACGTGCAGCAGCTGACCGAGGTCGTCGTGCAGGTCGCGGGCGATTTCGCGGCGTTCGTTTTCTTCGGCCAGCGTCATGTCGACCGCCAGCTTGCGCAACTCGGCGGTACGTTCGGCAACCCGCCGCTCGAGCTGTTCGTTGGCCTCGCGCTCGGCCAGTTCGGCCAGCTTGCGCTCGGTGATGTCGCGGCCGACCGACTGGATTTCGAGCAGGCGCCCGGCGCCGTCGAAGAAGCCGCGATTGACGAACTGCATCCAGCGCAGCTCGCCGTTCGCCGAGAAGACCCGGTTCTCGACAGTGACCACCGGCTGCGCCGGCGAGAGGCCGGCGAGCGCCGCCTCGATCATCGGCAGGTCGTCGGCATGGGCGACCGGCCGCCACGAGGCGCCGATCAGCGACGCCCGGCTACGCCCGAAGAAACGGCAGTAAGCTTCGTTGACGAAAAGATAGCTGCCGTCGGCACGCAGCCGCGAGATCAATTCGGTCTGGCCCTCGAGCACGGCGCGATAGCGCGCCTCGCTCAGCTGCAGGTGGCGCTCGGCCTCGCGGATCTCGCTGATGTCCGAGACCTGGACGAAAAACCCGTAAATTTCACCGTCGACCGTGTCCGGTATGTAATTGGCAAGCGAATGCCGCAGGCGACCGTCGTCGGGCGCCGGCGTCACCCGCTCGAAGAGTTGCGGCTCGCCGCGCAGGACTGCTTCGATGTACGGCTGCTTGGCGCGAAAACGCGCCTCGCCGAGCAACTCGCGCAGATGCCGGCCTTCCAGGTCGGCATCTGCCACCCCCAGCCACTCGCGATAGGCACGGTTGGCGAAGCGGTTGCGCAGCTCGCGATCCCAGTAGCCGATCATCGCCGGCAGGTGGTCGAGGATGGCCAGCAGCTCGCGCTGGCAGGGGACACCTGCCGCCGGCACGGCTCAGGAAACCTCGAGCAGGCTCTCGTCCCAGGCCGGATGCGCGGCCAGTCCGAGCAGGTTGGCAACCGTCGCGGCGATGTTCGAAAGACCGGCGCCCTCCGTCTGGCGCAGGCCAAGACGACCGCCGCTGGCGCAGTCGAAGAGGATCAGCGGCACCGGGTTGAGGGTGTGCGCCGTCTTCGCCTTGAACGAGCCGTCGGGATGGCGGGCCGGCTGCCCGCTCTTCTTGTCGAGCTCGAACATCTCGTCGGCATTACCGTGGTCGGCGGTGATCAGCGCGACCCCGCCGGCCGCCTCGACCGCCTTGAGCAGGCGGCCGAGCGCCAGATCGACGGCCTCCACGGCCATGGTCGCAGCGCGGAAGTTGCCGGTGTGGCCGACCATGTCGCCGTTGGCGAAGTTGCAGCGAAGCACCCGGTACTGGCCGGACTGGATCGCCGCGATCATCGCATCGGCGATCTCGGCCGCCTTCATCCACGGCCGCTGCTCGAAGGGCACGACGTCGCTCGGGACTTCCTGCCAGGTTTCGCCGGCAAACCTGCCGGAGCGGTTGCCGTTCCAGAAATAGGTGACGTGGCCGAACTTCTGCGTCTCGGAACAGGCGAACTGGGCCAGTCCCATCTTGCTGAACCATTCGCCGGAGGTTTCCTTGATCGCCGGCGGCGCCACCAGGAAACGCTTCGGCAACTGCAGGTCGCCGTCGTACTGGAGCATGCCGGCGTAGGTCACCTGCGGGTGGCGGACACGATCGAACTTGGCGAAATCGGCTTCGACGAAGGCGCGGGTGATCTCGATCGCGCGGTCGCCACGGAAGTTGAAGAAAACCACCGAATCGCCGTCCTCGATCGTGCCGATCGGCTGACCGGCATCGGCGACGACGAATTCCGGCAGATCCTGGTCGATGGTCCCGGGATTTTGCTCGCGCAGGCCGTTGACCGCAGCCGTCGCATTCGCAAACTGGCGGCCTTCGCCGAGCACGTGCGTGCGCCAGCCTTTCTCGACCATCGCCCAGTTGGCGTCGTAGCGGTCCATGGTGATGTACTGGCGACCGCCGCCGGAAGCAATGCGGGCGTCGAAGCCGGCGTCGCTGATGCCGGCGAGGAAAGCCTCGAAAGGCACGACATAGTCGAGGGCGCTGGTTTCCGGCACATCGCGGCCGTCGAGCAAGGCATGAATGCGCACCGTCCGCACGCCCTCGGCCTTGGCCCGCTCGACCATCGCCTTGAGATGGTCAATGTGGCTATGCACGTTGCCGTCCGAAAACAGGCCGATGAAATGCACGACACCGCGCCCGGCCTTCGCGCCGGCAACGATTTCCTGCCACGCCTGGCCGTTCCAGATGGCGCCTTCGGCAATCGCATTGGCGACCAGCGCGGCCCCCTGCGCATAGACCTGGCCGGCGCCGATCGCATTGTGGCCGACCTCGGAATTGCCCATGTCGTCATCGGACGGCATGCCGACCGCGGTCCCGTGCGCCCGCAAGCGGATGTGCGGGGCGCTGGCGAAGAGCGCGTCGAGGGTTGGCTTGCGGGCGGCGGCGATGGCGCTCCCGGTATCGTTGGCGGGCAGGCCGTAGCCGTCCATGACGATGACGACGACCGGACCGGCGACGCCGGGGAAGGAGGCGAGTTTCTGCAGCATGCGGGATTCCTGCGAAAGTGGCCGACCGGGGGCTCGGCGCCGCCGGTCGATGACAAGCAAAAGGAGGCATATTTTAACCGCTAGTGCTTGCCACGATCGAAACTCGGGGTCAAAATGACAATACTGGCAAATCCGCAAGGAGCATCAGATGGCCGTCCCGGACGATCCGCAAGGCATACCGCAACGCCCGGTCGTGCTGGCCGTCGACGACCTGCCGGCAAATCTGGCGGTGGCCTCGGTAATGCTCGAGGCCCTCGACGTCGACATTCGCCTGGCCGAAAACGGGCAGAGCGCACTGGCGCAGGCCGAGGCAACGCCGCAGCCGGACCTGATCCTGCTCGACGTGATGATGCCGGGCATGGACGGCCACGCGGTCCTCGCCCGCTTGCGCGCCAACCCGGCGACGCGGCAGATCCCGGTGATCTTCGTCACCGCGCTCAACTCGCCCAGCGACGAACAATCCGGCCTCCTCGAGGGCGCCGTTGACTACATCACCAAGCCGCTGCAGGCCGCGGTCTTCCGTGCCCGGGTACGCAACCATCTCGACCTCAAGCTGGCGCGCGACCAGCTGACCCGGCAGAACGCCGGCCTCGAACATGAAGTCCGCCGCCGGCTGGCGGAAAACCAGCAGCTGGCGACCCGCCTGCAGCTGACGCTGTCGGCTTCCGGCCTGGGCATCTGGGAATACCATCACGCCAGTGCCCGCATCGAATGGAACGGCGACCTGTGCCGGATGCTCGGACTGGACAGTTCGCCGACGACCCTGGTCGAGAGTTTCGCCTACATCCACCCCGAGGACCGCGCGCGGATCGAGGCGGCAATGCGCAACCCGCCGGCACCAGGCGGCGAGATCGCCGTCGAGGAATTCCGCATGCGCCATGCCGACGGCCGCTGGCTGTGGGTCGAAGGCCGCGGCCAGGCACTCCACCTCGACCCCGGCGGAGCACCGGCATTGACCGCCGGAACGATCGCCGACATCAGCCGGCGCAAGCAAATCGACATCGAACGCCAGCTCAGCTCGGTGGTGTTCACCGGCATCAGCGACGGTATCTGCATCACCGACCCGGACTGCCGGATTCTCACGGTCAACCAGGCATTCCTGCGCGTAACCGGCTACAGCGCCGGCGAAGTGATCGGCCGCACGCCGGCCCTGCTCAAGTCCGGCCAGCACGGGCAGGCCTTCTACCAGGCGATGTGGGAGACGCTCAAGCGCCAGGACAGCTGGCAGGGCGAAATCACCAACCGGCGCAAGAACGGCGAGCGGGTCACCGAATGGCTGAGCATCTCGGCGGTGCGCGATCCGGGCGGCCGGCTGACGCACTACGTCGGGCTGTTCAGCGATCTTTCGGAACGCCAGCAGGCAGCGGAACGCATCCAGTACCTGTCGAGCTTCGACCCGCTGACCGACCTGCCCAACCGCAGCCTGCTCACCGACCGCCTCGACCAGGCACTGATCAACGCCCATCGCTTCGAGCGGCAGACGGCGGTGATCCTGCTCGACCTCGACCGTTTCCGGGTGGTCAACGAAAACTTCGGGGCACCGGTCGGCGACGCATTGCTGCAGGAAATTTCCCGCCGGCTGAAGCAGCTGGTCCGCGACGGCGACACCGTCGGCCGCCGCTCCGGGACCGAGTTCGGTTTCGTCATGGCCAACCTCGGCCATGAGAGCGACGTCCTGGCGCTGACCCAGCGCCTGCTCGAATCGATCGCTGTCCCCTTCGAGGTCGAAGGCCAGTCGCTGGCCCTCACCGCCAGCATCGGCATCAGCCTGGCGCCACGCGACGGCAGCCGCGCCGACGAACTGCTCGGCTGTGCCGACATCGCGCTGGCGCGGGCCAAGCAGGCCGGGCGCAACACCTTCCGCTTCTACGCTCCGGAGATGAACGCCGACGCAGCGCGCCGGCTCGGCCTCGAAAGCGCCCTGCGCGACGCCCTGAAGAACGGCGAACTCGACGTCCATTACCAGCCCCAGGTCAGCCTCGACAGCGGCCGGGTGATCGGCATGGAAGCCCTGCTGCGCTGGCACAGCCCGCAGTTCGGCACCGTTTCGCCGGGCGAGTTCATCCCGCTGGCCGAAGACAACGGAATGATCCTGGCAATCGGCGAGTGGGTGCTCGCTACAGCCTGCCGACAAGCCCGGCGCTGGCACGACCTCGGGCTCGGCGCACCGCTGCGGCTGGCGGTGAATCTCTCGGCGCGCCAGTTCCGCCAGGCCAACCTCGAGCAACTGGTCGCCCGCTGCCTGGCCGACAGCGGCCTGCCGGCCAGCGCGCTCGAACTGGAAATCACCGAAAGCGCCTTCATCGACGACGTCGACGAAGCCATCGCCATGTGCCGCAAGCTCAAGCAGCTCGGCGTCAAGCTCTCGCTCGACGATTTCGGCACCGGCTATTCGTCGTTGTCCTACGTATCGCGCTTTCCGTTCGACAAGATCAAGATCGACCAGAGCTTCGTCCGCGACATCATCGAGAATCCGGTCAACGCGGCCATCGCCACCTCGGCGATCGTGATGGCCCGCAGCCTCAACCTGGCGATCCTCGCCGAAGGCGTCGAAACCGAGGCCCAGGCGCGCTTCCTGCGCGGCCGCCGGTGCGATGCGATCCAGGGTTTCCTGTTCAGCCCGGCGCTGCCGGCCGCCGCTTTCGAGCAACTGCTGGCCGGGCGGACGACGCTGCCGATCGCCGACCTGCCGTCGGCAGGCAAGCAGACCCTGCTGATCGTCGACGACGAGCCGAACATCCTCAACGCGCTGACCCGCCTGCTGCGCCGCGAAGGCTTCCAGATCCTGAACGCGACGTCGCCGCGCGAAGCCTTCGAGCACCTGGCCAAGCAGCCGGTGCAGGTGGTTCTCTCCGACCAGCGCATGCCCGAGATGTCGGGCACCGAGTTCCTCGCCCGCGTGCGCCAGCTCTACCCGGAAAGCATCCGCATCATCCTCACCGGCTATACCGATGTGGACTCGATCACCGGCGCGATCAACCGCGGCGCCATCTACAAGTTCCTGACCAAGCCGTGGGACGACGACCAGCTGCGCGAGGAAATCCGCGATGCCTTCCGGCTGGCCAAGGAAACCCGTCCCCAGCCACCGGCGGAGGACAGCTGATGCCCGGCCTCGACCTGTCCTGGCTGGGCCTGGCGACCATCGGCGGCGCGGCGCTGCTCCTGGCGCTGCTGCCGCTCGCCCGGCTGCAGCGGGAGAAACTTCACTTCCGGGCGATCTTCGACAATGCCACGGTCGGCATGGCACGCTCGACCGCAAGCCGGCGCTGGATCGAGGTCAATCCCGCACTGTGCCGGATGCTCGGCGCCCCGGCCGAGGTCTTGACCAGCTGCGACTGGATCGAACTGACCCATCCCGACGACCGCGAGATCAACCTGCAGCTGTTCGACGCCGTGCTGCGCGACGAGCGTGACGGCTTCACCCTCGAGAAGCGCTTCCTGCGCCCGGACGGCAGCATCGTCTTCGTCAACCTGGCAGCCCAGGCGATCCGCCTGAGCAACCGCCAGGTCGATTACTTCACCGTGATCATCGAGGACATCACGCAGCGCCAGCTGGCCGAAAAACAGTTCGCCAGCCAGGTCGACCGTTCGACGGTCCTGATCGAACTGCCGCGGCGGGCCGAAAGCCTCGAC
This sequence comes from Azonexus fungiphilus, assembly GCF_003634965.1. Taxonomy (GTDB): domain Bacteria; phylum Pseudomonadota; class Gammaproteobacteria; order Burkholderiales; family Rhodocyclaceae; genus Azonexus; species Azonexus fungiphilus. The sequence goes on along the minus strand of NZ_RBXP01000014.1, from coordinate 147,682 downwards.
GAGCGCGATTTCATGCAGTACGCGCTGGAGCGTGCCGAGGCGCTGACCGGAAGCCGGATCGGCTTCATGCACTTTCTCAACGACGACGGCGAGAGCATCGAACTGGTCGCCTGGTCGCGCAACACGCTGGAAAAATACTGCAACGCCGTCGCCGACCGCCACTACCCGATCAGCCAGGCCGGCATCTGGGCCGACGCTGCGCGCACCGGCCGCCCGCTGGTGGTGAACGACTACGCCAGCGCCGACAACCGGCGCGGATTGCCCGACGGCCATTCGCAACTGGTCCGCCTGCTCAGCATCCCGGTCGTCGAAAACGGCAGCGTGCGGATGATGGCCGGCGTCGGCAACAAGGACGCCGACTACGATGCCTACGACGTCGAGACGGTCCAGCTGATCGCCAACGAAACCTGGCGCATCGTCCGTCGCCAGCGCGCCGACAAGGCCTTGCGGCTGGCCATGCAGGTCGTCAATGCCAGCCCGGTGGTCTGCTTCCGCTGGTCGGCGAGCAACGGCTGGCCGGTCGTCTTCGTCTCCGACAACGTCCGCCAATGGGGCTACAGCCCGGCGCAGCTGCAGTCCGGCCAGCCGGACTTCGCCAGCATCGTCCATCCCGACGATCTGCCCAGGATCGTCCAGGAGGTGATGCGGCACACGGCGGAAGGCGTGCCCGGCTACGAGCAGGAATACCGGCTGATCACCGCCGAAAAACAGGTCATCTGGGTCGTCGACCGTACCCAGGTGACGCGCGACGAGCACGGGCTGCCGGTGTTCTACGACGGCGTCCTCACCGACATCAGCGAGCGCAAGCGCCAGCAGCAGCAACTCGCCGAGAACCTGGCCCACCAGCAGCAACTGAACAAGCGCCTGGAGGAGGCCAACAACCAGCTGCTGCAATCCGAGAAGATGGCCTCGATCGGCCAGCTGGCGGCCGGCATCGCCCACGAGCTGAACAATCCGATCGGCTTCGTGCACTCCAACCTGGGCACCCTCGACGGTTACCTCAACGACCTGATGACCATCGTCGACGCCTACGCGACAGCGGCCCAGGCGCAGGGCGACGACAGCCCCGGCCTGAGGGCGATCGCCCAGCTGCGCGAGGAGCGCGATTTCGACTTCATCCGCGAGGACATCTTCAAGCTGCTCGCCGAATCGAAGGACGGCCTCGGCCGCGTGCGCAAGATCGTCCAGGACCTGAAGACCTTCTCGCGCGTCGGCGAGCAGGAATGGCAGGAGGCTGACCTGCACCAGGGCATCGACTCGACCTTGAACATCGTCTGGAACGAGCTCAAGTACAAGTGCCGGGTGGTCAAGGAATACGGCGAGCTGCCGCCGGTCTATTGTCTGATCTCCCAGCTCAATCAGGTGTTCATGAACCTGCTGGTCAATGCCGGGCACGCAATCGAGCAGCAGGGCACGATCACCATCCGCAGCGGCCGCCTCGACGGCGAACGGGTCTTCATCGAGATCGCCGACACCGGCTGCGGCATCGCGCCGGAGAACCAGCGGCGCATCTTCGAACCCTTCTTCACGACCAAGCCGATCGGCAAGGGCACCGGCCTCGGCCTCTCGGTTTCGTACAACATCGTCCAGCGCCACCAGGGCGAAATCACCGTCGACAGCGTCCCCGGGCAGGGCACGACCTTCCGCATCGTGCTGCCGATCCGCCCGGCCAGCGCCCCCGTACAGGAGCAGCACCAATGACCGACACCGGTACCGCGCCCAGCCTGCTGCTGGTCGACGACGAACCGAGCATCCTTTCCGCGCTGCGCCGGCTGTTCCGGCCGCAGGGCTACCGCATCTTCACCGCCGAGAGCGGCGCCGCCGGCCTGGCCATCCTCGAACAGGAGACGATCGACCTGGTCATCTCCGACATGCGCATGCCCGAGATGGACGGCGCCACCTTCCTCAAGGCCGTCCGCCAGCGCTGGCCGCGGGCCATGCGCATCCTGCTCACCGGCTATGCCGACATCACCTCGACGGTCTCGGCGATCAACGAAGGCGAGATCTATCGCTACATTGCCAAGCCGTGGGACGACACCGAGATGCTCACCGTCGTCCGCGAAGCCTGCGAACGACAGCGCCTGGAAAGCGAGAACCGCCGGCTGACCGCGCTGACCCAGGCGCAGAACGACGAACTGAAGACGCTCAACGCCAGCCTCGAACAGAAGGTCGCCGAACGCACCGCCGAACTGCGCCAGGCACTGAGCTTCGTCGAACAGGCACACGGCGAACTGAAGAAGTCCTTCATGACCAGCGTTCAGGTCTTCGCCGGGCTGATCGAGCTGCGCAGCGGACCGGCCGGCAAGCAGCTGGCAGGGCATGGCCGGCGCGTCGCCGAACACGCCCGCGCCGTCGCCAGGCGGCTTGCGCTGTCCGACGGCGAAGCCCAGAACATCATGCTCGCCGGTCTGCTCCACGACATCGGCAAGATCGGCCTGCCCGACGACCTGCTCGGCAAGCCGTGGAACACGCTGAGCGGCGAGCAGCGTGCGCTGGTGATGAAGCATCCGGCCATCGGCCAGAACATCCTGATCGGCATCGAACGCTTTCGCGACGCCGCGCTGATCGTTCGCCACCACCACGAGTGCTACGACGGCAGTGGCTACCCAGACCGCCTGGCCGGCCTGGCGATCCCGCTCGGTGCGCGGATCCTGATGGTGGCCAACGACTACGATGCGCTGCAGGTCGGCACGCTGGTGCAGCGGCCGCTGAAACCGGCCGAGGCACTCGATTTCATCGCCGAGAACAGCGGCAAGCGCTACGACCCGGGCGTCGTCGAGGTCTTCGTCAAGCTGATCGGCGAGACGCTGAAGGAGGGTCCGGTCGAGCTCCCGCTGCGCACCATGCACCTCAAGCCGGGCATGACCGTCAGCCGCGACCTGATGCATCGCGACGGCTACCTGCTGCTCGCCGCCGGCAGCGTGCTCAAGGCCGAGATCATCAGCCAGCTGGTGCGGATGGAGCAGGTCGAGCAGCACAATCTCACGGTCCACATCCGCCAGGAGGAAAAATGAGCCGCGTCCTCATCGTCGACGACGAACCGTCGATCCTGAAGTCCCTGCAGCGCCTGCTGCGTGCCGCGCCCTGCTGCTACGGCGGGCGCCAGTTCGAACTCGAGGTGGTCACCGCCAGTTCGCCGCTGACGGCGCTGCAACTGGCCCGCACCCAGGAATTCGACCTTTTCGTCAGCGACTACCGCATGCCGGAAATGGACGGCATCGAGTTCCTCAAGGCGGCCCGGACGCTCTGGCCGGACGCCGCGCGCCTGATCCTCTCCGGCTATGCCGACCTGAACGCACTGGTGCGCGCGGTCAACGAGGTCGGCATCGACCGCTTCGTCGGCAAACCGTGGAACGACTACGAATTGATGTCGGCGATCGGGCAGGCGCTGGCGCACCGCCAACTGCTGCTGGAGAATCGCCAGCTGGCCGACCTGATCCGCCTCGAGATGGGCGACAAGAGCGCCGAGCAGGTCGAGGCCGAACGCCTCGAACGGATCGAGCCGGGCATCACACGGGTCAACTGGGGGCCGGACGGCTCGGTCATCCTCGACGACGTCACCGACTGAAAGGAAAGGCATGGACGCCTTCGTCTGGGATCAGCGCTTCGTCACCGGCGAAACCGGCGTCGACGACGAACACCGCGAACTGGTCCGGCTGATCAACTCGCTGATCGGACTGCAGTCGAAATACGTCGCCGCCGAAACGGTCCAGGCCGCGCTCGACCAGCTGATTGCCTACGCCGCGCTGCACTTCGCCCATGAGGAAGCGCTGATGGAAAGCGGCGGCTGCGACCCCCGCTTCGTCGCCCGCCACGCCACCGTGCATCGCGGCTTCGCCGAGCAGGTCGGCAAGCTGAGCGCCCTGCCCGTCGGCAGCGTCAGCCTGGAAAACCTGGTCAACTACCTGACTGCCTGGCTGGCCCAGCACATCCTCGGCATGGACCAGTCAATGGCCCGCCAGATCGCCGCCATCCGCCGCGGCGTACCGGCGGCCGAAGCCTATGCCAGCGAAAGCGAACAGGCCGCCGACCCGGCGACGTCGAGCATGCTCGACGCGATGGCCGCGCTCTACCGGATCATCAGCGAACGCAACGACGCGCTCGGCGAACTCAACCGCAATCTCGAGGCCAAGGTCGTCGAACGCACCGAGGCGCTGCGCGAAAGCAACCGCAAGCTGCTCGAATCGGAACACAAGCGTGCCAGCGAAGCCCGGCGGCACATGCAGCACTACCTGTCGCAGATCATCGACGGCGACCCGGTGCCGACCCTGGTGATCGACGCCAGCCACCGGATCACCCACTGGAACAAGGCCTGTGCCGCGATCAGCGGTCTCCCGTCGGAAACCATGGTCGGCACCTGGAACCAATGGCAGGCCTTCTATCCCGAGTCGCGGCCGATCATGGCCGACCTGATCGTCGACGGCAGCCTCGAGGAACGCTTCAACACCTATTACCACAACATCTTCCGGCGCTCGAAGACGGTCCCGGATGCCTTCGAAGCGGAGAGTTTCTTTCCCCACCTCGGCGACGGCGGCCGCTGGCTGTTCTTCACCGCCGCACCGATCCGCGACGCCGACGGCAAGGTCGTCGGCGCCATCGAGACCCTGCAGGACGTCAGCGAACGGCATCAGGCCGAAGCGCAGCTGCTCCAGTACCAGGGCCAGCTCGAAGCCCAGGTTGCCGAACGCACCGGCGCGCTCGAGCAGGCCAACCGCCAGCTGGCGCGCGAGCATGAAGAATTGAGCGAACTGCTGCGCAAGGTCGAGGCCGCCCAGCAACAAGTCCTGCAATCGGAAAAGATGGCGGCGATCGGCCAGCTGGCGGCCGGCGTCGCCCACGAAATCAACAACCCGGTCGGGTTCGTCAATTCCAACCTGGGAACGCTCAAGGGCTATACCGCGCACCTGCTCGAGCTGGTCGATGCCTACGAATCGGGCCAGCCGGAAGCGATCGCCCGTGCCCGCCAGAAGGCCGATCTGGAGTTCCTGCGCGAGGACCTGCCGGCGTTGATCAGCGAATCGCAGGATGGCCTCGACCGGGTCACCCGCATCGTCCAGGACCTCAAGGACTTCTCGCGCGTCGACCAGGCCGAGCGCCAGCACGCCGACCTCAACGCGGCGCTGAGCAGCACGCTCAACGTCGTGCGCAACGAACTCAAGTACAAGGCCGACGTGATCGTCGAGCTCGGCGAGCTGCCCGCGGTCGATTGCGTGCCGGCGCAGCTCAACCAGGTCTTCATGAACCTGCTGGTCAACGCCGCACAGGCGATTCCCGAGCACGGCAAGATTTTCGTCCGTTCCGGGGTCGACCGTGAGCATGTCTGGTTCGAGGTCGAGGACACCGGCACCGGCATGCCGCCGGAAGTCCGCCAGCGGATCTTCGAGCCCTTCTTCACGACCAAGCCGGTCGGCAAGGGCACCGGCCTCGGCCTGTCGATTTCCTACGATATCGTCGTCAAGCGCCACCACGGTCGGCTTGACGTCGCCAGCGAGCCCGGCCGCGGTACCCGCTTCCGGATCTGGCTACCGGTGACGCCGCCGGATCAGAACAGCTCGGCCTCGCCGTAGCTGGGGCTGGCGAAGATGCCGCGATCGACCAGTTCCTGGAAATCGTAGACGCGGTTGCGGCCGTCCTGCTTGGCCTGGTAGAGACTGCGGTCGGCGCGGCTGAGCACTTCGACCGGCAGGATCGTCGCATCGACCTCGGCGTAGCCGATGCTGACGGTCAACGCCTCGATCCGGGGAAAAATGTGCGCTTCGATGGCCAGCCGCACGCGCTCGAAGACGTTGCGGGCAATCGCCTCGTTCTCGGCCGAGATGATCGCGACGAACTCCTCGCCGCCGTAGCGGTAGAGCAGGTCGGACGAGCGGAAGGTCGCCTGCATCAGGCGCGAGGCGAGGAGCAGGATCTCGTCGCCGACCATGTGGCCGAAGGTGTCGTTGATCCGCTTGAAGTGGTCGATGTCGATCACCGCCAGCCAGAACTTGCTCGGCAACTGGCTGCGCCGGCCGTCCTCGCGCTCGTGGAAACAGTCGGGGCGGACCATCGCCGACCAGATGCGCTCGAAATTGTTTTCCAGCGCCTGGCGGTTGAGCAGACCGGTCAGCCGGTCGCGCTGGCTGACGTCGAGCAGCGCGTAGTAGTTCGAGAAGACCTCGAGGACGCCGCGGATCGTCGCATCCTCGTTCGGCGACGCCTCGCGGTCGCGCTTGAAGACGAAATAGCCGCACACCTCGTCGTCGCCGAGCAGCGGGTAGGCGATCAGCATTTCACCGTCAACCGCCCGGGTGCACGGCTTGCCGAGCAGGCGGACGTTTTCGGTCAACGCAATGACTTCCGGCGGAACGTCGGAGAGCTGGACGATTTCCTCGACCCGCTCGACCATCCGCGCCACCCCATCGCCATCGACGACCTTGGAGCGATGGTAGTGGATGACCCGGGCCAGCAACTGGGCATCGTCGAGGCGGTAGAGCGAGGTATCGAGCACACCGAGCAGCGGGCCGAGCGTGCGCAGGAGGCTCTGTTCGAGCAGTTCGGTATCGCGGATCGAGGTCATCACCCCCAGCTTGCCAAGCAGGCCGGGCACCCGGAGCGGGTTGCTGTTGTTCAACATGCGCATTTCGTAAGGACCGGAAAGGCCTGCCTGTAAACCGACTGCGTATGGTAATGCGCCGACCTCATGCAAGGAACAATTTTTGTAAAGAAGGACTTACAAAAAAAAGGGGGCCAGCGGCCCCCGAAGGAAAGAGACTCGGTCGATTGCTGTTCTCCCTGGTCCCTTACGCAGAGTAAAGCGTTACATGTTCGGATAGTTCGGCCCGCCGCCGCCCTCGGGCACCGTCCACACGATGTTCTGGGTCGGATCCTTGATGTCGCAGGTCTTGCAGTGCAGGCAGTTCTGGGCGTTGATCTGCAAGCGCGGCGCGCCCTCCTCCTCGCCGAGGATCTCGTAGACGCCGGCCGGGCAGTAACGCGTCTCCGGCGCCCCGTAGCGGGCGTAATTGACCGACACCGGCACCGCCTCGTCCTTCAGGCGCAGGTGGCTGGGCTGGTTTTCCTCGTGGTTGGTCGCCGACAGGAAGACCGACGAGAGGCGGTCGAAGCTGAGCTTGCCGTCCGGTTTCGGGTAGTCGATCCTGGGATAGGCCGACTTCTCGCCAAGTTGCGTGTGATCGTCGTGGTGGCCGAGCGTCCACGGCGCCTTGCCGCGCAGCACGAAGGTGTCGAGGGCGCCGTAGGCGAGACCGCCGAACAGGCCCCAGCGGAAGGCCGGGCGGATGTTGCGGACGCGGTGCAATTCGTCCCACAGCCAGCTCTTGCGCAGCTGCGCCGGATAGGCGCCGGCCTCGGCGGCCGGCGTTTCTGCGGCGAGCAGTTCGCAGACCGCGTCGGCGGCGAGCAGCGCCGATTGCATGGCCATGTGCGTGCCCTTGATCTTGGGCACGTTGAGGAAGCCGGCGGTATCGCCGATCAGCAGGCCGCCCGGGAAGGTCAGCCGCGGCAGCGACTGGAAGCCACCTTCGGAAAGCGCACGGGCGCCGTAGGAGATCCGCCGGCCGCCTTCGAAGAAGCCGCGGATCGCCGGGTGCGTCTTGTAACGCTGGAATTCCTCGAACGGCGACAGCCACGGGTTCTTGTAATCGAGACCAACGACGAAGCCGACCGCGACCAGGTTGTTTTCCAGGTGATAGAGGAAGGAACCGCCGTAGGTGTCGGCGGCCAGCGGCCAGCCCACCGAATGCACGATCAGCCCCGGCTGGTGCCTGGCCGGGTCGATTTCCCACAACTCCTTGATGCCGATGCCGTAGGTCTGCGGATCGGCGCCGTCACGCAGGTCGAAGCGCTCGAACAGTTCGCGCGTCAGCGAGCCACGGCAGCCTTCGGCGAAGATCGTCTGGCGCGCATGCAGTTCCATGCCCGGCTGGAAGTTGTGGCCGGGCTGGCCGTCCTTGCCGATGCCGAGATCGCCGGTGGCGACGCCCTTGACCGAGCCGTCCTCGTGGTAGAGGACTTCGGCGGCAGCGAAGCCGGGATAGATCTCGACGCCGAGGGCTTCCGCCTGCTCGCCGAGCCAGCGGCAGAAGTTGCCCAGGCTGACGATGTAGTTGCCGTGGTTGGCCATCTGCGGCGGCGTCGGCAGCTTGAACGAACCGCCCTCGGTGAGGAACAGGAAGCGATCCTCGGCGGCCGGCGTGTTCAGCGGCGCGCCGCGCTCCTGCCAGTCGGGAAACAGCTCGGCCAGGGCCCGCGTCTCGATGACCGCGCCGGAGAGGATGTGGGCGCCGATTTCCGAGCCCTTCTCGAGCAGGCACACCGAGATCTCACGACCGGCCTTGGCCGCCTGCTGCTTGATGCGGATCGCCGCGGTCAGACCCGAGGGGCCGCCGCCGACGATAACGACATCGTATTCCATCGCGTCGCGATCAGTCCGCATGATGGCGCCTTAGAAAAGGTTTTCCGGCAGGCCGAATACCGACGCCGCGCCACCGGTGACTTCGGCGGCGTAGGCCGCGGCGAACGGCAGCTGGTGCGTGGCAAAGTACTCGGCGGTGGCCAGCTTGGCCGGGTAGAAGGTGTCGCTGTCACCGGCCGCGATGCGGCTGGCGGCGATGCCCGCCGACTTGGCCATCAGCCAGCCGCCGGCAACGATCCCGGTGAGGTGCAGGAAAGGCACCGAACCGGCATGCACCGCCTGCGGGTTGCTGTCGTAGTTGGCGATGATCCAGTCGGTTGCGGTCGACAGCGAATTTGCCCCGTTTTTCAGGTTGACCGCAATATTCGCCAGCGCCGGATTCGCCGCCAGCTCGTCGGCAGTGGCGTTGATCTCGGCCAGCATCGCCTTCATCGCCGCACCCGGCACCTTCTCGCGGGCCAGCTTGCGGCCGACCAGGTCGTTCGCCTGGATCGCGGTCGTGCCTTCGTAGATGGTGGTGATGCGCGAATCGCGGTAGTACTGGCAGGCACCGGTTTCCTCGATGAAGCCGACGCCGCCGAAGACCTGCAGCGCGGTCGAGGTCAGCTCGACGCCCTGCTCGGTGCTCCAGCCCTTGACCACCGGCGTCAGCAGGTCGATGCGCGCCTGGGCGGCGGCATCGCCGGCATGCGCCTTGTCGATCTGGGCGGCAGCGTAGTAGGCCAGCGTACGCATCGCCTCGGTGCGCGCCTTGCATTCCATCAGCAGGCGGCGGACGTCGGGGTGGTGCAGGATGGTCTTCTTCTCGTCGGACTTGTCGCCGACGATCTTGCCCTGAACGCGCTCGCGGGCGTACCACAGCGCATGCTGGTAGGCGCGCTCGGCGATGCCGACGCCTTCCAGGCCGACATTGACGCGGGCATGGTTCATCATCGTGAACATGTAGCCGACGCCCTTGTTTTCCTCGCCGATCAGGTAGCCGACGGCGCCTTCCTTCTCGCCGTAGGACATCACCGCCGTCGGGCTGCCGTGGATGCCCATCTTGTGCTCGATCGAGGCGCAGATCAGGTCGTTGCGCTGCCCCAGCGAACCGTCGTCATTGACCAGGAACTTCGGCACCAGGAACAGCGAGATGCCCTTCAGTCCCGGCGGCGCGTCCGGCAGGCGGGCGAGCACCAGGTGGATGATGTTCTCGGCGCAGTCGTTCTCGCCCCAGGTGATGAAGATCTTGGTGCCGCTGACCAGGTAGGTGCCGTCGTCGAGCTTCTTCGCCTTGGTGCTGATCGCCGCCAGGTCGGAGCCGGCGTTCGGCTCGGTCAGGTTCATCGTGCCGGTCCAGGTACCTTCGACCATCTTCGGCAGATATTTCTGCTTGAGTTCATCGGAGGCGTGGTGGGCGATCGCCTCGATGGCGCCACCGGTGAGCATCGGGCACAGGGCGAAGGCCATGTTGGCCGACTTCCACATTTCGTTGACCGCCATCGTCACCGACGCCGGCAGCCCCTGGCCGCCGTATTCCGGCGAGAAGGGCATGGCGTTCCAGCCGGTCTCGCAGAACAGCTTGTAGGCCTCCTTGAAACCGGTGGCGGTGGTGACCACGCCGTCCTTGCACTGCGAACCGACGCTGTCGCCGTTGCGGTTGATCGGATCAAGGACGCCGGTGGCGAACTTGGCCGCCTCGTCGAGAATCGATTCGACCAGGTCGACGGAGCATTCCTCGTTACCGGGCAGGGCGCAGATTTCCTCGAGCCCGGCGATATCCTTCAGAATGAACTGCATGTCCCGCAGCGGGGCGACGTAAGTACTCATTCACAGCTTCCTTTCAGACTGGGCGACACCTGGCGGACAGGCGTCCGAAGCTCCGCCGGGGGCGGAGCAGGCTACGAAAACGGCTGAAAAGGGAGGCCGGACCTGATGGCCCGGCCGATCTCCTCTCGACACTTGCCGGAGTGCTGTTCTCCTTTATGGCAAGCATTCTTTTGTTGTTGGCCGAAGCATCGCAGAATAGTCTTGCGCAACTATTGGCGCAATGTAACGAATCATTGCAGGCAACATCCCCGGCAACCCCCATGCTCTAGAATCCCGCGATGCCGAAACGACCGCCCGCCGACGCCCCCGAACCCCGCCACGACATGCTCCAGGCCGGACTCGACCTGCTCGACCAGGGCATCAGCGTGTTCGACCGCGAGCTGACGCTGGTTGCCTGGAACCGGCCTTTCCTCGAGCTGTTCGAATTCCCCGAGACGCTGGCCCGACGCGGCACGCCCTTCGCCGATTTCGTCCGCTGCAACGCCCGGCGCGGCGAATACGGCCCCGGCGACATCGAGACGCTGGTCGCCGAGCGCCTCGCCGACAGCTGCGCCGGCCCGCAGCTGCGCGAGCACCGGCGGGCCAACGGCCGCCTCCTGCAACTGCGCTGCGAACCGCTGCCGCAGGGCGGCTTCGTCACCCTCTACAGCGATGTCACTGAAGAGCGCTACCTGCAGAACCTCAGCGAACACCAGAACATCCAGCTCGACGAGCGGGTCCGCCGGCGCACCGCCCAGCTCGAGAACGCCAACGCCAACCTGCGCCGCGCCAATGCCGAGAAGGAACGCATCGCCGCCGCGCTCGGCCGCAGCGAGGCGCGCCTGCGCCTGATCAACGACACCATTCCGATCCTGATCGGCTACGTCGACCGCAACGAGACCTACCAGTACACCAACAAGGGTTACTCCGACTGGTACTGCCTGCCCGAAGGCAGCGTCACCGGGCGCACGGTGCCGGAAGTCGTCGGCCCGGAGGTCTATGCCCAGGTCGCCGGCTCGGTGCGCCGGGCGCTCTCCGGCGAACGCGTCAGCTACGAATACCGGATGCTGCGCCACGGCCAGACGGTGTTCGCGCACAGCACGCTGGTCCCGGAAATCGGCGGCGACGGCCAGACGCTCGGCTTCTTCGTCTTTTCCTACGACATCACCGAGCAGAAGCGGATGCAGGCGGCGCTGCTGCAGGCGCAGAAGCTGGAGGCGGTCGGCCGCCTGACCGGCGGCCTGGCGCACGACTTCAACAACCTGCTGACGGTGATCATCGGCAACCTGGCGGCACTCCAGGACCACCGCCCGGACGACCCGGCGATCGCCGATTTCGTGTCGCCGGCGCTGCAGTCGGCGCGCCGCGGCGTGCAGCTGATCCGCCGGCTGCTCACCTACTCGCGGCAGCAACCGCTGGAACCGCAGGCGGTGGACATCGTGCCGCTGATCGGCGACCTCACCCGGCTGATCCGGCGAACGCTGCCCGAGTCGATCACGGTCGACTGCCGTTGCGGCGAAAAAACGCTCGGCGCCCGCGTCGACCCTGCCCAGCTCGAAAGCGCCCTGCTCAACTTCGCGCTCAATGCCCGCGACGCGATGCCCGACGGCGGCCGCCTGACAATCTCGGCCGATTTCGCCGAGCTGCCCGCCGACGCGCCGGAAACCGCCGCCTTCGAGGTTGCCCCCGGCCGTTACGTCGCCATTGCCGTCGCCGACGACGGCTGCGGCATGGACGCGGCGACGCTGGCCCACGCCGGAGAGCCCTTCTTCACCACCAAGCGCCTCGGTCTCGGCAGCGGCCTCGGCCTGGCCATGGCCCAGGGTTTCGTCCGCCAGTCGGGCGGCGGCATGCGCATTCACAGCGAGCCGGGGCGCGGCACCCAGGTCGAGATCGTGCTGCCGCACACCGCCGCCCCGCTCGCCGAGGCCGGCATCGACGAACTGCTGGTGCCGGCGGCCGGCGGCGACCTGGTCCTGCTCGTCGAGGACGATGCCGACGTCCGCCGCGTCGTCCGCCAGCAGCTGATCGACCTCGGCCACCCGGTGATCGAGGCCGAGGACGCGACCCAGGCGCTGGCCATGGTCGAGCAGATCCCGGACATCGCCATCGTCGTCTCCGACATCCTGATGCCCGGCGAACTCAACGGCCGCCAGTTGGCCGAACGCATACAACAAGCGCTGCCCCGGATGCAGATCGTGCTGATGAGCGGCTACGCCGACGAGGATGGCGCCGCCGGCACCATGCCCGTGCTGGCCAAGCCCTTCGTCCGCCAGGACCTGGCTCGGGCACTGCAGCGCGCACAACGAGAGGAGAAAGCATGAAGGACAACGACGGCGGCAAGCTGATCGCGATCGTCGAGGACGATCCAGACGTCGCCCGCATCATCGAACAGGTACTCGCCGACTTCGGTTTCCGCACGCTGTGGTGCCGCAGCGGCGGCGAACTGCTGCGCCGCCTGCGCAACCTGGCCCCGGCGCTGTGCATCATCGACCTCGGCCTGCCCGACATGGACGGCATCGAGGCGATGCAGCGGGTACGCACGCAGACCGCCTGCGGCATCATGATCCTGACCGGGCGCGCCCACGTCAGCGACCGCGTCATGGGCCTCGAGCTCGGCGCCGACGATTACATGCTCAAGCCTTTCGAACCGCGCGAGCTGGTCGCCCGCGTGCGCAGCATCCTGCGCCGGCGCGAGAGCATTCCCGACACGCCGCCGAGCCAGGTCGCCAGTTTCGGCGGCTGGCAGTTCAACCTCGGCAACAACACGCTGCGCGGCCCGGCCGGCGAGGAACACCTGCTCAGCACGGCGGAGGCCGAGCTGCTCAAGGTCTTCGTCAACCATCCCAACCGCATCCTGCACCGCGAGAAACTGATGGGCACCCGCGACGTCAGCCCGAGCGACCGCGCCATCGACGTCCGCATCTCGCGGCTGCGGCGCAAGCTGGAACCTGCCGCCGACAGCCCGTCGTTCATCAAGACCGTGTACGGCGCCGGCTACCTGTTCCTGGCGGCGGTGGACTGGTCGGACGGGCGCCCCGGCGACGGCGAATGAAAACGGGCCGCGCGCACGGCGGCCCGTTTTTGCCCGAAAGTCACGGTCGACCGTGAACTTGCCCGATTATTCGTCGTCGTCGTGCAACTGGAAGCGGCTCGCCAGTTGCTGCTGGACGTTCGGCGGCACCGCCGCGTAGCGGGCGAAATCGATGACGTAGCTGCCGCGGCCGCCGGTCAGCGACTTCAGCCGCGACTGGTAGTCGTCGAGCTCGGCCAGCGGCACCTCGCCGGTGATCGCGGCGAAGCCGTGGGCACGGCCGTCGGTACCGGTGATGTGGCCACGGCGCCCGGCGAGATCGCCGGTGAGATCGCCGATCGCCGCTTCCGGTGCGACGATCTCGATGCTCACGATCGGCTCGAGCACGCTCGGCCGGGCATTGCGGATCGCCTCGACGACCGCCTTGCGACCGGCGATGGTGAACGCCACTTCCTTGCCGTCGACGGCATGCGTCTTGCCGTCGAAGACGGTGACCTTGACATCCTCGACCGGGTAGCCGGCAACAACGCCGCCGGCCAGCGCCTGACGCACGCCCTTCTCGACGGCCGGCATGAACACGCCGGGGATCACCCCGCCCTTGACCGCATCGACGAAGACGAAGCCGGCGCCGCGCTCGAGCGGCTCGACGCGCAGATGCACCTCGCCGAACTGGCCGGCGCCGCCCGACTGCTTCTTGTGCCGGTAGGCAGCCTCGGCCGGCGCGGCGATCGTCTCGCGATAGGCGATGCGCGGCGGCCGCGTATCGACCTCGAGCTTGTACTGGCCGGCCATGCGCGCCAGCTTGGCTTTCAGGTGCATGTCACCGAGGCCGCGGATGACCGTCTCGTTGCTGCTCGGATGACGCTCGACGACAAAGGTCGGATCCTCCATCGCCAGCTTGGCGAGGACGTCGAACAGCCGCTGCTCGTCGCCCTTCTTCTTCGTTTCCACGGCCAGCCCGGCCATCGGCCGCGGGAATTCGAGCGGCAGCAGATGGATGTGATCCTCGTCGTGCGAGTCGTGCAGGACGCAGTCGAACTCGATTTCCTCGACCTTGGCCACGGCACCGATGTCGCCCGGCACCAGGGCATCGACTTCGACCGTGTCCTTGCCCTGCAGGCGGTAAAGATGGGCGACCTTGAACGGACGCTTGCCGTCGCCGACGAAGAGCTGCATGTCCTTCTTCACCGTGCCCTGGTGCACGCGGAAGACGCCGATCTTGCCCAGGTAGGGATCGGCAACGACCTTGAAGACATGCGCCAGTACGTGCTTGCCGGCATCCGGCTCGGCATGGAAGGCCTCGATTTCCCCGCCCGGCTCGCCCTTGTGGAAGGGCGGCGGGTTGCCCTCGGCCGGGTTCGGCGCCAGCGTCGCCAGCACGTGCAGCAGCTCCCGGATGCCGGCGCCGGTCCTGGCCGAGGTGAACAGGATGGGAATCAGGTGGCCTTCGCGCAGCGCCTTCTCGAAGGGCGCGTGCAGCGCCTCGCCACTCGGATCGGCCCCGTCTTCCAGGTATTGCGCGAGGAGATCTTCGTCCTCCTCGACGATCTGGTCGATCAGCGCGCGGTGGGCGGCGGCGACCGACGCGAAGTCGGCATCGCCGCTGTCGTGTTCGAGGACTTCGACAACGTCGGCGGCGCCGTGCGCCGGCAGGTCGAGGAGCATGCACTGCTTGCCGAAGCGCTCGCGGATGTCGGCCACCAGGCCGGGCAGGTCGAGATTGTCGGCGTCGATCTTGTTGATCACGATCATCCGGCACAGCTTGCGCTCGGCGGCGTGGCGCATCATGCGCTCGCTCATCAGCTCGATGCCGGTCTGGGCGTTGATGACGATCAGCGCGGTATCGACGCCGGCCAGCGCGGCGATCGCCTGGCCGACGAAATCCGGATAGCCGGGCGTGTCGAGCGCATGGATGCGGGTCGCTTCGTGTTCGATCGAGAAGACCGCGGTGTTCAGGGAATGGCCGGCTTCCTTTTCCTGGGCATCGAAGTCGCAGACGGTGCTGCCCCGTTCGATCGTGCCTTTCGCGGGAATCGCGCCGGTCGCATGGAGCAGCGCCTCCGCCAGGCTGGTCTTGCCGGCGGCACCGTGGCCAACGAGGGCGACGGTGCGAAGGGATTCAGTCGTGTGCTTGGCCATTCTTCTTCTCCCTGAACGAATTGTCCTGTGAGACTAGCGCATCTTCGCTGCCTCGGCCATCTCGGCGACCAGCCGCTCGGCGAAATACGGCCCGAGGCCGAGGATCAGCGCCGTCGCCAGCGCCAGCAGGACGAGCGCGCCGATCAACTGCCAGCGCGCTGTACGGAAATCGTCGCCCTGGGTGCAGGCGAACCACAGCGGACCGGCCACCGGCAGCAGCAGCACCGGCAGCGCCTTGCGCCAGCCAAAGCTGATCGCCGCCGGCAGCGTGCCGATGTAGCCGACCAGCAGCAGCGCACCGCCGCCGGCCAGGAGCAGCGAGGTGGCGACGGCGAAACTGACGAACCAGCCGTCCATCACTTGCCTCCCTTGCGCGGGCGCTGCCAGCCGACCAGTGTCGTCTGCTTGACGCGGGTCACGGTCAACGCATCGGCCGGGGCATTTTTCGTCAGCGTCGTGCCGGCGCCGAGGGTCGCCCCGCGACCGACGGTGACCGGCGCCACCAATTGGGTGTCGGAGCCGATGAAGGCATCGTCCTCGATCACCGTCTTGTGCTTGTTCACGCCATCGTAGTTGCAGGTGATGGTACCGGCACCGACATTGACCCGCTGGCCGATCTCGGCGTCGCCGATGTAGGCCAGATGGTTGGCCTTGGACTGGGCCCCGATGCGGCTCTTCTTGATCTCGACGAAGTTGCCGACATGCACCTCGGGCCCGAGTTCGGCCCCCGGACGCAGGCGGGCGTAAGGCCCGATCACGCCATCCGCGCCGATGACCGCGTCCTCGCAGTGGCAGAAGGCGGCGATGCGCGTACCCGCACCGACGCGGACATTCCTGAGCACGCAGTAGGGTCCGATCTCGACCGCATCGCCAAGCTCGACGACGCCCTCGAAGACGCAGCCGACATCGATCGCGACATCGCGCCCATGGCGCAGTTCGCCGCGCACATCGATGCGTGCCGGATCGGCCAGGCGGACACCGGCAACCAGCAGGCCGGCAGCGATGTTGCGCTGGTGCTGACGCTCGAGCTCGGCCAGTTGCACCTTGCTGTTGACGCCGAGCACCTCCCATTCGCCGTCCGGTTGCGCGGTCCGCACCGGCAGCCCTTCGGCCACCGCCAGCGCGACGATGTCGGTCAGGTAGTACTCGCCCTGGGCGTTGTCGTTCTTCAGGCGGCCGAGCCAGTCGGCCAGGCGCGCAGTCGGGATCGCCATGATCCCAGTGTTGACCTCGCGGATCGCCTTCTCGGCCTCGCTGGCATCCTTCTGCTCGACGATGCGACAGACCTCGCCACGCTCATCGCGGACGATGCGCCCGTAGCCGGTCGGGTCGGCGAGATCGACGGTGAGGATCGCCAGCGCGTCGCGGCCGGCGTGCAGCAGGCGCTGCAAGGTCGCCGGCGTGGTCAGCGGCACGTCGCCGTAGAGGACCAGCGTCTGCGCCGAGCTGGCGAGCTGCGGCAGCGCCTGCGCCAGCGCGTGGCCGGTACCCAGCTGCTGCGCCTGCTCGGCCCAGCAGATGTCGGGCGCGGCCAGCGTCGCCCGGACGACGTCACCGCCGTGCCCGTGCACGACGATCAGTTTTTCCGGCGCCAGCTGGCGCGCGTTGTCGATGACATGCCCGGCCAGCGGCTTGCCGGCCACGGGATGAAGGACCTTGGGCAGGTTGGAATGCATGCGCTTGCCCTGGCCGGCAGCGAGAATGACGATGTTCATGGGTTTTCGTGGCTGGGCGGCCGCAGCCGCCGGTTGTCAGGCGGTGCGCTTGTCGCCCTGGGCGCCGACCAGTTCGTCGAGAACGGCCTTGCCCCGGGGAGAAACGAACCAATGCAGGACGTTCTTGTCGTTGATCCGGGTTTCGATGACGCCGAGGGCCTTCATCACGGTCAGCCGCTGGCTGACGAAATCGCGCTGCAGGCCGGTGCGTTCGCAGACACCGGCGAGGTTGCCATAGACGAAACGCTCTTCGGCCAGGGCACGCAGGATTTCGACGTCGTTGTAGGAAAGCACCTCGCGCGGGTCGGGCTCCTGCGGCTTGGCCGGCTCCGCCTCGACACGCGGCGGCGTCACCACCACCGGCGCCTCGTCGCGCTTCTGGCGCAACTGGCCGACGTCGCGGCGGACCTGCTCCATCTGGCCGAGCAGGCGCTGGGCCAGGTTCTCGAACAGGCGGCGCGAAGCGACCACGTAGATCAGGCAGAAGCCGCCGAAAACGTAGAAATCGATCGGCTTGGTCCGCGCGCCCTCGAGCAGGGTGCTGGAAATCATGTTCAGGAACAGGGGCACGGTCAACGCCGCCACCATGCCGAAAACCGGGTATTTCAGCCAGTCGCGGGCGGCCGGTTCGCCATTGCGCTCGGCCAGGAAATAATTGGCGGTACCGCCGAGTATGCCGGCCAGCACCATGATCGCCAGGATCAGCAGCATGTGGCCGTCGAGTCCGCCGTTGGGCATGCTGATCTGGAACGCGGATTGCAAATCGTTGGACATCGCTTTCCCCCTTTGAACGATTCCGCATTTTCACATAAACAAAAACCCCGCGGGTCGAAACCGGCGGGGTTTTGCAACACTGTGCAACGGATCAGCGCGGCAGGGCGCTCGATCCCATCAGGAAGGCATCGACTTCGCGCGCGGCCTGGCGTCCTTCGCGGATCGCCCAGACCACCAGCGACTGACCGCGACGGACGTCGCCGGCGGCATAGACGCCGTCGACGCTGGTCTTGTAGCAGCCTTCGCCGTCGGTCGTCGCCTTGGCGTTGTTGCGGGCATCCTTGTCGACACCGAAGGCATCGAGCAGGCTGCCGACCGGATTGACGAAGCCCATCGCCAGGAAGGCGGCATCGCACGGCAATTCGAACTCGGAGCCGGCAACTTCGCTCATCTTGCCGCCTACCCATTCGACGCGTACGGCCTTGAGCGCCTTGACGTTGCCCTTGCCATCGTCGACGAAGGCCTTGGTTGCCACGGCGAACTCGCGCACCGTCGCACCTTCCTTGTGCGACGAGGAGGTCCGCATCTTCAGCGGCCAGTACGGCCAGGTCAGCGGCTTGTCTTCCTGCTCCGGCGGCGCCGGCATCAGTTCGAACTGGGTCACCGAGGCAGCACCGTGGCGATAGCTGGTGCCCACGCAATCGGAGCCGGTATCGCCGCCACCGATGACGATGACGTGCTTGCCCTTGACGTTGATCGGATTCTTGACGCCTTGCTGGACTTCCTTGTTCTGCGGAATCAGGAACTCCAGCGCGGCATAGACGCCCTTGAGTTCGCGTCCGGGCACCGGCAGATCGCGCGGCACCTCCGAACCGGCGGCGAGGATCACCGCGTCGAAATCCTTCTTCAGTTGCGCGGCGGAAACCGTCTCGGTGGCATCATTGTTGATGCCGGCCGGGATCGCCTTGTCTCCGACGATGACCTTGGTCCGGAAGACCACGCCCTCGGCTTCCATCTGCGCAACGCGACGATCGATCACCGACTTGTTGAGCTTGAAGTCGGGGATGCCGAAGCCAAGCAGACCACCGATCCGGCTCGACTTCTCGAACACCGTGACGTCGTGGCCGACGCGTGCCAGCTGCTGCGCCGCAGCCATGCCGGCCGGTCCGGAACCGACGATGGCGACCTTCTTGCCGGTCTTGACCTTGGCCGGTTGCGGCACGACCCAGCCCATTTCCCAGCCCTTGTCGATGATGAAGTGCTCGATCGACTTGATGCCCACCGGCGCCGCATTGATGCCGAGCGTACAGGCGGCTTCGCAGGGCGCCGGACAGATACGGCCGGTGAAATCGGGGAAGTTGTTGGTCGAATGCAGAACCTCGAGCGCCTGCTTCCAGTTGCCGCGATAAACCAGGTCATTCCAGTCCGGAATGATGTTGTTCACCGGGCAACCGTTGTTGCAGAACGGGATGCCACAGTCCATGCAGCGCGCGCCCTGGGTCTTGGCCGCATCGTCGGCCAGCGTCTGGACGAATTCCTTGTAGTGCGTCAGACGCTTTTCAACCGGTTCGTAAGCCTCCTCGAGGCGTTCGAATTCCATGAAACCAGTCGGCTTGCCCATTATGCGGCCTCCTTCCGTGCAGCAGCGGCCATTTCCGTGAGGGCGCGCTTGTATTCGTGCGGATAGACTTTGACGAACTTCTCGCGGCTGGCATCCCAGTCGGCAAGCAGTCGCTTGGCAGTTGCGCTGCCGGTGTATTCGGCATGGCGGGTGATCAGCTCCTTGAGCTGGGTTTCATCCGCCAGACCGCCGTGCAGCGGCTCGCCGGCAACGTGACGGCTGGCCGGCACGACCTTCTCGAGTGCCACCTGGGCGAGATTGCAGCGCTGCTTGAAGCTGCCGTCCTCGTCGAGCACGTAGGCGATGCCGCCCGACATGCCGGCCGCGAAGTTGCGACCAGTCATGCCGAGGACGACGACGGTGCCACCAGTCATGTACTCGCAACCGTGATCACCAACGCCTTCGACCACGGCCGTCGCCCCGGAATTGCGGACGCAGAAGCGTTCTCCGCCGACGCCGGCGAGGAAGGACTCACCCTCGGTGGCGCCGTACATCACGGTGTTGCCGACAATGATGTTCTGTTGCGTGTCGCCGCGGAAATCCGGACTCGGCTTGATGATGATGCGGCCACCGGAGAGGCCCTTGCCAACGTAGTCGTTGCCTTCGCCGATCAGCTCCAGCGTCACGCCCCGCGCCAGGAAGGCGCCAAAAGCCTGGCCAGCGGTACCGGTCAGCTTGACGTGGATGGTGTCGTCCGGCAGGCCGGCATTGCCGTAGCGGCGGGCAACTTCACCGGAAAGCATGGTGCCGCAGGTGCGGTTGACGTTGATGATGGTCGTCTCGATCTGGACTTTCTGGCCCTTTTCGAGCGCCTTCTTGGCTTGTTCGATCAGCTTGTGATCGAGCGCCTTTTCGAGACCATGATCCTGGCCTTCGGTATGACGGCGCGGCACCTCGACAGGCACGTTCGGCTGATGGAAAACCTTGGAGAAATCGAGACCCTTGGCCTTCCAGTGCTCGATACCGGCACGCGTGTCGAGCAGGTCGACCCGGCCGACGAGATCGTCGAACTTGCGGATACCGAGTTGCGCCATGATCTCGCGTACTTCCTCGGCAACGAAGAAGAAGTAATTGACGACATGCTCGGGCTGGCCGGAGAAGCGCTTGCGCAATTCCGGATCCTGCGTGGCAACGCCGACAGGGCAGGTGTTCAGATGGCACTTGCGCATCATGATGCAACCTTCGACGACCAGCGGCGCGGTGGCAAAACCGAACTCATCGGCACCGAGCAGGGCGCCGATGACGACGTCGCGCCCGGTCTTCATCTGACCATCGACCTGCAGGCGGATGCGCGAGCGCAGGCGGTTCAGCACCAGTGTCTGCTGGGTCTCGGAAAGGCCCAGTTCCCAAGGCGTCCCCGCGTGCTTGATCGACGACACCGGCGAAGCGCCGGTACCACCGTCGAAACCAGCGATGACGATGTGGTCGGCCTTGGCCTTGGCAACGCCAGCGGCAACGGTGCCGACACCAACCTCGGAAACCAGCTTGACCGAGATCGAGGCCTGCGAATTGGCGTTCTTCAGGTCATGAATGAGCTGGGCCAGATCCTCGATCGAATAGATGTCATGGTGCGGCGGCGGCGAGATCAGGGTCACGCCCGGCACCGAGTGGCGCAGCTTGCCGATGTACTCGGAGACCTTGGTACCCGGCAACTGACCGCCTTCACCGGGCTTGGCGCCCTGGGCCATCTTGATCTGGATCTGGTCGGCATTGACCAGATATTCGGTGGTGACGCCGAAACGACCGGAGGCGACCTGCTTGATCGCCGAACGCAGCGAATCGCCATCCTTGAACTCGTAATCGCGCTCGATGCGCGAGGCGCCGACAACCTCGGAAAGCTTCTGACCAGCCTTCAGCGGCAGGAAGCGCTTGGCATCCTCACCACCTTCTCCGGTGTTGGACTTGCCGCCGATACGGTTCATCGCGATGGCCAGCGTCGTATGCGCTTCGGTCGAGATCGAACCGAGCGACATCGCGCCAGTGGCAAAACGCTTGACGATCTCCTTAGCCGACTCGACTTCCTCGAGCGGGACCGGGCTGGCTTGCGGCTTGAACTCGAACAGACCACGCAGCGTCAGGTGACGCTTGGTCTGGTCGTTGATCAGCTTGGCGTATTCCTTGTAGGTCTCGTACTTGCCGGAGCGGGTCGAATGCTGCAGCTTGGCGATCGAGTCTGGCGTCCACATGTGTTCTTCGCCACGCGTGCGGAAGGCATACTCGCCACCGGCATCGAGCATTCCGGCCAGCACCGGGTCGGCAGAGAAGGCTTCGTCGTGCAGGCGAATGGCTTCTTCGGCGACTTCGAAGATGCCGATACCCTCGACATTCGACGGCGTACCGGTGAAATACTTCTCGATGAAGTCCTTCTTCAGGCCGATGGCCTCGAAAATCTGGGCACCGGTGTACGACATGTAGGTCGAAATACCCATCTTCGACATGACCTTGCACAGGCCCTTGCCGATTGCCTTGATGAAATTCTTGGTGAATTTCTCGGCTTTTTCGGCATCGCCCTTGGCCAGGCTCTCGATGGTTTCGAGCGCGAGATAGGGATGCACGGCTTCCGCCCCATATCCACCCAGCAGAGCAAAGTGATGGACCTCGCGCGCCGAACCAGTCTCGACAACCAGACCGGTCGAGGTGCGCAAGCCCTTCTTGACCAGATGCTGATGGATCGTCGAAGTCGCCAGCAGCGCGGGAATCGCGACGTGCTCGGCATCGAGCTTGCGGTCCGAAACGATCAGGATGTTCGCACCGGAACGGACGGCATCCTCGGCATCGGCGGCCAGCGAAGCGAGGCGGGCTTCGATCCCCTCCTTGCCCCAGGCGACCGGATAGCAGATGTCGAGTTCGAACGAACGGAACTTGCCGGAAGTGTACTGCTCGATGTTGCGCAGCTTCTCGATGTCCGAGAACGACAATACCGGCTGGGACACTTCCAGGCGGATCGGCGGATTGATGTCGGCGGTGTTGAGCAGGTTCGGCTTCGGACCGATGAAGGACACCAGCGACATGACCAGCTCTTCGCGGATCGGATCGATCGGCGGGTTGGTCACCTGAGCGAACAGTTGCTTGAAGTAGGTATAAAGGGTCTTGTTCTTCTTCGACAGGACCGGCAACGCCGAATCGGTGCCCATCGAGCCAGTCGGCTCTTCACCACTCTGGACCATCGGCTCGAGGATGACCTTGATGTCTTCCTGCGTGAAGCCGAAAGCCTGCTGTCGATCAAGCAACGGCGCCGACGACTCGATCGCTGCCGGAGTTCCCGGGCACGGCACTTCATCGAGCTTGATGCGGATCTTCTCGATCCACTCACGATAGGGCTTGGCATTGGCCAGGGAATCCTTCAATTCCTTGTCGTCAATGATGCGCCCTTGCTCCATATCGATCAGGAACATCTTGCCCGGCTGCAGACGCCACTTCTTGACGATCTTCTTCTCGGGAATCGGCAGCACGCCCGACTCCGAAGCCATGACCACGAAATCGTCGTCGGTGACGAGATAGCGTGCCGGACGCAGGCCGTTGCGATCGAGCGTCGCGCCGATCTGCCGACCGTCGGTGAACGCGACGGCTGCCGGGCCATCCCACGGCTCCATCATCGCGGCATGGTATTCGTAGAAGGCACGACGATTCTCGTCCATCGTCGAATGTTTTTCCCAGGCTTCCGGGATCATCAGCATGACGGCTTGCGCCAGGGAATAGCCGCCGCCCATGACCAGCAACTCGAGTGCGTTATCGAACGCTGCCGAGTCGGACTGACCGGGGTAATGCAACGGCCAGACCTTTTTCAGGTCCTCCCCGAGAATCGGCGACGAAATCGCCTGCTCGCGAGCCTTGAACCAGTTAACGTTACCGCGAACAGTGTTGATTTCGCCATTGTGCGCGATATAGCGGAACGGATGTGCCAGATCCCAGGTCGGGAAAGTGTTGGTCGAGAACCGCTGGTGCACCAGCGCAAGAGCCGACACCGTCCGCTTGTCCTGAAGATCGAGGTAGTAGACGCCAACCTGATCAGCGAGCAGCAGCCCCTTGTAGTTGACGGTACGTGCAGAAAACGAAGGAACGTAAAACTCTTGCCCGTGCTTCAGGTTCAAGGACTTGATCGCATTGGCGGCACGGCGGCGGATGATGTACAGCTTGCGCTCGAGCGCGTCGGTCACGAACACATCCGGACCGCGACCAACGAACACCTGACGAATCACCGGCTCCTTGGCACGTACCGTCGGCGACATCGGCATGTCGGCATTGACCGGGACTTCACGCCAGCCAAGCAGACGCTGGCCTTCGGCCGCAATCGAGCGCTCGATTTCCTCGACGCATGCGTGGCGGGACGCGGCTTCCTGCGGCAGGAAAACCATGCCGACACCGTATTCGCCAACCGGCGGCAAATCGACGCCACGGGCGGCCATTTCCTCACGGTAAAACTGATCAGGAATCTGGATCAGAATACCAGCACCGTCACCCTGCAAGGGATCGGCTCCGACAGCGCCACGGTGATCGATGTTTTTCAGGATCTGCAGACCCTGCTCGATGATTCCGTGACTTTTCTGACCCTTGACATGGGCAACGAAACCCACGCCACAGGCGTCGTGCTCGTTGGCGGGGTCGTACAGACCCTGCCGATCAGGTACAGCCGATTCCATCACACGCGTTCCTTCAATTAATCTGGCCTGAATATCAGGCCAAGCATGAAACAGCCGGACGACACGAGGCAGCCGCCACCGGCACAAAATTTAGGCAACCCTCAATTTTAGCGGCTTTTTCTATTGCACTTCAAGAAACTGATCGCACCATCCAAGGGCGGCGCACAAGAGCAAGCAACCATTCAGGTGCAACTATCAACAATCGCAGCTTCGATATCACAATCCTGAACCTGATTGGACAGAACCGCCTGTCCGATACCTCGCAACAACACCAATCTCAAACGCCCTCCCTCGACCTTCTTGTCGTGCCGCATCAACTCCAGATAACGGGCCGCGCCAAGAGATGGAGCCATCACGGGCAAACCTGCCTTCACGAACAACACCCGAATACGCTCAACATCTTCGGAACTGAGCCAACCCAATCTCATCGACAATCTTGCAGCAATCATCGTGCCCGATGCGACAGCCTCGCCATGCAGCCATTCGCCATATCCCAATCCCGTCTCAATTGCATGACCAAAGGTATGCCCCAGGTTCAGTGACGCGCGCACCCCGCCCTCTCGCTCATCCGCAGCAACCACCTCGGCTTTGTTTGCACATGAGCGCCGCACCGCATAAATCACCGCCTCCGTCTCGCGAGCAAGCAGCCTATCGATGTTTCTCTCCAACCACAGCAGGAAGTCATAATCACGGATCAAACCATATTTTATAACCTCCGCCAGGCCGGCCTTGAATTCCCGATCGGGAAGCGTATCAAGCAAACCAATATCGGCAAGTACCACTTGAGGCTGATAAAAAGCCCCAATCATGTTCTTCCCGAGTGGATGATTGATTGCCGTTTTCCCGCCAACCGAGGAATCCACTAGCGAAAGCAACGTGGTGGGAATTTGAATAAAAGGCATCCCCCTCTGATAACAAGCAGCAGCAAACCCCCCCATGTCACCAACAACCCCCCCACCCATAGCTATCAACGGGGTTTTACGCTCGCAATGCGCTCGCAGCAGTGAATCGAAAATCGTATTCAACGTTTCCCATGTTTTGAAGCGTTCCCCGTCAGGCACTACCACTGGCAAAATGGACACACCAAGCCGCTGCAACGTCGAGCTTAGTGCCGCAAGAAATAGCGGAGCGACGGTCTCATTGGTGACAACAACAACTTTTCCCGCTTGGACATAAGGGGAAAATAGGGTTTCATCATCAAGCAAACCACGGCCAATGTGTATTGGATAACTGCGATCCCCAAGAGAAACCTGGAGACTAGACATCATGACTCCTCGCATTTGCGCGCATACTCCCTTAACAAATATTGAACCACTCCGGCAGCCAACAACTGCCCCCCCTCGACCACTAGATCAGCCACATCTCTGTAGAGCGGATCGCGAATTGCATGTAGCGATTCAAGACGCTCCAGAGGATTACTCACTTGTAGCAGCGGCCTGTTTCGGTCATGACGCGTTCTCTGGTACAGCATGAGCGGAGGCACATTCAGATACACAACCCACCCGGATTCCTTCAACAACTTTCGGCTCTCTGGATCAAGCACCGCTCCGCCACCTGTCGCCACGACCACCGCTTGCTCTTTGACCAATTCAGCAATGGTTTGCGCTTCGCGTCTGCGGAACCCAAGCTCGCCCTCAATTTCAAATATTGTCGGAATGGGCACCCCGGTACGAGCGACAATTTCCTGATCCGAGTCGAAAAATTTCCACCCAAGACGCTTGGCCAACTGTCGGCCAACCGTAGTTTTCCCTGCCCCCATGAGGCCAACCAAGTAGATGTTCGTTGTATTTGAGTTCACGGTTCGATTTTAACTGAGTCCTTCTCACAAATAAAAAAAGCCAGCATCGCGCTGGCCTTTCTTTGTCAAACCTTAGTTAGTCAAGTCTTAAATTCTCGGAGATGATCCGAGGCGTGATGAAAATCAAGAGCTCCCGACGATTTCCAAAATCGTTTTTATACTTGAACATCCAGCCAAAAAATGGCACGTCTCCCAACAGCGGAACTTTTTCGACAGAACTCTGGTTGTTTGTAATGTAAACGCCGCCAACGACCACTGTACCACCGTTCTCGACGACCACATCGGTCCTGACCACAGAGCTCTTTATAGGAGGATTACCCAGTACAGCCCTCGTCCAATCAGCCTCTTCTTTCTTGACCTCCAAAGCCATCTTCACTGTTCCGTCCGGTGTAATTTGAGGCGTTACCTTCAGAGACAGCTTTGCCGGCTTAAAGCTGACGGTCTGAGTGACCACTCCACCGGAATTAGAGGTTGTCACGTAGGGAACTTCTGTCCCATCCTCTATCGTCGCCTCTTTGTTGTTTGCCGTCACAACCCTTGGACTAGAAATGAGCTTTCCCAAACCATCAGCCTGTAGAGCGGCAATTTCCATGTTCAAAATTCTGGTCAAGCTCGAATTGAATAGAGAAAAAGCCAAGGTTCCACCGGTTGATTTAAACGACGGTAGATTAACTCCTCCCATAGAACTCTGATTCAATGTCGCAGCAGTCGACGTAGTTGTCGTCACTCCGTCCTTGGTAGTCGACGTAACAGTACCAGGAGAAACACTGCCGCCAACAAAGCCAACACTACTGTTTCCAACGTTGACCGGCTTCGAATTAATAAGATTTATTTTTGCGCCGATCGACTTGTTGAAATCATCACTTGCCTCAACAACCCTGGCTTCAATCAATACTTGACGAGCACCAATATCAATGCTTTTTATAAACCCTCGAATCTCTCCAAGCTTTGCCGGAATATCGCTAACGAACAAGATATTGGACTGCGCATCTGCTACAGCGCTACCGCGCTTGCTAAGAATTCTCTGGGACGCCGCCACTCCCTCGCCGGCAGCACCAACAGCCCCCTCACCTGCCAATAATTTCTGGATATCAATCGCCCGTTGATAATTGAGCACAAACTGCTCGGTCTGCAACGGTTCCAATTCACTAATCTGTTGTTTGGATTCGAACTCTAATTTTTCCCTAGTGGCAATTTCATCTCTCGGTGCAATGATGAGAATATTGCCATTCTTACGCATATCCAAATCTTTTTGTTTGAATATGATATCAATAACCTGGTCTGCAGGAACGTCCTTCAATACCAGTGTCGTCGACCCTGTAACCGTCTCACTGATAACTGCATTTAAACCCAACTCCTCCGCCATAAGCCGCAACAAGGCTCTTACATCACCATTTTGATAATTTATGCTTACACGTGGCCCCTGGTAACCGGTTTTTGTACCTTGAACCAACTTATTTGGATCTTCAACTACTTTTTTGACTTCGACAATGAATTGGTTGTCAGTTTGATAAGCATTGTGCTCCCAAGCCCCTTTCGGAGCAATGATAAGGCGCACATTTTCACCAATGACTTTCGACTCCACCCCTAAAACAGGAGTCGCAAAATCGGTGACATCCAGTTTTCTATACAAGTGCTGAGGCAGCGACGTTTTCATGAAATCGACAACCAAGGAATCCCCTTGTTTACGAATATCAATACCGGTACCGGCATCGCTTAAATCGACAACGATTCTTCCTTCACCGTCCTTGCCTCGCCGAAAAATAATATCGCGAACGGAATGACGCTCGCCAACCAAACTTTCCTCGGCAAAACGCACAGATCGCTCAGCAGCTATATCACTCAAGCGCTCAACTGGAGACAGCGTTACATACAGCGTTTTCCCATCAACCCTTGTTCGATAATTCAAATTTCTTACAAGATTTAAAACCATCCGCGTCTTATCTGCCACTTGTACAATATTCAGGCTACGCAAATCGCCTTCATTAATAAGCTGGGCAGTCTTTCCCGTCGAGTTTGAAACACTAGGAAAATCAAACGCAATCTTCGGAGGATTAGCAACGGAGAAACTAGCAGGCGGCGACGACAAGCTATCATGAAAATCAATTTTGACCGCAACTTCGTTACCTTGTTGCATCACATTGATTGATTCAATCGAATTTTTAGCAGGCGTTTCCGCACGCAGGGGTGACATAGCGACAAAAAGCGCACAAGAAAGAAAAATGGAAAATTTAAAATGCTTCATTTACCGCCCCCTTCTGTTACCTGCAGATACAGCGAACTCTGGCGCTCACCCCACTCACCAGTAGAATCTTGTATCAATTCTCTCAATTTAATTTCCGCTTCATCAATTGCAGTAACCATACCGAAATCAAGGCCGATGTAGTCACCAACCTTCACTTGGCGGACTGAGTTTTCATATTTTACAACCGCAATTGGTTGCCTATTTACAATCAACCGGCCAATCATTGTTAGCGACTCCAGAGGATATTTCTCCAAAATACTATTCCTCTGCTCCCTAGCTTCAAAATCCGGCTGAAACATGCCGCCTTTTCCAACCCCTTGCTTGAGCTGAGAATTGGGATCGATTTTCGACCCGCGAAAAGGATCGAGCAAACTCTCGACACTATAAGGAACTGGTTCATAAGCTTTTACTTCAGGAAGAGGAGTCACCTTCCCGCGCAGATCACGAGAGCTTTCTTCCATCCAAACCTTCAGATCCTCATATCCACCATCTGAGCACCCAGAAAACACCAAGCACAATAGAATCGGCCAGCAATTTTTCACTGAGCACCTCCCTTTCCTACAGAAGAAGGACGGCGTTGCTGTGCAATCTCGCTTTCATCCAAATAACGAAACGTCTTGACGGTAGCATCCAAGGTCAAAACATCCCCGTTTTTCATTGGCGCAACCGAAATTCCGTTCAAAGTAACAATTCGGGGAAGTTTTGCGATATCGGCAGCGAAAGCGCCAATATCGTGATACGAACCATTAATTTTCACCGTCACCGGAAGCTCGGCATAAAAATCTTTGACCTCTTCGTTGCCCGGCCGAAATAATTCAAACTGGAGACCTCTCCCCAAACCCGCCTGATTAACCTCAACCAGTAGCGCTTCGATTTCGGACTTATTTGGCAACTGCTTCAGCAAAGCACCAAAAGACCGATCTATCTCTGCCAATTGCTGCGTATAAAGATCCAGATTTACCGCTTGCCGTTTCTTCAACAGAAATTGGTCCTTGAGTGCCAACTCCTCTTTTTCGGCCTGATCCAAGAGCGACAGTTGATCCGACCAAACAAACCACCATCCAGCAAGTAACAGCACGAGAAAAAGCGAAATCAGTGCCGTCAACTTCGGCACCAAGGGCCACCCTCCGGGGTCATTAGGATTTAAGTGGCGAAAATCATCTAAGGCAGATTGAAAATCAAATCTTGACGAATTCAACACCTCCCCAATTTTGCTCTTCATTGCCCACCTTCCTCCGGGGTCGCCCTGCTCAAGACGAAATCCATGCCGAATTCATTCACTCGACGACCGTTCAGAACAACAGCTTTTGTCTCAATGAGTCGCGGCCGTTCCATCCACTCAGAAGCATCAATATTTCGCATCAGAGCCGAAACTCTTGCGTTTGATTGAGCATACCCAGTGATGTTCACCCCCATCCCGTCCTGCCTCAATGATTTTAGATAAACTCCCTCGGGCACTTGGCGCACCAACTCGCTTAACAGGTGAACAGTTTCCCCTCGATCACGCTGAAGATCTTCAATAACCCTTTTCCGAGCAAGCAGAGCCTGCGTCTGCTCTCGTAAGCGCTTTATCTGATCTAACTGTTTGTCCAAAATAGTGATTTCGCTTTTCAAGAAATCATTTTTCCCATTTTGATGCTCCAATTGAGCACCAATAAGAGAATATCCGGCAAAAACCACAACCAAACCAAGCAGCGAAATGAGGCCTGCCATTACAGCAAACTGCTCACGCCTTGCCTTGCGTGCTTCCTCGCGATGAGGCAATAGGTTGATTCGAATCATGCTGGATCAAACCTCCGCAACGCCAGGCCGCATGCAACCATCAGGGAAGAAGAGTCGGCAAGCAGGCTACGTGCTCTTACGCGATCGGAGAGCAACATGTTGGCAAAAGGATTGGCAATCAAGGTGTTGAACTGGGTTCTCGTCGCCACCACTTCATCGATGCCCGGTATCACCGCACACCCGCCGGCGAGGACGATGTGATCGACTTGATTGAATTGGGTTGAAGTGAAGAAGAACTGCAGGGCACGCGACACTTCGAGCGCCAAATTTTCCATGAAGGGATTGAGCAACTCCGCTTCATACCCTTCGGGCAAATTGCCCGAGCGCTTCGCTGCCTCGGCATCCTCAAGGGACATCCCGTAATGCCGAGAGATATCCAGCGTCAGTTGGCTGCCACCGAATGCCTGCTCCCGCGCATAGACCTGCAAGCCATTCCGCATGACCGTCAGATTCATCAGATTGGCCCCGGCATCAATCAACGCGACAACCTGATTCTTGCCACCTTCAGGCAGCTGGCGCTCGATCAGCTCAAAAGCAGCCAGCGTGGCAAACGACTCGACATCGACAACCAGCGCTTTGAGCCCTGCCGCCTCGGCAACAGCGACACGATCTTCGACACGCTCTTTTTTCGACGCGGCGATCAGCACCTCAACCTCGTCCGGAACAGCCGGAGCGGGACCAAGCACCTGATAGTCAAGATTGACATCGTCGATGGAAAACGGAATGTACTGGTTTGCTTCCGTTTCCACCTGCACTTCGAGTTCTTCTTCTCGAAGACCTGCAGGGACAATGATCTTCTTGGTGATCACCGCCGAAGCCGGCAACGCCATCGCGACATTTTTTGTCGAGGTCCCGAGACGCTTCCAGGCTCGCCTCACCGCATCAACCACCGCATCGAGATTGGCGATATTGCCATCGGAAACCGCATCTTTCGGCAGCACCTCGATGGCGTAGCGCTCGACGCGATACCCTTCTTTCCCGCTGGCGGTGAGTTCGACCAGCTTGACAGCCGACGAACTGATGTCCAGCCCGAGCAAGGGGCGCGCCTTGGGATTTAGCAAAGCTGAGATATCGAAGCCCACCACACCCCCAGAAAATCCTTACAGATTACGATCTTAGAAGAAAAACCAATAATTCACTTCAGATGCTAGCAACAAGCCCTAGCAGTGTAAAGCACTTTCATACCCCCGGAATGGGCTCAGCGTATAATGCCCCAAGCTCGCCACACTCAAACGATCACATCAATGCCATCAGCGTTTCGCCTGCTCGCCTACCCGCTTGCCGCCCTTGCCGGCCTGATTGCCATCAGCATAGCGATGATTGCCATCATCATCGCCCTGGCATACCCAAACCTGCCTTCGCTCGAAGTGCTTACCGACTACCGGCCCAAGATTCCGCTCCGCGTCTACACCGCCGACGGACACCTGATCGGTGAATTCGGCGAAGAGCGACGAGCCGTGGTCGCCATCGGTGAAGTCCCCGACATCATGAAGCATGCGATTCTTGCGGCTGAAGACGACCGCTTCTATCAGCACATGGGCATCGATTATACCGGCATCATGCGCGCCGCCGCATCCAATTTGCTGAGCGGCGGAAAAAAACAGGGGGCTTCGACGATCACCCAGCAGGTTGCCCGCAATTTTTTCCTGACCAGCGAGAAGACCTACACGCGAAAACTCTACGAGGCACTGCTGTCGCTGAAGATCGAAAGCAATCTGAACAAGGATCAGATCCTTGAGTTGTATATCAACCAGATTTTCCTCGGGCAACGCGCCTACGGCTTCGGTGCTGCGGCCCAGATTTATTTCGGCAAATCCCTGCAGAGCATTTCGATCGCCGAAGCCGCGATGCTGGCGGGACTCCCGAAAGCCCCCTCGGCCTACAACCCGATCGCCAATCCACGACGCGCCCGCATCCGCCAGCAATACGTGCTGCGCCGCATGCACGAACTCTCCTATATCAACGACGCGCAGTACGAGAGCGCCCTCAAGGAGCCGCTGGTCATCAAGCGCGAGTTGTCCGAGTTTGCGGTCAACGCCGAATTCGTGGCCGAAATGGCCCGCCAGATCGCAGCCGAGAGTTTCCCCGAAGATGTCTACACCCGCGGCATGAAGGTGTACACCACGCTGATCAAGGCCGAGCAGGAGGCAGCCTACCGCTCGCTGCGCAAAGGCGTGCTCGATTACGACCGGCGCAACGGCTACCGGGGTGCCGAGTCCTACCTCAACATGAAGGAAATCAGCTCCGAGCATGACGAAGCGATCGACGTGCTGATGCAGGACATCAGCGACGCCGGCGATCTCCGCCCGGCACTGGTGATGCAGGCCGACCGCCAGAAGATCGAGGCCTACGTCAAGGGTGGCGAAATGATCACGCTCACCGGCGACACCCTCAAATTCGCAGCGCGCATGCTCGACGAGCAGGCACCGCCGAACAAGCGCATCAAGCGTGGCGCCATCATCCGTGTGGTCAAGGACGAGGCCGGCAAATGGCAGATCAGCCAGATGCCCGAGGTCGAATCGGCATTCGTTGCGGTATCGCCGGAAGACGGTGCGATTCGTGCCCTGGTCGGCGGTTTCGACTTCAACCGCAACAAGTTCAACCATGTCACCCAGGCCTGGCGCCAGCCCGGCTCTAGCTTCAAGCCCTTCATTTATTCAGCCGCCCTGGAAAAGGGCTTCCATCCGGGCAGCATGATTGCCGACGAGCCGATCGTCATTTCCGCTGGCGAAACCGGCTCGCAGGCCTGGCAACCGAAGAACTACGACGGCAAATACGACGGGCCGATGAGCATGCGCACCGCGCTCGCGAAATCCAAGAACATGGTTTCTATCCGCCTGCTCCAGGCCATCGGCACGCAATACGCGCAGGATTACGTCAGCCGCTTCGGTTTCGATCCCGACAAGCATCCGCCCTACCTGACGATGGCCCTCGGCGCAGGATCGGTGACGCCGTGGCAGATGGTTTCCGCCTACGCGATCTTCGCCAATGGTGGCTATCGGGTCATGCCTTACATCGTTCGCGAAATCCGCGACGAGAAAAATCAGGTCGTCGCGGTCGCCAATGTCCCCCATGCCGGCGATGAAGCGCATCGGGCGATCGATGCCCGCAACGCCTACCTGAGCGACTCGATGATGCGCGACGTCACGCTGTTCGGTACCGCGGCCCGCGCCTCGGGCCAGCTGAAACGGCGCGACCTGGCCGGCAAGACCGGCACCACCAACGAATATGTCGACGCCTGGTTCTGCGGCTACCAGATGACGGTCGCCGGCTGCGCCTGGGTTGGCTATGACCAGCCGAGAAAGCTGGGCAGTCGGGAAACCGGCGGTGTTGCGGCAATGCCGATCTGGATCGGCTACATGGCCACGGCACTGCGCAACGTCCCGCAACAGACGCCGGAGATGCCGGAGGGACTGAGCCTGGCCACCGACGGGAGTGGCAGCGGCAATCTGGTGTACAGCGAGAACCTGACGAAACCGCCGCCTGAATTATCCGGCGCGACGCCGGAGACGGCGCCGCCGTCAGGCCCCGGCACGCCGTCGCCGGCAGCCACACAGCCGGCCGGCTGGCCGGCCGAGCTCAGGCATCTGAGCGGCCCGAACTGATCAGCCCAGGCTCACCGTCTGGCCGGCCTGCTGGCTGACCAGGCGCGACAACTTCTCCATCAGTTCGGCGCCATCCCGGGTATCGCGCCAGAGGTCACCGTCGGCACGGAAGTGGAAGCCGCCGGCACGCGCGGCAACCCAGATTTCACGGGCAACGCCGTGGCGATTGACGATGATCTTGCTGCCGTCCTCGAACTCGATTTCGAGAATGCCGCCGGCAGCCAGCTCAAAATCCAGGTCGGCATCACAAGCCTCCAGGGCTGCCTCGATCCGGGCCAGGGTCCGGTCGGCCCGGGCATTGAATTCGCTGTCATCCATCGTGTGCTAACATCCCGCTCTTCGCAGACCGCGACCGAAACCATGTCCCGAATCGCTGCCGTACTGATCATCCTGAGCCTTGCCGCCTGCGGCATGAAAGGCCCGCTCGAATTGCCGCCGAAGGGCGGCGCGGCAGATGGTAGCACGGCTCAACGCAGCCCCGCCCGATGACCCACTTTGCCCTCAAGAACGGCGTCCTGCACGCCGAAGCCGTCGCCCTGCCGACCATCGCCGAACAGTTCGGCACACCCGCCTACGTCTATTCGCGGGCCGCGCTGAGCGAGTCGCTGAAGGAGTTCCACGACGTCCTCGGCGCCCATCCGGCTGGTGCCGGCGCGCTGGTCTGCTACGCCGTCAAGGCCAACTCCAACCTCGCCATCCTCAACCTGTTCGCCCGCCTCGGCGCCGGTTTCGACATCGTTTCCGGCGGCGAACTGCAGCGCGTGCTGGCGGCCGGTGCCGATCCGCAGAAGGTCGTCTTCTCCGGCGTCGGCAAGACGGCGGCGGAAATGAAGCTGGCGCTGGAAGTCGGCATCTTCTGCTTCAATATCGAATCGATCCCGGAAATCGAGCGCCTCAACGAAGTTGCCGGCCAGCTTGGCAAGACGGCGCCGGTCAGCCTGCGCGTCAATCCGAACGTCGATCCGAAGACTCACCCGTACATCTCGACCGGCCTCAAGGAAGCCAAGTTCGGCGTCGCCTACGACGACGCACTGGCGCTCTACCGCCGCGCCGCCGCACTACCGAACATCGCCGTCGCCGGCATCGACTGCCACATCGGTTCGCAACTGCTCGACCCGTCGCCGTTTGCCGAAGCGCTCGACCGCATCCTGGCGCTGATCGACCAGCTCGCTGCCGAAGGCATTCAAGTCCATCACATCGACCTCGGCGGCGGCCTCGGCATCAAATACCGCGCCGACCAGGTGCAGCCGACCGTCGCTTCCTACCTGAATCCGCTGCTCGACAAGCTGCACGGCCGCGGCCTCAAGGTCGTGCTCGAGCCGGGCCGCCGCCTGGTCGGCAACGCCGGCCTGCTGCTCACCCGCGTCGAATTCCTCAAGGAAGGCGAGGCCAAGAACTTCGCCATCATCGACGCGGCGATGAACGACCTGATGCGCCCGGCGCTCTACGAGGCCTGGCACGACATCGACCCGGTCGTGCCGCGCGCTGGCGCCACGCGCGACTACGACGTCGTCGGCCCGGTCTGCGAAACCGGCGATTTCCTCGGCCAGGCGCGGCCGCTCAACCTGCAGGCGGGTGACCTGCTGGCGGTGATGTCAGCCGGCGCCTACGGCATGGCCATGGCCTCGAACTACAACACTCGGCCGCGCGCCGTCGAAGTGATGGTCGATGGCGATCAGGTACACGTCATCCGCCAGCGCGAGACCGTCGAACAGCTCTACGCCGGCGAATCCGTCCTGCCGCAGTGAGCGGCATCCGCATCGACAAGTGGCTGTGGGCCGCGCGTTTCTTCAAGACGCGCAGCCTGGCCACCGATGCGGTCGGCGGCGGCAAGGTCAAGCTGAACGGGGCGCCGACCAAGCCGGCACGTGACGTGAAGATCGGCGACCGGCTCGACATCAGCAACAGCGAAACCCGCTGGCAGGTGACCATTCTCGGGCTCTCGGACAAGCGCGGCCCGGCCCCCGAAGCCCGCCTGCTCTACGAGGAAACCCCGGAGAGCGTCGCCGCCCGCGAAGCCGAGCAATTACGGCGCAAATTCACCCAGGAACCCGCCGCCGAAATCCACGGCCGCCCGACCAAGCGCGACCGGCGGCAGATGGATCGCTTCGGTCGCTGATTTTTGCCGGATCTGACGGTCGACCGTCAGATGCACGCAAAAATCAGAGCACCAGCACCAGTGCCAGCGGCAGGAAGACCAGCGCCGCCAGGTTGCCGACCAGCACGATCGACGCCACCCGCTGCGGCTCCTGCTGGTAACGCTCGGCGAAGAGGAAGTTGAGCACCGCCGGCGGCAGCGCACCGAACACCACCAGCATCGCCGCATCGCGGCCTTCCAGCCCGAACAGCTGGATCACCGCGTAGGCGATGGCCATGCCGGCGAGCGGCCGGAGCAAGGCGCTGCCGACCGACAGCTTCCACTCGCCGAAGGAGACGTCGGTCATGCGCACGCCGAGCGAGAACAGCAGCAGCGGCACCGAGACGTCGCCGAGCATCTTGATCGCGATGACCAGCGGCTGCCATACCGGAATTTTCAGCACGGCCACGGTCAACCCGGCAATCGCGGCAAAAACCACCGGAATGCGCCAGAGCATCAGGATGCGCGTCTTCGGGTCGAGCAGCTTGGCGCCGAAGGAGAAATGCAGGGTGTTCTCGACCATGAACAGGATCACCGCCGCCGGCAGCGCCGCTTCGCCCCAGGCGAGCACGGCCAGCGGCAGGCCGATGTTGCCGGAGTTGTTGAACATCATCGGCGGCGCCAGCGTCTTCGGCTGCACGCCGCAGAGCCGGGCGATCGGCCAGGCAAGCAGGCCGCAGACGGCGATCACGATGAAGCCGCCGAGCGCCAGCGGTGCATAGGCCGCGAGATCGAAGGACTTGCCGGCCATCGCGGCGAAGACCAGCGCCGGCACGAAGACGTCCATGTTCAGCCGGTTGGCCACGGCCATCTCCGGCTTGTGCTTGCGCCCGTAGAAATAGCCGGCGGCAACGATGCCGAAGATCGGAAAGAGGATCGCCAGCAGGCGAAAGCTCAGGCTTTGTTCGTCCAACGGTCGACCTCCGGAAAAGGCAAAAAACGCTCGCGCAGCTTACAGCACGTAGCGCGACAGGTCCTCGTCGGCCGCCACTTCGCCGAGCTTGTCATTGACGTAGGCGGCGTCGACCGCGATCTTTTCCAGCCCGACCTTGCCGGCCTCGAAGGAAACCTCTTCCAGCAGCTTTTCCATCACCGTATGCAGGCGGCGGGCGCCGATGTTCTCGGTCTTCTCGTTCACCTGGAAGGCGATCTCGGCCATGCGGCGGATGCCGTCAGCGGCGAAATCGACGCTCACCCCCTCGGTCGCCAGCAGCGCCTGGTACTGCTTGGTCAGGCAGGCGTCGGTCTGGGTCAGGATGCACTCGAAATCGGCGACCGACAGCGAGTCCAACTCGACGCGGATGGGGAAGCGGCCTTGCAGTTCAGGAATCAGGTCGGACGGCTTCGAGAGATGAAAGGCGCCGGAAGCGATGAACAGGATGTGATCGGTCTTGATCATGCCGTACTTGGTCGACACCGTCGTGCCCTCGACCAGCGGCAGCAGGTCGCGCTGCACGCCCTGGCGCGAGACGTCGGCGCCCTGCGCGTCGGAGCGGCTGGCCACCTTGTCGATCTCGTCGATGAAGACGATGCCGTGCTGTTCGACGGCCTTCACCGCTTCCAGCTTCACCTCCTCGTCGTTGACCAGGCGCGCCGCTTCCTCGTCGGTGAGCAGCTTCAGCGCTTCCTTGATCTTCAGCTTGCGCGATTTCTTCTTGCCGCCGCCCATGTTCTGGAACATGCCCTGAATCTGCTGGGTCAGTTCCTCCATGCCCGGCGGCGCGAAAATCTCGGCCTGCATGCTCGGT
The DNA here is from genome assembly GCF_003634965.1 of Azonexus fungiphilus. GTDB lineage: Bacteria > Pseudomonadota > Gammaproteobacteria > Burkholderiales > Rhodocyclaceae > Azonexus > Azonexus fungiphilus. The sequence continues at coordinate 110,303 of NZ_RBXP01000014.1, read as the reverse complement.
GCGGCGACCTCGATGTCGATTTCCTTGTCGTCGAGTTCGCCCTCGCGCAGCTTCTTGCGGAATTTCTGGCGGGTGCTGTTATCGCTGACGGTCGACTCGCTGTTTTCGGCAAAAAAGCCCGGGCTGCGCGCCGGCGGCAGCAGCGCGTCGAGGATGCGTTCCTCGGCGGCATCCTCGGCACGCGCGCGGTTGGCTTTCATCGCCCGCTCGCGGTGACCCTTGATGGCCATCTCGACGAGGTCGCGGATGATCGTCTCGACATCGCGGCCGACATAGCCGACCTCGGTGAACTTGGTCGCCTCGACCTTGATGAAGGGCGCATCGGCCAGGCGCGCCAGGCGACGGGCGATCTCGGTCTTGCCGACGCCGGTCGGGCCGATCATCAGGATGTTCTTCGGCGTGATTTCCTGGCGCAGCGGCTCGGCCACCTGGGCGCGCCGCCAGCGGTTGCGCAGGGCGATGGCCACCGCCTTCTTGGCCGCGTTCTGGCCGACGATGTGCTTGTCGAGTTCGGAGACGATCTCCTTCGGGGTCATCGTGGCGCCACTCATTCCAGCGTCTCCAGCGTGAAGTTGCGATTGGTGTAGATGCACAGGTCGCCGGCAATTTCCAGCGACTTGGTGACGATCTCCAGCGGGCTCAGTTCGGTGTTCTCGACCAGCGCCCGCGCCGCGCTCTGCGCGTAGGCGCCGCCGGAACCGATGGCGACGATGCCGTATTCCGGTTCAAGGACGTCGCCGTTGCCGGTGATGACCAGCGACGACTCGCGGTCGGCGACCGACAGCATGGCCTCCAGCCGGCGCAGGGCGCGGTCGGTACGCCAGTCCTTGGCCAGCTCGACGGCGGAGCGCACCAGATTGCCCTGATGCTTGTCCAGCTTGGCCTCGAAACGCTCGAACAGCGTGAAGGCATCGGCGGTGCCGCCAGCGAAACCGGCAAGGATGCGCCCCTGGTAGAGGCGGCGAACCTTCTTGGCGGTGCCCTTGATGACGATGTTGCCCAGCGTCACCTGGCCGTCGCCGCCCATGGCGACGGAATTGCCCCGGCGCACCGACAGGATCGTCGTGCCGTGATATTGCTCCATGGTTTTTTCCTGATTTAAGACTTGGGAACGATGATGCGCGCCTGCTTGTTCAGGCCGACCACGGCCATCAGCTCGGCGACCAGATGATTCGGGCTGCGCAGCACGATGTCCTTGCCGGCAGCCTTGAACGGCACCAGCCGGTTGACCAGCTGGCCGGCGGAGAAGAAATCGAGGCGACGCACGCAGGAAAAGTCGAGCACCGGCTGCTCGCTGCTTTCGAGCAGCGGCAACAGGTCCTCGAAACGTTGCGCCTTGAGGTCGCCGCTCAGGTAATGCACCTCGCCACCGCGCGGCGCGGCGACCGCCTTGCGCTCGACGGCGGCGGCCAGCGGCGGCTCCCAGGACGGCGGCGAGCGTTCGAAGGTCACCGCATAATCGACAGCCCGTTCCTCGAAATGCGCCTGCGTCCCGCAGCGCTGCAGCAGTTCGAGCAGCAGGCGCCAGGACGGCTCGTGGCGGGCGTCGCCGGCCTTCAGGCGCTCGTCGAGACGCTGGCTGAAGACCTCGGCGCCGCGCAGGACGACATGCTTGCGTGTGCGCCGGGAAACGATCAGGGCATCGGCGAGCACGCCGGCGGCGATGTCGTCGCAGCCGGCGAGCTTGCTGCAGTCGAGCTGCAACTCGCCTGGCTGGGCAAGCAGTGCGCTCAGTTGCTGCAGCGGCTGCCGGTCGTCATCGGTCAACACCCCCTGCAGCGAAAAAACCTGGGTCGCGCCGGGCGCCCCGGACACCAGGCATTGCTCGTCGCGCCAGGCCGGCGGCGAGACTTCGAAACGCTCGGCAAACTCGACGCCGAAACGATCGAATGCGGCCCGCTCGCCAAGAATCTGCAGCAGGTCGAAGAGCATGCGCCAGAGACGGATTCCCTGCTCGCCCGGATAGCTTTGCAACAGGCTTTCGAGGATGCCGCGGGCAGCCGCGTCCTGGCCGTTGGCGAAAAGCACGGCAACCTGCTCGACGTCGGCCTGGAGGGGATCGATGTCGTGCTCGACGTCGATCGCCATGACGCTGGATTCGGTGAACTCGCTGTCGAAATCGTCGGCGCTCATCGCCAGGTCGATCTTGCGCTGCGGCGCAGCCGCCGGCTGCGGCTTGGCAACGGGCGCCGGCGTGGCGGCAGCAGCGGGCAGTTCCTCGACGGTGAACTCGAGGTCGGGCAGGAGTTCGGCCTCCGCCGGCGGGACCTCGGCCGGTGGCGGGTTCAGCTTCATCTCGGGCAGCGGTGCACGCGGACGGGCCGCCGTCCGCTCGGGCATTTTCTGGGGCTGCTTCTTGAAGAAGGAAAAGACCATGACCACTCCGCGTACTGAAGGACCGTTTTAGCATGCACCGATCGCGATGGCAACGGTCGGCGGCGGTAAAAACCCGTCAAACGGAATCAGTCGACCTGGACCAGCAAGCCCTTTAGGTATTCGCCTTCGGGAAAGTTCAACGCCACCGGGTGATCGGCCGCGCCGGCCAGCCGGCGAACGATGCGCGCATCGCGGCCGGCATCGTGGGCGGCGCCGGCGACGATCTTCTGGAACAGTTCGAGTCCGATGCCGCCGGAACAGGAATAGGTCATCAGCATGCCGCCCGGACGCAGCAGACGGCAGCCGAGGACGTTGATGTCCTTGTAGGCACGGGCGGCGCGTTGGGCGTGAGCGGCCGACGGCGCGAACTTGGGCGGATCGAGGACGATCAGGTCGAATTTGCGGCCGGCCTGGCGGAAATCGCGCAAGGCCTGGAAAACGTCGGCCTCCTGCCACTCGGCGCGCGCGGCCGACAATTGCGGATTGAGCGCCAGGTTGGCGCGGGCCTGCGCCAGCGCCGGGCCGGACGAGTCGATCGAGAGCACGTTGGCGGCGCCGCCGGCCAGCGCCTGCAGCGAAAAGCCGCCGGTGTAGCAGAAGCAGTTGAGGATGTCCTTGCCGGCCGCCAGCTCGCCGAGCAGACGGCGGTTTTCGCGCTGGTCGAGGTAGAAGCCGGTTTTATGCCCGCCGGCGATGTCGACCGCCAGACGCACGCCGTTTTCCATGATCGCCAGCGGCTCGGCCGGCGCCTCGCCGTACAGCCAGCCGGTGGTCGGCTGCAGCCCTTCGAGGGCGCGCACTTCCGAGTCGGAGCGTTCATAGACGCGGGCACAGCCGGTGGCCTTGACCAGGCCGGCGACGATCGCCTGGCGCCACTTGTCGGCGCCGGCCGAGGTCAGCTGGACGACGACGGTGTCGCCGTAGCGGTCGGCAATGACCCCGGGCAGACCGTCGGATTCCGCATGGATCAGGCGCACGCCATCCTGGCCGCGCAGTTCCGGCAGCGCCTCGCGGCGGGCGACGGCGGCGGCGATGCGGCGTTTGAAGAAGGCATCGTCGACCGACTCGTCGGCATCGAAGGTCCAGAAACGGGCGCGGATCTGCGATTGCGGGCTGTAGGCGGCGCGCCCCAGCGGGCGCAGGTTGTCGGCCAGCACCTCGACCGTATCGCCAGGTCGGGCGCGCCCTTCAAGGCGGCCGACCGAGCCGGCGAACAGCCAGGGATGGCGCTGCTTCATCGCCGAGCGTTCCTTGCCCGGCATCAGGATCAATTGGGCCATATCTTTCTCGACCGGAAAATGCAAGAAGCCCCGGTTACCTTGCGATAACCGGGGCCGGGAATGCTTGGGTGGTGCTTAGTTGCCCAGCGGCTTGCGGTTGCGCTGCTGGCACTCGACAGCGTACATGGTCTTGAACGTCGTCTTGCCGTCGCCCTTGAACAGGCGCTTGACGGACTTGGAAACACAGCGGCGTTCCAGGATGTTGCGGCGGGTACGGTTGATGGCCATGGATGACTCCGGATTTCGGCGAAATTTTGAAAGACGCGCATTATGCCGGGTTGACGCGGCGAAGGTCAATTACCACTTGATTTTTTGGCCGTTTTCGCCGGTCGACCGTCAGATTTCAGCGTTTTGCCCGCGGGTGTGCCCGATCGTAGACGCTGGCCAGGTGCTGGAAGTCGAGATGGGTGTAGACCTGGGTCGAGGCGATGCTGGCATGGCCGAGCATTTCCTGGACCGCGCGCAGGTCGCCCGAGGATTGCAGCACGTGCGAGGCGAACGAATGCCGCAGCATGTGCGGATGGACGTGCTGCGGCAGGCCGAGGCGGACGGCGCGGCGGGCCAGGCGCAATTCGACCGAGCGCGGACCGATGCGCCGGCCACGGCGATTGACGAAGAGCGCCGGCTCGTCGGTCGCCGCCAGCGCGTCGCGGACTGCGGCCCAGGCGGCCAGCGCCTGTCGCGCCTGACTGCCGACCGGCACCAGGCGCGGCTTGCTGCGCTTGCCGATGACGCGCACCTCGCCGTCGTTGAGGATGCTGTCGAGCGCGTCGCGATCGAGGCCGACCAGTTCGGCCAGGCGCAAGCCGGACGAATAGAGCAGCTCGAACATCGCCGCATCGCGGGCTTCGAGTCGGCTGTCACCGTCGTCGTCGGGCTGCAGCAGGCGTGCTGCCTCGTCGACCGACAGCGCCTTGGGCAGCCGGCGCGGCGACTTCGGCGCGCGGATGCCGTCGCAGGGATTGATCCGGACCAGGCCGCGCTCGCCCAGCCAGGCAAAGAAACCACGCCAGGCGGAGAGCAGCCGCGCCAGCGAACGCCCGGACAAACCCTTGGCATGCAGGCCGGCGACAAAACGGCGGATGTGATGGACGAGCAGCCGGTCGAGCGGCTGCCCTTCAGCGGCGGCCAGCAGTTGCGCCAGGTCGCGCCGGTAGTTGGCAATGGTGTGCGGCGACAGCCGGCGCTGCTCGGCAAGCTCGGCAAGCCAGGCAGCGACGGCCTCGGCCGGCGTCACAGCGTGCTCTTGGTGACCCGCGCCAGCGCCGCCGAGACCATCTCGCCGATGCGCTCGAGATAGAGCGTGCCCATGTCGGCGTAGAAGCGCTGGTTTTCCTCGCTGCCGAGGGCGACCATGCCAATCGTGCCGCCGCCGTTGCGCAGCGCGATCAGCGCCTGCGAACGGATATGCGGCGCGGCTTCGCCGAACCACGAGGCAGTGCCGAAACCGGCGGTCGAGCCGCAGTAGGGGCGCGCCAGCGTTTCGGCGAAGACCTGCAGCTCTTCGCTGACGGCCGCGAACTCGGGCAGGTCCTCGATGCCGGCCGGCTTGTCCCACAGGCGCAGGGCGACGTGCGGCACCGAAAAATCGTCGCGCAGGTGGAAATTGAGCAGGTGGATCACCGCCTGGAAGGTTTCGGCCGCGATCAGGCCGACCGCCAGCCGATGCACCTTCTCGGAGATGCGGTCGTTCTCCTCGCCAAAGGCGATCAGTTCGGCCAGCTTGCTCTCGGTGGCGCGGTTCTTCTCGCGCAGCGTCAGCATCTGCCGCTCGGCCAGCGAAACCGCCCGGCCGCCGTGCGGATGCGGCACGAAGATCTGCGCCATCAGGTCGGCGTACTGCTCGAAAAAGCCGGGATTGTTCTTCAGGTAATCGGCAATTTCGTCGGGAAACATGGCGCTCATAGTTCGATTTCTCCGGAGAAGACAGTGACGGCCGGGCCGGTCATCAGCACCGGACAGCCGGCGCCACCCCAGGCGATGCTCAGGTCGCCGCCGCGCGTCGTCACGCGCACCGGCGAATCGAGCAGGCCGCGACGGATGCCGGCGACGGCAGCGGCACAGGCACCGGTGCCGCAGGCCAGCGTCTCGCCGGCGCCGCGCTCGTAGACGCGCAGCTTGATCGCGTGCCGGTCGAGCACCTGCATGAAGCCGGCGTTGACCCGCTGCGGGAAGCGCGGATGGTTCTCGATCGCCGGCCCCTGCACGCCGACCGGCGCGCCGTCGACGTCGGCGACCACGTTCACGGCGTGCGGGTTGCCCATCGAGACGACACTGATCTCGAGCGTGTCGTCGGCGACATCGAGGTGATGAATGATGCTGTCGTCGTCGTTGAGGAAGGGAATTTCCTCCGGCAAAAAACGCGGAATTCCCATGTCGACCGTGACATTGCCGTCCGCCTCGAGGCGCGGCGCAATGACGCCCTTCATCGTCTCGACCAGGATTTCCGGCTTGCCGGTCAAGCCCTGCTCGTGGACGAAACGGACGAAACAGCGGGCGCCGTTGCCGCACTGCTCGACCTCGCCGCCGTCGGCATTGAAGATGCGGTAGCGGAAATCGACGCCGGGGCGGGTCGGCTTTTCGACGACCAGGATCTGATCGCAGCCGACGCCGAAGTGCCGGTCGCCGAGATAGCGCAGCTGCTCGGGGGTCAGGGAAAATTGCTGGCGCACGCCGTCGAGCACGACGAAGTCGTTGCCCAGGCCGTGCATCTTGGAAAATTTGAGCTTCACGTACTGCTCCGTTGATTGACTCAAAAAGGATAACAGAGACAGTTAGTTATCCAAAATTTCTAAAGTTTTTTCTCCATCACGAAATCGTCCATCACGTAGCCGCGGCCGATATCGTCGACCATCGTTTCGCGTACCGTGAATCCGTACTTCATGTAGGAGTTGATCGCCTTGACGTTGCGCTTGTTGACCTGCAGGACGACGCAGGGATAACCCTGCTTGCGTGCCAGTTCGGCGACGTGCGCGATCAGCTGGCCACCGACGCCGCGACGCTGGACGTCGGGATGGATGTAGAGCTTGTCGAGCTTGAATTCGCCCTTCCAGATTTCGGCAAAGGCGAAGCCGACACGACGCCCCTCGCACAGCGCCTGGAACAGCCATTTGTGCAGATCCTCGAGATCGTCGTAGAGGCGCTCGTGGCCGTAGCGCTGCTCGAGCATGAAGTCGATCTGCTCCTGGGTGATGATCCCCGGATACGAGGCTTGCCAGATTTCCCGGGCCAGCGACGCGATCGCCGGCACATCCGGCGGCGTGATGGGACGAATCTCGATGTTCAGGCTGCTCATGGTTGGTCCTGTTCTCAATCGGCCTTGGTCTGGATGGCGCTGCCGGCCTGGCCCTGGCCGGCAGACGTCGGAAATGCGCTCAGGCCGGCGGCGGTTCGACGCCGCGCGGCCGCTTGTAGCGGTTGTAGCCCCACAGGTACTGCACCGGGCACTGGCGGATCAGCGCCTCGATCTGGTGATTGATCTGCTGCGCCCGCGCCACGGTATCGCCTGCCAGCGGCTGCGTCGGCGGCTGGAAATGAATCCGGTAGCCGCGCCCGCCCGGCAGGCGCTCGCCCCAGGTCAGCAAGGCCGTGGCACCGGTTTCGGTAAGCCGGGCGGCCAGCGTCATGGTGTAGGCCGGACGACCGAAGAAGTCGAGCCAGACGCCCTCGCCGGTTTTCGGTGCCTGATCCGGCAGCATGCCGACCATCTGCCCCTTCTTCAAGGCCTTGATCAGCGCCCGCACCCCGGACAGGTCGGCCGGCGCCAGATGCAGTTGTGCGCGCTTGCGCCCGGTCAGGATCAGTTCCTGCGCCGCCGCCGACTTCGGCGCCCGGTAGAGGACGGTGATGTCGCCAAAGGTGGACAGGTACTGGGCGGTGATCTCGAAGCAGCCCAGGTGCGGCGTCAGGAAAACAATCCCGTGCCCTGCCTGCAGCGCCGCCTCGAGGTGCTCGCGTCCCGCCACATCGACAACCTGGGCATTGGCTTCGTCGAGCGTGCGCATCCAGATCCGCGCCAGTTCGAGCATCTGCTTGCCCGACTCGGCGGCCGCCGGCAGATTGAGCGCCGGATCGACACCGGCCTGGGCCATGTTCTCGCGCAAGTGGCGACGATAGGTCGGCGACAGCCAGTAGGTCAGACGCCCAAGCCAGTCCCCGAGCCGGTGAACGACGGACAGCGGCAGGCGCGACAGCAGGCGGAACAGAAAAACCATGGGACTCCGGGGGTTGAAAGCCGACAACAAAGGCTTATCATTATGGGATCGCCGAGTTAAACAGACAACTTGCGGGGCGATTCAAAATACCGCTAAAGCGTCGCCTGCTTCTGGTCCGCAGCCGGTCACGCCGTAACCAAGGACCAACGGAGCAAGCGCCATGAGCGAATTCTTCTTCACTTCCGAATCGGTTTCCGAAGGCCATCCGGACAAGGTCGCCGACCAGATTTCCGACGCCATCCTCGACGCCATCCTGGCCCAGGACAAGCATTCCCGCGTTGCCGCAGAAACCCTGTGCAACACCGGCCTGGTCGTTCTGGCCGGTGAAATCACCACCAACGCCAACGTCGATTACATCCAGGTCGCCCGCGACACGATCAAGCGCATCGGCTACGACAATACCGAATACGGCATCGACTACAAGGGTTGCGCCGTCCTCGTCGCCTACGACAAGCAGAGCCCGGACATCGCCCAGGGCGTGGACAAGGCCTACGACGACAACCTCAACCAGGGTGCCGGCGACCAGGGCCTGATGTTCGGCTACGCCTGCGACGAAACGCCGTCGCTGATGCCGCTGCCGATCTACCTGTCGCACCGTCTGGTCGAACGCCAGGCCCTGCTGCGCAAGGACGGCCGCCTGCCCTGGGCGCGCCCGGATGCCAAGTCGCAGGTGACCATCAAGTACGTCGATGGCAAGCCCTACTGCATCGACACCGTCGTGCTGTCCACCCAGCACTCGCCGGACATCAGCCTGGAAGACCTGCGCGAGCAGACCATCGAGGAGATCATCAAGCCGGTGCTGCCGAAGGAACTGATCAAGGGCGACATCAAGTATCTGGTCAACCCGACCGGCCGCTTCGTCGTCGGCGGCCCGCAGGGCGACTGCGGCCTGACCGGCCGCAAGATCATCGTCGACACCTATGGCGGTGCCGCCCCGCACGGCGGCGGCGCCTTCTCCGGCAAGGACCCGTCCAAGGTCGACCGCTCCGCCGCCTACGCCGGCCGCTACGTCGCCAAGAACATCGTCGCCGCCGGCCTGGCTTCGCGCTGCCTGGTGCAGGTTTCCTACGCCATCGGCGTCGCCGAGCCGACCTCGGTGATGGTCGACACCTTCGGCACCGGCAAGGTCAGCAACGAAACCCTGACCGCGCTGATCCGCAAGCACTTCGACCTGCGCCCGAAGGGCATCGTCAACATGCTCGACCTGCTCCGCCCGATCTACCAGAAGACCGCCGCCTACGGCCACTTCGGCCGCGACGAGCCTGAATTCACCTGGGAAAGTACCGATCGCGCCGCCCTTCTCAAGGGCGACGCCGGACTGTAAGCGAAGCGCACAGTCCAACCACGCAGCGGGATCGGTACTTCGGCGCAGGCTAACCGGTACGCATGCGGACCGGTTAAGGTGCGCAGCACCGGCCGGAGCCAGTGCGACTGACCGGGCAGCGTTGCTGCGCAACGACGCCGGCCTGGAACCGGCAAGTGCTGCCTGTTGCTTGTTGGCAACAGGCAGCACGGCATGAACCCGACTCAACAAAAATGGAGGCCACCAGCCTCCATTTTTGTTAAAATCGACAAATATGCTCAAACAAATTCCCGTCGATCAGCTGCGTCTCGGCATGCACCTCCAGGCCTTTTGCGGCGCCTGGCTGGAGCATCCTTTCTGGCGCACCCGCTTCGTCCTGAAGGATCCGGCCGATCTCGCGCTGATCCGTGCCAGCGCCATCCGCGAAGTCTGGATCGACATCGACAAGGGCCTCGATGTCGACGCCACCACCGATGGTGCCATGCATTACGCGACCGCCGAGACAATCCCGGCCACGTCGGCACCGCCGCCCGTGGAAAAGACCCGCTTCGACGACGAACTCAAGCGCGCCTCGCGCATCGTCGCCAAAGGCCGCGAGGCGGTCGTCTCGATGTTCCAGGAAGCACGCATGGGCAAGGCCGTCGACGCCGAGGCAGCCGCCCCGCTGGTCGAGGAAATCGCCAGTTCGGTGCTGCGCAACCCCGGCGCCCTGGTCAGCCTGGCCCGGCTGAAGACTGCCGACGATTACACCTTCCTCCACTCGGTCGCCGTCTGCGCATTGATGATCGCGCTGGCACGCCAGCTCGGCCTCGACGAGAAGCAGACCCGGGAGGCCGGGATGGCCGGCCTGCTCCACGACCTGGGCAAGGCACTGATGCCGGGCGAGGTGCTCAACAAACCGGGCAAACTGACCGACGAGGAATTCGCGATCATCAAGACGCATCCGAGCGAAGGCCACAAGCTGCTGGCCGGCAAGGACATCAGCGAGATCATCCGCGACGTCTGCCTGCATCACCACGAGAAGGTCGACGGCAGCGGTTATCCCGACGGCCTCGATGGCAATTCGATGAGCCTGTTTGCCAAGATGGGTGCGGTTTGCGACGTCTATGACGCGATCACCTCGAACCGTCCGTACAAGGCTGGCTGGGATCCGGCCGAGTCGATCAAGCGGATGGCCGAGTGGAAGGGGCATTTCGACCCGCTGGTCTTCCAAGCCTTCGTCAAGAGCCTGGGCATCTACCCGGTCGGCTCGCTGGTCCGGCTCGAATCGGGCAAGCTCGGCGTCGTCGTCGAACAGGGCGAGCAATCGCTGCTCAAGCCGAAACTGCGGATTTTCTTTTCCACCAGAGCACAGGCCTACTTCAAGCCGGAAACCATCGACCTGGCGCGCAGCGCCGAAAAGATCGCCGGCCGCGAGGACGCCGAAAAATGGGGCATCAAGGATGTTGACCGTTACTGGGCTGCCGAAACGGCCTGAAAGCGGTTTATAATCCGGCACCTACCGAGGGGCGCTGCAGGAGATCACTCCCAGGCTCGGTTCAAAACTGCGCTCACTGATCAACCCTGCCGGGCGCAGGGGGCCGCCGGTGAGCAACAACGCCGTTATTCCCCTCCCCGTCACAGTTATTGAGGAGCTTACTGTGGCCAATACCCAAGACTACGTCATTGCCGACATCAACCTTGCCGACTGGGGTCGCAAGGAAATCCGCATCGCCGAAGGCGAAATGCCGGGCCTGATGGCCATTCGCGAGGAATTCGCGAAGACCCAGCCGCTCAAGGGCGCACGCATCACCGGTTCGCTGCACATGACCATCCAGACCGCCGTGCTCATCGAGACGCTGACCGCGCTCGGCGCCGACGTCCGCTGGGCCTCGTGCAACATCTTCTCGACCCAGGACCACGCCGCCGCCGCCATCGCTGCCGCCGGCATCCCGGTCTTTGCCGTCAAGGGCGAAACCCTGGTCGATTACTGGGACTACACCCACCGCATCTTCGAGTGGGCCGACGGCGGCTACTCGAACATGATCCTCGACGACGGCGGCGACGCAACGCTGCTGCTGCACCTCGGCGCCAAGGCCGAGAAGGATCTTTCCGTGCTGGCCAAGCCGGGTTCGGAAGAAGAAACCATCCTGTTCGCCGCGATCAAGGCCAAGCTGGCCGTCGATCCGACCTGGTACTCGGTGCGCCTGGCCCAGATCAAGGGCGTGACCGAAGAAACCACCACCGGCGTCCATCGCCTGTACCAGATGCACCAGCGTGGCGACCTCAAGTTCCCGGCGATCAACGTCAACGACTCGGTCACCAAGTCCAAGTTCGACAACCTCTACGGCTGCCGCGAATCGCTGGTCGATGGCATCAAGCGCGCCACCGACGTCATGGTCGCCGGCAAGATCGCCGTGATCTGCGGCTACGGCGACGTGGGCAAGGGTTCGGCGCAAGCCATGCGTGCCCTGTCGGCGCAGGTCTGGGTCACCGAAATCGACCCGATCTGCGCCCTGCAGGCCGCCATGGAAGGCTATCGCGTCGTCACCATGGAATACGCCGCCGACAAGGCCGACATCTTCGTCACCACGACCGGCAACTTCCACGTCATCACCCATGACCACATGGTCAAGATGAAGAACAACGCCATCGTCTGCAACATCGGCCACTTCGACAACGAAATCGACGTCGCCTCGCTGGAAAAGTACCAGTGGGAAGAGATCAAGCCGCAGGTCGATCACGTCATCTTCCCGGACGGCAAGCGCATCATCCTGCTCGCCAAGGGCCGCCTGGTGAACCTCGGCTGCGCCACCGGCCACCCGTCCTACGTGATGTCCTCGTCGTTCGCCAACCAGACCATCGCCCAGATCGAGCTGTTCACCAAGACCGCCGACTACCCGGTCGGGGTGTACACGCTGCCCAAGCACCTGGATGAAAAGGTCGCCCGCCTGCAGCTGAAGACGCTCAACGTGCAGCTGACGACGCTGACGCAGCAGCAGGCCGACTACATCGGCGTGCCGGTGGAAGGCCCCTACAAGGCCGACCATTACCGCTACTGATCGTCCAAAGCTGCCATACAGGCCGCCCCGATGAGCATGAACTCCTTCCATGCCCGCCAGGGCGGTCGGCAACGTGACGAAAAACCGGTCAAGACGCCGGTCGACCGTCACGGCCTTCTGCGCGCCGACGCCCTGCTGGTCCAGCGCGGACTGGCGGCGTCGCGCACGCAGGCGCAGCGGCTGATCGGCGAAGGCCGGGTCCTCGCCGACGGCAAGGCGATCGCCAAGCCATCGCTGGAACTGCCGGCCGACGCCAGCCTCAGCGTTGTCGAAGACGAGAGCGACCGCTACGTTTCGCGCGGCGGCCTCAAGCTGGCCGGCGCCCTGGCGCACACCGGTCTGGCTGTCGCCGGCAGGACCTGCCTCGATGTCGGGCAATCCACCGGCGGCTTCACCGACTGCCTGCTGCAGGCCGGTGCCGCGCAAGTGGTCGGTGTCGATGTCGGTCACGGTCAACTGCACGCCAAGCTGAAAAACGACGGGCGCGTCAGCGCACTCGAAGGCATCAACTGCCGCGCGCTGACCGCCGCCGATCTCGGCGACGCCATGCCGGCCGGCGGTTTCGACCTGATCGTCGGCGACGTCTCCTTCATCTCGATGACCCTGGTGCTGCCGCAACTACCGGCGCTGCTCGCCGCCGACGGCGACCTGCTGCTGCTCATCAAACCGCAGTTCGAGGTCGGTCCGCACAACATCGGCAAGGGCGGCATCGTCCGTGACCCGTCGCTGTACCGCGAGGTCGAAGGGCGCTTCCTGGAAATTGCCAAAAAACTCGGGTTGACCGCCAAAGCCTGGCTCGACAGCCCCATCACCGGCGGCGACGGCAACCGCGAATTCTTTATCTGGCTGAAAAAATGAACACCAATATCTCGATCGAATTCTTCCCGCCGCAGACGCCCGAAGGCGTCGAAAAACTGCGCGCCACCCGGGCCGAACTGGCCAAGCTCAAGCCCGAGTTCTTCTCGGTCACCTACGGCGCTGGCGGCTCGACCCGCGAGCGCACCTTCGCCATCGTTCGCGAAATCGCCAGCGAAGGCTTCGACGCCGCGCCGCACCTGTCATGCATCGGCTCGACGCGTGAGTCGATCCGCGAAATCCTGGCCGAATTCAAGGCGACCGGCGTCCGCCGCATCGTCGCCCTGCGCGGCGACCTGCCCTCGGGCATGGCCGAGGCCGGCGAATTCCGCTACGCCAACGAACTGGTCGAATTCATCCGCGCCGAAACCGGCAGCCACTTCAGCCTAGAAGTCGCCGCTTACCCGGAATGGCACCCGCAGGCGCGCAGCCCGAAGGACGACCTCGACGCCTTCGCGCGCAAGGTCAAGGCCGGCGCCAACTCGGCGATCACGCAGTATTTCTACAACGCCGACGCCTACTTCCACTTCGTCGACGAAGCGCGCGCGCTTGGCGTCGACATCCCCATCGTGCCGGGCATCATGCCCATCGTCGGCTTCACCAAGCTGGCCCGCTTTTCGGACGCCTGCGGCGCCGACCTGCCGCGCTGGATGCGCAAGAAGTTCGAGAGCTTCGGCGACGACAGCGACTCGATCCGCGCCTTCGGCCTCGACCTGGTCACCGAGCTCTGCGAGCGCCTGCTCAAGGGCGGCGCCCCGGGGCTGCACTTCTACAGCATGAACCAGTCGGCGCTGACCACCGAAATCTGCCGCCGCCTCGGTTGAGGCAGCCAGGGCGGCGGGTTAAACTGCGTCGATGGAACGCCTTGAAGCCCTCCGCCTGGTTGCCGCACAGGCCCTTCACGGCGAGCTCGTCTTCCCGACCGGGCTCGACGTCTCGCTGACGCTGCTGCGCGCGCTCGACGACCCGGACTGCCACGTCGATCATGCCGTGCGCCTGGTCAAGGGCGATCCGCTACTCGCCGCGCGCGTCGTCGCGGTAGCCAACGCCAGCATCTACTGCCGCCCCGGCCAGCAGACCGCCGACCTGCGCCAGGCAGTCGCCCGCATCGGCCTGCGCACCACGCGCACGCTCGCCGTTGCCATCGCCACCCGACGCCTGGCCGGCACGCCGCAATCCCCGCGCCTGCGCGAAGCGGCAAACCGGCTGTGGGCACATACCAGCGAAGTCGCCGCGCTTGCTCAGGTGATCGCCCGCCGGGTCAGCCACGTCGATCCGGAAACCGCGTTTTTTGCCGGGGTCGTCCACGAAATCGGCGGTTTCTACCTGATCTCCCGTGCCGCCGACATGCCGACGCTACTCGACGGCGACCCGGGCGACTGGACCGAGGACAACGAAGCCATCGTCGGCCGCGCCATCCTCGCCCGACTCGACATTCCGCCGACCGTCTGCGCCGCCATCGAAGCGATGTGGGAAGGCTTGCGCTCCCTGCCGCCGGCAAGCCTCGGCGACACCCTGCTGCTCGCCGACGAACTGGCGCTGACGCCGTCGCCGCTGTACACCACCGACGCGACGCGTACCGCGGACAGCGCGCCGCAGATCGACGCCGTGGTCAACGAACGGACGCTGAGCGAAATCCTCGCCGAATCGGCCGGCGAAGTCGCCGAGCTGGCCGCTGCCCTGCGTCAGTAGCCCCCGCTCACGCCGACTGGCTGACGATCACGCTCTGGGCCGGCATCGGCGCCGGGAACCCGGCTTCGGCGAGGGCTTCGCGGATCACCCGGTTGCTGTCGAAATAAACCTGCCAGTAGTGGTCGTTGTTGCAGTAAGGGCGCACCGCCAGCACCGGGCCGACCAGCGTGAACTCGAGGATTTCGACATCGACCGCCGGGCTTGCCAGGACGTTCGGCACCGCCGCGATCCGCTCGCGCAGCAGCGCGATCGCCGCCTGATGGTCGGCCGCCCCCGCCAGCTGGCACTTCAGATCGACACGGCGGAAGGGATTGGCCGAGAAATTCTGGATGTTGTCGGCAAAGATCTTGTTGTTGCCGACCACCGTCGCGATGTTGTCGGGCGTGTTGATCGTCGTTGCGAACAGGCCGATCTCGGTCACCGTACCGACGGTTCCTGCCACCGTGACAAAATCGCCGACCTTGAACGGTCGCAGCACGATCAGGAAGGCGCCGGCGGCGAAGTTGGCAAGCAAGCCGGCCCAGGCCGCCCCGATCGCGATACCGGCACCGGCGACGAGCGCGGCGAAAGTCGTGGTCTGAACCCCGAAATAGCCGAGGATGCCGATCACCAGCAGGATGTTCAGGGTCACGTTGACGATCGAACCGACGTAGCGCATCAGCGTCGGATCGACCTTCTGGCGCTCCAGCGAGGCGCGCAGCAGACGGATTGCCAGGCCGATCAGCCAGCGCCCGACGACCCAGAAGACGATGGCGGCAAGAACCTTGAAACCGACGTCGGTCAACGCGGTCACGAAAATATCCTGGTAACGACTGATTTCCTGCTCGTTCATGGTGCCCTCCGGGGCGGTCAGATGGAGAGAAAAAATTCTAGCCACTCCCGTCGCCGAAAGGATGGCGCGGCACATATCTTCACAAATCGTAAAAACCGTTGACGTTCCCCCGACGCCTCCCTATAATGCGCGCTTCCCGTGTGGGCCGGGTCGGTAGCTCAGTCGGTAGAGCAGCGGACTTTTAATCCGTTGGTCGCGAGTTCGAATCTCGCCCGACCCACCAGGTGAAAAAATTCTGGGTCGTTAGCTCAGTTGGTAGAGCAGCGGACTCTTAATCCGTAGGTCGAGTGTTCGAATCACTCACGACCCACCAGAATTCAAGCGGCTTCCCAAGCGGAAGCCGTTTCCATTTCTACCCCAGTCGAAGTTAGGCCCGCGCCGGCACATCGTGGCGCGGACAATCCAGCCCAGCTAAGACTCAGCCGCCCCCCGTTCCGCCCAGCGTTGCGCCAGCACGCCTCCAACAGCCAGTTGCAAGGGGTGGTAGATCATGATCGGCATCAGGATCAATCCAAGCGCCGGATTGGCCCCGAAGATGAGATGCGCCATCGGCACACCGGACGCGAGCGTCTTTTTCGAGCCGCAGAAAACCGCGGCGATCCGGTCCTCGATCGGCAAGCCGAACAAGCGGCCGAGCAACCGGGTCAACACCAGTACGATGGCAAAGAGAAGCACGCTGCCGACAACGGTTTCCAGCAGGATGAGCGGACCATAGCTGGACCAGACCCCCTCTTTCACCGTATCGGCAAAAGAGGTGTAAACCAGGGTCAGGATGGTCAGCCGGTCCACCACCTGGATGCGGCTTTTATGACGACCAGCCCAGCCAGCCAGCACAGGGCGCAAGAGCTGCCCCAGGACCAGGGGCAGAACCAGCCACAGCAACAGGTCGACGATGACCGGCCAGACATCGAAAACGGCGCCGCTACTGCCAAGAATCCAGGCCATCCAGAACGGCGTCAGGACGACGCCAATCAAGCTCGACAGCGTGGCATTGAAGACGGCTACCGGCACATTCCCGCGAGCCGCAACGGTAAGTGCAACCGATGACGAAACGGTGGACGGCAGCGCGCAGAGGTAGAAAAACCCCAGCTGCAGGTCGGCCGACATCCAGCCAGTGGAAGCCATGAGCAACAACCAGCCGAGGCCGGGAAAGATCAGGAAGGTGCTGGCCTGAATCAGCAAATGCACCTTCCAGCGCAGCGCACCATCCTTGAGCGAGGCCAGCGAAAGGCCCAGGCCGTTGAGAAAGAAAACCAGGGCGATACCGATCTTGTTGAGTAGTTCCGGATGCAGGAAGCCGCCCTTGGCACCCGGCGACGGCCAGATGAACGCCAGGGCGACGGCAACCAGCATGCCCTTGAGAAACCAGTCGAATTTGAATTTCATGTTGTCGTATGACCTTGTCGGGATTCGAAGAAGTCCGGGCGCGGCAAGCTACCAGGCCGCGACACAGCCGTCGCTGCGCGGATCTTCGCCGCCCTCGATCCAGCCATCCGGATGCAGGACCAGCGCCCCGGCGTGCCCCATGCGCTCGTCGAAATCGCCAGCCACTTCAACCGGGTGGCCTAGCGCGCGCAATTTGTCGATGATTTCCGGCGCATAGCGCGACTCCAGCTTCAAGCTCGTACTCTGCTCCGCCCAGGTCCGGCCCAGCAACCAGCGCGGTGCGGCAACCGCCGAACGGACATTGTGGCCGCCCCAGACATAACGCGAGAAGATCGCCGCTTGCGTCTGCGGCTGGCCTTCGCCCCCCATCGTGCCGTACACCAGCAGGCGACCGTCGTCGAGGCGCGCCATCGCGGGGTTCAGCGTGTGGAAGGGTTTGCGCCCCGGCGCCAGGCTGCGCAACTGGTTCGGCCGCAGACCGAAGGAGCAGCCGCGGTTCTGCCACCAGATGCCGGTCTGCGGCAGGACGACGCCGCTGCCGAATTCGAAGTAGATGCTCTGGATCATGCTCACCGCACGGCCTTCGGCATCGACGACACCCATCCAGGTGGTGTCGCCATCGGAGTTCGGCGCCGGCCACGGACTGGCCTTGTCGAAAGGCACGGCTGCCGCCAGCGCAGCCACGGTCGAGTCGCCAAGCAGACCGGATGGATCGATCTGCATCGCCGCCGGATCGGTGACGTACTTGTCGCGCACGATGAAGGCCTGCTTCGTGGCTTCGACCAGCGCATGGATGCCTTCGACGTTGTCCGGATTCCAGCCGGCCTGGCGGATGCGGTCGTAGATGCCGAGGATGAGCAGCGATGCCAGGCCCTGGGTTGGCGGCGCCATGTTGTAGACCTTGCCGCAGGACAACTTCACCTCGAGCGGCGCCTTGATTTCAGCCTGGTGACGGGCGAGATCGGCGACCGTAATCGGACTGCCGACGGCGGCCAGGTCGGCGCCAACCTGCTGCGCCAGTTCGCCGCGATAGAAATCGTCGGCACCGGCCCGCGCCAGCTGTTCGAGAGTCGCTGCCAGGGCCGGGAAACGATGGCGCTGACCATAGGCCGGAACCTTGCCATCGGCCAGGAATGCGTCGGCGAAGCCGGGCTGGGCCTGCAGTTCCGCCAATTTGTTGCGGGTGTTTTCTTCCTGGCTGTGAGTGACCGGAAAGCCTTCCCGCGCATAGTGGATGGCGCTTTCGAGCAGGCGGGCGAAAGGCAGCCGACCGCCCCACTCGCGGCGACTGAATTCGTAGGCCGCGCCCCAGCCGGAGAGCGTACCGGCCACCGTATTGGCAGCCAGCGGGCCGCGCCAGGGAATGCTCGTCAAGCTGCCGTAAAGTTCGCGGGTGACGCCGGCACCGGCCGCGCCACAGGCATCGATCGAGCGCATCGGCTGGCCCGGCGCATGCATCAGCCAGAAGCCGTCGCCGCCGATGCCGGTCATGTGTGGATAGACCACCGCGAGGGTGGCGGCAACGGCAATGGTCGCTTCAATGGCATTGCCGCCGTCGCGCAGGATGTCGAGGCCGGCCTGGGCCGCCAGGGAATGCGAGGCGACAACGGCGCCACGGGTTGCGAGGATGGGTTTCATGCCGATTCGCCCTTCAAGTTTTGTTTGCTGGTGGACGGGAGACCCCAGGCCGGCGCAACACGATTGGTTGCGCTGCGAGCCGAGAGCAGATGCGAGCGCATCTCCCGGTAAGTGGTGATGACATCGTGGGCAAGGATGGCTTCGACAATCACCGAATGCTCTTCGAAGGACTCACCCATCCGCTCGAGATTGCGGAACTGCGTCCGGCGGAAGGGTGAAACGCGATAGCGCAGGCTGGTCGCCAGATCGATCAGTACCGGGTTGTAGCAACCGCGGATGATCGTTGCGTGCAACTCCAGGTTGGCCGCATCGTAGCGATCGATATCGCCCGCCTGCATCGCCGCGCGTCCCTCGGCGTGCAGCTCGCGCATCCGGCTTCGATCCTCCTCGGTCATGCGTAAAGCGGCGTGACGAGCACAAGCAGCTTCCAGCTCGCCGATCGCTTCGAACATCTGGTCGAGCTGGTCGACGGTCAGTTCGGCAACGACCGAACCGCGGTTCGGCCGGGTATCGACCAGGCCCATGATGGCGAGCTGCTTGAGCGCTTCGCGCACCGGCGTCCGCGAAACGTTGAAGCGGGCAGCGAGGCCGACTTCGTCGAGCCGCGAACCAGGCGCCAGATTGCCGAGCACGATTTCGTCGGCAATATGGCGACAGACATCATCAGCCAGCCCGCCCCGACTGCGCGCAGCCTCCAAGGAAAGGATGCTCATCAGGCCGCCTCCGCCAGAGGCATCAACGGATGCCAGCAAGCCACGGCCTGCCCCGCAGAGGAAAGGAGTGGCGGCACCCGGGACCGGCAAGCTTCATCGGCATGCTTGCACCGAGGCGCGAAGCTGCAGCCCGGGGGCAAAGCGGCCAGGTCCGGCGGCGAACCGGGCACCGCCATTAGCGGCTGCCCCCGGTTTTCCGTACCGACCGTGGCGGCCAGCAAACCGGCCGTGTAGGGATGACGTGGTGCCCGGACAAGCTGTCCGACCGGCCCCTGCTCGACAATTCGTCCTGCATACATCACGGCAATGCGGTCGGCGACTTCAACGGCGGCACCGATGTCGTGGGTCACGAAAATCACCGACATGCCGGTTTCGCGTTGCAACTCACGCAACAGCAACAGGATCTGGATTTGTACCGTGGCATCGAGCGCCGTCGTCGGCTCGTCGGCGAGCAGCAGCTTGGGCTGGCAGGCCAGTGCCAGCGCGATCATCGCGCGCTGACGCATGCCACCGGAAAGTTCGTGTGGATAGGCATCGAAACGCCGCTTTGCCTGCGGAATCTGCACCCGTTCGAGCATCAGCAGCGCCCGGGCGCGCGCGGCCTGCTCTGTGACCGACTCGTGGGCCCGGATCGCTTCGGTGATCTGCTGACCGACGGTGTAGACCGGATCGAAAGCCAGGCCCGGTTCCTGGAAGACCATGGAAACCGTGCCGCCGCGATATAGCTCGAGCGCCCGCCCTTTGAGGGCAAGCACATCCTGACCGTCGACCAGCATCCGACCCCGGATTTTCGTCGTCCGCTCCGGATGCAGGCGCAGCAAGGTGCGTAGCGTCACGCTCTTGCCCGAACCGGACTCGCCGAGCAAGCCGAGCACTTCGCCGGCCGCCAGTTCGATATTGACCTCGTTCAACGCACTCGCCTTGCGGTTGCCGCAGAACTGCACCGACAAATCCTGCAGGGATACCAGGGGTGTCGTCATGATTGAACCTCCGAAAGAGCAGCGGGATGCCCCGAAGCCGGGTCATTGAGATGACAGGCAGCCTGATGTGCCGGCTCGCCGGGCAAGCCGAGCAATATGGGTGCGTGGCTGGCACACACCGGATCGGCATGCGGACAGCGGTCGCGGAAGCGGCAGCCGCCCGGCGGGTTGATCGGGTTGGGAGGGTCGCCGGCGAGCGGGGAGGCCTGCGTCCGCCGCTCAGGATCCATCGATGGCACGGCGGAAAGCAGCGCCCGCGTGTAGGGATGCGCCGCCTGGCCGTAGATGCGCTCGACCGGGCCGGTTTCGACGACCTGGCCGAGATACATCACCATTACGTAGTCCGAGATGTAATGCACCACGTGCAGGTCGTGCGAGATGAACAGGTAGGTCAGCTGGCGCTCGGCCTTGAGTTCCTGCAACAGGTTGAGCACCTGCGCCTGCACCGACTTGTCGAGTGCCGCGACGGCCTCGTCGAGAATCACCAGGCGCGGATCGAAGGCCAACGCCCGGGCAATATTGACGCGCTGGCGCTGGCCGCCGGACAACTCGTGCGGATAGCGGCTGGCGAACTGCGCGGGCTCCAGTCCGACGCGTGCCAGCAGTGCATGCGCCTGCTGCATTGCCGCCGCCTTCGGCATGCCGTGCACGCAAGGCCCATAGGCAATGGTTTCGGCGATGGTCAGTCGAGGATTGAGGGAAGCAAATGAATCCTGAAAAACCATCTGCAAGTTGCGCCGGAACTCCTTGAGGCGGATGCCTCCGAATTCGTCGACGCCCTCGCCATCGAACACCATGCTGCCCGAATCGGCAGGCATCAGGCGGGCAATCAGGCGGGCGGTGGTCGATTTGCCGCAGCCCGATTCGCCGACGATGCCCAGCGTCTTGCCCTTCGGCACCGAGAAGCTGACGCCATCGACTGCATGGACGTATTTTCTGGTCTTTTCCAGCGCTTGGCCGCGCACGGCAAAGTGCTTCTTGAGATTGCGCACAATCAGCAGCGGCTGGGCTGGACCGCCCCGGTCCTGAACCGGGGCCTGGGAGTAGGAAGAGGTATTCATCGACGGATGTCCATGGCCGAGCGCACGCTATCTGCAAGCAGATTGAATGCGATGGAAGTAATGAAGATCAGCGCACCGGGCAGTGCCGCGATCCAGGGATTGACGTAGATCGCCGAGCGCAGCGTGTTGAGCATCAGGCCCCACTCCGGCTCCGGCGGCTTGACGCCAAGGCCGAGGAAGGAGAGTCCGGACGCCAGGATCATGCTGACGCTGAGCAGACCGGTGGCATAGACGAAGACGGGACCGAGGACGTTGCCCAGCACATGTACGCGGATGATCGAGAAGGCGCTGGCACCACTCATTCGTGCCGCCTCGATGTAATCGAGCTGGCGCACCTGGGTGGTGACGCTTTCGGCGACCCGCACCACCTGCGGCACGAAGACCAGGGTCAGCGCCAGCAGGCTGTTGCTCATGCCCGGCCCGAGCGCGCCGGAAATCGCCACGGCGAGCAGCACCGAGGGGAAGGCGTAGAACACGTCGAGGACGCGCATGATGACCATGTTGACCTTGCCGCCGACGTAGCCGGCAAAGAGGCCGATCGCGGTGCCGATCCCGAAGGCGGCGAGTACCGGTACGACGCCCATGAGCAGCGACAGGCGCCCCCCATGCATCAAGCGTGAGAGCATGTCGCGGCCGAGCTCGTCGGTGCCGAGCAGGAAGCCGGGGCTGCCGATCGGCAGCAGGCGCTTGATCATGCTCGCCTTGAAGGGATCGGCCGGCGCCAGCCAGGGCGCGAAGACGGCGGCGCCGATGATGATCAGCAGGACCAGGCCGGCGGCCAGCGCCATCGGATCGTGCCGCAGCTGGCGCCAGACGACCAGCCAGTAGCTGCGGCTCGGGGCCTGAGCGGCTACGGCGGCGGCCGGCAGGGAAAGTTCAAGAGAAGCAGACATCGATAGTCTCCGTTCAGCCGCGGCCCATGCGCGGGTCGATCAGCGGTTGCAGGATGTCCACCAGCAGGTTGAGGACGACGAAGAACATGCAGAGCACGAGGATGGTTCCCTGCAGCAGCGGGATGTCACGCTGGAAGATCGCGGTATTGAGCAGGAAACCCGTGCCCGGCCAGGCGAAGACGGTCTCGACCAGGATCGAGCCGCCCATCAGGTAGCCTATCTGCAGGCCGGCGACGGCAAGCACGGTCGGTGCGGTGTTCTTGGCGATGTGACGGAAGATGGCGATGGCGGACAGGCCGCGCGCCCGCAGTGCGGCGACGAACTCCTGCTCCAGCATGTCGGCGACCAGGGCGCGTACGGTGCGGGTGATGATGCCCATCGGGATCACCGACAGGGTCAGCGCCGGCAGCACCAGGTGACGCAGGTGTTCGACATCCCACAGCCATTCGGAAGAACCGCCGGGGCCTGCGCCCATCGCCGGAAACCAGGGCAGCCAGATGGAAAAGACGATGGTCAGCACGAGGCCCAGCCAGTAGTGGGGAATGCTGACGCCGATCACCGAAACGACGGTGGCGACGCGGTCGATCCAGGTGCCGTGGCGGTAGCCTGCCAGGGCGCCGAGGATGCAGCCGATCAGGACGCCGCCGAGTGCCGCCATGCCGGCAAGCAGCAGCGTGTTGCTGACGGCGCTCAGCACTTCGGCGGTGACGGCACGCCCGGAAGCGATCGAGGTGCCGAGGTCGCCCTGCACGGCACGCAGCAGCCACAGGCCGTATTGCACCGGCACCGGCTTGTCGAGGCCGTAGGCACTCTTCAGGGCAACGATGACCTCTTCCGGCGCGTCAGCCGGGGCGATGGCATTGAGCGGATCGCCCGGCGCCAGATAGACGAGCACGAAGGAAACCACCGTCACGCTCAGCGCGATGGGGATGGCGTAGAGCAGACGCTTGATGATGTAGGCAAACATGAGGCGCTTTCTTCAATCCGGCGACAGCCGGTGAATGGCCGGGGCGAACCCCGGCCCGGTGGGTCACATGCGGATGGTGGTCAGGTCCTGGAACCAGTGCTGGGCCTGGACGAACTCCTTGACCTTGGGCGAGATGGCATGCGGATTGACGTCATGCACCACCCACAGCATCAGCGCGTCATCGACCATGGATTGATGGACGAAGGAGAGCAGCCCGTCCTGCTTCTTGGTATCGAAGGTGGTGCGCACCTGATCAAGCGCGGTATCGACCTTGGGGTTGTTGTAGCCGCCCCAGTTCACGCCGTTCGGCGCCACGTAACGGCTGTCGGCGAAGCGGGTCAGCGCGTAGAAGGGGTCGGCGGTGACATAGCCGAGGTTGATCGCGGTGATCCCCTTGCCGGCGTTCATGTCGGCCTTGGCACCGCTACGCCAGTGCAGGTAGAGGTTTTCCAGCTCGACCACTTCGAAGCTCACCTGGATGCCGATTTCGGCCAGGCTCTGCTGGATGAACTCGTTCATCGGCAAGGACAGCATCTGGCCGGTGCCGCCCTGGGCGATGATGACCTTGGCCTTGAGCGGCTTGGCCTGGCTGTAGCCGGCCTGGGCCATCAAGGCACGGGCGGCCGGCAGGTCGTAGCCGATCTTGAATTCCGGCTTGCCAAACCACGGGCTGGTCGGGTCGAGCTGGCCCTTGGCCGGCGTCGCCAGGCCACTCATCAGGCTGACCACCGCACTGCGGTCGATCGCCAGGTTGGCGGCCTTGCGCACCCGGATGTCGGTCCACGGCGAACCGGGCTGGGTCGAGAAGTGATACGGCCATACGTGCGGCGTGACGTTCTGCACCAGCTTGAAGCCGGCGCCCTTCAACTGCGGCAGGACATCGGGCGGCGGCGTTTCGATGATGTCGACCTGGCCGTTGAGCAATGCGTTGGCGCGGGTCATCGCGTCGGGAATCGGCACCAGCACGATGCGATCGGTCTTGGCCATGCGCGCCTTGTCCCAGTAGGCGGTGTTCTTGACCAGGTCGGCCCGCTCGCGCGGCACCAGCTTGTCGAGCTTGAACGGACCGGTGCCGGACGGCTTGCTGGCGACCTTGTTCCAGTCCTTGCCCATCTTTTCCCACTGCGTCGGGCTGGAAATCAGGAACCACGGCAACTGGTAAGGGAACAGTGCGTCGATTTCCTTGGTCGTGATCTCGACCGTGTAGTCATTGACCTTGCGATAGGACGCAATCGACGGAATGCGCGGGCGCACCTGGGCGCTCTGCTTGGCATCGAACTGCGGCGACTTGTCGGCGAGCACCTTGTCGAGGTTCCAGACCACGGCGTCGGCATTGAACTCGGAACCGTCGTGGAACTTGACCCCCTTGCGCAGCGTGAAGAGCCATTTCTTGTTGTCCTTGGCATCGACCTTCCACTCGCTGGCCAGGCCCGGCACCAGCTTGCCCGGACGATTGCCGACGTTGGCCTCCCAGGCGACCAGCGGGTCGTACAGGGTGTGGCCGGTGAACTGGTAGGCACCGGCACCGCGATCCGGCTGACCGGTGGTCAGCGGAATGTCGGCCATGGAAATGCCGTAGCGGGCGACGGTTTCTGCATGCAAACCGCCATGCAGGGTGAGGGCCAGGGGAAGCGCCGCCAGCCAGCGTGAAAGCTTGGTGAATTGGGGGGTCATGTGGATCTCCAAAGGGGTGAAAACACTTGGGAGATTGCATGCAATGTGCCAATTCAACGGGGTTCCGGAATGTATTTCCTAAAGAACTGTTGGATATAAAAAAATTTGCAGATTGTTCTTTGCCGGAAAATCAGCTGCCGCCGCCGGGGCGGAAAAAGCGCCGCAGGATTGCATGCAAAACGCACTCGACCGGGGCGTGTCGCTGCCGGAATTAACCAGATTGGGGCGCGCCGAAGCAGGCCCGGCGGACAACCGGGCAAGCCCCTGCGTTTTTGCGTCGCCCAAACGCAACTGCCGGCGCAAGGCCGGCAGTCAAGGGGTGAAAAACCCGGGAATTTAACGGTCGACCGTTACTTGCGGCCGAATTTCTCCGCCAGTTCGAGCAGCTTCTTCTGCTTGACCGCCTCGGCCTTGGCCGCGGCCTCCTGGGCCTTGCGCTGCTCGGCCTGCTTCTTGAAGCGCTCCTTGAGCAGTTCGGCGGCGTGCTGGCGGTTTTCGTCGGTGACTTCGCCGGCCTGGCTGCCGTCGAGGTTGAGACGGTGCGTCGCCTTTTCCATCTCGCGCAGGTAACGCGTCGCCATCGTGTGGCTGCGCATCGCCAGGCGGACCGACTTCTTGCTCACCTCGGGCAGCGCGGCGAACAGCTGCTTGTCGATGCCGATGGCCAGCGGACTGTAGTTGCGGAAGACATCGAAGCGGCTTTGCAGGTCCTTGAGCAGGCTGCGGACATCGACGGGCTTGTCGTTGGCGACGGGGGTGGCGGATTCGGCGGTGGTCATGATGAGTACGGTCGGATCAAGGCGCGAAGGGTAGCACGAATGCGCCCCTTCGTGCCCCGAAATGGCGTTCAGACGCCGTTCTGGCGGAACCAGTCGAGCATCCGGCGCCAGCCGTCCTCGGCCTCTTCCTTGCGATAGCTCGGCCGGTAATCGGCGTGGAAGGCATGCGGCGCATTGTCGTAGAGGTGGATCTGCGAGGCCCTGGCCGCCGGGCTACCGGTCTTCAGCGCGGCTTCCATGGCGTCGACGGTGTCGACCGGGATGCCGGTATCGACGCCACCGTAGAGGCCGAGCACCGGTGCCCGCAACTCGCCGACCAGGTCGATCGGGTGGCGCGGATTGTAGGCATTGACCGGGCTGACCAGGCGCCCGTACCAGGCGACGCCGGCCTTGACCCCGGGATTGTGGGCGCTGTACAGCCAGGTGATGCGGCCGCCCCAGCAGAAACCGGTGATCGCCAGGCGAGCGCTGTCGGCGCCCTGCCCGGCGGCCCAGGCGACCGTTGCATCGAGGTCCTTCATCACCTCGGCGTCGGGCGTCTTGCTGCTGATCCTGTCGATGATCTCGGCGACGCTCTCGATCTTGCGCGGATCGCCCTGGCGGGCGAACAGCTCGGGGGCGACGACGAAATAGCCGAGCTTGGCCAGGCGACGCGCGGTGTCGCGGATGTATTCATGGACGCCGAAGATTTCCGAAATCAGCAGCACCACCGGCGCCCGGGCGACGCCGGCCGGGGCCGCCCGGTAGGCGACCATCGCGCCGTCGTGCACCGGCACCTTGACCTCGCCCTCGAGCAGGCCGGCGGCATCGGTGCGGATCGCCGTCTGCGCGGCGACCGGCAGGGTCGCCAGGGCGAAACCGGCACCCAGGCTGGTGACCAGGAAACTGCGCCGGTCGAAGGCCTGCGCCGGGACCAGACTGTCGAATTCCTTGCTTTCGTTCATCGGGTACTCCTCCTTGGGGTTACATCAGGACGATGTCGTACTGCTCGGGCGAATAACTGGGTTCGGATTGCAGGGAAACCGATTTGCCGATGAAGTCGGACAGCATCGCCAGCGACTGCGACTCCTCGTCGAGGAACAGGTCGACGACCGCCGGGCCGGCCAGGATGCGGTACTCGCGGGCGTTGAACTGACGCGCCTCGCGCAGCAGTTCGCGGAGGATCTCGTAGGCGACGGTGCGCGCCGTCTTCACCTCGCCGCGGCCGCCGCAAGTCGGGCACGGCTCGCACAGCACGTGCGCCAGCGATTCGCGGGTGCGCTTGCGGGTCATCTCGACCAGGCCGAGATGGGTGAAGCCGTTCACCGTCAGCCGCGTGTGGTCGCGCGACAGCGCCTTGTTGAACTCTTCCAGCACCGACTTCTTGTGCTCCTCGTTTTCCATGTCAATGAAATCGACAATGATGATGCCGCCGAGGTTCCGCAAGCGCAGCTGGCGGGCGATGGTGACCGCCGCCTCGAGGTTGGTCTTGAAGATGGTGTCGTCGAAGTTGCGCACGCCGACGAAGCCGCCGGTATTGACGTCGATCGTCGTCATCGCCTCGGTCTGGTCGATGATCAGGTAGCCGCCCGACTTGAGGTCGACGCGGCGGGCCAGCGCCTTCTGGATTTCCTCCTCGACCCCGTGCAGGTCGAACAGCGGCCGCTGGCCGGTGTAGTGGTCAAGCAGCGGGCCGACCGCCGGCGTGTATTCCTCGGCGAACAGCGTCAGTTTCTGGAAATTCTCCCGCGAGTCGATGACGATGCGCGAGGTTTCCGGATTGACGAAGTCGCGCAGCACGCGCTGCCCCAGCGACAGCTCCTGATAGAGCAGGCTGGGCGGCGCGCTGGTCCGTGCCTTGTCGCGGATGTCGGCCCAGGTCTTGCGCAGATAGGCGATGTCGGTGGCGAACTCGGCGTCGCTGGCATTCTCGGCCATGGTCCGGACGATGAAGCCGCCGGGTTCGTCGGCCGGCACCAGACGGGTGATCTTCTCGCGCAGCATCTCGCGCTCGGCTTCGGCCTCGATGCGCTGCGAGATGCCGATATGTTTTTCCTGCGGCAGATGCACCAGCATGCGGCCGGCGATCGAGATCTGCGTCGACAGGCGCGCCCCCTTGGTCCCGATCGGATCCTTGACGACCTGGACGACGATGCTCTGGCCCTCCGCGAGGATCCGCTCGATCGGCCGCTCCTGCGCCGTTTCGCGCGGCTGCCAGATGTCGGCGACGTGGAGGAAGGCGGTGCGCTCGAGGCCGACATCGACGAAAGCCGACTGCATGCCGGGCAGGATGCGCACGATACGCCCGAGATAGACGTTGCCGACCAGACCGCGGCTGGCGGTGCGCTCGATGTGCAGCTCCTGGACGACCCCCTGTTGCATGACGGCAACGCGGGTTTCCTGCGGCGTGAAATTGATCAGGATTTCTTCGGACATAGTCTCTACAATTCGCGGTTTTTGCTGGATTCTACTATGCGCAAGGCCCCCGAACTTCTCGCTCCCGCCGGCTCGCTGGCGATGATGCGGACCGCCTTCGCCTTTGGCGCCGACGCGATCTACGCCGGCCAGCCGCGCTACAGCCTGCGCGTGCGCAACAACGAGTTCGGCACGCTGGAGAAACTCGGCGCCGGCATCGCCGAGGCGCACGCCCTGGGCAAGCAGTTCTTCGTCGTCAGCAACATCATTCCGCACAACGCCAAGCTCGCCACCTACCTCGCCGACATGGCGCCGGTGATCGCGCTCAAGCCGGACGCGCTGATCATGTCCGACCCCGGCCTGATCGATATGGTACGCACGCAGTGGCCGGACCAGGTCATCCACCTGTCGGTGCAGGCCAACACGGTGAACTGGGCGGCGGTCCGTTTCTGGCAAAAGATGGGCGTCGACCGTGTGATCCTGTCGCGCGAGCTATCGCTCGACGAAGTCGCCGAAATCCGCCAGCAATGCCCGGACATCGAGCTCGAGGTCTTCGTGCACGGCGCGCTGTGCATCGCCTATTCCGGCCGCTGCCTGCTCTCCGGCTACTTCAACCACCGCGACCCGAACCAGGGCACCTGCACCAATTCCTGCCGCTGGGACTACAAGGTATCGACCTCGGACGGTCAACCGGTCAATTTTTACGAAAACCGCGACCAGGAAATCCTGCTCGAGGAACGCCAGCGCCCCGGCGAACTGATGCCGATCGAGGAAGACGAGCACGGCACCTACATCATGAACTCGAAGGACCTGCGCGCCATCGAGCACGTCCATCGGCTGACCGAGATCGGTGTCGACTCGCTGAAGATCGAGGGCCGCACCAAGAGCCCCTACTACGTCGCCCGCACCTGCCAGGCCTACCGCCAGGCGGTCGACGACGCCGTCGCCGGCCGCCCGTTCAACCCGGAACTGCTGGCCGACCTGGAAAACCTGGCCAACCGCGGCTACACCGACGGCTTCTACCAGCGCCACCACGACGCCGATTACCAGAACTACCTGCGCGGCCATTCCGAATCGGAGCGCAGCCAGTACGTCGGCGACGCCGTCGCCTTCGATACGGCGCGCGGCCTGATGCAGGTCGAGGTCAAGAACCGCTTCCACCTCGGCGACCGCATCGAATGCGTGCACCCGCAAGGCAACCTGAACGCCACCATCGGGCGCCTGGAAAATGCCGCCGGCGAGCCGTTGACCGTCGCACCGGGCAGCGGCCACCGGGTGTGGATCGATTTGCCCGAGCGGTACACCGATTCCTTCGTCGCGCGTTACTTCTGAATCGCCCGCTGCCAACCTAATCCAGAATAATGGCCACCGCCTCACGCATGCCGCTGATCGACGCCCTCAAGGCCGTCGCCTCGCAACTCGTCCTGCTCCATCACATGGCGCTCTACGGCCCGCTGGCCGTGGCCGTCGCCGCGACCTTCCCGGAAATCGCCGAGTGGCTGACCGAGTACGGGCGGATGGCGGTCCAGGTCTTTCTCGTCGTCGGCGGCTTTCTCGCCGCCCGCAGCCTGTCGCCGGCGGCCGGCGCACTGCGCGCCAACCCGCTGCCGCTGATCGGCCGCCGCTACCTGCGCCTGGTGCTGCCGTTCATGGTCGCGATCAGCCTCGCCGTCGCCGTTTCGGCGCTCGCCAACCAATGGCTCGACGATCCGGCCGTACCCGAGCAGGCCACCCCCGGCCAGTGGCTGGCGCACGCGCTGCTGGTGCACGGCGTGCTCGGCAGCGAGTCGCTGTCGGCCGGCGTCTGGTACGTCGCCATCGACTTCCAGCTGTTCGCGCTGCTGGCGCTGCTGCTCTGGCTCGGCCGCAACCGCGCCGGCGCCCTGCTGGCGGTGCTCGGCCTGGCAATCATCTCGCTGTTCTGGTTCAACCGCGACAGCAGCCTCGACAACTGGGCGATCTATTTCTTCGGCTCCTACGGCCTCGGTGCCGCCGCCTGGTGGGCGTCGACCCGGCCGCGCGCCGCCGGCTGGCTGCTGCTCGCGGCGGCGATCGGGGGTGCCGCGCTGCTCGTCGATTTCCGCCCGCGCATCGCGATCGCGCTGGCGGTCGCCCTGCTCCTCGGGGGCGCCCGCCTCGGCGGCCAGCTCGAGCGCTGGCCGGCCAGCCGCGTGCCGGCCTTCCTCGGCCGCATCTCCTACGCCGTCTTCCTGGTGCACTTCCCGGTGCTGCTGCTGATCAATGCGCTGTTCGCCGCACATCCGGCCGAGGACCCGGCAGCGGTCGCCTGGTGGGCGATGTTCGCCTGGGTCAGCTGCCTGTGGGCCGGGCTCGCTTTCCACCGCTGGGTCGAGCTGCCGCTCGGCGGCTGGCGCTTCGTGCTGCCGGCTAGTCTGCGAGTTCGGCGCGGGCGCGGAAACAGTCCAGCGCTTCCGGATTAGCCAGCGCCTCGACGTTCTTCACCGGCCGGTCGTGCACCACGTTGCGCACGGCCAGTTCGACGATCTTGCCCGACTTCGTGCGCGGAATGTCCTGGACCTGCACGATCCGCGCCGGCACGTGGCGCGGCGTCGTGTTGTCGCGGATCTGCCGCTTGATCCGGTCGACCAGCGCGGCGTCGAGGACGGCGCCCTCGGCCAGCTTGACGAAGAGCACCACGCGCACGTCGTCGTTGCGCCCCGGCGGCCAGTCCTGGCCGATCACCAGGGCTTCCAGCACCTCCGGCAGCTGCTCGACCTGACGGTAGATCTCGGCGGTGCCGATGCGCACGCCTCCAGGGTTCAGCGTCGCGTCCGAGCGGCCGTAGATGATCATGCCGTCGTGCGCGGTCAGCTCCGAGAAATCGCCGTGGCACCAGATGTTCGGGAAACGCTCGAAATAGGCGGCGCGGTACTTGCTGCCGTCGGCATCGTTCCAGAATCCGACCGGCATCGCCGGGAACGGCCGGGTGCACACCAGTTCGCCCTTGGCGCCGCGTAGCGGACTGCCGTCCTCGTCGAACACCTCGACCGCCATGCCCAGGCCGCGACACTGGATCTCGCCGCGATAGACGGGCAGCACCGGGTTGCCAAGCACGAAGCAGGAAACGATGTCGGTGCCGCCGGAAATCGAGGCGAGCAGGATGTCCTGCTTGATCTCGCGATAGACCCAGTCGAAGCCTTCCGGCGACAGCGGGCTGCCGGTCGAGAACATGGCGCGCAGGGCGGCGAGATCGTGCGTCCTGCCCGGCGTCAGGCCGAGCTTGGCGGCGGCGTCGATGAACTTGGCCGAGGTGCCGAAGTGGGTCATTTTCTCCGCCGCGGCATAGTCGAACAGCACCGCGCCGCCGGCCGCGAACGGCGAGCCGTCATAGAGCAGCAGCGTGGCCCCGGCGGCCAATCCGGAGACCAGCCAGTTCCACATCATCCAGCCGCAGGTGGTGAAATAGAAGAGACGATCGCCCGGGCGCACGTCGCTGTGCAGGACGTGCTCCTTGAGGTGCTGCAGGAGCACGCCGCCGTGGCAATGGACGATGCACTTGGGAACGCCGGTGGTGCCGCTGGAGAACATGATGAAGAGCGGGTGGTCGAAGGCGACGCGTTTGAAAATCGGCGTTTTCGGGCCGTCGACCGTCAACATCTGCTGCCAGCCGACGGCATTGGCGATGCCGTCGAGCACCGGCGTCGCGTTCAGGTAGGGAACGACCACGGTGTGCCGCAGCGACGGCATGCGGGCGGCGACCTCGGCATTCTTGGCCAGGCAATCGACCGGCTTGCCGTTGTACCAGTAGCCATCGACGCAGACCAGCACCTTCGGCTCGATCTGGCCGAAGCGGTCGAGCACGCCCTGGACGCCGAAGTCGGGCGAGGCCGACGACCAGATCGCGCCGAGCGCCGTCGTCGCCAGCATCGCCGCCAGCGTCTCGGGCAGGTTGGGCAGGTAGCCGGCAACGCGGTCGCCAACGCCGACGCCGGCAGCGATCAGGAACTGCTGGAAGCGGGCGACCTCGGCATGCAGCTCGGCATGCGTCCAGCGCCGCTCGACCTTGTTCTCGCCGCGGAAGACCAGCGCCTCGCCGGCGTCCGGGCCGCGGCGCAGCAGGTTCTCGGCGTAATTCAGGCGGGCCTGCGGGAACCAGCGCGCGCCGGGCATCCGGTCGCCGTCCTCGAGCACCGTCTCGCCGCGCTCGCCGAGCACGCCGCAGAAGCGCCAGACCTCGGTCCAGAAGGCCGCCGGGGCATCGACCGACCACTGCCACAGTTCGCCATAGCGGCCATGGCCGGTCGCCTGCATGAACTGCGCCATGCGCGTGTCGCCGACGGTGGCGGGATTCGGGGTCCACAGCGGGGTGGCGTCGCTGGCGTAGCTCATGGCGTCTCCTGTCGTTATTGGTCGCAGACGCCAAAGATAGCAGGAGATCGCCGGCGCGGATTGTCGCCCGCCGGACAAAGCCGCTCAGAAAGCGTAGCGCCCCTGCAGCCAGAAGCGCCGGCCCTCGGCGCGGTTGTGCGCGCCCGACTCGACCTGCAGCTTGGCCACCAGCCCGAGGCCGGGCGCCGGCGACCAGGCCAGGTAGGGACCAAGCGCCTCGACGGCGCCGCGGTTGCCGTCGCCATTGACCGCGGCGCCGGCCTGGCGGTCGTCGCTGGTCTGGCGATAGACATAGCCGTTGATCCCGGCCGACCAGCCGGGCGCGAAGCGGTAGCCGCCGCTGAACTCGAGGCTGAGCTCGTTGCCGGAGCGGTAGTCGGTGGCGTCGTTGCGGCCATTGATCGCATGGCGCAGCCGGGCCGAGGCCTCCCAGCGCCCGGGCAGCCAGGTGACGCCGTAGAGCGCGGCGAGCTGCCAGGCATTGCGGCCGACATTGAGCGGCCGGTCGCGGTTGTAATGCCCGCTCGGCAGGATCAGCTCGAGGCCGGCGATGTGATGCAGCGTCGCACCGTGCCAGCCGAGCAGCAGCGGTGCCACGGTCAGGTCGCCGGGGCCGCGCGTCGCGCCGCCGCGGTCGAGCGCCGGCTGCGGCGCCGGACGGGCGATCGCCAGGTCGAGGGCGAGACTGGGCAGCGGCAGCACGATGCGGCTCTCGAGGCTGGCGCCGGCCAGCCGGACGCCCCGCCAGACATGCGACAGGCGCAGCGCGACGACGTCGGCGCGCAGTCCGAAGTCGGCGAAGCGGCGGTTGTCGCCGCCATCGTTGCCGCGCGCCCGGTCGGCCGCGTAATGCTGGTAGTAGACCAGCAGGTGGCTGCCCTCGGGCAGCATCATGCCGCTGGAATTGGTCTCGACGCCGATCGCGTAGGCATTGCCGCCGCCCTCGGTGGCGGCGGCCGGCGCCAGGCTGCCGAGCAACGCGATGGCACAAGCGGCGAGGCAGGCAGTCTTCATCATTTTCCCCGGAACGAACGAAGGCGCATTGTTCGTCGCCGGGCGGCGGCGCCGCCTTGACGCAGCGCAAAAAAACCCTGCGCCTTTTAAGGCATCTCAAGGCGGCGCCCGGCATCAGCGGCTAGCATCCGGGCACCCTAGCCCCGTCCGCCCTCGCCAATTGTCCTGCCACCCCGCCCGCAAAATTGCCCCGTTCCGGCGGTTGACCGTCAGAGGCACGCGATGACGCTGAAGCAGCAGGTCTGGCTGTTCCTCGGCGGGCTGTTCGCCTTGCTCTTCGCGGTCGACCTGTGGCTCAGCCACGGCCAGCTCAAGCGCGAGATGCGCGCTGCCGCCGAGACCGACGCGCGCACCGTCTACGACATCATCCTGGCAATGCGCGAGGTGTACCACCAGCAATTCCTCGACAGCGAGCTGCCGATCCGGCGCAACACCGTCGGCTTCCTGCCGGCCCACGCCCTGTCGCGGATCGGCGAGCAATTCGCCGGGCGCAGCGACACCGGCATCCGCTTCAACAACGTCTCCGACCGGCCGCGCAACCCGGACAACCAGGCCGACCGCCACGAACTGGCGGCGATGGCCTGGTACCGGGCCAATCCGCAGGCCAGCGAAAAGATCGACGAGATCGACGAAGGCGGCCACCCGGCGCTGCTGTACACCGCGCCGCTGTGGATCGAGGAATACTGCCTGAACTGCCACGGCAAGCCGCAAACGGCGCCCGCCGGGCTGCTCGCCGCCGACGACCCGGCCTTCGGCTACAAGATCGGCGACCTGCGCGGGCTGATCAGCATCCGCATTCCGACCGCCGCCTTCGAGCAGCGCTTCTGGCAGATCTGGGGCCAGCAACTGCTGGTCAAGATCGGCAGCTACCTGGCCCTGCTGCTCGGCATCGGCCTGCTGCTCGAACGCCTGGTCGTGCAGCGCCTGGCCCGTCTCGAGGCTGGCGCCCGGCGCATTGCCGCCGGCGACTACGCGTTGCCGCCGGGACCGCGCGGCAGCGACGAAATCGACCGCCTGGCCGAGGCCTTCGGCAACATGGCCGAGGACATCCGGGAACGCGAGACGCACCTGCGCAAGCTGTCGCTGGCCGTCGAGCAAAGCCCGGAAAGCATCGTCATCACCGACCTGCACGGCACCATCGAGTACGTCAATGCCTGCTTCGTACACACCACCGGCTACCGGCCGCACGAGGTGATCGGCGAGAACCCGCGCATCCTGCGTTCGGGCGACACGCCGCCCGAGGTGTACCAGGCGCTGTGGGAAACACTGACCGCCGGCCGCATCTGGCGCGGCGAATTCAACAACCGGCGGCGCGATGGCAGCGCCTATGTCGAGTCGGCGGTGATCGCCCCGCTGCACCAGGAAGACGGCCGGATCACGCACTACGTCGCGGTCAAGCAGGACATCACCGCACAGAAGCGGGCCGCCGCCGAACTGGCCGAGCATCGGGAGCGCCTCGAGGAACTGGTCGCCGCACGCACGCGCGAGCTGCACCAGGCCAAGGAACAGGCCGAGCAGGCCAGCCGCGCCAAAAGCAGCTTCCTGGCCAACATGAGCCACGAGATCCGGACCCCGCTCAACGCCATTCTCGGCATGGCCCACCTGATCCGCCGCGGCCGCCTCGACCCGCTGCAGGGCGAGCGCCTGCGCAAGCTCGAGGGCGCCAGCAGCCATCTGCTGCAGACGATCAACGGCGTCCTCGATCTGTCGAAGATCGAATCCGGCAAGCTCGAACTCGAGCGCACCGAAGTCCGCCTCGACGAAATCGTCGAGAACATTGGATCGATCCTGCACGACAAGTTCGCCGAAAAAGGCCTCGCCTATTCGAACCAGCTGCCGCCGCTGCTGCCGCCGCTGCTCGGCGACCCGACCCGGTTGCAGCAGGCACTGCTCAACTACCTCGGCAATGCCGTCAAGTTCACCGCCCACGGCAGCATCCACCTGCAGGTGGACGTCGTCGCCGAGGCAGACAGCCGGCTGCAGTTGCGCTTCGCAGTCAGCGACAGCGGCATCGGCATCGCCGCCGACGCGCTTGGCCGGCTGTTCGCCGCCTTCGAGCAGGCCGACAACTCGACCACCCGCCGTTTCGGCGGCTCCGGCCTGGGCCTGGCCATCGTCCGCCACATTGCCCGGGCGATGGACGGCGACGCCGGCGCCGAAAGCGAACCGGGGCGCGGCAGCCGTTTCTGGTTCACCGCCTGGCTGGACAAGGGGCGGCCGGCGCCGGCCCCGGCCCTGCCACCGCTCGCCGCCGAGAGTGCGCTCAAGGCACTGGCACCGGGCCTGCGCCTGCTGCTCGCCGACGACGAGCCGATCAACCGCGAAATCACCCGCCTGCTGCTCGAGGACGTCGGCCTGCACGTCGACACCGCCGGCGACGGTGCCCAGGCCCTCGCCGCGGCACGCGAGCGGCATTACGACCTGATCCTGATGGACATGCAGATGCCGGTCATGGACGGGTTGGCGGCGACGCGGGCGATTCTTGCCCTGCCCGGCCGGTCGACCGTGCCGGTGATCGCCACCACCGCCAACGCCTTCCTCGAAGACAAGGCCGCCTGCCTGCAGGCCGGCATGGTCGACGTGATCACCAAACCCCTGGCGCCGGAAGTCTTTTATGCCAAGCTGCATCAGTGGATCAGCATATGCCGAAAGGCATAGAAATTTTCCCCGGCCCCTAGGGTTTTGCCTAGAATGGCCGATTCGGAATTTCTCCGAACTGACGAACCATCATCAAACCGATAAAGGGGATCGGGCATGAAGATCAATTCGCCGGTGACGAACGTCGAGCGTCCTTTCCCGGACGGGAAATACATCGTCTCGCGCACCGACCTCAAGGGCATCATCACCTATGCCGACGACACCTTCGTCGACGTCAGCGGCTTCTCGCGCGAAGAGCTGATCGGCAGCAGCCACAACATCGTCCGCCATCCGGAAATGCCGCCGGCGGCGTTCGCCTGGGCCTGGGAGACGATCAAGGCCGACCGGCCGTGGCGCGGCATCGTCAAGAACCGCTGCCGCAACGGCGATTACTACTGGGTCGACGCGCTGATCGTGCCGGTGCTCAAGGACAACCGCAAGATCGGCTACATGTCGGTGCGGACCAAGCCGACCCGGCAGCAGGTCAGCGATGCCGAAGCGCTCTACCGCAAGCTCGCCGACGGCAGCGCGACGACGCCGAAAGCCTCGGCCTGGGCGCGCATCCCCCTGAGCACCAAGCTCAGTGCGCTGGTCATCGGGATGATCGTCGTCCAGGTACTCGGCGCCGGCCTGCAGGCCTTCACCGGCGAACTCGGCCTGAGCGCCGCGACGACCAACTGGCTGGCCAGCCTGTTCAGCCTGCTCGGCATCGGCGCCGGCATCGCGCTGATGCTGCTGCAGGGCAGCCTGATGACGATCGTCGGCCGGATCACCGGGCGCCTGCGCAACATCGCCCAGGGCGATCTGACCGACGAGATTCCGCTGCACCGCGTCGACGAGCTGGGGCGCCTCAACGACGCCCTGGTGACCATGCAGACCCACCTCAAGGCGATGATGGCGGAGATTGCCGAAGCCAGCGCGGCGGTCGGCGGCAACGCCGAATCGCTGACCCGGGAAATCGACGAGACGCGGCGCTCGACCGCCGCACAGTCGGCGGCAGCGAGCAGCATTGCCGCCGCCGTCGAGCAACTGGTGACCTCGGTCAACGAGATCGCCGACGGCGCCCAGCAGGCCTCGGATGCCGTGCTCGCCTCGGGCAGCCTGCTCGACGACGCCTCGCGACGCATGGCGCAGAGCCAGCAGGCCTCGGACAACGTCGTCGCCACGGTGCGCTCGGCCGGCAGCACGATGGACGAGCTGTTCCAGTCGATTTCGGCGATCGAGCGGGTCAGTCAGGTGATCCGCGAGATCGCCGACCAGACCAACCTGCTCGCCCTCAACGCGGCGATCGAGGCCGCCCGCGCCGGCGAAGCCGGCCGCGGCTTCGCGGTGGTCGCCGACGAGGTGCGCAAGCTGGCCGAGAATTCGAGCAAGCAGACCGGCGAGATCGCCACCAGCATCCACCGCATCCAGGGCAGCACGCATACCGCGGTGGCAACCATGAGCGAGGCCGCCGACCATGTCGGCGAGGCCAACGACGCTGCCGGCTCGGCCCGCGAGGGGCTGCAGGCGGTTGCCGAACAGGGCGGCAAGGTCCAGGAACTGGCCCAGCACATCGCCCACGGCACGCGCCAGCAGTCGGCCGCCGGCAACGAGATCGCGATCCGCATGGAAGACATCGTCAGCGGGGTCAACCAGACCTCGAAGACGATCCAGGAAGTCGGCCAGCGCAGCGAGGAAATGAAGCAGACCGCCAGCCGCCTGCGCGAGCTGATCGGCTACTTCCGCTTCATCCGCTGAACGCCTGGAAGCGCCCGGCGGCACTGCCGTCCGGGTGCGGCCGGCGGCCGTCGGCGAGGCTCAGCGTGGCCGCCAGGGCGGCTTCCGACGGCGCCAGCAGCTGCCGATAGAGCGCCGCGCACAACCGGCGCGCCTGTTCGCCCGGCCAGTCGGCCGGCAGCAGCGCCGCCGGCAGTTGCGGATCGCGCAGCAGCAGGCGGCGATAATCGTGGATCAGCAGCAGACGCAGGCGCAAGGCCTGCTCGTCGCTCGGCAGCGTCGCCGCCAGGCGCTCGGCGAGCGGCCGGTAGAGGGCGAGGAAACCGGCATACGAAGCAGCCAGCGCCGGCAGGTTCCAGGCCCGCGCGACCAGTTCGGCATTGCACGCCGGCAGGCCGCAGTCGGCCTCGGCGGCGAGCAGCGGCAGCAAGCCCGGACAGGGGACGCCGGCAGGTCCGGCGAGGGCCTCGCAGACCGCGGCGAGATCGGCGCCGGGATGCACGAAGCAGTCGCTGCCGAAGGCCCCGAATCCCTGCCAGAAGAGCGCCTTGCGCAGTTGCTCGCGCTCCTTCGCCGGACGCTCGCCGAGCACCAGCAGCAGGCGCCAGCGGCCATCCCAGCGCGGCGCCTCGGCGGCGTAGATGTGGCGGGCGGCGGCTTCGAAACGGCGGCGCCCGACCGCGGTCAGGCAGTAATCGGCGCGCCGGCCGACGCTCTCGGGGTGCAGCCATTCGTCGCGGACCAGGCGGAAGACCGCGGTGCGCACCTGGCGCTCGTTGAGGCCGCACGGCCGCAGCAGGCGGATCAGGCTGCCGAGCCAGAGGCGGCCGCCGTAAGGCAGGACGGCATCGCCGAAGGCGGAAACGATCAGCGAACCGGCGCGCAGCGGACGCTGCCGGCAGAAATCCTCCAGGTCGGACGGGGTGGCAGCGCTCAAGCGGGCCTCGATGGCGGCAAAGGCGGCATGTTAGCGACTCGGCCGGCGCCTGAACAGGGCAGCCCCTAGGCCGCCGGCGCCGCTCTCGCTAAGATGTCGGCTGCCGCGCGGCGGCAATCGACAACGATAACGACACAGGAGAACACAATGAGCAACGTCATCCTCAGCGAAATCCACGGCAAGGTCGGCCTGATCCGCATCAACCGCCCGGAAGCGATGAACGCGCTGAACAACGACGTGGTGGACGGCATCGCCGCCGCCATCGACGCCTTCGAAGCCGACGAGAACATCGGCTGCATCGTCCTCACCGGCAGCGAGAAGGCCTTCGCCGCCGGCGCCGACATCGGCTTCATGAAGGATTTCGACTACATGCACGCCTACAAGACCGACTTCATCACCCGCAACTGGGAGCGCATCAAGACCGCGCGCAAGCCGGTGATCGCGGCGGTGGCCGGCTTCGCGCTGGGCGGCGGCTGCGAGATGGCGATGATGTGCGACATGATCTTCGCCGCCGATACGGCCAGGTTCGGCCAGCCGGAAATCCGCCTCGGCACCATGCCCGGCGCCGGCGGCACCCAGCGCCTGCCGCGTGCGGTCGGCAAGGCCAAGGCGATGGACCTGTGCCTGACGGCGCGCATGATGGACGCCGCCGAGGCCGAGAAATCCGGCCTGGTCGCCCGCGTCATCCCGGCCGAGCAGCTGATGGAGGAAACCCTGAAGGCGGCGGCGACGATCGCCGGCTACTCGCTGCCGGTGATCATGATGATCAAGGAAGCGGTCAACCGCAGCTTCGAGAGCTCGCTCAACGAAGGCCTGCTCTTCGAACGCCGCGCCTTCCACGCCTCGTTCGGCCTCGAGGACCAGAAGGAAGGCATGGCCGCCTTCGTCGAGAAGCGCAAGCCGGCCTTCAAGAACCGCTGACCGGCGTTCACGGTCGACGCCGGAAATTGCCCGTTTTTCGCCGTCGACCGTGAGCTTTCCATGCACCTGCTCGTCGACATCAGCGGCCACGGCTACGGCCACCTGGCGATCGCCGCCCCGGTCGTCGACGCGCTCGCCGCCCGCCACCCCGACTGGCGGCTGACGCTGCGCAGCCGGCTGCCGCCAGCCCTGCTGCGCCAGCGCATCCGGGCGCCGTTTGCGCATCTCGCCGGCGGCAGCGACTTCGGCCTGGTCATGCACGACACGCTGCGCGTGGACCTTGCCGCCAGCGCCGCTGCCTACCGCGCCGCCCACGCCGACTGGCCGCGCGCCGTCGCCGGGGAAGCCGGACAGCTGCGCCGGCTCGGCGTCGACGCGGTGCTCACCAACGTCGCCTATCTGCCGCTCGCCGCCGCCGCCCGTCTCGGGCTGCCGGCGTGCAGCTTCTGCTCGCTCAACTGGGCCGACCTGTTCGCCCATTTCTTCGCCGATCAGGCCTGGGCGGCGCCGATCCACGCCGAGATCCTCGCCGCCTACCGCAGCGCCGCCGCCTTCCTGCGCGTCACCCCGGGCATGCCGATGCCGGCGCTGGCACCGACCGCGGTCGGCACGGTGGCGGCGCTCGGCCGCCGCCAGCGCCTGCTCGGCGCCGGCCTGCGCAGCGTGCTGGTCGCCCCCGGCGGCATCGCCCACCGCCTGCCGCTCGAACGCTGGCCGCGCCTGCCCGGCATCCGCTGGCTGGTGCCGGCGGCCTGGCAGGTCGAGCATCCCGATGCGCTGGTCCAGGAAAGTTTCGGCCTGGCCTTCACCGACCTCCTCGCCTCGGCCGACGCGGTGCTGACCAAGCCCGGCTACGGCACCTTCACCGAAGCCGCGGCCAACGCAACGCCGGTGCTTTACCTGCGCCGCGCCGACTGGCCGGAACAGGACTGCCTGATCGAATGGCTGCACGAGCACGGCCGGGCCCTCGAAATCGCCCCGGAACTGGCGGCGACCGGAGAGCTGGCAGCGCCGCTGGCGCAGTTGTGGGCGCAGCCGGCAGCAAGCGCCGCGGTGCGCCTGGAAGCGCCGGCGATCGCCGCCCGGGTGGCGGCGGTGCTGCTCAGAAGCTGAAGCCGAATTCCTTGAGCAGTTCGCCGGTCTCGCACAACGGCAGGCCCATGATCCCGGTGTAGCTGCCGGCAATGTGGGCGACGAACAGCCCGGCGCGGCCCTGGATGCCATAGGCGCCGGCCTTGTCCATCGGTTCGCCGGAGAGCACGTAATGGCGGATCTCGGCGGCGCTGATGGCGCGGAAGCGGACCTCGCTGACCGACTGCAGGTAGCGGCAGCGCGTCTCGTCGGCGACGGCGACGCCGGTGATGACCCGGTGCACCTGGCCGGACAGGCGCTGCAGGATGGCCTCGGCGTCGGCGGCATCGACCGGCTTGCCGATGATCTCGCCGGCAAACTCGAGCGTGGTGTCGGCCGACAGCACCGGATGCGCCAGCAGCCGGCGCTCGCCGATGATCTGCAGGCCCTGCGCCGCCTTCGCCCGGGTCACCCGCTCGACGTAGGCGGCGGCGGCTTCGCCGGGCAGCGGCGTTTCATCGACCTCGACATCGCCGATCAGGGTTTCGAAATCGACGCCGATCTGGTGCAGCAGTTCACGACGGCGCGGACTGCGCGAGGCAAGATAGAGACGCATCAGCCTTCCCGGTGATAAGGATGGTTCTTGAGCACGCTGACCGCGCGGTAGAGCTGCTCGCAGAGCAGCAGCCGGGCCATGCCGTGCGGCAGGGTCAGGCTGGACAGGCGGATCTTCTCGGCGGCACGCTGCTTGAGCGCCTCGTCGATGCCGTCGGCGCCGCCGATCAGCAAGGCCACGTCGCGCCCGTCCTGCATCCATGCCTCGAGGCGCCGGGCCAGCTTGAGCGTGGTCAGGTCCTCGCCCTTCTCGTCGAGGACGACCAGCCGGCAGCTCGCCGACAGGGCGTCGTCGATCCGCGCCTTTTCGGCGGCGAGCAGCTGTTCGCGGGTTTTCGAGCCGCGTGGCTCGGGCTTGATCTCGGTGACGCTGGCCGCGCATTCGCGCGGCATCCGCTTGAGGTACTCGGCGCAACCGGCGTCAACCCAGTCGGGCTGACGATGGCCGACGGCGAGGATCGCCAGCTTCATTCGCCGGCGGCCGGCTCCGCCAGCTTGCGGCGCTGGGCAGGGGTCAGCTGCCAGAGCTCCTCGAGGTTGTAGTGGGCACGCACGGCCGGCTGCATGACATGGACGACGACGTCGCCGATGTCCACGAGTACCCATTCGCCGGCGTCCTCGCCCTCGGTCGAGATGATCTCGCCGCCGGCTTCCTTGACCTTGACGACGACGTTGTTGGCGAGCGCCTTGACCTGACGGTTGGAATCGCCGGTGGCAATGATCACCCGGTCGAACATCGATGTGAGCTTGGTGGTGTTGATGACTTCGATGTCCTTGCCCTTGATGTCTTCGAGGGCGGATACGACGATTTTTTGCAGCTTGCGGATGTCCATCAGGGGTTTCTGTAAAGGGAATGGGACGAAATATAGTCGAGAACGCCATCCGGCAGCAAATAACGGGCCGACAAGCCGTTCGCCAGCAGCTTGCGGATCTGCGTCGCCGAAATCGCCAGCTGGGTCATCGCGAAGGTGACGATGCCGCCGCCGGGCGCCGCGCGCAAACCGCCGACGTCGGCCAGCCGGCGCTGGCGGAAGGCGTCGGCGAGCGCCGTCGGCAGGCTCGCCGCCTCGACCGGAAAACCGGGCCGGTGCGAGACCGCAACGTGCGCCAGGTCGAGGATCTCCGGCCAGCGATGCCAGCCGGCGAGGCCGGCGAAGGCGTCGGCGCCGACGAGCAGGACCAGCGGCTGCACCGGCCCGAGTTCGGCGCGCAGGCGTTCGAGCGTGAGCACCGTGTAGCTTGGCGCCGCCGCCTCGACCTCGGCCGGATCGACCGAAAAACGCGGATTATCGGCCGTCGACCGTGACACCATGGCCAGACGCTGCGCCGCGGTCACCTGCGGCGCCCCGCGATGCGGCGGATTGCCGGCGGGAATCCAGCGCACCCCGGCCAGGCCGAGCTGGGCGATGGCCTCTTCGGCCAGCCGCAGATGGCCGTAATGCACCGGATCGAAGGTCCCGCCGAACAGGCCGAGTGGCTCAGACAATTTCGGAAATACCGAAGATGTCGCGGTAGGCGACGTAGAAGCTGGCGAACACGGTCGGCGCGATGACCAGCGCCATGGCGACGCTGACCAGCACCGCCGCGATCTGCTGCAGGCCGGGGAAGAGGATCAGCAGCAGGCCGAGCAGCAGGCCGGGCACGACCGCGGCGACGATGAACAGGCCCAGCGCGTAGACGACGAAGCTGCGCCAGTTCATGTAGCAGGCGACGAAGCTGAAGAACAGCGACTTGCCAAGCGGCTGCCGGTGCCAGGCGGCGAGTACCGGCGCGAACCACCAGGCCATCAGCACCGGCACCATCAGGATCGCGGCGAGCAGGGCCGACAGCGTGAAGTCGGCATCCTCGACCAGCGCCCGCTCGGCACGGCTGTCGGCGAGCATGTAGCGGAGCAGGTCGCCGCCGTCGGCCAGCGTCGACAGGCCGAGCACGGCCAGCGTCGCCAGCAGGTAGAGGGCACCGAGCAGCAGCAGCGTGCGCAGGTTGTCGCGAAAACCGGCGAAGAGCATCGGCAACTGCACTGCCTGGCCGCGCTCGATGCCGCGCGCCGCGGTCATCAGCCCGACCGAGAGCGCGGGGATGACCATCGACGCGGCGAGCGCCCCGACCACCGGGAAGACGTTGAGGAAGACGACGATGAACCAGTAGGTGACGACCAGCATCGAGAACATCAGCGGATTGCGCCGGTAGATCGCGAAGCCGCCGGTCACCCACTGCCAGCCGGCGGCGGCCGGCAGGTTTTGCGCGCGCATCGTTCAGGCCCCCGGGAAGATGTCGCGGTAGGATGCGTACACCGCGGCCGAGAAGATCGGCAGCAGCAACAGCAATCCGAGACCGACCGGGAGCAGCGCGAAGAAGCCGGCGACCACGAGGAAGATGCCGAAGATGATCATCGCCAGCCAGTTGCGCAGGCCGGCGGCGAAGCTCGCCTTCATCGCGGCGAGCGGCTGCATGCCGTGGAAATAGACCAGCGCCGGCGCAAACCAGGTGGCCATGATCACCGGCACCGACAGCACCAGCACCAGCAGCCCGGCGAGCATGACGCCGCCGAAGGCGATGCCGAAACCGCCGATGCGTCCGGACACCGCGCCGCCGAGGAAGCCGCCGCCGATCAGCACGACGGCGATCAGCGCGATGCCGAAAACGCCGAGGGCGAAGAACACGCCGACCATCACCAGTTGCCCGGCCTGCTGGCGGAAACCGGCGAACAGCTCGCCGATCTGCGGTTCGCCGTCGTTGGCGATGGTCCGGCAGATCTGCAGCATGCCGGCGCCGAACAGCGGCACCAGCAGGTGGGCGGCGATCAGGCCGAACACCGGCGGGATCGAGATGGCCATCAGCATGACCAGCAGCAGCACACTGCTGCCCAGCCAGATGCCGGGATGTGCAAGGAACATCGCCCAGCCTTGGGCGAGCCAGTCGAAGCAGGCGCCGGCATCGACCTCGCGGCTGTTGCCG
Organism: Azonexus fungiphilus; assembly: GCF_003634965.1. Classification (GTDB taxonomy): domain Bacteria; phylum Pseudomonadota; class Gammaproteobacteria; order Burkholderiales; family Rhodocyclaceae; genus Azonexus; species Azonexus fungiphilus. Next base: position 66,003 of record NZ_RBXP01000014.1, on the reverse strand, counting down.
TCGAAAGGCGCCGGGGCCATCGGGAATTGCGGAGTTTCGCTCATGCGCGGATGCTAGCCGGGGAGCGCCGGCGGGGCAAGGCGGAATTGCTCGAGCAGGCGGCGGAAGTCGTCCGGATCCTTGACCGTCACCACCTCGCCGGCGCGCGGCCGCAGCCTGGCATCGAGGCGCAACAGCCAGAAGCGCAGCGCCGCCGCCCGCCGTACCGCCGACCAGGCGGCCTGCTCGGCGGCGGTCAGGGGGCGGACGCCGGCATAGCCATCGACCAGCGCCGCCAGCCGCGCATCGTCCGGGCACCAGTCGTTGGCGACGACGGCCAGATCGAACAGCCAGGCATCGACACCGGCAAAGTAGAAATCGAGCAATCCGCCGAGTCGACCGTCAGCGTCCCAGAGCACGTTGTCGCGGAACAGGTCGGCGTGGATCACGCCCTGCGGCAGCACCGACCAGTCCTGATTTGCCTGGAAGGCAAGCTCGTCGGCGAGCAAGGCCGCTTCGGCCGCGCCGAGCAGCGGCAGCAGATCGGCGCCGACCGCTTGCCGCCACGCCGCACCGCAAGGATTGGCCGGTGCCCCGGCGAGATCGGCGGCCGCCAGATGGAGTTGCGCCAGGGCGGCACCGACGGCCCGGCATTGGGCAGCATCGGGCTGATCGACGGCGCGCCCCGGGAGACAGGTGAGCAACGCCGCCGGCTTGCCGCACAACGGTCGCCAGCGCTGGCCGGCGGCGTCGGCCAGCGGCCGCGGACAAGGCAGGCCGGCATCGGCGAGATGCGCCTGCAGGTGCAGGTAGAAATCGAGGCCGGCCGGATCGATCGCCTCGAACAACGTGAGCACGTAGCGGCCGCGCCCGGTGCTGACGAAGTAATTGGAATTCTGCATGCCGGCGGCGATGCCGGCATGCTCAAGCAGTTCGCCGGCCGCCAGCGGTGCCAGCCAGGCGGCGAGTTCGGCGCGCCCGACCGTGGTGTAGACCGACAAGGCTTACCAGCTGTGGATGACCCACATCGGCGGCCGCACCGGGTTGGGATTGATCTCGGTCTCGATCATCACGCCGTCGCCCTGGCGGTCGACCAGGTAGTAGGGCTTGCCGGCGGCCGGCGTGACCCGGACCATGTACAGCTTGCCGTTGATCCGGTATTCCTCGCGGGTTTCCTTGTCGTTGCGGACGATCGTCACCTGCGGCTCGAGCGCCGCATCGAAGGCTTCCATCTCGGGCGGCGGCGGCGGCACCGCCGGCAGGGGTTGCAGGTCGCCGCGCTGGGCCCAGACGGGCAAGGCAGCGAGCAGCAGGATCGGGAACAGACGGCGCATGGGATTTCCTTTCGGGTTCGCTGCCATTTTATTACAGGTTGAGCATCATCTCCCGTTCGTTCGGCAGCGGGCTGAACGGACGCGCTTCGTAATGCTTGAAGATCGCCTCGACGATCTTTTCCGGTTCGTCGATCAGCTGGATCAGGTGCATGTCTTCGGCGTCGATCATCTTCTCGCGCACCAGCGTTTCCTTGAACCAGTCGATCAGGCCCTTCCAGAAATCCGAGCAGACCAGGATGATCGGCATGCGGCGCGCCTTGCCGGTCTGGATCAGGGTCAGCGCCTCCATCAGCTCGTCGAGCGTGCCGAAACCACCGGGCATGACGACGTAGGCGCTGGCGAAGCGGACGAACATGTACTTGCGCGCGAAGAAGTGGCGGAAGGTCTGCGAGATGTCCTGGTAGGGATTGTTGGCCTGCTCGTGCGGCAGCTGGATGTTGAGGCCGACCGACGGCGACTTGCCGTGGAAGGCACCCTTGTTGGCCGCCTCCATGATCCCGGGGCCGCCGCCGGAGATCACCGAGAAGCCGGAATCGGAGAGCAGACGGGCAACGCGCTCGGTCAGGTCGTAGTAGGGCGTGCCTTCCTTGACCCGGGCGGAACCGAAGATGGTCACCGCCGGCTTGATCGCCGCCAGGCGGTCGGTGGCCTCGACGAACTCTGACATAATGCCGAAAATCCGCCAGGATTCGCGGGCCGTCGCGCTTTTCAGCAAGGCCTCGGTCTCGATCCCCATCACCAGTTTTTCGTTTTCGGTCATCGCCATGCCTCTCTTGTTGTTGGTGGACGGTTCGTCCTATCTGTACCGCGCCTATCACGCCCTGCCCGACCTGCGGAATCCGGCCGGCGAGCCGACTGGCGCGCTGTACGGGGTTTTGAACATGCTACGTCGTCTGGAAAGCGACCACAAGGCGGACTACAAGGCCGTGGTCTTCGACGCCAAGGGCAAGACCTTCCGCGACGACTGGTATCCCGAATACAAGGCGCACCGCCCGCCGATGCCCGACGACCTGCGAGCCCAGATCGAGCCGATCCACGCCGCCATCGCCGCCGCCGGCTGGCCGGTGCTGTGCGTCGACGGCGTCGAGGCCGACGACGTGATCGGCACGCTGGCGACGAAAGCTGCCGCCGACGGCATCGACACGCTGATTTCCACCGGCGACAAGGACCTGACCCAGCTGGTCGGCCCGCATGTCCGCTGGTACAACACGATGAGCGAGGAAATGCTCGACGCGACCGGCGTCGAAGCCAAGTTCGGCGTCCCGCCTTCGCTGATCGTCGATTACCTGGCGCTGGTCGGCGACACCGTCGACGGCGTTCCCGGCGTCGCCAAATGCGGGCCGAAGACCGCCGTCAAATGGCTGACGCAGTACGGCTCGCTCGACGAAATCGTCGCCAACGCCGACAAGATCAGCGGCGTGGTCGGCCAGAACCTGCGCGACCACCTCGACTTCCTGCCGCTCGGCAGGAAACTCGTCACCGTCGTCTGCGACCTGCCGGATTTGCCGGCGCCGAGCGCGTTGACCGCAACAGCCCGCGACCGCGACACCTTGCGCGACCTGTACACGCGCTACAACTTCCGCACCTGGACGCGCGAACTGGACAGCGATGCGCCGCCGGCCGGCGAAGAAACTGCCACGCCACCGGCCGCACCCAGCGAAGTCCGCTACGACACGGTGTTCACCTGGGAACAGTTCGAGCACTGGCTGAAAAAGATCGAAACTGCGCCGTTGACCGCGCTCGACACCGAAACCACCAGCCTCGACAGCTTCGCCGCGCGCATCGTCGGCATCTCGCTGTCGGTCACGCCCGGCGATGCCTGCTACATTCCGCTCGCCCACAACGGCCCCGGCGTCGCCGAGCAGTTGCCGCGCGACGAGGTGCTGGCGAAACTGAAGCCCTGGCTGGAAAACGCCGAACGCCAAAAAGTGCTGCAGAACGCCAAGTACGACCAGCACGTCTTCGCCAACCACGCCATCGCGCTGGCCGGCATCGCCCACGACACCATGCTGCAGAGCTACGTCATCGAATCCGACAAGGGCCACGACCTTGGCCAGTTGTGCAGTCGCCACCTCGGCCTCGCAACGATCGCCTACGAGGACCTGTGCGGCAAGGGCGCCAAGCAGATCGGCTTCGACCAGGTGGACATCGAGCGCGCCGCCACCTACGCCGCCGAGGACGCCGATGTCACGCTGCGCGTCCATGACGTGCTGCACCCGCAATTCGCCAACGAACCCGGTCTATCGCACATCTATCACGAGATCGAACTGCCGGCCCGGCAGGTGATCTGGCAGATGGAGCGTACCGGCATCCTGATCGACGGCGACACGCTCGCCCGCCAGAGCCACGAGATCGGCCAGAAGATCATGGCGCTGGAAGCGCAGGCCTACGAACTCGCCGGCCAGCCGTTCAACCTCGCTTCGCCCAAGCAACTCGGCGAAATCCTGTTCGGCAAGCTGGGCCTGCCGGTGAAAAAGAAAACCGCCTCCGGCGGCCCGTCCACCGACGAGGAAGTGCTCTCCGAACTGGCGCTCGACTACCCGCTGCCCAAGCTCCTGCTCGAACACCGCTCGCTGTCGAAGCTGAAGGGCACCTACACCGACAAGCTGCCGCGCATGATCAACCCGGACAGCGGCCGCGTGCATACGCATTTCTCGCAGGCGTCCGTGGTCACCGGCCGGCTCGCCTCCAGCGAACCCAACCTGCAGAACATCCCGGTGCGCACCGACGAAGGGCGGAAAATCCGCACCGCCTTCGTCGCCCCCGAAGGCAGCAGCATCGTCTCGGCCGACTACTCGCAGATCGAGCTGCGCATCATGGCCCACCTCTCCGGCGACGCCCGCCTGCTCGACGCCTTCGCCCAAGGCGAGGACGTGCACCGCGCCACCGCCGCCGAGATCTTCGGGGTCACGCCGCTGGAAGTCGGCCCGGACCAACGGCGCGTCGCCAAGAGCATCAACTTCGGCCTGATCTACGGCATGAGCGCCTTCGGCCTGGCCCGCCAGTTGGGCCTGGAGCGCAGCGCCGCGCAGACCTACATCGACCGCTACTTCGCCCGTTACCCCGGCGTCGCCCGCTACATGGAAGAAGCCCGCGCCACGGTGCGCGAGCACGGCTACGTCGAGACCGTTTACGGTCGACGGCTGTGGTTGCCGGAAATCCGTTCGAGCAACGGCAACCGCCGCCAGGCCGCCGAGCGCGCGGCAATCAATGCGCCGATGCAGGGCACCGCCGCCGACCTGATCAAGCTCGCCATGATCGCCGTCCAGGGCTGGCTGGAGCAGACCGCCCGCCAGTCGAAGCTGGTCCTGCAGGTGCACGACGAACTGGTACTCGAAGTGCCGGACGCCGAGCTGATGGAAATCCGCACCCACCTGCCGCGCCTGATGACCCAGGTGGCGCAGTTGAAGGTGCCGCTGCTGGTCGAAGTCGGCGTCGGGCCGAACTGGGAAGCCGCGCACTGAAAGCACGAAAAAAAGGAAACGCTTAAGTTTCCTTTAATTCGGCAGTCGCATCCTTGGAGCCATATCGTGCTCCAGGGAGGCCAAGATGGCTGCCATCCAGAAGATTCTCCAGACCCGCCGGCCGCTGCCGACGGTTCGCCATACCGTCGTCGGCGCCCCGCAACGGGCAGCGGCGGAAGGCTTCATCGCCGACATCTTCCGCCGCCACTACGGCGCCGAGGTCAGCAGCTTCGCCCCCAACCTGATGCTGCTCGAGGACGCCGGCCGCATCGCCGCCGCGGCCGGCTGGCGTTGCGCCGGTGAGGAGCGCCTGTTCCTCGAAACCTACCTCGACGAGCCGATCGAGGCCGCCGTCGCCCGCCTCGCCGGCCAGCCGGTGCGGCGCGAAGCCATCGTCGAGGTCGGCAACCTGGCGGCCGACCGAGCCGGCGGCAGTGTCGATGTCATCCTCAACCTGGCCCGCCACCTCGACCGGCTCGGCTACGAATGGGTCGCCTTCACCGCCACCAGCGAGCTGATCGGCATCTTCCGCCGCCTCGGCCTGCCGCCGCTGGCGCTGGCCAGCGCCGACCCGGCCCGCCTCGGCGCCGACGCCGCCGACTGGGGCAGCTACTACGACAGCCGGCCGGTGGTCGTCGCCGGCCGCATCGCGCTGGCCCTGGAAATGGTGAAGCGCCATGGCTGATTTTTCCTGGCAAGCCGAACTCGCCGCCCGCCCGGCCGACTTCCCGCTGCTGCTCGACAGCCAGCGCCGCTGGAACGCCGACGAGATCGTCGCCGAACTGCTCAACCTGCGCGAACGCCTGGCCGGCAGCCGCGTCGTCGGCGTCCTCGCCGACAACAGCCCGGCCTGGATCATCGCCGATCTCGCCTGCCAGGACGCCGGCCGCGTGCATCTGCCGCTGCCCGCCTTCTTCCATGGCGAACAACTGCGCAATGCGCTCGAACAGGCCGGCGCCGACACCGTGCTCACCGACCAGCCGGAACGCATCGGCGCCCTCGACCTCGGCTTCGCGATCACCGGCCGCTGGCAGGGCCTGACCTGGATGCGCCGGGTGGTCGAGCCGGTCGAGCTGCCGCCGGGCACCGCCAAGATCTCCTTCACCTCGGGCAGCACCGGCGCGCCCAAGGGCGTCTGCCTGAGCCGCGACGGCCTGCTCGACACCGCCCGCGCAGTGCACGAGCGCCTCGCCGACCTGCCGCTCGAACGCCATCTGGCCGTCCTGCCGCTGGCCCTGCTGCTGGAAAACGTCGCCGGCGTCTATGCGCCACTGCTGCGCGGCATGCCGGTGCACCTGCCGCCGCTGGCCGAACTCGGCTGGGCCGGCAGGCAAGGCTTCGACCCGGCGACGCTCGACCGCAAGGTCAGGGAAAGCGGCGCCGGCAGCGTCATCCTGGTGCCCGAGCTGCTCAAGGCCTGGTGCGCATTTTTGGCCTTTTCCGGCAGTCGACCGCAAGATTCGCTGCGCTTCGTCGCCGTCGGCGGCGCCCGCGTCGCCCCCGGCCTGCTGGCCGACGCCCGGGCCCTCGGCATTCCCGCCTACCAGGGCTACGGCTTGACCGAAGGCGGCTCGGTGCTGGCGATCAACCGGCCCGGCGACGACGGCGAGGGTGTCGGCCGTCCGCTCGCCCACGCCGAACTGGCCATCGTCGACGGCGAGCTGAGCGTGCGCACCCGCGCCTTCCTCGGCTACACCGGACAAGCCGCGGCCAGCGGCGGCGCCTTCGCCACCGGCGACCTCGCCAGCGTCGACGGCAACGGCCACCTGCACCTGCAGGGCCGGCGCAAGAACCTGCTGATCACCTCGTTCGGCCGCAACGTCTCGCCCGAGTGGGTCGAGGCGGCGCTGCTGGCACAGCCGCAGATCGTCCAGGCAGTCGTCGCCGGCGACGGTCAGCCGGCGCTCAGCGCCATCGTCGTCGGCCTCCCCGGCCTGCCCGAAACGGCGCTGGGCGAAGCGATCGCCCGCGCCAATGCCAGCCTGCCCGAGTACGCGCAGGTCGCCCACTTCATCGCCAGCCCGGCCTTCACCCCGGCCAACGGGCTGGCCACCGGCAACGGCCGGCCACGCCGCCAGGCCGTCATCGATCACCACCATGCCGCCCTGGCGGCCCTTCATTCTGCCAAGGAGTCCCCGATGTCCTTCTACGACACGCTCAAGTTCGAAACCGCAGCTGCCCGCGCCCACCTGCTCAGCGCCCCGATCATCAGCGAATGCCTGCAGGGTCGCGCCAGCCGCGACAGCTACCTGGCCTTCCTGGCCCAGGCCTACCACCACGTGCGCCACACCACGCCGCTGCTGATGACCCTCGGCGGCCGCCTGCCCGAGCGCCTAGCCTGGATGCGCGCCGGCGTCGCCGAGTACATCGAGGAGGAAATCGGCCACGAGGAATGGATCCTCAACGACATCGCCGCCGCCGGCGGCGACGCCGAAGCGGTACGCCACAGCCGCCCCGAGCTGCCGGCCGAACTGATGGTCGCCTACGCCTACGACCTGATCAACCGCGGCAACCCGGCCGGCTTCTTCGGCATGGTCTTCGTCCTCGAAGGCACCAGCGTCGATCTCGCACTGACCGCCGCCGACCGCATCCAGACCGCCCTCGGCCTGCCCGACAGCGCCTTCTCCTACCTGCGCTCGCACGGCACCCTCGACCAGGAACACACGCAGCACCTGGCCAACATCCTCGACCTGATGACGCCAGCCGATCAGGCCGAGGTGCTGCACGCCGCCAAGGTCTTCTTCAAGCTCTACGGCGACATCTTCCACGCCCTGCCGGTCGAGGTCGCGACATGCAGCTGAACGGCGCCCGCATCCTGCTCACCGGCGCCAGCGGCGGCCTCGGCGGCGTGCTCGCCCGCGAACTGGCACAAGCCGGCGCAGCCCTGCTGCTGACCGGCCGCGACCCGGTCGCGCTGGCCCGCATCGACCTGCCGGCCGGCAGCGATTACCGACTGCTCCAGGCCGACCTGACCGACGCCGCCGGCATCGACAGTGCGGTCGCCGCGGCCCGCGCCTTCGGGACGAACATCCTGATCAACAACGCCGGCGTCGCCAGCTTCGGGCTGCTTGCCGAACAGGACTGGAACGACATCGAGCGCATCCTGGCGACCAACCTCGGCGCTCCGATCCGCCTGACCCGGGCGCTGCTGCCCTGGCTGACGCAACAGCCGACGGCAGCGGTGGTCAACATCGGCTCGGCCTTCGGCAGCATTCCCTTCGCCGGCTTCACTGCCTATTCGGCGGCCAAAGCCGGGCTGCGCGGCTTCTCCCAGGCCCTGCGGCGCGAGCTTGCCGACAGTACGGTGCGCGTCATCCATGTCGCGCCGCGCGCCATCGACACGCCGATCAACCCGCCGGCGGTGCGCGCCCTGAATCGTGCGCTGGGCAGCGCCACCGACACGCCGGAGAAGGTCGCCCGGCACATCTTGGGCATGCTCGCCAACGACGTCGCCGAAGGCCACATCGGTTTCCCGGAGCGCTTTTTCGCCTGGCTCAACGGCTGCGCCCCCGGTCTCGTCGACCAGGGCCTGCGCGGCAAGCTCGCCAGGATCAAACAACACGCCGCCAAGGCGTGATCTTCAACAGAACACAGGAGGCATCATGTCCCGTTTGAAATCCCTGCTTTTCGCGCTTGGCCTCGGCTGCGCGACGCTGCTCCACGCCGCCCCCGGCGACGACCTGGTTCGCCCGATCCAGGACCGCTGGGCCGAGATCAAGTACAAGGCCCCGGAAAAACAGCAGGCCGACCTCTACCGCGAGCTCGCCGTCCAGGCCAGCCAGGTCGCCAAGGCCAACCCCAACCTGGCCGCCGCGCTGATCTGGGAGGCCATCGTCGTCTCCAGCGAAGCCGGCGTCCGCGGCGGCCTCGGCGGCCTCTCGCTGGCCAAGGAAGCCAAGGCCCTGCTCGAGGAAAGCCTGAAACTCGACGAAAAGTCGCTCAACGGTTCCGCCTATACCAGCCTGGCCACGCTCTACGCCAAGGTGCCGCGCTGGCCGCTCGGTTTCGGCGACAAGGAGAAGGCCGAAGCGCTGTTCCGGAAGTCGCTGGCCGTCAATCCCGACGGGATTGACCCGAATTTCTTTTACGGCGAGTATCTGATCGACCAGGATCGCGTCGCCGAAGGCCGCCGCTACCTGGAAAAGGCCCTTGCCGCGCCGGCCCGCCCGGGACGCGAACTGGCCGATCAGGGGCGGCGCCAGGAAATCCGGGCGCTGCTCGCGAAAACTGCCGGGGATGCACGCTAATTGAGACTCTTGCTGGTTGAAGACGACACCCTGCTCGGCGACGGCATCCGCGCCGGGCTGACACTGGCGGCCTATGCGGTCGACTGGGTCGAGGACGGAAAAATGGCCTTGCTGGCGCTGGCCGACCACCGCTACGACGCCTGCGTCCTCGACCTCGGCCTGCCCGGCAAGGACGGCCTGACCGTGCTGCGTGAAATGCGCTCGCGCGGCGACCAGACCCCGGTCTTGCTGCTGACCGCGCGCGACACCGCCGAAGACAAGATCGCCGGCCTCGACCACGGCGCCGACGACTACCTGACCAAACCCTTCGACCTCGGCGAACTGCAGGCGCGCATCCGCGCCCTGCTCCGCCGCGCCGGCGGCAAGGCCCAGCCCCTGCTCGAACACCGCGGCGTCAGCCTCGATCCGGCCAGCAAGCGGGTCAGCTACCAGGGCCGCGACGTACCGCTCTCCGGTCGCGAATATGCACTGCTGCATGCCCTGATCAGCCAGCCGACCCACATCCGCAGCCGCAGCCAGCTCGAGGAAAGCCTCTACGCCTGGGGCGACGAAGCCGGCAGCAATACCGTCGAAGTCTACATCCATCACCTGCGCAAGAAATTCGGTGCCGATTTCATCAGGACGGTGCGTGGCCTCGGCTATCAGCTCGCCGACGGCGACGCATGAAGCCGGCGATTACCTCGAGGCGGGTCCATTCGCTGCGCTGGCGGCTGCTGGCGGCGATCGGCGCGATCGTCCTGACGACCTGGCTGCTCACCGGCTGGTTCAGCTACACCAAGGCCCAGCACGAGGCCGAGGAGCTGATGGACGGCAGCCTGGCGCAAACCGCCCGCCTGCTGCTGGCGATCACCCACGACAACGAGGACGACCTGGCCGACATCGTCGCCCGGCTGGAAACCGTGCGCGGCACCGAGGACAACATCTACGAACCACCACTGGAATTCCAGATCGGGCTGGGCGACGGCAGCATCCTCGCGCGCTCGCCCGATGCGCCCGAACTGCCGATCCTCGGCGTCGCCGACTACAGCGACATCATCCGCCACGACGCCGCCTGGCGAGTGCTCAACAGGGTTTCCGAGGATGGCCGCTACCGCGTCCAGGTCGCCCAGGCGATCGGCCTGCGCGACCGTGCCGCACTCGAGGTCGCGGTCCAGACCGTGCTGCCGCTGATCCTCATCGTGCCGGTCCTGATCCTGTTCATCTACCTGTCGATCCGGCGCACGCTGCGGCCGCTCGAACAACTGGCCGACGAGGTCGCCGCGCGCTCGCCGGACAATCTCGCGCCGCTCGCCAGCCGGCGCGTGCCAACCGAAGCGCAACCGCTGCTCAATGCGATCAACCGGCTGTTCCGACGGGTCGAGCGGACGCTCGACAACGAACGCCGGTTCACCGCCGATGCCGCCCATGAACTGCGCACGCCGCTCGCCGCGCTCAAGGTGCAGACCCAGGTGGCGCGGCTGAGCGGCGACTCGCCGGTACGCGAGCACGCGCTGCAGCAGATCGAGGTCGGCGTGGACCGCGCCGGACGACTGGTCGAGCAACTGCTGCGCCTGGCCCGGCTCGATCCGCTGAACCAGCCCCCGCACACCGTCCCGGTCGACCTCGGGCGGCTGGTCAACGAGGCCGTCGCCGCGCTGCCCGAGCGCGACCGCATCGTGCTTCCGGCCACCAGCGCCGTCGTCCTCGGCGACCCCGACCTGCTCCAGATCGCCCTGCGCAACCTGATCGACAACGCACTCCGCTACACGGCGCCAGACCGTACCGTGGAAATCGTCATCGACAGCGGCGTCGACAATTGCGCACTGACCGTGAACGATCACGGCCCAGGCGTTCCGGAAAGCATGCTGGCCCGCCTGGGCGAACGCTTCTTCCGCGGTCAACCGGGAAAAACCGAAGGAAATGGGCTCGGCCTGGCCATCGTTGCGCGCATCGCCGAGCTGCACGCAGCCCGGCTACGGCTGGCCAACCGGCCGCAAGGCGGCCTTTCGGTCAGCCTGCAGAACCTGCGGCCGACGGCCGGCTGAAACGGTAGAAGAGGTTCGGTTCGCTGACCAGGTAGAGATTGCCGCGACTGTCCATGGCCACCCCCTCGGCCTGCGGCACTGCCTGTTGCAGGCCGCTGCGGCCGGCTTGCAGCGACAGGCTGCTGAGGGGCTTGCCGGCAGTGTCGAACTCGACCAGCAGGCGCGACTGATCGGAGAGGGCAAGGAGGTGGCCGCTGGCTGCGTCGAAATGCAGGCTGGACAGGTCCTTGCCGGGCAGGGCCGCGTCGCGCGCCCGGTCTTCGGCGATCTCGATCGCCGCTGCCTGCGGGAAGCCGCGCACCTCGAAAATACGCTGCGGATCACGCTCCTTGGCAACGAACAGGCGATCGCCGGCGCGGTCGTAGGCCAGTCCCTCGAAACCCTTGTTGCCGTTGCGCCCGATACCGATCATCAATTGCCTGGCGGCAGCGGCATCGACAACACGCGTGGCCGGATCGAGGCGGATTTCGACGAGCGCCTGGCGCCGCTCGTCGGTGACCACGTAGCGGCCGGGGCCGACGTACTCGATCGCTTCCGGATCGCCGAGGCCGCTCACCGGAATGCGCCGCAGCACCTCGCCGGACAACGACAGCTCGAGGATCTCGGGACGCGCATTGGTGATCGCGAACAGCGTGCCGCGATCGGGATCGTAGGTCAGCCCGGAGACATCGTCGGCGATCCCGGCCAACGGCAGGGCCTCGATCTCGACCCGGTAATCGGGCAGCCAGACGGCCCGTTCGCGCTCACCGGCATCGGCTGCAAATTGAGCCCAGGCCAGCGCCAGCCTCGGCTGGGCGACGACCAGGACGAAACCAGTCGCCACCAGCAGCAGGACGGCGAGCAACCAGCGCATGCCCGGCAGGCGGACACGCTGACGGCGAACCAGGAAGGCGGCAAGCGCCGGCAAGGCTGAGGAGCTGGCTTGGGACATGGGGCAAAATCCGGACAATTGACGATGCAGCCATGCTAGCCCGCCAATCGTGAACGCTTCGTGACGCTACAATTCACGAAACGTTTAACCGGGTCGCCGCAAGATAGCCGTCATGAAAGCCCTCCCCTTCCTGTTCATCCTGCTGCTGGCGCTGCCTCCGCTCGCCCGCGGCGAGGAGCAATACGCGATCCGGCGCGCGGTCGAGGCCGGCCAGCTCAAGCCGCTCAACGAAATCCTGACACGCATCCAGTCCAGCCATCCGGGCAAGGTCCTCGATGTCGACCTCGAGCGCGACATCAACGGCAACCGGATCTACGAGATCACCATCCTCAAGAACGATGGCCAGCGCGCCAAGCTGCTCGTCGACGCGGTCAGCGGCAGCGAGTTGCGCCACGCCAGCACGGCAGCCAACCCGCGCATCAACATGGCCAAGGCCCTGCGCAACCTGCTCGCCCGCCACCCTGGCAACGTTCTCGAACTCGAGCTCAAGCAGGCTGCCGACCAGCGCATGATCTACGAAGTCCAGGTCATCCTGCTCGACGGACGCCTGCGTGAGTTCGTCATCGATGCCAACAGCGGCGAATTGATCGATGGCAACGGCCACCGTCAGGAAGTCCTGAAAAACCTGAAGCCCCTGCCCGACATTCTCGAGCGCCTGCCGGCCCGTTACCGCGGTGTCATCCACGAGGTCGAACTCGAATACGACCAGTACGGACGCTACTTTTACGAAGTCGAGGTCCGCCTGGCCGACGGCCGGGTTTTCGAACTCGACATCGACGCGATCAGCGGCAAGGTCCTCAACGGCGAAGAGGTCGAACGATGAAGGTGCTGGTCGTCGAGGACGACCGCGAACTGGCCGGGAAGATCGCCAGCGCGCTCGCCGCCGACGGGATGATCGTCGACCTCGTCCATGATGGTGAAGAAGCCGCTTTCGTCGGCTGCACCGAGGACTACGACGCGGCCGTGCTCGACCTCGGCCTGCCCGGCATGGATGGCGTCGCGGTACTGCGCCACTGGCGCGAACACCAGCGCCCGATGCCGGTCCTGGTACTCACCGCACGCGGCCGCTGGAGCGACAAGCTGGCGAGTTTCGATGCCGGCGCCGACGATTACCTGACCAAACCCTTCCTCCACGAGGAAGTGGCGCTGCGCCTGCGCGTACTGAAGCGGCGGGCGCTCGGCCACAGCTCGCCGCTGCTGGCCGCCGGCCCCCTCAGTTACGACGCCAACGCCGACCGCTTCACGCTGCACGGCGAAGCACTCACCCTGACCGCCCAGGAACAGCGCATCCTCGCCTACCTGATCCAGCGCAAGGACTGCGTCGTCAGCCGCAGCGAGCTCTCGGAACATGTCTATGCCCGCGATCTCGACCCCGACTCGAACACCCTCGACGTACTGATCGGCCGTATCCGCCGCAAGCTCGGCGTGCCGCTGATCCAGACCGAGCGCGGCCGCGGTTTCCGGCTGACCGGGTCCGTCGATGCTGATTAAAGGCAGCCGGCGCTTCGGCCTGGCCAGCCGGCTGGTCGCGCTCGGCGCCCTGGCCGCGCTGCTGGTTGCCACGATCGGCGGCTGGGCCCTGCGCCAGAGCGTGCAAACGACGCTGCTCAAGCATTTCGAACAGCGCCTGGAAGAACGGAGCGAGCGGCTGCTCGCCGGCATCTTCGTGCTCGCCGGCGACGACGGCATGCGCTGGCAGGGGCGCAGCAACGACGAGTTCGCCCGCATCTTCTCGGGCTGGTACTGGCAACTGGAAAATGCCGGTCAGACCCAGACCTCGCGCTCGCTCTGGGATAGCCGGCTGGACACGGCACAGGCCCATCCGGTGCCGGGCAACCCGCAGCTGCTGCAGCTGGTGGGGCCGCAGGCGCAGCGATTGATGGGCCTCATGCGCGACATCGAGGTCGAGGGCCAGTCAGCCCGCCTGCATGTTTTCGGGCCGGCCGACGAGATCGCCAGCGAACTCGACCGGCTCGACCGCATCCTGTTGTTCACCCAGCTCGGCCTGATCGTCTCGCTGCTGGTCACCAGCATCCTCCAGGTACGCCTCGGCCTGGTACCGCTGCACCGACTGCGCGACCGGCTGGCGGCCGTGCGTACCGGCAGCGCCGCCAGCGTCGGCAACGATTACGGCCCGGAACTGGCACCGGTGGCCCAGGAGCTCGACCTGGTGCTGGCCCGCAATGCCCGCATCGTCGACCGCGCCCGCGGCCATGCCGCCGACCTCAGCCATGCGTTGAAGAAGCCGCTGTCGCTGCTGGCGGCCGACGGGGAACTGCAGCAGAACCCGTTGCTGCGCCAGCAGGTCGGCGCCATGACTCAGCTGATCGACCGCCACCTGGCCCGCGCCGGCAGCGGGGCCGGCAGCGTCCGCCAGGTCGCCGTCGGCGACTGCATCGACGGCCTGATCGGCCTGATGCAGCGCCTGCACCGCGAGCGCGGCCTGAGCTGGCAGCTCGACGTCGACCGCGAACTGCACTGGCGCGGCGAACAGACCGATTTCGAGGAAATGCTCGGCAACCTGCTTGACAACGCCGGCAAATGGGCAAGATCGCGCGTCGTCGTCAGCGCCCGTCGACAGCACGACGAGGTCGTCATCGAGATCGGCGACGACGGCCCCGGACTGTCGGCCGGGCAGATCCGCGAGACCGGCGTGCGCGGCAAGCGCTTCGACGAGAATGTCGAAGGCAGCGGCCTCGGCCTGGCAATCACGGCCGACATCGCCGAAACCTACGGCGGCGAACTGAGCCTCGACCGTTCGCCGCTGGGCGGCCTGCAGGCCAGTCTGCGACTGCCGGGTTAGCCCTTGTTTTAAGCTTCGTTTAAGCTTCGTTTAATAACCGCTGGTCAGACTCTGCGGAATCTGCCTCACACAATCCGCCATGACAGCCAAGCTCGCCTCCCCCCTCTCCCGTCTCTGGCAACGCCTCGACCTGTTCGGTCCCTACGCCGGCATCGCCATGCTCTTCCTGGTCGGCCTGCCGCTGCTGACGCTGTCGCGCGCGGCGCTGATGCTGTGGCAGTCGGAACGGGTCGCCGCCACCGGCATCTGGAGCACGATGCTGCTGCAGGGCGTGCGCGTGGACGTGATCCAGCTTTCCCTGCTCGCCCTGCCGCTGCTGCTGCTTGCCCCGCTGCTCGCCGGCAAGCGTCTGTGGCCGGCCTGGCGCAAGCTGAACATTGCCTGGATGACGCTGGCGATCGCTGCCCTGGCGCTGCTCGAGATCGCCTCGCCGGCCTTCATCAACGAATACGACAGCCGGCCGAACCGACTCTTCGTCGAATACCTGAAGTATCCGCACGAAGTCGTCGCCATGCTGTGGAGCGGCTTCCGCCTGCATCTGGTCGGCGGCCTGCTGGTCACCGGCCTCTGCGGCTGGGGCGCCTGGCGCACGATGCGCGCCTGGCAGCGGGCCGAGGCCCCCTGGTCCGGCTGGAAACTCTGGCTCACCTGGCCGATCCTGCTCCTGATCTGTGCGCTGGCCATCCGCTCCAGCCTGCAGCACCGGCCGGCCAATCCGGCCACCTTCGCGCTGACCGCCGACCCGATGGTCAACACGCTGATCCTCAACTCGGCCTGGTCGGTGACGCACGCGATCTACGGCATGCAACACGAGGCCAATTCGAGCGAGATCTACGGCAAGATGGAAAGCGCCGACATCCTCGCCGAGTTCCGCAACGCCCGCGCCCGCTTCGGCAACCCGCACCCGCTGGTCAATGACCCGGAAATCCCGACGCTGGTCGACCAGCAGGCGACGGTACGCCGTGACCAGCCGCTGAATCTGGTGATCATCCTCGAGGAAAGCCTGGGCGCGACCTTCGTCGAGTCGCTCGGCGGCGTACCGGTGACGCCCAACCTGGAGAAGCTGAAGGAAGAAGGCTGGTGGTTCGAGCAGCTCTACGCCACCGGCACCCGTTCGATCCGCGGCATCGAGGCGGTCACCACCGGCTTCCTGCCGACGCCGGCGCAGGCCGTGGTCAAGCTGTCGCTGGCCCAGCGCAACTTCTCGACGCTAGCGTCCATCCTTGGCCAGCATGGCTACGAGTCGGAGTTCATCTACGGCGGCGAGGCACATTTCGACAACATGCGCGGCTTCTTCACCGGCAACGGCTTCACCCACATCACCGAGCAGAAGGACTACAAGAATCCGAAGTTCGTCGCCGGCTGGGGGGTCTCCGACGAAGACCTGTTCGACAAGACGCACGAACGCCTGAGCGCCAAGCACGCCGAAGGCCAGCCCAGCTTCACGCTGGTGTTCACCTCGACCAACCATTCGCCCTTCGACTTCCCCGACGGCCGCATCGAGCTTTACGAGCAACCGAAAGCGACCGACAACAACGCCGTCAAATACACCGACCACGCGCTCGGCGAATTCATGGCCAAGGCCAAGGCCAGCCCCTACTGGCAGGACACGCTGTTCGTCGTCGTTGCCGACCACGACATCCGCGTGCGTGGCGACAGCATGGTGCCGGTCGAGCGCTTCCACATCCCCGGCCTGATCCTCGGCGCCGACCTCAAGCCGAAGCGGGTCAAGACCGTCGCCAGCCAGATCGACCTGGCGCCGACGCTGCTCTCGCTGATGGGCGTTGATGCCAAACACCCGATGCCCGGCCGCGACCTGACCCGCGAAGCCGACGACCTGCCCGGCCGGGCGATGATGCAGTACGAACAGAACTACGGCTGGATGGAAGGCAACCGCATGGTCGTCCTGCGCCCGGAAAAAGAACCGGCTTTCGCCCACTACGACCGCGCCAGGAAGCACCTGAGCGCCGCCGAGGCGCCACCCGCCGACGGCGAGGCCCTGGCCCGGCGCGCCCTGGCGCACGCCCTGCTGCCGGCCTGGCTGTACCGCGAGCAGCGCTACCGGCTGCCCGAGGAATAATCGAGCCGGGTCAGGCTGCCGTATGCAGGCGCCGGCCGATTCAGCGCCGCCGCCTGGGTTTCGCCAGCCGCGGCGGCAAGCAGCGCGCGGATCACGCCGGCGTGGGTGACCAGCAGATGCGCCCCGGCCGGCAATTCGTCGACGAAAGCGAGCACGCGCTGCTGCAACTGTCGCGGCGACTCGCCGCCGGGCGGCGCGTAGCCGTCGATGTCGGCGGCCCAGGCGTCGAGTTCGGCACGCGCGATGGCATCCCACGGTCGACCTTCCCAGGCGCCGAAATCCAGTTCCATCAGCCGCGCATCGAGCCGCGGCGCCGGCTGCAGGGCTTCGGCCAGCGTCCGGCAGCGCTGCAGCGGGCTGCTCCAGAGCGGCAAGCCCGGCGGCAGTTCGCGGCGCAGGCGCTCAACGATAGGCGCCGGGTTTTCGGCCGCGACATCGAGTTGACCGTAACAGACGCCCGGCGCGATCAACGGTCGCGGATGGCGCACCAGGTACAGCGTCAGCGCGGCCATTGCGCGAGCAGCCCGAGGTAGAAGGCGATTTCGGCGAGCTGCTGGGTGGCGCCCAGGCAGTCGCCGGTGTAACCGCCCAGCCAGCGGCGGAACCTGGCCGCCAGCCAGGCCGTCGCCAGCAGCGCCAGCAGCAGCCCGGCCGCCGCTTGCGACCAGGGCAGCCAGAGCAAGGGCGCCAGCGCCAGCGCCAGGGCGAACAGCAGCGGACCCGGCGCCAGCCGGCTGGCCAACGGTTTCGCCTTGGCCTGCGCGTCGTCGCGCGCATAGTCCATGGTCGCCAGCAACAGT
This sequence comes from Azonexus fungiphilus, assembly GCF_003634965.1. Taxonomy (GTDB): domain Bacteria; phylum Pseudomonadota; class Gammaproteobacteria; order Burkholderiales; family Rhodocyclaceae; genus Azonexus; species Azonexus fungiphilus. The sequence continues at coordinate 48,341 of NZ_RBXP01000014.1, read as the reverse complement.
GTCGCGCAGCCACGCGACCAGGCATGCCCGGCGAGCAGCGCCGCCGGCACCAGTGCCGGATCGAGCGCCGCGAGCAGCACGAACTTGCCGGTCAGCCCCAGCCACAACGCGACGACGCCGTAACTGCCGACCCGCGAATCCTTCATGATCGCCAGGATGCGCGACTTGTCCCAGCCACCGCCGAGGCCGTCGGCGGTGTCGGACAGGCCGTCCTCGTGGAAGGCGCCGGTGGCGTACAGCGTCGCCGCCATCGCCAGCAGCACGGCGACCGGCTGCGGCCAGAGCTGCAGCGCGGCGAGGTAGACCAGCGCGGCGATGCTGCCGACAACCAGGCCGACCGCCGGAAACCAGCGCGCCGAATGCTGCAGCGCCTCGGCCGAATGGCCGACCCAGGCCGGCACCGGCAGCCGCGTGAAGAAACGTACGGCGCCGAGGAAATACTCGAGCTCGCGGCGCAGCATGGCTAGCCGGCGACGCCGGCCGACTCGAAGCTGGCCATCTCGTTGAGGAAGGCCACCGCCGCCTTGACCAGCGGAAAGGCCAGCGCGGCGCCGGTGCCCTCGCCCAGGCGCAGGCCGAGGTCGAGCAGCGGCTCGGCGCGCAGCGCCTGCAACTGGGCACGGTGACCGGGTTCGGCCGAGCGGTGGCAGAAGACGCAGTAGTCGACCAATGCCGGTTCGAGGCGCGCGGCGACCAGCGCCGCCGCACCGACGATGAAGCCGTCGATGAGCAGCACCATCTTCGCTTCGGCCGCCGCCAGCATGGCGCCGGCCATCATCGCGATCTCGAAGCCGCCGAACTCGGCAAGCACGGCCAGCGGCGCCGCATCGCCACCAGCGGCCTGCCAGCGCCCGGCGGCCTGCGCCAGCAAGGCCTGCTTGCGGGCCAGGCCGGCATCGTCAAGGCCGGTGCCGCGGCCGACGCAGTCGGCCAGCGCGACGCCGGTCAGTGCATGGGTGATCAGCGAGGCGGCGGCGGTATTGCCGATCCCCATTTCGCCGAAGCCGACCACCCGGCAACCTTGTGCCGCCAGCTGGCGCACGATCGCCGCGCCGCGCCCGACCGCTTCCGCGCACTGGGCTGCGCTCATCGCCGGCTGGTCGAGGTAGCTGGCGGTGCCATGGGCGATTTTTGCGTCGATCAGGCCGTCGACCGTGACAAAGTCGTGGGCGACACCGGCGTCGACGACCGACAGCGCGATTCCGCTGGCGCGGCAGAAGACATTGATCGCCGCACCGCCATTGAGGAAATTGCCGACCATCTGCCAGGTCACTTCCTGCGGCGACGCCGAAACGCCGGCCTTGGCCGCGCCGTGGTCACCGGCGAAGACCAGCATCTGCGGCCGGTCGAGCGACGGCGACAGCGTCTGCTGGATCAGGCCGATCTGCACCGCCAGCGTTTCCAGCTGGCCGAGCGCGCCGGGCGGCTTGGTCTTGCGGTCGACCTTGTGCTTGAGCGAATTTTCGATACCCCGGTCGGGGGCGGTGATTGCGAACGAATGCATCCGATTCTCCAAAAGCGAAAGGGCCTCGCGACGGCGTTTGGCCAACGCGGTCGCGAAGCCCTTGTCCATAGGCTTCAAAATGAAGATGTCCGACAGGTCTTCTGGCTTCCGGATCGTCCCCCTGACCGCGCCTTCCCGGAGCGTCTGTTTCCGCTCGTAGTGGCTTGTTGCGGTGGGGTCCCCGGTTACAGCGGCGGGCCCGCCCCGGAATTGAGTTGTCTCGCACCGGGTTCCGTGATGTCGAACGCGGCGATTATACAATGGCGACCATGAACCAACTGATCCTCGGCGGCGCCCGTTCGGGCAAGAGCCGCCACGCCGAGCAAATCGCCGCCGCCAGCGGCCAGCGGGTCGTCTACGTCGCCACCGCCGAATCGCGCGACGGCGAGATGGCGCGTCGCATCGCCCACCACCGCGAACGCCGCCCGGCCGACTGGGGCTGCGTCGAGGAGCCGCTGCACCTGGCCGCGCGCCTGCGCGAACTGGCGGCGCCCGACACCTGCATCCTGGTCGACTGCCTGACGCTGTGGCTGTCCAACCTGCTCTTCGCCGGCCGCGCCGCCGCCCAGGCCGACGCCGGTGAGGCCGTCGACTGCCCGCTGTTCGCCGGCCAGACGGCGGCACTGATCGACACGCTGCCGCAACTGCCCGGGCAGATCATCCTGGTCTCCAACGAGGTCGGCTGGGGCATCGTGCCGATGCACCCGGTCTCGCGCCTGTTCGCCGACGAACAGGGCCGGCTCAACCAGCACGTCGCCGCAGTCTGCGATCAGGTGACGCTGGTCGCCGCCGGCCTGCCGCTGACGCTCAAGGCAGCGCCAGCCAGGGCCTGAGCTTTTCCCAGTCGAACGCCGCCTCGACCGAATCGGCCAGGCGGTCGAGATCGGCTTCGCGGCGGGCGGCGAAATCGACGCTGTCGACCTCGCCGGCACCGGCCCAGCGCAACAATGCGGCCAGGGCCTCGGGATGGTCGAAAACGCCGTGGCAGTAGGTGCCGAGCACTTGGTCGTCAGCCGAGATGGCGCCGTCGGCACGGCCATCGGCCAGCTGCACGGCGGCCCGTGTCAAGCCATCGCCCTGGGTGACGCCGAGGTGAATTTCGTAGCCGGTCATCGCCGGTTGTCCTTCGAGATGCAGATGACCGCTGACATTGCGCAACTGCTTTTCGCTTTCCAGCGTCGTGTCCACCGCCAGGAAACCGAGGCCCGCCGTCGTTCCCGGCTGTCCTTCGAGACCGAGCGGGTCGGCAATGCTGCGCCCGAGCATCTGGTAGCCGCCGCACAGGCCGATCACCTTGCCGCCGTAGCGCAAGTGGCGGGCGATGGCCTGATCGTGGCCGTGGGCGCGCAACCAGTCGAGGTCGGCACGCACTGCCTTGGAACCGGGCAGGACGATCAGGTCGGCCGGCGGCAAGGCTTCGCCCGGCGCGATCCAGCGGAAATCGACCTGCGGATGCAGGCGCAGCGGATCGAGATCGTTATGGTTGGAAGTACGCGGGTAGGCCGGCGCGACAACGCGGATTTTTGCCGTTTTCTTGCCGTCGACCGTGGACGTCGCGATCGCGTCCTCGGCGTCGAGCATCAGCCCGTGCAGGTAGGGCAGCACGCCGAGCACCGGCTTGCCGGTGCGCTGTTCGAGCCAGTCGAGACCGGGCTCGAGCAGTGCGATGTCGCCGCGAAAACGATTGATGACGAAACCGACGACGCGCGCCTGCTCGGACGCCGACAGCAGCTCCAGCGTGCCGACCAGGTGGGCGAAGACGCCGCCGCGGTCGATGTCGGCAACGATGATCACCGGGCAATCGACCGCCTCGGCAAAGCCCATGTTGGCGATGTCGCGGTCGCGCAGGTTGATCTCGGCCGGCGAGCCGGCGCCCTCGACGAGAACGCAATCGTACTGCGCGGTCAGCCGCGCCCAGGATTCGAGCACCGCGCCCATCGCCCGCGGTTTGTAGTCGTGGTACGCCTTGGCATCGAGGTCGGTGGCGACCTTGCCGTGGATGATCACCTGCGCCTTGCGGTCGGTGGTCGGCTTCAACAGCACCGGGTTGAAATCGGTATGCGCTTCGAGACCGCAGGCCAGCGCCTGCAGCGCCTGCGCCCGGCCGATCTCGCCGCCGTCGACGGTGACCGCCGAATTGAGCGCCATGTTCTGCGGCTTGAACGGCGCCACACGCACCCCGCGACGCTTGAGAATCCGGCACAGCGCCGCGACCAGCGTCGATTTGCCGGCGTCGGAGGTCGTTCCCTGCACCATCAGCGCGTTGCCTATCATCGTCCCGGCCCGTGAAAAAAGGCGGTAATTATGGCACCATCGCCGACTTCCGACGAAAGTCGGGATTGTGTCTCCGGGTGCCTTCCGGCTTTGCCGGCAGGAGAATCGGGAAGGCGGTGCGAATCCGCCACGTGCCCAGCGCTGTGAGGATGACGGGCGATGCACAGGCCACTGCCGCGGCGGGAAGGCGCATCGTTCGGGTGAATCCGAGTCAGAAGACCGGCCGGGAGACGTCACACGGCGCCGTGGACGGGTGCCTTCGCGTTTCCAGAAGGGGAATCCATGGAAAACCAGCACGCTTTTTCCGACGCCGAACGGGCCGCCGTCTATCGTGCCATCTTCAACCGCCGCGACGTGCGCGGCCAGTTCCTGCCCGACCCGGTCGCCGACGAGCAGCTCGCGCGCATCCTGCTGGCGGCGCATCACGCTCCGTCGGTCGGTTTCATGCAGCCGTGGAATTTCCTCGTCGTCCGTGCGTCGACCGTCAAACAACGCGTGCACGACATCTTCCGCGCAGCCAACGCCGAAGCCGAACGGATGTTCCCCGACGAGAAGCGCGAGATCTACAGCAAACTCAAGCTGCAGGGCATCCTCGATGCGCCGGTGAACCTGTGCATCACCTGCGACCGCTCGCGTAGCGGCCCGGTCGTGCTCGGCCGCACCCACATGCCGACCATGGACCTCTATTCCAGCGTCTGCGCCGTGCAGAACCTGTGGCTGGCCGCCCGCGCCGAGGGACTTGGCGTCGGCTGGGTCAGCATCTTCCACGAGAAGGCGCTGCAGGACGCGCTCGGCATTCCGCATCACATCGTGCCGATCGCCTATCTGTGCATCGGCCACGTCAGCCACTTCAAGGATCGCCCGGAACTGGAAAGCGCCGGCTGGCTGCCGCGCCTGCCGGTCGAAGAACTGGTCTTCCACGAACAGTGGGGGACGCACGATTTACCGGAAAATGCCGGATTGACCGCCGCCCTGTCGGCGCTCGCCGCGGCGGAGCGTGGCGCATGAATGGCACTTTCCCGGCCGACCAGCGCGCCGCGCTGCTCGCCTTGCCCGGTGTCGGGCCGACGGTGATCCGCCGCCTCGAAGAGGCCGGCTACGCGCCGCTCGCCCGCCTGGCCGGCGAGGAAAGCGCAGTCGTCACGCTGCACATCGCCCGCCTGATCGGCTCGACCTGCTGGCACAACAGTCCCCAGGCGCGCACGGCAATCGACGCCGCCATCGCCCTGGCCCGCCAATGGCCGAACTGAACCTGCTCACTGGCCCCTACGCCATGCCGCTGGCGGCGCTCGCCGCCGTGCTGCTCGACCGCCTGTTCGGCGAAGTGCGGCGTTTTCACCCGCTGGTCGGCTTCGGCACGCTGGCGGCGGCGATCGAAAGACGGCTGAACCGGCGCACGATCGCCGGCGGCGTCCTCGGCTGGGCGCTGGCGGTGCTGCCCTGGCTGGCGCTGGCGCTGGCCTTGCGGCCGCTGGCGCCGTTCACGGTCGACGTGCTGCTGCTCTATTTTTCGCTCGGCGCGCGCAGCCTGTGCGAACACGCCGAAGCGGTCGCCCGGCCGCTACGCGAGGGGCGGCTCGACGAAGCGCGGCAGCGCGTCGGCTGGATCGTTTCCCGCGATACCGCAGCACTCGACGAGTCCGGCGTCGCCAAGGCCGGCGTCGAGTCGGTGCTGGAAAACGGCAACGACGCGATCTTCGGCGCGCTGTTCTGGTTCGCCCTGTTCGGCGGCCCCGGCGCCCTGCTCTTCCGGCTGGCCAACACGCTCGACGCGATGTGGGGTTACCGTACCGAACGCTACAACCTGTACGGCCGCTGGGCCGCCCGCGTTGACGACGCGCTCAACTGGCTGCCGGCGCGGCTGACCGCGCTGAGCTACGCCCTGCTCGGCCGCTGGCGCGACGCGCTCACTTGCTGGCGGGCCCAGGCGCCCGGCTGGGAAAGCCCGAACGCCGGCCCGGTGATGGCAGCGGGCGCCGGCAGCCTCGGCGTGCAATGCGGCGGCGCCGCCATCTACCACGGCCGCGAGGAAATCCGCCCGCCGCTTGGCTGCGGCCCGGCGCCGGTCGCCGCCGACCTCGGCCGGGCGATCACGCTGATCCGGCGCAGCCTGTGGCTGTGGCTGGCCGTCCTTTTCCTGATCGGAGCCCTGCATGCTTGACCATGGCGGCCGCCTGCGCGAAGCCGCGGCCCACTACGACATCCCGCTCGCCGACTGGCTCGACCTGTCCACCGGCATCAACCCCCAGGGCTGGCCGGTGCCGCCATTGCCGGCGGCAGCCTGGCAACGCCTGCCGGAAGACAACGACGGCCTGGAAGCCACCGCTGCCGCCTACTACGGCAACGCCAACCTGCTGCCGGTGGCCGGCTCGCAGGCTGCCATCCAGTGGTTGCCGGCGCTGTTGCCGCGCGCCGCCGTGGCCTGCATCGCACCGCTCTACAACGAACACCCGCAGGCCTGGCAGCGCGCCGGCCACAAGCTGCGCTTCCTGCAGAACGCGACGCTGCCGCGTGCGCTGGCGGCGGCGACCCCTTACGTGCTGCTGTGCAACCCGAACAACCCGACCGCCGACCGCCACCCGCGCGAGCTGGCGGTCGACGCCGCGGCACAGCTGAAAAAGCGCGGCGGCTGGCTGATCGTCGACGAGGCCTTCATCGACGCCACACCCGAGCACAGCCTGACGCCGCTGGCCGGCACGGCGGACGCGCCGAACCTGATCGTCTTCCGCTCGCTGGGCAAGTTCTTCGGCCTGGCCGGGCTGCGCGTCGGCTTCCTGTTCGCCGCCCCCGAGCTGCTGACAAAGATGGCCGACGCAATCGGCCCGTGGGCAATCGCCGGCCCGTCGCGCGCCGCAGCGACGCTGGCACTCGGCGACAGCACCTGGCAGACGGCAACCCGTCAGCGCCTGCACGCCGACGGCGAACGCCTGCGCCAGTTGCTGGCACCGCTCGGCGAGGTCAAGGCGACGCCGCTGTTCGCGACGCTGAACGCGCCGAGCACCGGCGAACTGCACGAACACCTGGCGCGCCGCGCCATCCTCACCCGCCGCTACGCAACCAACCCGCTGCTGCGCTTTGGCCTGCCGCCCGACGAAGCCGGCTGGCAGCGCCTGACCGACGCGCTCACCGAATGGAAACCCGCATGCACCTGAAAATCCGCCTTTTTGCGGCGTTGACCGCAACATTCCTCGCCGCCGGCGCCCATGCCGACCTGGTGTTCACCGACGACAGCGGCCGCGAAGTCCGCCTGCCGGAACCGGCGCGGCGCATCGTCGCCCTCGCTCCGCACATCGCCGAAACGCTGTTCGCTGCCGGCGCCGGCAGCCGGGTGGTCGGCACCGTCGACTACAGCGACTATCCGCCGGCGGCGAAGCAGCTGCCGCGCGTCGGCGGCTATTCGCGCATCGACCTCGAGGCCATCGTCGCCCTCAAGCCCGACCTGGTGATCGCCTGGGAAAGCGGCAACAACATGGCCCAGGCCGACAAGCTGCGCGGCCTCGGCCTGACCGTGTACATCTCGCAACCCAACCGCATGGAAGACGTTGCCCGCCAGCTCGAGCGCTACGGCCAGCTGGCCGGCACCAGCGCCGTCGCCGACGCCGAGGCCAGGCGCTTCCGCGAACGCCTGGCAGCGCTGCAGGCAGCCAACGCCGGCAAGCCTAAAGTGCGCGCCTTCTACCAGATCTGGAAGGCGCCGCTGACCACCGTCGGCGGCCCGCAGATCATCAGCGACGCGATCCGCCTGTGCGGCGGCGACAACGTCTTCGGCCACCTCAAGCAGATGGCGCCCAAGGTGACACTCGAGGCGGTGATCGAAGCCGACCCCGAGGCAATCATCGCCACCGGCATGGGCGACGCCAAACCGGAATGGCTGCACGACTGGGACAAGTGGAAGAACATGACCGCCGTCCGCCGCGACAACCTCTTCCACATCAACCCGGACATCATGCAGCGGCACACGCCGCGCATCCTCGACGGCACGACGAAACTCTGCGCCCATCTCGATGTCGCACGCAGCCGTCGACCGAAATGAAGCCCACGCCATGTCCCGCCTGCCCCAACGCATCGTCTGCCTGACCACCGAAACCGTCGAGGTCCTCTACGCCCTCGGCGAACAGGACCGCATCGTCGGCATCAGCGGCTACACCGTACGGCCGCCACAGGCGCGCAAGGAAAAGCCCAAGGTCTTCGCCTTCACCACCGGCGACATTGCCAAGATCCTCGCCGTCGAACCCGACCTGGTGCTCACCTTCTCGGATCTCCAGGCCGACATCGCCCGCGACTTGATCAAGGCCGGCATCCCGGTCTACGCACTGAACATGCGCAGCGTAGACGACATCCTGGCGATGATCGAAACGGTCGGCCGCCTGGTCGGCGCCGAGGAACGTGCCCAGGCACTGGTTGCCGGACTGGAAGCACAGATTGCCGCTGCCCGGGCCATCGCCGCCGAACGCATCGCCCGCAGCGGCCGCCGGCCGCGCGTTTACTTCGAGGAATGGGACGATCCGCTGATCAGCGGCCTGCGCTGGGTCTCAGAACTGATCGGGATCGCCGGCGGCGAGGATGTCTTTGCCGCACGCGCCGGTTCGCCGCTGGCCGCCGACCGCCGGCCGACGCCGGCGGAAGTGATCGCCGCGGCCCCCGACATCATCATCGGCTCCTGGTGCGGCAAGCACTTCCGCCCCGAACGGGTGGCCGCCCGGCCGGGCTGGCAGTCGATCCCGGCGGTCGAGCGCGGTCGCCTGCACGAAATCAAGTCGGCGATCATCCTCACCCCGGGACCGGTCGCGATCAGCGAAGGCCTGCCGCTGCTGCTCGACCTGCTCGACCCCGACCGCTCGTAACGGTAAACGCTTATTGCCCTGGCATGGGGCCAGACTCTATAGTGCAGCCATGTTGCGCTTGGCCCTGATCTTCCTCGCCCTCTGCCTGCTTGCCTTGAAAAGCTGGGCCGGCGAGATCGCGCTCATCCTCGCCGACGACAGCCCGCCTTACCGCGAATTCGCCAGCAGCCTGCAGAAGAACCTCAAGGCCGGCTGGCGGATCAACTACACCGATAACGACCTGCGCCCGCTCGACCGCTTCCCGGTCGACCTGGTCATCACCGCCGGCACCGAGGCACTGCGCAAGACCCTGGGCAAGGCCCAGAAGACGCCGGTACTGGCCACCCTGCTGCCGGAAAACGCCTACCAGGGGATCATCCTCGACGCCCGCTCGCCGCCGCCGGTATCGGCGATCTACCTCGATCAGCCGGCGCGCCGGCAAGCCCGGCTGTTGCGCCTGCTCTTCCCCGACAGCCAGCGGATCGGGATGCTGGTCAGCGAACAGTCGCGGGCCCAGGCCAACGCCTTTCGCCAGCCGCTGACCAGCCAGCGCCTGCAACTGATCACAGAAACCGTCAACGACGAAGCCCATATCCTGCCGGCACTGGAGACGCTGCTGCCACGCACCGACGCCCTGCTCGCCCTGCCCGATCCGCTGATCTACTCGCGCAACACGATCAAGCCGCTGCTGATCACCGCCTACCGCTTCCGTCGCCCGGTCGTCGCCTTCTCGGCTGCGCTGGTCAAGGCCGGCGCACTCGCCGGCCTGTACTCGACCCCGGCGCAGATCGGCCGCCAGGCGGGCGAACAGGTGTCCACCCATGGCAACCGCCTGCCGCCGCCCGGCGGCCCCGTCGAATTTTCCCTGAGCATCAACCAGAGCGTCGCCGATGCCTTCGGTCTGCGCCTCCCCGAAGAGGCTGACCTGTTCCAGAAACTGCTTTCCGGCGGAACTGAACAATGAAAAACCTGACACTGCGCCAACGACTGCTGGTCCTGACGCTGCTGCCCAGCGCCCTGATCACCACGCTGCTCGTGCTCTACTTCTCGATGAGCGGCATCAGCGCGCTCGAAAGCCAGCTGCGCGCCAAGGGCCTGGCCACGGTCCGCTACCTCGCGCCGATCAGCGAATACGGGATCATCGCCGGGCAGATGGACAGCATCTACGGCCTGGTCCAGGCGGCGATGCAGGAACCCGGGGTCAAGGCGGCAATCATCGTCAACCCGAAGGGACGCACGCTGGCCGTTTCCGGCCGCGTCTCACTCGCTGCCGAAACCATCCGCCAGCGCCTGGAGGCACCGGCGCAGGTCGACGAAAGCCATGACTGGATCGCTTTCGGCGCCCCGGTGATCCGCAGCCAGACCGACAGCGACCCGTTGTTCGACATCGCCGGCCTCGACAACCAGCCGCAGGAAACCATCGGCCACGTCTTCATCGAACTGGACAAAGCCGAACTCATCGAGCGCCAGCGCGAACTGATGCTCCAGGGCTTCTTCGCCATCCTGCTCGGCCTCGGCCTGATGGGTGGGCTCGCCATCGCCATGGCCGACCGGCTGGCGCTACCGCTGCAGCGCCTGGCCACCGCGGTCCGCAGCATGTCGGCCGGTCACTTTGATACCCGGGTGGCAGCGCAGTCGAGCGGCGAACTGCGCATCCTCGAGGACGGTTTCAACGACATGGCCGGTCATATCGAGGAAGCCCACCGCTCGATGCAGGCACGGATCGAGGAAGCCACCGCCCAGCTGGTCTTCCAGGCCCGTCACGATGCCCTGACCGGCCTGGTCAACCGGCGCGAGTTCGAACTCCGCCTGGACAAGGCGCTCGATACCGTACATGCCGGCGGCGACGAATTCAGCGTCCTCTACATCGACCTCGACCGTTTCAAGACGGTCAACGACGCTTGCGGCCACCTTGCCGGGGACGAACTGCTGCGCCAGATCTCGCTGCTGTTCCAGGGCCGGCTGCGCGAAGAGGACACGCTGGCCCGCCTGGGCGGCGACGAATTCGGCATCATGCTGGCCAATTGCAGCCTGAGCAAGGCGCGTCAGGTTGCGCAGGACCTTTGCGCACTTTCCGCCGAATACCGCTTCGTCTGGCAGGACAAGATCTTCGCGATTGGTGCCAGCATCGGGCTGGCACCGGTGACCCGCGATGTTCGCGACGTCCAGGAAATTTTCGCGCTCAGCGATGCCGCCTGCCTGCAGGCCAAGGAGCTCGGCCGCAACCAGGTTTGCGAAGCGGCACCGGCAGCACCGACAGAGCGCCGCCGCGACCGCGGCAACTGGGCCAGCCGCCTGGCCAGCGCGCTTTCGGAAGGCCGCCTGATCGTCGAAGCAATCCCGATCCGGGCCCTGCAGCCGGGGCTGCCCGGCGCCCAGATCGCCGAACTGAGCGCCCGCCTCAACGAACCCGGACAATCGCCGATCGCCCTGAACGCCCTGATCGACGCCGCCGAGCGCTACGACATGGCCAGCGTTTTCGACCATCATTTCCTGGAAACCGCGATCGACGCGCTGGCCCAGGCCAGTGGCCGCAAGTCCGGGATGGGCTGCATGGTGCCGCTGTCGCGGGCAGCGATCAGCGGGCCGAAGACTGGCGATTTCATCGCGGCGGAGCTCGCCAGGCGCAGTATCCGCGGCGACGGTCTGTACCTGATGTTCTCGGAGGAAATCAGCACGCACCAGACCAGCCAGCTGATCGAATTCTCCCGGCGCATGCGCGAACTCGGCTGCCAGATTGCGTTGACCGAATTCGGTGGCGGCATCTCCTCGTTCACCCAGTTGCGCACGCTGGCACCGAGCCATGTTCGCCTCAGCCAGAGCCTGACCCGCGACATCGGCGACGGCGTCACCTCGACCGCGCTGCTTCGGGCGATTCTCGAAATCACCGCCGAACAGCAGATCTACTCGATTGCCGAGGACGTCGATGACACCCCGCTTCTCGAACACCTGCGCCGCCTCGGCATCGCCTACGCACATGGCAAGGCGGTCGCCCCGCGCGAACCCTTCGACGCCTGGTTCGAAGGGGCTGTGATGCGCGGCAGCCGGGGCTGAGGAGAACTCAGAAGCTGACGTTGAGGGTCAACCACTGGCGCCGGTCCACGACACGCGCCTTGGGATCGTCATCGGACTTGCGCTGCTCGATGTGCGCCCCATTCAGCGACTGAACCGTATAGGCGATCTCGACAGGTTTTCCCCCCAGCGAGAACGGATAGGCCAGACGGGCATCAACCCGCTGATAGCGGTCCACCTCGGTATTTCGGGTCCACTGCATGGCACCAACCTGGGAGTAGACAACCGAGAGCTGCCAATTGTTTGGCAGGCGCTGAATCAGCATTGCCGACGACGAATTGCGCGGGGCCGAGTTCTCGGCCAGCGCAACATATTTGTTCGAATTCACTGGTGCATAAAGATGACTGCCCGGGCTCAAGGCGATCAACTTCCCGTTGTCCGACCACTCGCTCGTGATGTGGATCCGAGCATAGTTCAAGAGGAGTTGGGTACCGTCACGAGGCGTCCACTTCCACTGCAGTTCGTAGCCGCGGATTTTCAAATCCTGGATAGACTGCTCCGAGTACTGGATGTCGCCACTGTAGGCGACCCCGGGACGGACCAGCATCAAGCGGTCGCGTATCCGTTCGTCGAACCCCCTGAGGTCCAGGCTCATCCGCAGTGATCGCCAATCCCCCAGATAGGCGATCTCCCAACTATCGAGCCGTTCTGCCGGCAATCGCGGATTCCCGATCTGATCATCACGATCGACGACGACATCGTGCCGATAATTGGCCTTGTAGGCGAGGATGCTGGAGGTACGCCAGGCCCTGGCATAGCCGATCCTGAGTGTGTTTTCCGCATCGAGGTGGAAAGCCAGGCTGGCGCGCGGCGAGAGATGATTGCCAGCCAGCGAATCATATTCGTTTGACATTCCGGCATTCGCCGTCAGCCAGGTCACCGGCTTCCACTCGCCGTTGGCAAAGGCTCGCCAGACCTGACGACTCTCCTGACCTCGATCGCGCATCATCGTGTCCGAGCTGAGCGTGTCATGACGCCAGCTCGCCCCCCAGACCAGGCGTGTTGCCCTCATCGGAGAAAAGTGGTGCGTCGCCTCCAGTTCATGGCGCTGCCCCCAGTCGCCTCCCTCATTGACACGCTGGTAACCGATCGCCCTGCCGGGATCGCTGAACGTTTCATCACTGCGGTCTTCGCTGAACGTGTAGCGCAGCGAGAAATCGGCATCGGCACCCAGCGTGTGCAACCAGCGCATCTGCAGCCAGGAGGACGACTCATCGAGGTTGCGCATCGGATTACCGGTGTCGATATGCGGTGCTGGTTCATCAAAGTCCAGCCGCCCCTTGGTGAAACGTCCTTCAACCCGGCCAAGGTTGAGTTCCAGCGCATCCTTGTCGGTCAACTGGTAATCCAGGCGGGCATCGAGACGCCGTACGCGGTTGCTGTCCTGCCAGTCGTAGGCATCCTCGAGGCCATCGTCCTTGACCTCCTGATAGGTCAGGCGATAGTTTCCGTTCTCCCAGCCGCCACCGCCACGCACGGTGTAATCGCGTACGCCCTGCGAACCAAGACTGGTCGATACCGAGGTACCGCGGACCAGCGACGGATCAACGGTGATGATGTTGACCACGCCGAGAAAGGCATTGGTCCCGTACGAGACCGAGTTCGAGCCACGGACCACCTCGATCCGCTCGATGTCTTCGAGTGCGACCGGCAGCAAGGCCCAGTTGACGCCCCCGCGGAACAGTGGGGAGTGCAACGAACGCCCGTCAACCAGGACCTGCACACGGGGTGAATAATCGTTGTCGTCGGTGATCCCGTGATAGGTTACCCGACTCGTCGTGTCGCTTTGGGCAAAGGTCTGGAAACCCGGAACCAGCCGGAAGATGTCGGAGAGCGAACGGACTCCCGAGGCCCGGATCATTTCGCGATCGACCACAGTCACCGATGCCGGGGCATCGGCCTGGCGCTGTGGCAGACGACTGACTGAAGCGACTACCGGCAGTTCAGCGAAGAAAATGTCGTCGTCAGCCAGCACGCCACTGGTTAGCGCGGCAAGAGCCAGGGGCAGGAATCGACGCTGGAATTTTTGCATGGTTTACGACTCAGGCCACCTGAGCGACGCTGCCGGGCAAGGCCAGTGCCAGTTTCCAGGCCCCGGCAAAACAATTGGACTGGCTGCCAATGACCGCACCATGACGCTCGGTCGCCACCAGGCAAAGCGCCAGGCCGGCCTGTTCAACCAGGGTGACGCCGGCGAGATCGATTTCGTCCACACCAACCCGGGTCAGCGCGTGCATGAAATCGTTGCGCAAGGAAGCGTTCAGTCCGCCGGCGATGCGCATCACCTTGCGCCCGGCCAGCTCGTGCACGGTCAACACCGACGCCTTGCCGGATTCCAGGGCCTGCCGGATCGCGTCCTCGATCAGCACCTGGTTGATCAGGCCAACCTGGAAACGCGCCCCGTAAAGATCGCCGATCCGGCTGACGACGGTCACCGCGACATCCATGCGCGGCGAACCGAAAAGCGAGAACTCGCAACCAACGCTGCGCCCGATCTCGAGTACCAGCGAGGAGCGCAACATGATGCCGGACATCGACAGGTTCTCGATTCCGCCTTCGCACAGCTGGCCGGCAAAGCCGATGCTCACCGCCGGCGGCTCGCCAAAGCGTATCCGTTGATGCCTGCGCTGCTCGATCATGCTCGCCCCCATCTCGCTTCGAATTCCCCTGTGCCCTATGTTATCAAAGTCCGATTGCCCTACGACCATCTTTCCTAGGTGCTCCACCGATTGACTTTTCCGCCACGGCTCAGTATCTTGAAGCGGTCGGATTCTCCGGCAGCGCCGATTTGAACTCAGATTGCGGGCGCTTACAAATGCAGCTAAAACGGGAACACCCAGTTCGCGTTTCAGCCAACTGGGTTTTTTGTTTTCGGGAGCATCATGCCGGGCCAGTCCGTCGGCGCCGTCGAAGCGCAACGCATCCATTTCAGCGAGCCGCTGCCGCTGCGCAGCGGCAGCATCCTGCCGGCCTACGATCTGGCCGTCGAAACCTACGGCACGCTCAATGCGGCCAAATCCAACGCCATCCTGGTCTGCCATGCACTGTCCGGGCATCATCATGTCGCCGGCTACTATGCCGACCAGCCCGACAACATCGGCTGGTGGGACAACATCATCGGCCCGGGGCGGCCGCTCGACACCGACAGGTTCTTCATCGTCGGCCTGAACAACCCCGGTGGCTGCCACGGCTCGACCGGTCCCTCGTCGATCAACCCGGCCACCGGCAAACCCTGGGGTGCGGATTTTCCGATTGTCGCAGTCAGCGACTGGGTCAACGCCCAGGCCCGCCTGGCCGACCATTTCGGCATCGACCGCTGGGCCGCGGTGATGGGTGGCAGTCTCGGCGGCATGCAGGCACTGCGCTGGACGATCTCGCACCCGGAACGGGTGCGCAACGCACTGATCATCGCATCGGCGCCGAAGCTGACCGCCCAGAACATCGCCTTCAACGATGTCGCCCGCCAGGCCATCCTCACCGACCCCGACTTCCACGGCGGCCACTACTACGAACACGGCACCCGGCCGATGCGCGGCCTGCGCCTGGCGCGCATGCTCGGCCATATCACCTACCTGTCGGACGACCAGATGGGCGAGAAATTCGGCCGCGAGCTGCGCAATGCCGCATTCTCCTTCGACTACGACGTCGAGTTCGAGGTCGAGTCCTACCTGCGCTATCAAGGCGACAAGTTCGCCGGCTACTTCGACGCCAACACCTACCTGCTGATGACCAAGGCGCTCGACTACTTCGACCCGGCGCGCCTCGATGGCGGCGACCTGGTGCGGACGATGGCACGTACGCATCGCGACACCAATTTCTTCGTCGCCTCGTTCACCACCGACTGGCGCTTCTCGCCGGCCCGCTCGCGGGAAATCGTCGCAGCGCTGCTGGCCAACGGGCGCAAGGTTTCCTACGCCGAGATCGACCTCAATTTCGGCCACGACTCCTTCCTGATGGAAGATCCGCAATACCACGGCCTGGTCGCCGCTTTCCTGGGGAACATCAAGTCATGACCCACACCCTCGGACGCCCCGACTTCGACGTCATCGCCGCCTGGGTCGAACCCGGCCACCGGGTACTCGACCTCGGCTGCGGCGACGGTGCCCTGCTCAAGCACCTGATCGACACCCGCAACGTGCACGGCTGGGGCGTCGATATCGAAGACGCCAACGTGCTGGCGGCGATGCGCAACGGCATCAACGTCATCCAGAGCAACCTCGAGAATGGCCTCAAGGATTTCGCCGACGACGCCTTCGACCATGTCGTACTGTCGCGGACGCTGCAGACGGTGCGCCACACCGAAGGCATCCTGCGCGAAATGCTGCGGGTCGGCCGCGAAGCCGTCGTTTCCTTCCCCAACTTCGCCTACTGGAAGAACCTGCGCTCGGTTCTCGACGGCCGCATGCCGGTTTCCGAGGACCTGCCCTACCAGTGGTACGACTCGCCCAACGTGCGTTTCTTCACGCTGCTCGATTTCGAAGCGCTGTGCGGGCAAATGGGGCTGACCATCGTCGAGCGACGCGTGCTCGACGAGAGTGGCGACCCGGTCAGCGCCGACGCCGACCGCGACCTCAACTTCCTCGGCAGCCTTGCCGTCTACCGTCTGACCCGGCCGCGCTGAGACGACTCAGTCGTCGGCCGCCGCAACAACCGGCGGTCGCCCGAGCGCGTTCAGGGCGGAGCGCAACCACCAGACCATGACCACGCCGGGCACGGCGACGACGATCGAGAACAGGAAGAAGGCCGGCCAGCCGATGCTCGCCGACAGCACCCCGGACAAGGGGCTGACGTAGATCCGGCCAACCGCGGCAAAGGCCGACAGCATCGCGTAGTGGGTCGCAGTGAACTGCTGGTTGCACAGCCCCATCAGCAGCGCGACGAAAGCCACCGTGCCCATGCCACCGCTGATGTTCTCGCCGGCAATCACTGCCAGCAGCAGCCCGTCGAGAACCGCCGGTTGAGCCAGCGAGACGATCCACCAGTCGAAAGCGGGCACCGTCACTTCACCCCAGGCGCCCTTGCCGAGCTGGGCCAGCAGGTAGAAACCGAAGTTGGAGACCAACTGCAACACGCCGAACAGCAGCAACGAGCGGTAGAGCGCCAGCCGGGTCATGATCAGCCCGCCGAGGAAGGCACCGAAGATGGTCAGCCAGATGCCGATCACCTTGTTGGCGATGCCGACCTCTTCCTGGGCGAAGCCCATGCCCTTGATCAGGAAAGGCGTCGTCAGGCTGCCGGCAAAGGCATCGCCAAGCTTGTAGAGGATGATCAGGGCAAGAAATGCGGCTGCTCCCTGCTGCGAGAAATAGCTCGACAGCGAGCGGTTGAGCGTCTCGAAACCAGCGCGTTTCGCCGCCCAGGCAGCCAGCGGCAGGGCCAGAGCGATCTCGGCCAGGACGAAAAGCAGCTGGATCCAGCGATTGGCGTCATTCGGATCAAGTCCCGCCGCAATCAGCAGCAGGCGGGCCAGCCAGTAGCCGACGATAACGCCGCCGAGCATGGCGACAAAGCCGAACAGTTCGCGGCGCGGATCGGAAGCCAGCGGTTTCAGCGCCGCCGACACCCCGGGCAGCATGAGCAGCGAGAGCACGCTGCAGGCCAGCATGATCGCCGCCATCGTTTCATAGACACGTGGCCAGGATTGCCACTGCCCGGCCCAGATCAGCGCGATGCCGCCCGACAGGATCATCGCCAGACGATAGGCAAAGACATGCACCGAAGCGCCCAGGCCGCGCTCGTCCTCCGGCAGCAGATCGGTGCGATAGGCATCGACAACGACATCCTGCGAGGCCGAAAGGAAAGCCACCAGTACTGCCGCCACGGCAAACGGCGCCGGCGCGGCAGCCGGCGACAGCGTGCTCATCCACCACAGCAGGGCAGCCAGGGCCAGTTGCGTCAGCACCAGCCAGCCACGCCGCCGCCCCAGCCAGGGTGGCTCGAAGCGATCCATCAGCGGCGCCCAGAGGAACTTGAAGGTATAGGGAATGCCGACCAGACCGAAAAAGCCGATTGTCGCCAGATCGATGCCATCGATCGTCAACCAGGCCTGCATGGCCTGACCGGTCAGGGCCAGCGGCAGCCCGGAGGCGAAACCGAGCAGCAGGATGGCGGACAGCCGCCAGCCGCGGGCCAGATGCAGCGCGGTCAAGAAAAGCGGACCCGGGGGAGCCGGCAGAAACCGGCAAAACATTCAGGCATCGCCACTCCCGGGATCACCCCGGCGCAGGCGGCGACGATCGAGCCACCAGGCGTAAACCGGCAGGATCAGCACCGAGCCCGGCAACAGCAGCACGATCATGTAGGGCGAGAGATGTGCCATCCGGCGCAGGTGGAGGAGCAACTCGTCCTTTTCTGCCGGCGTCCACTGGCCGCCATTGCGACTCTTCATCAGCAAGGGCATGAGGCCGCGCGTCGCCATCAGTTCGCCGAGCACGCGCTGCACCTCGCGGCGCTGCGCCGACAACATCTGCCGCCACCAGCCGGGCAGCGCGACGGCCAGTCGATCGCCGGCAACCATCGTCAGCGCTCTCCGGCAAGCCGGCTGCGCAGCGCCTGCCAGCCGCGCCAGACGATGAAAGCGCTGCGCCCCCAGCGCCACAGACGGCGCGGCTTGGCGATCACGGCAAGGGCTACGGCGCCACCGACTTCGAGCGGATGACGCTTGAGCCAGTCGACACCGTGCAGCACCGCATCGCCGGCGGCAAATACCGGTTCGACCCCGGCTGCAGCCGTGGCGAAGCGTTGCCGCTGCTCGGCGCAGCGCGCCTGCAGCGCACCGCGGCGGGCGGCGAGCTCAAGGCGTTTTTCGTTCATTTTTGCGGTCGACCGTGCAATTGCGCAATATCTGCGTCCAGTTCGGCCAGACTGGCCCGGAACAGACGGCTGGGTGCACGCGCCTGGCGCAGCAGCAGGACCAGCAGGACGGCAGCGCCGGCAAAGAAGAGCCCGGCGAAGACGCCGAAAACGAGCACCCGCTGCTCCCAGAACGCCAGCGCCAGGCTGAATACCGCCATGATCACGCCGAGGCTGAGCAGGAAGGCGGCAGCGATGGCCTTGGCCCACAGGCCGACCAGCCGGTATTTTTCCTCCTCGAGCTCGGTAACCAGCAACTCGGCACGCGTGCGGCCGATCGCCAGCGCCGTGCCGAGCAGGGTCTTGAGCGCGGCGAACAGGCCGGGACGGCCCGTTGCGCCGGCATCGCCAGACGACATGCCTTAGCGACGACCGATCAGGACGCCGAGCGCCAGACCGACCAGGGCGGCAACGCCGACGGCCTTCCACGGCTCGTCGTGCACGAAGTCGTCGGTGGCGCGGGCGGCGGCCTTGGTCTTGTCGATCACGGCATGCTCGAGGTCGACCAGGCGCTCCTTGGCGTCGCGCAGGCGGACGCCGAGGCGCTCGCGCAGCTCGACGACTTTCTCGCCGGCAACGCCGGTGGTCGCGCGCAGCAGCTCTTCGGTGTCGGCAATCACGACCTTCAGGTCGGAAACCAGCTTATCCTTGTTGGCGGCGGTGATTTGTTCGGACATTTTCAAACCTCGTCAGGGAGCGGTTGTACAGGACTTACAGGGTAGCCTTTCCAGGCAGGCAAATCAATTCGCATGCCAGTCGTAATCGACGATCAGCGGCGCATGATCGGAAAAGCGCTCGCTCTTGTACACCGATGCCTGACGTGCCGCAGCGGCAATGCCCGGCGTGGCGATCTGGTAGTCGATGCGCCAGCCGACATTCTTCGCCCAGGCCTGGCCGCGGTTGCTCCACCAGGTATAGGCTTCCTCGCCGGCAGCCGGATACAGGCTGCGATAGACATCGACCCAGCCGAGTTCGTCGAACACCCGGGTCAGCCAGGCGCGCTCTTCTGGCAGGAAACCCGAGTTCTTGCGGTTCGATTTCCAGTTCTTCAGGTCGATTTCCTGGTGAGCGATGTTCCAGTCGCCACAGATCACGATCTCGCGACCCTCTGCGCGCAGCGCCTGCATTTTCGGCAGGAAGACATCGAGGAAGCGGAATTTCGCCTCCTGGCGCTCCGGCGACGACGAGCCGGACGGCAGGTACAGCGAGATCACCGACAGGCGGCCAAGATCGACGCGCAGGTAACGCCCCTCGGCATCGAACTCGCCACCGTCGAAACCTTCGACAACACCTTGCGGCGGCGTCCGTGTCCATACGCCGACGCCGCTGTAGCCCTTCTTTTCGGCACAGTGATAGAAAGCCTGCATGCCTTCCGGCGCAAGCATCGCCGGTGTCAGGTCGGGCAATTGCGCCTTCAGTTCCTGGAGGCAGACGACATCGGCCTGTTGCGTTGCCAGCCAGGGCTGGACGTTTTTGCTCCAGGCCGAACGGATGCCATTGAGGTTGAGGGAGATGATGCGTAACATTGCGTAAATATCGGTCGTTTCCGGACTGAAACTGGAGATTTATGGATTTTCGTCAGGATTTCATCGAATTCGCCCTCACCTGCAAGGTGTTGCGCTTCGGCGAATTCAAAACCAAGGCCGGGCGGATGTCGCCCTACTTCTTCAACGCCGGCCTGTTCAACGACGGTGCGTCGCTCGGGCGGCTGGCCGGATTCTACGCGAAAGCGGCGCAAGCCGGCGGGGTCGGCTTCGACATGCTGTTCGGCCCGGCCTACAAGGGCATTCCGCTGGTTGCCGCGATCGCCATCGCCCTTGCCGGCCAGGGCAGCAACTATCCCTTCGCCTTCAACCGCAAGGAAGCCAAGGATCACGGCGAAGGCGGCACCATCGTCGGCGCCCCGCTGGCCGGGCGCGTGCTGATCGTCGACGACGTCATTTCGGCCGGCACCTCGGTGCGCGAATCGGTCGAGATGATCCGTGCCGCCGGCGCCACGCCGGCCGGCGTGCTGATCGCGCTCGACCGCCAGGAACGCGGCCAGGGCGAACTGTCGGCGGTCCAGGAAGTGCAGCGCGACTACGGCATCCCGGTCGTTGCCGTCGCCGGCCTGCGCGACCTGATGACCTACCTCGAGCAACACGCGGAGTTCGCCGAATACCGGCCGGCCGTGGCCCGCTACCGGGAACAGTACGGTATCGATGCCTGAACGCCGCCTCGCCCCCCTCCTGCTGATCGCGTTGATCGCTCCGGCCTGGGGGGCGACGGGGGAGTTGTTCTGCTGCACCGATCCGGGCAGCGGCCGACGGATCTGCGGCGACACGCTGCCGCCGGTCTGCCGCGGCCAGGCACACCGCATCTACGACAAGGCCGGCAACCCGATCAAGGACGTGCCGGCAACGCTGACGCCTGAGCAGAAGGCGGCGGCGGCGGCCGCCGCCGAACGCGAAAAGCAGCTGGAAGAGGAAAAACGCGAGCGCCGGCGCATCGACCAGGCGCTGCTGTCCACCTACGCCACCGCCGAAGACATCGACATGGCCCAGGCCAAGGCCGAAAAC
Organism: Azonexus fungiphilus; assembly: GCF_003634965.1. Classification (GTDB taxonomy): domain Bacteria; phylum Pseudomonadota; class Gammaproteobacteria; order Burkholderiales; family Rhodocyclaceae; genus Azonexus; species Azonexus fungiphilus. The sequence goes on along the minus strand of NZ_RBXP01000014.1, from coordinate 27,258 downwards.
GACGTCAAGCTGACGATCCGCGATGCCACGGCGAAAATCACCGAACTGCAGAAACGCCAGCGCAAGCTGGCCGAGGAAGCGGAGTTCTACAAGCGCAAGACGATGCCGGCCGAGCTCGACACGCAACTGCGCACGGTCGGCCACGAAATCCGCCTGCAGCAGGAACTGATCGGGCTCAAGCGCAAGGAACTGGCGACGATCAGCAGCAAGTACGACGGCGACCGGCGTCGGTACTACGAACTCACCGGCCGCCGCAGCAACGCGCCGGTCAGCCCGCCAGCTTCGCCTTCAGCAGTTCGTTGACCTGCTGCGGGTTGGCCTTGCCCTTGGCCGCCTTCATCACCTGACCGACCAGCGCGTTGAAGGCCTTTTCCTTGCCGGCACGGTATTCGGCGACATTGGCCGGATTGGCGGCGAGGACCTCGTCCACCAGCGCCTCGATGGCGCCGCTGTCGGTGATCTGCTTCAGCCCCTGTTTCTCGATGACCTCGTCGGCCGTCGCGCCGTCACCGCTCCACAAGGCCTCGAAGACCTTCTTGGCAATGTTGTTGGAGATGGTGTTGTCGACGATGCGCAGCACCAGGCCACCGAGTTGCTGCGGCGACACCGGCGACTGGGCGATGTCTAGGCCGTCCTTGTTCAGGCGGGCGGCGAGATCGACCATGACCCAGTTGGCGCACGGCTTGGCCGCGGCCTGGCCGGCGACGCTGACGGTCGACTCGTAAAAATCGGCAATTTCCTGGCTGGCGGTCAGCGTCGTCGCATCATAGGCCGACAGGCCGAGCTGCTCGACGAAGCGCTGGCGCTTCTGCGCCGGCAGTTCCGGCAGTTCGCCCCTGACCCGCTCCAGCCAGTCGGCGGAAATGACCAGCGGCAGCAGGTCGGGATCGGGGAAATAGCGGTAGTCGTGCGCGTCTTCCTTGCTGCGCATCATCCGCGTCTCGCCGGTATCCGGGTCAAACAGCACGGTCGCCTGCTGGATGGCGCGGCCTTCCTCGATCTCGTTGATCTGCCACTGCACTTCGAAGTCGATGGCTTCCTTGAGGAAACGGAAGGAATTCAGGTTCTTGATCTCGCGCCGGGTGCCGAAGGGCGCGCCGGGGCGGCGCACGGAAACGTTGGCGTCGCAGCGGAAGGAGCCTTCCTGCATGTTGCCGTCGCAGATGCCGATCCAGCGCACCAGCGCGTGCAGGGCACGGGCGTAGGCGACGGCCTCGTCGGAGGAGCGCATGTCCGGTTCGGTGACGATTTCCAGCAGCGGCGTACCGGCGCGGTTGAGGTCGATGCCCGACTTGCCGTGGAAATCCTCGTGCAGCGACTTGCCGGCGTCTTCCTCGAGGTGGGCGCGGGTCAGGTTGATGGTCTTTTCGTAGGCCTTGTCGCCAGAACCCACCTGCACGGTGATGGCGCCGCCCTGCACCACCGGCAGCTCGAACTGGCTGATCTGGTAGCCCTTGGGCAGATCGGGGTAGAAGTAGTTCTTGCGCGCGAACACCGATTTCGGTGCGACGTGCGCGCCGATGGCCAGGCCGAAGCGGATGGCGCACTCGACGGCCTGCCGGTTGAGTACCGGCAGCACGCCGGGCAGCGCCAGGTCGACCGCGCAGGCCTGGGTATTCGGCGCCGCACCGAAGGCGGTCGAAGCGCCGGAAAAGATCTTGGAGACGGTCGCCAGTTGCGTGTGCGTCTCGATGCCGATGACAACTTCCCACTGATTCATGGTTTCATCCGTTCAATGACAGCGCCCGGTCTTCGCGTCGACGACGACCGGCCACAGATAATCGAAAGCCTTGCCTTCGCAGGACTGCGGGCAACTGTTGAAGGCGATGGTGACTTCCTTGCCCTGCTCCCACATGCGCACGGTGCAGTTGCTTTCCTTCTTGTGCCGGAGCAGGACCTGCGGCAGCTTCGCGTCCTGCGCGAAGTCCTTGATGTTGAAGTTGCAGACGCCGCGCCCCTTGATGCTGACCTGGGCATCGAAATTCTTGACCTCGGCCTCCTTGACCAGCAGATTGAGCCGGGTCGCGGTCCCGATCGCGTCGCGGTGCGTGCAGCGCGAGCGGACGTTGAGCGGCCGCGTCGGCTGCGGCTTCAGGTTGCGGTTGGCGAGGTATTTCAGCGTCGAGTTCTTGAACTTCGGCGCTTCCTCGGCGACCGGCGCCGGCGGCGGCGCCTCCGGCTCGGCTTCCGGCGGCTTCGGCGGCGAACCGCAGGCGGCGAGCAGGAGGCCGGCGATCAACGCAAGGACGGTTGCGCGCATCTCAGGCGATACCCGCCGGACGCCGCTGATGCCAGTCGGTCGCCTGCTGGTAGCGGTGGGCAACGTTGAGCAGGCGGGCCTCGTCGAAATAGTTGCCGATCAGTTGCAGGCCGACCGGCAGGCCGTCGGCAAAACCGCAAGGCAGCGCCATGCCGGGCAGGCCGGCAAGGTTGACGGCGATGGTGTAGATGTCGGACAGGTACATCTGCACCGGGTCGGCCGATTTTTCGCCAAGCTTGAAGGCGGTCGTCGGCGAAGTCGGCCCGAGGATCACGTCGCAGGCCTTGAAGGCGTCGACGAAATCGTTGGCGATCAGCCGGCGGATACGCTGCGCCTGCAGGTAGTAGGCGTCGTAGTAGCCATGCGAGAGGACGTAGGTGCCGATCAGGATGCGCCGCTTGACCTCTTCGCCGAAACCCTGCGCCCGCGTCTTCATGTACATGTCGTCGAGGTTGCCGTAATCCGGCGCGCGGTAGCCGTAGCGGACGCCGTCGAAGCGACTCAGGTTCGAGCTCGCCTCGGCCGGCGCGATGACGTAGTAGGCCGGCACCGAAAGATGCGAATTGGGCAGCGAGACATCGACGATGGTGGCGCCGAGCCGACGGTATTCGTTGATCGCTTCCTGGACCGCGGCCATCACCCCGGCGTCGCAGCCGGCGGCGAAGAATTCCTTGGGCAGGCCGATGCGCAGGCCGGCCAGCGGCTGCTCGAGGCTGCGTGTGTAATCCTCGGCCGGACGCTCGAGCGAGGTCGAATCACGCGCATCGAAGCCGGCCATGGTGTTGAGCAGCAGCGCGCAATCTTCGGCGGTGGCACCCATCGGGCCGCCCTGGTCGAGCGACGAGGCGTAGGCGATCATGCCGTAGCGCGAGACGACGCCGTAGGTCGGCTTGAGGCCGGTCAGGTTGCACAGCGCCGCCGGCTGGCGGATCGAGCCGCCGGTGTCGGTGCCGGTCGCCGCCGGCGCCAGACGGGCGGCGATCGCCGCCGCCGAACCGCCGGACGAACCGCCGGGCACGCGCGTACGGTCCCAGGGATTCCTCACCGGGCCGAAGAACGAAGTCTCGTTCGACGAGCCCATCGCGAACTCGTCCATGTTGGTCTTGCCCAGCGAAACCAGGCCGGCATCGCGATGCATCTTCTCGATCACCGTCGCGTCGTAGGGCGCGACGAAGTCGGCGAGCATCTTCGAGCCGCAGGTGGTGCGCCAGCCTTCGGCACAGAAGATGTCCTTCTGGGCGACCGGAATGCCGGTCAGCGGGCCGGCGCTGCCGGCGGCGATACGGGCATCGGCGGCGGCGGCCATTTTCAGCGTTTTGTCACGGTCGACCGTGACAAAGGCGTTGATCTCGGGATTCAGGCGCTCGATCCGGTCGAGGAACAAGGTGCTCAGCTCGACGCTGGAAATATCCTTCGCCGCCAACGCTTGCGACAGTTGCTTGAGTGTCTTGTCGATCATTCGATCACCTTCGGCACCAGGTAAAGACCGGCCTCGGTTTCCGGGGCGACGGCCTGGTAGGCAGCGCGCCGGTCGGCCTCGCTGACGGCGTCGGCGCGCAGGCGCTGGCAGACGTCCTGGGCATGGGCCATCGGCTCGACGCCGGCGGTGTCGACCGCCTGCATCTGCTCGATCAGTTCGAAGATGCCGTTGAGATGGCCCTGGGTGGTCAGGGCCTCGGATTCGCTGACCTCGATGCGGGCGAGATGGGCGATCCGCTTGACCTGTTCTGGTGTGAGCGACATGGCTTGAAAAAGACTTTTTGCAGCGCACAAAGTCTTAAAAACGAAAGCGTTGTAAGGTATCATAAAAGCTTTATCTACCGCACCCCCCAACGCGGAGCACAACGATGTTCGGATTCCTCTCCAAGTATTTTTCCAACGACCTCGCCATCGACCTCGGCACGGCCAATACGCTGATTTACGTGCGCGGCCGCTCGATCGTCCTCGATGAGCCGTCGGTCGTTGCGATCCGCCTCGAAGGCGGCCCCAACGCCAAGAAAACCATCCAGGCCGTCGGCAAGGAAGCCAAGGAAATGCTTGGCAAGGCCCCCGGCAGCATCACCGTCATCCGGCCGATGAAGGATGGCGTGATCGCCGACTTCACCGTCACCGAGCAGATGCTCAAGCAGTTCATCAAGAAGGCGCACGATTCCAAGCTGTTCTCGCCGAGCCCGCGCATCATCATCTGCGTGCCGTCGGGCTCGACCCAGGTCGAACGCCGCGCGATCCGCGAATCGGCCCTCGGCGCCGGCGCCAGCCAGGTGTATCTGATCGAGGAACCGATGGCCGCCGCAATCGGCGCCGGCCTGCCGGTTTCCGACGCGACCGGCTCGATGGTCGTCGACATCGGCGGCGGCACCACCGAAGTCGGCGTCATCTCGCTCGGCGGCATGGTCTATGCTGGTTCCGTGCGTGTCGGCGGCGACAAGCTCGACGAAGCGATCATCAACTACATCAGCCGCAACTACGGCATGATGATCGGCGAGAACACCGCCGAAAACATCAAGAAGACCATCGGCTCGGCCTTCCCCGGCGCCGAAGTCAAGGAAATGGAAGTTTCCGGCATCAACAAGGCCGAAGGCATCCCGCGCAAGTTCACGATCTCGTCGAACGAAATCCTCGAAGCGCTGACCGACCCGCTCAACCAGATCATTTCCGCCGTCAAGTCGGCCCTGGAAAAGACGCCGCCGGAACTCGGCGCCGACATCGCCGAGAAGGGCATGGTCCTGACCGGTGGCGGCGCGCTGCTGCGCGACCTCGACCGCCTGCTGATGGAAGAAACCGGCCTGCCGGTGATCGTCGCCGACGAACCGCTGACCTGCGTTGCCCGCGGCTGTGGCATGGCGCTGGAAAAGATGGACAAGCTGGGCAGCATTTTTGCCTCGGATTAACGCGTCGACCGCAACATTGCAGGACTGATCGCGATGGCCGGCACCGACCACGCTCCACCGCCTTTCTTCAAGAGAGGGCCAGCACCGCTGGCCCTTTTGACGTTTTATCTGGCACTCTCGCTGGCGCTGTTCGTCATCGACCTGCGCCTGCAGAGTCTCGACCTGCTGCGCCAGAGCGTCGCCCTGGTCACCGATCCGATCCAGCGCATCGCGCAGACGCCGGGCAGCCTGGTGGACAACGCTGCCGCCTACCTGCGCGGCCTGCACGACCTGCTCGACGAGAACGCCCGCCTGAAGCAGGCGCAACTGCGCCTGGCCCCCGATCTCGCGCGCCTCGAACACCTGGCCAGCGAGAACGAGCGCCTGCGCAAGCTGCTCTCGGTCAAGGAACGGGAAAAGGCGAGCGGCGAAGTGGCGCGGATCATGTACACGGCACGCGACCCCTTCACCCACCGGATCATCATCGACAAGGGCCAGCAGTCGGGCATCGTCGCCGGCCAGCCGGCGATCGACGAAGCCGGCGTGGTCGGCCAGGTCACCCGGGTCTTCCCGTTCTCGGCCGAAATCACGCTGATCACCGACAAGGACCAGACCGTCCCGGTCCAGGTCGTGCGCAGCGGCCAGCGCTCGGTCGTCTTCGGCCTCGGCGGCGGCCAGCTCGAACTGCGCTACCTGCCGGCCAATGCCGACATAAAGGAGGGTGACCTGCTGGTCACCTCCGGACTCGACGGCATCTACCTGCCCGGATTCCCGGTCGCCCGCGTGGTCAGCATCGAGCGCGAGAACTCCTACGCCTTCGCCCGCATCCGCTGCGCACCGATCGCCGCCGTCGAGAACTTCGGCGAAGTCCTGGTGCTGTCGCCGCGCCAGCCACAGGCCCCGCGTCCGCCCGACTCGCCCGGACGCAGCGGCAACACCGGCGCCCCGAGCAAGCCCGGAGACAAATAATGCAACCGACCTTCTCCTCGTCGCGCATCCTGCTGCCGGTCCGCCCCTGGTTCATCGTCTTCAGCCTGTTCGCAGCGCTCCTCTGCAATCTGCTGCCGACCTCGCACTGGCCGGGGATTCCCGACTGGGTCGCCCTGGTCCTGTGCTTCTGGAGCGTGCGCGAGTCGCGTCGCGTCGGCATGGGCTGGGCCTTCATCCTCGGCCTGGCGATGGATGTTGCCGACGGTGCCGTCCTCGGCCAGCACTGCGTCGCCTACGTCCTCCTCGCCTACGTCACCGCCGCCCAGTCGCGGCGTATCCTGTGGTTCCCGCTGGCCCAGCAGGCGCTGCAGATCCTGCCCGTACTGCTTGCCTGCCAGTTGATCCAGTTGCTGATGCGCACCCTGGTCGGCGCCGACTTCCCCGGCTGGGGCTATCTGATCGGCCCGCTGGTTGCGACCGTGCTCTGGCTGCCGGCCACCTTCCTGTTGCTGCTGCCTCAGTACCAGCCGGTCGAGCGCGACGAAAACCGCCCGCTCTGACGCAGATAGACGATGAGCGACTTCCACCACGGCGAACAGGACCCCGATCGCTTCCGCAACCGCATCCTGGTTTCGGGCGGCCTGGTGCTGCTCTGCTTCTTGCTGCTGTTCGGCCGCTTCTTCTACCTGCAGGTGCTGCAGCATGAGTATTACGCGACGCGCGCCGAAAGCAACCGGATTTCGCTGGTTCCGGTGATGCCCAACCGCGGCAACATCGTCGATCGCAACGGCCAGGTGCTGGCCCGCAACTACTCTGCTTTCACGCTCGAAATCACGCCGTCGAAAACCCTCGGCCTGGAAGAGACGATCGACAGTCTCGACGAGATTGTCGACATCCAACTCAAGGACCGACGCCGCTTCAAGCGCCTGCTCGAGGAATCGAAGAATTTCGAATCGATCCCGATTCGCACCCGCCTCACCGACGAGGAGGTCGCCCGCTTCGCTGCCCATCGTTATCGCTTCCCCGGCGTCGAGGTGAAGGCCCGGCTGTTCCGCCAGTACCCGGAAAACACCCTGGCTGCCCATGCCATCGGCTACATCAGCCGGATCAACGCCAAGGACAAGGAAAACATCGAAGCCGCCGGCCACGAGGCCAACTACAAGGGCACCGAGCACATCGGCAAGGTCGGCCTGGAAGCGCATTACGAGTATGAACTGCACGGCACCGCCGGCTATGAGCAGGTCGAGGTCGACGCCGGTGGGCGCGCCGTGCGCGTGCTCTCGCAAACCGCGCCACTACCCGGCAACAACCTGACGCTGACACTCGACGCCAAGCTGCAGAAAGTGGCCGAGAACGCCTTCGGCGGCCGCCGCGGCTCCCTCACCGCGATCGACCCGAGCAGCGGCGCGGTGCTGGCCCTGGTTTCCTCACCGGCCTTCGACCCGAACCTGTTCGTCGACGGCATCCGCTTCGACGACTGGGACGAACTGAACAACCACCCCGACAAACCGCTGCTCAACCGGGCGATCTACTCGACCTACCCGCCCGGTTCGACCTTCAAGCCGCTGATGGCGCTTGCCGCACTGAGCACCGGCAAGCGGACGCCCGGCCAGGCGATTGCCGACCCCGGTTACTTCAACTTCGGCAACCGGCGCTTCATGGACGACAAGGTCGGCGGGCACGGCATGGTCGACATGCACAAGTCGATCGTCGTCTCCTGCAACACCTACTACTACGTCCTCGCCAACGACATGGGCATCGACAACATCGCCCGCTTCATGGGCGAGCTCGGCCTCGGCCGGCGTACCGAAATCGACATTCCCGGCGAGGCCACCGGCATCCTGCCGTCGCCCGAGTGGAAACAGAAACGCTTCAAGAAGCGCGAGCAGCAGAAGTGGTATTCCGGGGAAACGATCTCGGTTGGCATCGGCCAGGGCTACAACGCCTACTCGACCCTGCAGATGGCCCACGCACTTTCCAACATCCTCAACTACGGCAAGGTGTTCCGGCCGCATCTGGTGCACAGCATCACCAATCCGACCACCGGCGAGGTGCGCATGGTCGAATCACAACCAGTCCGCCAGGTTGCGCTCAAACCGGAGCACGTAGACGTGATCAAGCGCGGCATGGCTGGCGTCGTGCTCGAGGGCACCGGCTCCCGGGCCTTCGCCGGGGCACCTTACACCTCGGGCGGCAAGACCGGCACGGCCCAGGTGTTCAGCCTGAAGAGCGGCCAGAAATACGTTGCCGGGCAGTTGCGCGAACGACTGCGCGACCACTCCTGGTACGTTGCCTTCGCACCGGTCGATCAGCCGAAGATCGTAGTCGCGGTGATGGTCGAGAACGGTGGCTTCGGCGCCCAGTCGGCGGCGCCGATCGCGCGCCAGGTCTTCGACTATCACCTGACCGGCAAGCTCCCCGGCGGCCCGGCACCGGAAGTCGATGCGCCTGAGGGTTCGGAAGCCGCCGAGCTGATCGAGGACAGCCATGAAGCTGATTAAGCGGATCATCCAGGGCATTCTCGCCCACCTCGACATGCCGCTTTTCCTGATCGTCCTGGCACTGATGGCGATCGGCTTGCTGACGGTGTATTCGGCAACCGCCAGCGAAGGCTTCTGGAAGCTCGACCGGCAGCTGATCAACATGGCCGCGTCGATGGCGGTGATGCTGCTGGTTGCCCGGACCCCGCCACAGACCTTGATGCGCTTCGCGGTTCCGCTTTACCTGCTCGGCGTCGTCCTGCTGCTTGGCGTTGCCCTTTTCGGCATCGTCGTCAACGGCTCGCGGCGCTGGATCTCGCTTGGCTTCGTCCGCATCCAGCCATCCGAAATCATGAAGATCGCGATGCCGCTGATGCTCGCCTGGTATTTCCACAAACACGAGTCGATGCTGCGCGGCAAGCACTACTTCATCGCCACCCTCATCCTGCTGGTGCCAATTGCCTTCATCCTCAAGCAGCCGGACCTCGGCACCTCCCTGCTGATCGGCGCCGCCGGCTTCTTCGTGATCTTCTTCGCCGGCCTGCCCTGGAAGGTGATGTTCGGTCTCGCCGCCGCCTTTGGCGCCGCCATGCCCTTCGCCTGGAACATGCTGCACGACTACCAGCGCCGGCGTGTGCTGACGCTGCTCGACCCGACCTCCGACCCCCTCGGCGCCGGCTACCACATCATCCAGTCGACGATCGCCATCGGCTCCGGCGGCAGCCTCGGCAAGGGCTGGCTGAAGGGCAGCCAGACCCACCTCGAGTTCATCCCGGAAAAGCACACCGACTTCATCTTTGCCGTCTTTTCCGAAGAATGGGGACTGCTCGGCAACGGCATCCTGCTCGTCCTGTTCACGCTGCTGATCGGTCGCGGCCTGATGATCGCCGCCGCCGCCCCGACAATGTTCTCACGCCTGCTGGCCGGTGCGCTGACGCTGGTCTTCTTCATCTACGCCTTCGTCAACATGGGCATGGTTTCCGGGATCCTGCCGGTGGTCGGCGTCCCGCTGCCCTTCATCAGCTACGGCGGCACCGCGCTGCTGACGCTGATGCTCGGCGTCGGCATCCTGATGAGCATCCACACCCATCGCATGCTGGTGAAAAAATGATCCGACGCCATCTTCCCCCGGCCTTGCTGCTGCTCTTGCTGAGCGCCTGCGGCAGCACCCCCGAAGCCCCGGTCCACCACGGTGGCACCAGCGCCAGCAATCCGCCAGTCCGGGCGACGACACCGCCGCCGACGCAACGGCGTGGCGGCGGCTACTACAAGGACGATGGCCCGGCCGACGAGATCCCCGAGAACCTCGAGCTGACACCCGACGCCGTCCCGCGCTGGGAGCCCCTGCACAAGCCGGCGCTGCGCCCCTACGAGGTATTCGGCACCCGCTACGTCCCCAATACCAGCGTCCAGCCATACAAGGCGCGCGGCATCGCCAGCTGGTACGGCAAGAAGTTCCACGGCCAGAAGACCTCGATCGGCGAGCCTTACGACATGTTCGCGATGACCGCGGCGCACCCGACGCTGGCCCTGCCCTCTTACGTCCGCGTCACCCATCTGCAGAGCGGGCGCAGCGTCGTCGTCCGCGTCATCGACCGCGGCCCCTTCCACGCCGGGCGGATCATCGACCTGTCCTACACCGCCGCCTACAAGCTTGGCCTGATCCAGGGCGGCAGCGGCCAGGTCGAGGTCGAGGCCATTTTGCCCGGCGAAGGCACGTCGACCGTGTATGCTGAGGTCGCGCCGCCGAGCCGTCCGGCACTGCCGCCGAGCCCCCCGCCGAGCGTCGAAACCGCGCTGCCGGCTGGCACCTACCTGCAACTGGGGGCGTTTGCCAACGCCGACAATGCCGACAACCTGAAACGGCACATGGAACGCGAACTGGACTGGATCGGCGAGCCGATGCACATCCTCCGGGCCGGCAACCTGCACCGCCTGCAGCTCGGGCCCTACACGTCGCGCCCGGCTGCCGAACAGGTCGCCGAACGGATCCGCGGGGCGCTCGGCTTCAAACCGACGATCGTCGTCCGCTGAACCGGCTCACCCCGGCAAGCTGCGGGCAACGGTGGCCGTGACGATATTGCCGCGGCCCTCGTAGGCGAGGCTGGCAAAGCTGGTCAGGCGGGCCATGGCGATGCCGCGACCGTTCGGATCGAAGGCGCGCTCGGGATCGAATTCGAGGAATTTCTGCCAGTCGAAGCCATCGCCCTGGTCGACGATGCGAAAGCTGATCGCCTCGGCACCATGCTCGACGCGGATCGTCGCCTGGCGCCCGCGGAACTGCGGCAGGTCGAGGCGGCGCCGGATCTCGGCCTCCCAGTCGCCATCCCACTTGAGCAGGGATTTCTCACGGTAGCTGATGCCCAGGTTGCCATGCTCGACAGCATTGACCATCAGGTCCGACAGCCCCGGCGCCACCCGGTCCGGATCGGGGCACATCGCCGCCAGTACCGGCACCAGGCAGGCAACGTCCTCGAGCGTGGCGAAAGCGTACTCGGCACCGCGCAGCAGCTTTTGCGCCTCTTCCAGGCGGGCCGCCCGGGTGCGCAGCGAGGCTCGCGCGCGCCGGTCCTCGAGCGCCGCGCGGACGATCGAGATCAAGGCCTCGGGTGCGTAGGGCTTGGTCAGGTAATAGTAGGCACCGGCCTCCAGGCCCTCGCGCACCTGCTCCGGCGCCGAAGCGGCAGTCTGCATGATCACCGGCACGTCGGCGAAACGGCCGTCGCCCTTGACCCGGCGCAGGAACTCCATGCCGTCCATGCCCGGCATCATGCGATCGAGGATGACCAGCGAAAAATCGCTGCCCGGCGCCGACATCCGCGCCCAGGCAGCCAGCGGATCGCTGAAGGGTTCGAGCGCCAGTTGCTCCTGCTCGAGAAAATCCTCGATCAGCATCAGGTTGATCGCTTCGTCGTCGACGACGAGAACATGGTTTCCGGACATGAATGCTGGCTTTTCGGCGAGGGAAAGGTGCCTGGAATCCTAGCACGAGCGTAGCCTTTGATGCGGATCAATGGCCGCCCGGCGACGCTGGCTATACTCGTCCGCTTGTCCCGAACGAACCCTGCCATGCTCCCCCTGCCCGATCTCGTCTGTCCCGCCGGCAGCCTGCCGGCCCTCAAGGCGGCTGTCGACAACGGTGCCGATGCCGTTTATCTCGGCTTCAAGAACGATACCAACGCGCGCAACTTCGCCGGCCTCAATTTCGACCAGAAGGGCATCAGCGAGGGTATCCGCTACGCCCATACCAAGGGCCGCGAGGTCCTGCTGGCAATCAATACCTTCGCCCAGGCCGGGCGCGTCGTCGACTGGCAACGGGCCGTGGACACCGCCGTCGATCTCGGCGTCGACGCGATCATCCTGGCCGACGTCGGCCTGCTCGACTATGCCGCCCGCCGCCATCCGCAGCAACGCCTGCACCTGTCGGTCCAGGGATCGGCCACCAGCTACGAGGCGATCAATTTCTGTCAGCGCGAATTCGGCATCCGGCGCGCCGTCCTGCCGCGAGTGCTGACGCTGGCCCAGGTCGAGCATGTCATCCGCAACACCAGCGTCGAGATCGAGGTCTTCGGCTTCGGCAGCCTGTGCGTGATGAACGAGGGACGCTGCTGGCTGTCGTCCTACGCCTGCGGCGAATCGCCGAACACCGTCGGCGCCTGCTCGCCGGCCAAGTACGTCAAGTGGGACAAGCAACCGGGCGTGATGGAAACGCGGCTCAACGGCATCCTCATTGACCGCTTCGGCGACGACGAGCCGGCTGGCTATCCGACGCTGTGCAAGGGCCGCTTCGACGTCCAGGGTGAAACCTATTATGCGCTCGAGGAACCGACCAGCCTGAACGTCCTGGAAATCCTGCCGGAAATCATCCGCATCGGGGTCAAGGCGATCAAGGTCGAGGGCCGCCAGCGCAGTCCGGCCTACGTCACCCAGGTCACCCGGACGCTGCGCGCTGCCCTCGACGCACTGCGCGACGGCAGCGAACGCTATCACGTCAAACCAGCCTGGCACGCCGAACTGGCCAAGGTTTCCGAGGGCAACCAGGCGACCTTGGGCGCCTACAACCGGCCGTGGAGGTAAGCATGAAACTGTCGCTGGGGCCCCTGCTCTATTTCTGGCCGAAGGCCGAAGTCATGGCGTTCTACGCCGAAATGGCCGAAAACCCGGCCATCGACACCATCTACGTCGGCGAAGTCGTCTGTTCGCGCCGCCAGCAACTGCGCACCACCGACTGGATCGGCCTGGCCCGCGACCTGAGCGATGCCGGCAAGGAGGTCGTCGTCTCGGCGCAAGCCCTGCTCGAATCGGAAAGCGACCTGAAGGCACTTCGGCGGCTGGTCGACGAGGCCGGCTGCAAGGTTGAAGCCAACGACCTGGGTGCGGTCAACCTGGTTTTTGGGCAAAAATTCGTCGCCGGACCGCACCTCAATATCTACAACGAGGCCACGCTGGCGACTTTCGCCGGCTACGGCATGTGCCGCTGGATACCGCCACTGGAGGCTTCGCGGACGATCATCGAGACGCTGCACCGCAGCCGCCCGGCCGGTGTCGAAACCGAGGTCTTCGCCTTCGGCAAGCTGCCGCTGGCCTTTTCGGCCCGCTGCTTCACCGCCCGCCATTACGAGCTGAACAAGGACGACTGCCAGTTCAAATGCCTCGACCACGAGGAAGGATTGACGCTGCGTACCCGCGAGGGCCAGCAGTTCCTGACCATCAACGGGATCCAGACGATGTCGGCACAAAGCTACTGCCTGCTTGCCGAGATGCCGACGCTACGCGAGATCGGCATTGACAGCATCCGCCTCAGCCCGCAGAAGGCGCACATGAACGCGATCATCGCCGCCTTCGACGCTGCCCGCCAGGGCCAGCCGACGATCGCCGGGAGCAGCGACTGGAGCAGCAGCGGCCTGGTCGACGGCTACTGGTTCGGTGACGCCGGAATCGCCGAACATCACACCCGAGCTGGAGCCAGCGCATGAATCCAAACTTCACCATCCCGCGTTTCCGCCTGCCCGACTTCGTTGCCGGGATCGGCCAGAAGCTGCCGCAATGGCCACATACGCTGGTTCTGGTCGGGGCGCTGAACGCCGCCCTGAAACTGAAATTGTTGCCTGAAAGCGAGTTGACCGTGCTCGAGGACAAGCTGTTCCGCGTACGTGTCCTCGATACCGGTGGCGAGGCCTGCTACACCTACCGTGACGGCTTGTTCCGCCCGGTTTTCCGGGCACAGCGGGAGCCCGACCTGGCCTTCGCCGCCAATCTTTCCGCCTACCTGCAACTTCTCAGCCGCCAGGAAGATCCGGACACACTGTTCTTCAACCGCGAACTCGAAATCACCGGCGACACCGAGCTCGGCCTGATCGTCAAGAACATGCTCGATGCCATCGAACTGCCTTCGCTGTCGCGTCTGCCACTGCCCGGCCGGCAATGAAAAAAGCCCGCATTGTGGGCTTTTCCGTTGCCGGTAGCGGCGCTCAGCCGCCGCTCGTTTCGGCGACGAAGATCTCGACCCGACGATTCATCGCCCGGCCCTGCGCCGTCGCGTTGTCGGCAACCGGTTCGCGCGATCCGCGGCCGTCGATGCCGATCCGCGACGAGGCAACGCCGCGCGGCACCAGATAATCCCGGACGGCAGCCGCACGATTGACCGACAGCGGGTTGTTCACCGTGTCCGAGCCGACATTGTCGGTATGACCGACGATCGTCACCCGGGTCACCGGATGCTGGGCCAGGCCCTGCGCCAGCTTGTCGAGCACCGGCCGCAGCGACGGCTTGATGTCGGCACGGCCGGAATCGAAGGAGATGTCGCTGGGAATCTCGAGCTTCAGACGATTGTCGTTGGTCTGCGTGACCTCGACACCGGTCCCCTCGGTTGCCTGCTCCATCGCTGCTTTCTGTTCCTGCATCCGCTTCGACCACAGGTAACCGCCGCCGGCCCCGATCGCGGCCCCGGCAGCAGCGCCGATCGCGGCACCCTTGCCGCGGTCGGAGCGACTCGATGTCGCAGCCCCGATGACGGCCCCGGCAACAGCACCGATGGCAGCACCGGTACCGGTATGGCGCTGGGTTTCATCCATGTTGGCGCATCCCGAAAGCGCCAGACTGGCGGCGCTGAGGACGAGGATCGTATTCTTCATGTGGGCCTCCTTCGGCTGTTCGATGACGACCGATCCAGATTAGCACGCCCCCGGAAGCCTTTCTCCGGCGATATGTAACAAATGGCAAAGCCCTTTACACAATGGAAAAGGGGGCCGAAGCCCCCTTTCTGTCGTCAGCCAGGCCTTACGCTCAGGCCTTTTTCTGGGTATCCAGGCGGAACTTGACGTAGCTGCCCGGCGCCGGTTCGATGACCTTGAGCGCACCGGCATCAGGCTGGCGAGCCGGCACCTTGGCCGCACCACCGGGCAGGCTGGTCACCCACTCGTGCCAGTGCGTCCACCACGAACCGGCATTCTGCGTCGCGCCGGCCAGGAAATCCTCGGGGCTTTCCGGCAGGTTGCCGTCGGTGGCATCGTTGGTCCAGTAGCCATACTTGTTGGCGACCGGTGGATTGACGATGCCGGCGATGTGGCCGGAACCGCCGAGGACGAACTTGGTCGGCCCGGAGGGCAGGCGCGCCCCCATGTAGGTGCTCTTCCACGGCGCGATGTGATCCTCGATCGTCGAGATGAAGTAGCACGGGGTCTTGACCTTCGAGATGTCGATCTTGACGCCGGCCAGGGTGATGCCACCAGGGTCCTTGAGCTTGTTCTCGAGGTACATGTTGCGCAGGTAGAAGCTGTGCATCGCCGCCGGCATCCGCGTCGAATCGGAGTTCCAGTAGAGCAGGTCGAAGGGGAAGGGATCCTTGCCCATCAGGTAGTTGTTCACCACGAATGACCAGATCAGGTCGTTGGCGCGCAGCATGTTGAAGGTGCCGGCCATTTCCGACCCCTCGAGGAAGCCGCGTTCGGCCATCTTCTTTTCCAGGCCGGTGACGGCGCCCTCGTCGAGGAAGACACCGAGTTCGCCGGGTTCGGAGAAATCGAGCATGGTCGTGAAGAAGGTCGCGGAATTGACGCGCTTGTCCTTCTTGGCAGTCATGTAGGCCAGCGTGGTCATCAGCAGCGTCCCGCCAAGGCAGTAGCCGGCCATGTTGACGCTGTTCTCGCCGGTATGGGCGCAGACCTGATTGACGGCCTCCAGCGAGCCTTCGAGCAGGTAGTTCTCGAACGACTTCTGGGCCAGCTTCTCGTCCGGGTTGACCCAGGACATGATGAAGGTCGTGTGGCCCTGGCTGGTGGCCCAGTTGACCAGCGAATTCTTCTCGCGCAGATCGAGGATGTAGTACTTGTTGATCCACGGCGGCACGATCAGGAAAGGCTTCTTGAACTGGTCCGGCGTCTTCGGATCGTACTGGATCAGCTGGAACAGGTCGTTCTGGAAAACCACCTTGCCCGGCGTCGTGGCGACGTTCTTTCCCATCTCGAAAGCCGAGGTGTCGGTCATCCGGATGCGCAGCTGGCCGTCACCCGCCTCGACGTCCTGGAGCAGGTTGTTGAGGCCCTTGATCAGGTTCTGCCCGTGCGACTTGACGGTCTCGCGGAAGACTTCCGGGTTGGTCAGTGCGAAGTTCGACGGCGACAGCGCGTCGATGTACTGGCGGGTGAAGAAATTGACCTTCTGCTGAGTATGCTCGTCGAGGCCGTCGGTCGAACTGACCGTATCGTGGATGTGACGGGCGGCGATCAAATAGGACTGCTTCATGAAATCGAACAGGAAATGCTGTTCCCATTCCTCGTCCTTGAAGCGGTTGTCGCCCTTCTTGGGCGTTGCCACCGGCGCAGCGCCGGGCATGCCCATCATCTTCATCATGGAACCCTGCCACAGCGAGAAGTAGTCCCACATCATGTTCATCTGGGTCTGCGCCAGCTTGTACGGATTGGCCATCAAGCGCGCCGACAGGTCCATGAAGGCCTTGGCCACGCCGAGCTCGTCGGCCGGCGCCTCGACGCCGTCCTTGGCCTTCTTTTCCATGAACTGGGTGATGATCCGCGAGGCGCGCTGGGCGACTTCGGCATAGGTCTTGGCCATCTCGGCCGGATTGGGCAGGTTGACGCCCTGGTCTTCGGTTTGCTGCGACATCTTGAAACTCCCTCTGTCAGTGCGCGGCGGGTCGGTGCTGTAACCGCGAATAGCGAATCACCCCGTCGGCGTCGATGCTGCGCGACAACCGACCGGCTTGTTCCAGATAGTTCAGATGGGCAATCGCTTCACCCATCGCGAACATCGTTTGGTGTGTATCGAGCACCCGACCAAACAACACGTCGAGCAACCCGGCTGCGCTCTGCGGCGCGTGTTCACAGCTGTTCTCAAGCGCATGCAATCGTTCTTCGTGGTGCGCATGCAATGCACCCACCCGTGCCTGCACTCCGGTGAAGGGCAAGCCGTGTGATGGTAAAACCAGGGTCGGCTGCGGAATTTCCTCCGCCATCCGGTCCAGGGACTCCAGGTACCAGCGCAGCGCATCGGCATCCGGGGTCGCCGCGAACACGCTGATATTGGTCGAAATCCTTGGCAACAACATGTCTCCGGAAATTAACACGCCCAGTTCGGCACAGTAAAGCGCCAGATGCTCCGGGGCGTGACCATACCCGATGACTGTTTGCCAGGTGTGACAGTCGATGCGCAATGCATCGCCGGCCTTGATCCGCTGGTAATGCTCGGGCAGCCCGGGGACCGCCTTGCGGTAGCCGGAACCGCGGCGCTCGAACTTGGCCAGCAGGTCGGCATCGAGGCCGTGCTGACGGAACTGCTCGACCATGAAGCGGGCGCCGTGGCCGCCGACTTCATGCCACACGGCATGGGCAGTAAGGAACTCGCCGCTGGTCATCGCCAGCGGCGCCCCGGTTTCCGCCATCAGCCAGGTCGCCAGGCCGAGGTGATCGGGGTGGAAATGGGTGACGATCAGGCGCGTCACCGGCCCGTCGAGGCGGTCGAGAATGGCGCGCCAGGCGGTGCGGACCTCGTCGTCCGGGAAACCGGTGTCAACGATCGCCCAGCCGGCGCCGTCGCGCAGCAGCCAGAGATTGATGTGATCGAGCTGAAAGGGCAGCGGCATGCGCAGCCAGAAAATCCCGGGCGCCACTTCGCGCAGTTCGCCGGCAGCGGGAATCTCGGTAAAGGGGTAATGCAGGGACATGGTTGCATCCGGCGTCGTCATGCAGGCAAGTTACCATACGGTAGCGGATTGAAAAAAGCCCCGCCATCTGCTTAACTTCGCCGCAACCAAGGAGACATGATGAGCCAGACGGCCGCCACATTCAGCATTTCCGACCTCGCCCGCGAGTTCGCGATCACGCCGCGCACGATCCGCTTCTGGGAAGACCAGGGCATCCTGGCACCGCAGCGCGAGGGCAGCAAGCGCATCTTCACCCGGCGCGACCGGGCCCGCCTGAAGATGGCCCTGCGCGGCAAGCGCCTCGGCCTGAGCCTGGCCGAGATCAAGGACCTGATCGGGATGTACAACTCGACCGAGGACGAAACGCCGCAACTGCTCGAGTGCCTGCGCGTCATCGAAAAGCGTCGGGCTGCGCTGGAACAGCAACGCGAGGACATCGAGGCGATGCTCGCCGAAATCGGCCAGTTCGAGGAGCAATGCCAGCGCGAACTGACGCGCCGGAAAAATGCGTGATTTTTTTTGCCGCTTGGTTTACGTTTACGTCAACGTAAATTAATTTACTGCCGTGCGATGACTGGCGATGCACGGCAAGAACGAAAAGCAGGACCAAACAACAAACTGGAGACAAACCGATGAACATACCGAGCCTCGACTTCGCCCTCGGCGAAGACATCAACCTGCTGCGCGATGCGGTTAAGGCCTTCGCCGACGCCGAGATCGCCCCGCGCGCCGCCGAGATCGACCGCGTCAACGAATTCCCCGCCGACCTGTGGAAGAAATTCGGCGACATGGGCCTGCTCGGCATGACCGCCGGCGAGGAATACGGCGGCACCAACATGGGCTACCTCGCGCACATTGTCGCGCTCGAGGAAATCTCGCGCGCCTCGGCCTCGGTCGGCCTGTCCTATGGTGCCCACTCGAATCTGTGCGTCAACCAGATCCGCCGCAACGGCACGGAAGCGCAGAAGCAGAAATACCTGCCCAAGCTGATCTCCGGCGAACACGTCGGCGCGCTCGCCATGTCCGAGCCGAACGCCGGCTCCGATGTGGTCTCGATGAAACTGCGCGCCGACAAGAAAGGCGACCGCTACGTCCTCAACGGCTCGAAGATGTGGATCACCAACGGCGGCGACGCCGACACCCTGGTCGTCTACGCCAAGACCGATCCGGACGCCGGCGCCAAGGGCATGACCGCCTTCATCGTCGAAAAGGGTTTCAAGGGTTTCACGCACGGCACCCACCTCGACAAGCTGGGCATGCGCGGCTCCAACACCTTCCCGCTGTTCTTCGACGACTGCGAAGTGCCGGAGGAAAACGTCCTCGGTGGCGTCGGCAACGGCACCAAGGTGCTGATGTCCGGCCTCGACTACGAACGCGCCGTGCTCTGCGGCGGTCCGCTCGGCATCATGGCCGCCTGCATGGATGTCGTCGTGCCCTATCTGCACGAGCGCAAGCAGTTCGGCCAGGCGATCGGCGACTTCCAGCTGATGCAGGGCAAGGTCGCCGACCTGTATTCGACCTGGCAGGCCACCCGCGCCTACGTCTATGCCGTCGGCCGCGCCTGTGATGCTGGCGACCACTCGCGCACCCTGCGCAAGGACGCCGCCGGTGCCATCCTCTATTCCGCCGAGAAGGCGACCTGGATGGCCGGCGAGGCGATCCAGACCCTGGGCGGCGTCGGCTACACCAACGAATACCCGACCGGCCGCCTGTGGCGCGATGCGAAGCTCTACGAGATCGGCGCCGGCACCTCGGAAATCCGGCGCATGCTGATCGGCCGCGAACTGATGGCGGAGACACGCTAATTTCATAATTATCGGCACGGGTAGAATGTGCGATTGCCCACGGCCAGGCCGGGGCGACGAAACTGAAGCGGGGCCGGCCACGGCCTCGCGCTACCAGGAGCCACAGAAGCATGAAAATCACCCTGCGCACGCTTTCCGCCACCGACACCGAGGCCATCGAACAGGTCCGCCAGTATTTCCGCAACTACGCGGGCTGGCTCGGCGTCGACCTGTCGTACCAGAACTTCGACCAGGAGATGGCCTCGCTGCCCGGCGCCTACTCGGCACCGGAAGGCCGGTTGTTCTTTGCCGAAGTGGACGGCCGACCGGCCGGCTGCGTCGGCGTGCGCCCGTTTTCCGAAGGCGTCTGCGAAATGAAGCGGCTCTACGTCGCGCCCGAAGAGCGCGGCCAGGGCATCGGCCGGGCGCTGGCGCTGGCGGCAATCAAGGCAGCCAAGGAAATCGGCTACAAGCGCCTGCTCCTCGACACCATGCCGAACATGCGCATGGCCGTGAAGCTCTACCGCGAACTCGGTTTCAACGAAGTCCCGGCCTATTACCCGACGCCGGTCGAGAACACCATCTTCCTCGCACTCGACCTCGACAACTGGTCGGAAGAAGAAAACTGCAACGAGAACCTCTGCCACCTGTTCGACTACAACCGCGCCTGGGCCCGCCAGATGCGCGAGATCGACCCGACCTACTTCGACAAGCTGGCGCAGTTGCAGAACCCGGAATTCCTGTGGATCGGCTGCTCCGATTCGCGCGTGCCGGCCAACCAGATCGTCGGCCTGCTGCCGGGCGAGGTCTTCGTCCATCGCAACGTCGCCAACGTCGTCGTGCACACCGACCTCAACTGCCTGTCGGTGATCCAGTACGCCGTCGATGTGCTGCGCGTCAAGCACATCATGGTCGTCGGCCATTACGGCTGCGGTGGCGTGCTCGCCGCCCTCAACCGCGCCCGCGTCGGCGTCGTCGACCTCTGGCTGCGGCATGTGCACGATGTGCACAACAAGCATCTCGCCGCCGTCGACGCGCTGCCGCCGGAAAAACGCCACGACCGCCTGTGCGAGCTCAACGTCCTCGAGCAGGTGGTCAACGTCTGCCACAACCCGGTGGTCCAGGATGCCTGGCAGCGCGGCCAGCAACTGACCGTGCACGGCTGGATCTACGGTCTCAAGGACGGGCACATGCACGACCTCGGCATCACCATCGACGCGCCGACCGACCTGCCGACCCGCTACGAAGCGGCGCTGCTGGCACTCGACGCCTGAGATTGTTCCGCAACCCATTACCCATAACAAACCGCAAGGAGAAAACAGCATGAACGACCCGATTGTCATCGTATCCGCCGCCCGCACCGCGATGGGCAGCTTTCAGGGCGGCTTTTCCAGCCTGACCGCCGCCAATCTCGGCGCCGAAGCGATCAAGGCCGCCGTCGCCCGCGCCGGCATCGACGCCAACCTGGTCGACGAAGTCCTGATGGGCTGCGTCCTCCAGGCCGGCCAGGGCCAGGCCCCGGCCCGCCAGGCCGCGCTGCAGGCCGGCCTGCCGCTGTCGGCCGGTTGCGCCACCATCCACAAGGTCTGCGGCTCGGCGATGAAAGCCACCATGCTCGGCCACGACGGCCTGCTCGCCGGTTCCTACGGCGTCGCCGTCGTCGGCGGCATGGAGTCGATGACCAACGCCCCCTACCTGCTGCCCAAGGCCCGCGGTGGCTACCGCCTCGGCCACGGCCAGGTCATCGACCACATGTTCATGGACGGCCTCGAGGACGCCTACGGCAAGGAAACGCGTGGTCGCCTGATGGGCACCTTCGCCGAGGAATGCGCCGCCAGCTACGGCTTCAGCCGTGAAGCCCAGGACGCCTACGCCGTGCAATCGACGACCCGCGCCATCGAGGCCAGCAACAACGGTTCCTTCGCCTGGGAAATCGTCCCGGTCACCGTCGCCGGCCGCAAGGGCGACGTCGTCATCGACAAGGACGAAGGTCCGTTCGCCGTCAATGTGGACAAGATCCCGACCCTGAAGCCGGCGTTCAAGAAGGACGGCACGGTCACCGCCGCAAATTCCTCGTCGATTTCCGACGGCGCCGCCGCGATGGTGCTGATGCGTGAATCGCAGGCGGCCAAGCTCGGCCTTGCCCCGCTTGCCCGCATCGTCGCCCACACCACGCATGCCGGCGTGCCGGCGCTGTTCCCGTCGGCACCGGTCGGCGCGATGCAGAAATTGTTCGCAAAAACCGGGTGGACCGCCGAATCGGTCGATCTCTTCGAGGTCAACGAAGCCTTCGCCGTGGTCGCCATGGCCGCGCTGCACGACCTCAAGCTCGACCCGGCCAAGGTCAACGTGCATGGCGGCGCCTGCGCGCTCGGCCACCCGATCGGCGCGTCCGGTGCCCGCATCGTCGTTTCGCTGCTCGGCGCGCTGAAGAAGTACGGGCTGACGCGCGGCGTCGCCTCGCTCTGCATCGGCGGCGGCGAAGCCACGGCCCTCGCGGTGGAAATGCTCTAAGTGCCGCAGTCGGCCCGGACCCTGACCTACGTCAAGCTGGTGGCAGCGATGGCGATGTGGGGCGGCACCTGGATTGCCGGGCGCGTGATCGCCCAGGAACTCAGTGCCCCGATCGCCGTCGCCGCCATGCGCTTCGTCGTCGCCGGCCTGGTCGTCGGCGGCGTCATGCTCGCCGGCGGCAGCGGCATCCCGCTGCCGAAGGACCGGCAGGAATGGGGTCTGGTCTGGGCCCTCGGCTTCTTTGGCATCTTCCTCTACGGCCTGTGCTTCTTTTTCGGCCTGCAGCACATCCCGGCCGGGCGCGGCGCTCTCGTCGTCGCGCTCAACCCGGTGGTCATCGTGCTGCTCGCCTGGGCCATCGGCAAGGAAGGCATGAACCGGCGCAAGGCCCTCGGCTGCGCGGTGGCACTCGCCGGCTGCCTGACGGTGATCGGCAACGGCGATCCGCTGGCCCTGCTGCAGGGCACGGTCGGCATCGGCGAATGGCTGATCGTCGGCTGCGTCGCCTGCTGGACGGCCTACACCTTCATCGGCTGGCAGGCCACCGGCCGCTTTTCGGCACTGGCGACGACGCTCTACGCCTGCTTCACCGGCGCCATCCTGCTCGGCCTGGCGGCGCTGGTGCAGGGCGGCGTCGACCTTGCTGCCTGGTCGTGGCGGGTGTGGAGCGGCATGCTCTTCCTCGCCATTTTCGGCACCGCCATCGCCTACACCTGGTTCACCGCCGCCGTGCACCAGCTCGGCGCCGGCCACGCCTCGGTCTTCATCAATCTGGTCCCGGTCTTCGCCGTCCTGCAGGCGGCCGTGCTGCTCGACGAACGCCTCGGCCTGCCGGTGCTTTTCGGCGGCCTGCTGGTGATTGCCGGCGTCTGGCTGACCACCGTACAAAAAACAACTCTGGAGAAAACAGCATGATTCTTACGCAAGAACAGGAAATGATCCGCGACTCGATGCGCGCCTTCGCGCAGGAGCGCCTCGCCCCCTTCGCCGCCGAATGGGACAAGAACCACAGCTTCCCGGCCGAAGCGCTGAAGGAGCTCGGCGAACTCGGCGCCATGGGCATGGTCGTGCCCGAGGAGTGGGACGGCGCCGGCATGGATTACATGTCGCTGGTGCTGACGCTGGAAGAAATCGCCGCCGGCGACGGCGCCACCTCGACCATCGTCTCGGTGCAGAACTCGCTGGCCTGCGGCATCACCATGAAGTACGGCACCGATGCGCAAAAGGAAGAATGGCTGAAGCCGCTCGCCCGCGGCGAAAAGCTCGGCTGCTTCTGCCTGACCGAACCGCACACCGGCTCCGACGCCGCCGCGATCACCACGCGCGCCGACCGTGACGGCGACCATTTCGTGCTCAACGGCGTCAAGCAGTTCATCACCACCGGCAAGCACGCGCACATGGCCATCGTCTTCGCGGTGACCGACAAGGCCGCCGGCAAGAAGGGCATTTCCTGCTTCCTGATCCCGACCAGCACGCCGGGCTTCATTGTCGGCCGTACCGAGGACAAGATGGGCCAGCACGCTTCCGACACCGTGCAGATCATCCTGGAAAACTGCCGCGTGCCCGCTTCCGCGCTGCTCGGCAAGGAAGGCGAAGGCTACAAGATCGCCCTCTCCAACCTCGAAGCCGGCCGCATCGGCATCGCCGCCCAGAGCATCGGCATGGCCCGCGCCGCGTTCGAGGCCGCCGTCCGTTACGCCAGGGAGCGCGTCACCTTCGGCCAGCCGATCATCGAGCACCAGGCGGTCAATTTCAAGCTGGCCGACATGAACACCCTGCTCGACGCCGCCCGCCTGATGGTCTGGCGCGCCGCCCAGCTCAAGGACGCCGGCAAGCCCTGCCTGAAGGAAGCCTCGATGGCCAAGATGTTCGCCTCCGAAGCCGCCGAGAAGATCGCCTCCGACGCCATCCAGATCCACGGCGGCGTCGGCTACACCAGCGACTTCCCGGTCGAGCGCATCTACCGCGACGTGCGCATCTGCCAGATCTACGAAGGCGCCAACGACATCCAGCGTCTGGTGATCGGGCGCAGCATCGCCGCCGAGTAAGGCGGTTTCACGGTCGACCGGCAAAAACAGGCAAAAACGCCGGTCGACCGCAAACTTTGAGGAGAAACGAATGAGCACACCGTCAGCGATCGATTTCTGGTTCGATTTCTCCAGCCCCTACGGCTACCTGATGGCTGAAAGGATCGACGCCCTCGCCGCCCGCTTCGGCCGCCAGGTGCGCTGGCACCCGATCCTGCTCGGGATCATCTTCCAGGCCACCGGCTCCCGCCCGCCGGCCGACGGCATCAGCAGCAAGGGCAAGTACATGCTGCACGACTTCGCCCGCTCGGCCCGCTTCCTCGGCATTCCCTACCGGATGCCGAGCCGCTTCCCGTTGCCGACGCAGAACGCCGCCCGCGCCTATTACTGGCTGCACGGCCGCGATTGCGCGCAGGCCCGGCGCTTTGCCCACGCCGTCTTCAACGCCTTCTTCGTCGACGACCGCGACATTTCCGCCCCCGACACCGTCCTTGAAATTGCCGCCCAACTCGGCGTCGACCGTGAACCTCTCGCCGCCGCGCTGCAAAGCCCGGAAATCAAGGCCCGACTCAAGGACGAATGCGAGCAGGCGCTGGCCGCCGGCGTCTTCGGCTCACCGCACGTGATCGTCGACGGCGAACATTTCTTCGGCGCCGACCGCCTGCCGCAGCTCGAGCGCTGGCTCGAAAGCGGCGGTTTTTAATCAGCAAACGAGAAACATGAAAAGCATCTGCGTCTTTTGCGGCTCCAACGCCGGCAATCAACCGATCTTCCGCGCCGAGGCCGAAAAGCTCGGACGGCTCCTCGCCGCACGCGGCATCCAGCTGGTCTATGGCGGCGGCAACGTCGGCCTCATGGGCGCCGTCGCCGACGCCTGCCTGGCGGCCGGCGGCACGGTCATCGGCATCATCCCGCAAGCGCTGGTCGGCAAGGAGGTCGCCGGCCGCCCGGTGGACCACCGGGCGCTGACCCGGCTCGAAATCGTCGATTCGATGCACACGCGCAAGGCGCGCATGGCCGAACTGGCCGACGGCTTCATCGCCATGCCCGGCGGCTTCGGCACCTTCGAGGAGTACTGCGAGGTGCTGACCTGGGGCCAGCTCGGGTTCCACGTGAAACCGGTCGGCCTGCTCAACGTCGGCGGTTTCTACGATCCGCTGCTGGCGATGTTCGACCAGGCCGTCACCGCCGGTTTCCTGCGCGAGCAGAACCGGGCGATGGCGCTGTGCGACAGCGACAGCGAGGCACTGCTCGGCGCCATGGCCAGCTACCGGCCAGAGGCGGTCAGCAAATGGCTCAAGGAGGAAAGGCAGTTGTAGGCCCTTCCGTTTTTCGTTTTCAGGTAACGCACAGATAAAAGAAGCGAGGAGACATGACCATCCTGAAATCCCAACTGAACCCGCGTTCGGCCGACTTCCAGGCCAACGCGGCGGCCATGCAGGCGGTCGTTGCCGACCTGCATGAAAAGGTCGAGAAGATCGCCCTCGGCGGCCCGGAAGCGGCGCGCCAGAAGCATCTGGCGCGCGGCAAGCTGCTGCCGCGCGAACGGGTCAGCGCCCTGCTCGACCCCGGTACGCCCTTCCTCGAAATCGGCCAGTTCGCGGCGTACGGGATGTACGGCGGCGACGTCCCGGCCGCCTCGGTGATCGCCGGCATCGGCCGCGTCGAAGGCGTCGAATGCATGATCGTCGCCAACGACGCGACGGTGAAGGGCGGCACCTATTACCCGCTGACCGTCAAAAAGCACCTGCGCGCCCAGGAAATCGCCCTGGAAAACCGCCTGCCGTGCATCTATCTCGTCGATTCCGGCGGCGCCTTCCTGCCCATGCAGGACGAGGTCTTTCCGGACAAGGAGCACTTCGGCCGCATTTTCTTCAACCAGGCCAACCTGTCGGCCGCCGGCATCCCGCAGATCGCCGCCGTCATGGGTTCATGCACGGCCGGCGGCGCCTACGTGCCGGCGATGTGCGACGAGTCGATCATCGTCCGCGACCAGGGCACCATCTTTCTCGGCGGCCCGCCGCTGGTCAAGGCGGCGACCGGCGAGGTCGTCAGCGCCGAAGACCTCGGCGGCGCCGACGTGCATACGCGCATCTCCGGCGTCGCCGACCATCTGGCCGAGAACGACGCGCACGCGCTGGCCATCGCCCGGCGCATCGTGCGCGACCTGAACTGGAAAAAGACGCCGCCGGTCACGTTGACCGCGCCCAGCGCGCCGCTGTTCGCCGCCGAAGAGCTGTACGGCGTGATCCCGACCGACACCAAGAAGCCTTTCGACGTGCGCGAAATCATCGCCCGCATCGTCGACGGCTCCGAATTCGACGAATTCAAGGCGCGCTACGGCACGACGCTGGTCTGCGGCTTTGCGCGCATCTACGGCTACCCGGTCGGGATCGTCGCCAACAACGGCATCCTGTTCAGCGAGTCGGCCCTGAAAGGCGCGCATTTCATCGAACTCTGCGCCCAGCGCGGCATTCCGCTCGTCTTTTTGCAGAACATCACCGGCTTCATGGTCGGCCGCAAGTACGAAAACGGCGGCATCGCCCGCGACGGCGCCAAGATGGTCACGGCGGTAGCGACCGCGAAAGTGCCGAAATTCACCGTCGTCATCGGCGGCAGCTTCGGCGCCGGCAACTACGGCATGTGCGGCCGCGCCTACTCGCCGCGCTTCCTGTGGATGTGGCCGAACGCGCGCATCTCGGTGATGGGCGGCGAACAGGCGGCCGGCGTACTCGCCACCGTCAAGCGCGACGGCATCGAGGCCAAGGGCGGCAGCTGGTCGGCGGAAGAGGAAGCCGCCTTCAAGGCGCCGATCCGCGAGCAGTACGAGACGCAGGGCCATCCCTACTACGCCTCGGCGCGGCTGTGGGACGACGGCATCATCGATCCGGCCGACACCCGGCGCGTGCTCGGTCTGGGGCTGTCGGCGGCGATGAACGCGCCGGCGGAAGTGACGAAGTTCGGGATTTTCCGGATGTGATGGGGATGGGGATTTCTGAACCGCTGGGTTCCGCCGTTGACCGGCGGGCTTACTTTCTTTTGCTTCGCCAAAAGAAAGTAGCCAAAGAAAAGGCGCCCCCCAGGTCGGCGCCCCGCTACGCGGGGTCCCTTGCGCTACTCGACGCTCCGGGCGGCTGGCTGAACTCGCCGCTGCGCGGCTCAGACAACGCCAGCCGACTTCCCCCGGACCGCCTGCGTTGCTCAGCGCCTCTCAGGGGGACCCCGAAAACCAGCGG
>NZ_RBXP01000013.1 GCF_003634965.1 Azonexus fungiphilus | reverse complement strand
ACACCCAAAAACAACAACAATAGCCCCGCTTCTGCTGGTTTTTGTTTTTGGTGGTGGGGGGGGGGGGGGGGGGGGGGGGGGGGGGGGGGGTGGGGGGGGGGGGGGGGGGGGGGGGGGGGGGGGGGGGGGGCTGATTCGGTGCCAGGATTGCGTCACTCACCTCATTGCGGTCGAAGTGAAGAAGGGGGTATGGTCGTGCCGTGTTTGGCAAAAAACCTTTCTCAAAGCCATGCGGCTATGGCATAGTTCGCTCCGTCCGTCGAAGGGGTGGCAGCGTCGGTTGTCATGTTTTGCTCCGGATTCCCTGTTGAAACCGCTGGTCGCGCTTGCTGATCGTCAAATTCCGCCGCGAACCCTCTCTAAATTATCTTGAGCTTCGTGTTTCCATTGTCGAAATTGGTTGGGTTCCGAGAGGCGGGCCAGAGTGATTTCCTGCGTTTTTTGCGCCGGAGCGCTGGTCAATTTAAGTCTGGTAATGTGCCGTTTGAGGGAGGCTTTTGTCGTAGTGCACGCGGGTCTGGCCTGTCATGAGGCCGCGGGTTCTCGTCGTGTTTGGAACTCGCCCGGAGGCCATAAAAATGGCCCCGTTGGTTCAGGCCTTGCATGCTGATGCTCGCTTTGACGTAAGAGTCTGCGTCACAGGTCAGCATCGTCAAATGCTTGATCAGGTGCTCGAGTTGTTCGCCATTCGTCCGGATCACGATCTGGCAATTATGCAACCCGGCCAGGATCTCACCGATATTACATCGGGCATCCTTCAAGGTCTTCGCAGCATTCTTGCAGAGGTAAAGCCAGAGTTGGTGCTTGTGCATGGTGATACGACCACCACTTTGGCCGCCACCCTGGCGTCTTACTATCAACGTATCCCTGTTGGCCACATCGAAGCCGGGTTGCGTACAGGTGATCTCTATGCTCCCTGGCCGGAGGAGGCCAACCGCAAACTTACCGGAGCGCTGGCGGCCTTGCACTTCGCGCCAACCGATAACGCACAACAAAACCTGTTGCGCGAGGGCGTGGCGCCCCAAACCATATTTGTCACAGGCAACACCGTTATCGATGCGCTTCTCGAAGTGGTCGGTCGGCTTCGGCGAGATAGTGCCTTGCAGCAATCGCAGGCGGCGCGCTTTTCCTTCCTGCGATCTGCGGCTCCGCTAGTTCTAATTACCGGGCATCGACGCGAGAGCTTCGGGGCTGGCTTTGAACGAATCTGTCAAGCACTCGCCCAGACTGCGCAGGCATTTCCCTGGGTCGATCTTGTCTACCCTGTGCATTTGAATCCACAGGTGCGTGAACCGGTTAACCGACTGCTTGCGGGTATTTCCAATGTTCACCTCATTGAGCCACAGGACTACCTGCCTTTTGTTTATCTCATGGAGCGCGCTCACGTTATCTTGACGGACTCCGGAGGTATTCAGGAGGAGGCCCCCGCGCTTGGCAAGCCTGTTCTAGTGATGCGCGAAACCACCGAGCGGCCCGAGGCTGTTCTGGCGGGCACCGTGAAGTTGGTCGGTACTGAGGTCGAGGCAATTGTGGCGGGGCTTGCCGAGTTGCTTACAGATCCGGAGGCTTCGCGCCGCATGAGTGTCGCGCATAATCCCTATGGTGATGGTCGTGCTTGTGGTCGTGTCATCGATGCTTTGGCGAAGTTTTTTGTTGGCAGTGGTGCCAACAATTCAGAAAAACGACGGACGGATGCCTTATGAACTTCGACATTATTTCCATCATCGGCCTTGGTTATATTGGACTCCCAACAGCGGCAGTTTTTGCTAGTCGCCAAAAGTGTGTAATTGGCGTGGATGTCAATCAGAAGGTTGTGAATACCATCAACAGCGGTCATGTTCACATCGTCGAACCCGATCTTGATGCTATGGTTCGCGCTGCGGTTGGGGCGGGATATCTGCGTGCCACGATGAACCCCGAGCCGGCAGATGCGTTCCTTATTGCTGTGCCCACTCCGTTTAAGGATGGTCACCAGCCAGATCTGGACTACATTGAGTCGGCTTGCCGTTCAATTGCCCCGGTTCTACGCAAGGGTAATTTGGTTATTCTGGAGTCGACCTCGCCGGTTGGTGCTACCGAACAGATGGCTGATTGGCTGGCTGAATTCCGCCCTGACCTGACTTTTCCGCAAACTCACGGGGAGGCTGCTGATATTCGTGTTGCTCATTGTCCTGAGCGCGTTCTGCCTGGGCATGTGTTGCGGGAGTTGGTGCAAAATGATCGCGTGATCGGTGGGATGACGCCTCGGTGTTCTGAGGCGGCGTCAAGGCTTTACAAGGTTTTTGTTGAGGGTGATTGCGTTATTACAACCGCTCGTACGGCTGAAATGTGCAAACTTACAGAAAATAGTTTTCGTGACGTTAGCATCGCATTTGCCAACGAGTTGTCAATTATCTGCGATAAGCTCGGTATCAATGTCTGGGAATTGATCAAGCTGGCCAATAGGCACCCTCGTGTAAACATTCTTCAGCCAGGGCCTGGGGTTGGTGGGCATTGCATCGCCGTTGACCCTTGGTTTATCGTCAGTAAGACCCCCGAACATGCGCGTTTGATTAGTACTGCTCGTCATGTCAACGACAGTAAGCCTCATTGGGTTGTGGCCAAAATCAAAGATGCTGTCGATCGGTTTTTTGCATTGAATCCGAACAAGCAAGCGAGCGAGCTTAAGATAGCTTGCTTCGGTCTGGCGTTCAAACCGGACATTGATGACTTGCGTGAGAGCCCAGCCCTTGAAATTTGCCGTGCGCTGAATGCAACTATCGAGGGACAGTTGTTGATCGTAGAGCCTTTTGTCAATGCGCTGCCAGGTGGGTTTAACGAACAGGCTTTGCTGGTGGATGTTTCACGGGCATGTGCAGAGGCAGACATCTTTGTCTACTTGGTGCCGCACGCTGTTTTCAAGGGGTCTTGTTGTCCGACCGATCAGGATTGGACACTGGATTTTTGTAATTTGCTTACGAGTTAAATCACAGCATGTCCAAGGTAGCGCTTATCACGGGGGTCACGGGGCAGGATGGCGCCTATTTGGCGGAGTTCCTTCTTAGAAAGGGCTATACCGTTCATGGAATAAGACGACGGGTTTCCCTGTTCAATACACACCGGATTGACCATTTGTACGCGGATCCGCATGAGCATCCTGGCCGTTTGGTGTTGCATTACGGAGACATGACGGATTCCTCTAGCTTGTTGCGGGTTGTTGAGCAATCTCAGCCGGACGAAGTGTATAACCTTGCCGCGCAGAGTCATGTCGCCGTCTCATTCGAAGAGCCCGAGTACACAGCCAACTCTGACGCGGTTGGTGTCTTGAGAATGCTGGAAGCACTGCGTATTACCGGCTTGCAGAAAACGGCGCGTTTTTATCAGGCGTCAACATCAGAGTTATACGGTTTGGTACAAGAGACTCCTCAGAAAGAAACGACTCCCTTTTATCCGCGTTCCCCTTATGCTGTGGCAAAGCTCTATGGTTACTGGATTACAGTTAACTACCGAGAGTCGTATGGCATGTACGCATGCAATGGCATTCTTTTCAATCACGAATCTCCCGTCCGTGGAGAGACGTTCGTTACCCGTAAGATCACCCGTGCTTTAGCTCGCATCAAGTTGGGCACGCAGAGGGCCCTGTATCTGGGTAACTTGGATGCAAAGCGCGATTGGGGGCATGCGAAGGATTATGTGGAGATGCAGTGGCTGATGCTGCAGCAAGAGAAGCCTGAGGATTACGTTATCGCTACTGGCGCCCAATATTCAGTACGAGAATTTGTCACTCGGGCCGCCGATCGCCTTGGTATGCTGATCCGATGGGAGGGAGAAGGGGTGGATGAGAAAGGGTACTTGCCGGATGGCCGGTTCGTCGTCGGAGTCGATCCCGGATATTTCCGGCCAGCCGAGGTAGATACCTTACTTGGCGATGCCAGCAAGGCCAGAGCGAAGCTTGGCTGGTCGCCGAAAGTCAGTTTTCCTGAGCTGGTGAACGAAATGGTCGATGCCGATCTGGCAGAGGCAGAGGCCGAGTTGCGTGCAGCGACACAGCGTCGGCGCTCCTTGTTCTGAGGGTGGGTCAGATGAAGATAAAAAAATGTCGGCTCTGCCAATCGGAGCATATTGAAAAGGTCGTTGATCTTGGATTTCATCCGTTGGCGGATACTTTCTTGCCAGAAGAGCTCCTTCTCGGGCCTGAAGTTTCTGTGCCTCTTCAACTTGGACTTTGCCGGTCTTGTGGTCATGTCTTCACTCTTTATTCCGTCTCAGCCGTTGAGCGTTATCAGAAGCAGGACTACAGCTACGATTCATCGAATTCAAAGGTCTCGATAGCGCATTTCAAAGAGTTTTCAGATGCAGTCCTGGCGGTCAAGCAGCCCGAAAAGAATAGTCTGATTGTTGATATAGGAAGCAATATTGGAACCCTGCTTTCTCATTTCCAAGGGGTGGGGTATGACAATGTGCTTGGGGTTGAACCCTCTGGCAACATATCTGCGCTGGCTATCAAGGCTGGCGTGCCGACTATCAACGACTTTTTTTCGACAGCTATCGTGGAGCACCTCAAGGGCCTGGGTGCGGTGCAAGTGCTGCTGAGTGCTAATGTCTTGAATCATGCCGACGACCTCGGTGCGCTTCTTGAGACCGCAAAGCAGGTTCTCGCAGAGGATGGAGTATTTGTTTTTGAGGTGCCCTATCTTCTCGATTTGGTTCAAGGTACTGCTTTCGATACGATTTATCACGAACACGTTCATTATTATGGAATCCAGCCACTGTCTGCTGCATTGCAGCGCAGTGGATTTTCAATCTTTCAAGTGGACAGACTTGACTACATGTGTGGCTCTATCCGCGTCTACACTCGATTGGGCGGTACGCATGCCCAGGTGGTTGAGTCGATGATTGAAAACGAGCGAAGTTTTCGCTTGTATGAAGCGGAAACCTTTCGTGCTTTCATGGAAAGGGTTCGTAAGGTGAAAACTACGGTAGTTGCTCATCTTGCGAACATCAAGTTGGCGGGTGGAAAGATCATTGGCATCGGGGCTGCGACGAAAGGGAATACTTTCCTGAACTACTGCCGACTTGACGCTGACGTGATTGCGTATGTTGCAGATGCCTCGCCTTTGAAAATCGGGAAAATGACACCTGGCTCTCATATTCCAATCATCGCAGATCAAGACATTGATGAGGCTGCCACGCATGCTTTGATTTTGCCATGGAACATTGCCCCCATGCTTCAAGCCAAGCTGAGTCACTTGGGGTTGGAATTTTATGTGCCTCAGGTTGAGACCTTGAATAACGCGACCCATTAATTATCGGAGATATCCTGCCGTGGAACTCATCAAAATTCAGCCTGCGCATATCGATGCGCGCGGTTCCATCACCGACTTGATCGCTGATGACGACATAAATGCTGTAACCCTTATTACGTTCGCCAAAGGTGCTGTCAGGGCAAATCATTACCACGAGCGAACCGTGCAGTGGAACTATGTGATTAAAGGCGAGATTCTGCTTGCGACGCAGCTTCCGGGGGGCGATAAAGTTGAACGTGTGCTTACCGCCGGTGATTTCGCCGTGACAAGAGAGCAAGAGCGCCATGCACTAAAAGGATTAACGGACGCTGAGGTCTTGATTTTAACGAAAGGGCCCAGGGCCGGGAGCCAATACGAGAACGATACATTCCGGCTTTCAGAGCCGCTGATTGCGCCTTAATCGGAGTGCCCATGCAAGTTCCTGTTTCTCGTCCACAAGTCAGTCCGCAAGAGGTGGACTTTGTCAATCAGGCGTTGCGAGAGAACGCTGTTTCGGGGGTGTACGGTCAGTTTATTGAACGCTTCGAGGCGGAGTTTGCTGCATTTTGTGACGTGAAGCATGCGGTTTCCTGCTCAAACGGGACAACCGCTTTGCATCTTGCGCTTGCGGCTGCCGGCATTAAGGCGGGCGATGAAATCTTGGTGTCAACGTTGACGAATATGGCGTCTTTTTTTGCGGTGCTGTATTGCGGCGCAAAGCCCATACCCGTGGACATAGACCCCGATACGCTGACGATGGATCCTGAGGACTTGCGGCGCAAGCTAACGCCACAGTCGCGCGGGATCATGGTGGTCCATTTGTTTGGGCACCCTACGGATATGGATTCGGTCGATGAGATTGCCCGCGCGAATAACTTGATTGTATTTGAGGATTGCGCCGAGGCTCATGGCGCATTGTACAAAGGGCGGAAGGTTGGAGGGTTGTCGCATGCAAGTGGGTTCAGCTTCTTTGCGAACAAAGTGCTGACTACTGGGGAGGGGGGGATGTTGACTACCAATGACCCGGCAATTGCGGCTAAGGCGCGCAGTCTGAAGGCCTTGGCGTTCGGAACCCATAACAAGTTCATGCATGAGGATATTGGCTTCAACTACCGCATGACTAACCTGCAAGCAGCACTTGGCTGCGGTCAGATGTTGCGCGCGGAAGCTTTGGTTGAGCGACGTCGTGAGATTGCGCGGTTTTATACGGCTGCATTTTCCAATCTGTCAGACCATCTGATTCTTCCTGGCGAAAAAAGTTGGGCGAAGTCGGTCTATTGGATGTATCACGTTGTGCTAAAGGAGCATCTGGTGCTCCACCGTGCCGCTATCATGGCCGATCTAAAGGCAGTTGGTGTGGAAACCCGGGAAGGATTCATTCCGTATAACCTACAGAAGATATTCATTGACCGGGGTTGGACCAGAGAAGAGGATTGCCCGAACGCAAACAAGGTTGCGTACGCCAGTTTTTACCTTCCGACCGGGCCCGACATCTCCCAAGTGGAACTGGAGTATGTGGTCGAAAACTTCTTGTCCATCCTGAAACGCTACGTCCGGTGATCACTTTCACAACAGGGTGCATGTACAAAAAAAGGGGCGGGTATCTTGACTGTATTTAAAAGCCATTACGCGGGCCAATACGACCAGTTTTATTCCGAGAAGGACTACTCGGGTGAATGTGATCTTATCGAAGAGGCGGTCCAGCGCTACGCTGCACATGTTCCAACATCCGTCCTGGATATTGGTTGTGGCACTGGGGGACATGCCATCGAGTTAGCCGGGCGCGGTTATCGTGTGACCGGCGTTGATCTCTCACAGGCCATGCTGGATGTGGCTACGTTCAAATGTGCGGGTTTGTCTCTCGCTGGGGGGGGGCCCCAGTGGCTTTGTGGCGATGCCAGGGATTTTGAAAGCGGCCACGAGCACGATTTGGGCGTGATGATGTTTGCCGTGATTGGTTATCTCGCCGAAAACGCTGATGTTCTCAAATCATTGCGTAACATTCGCCGCCAACTCAAGCGTGGAGCTCTTTTTATCTGCGATTTCTGGTATGGACCAACGGTTCTTACCATGGGGCCATCCGACCGTATCCGTGTCTTCGAGGGGGGGGGGCGCAAAACGATACGAAGCGCCAGCACGAAGTTGGATGTGTTTCGGCATACTGCTGATGTCACGATCCGGCTATGGACTTTGGCGGGTGACCGTCTCGTTGGTGAAAGTACCGAGGTGCACCGACTAAGATATTTTTTTCCTCAGGAGTTTTCTATGCTCTTGTCGATGGCGGGGTTCCGTAGTATTGGCATCTCGGCATTTCCTTCGATCGATGCCCAGCCTGACACTCATACTTGGAATGCCCTGTCGATTGCCGTGGCAGATTGAGTTGCCCGAGCGTAGATGAGAGTTGTGGAAATATTTCTGTGCATCGTACTGCCGAGTCTTGCGGTATGTTTGGCTATTCTGAATATACGATGGAATCAAGAGCGGTTGATCATGCAACTCTTTGGGTTGCTTGTTGTTGCTCAATTGAATATTTTCCCTGCTTTTAATCTTTTTCGCTTGGGGGCTGACTCCTATCGTTTATTTGCGCACTATCAGTCTCTGTATATTCTTCTTTTTGAGGTGCCGTTCTTTGCGGTTATGCGTTTTTTTTCGAGGAATGAGGATTCGGTTAAGTGTAATGCGCCTCTTTTGAGAATTTCAATTCTGTCTCCTTTTTTGCCTGTAATTCTACTTGCACTATTGGCTGTTTTTTGGACGGTTGCGCTCGAGTACGGGCTGCTTTTTCGAAGGCTGGGACATGAAGAATTGCAGGCGGTGCAAGCAGGGGTGCCAACACTTCTGTTGTATTTCTATCGACTTGCGGTCGAGTCGGCAGTCTTTGTTGTCCTGTTTCTAGGAATTGTTTTGCGATATTCCCCAAAGGATGCCTCCCATATTTCACTGTATCGCGTAACTTTTTTGATATATATATCAAGCTTTATGGCTTTTTTTTTGCTCAATTCGCGTATGCAATTGATTGTCTTTGCATTGGCTGCGATCTGCGTTTTCGGAAAGGCGTGGGGGCGAAATAACCCGGCGAGATACATGTTTCTCGGTATGGTTTTGTTCTTCGCAGCAATGATGCACACAATATGGCGTGAAGTTGTTGTTGAGAGTAACGGCAGAGTTTTGGTAAATAGTATCTGGGATGCGCTTAGTGCCTCGCTCAAGTTGATGCTTGATCGAATTGATACAATGAATGTTATTTATAGGATAGGCGATAGAGGTTTGGACCCGTGGGAGCCTCATTTTTCTTCTATTCGCGATTTGTTTTCATTCTATTGGTCTTTTTTTTTCAACCAACAGGCATATTTGGCCATCAAGGGCTCGCTGCTGACATCGCCGAGTGTGCAAATTGCAAATCTTTATCTTCCCGATTTGCTTGTTGATTTTCCAAAGACTATGGCTATGGATGTGCTGCTGATATTCGGTGCATCAGGATTGCCAGTCTTCGGTGTTGTTCTGGGTGTGGTTTGTGTGTCGGTGCAGCGTGGAGTTGCTCGGTCTCAGATGGCGGACGGGGCTTTTATCACTGCTCTTTATATTCTTCCTTTGCTTTTTCAGTTCGAAAAGGAGTTTTCTGGATTTTTCTTTGCGACGATAAAATGGTTGCCAATTTTATTGGTTGTCTATTATTTTAGGCCCGGTAAAGAAATCCATTCTGTAGAGAGTGTTAAGTGTTGAATGGTTATGAGTATTCCATTTAGCGCACGTCTTGTGGATCTGGTGAACCTTGTGGTCGCCAAGGGAGGTAACTTTCTTCTCGCCATCCTGGTTTTTGGGGTGATGTCGCGGAGCATGAACGAAAGCTCTTTTTCGGAATTCGGATATTGGTGGAGTATTGCGCTGATGGTCGGAGGGGTGCTGTTTGGCGGAATATCGGCAACCTTGATCCGACTGGTGTCCATCCACGGCTCGTTGCTGAGTCACGTTCGCTCATTACTCACTTCCCTGGCTATTGGTTTGCTGCTTCTGGGCGGATTGGGCATTATTGTCATTCTATGGCTGGGATATGACTTTGAGGCTACGTGCCTCTTGTTGGCTGTAGGCGGGTTCGGTGTTGCCATGCAGTTC
Source organism: Azonexus fungiphilus (assembly GCF_003634965.1). Classification (GTDB taxonomy): domain Bacteria; phylum Pseudomonadota; class Gammaproteobacteria; order Burkholderiales; family Rhodocyclaceae; genus Azonexus; species Azonexus fungiphilus. The sequence goes on along the minus strand of NZ_RBXP01000013.1, from coordinate 429,051 downwards.
CAGGCAATGCTTTTGTCGTTGCTTCGCGCTGCCTGCGCCACTGCTGCAACCATACGGGCTTCTGTCGCCTGGGTTATTTCAGTACCGCTTTGCCTCTGGACCTTTTCTTTTCAGGAAACTGATCTCTCAAGAATATTCTTATGGATGGCTTTGGCCATGGCGATCGGCTTTGGCGTAGCTGCTTGGGTCTCCGGACCTAGCCTATGGCGCCTTTTTTCGACACAGCCTTCTTCCTCTGGATCACAGGAGAGTTTGGTTCGGAATACTGCATCGTTTGTGGCAGTCAATTTTTTCTCGTTTGCTTTCGTCAATATCGATTTCACTCTATTCAGAGAAATTGGTACAGCTTCCGAATATTCGGCTATGGCTGCAGTTAAAATATTTTTTGAACGTTTTGCGTTGCCGCTTATGTTGGTTTTCTCTGGTGCGGTGAGCATGCGAGTGCTGAGGCAACCTGATGGGGGGGCTGGGGGGCAACGCGGGATCAATATTTCGATTCGTCGCAATCTTTATTCTGTATTCACATTAATTGCTCTGATTATTGGACTTACTGTTGCATATCAGGTGTTAACGCCTTTATTTACTCAGAGAGAGGTAGCTCTCACGCCAGTACTGTCAGGTATCGTTGTTGCAGGTTATGTTCTCTATATGCTTAATGGGGTGTTCTGGGATGTTCTGGTGCTAAGAAAAAGTACCCGCGGTATTCTGTGGCGGACCAGTGGATTGCTCATTGGGTATGCTTTTTTACAGTACTTTTCTATTAGGAATTACGGCATTTCAGGTTGGGCGATTGGTTGGTTTCTAGCGAATCTTGTTGTCACTCTTGTACTCCTTCGCGGCGGCGTTATTGCGTACCGGATGCGGGAAGGGGCTATGCCATCGAAAATATCGTCATGAAAATTTTGTGGTTTGTATCAAGTCTTGAGCAAAAAGGTGGTGGGGAACGCTTTGTTCTGGAGACGGTTCAATCAATACGGGCTGATGGGCATGACGTGAAGATTGTTTGTGATCGTATGCACGCCGATGCTAGTTTCGACGGTCGCTACGACTTGTCAGATGTGCTGTGTACGCACCAGGAACTCTCGCCGAAAGCCGGCTATCTCAAGAAGGCGCTTAATAAGCTCTGGGGCATGACTTCCCTGTTCAGGATCATCCTGTCACAAAAACCAGAGCTGCTTATATGCCAAAGCGAGTTTGATGCGATTAAGCTCTATCTAATTTCTCGTTTTCTAAAGTTTCGCTATCGAGTTTTCGTATTCGGTCAGATGTATCAGTTCAAGACGGATATCACCCGGTACTCTTCGGTGTTTCGACAGCATCTTGAAAAAATCATTGCGTCGCGACCTGGATATAAAGAGACAGTTATGATGCCGCCGCCAAAGCTTGGCCCTTTGGTCCGGTGGACGAATGAACTTGTCTCGAGATTGAAATTTCGTGCGATCTGGAATGCGGACCGGGTTTTTACCGTTTCCCGGCAAGTCCAATGGGAGGTTTCACTAATCTACCAGCGTGCGGATGCTCGGGTTTGTCGTGCTGCTTTTGATGTCTCTTACATTGACCACGATGCGATTTCAAGTCCGCGTCAAGTAGGAAGTCCTTTGCAACTATTATCAGTTAACCGATTGGTTGGTAAAAAGCGCATCGATCTTATGATTTCGGCTTTCGAGATGTGCACCTTAGACGCCTATTTGACGATCATCGGGACGGGACCAGAGGAATGTCGCCTTAAAGCATTGGCTAGTCAGAGTAGCAAAAAAGATCGTATTACCTTTCTGGGGGCTGTGAGTGACGAACTGCTGTTGAATCAACTCAAAATGGCTGATTGTCTGATTTCTCTCGATATTGGAGATTACGACATTACGGTGGTTGAGGCGCTGGGGAAAGGTGTACGCGTGGTGGTGGCTTCTGATTTTGATACCAGCGAATTCGAAAACGGTTTCAGTGGGCTAGTGAGCGTGCCCCCTGAAATAAAGGCACTTGCTACTGCGATAGATAACATTCCATGCATGCCAGCTCCGTCTCAATCGAATATTGATGTATTGAACGGATTGACTTGGCAAACATTGGCCCGGAGTTGTGTTGCTGCCTGAAGGCTGATTACTATGAAACAAGTTCTCCAAGACATGGCGAGAGGCGGTACTTACCTCGCCGAGGCGCCTGCTCCAATCGCTGGTCCGAACACCGTGCTGATTCATAGCACGCTGAGCCTGATTTCGGCGGGTACCGAGCGTATGTTGGTTGACTTTGGTCGGGCTTCATATTTCGAAAAAGCGCGACAGCAGCCTGAAAAAGTTCGTATAGTGCTCGACAAGATTCGTGCCGATGGCCTGATGACGACACTTGAGGCGGTGCAGTCAAAGCTCGCCCAGCCTTTACCGCTAGGTTACTGCAATGTGGGTGTCGTAGCGCAGGTAGGCAGCGGAGTGTGCGACTTTAAGGTAGGAGATCGAGTGGTCTCCAATGGCCCACATGCCGATGTCGTTAGAGTTGGCAAGAACCTATGTGCGCGCATTCCCGAAGGGGTGGACGATGAGTCTGCTGCCTTTGTGGTAGTGGCCAGTATTGGCCTGCAGGGGATGCGGCTCGCCCAGCCGACTCTGGGCGAAGCTTTCGTGGTTACGGGGGTGGGCCTGATCGGATTGTTGACTGTCCAGTTGCTACGGGCCCAGGGGTGTCGGGTGCTGGCAGTTGATTTTGATGAACGTAAGTTGGAGTTGGCCCGCCAATTTGGCGCGGAAACTTGCAATCCCGGTCAGGGTGAAGATCCCATTGCTGTTGCTACGGCCTTTAGCCGAGGGCAAGGCGTGGATGGGGTAATCATCACCGCTTCCACCAAATCCAGTGATCCTGTGACCCAGGCTGCGCGCATGAGTCGTAAGCGCGGACGTATCGTGTTGGTTGGCGTCACCGGACTGGAATTAAATCGTGCGGATTTTTATGCCAAAGAGTTGAGTTTTCAAGTGTCATGTTCGTACGGGCCAGGACGCTACGATCCATCCTACGAGGAGTTGGGGCAGGATTACCCTTTGGGCTTTGTTCGTTGGACAGAACAGCGCAACTTTGAGGCTATTCTGGATATGTTGGAGAGGGGCGTTGTCAATGTTAAGCCATTGATCACGCAGCGTTTTCCATTCGAGGAGGCTCCTGCGGCTTACCAGAGACTTACCGAAGACAAGAGCGGTTTGGGTATCCTTCTTGAGTATTCTTCTGTAACGCCCGACCGTCAGGTGCGTAGTGTTCCCTTGCGTGCTGATGCGCACTACGATACCTCTCGTGCCGTTTTGGGTTTCATCGGCGCCGGTAACTATGCGTCTCGCGTTCTGATGCCTGCTTTCAAGGCTGCGGGTGCCCAGTTTCACACCATCGTGACTTCCAGTGGCATCAGTGGCGTTATTCATGGGGGGAAAATTGGTTTTTCCGAAGCCTCTACAGATATCGACTACATGCTTGCGGAGAAATCTATCGACACCGTGGTCATAGTCACTCGCCATGATTCGCACGCACAGTTGGTGGCTAGGGCTTTGCGAGCAGGAAAGCACGTCTTTGTCGAGAAACCGTTGGCTATCGAGGCAGGGGGGCTGGCGGAGGTTCGGTCCGCCTTTGATAGGGCGCATGCTGAAGGCTGTGGGCCGCAGTTGATGGTTGGGTTCAACCGTCGTTTTGCACCTCAGGTGCAGAAGATGAAGAAGTTGCTTGAGACTGTGAAGGAGCCCAAATCCTTCCTCATGACAATGAATGCCGGAGCAATTCCGGGAAGTCACTGGACGCAGGACGGTGCTGTGGGTGGAGGACGCATTATCGGTGAAGCCTGTCATCTTGTTGATTTGATGCGTTTCCTTGCTGGTAGTCCGATCGTTTCGATCCAGGCCCGTCGCATGGGCGATACTCCCGGCATGGACGTCGCAGAAGACAAGGCGTCCCTTACATTGGGCTTCGAGGACGGCTCGTTTGGCACCATCATGTACTTGGCGAATGGTGCTGCGAGCTTCCCGAAAGAGCGGATTGAAGTTTTTGCTGCCGGCCGTGTATTGCAACTTGATAATTTTCGCAGCCTACGAGGCTATGGCTGGTCTGGATTCAGCAAGTTTAATCTGTGGAAGCAGGATAAGGGGCAGGGCGCCTGTGCAGCGGCGTTTCTGCAAGGGCTCCAACAAGGTGTGCCCGCCATCCCCGTGGAAGAACTCTTTGAGGTTGCTCAAATTACACTCGAGGCTGCGCAGCAACTGCGCGAGCAATGAGCCGTCTGCCAACCCTGCTGCGTACTGCCTGTGCTCTCGGCTTGGTCAGTATCGTCCGTGTGGTCGCCTACAGAATTGCCTTGCGCCTGTGTGTGCACCCAGTGCAACGTCTGCGCGGTGTCGCCCCAGTAGGGCCGTTCTTCCGCACAGTGGCCGAAGGACTGCCGCCGATTGTGGCGCCGTCGGTAACGAACTGGAGGAGTTCAGCGAGCCTGTTTGGACGTTGGTCGATCATGGTCGGCGCTTTGCCGCCTGATTGGCGAACAGATCCTTTGAGTGGCGCCAGGGTTCACGATTCGGAGCGGCCATGGTGGAGTATCCCGGATTTCGACCCGCAGCTCGGGGATATCAAGCGGATTTGGGAACTGTCGCGGATGGATTGGCTTCTGGCCATGGCGCAGCGTGCTCGGCAGGGCGATTGCCAGGAGCTTTCTCGGCTCAATAGTTGGCTGGCTGACTGGTGTCGCAACTCCGTCCCTTACCTTGGACCTAACTGGAAGTGCGGGCAAGAGGCCTCGATCCGCGTCATGCACTTGGCGATGACCGCACTGATTCTGGATCAGGCAAAGCAGCCTGAACCAGGGCTGCTGGAGTTAGTCAGGCTACACATGCGGCGAATCGCTCCTACTCTTTCCTACGCAGTGGGGCAGAACAACAATCACGGTACATCTGAGGCTGCGGCGCTTTTCATTGGTGGTACTTGGCTGCAGGCTCAGGGTGTGCGGGGGGCCGAGTATTGGGCGGCAACCGGGCGACGCGTGCTGGAAGAGCGGGTGGCTACCCTTGTGGCGGGGGATGGGAGCTTCAGCCAATACTCTCTGAATTACCACCGCGTTCTGCTTGATACGTGCAGCATGGCAGAGATCTGGCGGCGGCATATGGATCTGCCGCTATTCAGCTCGAAACTGCAGACGCGTCTTCGGGCTGCTGTCCGCTGGTTACAGCAAGTGATCGATCCGGAAAGCGGTGATGGCCCAAATCTTGGAGCTAATGACGGTGCAAGGTTGTTGCCATTGACAGACACTGCGTATCGCGACTATCGCCCCTGCCTACAATTGGCGATGGTTTTATTTGCGGGTCAAAGGGCCTGTGCCCATTCGGGGGCCTGGGATTATCCGTTGCAGTGGCTGAATGTACCGCTGCCCGAGAAAGTGGCCCCGCCACCTGGTAGTGTTCTGGCCGATGAGGGGGGCTATGCCGTTATGCGGCATGGGGTTGGTATGGCACTTCTACGTTATCCGCGCTTTCGCTTCCGCCCCAGTCAGGCTGATGTGCTACATCTGGATTTCTGGTACGCCGGTATCAACTATCTGCGCGATGCCGGGAGCTATAGCTATAACACCGAGGCGCGATGGCTGCATTACTTTGGCGGAACTGGCGGGCATAACACCGTTCAGTTCGATGATCGTGACCAGATGCCGCGACTTGGGCGTTTCCTCTTCGGAGACTGGCTGCAGACTAGGCAATTCGAGCCGTTGGAAGAGCGTGACGGTGGCTTGCATGTGGCAGCAGGTTACCGTGATCGGTTGGGAGCTAGGCATCTCCGCCGCGTTAGCCTTCATGCAGACTGTCTTAGCGTGCATGACGAGGTAGGGGGCTTTACGCGCAAAGCCGTACTACGTTGGCGTCTTCCCCCCGGGGCTTGGCGGCTGGACGGCTGCGGAGCTACTGATGGAGTGAGCCAGGTGGTTGTTCACGCAGGCATGCATATTGTGAGATGCGCGTTGATCGAAGGCTGGGAGTCGCTCCACTACCTGGAAAAGACTTCCCTACCCGTGCTTGAGGTAGAGGTGCATGAATCTGGCACGCTAAGCACATACTTCCGGGTGGCAAAATGAGAGTTCTCTATTTTCACCAGCATTTCTCCACGCCTAGTGGTTCTGCTGGTATTCGTTCCTATGAAATGGCACGCCGCCTGCTTGATCGTGGCCATCGGGTGACCATGGTCTGTGGCAGCTACGGGGGGGCTCAAACAGGGTTGGCTCAGCCTTTTCATCGCGGCTATCGGCGGGGACTGGTTGATGGCATTGACGTTGTCGAGTTCGACCTAAAGTACTCTAATCACGATCGGTTCGGACAACGCGTGCTCACCTTTCTGAAGTTTGCTTTTCGCAGCGTAGCGCTCGTATTCACAGAGCGTTACGACGTCGTGTTTGCCACTTCCACCCCACTGACAGCGGGTATTCCCGGTATCTTTGCGCGTTGGTTGCGCGGCAAGCCGTTCGTCTTCGAGGTACGCGACCTTTGGCCGGAGCTACCCCGCGCGATGGGGGTAATCCGGAATCCCTTGGTTTTGATGGCGATGTCGTTGCTGGAGTGGGCTAGTTACCGCTCGGCACAGTTATTGATCGGCTTGTCGCCGGGTATCGTCGAAGGCATTACGCGTCGTGGCGTGCGGCGTGAGCGAGTCGCTTTGATACCCAACGGTTGCGATCTCGATATATTCGCAGTCGAAGTGAAGCCGTGGCGCCCCGCAGAGGTGGCGCCAGAGGATCTTTTGGCGGTATTCGCCGGTACCCATGGTGTTGCTAATGGATTGGAGGCTGTCCTAAATGCCTCGGCCGAGCTTGGACGGCGAGGGCGCAGTGACATCAAGCTGCTGTTGATCGGCCAGGGGGCGCTCAAACCCGCCTTGCAAGAGCGTGCTCGGCGTGAAAATCTGGAAAACTTGGTTTTCCACGATCCGATCGACAAGGCGCGATTGGCTGACCTGATGGCAGCAAGTGATCTTGGATTGCAGGTGTTGGCTAACGTGCCGGCCTTTTATTACGGCACATCGCCTAACAAGTTTTTCGATTACCTTGCTGCAGGCTTGCCGGTCCTCAATAATTACCCTGGATGGCTGGCGGGTTTGATTGCGGAGCATTGTTGCGGCTTTGTTGTGCCTCCTGACGATCCGGTAGCGTTTGCAGACGCTTTGGAGCGGGCGGCCGATAATCGGGGCGCTTTGCGGGCGATGGGGGAGCGCAGTCGAGTCCTCGCGCGTAAGCAGTTTGAGCGTAGACAGTTGGCTGACCATTGGGTGGATTGGATTGAGAGATGCCTTCCCCGGGCATGAAACGATAACCGGACAATTCAGCGCATGATCAAACGAACCATGGACGTGCTGTTGGCCAGCTTGGCCCTCCTGCTCCTTGGGGTGCCGATGCTGTTCCTTGCCGCAGCGATTCGACAGCGCCTTGGTAATCCTGTTCTCTTTCGTCAGATACGCCCAGGCTTGCACGGTCAGCTGTTCGAAATGGTGAAATTCCGAACGATGACGGATGCGCGAGGTCCCAGCGGGGAGTTGCTGCCCGACGCCGTGCGCCTGACGCCGTTTGGCCGTTGGTTGCGAGCCACCAGTCTGGATGAGCTACCCGAGCTCTTGAACGTGGTGAAGGGAGAAATGAGCCTGGTCGGGCCTCGTCCTCTGCTGACGGAATATCTGGCGCTATATAGTTCTGATCAGGCTCGTCGTCATGAGGTTCGCCCTGGCATCACAGGATGGGCCCAGGTGAACGGCCGCAATGCGATCAGTTGGGAAGACAAGTTCAAACTTGACGTATGGTACGTAGACAACCGCAGCCTGTGGTTGGACATCAAGATACTGTGGCTGACTGTAAAAAAGGTGCTTGTGCGCGAAGGAATCAGTGCCGAAGGGGAGGCTACGGCGCCTAAATTCTCCGGTGGCCAAACTAGAGATAAGTGATCATGAAACAGGTGGCTATTTTTGGTGCAAGCGGTTGTGGTCGTGGCGTCATGCCGCTCGCTCGCCAGCAATGGCTGGCCTGCAACGACGCTTACCAACTGGTTTTTGTTGACGACAAGCCCCAAGCCACTCAATTGAACGGCCACTTTGTACTAAGTTATGAGCAATGGTTGTCGCTACCTGCGAGCAGTAGGCATATCAACATTGCGATTGCTAACAGTACCGTGCGCGAGCAAGTGGTGAATCGGTGTCAGGGCGACAACGTTGGTTTCTTCGAGGTTCGTGCTCAGAATGTGGTCCAGTTGGACGATGTGCACCTGGGGGTGGGGGCCATTCTTTGCCCGTTTGTCACGTTAACCAGCAACATACGGATTGGCAGGCATTTCCATGCGAATCTCTACAGCTATGTCGAGCATGACTGCGTGATTGGCGATTTCGTGACTTTTGCTCCCGGCGTCAAATGCAACGGCAACGTAGTGATAGAAGACCACGCTTATATCGGTGCAGGTGCCATCATCAAGCAGGGGCGGCCTGGTCAACCCTTGATCATCGGACGTGGTGCCGTAGTGGGCATGGGAGCCGTGGTGACCAAGAGCGTGCCGCCCGGTGCGACAGTAGTTGGGAACCCGGCTAGAATACAAAGCAAAACATAAATTACCTCTCGGCTTTATGCCGTCTGGACGAATGCTGCCGGCTCAAGGATACTGGCCGGCTGGCGACCCCTGGTGTTTCGCGGCTCATGCAACTGGCTTTCTGCCTCTACAAATACTTCCCCTTCGGCGGCCTGCAGCGCGATTTCATGCGCATCGCCCTGGCCTGCCAGGCGCGCGGCCACGCCATCCGGGTCTACACGCTATCCTGGCAGGGCGAGGTGCCGGCCGGGTTCGAAGTGGTCACGGTGCCGGTGCGGGCGCTGACCAACGCCCGCCGCTACGCGAAGTTTTCTGCCTGGGTGGCGCGCGACCTGGCGCAGCGACCGGCGCAGCGCGTCGTCGGCTTCAACAAGATGCCCGGGCTCGACGTCTATTTCGCCGCCGATCCCTGCTACGAAGAGAAGGCGCAGACGCTGCGCAACCCGCTCTACCGCCTGTCCGGCCGCTACCGGCATTTCGCGGCGTATGAGCGGGCGGTGTTCGCGGCGGACAGCCGCACCGAAATCCTGATGATCTCGCAGGTGCAGCAACCCTTTTTCGAAAAGCACTACGCCACGCCGAAGTCGCGTTTCCACCTGCTGCCGCCGGGCATCGCCCGCGACCGCCGGGCGCCGCCCGAGGCGCCGGCGATCCGCGCCGCCTTCCGCGCCGAATTCGGTCTCGGCGACGACGACCTGTTGTTGCTGCAGATCGGCTCCGGCTTCAAGACCAAGGGCCTGGACCGCTCGCTGCAGGCGCTGGCGCACCTGCCGGCCGATTTGCGTGGACGCACCCGGCTGATCGCCATCGGCCAGGACGAGCCGAGCCAGTTTCAGCGCATGGCGGCTGGCCTCGGGCTGGCCGGGCAGGTCGACATCCTGGCCGGCCGCGACGACATCCCGCGCTTTTTGCTCGGCGCCGACCTGCTGGTCCATCCGGCCTACAACGAGAACACCGGCACGGTCTTGCTCGAAGCGCTGGTCGCCGGCTTGCCGGTGCTCTGCTCGGCGGTTTGCGGCTACGCCCATTACATCGACGAGGCGGCGGCTGGCCGGGTGATCCCGGAACCCTTCGCGCAGGCGACGATGGACGGTTTTTTGCAAAAAATCCTGGTCGACCGTGAACAACGCGCCGCCTGGCAGCGCAACGCGCTGGCCTGGGCCGAGCACGCCGACATCTACAGCAACGCCGAGCGCGCTGCCGGGATCATCCTCAAGGAGCGGCCGTGCGCGACGAACTGAGGCTGGCGCCGCCCTTCGATCGCCTGTGGGCCGGGCAGGATGCGTTTGCCGCGGTCGACCGCCTGGAAGGCGAGATTTTCCGGGAACTCGACGGGCGTCGCACCTTCCGCACGGAAGTCGAAGGACGCGGCTATTTCGTCAAGATCCATCGCGGCGTCGGCTGGGGCGAGATCGTCAAGAACCTCGTCTCGCTGCGTCTGCCGGTGCTCGGTGCCGGCAACGAATGGCGGGCGATCCGCCGCCTGGAGGAACTCGGCGTCGACACCATGTGCGCCGTTGTCTACGGCCGCCGCGGCGCCAACCCGGCGCGCGAGCACTCCTTCATCGTCACCGAGGAACTGGCGCCGACCGTCAGCCTGGAAGATTTCTGCCGTGACTGGCCGACGCAGCCGCCAGCCCCGGCGCTCAAGCGCGCGCTGATCCGCCGCGTCGCCGCGATGGTCGGCGCCATGCACCGCGGTGGGGTCAATCACCGCGATTGCTACCTCTGCCACTTCCTGCTCCACCTCGACCCGGCGCCGACCGCCGCCGCGCTCAAGCTCTCGGTGATCGACCTGCACCGCGCCCAGATCCGGGGGCAGACGCCGCGCCGCTGGCGCGACAAGGACCTCGCCGGGCTCTACTTCTCGGCGCTGGAAATCGGCCTGACGCAACGCGACCGGCTGCGCTTTTTGCGCGATTATTTCGGTCGACCGTTACGTGAGGTGCTGCGCGACGAGCAGGCGTTGATCGCTCACCTCAATGCCGAGGGTGAGCGCTTGCTTGCGAAATACCGCCGGAAATATCAGCCGGCCGGAGACGGTGCATGATCGACTGGCAGGTCAATCCCGACTACGCGACAGGCGAGGCCGGTCGCGCTTTTGCCTCGCTCGACGCGGTGTTCGCGCTGCAGGGCGAGCGGGTGACGGTCGATCCCGAATCCGAGGTGATCCGTCTGCGCCTCGACGGCATCCTCTACTACGTCAAGCGCTACACCATCGGCCGGCGCAAGCTGGCGCGGCGCTGGTTCGGCCTGCGCGACCTCTTCGGGCCGCAGCGGGCGGTCAAGGAATGGCGCAATCTGCAGCGTTTCCACGCCTGGGGTCTGCCGACGCCGACGCTGGTCGCCTGGGGGCAGGAGCGGCGTGCCGGACGTTTCGTCCGTGCGGCCCTGGTGACCGAGGAACTGCGCGATACGGTCGACCTTGCGCAACTGGCAAAAACCGCTGACGCCCGCCTGCGTGACCGCAGCTGGATCGCCGCCGTATCGGTGCAGGTCGCCGCCTGCGCGCGCGTCATGCACGCGCACGGCTTCGCGCATAACGATCTCAAGTGGCGCAACCTGCTGGTCACCGGTGGCGAGTCGCCGCAGGTCTATCTGATCGACTGTCCGAACGGCGCTTTCTGGATGCAGCCTTTTCTGGAGTACCGGATCGTCAAGGATCTTGCCTGTCTCGACAAAGTTGCAAAATATCAGCTCAGTCGTACCCAGCGGTTGCGCTTCTATCTCGATTACGCAGGCCGCACACGGCTGACTGCAGTAGACAAGCGAAAAATCCGCAAAATCCTCGCCTTTTTCGTGGGGCGCGAATGACGGCCGCCAGCGACGATCCGCTTGCCGCGCTGCGCGGCGCAGGCTGGAACGCTCCGGCGCCGCCATCGCTGACGCTGGTCGACGGCGGGCGGGTCGATTTCCGCGCGGTATTGCGCTGGTTGCCCGGCCGGCGCCTGTCCGGCGTCGCAGAATGGCAGGGGCGGCCGGTGTTCGCCAAACTGTTCTTCGGTGCTGGCGCAGCGCGCTATGCGCAGCGCGAGCAGGCCGGTCTGGCAGCGCTGAGCGCCGCCGGTCTGCCTACGCCTGGCGTACTCACGGTGGTTGAGCAGCACGGCGCCGTGCTGTTGCTGAGTGAATATCTGGATGGTGCGATAACGCTGGAGCAGGCGCTCGAGGCTACTCACGAAAACACCCGGCACCTTGTCGAGTCGCTTGCCCTGCTCGGCCGCCTGCACGGCGCCGGGCTGGTGCATGATGACCTGCACCTCGGCAACTTCCTTTTCCACGGCGAGACACCGTGGCTGATCGATGGGGACGGTGTGCATGCCGCGTCGCCTGGTCAGTGCGTCGATAACCTGGCGCTCTTCCTCTCGCAACTGCCCCTTGCCGATGACGCGCAGCGTGCGGCCCTGCTCGCCGCTTACGCCCGACCGGTCGATCCCGAGTTGCTCGATGCGGCGGTGACGGCCTCCCGGCAGCGCCGTTTGCGCCGTTTTCTGGGCAAGACGCTACGCAACTGCACGCAGTTTGCGGTCGACCGTACGGCGCGGCGTTTTTCCACCTACTTGCGTGCCGCCGATGATGTGCTGGCACCCTTGCTGACCAATCCCGATGCGGCGCTTGCCGCCGGTCGTCTGCTCAAGGACGGTGGCACCTGTACCGTCGCTGCGCTCGAGACGGGGCGCGCGCCGCTGGTGATCAAGCGCTACAACCTCAAGCACTGGCGCCATGCGCTGTCGCGCGCCTGGCGTCCGAGCCGTGCCTGGCATTCCTGGCTGGCCGCGCATCGGCTTGCTTTTTACGGTATCGCCACGCCACCGCCGCTGGCGATGCTGGAAGAGCGGTTTGGCCCCTTGCGCGGACGGGCTTTTCTGCTCACTGGCTGGTGCCCGGGCGACAACCTGCTGCATGTTCTCGATGCGGCCCAGGAACCACCGCCGCCGCTTGCGACGGCGATCGAATCCTTGTTTGCGGTGCTGCATCGCGTGCGCATCACGCACGGCGATCTCAAGGCGACCAACTTGCTGTGGCACGCCGGGCGGCTGTTCCTGATCGATCTTGACGCGACCGTCGAACATCGCAACGCGGCGGCCTTCCGCCGTGCCTGGCGGCGCGACCGGGCCCGCTTCCTGCGCAACTGGCCGGCCGATTCGACGCTCCACCGCTGGCTCGACGAACGTCTGCCCGGCGTCTGAATCCGGGTTTCTGCGTCAGGCGTTTTCGCCGAATTGCAGTGCGTGCAGACGGGCGTAATGGCCGTTCTGAAGCAGTAGTTCGGCGTGGTTGCCGCGTTCGACGATGCGCCCCTGCTCCATGACCAGGATCAGGTCGGCGCGTTCGATGGTGGATAGACGATGGGCGATCACCAGCGTCGTTCGGTTTTGCGTGGCGCTTTCCAGTGCCGTCTGAATGTGACGCTCGGATTCGGTATCGAGCGCCGAGGTGGCTTCGTCAAGGATCAGCAGCGGCGCATCTTTGAGAATGGCGCGTGCGATTGCCAGGCGCTGGCGCTGGCCACCGGAAAGCAGGACGCCGTTCTCGCCGACCAGCGTATCGTAGCCATCCGGCAGGGCACGGATGAATTCGTCGGCGCAAGCCGCCTGGGCCGCAGCGACGACCTGCTCGCGAGGGCAGCCGGCGAGGTCGCCGTAGGCAATGTTGTTGGCAACGCTGTCGTTGAACAGTGAGGTCTGTTGCGAGACCAGTGCGATGTGGCGACGCAGGTTGCGCAGTGTGTAATTCTCGACCGGTACGCCGTCGAGCAGGATTTCGCCGGTCCGGTGCCGGTAGAAGCGCGGGATCAGGTTGGCCAGCGTCGATTTGCCGCTCCCCGAGCGACCGACCAGCGCGATCATCTGCCCCGGCTCGGCGGTAAACTCGATGTCCTCGAGCACCGGCCGTTCGCTGCCCGGATAGCTGAAGCTCAGACCGCGCACATCGAGTCGGCCGCTGACCCGCTCGCGTTCGACAGTGCCGAGGTTTTCTTCGCCCGGTTCGTCAAGCTGGGCAAAAATACTCTCGGCGCCGGCCAGTCCCTTCTGGATCGTCGAGCTGACTTCGGACAACTGGCGGATCGGTTTGGGCAGCATACCGGCGGCGCTGATGTAGGCAACCAGGTCGCCGGCCGTGGCATCCCCGCGCATGAAGAGAACGAGGAACAACACGACCGCCATGGCTGAGAAAGTTACCAGTTGCAGCGCTGGGGTGAAAGTCGCGCCGGTCTTGACCATGCGTAGCTGCTTTGCCGTATTGTCCGCACTCGCTCTGCTGAAACGTTGTGCCTCGTAAGGCTCTCCGCCGAAGCTGCGTACCGCCCGGTAGCCTTGTATGGTTTCCGATGCGATATGCGTCAGTTCTCCCATCGAGCTTTGTATCTTCTTGCTCTGCTTGCGGAACTTGCGGCTGGCGTGACTGACCATGACGCCGATCAACGGCAGGATGGCGATCATCACGGCGGTCAGTTTCCAATTCATCCACACCAGGTAGCCGAACAGGAAGCTGACGGTCAATCCTTCGCGGACAACCACCTTGATTGCATCCGTGGCCGCACCGGTGACCATGGTCACGTTGTAGGTGATGCGCGAGATCAGGTGGCCGGAGTTGTTTTCGTCGAAATAGCGGTTGGGCAGTTGCAGCAGACTGTTGAACAGGCCGACGCGCAGGTCGTGGATCAGGCCTAGCGAAACGCGGGCGAGATAGTAATTGCCGAGGAAGGAGCCGATGCTGCGGAAGATGATGATCAGTACCATCAGCAACGGAACGCCGTACATCAGTTCGATGTTGCCAAGCAGCGGCAGGTTTTGCTGAGTCTCTGTGGTCGCAGACAGACCATCCACGAAGTACTTCAGAACGGCGGCGAGCATCGGCTGCGAGGCGCCGAAGATCACGAAACCGAGCAGGCTGATGGCGAATAAGCCGACAAAAGGTCTGACGTAGGAGAGAAGCCGGAAATAGATTCCGATCGAGGAGGTCGTGGTGGTGCCGTTCGGCATGTTCGGCGAGTGGCGCTGAGGCGAGATTTTTTGAGTTGGCAGTTTATCACGCCGTCACTGGCATCCCGACGACCTCACAACACGGTAAACTCGTCACCTTTCGTGATTTTGATTGATGGGCAAATTGAAGAAACTGACGCAAGCAGACTATCGTGTGATGTGTGATGGTGCTGCCGTCCTCGAGGATGATCCGCACGGCCCGAAGGTGCTGATGTTAACCGACGGAACCATCCTCAAATTGTTCCGGCGCAAGCGTCTATTAAGTTCGGCCTTGATTTATCCCTACGCTACGCGTTTCGAACGCAATGCGCGCAAATTGGCTGCGTTCGGGATTCCCGTTCCCGAGATACTCGATATCTGGCGCATTCCAGCAATTCAACGTGATGCGGTCCATTACCGGCCGTTGCCGGGGCATACCCTGCGCGAACTTGTGGCTAAGGGCTTGCCACCAGAGCGCGAACAGAGGTTGCGCGAATCTTTCAGTCGTCTGATTGTCCATTTGCACGATCATGGTGTTTATTTTCGCTCCCTGCACTTGGGCAACATCATCGTCGGTGAGGATGATCAACTTGGCCTGATCGACTTCTCCGATATTCGCTTCTATCCTTGGAGACTCAATCGCTACCTGCGCGAACGGAACATGCAGCGCATGCTTGATCTGCCTGCTGAAGCTGCCTGGGTGGATACCAGGATTGTCCTGAGGCGGTGGTCGTGACTACGCGCTTTGTTGCCGCATCTCTGGCGGCCCTTGTCTCAGGGCGTTTCTTTTATCGTAACGGTCATCTGCCACCATCTGGACACCTCGTGCCTGATGGATTCATCGGGCTCGGCGTCGCTGCTGCCAAGGATCCCGCGGTTGACGACTGGATCATCGAAAAATTGCGTGTAGCGGGCATCCGCGATGTGCGCATCGATTTGTCGCCAGGCGATGTCGGCCAACCGCCCGAGCGCTTGCTGTGTCGTCTGCTTGATGCCGATTTCCGTGTCGTCCTCCACTTGTTGCAGTCGACCGAACAGGCTAAGCAGATGCCGGCGGCAGCGGTTGCCGATTTGTGGCGTGCTTTCGTGGCTGATGTACTTGACCGTTTTGGTGGCCGGGTACGGATGGTCGAGGTGGGCTCGACGATCAACCGTCGTCGATGGGCTGGCTATTCCCTATCCGGCTTCGCTGCGGCCTGGGAGATTGCCTGGCGGGAGGTTCGTGCGCGCGACCTGGTGTTGGCAGGGCCTAGCATTACCGATTTCGAGCCACTCTGGACAGTTGGCGTACTTTCGTTTCTGCAGCGTCGTCGGCAGTTGCCCGATGTCCATACCGATAACCTTTTTGCCGAGCGGGCGACCGAGCCGGAGCGTTTCGATCCCAAGATACTGGGGCGTAGACTGGCCGGCTTGCATCGCTTCAATCTGATCAAGAAGGCACGTCTTCTACAGCGACTTGGTGCCGATCATGGTGTGCCCCGTCTGTTTTCACCTGCGGCTTTCTGGACTTTGCCGCGAATCGAGAGAATGTTGCCCGATAGCGAGCAGAAGCAGGCTGACTATCTGACTCGGTATCTGGTCCTTTGTGCCGCTTCTGGTGCTCTGGAAGGGGCTTGGTGGGGGCCGCTGATCTGCCATCGTGAAGGTTTGATCGACGATGGTTCTCGTCCGTATCCAAAACTCGAGCGCATCACGCATTACACTGACGTCGAGGGGGGGCTTGGAGAACTGCGGGTACGGCCTGCCTTCGCCGCCTTGGCAGCGGCGCAGCGGTTCCTGCCGGGAAGCCGTTATCAAGGGCGTGCGCATAGCGGGATTGGCCTGGAGATTCATGCCTTTTCCACCGCGAATGGCTTGTTGCATGTGGTTTGGACCGTAAACGGGCGAACTGCTGCACTGGTCGATCTGTATGCGCCAGATGATTTGTCCTGCGCAGCCTTTTTTGATCGCGACGGAGAGCGATTTGTGTCAGCGCCAACACTGGCGAGCGAATCACCGTGCTATATCTGTTGGCCCGAAGCGCGTTCCGTCAACGTGAAGCCGGAAGGCAGTCTGCTGGCAGATGTTGCCATTCATCAGCATGCCCCCGGGCAGCATCATTTCTTCCGTGCGGATGGCTGGCGCGGCATTGTTCGTGCAACAGATGCCGAGGAAGCGGCGTCGCTCTGGCAGGCAATTCATCCTGAACGCTTGATACCTCCGGCCAAGCAGACAAGCTTGCGGTTTGCCCGTAACGCGATCTGGACGATTGATGACCCCCGGATGCCGGGCCGCAAGCTGGTTGTCAAACAACCCGTACGAATTCCCCTGCACAAGCGCCTGCTAGATCGTTTCAAACCATCGAAAGCCTTGCGTAGCTGGAATGGAACCAGTGAACTGCTGCGTCGTGGAGTCAATGCAGCGGCGCCGATTGCTTGGTTTGAGCGCGAGAATGATATCGGGGGGCGGCAGAATTATTATGTCTGCGAGTATGTGCCCGCGGAATGGACGGCTCGTGAAATGATTGGTGCGTTTGCCTCAGGCAAGACACATTTCGCTGGTCTTGCGGCGACAGATGCTTACCAGCAGCTTTCAGCCTTTCTGTTGCGCATGCATGGCGCCGGTATATTGTTCAGGGATCTTTCTGCCGGCAATATCTTGATTCGTCAAGAAAGCGGCAGTACTTTGAAGTTCTCTCTAATCGACACCGGGCGTCTCCGAATTTGCTCTGGGCCGCTTGAGTTGGGGCAGCGCTTTGATGATCTTGTGCGCATTTGCAATAAGCTTCACGCTGATGGCCGAGCCGAGTTTCTGTCTATCTATCTTAACGCTCTGGGCAAGCGTATACGGCCTTGGTACTGGCTACCGTTTTGGCTTTATGACTTCAAAGTCGTGTTGAAGCGTCGTTTGGGTCGGAAAGCGATTAAACGGGTTTGCGCGCGCTGAGGGCTACTTAATCGTAAGCTGTCGTTAGGAAGGGGGCGCCAAATCTGCCTTCTCGGCTGCTGCCCGGGTCATTTGTTTCCAGTGTGCCGGAAAATGATCACCTCGTCTTTGCCAGGGGTGCCGAAGCGGGCAACAATTGTCATCTGGTATTCTTGCCTGAGCCGTTCCGTGATCGACTCATCTTTACGGGAGCGCTCAAGCACCATCAGGTCGAAATTGCCGCTTTTGGCGGCATCAGTGATGGCGCCAAGATCATTTCTCGGTCGCAGGAGGCTCGGGGTATTCTGCCAGTGTGCGTGATATACCGTTCGTTGGCTGTCTATGTACACCCGTGATGTAGAAGGGGCATTGTTGACTAGCCAGGTTGCAGCCTCCGCGAAGTAAGCTTTTCCTGGCCCCGTTGAAATGACATTTGCCAGAACCATGATAGTCGCGGCTGCGAGAGCGGGCTTTTGAAGTTTTGGCCACCGATTTCCACAGTCGTGAACGGCTATCGCGATGAACGGCGTTGAGAAGAGGAGGACGGGGCCAACATATCTACCCGCCAAAAACTGAAGATCGGTGACGAACACCGCCAGAACCAACAGGTAAACAGCTATTGCTGAGAGGAAGAGCAGCCCAAGGGCGCCCAAGTTATAGTGTTTTCGGAAAGTGAAGTAGAAACAAAGCGGGGCGAGGAAGATGCCGAATTTTTCTATCAGCTTAATCGGAATCAGTGCCAAAGACCCCCAAAATAGCACTTGCTTCGCATTGCCCCGGGCATATTCGATTAGTGCGGTGGCGACGATGTCTGCTTTTGCATCAAAGCGGTCCGTACTCAGCCGGCTGAATTCGCCGGAAAGCCGTCCGTCGCCAAGATGGCCTGACCAATACAACGTGACAAGAATTAGGCCTCCTGTAAGGGGAAGCAGGCTGATAACTATCAGTCGGCGCCAGCGCTGATCGACGGAGGCAAACAGTTGCCAACCGGTAAGCGCTGCGTAAAGGGTCAGAGCTTCCGGTCTGAACAAGGCTGCAATGAGCAGGGACGCTTGCGCTGCGATGGCCAGTAACCAGGTTGGGCGCTCGTGCCACTTGAGGGCGAGCCAGAACGAAAGCATGATGAAGCACCAGCAGCCAAATTCGCGTAGTAGCTCATTTCGGTATTCGTTCAGTCCAGGCAGCGCGAGCACAACAAGGCAAGTAATCCAGGCAAGCTCCGGTTTCTCTCGCTGCACGCAGGCGACCATCAGCGCACAGGTGCCGGCCATGAATAGCGCATTTAGCAGGTAGCCTGCGCTTTCCGGATCGATACCGCTGAGTTTTGATGTCCAAGCCATCAATACCGGCAGGAAGGGCCAGGAAAAAAGAGCCTTGGCTGCGGCAAATCCGCCATCGAGGTAAGCATGTGCTGCGGTGGCGTAAAGCATGCCATCGCGGTTGACCGTGCTACCGATCCAGGCAATCAGGGACAAGACAAGGCTTGCGACAATGGTTGTCGTAATCGGATTGAGCCAGTTTGGGCGTGTCATGGATGAGGCGGCGCGGCAAGTATAGGGAGCAACTGGTTCCGGATGCGTGTCGTCCAGGTGTGGCGGGTCTTGAATGCCTCCAAGCCGGCTTGTGCGATCCTGTTTCGTTGTTCAGGGTGAGAAAGATAGTAGTGGACTTTTTCTTCGAGTTCGCTCGATGACCTATAGGTCTCGATCTCCTCGCCGATCCTGAACAACTCTCCAAGTTCGTCGCAGTGATCGGTGAGCAGGAAGCTGCCGGCGGCTAGTGCCTCAAAAATGCGAAGGTTGATGCCAGTTTCCGCACCAAAGAAGTCGCTTCTCGTAATGTTGAGCACTATCTTCGCTTGCTTTAGCAGATTCTGGAGTTCTGTGCCCCACACCGGGCGGTCGTCAATGCGCCGGCGTAGCGCTGCCGAAATCAGCGGAAAATTACGCTGCCAGCGGTTGCCGCGAACGACGACGTGATCGCGGACTCTTTCGAGCATGAATATCCGGCGTAGATCGGCGCTGCCGACAAAGAGCGCGTCGATCGGTTGCTCTTTGCTCACGGTGTGAATGGGTTTTGCTGCGAACGGCAGGAACAGGGCATCCAATCCGCAGGTGTCTCTAAAAAACCTGGTGGTTACGGCTGAGCATGACAAGATTCGGTCGTATACCGGCAACTCTTTCTCGACAAAGAAGATGAATTCGCGCCGTCGATCATAGAGGTTGCAAGTGTCTGTGTCATAGAGGAACAGTTCGGCATGTGCTGCTTTGGCAAGGCGTCGCAGTAAAACTGGGTCGAAAAATTTGTAGATAAAACCGATGACAAGAATGTGGCTTGGCTGTTCTTGAGCGATCAGGCGTTCCAGCATTCTGCTTTTGAGTCGCGGCAGAAAGTAGAAACTGTCACGATCATCGCCTCGGTTGCGCAGCTTGGCGTAGGCAGAGTGCGTTCGGTAGAACGCGCGGCTTGGCGCATGCAGGCAGTCAAAATGGGTTGCGGAAACACCCAGTTCACCAAGTGTTTCGCAGATCTCCAGGCCAAGGGGAATGCCGGCGATGCCATCGAGCACGAGTATCTTGCGGATGCCGATCATGATAGAGCCTCTCTCGCCTTGAGGACGTCGTCCACGAAGACAAATGGTTTCCATATCTCGCCGTGGAGGCCGGGCAGGGTCAGGCGCGGACAGACTACCGTGGCCGGCGCCCAGTCAGGGCGCCAGTGGAAGTTTGGGTTTTTCTTGCGATAGATCGTGACGACAGGTAGGCCGAGAAAGGAGGCAAGGTGGCCGTTCCCGGAGTCGTTGGCGATGACTGCAGCAGATTCGTAGATATAGGCAGCTAATTCACCAATGTCGAGGAACATCGGCGTCTCGTAGCGGTTTCCCGGCATATTGCGCCAATGTTCGTGATTTGCCGGTGCGACGACGAGCTTTGGTTGTTGCCCCTGCTTTTCCAGTTTTTGGCAAAGCTTGAGAAAGGCGTTCGGGGGCCAGTCCTTTTTTTCTGGCCAGGCGGAGTCGGGGCTGATGATGATTCGTCGCGAGTGGCGGCGAAACACAAGATGAGGCGGTGGGGTCAGCGGGACATTGCGGATCAGGTCCTGCAAGCCCATCGCGTCGCGCAGGTACTCCAGGGTAATGTCAACGACACTTTCCGTGGTGTACTCCCGGCGTCGCATGGAGCCGCCGGCATCCAGCAATGGCTTCAGGCGGGTATAGATTTCCGGCGGTAGTGAAGTGCGCTTCAATTCGCCAAGATCGAAACGCCAGTTGTCGGGCGTCTTCTGGCAGATGAGTAGCCACTTGCGTCGCATGGCTTCGGTCATCGCTTCATCCATGCAGTCACGAAGGAACTGCGGAGGGCTCATGATCACCAAATGATAGTCGGCAAGCGCCGAGTCCATCTCTTCAATTGTAGGATAGGGACGGATTTCGAATTGCGGTAGCCAGTTGCGCAGTTGGTAGCCGATATTGCCGAAGTAGGTGACGGAAAAACCATTGCGACGGAGGTTTTCCGCCATCATCAAATAAATCAGGCCGTCACCGAGTGAACTGAATGCGACCAGTGCGATTCGAGGTTGGATGGCCGAGCTCATGCCTGCAATATGTTTTCGGTCATTTTCAGGGTGAAGAAACGCTGGCGGGCTGCTTGGTCGGAAAAACGGGCTCGCAGCCGGTCATGATCGGCCGTGTCGGTCGGTAAGGTCAGGCTGGCAATCATCCGTCCTGCCAGCATCTCCACGTCCCCGAGGGGAAAGAGCCTGTTCGCTTCACCCACTACTTCCGGGGCGCCGCCACAATTGGTGGCCAGGATCGGGACTTCTGCGATCATCGCTTCGAGGAGGACCATGCCGAATGGCTCGTGGTCGGAGCTCAGGACGAACAGGTCGAACGCCCTGAACAGGCGGGCTACACCCGGAATCTGGCCGAGCAGGCGGACGCGGTTGGCAACGCCGAGCGCTGCAGCTTGGCGCCTCAACTGGTTTTCCAGTGGTCCGCTGCCGGCAATCGCGAGGAGTGTGCCCTCTGGCAACTTCGGTAGCGCGCGGGCAAAGGCAGCGATGAGCGTCGCCTGGTCCTTGTCGGCATGCAGGCGTCCGACATTGCCGATGACGGGCGCGTCGGCAGGCAGGCCGAGTGCATCGCGTGCCTCGCTGCGTGAAGCAAGGGCCTGGTGAGCGGCGTTGACATCGATGCGGTTGTGCAGCGTCTCGATTCTATCGGGTGGCCAGTCAAGGCGCCCACGGATGTCGTCGCGGACAGCATCGGAAACGCCGAGCAGGGCCAGTCGGTGACGGAAAAGGTTGGCAAACCAGCGGCGCGACGCCCGGCGGTAGTCGCCAAAGGCATGGTGGACGCCGATGACCGGCAGGCGAGTCGCGAGGCAGGCGATCTGAATTGGCTTGGTGCGGTGGGCGATGACCAAAGCGACATCGCGGCTCGCCGCAATGCGCCGAAAGCTGCGGATGGGCGTTAGCTTGAGACCGGCCACCGCACGGCTCGGGAAGTCGAGGAAGATCACCTCGTCGGATGCCGACTGCGCAGCAACCGCTTCGTTCGCCTGACCGGTCAGGTAGATCGTGAGCACCTTGTAAGGTGTGTCGCGAAAGAGCACCGCGTATTGTCGTGCGACATCGGCAAACGGCCCGTAATGGCAATGGCAGAACTGTATGACCCAGCGATCGGTCACGGTCTACCCCGCTTTTTTCCCATTTTTCACGACCAGCACGTCCTGCATGATCAGGTATTGCAGGTCTGACCCGAAGAACATGTTCAACGCATCGGTGGGCGAGCAGATCATCGGTTCGCCGCGGCGGTTGAGCGAGGTGTTGAGCACGACGCCATTGCCGGTCAGCTTTTCCATCTGCTTCATCAGATCGTAGTAGCGCGGGTTGTATTCGCGCTTGAGCACCTGGGCGCGCGAGGTGCCGTCCTCGTGGACGACTTCCGGGACGCGCGTCTTCCATTCCTCGGCGACTTCGAAGGTGAAGGTCATGAACGGTGCCGGGTGGTCGCTGCCCAGCATCTGCGGGCCGACCGTGTCGAGCATGCTCGGGCAGAAGGGGCGCCAGCGTTCGCGGAACTTGATCTGTTCGTTGATCCGGTCGGCAACGCCGGGGGCGCTCGGACAGCCGAGGATGGAGCGCCCGCCGAGTGCGCGTGGGCCGAATTCCATGCGCCCCTGGAACCAGGCGACCGGATTGCCGTCGGCGAGAATCTGCGCGATGCGCTCGGGTACGGCGCTGTCGCCGTCGGTGATGACTTCGAACTGCGGTTTGGCCGGGTGGCGGGCGCAGGCGGCGATGACGTCCTCGTTGCTGTATTCCGGGCCGAGGTAGACGTGCTCCATCTTCTCGACCGGCACGC
The DNA here is from genome assembly GCF_003634965.1 of Azonexus fungiphilus. Lineage (GTDB taxonomy): Bacteria > Pseudomonadota > Gammaproteobacteria > Burkholderiales > Rhodocyclaceae > Azonexus > Azonexus fungiphilus. The sequence goes on along the minus strand of NZ_RBXP01000013.1, from coordinate 406,258 downwards.
CACGCTCGACCGAGACGTAGGCGGCAGCGCCGATGGCTGTGCCGGCATCGCCGGAAGCCGGCTGGACGAACAGCTCCTTCAATTCCGGGCGGGCGATGATCTTCTGGTTGAGCTTGACGTTGAGCGCGCCGCCGCCGGCGAAGACCAGCTTGCCGGTTTCCTTGAGGATGTCGCCGAGGTAATGGTCCATCATCTGCAGCGCCAGGTCCTCGAACAGCTTCTGCATGCTCGCCGCGTAGTGGATGTAGGGGTCGTCGGCGATGTCGCCGTGGCGCATCGGGCCCAGCCACTCGATCAGCTTGGGCGAGAAGTAGTAGCCCTTGCCCTTTTCCTTGTAGCGGCGGAAACCGATCACGTTGGCGTAGTCGGTGTTGATGATCAGCTCGCCGTTCTCGAACCTGGCCAGGCGGGAGAAATCGTACTTGCTCGGGTCGCCGTAGGGGGCCATGCCCATCACCTTGTATTCGCCGTCGAGCATCTCGAAGCCGAGGTATTCGGTGATCGCGCCGTACAGGCCGCCGAGCGAATCCGGATCGTAGAACTCCTTGATCTTGCGGATCTTGCCGTTCTCGCCGACGCCGAAGAAAGTGGTGGCGTATTCGCCCTTGCCGTCGATGCCGAGGATCGCCGTTTTTTCGGTGAAGCCGGAGCAGTGGTAGGCGGAAGAGGCGTGCGTCAGGTGGTGTTCGACCGGGATGATTTCGGTCTTCGAAAGATCGAAACCGAGCTGCGCCAGGCACCATTCGATCCGCTTCTTGTAGCGCTTGAAGCGGCGGTTGCCGGTGAGCAGCGCGTCGAGCGCACGGTCGGGGGCGTACCAGTAGCGCTTGGCGTAATGCCAGCGCGCCTTGTCGGCGAGGCTGATCGGCGCGAAGGGAATGGCCACGGCGGTGACGTCCTTCGGCTTGATGCCGGCGAAATCCAGGCAGAAGCGGGCGGCTTCGTAGGGCATGCGGTTCTTGGCATGCTTGTCGCGGACGAAGCGCTCCTCTTCGGCGGCGGCGACGAGCTTGCCGTCGATGTAGAGGGCTGCCGAAGGATCGTGGGTGAGGGCGCCGGAAAGGCCGAGGATGGTCAGTGCCAAGGTATTCGTCTCTTCTCGAAAAAACGGCCGGAAAGGGCGTCGACCGTCAAAGACCGGAGTATACCCGGTCGGTGTCGCTTAGGTTGATCGGGCGTCCCGGTGGGCGGCGAGCAGGCGCTGCCAGTCGGCGGCATCCCAGAGCGTCTGGTGGCGCCGCAACTGGTCGAGGTCGTGGCGGGCGGCACGCCAGGGCAGGTAGGGGCGGCGCAGCTTCTCCAGGTCGATCAGGGCGATTTCCGCTTGCTCGCCCTGCCAGCGGAACATCACGTGCTTGTCGTAGAGGCAGCTATGCTGCAGCCCGGCGCCGTGCATGCGACCGATCGTCCGGCCGACGGCTTCGGCCAGCCGGCTGGTTGCGGCGGCTGACAGGTCGCGGGCGTCGGCGATGGCGATGAAGCCGACCAGCTCGCGCGTCACCAGCAGGCCGGCAAAGCCTTCCGGCGTCTTGCGGCTGCCGTGGAAGACCGGCTCGGGGACACGGATGCCGAGGGCGGCGAGGCGGCGGATGTTGGCGAATTCGCGGCTGGTCGTCGGTTGCCCGAAGGGGTGGGCCAGGCTGCGGTAGAGGTGGTTGTTCTGCTTCTTGACGAAATAGAGGGTTTCGCCGATGCGCGTCGTGACCATGCCGCTCCAGCCGGCGCGGCGGACATTGGGTTCTTCGATCCAGTTGCCGGGAGCGTTCCACCAGCCGTCGAAATCGGTGGGGGGCGTCTGCAGGGGCGTGCTTGATGACATGGGATGGACTCGCGCGGTTAGTATGGCCGGAGTTCGCCCGGCGGACGGGTCTTGAAGCGGCGATGGACCCAGTAGTACTGGCTGGGCATGTTGCGGATCTCGGCTTCGATCCAGGCGTTCATCCGCGCGGCGTCGGCGACCGGGTCGTCGCCGGGGAAGTCGGTCCAGGCTTCGCCGATCGTCAGCTCGTAGCCCTGAGCGCCCGGCAGCATGCGCGTGACGCAGGGCAGGACGCTGGCGCCGGCGGCGCGCGCCAGGCGTGGCAGGCCGGTGATCGTCGCCGTCGAGATGCCGAAAAAAGGCACGAAAACCGCGTCGCGCCGGCGCGGGTTGAGATCGGGCAGGTAGTAGAACGGGCGGCCGGCCTTCATCGCCTTGACCGTCGCCCGCACGCCGTCCTCGCGCGAGAGCAGCAACTGGTCGCCGAAACGGCTGCGGCCGCCGAGCAGGACCCGGTTGAAGACTGCATTGGTCTGCGTCGAGTAGATGCTGACGATGTCGAAGCGCATCGTCACCGCCACGCCGCCGGCGTCGAGGCCGAGGAAATGCGGGGCGAGAAGGATCACCGGGCGGCCGGCGGCACGTTCGGCGTCTATCCTTTCCGCGCCGACGACGCGAACCAGGCGCTCGATCCGGGCGCGACTGCCCCACCAGAGGATGCCGCGTTCGAGCATGCTGCGACCGAGCAGGCGGAAGTGGGTTTTGACGAGATGTTCACGGTCGACCGTCGAAAGTTCGGGAAAACAGAGGTCGATGTTGATCTTGGCAACCCGCCGCCGCTTGCGTCCGAAACGGTGGAGCGCCAGGCCGAGGGTTTCGCCGAGCGGCGCGAGCAGGCGCAGCGGCAGGAAATGCAGCAGCCAGAGCAGTGCGACGGCGAGCAGACTGAAAAGTCGGGTCAGCATGTCATGGGAATCTGCGCGGGGTTGGGAGCGGCTTCCCCGGCTGGGCGCCGGGGAAGCATTCGGCTGGTGGGACCGCAGGGGCTCGAACCCTGGACCAAAGGATTATGAGTCCTCTGCTCTAACCGACTGAGCTACGGTCCCGTGAACCTTAGTTGCCGGTCGGGTCGAGGAAGCTGCGCAGCTTGTCCGAGCGGCTCGGGTGGCGCAGCTTGCGCAGCGCCTTGGCCTCGATCTGGCGGATCCGTTCGCGGGTGACGTCGAACTGCTTGCCGACTTCTTCCAGCGTGTGGTCGGTGTTCATCTCGATGCCGAAGCGCATGCGCAGAACCTTGGCTTCGCGCGTCGTCAGGCTGTCCAGGATGTCCTTGGTGACGCCGCGCAGGCTGGAGAACATCGCCGCATCGGCCGGGGCCAGGGTGGTCTGGTCTTCGATGAAGTCGCCGAGGTGGGAGTCGTCGTCGTCGCCGATCGGGGTTTCCATGGAGATCGGCTCCTTGGAAATCTTCATGATCTTGCGGATCTTGTCCTCGGGCATGTCCATCTTCTTGGCCAGCGTCGCCGGATCCGGTTCGGCACCGGTTTCCTGAAGAATCTGGCGGGAGATGCGGTTCATCTTGTTGATCGTCTCGATCATGTGCACCGGGATGCGGATGGTCCGCGCCTGGTCGGCGATCGAGCGGGTGATCGCCTGGCGGATCCACCAGGTGGCGTAGGTCGAGAACTTGTAGCCGCGGCGGTATTCGAACTTGTCCACCGCCTTCATCAGGCCGATGTTGCCTTCCTGGATCAGGTCGAGGAACTGCAGGCCGCGGTTGGTGTACTTCTTGGCGATCGAGATGACCAGGCGCAGGTTGGCTTCGGTCATCTCGCGCTTGGCGCGACGGGCCTTGGCTTCGCCGGTGGACATCTGCTTGTTGATGTCCTTCAGCTCCTTCAGCGGGATGCCGATGCGTTCCTGCAGGGCGAGCAGCTTGCGCTGTTCTTCCTGGATGTCGGGCGCGCTGCGGGTCAGGATGGCGACGTAGGTCTTCGGCGCGGCGGCGATTTCGGCCTCGACCCAGTCGAGGTTGATTTCGTTGCCCGGGAAGGACTGGATGAAGTGCTGGCGCGGCATGCGCACGCGGTCGACGCAGATGTTCTGGATCTTGCGCTCGCAGCCGCGGACTTCCTCGACCATTGCGCGCACGTTGTCGCACAGGCGCTCGATGCAGCGCGAGGTGAAGCGGATGTTCATCAGCTCGTCGGACAGCTGCTGCTGCAGCTTGAGGTAGGCCTTGTCCTGCGAACCCTTGCTGCCGAGCGTCTTCTGCATCTTGGCGTAGATGCCGCGGATCGTCTTGAAGCGTTCCAGGCCTTCGGTCTTCAGTTGCAGCAGCGAAGCCGAGGCGGCGCCGCCACCGCCTTCGTCCTCGTCGTCCTCGTCGTCGCTGTCGACGGATTCTTCCTCGGCCGCGGCCATTTCCGGGGCCGGCTCTTCCTCGACGGCGTTCGGGTCGATCAGGCCGTCGATCAGCTCGTCAATGCGCATTTCGTCGGCTTCGACCTTGGTCGCCATCTCGAGGATGTCGGAGATCGTCGTCGGGCAGGCCGAGATGGCCTGGATCATGTGCTTCAGGCCTTCCTCGATACGCTTGGCGATTTCGATTTCGCCCTCGCGGGTGAGCAATTCGACCGAGCCCATTTCGCGCATGTACATGCGCACCGGGTCGGTGGTCCGGCCAAATTCGGAATCGACGGTGGACAACGCCTGTTCGGCCTGGGCTTCGACTTCCTCGTCGTCGGTCGCGGCGGCGGCGGTGTCGGACATCAGCAGGTCTTCGGCCGCCGGGGCTTCGTCGAAGACCTGGATGCTCATTTCGCTGAAGGTCGAGATGATCGCCTCGATCGACTCGGCATCGACGACGTCGTCGGGCAGGTGGTCGTTGATTTCGGCGTAGGTCAGGTAACCGCGTTCCTTGCCCAGCTTGATCAGCGCCTTCAGGCGCATCTTGCGCGCTTCGGCGTCGAGCGGTTGCGGGGTTTCTGCCATCGCGCCTTCGAGCAGCGCCTTTTCGGCAGCTTTATCCTTGGCCTTGCTGGTGCGAGCCTTGGTAGCTTCCTTAGCGGTGTCTTTTGCCTTAGCCATGAACACGATCCATGTAATTGGAGAAAACCGTAAATTTTACCACAACTTAGCTGCGATTTTCCCGGGCGGTTAGAAACTCGATGTAAGCCTGTTTTTCGGCGGCGGACAGGCCGGCGACGCCGAATTGCTGGGCTTTGGTCTGCAGTTCGGCGAACTGGCGCTTGCGGCCGCCCTCGTGCAGCTTGTCGAGGGTCGCGCGGAATTCCGCGTCGGCCTCGTCTTCGTCAAACGGCAGGCCGAGAAGTTCCGAGGCGGCGGCCTCGATGACCTGTTCCTCGGGCAGGCCGCGCAGTTGCTCGCGCAGCGTCGCATAACCCTGGCTGCCGTTGCTGGCCCGCACCAGTTGCTGCAGGCGCAGCAGGGCGGGTCGTTCGGGCGTGTCGGGGAGCAGTTCGGCGGGGAGTTCGGCGGCAAGCAGCGGCTTGTGCAGGACGATGCGCAGCAGGTTGCGGGTCAGCGACGGCGCGCTGCGCTTGGCCCGCGGTGGCGGTGCCGGCGTGTAAGACTTGAGTTCGCAGAGGCGCTCGACTTCCTGCTGGGCAAAGCCGCTGGCTTCGGCCAGGCGCTTGACCAGTTGCAGCCGGAGCAGCGGCGTCGGCAGCTTGAGCAGCAGCGGCTTGGCTTCGTAGATCAGCCTGGCCTTGCCTTCCGAACTGGTCAGGTCGCAGCGTTGCGCCAGTTCGCGTAGCAGGAAATCCGACAGCGGCATGGCCTGCGTCACCTGGCGGTCGAATTCGGCCTTGCCGTGTGCGCGGATGAAGCTGTCCGGGTCGTGCTCGGCGGGCAGGAAGACGAAACCGACCTGCTTGTTGTCGGCGAGCGCCTCGAGTGCATTTTCCAGGGCGCGCCAGGCGGCCTTGCGGCCGGCGTTGTCGCCGTCGAAGCAGAAGACGATGCGGTCGACCTGGCGCAGCAGCTTCTGTACGTGCGTCGGCGTGGTCGCCGTGCCGAGGGTGGCGACGGCGTTGCCGACGCCGTTCTGGGCCAGCGCGATGACGTCCATGTAGCCCTCGGTGACGATGGCGGTGTCGGTTTCGCGCATCGCCTGGCGGGCCTGCGGCAGGCCGAACAGTTCGCGGCCTTTCTCGAACAGCGGCGTTTCCGGCGAATTCAGGTATTTCGGTTCGCCCTGGTCGATGACGCGGCCACCGAAGGCGATGATGTCGCCCTTGGGGTTGACGATGGGAATCATCAGGCGGTCGCGGAAGCGGTCGTAGCGGCGCCCCGAGTCGTTGTCGATGACCAGGCCGGCGGCCTTGAGGTCGTCGCTGTCGTAATCGGGGAAGACGCTTTTCAGGCCGTTCCAGCCGTCGGGGGCGTAACCCATGCCGTAGCGGGCGGCGATTTCTCCGGTCAGCCCGCGTTTCTTGCAATATTCGATGGCTTTTTCGGAGCGGCGCAGCTGTTCCTTGTACCAGGCGGCGGCGCGGCTCATGATTTCGACCAGGTTGCGCGTCTGGCCGTGTTTTTCCGGCGAGAAGCCATCGCTCTCCGGGACCGTCATGCCGGTGCGCGAGGCCAGTTCGCGTACCGCGTCGACGAAGCCGATGCCCTGGTATTCCATGACGAAACCGATCGCCGTGCCGTGGGCGCCGCAGCCGAAGCAGTGGTAGAACTGCTTGGTCGGGCTGACCGTGAACGACGGGGTCTTCTCGTTGTGGAAGGGGCAGCAGGCGGCGTAGTTGGCGCCGGCCTTCTTCAGCGGGACGTAACTATCGACCAGGTCGACGATGTCGACCCGGGCGAGCAGATCCTGGATGAAGCTTTCCGGGATCACCGCAGGTTCAGCCGGCGAGTGCCGCCTTGACCTGTTGCGAGACCTTGGCCATGTCGGCCTTGCCGGCCAGGCGCGGCTTCAGTGCGGCCATCAGCTTGCCCATGTCGGCAGCGCCGCTGGCGCCGGTTTCGGCGATCGCGGCGGCCACTGCGGCGGCGATCTCGGCGCTGCTCATCTTTTCCGGCAGGTAGGCGGCGAGGACGGCGATTTCGGCCTGCTCGACGTCAGCCAGGTCCTGGCGGTTGGCGGCCTGGTACTGGGCGACGCTGTCCTTGCGCTGCTTGACCAGTTTCTCGATGACGGCGACGGTGGCTGCGTCGTCGAGTTCGATCCGCTCATCGACTTCCTTCTGCTTGATCGCGGCGATCAGCAGGCGGACGGTGGCGAGGCGGGCGCTGTCCTTGGCCTTCATGGCCGTTTTCATGTCTTCGGTGATGCGTGCTTTCAGGCTCATGGCTTGCTTGGTCGGATTCCGGCGGTGAAAAAGACAAAACCGCCAGCTTTTGAGGGCGGGCGGCTCTGTGTTTGCTGCATCGGCTGTACTGGATCAGTACAGTTTCGGCGGCAGGGTCAGGCTGCGAAGACGCTTGTTCTGACGCTTGACGGCGGCGGCAGCCTTGCGCTTGCGCTCGGCCGTGGGCTTCTCGTAGAACTCACGGGCGCGCAGCTCGGTCAGGAGACCCGTCTTTTCGACCGTGCGCTTGAAGCGGCGAATGGCCACCTCGAACGGCTCGTTTTCCTTGACACGAATGCTCGGCATAAAAATCACCCCCTTCCGTTAGGCGCCTGCCAGGTCAAGTAAACGGCAGTGCGCGCAAAATTTGTTTCCGCGATTTGCGGAGAGCCGTAGATTCTATGCGAGAAAAGCTTTGTCGATCAAGTGTTAAAATGCGCGTCCCATGCTGATCCTCGGTATCGAATCCTCCTGCGACGAAACCGGCATCGCGCTCTACGACAGCGCAGCCGGCCTTCTTGCCCACGCCCTGCACTCGCAGGTCGCGATGCACGCCGAATACGGCGGCGTCGTTCCCGAACTGGCGTCGCGCGACCATGTCCGCCGCGTCGTGCCATTGTTACGGTCGACCCTCGAAAATGCCGGAAAATCATTGGCCGACATCGACGCCATCGCTTACACCCGCGGCCCCGGCCTGTCCGGCGCATTGCTCGTCGGCTGTGCCTTTGCCGAGGCGCTGGCGCTGGCGCTCGACAAGCCGACGGTGCCGGTGCATCACCTCGAGGGGCATCTGCTGTCGCCGCTGCTCTCCAGCGATCCGCCGGTCTTCCCGTTCGTCGCGCTGCTCGTCTCGGGCGGCCACACGCAACTGATGAAGGTCAGCGGCGTCGGCGCCTACGAACTGCTCGGCGAAACCCTCGACGATGCCGCCGGCGAGGCCTTCGACAAGAGCGCCAAGCTGCTCGGCCTGCCTTATCCCGGCGGAGCCCTGCTGTCGCGCCTGGCCGAGCAGGGCGACCCGGCCAGATACACCTTGCCGCGGCCGATGCTGCACTCCGGCGATCTCGATTTCAGCTTCTCCGGCCTGAAGACGGCGGTGCTGACGCTGGTCCGCGAACACCAGGACGATCCCGACGCGCAGTTCAGGGCCGACGCGGCGCGCGCCTTCCAGGAGGCGATCGTCGAGGTGCTGGTCAAGAAGTCGTTGAAGGCCCTCAAGCAGACCGGTCTGCAGCGCCTGGTCGTGGCCGGCGGCGTCGGCGCCAACCGGCAACTGCGCGCCAGCCTCGACGCCGAGGCCCGGCGCCGGCGCTTCCGCGTGCATTATCCGGAGCTCGAATACTGCACCGACAACGGCGCCATGATCGCGCTTGCCGGTTGCCTGCGCCTGCAGGCCGGGACGCCGGCCAAGCCGGCCGGGGCCTTCGCCGTGCAGCCGCGCTGGCCGCTGATGCAGCTGGCCGACGGAGCGGCGGCATGCTGATCAACTGCGTCGCCTACGAGAACGGCCAGCGCCTGAGCGAGCTGCCGGTCGAGCAGATCAGCGACTACCTGGCGCGGCCGGGCTGCTTCGTCTGGGTGGCGCTGCGCGACGCGACGCCGGCGGAGCTCGACCAGATGCAGGAGGAGTTCGGCCTGCACGAACTGGCCGTCGAGGATGCCCGGCACGGCCACCAGCGGCCGAAGATCGAGGAGTACGGCGATTCGGTGTTCACCGTGATGCACCTGGTCGAGCCGCTGGGTGACGATTACAACCTCGGCGAACTCAATGTCTTCGTCGGCGGCAACTACGTGCTTTCGGTGCGCAACCGCAGCCAGCAGAATTTCCTCGGCGTGCGCGCCCGCTGCGAGCGCGAGCCGCACCTGCTCAGCCATGGTCCGGCCTTCGTCTTCTACGCGCTGATGGATGCCGTCGTCGACCGCTATTTCCCGGTCGTAGACCAGCTCGAGTCCGAGCTCGAGGCGATCGAGGAGAAGATCTTCGTCGAGGGCGCCGCGCGCAACAACATCCAGCGCCTCTACGGGCTCAAGCGCAAGGTGATGCAGCTCAAGCACGTGGTCGCGCCGCTGATCGAGGTCGCCGGCAAGCTTTCCGGCGGCCGGGGGCCGGCTGGCTGTGCCAGCAGCCGCGATTATTTCCGCGATGTCTACGATCACCTGATGCGGCTCGACGCCTCGATCGACACCATCCGCGAAACGATCGGCACGGCGATCCAGGTCAACCTGTCGATGGTCGCCATCAGCGACAGCGAGGTGAGCAAGCGGCTCGCCGCCTGGGCCGGGATTTTCGCCGTGGCCACGGCGTTCGCCGGGATCTGGGGGATGAACTTCGAGTTCATGCCCGAACTCGGCTGGAAGTACGGTTATCCGGCCGCGCTGCTGGCGATCGCGGCGACCTGCCTGATCCTCTATCGGCGCTTCAGGCGGGCCGGCTGGCTGTAGCCGGCGGCGCTGCGAAAATCGGCCAAAGTTTGCGGTCGACCGTCGAATTTGCCCGTTTTTGCTTGCGCTTCGGGCAATTCTTGCAACGCGGCCGGCTCTCGCAGCAACGCTTCCTGCCCATCGCGGCGGGGCTCAGTAGTTGACCGGCAGGCCGGCGAGAATCTCGGCGTAGCTGTCCCAGCTCAGTTCTTCGTCGATCAGGCGGTGAATCAGTCGGGCAATCATGGCGTGCTCCTCGGGCTGTTGGAGTCACCAGTCTAGGCAGCAGGCGTTGATCAATCCAATCGATTGTCGGCATCCGGGCGATTGCCGGATGCTATCGGTTTCAAGCCTTCTTCTTGCTGCCGATCTTGCTTTCCTGGCCGGCCATCAGGCGCTGCAGGTTCTGCCAGTGCTTGGCGACGAGCGCCAGCGCGAGCACCAGCACGACCGCGAACTGGCCCTCGGCGCCGTGCATCAGCGCGAAGTAGAGGGGCGCGGCGGCGGCGGCGATGATCGCCGCCAGCGACGAATAGCGCGACACGTAGGCAACCAGCAGCCAGGTGCCGAGCACCATCAGGCCAAGCAGCGGATCGAGGGCGAGCAGCACGCCGGCGGCGGTGGCGACGCCCTTGCCGCCCTTGAACTTGAGGAAGATCGGGAACAGGTGGCCGAAGAACACGGCCAGCGCGACCAGGCCGATGCCGAGGTCGGAGAGCCCGGCCTGCTGTGCGGCGAAGACCGCCAGCCAGCCCTTGAGGGCATCGCCGATCAGCGTGAACAGCGCCGCCTTCTTGTTGCCGCTGCGCAGCACGTTGGTCGCGCCGGGGTTGCCGGAACCGTAGGTGCGCGGGTCGGCGAGGCCGAACAGCTTGGACGAAATCATCGCGAAAGGCACGGAGCCGAGCAGGTAGGCGGCAAGGATGGCGAGCAGGTTGTGCATGGGTATCGGCAGTCTCGGGGGTACAATCGCGGCGAATTTTACACCCCGGGTCACGGTCGACCGTCACATGGACATCATTTTCATCGAAGAACTGCGCGCGCAAACGTGGATCGGCATCTATCCGCGCGAGAAGGCCGTGCCGCAGACGGTCGAGATCACGCTGCAGATCGGCGTGTCCACGGCCTCGGCCGGGGCCAGCGACGACATCCGCGATACCGTGGACTACGCCGTCGTCGTCGAGCGTCTGCGCAAGGACCTCGCCGCCAGCCATTTCAACCTGCTCGAGAAGCTGACCGAGCACATCGCCACCTGGCTGCTGGAAAACTTCGCCGCGCAGTGGGTCCGCGTCTCGGTCGCCAAGTTGGGCATGATGCCCGGCGTCAAGCGCGTCGGCGTGGTCATCGAGCGCTCGGTCTAAAGCCCCACCGCCAGCGTCGTCATCACCGCGAAACCGGCGAGCAGGCCGGCGGTGCCGGCGGCTTCGCGCCCCGGGCGGTGCGAGGCCGGAATCAGCTCGTGGCTGACCACCCACAACATCGCCCCGGCCGCCGCGGCGAGCGCCAGCGGCAGCGCGGCGCCGGCGACGCTGCTGGCGATCACCCCGAACAGCCCGCCGACCGGCTCGACCAGGCCGGTGGCCAGGGCCATCAAGGCAGCGCGCAGCGGGCCGGCGCCGAGCGCAAGCATGGCGCTGGCGACGATCCAGCCTTCGGGGATGTTCTGGATGGCGATCCCGACGGTCATCCCGTGGTCTACACCGGCCGCTGCCGAAACGCCGACGGCGAGGCCTTCCGGCACGTTGTGCAGGGCGATGGCGGCGACCACCAGGCCGAGTTGCGGCAGGGTCTGGCCGCCGGCCTCGATCGTTTCGACGTGATGGTGGGCGGTGCGCTGGTCCATCCAGTGCATCATCGCCGCGCCGGCGAGCAGGGCCAGCGCGGTGGCGACACCGAGGCCGAGCGGTGCACCGCTGGCGGCGACCGTCTGCACGGCCGGGACGAGCAGCGAGAACAGGCTGGCGGCCAGCATCATGCCGCCGGCCAGGCCGAGCATCGGTGCCATCAGGCGTTCTTGCGGTCGCCGCAGGAAAAGCACCGGAATGGCGCCGAGGCCGGTGGCGAGGCCGGCCAGCAGGCTGGCCTGGAGGCCGGTCAGGGCCATCGGGTGGTCGGCGAACCAGTGCATCGCCTGCTCGATGCCGAAGACCAGGGCGACGACGGCCATCGCGATGCCGGTCCACAGGTGCTTGCGGGCGGCGGGACGGGCGTAGTGGCGGGCAACGATCTGGGTCATGGCTTTCTCCTCGTGATGGAGGAACTTTAGGCCGTGACTTTTGATTGATCCAATCGATTGGCTAAATTCTGACGATAGTCTGTGTCAATTTGGCAGGGCGGCGTCGACCGCTTTCGCCTTGAGCACGCTGGCGAGAATGGCCGGATCGATGCCGACCAGGAAGCCGCGCTTGCCGCCGTTGATGTAGATCAGCGGCAATTCGAGGATGCTGCGCTCGACGAACACCGGCATTGCTTTTTTCGTGCCGAACGGGCTGGTGCCGCCGACCAGGAAACCGGTGTGGCGGTTGGCGACTTCCGGCTTGCACGGTTCGACCTTCTTGCACGGAATCTGCCGTGCCAGCTCCTTGGTCGATACCTTGCAGTCGCCGTGCATCAGCACGATCAGCGGCTTGGCGTTCTCGTCCTCGAAGATCAGCGTCTTGACCACGCAATGTTCGTCGACGCCGAGCTCGCGCGCCGAGACGCGGGTGCCGCCGTGCTCCTCGTAAGCGTAGAGATGCGGCGTGAACGCGACCTTGTTCGCTTTCAGGAACTTGGTGGCCGGGGTTTCGGGGGCGTGTTCGGTCTTGCTCATCGGGGCTCGGGAGGCGGCTGGGAAGCGGCGATTCTAGCGCGCCGGCGGCCTTTACATGCTTTTACCCGGCTGCCCCGCAAGTTGCTGCGGGTGGCGGCCGTAATCAAGGTCAGGCTAATCATCAACATTCCAGGGAGAACAGCATGACATCGAGCATCGGCAACATCGGCGGCGGCAGCGTCATCGCCGGCAACGCCGGCGGCGCTTCGGCAAAGGGCATTGACGGCCAGATCGCCGCCTTGCAGGAGAAAATGAGTGCGTTGCAGAAAGACCTGAGCGCGCTGCTCAAGGAAGAGACGACCGAGGAAACCGAGGAGCAGGCCGAACTGCTGCAGGCACAGATCGCCGCCCTGCAGGCCCAGATTGCCGCACTGGAGGCGCAGAAGGCGCAGGAAGCGGCGCAGGCGCAGCAGAAGCAGCAGACCCCGGCGGCAACGGCGGCACCGGCGCTGGCCAGCGAGGGACCGCTGGGAACGCAGGTCGACGAGTACGTCTGAGCCGCCTCAGCCGCGCGGGTGGTGTACCGCGTGCAGGGTTTTCAGGCGCTCGCGGGCGACGTGGGTGTAGATCTGCGTCGTCGAGATGTCGGCGTGGCCGAGCAGCAACTGGACGACACGCAGGTCGGCGCCGTGGTTGAGCAGGTGGGTGGCGAAGGCGTGGCGCAGCACGTGCGGCGACAGCTTGGCCGGGTCGATGCCGGCCACCAGCGCGTAGCGCTTGACCAGGTGCCAGAAGGCGTGGCGGGTCATGGCGCCGCCGCGGGCGGTGACGAACAGCGCGTCGCTGACCTGGCCGTCCAGGATGGCCGGGCGTGTCGTCTGCAGGTAGTCGGCGATCCAGTCGATCGCCTGTTCGCCGAGCGGCACCAGCCTTTCCTTGCTGCCCTTGCCGAAGGCACGCAGGACGCCGTCGATCAGGCTGACTTCGTGCACCTTCAGGTTGACCAGTTCGGAGACGCGCAGCCCGGTGGCGTACAAGGTTTCGAGCATGGCCCGGTCGCGCCGGCCGAGCGGCGTGTCGAGGTCGGGGGCGGCGAGCAGGTCGGCGACCTGCTGTTCCGACATCACTTTCGGCAGGCGCGACGGCAGGCTGGGATTGACCAGCTTCAGCGTCGGATCGGCGACGATGCGGCCGCGCCCGACCTGCCAGCGGAAAAAACGGCGCAGCGTGGACAGGTAGCGTGCCTGCGAACTGGCGCGCGTGCTGCGCGAGAGGTGGGCGACGAAGGCGGCCAGCGTCGTTTCGCGCAGGTCGAGCAGCGCTTCGTGGCCGTGTTCGGCGAGCCAGGCGGCGAGCCGGCCGAGGTCGGAGCGGTAGCTGTCGAGCGTCGCCTTGGCCAGTCCGTCTTCCAGCCAGAGCGCGTCGCAGAACTGGTCGATCTCGCCGAGGTCAGTCGGCCGGGCGGGCAAGTTCGGCGTGTTCATGCAGCAGCAGCCAGCGCTTGATCTCGAGCAGGAAGCCGCCGCGCTCGCGGGCGAAACCGCCGAGGCCACCGTGGCTGGCGACGACGCGGTGGCAGGGGACGACCAGCGGATAGGGGTTGGCACCGCAGGCCTGGCCGACGGCGCGCGGGGCATTTTTGAGGTTTTTGGCCAGTTGACCGTAAGTGTGCGTCTGGCCGCTCGGAATCGCCGAGATCCGGGCCCAGACGCGGCGCTGGAAGGCGGTGCCGGCCGCCTGCAGCGGCAGGCTGAAGACGAAGCCGGGATCGGCCAGGTAGGCTTCGAGCTGGCGCATCGCCTCGGCCGCCAGCGGCGTCGTCGGCGGCTGCTCGGGGCGGGGTTCGAGGAAATCGATGGCGGTGATTTCGTCGTCGTTGCAGCGGATGCCGAGCGCGAAGCCGGGCGCGGCGACAACGGCGTGGTAGGCGGTGGCAGGCATCGGCGGCTCCGGTCGGCTGACGAAAACGATGCTTATACCGTGCCCGGCGCGGCCGGTCAAAAGCCGGGATTGCCGCAGTGGCGATCCGGGGGCAGGCAGCGGCTGCTTTTTGGGGGATAATTGCCGGCTTCACCGAAAAACCCCCGATCCTTGCCGGAGAAACAGCATGCAAAAACGTATTTCGACCCTCGCCGCCGCGCTCCTCGCCAGCGCCCTGCTCGTCGCCTGCGGCAAGCAGGAAGCCCCGCAGGCCCAGAATGCCGCACCGGCCCCGGCTGCCAGGATCGTCGTCGGCCTCGACGACAACTTCCCGCCGATGGGTTTCCGCGACGAAAAGAACGAACTGGTCGGTTTCGACATCGATCTCGCCCGTGAAGCCGCCAAGCGCCTCGGCGTCGAAGTCGAGTTCAAGCCGATCGACTGGAACGCCAAGGAAGCCGAACTCGGCGGCAAGCGCGTCGACGTGCTGTGGAACGGCCTGACCATCACCGAAAAGCGCAAGGAGCAGATCGCCTTCACCGCGCCCTACCTGGAAAACCACCAGATCGTCGTCGTCGCCGCCAATTCGCCGGTCAAGGCCAAGGCCGACCTGGCCGGCAAGGTGGTCGGCGTCCAGGAAGGCAGCAGCGCCGTCGAAGCCATCGAGAAGGATGCCGTCGCCAAGTCGTTCAAGGAACTGAAGAAGTTCGGCGACAACGTCGCCGCGCTGATGGACCTGACCACCGGCCGCCTCGACGCCGTCGTCCTCGACGAGATCGTCGGCCGTTACTACGTGGCCAAGAAGCCGGGCGACTACCTGATCCTCGACGACAACTTCGGCACCGAGGAATACGGCGTCGGCGTGCGCAAGGACGACGCCGAGCTGCTCGCCAAGCTGCAGCAGGCAATGGACGAGATGAAGAAGGACGGCGCCGCCGCCCGTATCTCGACGCAATGGTTCGGCAAGGACATCGTCAAGTAAGCTTCGCCCGCTCGCCACGACGGGCCGGTTTGCCGGCCCGTGCTTTTTTACTCCCATGGCGCCCGCCTGACGGGCTGACAACATGGACTACCTGATCCAGATTATCGGCCCGCTGCTCGATGGCACCGCGGTGACCCTGCAGGTCTTCCTGCTCACCCTGGTCCTCGCCGTGCCGCTCGGGCTGGCGCTGGCCCTGGTCCGCGTCTCGCATTTCCGCACCGCCGCCAGCCTGGTTGGCGGCTACATCTGGCTGATGCGCGGCACGCCGCTGATGCTGCAGATGCTGTTCATCTACTTCGCGCTGCCCTTCGTGCCGGTGATCGGCATCCGCCTGCCCGATTTCCCGGCGGCGATCGTCGCCTTCACGCTGAACTACGCGGCCTACTTCGCCGAGATCTTCCGTTCCGGCATCCAGTCGGTCGGCCGCGGCCAGTACGAGGCGGCGCGCGTGCTCGGCATGAGCTACGGCCAGACGATGCGGCGCATCATCCTGCCGCAGGTGGTCAAGCGCATCCTGCCGCCGATGAGCAACGAGACCATCACCCTGGTCAAGGACACTTCGCTGATCTACGTGCTGGCCATGAACGACCTGCTGCGCGCGGCGCGTGGCATCGTCCAGCGCGATTTCACGACCATGCCCTTCGTCGTCGCCGCCGCCTTCTACCTGATCATGACCCTGGTCCTGACCTGGGGCTTCATGCGCCTGGAAAAACGCTATGCCGTCTATGAAGACTGAAGCCGTGCCGATGATCTCGGCGCGCGACATCCGCAAGCACTTCCACGGCACCGAGGTGCTCAAGGGCGTCTCGCTCGACATCGGCAAGGGCGAGGTGATCGCCGTGATCGGCCCGTCGGGTTCCGGCAAGAGCACCTTTTTGCGCTGCCTCAACCACCTGGAAACGATCGACGCCGGCAGCATCGTCATCGAGGGCGAAACGCTCGCTACCACCGACGCCGCCGGCCACTGCCGCTACGCGCCGGAAGCCGAGGCGCGGCGCATCTGCCGCAAGATGGGCATGGTCTTCCAGCAGTTCAACCTGTTCCCGCACCTGACCGTGCTGCAGAACGTCATCGAGGCGCCGCTGACGGTCAAGGGCCTGAGCCGCGACGCCATCGTGCCGCGCGCCGAGGAGCTGCTGCGCAAGGTCGGCCTGATCGCCAAGTGCGGCGCCTATCCGTCGCAACTGTCGGGCGGGCAGAAGCAGCGGGTGGCGATTGCCCGGGCGTTGGCGATGGAACCGGACATCATGCTCTTCGACGAGCCGACCTCGGCGCTCGATCCCGAGCTTACCGGCGAGGTGCTGCGCACGATGCGCCAGTTGGCCGAGGAACGCATGACCATGCTCGTCGTCACGCACGAGATGAGCTTTGCCCGCGACGTGTCGACCGAGGTCGTCTTCATGGATCATGGCGAGATCGTCGAGGCGCGGCCGGCCGCCGAAATGTTCGCCGACCCGCGCCACCCGCGTACCCGCTGCTTCCTCGAGCACATGCTCTGAGCGGCCGCCGGCCGCGTCCGCTCAGAATGCCGAGATGCCGGTCTGGGCCCGGCCGAGGATCAGCGCATGGACGTCGTGCGTGCCCTCGTAGGTGTTCACCACTTCCAGGTTGACCAGGTGGCGAATGACGCCGTAGTCGTCGCAGATGCCGTTGCCGCCGAGCATGTCGCGGGCGTTGCGGGCGATGTCGAGGGCCTTGCCGCAGGCGTTGCGCTTCATCAGCGAGATCAGTTCGGGCGTCGCGCTGCCGTCATCCATCATGCGGCCGAGGCGCAGTGCGCCCTGGATGCCCAGCGCGATTTCGGTCTGCATGTCGGCCAGCTTCTTCTGGATCAGCTGGTTGCTGGCCAGCGGCCGCTCAAACTGCTTGCGCTCCAGCGTGTATTGCCGTGCCGTGTGCCAGCAGGCCTCGGCGGCGCCGGTGGCGCCCCAGGCGATGCCGTAGCGCGCTGAATTGAGGCAGGTGAACGGACCTTTCAGGCCGGCCACTTCCAGGCGGTTTTCCGTCGGCACGAAGACCTCGTCCATGACGATGTCGCCGCTGACCGAGGCGCGCATGCCGACCTTGCCGGCGATGGTCGGGGTCGACAGCCCGGCCATGCCTTTTTCCAGGATGAAGCCGCGCAGCAGGCCTTCGTCGTCCTTGGCCCAGACGATGAGCACATCGGCGATCGGCGAGTTGGTGATCCAGCGCTTGACGCCGGACAGTTTCCAGCCGCCCGGCACGCTGCGCGCCCGGCTGGTGGCGCTGGCCGGATCGGAGCCGGAATCCGGCTCGGTCAGTCCGAAGCAGCCGATCAGTTCGCCGCGGCCGAGCCCGGGCAGGTATTTCTCCTTCTGGGCGATGGTGCCGAACTCGTGAATCGGTACCATGGTCAGCGAGGACTGCACCGAGACCAGCGTCCGCCAGGCCGAGTCGACATATTCGACCTCGCGGGCGATCAGCCCGTAGGACACGTAGTTGAGGCCGGCGCCGCCGTATTGCGGTGGCAGCGTCGCGCCGAGCAGGCCCATCTCGCCGAGGGCGCGATAGATGGCCGGGTCGGTGGTTTCGTTGCGGAAGGCGTCGCGGGTGCGTGGCGCCAGTTCGCGCCGGGCGAAGTCGCGGGCGGCATTGCGAACCTGGCGTTCGTCGGCAGCCAGCTGGCTGTCGAGCAGAAAGGGGTCGTCCCAGGCGAAATTCGGCTTGCTCATGCTTGTCTCCTCTGTTTTTTTGGGGATGGCGGCGGACGGTCGAGCGCCCGCCGTCCGGGGTCAGCTACGTACGTGGCCGTCGCCGAAGACGATCCACTTCTGGCTGGTCAGGCCGTCGAGGCCGACCGGGCCGCGGGCGTGGATCTTGTCGGTGGAGATGCCGATCTCGGCACCGAGGCCGTATTCGAAACCGTCGGCAAAACGGGTCGAGGCGTTGACCATGACCGAGGCCGAATCGACCTCGCGCAGGAAGCGCATCGCCTTCGGGTGGTTGTCGGTGACGATGGCTTCGGTGTGCCCGGAGGAATAGCGGTTGATGTGGGCGATCGCCTCGTCGATGCCGGCGACGACCTTGACCGAGATGATCGGGGCCAGGAACTCGGTGGCGTAATCCTCGTCGCTGGCGGCGACGGTGTTCGGCAGCAGGGCGCAGGTTTCGGCGCAACCGCGGATCTCGACGCCCTTGCCGGCGAGCATGGCGGCGATCGGCGGCAGCAGGGCGGCGGCGACGGCACGGTCGACGAGCAGCGATTCGGCGGTGTTGCAGGTGCCGTAGCGCTGGGTTTTGGCGTTTTCGACGATCTTCAAGGCTTTTGCCGGGTCGGCGTCGGTTTCGAGGTAAACGTGGCAGTTGCCGTCGAGGTGCTGGATCATCGGCACCCGCGACTCGGCCAGGAGGCGGGCGATCAGGCCCTTGCCGCCGCGCGGCACGATGACATCGACGAACTCGCGCATGGTGATCAGTTCGCCAACCGCGGCGCGGTCGGTGGTGGCGACGACCTGCACGGCTTCGGCGGGCAGGCCGGCGGCCAGGAGCGCTTCGTCGATCAGCGCGGCGATCGCGCGGTTGCAGTGGATCGCTTCCGAACCGCCGCGCAGGATCGCCGCGTTGCCCGATTTCAGGCACAGCGCGGCGGCGTCGGCGGTGACGTTCGGGCGGGCTTCGTAGATGATGCCGATGACACCGAGCGGCACGCGCATCTTGCCGACCTGGATGCCCGACGGGCGGAACTTGAACTCGCCCATCTCGCCGATCGGGTCGGGCAGCTTGGCCACCTGCTCGACGCCTTCGGCCATGTTATCGACGCCCTTGTCGGTCAGCGTCAGGCGGTCGACCATGGCCGGTTCCAGGCCGCTGGCACGGGCGGCGGCGAGGTCTTCGGCGTTGGCCGCGAGCAGGGCTGCCTTGTCGCGGCGGATGGCGGTGGCGAGGTGCAGCAGCGCCGCGTTCTTTTCCGCAGTGCTCGCCGTGGCCAGCCGGCGCGACGCGGCGCGGGCCTGGCGGCCGAGGTCCTGCATGTAGTTCTTGATGTCCATGGTCTGTCGTGTTCGGGGCAAAAGAACATTATAGCCAGACAAATTACAGGGAACTTCCGGAACCGGGTAAACTCTTATCCGCGATGACAACAGGGCTTTCCATCGAGGAACAGATGGCCGAAAAACTGATATTGCCCACCGAGGTGAAGGTTTGTGCAACCTGCAGCTACTGGGATGGCGAACGCCAGGTGGACGCTGAAATGAAGCTGGTCGTCGTTTCCGACGAGTGCCAGGGCGAATGCCTGGTCCAGGAAACGAACAAGCCGGGACTGCACGATGTGCGCAAGGAATGCGACTGCATCTGGGAGGATCTCGAGCCGGACGACGACGTCGGGTCGCCGCCGGCCGCCGCCTAGGCTGGCTCAGTCGCCGAGGCGCCAGAAGGCACGGTTGCGGCCTTCGGCCTTGGCTGCATAGAGTGCTGCATCGGCGCCGGAAAACAGCCGCGGATCGACATCGCCGCCCGCCGGAACGATGGTCATCCCGCCCAGGCTGACGGTGATCACCGGTGCCACCGGCGATGCCGGATGCGCGATTGCCAGCGCTTCGATCTGCTGACGGAGTTCGTTACCGATCTGGTAACCCGAGTCGGCGTCGGTTTCCGGCAGCAGCACGGCAAATTCCTCGCCGCCGTAGCGGGCGACCAGGTCGCCCGGGCGGCGCAACAGGCCGTTCATCGCCTGG
Source organism: Azonexus fungiphilus (assembly GCF_003634965.1). GTDB lineage: Bacteria > Pseudomonadota > Gammaproteobacteria > Burkholderiales > Rhodocyclaceae > Azonexus > Azonexus fungiphilus. Next base: position 386,409 of record NZ_RBXP01000013.1, on the reverse strand, counting down.
GCGATGCGGCGCAGCACGCGGTCGCCGGCAGCATGCCCGAGATGATCGTTGTAAGCCTTGAAATGATCGACATCGACGATGGCCAGCGATAACGGTGCGGCATTGCGGGCGCAGCGCCGCCATTCGCTTTCCAGAACCTCGGCGTAACGGCGGCGGTTGGCGATCTCGGTCAGGCTGTCGATCATCGCCAGGTTCTCGAGCAGGTGGCGATGGTGTACCGAGAGCAGGTGATTGCGCACGCGCTTACGGACGATCGACGGGTGGAAAGGCTTGGCGATGTAATCGACGGCGCCGAGGTCGAGCCCGCGTTCCTCGTCGGCTGGCGCATCGAGTGCCGAGATGAAGATCACCGGGATGTGACGGGTCGCGTCGTCGTTCTTCAGCGTCTGGATGACTTCGTGTCCGCTCATGTCGGGCATCAGCACGTCGAGCAGGATCAGGTCAGGCTGCTGCTCGCGTGCCCGTTCCAGGGCCTGATTGCCGTTTTTCGCCAGGATCACCCGGCAATCCTCGTGCAGCAGTTCGGTCAACAAGTCGCGATTCTGCTTTTCGTCGTCGACGACGAGAACCGTCGGGAGGGCGGTCATGCCTTGGTTTTTGTCCATGATTCGCGCAGCGTCTGCAGTTTTTCCAGCGCGGCTTCGTATTCGACGTCGTCGATCAATGCGCTGATCTCCTCGATGATTTTATCATTTTTCTTGTAGCTGGTGTTTTTCTCCAAGGCCGTGCGCAGTGCGCAAAAAGCGCTTTCACTGCTGGCACTGGCGCTGCGCAGGTCGTTTTCGAGTTCCGCGAAGAGTTGCTCGGGGGCTGACCCGCTTTCCTCTTCGGCCGGCGGTGGCGGTGCCGGCAAGCCGGCGAGGCTGGCGAGCAGTTCGTTCAGGCAGCGCTCGAGTGCATGCTGGGCCGTGGCCAGGGCTTCCCGGTCGCTATCCGGTGCGGCCAGCAATTGCTCGAGGCGGCGTGCCTGTTCGGCCAGCGGGCCGGCACCCAGCGCGGCACCGACTGACTTCAGCGAGTGCGCCAGCCGGCGCGCTTCGGCGGTTTCGCCTCGGGCCAGCGCGGTGGCAATGGCCTGGCAGCTGCCGGCAAAATCGCGGCGGAAGGCGTGCAGCGATTTGAGATAGAAGGCTGGACGGTTGAGGTGCAGGGCCAGGCCACGCTCCTGATCGATACCGGCGAGCGCAGGCAGGTCGCCGGCCCCCTCGCCGTCGGTGGCGCTGCTTGTCTCACCGAGCGGCGGCAACCAGCGGGCGATCTCGTCATAGAGCAGGCGCGGCATGATCGGTTTGGTCAGGTGCGCATTCATGCCGGCGGCGCTCGACTGCTCATGATCCTCGCGCGTTGCGTGTGCGGTCATCGCGATGATCGGCAGGTCCCGGAAGCGCTCGTCGGTGCGAATCTGGCGGGCGGCGGTGAGACCGTCCATGACCGGCATCTGGATGTCCATGAGGATCAGCCGGAAGCTTTCGCGTTCGAGCGCAGCCAGCGCTTCGTTACCATCGCCGGCGGTGGCGACGCTGAGCCCGACTTTCTGGAGCAGGGCGACGGCGATGGTCCGGTTGACCGGAATGTCTTCGACCAGCAGGACCCGTTCGCCCGACCAGCGCGGCAGCGTCGCCGACGGGCGTGTGTCGGCGACCGCCGGGGCCGGCTCGGGGGCAGCGTCGAACCAGGCGCTGAAGCGGAAGCGGCTGCCGTTGCCGGGGTGGCTATCGACTTCGATCTCGCCGCCCATCAGTCCGACCAGCTGGCGGCAGATGGCCAGGCCGAGGCCGGTGCCGCCGAAGCGCCGGGTGATGCTGCTGTCGGCCTGGCTGAACGGCGAGAACAGTTTGTCCAGCTGTTCGGCGGAAATGCCGATGCCGCTGTCGTCGACCGTGAACGCGATGCCGATGCGCGCGTCGTCGGCGGCGGCAATGCGACTGGCGGTGACCGTGATGCCGCCGCGCTCGGTGAACTTGAGCGCATTGCCGACCAGGTTGATGAGTACCTGGCTGAGGCGCAGTGCATCGCCCTGGAGGCGTTGCGGCAGCGCCTCGCAGCCGGTGAAGCTGAGCGTCAGCCCCTTGCTGCGGGCCTTCAGCGAAAACAGCCCGGCCACCGAGCGGAATACCGCCGCCAGCTCGAACGGGGCTTTTTCCAGCGTCAGGCTGCCGGCTTCGATCTTCGAGTAGTCGAGGATGTCGTTGATGATGCCGAGCAGCGATTCCGACGACTGCACGACCTGTTCGAGATATTCGCGCTGCTGGGTGGCCAGCGGCGAGTCCACCAGCATGTGGCTGAGGCCGACGATGGCGTTCATCGGCGTCCGGATTTCGTGGCTCATCCGGGCCAGGAAGTCGGACTTGGCGCTACTCGCCTGGCGTGCCTCGGCAGTCGCCTGCTGCAGTTCGGCGGTGCGCCGGGCGACCATGGTTTCCAGCGATTCGCGGTAGTTGGCAAGTTCGCGGTCGCGCATCTGCAGCGAATCGAGCATCCGGTCGAAGCTCTGGCCCAGGCTGCCGATCTCGTCGCTGCGCTGGGTCGCGATCCGCTCGTCGAGCAACGCGTCGTGCGAGATCCGGTTGGCCAGGTCGTCGAGCTTCTCCAGCGGCGCGGTCAGCCGGCCGACCACGTAGCGCGTCAGCAGGAGTGCGCCGGTCAGCGCCAGCAGCAGGAGCAGCGCCGTCTCGTTGATCGTCTGGCGCATCGTCGTGTGGTACTGGGCCAGCGACACCTGCAGTTCGATGCGGCCGCCGGCGGTGGTCTGGCCGTCGAGGCGGATCGGTTCGCGGACCAGCAGGTAGCCATCGGCGAACAACTGGCTTTCGTCGCCATCCGGAAAAGCCGGGCTGCTTTCGCCGGGGCGATGGTACTCGCCGAGGATGGAACCGTCGGCGAGCATGACGCGGCCGGCGACGATGGCCGGGTTGACCGCCAGCGATTCGAGCAGGCGAGCGGCTTCGCGGCGGTCGGAGAAGGCCGTCGCGGCCTGCAGGTTGCTGGCCAGGAGGCGGGCCTGGGCGGCCATCGAACCGGCCCACTGCGATTGCAGCAGGTGCTTCTGCTGGGTGAACACCAGCACGAAGACCATGCCGACCACGGTCAGCAGGAACAGGAAGGAGAGCGCGACCAGCTTGTTGCGGATGGTCGGCGCCGGCATCAGCTGGGCGAACAGGCGCTGGCCGCTCATGGCTCGATGACCCGCGCCAGGCGCAGCAACTGCGCGTTGAATTCGAAGCCGCGGGCCTGTGCGGCCTGGCGATTGACGACGATGCCGACGCGGGCGCCTTCGAGCGGCAGTTCGATCATGCCGCCGGCCCGGGCGAAGCCGGGAATGTCGGAGACCGTGACCAGCGCCCGGGCGGCGCTGCGCTCCAGCCAGCTGCCGAGATTGCCGGCTTCGCTGCGCGGAATGAACAGCAGGTGGCAGCTGCCCAGCTCGAACGGTGGCAGGCGGACCTCGGCATGCGGCGTGTCGTTGTCGATCTGGGCAAGGGCGGCACCGAACGGGTTGCGTCCGGCGACGCACAGCACGGTCGGCTTTGGCGCGGGGACGCCGCCCGGCCAGTAAACGAACTGGGCAAGGCGGACGAAGAGCACCGCCTTCATGCCGTACTCGGTCACCTCCTGGGCTGGCGCAGCCAGCGGCCAGAGCGCCAGCAGGAGCAGGCGCGCGCGTCGGAGGCAGGGGCGGCTGGTCACGAGGCGGATCAGAAGCGGTATTCGAGGGTGCCCATCAGCGTTCGCGGCTGCTGCGGCACGGCCTGCATGACGACGCCCGACGACGAGGTGTGGGCCGCGTGATAACGCTTGTCGAACAGGTTGTAGATGTCGACATAGAGCGACAAGCGTTCGTCGGCCAGCTTGTGCAGGCCGACGTGCAGGCTGGCCAGGGCGTAGGCGTCGGTCTTCTTGACGCGGTCGTTGGCGGCCCGGTTGATCGCGCCGGTGGTGGTCTCGCCGATCCACTGCAGGCGCGGCGTCAGCGTCAGCCAGTCCTGGTAGCGCAAGGTGACGCCGAGCTTGAGCTTGTGCCGGGCGATGTTGATCTGTTCGAGCCTGGGGCCATCGTTGACCTCGCGGAAATAGCCTTCGACATAGCTGTAGCTGCCCCAGAAGTCGGCGGTCCAGGCGCCGCCGAGGTGGCTTTGCCACTGCGGGATCAGGTCGATGCCGCGATAGCGGTCGCTGCCGCCGTTCTGCTTCGAATCGGTGGCGGTCAGCGTGGCGCCGGGGATGTACTGGATCGGCGTGGCGTTGGCGCGGGTGATGATGACGTTCTCGACCGCGGTCTGGTAGGCGTTGGCAATCAGGTTGAAGGTCCGGGTCGGGCGCCAGTCCCAGGTCAGCGACAGGGTTTTCGATTTTTCCGGGCGGAGGTCGGGGTTGGGGGCGCGGAAGGTGCCGATCGGGTTGCCGCCGCCGTCGAAGCTGCCGAAGGCGCTGTAGCTTTCTTCCGGCGACGGCGCCCGGAAGGCCTCGCCGTAGAGCAGCTTGAGGAAGTTGCCGGCGCGCGGTTGCCAGACCAGGCCGAGGCGCGGATTGGTGCTGCCGCCGTAGGTCGAGTACCAGTCGTGGCGCAGGCCGGCGACCGTGGAGAAATCGGGGCGCCACTGCGCCTGCCATTGCAGGTAGCCCGACCAGCTGCGGTAGCGGGCCTCGAAGATCTGCAGCGGCAGGCTGGTATTCGGGTAGTTCATGCCCTGGTTGGCGGGTGATTTGCCGGTGTCGTAGGGCTGCGGCAGGTCGGGCGTCTCGATTGCCCGGTAATCGCGGTAGCCGAGGCCGGCCTGCAGCGTGTGGGCGTCGTTCGGGCGCCAGCTGAGGTTTTGCTCGATTCCGGCACGTCGACCGTAAGCGTAGTCGTAGCCGTGGTTCTCGAAGTCGGTGAAGATGTTGATGTAGCGGCTTTTCGGGTCGAGCTGGTAGCGCGAGTGGTCGACCAGCGTCTCGCTGCTCAGGGTCGGCGACAGGTCGGCGCGGTAGCGGGCCTGCCAGGTTTCCAGCGTGGTGTCCCAGTAGGCGCTGTCGAGATAGAGGACGCTGGCCGGGCGGTCGCCGGTGCTCGACAGGCTGCGGAAGCGGTTGCGGTAGAAGCCGAGCGTCAGGCGCTCGCCGACGTCGACGCGCAAGTACTGGCTCTGGCTGCTGATCCCGCCTTTATAGTCCTCGCGCTGGTCGGCCGGGACGACGATGCTGCCGCCGAAGGTGCGCGCCGCGACCTTGGCGAAGTCGCGCGGGTAGTAGTCGTCGAGCGGGGCGCGGTCGCTCCTCTGGTCGTGGGCGCCGGCGGTGATGCCGACGCCGCCGAACTTGCCGCTGACCAGGAAGTCGCCGTCGAGCGAGCCGAAACTGCCGGCGCCGACGGCGAACTTGCTACCGGCTTCGCCCCCCTTGTCGGTGATGATGTTGATCACGCCGGCGACGGCGTCGGCGCCGTAGAGCGCGGCGGCCGGGCCGTAGAGGATTTCGACCTGGCGGGCGAAGTGCAGCGAGAAGTTGTCGGCGACCGGGATCTTGCCGCCGGCCGGGTGGTCGATGCGGACCCCGTCGAGCAGGATCAGCAGCTTGTTGTTGCCGGCGTTGCCCTGGAAGACGAAATGGTTGAACTGGGTGGACCGGGTGCCGCGCTGGAAGTCGACGCCGGGCAGGTCCTCGAGCAGGTCGGCGAGGTTCTTGTAGCGGCGGTCGCGCATCTGTTCGCGGGTGATCACGATGATGTGCGCCGGCGTCTGGGTGCGGGCCTCGGCGCGGCGGGAGGCGGTGGTCACCGGGGTGGCGATCAGCTCGTCGAGCGACAGCGGCAGCAGCGGCAACACGTCGTCGGCCGCCTGCAGCGGCGCCAACGCGAGCAGCGTCAGCGCGGCGGCGATGGCGCGGCGGTCGATGCGAAACATGGAATTTCCCCCGGTATTTTTCCCCGGGTGAAGCTTACACGCGATTTCTTGCGTCAGCCTTACCGGGCTGGCATAGGGAGAGGCCGAGGCGGAGGAACTCCTCCCACAGGTCGCCCTGGCCGATGCCCTTGATCAGGCGGTCGATCCGCCCGGCGTGCCGGAGCGCCGCCTCGAGTGTCACGGTCGACAGGCGTTGCAGGGCTTTTTTCACCGGCAGCTGGCGCGGGCCCCAGACCTTGGCGTCCTTGAGCAGTCCGTCGACCGGGCGGCCGGCGTCGAGGCCGGCGCGGATCGTCGCCAGCGCGCGGATTTCCTCGCTCATCGCCCAGAGCACCAGGGGCGGCGCCTCGCCTTCCTGCATCAGGCCGTCGAGGGTGCGCGCCAGGCGGCCGATGTCGCCGGCCAGCAGCGCCTCGCGCAGGCCTTCGATGTCGTAGCGGGCGACGTTGAGCACCGCTTCGCGGACCTGTTCGTGGGCCAGCTTGCCGGCCGGATAGAGCAGCGCCAGCTTCTGGATTTCCTGGTGGGCGGCGAGCAGGTTGCCCTCGACCCGTTCGGCGATGAACTTCAGGCTCTCCGGGTCGGCGCTCTGCTGCTGCCGGCGCAGGCGACCAGCAATCCAGCCGGGCAGTTCGGCGAGCGGCGGGGCATTGAGCTTGACGGCGACGCCGGCGTTGGCCAGCGCGGTGAACCAGGCAGCCTTTTCCTCGCGCCAGTCGAGTTCGGGCAGGGTCACCAGCAACAGGTTGTCGGGCGACAGGTTCTGGCACCACTGCTGCAGCGCCGCGCTGCCTTCCTTGCCCGGCTTGCCGGCCGGGATGCGCAGGTCGATCAGCTTGCGGTCGCCGAACAGCGACAGGTTGCCGCCGGCAGCGAGCAGCTGGCCCCAGTCGAACTGCGGCAGCACAGTGAGCACTTCGCGCTCGCTGTAGCCGTTGCTGCGTGCCCGGGCGCGGATCGCGTCGGCGGCTTCGATGACCAGCAGCGGCTCGTCGCCGTAGAGCACGTAGAGCGGGCGCAGCTCGCGCTCGAGGTGCGCCGCCAGTTGCTCGGCCTTGAGCAGCATCAGTCGTCTTCCTGCTCGGGGTCCTTGGGCTTGGTCAGGCTCAGGCGGCGCATGATCTGGTTGACCAGGTCGTTGTTCATGTCGCGCCAGAGCAGGCCTTCCTCGATGTCCTTGGTGAGCACGCTCGAGTCATCGAAGCTGATGTCGCGGCTGAGTGCGATGCGGTTCGGGGCGACGATCTCGCGGCCCTTGCCGTCAACCAGCCGGAAGCTGTAGTTCAGCTGCATCCGGTATTCGCGCACGCGGCCCTGGGCGTTGACGCTGAGGATGGTCTTCTGGCGGTTGTCGCCCAGCTGCTGGAAGACCGCGTCGGCAGCCTTGGGGTCGTCGACCAGGCGCGTGTCGCCGGTGGCCTTGATGTAGCGCTCCAGCCAGATCCTGACTTCGGCGGTTTCCGGCAGGGCGATGTGCATCGTCTTGTACGGCAGCTGGCCGCTGCCCGAGCCACGCAGGTGGAAGCCGCAGCCGGCCACCAGGGCGGCGACCAGCAGGGCCAGCAGGAAGCGGAGCGGGAGGCGGGGCAGCGGGCGCATGCGGTTTTCCTCAGACGACGATATTGACCAGGCGGCCGGGGACGACGACGACCTTCTTGGCCGGCTTGCCTTCCATGAACTTCTGCGCGTCCGGGTTGGCCAGCGCGGCGGCTTCGATGCTCGCCTTGTCGGCCTCGGCCGGGACGCGGATCGCACCGCGCAGCTTGCCGTTGACCTGGACGACCAGCTCGATCTCGTCCTGCTTGAGGGCGGCCGGGTCGGCTTTCGGGAAAGCCGAGCTGCCGGCATCGGCACCCGGCTTCAGTTCGGCGTAAAGGGCCTGGCCGATGTGCGGGACGATCGGGAAGAGCAGCAGCACGGCGCTTTCCAGGACTTCCTGGGCGAGCGCGCGGCCGGCGGCATCGGCGAGGTCGCACTTGTCGTAGGCGTTGAGCAGTTCCATGACGGCGGCGATCGCCGTGTTGAACTGCTTGCGCCGGCCGTAGTCGTCGGCGACCTTGCCCATCGTCTGGTGCAGCTTGCGACGCAGGTCGGCCTGCACGGTCGACAGCGTTTTTTGCTCGATTTTCGCGTCGACCGTGCCCGACTGGACGTGGTCGTACACGGTCTTCCACAAGCGGCGCAGGAAGCGGTAGGCCCCCTCAACGCCGGCGTCGGACCATTCCAGCGACTGGTCGGGCGGGGCCGCGAACATCATGAACAGGCGCGCGGTGTCGGCGCCGTACTGCTCGATCAGCGACTGCGGATCGACGCCGTTGTTCTTCGACTTCGACATCTTCTCGGTGCCGCCGATGATCACCGGCTGGCCGTCGGCCTTGAGCGTGGCGCCGGTCGGGCGGCCGCGCTCGTCGGTGACGACATCGACCTCGGCCGGGTTGAGCCACAGCTTCTTGCCGTTCTCGGCTTCGCGGTAGAAGGTCGGGGCGACGACCATGCCCTGGGTCAGCAGGTTGGCGAAAGGCTCGCCGAGGTCGCCGATCAGGCCGACGTCGCGCATCAGCTTGGTGAAGAAGCGCGAGTACAGCAGATGCAGGATGGCGTGCTCGATGCCGCCGATGTACTGGTCGATGCCGCCCTTGCACCAGTAGGCGACGCGCTCGTCGACCATGGCCGTGGCGTTGTCCGGGCAGGCGTAGCGCAGGAAGTACCACGACGACTCGAAGAAGGTGTCCATGGTGTCGGTTTCGCGCCTGGCGTCACCGCCGCATTTCGGGCACTTGCATTCGTAGAACTCGGGCATCTTCGCCAGCGGCGAGCCGGCGCCGGTGATCTCGACGTTCTCCGGCAGGACGACCGGCAACTGGTCATCGGGCACCGGCACGTCGCCGCAAGTCGGGCAATGGATGATCGGGATCGGGCAGCCCCAGTAGCGCTGGCGGCTGATGCCCCAGTCGCGCAGCCGGAACTGGGTTTTCTTCTCGCCCAGGCCCTTGGCGGCGAGGTCGGCGGCGATGGCGTCGACGGCGGCTTCATAGCCGAGGCCGTCGTACTTGCCGGAATTGACCAGCTTGCCCTTGACCTTGTCGGCGTAGGACTCGGCCCAGGCCTGGTCGCTGAAGGTTTCACCTTCGACGGCAACGACTTGCTTGATCGGCAAGTCGTACTTCAGCGCAAACGCGAAGTCGCGCTCGTCGTGCGCCGGCACGGCCATCACGGCGCCGTCGCCATAACTCATCAGCACGTAGTTGCCGACCCAGACTTCGACTTTCTCGCCGGTCAGCGGATGGCTGACGTAGATGCCGGTCGGCATCCCCTTCTTTTCCATCGTCGCGAGGTCGGCTTCGGCGACGCCGCCCTTCTTGCATTCCTCGATGAAGGCGGCGAGTTCCGGGTTGCTGGCGGCAGCCTTGGTGGCCAGCGGATGCTCGGCGGCGACGGCGACGAAGGTGACGCCCATGATGGTGTCGGCGCGGGTGGTGAACACCCACAGCTTTTCGTCAGGATTGTCGGCGAGCGGGAAGGCAAAGCGGACGCCGGTGCTCTTGCCGATCCAGTTCTTCTGCATCAGGCGGACCTGTTCCGGCCAGCCCGGCAGGTTGTCGAGTTCGGCCAGCAGTTCCTCGGCGTAGGCGGTGATCTTCATGTAGTACATGGGGATCTCGCGCTTCTCGATGAGCGCGCCGGAACGCCAGCCGCGGCCGTCGATGACCTGTTCGTTGGCGAGCACGGTGTGGTCGACCGGGTCCCAGTTCACGGTGCCGAGCTTCTTGTACACCAGGCCCTTTTCATAGAGACGGGTGAACAGCCATTGTTCCCAGCGGTAGTACTCGGGCGTGCAGGTGGCGAACTCGCGTTCCCAGTCGATGGCGAAGCCGAGCGACTTGAGCTGCGTCTTCATGTACGCGATGTTCGAGTAGGTCCACCCGGCCGGGGCGACGTTGTTGGCCAGCGCGGCGTTCTCGGCCGGCATGCCGAAGGCGTCCCAGCCCATCGGCTGGAGCACGTTGTAACCCTGCATCTTGTGGAAGCGCGAGAGCACGTCGCCGATGGTGTAGTTGCGCACGTGGCCCATGTGCAGCTTGCCCGACGGATACGGGAACATCGACAGGCAGTAGTACTTGGGTTTGCTGGCGTCTTCGACGGCGCGGGCGGCACCGGTTTCATCCCAGTGTTGCTGGGCGGCGCGCTCGAGGTCGGCCGGGGTGTATTTTTCCTGCATGGGCATGGGGTTCTGGCTGAAATGCGTCGTTCAAACCGCCGATTATAGCGGTTGCGCGGCCGGGTTTCGGCCCCGGTTTTTCAGCGAATCCGACGGTCGACCGTCGGAACCGGGCGTTTTTCCCGGATTCGGGGTTCGGTTCCCCGGGGCGGCGGTGCGACCTGCTGCCCCGGGCCGGACGTCAGCGACGCCCGGTCAGGCGGCTTTTTTTTGGCCGACCATGTCGTTCCAGGTGTTCTGCCAGCAGCGATAGGCATTCTGCGCGGCCATCAGCGAGAGCAGCGACATGCGCGTCTGGTGACGCCACATCCAGGTCAGCTGCGGCGCCGGGTCGAGGCGGTCGCTGGCGATCGCGCCGGATTCTTCCTCGACGATGGCGAGGAAACGCTGCACGGCAAGGCCGCAGAATTCGGCGCCGGCCGACTGGCCGCTCAGGTATTCGGCTTCGCTGACCGCGCGACGCCACAGCTTGAGTGCCAGCTCTTCGCTGATGCCGGCCTTCTTGGCGATCCACGGAAGGATCTTGGGCGCTTGCATGTTGTTCATGATGTTCTTCCTTCTCTGTCGTGGCGGTGACCACTCGCTGTAAGACTGCCTTGTGGGCAAAAAGTTTTGTGCAGTGCAATATATTTTTCGCCAGTATACTTTTTACCGTCCTGGCGGTCAGTAAGGGATAACACGTATCCGATTGTTGCGTTGCACAATCGCAACACGCCGCGCCGCCCCGGCTGCGGGCAAAACCGGGGCGGCGTTGTACACTGGCAGGCTGTTTCCGCGAACCGCCCACACCATGTCCGACCTGCTCGCCAACCTCAATCCTCCCCAACTGCAGGCAGTGACGCTGCCGCCGGTGCATGCGCTGATCCTGGCCGGTGCCGGCAGCGGCAAGACGCGCGTGCTGACGACGCGGATCGCCTGGCTGATCTCGACCGGGCAGACCGGCCCGCACGGCGTGATGGCGGTGACCTTCACCAACAAGGCGGCCAAGGAAATGACCGCGCGCCTGTCGGCACTGCTGCCGATCAACGTGCGCGGGATGTGGATCGGCACCTTCCACGGCCTGTGCAACCGGCTGCTGCGCGCGCACTACCGCGAGGCCGGCCTGCCGCAGACCTTCCAGATCCTCGATTCGGCCGACCAGCTGGCGATGGTCAAGCGCCTGTTGAAAAACCTCAATATCGACGACGAGAAGTATCCGCCGCGCGAGTTGTGCCATTTCATCAACGCGCACAAGGAGCAGGGCGTGCGCGCCGGCCAGGCCGAGGTGTACGACCACTACACGCAGAAGCGCGTCGAGATCTACGCCGAGTACGAGGCCCAGTGCAATCGCGAGGGTGTCTGCGACTTCGCCGAGCTGCTGCTGCGCTGCTTCGAGCTGCTGCAGCGCAACGAGCCGCTGCGCACGCATTACCAGCAGCGTTTCCGGCACATCCTGGTCGACGAGTTCCAGGATACCAACAAGCTGCAGTACGCCTGGCTGCAACTGCTCGCCGGCGGCGGTGCCCGGCTCTTCGCGGTCGGCGACGACGACCAGTCGATCTACCGCTTCCGCGGCGCCGAGGTCGGCAACATGCGCGACTTCGAGCGCGACTACTGCGCCGACAACATCATCCGCCTCGAGCAGAACTACCGCTCGCACGGCAACATCCTCGCCGCCGCCAACGCCATCATCAAGTACAACCGCGAGCGCCTCGGCAAGAACCTGTGGACCGACGCCGGCGACGGCGAGCCGATCCGCGCCTTCGAAGCCTATTCGGACATCGATGAAGCGCGCTTCATCGTCGACGAGATCCGCGAACTGGTCCGCGACGGCGTGCCGGCGACGCAATGCGCCATCCTCTACCGTTCGAACGCCCAGTCGCGCGTGCTCGAACACGAGCTGTTCACCAAGGGCGTGCCCTACAAGGTCTATGGCGGCCTGCGCTTCTTCGAGCGCCAGGAAGTCAAGCACGCGCTCGCCTACCTGCGCCTGCTGGGTAACCCGGACGACGACACCGCGTTTCTGCGCGTCGTGAACTTCCCGACCCGCGGCATCGGCGCCCGTTCGCTGGAAAACCTGCAGGCCGCCGCGCACCAGATGAACTCCAGCCTCTACAACGCCGCCGCCTCGCTGACCGGCAAGGCCGGCCAGACCGTCGGCGCCTTCATCCGCCTGGTCGAGACGCTGCGCCAGGAGACCGAGAAGCTGCCGTTGCCCGAGATCATCGAGCATGTCGTCGAGAGGTCCGGCCTGGCCCAGCATTACCGGCTGGAGAAGGAAGGCCAGGAGCGGCTGGAGAACCTCGACGAACTGATCAACGCCGCCGCCACCTTCGTCGACGACGAAGGCGCGATCGGCGAAGGCGGCGCGCTCGCTTCATTCCTCGCCCACGCTTCGCTCGAATCCGGCGAGCACCAGGCCGGCGAGGGCCAGGAAGCGGTGCAGTTGATGTCGGTGCACGCGGCCAAGGGCCTGGAGTTCGACGTCGTCTTCATCAGCGGCCTCGAACAGGGCCTGTTCCCGCACGAGAACGCGGTCAGCGAGGGACGCGACGGCCTGGAGGAAGAGCGCCGGCTGATGTACGTCGCGGTCACCCGCGCCCGCCAGCGGCTTTATCTCTCGTGCGCGCAGACGCGGATGCTGCACGGGCAGACGCGCTATTGCACGGCCTCGTCCTTCTTCGACGAGATTCCGGAAGAACTGCTGCTCAAGCTCAACAAGAAGGCCGCGGCCCCGGCGCCGACCTGGGGCGGCTACGCCGCCGCCAGCAGCGAGCCGGTGGCCGGCGGGCTGCGCGTCGGGCAGAGCGTCGAGCACGCCAAGTTCGGCCTCGGCGTCATCGTCGCCACCGAGGGGCGCGGCGCCGATGCGCGGGTGCAGGTCAATTTCGGCGGCGGTGCCGGCATGAAATGGCTGGCGCTGGAATATGCCAAGCTGACGCCGGTTTGAGGCCGGCGTTTTTGCCCGGATTTTACGGTCGACCGTCGAAAAGCCCCGATTTCCGCCGCCCCGCGCTAGATCGCCGGCGGCCGCGGTGATACCCTCGGCATCTTGACGACGACAGGGTTTTCCCGAAGACGCATGATGGCGAAAATCAAGGCTGGCCTACTTTCCTTACGCGACCTCTTTGCCACCGCCTGGTGGATCTTCCTGATCGCCGGCATCGGCTTCGTCGTCGCCTACCAGTTCGTCGAGCCGGCGCCACCGCGCCACGTGGTCATGACCAGCGGCGGCGAGAGCGGCGCCTACCATCACTTCGCCAAGCGCTACGCGGCGATCCTCGCCCGTGCCGGGATCACGCTCGAGGTGCGCACCTCGGAAGGCTCGCTGCACAACCTTGAGCGCCTGAAAAGCGGCGAGGCGCAGATCGGCTTCGTCCAGGGCGGCGTCATCCAGCCGCCGCCCGACCTCGGTCTCGACGAAGAGCCTGACAACTTCGGCCTGGTCTCGCTCGGCAGCATGTTCTACGAGCCGGTCTGGGTCTTCTACCGCGGCCCGACCATCAGCCGCCTGGCCGACCTGCGCGGCAAGCGCATCGCCATCGGCCAGGAAGGCTCCGGCGTGCGCCAGCTGGCGCAGCGGCTGCTGACCGACAACGAGGTCGATTTCGCCCGCAACACGGTCGCCATTTCCGGCCTCGACGCCGCCGAGGAACTGCAGCAGGGACGCATCGACGCCGCCTTCGTGATCGCCGCCGAGCACGCGCCGGTGGTCCAGGTGCTGCTGCGCTCGCCGGGGGTCAAGCTGATGAACTTCTCGCAGTCCTTCGCCTACGAGCGCCGTTATCCCTTCCTGACCCGGCTGACGATGCCCAAGGGCGTCGCCGACCTGGTCCGCGACCTGCCGCCGGAAGACACCCGGGTGCTGGCGCCGACGGCCAGTCTGGTGGTCAGCGAGGATCTCCACCCGGCGCTGCAGAACCTGCTGCTGCAGGCGGCGCGCCAGGTCCATGGCAAGCCGGGCTTCTTCCAGACGGCGAACGAATTTCCCGCCTACATGGACGGCATGCTGCCGCTGTCCTCCGAGGCCGAGCGCTTCTTCAAGGCCGGTCCGCCCTTCCTGCAGCGCTACCTGCCGTTCTGGATGGCGGTGCTGGTCGACCGGCTGATCGTCCTGCTGGTCCCGGTGATCGCCCTGCTCATCCCGCTGCTGCGGGTGGCACCGGCGCTCTACAGCTGGCGCGTCCGCTCGAAGGTGTTCCGCTGCTACGGCGAGCTGAAATTCCTCGAGGACGACCTCAAGAACCACTACGATCCGGCCCGCCTCGCCGAATACCGGCAGCGTCTCGACGCGCTCGACGAGGAGGCGGTCGGCCTGCACGTGCCGCTCGGTTTCACCGACCTCGTCTATACGCTGCGCGAGCACGTGAACCTGGTACGCAACATCCTCGACAAGAAGGAGCTGTCGGCATGAAGGGCTTCCTCGTCGCCAATCCCAAGGGCGGGTCGGGCAAGAGCACGCTGGCCACCAACCTCGCCGGCTACTTTGCCCATCGCGGCCACGACGTCATGCTCGGCGACATCGACCGCCAGCAGTCGGCGCGCGAATGGCTGGCGACGCGGCCGTTCGAGCTGCCGACCATCGAGACCTGGGCGATCGGCCACGACAACGTCGCCCGGCCGCCGAAGGGGACCACGCACGTCGTCCTCGACACCCCGGCCGGCCTCGGCGGCAAGCTGCTCGACAAGGTACTCAAGCTGTCCACGCGGGTGATCGTGCCGGTGCAGCCGTCCACGTTCGACATGCGCGCCACCCGCCACTTCCTCGAGGCACTGCTCGACGAGAAGGCGGTGCGCAAGGGCCGCGCCGACGTCGCCGTGATCGGCATGCGCGTCGATGCGCGCACCCGTGCCGCCGGCGAACTCGAACGCTTCCTCGCTTCCTTCGAGCTGCCGGTGCTGGCCTACCTGCGCGACACCCAGGTCTATGTCCAGGCCGCCGCCGCCGGCATGACCCTGTTCGACCTGCCGCGCTCGCGGGCCGAGCGCGACCTCGAACAGTGGCAGGCGATCCTCGACTGGGTCGAGCGCTGACCGGAGTCGCCGCCATGCTCAAATACCTGTTGCTGATCGCCCTGGCCCTGGTCGTCTGGTGGGGCTGGAAGAAGCGCCGCGCCGCCGCCGATGCCGCCGCGGCACCGCCGCCGGCCCGCTCGCCGGAGGCGATGGTCCGCTGTGCCCATTGCGGCGTCTACCTGCCGGCCAGCGATGCCGTCGCCGATGGCGAGCGCCACTACTGCAATCCGGCGCATCGCGACGCCGCCCGCCGCCGGGGCTGACGTGCAGGGCTGGCTGACGGCGACCTGGGAGCCGAACTGGCGCTCCTTCCAGTATTTCATCCTCTACCGCCTGCTCCTCGGCGGGCTCTGCCTGCTCGTCCTGTTCTTTCCCGGTGACTGGAACCAGCGCCTGAGCCTGCTGCCTTCGCCGATGCTGTTCGCGCTGGCTGGCGCCTACCTGGCGGCGACGCTGGCCGGGCTCGGCCTGGCGCATTTCTGGCGCCAGCATTTCAATCTCCAGCTGTCGTTCCAGGTCGGCGTCGACGTCGTCGTCATCAGCATGCTGATGTACATCGCCGGCGGCGTCGGCAGCGGTTTCGGCCTGCTCCTGCTGATCTCGCTGGCGGCTGCCAGCCTGGTCGGCCAGGGCCGCCTGGTGCTCTTCTACGCGGCGCTGGCGACGCTGGCGGCGCTGGCCGTGCAGGCACTGCTGATCGTCGCCCGCGACCTCGATCCGGGCAGCATCGTCCAGGCCGGCTTCATTTCCGCCGGCTACTTCGCTACCGCCATCCTCGCCCGCCTGCTCGGCCAGCGCATCATGATCAACGAGGATCTGGCCCGCCGGCGCGGAATCGCGCTCGACAACCAGATCCGGATCAACCAGCGCGTCGTCGAGCGGATGCAGGACGGCGTGCTGATCGTCGGCCGCGACGGCACGATCGTCCGCCACAACCCGATGGCCGCCCGCCTGCTCGGCCTGCCGGCAACGGCCGGCAACCTCGGCGCGCAGGCGCCGACGCTGGCCGCGGCGCTCGGCCACTGGCTGGCCGGCGGCGGCGACGACAGCATCATCCTGGCCGGCGCCGGCAGTGCCGAACTGGGCGCGCGCTTCGAGTCCACCGCCAGTTCCGAGGGCGAGGTCCTGGTCTTCCTCGAGGACGTCGGCCGGGTCAAGGAGCAGGCCAAGCAGCTCAAGCTGGCGGCGCTCGGCCGGCTGACCGCGAGCATCGCCCACGAGATCCGCAACCCGCTCTCGGCCATCGGCCACGCCGCCGAACTGCTCAAGGAGGAGCGGCGCGGCGAGATCTTCGAGCGCCTGCTGCGCATCATCGGCGACAACACCGCGCGCCTCGACCGCATCGTCGGCGACGTCCTCGAACTCGGCCGGCAGAAGCAGGCGCAGGTCGAAACCATCGAATTGCGCGAGTTTCTCGGCAATTTTGCGGTCGACCTGCTGGGCAACGAAAATCTGCCGGCGGCGACGATCGCCCTCGACGCACCGGCCGGCCTGGCCATCAGCTTCGATCGCTCGCACCTGCAACAGGTCCTGTGGAACCTGGTCGGCAACGCGCTGCGCCATTCGTCGCGCGGCCCGGCCGCGGTGCGGCTGACGGCGCAGGCGGCGGCGAGCGGCGGCTGGGTCGAGCTGCATGTCGTCGACGACGGCCCCGGGGTGCCGGCCGAACTGCGCGACCAGGTCTTCGAGCCGTTCTTCACCACGCATACGCAGGGTACCGGCCTCGGCCTGTTCATCGCCCGCGAGCTGTGCGTCGCCAACGGCGCCACGCTGGTACTCAAGGCCGCTGCCGGCGGCGGCCATTTCATTGTTTCCGGGAGAAGCGATTGGTGTCTGTTACCCGTAGCGAGCGGCGACCCCGCAGCGAACTGAACCGCGTCCTCGTCATCGACGACGAGGCCGACATCCGCGAACTGATCGACCTGACGCTGTCGCGCATGGGCCTGGCCGCGGAGTGCGCCGGTTCGGTCGCCGAGGCGAAGGCGGCGCTGGCCGCCGGCAGCTTCCAGCTGTGCCTGACCGACATGCGCCTGCCCGACGGCGAAGGCCTGGAGATCGTCCGCTACATCGGCGAAAACCACCCGCGCCTGCCGGTCGCCGTGATCACCGCCTGGGGCAGCGCCGAGAACGCCGTCGCCGCACTCAAGGCCGGCGCCTTCGACTACCTGGCCAAGCCGGTCGGCCTCGAACAATTGCGCGCCCTGGTCCGCTCGGCGCTGCGCCTGCCCGAGGGCGTTGCCGAAAACGACGAACTGCGGGCCTTGACCGGCGAGTCGCCGAGCATGCAGCAGGTCCGGGCGATGATCGAGAAACTGGCGCGCAGCCAGGCGCCGATCTACATTTCCGGCGAATCCGGTTCCGGCAAGGAGCTGGCGGCGCGCCTGATCCACGCGCGCAGCGCGCGCAGCGCCGGGCCCTTCGTCCCGGTCAATTGCGGCGCCATTCCCGAGAACCTGATGGAGAGCGAGTTCTTCGGCTACCGCAAGGGCGCCTTCACTGGCGCCGACAGCGACCGTGACGGCTTCTTCCAGGCTGCCAGCGGCGGCACGCTGTTCCTCGACGAGGTCGCCGACCTGCCGCTGGCGATGCAGGTCAAGCTGCTGCGGGCGATCCAGGAAAAGCGCGTGCGCAAGGTCGGCAACGTCACCGAGGAGCCGGTCGACCTGCGCATCATCTGCGCCACCCACCGCAACCTGCGCGAGCGGGTCGAGCAGGGCAGCTTCCGCCAGGATCTCTATTACCGGCTGAACGTCATCGAGCTGCGCATGCCGCCCTTGCGCGAGCGCCTGGAGGACATCGCGCCGCTTGTCGACAGCTTGCTCGGCAAGCTCTGCGGCGACGGCCATCCGCGCTTGTCGCCGGCGGCGATCAAGGCGCTGCAGCTGTATTCCTTCCCCGGCAACGTGCGTGAACTGGAGAACATCCTCGAGCGGGCGACCGCGCTCTGTGCCGGCGATCTGGTCGAGCCCGACGATCTCCACCTCGAGCCCGAGGACGGGGTCGGCGGCGATCTGCAGGGGCGCGGCAGCGAGACGCTCGACGACTACCTCAACCGCCTCGAGCGGCAGGCCATCCTGGAAGCGCTGCAGAAGACCGAGGGCAACCGCACCGCGGCGGCGCGGCTGCTCGGCGTCACCTTCCGCTCCTTGCGCTACCGGCTGGAACGGCTGGGCATCGAATGAGTGCGGCGTGGGCTGAAAATGGCTGGTTGTTGACGGTCGACCGCAAGATTTCGCCAAATTTCGGCGAGCGGCCGGCCGGCGTCGAGGTTTCGCTGGTGGTCGTGCACAACATCAGTCTGCCGCCCGGTGAATTCGGCGGCGACTGGGTCGAGGATTTCTTCCTCAATCGCCTCGATGCGACGGTCCACCCCTATTTTTCCGAGATTTCCGGGCTGCAGGTGTCGGCGCATTTCTACGTCCGGCGCGACGGCCGTGTCGTCCAGTTCGTCGGCTGCGACCAGCGCGCCTGGCATGCCGGCCAGTCGACCTGGTGCGGGCGCGGCAACTGCAACGACTACTCGGTCGGCATCGAGCTCGAGGGCTGCGACGAGCAGCCCTTCACTGCGGCCCAGTACGCGGCGTTGTGGCGCCTGGTCGACGCCTTGCGCCAGCGTTATCCGATCACGGCGATCGCCGGCCACAGCGACATCGCGCCGGGGCGCAAGAGCGATCCCGGGCCGCATTTCGACTGGCCGGCGCTGGCCGCCCGCTACCCCGACCTCGACTTACCGCCCGAAGTGGCGGCGTAGGCGCTCGACCGCCTCGGCCAGCCGGTCGACGCCGGTGGTGTAGGCGAAGCGGATGTACTTTTCCGGCGCGTTAGTGCCGAAATCCAGCCCCGGCGTCGCGGCGACGCCAGCCTCCTCCAGCAGTTCGCGCGCCAGCGCGAAGCTGTCGGCAGCCACCGCCGAGCAGTCGCAGTACAGGTAGAAGGCGCCTTCCGGGCGGGCGACGACGGCGAGGCCGATGCCTTCCAGTGCCGGCGCCAGGAAGTCGCGGCGACGGCGGAACTCGGCCCGCCTTTCCTCAAGGATGGCGATCGTTTCCGGCTGGAAAGCGGCAAGCGCCGCGTACTGCGCCGGCGTCGACGGACAGAGGACGAGGTTCTGCGCCAGCTTCTCGACGTCGCGCACGAAGGCCTCGGGAATCACCATCCAGCCCAGCCGCCAGCCGGTCATCTGGAAATACTTGGAGAAGCTGTTGATCACCCAGATGTCGTCGCCGGCGGCGCAGGCGGTCGGCGCATCGGTCTCGTAGGTGAGGCCGTGGTAGATCTCGTCAACCAGGAAGTGGCCGGCGCGGGCGCGACAGACGTCGGCCAGCGCGGTGATCTCCGGCAGCGTCAGCAAGGTGCCGGTCGGGTTCGCCGGTGAGGCGACGAGCAGGCCGGCGGTGTTTTCGTTCCAGGCCGAGGCGACTTGTGCCGGCGTCGGCTGGAAGTTGCTCTGGGCGCCGACCGGGATGGCGACCGGGCGGCCTTCGTAGGTGCGCAGGATGTGCCGGTTGCACGGGTAGCCGGGATCGGCGAGCAGCCACTCGTTGCCGGGGTCGGCGAGGCAGGCGAAGGCCAGGTTGAGGGCGCCGGAAGCGCCGTTGGTGACGGCGATGCGCGCCGCCGGCACGGCGACGCCGTAGCGCTGACGGTAGAAATCGCTGATCGCCTGGCGCAGCTCGGGCAGGCCGAGCGCCTGGGTGTACAGCGTTTTTCCGCGGTTCAGGGCGTCGACCGCGGCATTGACGATCGGCGCCGGCGTCGCGAAATCGGGCTCGCCGACTTCCATGTGGATGATGTCGCGGCCTTCGCTTTCCAGCTGGCGGGCGCGGGTCAGCAGTTCGACGACATGGAAGGGGGCGATGTCGGCGAGGCGTTGGGCAGAGCGCAGCATGCAGTTCTCCAAAGTAAAACGGCCACCCGCGGGTGGCCGTTCGATTATCGCTCAGGCGATGTTCAGGCAGCGTCCTTGAAGATGCCCATTTCGAACAGTTCGCGCTTGAGCACGAGTTCGCGCGGCATCTTCTCGCCCATCTTGTCGAACCACTCCTTGTGGCCGGCCAGTTCGGCCTTCCAGGCGTCGCCGTCGATCGAGGTCAGGGCTTCGAAGTCGTCCTTGTTGATTTCCAGGCCGGTCCAGTCGATGTCCTCGAACTTCGGCATCCAGCCGAGCACGGTTTCCTTGGCCGCGACCTTGCCCTTGCAGCGGTCGACGATCCACTTCAGCACGCGCATGTTGTCACCGAAGCCCGGCCACATGAATTCGCCCTTCTCGTTCATGCGGAACCAGTTCACGCAGAAGATCTTCGGCGTGGCATCGACGGTCTTGCCCATCTTCAGCCAGTGGTTGAAGTAGTCGCCCATGTGGTAGCCGCAGAAGGGCAGCATGGCGAACGGGTCGCGCCGCACGACACCCTGCTGGCCGAAGGCGGCCGCGGTGGTTTCGGATCCGAGCGTGGCGGCCATGTAGACGCCGTAGTTCCAGTTGAAGGCCTGGTACACCAGCGGCACGGTGGTGGCACGACGGCCGCCGAAGATGAAGGCAGAGATCGGCACGCCGGCCGGGTCTTCCCAGGCCGAGTCAACCGACGGGCACTGGTTGGCCGGGGCGGTGAAGCGCGAGTTGGCATGCGCAGCCTTGCGGCCGGCCTTGCCGTCTTCCGGCGTCCAGTCCTTGCCCTGCCAGTCGATCAGGTGCGCCGGGGCTTCCTTGGTCAGGCCTTCCCACCACACATCGCCGTCGTCGGTCAGCGCGACGTTGGTGAAGATGATGTTTTCCTTGAGCGTGGCCAGGGCGTTGTAGTTGGTCTTCTCGCTGGTGCCCGGGGCGACGCCGAAGAAGCCGGCTTCCGGGTTGATGGCGTAGAAGCGGGTGACGCCGTCGGCATCGACGCGCGGCTTGATCCAGGCGATGTCGTCGCCGATGGTGGTGATCTTCCAGCCATCCAGGGTCTTCGGCGGGATCAGCATGGCGAAATTGGTCTTGCCGCAGGCCGACGGGAAGGCGGCGGCGACGTAGGTCTTTTCACCTTCCGGCGACTCGACGCCGAGGATGAGCATGTGTTCGGCCAGCCAGCCCTGGTCGCGCGCCATGTTGGAGGCGATGCGCAGGGCGAAGCACTTCTTGCCGAGCAGGGCGTTGCCGCCGTAGCCGGAACCGTAGGACCAGATTTCGCGGGTTTCCGGGTAATGCACGATGTACTTGACGGTCGGGTTGCACGGCCAGGCCACATCCTTCTGGCCGGCTTCGAGCGGCGCGCCGACGGTGTGCACGCAGGGAACGAATTCGCCGTCGGTGCCGAGCACGTCGAAGACCTTGGCGCCCATGCGGGTCATCGTGCGCATGTTGACGACGACGTAGGCGGAATCGGAGATTTCAACGCCGATGTGGGCGATCGGCGAACCGAGCGGACCCATCGAGAACGGGATGACGTACATCGTGCGGCCCTTCATGCAGCCCTTGAACAGGCCGTTCAGGGTTTCGCGCATCTTGGCCGGTTCTTCCCAGTTGTTGGTCGGGCCGGCGTCTTCCTTGTTGGCGGAGCAGATGTAGGTGCGGTCTTCGACGCGGGCGACGTCGGAGGGGTCGGAGAAGGCCAGGTAGGAATTTGGGCGCTTCTGTTCGTTGAGCTTGATCAGCGTGCCGGCTTCAACCATTTCCGCGCACAGGCGGTCATACTCCTGCTGCGAGCCGTCGGCCCAGTAGATGCGGTCAGGCTGGGTCAGTGCGGCAATCTCGGCGACCCATTGTTTAAGGCCTTCGTGTTTGACGTAGTCGGGGGCGTTCAGCGGTGCGGTCATGGCGGTTTGTCTCTCTCTAAGGTACTGAAATAGCAAAGTTTCACGCCAGTCGCCGGGAGCTGCCACCAAGACTGCGAGCGGCTGGAGGCCGTCGGCTGGGAAGCCCGTAATTATGCCTGAGATAAGGGTAAATAGCTACTTGACTTTTTTCGACTAAGTGATGTCCGAAATGCCATGCGGCAGACTGCGTGCTACAATTTACCGCATCCCAAAACCGTGTTTCACGATATAAAATGGAGGCAGACATGGATCCCAGGCAACTGCGCGAGGCCGCGCTCTACTATCACCGTCACCCGAAACCGGGCAAGATCGCGGTCACCCCGATCAAGCAACTGACCAACCAGTACGACCTGTCGATGGCCTATTCGCCGGGCGTCGCCTTCGCCTGCGAGGAGATCGTCGCCGATCCGGCCGAGGCCAGCACGCTGACCGCCCGTGCCAACCTGGTCGGCGTCATCACCAACGGCACCGCCGTGCTCGGCCTCGGCCCGATCGGTCCGCTCGCCGCCAAGCCGGTGATGGAAGGCAAGGGCGTGCTGTTCAAGAAGTTCGCCAACATCGACGTCTTCGATCTCGAGATCGAAGAGCGCGATCCGGACAAGCTGATCGACACCATCGCCTCGCTTGAGCCGACCTTCGGTGGCATCAATCTCGAAGACATCAAGGCGCCCGAATGCTTCTACATCGAGAAGAAGCTGCGCGAGCGGATGAAGATTCCCGTCTTCCACGACGACCAGCACGGTACCGCCATCGTGGTCGGTGCCGCCATCCTCAACGGCTTGCACCTGATCGGCAAGGACCTGACCAAGGTCAAGATCGTCACCTCCGGCGCCGGTGCCGCCGCGCTGGCCTGCCTTGATCTCCTGGTCATGCTTGGTGCGCCGGTCGAGAACATCTGGGTCACCGATATCAAGGGCGTGGTCTACGAGGGCCGCGTCGAGGAAATGGACGAGATCAAGGCGCGCTACGCCAAGAAGACCGACGCCCGTACCCTGGGCGAAGTGATCGCCGACGCCGACGTCTTCCTCGGCCTGTCAGCTGGTGGCGTGCTGAAGCCGGAAATGGTCGCGAAAATGGCGCCGACGCCGGTGATCATGGCGCTCGCCAACCCGACCCCGGAAATCCTGCCCGAGCAGGTCAAGGCCGTGCGCGACGACGCCATCATCTGCACCGGTCGTTCCGACTATCCGAACCAGGTCAACAACGTCCTCTGCTTCCCCTTCATCTTCCGCGGCGCGCTCGACGTCGGTGCGACGACGATCACCGAGGAAATGAAGATGGCGGCAGTCAAGGCGATCGCCGAACTGGCTCGCGCCGAACAATCGGAGGTGGTCGCCTCGGCCTACGGCGAGAAGATTTCCGGATTCGGCCCGGAATACCTGATTCCGAAGCCCTTCGATCCGCGCCTGATCGTCAAGATCGCGCCGGCGGTGGCCAAGGCCGGCATGGATTCGGGCGTGGCGACGCGACCGATCCAGGACTGGGATGCCTACCTGCAGGGGTTGAACGAGTTCGTCTACCACTCCGGCCTGATCATGAAGCCGGTTTTCGGTCAGGCACGCATGTCGCCCAAGCGCATCGTTTTTGCCGAGGGCGAAGACGAGCGCGTGCTGCGCGCGGTCCAGGTCGTGCGCGACGAAGGCATTGCCCAGCCGATCCTGATCGGTCGTCCGGACGAAATCCAGCGGCGGATCGAGGCAGCCGGCCTGCGCATCCGTGAAGGCGAGGACTTCGAGGTCATCCACTCGGAAAACAACGCCTTCTTCGATGCGCATTTCGACGAATTCTGGCAGACCTACTACGGGATCATGCAGCGCAAGGGCGTCTCGCCCGATTACGCCCGCCGCGAGGTGCGCCGCCGCAATACCCTGTACGGTGCCCTGATGGTCCGCCTAGGCCACGCCGACGGCCTGATCTGCGGCACCTTCGGCCGTCACGAGACGCACCGCGAGTACGTGCAGAGCGTCATCGGCACCCGTGCCGAGCACGACCGCTACTACACGATGAACCTGCTGCTGCTGCCCGGGCGTACGGTGTTCATTGCCGATACCTACGTCAACTACGACCCGAGTGCCGAACAACTGGCCGAGATGACGCTGATGGCGGCGGAGGAAATCCGCAATTTCGGCATCGTGCCGAAGGTTGCGCTGCTCTCGCATTCGACCTTCGGTACCGAGAACACGCCGACTGCACTGAAGATGCGCGAGGTCCTGGCCGAGCTCAACCGGCGCGCGCCCGAACTCGAGGTCGAGGGCGAAATGCACGGTGATGCGGCGCTCGACGAGCAGATTCGCCAGGCCGCTTTCCCCAACTCGCGCCTCAAGGGGCAGGCCAACCTGCTGGTGATGCCGACGCTCGATGCTGCCAACATCTCGTTCAACCTGCTCAAGGTGGCGGCTGGCGACAACCTGACGGTCGGTCCGATCCTGCTCGGGGCGGCGAAGCCGGTCAACATCCTGACGCCGACGGCGACGGTCCGCCGCATCGTCAACATGACGGCGCTGACGGTGGTTGACGCCTGCTGAAAAGGAGCTTGAGTTTTCGCCGCTATCCTCATGGTTTGATTGAAATTTTGAACCACGTTGATAAACTCGGATAGAATCTGCGGCTATTATCCGGAGCCTATCCATGCGGCGAAAACTACTTGCCTTGCTGGCGTCATTTTCACTGATCGCAGCCCCCCTGCCGACCCTGGCCGCCAAGGCCGAGGCGCAGGCCACCAAGAAGACCGTGGCGAAATCGTCGGTGGCCAAGAAACCGGTGGCCAAGAAGACCCAGGCAAGCAAGAAGAAGGTCGCCCGCAAGAATGCCGGGCCGGTGCGTCACGTTGCCGTCAGCGACGATCCGGCGCGCCTGGCGATCCAGTCGTCGGCGGCGCTGGTGATCGACCAGAACAGCGGCAAGGCGCTGGTCGAGAAGCAGCCCGACGCCGTCGTGCCGATCGCCTCGATCTCCAAGCTGATGACGGCGATGGTCGTGCTCGATGCCGGGCTCGGGCTCGATGAGGTGATCAGCATCGGCCACGAGGACATCGATGATCTCAAGGGCACGCGCTCGCGCCTGCCGGTCGGGACGACGATGACCCGCGAGACGGCGATGCTGCTGGCCCTGATGTCTTCCGAGAATCGCGCGGCGAACGCGCTCGGCCGGCATTATCCGGGTGGCCTGCGCGCCTTCGTCGAGGCGATGAACCGCAAGGCGCGCTCGCTCGGCATGTTCGATTCGCGCTTCGAGGAGCCGACCGGTCTTTCCAGCAACAACGTGTCCACCGCCCACGATCTGGCGCGGATGGTTGCCGCCGCGGCCCGTTACCCGCAGATCCGCATGTTCTCGACTACCGCCGAGGCCAAGATCGAACTCAACGGGCGCATCCAGACCTTCGGCAACACCAATGCGCTGGTGCGTAGCGACAACTGGCAGATCGGCCTGTCGAAGACCGGCTACATTTCCGAAGCCGGGCGTTGCCTGGTGATGCAGGCCTGGGTTGCCGACAAGCCGGTGGTCATCGTGCTGCTCGATTCGCAGGGCAAGATGACCCGCGTCGGTGATGCCAACCGGATCAAGCGCTGGATGGAGAGTGCTTCGCTGGCCAAGGTGACGCGGCCGACCTGAGCCGCCTGGCGGCAAGGTGAAGCGATGCGGGCTGCCCTGGGCAGCCCGTTTTCATTTGCGCGGGCCGGTGTAGCCGAGGGCCTGCGATACGGCGTCGGCGGTTTCCCGGACCTGGCGGGCCCAGTCGGGGTCGTGGCGGTCGGCCGGTGCCGAGACCGACAGCGCCGCCACGACATGGCCTTCGTCGTCGTGGATCGGCGCGGCGACGCACTTGAGGCCGAGTTCGGCTTCCTCGTCGTCGTAGGCGATGCCGTGGCGACGGACCTTGTCGAGTTCCTTCTCGAGGCCTTCGAGGGTGGTCAGCGAGTGCGGCGTCTTGCCCGGCAGGCCGGTGCGGCGGGCATATTCGCGGACGCGCTGGGTGCCCTCGGCGGCGAGGAAGAGCTTGCCGAGCGAGGTCAGGTGCAGCGGCGCACGGCCGCCGACGAGATAGACGACGCGAACCAGCGAGCGGCCCGACGAGGTCCGCTCGAGATAGACGATTTCGTCGTCGTGACGGGCGCCGAGGTTGATCGCTTCGCCGATCTTCTCGTGCAGTTCCTGCATGTAGGGCAGGGCGACTTCGCGCAGGTTGATCCGCGACTTGACGATGTTGCCGAGCTCGAGCAGACGGATGCCGAGGCGATAGGTGCCGGCGTCCTGGCGTTCGACGAAACGGGCGTTGCACATCGCTGCGAGGATGCGGTGGGCGGTCGACGGATGCAGTTCGGTGGCGCCGGCCAGCTGTTTCAGGCTGGCGGCGTCGGGGGCGGCGGCAAGCGCGTCGAGCAGCGACATCATGCGCTCGATGACCTGGATCGAACCGGGCGTGCGGGTGGCGCCCTCGGCTGCTTCTGACAACTGGATTCCTTTATTTGCGGGGTTTGAGTAGCATTGGCTACTTTGCCTTCTTGTGCGGCGCAATATTAGCATGCGGATCGCCTTATTCGTTACCTGCCTCGTAGACCTGATGCGCCCAGCCGTGGGCTTTGCCGCCTTGCGCCTGCTCGAGGCGAGCGGCAACGAGGTGGTCGTGCCGCCGGGCCAGACCTGTTGCGGTCAACCGGCCTGGAGCGCCGGAAACCGCCCGCTTGCCGAGGACCTGGCGCGCCAGACGATTGCCGAGCTGGAAGCCTACGATGCGGTGGTCGTGCCCTCCGGCTCCTGCGCCGAGCAGATCCGCCTGACCTATCCCAAGCTGTTCGCCGACGATCCCGTCTGGGGGCCGCGGGCACAGGCCTTGGCGGCGCGGACCCGCGAACTGAGCGAATTCCTTGCCGGGCAGGAGCCCCCGCTGCTGCCGCCCGGCGAGTTTGCCGGCCGCGTCACTTACCACGACTCGTGCAAGGGCTTGCGCGGTCTCGGCATCAAGGCCCAGCCGCGTGCCCTGCTGGGCCGGGTGCGTGGCCTGAGCCTGACCGAGATGGCCGATTGCGAGGAGTGCTGCGGTTTCGGCGGCGCCTTCGCGGAGAACTACGCCGACATCTCGGCGCGCATCGTCGACCGCAAGTGCGAATCGATTGCCGCGGCCGGTGCCGATGCGGTGGTTGGCGGCGATCTCGGCTGCCTGCTCAACATCGAGGGCCGCTTGCGCCGGCGCGGCGACGAGACGACGCGCGTCCTCCACTTCGCCGAAGTGCTTGCCGGCGAGGAGCCCCGATGAGCGTCACCCGGCACAACGCGGCGCATTCGCAGGCGATGTCGTTCACCGCCCAGGCTGCCGTCAAGACCCGCAACCCGGTGCTGCAGAAGGCCTTGCAGAAGGCCAAGCCGCTCTTCTCCGGCAAGCGTGCCAAGGCTATCGCGGCGCTGCCTGACGACGGGCTCGAGTTCGAGCAGTTGCGCGATGCCTGTGCCGGCATCCGCGACCGGGTTCTCGGCGATCTCGACGTCTGGCTCGAAATCTTCGAGGAAAACGCCCGGGCGCGCGGCGCCGAGGTGCTGTGGGCGCGCGACGGCGCCGAGATCTGCGACCTGGTCATCGATGTCGCTCGCCGCCACGGCGTGCGCAAGGCCACCAAGTCGAAGTCGATGCTCTCCGAGGAGGCGCATCTCAACGCCGCGCTCGCCGCCGCCGGCATCGAGCCGGTCGAGACCGACCTCGGCGAGTACATCATCCAGCTTGCCGGCGAAGCGCCCTCGCACATCATCGCGCCGGCGGTGCACAAGACGCTGGCCGAGGTCGAGGCATTATTTGCCGAAAACCACGGTCGACCGCAACAGCCGCGCACTTCCGACGACATTCCGGCGCTCACCCGCGAAGCTCGCGGCGTGCTGCGCCAGCATTTCCTGTCGGCCGACATGGGCATTTCCGGCGCCAACTTCCTGATCGCCGAGACCGGCACCGCGGCGCTGGTCACCAACGAGGGCAACGGCCGCATGGTGACGACGCTGCCGCGCGTGCATGTGGTCGTTACCGGGATCGAGAAGGTGGTTCCGACGCTCGAGGACTTCGCGACGCTGATGCGCCTGCTGCCGCGTTCGGCAACCGGCCAGACGATCTCCAACTATGTCTCGCTGCTCACCGGCACGCGCGCCGACGACGAAAGCGAGGGGCCGACCAAGACCGTCTTCATCCTGGTCGACAACGGTCGTGCCGACGTCGTCGGTTCGCACTACCGCGAGATCCTGCGCTGCATCCGCTGCGGCGCCTGCATGAACCACTGCCCGGTCTATTTTTCGCTCGGCGGTCACGCTTACGGCTGGGTCTATCCGGGGCCGATGGGGTCGGTGCTGACGCCCTTGTACACCGGCATCGAGAACGCGCTCGACCTGCCGCACGCGTCCACCGGCTGCCGCCAGTGCTCGAACGTCTGCCCGGTGCGCATCCCGCTGCCCGAGCTGATGCACGGCCTGCGCCAGGAGCAGCAGCGGCGCGGCCTGCGCCCTTGGGGCGAGCGCTTCGGCCTGCGCGCCTGGGCCTGGATCGCCGGTCGGCCGCGGCTGTACCGGGCGCTGACCCGGATCGCCGCGCGTTACCTGAACTGGCTGGCCGACGGCCAGGGACGCATCCGCATTTTCGGCTTCGCGCCGGGGTGGACCGCTGCACGCGACCTGCCGGTCGCCGGCGGCCGCACATTTTTCGAACAATACGCAGCAAGAAAGCGAGACTGACGATGGAATTCGCACCCGACGGCCCGATGGCCATTCCGCTCTGGATCAACGGCCGGGCCTGCCTGACCATGGGCGAGCGCTTCTTCGACGTGGTCAACCCGGTCAGCGGCGAGGCCCGCTACCGCGTGCCGATGTGTGCCGCCGGGGAAGCGGCGCAGGCGGTTGCCGCCGCCCGCGATGCCCAGGGCGCCTGGGCGGCGATGGGCCTGTCGGCGCGCCAGGTCTGCCTGGGCCGCCTGGCCGACGGACTCGAGCGCTACGCTGGCCATTTCGCCAAGTTGCTCAGCCAGGACAGCGGTTGCGCCGAGGCTGACGCGGCGGCCGAGGTCGCCGCCGCGGTCGCCGGGCTGCGCACGCTGGCGGTCGGCGAGACCGGCGTTGCCGGCCTGGTGGTCGACGCCGGCAGGCCGCTGGCCGGGCTGGTCGAGGCAGCCGTGCCGGCACTGCTCGCCGGTGCGACGCTGGTCGTCAAGCCGAGCCCGCAGGCGCCGTCGGCGGCCTTTGCGCTGTGCGAACTGGCGACTCGCGCCGACTGGCCGGCCGGCGTGCTCAACCTGGTGCACGGCGACGGGCCGGTGATCGAGGGCCTGTGCGCCGCCGGTGTCGACCGCCTGCGCTTTGTCGGCGACGCGGCGCTCGGCGCCCGTGTCGGCGAACTCGCCGGCAAGTACGGCACTGCCTTCGCTGCCGCCTGATGCAACGGATCGTTTACCTCGAGCGCGAGTCGATCGTCGCCGACGTGCGCCGGCCGGCCTTCGAGCACACCTGGGTCGAGTATCCGAAGACGGCGCCCGGCGAGGTCGTCGAGCGCCTGCAAGGGGCGACCATCGCGATCGTCAACAAGGCGCCGCTGCCGGCGTTTGCGGTCGACGCGCTGCCGGCGCTGAAAATGGTCGCGGTCGCCGCCACCGGTACCAACATCGTTGACCTCGAGGCCTGCCGCCGGCGCGGCATCGTCGTCAGCAACATCCGCGGTTACGCCGCGCAGACCATTCCCGAGCACGTCTTCGCACTGCTGCTGGCGCTCTCGCGCAATCTCTTCGCCTGGCGCGAGACGGTCGCTGCCGGTCGCTGGCAGCAAGCCGAGCAGTTCTGCCTGTTCGACCATCCGATCCGCGACCTGCACGGCGCCACGCTGGGTGTTGTCGGTTCGGGCAGCCTGGGCAGCGGCGTCGTCCGCCTTGGCGAGGCCTTCGGCATGCGCGTGCTGCGCGCCGAGCAGCGCGATGCCACGGTCGTCCGTCCTGGCTACACGCCCTTTGCCGAAGTCCTGGCCGAGGCCGATGCGATCAGCCTGCATTGCCCGCTGACCGAATCGACGCGACACCTGATCGGCGCCGCCGAGCTGCGGGCGATGAAGCGCTCGGCCCTGCTGATCAATACCGCGCGCGGCGGCATCGTCGACGAAGCGGCGCTGATCCAGGCCCTGCGCGAAGGCTGGATCGCCGGTGCCGGTTTCGACGTGATCACTGCCGAGCCGCCGCCCGCCGGTCATCCGATGGTCGATCCGGCCCTGCTGGCGCTGCCCAACTTCATCCTCACGCCGCACGTCGCCTGGTCGAGCCGGCCGGCAATACAGGCGCTGGCCGACCAGTTGATCGACAACATCGAGGCCTTCGTCGCCGGCACGCCGAGGAACGTCGTCGCATGAGCGCGCGCGACGAGATTCTCGGCCGCGTTCGCGCCGGCCTTGCCAAGGGCGATGCCGGCAGTCGCCGGGCGGCGGCGCTGGCCCGCCTGCAGGCGCATCCGCCGGGGCCGCGGCCGACCTTGGCCGGCGACCTGGTGGCGCGTTTTCGTGACAAGGCCCAGAGCCTGGCCAGCACCGTCGAGCAGGTCGACGACTACGCCGCGGTGCCGGCGCGCGTCGCCGCCTATCTCGCCGGCCTCGGCTTGCCGGCGCAGGCGGTGACGGCGCTCGACGTCGCCGGCCTCGACTGGGCGGCGGCAGGCCTGGCCTGGCGCAGCGGTGTCGCGGTCGACGCCGATCCGGTGGGAATTTCCGGCTGCTTCTGCGCGATTGCCGAAACCGGCACGCTGATGCTGCTGTCCGGGGCGTCGACGCCGGCCTCGGTCAGCCTGCTGCCGGAAACGCACATCGCGCTGGTGCCGGCGGCACGCATCGTGGCCACGATGGAAGACGCCTTCGCGCTGCTGCGCGCCGAACGCGGCGCCTTGCCGCGCGCCGTCAATTTCGTGTCCGGGCCGTCGCGCACCGGCGACATCGAGCAAACCATCGTTCTCGGCGCCCACGGGCCCTGCCGGGTGCATCTGATCGTGATCGGGGAAAACGCATGACCATCCAGTTTGCCGTGCGCGGCGACCATATCCAGCTCGACCAGCTGCTCAAGGCGACCGGCCTGTGCGAATCCGGCGGCGCCGCCCATGCGGCGATCGCCGACGGCCAGGTCTGCGTCGATGCGACGGTCGACACCCGGAAACGGGCAAAATTGCGGCCCGGTCAGCGGGTCAGCTTTGCCGGTGCAGAGATCGAGCTGATCGCCGGCTAGGTAGCCGCCGGCCTCAGTCGAGCCAGCGAACCGGGGCGGCCAGCCCGGGATGCTTGCCCGGGCGCCCGGCGTAGTGCGCGGCGATGGCCGCCAGGTCGCGCTCGCGGTCGCCGCTCGGTGTCAGGTAGGCGAGGATGCCGGCCTCGCGCCGGGCGTAATCGACGAAGCCAAGGCCGATCGGCACCCCGGCGGCGACGGCGATGCGGTAGAAGCCGCTTTTCCAGCCGGCGGTCAGCGCCCGCGTGCCTTCGGGGGCGATGACCAGCATGAAGTGCTGGCGTTGCCCGAACTCGGCCGCCATCTGGTCGACGAAGCCGTTGCGTCGGCGACGATCCACCGGGACGCCGCCGAGGCGTCGCAGCAGGCCGCCGAAGGGCCAGCGGAAAAGACTGTCCTTGCCCACCCAGTGGGCGTCGAGACCGAGCGCCAGCTTGACCAGCAGGGCATAGACGCCGTCCCAGTTGGAGGTGTGCGGGTAGGCGACGAGCACCGCCCGCGGCGGGCGATCCGGGCTGTCGACGAGGGTCCAGCCGAGGCTGGCGAGGAGCTTGCGGGCGAGTTTCTGCATCGGGGTTTCAGCACATCTTGACGACGATGTCGTGCAGCGTGTTGGCGCAGTGCGCCATGCGGTCGGCGGCGTTGGACAGGTGGCGGTAGATTTCGCGGCGCTTGAACATGTGGATGTAGTCGTCGCCCTGGAAGAGGTCGGCGATCGCCCGCCGATAGGCTTTCTCGACCCGCCGCTCGGCCTTGCGTGCGGCGTCGGCGTCGTCGGCCGCTGTCGCCGGGCTGGTCGCCAGCCGGGTGAAGCCGAGCAGCAGCGCGTCGGTGCCGAGCTTGATGTGCATCGCCATCTCCAGGCAGTGCTTGTCCGGCGCCAGGCCGAGGACTTCCATCTCGCTGACCGTGGTCTTGCAGTAATTGACGATCTCGTCGAGGTCCATGATCGCGCGGTAGAGATCCTCGCGATCGATCGGCGTCGAAAAGGCCTCGTTCAGCGTGTGCAGGTTGTGGATCTTGACCCGGTCGGCCTCGTGTTCGTCCTTGCGGATCTGGCGGCCGGTTTCGGGCGCGGCGGTTTCCATGAATTCGACCAGCAGGCCGGCGGTTTGCGCCACCTGCTGGCACTGCAGCGTCAGCATCGCGAAGAAGTCGGGCATCTTGGGAAAGATGCGTTCGAGCAGCCGGGCGAACAGCGAGGGCGGGGCGGCGCCTGGATTCATGGATGGCCTCCGAGGAAAAGATGGACCAGGGCATAAGCCTGGATGGCGACGAGGGCGGCGCCGGGAATGGTGATCAGCCAGGTTGTCGCGATGTCCTTGGCCTTCGCCCAGCGCACCGCGCGCGGCCGTTCCGAGGCGCCGATGCCCATGATCGAGGTGGCGACGATGTGGGTTGTCGATACCGGTGCGCCGCCGAGCGAGGCGCCCATGATCACCAGCGCCGAGGTCAGCTGCGAGCCGAGCGCATGCACCGGGCGCACCCGGTAGATGGCGAAGCCGAGGGTGCGCACGATGCGCCAGCCGCCGGAGAGGATGCCGAGGGTGATCGCCGAGGCGCAGGCGAGCATCACCCAGAACGGCACCTCGAAATGCGGGATGAAGCCGCCGAGCAGCAGCACCAGGGTCAGGATGCCCATGCTTTTCTGGGCGTCGTTGGCGCCGTGCGAGAAGGCCAGGCCGGCGGCGGTGAAGAACTGGGCGTAGCGCAGCCGGGTGTTGGCGGCCGGGGTCGCGGCACGCAGCAGCAAGTGCATCAGGCGATGGATCAGGAAGCCGGCCCAGAAGCCGAGCAGCGGCGACAGCACCAGCGCGGCGAGGACCTTGACGATGCCGCTCAGGCGGCCGTCGGCGAGTTCGGCGAAGCCCCAGACGACATGGTCGACGCCGACGCCGACGACGACCGCGCCGATCAGGCCGCCGACCAGCGCGTGCGACGACGACGAGGGAATGCCGAAATACCAGGTCGCCAGGTTCCAGGCGATTGCCCCGAGCAGGCCGCAGAGCAGGACCGACAGCGAGAGCAGCGGGGCGACGCCGTCGAGGGCGACGAACTTGCCGATGGTGTTGGCGACGGCGGTGCCGCCGAGCAGCGGGCCGAGGAATTCGAAGAAGCCGACGACGATGACGGCCTGCACCGGCGTCATCGCGCGCGAGGCGATCACCGTGGCGACGATGTTGGCGGCGTCGTGGAAGCCGTTGGTGTAGTCGAAGAGCAGGACGACGACGACGGTCGCCAGCGCCAGCAGGAACAGGGTATCCATGCATTCGGCCCGGTTGCGGGCCTGCCTCCGTATCGTTCTTGGTTTTTGCCCAGTATAGGCGTCCGCCGGAGCCCGCGGAAGCCCCGCATTGACGGTCGACACGGTAAAATAAGCAAATTCTAATAATTTGTCGTGCTACCGAGAACCGCCATGTCCCGTCCCCGCTTTTTCGAGATTTCCCGTACCTTCGCCCCCGGCTGGTTCGCCGCCGTCATGGGCACCGGCGTGCTCGCCCTGAGCACGCGCGGGCTGGCTGCGCACTGGCCGGCTTTGCTGCTGCCGGCGCAGCTGCTGCACTGGTTCAACGTCGGCCTCTTCTGCCTGCTGGCGCTGCCCTGGCTGACCCGCTGGCTGCGTTTTCCGGCGGCAGCGCTGCAGACGCTGCAGCATCCGGTCCAGGCCAGCTTCTATCCGACCTTCTCGATTGCGCTGCTGGTGCTTGCCGCCCAGTGGCTGCAATTCACGTCGTGGACCGGCGTCGCGCTGGTCTTCTGGTGGGGCGGCGTCGGCCTGCATTTCACGTTCAGCTTCGTGGTGCTGTTCTTCGTCTTTCGCGGCGAACAGGTCACGGTCGACCACGTCACGCCGGCAAAATTCATCCCCGCGGTCGGCCTCGTCGTCATGCCGCTGGCCGGCGCTCCGCTGCTGGCGCATGTCGGCGACGGCCTGCGCGAATGGATGCTGACGATCAACCTGATCGGTCTCGGCGCCGGCAGCATGATGTACCTTGGCCTGCTCGGCATGACGCTGCAGCGGCAGTACCTGCACAAGCCGGCACAGGGCATCCTGACGCCGACCGTGTGGATCCACCTGGCGCCGATCGGCGTTATTCCGGTCAGCCTGATGAACCTCGTCGAGCAACTGCCGTGGCCGGCGCTGCGCGATGTCGCAGCGCTGTTGATGGCGCTGGTCTGGGGCTTCGGCGTCTGGTGGCTGGTGATGGCGACGTTGCTGACGCTGGCGGCGCGGGCCGCCGGCCAGCTGCCGTTCGCGCTGTCGTGGTGGGGGTTCACCTTCCCGCTCGGCGCCTTTGCCGGCGAGAGCCTGCGCCTGCATGCGCTGTTCGGCTGGGCGAGCTTCCTTGTCGTCGCGACGCTGGCCTGGGCGCTGCTGTGCGGCTTGTGGGCGACGACCGCCTGGCGCACCGCGCGCGGCGCGATCGGCGGCGGCATCTTCGCGCCGCATCCCTGAACCTCGCCGGCCCGCGGTGTTCGGCCCCGAACTGCTCTGCCTGCCGCCGCTCGCCTGGTGGCTGCTCAACCGCGCCATCCGGCGCGGTCTGCGCGCGCCGCGCCTGGCCAGGCCGGTGCTGCCGCCCGGCTTGCCGGCCGAGCTGGTGAGCCTGCCGACGGTCAACGGCAAGACCCTGCGCGGCTGGTTCGTGGCGGGGGCGCCGCCGGCCCGCATCGTCGTCCTGATGCATGGCTGGGGCGGCAATGCGGCGACCCTGCTGCCGCTGGCCGAACCGCTGGCCCGGGCCGGCTACGGCCTGCTCATGGTCGATGCGCGCTGCCACGGCGACAGTGACGGCGACAGCTTCGCCTCGCTGCCACGCTTCGCCGAGGATATCGAGGCCTGCCTCGAGTGGCTCGCCGCCCGCCCCGGATTGGCGCCGGCCGGCGTCGCCCTGGCCGGACATTCGGTCGGGGCCGGCGCGGCGCTGCTGGTCGCCAGCCGGCGACCGGGGTTGCGGGCGGTGCTCAGCCTCGCCGCCTTCGCCCACCCGGCACCGCTGATGCGCCGCTGGCTGGCGGCGTTGCGCATCCCTTACCGGCCGCTCGGCGCCTACATCGTGGCATACGTCGAGCGGACCATCGGCCGGCGTTTCGACGACATCGCCCCGGTGCGGACGATCCGCGATGTCGCTTGTCCGGTCCTGCTGGTCCATGGTGACGCCGATGTCACGGTGCCGCCGGCCGAGGCCCGCGAAATCCTGGCGGCTGCCGGCGGTCACGCCGAATTGCTGATGGTGGCCGGCAGCCACGACGATTTCGGCGACGTCGAGGCGCATCTGCCGACGCTGCTGGCCTTTTTCGAGTGCGCATTCGCGGACGAAAAAAAGGCGGGCGACTAGCGCCCGCCCAAGCGGAGTCTGCCCCGTTTGGCGTCAGGGCAGGAGGAAAGAGGCTTTTTCGCGCAGCGTGATCTCGGGATTGCCTTCGGCGGCGATCGTGAAGTGGATCGGGTTGGAGCCGCGCTTGCCGGATTCCGGCGGCGCCGCGACGACGACGTTGAACGAGGTCAGGCCGGCCGCCTTGGCGTCGACGCTGTCGTCGCCGGCGATTTTTGCCCCGTCGAGGCCGTCGACCGTGATCTTGTAGCGCTGCGGCGATTCCGACGTGTTCATGATCTGCAGCATGAAGACGTTCTCGATGCTGCCATCGTCGGCTTCGCGGGCCAGCGTCGAGCGGTCGCGGATGATGTCGACCTTGAGCGGGATGCGGTGCATCAGGAACCAGCCGGCGATCACCGTGATCAGGATCAGGATCGCCGTGTACACCAGGATGCGCGGCCGCACGATGTGCGCCAGGATGCTCTTGTGATCGAGCTTCTCCTTCATCGCGTTCTCGGTCGAGTAGCGCACCAGGCCGCGCGGCAGTCCGACCTTGTCCATCACCTGGTCGCAGACATCGACGCAGGCGGCACAGCCGATGCACTCGTACTGCAGGCCGTCGCGGATGTCGATGCCGGTCGGGCAGACGACCACGCACTGGCCGCAATCGACGCAATCACCGAGCTTGCTGGTGTCGGCGCCTTTCTTGCGGATGCCGCGCGGCTCGCCCCGTTCCGGGTCGTAGGTGATGATCAGCGTGTCCGGGTCGAACATCACGCTCTGGAAGCGGGCATACGGGCACATGTACTTGCACACCTGCTCGCGCATGAAGCCGGCGAAGAGCATCGTGAAGCCGCCATAGACGAAGATCCAGAAGGTTTCCCAGGGGCCCAGGCTGTTGGTCAGGACGTTGTTGATCAATTCATGCACCGGCGTGAAATAGCCGACCAATGTGAATCCGGTCCAGAGCGAGAGCAGGCCCCAGAGCAGGAATTTGGTGCCCTTGATGCGCAGCTTGCGGGCGTCGAGCGGTGCCTTGTCGAGCTTGATCCGGGCGTTGCGATCGCCCTCGACCCAGTTCTCGATCCACATGAACAGCTGGGTATATACCGTCTGCGGACAGGCGTAGCCGCAGAACAACCGGCCGGCGACGGCGGTGACCAGGAACAGGGCGTAGGCCGAAATGATCAGCAGGATCGCCAGGTAGATGACGTCCTGCGGCCAGAAAACCAGGCCGAAGATGTAGAACTTGCGCTCTACCAGGTGGAAGAGCAGCGCCTGACGACCGTTCCATTCCAGCCAGAGTCCGCCGTAGAAGAGGATCTGGGTGAGGACGACGAGGGCGATGCGCCAGTTGTCGAAAAAGCCGCGCACATGCTTGGCGTAGATTTTCCGGCGTTTTTCGTAAAGGGAAACTTCGGCGGGTTGATCCGCTGTTTTCTGACGATCCGCGTGACTCATTGTTGTTCTGCATCCGTTGATTGTTATGGTCGGAAACCGGGGGGCCGGCACCCCGCCCGCCCGGCGGCAAGAAGCAAGCCTGCGGGGCGAACTAAGGGGGAAATGCCCCCGGACGGACGGGGTGCCGGCAGCCCAATCTTGCCAAGGAAAGCGCTGCGAGCTGTGGAAGGTGTCCCCCGGTTTCCACTATTCTGATATCAAGTTGCGTGCCAGCCTATGTCTTTCGTCAAGTGGCGATTCAAATCAATGGCTTGCGGTTTATTTTCAGTGGGCTGGTCCTTTTGTCCGGCGCCTTGTGTCAGAATCGTCTGCAACGAATGACCGGAGTGCCAGTTTTGACATCGCATTTCCTCAGCGAGCTGATTTCCTTCCTCGACGGCCTGCCCGAGCCGCGCATCGTGATGAGTGCCGACTACCGGATCATCGCCGCCAATGCCGCCTACACGCGCGAGTTCGGCGGCGGCCGGGAAATCGTCGGGCGCGCCTGCTACGAAGTCTCGCACCGCTTCAGCGTGCCTTGCGACCAGGCCGGCGAATCCTGTCCGCTCAAGCTCAGCCTCGAAGCCGGCGAACCGCAGCGCGTGCTCCACCTGCACCACACGCCGCGCGGCGAGGAACACGTCGCCGTCGAGACGTCGCCGATCCGCGACGAGACCGGCGAGATCGTCTATTTCGTCGAGACCATGCGAGTCGTCCGCCAGGCCAGCAGTCGGGCCGCGGCGCGCGGCCTGGTCGGGCGCTCGCCGGCCTTCGTCGGCATGCTCGACAAGATGATGCGGGTGGCGCCCTCGAATGCAGCCGTGCTGCTGCTCGGCGAAACCGGTACTGGCAAGGAACTGGTCGCGCATGCGATCCACGAGGCCAGTGCCCGTGCCGATGGTCCCTTTGTCGCGGTCGACTGCGCCGGGATGACGGAAACGCTGTTCGAGGCCGAATTGTTCGGTTACGAGAAGGGCGCCTTCACCGGGGCGACGCATCGCAAGATGGGACTGGTCGAGGCGGCTTCCGGTGGCACATTGTTTCTCGACGAGATCGGCGAGTTGCCGCTGGCGCTCCAGGTCAAGCTGCTGCGCCTGCTCGAGACCGGTACCTTCCGCCGGGTCGGCGGCCTCGACTGGCTGCCCGCCGATTTCCGCCTGGTTTCCGCGACCCACCGGGATCTTGCCGCGATGGTCCAGGCCGAGACCTTTCGCCGCGATCTCTATTTCCGGATCAATACCTTCCCGATCCGGACGCCGGCCCTGCATGAGCGCAGCAGCGACATCCCGCTGCTCGCCGAATCGCTGCTCGGCCGGGTCGACCGCAAACCCGGCCGGCGCTTCACCGAGGCCGCGCAAGCCTGGCTTTCCGGGCGCCGTTTCAGTGGCAACATCCGCGAACTGCGCAACCTGATCGAGCGGGCATCCCTGTTCGCCGATGGCGACAGCATCGATGTCGCCCATCTCGTCGAAATGGACGATTCACCCCCGGCACCTGCTGCCGTTGCTGACGGTAGCGGCTTCGCCGTCGATCGGGTAATCCCGCTCGACCGCCTGGAGAGCGCCTATCTCGACTGGGCGCGGCGCACGCATGGCGGCGATGCGGCAAGCCTGGCAGAGCGCCTGGGGGTCAGTACACGAACGCTGTATCGCAAGCTCGAACGCCGTGAATGATCACCGGGCTTGGTGATTTTGTTGTTTTATCAACGGGCTGTTCCTGGCCTTTGTCATTTTTATTGCCCTTTTTACCTTGATTTTTTTACCAAACCTTACAATCCGGAATGATTGTTAACCTAAAATCAAGTCGAACAGCTGTTTCCCAAATCCAATAGAGGTGCCATGTCCTCAAGTCGGCCGCAGTGCCGGCATGGCGTGGTCAACGTCGGTTCTTTGCGAGCGAACTCATGAAAATCAGAACGATCCCCTTTTTGCTGGCCGTGTCGGTTTATCCGGTACTCGGTCAGGCCCAGGAGCAGACCGCCCCGGAAGTGCAGCAGGCCCTGCGCGAGATTGCCCAGCAGGCGGTGCTGAAAAGCCCGGAGGTCACCACCAAGTGGCGCAACTACAAGGCGGCGGACGAGGAGATCGGGGTCGCGCGTGGCGGTTACTTTCCCCGTCTCGACCTGTCGGCTGGTGCCGGTCGCGAGAGCTTGCAGACGCCGCCGACGAACACCAAGGACGATTACAGCCGGCGTGGTTACTCGCTGACCTTGAACCAGATGGTTTTCGACGGCTTTGCCACGCGCAGCGAAGTCCGCAAACTCGACAAGGCCCGCCTGGTCCGTTACTACGAACTGCTCGAGGCTTCCGAGAATGTCGCCCTGGAAGCCAGCAAGGCTTATCTCGACGTTCTCCGCTATCGCTTCATGCTCGATCTGGCGGAAGACAACTACGTTCGCCACAAGGCGACCCACGAGCAACTGAAGGCACGTACCGCTTCCGGCGTCGGCCGTCGCGTCGATCTCGAGCAGGCTGGCAGCCGCCTGGCCCTGGCCGAAGTCAATCTGACCACGGAAACCGCGAACCTGCACGATGTCTCGGCCCGCTACCAGCGTCTGGTCGGCAGCATGCCGCCGGGGGTGATCATTCCGCCGCGCCTGGTTGGCAGCGCCTTGCCGCCTTCGCCGAAGGCCGCGCTGGAAACGCTGCATCGCCGCAATCCGACGCTGCATGCGGCGATCGAGAACATCGAGGCGGCCCAGCACGATATCGATGCCAAGCGTGCCGCCTACTCGCCGCGCGTCGATCTGCGGGCGCGGACCGAAAGCACCAACAACTACCTCGGCGCCCGCGGCGACCGCGACTACAACGTTGCCGAAGTCGTCGTCAGCTGGAACCTGTTCAACGGCGGTTCTGATCGTGCCCGCGAACGCCAGTACGTCGAACGCAAGCACATGGCCGTCGAGATGCGCGAAAAGGCCTGCCGCGATACCCGCCAGACCTTGTTGATCGCCTATAACGACGTTCAGCGTCTGCGCGAGCAGACCAGCTACCTGGCAACTCAGGTGGCGTTGCTTGAGCGGA
The DNA here is from genome assembly GCF_003634965.1 of Azonexus fungiphilus. Lineage (GTDB taxonomy): Bacteria > Pseudomonadota > Gammaproteobacteria > Burkholderiales > Rhodocyclaceae > Azonexus > Azonexus fungiphilus. The sequence goes on along the minus strand of NZ_RBXP01000013.1, from coordinate 346,524 downwards.
CTCGTGACGCCTACCGCGATCAGTTCAATGTCGGCCAGCGCACGCTGCTCGACTTGCTCGATACCGAAAACGAACTGCTCTCGGCCCGTCGTGCCTCGGTCAATGCCGATACCGACCTGACGCTGGCTTATCTGCGTACCTACGCCGGAATGGGTACGCTGCTCGAGTTTATGGGGTTGCAGAAACTGGATACCCATACGCCGACCGCGTCCGAACTGTCCGAACTCGATGCCGCCTCGCTCTGTCCGGCCGACTCGGTTGCCATCGGCAGCGAAGCGCGCGATGCGCTCGATGCCAAGGCCAGGGAAATGATGGTTGCGCCGCGTTCGCCAGTGGTCCCGCAAGCACCGGTGGCCGTGGTGTCTCAGGGGGCGGAAAAGGATATCGAGGGTCGTGTGCGTTCGTGGGCCGAGGCCTGGTCGGCGAAGGATTATTCCGCCTACACCGCCTTCTACGCCCAGACCTTCACGCCGGATGGCGGCCTGTCGCGGGAAGACTGGAACCAGTTGCGTCGCGCCCGGATTTCGCCGCGCGAAACGATCTCGGTCACGGTCGACAACCTGTCGGTGCGCATGGACGGGGAAGATCGCGCCTTCGCCGAGTTCGAGCAGACCTACCGCTCGAACATCTTCAACGACCGCGTCAAGAAGACCCTGGAGATGATCCGCGTCAATGGCAAGTGGCTGATCAACCGCGAGAGCTCGACGCCCTGCGTCGGCAACACGGTGGGCGGCTGCAAGGGGCTGTCGCGCTGATTCTGACCGACCGGGAGGCTCCCGGTCGGATCATTGAAGCGAAAAAAAACCGGGGTTTTCCCCGGTTTTTTGTTGTCGCTGTCTCTCGTTCAGCCAGCTTCGACCGATGAAACGAAGACGTAGCCCTGCGAGCGCAGGGTCTTGATGAAGCTGCTGCCGTCGGGCTGATTGCCGAGGATGCGCCGGATCTGGCTGACGTGCACGTCGATGATCCGGTCGTAGGGAACATATTCCCGCTTGAGTACGCGCGACAGCTTTTCACGCGACAAGGGCTCGAACGGATGCTCGAGGAAGGCCATCAGCAGCGCAAAGCCGGAAACCCCGATGGACACCGGCTGGCCGTCACCGTTGAGCAACTCGCGTGCGGCCGTGTCGAGCGTCCAGTGGGCGAAGCGCAGGCGTCGCATTTCCGGGCGCAGCGGTGCCGGCGCACTGCGCAACTGGCTGCGCCGCAGCAGGCTGCGCGTACGCGCCAGCAGTTCGCGCATGTTGCAGGGCTTGGGCAGGAAATCGTCGGCACCGATTTCGATACCGATGATGCGTTCGATTTCGTCCGAGCGGGTCGAATGGATCAGGACCGGAACTTCGGATTGCTGGCGCAGTTGCCGCAAAAGCTCGAGACCATCGGCATCGGGCAGGCTCAGGTCGAGAATGATGACGTCCGGGCTCTGGCCGAGGAGACGCCACATCGCTGCTCCGTTTTCGGCGAAAATACTCTCGATGCCGGCCGTGGCGAGCGTCGTCCCGAGCACGTGGCGAGTTCCCGGGTCATCTTCGACGATCAGTGCGGTCTGGGTCATGGGTTGGACAAAGATGCTCAATGGAAGCGATTGTAATGCATTGTAAAGGGAAGTGTGTGGCTGCCGGGCGGGACGGCGTGGCTCCCTTCGCTCGTGCGGCAGTCCGGCTTTACGATTCTTCAACCTTGCCTCTGGGCGGACGCGGGAGAATGACCACTTCTCCCAATGCCGGTGGTGTCCCCCGATGATGCTGATTCCCCAAAAGCTCGATGGCTTCGATGTCGAGGATGCCGTGGCCCGCATGCTTGATCGCCCTGAACTGTGGTGGCAGGCGGTCGGTTTCTTCGTGCATCATTTTGCCGGCTGGAAAACGACATGGCAGGCAAGTGTCGGCGACGACGCTGCCGAGCGCCGGCAGGTGCATGCGCTGCGCAGCGCCGCGGCGAATGTCGGTGCGGTGACCCTGGCCGCGGCTGCCGAGCGTCTCGAGAAGGCCCTGCTCTCGCGCCTCGACGGCAAGCCCGAAGAGATACCCGGGAACTGGCGGACGCTGCTCGGTGAAGCCTTCGACCGGGCCTGGGGCGCCGCTGCCCGGGCCTGGCAGGACGCCGGCTGCGACTTGCCGGAGCGACCGTGAGCCAGAGCCGGCCGGCATCGCTCAGCCGGCACCTGACCGGGACCAATCTCAAGGTCCTGCTGCCGGCCTTCCTGGTTTTGGCCTTGCTGATCCTGTTGACCGCAGGATGGCTCAATCTCGGGGAGCGCATCGATGAAAGCCGGGCGCGCCTGGCGCTGCTCCAGGATACATTTGCCGGCAGCCTGAACGGCGACGAAAACGTCCTTTCGCCCGGCTATGCGAACATCCTGCATGCGCAGACCGACTTGCGTTCGCTGGCCCTTTACCGCAGCGGCGGTGCCCTGTTTTTCGAATATCGCCGTCCGGACGTCGAGGCCGTTCCTCACGCCTGGCCTGAGGACATCCGGGACGGTTACCGCGTGGCCTGGGACCGCATCGACTTTGCCGGTCCGGTCGTGCGTGACGGTGCTCAGGTCGGCTGGATAGGGATCAGTATCGACCTGGCGCAGTTGCACGGGCAGTTGCTGGCTTACGCGCTGCTGATCCTGGTCGAATTCGCGCTGGCGCTGTGGGTCATCCTGCGCCTGCAGGCGGCCGAGGTCGAAGGGGCGATGCGGCCGCTCGGGCTGCTCAACGAAAGCATGGCCGAAATCTCGCTCGGTCGCCTCGATGCCCGCGCGCCGCACGCCGACATCGCCGAGTTCGACCGTCTCAGCGAAGGTTTCAACCAGATGGTCGCGCAGATTCGCGAGCGCGACCACTGGCTGGCCTCGCATCTCGGCAACCTCGAGCAGATCGTCGAGCAGCGCACGCGCGAGTTGCGCCAGGCGAAGGAGGTGGCCGAGGCCGGCAGCCAGGCCAAGAGCGAGTTCCTGGCAACGATGAGTCACGAGATCCGGACGCCGATGAACGGCGTTCTCGGAATGACCGAACTCCTGCTCAATACCGAGCTGACACCGACGCAGCGCCAGTTCGTCGAGGCGGTCGACCGTTCCGGCCGCCACCTGCTGGCGATCATCAACGACGTGCTCGATTTTTCCAAGATCGAGTCGGGGCATTTCGAACTCGAGGAGACGGTTTTCGACCTCGGCCAGTTGCTCGAGGATGCGGTCGAACTATTCTCGCGCCCGGCGCACAAGAAAGGCCTGGCCCTGCTGATCGAACTGCCGGCCGCCGGTTCCCTGCGGGTCCGCGGGGACGCGCTGCGCCTGCGCCAGGTGGTTGCCAACCTGCTCAACAATGCAGTCAAGTTCACCGATCAGGGCGAAATCGCGGTGGTCCTGCGCCGTCTGCCGGCCGCCGCCGATCGTCTGCGCTGCGAACTGCAGGTGCGCGACAGCGGCATCGGCATTCCGCTCGAGGCGCAGCAGCGCATCTTCGAGCACTTCGCCCAGGCCGATGGCTCGACCACCCGCCGCTTTGGCGGTACCGGGCTCGGCCTGGCGATCTGCCGGCGCCTGGTCGACATGATGGGCGGCACGATTGGCGTCGATAGCCGGCCCGGCGCCGGTGCCTGCTTTACCGTTTCGCTCGAACTGCCGCTGGTCGAACCCGGTCTGGCCGACGTTGACGCTGCGGCGACGTTGCGCCGGGTCGGGCCGCAGGCCGAGGCCGCCGAACCGGCGTTGCCGCGCTTGCGCGGACGCGTCTTGCTGGCCGAGGACAACGAGAGCAACCAGATCGTCGCACGCACCCACCTCGAGCGCTTCGGCCTGCAGGTACTGGTCGTCACCAACGGCCAGCAGGCGCTGGACATGCTTGCGCAGGAGCATTTCGACCTGGTCCTGATGGATTGCCAGATGCCGGTGCTCGACGGTTTTTCCGCCTGCGCGGCCTTGCGCCAGCGCGAGACGCAGGGCGGCAGTCCGCGGCTGCCGGTGGTCGCGCTGACCGCCAACGCCATGAACGATGATCGTGAGCGCTGCCTGGCGGCGGGGATGGACGACTATCTGGCCAAACCCTATCGCGGCGAGGAAATGCTGGCCGTGCTCGAGCGCTGGCTGCCGCGCGAGCGGCGCAAGCCGCAAGCGACGGCCAGCGGCGGTGGTGCGCTGACGGCGGCGAGTCCGCTTGATCCCGGGGCCTTCGAGCAGATGCGCAGCCTGGCGCCGGCCGGCGCCAATGCGCTGATCCGACAACTGGTCGAGGCTTATCTGCGAGGGGGCGAAGGGCTCTGGCAGGATTACCAGCAGGCGCTGGCGGCCGGTGATGCGGTGGCGATGGCGAGCGCCTGCCACACGCTCAAGTCGAGCAGCTACAACGTCGGCGCCCTGCGTTTCGCCGGCCTCTGCCGCGAAGTTGAGGGCTTGTGCCGCGCCGGCCGGGCCGAGGAAGTCCAGGCTCTCAATGCCGGCCTGGCCAGCGAATGGGATGCCGTGCGCGAGGCCCTGGCGGCCTTGCTTGACAAGGAGTTGCGATGAGCATGACAGCCCTCCGCGTACTTGCCGCCGACGACGATCCGACCATGGCGATCCTGCTGCGGGCTGTGCTCGCGGCGCCGGATTTCGACCTGTGCCTGGTTGCCGACGGCGATGCTGCGCTTGCCGCCTGTGCCGAGCCGGGGCGCTTCGACATCGTCCTGCTCGATGTCGAGATGCCCGGCCGCGATGGCCTGCAGGTTGCTGCCGAACTGCGTCGCCGCGACGGAACGGACCTGCCGATCGTCCTCCTGACCGGGCGCGAGGATGCCGCCTTCGCGGCGGCACTGGCCGCCCTGCCGGCCCGACACCTGGCCAAGCCGGTGAACTGGACGACGCTGCCCGACCAGCTGCGGGAGTGGCTGCGCTTTTCCGGCAACTCGGGTTAGACTCCGGGCGGGGCCAAGACCCCATTCATACGGAGGATAAATAATGATCAAAAAAGCCATTCCCGCGCTGTTGACCGTGATCGTCGTCATGGCGCCGGCCCAGGCCTCGGAGGAGCTGGCCAAGGCCAAGAACTGCATGACCTGCCACTCGATCGAACGCAAGATCGTCGGCCCGAGCTACAAGGAAATCGCTGCCAAGCGCGCTGCCGAAAAGGGGGCCGAAGCGGCGCTCGCCGGCAAGATCAAGGGCGGCAGCAAGGACGAATGGGGCAAGGTGCCGATGCCCGCCAACGCGGTCAGCGATGCCGAGGCGGCGACGCTGGCCAAGTGGGTCCTGTCGTTCAAGTAAGTTGGCCTGAGCAGCAAGGCGCCCGCAGAGGCGCCTGACATCACAACCTGACGGAGACAGACATGCAGCCGTTGACTTCCGAACAGCGGCGACGGCGCTGGATGGCCCTGGCCATCGTCGCGCTGGCGTACATCCTTTCGTTCTTCCAGCGTTTCGCGCCGGCCGGCATCGCCCAGGACCTGGCCGCCGCCTTCCAGACCTCGGCGGCTTCGCTCGGCGTGCTCGCCGCCACCTATTTCTACATCTACACGGTCATGCAGATCCCGACCGGGATCCTTGCCGATACCCTCGGCCCGCGCCGGATCCTCGCACTCGGCGGCCTGGTCGGCGGCGTCGGCAGCCTGCTCTTCGGCCTGGCGCCGACGCTCGAGATCGCGCTGGTTGGCCGCACCCTGGTCGGCCTCGGCGTTTCGGTGATCTTCATCGCGATGCTCAAGCTGGTCGCCGTGTGGTTCGAGGAAAACCGCTTCGCGACCATCGTCGGCATCTGCATGCTGGTCGGCAACCTCGGCTCGGTGCTGGCCGGGGCGCCGCTCTCGGCGCTCGCCCAGGCGACCGGCTGGCGCGGCGTGTTCATCGGCGTCGGCGTGGTGTCGCTGGTCCTCGGCGTGCTCTGCTGGCTGCTCGTCCGCGATGCGCCGACCGCCTCGGGCGAGGCGGTGCGTCCGCGTTTCGACCGCACCGCCGTGCTCTCCAGCCTGCTGGCGGTGATCCGCAACCGCGCCACCTGGCCGGCGGCGCTGGTCAATACCGGCATGTCCGGTTCGTTCTTCACCTTTGCCGGCTTGTGGGCAACACCCTACCTGATGCAGGTGCACGCCATGGAGCGTGCCGTCGCCGCCAGCCACCTGTCGTTGTGGTTCGGTGGCTTCGCTGTCGGCTGCCTGTTCATCGGCAGCCTTTCCGACCGGCTCGGCCGGCGCAAGCCGGTGATGATCGCGGTCTCGCACCTGTACGTCGCGATCTGGCTGGTTCTGCTCTCCTGCGTGACCCTGCCGCTGGCCCTGTCGTACGCGCTTTTTGCCCTGCTCGGCCTGTCCACCGCCGGCTTCAGCCTGACCTGGGCGTGTGCCAAGGAGGTCAATCCGCCCTTGCTGTCGGGGATGTCGACCAGCGTCGCCAACATGGGCGGCTTCCTCTGTGCCGCAATCATGCAGCCGGTCGTCGGCTGGATCATGGACCTCGGCTGGCAGGGCGAGACGCTCGCCGGCGCCCGGGTCTACGACGTCGCCACCTGGCAGCACGGCGTGCTCGCGGTGACCTTGTGCGCGGCGCTCGGTGCCGCAGCCAGCTGGCGCATCCGCGAAACCGGCTGCCGCAACATCTGGCAGGCTGCCTGATCGACCCCTGACGGCGCGCCGCGCTTGCGGCGGCTTCGTGAATTAGCGTATGCTTATATTCATGAAGCCCATCGCCGCCGTTCTGGTTTTTGCCCTCGGACTGACGTCGACCGTGACATTCGCGGCCGACGCCTTGCCGGTGGTCGTCGTCCGCCCGCAGCCGGTGGCCCTCGGTTTTGTCGCCGAATCGGTGGTCGAGGCGGTGCACCAGGCGACGGTTGGCGCGCGGGTTGCCGGCCGCGTCGTCGAGGTACACGCCGATGCCGGCCAGACGGTCGCCCGCGGGGCGCTGCTGATGCGCCTCGACGCCCGCGAGGCGAGCGAGGCGGCGCGTGCCGCCGAGGCGCAATACACGGTGGCCCGGCTCAGCTACGAGCGCCAGCGCCAGTTGCAGGCACAGAATTTCGTCAGCCAGGCGGCGCTCGACAAGGCCCGCGCCGATCTCGATGCCGCCGCCGCCGAGCGCAGCGCCGCCGGCGCCGGCCAGAGCCATGCCACCATCGTCGCCCCGATCGCCGGCGTCGTCGCCCGCCGCCACGCCGAGGCCGGCGACATGGCGCTGCCGGGCACGCCGCTGTTCACGATCTACCAGCCGGGCGGCCTGCGCGTCAGCGCCAGCATCCCGCAGCACCGACTGGCGGAAATGCGCCGGGTGCGCACGGCGCGGGTCGAGTTTCCCGAACTCGGCAAGTCGGTCGAGGCGACCGCCGTGCAACTGCTGCCGACCGCCGACGCGGCGACCCACGTGTCGCTGGTGCGCGTCAGCCTGCCGCCGCTGCCGGAAGCCGTGCCGGGCATGTTCGCCCGCGTCCGCTTCATCACCGGCAGCGCCGACAAGCTGACCGTGCCAGCCAGCGCCGTGCTCCGTCGCGGCGAAGTCGCCGCTGTCTATGTGCAGCTGGCCGACGGGCGGCTGAGCTTGCGCCAGCTGCGCCTGGGCGAAGCTGTCGGTGACGGCGGCTTCGAGGTGCTGGCGGGGCTGGCCGCCGGCGACAAGGTGGTCGTCGATGCGCGGCGGGCGGCGTTGCCGCCGCGTCCGGGCAACTAGGCCGTGGCCGCCGACTCCGCCGCGCCGGGCATCGCCGGCCGCCTCGCTGCGGCCTTCCAGGATTCGCGCATCACCCCGCTGCTGGCGCTGGTCGCCTTCCTGCTCGGTGTTTTCGCGACGCTGGTGACGCCGCGCGAGGAAGAGCCGCAGATCGACGTGACCATGGCCGACGTGCTGGTCGCCTGGCCCGGGGCCTCGGTCCGTGACGTCGAGAGCCTGCTGGCAACGCCGGGCGAGCAGGTGCTGTCGCGCATGCACGGTGTCGAACACGTGTATTCGATGGCGCAGCCGGGCCGGGCGGTGCTCACCGTGCAGTTCGCGGTTGGCGTCAAGTACAACGACGCGGTGCTGCGCCTGCACGACACCGTGATCAGCCACCGCGACTGGCTGCCGGCCGGCCTCGGCGTCGCCGAGCCGGTGATCAAGCCACGCGGCATCGACGATGTGCCGATCGTCGCGCTGACCTTCCATACCGCCGATCCGGCGCGCTCGGCCTACGAGTTGCAGCAGGTGGCGCGGGCGGTCGAGATCGAACTGAAACGGATCCCGGGCACGCGCGACGTGTCCACGCTCGGCGGCCCCGACCACGTGCTGCGCGTGCTGCTCGACGGCGAGCGGATGAACGCCTTTGCCATCACGCCGCAGGAGATCGCTGCTGCGCTGAGCGTGGCCAATACCGCGCAGACGTCCGGCAGCCTGGTCGGCGGCAATCGCGAAATCCTCGTCGAAACCGGCGCCCTCCTCGAGACGGCGGCCGATGTGAAAAACCTGGTGGTCGCGGTGCGCGAGCGCAAGCCGGTTTACCTGGGCGACGTCGCCACGGTCGACGCCGGCCCCGACCAGCCGCGGCGTTACGCCTGGCACGGAACGAAGGCGGGCGAGTTCCCGGCGGTGACCCTGCAGCTTTCCAAGCAGCCCGGCGTCAATGCCGCCGATATCGCGAATGCGACGGTCGACCGCATCGAAAGCCTGAAAAACGTCGTCATCCCGGACGGCGTCGAGGTCACGGTTACCCGCAACTACGGGGCGACGGCGACCGAGAAGGCGCAGAAACTGATCGGCAAGCTGGCCTTCGCCACCGCTTTTGTTGTACTGCTGGTGTTCTTCGCCCTGGGTAAGCGCGAAGCGCTGATCGTCGGCATCGCCGTGACATTGACCCTGGCGGCGACCCTGTTCGCCTCCTGGGCCTGGGGCTTCACGCTGAACCGGGTGTCGCTGTTCGCGCTGATCTTCTCGATCGGCATCCTCGTCGACGACGCCATCGTCGTCGTCGAGAACATCCACCGCTGGCAAGGCCTGCATCCGGAAAAATCCTTGCGCGAGATCATCCCCGGCGCCGTCGACGAGGTCGGCGGACCGACCATCCTGGCGACGCTGACGGTGATTGCCGCGCTGTTGCCGATGGCCTTCGTCTCCGGGCTGATGGGACCGTACATGAGCCCGATCCCGATCAATTCGTCGATGGGCATGGCCATCTCGCTGGCCATCGCCTTCGTCGTCACGCCCTGGCTGGCGCTGCGCCTGATGCGCGCCGACGCCGCCGGCCATGGTCCGGCGGCGGTGACGACGCTGGACGCCCGCCTCGACGGCATGTTCCGCAAGCTGCTGACGCCCTTCCTCGATCCGCTGAGCGGGGGCGCGGCACGCCTCAAGCTGGCCGTCGCCGTCGTCGTGCTGATCCTCGGTTCAATGTCGCTGGCCTACTTCCAGTGGGTCGTGCTGAAAATGCTGCCCTTCGACAACAAGAGCGAGTTCCAGATCGTCGTCGACATGCCGCTGGGCACGCCGGTCGAGGAAACCGCGCGCGTGCTCCAGGAAATCGGCGGCGTGCTGGCCACGGTCGAGGAAGTGAGCAATTACCAGGCTTACGCCGGCAGCGCCAGCCCGATCAACTTCAACGGCCTGGTCCGCCAGTACTACCTGCGTTCGGCGCCGGAGAAGGGCGACATCCAGGTCAACCTGGTGGACAAGGCGCAGCGCTCGCGGCAGAGCCACGCCATCGCCGTTTCGCTGCGCGACGCGGTCGAGGCCATCGGCCGGCGCAACGGCGGCGTCGCCAAGGTGGTCGAGGTGCCGCCCGGGCCGCCGGTGCTGTCGCCGATCGTCGCCGAGGTCTATGGTCCCGACTACGCCGGCCAGATCGAGGTGGCCCGGCAGCTGCGCCGGGTCTTTGCCCAGACCCCCGACATCGTCGGCATCGACGACAGCATCGACGCCGATGCCGGCAAGCTGGTGCTGCACGTCCTCCAGGCCAAGGCCGCCCAACTCGGCGTCGCCCAGCGCGACATCGTCGACATCGTCGGCATCGGCCTGGGCGGCCTCGACGTCACGCCGCTGCGCAATACCGGGGCGAAGTTTGCGGTGCCGGTGCGGATCACGCTGCCGGCGGCGCAGAAATCGACGCTCGATGCCCTGCTCAAGCTGCGTGTCCGCGCCGGCGACGGCCATCTGGTGCCGGTCTCGGAACTGGTCGAGGTGCGCCAGGCCGGGCGCGAGAAGACCATCTACCACAAGGACCTGCAGCCGGTCGTCCGGGTCTTCGGCGACATGGGCGGCAAGCTCGATTCGCCGCTCTACGGCATGTTCGACATCCGCAGCCGGAGCGAGGGCATGCCATTGCAGGAAGGCGGCCGGCTCGGCGAATGGTTCATCCGCCCGCCGGCCGACCCCTACGCCGGCTACAGCATCAAGTGGGACGGCGAATGGCAGATCACCTACGAGACTTTCCGCGACATGGGCCTGGCCTACGCGGTCGGCTTGATCCTGATCTATCTGCTGGTGGTCGCTCACTTTGGTAGCTACCTGGTGCCGCTGGTGATCATGGCGCCGATCCCGCTGACGATCATCGGCGTCATGCCCGGGCATGCGTTGTTCGGCGCCCAGTTCACCGCCACCTCGATGATCGGGATGATCGCGCTGGCCGGCATCATCGTCCGCAACTCGATCCTGCTCGTTGATTTCATCCGCCAGCAGGTCGCCGCCGGCGTCGATTTCCGCGCCGCGGTGATCCAGTCGGCGGCGGTGCGCGCCAAGCCGATCGCGCTGACCGCGCTGGCCGCGATGCTCGGCGCGCTCTTCATCGTCGACGACCCGATCTTCAACGGCCTGGCGCTGGCGCTGATCTTCGGCATCCTGGTGGCGACGCTGCTCACCCTGGTCGTCATCCCGGTCCTTTATTACGCCGCTTTCCGCAAGGAGCATCAAGCATGACCACCGAACGCATCATCCGCATCCTCGCCGGCTTCTTCGTCATGCTCTCGCTGGCGCTCGGCTGGCAGGGCAGCCCGCTCTTCGTTTCCGAGTGGTTCCTGGCGTTCACCGCCTTCGTCGGCTTCAACCTGTTCCAGAGCGGCTTCACCGGTTTCTGTCCGCCGGAGAAGCTGCTGCGCCGGCTCGGGGTGCGTGGCGGCGGCTCCTGCGGCAATTGAGGCGACGGTTTTTGCCGCAATCTTGCGGTCGACCGCAAGATTTGCCGCTTTTCCGGCTCAGCCGGCGGCGCCGCCCATCGCCCGATAGGCGGCCAGCGCGCGGGCGACCTCGGGGTTCGGCCGGGCCGCGTCGCCGAGGCCGAATTCCATCTGCAGCGCTGCCTTGTTGCGGTCGATGTAGTCGATCACCCGCGACAGGTTGGCCAGCCGGTTGGCAATGAAGTTGCCGTCGCTGTTGAGCAGTTCGGCCGAGCGGGCGAAGTTGGCAGCGAAGTCGTCGATGGCCCCGACGGCGCCGCTGCGGTTGCCGGCGAGGACGCCGGCCAGTTGCTGGCGGTCGAGGCTGGCGCGGTTGCTGACCGGGTCGATGACGATGCCGAGCGCGGTCATGCCGCGGACGCCGCCGGCGGCGCCGTGGAAGATGCTCTCGATGCTCTTCTCCAGCTCCCATTGCGCGACCGTCGCCGCCTGCGTGCCGGCGAGCAGGCCGTCGGCGGCCAGGGCTTCGTCGAAGCGGTCGATCCAGGCGTTGTAGGCGGCGACGAAGTCGTCGATGCCGGCGGCGATCGCCGTGTCGCTGCTGGTCTCGTCGAGCGTCGCCAGTCGATCGGCGGCGCCACGCAGCGCCGCGACCTCGCTGCCCATCTCGCGCATTTCGGCGTACTCGGCCTGGTAAGCGACTTCGCGACGGTTGATCTCGGTCATCATCCGGTAGGCCGACTCGGGGTCGGCCAGCAGCGGATTACGCCCGGCGACGAAGCTGCCGGCGCCGGCGGCACCCGGCAGGGCATCGAGGAGGCTCGCCGTCAGCGTCTCCACCTGGCGTTGCAGCAGCGCCAGGAAGCTGCCATCGAGGCCGCCGGCCCCGGCCAGGCTGATGCCGGCGGTGCTGCTGCCGGCAATCGGGGTGAGGGTGATGTTCATGCTGCCTCCGCGCGCAATGCTGTCCTGTGCGAATGCAGCAAGAAGCGGGCCGGCAATCCGGCCGGGCTCACTCCTCGGCGTGATGCTTGCCGCCGAGCTTGTCCATGACCGCAAAGAGCACGCCGGAGACGACGAAGGTCATGTGGATGCCGACCTTCCAGGCGAGCTGCTCGTTGGTGTAGGTGCCGACGTGCATGAAGGCCTTGAGCAGTTCGATGCCGGAAATCGCGACGATCGAGCCGATCAGCTTCATCTTCAGGTCGGCGAAGCCGACGTGGCCCATCCAGCTCGGGCGATCCTCGTTGTCGCCGGTGTTGATCTTCGAGACGAAGTTCTCGTAGCCGGCAAAGACGATGATGATCAGCAGGTTGGCGATCATCACCACGTCGATCAGCGTGAGGATGCCGATGATGATGTCGCTGCCGTCGGCACTGAATACCTGCGGCACGAGGCTGACGAATTCCTTCACGAACTTGACCAGCAGGATGACGATGCCGAGGATCAGGCCGACGTAGAAGGGCGCCAGCAGCCAGCGGCTGTTGAACATCAGGCGTTCGAGTTTCTGTTCGAGCGATTTCATGGGGTTCTCCGTTGCAACGGGCTAATAATTGGGCTGGCTATTGTGCGTTGCCGCATCGGCGAAATCCAGGGCTGGCAATTGCACGGGCCGGCTATCCGGGCGTCGATGCTGCGCTGCGCAACGGTGAATTCCCGGCTGTTCCGGCCTCGGTCGCGGTTTTGTCTGGTTTTTCGGAATAATCGATGAAAATCTTCCGTTTTTGCGAAGCGTTGGCAATCGCAGGGGCTGACAGGCAGATGGCCTTTGCGGCATCATCCGCCTGTCACCCATTCAAGAAAGGCCCGGCGGCGCTCGCTGCGCCGCACTATGACCGACTGTTCCTGTTGCCCGTTGTCCCACTCGTCATCCTTCGCCAACCCTTGCCCGGCTGCGGAGGCCTGACATGGAAATCCTTGTCCTGGTCGCGCTGATCGTCCTCAACGGCCTCTTCGCGATGTCCGAGATCGCGCTGGTCACCGCCCGCCGGGCGCGTCTGGCCAAGCTGGCGGAAGACGGCGACGGCGCCGCGGTGGTGGCCATGCAGCTCGGCGAAGACCCGACCCGCTTCCTGTCCACGGTCCAGATCGGCATCACCTCGATCGGCATCCTCAACGGCATCGTCGGCGAGGCTGCGCTGGCCGGCCCGCTCGCCGAGTGGCTGCAGGGCTACGGCGCCGACCCGCGGTTCAGCGAAATCGGCGCCACGGTGCTGGTCGTCGTCGTCGTCACCTATGTTTCCATCGTCGTCGGCGAACTGGTCCCGAAGCGGATCGGCCAGATCGACCCGGAGGGCATCGCCCGCCTGGTGGCGCGGCCGATGAACCTGCTTGCCGTCGCCTCGCGTCCCTTCGTCCTGCTGCTCTCCAACTCGACCGCGCTGATCCTGCGCCTGCTCGGCCAGCGCGAAGTGCGAGGTCCGAGCGTCACCGAAGAGGAAATCCACGCCATGCTGGTCGAAGGGTCGGCCGCCGGCGTCATCGAGAAGAACGAGCACGACATGGTGCGCAACGTCTTCCGCCTCGATGACCGGCAGATTTCGTCGCTGATGGTGCCGCGTTCCGAAATCGTCTGGCTCGACATCAACCGCCCGCTCGACGAGAACCTGGCGATCATCACCGAGTCCGAGCACGCCCGCTTCCCGGTCTGCCGCGACGGCCTCGAGGACATCGTCGGCATCCTCAACGCCCGTCAGCTGCTCGGCAAGACGCTGCGCGGAACGACGCCGAGCCTGAGCGAGAAACTGCAGGCGGCGGTGTATGTCCCCGAATCGCTGACCGGCATGGAACTGCTCGAGCATTTCCGCAGCAGTGGCACCCACGTCGTCTTCGTCGTCGACGAGTACGGCGAGGTGCTCGGCATGGTGACGCTGCAGGACCTGATCGAGTCGGTGACCGGCGAGTTCGTCCCGAAGAACAAGGAAGACGCCTGGGCGGTCCGGCGCGACGACGGTTCCTGGCTGCTCGACGGGCTGATCCCGCTGCTCGAGCTGAAGGACACGCTCGGCCTGAAGAGCGTGCCCGAGGAAGACAAGGGGCGCTACCACACGCTCTCGGGGATGCTCATGCTGCTCCTTGGCCGGCTTGCCGCGACCGGCGACAAGCTCGACTGGGAAGGCTGGACGCTGGAGGTCGTCGATCTCGACGGCAAGCGTATCGACAAGGTGCTGGCGACGCCTTTGCCAGCCGCGCCAAGCGTCGGCGACAACGCCGATGCCGATGCGGGGACGGCGCCATGAGCTGGCGCGCCTTCTTCGGCCAGCGCTGGCAGGGGCGCGTTTCCTTTCACCAGCTGTTCTGGTGGGACATGTTCTCGGTCGGCACGCTGGTCAATGCCTTCTTCTCGCTCGCCTCGCTGATCCTCCTGACCCAGGGCGCCAGCGGCGGGCTGTGGCTGGCCCTGCACCTGCTGGTGCTGCCCTACAACCTGTTCCTGGTCGCCTCGATCTGGCGCCACCGCCAGGCCTCGACGCTGTCGCGTGCCTCGGCCGGCGTCTGGCTGGGGGCGACGGTGCTGGTCTAGCGCTATTCGTGGCGCAGCGCCTCGATCGGATCGAGGCGTGCCGCCCGGCGGGCCGGGAAATAGCCGAAGACGACGCCGATCGCCGCCGAGAAGGCGAAGGCGGTCAGGTTGATGCCCGGGTTGAACAGGAAGGGCATGCCCATCAGCGTCGCCAGGCCAAGGCAGGCGAGCAGCGCCAGGGCGATGCCGACCAGGCCGCCGAACGCCGAGAGCACCACGGCCTCGATCAGGAACTGCAGCAGCACCTCCTGCTCCAGTGCGCCGATGGCCAGCCGGATGCCGATCTCGCGGGTCCGCTCGGTGACCGACACGAGCATGATGTTCATGATCCCGATACCGCCGACGAGCAGGCTGACCGCGGCCACGGCCCCGAGCAGCGCGGTCATCGTGCCGATCGTCCCGGACAGCGTCTCGGCGATCTGCTTGGTGTCCATCACATTGAAGTTGTCGTCGGCGTTCGCGGCCAGCTTGCGCCGTTCGCGCAGCAGCCCGCGCAACTGGCCGACGACCGTCGCCGTATCGGCGTCGTCGCGCATCGAGACCAGGATGCCGCCGATGTCGAGGCTGCCGGTCAGTCGCCGTTGTACGGTATTGAGCGGCATCAGCACCGTATCGTCCTGGTCCTGGCCCATGCCGCCCTGACCTTTGCCGGCGAGCAGGCCGATCACCTCGCAGCTGAAGGACTTGACGCGGATGCTGTTGCCGAGCGGGCTGGCGCTGCCGAACAATTCCTTGCGCACGGTCTGGCCGATGATGCAGACGGCCTTGCCGGCCTGTTCCTCGTCGTCGCTGAAGCGCCGGCCGGCGGCCAGCGTCCAGTTGCCGGCGGTGAAATATTCGTTGCTGGTGCCGTTGACCGTGGACGACCAGTTCTGCGTCCCGGCGACCAGCGTCACCGCGCTGCCGACCTGCGGCGCCACCGCCTGCAGGCCGCCAACCTGCTGGCGGATCGCCTCGACGTCGCCAATCCGGAATTTCGGCGCGCCGGCACTGTCGCGCCCCGGACCGAGGCGCTGGCCGGGCATCACCATCAGCAGATTGCTGCCGAGGCTGGAAATCTGCTCGGCGACCATGCGCGTCGCGCCGTTGCCCAGCGTCACCATGGTGATCACCGCGGCGACGCCGATGACGATGCCGAGCACGGTCAGGAAGGAGCGCAGCAGGTTGCGGCGGATTTCGCGCAGGGCGAGCAGCAGGGCGTTCAGGAGCATGATGTCTGGCGGCTGTCGCGGTCGACGCGGCCGTCGACGAAATGCACGCAGCGGCTGGCGTAGGCCGCCATGTCCGGCTCGTGGGTGACCATGACGACGGTGATGCCCTGTTCGCGGTTGAGCGCCACCAGCAGTTCCATGATCTCGTGGCTGCGCTGGCTGTCGAGGTTGCCGGTCGGCTCGTCGGCGAGCAGCAGCAGCGGATTGGTGACGATGGCGCGGGCGATCGCCACGCGCTGCTGCTGGCCGCCGGAAAGCTCGGCCGGCGTGTGCCCCGCGCGTTCGGCCAGGCCGACCCGTTGCAGCGCGGCGCGCGCCGCCGCATGGCGCTCGGCGACCGGTTCGCCGCGGTAGAGCAGCGGCAGCTCGACGTTCTCCAGTGCCGTCGTCCGTGCCAGCAGGTTGAAGCCCTGGAAGACGAAGCCCAGGCAGCGCCGGCGCAGCAGCGCGCGCTGGTTGCGGTCGAGCTGCTCGACGGCGATGCCGCGGAAGCGGTAGGCGCCGCTGCTCGGCGTGTCGAGGCAGCCGAGCAGGTTCATCGCCGTCGATTTGCCGGAACCGCTCGGTCCCATCACCGCGACGAACTCGCCGGCGGCGATGGCGAGGTCGATGCCGCGCAGCGCCTGGAAGGCGACGTCGCCATGCCCGTAGGTGCGGGTGATGCCGCGCAGTTCGACCAGGGGTTCCGGATTCACGGTTTTGCCGCCCGGTAGTCGGTGATCACGGCCATGCCGGCCTGCAGCGGGCCGCCGGTGATCTCGGTGAAACGGCCGTTGCTGACGCCGGTGACGACGTCGACGGCGCGCGGCGTGCCGTTGTCGAGCACCCAGACCTGCGCCGACTTGCCGCTGGCGGCGGCCGGCGCCGGGCGGGGCTTCGGCTGCTCGGGCGGGCGCGGCACCAGGCGGCCGAGCAGGCTGCCGCCGCCGACCTCCGGTGTCGTCGCGGGAACGTAGCGCAGCGCAGCGTTGGCGACCAGCAAGGCATCCCGGCGTTCGGCGGTGACCACGGTGGCGGTCGCGGTCATGCCCGGACGCAGCGCCAGGTCGTCATTGGCGACCTCGAGCACGGTCTTGTAGGTGACCACGTTGTCGGTTGTCGTCGCGCCCAGGCCGACGCGCCGGATGCTGGCCGGAAACTTGCGCCCCGGCCAGGCCGAGACGGTGAAGCTGGCCGGTTGCCCGGGCTGGACGGCGGCGACGTCGGCCTCGTCGACCTTGACCTGCAGCTCCATCCGGGTCAGGTCTTCGGCGAGCACGAACAACACCGGCGTCGTCATCTGCGCGGCGACCGTCTGTCCGGGTTCGACCTTGCGCGTCAGCACGACGCCGTCGACCGGCGAGCGCACGGTCGCCTTGGTCAGGTTGGTCTCGTTGGTTTTCAGCGTCGCCTGCGCCTTGGTCACCTGTGCGATGGCGCTGGCTTCGGCGGCCTGGGCGCGGAGGACCGCGGCCTCGGCGGTTTCGAGTTCGGTGCGGGCCGGCACCTTGCCGCCGGAAAGCTCGGCGACGCGTTGCATGCGGGCCAGCGCAGCACGGCTTTCGGCGAGCGTCGCGCGGGCTTCGGCGACGCCGGCGGTGGCCGCGGCGACGGCGGCGCGCGACTCGATCACCGCGTCCTCGAGCTTGGCGGTATCGAGCCGGGCCAGCACCTGGCCACGACTGACGACGTCGTTTTCCTGGACGCGGACGTCTGCCAGCGTTCCCGACAGCTCGCTGCCGACGTCGACCGACTTGGTCGGCTGCAGGGTGCCGCTGGCCGTGGCCGTGACCACCAGGGCGCCGCGGGCTGCCGGTTCGGTCAGATACTGGCCGGCGGGCGCCGGCTTGCCGGCGGCTGCGATCGCCAGCACGACGCTGGCAAGCAGCCCGCAGGCGGTGAGGAGCCAGCGTCGCCGGTTGCCGGTCGGCGTTTTGCTGCGGGCGGCATCGAGCAGTTGCCGCAGGTTGTCGTCGGGCGGGAGCGGGGTCGTCATGGGGTGTCCGTTGCAGTGTTGTCCCAGCCGCCGCCGAGCGCCTTGTAGAGCTTGACCAGCGAGCTCAGCTGGCTGGCCTCGGCGAGCGCCAGGTTGTCTTCGGCGGAGAGGCGGGTGCGTTCGCTGTCGAGCACGTCGCGGAAATCGGCGAGACCGGATTCGTACAGCTGGCGGGAAAGCAGGGCGGCGTTGCGCGCGGCGTCGGCGGCCAGGCGCCGGGCGGCGAGGCGGTCGCGGGCGGCGGCGTGGGCGAAGAGGGCGTTCTCGACTTCCTCGATCGCCCCCAGCACGCTGCCCCGGTAGGCGGCCAGCGCTTCCTCGGCGACGGCCTGTTGCGCATCGACGGCGGCGCGCAGGCGGCCACCGTCGAACAGCGTCGCCGCCAGCGATCCGGCCAGGGTGCGCAGCAGCGTGTCGCTGCCACCGAGCGCGCCGAGGCTGTAGGCCTGCCAGCCGAAGCTGGCATTCAGCGTCAGGCTGGGAAAGCGTGCCGCCAGCTTCTGGCCGGTGCGCGCGGTCTCGGCGGCAAGCTGGCGTTCGGCGGCGATCAGGTCGGGGCGGCGGGTCAGCACCTCGGCCGGAATGCCGGTCGCCAGGTCGGCCGGCACGTCCGGCAGCGGCGCCGGCTTGGCCAGCGTCGTTGCCAGGGTCCCGGGCAGCTCGCCGGTGAGCACGGCCAGCCGGTTGCCGGCGGCAGCCAGCCCGATCTCGAGGTCGGGCAGGCTGGCACGCGTCTGCTCGCGGCTGGCGATCGCCTGCTCGACGTCGCTGCTGCGGCCGAGCCCGGCCTGCAGCCGCCACTCGGCGAGGCGGGTGGTTTCGCCCTGGGTTTCCAGATTGTCGCGGGCAATTGCCAGGCGCTGCTGGTAGCTGCGCAGTTCGATGTAGTTCTGCGCGACTTCGGCGAGCAGCGAGACGCGGGTGTTCTCGAGGCGGGCGGCAACGGCGGCGGTATCGGCGGTGGCGGCCTCGAGGCCGCGCCGGCGGCCGCCGAACAGATCGATTTCCCAGGATGCGTCGAAGCCGGCGTCGTAGAGCGTAGACGTGCTCTCGGGCGCATGCTGGCGGTTGGCGCCGGTGCTTGCGGCGAGGCTCGGGAAGAGGGCGCCGACGGCCTGGCTACGGGTGGCCCGCGCCTGGCGCAGGCGGGCTTCGGCTTGCTGCAGGTCGGAATTGGCGGCCAGTGCCCGGGCGATCAGCCGGTCGAGTTCGCCGTCATCAAGCTGCTGCCACCAGTTGCGCAGCGTCGCCGGCTCGGCCGGCGGTGGCGTGGCCGACCGCCAGGCGGTTGGCAAGGTGAAGGCGGGAATCCGGTAGGCCGGGCCGACCGAGGGCAGCGAGGTGCAGCTGGCGAGCACCAGGCAGGCCAGTGCGGCGAGGCGGTGGGGGAACTTGGCGGTGGGGCGGCGGTCGGTGTTCATCGGCATGGCGGATGATCGCCTGCAGGCGCGTTAAGCGCGGTTAAGAAGCTGTATTTGTTTGCTTCCTTGCCGCTGCCGCCGGGGTTTTGCGGCAATCGGCTAGAATTCCGGCCATTCACGGAGGAGTTGGGCATGAAGATCGGTTTTATCGGCCTCGGCATCATGGGCCGCCCCATGGCGCTGAACTTGTTGAAGGGTGGCCATCAGGTTGCCGTCTGGGCGCGTCGCGCCGAATCGATGCAGCCGCTGCTCGACGCCGGCGCCGTCGGTGCAGCGTCGCCGGCGGCAGTGGCCAAAGGCCAGGATCTGGTGATCTCGATGGTCGCCGATGCGCCGGACGTCGCCGACGTCATGCGCAGCGTCGCCAGCGCCGGCAACCGCGGGCTGGTCGCCGTGGACATGAGCACCATCGCGCCGGCGGCGGCTCGCGCCATCCACGCCGAACTGGCGGCGGCCGGCGTCGATTTCATCGATGCGCCGGTATCCGGCGGCGAAGTCGGCGCCATCGCCGGCAGCCTGGCTATCATGGCCGGCGGCTCCGACGCCGCCTTCGCCCGGGCTAAGCCCGCGTTTGCATGCATGGGCAAGAACATCGTCCACGTCGGCGGCCCCGGCGCCGGGCAGGTGACCAAGGCAGCCAACCAGATCGTCACCGGCATGGGCGTGCTGGCGGTTGCCGAGGCGATGGCTTTTGCCTCGAAAAACGGCGTCGACCGTGGCAAGGTGCGCGAGGCGCTGCTCGGCGGCTTCGCTTATTCGAAGATCCTCGAGAATCACGGTCAACGCATGCTCGACCGCAATTTCCAGCCGGGCTTCAAGAGCTGGATGCACGAGAAGGACCTCAACATCGTGATGCAGACGGCGCACGAGCTCGGGCTGTGCCTGCCCGGCTCGGCGGCGACCGCGCAGATGTTCAACGCGATGGTCGGCTCGGGCCTCGGCGAGGAGGATTCGATCGCCGTGCTCAAACTCCTGGAAAGTCTCTCGGGACAGGCATGAAGGTCGGCTTCATCGGTCTGGGCGCGATGGGGCGCCCGATGGCCCTGCACCTGCATGCGGCCGGCCAGGAATTGCACGTCTGGGCGCGTCGACCGCAAACTTGCGCCGGCCTGCCGGCCACCGTCCATGCCACGCCGGCGGCGCTCGGTGCCGCCTGCGAGGTGGTGTTCACGATCATCACCTCGAGCGCCGACGTCGAAGGCGTCGCCCTCGGCGAAAATGGCCTGATCCACGGCATGGCGCCGGGCAGCGTGCTGGTCGATTGCTCGACCATTGCGCCGGATGTCGCGCGGCGCATCGCCGGCCGGCTGGCGGAACGGGGCATCGCCATGCTCGACGCGCCGGTTTCCGGCGGCGAGCAGGGGGCGATCGCGGCGACGCTGGCGATCATGGCCGGCGGCGACGCGGCGGTGCTCGAACGGGTACGCCCGCTGCTCGAGACGCTCGGCCAGCGCATCGTCCATGTTGGCCCGAACGGCGCCGGCCAGGTCGCCAAGGCCTGCAACCAGATGATCATGGTCGCCGCCATCGAGGCGGTCGCCGAAGCGATGCACCTGGCCAGGGCGGCCGGCGTCGATCCGGCGAAAGTGAAACAGGCGCTGGCCGGCGGCTCGGCCGGCTCGCGCGTGCTGGAAATCATGGGCCAGCGCATGGTCGACCGTGACTTTGCCGCCGGCATTGAAGCCCGCCTGCATCACAAGGATTTCGGGCTGGTCCTCGCCGCGGCGCGCCAGAGCGGTGTGCCGGTAGCGTTGACGGCGAGCGTCGCGCAGCAGCTCAACGCGCTGATGGCGCTGGGCTTCGGCAAGGACGACACGAGCTCGCTGCTGCGCGTGCTGGAGGCCGCGTGAGCCAGCTGGCACAGTTGTCCGAAGCCGAGATCGAAGCGCGCTTTCACATCACCGGCCGGCGCGCCGTCGCCTTCACGCTGGCGGCGATGGCGCGCGACGGCGAGCGCTTTTCGCTGCATTTCGGCGACGAGTTGTTCCTCACCACATTGCTTGCCGCCGACCCCGAGCGGGCGACGCTGACCTTCGACAGCAGCGGTGCCGAGGCGCTAAACCGGCGCCTGCTAGCCGCCGGCCACGGGGTCTTCGTCGGCCGACCGGAGGGCGTGCATGTCCAGTTCGCCGGCCAGCGCATCCGGGCGGCGACCTTTGCCGGTCGTCCGGCCTTCGTCGCCGACCTGCCCGGGCACATCGTCCGCCTGCAGCGGCGCGAAAGCTTCCGCATCGAGACGCCGCGCGGCCGGCCGCTCGGTTTCACTGGCCGGCTGGCCGACGGTAGCCTGCTGCAACTGCCGGTGCACGACATCTCGGTCGCCGGCATCGGCCTCAACGCGGCCAGCCTGCCCGCCGGCGCGGCGCGCGGCGACCGCCTGCAGGCCTGCCATTTCCAGCTCGACGAAGGGGCGCACGAACTCGCCTGCGCCGCCGACATCCGCCACCTGACCGAGCGCGAAGGGCGCAACGGCCAGCGCTACTGGCGCCTCGGCCTGGCTTTCGACGCGCTGCCGGCAGCCGGCCAGAACATCGTCCAGCGCTACATCATTCGCGTCGAGCGCGAACGGCACGGCCTGGTCTGATCAGGGGCGCAGGGCGACCAGCAACAGCAGCGACTGGACGTCGATGTCGAGCCGGCGTTGCAGCGCCGGCGCCAGTTGCGCCAGGTAATCGGGGCTGTGCGCGACGATCCGGCTGAGCGCGTGGTGGAAGCGGATCGCCAGCGCTTCGTCGATGCCGCCGTGGTGGCCGGCCAGGCCGAACATGAAGCAGCGGCAGACGAGATGCAGGCAGGCCAGTTCGCGGTACTGCGCGAGCAGGTCCGGACTGCGCAGCGGGAACCGCGACTGGAACACCTGGCTGACCAGATAGTGCTCGGCCAGCTGCGGCTGGCGCTGCTCGAACGGCAGCACGGCGGCGCTGGCGATTGCCGCATGGCGTCCGGCCAGTGCCGCGAAATCCTCGCCGGCGGCGGCGCTGAAGCCGAGGCCGGCCATTGCTTCGCCGTAGAGCTCGCGCAACGGGCCGTCCTGGCAGTCGTGCCGGAGTTCGGCGAGGATCGCCCGGAACAGCCGGGCGCGCTGGACCGGGTCCGGGCGCAGCGCAGCCATTTCCTGTTCGATGGCCGGCAGTTCGTCGAAAACGCCGAGGAACCCGCCGATCGCCGCCGGCAGGCCGGCCGGGCCGCCGGCCTCGGCGCAGGCGCGGATCAGCTTGCCGAGCAGCCAGAGGCGGGTTTCGATGCCGGCCTGGCGTTGCTGGAGCAGGCCGATGACCAGCGCCCGCAAGTCGTTGAGGAGTTCGGCGCTGGCCTTCTCCGGGCGTGGCCGGCGGGTTGCCAGCAGCTCCAGCCGGGGATCGCGGGGGACTTCGCCAAAGGCCATCGGCGCCGGGTCGAGCAGCACCATGCGCGCGGCCTCGGGACAGCTGAGGTCGAGCGCGTACTCGAATTCGTCGCCGCAGCGGCTGGCCTGCCGCGGAAAGCTGGCGCAGGTGGTGGACAGCGCGCCGGGGCCGAGCTCGGCGTGGATCCGGCAGAGCTTGCGGGCGTCGAGCATCGGGCAGGCGCCGTCGGCGGCCAGCGTCAGCCGGCCGTAGTCCTGCTCGCCGCGGGCTTTCGGGTTGCGCTGCAGGGCGGCCGCGAAGAGCGGCTGCAGTTGCGGGTGGGTGCTGCGCCGGTAGTCGGCGAAGCTGCGCCGGTCGATGTTGATCGCCCAGCGCTGGCAGCAGTGGTCCTCGCAGGCTTCGCCGATGCAGCGGAAGGCGGCATAGGCCAGCGGCGCCAGGGCGCCGGCGTCGTTCACGCCGCTTCCCGGCCGGCGACGCACTGCGGGCAGACGGCGCTGATCTCGACTTCCGGGCTGTCCAGGCGGTGGCCGGTGGCGGCCAGGCTGGCGTAGAGACTGGTGACCATGTCCGGGTCTTCCAGTTCGGTGACGCCGTTGCACTTCGGGCAGACCAGGAACAGGCTGGGCGACGAGTGGGCGCCGTGGCGGCAGGCGACGAACAGGTTCATGCGGCCGATCTTGTGCGCCAGGCCCTGCTCGATCAGGAAGTCGAGGGCGCGGTAAACGGTCGGCGGCGAGGCGTTGCCGCGCGTCTGCCGCATCTGCTCGAGCAGGTCGTAGGCCTTGATGCCCTTGGGCGTCCGGTAGAGCAGTGCGAGCACTTCGCGGCGGATCGCGGTCAGGCTGGCACCGCGCTCGCGGCAGCTCGCCGCGGCGCGTTCAAGCGCCTGCGTGGCATCGCTGAGATCACTATTCATCGAATTCGACTTGGTGGCGGATATGCGATGTTATAACATCGCTGCCTTGTGATCGATACCGCCGCCGCCGCTTCCCGGTATCGCCTTCTGCGGGAACGCTCCCGCACTCCGCACCGATCCACGACGAACAAGGAACGATCGATGAGCCGATCCGCCAAGCTGCCGACCGAGGCAGAACTACTCGCCGCCGGCGAGGATGACTACATGTCGCCGGGCCAGCTGGCCTTCTTCCGCCAGCGCCTGCTCGACGAGGAGGCCGCGCTGCGCGGTGCCGCCGAGGAAACCACGCACCACCTCCAGGAAAACGCCGCCGAGCCCGATCCCAACGACCGCGCCAGCGCCGAGGAAGAGCACACGCTCGAACTGCGCGTGCGCGACCGCGAGCGCAAGCTGCTGAAGAAAATCGACCAGGCGCTCAAGCGCATCGACGACGGCAGCTATGGCTGGTGCGAGGACACCGGCGAGCCGATCGGGATCGCGCGCCTGCTCGCCCGGCCGACCGCCAGCCTGTGCCTGGAGGCGCAGGAGCGCCACGAAATGAAACGGCGCCAGTTCGGCGGCTGAGCGGTGCACAACGACGACGCCGACCGGCGCATTCCGGTCGTCATCCTCACCGGCTTTCTCGGCGCCGGCAAGACGACGCTGCTCAACCACCTGCTGCGCCAGCCGGAAATGGCGGAAACCGCCGTGCTCATCAACGAGTTCGGCTCGGTCGCGGTCGACCATCATCTGGTCGAGAAAATCGACGATGACGTGATCCTGCTCGACTCCGGCTGCATCTGCTGCACCGTGCGCGGCGACCTGACGCGCAGCCTGACCGACCTGTTCATGCGCTGCCTGCGCCGCGAGATCAAGCCGATCCGCCGCGTCGTCATCGAAACCACCGGCCTGGCCGACCCGTCGCCGGTGATCTACACGCTGATGGAAGATTTCTTCCTGGCCGAGCGTTACCGCATCGACGGCGTGGTGACTGCGGTTGATGCAACGCATGGCGAAGGCCAGCTGGCAACGCACGGCGAGGCGATCAAGCAGGTGGCGATGGCCGACCGGCTGCTGCTGACCAAGGCCGACCTGGCGACGCCGGAACAACTGGCCGCGCTGGCCGCCCGGCTGACCACGATGAACCCGTCGGCACCGCAGCTGCGCGTCGAGCGCGGTGCCGTCCCGGCCTCGGCGATCCTCGGCTGCGGCCTCTACGATCCGGCCGCCAAGTCGCCCGATGTCGCCGGCTGGCTGGCCGAGGAAAAGGTCCGCGACGAGCGTCGTAAAGCGCACGGCCACCATCATCACCACGACGTCGACCGCCATGACGCGCACGTCTACAGCTTCGCCCTGACCTTCGCCGAGCCGCTCGCCTGGCCGAGCTTCGCCGACGCCGTCGGCGTCCTGCTGGAGAGCATGGGCGAGCGCATCCTGCGCATCAAGGGCCTGCTCAACGTCGTCGGCGACCACAAGCCGCGCGTCGTCCAGTGCGTCCAGCACGTCCTCTATCCCTACTCCCGGCTCGACGACTGGCCGGCGCAAGCGCCGTACAACGACCGCCAGAGCCGGCTCGTCTTCATCGTTCGCGATGTCGACCAGTCGCTGGTCGAACAGGCATTCGCGATGTTCTGTGGAGTGCGCGACCAATGCTGATCCGCAAGCTGTTCAAATTCGAGAACGCCCACATCGTCCGTGGCTGCAGCACGCGCCGCTGCTCGCATTCGCTCCACGGTCATTCGTACAAGGTCGAGCTGATCCTCGAGGCGCACGCCTTCGACAACGGCCAGATGCTCTACGACTTCGGCCTGCTCAAGGGCGGCCCGCGCGACCTGATCGATGCCTTCGACCACGCCGTCGCCATCTGGGACGGCGACGACGCCGACTACGTGGCCGCCTGCCAGCGCTTTTCCGAACGCTGGATCAGCCTGCCCGTGTCGCCCAGCGCCGAGCAGTTCTCGCGCCTGTTCTTCCGCCTGGTCGATACCCTGCTGCGCCTGACCGACACCGTCAACGGCGAGCAGGACGTGCGCCTGCACTCGGTCATCGTGCACGAGACCGAAACCGGCTATGCCCAGTGCTTCCGCGAGGACGCCGAGAACCCGCGCATGGGCTTGATCGAACTCGACCGCATCGTCTTTTCCGAGGCCATCACCCAGGCCTGGCGCGACCCGCAGCTGTTCGAGAAGCTCAAGCGCGGCGAGCGCCTGCGCAACCCGTCCGCCGTCTGATTTTTTCCCCGAAGGAGAGCCCGATGAAAAAGCTGCCCGTCCTGCTGTTGACCGTCATGCCCCTGCTTGCCGCGGCCCACGCCGACCATGCTCACCAGCATGGCGCCGGCCAGCTCGGCATCGTCGTCGAGGGCGGCCAGCTGACGCTGCTGCTCGAAGTCCCGCAGCACGACCTGGTCGGCTTCGAGCGCGCCGCGAAGAGCCCGCGCGAGCAGCTCGCCGTGCAGGCGGCGCTGGACAAGCTGAAGAATCCGGCCCGCCTGTTCGCGCCAAGCGCCGCCGCCGCTTGCGAAATCAGCGCCCAGCAGATCGATGCGCCGCTGCTCGAGGGCGGCAAGGGCCACGACGGCCATGGCGACGTCGAAGCGCGCTACGTCTATCGCTGCGCCCGGCCGGAGGCGCTGGTCGACCTGCGCTCCATGGTCGCCGCCGAATTCCCGCGCCTGCGCTCGCTCGCGGTCAGCTTCGCCGGGCCGAAGGGGCAGAAGGCCGGCAAGCTCGACGCCAAGAATCCGCGCTTCGCCTGGTAACGATGGCCGCTGCGGCGATCCGCATCGACGACCTGGTCTTTCGCTGGCGCCCGGATGCGGCGCCGGCGGTCAAACTGGCGAAGTTGACGGTCGACGCCGGAAAAAGCCTGTTTTTGCACGGCCCCAGCGGCGCCGGCAAGAGCACGCTGCTCAACCTGCTCGGCGGCGTCCTGCTGCCCGAGCGCGGCCGCATCGAGGTGCTCGGCCAGGTCCTCGGCGACCTGCCGGCTGCGCGCCGCGATGCCTTCCGCGCCGATCACCTCGGGTTCGTCTTCCAGCAGTTCAACCTGCTGCCCTGGCTGTCGGCCCTCGACAATGTCCTCCTGCCCTGCCGTTTCTCGCGGCGCCGGGCGCAGCGCGCCGGCGAACCGGACGCCGCGGCACGGCGCCTGCTCGCCGCGCTCGACCTCGACGCGGCGGCGCACGGCGCGCCGGCCGGCGAACTCTCGGTCGGCCAGCAGCAGCGCGTTGCCGCCGCCCGGGCGCTGATCGGCCGGCCGGAAATCGTCATCGCCGACGAGCCGACCTCGGCCCTCGACGCCGCCCGCCAGGACGCCTTCATCGACCTGCTGCTGGGCGAGGCGAAGGCGGCCGGCAGCACGGTCGTCTTCGTCAGCCACGACCTGCGCCTGGCGGCGCATTTCGATGAAAAACTGGCGTTGACCGTCGGAGCCGACGCATGAGGGCGCTGCTCCGCCTGGCCCTGGCCAGCGCCTGGAACCGTCGGCTCGGACTGGGCCTGACGCTGCTTTCGGTGATGCTGGCGGCAACGCTGCTACTCTCGGTCGAACGCGTGCGCCAGGCGGCGCGCGCCAGCTTCGCCCAGTCGGTGTCGGCCACCGACCTCGTCGTCGGTGCCCGCAGCAGCCCGGTCCAGCTGGTCCTCCATGCCGTCTTCCACCTCGGCGAGCCGACCGGCAACCTCGGCTGGGACAGCTACCGCAAGATCGCTGCCGACCCGGCGATCGCCTGGAGCGTACCGCTGTCGCTCGGCGATTCGCACCGCGGCTATCCGGTGCTCGGGACGACCCCCGACTACTTCGTCCATTTCCGTTACGGCGACCGCCAGCCGCTGAGCTTTGCCAGTGGTGCCGCCTTCGCCGGCATCTTCGAGGCGGTGCTCGGGGCCGAGGTCGCTGCGCGCCTCGGCTACCGCGTCGGCGAGCGCATCACCCTGAGCCACGGCGACGGCGGCCTGGCCGGCATGGAACACGAGGACAAGCCGTTCACCGTGGTCGGCATCCTGGCGCCGACCGGGACGCCGGTCGACCGCAGCGTGCATGTCGGCCTGGCGGCGATCGAGGCGATCCACCTCGACTGGATCGGCGGCGCGCCGGTGCCCGGTTTCAGCATCGGCGCCGAGGTCGTGCAGAAGTTCGACCTGACGCCGAAATCGATCACCGCCTTCCTCGTCGGCCTGCACCGGCGCGGCGAGGTCTTCGCCGTCCAGCGCCGCATCGGCGCCTTCGCCGGCGAGCCGCTGACGGCGGTGCTGCCCGGCGTTGCCCTCGACCAGTTGTGGCAGAGCGTCGGTTTCGCCGAGCGTGCGCTGCAGGTCCTGTCCTGGCTGGTGCTGGCGGTCGGCCTGGCCGGGCTGGCGGCGACGATGCTGGCCGGCCTCGATCAGCGCCGCCGCGAACTGGCGATCCTGCGCTCGCTCGGTGCCGGTCGTCGCCACCTGCTGGCCCTGCTGGTCCTTGAAAGCGGTGTCGTCAGCCTGCTCGGCTGCCTGCTCGGTCTGGCCGCGACGACGCTGCTGGCGCTGTTCGGCGCCGGCCGGCTGGCTGCCTTCGGGCTCAGCGCGCTGCCGCTGACGGTCGCCGCCGGCGAAATGCAACTTCTCGCCGCCGTGCTGGTCTGTGGCCTCCTGGTCGGGCTGTTGCCGGCCTGGCGCGCCTACCGCCTGTCGCTCGCCGATGGCCTGACGCCCCGTTGTTGAAGGAAACTCCATGACCGCCCGCCTGCCGCTGCTTGCCCTGACGCTGACCCTGCTGCTGCCGTTGTCGCTGCCCGCCGCCGATTACCGCGTCGGCGAGCGCCTGCCGGCGGCCAAGGCCGGCACCAAGGGCTTTCGCGAAATCCAGTGGGACGACCTGATGCCCAAGGGCTGGGACCCGATGGCGGCGTTCAAGGGCGTCAACCTCAACCGTTTGCAGGACAGCGATCCGAAGGCCGCCGAGTTGCTGGCCAAGGTCCGCGTCGAATGGGACAAGGCGCCGGTCGAGCCGGCGCTGAACGGCCAGCGCGTCCGCATTCCCGGCTTCGTCGTGCCGCTCGAGCGCAAGGGCGACGAAGTCAGCGAATTCCTGCTCGTGCCGTATTTCGGGGCTTGCGTGCATGTGCCGCCGCCGCCCTCGAACCAGGTCATCCACGTCGTCCCGGCCAAGCCGGTCAAGGGCATGCAGACGATGGAGACCTTCTGGATCAGCGGCACCCTCAACCTGCAGGGCGGCGACAGCGGCATGGGCGTCTATGCCTACCGGCTGGCCGCCGAGCGGGTCGAACCCTACGTCGTCAAACAAGGAAAGAAGCAATGAACACCCTGAGCATGATCCTGCTGGCCTGCCTGGCCGGCGGCCTGATCAGCATGGCCGCGGCGGCGCTGGTGGTTTTCCGCCTGTCGCGGCAGTCGACCGCGATACTGGTCGCTTTCGCCGCCGGCGTGATGCTGTCGTCGGCCTTCCTGCACATCCTGCCGGAAGCCTTCAACTCGCTGCCACCGGTCGACATCCATGCCGGCCACGACCACGGCCCCGACGACCACGCTGCCATCGCCGCCGAGGAGGATGCGCATGCCGGTCACAACCACGGCGGCCCGTTCGCGACGCTGTTCGCGCTGATGCTGGGCACGCTGTTCGCGTTCTTCGCGCTCGAGCGGCTGGCCCTGTGGCGCCACTCGCACGGCGACTGCAGCGCCCATGAAGGTCACCACGCGACGGTCACGGCGCCGCCGCTGATCCTGATCGGCGACGCCTTCCACAACTTCGTCGACGGCGTCCTGATCGCCGCCGCCTTCATCGCCGATCCGGTGCTCGGCATGACCACGACGGTGGCCATCATCGCCCACGAGGTGCCGCAGGAAATGGGCGATTTCGTGCTGCTGCGCAACGCCGGCTGGAGCAATACCAAGGCCTTCCTGGCCAACGCCGGTTCCAGCCTGAGTTCGCTGCTCGGCGGCGCGCTCGGCTACTTCGCGCTGTCCACCGCCGATTTCGTGCTCCCCTACGTCCTGGTGATCGCCGCCTCGAGCTTCATCTACGTCGCGCTGGCCGACATCTTCCCGCTGCTGCACAAGCAGCGCGACAGCTTCGTCCGGCAGAGCCTGCTGATCGGCGCCGGCGTCGCCGTGGTGCCGCTGGTCGGCTGGTTCACGCACTAGGCCGCGCGCGCGGCAGCGTCAGGCGGACGCGCAGGCCGCCGCCGGGCGCGTCGAGCAGCGCCAGTTCGCCGCCGTAAAGGCTGGCCAGATCGTCGACGATGGCCAGGCCGAGGCCGCTGCCGGCGACCTGTTCGTCGCCGCGCCGGCCCCGGCGCACCAGTTCGCCGCGAGCTGCCACCGGAATCCCCGGGCCGTCGTCGTCAATGTCGATGACCAGCATCCCGTCGGTGGCGCCCATCCCGATCCGGATCCGCGAGCGCGCCCACTTGCCGGCGTTGTCGAGCAGGTTGCCGAGCATTTCCTGAAGATCCTGGGCCTCGCCGCGAAACGCCGTCTGGGCGTCGCCTTCGACGACGAAGCTCAGGCCGCGCTCGCCGTGCACGCGCTGCATGACCCGGACCAGACCGTCGACCACCGGGCGCACCGCGCACTGGCCGTGGCGTGCCTGGGCGTTGGCGGCGACGCGGGCACGCGCCAGGTGATGGTCGATCTGGGCGCCGGCGGTCGCCACCTGGCTGCGCACCAGCGCCGCCAGTTCGCCGTCGGCGCCGGCGGCGGCATTGGCGAGCACGGTCAGCGGCGTGCGTACCGCGTGCGCCAGGTTGCCGGCCTGGCTGCGGGCGCGCTCGACGAACTCGGCGTTGCGCCGCAGCAGGACGTTGAGTTCGTCGACCAGCGGCTGGATCTCGCGCGGATGATCGTCGCCCAGCGTCGCCCGGTCGCCGTCGCGCAGTCGGGCCAGCTCGTCGCGCAGCCGGGCCAGCGGACGCAGGCCGGCGAATACCTGGAAGGCGGCGGCCAGGCCGAGGCCGCAGGCGAGCAGGGCGAGCCCGGCGAGGAGCAGGGTACGCAGACGGTCGACCGGCTCGACGAGGCGTTTTTCGTCGGCGGCGACGATCAGCCGCCAGGCCGCGTCGGGCGTCTCGGCCGGGCGCAGGGTCTGTTCGAGCAGGCGCAGCGACTGGCCTTGCGGGCCGGCAACCCGGTGTTCGTGGCGTTCGCCGTCGGCCAGGCGGTCGCCGGGGACGGCCAGTTCGGCATCCCACAGCGAGCGCGAGCGCAGTACCGCGGTCTGGCCGGCGCCGCCAGCCTCGGCCATCCGGTCTACCTGCCAGTAGAGGCCGGCGTAGGGGCGCTCGAGGCGCGGGTCGCTGAGCGGGCGGGCGAGCACCGGGCGGCCGTCGGCGCCGGCTTCGAGGTTGGCCGCCAGTTGCTCGAGGTGGATCGCCAGTTCGGCGCGGAACTGGCCGGCCAGGTGTTCCTCGAACATCGCCTGGAGCAGCCAGCCGGTTGCCGCGATGGTCGCCAGCATCCAGGCCAGGGTGCCGGCGAGCAGGCGCAGGCGGAGCGAGGCCGGGCGCTTCATGGTTCGGCGCGCAGCCGGTAGCCGAGGCCGCGCAGGGTCTCGATCATGCCCTCGGGCAGCTTCTTGCGCAGCCGGCCGACGAAGACCTCGAGGGTGTTCGAGTCGCGCTCGGCGTCGAGCGGATAGACGTGCTCGGCCAGCGTCGCCCGCGAGACGACCTCGCCGCGCTGGCGGAGCAGGCAGGCGAGGACGCGGAACTCGTGGCTGGTCAGCGTCAGCGGCTGGCCGTCGAGGCAGACGCGGGCACTGCGCAGGTCGAGGCTGAGCGGGCCGTTGCGCAGTTCGTTGCCGGCCTGGCCGGCGGCGCGACGGATCAGGGCGCGCAGGCGGGCGCTCAGTTCTTCCATGTGGAAGGGCTTGACCAGGTAGTCGTCGGCGCCGGCGTCGATGCCGGTGACGCGTTCGTGCCAGTCGCCGCGTGCGGTCAGGATCAGCACCGGCATGGCGCGGCCGGCGGCACGCCATTCGCGGAGTACGGAAAGGCCGTCGAGCTGCGGCAGGCCGAGGTCGAGGACGACCGCGTCGAAGCTTTCCTCGTTGCCCAGGTGCAGCGCGTCGCGGCCGTTCACCGCGACATCGACGACATAGCCCTCGGCGCGCAGGCTGCGGGCGATCTGCAGGTTCAGCGTCGGTTCGTCCTCGACGACCAGGAGATGCATCAGTCGCGCCCCTTCCGGCCATGGCGGCCCTTGATCGCGAGCAGGCGGCCGTCGCGGGCGTCGACCAGCAGCTTGTTGATGCCGCCGTCGCGGCGCAGCATCTTGATTTCGTAGCGCCACTGGCCATCGTCGCGTTCGAGCTCGACTTCGAGCACTTCGCCGTGGTGTTCGCGCTCGACCCGTTCGAGGACGCTGGCGAGCGGCAGGATTTCACCGGCGGCCAGCGCCCGGCGGGCGATCTCGTGATCCTGGCGGCCGTCGGCCCGGGCCGGCGGCTGCCAGATCAGGGCGCAGCCGAGGCCGAGCAGCAGGCCCAGGCAGCGGAGCGGGCGCATCGGCACCGACGGCCTACGGACGGTTGCGCCCGGCACCCGGGCCGCGGCCGGCGCCAGCGCCCGGCGACTGCGGGTTGACCGGCGTCAGGACCTGGCCGCGGGCGGCGGCGCGCTCGCTCATCCGCTGATGGTTTTCGGCGCGGATGGCGGCGCGTTCGTCCTCGGTCCGGGCGGCGCGCATGCGGTTGCGCTGCTCGGTACGTTCCTCGGCGGTCATCAGCTGGTCGGCGGTGACCGTCGCCGGTTCGGCGGCGGCCAGGCTGCCGGCGCAGGCGACGAGAAGGGCGACGAGGGTGGTGCGGAAGCGGGTTGCGGACATGATGGACTCCTTGCGATCTGAATGATGTCATGCGGGCGCGTGGCCCGCCATGCGTTGATGCAGGCCGGACTTCATTCCCCATTGACGGTTTTACACCGCGCTGCCTGAACCTGAGCTGAACGCGGCTTTCAGGTTGCATTCAGCGGTGCACCTGCATAGTGCGAGCCATCGTCACCCGCAGGAGCTCACCGATGTCCATCCGCCACCTTTCCCTGATCGCCCTCGTCGCCGCCTTTTCGCCGGCGTTCGCGGCGACGCCCCTGGCCGCCCAGCTGACCGCCTACGCCAGTGCCGCCCGCAGCGAGAACCCGGCCTTCGCCGGTTTTTCGGCACAACGCGGCGAAGTTCTCCACCGCACCGAGTTTGGCCGCGGCAAGCCCGATTCACCGGCCTGCGCCAGCTGTCACGGCCAGGATCCGCGCCAGCCGGGCACTGCCCGCAGCGGCAAGCGCATCGATCCGATGGCGCTTTCCGTCACCCCCGGGCGCTATGCCGACCCGGCCAAGGTCGAGAAATGGTTCAAGCGCAATTGCGACGAAGTCCTCGGTCGCGCCTGCACCGCCCAGGAGAAGGGCGACTGGCTCAGCTTCGTGGCCAGCCGCTGAGGAGCGCGACGATGAAAATGACACTGCGCCCCCTGGTCCTGGTCGCCCTGGCGGCCGGCTTTTCCGCCCTCGTCCTCGGCAGCGCCCGCGCCGGCGGCAGCCATTTCTTCCCGCCGGTCAGCGAGCCGCTGGTTCGCGAAGAATGCGGCAGCTGCCACCTGGCCTTCGCCCCGTCGATGCTGCCGGCGGCGTCGTGGCGGAAGATGATGGGCGAGCTCGACCGGCATTTTGGCGAGGATGCGACGGTCGACCCTGAAATTGCCCGAAAAATCACCGCCTGGCTGGTCGCCAACGCCGGCGACAGCGGCGGCAGCCGCTACGGCGCCAAGTTGCTGCGCGGCGTCGATGCCGGGGCGGCGCCGCAGCGCATCACCGGGCTGCCGAAGTGGGTGCGCGAGCACCGCGAGGTGCCGGACTGGGAGTGGCGCCACAAGGAAGTGCGCAGCAAGGCCAATTGCGTCGCCTGCCACGCCGATGCCGAACGCGGCTATTACGAGGACTGACGGCGTGTCGCGCCGTCGCTGACAGGGAGAAACATCATGCACAGGATCCATCATTGCCTGGCGGCACTGCTCGCCGCCTGCAGTCTCGGCGTTGCCGCCGGCGAAACGCGCCAGCCGCCGGCCGGCGGCTGGTTGCCGATGTCGGCGCTGGTCGCCCGGCTGGAAGCCGCGGGCTACCGCAACATCGAGGAAATCGAGCGCGAACACGGGCGCTACGAGGTGCGCGCCACCGACCGCCAGGGGCTGCGCGGCAAGTTCCTTTTCGACGCCCGCAGCGGCGAGTTGCTGGTTCCCCGCCCGGCCGGGCAGGCCGCCGGCGAGGCTCGCGAATGCAGCAAGCGGCGCTGCCGCGACGACCTGCCGGCCGGCGGAGGCCGGCCATGAAGGCGCTGCTCGGCGGTCTGGTCGCGGTGCTGGCGCTGGCCTGGGCGGCCGCCTGGTCGCTGGCGCCGGCGTCGACGGCCCATCCATGGTGGATCGCCTACCAGCAGCTGCTTTACCTGAGCGGCCTGCTCGCAATCGGCCTGCTCTCGCTGGCGACCTTCCTGGCGGCGCGCCCGGCCTGGCTGGAAACGCCGCTCGGCGGCATGGACCGGATCTACCGGACGCACAAGTGGGCGGGCATCCTCGGCGGCGTCTTCGCGATCCTGCACTGGCTGATCGAGATGTCCGACGATCTGCTGAAATCGTCGATCGGCCGTGCCGGCCGGGTGCCCAAGGAAAAGTTCGGCAACATCCTGGACAGCCTGCGCCACCTCGCCGGCGATCTCGGCGAATGGGGTTTCTACCTGCTTGTCGTCCTGGTCGCGATCACCCTGTGGCAACGTTTTCCCTACCGCAACTGGCGCTTCCTGCACCGGGCAATGCCGGTGCTCTACCTGCTGCTCGCCTTCCATTCGGTGCTGCTCTCGCCGGCGACCTACTGGACCCAGCCGAGCGGCTGGCTGCTTGGCCTGTTCGTCGCGCTGGGAAGCTACGGCGCATTGCGTTCGCTGCTCGGCAATGTCGGTCGCGGCCGCAGCGTGAGCGGCCGCATCGTCGAACTGGAAACACTCGCCGACGATGTCCTGCGCGTGCGCTGCCGCCTCGATGCCGGCTGGCGCGGCCACCGTCCGGGGCAGTTCGCGCTGGTCACCTTCGACCGCGCCGAGGGCGCCCATCCATTCACCATCGCCGATGCCGATCGCGGCGACGCTTGCGTCGAGTTCTGCATCAAGGCCCTCGGCGACTACACCCGGCGCCTGCCGGCGACACTCGCGATCGGCAGCCCGGTTGTCGTCGAAGGCCCCTACGGCCGCTTCGAGCTTGCCCGCCGGCGTGCCGACGTCCGCCAGCTGTGGGTCGCCGGCGGCATCGGGGTGACGCCCTTCCTGGCCTGGCTGGCGGCCCTGCAGGAAACGCCGGCCGTCGCCCAGGCCGAACTGCATTACTGCACCCGCGACCGCGAGCGCGATCCCTTCGTCGCCCGCCTGCAGGCCCTGTGCGCCGGTCTCCCCGGCGTCCGCCTGCGCGTGCACGGCGCCGCCCAGGGCGAGCGGCTCGACGCCGACGCTCTGCTGGCCGGCCGCGGCGGACCCGCCGAGGTCTGGTTCTGCGGCCCGGCCGGCCTGGCCGGCGCCCTGCGCGACGGCCTAGGCCGCCAGGTCCGCCGCTTTCACCAGGAGGCCTTCGTGATGCGCTGAAGCGGGATTGGCTCAGCTTGAGCCCGGATTCAATCCTATTGTCAGGCGGTTAGGCTGGACGGCAGGCAACGCGCTGCGGCGGTAAATGGTGAAGCGATAGACGAGCAGGCAGATGTTCCAGTCGATCAGCAACGTCCACAAGTTGTGCGAGAGGAAATGGGCACCCTGGATCATGCGCCCGGCAGCGAGCAGGCTGCCGAAGGCCAGGGCGCCGACCAGCAGGCTTCTGGCGAGCCGCGGCCGGCGGTCGCGCAGGGCGAAGAAGAGGGCAATCAGCGAGAAACCGGTCGAAGCGTGACCGCCCGGCCAGCAGCGTCCGGGATGTTCGGTCGATGGCCGCGCGGAGAGCAGGGATGAAAAAGTCTCGCTGCCGCCGAAGGCGCTGAGATCCCACGGACATTGCACCGCGCTGACTACCTTGAGCGGCGGTACGACCGCAGTGGACAGGGCGATCGCCAGCAGCGCGTAGGCGAGCGGGCCGCGCCACGGGCGCAGCGCGGCGAGCCGGGTGCTGGCGGCGAGGGCGACGCCCAGGGCGAGCACGAAGACGATGACCAGCGTTTTCGCCCGGTCGTGCAGGACGGTTTCCAGCCAGTAGTTGTCGCGGGCAACGAAGCCGCTGCCCGGAACATGGAAATGGCCGGCGATCCAGAAGTCGAGTGGAGCCGGATCGATCGCCAGCAACAGCCCCATCGCCGCCAGCGGCAGGCCCAGCCAGAGCGCGAAGGCGAACGGGCGGGACGGGCTGGGGTCAGCGCTTGGTGCCATCGCTTGCCGCCTTCAGCGGGTGCCAGGCCAGCAGGCCGTTACGGAAGGCGTGACTCGCTCCCTGGTAATAGGCGATGTCGCGGCGGATCAGCGGATCGTCGGCGCCGACGCGGCTTTCCCGGCTTTCGCCGAGCGCGTCGTCGTGGCGGCGCATGTCGCGGCGCGGGCTGAGGATGGCGAGGTCCTTGCCGTCGAACAGGCCGAGGTGCTGGTAGTTGCCAATCACCGCGCGGCCCGGACGTTGCGCGTCGAGCAGCAGGTTGTGACCGAAGAAGGTGGATTCGTAATCGATGCCGAGCAGGCCGAGCAGGGTCGGTGCCAGGTCGATCTGGCTGGCCAACGTCGTCACTTCGCGCGCCTTGATGAGGTCCGGCGCGTAAATGAACAGCGGGATGTGGTAGTTGGCCACCGGCAGATCCTCGTAACCGGCGCTGCCGGCGGTGTGGTCGGCGACGAAGACGAAGATGGTGTCGGTAAACCATGGCTTGCTGCGGGCCCGTTCGAGGAACTTGCCGATGGCGTGGTCGGTGTATTTGACGGCGCCTTCGCGGCCCGAACCGGAGGCAATATCGATGCGACCGTCCGGATAGGTGTAGGGACGGTGGTTGGACGTCGTCATCAACTGCAGGAAGAAGGGCTTGCCGGCGGCGTGGTCCTGGTCGCCGATCTTCAACGCCTGTCCGTAGATATCCTCGTCGGCCATGCCCCAGGCGTTCTGGAAGGACATTTCGCTGTCCGGGACGCTGCTCTGGTCGACGATGCGGTAGCCATTGCCGCTAAAGAAGGCATTCATGTTGTCGAAGTAGCCGCGTCCGCCATAGACGAAGACGCTGTCGTAGCCGCGCGCGGTGAGTTGCTGGCCGAGGCTGGCGTAGCCGCTTTCACGGCCCTGGCGTTTGACGATGGAGCGACCGGGCGTCGGCGGCATCGACAGGGTGATTGCTTCCAGACCGCGGTCGGTGCGCGTGCCGGTCGCCCGGAAATTGCTGAAGAACAGGCTCTGGCCGCGCAGGACATCGAGGTTCGGGGTCAGTCCGCGCTGGTCGCCGTAGCTGCCGAGGTACTTGGCGCTGAGGCTTTCGATGGTGACGAGGACGATGTTGTGATGGCGTTCCGGCCCCGGGTTGTCGATGGCGCGCCGGATGTCGAGCGGATGGTCGCCGACGAAACGGGCATTCGGCTCGGCGACTTCGGCGCGCAGCAGGGCGCCAGCCTCGGCGTCGGGCAGGGTGGCGTAGAACTGGCGGTAGTCGAGTTCGTTGTTGCGGAAGGCGGCGAAGAACTGGAAGGGGCCGTTGCTCGCCAGTTCGCGCTGATAGACGTTGCCGCCCTGGCCATGCGGGAAGGACTGGCCGACGATGGCGAGGTTGAGACCGGCGACCAGCAGCAGCCCGCCAAAAGCCAGCGCCGCCCGGCGACGCGGCAGTAACGGCGCATCGAAGCTGGCGACGAGCTGGCGTTTCAGCGCCAGCGTGGCGACGCCGGCGACGATGGCGAGAATGCCGAGTAGGCGATAGATCGGGTAGGACTCGACAATGTTGTCGACGACTTCCTTGGAATAGACCAGGTAATCGACGGCGATGAAATTGAAGCGGACGCCGAATTCGTCCCAGAACAGCCACTCGGCGGCGGCGACGAAGAGCATGGCGAAGATGCCGATGCCGGTGGCGAACAGCAGCAGCGTGCGGTGCCAGCGGGCGCGCCACAGCTTCTCCGGGCAGAGTAGCAGGTAAAGGGCGGGCAGCAGCGCGGCATAGACCAGGAAAGCCAGGTCGTACAAGGTGCCGACGGCGAACAGGCGCAGGATTGCCAGGAAACCGGCATCAGCCTCGGCGAAATGGGTGGTCAGCAACAAACCACGGACCAGGAAGAAAACCAGCAGCCAGCTGGCGAGAGCGATAGCGAGGAAGCGGGTTTGGGCGTGGCGGAAGAAAGGCATCGGCTGCGCGAAGAGTTTGTGATGGCGCGCAGTCTGCGACGGGAAACGTCAATGGCGTGTGAACGGATTGTCAAAAAAACGTCAAGAAACCTCAACCTTCTGGTTGGTGGGCGATTAAGACGCGATTCAGCCGCCATCGCTATACTCTCTTTTCTGCAACCGGAAGTCCCAAGCGCATGCGTCTGCTGATCGTTGAAGACAACTCTGACATCCTCGCCAACATTCTCGACTACCTCGAAGCTGCCGGTCATGTCGTCGATTGCGCGCGCAACGGGCCGGGCGGGCTGCATCTGGCACTGACCGGGCATTACGACCTGATCGTCCTCGACATCATGCTGCCCGGCATGGACGGCTACCAGCTCTGCCGCAGCCTGCGCGAAGCCGGCTGCCAGGTGCCGGTGATCATGCTCACCGCCCGCGACGCGCTCGACGATCGCTTGCAGGGCCTGCGCAGCGGTGCCGACGACTACCTGGTCAAGCCTTTCGCGCTGGCCGAACTGGAAGCGCGCATCGAGGCGATCCTGCGCCGCACGCGCGGCGCCAGCCAGCGCCTGCAGGTCGCCGACCTGGTGCTCGATCTCGACACCTGGCGGGCGACCCGCGCCGGCCAGCCACTGCGCCTCAACCCGGCCTGCCTGAAGCTGCTCGAAACGCTGATGCGCAAGAGTCCCGGCGTCGTTCGCCGCGAGGCGCTGGAAACGGCGCTGTGGGGCGACGATCCGCCGGCCAGCGACAGCCTGCGCAGCCACCTGCACCTGCTGCGCCTGGCTGTGGACAAACCCTTCCCGCGGCCGCTGCTGCATACCGTGCACGGCGTTGGCTATCGTCTCGGGGAAGATATCCATGGCTGACAAGCAGCCGCTCGCCCGCCGCATCCTGCTTTCCTTCATGTTGCTGACGGCGCTGATCGCCGGCATCAACGCCTGGGCGATCATCGCCGTCGTGCACGTCGTCGAGGAAGACCTGATCGGCGACGAGATGCGCCAAGAGATGGAAATGGTCGAGACGGTCTACCTGACCGAGGGGCGGATTCCCGACCTCACCGGCGGCAGCGCGCTCTACGTGCCGACGCTGAAGGCGCAGCCCCTGCCGGCGGCGTTTGCCGGGCTGCACCCGGGCTATCAGGAAGTGGTCGGCGAAAACGGCGCTTGGCATGTACTGGAAACCAGTATCGAAGGACATCGCTTCATCCTTGCCCGCAACCAGGATGCTTTCGAAGCACGCGAGCAGATGCTGTACAAGGTGGTGGTTGGCGGTTTCCTGCTCGCCATTGTGCTCGCCTGGTTGATCGGACGCCTGACCGTGCGCCGGGTGATCGACCCGGTGATCCGCCTGGCCGGCCAGGTTCGCGGCCGCGATTCGATGCATGAGCTGGCACCGCCGCTGGCCCCCGAATACGGCGACGACGAGCTCGGACAGCTGGCCGGCGCGTTCGACCAGGCCTTTGGTCAGCTGCGCCGCGCGATCGAGCGCGAGCGCCTGTTCACCAGCGACGTCAGCCACGAACTGCGGACGCCGCTGATGATCGTCGGCACTTCGGCCGAACTGCTGCTGCGCGGCGAACTGTCGGGGCGGGCGCGGCGGCAGGTCGAACGCATCGCCAAGGCCGCCGGGGAAATGCGCGCGCTGGTCGAGGTCTTCCTCCAGCTGGCCCGGGCCCAGGCGGCACCGGCCGCGCCGGAGGCGGCGGTCAGCCTGGCGGCGATGGCGGCGGAGCAGGGCGAGGTCTGGGGGCCGGAAATCACCGCCCGCGGGCTCGCCTTCGTCGTTGTCAGCGAGGCCGCGATGCCCGGCGTCTGGCATGCGACCCTGTTGCGGGCGGTGATGGGCAACCTGTTGCGCAATGCCAGCCACTACACCGAACGCGGCGAGATCCGCCTGATCCTCGATGCCGGCGGTTTTCGCGTCGAGGACAGCGGGCCGGGCATCGCCGCCGACGAACGCGAGCGTCTGTTCGACAGCTTCGTGCGCGGCAGCGCAGCCCGCGGCGAAGGCCTCGGGCTCGGCCTGTCGCTGGTTCGCCGGATCTGCGAGCAGCAGGGCTGGCGCATCGAGGCGCACAACCTGGCCGGTGGCGGCAGCTGTTTTTCCGTGCGCCTGGGCCGGTTTTGACGTTTTTTTGACGGGCTTTTGACGGCCCCTTGACGGGCCTCCGCCTATCGTTGGCACCTCTGCTACAGGAGGTACGACGATGACCCCGAATCTGCCGATCCAGCTCGAATTCTCGAACAAGTACGACAGCGCGCACGCGCTGCAGTATTTCCACAAGCACCGCGCCGGCCTCGCCCGCCGCCTTTCCGACTGGCGCGACCGCCAGCTGGCGCGGCGGGCCCTGCAACTGGCCGGCGACCCCGGGCTGGTCCTCGACCTGCCCTGCGGCGCCGGCCGTTTCTGGCCGCTGCTCGGCGAGCAGCCGAACCGCGTCATCCTGGCCGCCGACAACTCGCCGCACATGCTCGAAGTCGCCCGCCGCGAAATGCCGCCGGCCCTGGCCGGGCGCGTCCATACCCTGCACACCTCGGCCTTCGCCATCGATCTCGAGGCGGCGTCGGTCGACAGCATCTTCTGCATGCGCCTGCTCCATCACATCGCCGATCCGGCGCACCGGCTGGCGATGCTGCGCGAGTTCCACCGCGTCACCCGCGACACGGTGATCGTCTCGCTGTGGGTCGATGGCAACTACAAGGCGTGGCGCCGCCGGCGCCTGGAAGCCCGGCGCGCCGGCCGTCCCGGCGAAAACGGCAACCGTTTCGTGATTCCCGCGGCAACCGCCGAAAGCGAGTTCGCCAGCGCCGGCTTCGCCATTCTCGGCCACCACGATTTCCTCCCCGGCTACGCGATGTGGCGGGTGTATACGCTGCGCAAGCTGGCCTGAACGCCGCGAGTCGAGTCACGACCCGCCTTCCCGGCGCCGGGGCGGGGCGTTTTCAGCGAGGCGCCGGCAAGAGGTCCCGATGTCTGCCCAGGAAACCGCCGGCGTGCTGCGCCGCTACTTTGCGCTGCTCTATGTCGCGCTGTTCTCGATGATCGCCCTGTTCTGGCCGGTGGTTCCGATCCAGGGCGCCGCCGCCTGGGGCTTCGCGTTCGCCGCGACCGCCGCCTATGCCGGCCTCTACCTGGCCGCCGCGTTGCTGCCTTGCCTGCTGCTCGCCCTGCTGCCCCGGCACCTGGCCCTGCGCCCGCCGCTGCTGGCCGGCGCCGCGGTGCTCGGCGGCAGTCTGGCCTTGCTGGCGATCTACGCCGACTACCGCCTCTACGCGCTCTACCAGTATCACTTCAACGGTTTCGTCTGGAACCTGCTGACCACGCCCGGCGGCATCGCCGCCCTCGGTGCGACGGCGTCGACCGAGATCACCGTGGCACTGCAGGTCGGTGCCATCGTTCTCGCCAACCTGGGGCTGCTCTGGGCGCTGCACCGCTACCGCCAGCGCGGCTGGCAGCTGCCGGCACGGGCCGCGGCGATCGCCGGCATCGTTCTCGCCGGCCTGTTCGCCGGTGAGGAAGTCGTCTTTGCCTACAGCGTCCATACCGGCCAGGAAGAACTGCTGGCGGCAGCCGATGCCGTGCCCTTTCACTTGCGGAGCAGCGGCAAGACCCTGTTCAACCGACTGGGCATCGAGCGGCGGGCGCTGCAGGCCCTGCGCCTGGCCGGCGGGACCGTGGCTTATCCGGGGACGGCCGTGGACAGCAGCCGCCTGCGGCCGACCAACGTCGTTGTCCTGGTCGCCGAGTCCTTCCGCTGGGATCTGCTCGACCCGGAAATCACCCCCCACCTGTGGCGGTTCGCGCAGCGCGCGACCCGCTTCGAGAACCACTACAGCGGCGGCAACCGTACCCGGATGGGACTGTTCTCGCTGTTCTACGGCGTCTATGCGCCCTACTGGTACAGCTTCGAACAGCAGCGCGTGGCGCCGGTGCTGATGAACGTGTTGCGCGAGCACGATTACCAGATCGCCGCCCATACCAGCCAGAGCTTCGATTACCCGGAGTTGCGCCATACCGTGTTCGCCGGCGTGCCCGCGGCGCAGTTGCAGGAGATCAAGACCGGCGAGCCCTGGCAGCGCGACATCCGCAACATCGACGACCTGGTCGCCAAGGTCGACGCGCGCGATCCGCGGCGGCCCTTCTTCGGCTTCATGTTCTTCGAGTCGACGCATGCGCCCTACAGCTTCCCCGAGGCCCAGGCGCTGCGCGCCGACTACCTGCGCGACATGAACTACATCGACCTCGACCTGCGCAACAACATCGGCGCCATCCACAACCGCTACATCAATGCCGCCCACCATAT
Source organism: Azonexus fungiphilus (assembly GCF_003634965.1). Lineage (GTDB taxonomy): Bacteria > Pseudomonadota > Gammaproteobacteria > Burkholderiales > Rhodocyclaceae > Azonexus > Azonexus fungiphilus. The sequence goes on along the minus strand of NZ_RBXP01000013.1, from coordinate 304,523 downwards.
CGACGCCCAGGTCGGCCGTCTGCTCGAACACCTCGAGAAGACAGGCATGCTCGAACAGACGGTGCTGCTGTTCACCGGCGACCACGGCGAGGAGTTCATGGAGAAGGGGCGCTGGGGGCACGGCCACGGCACCACCTTCCCCGAGGAGCAGGTGCGCGTGCCGCTGGTGCTGTGGCGGCCGGGCGTCGCGCCGGCGGTGGTGACGCACCGCAGCTCGCACCTGCAGGTGGCGCCGACGCTGCTCGCCACCCTTGGGGTCGACCAGCCTTCGCGCAGCTACAGTTCGGCCGATCCGCTCGAGCAGGAGCTGCCCTATTTCGTGTTCGGCGAATACAACTACATGGGCGTCGACGACGGTCGGCACAAGATCACCTTCCCGTTCACCGGCAGCGACTATTTCCGTTACAGCGTCTTCGACGAGGCCGACCATCCGGTCGCCCGCGACCAGCGCGATAGCGTCGTCGCCGGCGCCGCCGGCCTGCTCGACGCAGTGAGCCGCGAGAGCCGGCGCTTCGTGCGCTGAGCCGGTTCAGCCGGCGAGCGGCAGTTCGAGGTCGACGCGCAGGCCGCCGCCGGCGAGGTTTTTTGCCGTGATCGTGCCGTCGACCGTCAACATCACCCGGCGGGCGATCGCCAGGCCGAGGCCGTGGCCGTGGCCGATCGCGTTGCGGGCGCGGCGGAAGGGTTCGAAGATGTGCGCCAGTTCGTCCTCGGGCACGCCCGGGCCGTGGTCGAAGATGCTGATCCGGCAGCGCCGGTCGGCGGTGGCAGCGGTGACGATGCGGATGCGGCCGCCGTCCGGCGAATGCTTGAGTGCGTTGCGCACGACATTCTCGATGGCGCGGTGGAGCAGTTCGGGATTGGCCCGGACGTGCAGGCCGGGCGTTTCGTCGAGATCGACGATGAGGTGCCGCGGTGCCGCCTCGAGACGGGCATCCTCGAGCAGTTCGGCGACCAGTTCGTCGAGGGCGACGATCTCCGCGGCGCCGCCGACGCCGGCTTCGAGGCGCGACAGCGTGAGCAGTTCGCCGACCAGCTGGTTCATCCGCTCGCCTTCGCGTTCGAGCCGGCTCATCGTTTCCTCGAAGCGTTCCGGCGCCTGGCGGGCCAGGCCGATTGCCGCGTGCAGCCGGGCCAGCGGCGAGCGCAGCTCGTGCGAGACGTCGTGGAGCAGGCGGGTCTGCGCCTCGAGCAGGCTGGCCAGGCGTTCGCTCATGCGGTCGAAATCGTCGCCGAGTTCGCTCAGTTCGTCACGTCGGCGGCCCATCGCCGGGCCGATGCGCAGGCTCAGGTCGCCGTCGCTGGCGGCGGCGAAAGCGGCCTTCAGGCGGCGCACCGGGCGGGCGACGTACCAGGCGATGGCGCCGGCCGAGAGCAGGCTGGCGAGCAGGCCGGTGAGCAGCGGCAGCACCGGCAGGCGCGGGCCTTCGCCCGGCCGCGGCCCCGGCGGCGGCCGGAATTCGCTGCCGGGCGGCGGTGGCGGTGGCGGGAACTGGCGCTCGAAGCGTGCCTGCAGTTCGTGTCGCTCGATCCAGAAGATCGCTGCAGTGCCGAGGATCGCGGTCAGCTGGGCCAGCCAGACGATGAGGAAGAATTTCCAGAAGAGGCGGCCCATGCTCAGCCCGGAATCATCTGGTAACCCTGGCGGAAGACCGTCTGGATCGGCGAGCGGCCGTCGTCGAGCGGGCCGAGTTTCTGGCGGATGCTCGACAGATGCACGTCGATGCTGCGGTCGTAGCGCGCCAGCGGCCGGCCGAGCGCCTGCTGCGACAGCTCGTCCTTGCCGACGGTGCGGCCGGCGTTGCGGGCGAGCACCTCGAGCAGGTTGAATTCGGTGCTGGTCAGCTCGAGCCCGCGTCCGCGCCATTCGGCCAGGCGCTGCGCCGGGTTCAGGCGCAGCGGACCGACTGTCAGTTCGCCCGCAGGCGCCGCCGGTGCCGTGCTGCCGCGGCGCAGGATGGCACGCAGGCGGGCGGCCAGTTCGCGCGGCAGGCAGGGCTTGGGAACGTAGTCGTCGGCACCGAGTTCGAGGCCGACGATACGGTCCATGTCGTCGCCGCGTGCGGTCAGCATCAGCACCGGCATCTGGCTGGCGGCGCGGATCCGGCGCAGGGCCTCGATGCCGGATAGCCCGGGCAGCATCACGTCGAGCACGGCGATCGCGAAGCGGCCGCCGAGCGCCGCGGCGATGCCGCTTTCGCCGTCGTGCGCGAGTTCGACGCTGAAGCCGTCGCCCCGCAGGTAGTCGGCGAGCATGCCGGCGAGTTCAACATCGTCGTCGATCAGCAGCACGGCTGCCATGTCCTGCACTCCATTGATTGCGTTTCAGGGCCGCATGATAGCCGGGTGGTCGCAGCCAGTGCGCTGTTTTTACAGACTTTTACCCCGCCTTGCCGGGGGCGGCGGCAAATTTCGCCGGAGGCAGGTTTTGCCGCTTTTCGGCGGGTTTTTGCACGAATTTGACGGTCGACCGTCAAATTTCGCCGATTTCTTGACAAGTTTTTACCCCCTTTAACCTGGTTCGCCACGAATTTTTGCGGCAAATGGCCGATAACTTGCTCAGTTAGCGCCGCCGGATGTCTGTCCGGCGTTTTCAACCCGATTCAAGGAGTCAATCATGATCAGCGGTCTGGGCAGTTCGTCACAGATGAGCCAGCTGTTTTCGCGGCTGGACAGCAAGAGCCAGGGATACCTGGAAAAGAGCGACCTGGCGTCGGCCTTCGGTGCCATTTCCGGCGGCGACGATAGCGCGGTCGACGAGGTTTTTGCCGCCTTCGACACCGACAGCGACGGCAAGGTCACCGAAAGCGAGTTTGCATCGACCTTGAGCAAGCTGCAGGAAGAACTCGACGCGCAGTTCGGCCAGATGCGCATGCAGGGCGGCATGCCGCCACCGCCGCCGGCCGGCGACGAAGGCTTCACGCAGGAAGAGCTGGCCGCCCAGCTTGAGGAAATCGGCGATGCCGATAGCGACCGCGCCAGCCTGATCGCCGACGTCGTCGCCAATTTCGAGGCGACCGACGCCGACGGCGACGGCAAGGTCAGTTTCCAGGAGGCGATGGCCTACAAGAACGGCGGCACCGACGATACGACCGCGCAGTCCGAGATGGCGGCGATGCAGGGAATGCCGCCACCGCCGCCGCCGGCCGGTGACGCCGGCTTCACGCTCGACGAGCTGGAGAGCCAGCTGGCCGAAATCGGCGACAGCGACAGCGAGCGGGCCGGCCTGATCGCCGACATCGTCGCCAACTTCGAAGCCGCCGACAGCGACGGTGACGGCAAGGTCAGCTTCCGCGAGGCGCGGGCCTACGACGAGTCGCAGCAGTCGTCGGCGAGCGCCGCCAGTGCGGGGACGCAGGCGGCGAGCAGCGAGTCGCAGGTGATGATGAAGATCATGCAGCTGATGCAGGCCTACGGCCAGGCCGACGAGCGCACCAGCAGCCTGTTGTCCACGCTGGCCTGAGCGGCCTCAGGCCGGGCACTCGTCGCAGCGGTGGATCTCCACGGTGACGTGGACGATCTCCTCGTGGATGGCGAGTGCCTCGCGCACGGCCAGCGGCGTCAGCGCCGCGTCGTGGGCGAGCAGCGAGACGGCGCAGGCGTAGGCGCCGTTGCCAACGCGCCAGACGTGAAGATCGGTGAGGTGGGTGCCGGCCGGCAGGGTGGCGATCACCTCGCGGATTTCCTCGACCACCGGGTGGTCCATCTCGCGGTCGAGGAGCACGCTGCCGGTCTGGCGCAGCAGGTTCTTCGCCCATAGCGCCACCAGCACCGCACCGACCACCGCGCAGGCCGGATCGAGCCAGTCCCAGCCGTAGAGCCAGCCGCCGGCCAGGGCGGCGATCGCCAGCACCGAGGTCAGCGCGTCGGTGATGACGTGAATGTAGGCGGCCTTCAGGTTGAGGTCGGCGTGGCCGTGCGCATGGTCATGCCCGTGCCCGTGATCGTGGCCATGGTGATCGTGGCCGCCGGCCCGGTGCAAAATTGCCGCGCAAGCCAGGTTGACCGTCAGACCGAGGGCGGCGACGACCATCGCCTCGAGGTAGCGGATCGGCTGCGGGTCGAGCAGCCGCTCGCCGGCACCGATCACCATCAGCGCGGCGACGGCGAGCAGGAAGAGGGCGCTGGTGTAGCCGCCGAGCACCTCGATCTTCCAGGTGCCGAAGGCGAAGCGGCTGTCCCGGGCGTACTTGCGGGAGGCGGCGTAGGCCAGCGCGGCGAGGCCGATGGCCAGCGCGTGCGAGCTCATGTGCCAGCCGTCGGCGAGCAGCGCCATCGAGTTGAACCACCAGCCGGCGCCGATCTCGACCACCATCGTCGCCAGCGTGATCCACAGCACCCAGCGGGTGCCGGCCTCGGCGCGGGCGTTGCCGGTGCCGTAGTCGTGCGTCTGTTCCCAGCGCGAAAGGTCGTGGTGCGCGTTCATTGCTGTCCGTAAGTGGCGAATTTATCGATCACCGCCGCCATTTCGCCGGCGTCGAGGAGGACCGGGGCGCCGAGCTGGCAGGCGCGCCAGTACTGCTCGCAGAGCTCCTCGAGCTCGATGGCGAGGGCCAGGGCTTCGTCGAGGTCGCGGCCGGCGACGAGCAGGCCGTGATTGGCGAGCAGGCAGCCGCGCCGGCCCTCGAGCGCCGCCAGGGCAGCGGTCGACAGCGCCTGCGAGCCGAAAATGGCGTAGTCGGCGCAGCGGATCGTGCTGCCGCCGAAGCGCGCGATCATGTAGTGGAAGGGGGGAATCTCGCGGCGCAGGCAGGCGAGCGTGACGGCGAACGGCGAATGCGCGTGGAGCACGGCGCCGACGTCCGGGCGGGCGGCGTAGAGATCGCGGTGGAAGCGCCATTCCGACGATGGCTTGCGGCGGCCGTGGTAGCTGCCGTCGGCGCTGTCGTCGATGGCCATGCGCGGCAGGTCGTCCGGGGTCAGCGCGGCGTAGGCCATGCCGGTCGGCGTGATCAGGAAGCCGTCGCCGTCGCGCACGCTGACGTTGCCGGCCGTGCCGCGGTTCAGCCCGGCCGGCTGCATGGCCCGGGCGGTGGCGATCAGCGCCGCGCGCAGCTCAGTCACCGGCAACCTCGGGGTAAAGCTGGCGCAGGCCGGCGTGGCTGGCCGCGCAGCGGCCGCGCTCGGTCAGGATGGCGCTGACCAGGCGGGCCGGGGTCACGTCGAAGGCCGGGTTGGCGACCGCCTCGGCCGCCGGCAGCTGTTGCAGCGCCGACGGCACGCCGCGCGCGTCGAGGCCGTGCACGCGGCGGAATTCGTCGCCGTCGCGGGCTTCGATCTCGATGTCCTTGCCTTCGGGCAGGTCGAAGTCGATCGTCGAGCGCGGCGCCGCGACGTAGAAGGGCAGGCCGTTGTCGGCGCAGGCCAGGGCCTTGAGGTAGGTGCCGACCTTGTTGGCAACGTCGCCGTTGGCGGCGATCCGGTCGGCGCCGACGATGACCGCATCGACGCGACCTTCGCGCATCAGGATGCCGGCCGCGTTGTCGGCGATCAGCGTGTGCGGCACGCCGTGCTGGGCCAGCTCCCAGGCGGTGAGCAGGCCCTGGTTGCGCGGCCGCGTCTCGGAGACCCAGACATGCACCGGCAGGCCGGCATCGTGGGCGGCATAGACCGGCGCCAGCGCGGTGCCGCCGTCGACGGTGGCGAGCCAGCCGGCATTGCAGTGGGTCATCACGTTGAGCACGCTGCCCTGGCGGCGCGGCAACTGGCGCAGCAGCTCGAGGCCGTGGCGGCCGATGGCCAGGTTCTGCGCCACGTCCTCGTCGGCGATCTGCGTCGCCGCCTGCCAGGCTGCGGCTTCGCGTTCGGCCGGCGGCAGCGGGGCGACGATGCGGTCCATGCGGGTCAGCGCCCAGTGCAGGTTGACCGCGGTCGGCCGGGTTTCCCACAGCGTCAGCACGGCCTCGCGCAGCCAGGCATCGTCGCTGCGCTGGCCGAGCGCGATCGCCAGTCCGTAGGCGGCGGTGGCGCCGATCAGCGGCGCGCCGCGCACCTGCATGGCGCGGATCGCGTGCGCGGCCTCGGCCAGCGTGGCGACGCGCAGCCAGTGCAGCGCGTGCGGCAGGCGGGTCTGGTCGATGATGTCGATGGCGCGCCGCTCGGGGTGGGCGCGCAGGGTTCGGGTGGGGATGCCGTCGATGTTCATGGGGACGCATTGTGGCATAGTGGGCGCCTGCCAAACACCCGTTCCGCCCCATGGATACTCCGCTTCGCATCGATTCCCGCTTCCCGGCGATGGGCACGACGATCTTCACGGTGATGTCGAAACTGGCCGCCGACTGCGGCGCCGTGAACCTGTCGCAGGGCTTTCCCGATTTCCAGGCCGACGTCTCGCTGTTCGACGCCGTGCATCGCCACATGTGCGCCGGCCACAACCAGTACCCGCCGATGACCGGCATGCCGGCGCTGCGCCAGGCGATCGCCGGCAAGGTGGCGGCGCTCTACGGCGCCCGCGTCGACGCCGACAGCGAGGTCACCGTCACCGCCGGCGCCACCCAGGCGATCTTCACCGCGATCGCCGCCTGCGTCCGCCCGGGCGACGAAGTGATCGTCTTCGCCCCGGTCTACGACAGCTACGTGCCGGCGATCGAGACGGTCGGCGGCACGGCGGTCTACGCGCAACTGCGCTTTCCCGCCTATGCGCCCGACTGGGACGAGGTGCGCGCGCTGATCACGCCGCGGACGCGGATGATCATCGTCAATTCGCCGCACAACCCGACCGGCGCGCTGATGTCCACGGTCGACCTCGACGAATTGGCAAAAACCGTGCGCGGCACCGACATCGTCATCCTTTCCGACGAAGTCTACGAACACATCCTGTTCGACGGCGAGGCGCACGCCAGCCTCTGCGGCCACGCCGAACTGGCGGCGCGCAGCATCGTCGTCTCCAGCTTCGGCAAGACCTACCACATCACCGGCTGGAAGATCGGCTACGTCGTCGCCCCGGCGGCCCTGATGGCCGAGTTCCGCAAGGTGCACCAGTTCAACGTGTTCACGGTGCATACGCCGTCGCAGCTGGCACTCGCCGAGTACATGCAGGATGCCTCCCGCCACCTTGGCCTGGCCGCCTTCTACCAGGCCAAGCGCGACGCCTTCCGGGCGCTGCTGGCAGCGACGCCGTTCGAGTTGCTGCCCTGTCGCGGCACCTATTTCCAGCTCGCCCGCTACGACCGGATTTCCGACCTGCCCGACCGAGCCTTCGCCGAATGGCTGACGCGCGAGGTCGGCGTCGCCGTGATCCCGGTCTCGGCCTTCCAGCCCGATGGGCGCGACGACAAGGTGGTCCGCTTCTGCTTCGCCAAGCGCGAGGAAACGCTGGCGGCGGCGGCAGAAAAGCTGATGCAGGCTTTCGCAAAGTAATGTTGAGAAATGCAAATCGCCTTGACGCTGCTTCGCGCCAGCCCGAATAATTCGCCCGCTTAACCAATCACCGGAAAGGAATCGCCATGGGCATGCTGCAGGAATTCAGGGAATTCGCCGTCAAGGGCAACGCGATGGATCTCGCCGTCGGGGTCATCATCGGCGCCGCCTTCGGCAAGATCGTCGATTCGATCGTCGGCGACCTGATCATGCCGATCGTCAGCATCGTCGTCGGCAAGCTCGATTTCACCAACCTCTTCGTCGTCCTCGGCGACAACCCGCAGAACCTGGCGACGCTGGCCGAACTGAAGAAGGCCGGCATCCCGGTGTTCGCCTACGGTTCCTTCGCCACCATCCTGCTCAACTTCATCATCCTGGCCTTCATCATCTTCATGATCGTCAAGCAGATGAACCGCCTGCGCAAGGAAGAAGCCGCCCCGGCCCCGGCCGAGCCGGCGCCGACGCCGGAAGACGTCGTCCTGCTGCGCGAGATCCGCGACGCGCTGAAGAAGTAGGCCGCGCCGACGCCGTTGCCGGGCCGCCTGCGGGCGGCCTTTTTGTTGCCGGCGGCACGGCGGATGCAAGCAAACGTAACAAGTCGTGAAAACGGTGCACCGCTGATCGGGGGCGGGCGTTGATGGCTTCAGGAACACCCCAAGGAGAGCCTGTCATGAACAAACGCCTGATCCTCGCCGCCGTCCTCGCCACCCTTGCCGGGGCCTGTGCCGTGGTCCCGGCCGAGCCTTACTACGGCGGCACGGTGGTCGTCGAACCGCCGCCGCCGCGGGTCGAATATCCCGGCTATCCGCCTTATCCCGGCTATGTCTGGATCACCGGCTACTGGTCCTGGGGCGGTCATCGCCATGTCTGGGTGCCCGGCCGCTGGGTGGCGCCGCGTCCCGGCTACGTCTGGGTCGCCCCGCGCTGGGTCCGCGACGGTCCGCACTGGCGGATGCATGAAGGTCGCTGGGATCACGACGCGCGGCCGCGCCCGGCGCCGCCGCCGGTCCGCGTCGTACCGCCGCGCGGCTACGACGAGCGCCACGACGACCGACGCGGCCGTGACGATCGCCGCCATGACGACTATCGCCCGGATTACCGTCCCGATTACCGGCCGCCGGCGCGCCAGGAGGCACCGGCGCGGCCGCCGGAAATGCGCCAGCAGCGGCAGGCGCCGCCGGACGGGCGGGAGGCCCGCCGAGACGAGCGCGAACGCGAACGCGAGGCGCGTCGCGAATCCGGACATCGCCGTGGCGAGCCGGGGTTTGACCCGTACCGCTGAGTGCTCAGTCGCGCGCGCCGAAAACCGCCTGCCAGAGGGCGTCGACCGCAACAATGTGGCGTTCGACCTCTTCCCTCGGCACCGGTGCCTTCGGCGTCGCCGACAGCCGCCGGGCGTGCTGCAGGCGACGGTACTCGCGGTAGGCGTTGCCGCAGGCCAGCGCCAGCTGCGGGTCGATCAGGCCGAGTTCGCCGGCGATGCGCAGCAGCGCGATGTTGCCGAGGTTGCCGGTGAGCTCGGGATAGCGGTGGGCATGGCCGAGGACCAGGTACTGGACGATGAACTCGACGTCGATGATGCCGCCGGCGTCATGCTTGAGGCCGAAATCGACCGGGCTGTTCGAGGCGTGCGCGTCGTACATCTTGCGGCGCATGGCGACGACTTCCTCGCGCAGCTTGGCGAGGTCGCGCGGCTGGCGCAGGATTTCGCAGCGGATGGTCTCGAAGCGAGCGCCTACTTCGCTGTCGCCGGCGCAGAAACGAGCCCGGGTCAGCGCCTGGTGTTCCCAGGTCCAGGCCTGCTTGAGCTGGTAGTCGCGGAAGGCATCGACGGTCACCGCGAGCAGCCCGGCGTCGCCGTTCGGGCGCAGGCGCAGGTCGGTCTCGAACAGGATGCCGGCCGGTGTCTGGCTCGACAGCCAGGTGTTCAGGCGCTGGGCCAGGCGGGTGTAGTTCTCCTGGGCGTCGGGGTCGGCATCGTCGTAGAGGTAGACCATGTCGAGGTCGGAGGCGTAGCCGAGCTCCTTGCCGCCCATCTTGCCGTAGCCGATGACGGCGAATTTCGGCGTCTCGCAGTGGCGTTTCTTGATCTTGCGCCAGACCAGCGGCAGCGTTTCCTGGACGATGCTGTCGGCCAGCTCGGTGAGGTGGTCGGAAAGCTTCTCGATCGTCTGCAGTCCGGCCAGGTCCTGGGCCAGCAGGCGGAACACCTGGGCGTGGTGCATCTCGCGCAGGATGTCCATCTCGCGCTCGGTGTCGTCGAGATGGTCGGCGAGGTTGCGCTGCAGCTGCTCGCGGAAACCCTGCCAGTCGGTCGCCATCTCGTAGAGCCGGGGATCGAGCAGCTCGTCGAGGAGCAGCGGGTGGCGGTTGAGATAGTCGGTCGCCCAGGTCGAGGCGCAGACCATGTCGGCGACGCGCTTGAGGGCCAGCGGGTACTGCTGCAGCAGCGCCAGATAGGAGCCGCGGCGGGCGATGCCTTCGAGGAAGGCGATGCCGCGCACCAGCGTCGTGTCCGGGTCGGGCGTCTGGCCGGCGGCTTCGATCAGGCGCGGGCCGACCGCGTCGAGGCGCTGCCGGTTGGTCGCCGGCAATTGCTGGTAACGGCTCGAGGCGCGCAGCTCGGCAAGGCGGGCGATGGCCTCGCGCGGGCGGCGAAAACCGAGGTTGCCGAAGGCCTCGAGCGCGGTGTCCTCGTCCAGCTGGTTCATCCACAACCCGGTCAGCGGGTGTTCGCCGGCCTCGGGGTCGGAGAAGACCGCGTCGAAATGCCGGCTGACCCGGGCGCGGTGTTCGTCGAGCACGGCGAGCAGCGCCGGCCAGTCGGCGAAGTCCATGCTGACGGCGATTTTCTGCCGTTCCGCGGCGTCGACCGGGAGCAGGTGCGTCTGCTGGTCGCCGACGTATTGCAGGCGATGCTCGAGGCGGCGCAGGAAGACGTAGGCCTCGCGCAGTTCCTGTTCGGTGTCGGCCGGCAGCAGCTGGCGCTCGACGAGCAGGGCGAGCACCGCCAGCGTCGGCCGGATCTGCAGCGCCGGATCGCGGCCGCCGCGGATCAGCTGGAAGACCTGGGCCATGAACTCGATCTCGCGGATGCCGCCGGGACCGAGCTTGACGTGGTCGGCCATGTCCTTGCGCGCGACTTCGCGGCGGATCTGTGCGTGCAGGTCGCGCATCGCGTTGATCGCGCCGAAGTCGAGGTATTTGCGGAAGACGAAGGGGCGGGCGATCTTCTGCATCGCCTCGACCCATTCCGGCTGCAGGTTGTCGCCGGCGTTCATCGTCCGGCCCTTGATCCAGGCGTAGCGTTCCCACTCGCGGCCCTGGGTGATGAAGTAGTTCTCGAGCGAGTCGAGCGAGCAGACCAGCGGCCCGGAATCGCCGTTCGGGCGCAGGCGCATGTCGACGCGGAAGACCTGGCCGTCGGCGGTGATGTCGCCGAGCGCCTGGATCACGCGCTTGCCGAGGCGGGTGAAGAAATCGTAGTTCTCGATCGACTTCGGGCCGGCGGTGTCGCCTTCCTCGGGGTAGACGAAGATGTAATCGACGTCGGAGGAGACGTTCAGCTCGCGGCCGCCGAGCTTGCCCATGCCGATCACCAGCAGCCGCTGCGGCCGTCCCCGGCTGTCGAGCGGTTCGCCGTAGCTGGCGGCGAGCTGGCGGTGGTAGTGGGCGAGGGCGAAATTGGTGGTGACGTCGGCGAGCAGCGTCATGCTCTCGACGACCTCGGCCAGCGGTGCCAGTCCGCACAGGTCGCGCAGCATCAGGTGGGCCATCGCCCGGTGGCGCAGCCGGCGCAGCGCCGACTTGAGCGCCTCGTCGTCGGCGAAGTCGCCGCTCAGCGCCGCCGTCAGCAGCCCGGCGTCGAGCGGTTGCTGCCAGCTGGCGGCGAGTTCGGGAATCAGCGCCGGGCGCGCCTGGAGGAGGTTGCTCAGGTAGCGGCTGTGGGCCAGCGCCGGTTGCCAGCGGGGATCGATTTGGGTGTCCATGGAATCTGTCGGCGACGGGCCGAGAAGGTAGAATGTGCGCACAATTATCAGTTTCCCGATTGTAGTGACCTCCGACCGCATCTGGCAAAGCGACGCGACGCTTGAGTAATCCGTCCGGCCAACCTCCTTCCGAACTCGCCCGTGATCTTCGCCGCGGGGCCTACTACCGGCTGCACGGCTTGCGCACCCTGCTCGCCCGGCCGGCGCTCCGGCTCGGCCTGCGCATCGCTGCCTGGGCGGCGTTCGCCGGCTGGCTGCTCTTCGTCGGGCTGGTGCTGGCGCTGCGCTTCGCGGTCCTGCCGGCGATCGGCGACTACCGCGACGATCTCGAGCGGGCGCTCGGCAGCGCGCTCGGCCAGGAAGTCCGGATCGGCCGGGTCGAGGCGCACTGGCGCGGACTCAATCCGGAGCTGCTGCTCGACGACCTGGCCTTGCTCGACGCCGCGGGCGTGCCCAGCTTCACGCTCGAGCGCGTCGATGCCGTGCTTTCCTGGCAGAGCCTGCTGCGCCTGCGCCCGGTGCTTGCCCTGCTCGCCTTCGAGCGGCCGGTGCTGCATGTCCGCCGCGACGCCGGCGGCAACATCCGCATCGCCGGCATCGAATCCGGTGGCAACAGCGATCCGGCTTTCGCCGAATGGGTGCTCGAGCAGCAGCGCATCCGCATCCACGACGCGACCATCGTCTGGGAAGACCAGTTGCGCCAGGCGCCGCCGCTGCTGCTCGAAGATCTCCAGTTCGGCCTCGACAACCGCGGCCGGCGCCATCGCTTCGGTCTGTCGGCGGTGCCGCCGTCCGAACTGGCGGCGCGCATCGACCTGCGCGGCGAGGTCGAAGGCGACCTCGACGATGCGCTCGAGCGCTTCGCCGGCAAGCTCTACCTCGAACTCGATTACGCCGACCTCGCCGGCTGGAAGCCCTGGGTCGATTACCCGGTCGACCTGCCGCGCGGCCGCGGCGCCTTGCGCCTGTGGGGCGATCTCGACGAAGGCGCCGGCCGGGTGACCACCGACCTGGCCCTCGAGTCGCTGCGCATCCACCTCGGCCAGACCCTGCCGGCGCTCGACCTGGCCAGCCTGCGCGGCCGCCTGCGCGGCGAGTACCGCAGCGGCGCCTGGTCGCTGGCGGCGCGCCAGCTGGAACTGCTCACTGTCGACGGCATCCGCCTGGTGCCGACCGACTTCGACCTCGACTGGCGCCAGCAGGATGTCACGGTCAACGGCAATTTCCGGGCAAATTTGCTCGACCTCGACGTGCTTGCCCGACTCGCCGCCCATCTGCCGCTCGACGCGCGCAGCCGCGAGCTGCTGCTCGCCTACGCACCGCATGGCCGGATCGCCGAGTTGCGCGCCAGCTGGGGGCTGGAAGCGCAGGCGCTGAGCCGCTACGCGCTGGCCGCCCGCTTTGCCGGCCTGGGCGTCCGGGCCGCGAGCTATTTCCCCGGTGCCAGCGGACTGTCCGGCAGCATCGACCTGACCGAGAACGGCGGCAAGCTGAACATCGATGCGACGCAGGCCGGCCTGTCGCTGCCGGCGGTCTTCCCGGAACCCGACATCGCCTTCGACAAGCTCAAGGCCCGGGTCGCCTGGCGTAACCGGGCCGACGGCCTGGAAATCGACATCGACCGGGTCGACTTCGCCGGCCCCGACGCCGCCGGCAACGCCCACGGCAAATATCGCTACAGCGGCGACGGCCCGGGCGAGATCGATCTCCAGGCAAAGATCGATCGCGCCAACGGCAACGCCGTCTGGCGCTACATGCCGCATGCCGTCAATGCCGATGCCCGGGCCTGGCTGCGCCGCGGCATCGTCAGCGGCACCGCGCACGAGGGCAAGCTGGTGCTCAAGGGCGACTTGCGCAATTTTCCCTTCCGCGACCCGTCGACCGGTAAATTCCTGGTCACCGCCAAGGCCCGCGACACCCGCATCGACTACGCCGAGGGCTGGCCGGTGATTGACGGGGTCGCCGCCGACATGGCCTTCGATCACGGCATGCGCGTGCATGCGACCGCCGGCCGCATCCTCGAGGCCAGCCTGCCCGACGTCTCGGTGAGCATTCCCGATTTCGAGGCCGCGGACGAGATGCTGCTGGTCCGCGGCATCGCCGCCGGGCCGACCAATGCCTTCCTCGATTTCATCGAGCGCAGCCCGGTCGCCGCCAGCATCGATCATTTCACCGAAGGCATGCGCGCCGTCGGCAACGGCCGCCTCGACCTAGAGCTCGACATCCCGCTGCGGCGCGCGCTGGAGACCCGGATGCGCGGTACCTACCATTTCCACGACAATCAGGTGCACCTGGTCGACGGCCTGCCGATGATCGGCCAGGTCAATGGCCGCCTCGACCTGACCGACCGCTCGGTCAGTGCCAGCGAGATCACCGGCCGCGGCTTCGGCGGCCCGCTGCGCGTCAAGGTCGGCAGCAACGGCGGCAAGGTCACCGTCAGCGCCGCCGGCAGCGCCGTCATCGGCGAGGTCGGCAAGCATTTCGGCTGGCCGCTGCTCGGCCAGCTGAGCGGCTCGACGCCGTGGAAGTCGGACATCGTCATCAACAAGCGCAATGCCTACGTGCTGGTGACTTCCGACCTGCTCGGCGTCAGCTCGCCGCTGCCCGACCTGTTCAACAAGACCGCCAGTGCCCGTCTGCCGCTGCGCGTCGAACGCACCGGCCCGGCGCCCGGGGTCGAGCAGTACCGGATTTCGCTCGGCAACATCGCCCGCGGCACCGTGCTGCGCCGCGACGGCAAGTGGGCGCAGGGCGTCTTCGCCGTCGGCGACGCCGACGCCAGCCTGCCCGAGAGCGGCCTGGCGGTGCGCGTGGCGATGCCGCAGGTGGACGGCGACGCCTGGCGCAATTTCCTGTCGGCCGACGCCGGCGGCAATGCCGGCGGTGCCGCCGGCGACGGCCTGGCGCTCGGGCGGATCAGCCTGAAGACGCCGCTGCTCAAGCTGTTCGGCAGCGAATTCCACGACATCGACGTCGGCCTGGCACCGCAGGGCGCCGCCTGGAAGATCGACCTGCGCATGCGCGAGGCGCTGGGCGAGCTGACCTGGCGTGCCGCCGACGACGGCTGGATCGAGGGGCGCTTGCGCCGCCTCCACCTGCCGGCAGCGAGCGGCAGTGGCGAAGCCAGCCAGCCGCCGACGGCAATCGACCACCTGCCGGGCATGAGCCTGGTCGTCGACGACCTCTGGCTGGGCAAGAAGGCGCTCGGCCAGCTCGAACTGCGCGCCCGCAACCTGCGCGGCTCCTGGCTGCTGGAGAAGTTGCGCCTGCACAACGCCGATGGCGAGCTGTCCGGCAGCGGCCGGTGGACGCGCGGCGCGCGTCAGCGCACCGATCTCGATTTCGAGCTCGCTGCCGGTGACATCGGCAAGCTGCTCAACCGGCTCGGCTACGAGGATGCGGTGCGCCAGGGCAAGGCCAGGCTGGCCGGCAGCCTGCGCTGGAACGGGCCGCTGACCGCGCTGCACTACCCGTCGCTGGCGGGCGAGCTGACGGTGAAGGCGGAAAAGGGGCAGTTCAACAAGCTCGAGCCGGGCGTCGGCCGCTTGCTCGGCCTGATTTCGCTGCAGTCGCTGCCGCGCCGCCTGACCCTCGATTTCCGCGACCTGTTCAGCGAGGGCCTCGCCTTCGACAGCATCGAGGGCCGGCTGGCCGTCGAAAGCGGCGTCATGAAGACGCTCGGGCCGCTGGCGATCAACGGTCCGGCAGTGCAGGTGGCGATCGACGGCCGCACCGACCTGCAGCAGGAAACCCAGGACCTCCAGGTCACCGTCCGGCCCGAGGTCAGCACCCTGGCGATCGGCGCCGCGGCGCTGGTCAACCCGGTCGCCGGCGCCGCGGCGCTGGTCGCCAACACGGTGCTGAAGAGCCCGCTCAACCGCGTTTTCTCGTATCGTTACCACGTCACCGGCAGCTGGTCCGACCCGCTGGTCGAAAAGCTCGGCCAGAGCGAACCGGTGCCGTCCCAGGAGCAGAAGCCATGACCCCGCAGAACTGCCGCATCGCCGCCTTGCAGATGGTTTCCGGCCCGCGCGTCGGCGACAACCTGGCAACCGCCGGCCGGCTTGCCGACGAGGCGGTGGCCCAGGGCGCCCAGTTGCTGGTCCTGCCCGAGTATTTCCCGATCATCGGTGCGGCCGACGCCGACCGTGTGCGCGCCCGCGAGGACTATGGCCGCGGCCCGGTCCAGGATTGGCTGGCGGATACCGCACGGCGGCACGGCGTGTGGATTTTTGCCGGTTCGCTCCCGTTGACCGCCAGCGTCCCCGGAAAGATGCGGAACAGCAGCCTGGTCTTCGATCCGCAGGGGGCGTGCGTCGCCCGCTACGACAAGATCCACCTGTTCGGCTTCCGCAAGGGCGACGAAGCCTACGACGAATCCGCCTTCATCGAGGCCGGCGAGACGCCGGTCGCGGTGACCACGCCGTTCGGGCGGATCGCCCTGTCGATCTGCTACGACCTGCGTTTCCCCGAGCTCTACCGCGGCCTCGGCCCGGTCGACCTGATCCTGATGCCGGCTGCGTTCACCGAGACCACCGGCCGTGCCCACTGGGAAATCCTGCTCCGTGCCCGGGCCATCGAGAACCAGTGCTACCTGCTCGCGGTCGGCCAGGGCGGGCGGCACGAAAACGGCCGCGAAACCCACGGCAACAGCATGATCGTTGATCCCTGGGGCGAGATTCTCGACCGCAAGCTGAAGGGGCCGGGCGTCGTCATCGCCGACCTCGATCACCAGCGCATCGCCGCCATCCGCGAGAGCCTGCCGGCGCTCGCTCACCGCAAACTTTAAGGACCATCCATGAGCCAATCCAGCGCGCTGGCGCAAGCCGAATCCCTGCTGCTGACGCCGTTCTCGCTGAGCGAGCGCGACCTGACGCGGACCTTCGGGCAGATCATGGCGCACCGGGTCGATTACGCCGACCTCTACTTCCAGTATTCGCGCTCCGAGGCCTGGAGCCTCGACGAAGGCATCGTCAAGTCGGGCAGCTTCAACATCGACCAGGGGGTCGGCGTCCGGGCCGTGTCCGGGGAGAAGACCGCTTTCGCCTACTCCGACGACATCAGTGCCGCCGCCCTGGGTGATGCCGCCAGCGCCGTACGCGCCATCGCCAGTGCCGGCCAGTCGGGCATTTTGCCGGCTTTGCAGGCGTCGACCGTGAACCAGTCGCTGTACCTGCCGAACGACCCGCTGGCGTCGCTGCCGGCTGACGCCAAGGTGCGCCTGCTCGAACGCTTCGAAGGCTTCGCCCGGGCCCTCGACAGCCGCGTGCAGCAGGTCAATGCCTCACTCGCCGGCGAGTACGAGGTGATCCTGGTTGCCGGCTCCGACGGCCGTCTGGCGGCTGACATCCGGCCGCTGGTGCGTTGCTCGATCTCGGTCATCGTCGAGGAGAACGGCCGGCGCGAGCAGGGCGCTTCCGGCGGCGGCGGCCGTTTCGATTTCGCCTATTTCAGCGACGAGGTGCTGCAGCGCTATGCCGCCGAGGCAGTGCACCAGGCCGTCACCAACCTCGGCGCCGAAGCGGCGCCGGCCGGCCAGATGACCGTCGTGCTCGGTTCCGGCTGGCCCGGCATCCTGCTGCACGAGGCGGTCGGTCACGGCCTCGAAGGCGATTTCAACCGCAAGGGCAGTTCGGCCTTTTCCGGGCGCATCGGCGAGCGCGTCGCCGCCCGCGGCGTCACCGTCATCGACGACGGCACCATCGCCGACCGGCGCGGTTCGCTGAACATCGACGACGAGGGCAACCCGACCCGGCGCAACGTGCTGATCGAGGACGGCATCCTCAAGGGCTACATGCAGGACAGCCTGAACGCCCGCCTGATGGGCGTCGCCCCGACCGGCAACGGGCGCCGCGAATCCTTCGCCCACCTGCCGCTGCCGCGCATGACCAACACCATGATGCTGGCTGGCGAGCACGATCCGCAGGAAATCATCCAGTCGGTGAAGAAGGGCATCTATGCCGCCAATTTCGGTGGCGGCCAGGTCGACATCACCAGCGGCAAGTTCGTCTTCTCGATGAGCGAGGCCTACCTGATCGAGGACGGCAAGGTGACGCGGCCGATCAAGGGCGCGACGCTGATCGGCAACGGTCCGGATGCGCTGACCCGGGTGTCGATGATCGGCAACGACCTCCGGCTCGATCCTGGCGTCGGCACCTGCGGCAAGGAAGGGCAGAGCGTGCCGGTCGGCGTGGGCCAGCCAACGCTGCGAATCGATGGACTGACGGTGGGCGGGACGGCATAATTCCGAATTGTCATTTTCTGGAGCCAAGTCATGCGCGTGATCCTGTTTCTGGCCGGTCTGCTGGCGAGTGGTCCGTTGTTCGCCCAGTCGGCGGCACATGAGCGCATGAAAACCCTGCAGGCCGATCCTGCCAGCCTGCAGGCGGCGATCGCGGCCGGCAAGAAGGCCAGCTTCTTCTGCGCCAACTGCCACGGCGAAGGCGGCGTCGCCAAGACCAGCGACGTGCCCAACCTGGCCGGCCAGCATCCTGCCTACCTGCTCGAGCAGATCCGCAAGTTCGGCGCCGGCGAGCGCAAGGACCAGTTCATGCAGGGGCTGATCAAGGTCCTCAACGATGAGGAACGCGCCCAGATCGCCCTCTACTACGCCAGCGTCACGGTGCCGCCGTCGAAGGCCGACAGCAGCCAGATCGCCCACGGCAAGATGATGTTCGACAAGCTGTGCGCCCGCTGTCACGGGCCGAACGCCCGCGGCAACGAGCTCTATCCGCGGCTGGCCGGCCAGCAGCAGCCCTATCTGAAGAAATCGATCACTCACTACCGCGACGGCACCGGCGTGCGCAACAACCAGCTGATGGCGATCGCCACCTCGCCGCTGAAGAACGAGGACATCGTCGCCCTCTCGCATTACCTGACGCAATTGCCCTGAGCCTTCCGGTAGAATTGCCGGTTCCCGGCAAATTCACAGGAAGATTCAGGATATGGCAGCGAACAGCACGGCAACGGGCAAACCGGTCACCGACGACGTACGGATCAGGGAAATCAAGGAGCTGGTGCCGCCGGCACACGTTTTCCGCGAATACCCGGCGTCCGGGCGCGCCGCGCAGACGACCTACGCCGGCCGCCAGGCCATCCACCGTGTCCTGCATGGTGCCGACGACCGGCTGCTGGTGGTCATCGGTCCGTGCTCGATCCACGACTACGATGCGGCGATGGAATACGCGCAGCGTCTGGCTCGCGAGGCCGACAAGTATGCCGACGACCTGATCGTGGTGATGCGCGTCTATTTCGAGAAGCCGCGCACCACGGTCGGCTGGAAGGGGCTGATCAACGACCCGCGCATGGACAATACCTTCCGCATCAACGAAGGCATCCGTCTGGCCCGGCGCATCCTGCTCGAGATCAACGAACTCGGCCTGCCCTGCGCGACCGAATTCCTCGACACGATCACCCCGCAATACACCGCCGACCTGATTGCCTGGGGCGCCATCGGCGCCCGCACCACCGAATCGCAGGTACATCGCGAGCTGGCCTCTGGCCTCTCCTGCCCGGTCGGCTTCAAGAACGGCACCGACGGCAACATGCGGATCGCGGTCGACGCCATCCGTTCGGCAAATTCCCCGCACCACTTCCTGTCGGTGACCAAGTCGGGGCACACCGCGATCGTGTCCACGATGGGCAACGAGGACTGCCACGTCATCCTGCGCGGCGGCAAGGAGCCCAACTACGACGCTGCCAGCGTGGACGCGGCCTGCCAGGAAATCGCCAAGGCCGGACTGGCGGCGCGGCTGATGGTCGATTTCTCGCATGGCAACAGCCGCAAGCAGTACAAGCTGCAGATGGAAGTCTGCGACAGCGTCGCCGCCCAGTTGTCTGCCGGCGAGGAGCGGATCATGGGGGTCATGGTCGAGTCGCACCTAGTCGAGGGGCGCCAGGACCTGTCGCCGGAAAAACCGCTGACCTACGGCCAGAGCATCACCGACGCCTGCATCCACTGGGATGACAGCCTCCTTGTGCTCGAGCGCCTGGCTGCTGGTGTGCGTGCCCGTCGCGTCGCCAAGGCCGACTAGGCGTCAGAGTTCGAGGAAATCGCCGACTTCGCCGGCCCGCGCCAGCGTGTCGGCGTAGCCAAGGTCGATCAGGCGGCGGGTAAACGGTTTTTCGAACAGCAGGTAGCTGGTCAGGGCGCCGCCGTGCCGGTTCATTGCGCCGATGCCGCCGAGCAATGTGCGGATCGGCCAGGGCAGGGCGCTGGCATGTTCGGCGGCGATACGGTCGATTTTTTCCGAGGGCGCAATGACCAGCGTCGCGATCGGCCGCAGCTTGATGCCGGCGTTGCTGCGCAAGTCTTCGGGGATCGCCGCCAGCGTTCGGTTGATCCGTTCGACGCGCTCGATGTCGACGGCCAGGCCATCCAGGAAGATGCTCGATAGGGCGTGGCCGGCAATCTGGGCGAGCGATGGATAGTCGTCGACGTGCGCCCGCTCGCGTTGTTCGCTCGCCCGCGTGGCACCGATCACCAGCAGGCGCTCGGCACCGAGGTGGATGGCCGGCGAGAGGGGGGCGATCTGGCGCATCGAGCCATCGCCGAAATACTCGCGATTGATCCGCGTCGCCGGAAAGATGAATGGAATGGCACTCGACGCCAGCAAGTGGTCGACCTTCAGCTGCGTACGCATGCCGATGCGCTGGGCGCGGTGCCAGGGAGCGGCGGCATCGTGTCCCTGGAAGAAATTGATGTTTTCGCCGGTCTCGTAGCCGGAAGCGGCAATGCTGATTGCCTGCAGGGCGCCATTGGCGATTGCCCTGTCGATTCCGGAAAAATCCATGTGGCGTTCGAGCAGGGTGCGCAACGGCGAGTTGTCGAGCAACGAGCGCGGCGGCCGGCCGATCAGCCAGCCGAATGCCAGCGCCGACAGCCAGCGGGCGCCCGAGGCGCCGACGCCGATCGGATCGGCGCGGTAGATGTCGCTGGCCTGCATGTTGCGCCAGAAATTGGCGAGGGTGCCGGCGGCCTTGCCGAAATTGTCGGCCCGGCAGGCCAGGCCGACCGCGTTGATGGCGCCGGCCGAGGTGCCGCAGATGATCGGGAAAGGGTTGTAGCGGCGTTGCTTCCCGGCCAGCCTGGTGATCGCCAGGAGAACGCCGACCTGGTAGGCAGCGCGGGCACCGCCGCCGGTCAGGACCAGCGCCGTCGGTCTGGTGCCGGCCTGGCGGGTCGGTCGCATTCCAGTCATTCGACAGCCAGCCTGTGGAAATAGGGCATGGGGAAACGGTTCGCCATTGGATGCCCTGATTATACAATGCAGGCATGCTCAGTACCGACGACCACAGCCGCGACAGCGCCGGCCTCCGCTACGTTTACCCGGTGGTTTCCAGGCGCGCCGGCGGCGTTTCGGTGGGCGTCAATCTCAATCCGAACAACGCCTGCAACTGGGCCTGCGTGTATTGCCAGGTCGAAGGCCTGAGTCGCGGTGGCCCGCCACCGCTCGATCTCGAGCGTCTCGAACGCGAGCTGGCCGGCTTTCTCGATGCTGCCCTGCATGGCGATTTCATGCGCGATCACGTGCCGGAGTCAGCGCGCCGCCTGATGGATGTGGCTTTTTCCGGCAACGGCGAACCGACTTCCGCCGCCGAGTTTGCGGAGGCCATCGATCTTGTTGTCGGTCTGGTCGGCCGCCTGGCGCCGGGGCTGACCATCCGTTTGATCACCAATGGCAGCCTGGTGCACCGCCCTGTCGTGCAGGAGGGCCTGCGCTGCCTCGGTGCGGCGGGCGGCGAGGTCTGGTTCAAGCTGGACCGGGCGCTGGCTGACGAGGCTGCGCTGGTCAATGGTGTACCTTGGTCGCCGGAAAAGGCGGCACGAAACCTCGGGCTCTGTGCCGGATTGGTGCGGACCTGGGTGCAAACCTGCTGGTTCGCCGTTGATGGGCTGGCGCCGCCGGCTGCCTCGCAGCAGGCGTATTGCGAGTTGTTGCGGCCGTTGGCGCCCGTGCTTGCCGGTGTGCACCTCTACGGGCTGGCGCGGCCCTCGCTGCAACCTGCGGCGGCGCGCCTGTCGGCCTTGCCGTACGAGACGCTGGCCGCGTTTGCCGCCCGCATCGAAAAAGAAACGGGCCTCAGGGTGAACGTCTCACCGTGAGGCCCGTCGGCCCGGGGCCGTCGCTCCCGGCGGGAGCGAGGGGTCAGGCAGCCTTCTTGGCGTGGTTGCGCGCCGATTTCTTCAGCGACTTGAACAGCTCCGGCTCCTGCGCCTTCAGGTATTCGACGACTTCCCAGTCGTCACGCTTGATGCTCTTGATGTCGACCTGTTCGACGTGCACCAGGCGCAGCAGTTCGCGCACCGGCTTGGGCATGTTGCGGCCGCTTTCGTAGCGGGAGCCGCCGCTCTGCGTCACGCCCAGGGCGGACCAGAATTGCTGCTGGTTGAGGCCAAGCTTGCGACGGATTTCGCGAGCGTCGATCTTTTCGATGGTTTTGACGGAAGTCATGGAAATCTCTCCTATGCGAGGGGTCTATTCGTAGCTGACTGTCTTAACGACGTATTACTTAAGTCATATGCGAAAGTGTATATGCAGCTATGACGTTCGGCAAGTGTCAAAGCCATAAATTTTGTTAAAGACGCCGATAGTTTTTTTCTCTTGAATGTCATTGATGCCGATCAAGGCGGTCAGTGCTTTGCGCTTCGCGGTGGCTTAATCTAAGATCGCCCGGACGGCGGCAACGCTGCACTAGGAGAGAGAGCATGCTGGTCAGGGAAATACTCCGCGTCAAAGGCGGGGCGCTGTATACGACGACGCCGGAACAGACGCTGGATGCCGCCATCGCGGCCATGGCCGAATTCGATGTCGGTTCGCTGGTGGTGATCAAGGACGGTCGCATGGCCGGTATCGTGACCTTCCGCGAAGTGCTGCAAACCTTGAATAAGGCAGGCGGTGCGGGCACGGCGATGGCGATTGGCGAAGTGATGGTTGCCGACCCGGTGACCGTCTGCCCCGACATGGAAGCCAATGATCTGCGCCGACTGATGATCGAAAAGCACTCGCGCTACCTGCCGGTGCTCGAGGGCGGGCAGTTGCTCGGCGTCATTTCCTTCCTTGACGTGGCCAAGGCGGTGCTCGAAGAGCAGGGGCTGGAAAATGCCCTGCTCAAGAACTACATCAGGAACTGGCCGGAAGACTCGGCCGCCTGAGTCCCCGGGCGGGGCCAAGGGGGCGGCGTGGTACACTCCGCCCTCCTCAAGATGGTGTGATTTTCATGTCCGGCAATACCTTCGGTACCCTGTTTACGGTGACTTCCTTTGGCGAGTCGCACGGCCCCGCGATCGGTTGCATCGTCGATGGCTGCCCGCCCGGGCTGGCCTTGTGCGAGGCCGACATCCAGGGCGAGCTCGACCGGCGCAAGCCGGGCACCTCGCGCCACGTGACCCAGCGGCGCGAACCGGATACCGTCGAGATTCTCTCCGGCGTCTTTGAAGGCAAGACCACCGGTACGCCGATTGCCCTGCTGATTCGCAACCAGGACCAGCGCAGCAAGGATTACGGCAACATCGCGACGACTTTCCGTCCCGGCCATGCCGATTACACCTACACCCAGAAATACGGTTTCCGCGACTATCGCGGCGGTGGTCGTTCGTCGGCGCGCGAAACCGCGGTCCGCGTTGCCGCCGGGGCAATTGCCCGCAAGTGGCTGATGGAGCGTTACGGCGTCAGCATCCGCGGCTGGATGAGCGCGCTCGGGCCGATCGAGATTCCTTTCGTCAGCGCCGATGCGATCGACGGCAACGCTTTCTTTGCACCCAACGCCGAGATCGTGCCGACGCTCGAGGCCTACATGGACGATCTGCGCAAGTCGCTCGATTCGGTCGGTGCCCGGATCACCGTGATTGCCGACGGCGTACCGCCGGGCTGGGGCGAGCCGGTGTTCGACCGGCTCGATGCCGAGATCGCCTACGCGATGATGGGGATCAATGCGGTCAAGGGCGTCGAGATTGGCGACGGTTTCGCTGCGGTCGCCCAGCGGGGCAGCGAGCACGGTGACGAGATGACGCCGCAGGGCTTCGCCAGCAACCACGCCGGCGGGATTCTCGGCGGCATTTCCACCGGCCAGCGGATCGTCGTCAACATGGCGATCAAGCCGACCTCGTCGATCGCCCAGGCGCGCCGTTCGGTCGATGTCGATGGCAACGCCGTCGAAGTGGCGACCCAGGGGCGTCACGATCCCTGTGTCGGCATCCGGGCGACGCCGATTGCCGAGGCGATGCTGGCGCTGGTGCTGATCGATCATGCCTTGCGCCACCGGGCGCAGTGTGGCGATGTCGTGTGCACGACGCCGCGCATTCCCGGCTGAGCTTTTCCACGGGTCGGCCACGGGGTCGGCCGTGATATCCAAGGGGAGCATCATGCAGGTTGACCATCACGATCTTCACAGCGAATTTCCCGAATTTGCCGATGCCATCATCGCCCTGAAGGCGGGCAATGCGCTGTTCTCCCGCCAGTTCGCCAGCTACAACCGGCTGACCGGCAAGGTCGAGGATCTGGAAGAGCACGACATGCCGGTGGCCGACTTCACGCTGGAAGACATGAAGAAGCAACGCGTCAAGCTGAAGGACCAGCTCTATCACATGCTGCTGGCTTTCCGCGCCGGCCAGCAGTCGGTCGGCTGAGTTGCGCCTGGCCCGACGCCGCCGCTAGGAGCGCGGCATGAACGCCTTGCCGCGCTGGCGCCTGTCGGGTTACTACTTCTTCTATTTCGCCTTCATCGGCGCCTTCTCGCCGTATTTCGGGCTGTATCTCCAGTCGCTCGATTTTTCGGCCTGGGATATCGGTCTGCTGATGTCGCAGATGCAGTTGATGCGGATGTTCGGTCCCAATCTGTGGGGCTGGCTGGTCGATCACTTCGGCCATCGCATCACGGTCATCCGGCTGGCCGGGGCGATCGGGCTGGCCGGCTTTTCCGCATTCTTCTGGCTGGACCGGCTGCCCGGCATGCTCGTCGCGATGGCGGTGCTGGCCCTGTTCTGGAGTGCCGCGCTGCCCCTGGTCGAGACCCTGACCTTCGACCACCTGCGCGAGGAACGCGGGCGCTACGGCAACATCCGGGTCTGGGGGTCGGTTGGTTTCATCATCGCAGTGATGGGCACCGGCGCGCTGCTCGACCGGGTCGCGCCGGTCGGCGTGCTCTGGGTCTGTGCGCTGATCCTCGCCGGCATCCTCGGTTGCGCGCTGGTTCTGCCGGAAGCGCCGCAGCGCCCGGTCGGCGGCGACGAGGCGCCGATCGGCCGGATCCTCCGGCAGCCGCGCGTGCTGGCCCTGATGGGTGCGTGCTTCGCCATGTCGGCGGCGCATGGCGGGTTCTACGTATTCTTTTCGATCCACCTGAGCGGCAACGGTTACGCCAAGACGGCGGTAGGCCTGCTCTGGTCGCTCGGCGTGCTCGCCGAGATCGGCATCTTCCTGCTGATGACGCGGATCGCCCGGCGCTTCTCGCTGCGTATGATCCTGCTCGTCTGCTTCCTGGCGGCAGTCGTGCGTTTCCTGCTGATGGGCTGGGCGGTTGCCTCGGTCGGCGCGATGGTCTTTGTCCAGCTGCTGCACGGGCTGACCTTCGGGGCCTACCACGCGTCGGCGATTGCCGCGGTCAACCAGTGGTTCCCCGGGAAATCGCAGGGGCGTGGGCAGGCGCTCTACTCCAGCCTGTCCTTCGGCGCCGGTGGTTTGCTCGGCGCGCTGGTCAGCGGCTGGACCTGGGACGACTGGGGCGCCGGCTGGAGTTTTTCGCTCGGCGCCGCCTTCGCGCTTGCCGGATTCCTGCTCGTCTGGCGCTGGGTTGGCGACGATGCCACGGTCGACATGGCCAAACCGGAAAAAACGCCGGATCCTGTGCAATAATTCAAGGCTTTACCGCACACTGCCAGGTCCCATGTCGAAGACACTTTACGACAAGCTGTGGGAGAACCATGTCGTCCATCAGGAAGCGGACGGCACGGCGCTCCTCTATATCGATCGCCACCTCGTCCATGAAGTGACCAGCCCGCAGGCCTTCGAAGGCCTGAAGCTGGCCGGTCGCAAGCCGTGGCGGGTTTCGTCGATCGTCTCGACCCCCGATCACAACACGCCGACCGACCACTGGGAAGAAGGGATCAAGGATCCGATCTCCCGCCTGCAGGTCGAGACGCTGGACGCCAACATCCGTGAGGTCGGCGCACTGGCCTACTTCCCGTTCAAGGATCCGCGGATGGGTATCCTGCACGTCGTCGGTCCGGAAAACGGTGCCACGCTGCCGGGCATGACCGTTGTCTGCGGCGATTCGCATACCTCGACGCACGGCGCCTTTGCCTGCCTGGCGCACGGTATCGGCACCTCCGAGGTCGAGCACGTGATGGCGACGCAGTGCCTGGTGCAGAAGAAATCGAAGACCATGCTGATCGCAGTCGAGGGCAAGCTCGGCAAGGGCGTCACCGCCAAGGACGTGGCCCTGGCCATCATCGGCACCATCGGTACCGCCGGCGGTACCGGCTACGCCGTCGAATTCGGCGGCAGCGCCATCCGCAGCCTGTCGATGGAAGGTCGCATGACGCTGTGCAACATGGCGATCGAGGGGGGCGCCCGGATGGGCTTCGTCGCCGTCGACGACACCACGATCGAATATCTCAAGGGGCGGCCGTTCTCGCCCAGGGGCGAGACCTGGGATCGGGCGGTCGCCTACTGGCGCACGCTGCATTCCGATCCGGGGGCCAGCTTCGACCGCGTGGTCACGCTCAAGGCCGAGGACATCCGGCCGCAGGTGACCTGGGGCACCTCGCCGGAAATGGTCGTCGGTATCGATGCCGTGGTTCCCGATCCGGCCAAGGAAAGCGATCCGGTCAAGCGCGAAGGGATGGAACGCGCGCTGCAGTACATGGGTCTCAACCCGAACACGCCGATCGCAGCGATCGCCATCGACAAGGTCTTCATCGGTTCGTGCACCAATTCGCGGATCGAGGACCTGCGCCAGGCCGCCGCCGTGCTCAAGGGCCGTCATGTCGCCGCCAACGTCAAGCTGGCGCTGGCCGTGCCCGGATCCGGGCTGGTCAAGCGCCAGGCCGAGGAAGAAGGCCTCGACCAGGTGTTCCGCGCTGCCGGCTTCGAGTGGCGCGAGCCGGGTTGCTCGATGTGCCTGGCGATGAACGCCGACCGCCTGGAACCGGGCGAGCGCTGCGCCTCGACGTCGAACCGCAATTTTGAAGGTCGCCAGGGTCCTGGCGGCCGGACTCACCTCGTCAGTCCTGCGATGGCCGCTGCTGCGGCGATTGCCGGGCGTTTTGCCGATGTTCGCGATATTTCCTGACCTAAGGAGCTGATCATGAAAAAAGTCGTTTTTGCCCTGTTGACCGTGACCACCCTGCTCGGCCTGAGCGCCTGCAATACCGTCCAGGGAATCGGCAAGGACATCGAAAAGGGTGGCGAAGCCATCCAGCGTTCGACCAGGTAAGGTGCCCATGGAAAAGTTCGTCCGCCTCGAGGGCCTGGTTGCGCCGCTCGACCGCAGCAACGTCGATACCGACGCGATCATCCCGAAGCAGTTCCTCAAGTCGATCAAGCGTTCCGGCTTCGGCCCGAACGCCTTCGACGAATGGCGCTACATGGATGTCGGCCAGCCCGGCCAGGATAATTCGCAGCGCCCGAAGAATCCGAACTTCGTGCTCAACCAGCCGCGCTACCAGGGTGCCGAAGTGCTGCTGACGCGTGCCAACTTCGGCTGCGGCAGCTCGCGCGAGCACGCCCCCTGGGCACTGCTCGACTATGGCTTCAAGGCAATCATTGCCGAGAGCTTTGCCGACATCTTCTTCAACAACTGCTTCAAGAACGGCATCCTGCCGATCGTGCTGCCGGCTGCCGAAATCGAGGTGCTGTTCCAGCAGGTCGAGGCGACGCCGGGCTACAAGCTGGTCGTTGACCTGCCGGCGCAGGCAGTCGTCCGTCCCGACGGCCACGGCGTTCCGTTCCAGATCGACGCCTTCCGCAAGGAATGCCTGATCAACGGCTGGGACGACATCGGCCTGACCCTGCGCCATGCCGACAAGATCAAGGCCTTCGAAGAGAAGCGCCGCGTCGAACAGCCCTGGCTGTTCGCCCAATAAGGAGTTTTCATGAAGATTTGCGTTCTGCCGGGTGACGGCATCGGTCCGGAAATCACTGCCGAGGCGGTGCGGGTACTCAATGCGCTCGATCTCAAGTTCGAGATGGAAACGGCGTTGCTTGGCGGCGGTGCCGTCGATGCGACCGGCAACCCCTATCCGGAAGCGACGCAGAAGCTGGCGCGGGCGGCCGATGCCGTGCTGCTCGGCGCCGTCGGCGGCCCGCAGTGGGACAGCCTGCCCCGCGAGCAACGCCCGGAGCGTGGCCTGCTCGGCATCCGCAAGGATCTCAACCTGTTCGCCAACCTGCGTCCGGCGATCCTTTACCCGGAACTGGCCAACGCCTCGACGCTGAAGCCGGAAGTCGTCGCCGGCCTCGATATCCTGATCGTCCGCGAACTGACCGGCGACATCTACTTCGGCCAGCCGCGCGGCGTGCGCGAGGAGAACGGCGAGCGCGTCGGCTTCAACACCATGGTCTACAGCGAGTCGGAAATCCGCCGTATCGGCCACGTTGCCTTCCAGGCCGCGCAGAAGCGCAACCGGAAGCTGTGCTCGGTGGACAAGATGAACGTCCTCGAGTGCACGCAGCTGTGGCGCGATGTGATGATCGAGGTGAGCAAGGATTATCCGGACGTCGAACTCAGCCACATGCTGGTCGACAATGCCGCCATGCAACTGGTCAAGGCGCCCAAGCAGTTCGACGTGATGGTCACCGGCAACATGTTCGGCGACATCCTCTCGGATGAAGCCTCGATGCTGACCGGTTCGATCGGCATGCTGCCGTCGGCCTCGCTCGACGACAAGAACAAGGGCCTCTACGAGCCGTCGCACGGTTCGGCCCCTGACATCGCCGGCAAGGGCGTGGCCAATCCGCTGGCGACCATCCTGTCGGCGGCGATGATGCTGCGCTACACCTTCGGTCTGGAAGAGCAGGCGGTGCGCGTCGAGAACGCAGTCAAGACGGTGCTGGCCCAAGGCTATCGTACCGGCGACATCTACGAGCGCGGGACCAACAAGGTCGGCACGAAGGAAATGGGCGACGCCGTGCTGGCGGCGCTGGCGTAAACCGATTTCACGGTCGACGCGTTAAACAGGGACATTTTGGGAGAGCTAGGATGAAGAAGGTTGGTCTGGTCGGTTGGCGTGGCATGGTCGGTTCCGTGCTGATGCAGCGCATGGTCGAGGAGGGCGATTTCGCCCATATCGATCCGGTTTATTTCTCGACGTCCGCCGCCGGCGGCAAGGCGCCGGTCTTCGGCGGCAAGGAAGCTTCCCTGCCGCTGCAGGACGCGACCAACATCGAGGCGCTGAAGGCCTGCGAGATCATCATCACCTGCCAGGGCGGCGACTACACCAAGGAAGTCTTCCCCAAGCTGCGCGCCGCCGGCTGGAGCGGTCACTGGATCGACGCCGCCTCGTCGCTGCGCATGGCCGACGATGCCGTGATCATCCTCGATCCGGTCAACATGCACGTGATCAAGGACGCGCTGGCCAAGGGCGGCAGGAACTGGATCGGCGGCAACTGCACCGTCTCCCTGATGCTGATGGGCCTGGGCGGACTGTTCCAGAACGACCTGGTCGAGTGGGCGACCTCGATGACCTACCAGGCTGCGTCCGGCGCCGGCGCGCAGAACATGCGCGAGCTGATCTCGCAGATGGGCGTCATCCACGACTCGGTCAAGGACCTGCTCGCCGATCCGGCCTCGGCCATTCTCGACATCGACCGCAAGGTTGCCGAGACGATCCGCTCCGACAGCTTCCCGAAGAAGAACTTCCGCAACACGCCGCTTGCCGGCTCGCTGATCCCGTGGATCGACGTGCCTTACGAAAACGGCCAGTCCAAGGAAGAGTGGAAGGGCGGCGCCGAATGCAACAAGATCCTCGGCAAGCCGGCTTTCCGCACGGCCGGTTCGATCCCCATCGACGGCCTGTGCGTGCGCATCGGCGCGATGCGCTGCCACAGCCAGGCGCTGACCATCAAGCTGAAGAAGGACGTGCCGCTCGACGAGATTTCCGACATGCTCGCCAAGGCCAACCAGTGGGCCAAGGTCGTGCCGAACGATCGCGAGATCTCCGAGCGCGAGCTGACCCCGGCCGCCGTCACCGGCACGCTGACGGTGCCGGTCGGCCGTCTGCACAAGATGGCGATGGGCCCGGAATACCTGGCCGCCTTCACCTGCGGCGACCAGTTGCTGTGGGGCGCCGCCGAGCCGCTGCGCCGCATGCTGCGCATCCTGCTCGACGCCTGACGTCATTTTTATGCCAAACAAACGGGGCTGCGGCCCCGTTTTTTATTTGTTGGGTATATGCAAAAAGTCAGCTACTGAGAAGCGGGTTTAGCTTGCATTGCTAAGTCCATGATGTTAATTTGATTCTCCCAAGTTATACGCTCAGGGCATGGCCGTGACCGACAACAATTCTTCCAAATTCAAGAAATGTGCGCTGGCGCTTGCCGTCGCTTCCTGTATGTCGCTTGCGACCACGGCCGCCGATGCGGCCGGACTCGGGAAGCTGACCGTGTTCTCCAGTCTCGGGCAGCCGCTGAAGGCTGAAGTCGAGATTGCGGCGACAGGTGAAGAACTGGTCGGCATGACGGCGCGCCTGGCGCCGCCCGACGTATTCAAGCAGGCCGGCATCGACTACGCCTCGTCGCTGAGCGACCTGCGCTTCGTGGTTGAAAAGCGGGCCAACGGCAAATCGGTGCTCAAGCTCAGCTCGCTGCGCCCGGTCAACGAGCCTTTCCTCGATTTTCTGGTCGAGTTGAACTGGCCGGCCGGTCGCCTGGTCCGCGAATACACCTTCCTCCTCGATCCCCCGGAATTCGCCGCGCCCCAGGGCACGCGTAGCAGCGTCGATGCCAAGCTGGTGGAAACCGTGCGTGGCGGCGCGGTCGTGCCCGAAGCGGTGGCGCGTCCGCAGCGTCCGGCTCGCGATCTGCCGGCGCCGGTCGCGCCTGTCGACAAGCCGGCCCCGGCCAAGCCCGCGGCAGCTGCCGACGGCGCTACCCGCCTGGTCGAAAAGGGCGACACCTTGCGCAAGATTGCGGCCGAGCGCCAGTACGCGGGCGTTTCGCTCGAGCAGATGCTGGTCGGGCTCTATCGCAACAACCGCGAAGCCTTCATCGAGAACGACATTCACCGCCTCAAGGCGGGGGCCATCCTGAACATTCCCGATGCGGCGAGCGTTGCCGCGGTATCGGACAAGGAGGCGCGGCAGATTTATGTGTCCTCCGGCGATTTTTCCGCTTACCGGCGCAAGATGGCGAGCGCGGCGAGCAATGCGCCGGCACGCGACGACGCGCCGGCAGCGCAGAGTACCAGCGGCCGGATCACGCCGAAAATCGACGAAAAACTGCCGTCGACCGATAGTGCCAAGGATCAGGTCAAGGTGGCGCGCGCCGATGCGCCGGGCAGTCGCGATGTCGACCGCATCGCTGCGGAAAAGGCGCTGCAGGAATCGCAGGCTCGGGTGACGCAGCTCGAGAAGAATCTCGGCGAGTTGCAGAAGCTGCTCGAAATGAAGAACCAGCGCCTGGCCGAGCTCGAAAAGCCGGCGGCGCCGGTCGAGAAACCCGCCCCGGCGCCGCTCGCGCCGGTAGCGCCGGTGGAGAAGGCGGCGCCGGTGGAGAAGGCGGCCCCGCCCGTCGAGCCGCCGCCCACCCCGGCGCCCGTGGTCAGTCCGGCGGCGCCCGCCGAAACGGCGCCGCCAGCGCCGGCCCCGGTCGAGCAAAAGCCGGTCGAGCCGGCCAAGCCGACCTTGCCGCCGGTCGAACCGGTGCCGGTCGAAGAGCCTGGGATGCTCGATGCGCTGCTCGAAGATCCGTTGCCGCTTGCCGGTGGCGCCGGCGCCATCGCGCTGCTGGCCGGCTTGCTGCTCTATCGCCGGCGCAAGGGCGAGGCCGCAGCTGCGCCGACGCAGACGACGGCAGTGCCTTCGCCGTCCAGCCTCGGTCCGAATTCGGTCTTCCGCATGACCGGTGGCCAGAGCGTCGATACCGGCAGCACGCCGCCGCATACCGGCGAGTTCAGCCAGGCCGGCCCGGGCACGATCGATACCGATGAGGTCGATCCGGTCGCCGAGGCCGATGTTTACATGGCCTACGGCCGCGATGCGCAGGCCGAGGAAATCCTGCTCGAGGCCATGCAGAAGGATCCGAATCGCCTGGCGATCCACGCCAAGCTGCTCGAAATCTACGCCAATCGCCGCAGTCTGAAGCAGTTCGAAACGCTGGCCGGCGAGCTTTACGCCCAGTCGGCCGGACTCGGCCCGGAATGGGAAAAGGTCGCCGCACTCGGCGCCGAGATCGACCCCGGCAACCCGCTGTACGGCGGCGCCAGTCTGGCCGCCAAGCCGGCCGCGGAAAAGTCCTTCGATCCGGATGCGACCGTCGTTGCCGGGGCTGCTGCTGCAGCTGCCGCAGCACTCGCGGTCGCCGACGTTACCGCCGACCAGCCGACGGCCGAACCGGTTCCGACGCCGGTGTTCGATGTCCCGGAATTTTCTGCGGAGGCCGACCCGGTCTTTGCCGAAGCCCTGGATATGCCGGACGCGGCTTCGGTCGACGCGCTGCCGGTCGATGAAATGAGCCTGGACTTCGATCTCGGCGATGCGGCGACAGTGGCAACTGCGGTCGAGGCCGTCGACGTCGTCGAGGCGACGCCCGAAGCCGTGGCTGAAGAGCACTACGTCGATACCGTGGTGACCGCCGAGGCGACACCGGATGCGCTCGATTTCGACCTCAGCGGCATGGTCGGCGGCGATACGCCGGCCGATGCCCCGGCAGAGGCCGGGTCGGTGCCGGTGGTCGACCTGGCGACGCTCGATCTGGCGGTCGAGGAGCCGGTCGAGTCTGCCGGCGACGCCGATGCGACGCCGGATTTCTCGCCGGAAGGCACGCTGGTGATTTCCGGCGGCCCGGGTTTCGGCCAGGCGGTGGATACCGATTTCTCGCTCGACGATTTGCCGTCGGTCGAGGAAACGCCGGTGGCCGATGTCGCCGCCGAACAGCCGGCCGAACAGCCGCAGCCGGTTGAGCCGGCGGTGGACGCTGTGCCGGAAGCGCTGCCCGCAACCTCTGCCGGCGAAGACCTGTCGCTGGAAATCGACGCCCCGGATCTGGTCAGTACCGTGGTCAACCCGGTCGCCGGTACGCCGGACGACATGGATTTCGATGTCAAGCTCAGTGATTCCGTCTTCCTCGGTCAGCCGATGATGGCTTCGGAGTTCGACATTGGCGCGATCAGCCTCGATCTTTCCGAACCGCCGGCAGCGGAAGCCGCTCCGGCCGAGGTCGCGGCGCCGGAAGCGCCGGCAGCCGAGCCGGCTGCACCGGCCGCGGTGCACGACGCGCACTGGGAAGAGGTCAATACCAAGCTCGACCTGGCCAAGGCCTACGAAGAGATGGGCGACCTCGAGGGGGCGCGCGAACTGCTCCAGGAGGTCCTCGGCGAAGGCTCGCCCGACCTGGTCGAGCAGGCGCAGGCGATCCTCGGGCGCATTGGCGGGTAAAATCCCGTCTTGCGATCGGCAAAAGGCCCCGTTCGGGGCCTTTTGCATTTCCGGAGCCGCTTCACCTTGCATCCATCTGCCGCTTTGCTTCTCTGGCTAGCCGCCGTCGTCGCGGTCCAGTACCTCGACTACCCGGGCCTGCTCGCTGCTGTCCTGCTGCTGCTGGTCCCCGGTGTTGGCGCCGCCTGGGCCGGCTTTGTCCGCCGTGCACGCTGGCTGTTGCTGACGCTGTGGCTGATCCTGGCCTACAACACCCCTGGCGAGGCCTGGGCCGACCAGGCCTGGGCGCCGACTTACGAAGGCCTGGCCGAGGCCAGTCTGCACGCGGTACGCCTGGTCGTCATGCTCGGTTGCCTGGCCTGGCTGTTCGTCCGCCTCGGCCGCGACGGGCTGCTTGCCGGGCTGTGGGGCTTGCTGGCGCCGCTGCGCCGCCTCGGGCTCGACAGCGAACGGCTGGTCGTCCGCCTGGCGCTGGTGCTCGAACGCCTGCAGCAGCCGCAGGAGAAAGGCGCCTGGCGGCGCATTCTCGTCGGCGAGCCGGATTTCGCCGGCGGCCCGCAGACGATCCGCTTGGCCGGCGCTGTCTGGGCCGGGCGCGACAGCCTGCTGGTGGCGGTGGCGGCGGTCTTGCTGACGGTGGCGGTGCTGGCATGAGGGTGGCGCTGGGGGTCGAGTATTTCGGTGCGCCGTTTCACGGCTGGCAAAGCCAGGCCGGCGGCGGTACCGTCCAAGATGCGCTCGAGGCGGCGCTGGCGACGATCGCCGGTAGCCCGGTGGCGACGCTGTGCGCCGGGCGGACCGATGCCGGCGTGCACGCGACGCAGCAGGTGGTGCATTTCGATGCCCCGGTCGAGCGCCCGTTGTCGGCCTGGGTGCGCGGCGTCAATACGCACCTGCCGGCTGGGGTTGCGGTGCGCTGGGCGCAGCCGGTCAGCGACGAATTTCATGCCCGCTTCAGCGCGCACGGGCGGCGTTACCGCTACCTGCTGCTCAACCGGCCGCAGCGTCCAGGCCTGTGGCAGGGGCGGGTCGGCTGGTTCCATCTGCCGCTCGACCTGGCAGCGATGCAGGACGCTTGCGGTCGACTGCCTGGCGAGCACGATTTCTCGGCCTTCCGGGCGGCACAGTGCCAGGCCAAATCGCCGGTCAAGCTGATGACCGGCGCCAGCGTCCGCCAGCAGGGGGCGATGTTCGTCTTCGACTTCGCCGCCTCGGCCTTCCTGCACCACATGGTGCGCAACCTGGTCGGGGCGCTGGTGCATGTCGGCAAGGGCGCGCAGCCGCCGGCCTGGATCGACGAGTTATTGCAACAGCGCGACCGCACCCGGGCGGCGCCGACGTTCTCGCCCGACGGCCTGTACTTCCGCGGCCCGGTTTATGCGCCCGAGTGGGGACTGCCCGAGCCGACCGACGATTTTCTCGATGGATTGCTGACATGAAAACCCGCATCAAGATCTGCGGCCTGACCCGCGAGGCCGATGTCGACGCGGCGGTCGCCGCCGGCGCCGACGCCATCGGCTTTGTCTTCTATCCGCCCAGCCCGCGTTACGTTGCGCCGGCGCGGGCGGCCGAACTGGCGCGCCGGGTGCCGCCCTTCGTCGACATCGTCGGGCTGTTCGTCAATGCGCCTGCCGGCGAAGTCGCGGCGACCTGTGCCCAAGTGCCGATCAACCTGCTGCAATTCCACGGCGACGAAGCGCCGGATTATTGTCGCAGCTTCGCCAGACCCTGGCTGCGTGCGGCGCGGGTGAGGCCGGGGCTCGATCTGGTAGAATTCGCGCGCTCGCATTCCGATGCGCGGGGATTGTTGCTCGATGCCTTCGTTGACGGTTATGGCGGCGGTGGCCATGTCTTCGACTGGACGCTGATTCCGCCGGGCTTGCCGGGGTTTTTGGTGCTTTCCGGCGGGTTGACCGTGGACAACGTCGGCGACGCCATTGCCCGGGTCCGGCCGGATGCGGTCGATGTTTCCTCCGGCGTCGAAGCGGGCAAGGGCATCAAGGATCACGACAAGATCGCGGCTTTTGTTGCCGCCGTCCGGGCGGCGGATGCGGCGATCAGCGAAGGATGAGGAAAATGCGGGAATCCGCGGGGGGTATCACCCGAACCTGTTGGCGGCGCCATCTGGCCAATCACCCTTGAGGTTGGGCGGCAGTTCCTTTGCGTCCACTTTTTTCAAGGAGTTATTCGATGTCCACGATCCCTTATGATTTTCCCGATGCACACGGCCATTTCGGTCCCTATGGCGGTGTCTTCGTCGCCGAAACGCTGTTCGGCGCCCTCGACGAGCTGAAGGCCGCCTACGCCGCGGCCCAGGCCGACCCGGCCTTCCGCGCCGAGTACGAGTACGAGCTCAAGCACTTCGTCGGCCGTCCGTCGCCGATCTACCACGCCAAGCGCTGGTCCGAACTGCTCGGCGGCGCCCAGATCTACCTCAAGCGCGAGGACCTCAACCACACCGGCGCGCACAAGGTGAACAACTGCATCGGCCAGGCCCTGCTTGCCAAGCGCATGGGCAAGCCGCGCGTCATCGCCGAAACCGGCGCCGGCCAGCACGGCGTGGCAACGGCCACGGTGGCCGCTCGCTACGGCTTCGAGTGCGTGGTGTATATGGGTAGCGAGGACGTGCGTCGCCAGGCCGCCAACGTCTATCGCATGAAGCTCCTGGGCGCCAAGGTGGTCCCGGTCGAATCCGGCTCGAAGACGCTGAAGGACGCGCTCAACGAAGCGATGCGCGACTGGGTCACCAACATCCACAACACCTTCTACATCATCGGCACGGTCGCCGGCCCGCATCCTTACCCGATGCTGGTGCGCGACTTCCAGAAGATCATCGGCGAGGAATGCCTCGAGCAGATGCCGGAAATGACCGGGCGCCAGCCGGATGCGGTGATTGCCGCGGTCGGCGGCGGTTCCAACGCGATGGGCATCTTCTATCCCTACATCAACCAGGAAAACGTCCGCCTGATCGGCGTCGAAGCCGCCGGCGACGGTGTCGACACCGGCCGCCATGCCGCCTCGCTGACCGCCGGCGTGCCCGGCGTGCTGCACGGCAACCGCACCTACCTGCTGCAGGACGAGGACGGCCAGATCATCGAGACGCACTCGGTCTCGGCCGGTCTCGACTACCCCGGCGTCGGCCCGGAACACGCCTGGCTGAAGGACATCGGCCGCGCCGAATACCAGCCGATCCGGGACGACGAGGCGCTCAAGGCCTTCCACGACCTGTGCCGCCTCGAAGGCATCATCCCGGCGCTCGAGTCGAGCCACGCCCTGGCCTACGCCGCCAAGCTGGCGCCGACGCTGCCCAAGGACAAGATCCTGCTGGTCAACCTCTCCGGCCGGGGTGACAAGGACATGCATACCGTGGCCGAAAAATCGGGGATCCAGTTCTGATGTCGCGCATCCAACAAACATTCGCCCGCCTCGATGGCCAAGGCCGCAAGGCGCTGATTCCCTTCATCACCGCCGGCGACCCGGATGCGGCGCTGACCTTGCCGCTGATGCACGCGCTGGTCGAGGCCGGCGCCGACGTGATCGAACTCGGCGTTCCCTTCTCCGACCCGATGGCCGACGGCCCGACCATCCAGCGTGCCTCCGAACGGGCGCTGGCCAAGGGCATGACGCTGCGCAAGGTGCTCCAGCTGGTTGGTGAATTCCGCAAGACCGACGCGACGACGCCGGTGGTGCTGATGGGCTACGCCAACCCGATCGAGGCGATGGGCCTGGAAAAGTTCGCGCAGGCGGCGTCGACCGTCGGCGTCGATGGCGTGCTGGTGGTCGATTACCCGCCGGAAGAGGCGGCCAAGTTCGGCGCGGCGATGCAGGCCTGCGGCATGGATCCGATTTTCCTGATCGCGCCGACGTCGACCGTCGAACGCATCGCCCAGGTGGCGAAGATCGCCAGCGGTTATGTCTATTACGTGTCGCTGGCCGGCGTCACCGGGTCCGGCGCGCTCAACGTCGATGCCGTCGCCGAGCGGCTGCCGGCGATCCGCGCCCAGACCGGCCTGCCGGTCGGGGTCGGTTTCGGCATCCGCGATGCCGCAACGGCCGCCCGTATTGCC
Source organism: Azonexus fungiphilus (assembly GCF_003634965.1). Lineage (GTDB taxonomy): Bacteria > Pseudomonadota > Gammaproteobacteria > Burkholderiales > Rhodocyclaceae > Azonexus > Azonexus fungiphilus. The sequence continues at coordinate 267,516 of NZ_RBXP01000013.1, read as the reverse complement.
GCCTTTGCCGACGCCGTCGTCGTCGGCAGCCGGATTATTGAAGAAATCGAGAAGTCGACCGTGGAGACGGCCTGCGCCAATGTCAGGACATTGGTTGCCGAAATCCGTCGCGGTGTTGATGAGGTGAAGAAATGAGCTGGTTGAACAAACTGTTGCCCCCGAAGATCAAGCGTGAGCAGGGCGGTCCGCAACGCCGCACGAACCTGCCCGAAGGCCTGTGGAGCAAGTGCCCGGCCTGCGAAGCGGTGCTCTACGCGACCGACCTGCAGAACAACCTGCAGGTTTGCCCGAAGTGCGGTCATCACCATCGCATCAATGCCCGCCAGCGTCTCGACCTGCTGCTCGATCCGGAAGGCCGCTTCGAGATCGGCGCCGAGGTGGTGCCGGTCGACAGCCTCAAGTTCAAGGATTCGAAGAAGTACCCGGATCGCCTGATGGATGCCAACCGCGATACCGGCGAAAGCGATTCGCTGGTGGTCATGCAGGGCGCGATCAAGAACATTCCGGCGGTTGCCGCCGCCTTCGAGTTCGACTTCATGGGCGGTTCGATGGGTTCGGTGCTCGGCGAGCGCTTCGTGCGCGGGGTCAATGTCGCGATCGAGCAGAAGACGCCGTTCATCTGCGTGGCCGCTTCCGGCGGTGCGCGCATGCAGGAAGGCCTGTTCTCGCTGATGCAGATGGCCAAGACGACGGCGGCGCTGACCCGCCTGTCGCAGGTCGGCCAGCCGTTCATTTCCATCCTGACCGACCCGACCATGGGCGGCGTCTCGGCCTCGTTCGCCTTCGTCGGCGACGTCGTCATCGCCGAGCCGAATGCGCTGATCGGCTTCGCCGGCCCGCGCGTCATCGAGCAGACGGTGCGCGAGAAGCTGCCGGAAGGCTTCCAGCGTGCCGAGTTCCTGCTCGACAAGGGTGCCATCGACATGATCGTCGATCGCCGCGAAATGCGCGACCAGGTCGCGCGGACGCTGGCACTGCTGCTCAACCAGCCGGCCGCCGCTTGAAGACTCTCGCCGACTGGCTGGCCCATCTCGAGGGCCTGCATCCGAAGGGGCAGGCCGGCATCGAGCTCGGCCTGGATCGCATCCGCCAGGTCAAGGCGGCGCTCGGCCAGGTCCAGCACTGCCCGGTGATCGTGGTCGGCGGCACCAACGGCAAGGGCTCGACCTGCGCCTACCTCGAGAACATCATCGACCGCGCCGGCTACAAGGTCGGCTGCTACACCTCGCCGCACATCCTCGCCTACAACGAACGCGTCCGCCTGAACGGCGTGCCGGTCGACGACGCCGCACTCTGCGCCGCCTTCGCCAAGGTCGAGGCAGCGCGCCTGGCGAGCGGTGTCGCCCTGACCTATTTCGAATTCGGCACGCTCGCCGCCTGGGAAGTCTTCGCCGCTGCCGGTGTCGAGGCGGCGGTGCTCGAAGTCGGTCTTGGTGGTCGCCTTGATGCGGTCAACGCCTACGAACCCGACGTTTCCATCGTCACCACCGTGGCCCTCGACCATACCGACTGGCTGGGGCCGGATCGCGAATCGATCGGCTTCGAGAAGGCCGGCATCTTCCGCGCCGGCAAGCCGGCGCTGTGCGCCGACCCGCAGCCGCCGCAACGCCTGCTCGACCATGCTGCGGCAATCGGCGCCGACCTGCGCCTGATCGGCCGCGACTTCGGCTTCGAACGCCCCGGCGCCGAAGCTGCCGAAAACCGCCTGCAGTGGCGCTGGTGGTGCCGTAGCGGCGCCCAGGTCGTGCGCCGCTCGCTGGCCTACCCGGGGCTGCGCGGGCCGACCCAGCTGTTCAATGCCAGCGTCGCGCTGGCCGCGCTGGAAGCCATTGCCGAGCAGTTGCCGGTAACCATGCAGGCGATCCGTCCGGGCTTGATCGAAACCGAATTGAGCGGGCGCTTTCAGGTCGTTCCCGGCAAGCCGGCGATCGTCCTCGACGTCGGCCACAATCCGCAGGCGGTCAAGGTGCTCGCCGACAACCTCTCGAACATGGGCTTCTTCGACCGCACCCGGGCGGTGCTCGGCATGCTCGCCGACAAGGACATCGCCGGTGCCCTGGCGCCGCTCAAGGATCGCGTCGACGTCTGGCACCTGGCCAGCCTGCCCGGGCCGCGCGGGACCACCGCCGCGGCACTGGCGCAGATCGTGCGCGCTGCCGGGGTCGGTGGCGAGATCGTCTGCCACGATACGCCGGCCGAGGCGATGCGGGCGGCCCGGGAGGCAGCCGGGGAAAGTGATAGAATCCTCGCCTTCGGATCATTCTACACGGTGGCCGGCGCGCTCGACGCGCTGGGCAGGAAAGCCTGATTGATGGAAGACAACGACGTTCAGCTGCAGCTCAAGAAACGCGCCCGCCGCCGCCTGGTCGGCGCCGTCTTCTTCGTCTCGCTGGTCGCCCTGGTGCTGCCGATGCTGATGGACCACGATCCGCGGCCGCCGGTCCAGGATGTCGAGATCCGCATTCCCGGCCAGGACGAGAAACCCTTCGCGCCGGCGATGGTCGCCGTCCCGGTCGAAAGCGCGCCGGCCGCGGAAGCGGCGCCGAAGACGCCGGCTGTCGAGGCGCCGGCGAAGATGACGGTCGACCGCCCGCAAAGTGAAAAAATGCCGGAAAAGGCGCCCGAGAAACCGGCCGAAAAACCACTCGAGAAGCCTGTCGACAAGCCGGTCAAGCCGGCGGAAAAGCCGCTCGAGAAGAAAGCCGAGAAAGCGCCCGAGAAGAAGCCTGAGCCGGCCAAGCCGGCTGCTGACGAGGAAGCCCGGCGCGCCGCCGCGATCCTCGCCGGCAAGGCGCCCGAGCCGGCCGCCGCTGGCGGCGCCCATGTCGTGCTCATCGGCGCCTTCGCCAACGAGGCCAATGTCGTCAGCTTGCGCAAGAAGCTCGGCGAGCTCGGCATCAAGACCTATACCGAGCCGCTCGATTCGCCGCAGGGCAAGAAGACCCGCGTCCGCGCCGGCCCCTTCCCGAGCCGCGAAGCTGCCGAGAAGGCGCTCGACAAGATGAAGCGGATCGGCGTCTCCGGCGTCGTCACAGCGAAGTCATGACGCTGTTCGACTACATCGCGATCGGCATCGTCGTCCTTTCCCTCGGTTTCGGTTTGTGGCGCGGCATGGTCAGCGAGATCATCGCGCTGGTCGCCTGGGGGCTGGGCATCTATGCCGCCTTCGTCTTCGGCCCCGAGCTCGGCGCCATGCTGCCCGGCGGCGTCGACGACCCGACGCTGCGCGCGCTGATCGGCTGCACGCTGGTCTTCTTCGGCGTGCTGATTGCCATGGCGATCGTCCGCATCCTCATTCTCAAGGCGGTCAAGGCGCTCGGGCTGTCGGTCTCGGACCGCGTGCTCGGGATGTTCTTCGGGCTTGCTCGCGGCCTGCTGGTGACCTTGCTGCTGGTCGCCCTCGGCGGCATGACCGCGGCGCCCAGCCAGCCCTGGTGGCGCGACGCGACGCTGGCGCCGCCGCTGGAAACGGCGGTGCTGGCAGTCAAGCCGATGTTGCCGGCCGATCTGGCCAAACGAATTCGATTCAGTTAATCAGGAAAAAATCATGTGCGGGATTCTCGGCGTATTGGCGACCACTCCGGTCAACCAGTTGCTCTACGACGGTCTGATGGTGCTCCAGCATCGCGGCCAGGACGCGGCGGGGATCGCCACCGCGCAAGGCAACACCTTCCACCTGCACAAGGGGCCGGGGCTGGTGCGCGACGTCTTCCGCACGCGCAACATGCGCGCCCTGCCGGGCAACTGCGGCATCGGCCACGTCCGTTATCCGACCGCCGGTTCGGCCTACAACTTCGCCGAGGCGCAGCCTTTCTACGTCAATTCGCCGTTCGGCATCGTCCTCGGCCACAACGGCAACCTGACCAATGCCGAGCAGCTCAAGGACGAGATGTTCCGTCTCGACCGCCGGCACATCAACACCAATTCCGACTCGGAAGTCCTGCTCAACGTCCTGGCGCATGAACTGCAGGCTGCCTCGCACGGCTATGAACTCGACGTCGACAGCATCTTCCAGGCGGTTGCCGGGGTCCATCGCCGTTGCCGCGGCGCCTATGCGGTGGTCGCCATCATCGCCGGCTACGGCCTGCTCGCCTTCCGCGACCCGCACGGCATCCGGCCGCTGATCTACGGCCAGAACGAGACGCCGGAAGGTACCGAATACCTGGTCTCGTCCGAGTCGGTCGCGCTCGATACCCTGGGTTTCCAGGCGGTGCGCGACATCGAGCCGGGCGAGGCGGTGTTCATCGATTTCAACCACCAGCTGCACAGCCGCCAGTGCGCCCAGCAGCCGATGTACGCGCCGTGCATCTTCGAATACGTCTATCTCGCCCGTCCGGATACCGTGATCGACGGCGTTTCGGTTTACGAAGCGCGGCTGGCGATGGGCGAGCTGCTGGCCGAGAAGGTGCGCAAGGTCATTCCGGTCGAGGAGATCGACGTCGTCATCCCGATTCCCGATTCGAGCCGGCCGTCGGCGATGCAGCTGGCGCAGGAACTCGGCATCCCGTTCCGCGAAGGCTTCGTCAAGAACCGCTACGTCGGCCGCACCTTCATCATGCCCGGCCAGGCGATGCGCAAGAAGTCGGTGCGCCAGAAGCTCAACACCGTCGGCCAGGAATTCAAGGGCAAGCGCGTGCTGCTGGTCGATGACTCGATCGTGCGCGGCACGACCAGTCACGAGATCGTCGAAATGGCGCGGGCTGCCGGTGCGGTCAAGGTCTACTTCGCCTCGGCGGCACCGCCGGTGCGCTTCCCCAATGTCTACGGCATCGACATGCCGACGCGGGCCGAACTGATCGCCACCGGCCGCACCGATGCCCAGATCGCCGCCGAAATCGGTGCCGACGCGCTGGTTTACCAGGACATCGAGGCGCTCAAGCAGTCGATCACCAAGCTGCGCGCCGACCTCACCGTGTTCGATGCTTCCTGCTTCGACGGCTGCTACATCACCGGCGACATCGACGCCTACTATCTCGACGCGGTCGAGGGCAAGCGCGGCAAGAAGCCGGCCAAGGGCGACGACAAGAACGAGGACGACGGCGACGGTCGCGAATCGCAGCAGATGGTGCTCGGCCTGGCCAACGGCGGACAGGAATGATGGCCGATCGTCCCGACTACCGCCCGGAAACGCTGGCCGTCCGCGCCGGCCAGGAGCGCAGCCAGTTCGGCGAGCATGCCGAGGCGCTCTACCTGACGTCGAGCTTCGTTTTCGGCAGCGCCGCGCAGGCAGCGAAGCGCTTCTCCGGCGAGGAGGAGGGCAATGTCTACGCGCGCTTCTCCAACCCGACCGTGAGCATGTTCGAGGAGCGCCTGGCGGCGCTTGAAGGCGCCGAGGATTGCGTTGCCACGGCCAGCGGCATGGCGGCGATCATGGCGCTGTGCCTGGCGCACCTCAAGCAGGGCGATCACATCGTCGCCTCGAACAGCCTGTTCGGCGCCACCGTGCAGCTGTTCAACAACATCCTGTCGCGCACCGGCATCACCACCACCTTCGTCTCGCATACCGACCCGGCGGCCTGGGAAGCGGCGATCCGCCCGGAAACCAGGCTGTTCTTCCTGGAAACGCCGTCGAATCCGCTGACCGAAATTGCCGATATCCGAGCGTTGACCGCGATCGCCCACGCCCACGGCATCCTGGTCGCCGTCGACAACTGCTTCTGCACGCCGATCCTGCAGAAGCCGCTGGCCATGGGCGCCGACCTCGTCGTCCATTCGGCGACCAAGTACATCGACGGCCAGGGGCGTGTCCTCGGCGGCGCCGTCTGCGGGCCGAAGAAGCTGACCGAGGAAGTCTTCAAGTACCTGCGCACCGCCGGGCCGACGCTGTCGGCATTCAACGCCTGGGTCCTGCTCAAGGGCCTGGAAACGCTGAAGATCCGGATCGAGGCGCAGGCTGCCAACGCCGCCCGCCTCGCTCACTGGCTGGAAGCGCACCCCAAGGTCGCCCGCGTCTTCTATCCCGGGCTGCCTTCGCACCCGCAATACGCGCTGGCGCAGACGCAGCAGGCCAGCGGCGGCGCCATCGTCTCCTTCGAGGTCAAGGGCGCCCGCGAGCAGGCCTGGACGGTGGTGGATAACTGCCGCCTGCTTTCGATCACCGCCAATCTCGGCGACACCAAGACCACCATCACCCATCCCGCCTCGACCACGCACGGCCGCATTTCCCCGGAAGCCCGGGCCGCCGCCGGCATCAACGAAGGCCTGCTGCGCATCGCGGTCGGCCTGGAAGCGGTCGAGGATCTGCAGGCCGACCTCGAGCGCGGCCTTTCCCTGATCTGATTTTCCGTGCGGACTCCCGGCTACGGCCGGGCGTCCGCCTTTGGAGTTGTCCATGCATTTTTCCGAACTCGGCCTCAAGGCCGAAATCCAGCGCGCCGTTGCCGAACAGGGCTACGACACGCCGACCCCGATCCAGCAGCAGGCGATTCCCGCGGTGCTTGCCGGCCATGACCTGATGGCCACGGCGCAGACCGGCACCGGTAAGACCGCCGGTTTCACGCTGCCCATCCTGCACCTGCTGGCGAGCGGGTCGAACGACCGCCTGACGCGCATTGCCAAGACGCCGCGCGTGCTGGTGCTGACGCCGACCCGCGAACTCGCGATCCAGGTCGAGGAAAGCGTGCGCACCTACGGCAAGCATCTGCCGATCAACTCGCTGGCCGTCTTCGGCGGCGTCGGCATCAACCCGCAGATCGCCAACCTGCGCCGCGGCGTGGACATCCTGGTGGCGACGCCAGGTCGGCTGCTCGATCACGTCCAGCAGCGCACGGTCGACCTCTCGGCCATCGAGATTTTCGTCCTCGACGAAGCCGACCGCATGCTCGACATGGGCTTCATCCGCGACATCCGCAAGGTCATCGCGCTGCTGCCACAGAAGCGCCAGAACCTGCTGTTCTCGGCGACCTTCTCGCCGGAAATCCGCGAGCTCGCCGCCGGCCTGCTCAACAAGCCGGTGTCGGTCGATGTCGCGCCGCGCAACACGGCGGCCGAGACGGTGACCCAGAAGGTCATCGAGACCGACCGCGAACGCAAGAAGGAACTGCTCTGCCACCTGTTCCAGACGCACGGCTGGCACCAGGTGCTGGTCTTCGCCCGGACCAAGCACGGCGCCGACGCGCTGGCGCGGACGCTGGACAAGGCCGGCATCAAGGCGGCGGCGATCCACGGCGACAAGTCGCAGGGCGCACGGACCCGCGTCCTCTCCGAGTTCAAGGAAGGCAAGCTGGTGGCGCTGGTGGCCACCGACATCGCGGCGCGTGGCATCGACATCGACGCGCTGCCCTACGTGATCAACTATGAACTGCCCAACGTGCCCGAGGACTACGTCCACCGCATCGGCCGCACCGGCCGTGCCGGCATGGCCGGCGAGGCCGTGTCGCTGGTCTGCCATGACGAGCGCCCGCAGCTGAAGGACATCGAGAAGCTGATCAAGCGCACGCTCGAGCGGGTCGTCATTGCCGGCTTCGAACAGTCGGCGGTGGCCACCCCGCGACCGCCGCAGCCACCGCGCGGGCCGCGCAAGCCGCAGCCGGGGCGCGGGGCGCCGGCGGCAAAATCGGGGCAAAACCCGGGTGGACCGCAAAAACACCGGAGCGGCAGTCGTCATCGCTGATCCCGCCGGCTGACGGCGGGCGTAAAATCCCCGAAAAGTTTTCGTCACACATAAAACAATCGGGGAGGGCAGCATGCCGGTGAAAATCGTCCGGTCGACCGCGTCGGCCTATCAATATCCGCTGTTGATCAAGCAGCTGCTGCTGACGCCACTGGCGACCGCGGCCGATCATGAAATCTGCTACCAGGGCCGGGTCCGCCACGACTACCGGACCCTGCGCCAGCGCATCGGCCGCCTTGCCGACGGTCTTGCCGGGCTCGGCGTCGAAGCCGGGCAGACGGTGGCGATGATGGACTGGGACAGCCATCGCTACCTCGAGAGCTTCTTCGCGGTGCCGATGATGGGCGCCATCCTGCAGACGGTGAATGTCCGTCTCAGTCCCGAACAGATCCTGTACACGCTGAACCATGCCGGCGCCGACGTGCTGATGGTCAACAGCGAGTTCTTCCCCATCCTCGCCGAGATCGCCGGCAAGCTGGAAACGGTGAAGACCTTCGTGCTGATTTCCGACGAGCCGGTCATGCCGGCGGCGCCGGTAGCCGCCGCTGCCGAGTACGAGGCGATGCTGGCGGCGGCATCGCCCGACTACGATTTTCCGGATTTCGACGAGAACGCCCAGGCGACGACCTTCTACACCACCGGCACGACCGGCAATCCGAAGGGCGTCTATTTCAGCCACCGCCAGCTCGTCCTGCACACCCTCGGCGTCGCCTCGGTCCTCGGCGGCGCGCACCGCCAGGGGCACATCCATCGCGACGACGTGTACATGCCGATGACGCCGATGTTCCACGTGCACGCCTGGGGCTTTCCCTACCTGGCGACGATGATGGGGCTGAAGCAGGTCTATCCCGGGCGCTACCAGCCCGACGTGATCTGCCGCCTGATCCACGAGGAGGGCGTCAGCTTCTCGCATTGCGTGCCGACCATCCTGCACATGATCCTCAGCCACGCCAAGGCGCGCGAGACCGATTTCTCGAAGCTCAAGATCCTCATCGGCGGCGCCGCGCTGCCCGAGGCGATGGCGATCGCCGCGCAGAAGCTGGGCATGGACCTGTTCTCCGGCTACGGCATGTCGGAAACCTGCCCGGTGCTGTCGATCGCCCATCTCGATACCGCCGATCTCGCGCTCGACATCGAGGCGCAGGCGGTGATCCGCGCCAAGACCGGGCGGCCGCTGCCGCTGGTCGACCTGCGCGTGGTCGATCCGCAGCTGCACGATGTCGCCCATGACGGCAAGGCCACCGGCGAGGTCGTCGTCCGCGCGCCCTGGCTGACCCAGGGCTATGTCGGCGCACCGGAAGCCTCCGAGGAACTGTGGGCCGGCGGCTACCTGCACACCGCCGACATCGGCAACATCAACCCGGCCGGTTACCTCAAGGTCACCGACCGGATCAAGGACGTGATCAAGACCGGCGGCGAATGGACCTCGTCGCTGCAGCTCGAGGACATCATCGCCAAGCACGAGGCGGTGCACGAGGTGGCGGTGATCGGCGTGCCCGACGACAAGTGGGGCGAGCGGCCGCTGGCGCTGGTGCTGCTCAAGCCCGACTTCGTCGGCCAGGTCAGTGAGCACGCACTACGCAATTTTGCCGCGCACGCAATCGAGGCCGAGGGGATTTCACGCTACGGCGTGCTGCTTCAGGTGCGCTTCGTCAAGACGCTGGTCAAGACCAGCGTCGGCAAGATGAACAAGCGCCTGATGCGGGCCGATCCGGACGCGCTCTGTCTCTGATTTTTGCCGGAAACGGCCGGTCGACCGTCAGTGTTACGGTCGACCGCTGCCCGCGGCGTTTTTCCGCAGTCCGGCCAGTTGCCGGTCGTGCCGGTGCGAGAGCAGCAGCAATGCGCTGGCGGCGCCGATCAGCGCCATGAACATGTCCGACTGGGTGTCCCACTCGTCACCCTGGGTGCCGAGGAATTCGTCGGCGCCCTGGCCCATCAACAGCGCCGCTGCCCACTCGATCAGCTCGTAGCAGGCGCTGATCGCCAGCGCCACGCAGATGCAGAGGAAGGCGCTCATCTTCGCGCCGCGGACCCAGTCGCCGCGCAGCAGGATTTCGCGGGCGACCAGCGCCGGCACGAAGCCCTGCAGGAAATGCCCGATCTTGTCGTAAGGATTGCGCGCCGTGCCCAACAGGTCCTGCAGCCAGAAGCCGAGCGGCACCCGGGCGTAGGTGTAGGCGCCGCCGCCGATCAGCACCAGCGCGTGGATGGCGATCAGCACGTAGAGCAGCGCCGTCAGCGGGTAGCTGTGCCGGGTGACGTAGAGCAGCGGCAGCGCGATCAGTACCGGCGCCACTTCCATCAGCCAGGTGACGCGGTCGTACGGGGCGATGCCGGAGGCGACCAGCGCGCCGACGACGATGCCGGCCAGCCCGGCGTTGATGCGGTCCTGATGGTTCATGCTTCAGCCCTCGTTGCGGATCAGTTGCAGCAGTTCCTCGCCGTAATGCTCGATCTTGGCGCTGCCCATGCCGGTGATGCCGGCGAGCAGGCCGTGGCTGACCGGTCGCGTTTCGGCGAGTTCGCGCAGCGTCTTGTCGTGGAGGATGACATAGGCCGGCACTCCCTGCTCGCGGGCGGTGTCGGCGCGCCACTTGCGCAGCAGCTGGAACAGCGCCTCGTCGGCCGGGGCCAGGTCGCTGACCGCAGCGCTGCTGCTGCGCGATGGCGACGACTTGCGTTTGAGCGGCCGGCGCAACTGGACCTGGCGCTGTCCCTTGAGCACTTCGCGGGCAGCGTCGGTGAGCTGCAGCGCGCCGTGCTCGGCCATGTCGACATGGACCAGGCCGGCTGCGGCGAGCTGGCGGAAAACGCTTTTCCAGGCGTGTTCGTCGAGGTCGCTGCCGACGCCGAAGGTCGGCAGCTGATCGTGGCCGTACTGGCGGACCTTGTCGCTGGCCTTGCCGCGCAGCACGTCGCTCAGGTGGCTGACACCGAAGCGCATGCCGGTGCGGAAGATCGCCGACAGCGCCTTCTGCGCCGCCAGCGTGCCGTCCCACAGTTCCGGCGGGTCGGCGCAGACGTCGCAGTTGCCGCAAGGCTCGCGTTGTTCGCCGAAATAGTTGAGCAGCACCTGGCGACGGCAGCGCGGCGCCTCGCAGTAGGCGAGCAGCGCGGTCAGGCGTTGCGACTCGAGAATCTTCTGGCCTTCGCCGGCACCCGATTCGGCGATGCGCGCGTGCTGCAGCGCGACGTCCTGCATGCCGTAGGCCATCCAGGCCTCCGACGGCTCGCCGTCGCGGCCGGCGCGGCCGGTTTCCTGGTAGTAGGCCTCGATGCTTTTCGGCAGGTCGAGGTGGGCGACGAAGCGCACGTCCGGCTTGTCGATGCCCATGCCGAAAGCGATCGTCGCGCACATGATCAGGCCTTCCTCGCGCAGGAAGCGGCGCTGGTTGGCGGCGCGCTCCTGGGCCGGCAGGCCGGCGTGGTAGGGCAATGCCGGATAGCCCTGGGCGGAGAGCCATTCGGCGGTTTCCTCGACCTTCTTGCGCGACAGGCAATAGACGATGCCGGCCTGGCCCTGGCGGCCGGCCAGGAAAGTGAGCAGTTGCTTCTTGGCGTTGTCCTTTTCCACCACGGTGTAGCGGATGTTCGGGCGGTCGAAGCTGGAGAGGAAGACCCGCGCCTCGCCGAGGCCGAGGCGGGCGAGCATCTCGTTGCGTGTCGCCTGGTCGGCGGTGGCGGTCAGGGCGATCCGCGGCACCCGCGGGTAGCGTTCGTGCAGTGCCGACAGCTGCAGGTATTCCGGGCGGAAATCGTGGCCCCATTGCGACACGCAGTGGGCTTCGTCGATCGCGAACAGCGCCAGCTTGCCGGCCGTGTAGAGGGCGTCGAGCATCGCCAGCGTGCGCTCGAGCAGCAGGCGCTCGGGGGCGATGTAGACAAGGTCGAGGCCGCCGCTGAACATCGCCTGCTCGACCGCCTGCGCCTCCTGCCAGGCCAGCGTCGAGTTGAGCACGGCGGCGCGGACGCCGAGCTGGGTGAGCGCGTCGACCTGGTCCTGCATCAGCGCGATCAGGGGCGAGACGACGATGGCGCAGCCCGGGCGCAGCAGCGCCGGAATCTGGTAGCAGAGGCTCTTGCCGCCGCCGGTCGGCATCAATACCAGGGCATCGCCGCCACCGGCGACATGGCCGATGATCTCGGCCTGGGCGCCACGGAAGGCGGGGTAGCCGAAGACATCGCGCAGGATGTCGAGGGCGGTGCTGACGGTCGACACGCGTTCAGGCCCGTTTTTCAGGGAGCACGGCTTCGCGGCGCAGCACCTCGCCATCCCAGACTAGGCATTCGCCGCGCTCTTCGTGCCAGTCGGCGAGCACCCAGCGTTCGACGTGGATGCCGTCGACGATGTGATCGTGCGTCGCCGGCTGGTGGGTGTGGCCGTGAATGAAGGTGGCGTAGCCGTGCTGGCGCAGGAAGTCCTCGGTCGCCGCCGGCTGCAGGTCGGTGTAGGGATTGTGCTTGTCGCGCTGGCTGGCTTCGCTGGCGGCGCGCATCTGGGCGGCAATGGCCCGCCGTTCGGCGAGCGGCCGGGCGAGGAAGGCGCTTTGCCAGACCTGGCTGCGCACCTGGTCGCGAAAACGCATGTACTCGCCGTCGTCGAGGCAGAGGGCGTCGCCGTGGGCGAGCACGAACTGCCATTCGGCGGTGGACAGGATGTAGGGCTCGTCGATCAGGCGAACGCCGGCGGCGGCGGCGAAGGCTTCGCCGAGCAGGAAATCGCGGTTGCCGTGCATGACCGCGATGTTCACGCCGCTGTCGGCGGCGGCGCGCAGCGCGGCGACGATGGCGACGTTGTCCGGATCGTCGATGTCGTCATCGCCGATCCAGGTCTCGAACAGGTCGCCGAGCAGGTAGAGTTCGCTGGCCTGGCGGGCGCGGCCGCCGAGAAAGTCGAGGAACAAGCGCGTCGCCCCGGGTGACCGGGGCGACAGGTGCAGATCGGATGCGAAGAGGATCAAACCACTTCCGCTTTTTCGATGATCACGTCCTCGACCGGCACGTCCTGGTGGAAGCCCTTGTTGCCGGTGCGCACGGCGCGGATCTTGTCGACCACGTCCATGCCGTCGACGACCTGGCCGAAGACGCAGTAGCCCCAGCCCTGGCCGGACGGCGCCTTGAAGTCGAGGAAGTCGTTGTCGACGGTGTTGATGAAGAACTGGGCGGTGGCCGAATGCGGGTCGCCGGTGCGGGCCATGGCGATGCTGCCGCGGACGTTCTTCAGGCCGTTGCCGGCTTCGTTCTCGATCGGGGCGCGGGTTTCCTTCTGGTTCATCCCGGGTTCCATGCCGCCACCCTGGATCATGAAGTTCTTGATCACGCGGTGGAAGATGGTGTTGTCGTAGTGGCCGGCCTCGACGTAGGCGATGAAGTTGGCGACCGTCTTCGGCGCCTTCTCGGCGTCGAGTTCGAGGCTGATGACGCCGAAGTTGGTGGTGAGCTTGATCATGGTGGGGTCCTTACTTTTCGGAAATGATTCTGACGTTCTGGATGACGACCGGCTTGACCGGCACGTTCTGGTGGAAGCCGGCGTTGCCGGTGCGCACGTCGGCGATCTTGTCGACCACCTCGATGCCGCTGACGACCTTGCCGAAGACCGCGTAGCCCCAGCCGTCGCGGCTCGGGTAGTCGAGCGCCAGGTTGTCGGCGTGGTTGATGAAGAACTGGGCGGTGGCCGAGTGCGGCTCCATCGTCCGCGCCATCGCGATCGTGCCGCGGCGGTTCTTGAGGCCGTTCCTGGCCTCGTTCTCGATCGGTTCGCGCGGCTTCTTCTGGTTCATGTTCGCATCGAAACCTCCGCCCTGGATCATGAAGCCGGGGATCACGCGGTGGAACACGGTGCCGGCGTAGAAGCCGTCCTTGGCGTACTGCAGGAAGTTGGCGACGCTTTTCGGCGCCTTGTCGGCATCGAGTTCGACGACGATGTTGCCCATGCTGGTCTGCAGTTCGACGGTGGGGGCGGCCCAGGCGTTGACGGTCGACAGCGTCAGGGCGGCAAAAATGCCGAGCATTTTCTTCATGTCAGGCGGCTCCTTCGTAGATGATCTTCCATTGACCGCCTTCGCGCACCCAGTACTGGCGCTTCTTCATGCGGTTGTTGAGGTTGTTGCTGCGGTAGTCCTGGTCGAAGGTGACGACCACGACTTCTTCCTTGCCCGGGTTGCGGAACACCGAGAGGTTGTCGAGGCTGAGCTTGATCCAGCTCTTGCCGGCATTGACCTGGCGCTTCTGCGCGGCGAAGTCGGCGTAGCCCTGGCCGCCGGCGTTGAACTCGCGCGAGTAATGCGACAGGTAGCGGTCGCTGTCGCGGCTTTCCCAGTCGGCCCGCCAGTTCTCGATGGTCCGGTTGAGTTCGTCGCGTTCCTTGCTCCAGTCGTCGAGCGACAGCCACTCGACTTCCGGGCTGATGATCACCGGCGTCAGGCCGACCTGCAGGTTGTTGCGGATCGCTTCGAGGTCCTGGTTGGTGAGCACGACGCAACCGTCGGAGGCGAGCGGCGGCCGGGCGAAGGTGTCGGAAGGCGTGCCGTGCAGCCAGATGCCGCTGCCGCCGCGACCGCGCCGGCGGTCCCACTCGTTCGGATAATTGATCGGGAAGGCACCGTTGCCGTAGAGGTCGGGCAGCTTCTGCCGCGACAGGTCGGCGGTGACGTGATAGACGCCGATCGGCGTCTTCTTGTCGCCCTCGGCGAACTTGTCGGCACCGAGTTTGCCCTGGGTGATGTAGTAGTCGGCGACGAAGCGCGGCCGGCCGCCGTTGCTGCGGTCGTTCTCGTAGAGATAGAGGCGCGAGCGGCGGGTGTCGACGACGACGGCGTAGCGCTGGTCCGGGCGCATCTGCAGCAGATAGCGCGGGACGTAGTCGGCCTGCGGTCTGTCGCGGTAGGCCTGGAGGCGCTTGAGCGCCTCGGCGCGGAGGTCGGCGACCTGTTCGGCGGAGGCGCCGCGGGCGGCGCCGAAGCCTTCGATCGGATGCACCCGGGCGAGCAGCAGGTCGCCCTTGATCAGGTGTGCCAGCCGGTAGTTCGGGTATTGCTGGAGCAGCGCCTCGGTCAGCTGCAGCGCGTTGCCCAGCTCACGCCGTTCGATCTCGCCGAAGATGCGCGTCAGCTGTGCTTCCGGACCGCCGTCGGAGACCGTTGCCGGCAGCGTTGCAGCGGCGTTGCCGGCCGGTGTGCTGACCGGCCACACCGGCAACGGCTGGTCGAGCGAGGCGGTGGCCGGCGCAGCCGTGACCGGCACGTCGTTCTCACCGAGAAAATGGATTGCCGCAGCGACGACAGCCAGCCCGATCAGGGCTGGCAGGACCAGCTTCGTCTTGCGCATCAGCGGGCGTTTTCTTCCTTGATCAGCCACTTGCCACCCGAGCGGACGAAGACCAGGGTCTTGCTGCTCGAGCTGTTCAGGCCGGGCGCCTGGTAGTGCTGACGGAAGCGGGCGGTGGCGCGGTCACCGTTGATCGTGATCACCGGATCGTCGACGGTCACCGAGATCTTGCCCGGGCGGTCGCCAATGCGCTGCTGGCGCTCGGCCTCCCAGGCCTTGCGGCCCATTCCCTTGGGGGTGTTGAAGTCGCTGGCGTAGGCGGCCAGGTAAGCCTTCATGTCCTTGCGCGACCAAGCCTTGGCCCAGGCGGTGATGGCCTTGGCGACGTCGTCGCTGGCGGCGTCATGGGCCGGCGCCGCGGCCGGCTTGCTGTCGACGGCGGCGGCCACCGGGCTGGCCGCAGGGGTGGGGGCGGCGACCGGTGCGGCGGCGCCAGGCGTCGTCGTGACCACGGTCGCGCTCGGGGCGACGGCCGGCTTGGCCGGCTGCACCGCAACCGGTGCCGGGGCGGCGGCGATCGCGGCCGGGGCCGGCGGCTTGACGTTGCCCTTGCCGGAGGTGCTGATCAGGTCGCGGATCAGGGCCAGCTTGTTCTGTGTCGTGGCGTTGGCGCCGTCGAGCTGGAGGGCCTTGTCGTAGGCCTGGCTGGCCAGCTTGGCGTAGACGTCGCCGAGGTTCTCGTAGGCGATGGCGTAGGACGGGTGCGTGCGGATCGCCATTTCCAGCGCCGTGCGCGCCTTGTCGTACTGCTTCTGCTGGGCGTAGAGGACGGCGAGGTTGTTGTACGGCTCGGGCAGTTCCGGGTAGTCCTCGGAGAGCTTGGTGAATACGCCGATGGCGTCGGCCGGACGGTTCATCTCGGTGAGGATCAGACCCTTGAGGAAGCGACCCTGGGCATCCTTCGGCCGGCTGCTCAGGTACTGGTCGACTTTTTCCAGGGCCTGCGCGTGCTGGCCATGCTTGATCAGGCGCTGGATGTCGGGCAGGTTGTCGGCAAAAACCGGGGCGGCAAAGCCGATGGAGAGGCCGAAAGCCAACGCGCGGAGCGTCCGGAAGCGAGGCTGGATCAAGGATTTGGAGGTCATCGCCGTGCTATAATTTCCGAGGTTTTCAATCGCTCAATTCTACCAAAGAAGCGGTAGAAGCCATAGGTTTGGCGAGCGTTCCTACACTTCTTTTCATTCCGTCATGCTAAAGATATTCAACTCACTCAAGCGCGAAAAGCAGATATTCGAACCGATCGAGGCCAACAAGGTTCGCATGTATGTCTGTGGCATGACGGTTTACGACTACTGTCACCTCGGTCACGCCCGCGTGATGGTCGTCTTCGACATGGTGTACCGCTGGCTCAAGGCTTCCGGCTACGACGTCACCTATGTGCGCAACATCACCGACATCGATGACAAGATCATCCGTCGTGCTGCCGAGAACGGCGAGACGATCCAGCAGCTGACCGATCGCTTCATCGCCTACATGCACGAGGATGCCGACGCCCTCGGCGTGCTCCGTCCGGACCACGAGCCGCGGGCGACCGAGTTCGTGCCGCAGATGCAGGACATCATCAGCCAGCTCGAGCAGAACGGCCTGGCCTACCAGGCGGCAGACGGCGACGTCAATTACGCGGTGCGCAAGTTCCCGGGCTACGGCAAGCTCTCGGGCAAGTCGCTCGACGACTTGCGCGCCGGTGAACGTGTCGAGGTCGATAACGCCAAGCAGGATCCGCTCGACTTCGTCCTCTGGAAGCGGGCCAAGGCCGGCGAGCCGGCCTGGCCGTCGCGCTGGGGCGACGGGCGTCCGGGCTGGCACATCGAATGCTCGGCGATGAGCTCGTCGCTGCTCGGCAAGCACTTCGACATCCACGGCGGCGGTCAGGACCTGCAGTTCCCGCACCACGAGAACGAGATCGCCCAGTCCGAGGGCGCCAACTGCTGCAGCTACGTCAATTACTGGATGCACAACGGTTTTGTCAGGGTCGACAACGAAAAGATGTCGAAATCCCTGGGCAATTTCTTCACCATCCGCACCGTGCTCGAGAACTACGACGCCGAAGTCGTCCGCTTCTTCATCCTGCGCGCCCACTACCGCAGCCCGCTCAACTACTCGGATGCCCATCTCGACGACGCCCGGCGTTCGCTCGACAGCCTCTATTTCACGCTGCGCGACGTGCCGCCGCTGACGGTCGACATCGACTGGACGCAGGATTTCGCAGCCCGTTTCTCCGCCGCGCTGAACGAGGACTTCGATTCGCACGGCGCGATCGCCGTGCTCTTCGAACTGGCGGCCGAAGCCAACCGCCAGAAATCGGCTGCACTGTCCGGCCTGCTCAAGGCACTCGGCGGCGTCATCGGCCTGCTCGAACGCGAGCCGCTGGCCTACCTGCGCGCCGGCCCGGCCGCCGGCGGGCT
This sequence comes from Azonexus fungiphilus, assembly GCF_003634965.1. GTDB lineage: Bacteria > Pseudomonadota > Gammaproteobacteria > Burkholderiales > Rhodocyclaceae > Azonexus > Azonexus fungiphilus. The sequence goes on along the minus strand of NZ_RBXP01000013.1, from coordinate 250,170 downwards.
CGACGAGGCGGCGATCGAGGCCCTGATCGCCCAGCGTGCCGATGCCAAGAAGGCGCGCGATTTCGCCACCGCCGACCGGGTCCGCGACGAACTCAAGGCGGCCGGCATCGTCCTCGACGACAGTCCGCAGGGAACCACCTGGCGCCGCGCCTGAGCGCCCTCGCCGGAAAAACGGAAACGGCCCGTGAAAACGGGCCGTTTTTTCGTGTCGACCGTCAGTGTCTCAGCGCAGGACCTTGCCGCCCGGGCCGATCACGGTCAGTTCGACGAAGCGCGAACCGTGGCGCGCGGTCGGCGAATAATTGACGCGGTAGCCGCCGAAATCGACGTTGCTGATGCTTTCCAGCGAACTGATCAGCTTGTCGCGGCTGAGGTCGCGGCCGGCGCGGCGCAGGCCTTCGACCATCGTGCGCGCGGTCAGGTAGGCCTCGAGGCCGTAGTAGGAATAGCTGCCGGCCTTGGCGGCGAGCTTCTGGTAATCGCGGACGACCGGCACGATGTCGTTCCAGGGGTAGGGCACGACCTGCGAGATGCCGATGCCGCGGGCTTCCGGACCGAGTTCCTGGACCAGTTGCTCGGTGCCGACCGGCGATAGTGTCATGAACATCGGATTCTGGCCGGCCCGCTTCATCGCCCGGACGAAGGCCGCGGTCGGCTTGTACAGCGTGACCATGACGACCGCCTGGGGGTTGCTCTTGGCAATTGCCTGAACCGCGGCATTGACGTCGAGCGAATTGCGCTCGACGGTGCCGACCGCCGACGGCGCCAGGTTATGTTTCTTCAGCGCCGCGGCGACGCCTTCGAGACCGGCCTTGCCGAAGCCGTCGTTCTGGTAGAAGACGGCGATGCTGCGCAGGCCGATCGAAACCATCTGATTGACGATCGCCTCGGTTTCGTCGGCGTAGCTGGCGCGGACATGGAACATCAGCCGCGAGTTCGGATTGGCCGAGATCGGCTGGCGCAGCGTCGCGGCGCCCGAAATGGTGCCGACCAGCGGTACGCCGGCCGGGCCGAAGACGGTGTTCATGGCTTCGGTGGTCGGGCTCGAACCGTAGAAGGAGAGCAGCGCGAAGACCTTCTTGTCGTTGATCAGCGTGCGTGTGTTGGCAACCGTGCGCTCGGTTTCGTAGCCGTCGTCGAGGGCGACCAGTTGCAGCTTGCGGCCGTTGATGCCGCCGCCCTTGTTGACCTGGTCGAAGTAGCGTTCGACGGTCTGCCGCATGTCCTCGCCGTAGGCGCCGTTCGGCCCGGAGAAAGGCGCCGACATGCCGAGCGTGACGGTCGTGTCGGTGATGCCGTTATCGGCCCAACTGCTTGCCGACAGCGCGATGACGGCAGCGGCTCCGAGTCGTTTCAGGAATTTCATTTTTTTGCTCTCCCCCATGGTCGACCGTCCGATTCTAGCAGTGGAGAGGCGTTTGCGGGCAAGCCAGAAAAAAGGCGCCGGTTTTGCCGGCGCCTTTGGCGGTACTGGGCAAGGTCCGGAAATTATTCTCCGAAGAACTCCCGGACCTTGTCCATCCACGACTTGGCGCGGGGGTTGTGCTTGTGGTCGGAGTCCTTGCTCGATTCTTCCAGTTCGCGCAGCAGTTCCTTCTGGCGGTCGGTGAGGTTGACCGGCGTCTCGACGACGACGTGGCACATCAGGTCGCCGTGGGTATGGCTGCGGACGCCCTTGATGCCCTTGCCGCGCAGGCGGAAGACCCGCCCGGACTGGGTTTCCGGCGGAATCTTGATGGCTGCGGCGCCATCCAGCGTCGGGATCTCGATCTCGCCGCCGAGTGCCGCGGTGGTGAAGGAGATCGGCATCTCGCAGTGCAGGTCGTTGTGGTCGCGCTGGAACACCGCGTGCTGCTTGAGGTGGATCTGCACGTAGAGGTCGCCCGGTGGGCCGCCGTTGACGCCGTGTTCGCCTTCGCCGGCCAGCCGGATGCGATCGCCTTCGTCCACACCGGCCGGAATCTTCACCGCCAGCGTCTTGTGCTGCTTGATGCGGCCGGCGCCGCCACAGGATTTGCACGGGTCGGCAATGAAGCGGCCGGTGCCGTGGCACTTGTGGCAGGTCTGCTGGATCGAGAAGAAGCCCTGTTGCAGGCGGACCTGGCCGGAACCGTTACAGGTCGGGCAGGTCTTCGGCTGGGTGCCGGCCTTGGCGCCGGAGCCGTGGCAGGCGTCGCATTCCTCCATCGTCGGGATGCGGATCTTGGTCTCGGTACCGTGCGCTGCCTGTTCGAGGGTGATCTCGAGGTTGTAGCGCAGGTCGGCGCCGCGGTAGATGTTCGAGCGCCCACCGCCGCCACCGCCCCGGCCACCGAAGATTTCGTCGAAGATGCCGCCGAAGGCGTCGGCAAAACCGGCGCCGCCGCCACCGCCGCCGAAACCGCCCATGCCGGCTTGCGGGTCGACGCCGGCGTGGCCGTACTGGTCGTAGGCGGCGCGCTTCTGCGCGTCCGACAGGATTTCGTAGGCTTCCTTGGCTTCCTTGAACTTTTCCTCGGCCGCCGGATTGTCCGGGTTGCGGTCGGGGTGGTATTTCATCGCCAGCTTGCGGTAGGCCTTCTTGATCTCGTCGTCGGCCGCATCGCGGTTGACGCCGAGGATTTCGTAAAAGTCGCGTTTAGACATGCTGTGGTCCCGTCTATGTGACAAAGGCGCCGAGCGCCGCCGGAGGTCTCCGGAAGGCTCGGCGCCGCGTGCTCAGGCCAGGAATTACTTCTTGTCCTTGTTCACTTCCGTGAATTCGGCATCGACGACATCGCCTTCGACGGTCTTTTCCTTCGGCTGCTCGCCACCGGCGGCACCGGCGGCACCGGCTTCGGCCTGCTGCTGGGCGTACATCTTTTCACCCAGCTTCTGGGCGGCGGCCGACAGGGCTTCGGTCTTGGCGGTGATGACGTCCTTGTCGCCGTCGCGCAGCACGTCCTCGACATCCTTGATCGCCGCTTCGATGGCTTCCTTCTCGGCAGCGTCGAGCTTGTCGCCGTACTCGGTCAGGGACTTCTTGACCATGTGCACCATGCCGTCGGCCTGGTTGCGGGCGTCGGCGAGTTCGTGCGCCTTCTTGTCTTCCTCGGCGTGCAGCTCGGCGTCCTTGACCATGCGTTGAATTTCTTCTTCGCTCAGGCCGGAGTTGGCCTTGATGGTGATCTTGTTTTCCTTGCCGGTGGCCTTGTCCTTGGCGGTGACGTGCATGATGCCGTTGGCGTCGATGTCGAAGATGACCTCGATCTGCGGCGTGCCGCGCGGGGCCGGCGGGATGCCTTCCAGGTTGAACTGGCCGAGGCTCTTGTTGCCGGAGGCGACTTCGCGTTCGCCCTGCAGCACGTGGATGGTCACGGCGGACTGGTTGTCGTCGGCGGTGGAGAAGACCTGGCTGGCCTTGGTCGGGATCGTGGTGTTCTTCTGGATCAGCTTGGTCATGATGCCGCCCAGCGTCTCGATGCCGAGCGACAGCGGGGTCACGTCGAGCAGCAGCACGTCCTTGACTTCGCCTTGCAGCACGCCGCCCTGGATGGCGGCGCCGACGGCGACGGCTTCATCCGGGTTGACGTCCTTGCGCGGCTCCTTGCCGAACACTTCCTTGACCTTCTCCTGCACCTTCGGCATGCGCGACTGGCCGCCGACCAGGATCACGTCGTCGATGTCGCCGACCTTGCAGCCGGCATCCTTCAGCGCGGTCAGGCAGGGGGCGACGGTGCGCTCGATCAGTTCGTCGACCAGCGACTCGAACTTGGCACGGGTGATCTTCAGCGCCAGGTGCTTCGGACCGGAGGCGTCGGCGGTGATGTAGGGCAGGTTGATTTCGGTCTGCTGGCTGGAGGACAGCTCGATCTTGGCCTTTTCGGCGGCTTCCTTGAGGCGTTGCAGGGCGAGCACGTCCTTCTTCAGGTCGGTGCCGGATTCCTTCTTGAATTCGTCGATGATGTAGTCGATCAGGCGCTGGTCGAAGTCTTCGCCACCGAGGAAGGTGTCGCCGTTGGTGGCCAACACTTCGAACTGCTTTTCGCCATCGACGTCGGCGATTTCGATGATGGAGATGTCGAAGGTGCCGCCGCCGAGGTCATAGACGGCGATCTTCTTGTCCTTGCCGGCGACCTTGTCCATGCCGAAGGCGAGGGCAGCGGCGGTCGGCTCGTTGATGATGCGCTTGACTTCCAGACCGGCGATGCGGCCGGCGTCCTTGGTGGCCTGGCGCTGGCTGTCGTTGAAGTAGGCCGGCACGGTGATGACGGCTTCGGTGACTTCCTCGCCGAGGTAGTCTTCGGCGGTCTTCTTCATCTTGCGCAGCACTTCGGCGGAGACCTGCGGCGGCGCGATCTTCTTGTCGCGCGCTTCGACCCAGGCGTCGCCATTGTCGGCCTTGGTGATCTTGAAGGGCATCAGGGCGATGTCCTTCTGCACTTCCTTCTCTTCGAAGCGGCGGCCGATCAGGCGCTTGACCGCGTACAGCGTGTTCTTCGGGTTGGTCACGGCCTGGCGCTTGGCCGGGGCGCCGACCAGGATCTCGCCGTCTTCGGTGTAGCCGATGATCGACGGCGTGGTGCGCGCGCCTTCCGCGTTCTCGATGACCTTGGGGGTGCCGCCTTCCATGATGGCGACGCAGCTGTTGGTGGTGCCGAGGTCGATACCGATGATCTTGCCCATGATGTTCTTTCCTGAAAGTGAATTACCGATGTTCGTGAAGTGGGGATGGCGATCCCGATTTCAAGCGGTTTTTTACGGTCGACCGTAAAAAACGGCGATTTTTGCTATTTGCCCTTGGCGACCATGACCAGGGCCGGACGCAGGACGCGGTCGGCGATCAGGTAGCCCTTCTGCAGGACGGTGACGACGGTGTTGGCTTCCTGCTCCGAATCGACCATGCCGATCGCCTGGTGCTGGTGCGGGTCGAACTTCTCGCCGACCGGATTGACTTCGATCAGCGCATTCTTTTCGAAAGCCGAAACCAGTTGCTTGAGGGTCAGTTCGACGCCGGACTGGAAGCTGTCCACGGTCTGCTCGGGCACGGCCAGCGCCGCCTCGAGGCTGTCCTTGACGGCCAGCAGTTCGCCGGCGAATTTCTCGACAGCGAATTTGTGCGCCTTGCTGATGTCTTCCTGGGCGCGGCGGCGGATGTTCTCGCCCTCGGCCTTGGCGCGCAGCCAGGCGTCGTGGGTTTCGGCGACCTTCAGTTCGAGGGCGCGCAGCTGCTCCTCGAGGCTGGGCAGCGTGTCGATGTGCGATTCGCCGGCGGCCGGCGTTTCTGCGTTCAGGTTTTCCTGCGGGATTTCCGGGTTGGACATGGTGTTTCTCCAAAAAGGCTGTTCGCTAGATGGGGATGCTCCGGCGCCTTTCAAGAGCCGCCGGGAACTTTTTGTCTACACTTGTTTACAGTGCTGGCCGAAACCTCGTGCTAGCATCGGTTCAAAGGTTTTTCCGAACGCACCGGACATGGAATCAATAGGCAAGTACCGCGTCATCCGCGAGCTGGGCAAGGGGGCCACCGCCACCGTCTATCTTTGCGACGATCCGGACAATGCGCGCCAGGTGGCGGTCAAGGTGATCCGCTTCGGCCAGGATTGCGCGGCGATGTCGCGGCGCATGCGCAAGCTGTTCCAGAACGAGGGGATGGTCTCGCGCCGGCTCGATCATCCGAACATCGTGCGCGTCTTCGACGCTGTCGTCGAGGACGATTTCGCCTACCTGGCGATGGAGTACGTCGACGGCTTCAGCCTCGAGGAGCACTGTCGCATCGACAGGCTGCTGCCGATGCACCGGGTCATCGGCATCATCTTCAAATGCTGCATGGCGCTCGATGCCGCCTACCGCCAGGGCATCATCCACCGCGACATCAAGCCGGCCAACATCATGGTCGCTGCCGGCGACGAGGCCAAGATCGCCGATTTCGGCCTGGCCCTGAACATGAACAAGGATCTTGACCGCGACTCGACCTTCATCATGGGCGTCGGTTCGCCGGCCTACATGTCGCCGGAGCAGATCAAGGGCTACCCGCTGAACCAGAAGACCGACCTCTACTCGCTCGGCGTGGTGATGTTCCAGCTGCTCACCGGGCGGCTGCCGTTTCGCGCCAACAACCAGGCGACGCTGGTGTACAAGATCGTCAATACCGATGCGCCAGCGGTCACCGCGCTCAATCCGAACCTGCCCGAGGGGCTCAACGCGATCCTGCGCAAGGCGCTGGAGAAGGATCTGTACAGCCGTTACCGCAACGGTGCCGAAATGGCCAAGGATCTCTCGGCGGTGCGCTACCAGATTCTCGACGACGACGAAACGGCGCAGGATAACCGGCATTTCGAACAGTTGCGCCGGACCGAGTTCTTCACCGAGTTCGAGAATATCGAACTGTGGGAGGTGCTGCGTGTCTCGGTCTGGCGCGAAGTTGCCGCCAATGTCGCGCTGATCCGCGAAGGTACCAACAGCAAGGTCTTCGGGATCATCATCAGCGGTTGCGTCGAAGTATCGGTCGGCGGCAAGGCGCTCTGCCGCCTCGGTCCGGGCGAGCCGGTCGGGGAGGTCGCCTTCCTGCATCCGGCGAGCGACCTGCGCCACGCCACCGTGGTCACGCTCGAACCGACGCTCTTCGTCGAGATCAATGCCTCGGCCCTGGCGCTATCTTCGGAGGAGCTCGGCGAGCGCATGCGCAATGCCCTGCTGGCACGCCTGATCGGGCGCCTGCGCGAAGTCAACAAGATTGCCGCCAGTCTTGGCCAGAAGGCCCTGAATCCGGCCACCAGCTCGCAATACGGCAGCGGTCTAAACCTCGAGCTGTCGCCCGACTGAGCCGGGCCCCGGCGACGGCATTCGGCGCCGCCGCCGGCTACCGGTCAGACCTTGAAGCGGCCGACCAGGTTGGCCAGGCCGTCGGCCAGGCGCTTCAGATCGTGGGCTGCGCCGGCAGTCTGCTCGACGGCGCCGGTATTGTCGCGGGCCATGCCGGCGATCGCCTCGATGCTGGTCTCGACGTCTCCGGAGAAACGGCGCTGCTGGTCGGTGGCACTGGCGATCGCCTCGAGACCGTGGTCCACCTCGCTGACCGAGCCGTTGGTCGCCTGGAGCACGCTGGAGACCGAGGCAACGGCTGCCTGGCTGGTTTCCAGATGGTGAATGCCGGCCTCGATGCTGCGCCGGACGGCGACCGACTGGGCGCTCAGGTTGGCAGTGATCGAGTCGATCTCGCTGGCCGAACGCGACGATTTTTCTGCCAGCTTGCGCACTTCGTCGGCGACGACCGCGAAGCCGCGGCCCTGCTCGCCGGCCCGCGCCGCCTCGATGGCGGCATTCAGCGCCAGCAGGTTGGTCTGCTCGGCGATGTCCTTGACCTCGCGGGTCATCGTCGTGATCGCTTCGGTGTTGCGCACGAAGTTATTGACCGATTCGGCCATTTCCTTGACTGCGCTCTCGACGACGTTCATTTCTCCGAGCAGCGTCTGCAGGTTGCGGCTGCCCTCGTTGGCCCTGGCCAGGCTTTCCTGCGACTGATGCTGGACGTGCTCGGCGCTCTGGGCGATCGACGAGATGCTGGAAACCAGCTGCTCGACGGCCGCTGCGGCGTCGTTCGATTTCTCGTTCTGCAGGTGCGAACTCTGCGATACCCGGTCAGCGCTGTCGGATAGGGCCGAGACGCGGGCCGAGACCTGGCTGGCAGCATCGCGGACCTGGCTGACCAGTTGCTGGAAGTTGCCCATCATCTCGTTGAAGACATAGGCCGACTGGCCGACTTCGTCCTTGCCGCTGACCGGCAGGCGGCGCGTCAGGTCGCCTTCGCCGCGGGCGATGTCGCGCAGTCCCTGGCGCAGCTGCTCGAGCGGCGCGGTGACGAAGTGGTGGGTCAGGAAATAGATGATCAGCAGCAGCGCGCCCAGCGCGCCGAGTGCGGCGCCAGCGATCTTCAGGCGGAAGCTGGCGACTTCGGCCTCGACCGAGTCGAGCGAGACCTTCATGCTGACCAGGCCGAGAACCGTGCCTTCGGGGACCTGGTGGCAGACGATGCAATCCTTGCCGAGGTAGTTGGGCGAGGCATTGGTCGGATTGATCACGCGCAGGAAGGAGCTGCCGTTCTCGTGCTCGACCGAGACGTACGGCTTGCCGTCGCGCATCACCTGCTGCTCGAGGCTGTCGAGCTCGCGCTTGCTCTTGGTGTCGGGGCCGTAGAGCTTGACCACGGCCTCGCTGCGGGCGACATGCAGATCCTTGATGATCGACAATTGCTTGATCTGGTCGAGGAAAACCTCGCGCTGGCCGACGGTGCCGGTGATCATCATCCCCGTCAGCCCGGCCATCGTCATCTCGTGGATGCTTTGCGAGAAATCCTTTGCCTGCTTGATCGCCGTGTCGCGGTTGACCTGGGTCATCCAGACGATGGCACCAGCCCAGATCAGCGCGAGGACAACCCAGATTGCAGCGGTGAGTCGGACCCAAATCTTCAAGTCGGCAAAACGTGGCATGTCTCGGTAACCTTTGTTGTCGTCGTTTTGACAGTCCCCTCAGACTGTCAGGTCTATTTGCTGGATTGTGCCAGCCCTCCCATCCTCATGCAAAAATATTCCTGAACTGCGTACCTGGCCGAGCATGCGGTTGTCGTGGGTGTTCAGGTCGAAGGGGCTGGCGACCCGGGCCAGCGCGATGGCGCCGACGCCGCTGTCGGCGAGCGTGCGCAGTGCGCCACCGCCTTCGCCATCGGGCTGCCACAGCCTGAGTTGCTCGAAGGCGGCATCGTTTTCGTCGATCCAGCCGTTGCCGTCATCGTCGAGAGCGGCAAGTTCCTGGAAGCCATCGCCGCTGTTCGGGCCGAACAGTTCGCGGCCGTCGTTGATCCGGCCGTCGCCGTTGCGGTCGAAGACCAGGTAGGCGCTGCCGCTGGCCAGGCGGGCGATCTGTTCGTCGTCGCCGTCGGCGTCGAGATCGAAGGCAAAGCGCTGGTCGACCAGGCTGGCGGCGTTGCCGGCAAAGTTGAGGACGAGCGGATCGACCTTCCTGGCCGCGTCGCCGAGGCGCAGGCTGACCGAGCTTTCCTCGTGGTACACCCGCGACATCGCCAGATCAAGCTGGAAGCCGATTTCGCGGCCGTCGGCAGTCTTGACCGTGCCGCTTGCCGAGAAACTGGTGTACTCGGCCTCGGTGTAGGACTCGTGGTAGTCGTATTCGATGCCGTAACCGGCTGGCTGCTGTGCCTGGGCCGCTGCTGCTGCCGGTGCCGCTGCGCCGTTCTCCGCTTTCAGGTCGCTCTGGTTGAAGACGCGCATGCGCTTGCCGGTAAGCATCTCGAGCATCATCCGGATCAGTGTCGTCTTCGGGTCGGTGTCGAGTTCGCTGGCGGCGGCGTCGCTGGTTTCGGCCGCGGCGGCGGCGAGGCCGGCTTCGGAAAGGACAACTTCGGCCGCCGGGCGGGCGTTGCCGTTGCCCTCGAAATCCGGGCGCTGCGGGCCGACCCACATGCGCAGCGATTCGTTGACTTCATGGCGTTGCAGGCTGGCGTGCGACGAGGCCATCTGGAGTTCGGCGCTGGCGATTTTCATGGTGGCCTCCGGGCAGTGTGCAGTGACACACTGTTAACGGCCGCCGAAGGCAAATATTAAATCGTGCCGGAATGCGGTGCCAGCCAGCGTTTCAGCGAAGACAGGTCGAGCGCGCCGCTGTGCCGGGCGATTTCGCGGCCGTCGCGGAAGACGATCAGCGTCGGGATGCTGCGGATGGCGAAGCGGGCGGCGAGCGCCGGGTTGGCCTCGGTGTCGACCTTGAGGAAGCGGAGCTGCGGTTCGAGCTCGCTGGCCGCCTGCGCGAAGGCCGGCGCCATCATCCGGCAGGGGCCGCACCAGGCGGCCCAGAAGTCGACCACCAGCGGCAATTCGCTGCGCGTCAGCTGGCGCTCGAAGGTGTCGCCGTCGACGGCCAGCGGCGTGCCGGTGAATAGCGGTCGATGGCATTGGCCGCAGTTCGGTGCGGCGCCGGTTTTTGCCCGCGGCAGGCGGTTGACCGCAACACAGTGCGGGCAGACGAGGTGCAGGGATTCGCTCATGCTTGGCTCCTGGATATCAGTAGATGCTGATATGTGGGCGAAGCCCGCCGATTCAAGTCGTCGCGCCGTGCTTTCGGGCCGCCGCGGCGCTTGCGGCGAGTGCCTGCGGATCGTCGGCGCGGCGGGTTTCCCAGCCGCCGAGGTGGCGCTCGACGAGGTTGCCGAGCGCGGCGATCCAGTCCGGCGCTTCGTTGAGCGCAGGGATGTAGTGATAGGCCTGGCCACCGGCGGCCAGGAAGTCGTCGCGCCCCTCCTGGGCGATTTCCTCGAGCGTTTCCAGGCAGTCGGCGGAGAAGCCCGGGCAGATCACGTCAACCCGGCGCACCCCGGCCTGGCCCCAGGCGTGCAGGGTCGGCGCGGTGTAGGGCTGCAGCCATTCGGCCTTGCCGAAGCGGGACTGGAAGCAGATCTGGTACTGGTCGTCGCGCAGGCCGAGACGTTCGGCGAGCAGACGGCCAGTCTTGTGGCATTCGCAGAAGTAGGGGTCGCCGAGGTCGAGGCTGCGCCTGGGCAGGCCGTGGAAGCTCATGAGCAGGCGGTCACCGTCGCCCAGTCGGCCGACCTGCTGCCAGTGGCGCTCGACGCTGGCTGCGAGTGCTGCCAGGTAGCCATCGTCGTCGTGGTAATTGCGCAGGAAGCGCATCTCCGGCTGGTTGCGCGTCTGCAGCAGCCAGCGGGCAGCTTCGTCTACGACGGTGGCGGTGGTGCTGGCGGCGTACTGCGGATACATCGGCACGACCAGAATGCGGCGGTTGCCGGCGGCTTTCAGCCGGTCAAAAACGGCAGCGACCGAGGGTTGACCGTAACGCATCGCCCAGGCGACCTCGACCCGGTGACCGCGCTCGCCCAGCCAGCCCTTGAGCAGCTTGGCCTGGCGTTCGGTGTGCACGCGCAACGGCGAGCCTTCGTCGGTCCACACGGTGGCGTACTTTGCCGCCGATCTGGCCGGCCGGATATTGAGGATGATGCCATTGAGGATCAACCACCACAGTGCCTTGGGAATCTCGACCACGCGCGGGTCGGAGAGGAACTGCTTGAGATAGCGGCGCAAGGCCGGCGCAGTCGGCGCCTCGGGCGTGCCGAGGTTGACCAGGACGATGGCGGTGCCGGCGGGTGTGCCGTGGCGGTAGGGCGGTTCGGGCTGGAAGCGGGGCATCAGTTGTCGTTCTTGCCGGAAAGGGCGGAAGTGAGCAGGCGGGCGGTGATGTCGACGATCGGGATGACGCGCTCGTAGGCCATCCGGGTCGGGCCGATGACGCCGACCGAGCCGACCACCTGGCCGTCCACGCTGTAGGGGGCGGCGACGACGCTGCATTCGTCGAGCGTGGCGATGCCGGATTCGCCGCCGATGAAGATGCGCACGCCTTCGGCGCGGTTGGAAATGTCGAGCAGGCGCATCAGGCTGGAGCGCTGCTCGAACAGGTCGAACAACTCGCGCAGGCGCTGCATGTTCGACGAAAGTTCCTCGACATCGAGCAGGTTGCGCTCGCCGGAGATCACGTAGGGCTTGGCGTTTTCGTTGAGCGCGGCGTCGCCGGCCTCGAGGGCAAGCGACATCAGCGGCTTGATGTCGTCGCGCAGGCGCTGCAGTTCGCCGGCCAGGCGCTGGCGGATCTGCTCGAAATCGAGCCCGGCGAAATTCTGGTTCAGATAGTTCGCCGCCGCGACCAGTTCAGCCGGGCTGTAGGCCTTGTCGCTGCTGAGGATGCGGTTCTGCACGTCGCCGTCGGTGGTGACGATGATGAGCAGGATGCGCTTCTCGGACAGGCTGAGGAACTCGATCTGGCGGATGCGGTTGGCGGCACGGCGCGGGGCGATGACGACGCCGGCGAAGTGGGTCAGGCTGGAGAGCAGTTGCGAGGCATTGGCGATCACCTGGTTGGCCGGCAGGCCGTGCAGGGCTTCCTCCATCGCGCCCATCTGGCGGGCTTCGAGCGGCTGCACGGTGAGCAGGCTGTCGACGAACAGGCGGTAACCGCGCGCCGTCGGTACCCGTCCGGCCGAGGTGTGCGGGCTGGCGACGAAACCGGCTTCCTCGAGGTCGGCCATGACGTTGCGGATCGTCGCCGGCGACAGGTCGAGGCCGGAAAATTTCGACAAGGCGCGCGAGCCGACCGGTTGCCCGTCGGCAATGTAGTGTTCGACCAGGGCCTTGAGCAGGGTGCGCGAGCGATCATCAAGCATGGCGCTGATTTTACAGAAAACCGGCGGCGGCACGGCAAGCCGTTTTTTATGCAAGAATTCGCACCCATGAACCGTCTGCGCCAACCCCGCACCATCGCCCTCGTCGGCAAGTACCACAGCCCGGAAATCGCCGAATCGCTGCGGCGCCTGGCCGAGTACCTGCACGAGCGCGGCGTCTCGGTCTTTGTCGAGCGCGAGACCGCCGAACACATCGGCCGGCTGGTCGATCTGTCGCGCTGGGTCACCTGCGGTTTCAACGATATCGGCGCCCACGCCGACGTCGCCATCGTCCTCGGCGGCGACGGCACCATGCTCAACGCCGCCCGCCGGCTGGCCCGCTACTGCGTGCCGCTGGTCGGGGTCAACCAGGGCCGGCTCGGCTTCATGACCGACATTGCCCGCGACGACATGCTGAGCTGCATGGACGACCTGCTCGACGGCCGCTTCCTGCGCGAGAACCGCATGCTGCTGGCGGCCGAGGTGATCCGCGACGGTCGCGAGATCGCCACCAACATGGCACTCAACGACGTCGTCGTGGACAAGGGGGCGATCGGCCGGATGATCGAGTTCGAACTGTTCATCGACGGCGAGTTCATCTACAACCTGCGTTCCGATGGCCTGATCGTGTCCACGCCGACCGGCTCGACCGCCTATTCGCTGTCGGCCGGCGGCCCGATCCTGCATCCGACGCTGACCGGCATCGCCCTGGTGCCGCTTTGCCCGCACGCGCTGACCAATCGTCCGGTGATCGTCAACGACAGCGCCGACATCGAGCTGCGCATCGCCCATGCCGACGATCCGCGCGTGCACTTCGACGGCCAGCTGACGCTCGATCTGCAGACCGGCGACAGCGTTCGCCTGCGCCGTTCCGAACACACCATCTGTTTCCTGCATCCACCCGGTTACAGCTACTTCGCCATGCTGCGGCAGAAGCTGCAGTGGAGCGAGCGGCCCAAGGGATAAGCATGCTCCGTCACCTGACCCTGCGCGACTTCGTCATCGTCGACCGCCTCGAACTCGAATTTTCCGCCGGTTTCGGCACGCTGACCGGCGAAACCGGCGCCGGCAAGTCGATCCTGATCGACGCCCTGGCGCTGGCGCTCGGCGAGCGTGGCGACGCCGGCGTTGTTCGCGCCGGCTGCGACAAGGCCGAGATTGCCGCGACCTTCGATGTCGCCGCCGTGCCCGACGTCACCGCCTGGCTCGACGAAAATGGGCTCGACGCCGGCGATGAGCTGCTGCTGCGCCGGGTGGTCGACGCCAACGGCCGGTCGCGCGCCTGGATCAACGGTTCGTCGGCGACCGTCCAGCAACTGCGCGAAGTCGGCGAATGGCTGGTGGACATTCACGGTCAACATGCCCACCAGTCACTTTTGCGTGCCGATGCGCAGCGCCAGCTGCTTGACGGCCATGCCGGTCTGGGCGAGCTGGCGCGCGCAGTCGGTGGCGCCTGGAAGGACTGGCGCGACGCCGAACAGGCCTGGCGGACGGCGAGCGAAGGTGCTGCCGCGCTGCTGCGCGAGCGCGAACAACTGGAATGGCAGGTCGGCGAGCTGGCAGCGCTGGCCTTCACCGCCGACGAATGGAGCGAGCTCGACCTCGAGCATCGTCGCCTCGGTCATGCGGCCAGCCTGATCGAGGGTGCCCAGTACGCGCTCGCCGTGCTCGCCGAGGATGATGCTGCCTGCGAGCGCCAGATCGACCGCGTCGCCACCCGGCTGGCCGGGCTGGCCGACTACGATCCGGCGCTGGCCGAGGTGGCCGGGCTGCTCGGTTCGGTTCAGGCCGAGTTGGCGGACGCGGTGTCCACGCTGCGCCGCTATGCCGACCGTGCCGATCTCGATCCGTCGCGGTTGGCCGAAGTCGAAGCGCGGATGGATGCGGTCATGGCCCAGGCGCGCAAGCACCGGGTGCCGCCGGTCGAACTGCCGGCGCTGCTCGCCGGCTGGCAGGCGCGCTTGGCCGAACTGTCGGCGGCCGCCGATCTCGAAGGGCTGCGGACGCGTGTCGATGCACTGCGCAGCGCTTACCTGGAAGTCGCCGGGCGGTTGTCGGCCGGACGGCGCCAGGCAGCCGACGAGATGGGCGCCCGCGTCAGCGAGATCATGCGCCAGCTGGCACTGTCTTCCGGCCGTTTCGAGGTGGCGCTGTTGCCGGTCGATGGCGGCGCGGTGTACGGCCTCGAGCAGGTTGAATTCAGGATCGGCGGCCTTGCCGGTAACGAAGCCAGGGCGCTGGCCAAGGTTGCTTCCGGCGGCGAACTGTCGCGCATCAGCCTGGCCATCCAGGTTCTCACTTCGCGTTCGGCCAGCGTGCCGACGCTGATCTTCGACGAGGTCGATGTCGGCATCGGCGGTGGCGTTGCCGAGATCGTCGGCCGTCTGCTGCGCGAACTAGGCCGCGAACGCCAGGTGCTTTGCGTCACCCATCTGGCCCAGGTGGCGGCGCAGGCGGACTGGCAGTGGCAGGTGAGCAAGGCCAGCCGCGACGGCGTCGTCCTGTCGGCGATCCGGGCGCTCGATGACGACGGCCGGGTTCAGGAAATCGCGCGCATGCTGGGTGGCGTCGAGATCACCGGGATCACGCTCGAGCACGCCCGCGAACTGTTACGGTCGACGCCCGAAAAAGCCTGAAAACCGGGCCTAAAGACCAGCGATCAGGCGGCTGATCGCGTAAGCCGACAGGAGCAGGAAAAAAACGCCGCTGATGCGGTGAATCCAGACCAGCGGCAGACGGTTGAGCAGGCGGCGGCCGGCGACGATGCCGAGCAGCGATGTGCTCGCCAGCGCCAGCGTGGCCCCGGTCCAGATGGCTGCGGCGCTGCCGGTGCTGCCCAGCCCGGCGACGGCAATCTGCGTCTTGTCGCCGAATTCGGCGAGGAAGATGAGCAGGAAGGTGGTCGCGAAAATCCCGTGTCCGGGCTTTTCATCGATTGCCTCGTCCTCGTCTTCATCCTGATAGCGCAAGGCGCCGATGCCGAACACCGCGAACAGTACGGCGACAGCCGCCGTCACCGCCCAGTCCGGCAGCCAGCTGGCGACGGCCGCGCCGAACAGCACTGCCAGCAGATTGAGCAGTGCGAAGGCAGCGATCGCGCCGAATGCGACCGGCAGGCCGCGATGGCGTGAAGCGAGGGTCATGCAGACGAGCTGGCTCTTGTCGCCGAATTCGGCCAGGCCGATCACCAGAAAGCTGGTGCCGACCGAGGAGAGCCAGGCGCCGCTGAGCGGGGCGCCAGGATCGAGCATCGGGAGCGCTTACTTCTTGCCGGCTTCGTCCTCGCCCGGGTTGGGCAGGTGGTTGCTGCAGATGCCGTAGATGTAGAGGGCGTGCTCCTGGATCTTGAAGCCACGTTCCTCGGCGATCATCTGCTGGCGACGCTCGATTTCGGCGTCGTAGAACTCTTCGACCCGGCCGCATTCGACGCAGACCAGGTGGTCGTGGTGCTTGCCGTGGTTGATCTCGAACACGGCCTTGCCGGATTCGAAGAAATGGCGTTCGAGCAGGCCGGCCTGCTCGAACTGCGTCAGCACCCGATAGACGGTGGCCAGGCCGATATCCATGTTTTCGGCAATCAGCATCCGGTAGACGTCTTCGGCCGTCATGTGGCGCATCGTGCCCTTCTCGAACAGCTCAAGGATCTTCAGCCGGGGAAAGGTGGCCTTCAGGCCGATGCTCTTGAGGCTCTGCGGGTCGCTCATGTCGATGTTTCCTGTTTTTGTACGGGGCTGGGTATCTGATTATTTCGGGTATGATATACCGCTTCACAGCCGATACGAAACCTCCGGAATTCGCATGCGCCTTCCCCGCTCACTGCTCCTTGTCGCGGCCTGCTCGCTGCTGGCCGCCTGCTCCTACAAGCCGAGCTTCATCAACGAATACAAGATCGACGTCCAGCAGGGCAACGTCCTGACCCAGGACATGGTTGCCCAGCTCAAGCCGGGGCAGACGCGCGAACAGGTCCGTTTCATCCTGGGCAGTCCGCTGATTGCCGACATTTTTCACCGGCAGCGCTGGGACTACGTCTATCGCTTCCGCAATGGCCGCACCGGCGAGGAACAGAGTCGCCGCTTCTCGGTCTTCTTCAATGCCGAAGGTCGCCTCGAGCGCGTTGCCGGCGATGTCGAAGTGGCTTCGGTCGAGGAACTGACGACGCCGGTGTCACGGACCCGTCTGGTCGATCTCGGCACGATTTCCGAGGCTGCTGCCGCCGAGCCGGCGGAGCCGCCCGAAGAGCCGGGATTCGTCCGGCGCCTGTTGAACCGTATTGGGTTTTAAGCAATGAGCAAAGCACGTATTGGCATCGTCGGTGCCAGCGGCCGCATGGGCCGCATGTTGATCGAAGCGGTCCTCAAGGATGATGCCGTGGTTCTCGGCGGTGCCTTCGATCTTCCCGGTAGCCCGGCCATCGGCAGCAATGCCGGGGCGCTGGTCGGCCTGGGCAGTGACGTTCTGGTCAGCGGTGATCTCGCCGGTGGCATGAAGGACATCGATTGCCTGATCGATTTCACCCGTCCGGAGGGGACGCTGGAGCACCTGGAAATCTGCCGCAAGGCGGGGGTCGGCATCGTTATCGGCACGACCGGCATCGACACCGCCGGCAAGGCGGCGATTGCCGCGGCTGCCCGGGACGTGCCGGTGGTCTTCGCGCCGAACATGGCGGTTGGCGTGAATCTGGTGTTCAAGTTGCTCGACACGGCGGCGCGCATTCTCAACGAAGGCTACGACATCGAGATCGTCGAGGCGCATCACCGGATGAAGGTTGATGCCCCTTCGGGGACTGCGCTGCGCATGGGTGAAGTCGTTGCCAGTGCGCTTGGGCGCGATCTTGCCGATTGTGCTGTGTACGGCCGTGAGGGCGTCACCGGCGAGCGCGATCCGTCGACCATCGGTTTTGCCACCGTGCGCGGCGGCGACATCGTCGGCGACCATACGGTGATGTTCTGCGGACTCGGCGAGCGCGTCGAGATCACCCACAAGGCCAGCAGTCGCATGCCCTATGCCCTCGGTAGCCTGCGTGCCGCCCGTTTCATCTTCGGCCGCGCCAATGGCCTGTTCGACATGCAGGACGTTCTCGGCTTCCGCTGATCGCGATGAAATCGCGCCTGCTCCAGCGCCAGCTGCAGGAGTTGTTCGGCGGCGAGGGCGATGCCGGGTTCCGGCGCTGGCTCGAGACGGCCGAGCAGCAAGGGCAGGGCGAACTGGTGCAGGCCATCGGCAAACTCGTCGAACGGGTCGATGCCGCCTATCTGGCGTACACCGGGCTGAGCAACTGGAACACCGTGCTCTCCGGCGATGCGCTGGCCGACTGGAACCTGCGTAGCGGGACCATCGATGCCGGTCGGCACTGGAAGGAAATGCTCGGCTACAGCCAGGCCGAGATCGAAGACGGCATCGTTCATTGGCAGCGTCTGGTGCATCCCGACGACCTGCGTCAGCTGCAGTCGCGGATGGCGGCGCACGTGGCCAGCCGCGATCGCTGGTTCGAGCTCGAATGCCGGCTGCGGGCCAGGGATGGCAGCTGGCGCTGGTTTCTGGTGCGTGGTGCGGTGGCGGCCCGCGAAGCGAGTGGTGAGCCGGCACGGATGCTGGTCCTGCAGCGTGACATCAGCCAGAGCAAGGCGGGCGAGGCCGACCTGATCGCCGCCAAGGAGGCCGCCGAGTCGGCGAACAAGGCGCGGGGGGCCTTCCTTGCCAACATGAGCCACGAGATCCGGACGCCGATGAACGGCATCATCGGGATGACCGAACTGGCCCTTGATACCGAGCTCGATGCCGAACAGCGCCATTACCTGAAGACCGTCAAGTCGTCGGCCGAGTCGCTGCTGACCATTGTCAACGACATCCTCGACTTCTCGAAGATCGAGGCCGGGCGGATGGAGGTCGAATCGGTCGCTTTCCTGGTCGAGGACGTGATCCTCGAGGCCGTCCGGGTCCTAGCCGTGAATGCCCATCGCAAGGGCCTGGAACTGGTCGTCGACGTACGTCCGGAAGTGCCGCTGCGGATGCTTGGCGACCCGACCCGCCTGCGGCAGGTGGTGATCAACCTGGTTGGCAATGCGATCAAGTTCACCGAACGGGGCGAGGTCGTCGTCAGCGTTGGCGTCGACCGCGGGGACGGGGGCGCTGATCTGCTCCATGTGGCTGTTCGGGATACCGGCATCGGTGTCCCGCAGGACAAGCAGCGGGCGATTTTCGATGCCTTCTCCCAGGCCGATGTGTCGACCACCCGCCGCTTTGGCGGCACCGGGCTGGGGTTGGCGATCTGCGCCAAGCTGGTCCAGTTGATGGGGGGGCGGGTCTGGCTGGAGAGCGCCGAAGGGCGAGGCTCGGTATTCCATTTTACGGTCGGTTTGCGAGTCGACCCTGGAACAGTGCCGCCGGCGGTGGTCGCTGCCTTGCCGTATCGCGGGCGACGGGCGCTGGTCGTCGAAGATTGCGAGGTCGCCGGGCGTTGCCTGCTCGGCATGCTCGAACGTGCCGGTATCCAGGCTTCGCTGGTGGCCGACCCGGTCCAGGCGGCGGCCGCGATGAACAAGAGCCGGGCCATGGATTTTCCTTTCGACTATCTGCTCGTCGATGCGGCGATGGCGGCGCCGGGCGGCATGGCGATGGTCGAGAGCTGGCGGCACGGTGGTCAGCGCGAGCGGATCATGGTGATGTTGACGACCGAGAATCAGCGCCACGATCTCGGTCGCCTGCGCGAACTCGGCGTTGCGGTACATCTGGTCAAGCCGGTCGGTGCCGGCGATCTCGAGGTGGCGCTGGGCTTGGCCGAAGTCTCCGGTGGTGGGGCGCGCGAGGGTGTCGAGCTTGACGCTTTCGATGTGCCGGATGTCCCTCTGGCGAGCCAGGTCGGCGGGTTGCGCGTGCTCCTGGTCGAGGACAATCCGGTCAACCAGGAGCTGGCGTTGCGCCTGCTGGAGCGGCGTGGCCACCAGGTCAAGGTTGCCAACAACGGCGCCGAGGCGGTGGATATGTTCGATCAGGGCTCGTTCGACGTCATCCTGATGGACATGCAGATGCCGGTGATGGGGGGCATCGAGGCGACCGAGGCGATCCGTTCGCACGAAATGCGGCGCAGCTGGGTGATTTCGCACGAATTGAAGCCGATCTACATCATCGCCATGACCGCCAATGTCATGGAGAGCGACCGTGAGCGCTGCATCGCTGCCGGGATGAATGATTATGTTGCCAAGCCCTTGCGGCCGGAGGTGCTGTATGCCGCGCTGGCCCGGGCCTCCGGCGAGGAGCCGGGAATCGCTTCGGTGATCGGGCCGGTCGTGGTGCGTACGCATGCCTCGGGGATCGACCTCAAGTCGGCGCTCGATAACCTGGGTGATGCCGATCTGCTGGCAACCATGGCCGGCATGTTGCTCGGTGAATGGGACGGGCATCTTGGCAACCTGGCGCAGGCGTTGGCGGCACGCGACCCGGTGGCGGTGCGTCTGCATGCGCATACGCTGAAGAGCCTGGTGGCGATGTTCCATGCCGAGGGCGCGCGCCGTCGTTCGCTCGAGATCGAGCAGGCGGTGATGGCGGAAAACCTCGACTGGCTCGCCTGCGAGGCCGGGTTTGCCGCGCTCCGCGACGAAATGGCGCGGATCCGACCGCATCTGCAGGCCTTCGTCGAAACGCGTGTAATGCCTTGAATTTGCCTGAAAAGGGCCTTTTCGGCTAAAATGGCAAGGTTAAAAAAGCACAAGCGGGGAGGCGCGAGCCTTCCCGCTTGGCACATGAACGAGCAGAAAAATTACAGGAGAGCTGACGTGTCGCTGCTGCCCTCATTCACACCCGCCATCCTCGCCCTCGCCGACGGGACGGTTTTCAAGGGCCAATCCATCGGCGCCGACGGCGTAACCAGCGGTGAAGTCGTTTTCAACACCGCGATGACCGGCTATCAGGAAATCCTGACCGATCCGTCGTATTCCCGCCAGATCGTCACGCTGACCTATCCGCATATCGGCAACACCGGCTGCAATGCCGAAGACTTCGAGTCGCGCGCCAACTACGCCGCCGGTCTGGTGGTCAAGGACCTGCCGCGCCTGGCCTCGAACTGGCGCTGCCAGGACGATCTCGGTACCTATCTGAAGAAGCACGGCATCGTTGCTATCGCCGGCATCGATACGCGCAAGCTGACCCGCATCCTGCGCGAAACCGGCGCCCAGGCCGGTTGCATCCTCGCCGGCGAGGTCGATGAGGCCAAGGCGCTGGCGATGGCCCGTGCCTTCCCGGGGCTGGCTGGCATGGACCTGGCCAAGGTCGTCTCGGCGACCGAGCGCTACACCTGGAGTGAAGCCGAGTGGACGCTCGACGGCTACAAGCAGCGGGGCGAGGAGCGCTTCCATGTCGTCGCCTACGACTTCGGCGTCAAGAGCAACATCCTGCGCATGCTCGCCGAGCGCGGCTGCAAGCTGACGGTTGTTCCCGCCCAGACGCCGGCTGCCGATGTCCTGGCGCTGCAGCCGGACGGCGTCTTCCTGTCCAACGGTCCGGGGGATCCGGAACCCTGTGACTATGCTATCGCCGCCATCCGCGAGATCCTCGCCGCCGGCGTGCCGACCTTCGGCATCTGCCTCGGCCACCAGTTGCTGGCCCTGGCTTCCGGCGCCAGAACGCTGAAGATGAAGTTCGGTCACCACGGTGCCAACCACCCGGTCAAGGACATGGATACCGGCCAGGTGTTGATCACCAGCCAGAACCACGGTTTTGCGGTCGACCCCGAGTCGATGCCGAAAAACCTGCGAGTCACCCATGTCTCGCTGTTCGACGGTTCCAACCAGGGGATTGCCCGCACCGACGTGCCGGCCTTCTCCTTCCAGGGGCACCCGGAAGCCAGCCCCGGCCCGCACGACGTGGCCTACCTGTTCGATCGCTTCCTCGACACCATGACGCGCGGCGTGGCTGCGCTCAACAGCGCGCAATAAGCGGCACAGAGAGAGATAACGATGCCGAAACGTACAGACATCAAGAGTGTTCTGATCATTGGCGCCGGCCCGATCATCATCGGCCAGGCCTGTGAATTCGACTATTCCGGTGCGCAGGCCTGCAAGGCCCTGCGCGAAGAGGGTTACAAGGTCATCCTGGTGAACTCCAACCCGGCGACGATCATGACCGACCCGGAAATGGCCGACGTCACCTACATCGAACCGATCACCTGGCAGGTCGTCGCCAAGATCATCGAGAAGGAACGTCCGGACGCGCTGCTGCCGACCATGGGCGGCCAGACCGCGCTGAACTGCGCGCTCGACCTCGACCGTGAAGGCGTGCTGGCCAAGTTTGGCGTCGAACTGATCGGTGCTTCCAAGGAAGCCATCGACAAGGCCGAGGACCGCCAGAAATTCAAGGACGCGATGACCAAGATCGGTCTCGGTTCCGCCCGCTCGGCCACTGCCCACAGCATGGAGGAGGCCTATCAGGTGCAGGCCACCATCGGCTTCCCGACCATCATCCGCCCGTCCTTCACGCTCGGCGGCACCGGCGGCGGCATCGCCTACAACATGGAAGAGTTCGAGACCATCTGCAAACGCGGTCTCGAAGCCTCGCCGACCAACGAGCTGCTGATCGAAGAGTCGCTGCTCGGCTGGAAGGAATACGAGATGGAAGTGGTCCGTGACAAGGCGGACAACTGCATCATCGTCTGTTCCATCGAGAACCTCGACCCGATGGGCGTGCACACCGGTGACTCGATCACAGTCGCGCCGGCGCAGACGCTGACCGACAAGGAATACCAGCTGCTGCGCAACGCCTCGATCGCCGTGCTGCGTGAAATCGGCGTCGATACCGGCGGCTCCAACGTGCAGTTCTCGATCAATCCGAAGGATGGTCGCTGCATCGTCATCGAAATGAACCCGCGCGTGTCGCGTTCCTCGGCGCTGGCTTCCAAGGCCACCGGTTTCCCGATTGCCAAGATCGCCGCCAAGCTGGCCGTCGGCTACACGCTCGACGAGCTGGCCAACGACATCACTGGCGGCAAGACGCCGGCGTCGTTCGAGCCGTCGATCGACTATGTCGTCACCAAGGTGCCGCGTTTCGCCTTCGAGAAGTTCCCGCAGGCCGATTCGACGCTGACCACCCAGATGAAGTCGGTCGGCGAAGTGATGGCCATGGGCCGCACCTTCCAGGAATCGCTGCAGAAGGCCCTGCGTGGGCTGGAAGTGGGTGTCGATGGCTTCAACCTGAAGTCGGTCGATCCGGAAACCATCGACGAGCAACTCGCCCGTCCGTCGCCGGATCGCCTGTGGTACGTCGCCGACGCCTTCGGCATCGGCATGTCGGTCGAGCGCGTCTTCGAACTGACCAAGATCGATCCGTGGTTCCTCACCCAGATCAAGGAGATCGTCGATCTCGAACTGGCCGTGGAAAAACGCGAATTTGCGTCGTTGACCGCGGAAGAGGTTCGTTTCCTGAAGCAGAAGGGCTTTGCCGACCGTCGTCTGGCCTACCTGCTGAAGACCAGCGAGTCCGAATTCCGCGCCCGCCGTCACGCCCTTGGCGTGCGTCCGGTGTACAAGCGCGTCGATACCTGCGCCGCCGAATTCTCGACCGGCACCGCCTACCTTTACTCGACTTACGACGAGGAGTGCGAAGCGCAGCCGACCGACAAGAAGAAGATCATGGTTCTCGGTGGCGGTCCGAACCGCATCGGCCAGGGCATCGAGTTCGACTACTGCTGCGTGCATGCCGCGATGGCCATGCGCGAAGACGGTTACGAGACGATCATGGTCAACTGCAACCCGGAAACGGTTTCCACCGACTACGACACCTCGGATCGCCTCTACTTCGAGCCGCTGACCCTGGAAGACGTGCTCGAAATCTGCGCCATCGAGAAACCGGTCGGCGTCATCGTCCAGTACGGCGGCCAGACGCCGCTGAAGCTGGCGCTGGCGCTGGAAGCCAACGGCGTGCCGATCATCGGCACGACGCCGGAGTCGATCGACATTGCCGAAGACCGCGAGCGCTTCCAGAAGCTGCTGCACGACCTCGGGCTGAAGCAACCGCCGAACCGCACGGCGCGCACCGAAGAGGATGCGCTGCGTCTGGCGCAGGAAATCGGCTATCCGCTGGTTGTCCGTCCGTCCTACGTGCTCGGCGGCCGCGCCATGGAAATCGTCCATGAGCAGAAGGATCTCGAGCGCTACATGCGCGAAGCGGTCAAGGTCTCCAACGATTCGCCGGTGCTGCTCGACCGCTTCCTCAACGACGCCGTCGAATGCGACGTCGATGCGCTGTCCGACGGCGAGGAAGTGATCATCGGCGGCGTCATGGAGCACATCGAACAGGCCGGCGTGCACTCCGGCGACTCGGCCTGCTCGCTGCCGCCGTACTCGCTGTCCGCTGCCGTTCAGGACGAGCTGCGCCGCCAGACCAAGCTGATGGCCAAGGCGCTCAACGTCTGCGGCCTGATGAACGTGCAGTTCGCGATCAAGGACAACGACGTCTACGTGCTCGAAGTCAATCCGCGTGCCTCGCGTACCGTGCCTTACGTCTCCAAGGCGACCGGGCTGCAGCTGGCCAAGATCGCTGCCCGCTGCATGGCCGGTCAGAGCCTGAAGGCCCAGGGCATCACCAAGGAAGTCGTGCCGCCGTACTACTCGGTCAAGGAAGCCGTCTTCCCCTTCGTCAAGTTCCCCGGGGTCGACACCATTCTTGGCCCGGAAATGAAGTCGACCGGCGAAGTCATGGGCGTTGGCACGACCTTCGCCGAGGCCTTCGTCAAGTCGCAGCTGGCCGCCGGCGTCAAGCTCCCGGTTTCGGGCAAGGTCTTCCTGTCGGTCAAGGACAGCGACAAGCAGAAGGCGGTCGAGATCGCCCGTCACCTGCACGAAGCCGGCTTCCATCTGGTCGCCACGCGCGGTACCGCGCACGCCATCGAGGCGGCCGGCCTGCCGGTGCAGCCGGTCAACAAGGTGACCGAAGGGCGTCCGCACATCGTCGACATGATCAAGAACAACGAGATTGCGCTGATCATCAACACCGTCGAGGAAAAGCGCGGGGCGATCAACGACTCGCGGTCGATCCGGACGTCCGGCCTGCAGGCGCGGGTGACGATGTACACGACGATCTGGGGTGCCGAAGCGGCCGCCGAAGGCATCCGCAACCTTGGCGAACTCGTGGTCTATCCGATCCAGGCGCTGCACGCGCAGCTGCACTGAAACCAACCAGAACCACCGCCGGGCCGCCTTTTTCGGGCGCCGGCGGTTTTGCTTTTGCAGGGAAATGAGATGAGCAAAGTTCCGTTGACCGTAACCGGCGCCGAAAAACTTCGCGAGGAGCTGCATCGGCTGAAGACCGTCGATCGCCCCTGGGTGATCGCTGCGATCGCCGAGGCGCGTGCCCACGGCGATCTCTCCGAAAACGCCGAGTACGATGCTGCGAAGGAGCGCCAGGGCTTCATCGAAGGGCGCATCCAGGAGGTCGAGGGCAAGTTGTCGAACGCCCAGATCATCGATCCCAAGCTGCTCGATGCCGACGGTCGCTGTGTTTTCGGTGCCACCATCGAGATCGAGGATCAGGACAGCGGCGAGGTCGTCGTCTACCAGATCGTCGGCGAGGACGAGGCCGACATCAAGAACGGCAAGCTGTCGGTGGCTTCGCCGATGGCCCGGGCGATGATCGGCAAGTATGCCGGCGATATCGCCCAGGTTCAGGCGCCGGGCGGCATCCGCGAGTACGAAGTGCTCGACGTGCGTTACGAGTAAGTCGATGAACCGCCTCGCCGAAAGCCTTTACCAGTTTGCGCTGACACTGTGGGTCGGCGGGCTGTGGGCGATCGGTTACCTCGCGGCGCCGGTGCTCTTTGCCCAGCTGGGCGATCGCCAGTTGGCCGGCCAGGTTGCCGGACAGCTGTTTGCCCTGGTAGCGGCGATCGGGCTTGGGGCGGCGATCTACCTGGTGGTTTTCCTGGTGGCCCGCAGTGGCGCCCGGGTCTTCCGCCAGGCCGGTTTCTGGCTGGTCCTGCTGATGGCGGCGATGGCCGCCGTCCAGCTGTTCGGCATCCAGCCACTGATGGCGCAGCTCAAGCTCGAAGCCTTGCCACGCGAAGTCATGGAGAGCGTGCTGCGCGACCGTTTCGCCACCTGGCACGGGATTTCCAGCGTGCTCTACCTGGTGCAGAGCGGGCTGGGATTGTGGCTGGTCGTCTGGAGCGGCCGCGCCGCCCGTTGATCAGCCCTGGAAGCTGCGTTTGGTGCGGCGGGGAGCGGCGGCGCGGGTTTTTTGCGAATTATTGCGGTCGACCGTCAACTTTTCCGGATTTTCCCGGTAGACGACGAGCAGTTTGCCGATATGCTGTACCGGCGCCGCGGCAAGTTCCTGGCAGATGCGTTCGTAGTAGGCCAGGCGATCCTCGCGGCTGTCGCCATAGACGCGGATCTTGATCAGCTCGTGCGCCTTCAGGCAGACGTCGATTTCCTTGAGCACGGCGTCGCTCAGGCCGTTCTCGGCAATCGAGACGACCGGGTTGAGGCCGTGGGCCCGGGCGCGCAGTTCGCGGACCTGGGCGGATGTCAGTTGTTGCATGTGAAAACCTTTCAAAAACGGCATTTTACCGAATGAAACGAACCAGAACCAGCAAGGCGTGGATGCGCGAGCATGTGAACGACCCCTATGTCCAGCTTGCGAAGAAGGAAGGCTGGCGCTCGCGCGCCGCTTTCAAGCTGATGGAGATCGACGACAAGGACAAGCTGCTGCGCCAGGGCGAGGTCGTCGTCGACCTCGGGGCGACCCCGGGCGGCTGGTCGCAGGTCGCCGTGCAGCGGGTCGGCAGTGGTGGTCTGGTGTTCGCCCTCGACTTGCTGGAGATGGCGCCGATTGCCGGCGTGCACTTCATTCAGGGCGATTTCCGCGAAGACGAGGTGCTGCGCCAGCTAGAAGAAAAACTCGGCGAGCGTCGGGTCGGGCTTGTAATGTCGGACATGGCCCCCAACATGTCAGGAGTGCCGCTGGTCGACCAGGCCCGGGTGATGCACTTGGCCGAGCTCGGGCTCGAGTTCTCGCAGGCTCATTTGAAACCGGATGGCGCTTTTCTGGTCAAAGTTTTCCAGGGCAGCGATTACGAGGCTTTCGTCAAGGCGATGCGGGCGACTTTTCGTACCGTCGCCGTGCGCAAGCCGGATGCCTCGCGTGACCGCAGCGCCGAGATTTACCTGCTTGGCCGCACATTGCGCTGACAGTTTTGTTTAGAATGATGTTTTTATCGCTCGACGAATCAGAAGGAGAGCCAGCTTGAACAACATGTTCAAAAACCTCGCGATCTGGATGGTGATCGGCCTCGTGCTGATGACCGTCTTCAACCAGTTCAACACCCGTCAGGTCGCGACCGGTGCCGTCGAGTATTCGCAGTTTCTCGAGGAAGTGAAGCAGGGGCGAATTTCCAAGGTGGTCATGGAAGGCCGCACGCTGAAAGCAACCACCAACGACGGCAAGCGCATCACCAGTTACGCACCGCCCGACCTGTGGCTGGTTTCCGACCTGCTCAAGTACGACGTCAAGATCGAGGCCAAGCCGGAAGAAGAGCCGTCCTTCCTGATGAACATCTTCGTCAGCTGGTTCCCGATGCTGCTGCTGATCGGCGTCTGGGTCTTCTTCATGCGCCAGATGCAGGGCGGCGGCAAGGGCGGCGCCTTCTCCTTCGGCAAGTCGAAGGCTCGGATGATGGACGAAGCCCAGAACACCATCACCTTCGCCGATGTTGCCGGTTGCGACGAGGCCAAGGAGGAAGTCCAGGAACTGGTCGACTTCCTGCGCGATCCCTCCAAATTCCAGAAGCTCGGCGGGCGGATTCCGAAGGGCGTGCTGATGGTCGGCAACCCGGGGACCGGCAAGACCCTGCTGGCCAAGGCGATCGCCGGCGAGGCCAAGGTCCCGTTCTTCTCGATTTCCGGTTCCGACTTCGTCGAAATGTTCGTCGGTGTCGGCGCTGCGCGTGTCCGCGACATGTTCGAAAATGCCAAGAAGCACGCCCCCTGCATCATCTTCATCGATGAAATCGACGCCGTTGGTCGCCATCGCGGCGCCGGCCTCGGTGGTGGCAACGATGAACGGGAGCAGACGCTGAACCAGTTGCTGGTCGAGATGGACGGCTTCGAGGGTCACTCGGGCATCATCGTCATCGCCGCCACCAACCGCCCGGACATCCTCGACCCGGCACTGCTGCGCCCGGGCCGCTTCGACCGCCAGGTCGTGGTGCCGCTGCCGGACATCCGCGGTCGCGAGGAAATCCTCAAGGTGCACATGCGCAAGGTGCCGATTGCCGGCGACATCAAGGCCGATATCATCGCCCGCGGTACCCCCGGTTTCTCCGGTGCCGACCTGGCCAACCTGGTCAATGAAGCCGCGCTGTTCGCGGCCCGTGCCAGCAAGCGGCTGGTGGACATGGAAGACTTCGAGAAGGCCAAGGACAAGATCATGATGGGGGCCGAGCGCCGCAGCATGGTGATGACCGAGGAAGAGAAGATGAACACGGCCTACCACGAGTCCGGTCACGCCGTCGTCGCCAAGCTGGTGCCGAAGTCCGATCCGGTACACAAGGTCACCATCATTCCGCGCGGTCGCGCCCTCGGTCTGACCATGCAGTTGCCCGAGCAGGACCGCTACGCCTACGACAAGCAGTACCTGCTGTCGCGCATCGCCGTCCTCTTCGGCGGGCGCATTGCCGAAGAGCTGTTCATGGACCAGATGACCACCGGTGCCTCGAACGACTTCGAGCGCGCCACCGCGATGGCACGTGACATGGTCACCCGCTACGGCATGTCCGATCTCGGGGTGATGGTTTACGGCGAGAACGAGGGTGAAGTTTTCCTCGGTCGCTCGGTGACCCAGCACAAGAACGTGTCGGAAGCGACGATGCAGAAGGTCGATGCCGAGATCCGCCGCATCCTCGACGAGCAGTACGCGCTGGCGCGCCGCCTGCTTGAGGAGAATCGCGACAAGGTCGAGGCCATGACCAAGGCGCTGCTCGACTGGGAAACCATCGATGCCGAGCAGATCGACGACATCATGGACGGCAAGCCGCCGCGTCCGCCGAAGCCGTCGCAAAGCCTGTCGCGTCCGAACCCACCGGGCGAGAAGCCCGGTGCCGAGCCGAGCGCCCCGGCGACGGCCTGAGCCTGAAACCAGGATAGCCGGGAGTTCTCTCCCGGCTTTTTTCATATGCAAAGCATTCAATGTGGAAAATTTCGCCTGTCGACCGAGCGTCCGCTGGTCATGGGCATCGTCAACCTGACGCCCGACTCGTTTTCGGGTGACGGGCGCGGCGGCGATATCGTTGCTGCCATCGCGCATGCCCGGCGACAGTTGGCGGCCGGTGCCGACATCCTCGACATCGGCGCCGAATCGACCCGACCCGGCGCCCAGCCGACGCCGGAGGACGAAGAGCTGCGGCGCCTGTTGCCGGTGCTTGCCGAAATCACCACCTGGGGGGTGCCGGTCTCGGTCGACACCTACAAGCCGGCGGTGATGCGGGCGGCGCTGGCGGCCGGTGCGAGCATGATCAACGACATCGCCGGCCTGGCCTCGGCGGAATCGCTGGCGGCCGTCGCCGACAGCGACTGCGGTCTGTGTCTCATGCACATGCAGGGGCGGCCGCGCGACATGCAGCAGGCGCCGGTTTATGGCGACGTCGTTGGCGAGGTTGCCGGTTGGCTGGCGGCAGCGGTTGAGCGATGCCAGGCGGCGGGTATTGCGCGCGAGCGCATCGTCCTCGATCCGGGATTCGGTTTTGGCAAGACGCTGGCGCACAATTTGGCCCTTTTTCGCGGGTTGACCGCAAAAGTCTGGTCCGGGCTGCCGCTGCTGGTCGGTGTCTCGCGCAAGACGATGCTCGGTCAGATCACCGGCCGTCCGGTCGAGGCCAGGCAGGCGGCGAGCGTCGCCGCGGCGTTGCTGGCGGCCCAGCGCGGTGCTGCCATCCTGCGCGTGCACGACGTTGCCGAGACCCGGGATGCACTGGCCGTGTGGGCGGCGATCGAAGACGCAAAATGAGCGGCATATCAGGGAGAGTGAAATGAGTAGAAAATATTTCGGCACCGATGGCGTGCGCGGCCGGGTCGGTCAATCGCCGATCACCCCGGAATTCGTCATGCGTCTTGGCTATTCGGCCGGCAAGGTGCTTTTGCAGCGCAACACGATGCCGGCCGGCGAACGGCCCAGCGTGCTGATCGGAAAGGACACCCGGGTTTCCGGCTACATGCTCGAATCGGCCCTGGAGGCCGGCTTCTCCGCGGCCGGCGTCGATGTCTGCCTGGTCGGGCCGATGCCGACGCCGGCGATTGCCTACCTGACCCGGGCGCTGCGCCTGCAGGCCGGAATCGTCATCTCGGCCTCGCACAACCCCTATTACGATAACGGAATCAAGTTCTTCTCGGCGCAGGGCACCAAGTTGCCGGACGAGGTTGAGCAGGAGATCGAGGCTGGTATCGATCGCGAGATCGTCTGCGTCGGGTCGGCAGAGCTCGGGCGGGCGCGGCGCATTGACGATGCGCGCGGGCGCTACATCGAATTCTGCAAGAGTACCTTCCCCAACGAACTCGACCTGCGCGGCCTGAAGATCGTCGTCGATTGCGCCCACGGCGCGGCCTATCACATTGCCCCGGATGTCTTCCACGAACTCGGAGCCGAGGTGGTCAGCATCGGCGTCCAGCCGAACGGGCTGAACATCAACGACGCAGTCGGCGCCACCGCGCCGCTGGCGTTGCGCGATGCGGTGCTGGCGCAGCGCGCCGATCTCGGCATCGCTCTCGATGGCGATGCCGATCGCATTCAGATGGTCGATGCCGCCGGTAATCTCTACGACGGTGACCAGTTGCTGCTGGCGATCGTCCGCAGCCGGGCGCGCAAGGCGCCGGTCCAGGGCGTGGTCGGGACCTTGATGAGCAATCTGGCGCTTGAACACGCCCTCGCCGACCTGAAAATTCCTTTCGCCCGGGCTGCGGTCGGTGACCGTTATGTGGTCGAGATGCTGCACCGGAATGGCTGGCTGTTTGGCGGCGAAAATTCCGGTCATATCCTGGCGCTGGATCGGCACTCGACTGGCGACGGCATCATTGCCGGTCTGCAGGTGCTGGCGGCGATGCGTGAGGCGGCTTGTGACCTGCGTACGCTGCTTGGAGCCCTGGTGCTCTACCCGCAGAAGCTGATCAACGTTCCGGTGGCCAAGGGCTTTGTCTGGCAGGACTGCCCGGCGATCCAGGCGGCCCGCGAGGCGGTCGAGGCGCGCCTGCTCGGGCGTGGTCGGGTGCTGCTACGTCCATCGGGCACCGAGCCGTTGCTGCGGGTGATGGTCGAAGGTGGTGATGCGGCCGAAGTCGCCGCTGCAGCCGAGGAAATCGCTGCCGCGGTTCGTGCTGCGGTTGCTGCTTGAAGCCGCTCGAGCATTGACCTCGGCTTGCCGCGCTGGCTATAATCCTTCGGTTTTTCCTTCGGAATCATCGCGCTCATGCGTCGCAAGCTCGTCGCCGGAAACTGGAAGATGCACGGCAGTCTCGACTTCAATGCCGGGCTGGTCGGGCGTCTGCGCGACGGTATCGGCGAAGTGGCGTGCGATGTCTTCGTCTGTCCGCCGTTTCCTTATCTAGCCCAGCTGCAGCAATTGCTGGCTGGGTCGGAGATCGGTCTCGGGGCCCAGAATGCCAGCGAGCAGCAGCAGGGCGCGTTCACCGGCGAGGTGTCGCTGGCGATGCTCCGCGATTTTGGTTGCCGCTACGTCCTGCTTGGGCATTCCGAGCGGCGTACCCTGTATGGTGAGTCGGATGCGCTGGTCGCCGCCAAGTTCGAAGCGGCCTTGGCGGCCGGGCTGGTCCCGGTGTTGTGCGTCGGCGAAACCTTGGCCGAGCGCGAAGCGGGGCTGACCGAGACGGTGGTTTTTCGCCAGTTGCGTGCGGTATTCGAGCGGGTTAGTGTCAAGGCGATGGCTGCTGCTTTGCTGGCTTATGAGCCGGTCTGGGCGATTGGCACTGGCGTGACTGCGACCCCGGTGCAGGCGCAGGCGGTGCATGCGGCGATTCGTGGTTTTGTCGGTGCTGGTGATGCCGCGGTGGCCGAGGGAGTGCGTATTCTGTACGGTGGCAGCGTCAAGCCGCAGAATGCGGAGGAGTTGTTTGGGCAGCCGGATATCGATGGTGGTTTGATCGGTGGAGCTGCGCTCGTAGCAGATGATTTTTTGGCGATTTGTCGCGCCGCAAACTGATAGGCATACAAAATGAACTGGTTGTTTTCCGTGGTTTTGACGGTCCATATCCTGGTGGCGCTGGCCATCATTGGTCTTGTGCTGATGCAGCACGGCAAGGGGGCGGACATGGGGGCGGCTTTCGGTAGCGGTGCCTCGGGCAGTCTTTTTGGTGCCTCCGGTTCCGCCAACTTCCTCAGTCGGACGACCGGAATTCTTGCTGCCGTCTTCTTTGCGACCAGTCTCTCGCTGGCCTACATTGCGTCGGAAAAGCCAAAAACGTCTGGCAGTCTGATGCAGGATTCGGTACAATCTCAGCCTGTTTCGCCGGCCGTTCAGGCTGGTGGCGAGGCGTCGAATGTTCCGGCTGGTGCGGGTTCCAAGGCGCAAGACGTACCTAAGTAACGCAAGGCGGCCGGCCCGGCATGAATCCCTCGCCGGGTGGGTCAAAAGAAGTGCCGACGTGGTGAAATTGGTAGACACGCTATCTTGAGGGGGTAGTGGCGCAAGCTGTGCGAGTTCGAGTCTCGCCGTCGGCACCAAAAATAACTGGGCTGCTCGTCGCAATCCGACTGCCCGTATAAAAAACTGACAACTTGGCGGCGGATTATGGAAGCTTACTTTCCGATCCTGATGTTCGTGCTCGTGGGGGTTGCTGTCGGCGTCCTGCCGGTTGCAATGGGCTTCATGCTCGCTCCGCGTCGCCCGGACCCTGAAAAGCTCTCGCCCTATGAATGTGGCTTCGAGGCTTTTGAAGATGCGCGCATGAAATTCGATGTGCGCTATTACCTGGTTGCGATCCTTTTCATCCTGTTCGATCTCGAAATCGCCTTCCTCGTGCCGTGGGCGACCGTCTTCTCGGACATGGTGGCCATCGATTCGCTCAAGGTCTTCGGTTTTGTCGAAATGTTGATCTTCATGGGCATTCTTGCGCTGGGCGACATCTACGCCTGGGCCAAGGGTGCGCTCGAGTGGGAATGAGGGCGTTAAATGGCAATCGAGGGAATTCTTCAGGAGGGCTTTGTCACCACCACGGCTGACAAGCTCATCAACTACATGCGCACCGGCTCGATGTGGCCGATGACTTTTGGTCTGGCCTGCTGTGCGGTCGAAATGATCCATGCCGGCTGTTCGCGTTACGACCTCGATCGTTTCGGTGTCGTCTTTCGCCCGAGTCCGCGCCAGTCCGATGTGATGATCGTTGCCGGAACGCTGACCAACAAGATGGCGCCGGCTTTGCGCAAGGTGTACGACCAGATGGCGGAACCGCGCTGGGTCATCTCCATGGGCTCCTGTGCCAACGGCGGCGGCTACTACCACTATTCGTATTCCGTCGTGCGCGGCTGTGATCGCATCGTTCCGGTCGATATCTACGTCCCGGGCTGTCCGCCGACGGCCGAGGCGCTGCTCTACGGGATCATTCAGCTGCAGAACAAGATCCGCCGCACCAACACCATTGCCCGCTAACTTTCGAGGCTGATCCCTATGTCTGCCAAGCTGGAAACGCTTAGCCAAAAATTGCAGGATCGTTTCGGGGACAAGCTGCTGTCGAAAAAGCTTGCCCTGGGCGAGTTGACCGTGGAAGTCGCCGCGGCCGATTACTTTTCGTTGATGCAGTCGCTGCGTGACGAGGTCGATTTTTCCTTCGAGGAGTTGATCGACCTCTGTGGCGTCGATTATTCCACTTACGGCGATGGCGCATGGCAGGGCAAACGTTTTGCCGCCGTCGTGCATCTTCTGTCGATTGCCCACAACGTTCGCCTGCGCGTCCGCGTTTTTGCCGACAGCGACGAGTTCCCTGCGGTCGATTCTGTGACGTCGCTATGGACCAGTGCCAACTGGTTCGAACGCGAAGCCTTCGATCTCTATGGCATCGCTTTCATTGGGCATGAAGACCTGCGCCGCATCCTCACCGACTACGGTTTCATCGGCCATCCTTTCCGCAAGGATTTCCCGATTTCCGGGCATGTCGAGATGCGCTACGACCCGGATCAAGGACGGGTGGTCTATCAGCCCGTTACCATCGAACCGCGTGAAAACACGCCGCGCATCGTCCGCGAAGATACCTACGGGGACCCGGCTCATGGCTGATATTCGCAATTACACCCTCAACTTCGGTCCGCAGCATCCGGCGGCCCACGGCGTTCTGCGCCTGGTGCTGGAAATGGACGGCGAAGTCGTCCAGCGCGCCGACCCGCACATCGGCCTGCTGCACCGGGCGACCGAAAAGCTTGCCGAAACCCGGACCTGGGTCCAGTCGGTGCCGTACATGGATCGCCTCGACTACGTGTCGACGATGTGCAACGAGCACGCCTACTGTCTTGGTGTGGAAAAACTCCTGCAACTCGAAGTGCCGGAGCGTGGCAAGTACATCCGCACGATGTTTGACGAAGTCACCCGCATCCTCAATCACTTGTTGTGGATCGGCTGTCACGCCCTCGACGTCGGCGCGATGACCATGGCGCTGTACACCTTCCGCGAACGCGAGGATCTGATGGACGCCTACGAGGCAGTCTGCGGCGCGCGCCTGCATGCGGCCTACTACCGTCCCGGTGGCGTCTATCGCGACCTGCCTGACCGGATGCCGCAGTACCGCGAGTCCACCTGGACCAGCGCCAAGAAGGCCAAGGAACTCAACGACAATCGCAGCGGCTCGCTGCTCGATTTCCTCGAAGATTTCACCGAGCGTTTCCCGAAATACCATGCCGAATACCACACGCTGCTGACCGACAACCGGATCTGGAAGCAGCGTCTGGTTCATGTCGGCATCGTCAGTCCGGAGCGGGCCATGCAACTCGGCTTCACCGGCGCGATGTTGCGCGGCTCGGGAATTGCCTGGGATCTGCGCAAGAAGCAGCCCTACGCAGCCTACGACAAGGTCGACTTCGATGTGCCGGTTGGGGTCAATGGCGACAGCTATGACCGCTACCTGGTGCGGATGGAGGAAATGCTCCAGTCGAACCGCATCATCAAGCAGTGCATCGCCTGGCTGCGTGCCAATCCGGGGCCGGTCATCACCGATAATCACAAGGTGGCGCCGCCGAACCGCGAGGCGATGAAATCGAACATGGAAGAACTGATCCACCACTTCAAGCTGTTCACCGAAGGCATACACGTGCCGCCGGGCGAGGCTTATGCGGCGATCGAGCATCCCAAGGGCGAGTTCGGTATCTACTTCGTCTCCGATGGGGCCAACAAGCCGTACCGAATGAAGATCCGGGCCCCCGGCTTCGCTCATCTGGCCGCGATGGATGAAATGGCCAATGGTCACATGCTGGCCGATGTCGTCACGATCATCGGCTCCCAGGATATCGTTTTTGGCGAGATTGACCGCTGATGTTCTCCTCCGAAACCCTAGACAAGTTCGCCCGCGAGGTCGCCAAGTACCCTGCGGATCAGAAGCAGTCGGCCGTCATGGCCTGCCTGGCGCATGCCCAGGAGGAAAAGGGCTGGTTGCCGGCTGAGGCGATCGAGGCCGTGGCCAACTATCTCGGCATGCCGCCGATCGCGGCTTACGAGGTGGCTTCCTTCTACAACATGTACGACCTCAAGCCGCTCGGCAAGTACAAGATCACGGTCTGCACCAACCTGCCGTGCGCGCTGTCCGGTGGCTATCACGCCGGCGAGTACCTGCAGCAGAAGCTGGGCATCGGCTACAACGAGACGACAGCCGACGGCAAGTTCACGCTCAAGGAAGGCGAATGCATGGGCGCCTGCGGCGATGCGCCGGTATTCATCGTCAATAACCGCTCGATGTGCAGCCACATGCATCCGGAACAGATCGACAAGCTCCTCGAGGAGTGCAAATAATGGCCATGATGGGGGCAATCAATCCGGTCCTGATGGCCGGCCTGAATGGTGACGATGGCTGGCGTCTCAAGGATTATGTCGCTCGCGGCGGCTACGAGCAGCTCAAGCGCATCCTGCAGACCGGCCTGACCCAGGAAGACGTCATCGGCGAAGTCAAGAAGTCGGTGCTGCGCGGTCGCGGCGGGGCCGGTTTCCCGACCGGGCTCAAGTGGTCGTTCATGCCGCGCTCCTTCCCCGGCGACAAGTACGTCGTCTGCAATACCGACGAAGGCGAGCCGGGAACCTTCAAGGATCGCGACATCATGCGCTACAACCCGCATGCGGTCATCGAAGGGATGATCATCGCCGGTTTTGCGATGGGGGCCAGTCGCGGTTACAACTATGTGCACGGCGAAATCTGGGAAATCTACAAACGCTTCGAGGAAGCTCTCGACGAAGCCCGTGCCGCCGGTTTCCTTGGTCAGAACATCCTGGGAACTTCGTTCGGTTTCGAATTGTTCGCACATCATGGTTACGGCGCCTATATCTGTGGCGAAGAAACCGCCTTGCTCGAATCGATCGAAGGCAAGAAGGGGCAGCCGCGCTTCAAGCCGCCTTTCCCGGCTTCGTTCGGCCTCTATGGCAAACCGACGACGATCAACAACACCGAAACCTTCGCCTCGATCCCCTTCATCCTGAAGATGGGTGGCGAGGAGTTCCTCAACCTGGGCAAGCCGAACAACGGCGGCACCAAGCTGTTCTCGGTGTCCGGCCACGTCAATCGTCCGGGCAACTACGAGATTCCGCTTGGTACCTCCTTTGCCCAACTGCTTGAAATGTGCGGCGGCATGCGTGGCGGTCGCAAGCTCAAGGCGGTGATTCCCGGTGGTTCGTCGGCGCCCGTTCTGCCGGCCGACGTGATCATGGATTGCACCATGGATTACGACTCGATCAGCAAGGCAGGGTCGATGCTGGGTTCCGGCGCCGTCATCGTGATGGACGAAACCGTCTGCATGGTCAAGGCGCTCGAGCGTCTATCCTTCTTCTATCACGAAGAGTCCTGCGGACAATGCACGCCCTGCCGCGAGGGGACTGCCTGGATGTACAAGGTGGTGCATCGCATCGAAAACGGCCTGGGCAAGCCCGAGGATCTCGATCTGCTCAACAGCGTGCTCGGCAATATCGCCGGCCGGACCATCTGTGCGCTCGGCGATGCTGCGGCCTTCCCGGTGCAGAGCTTCATCAAGCACTTCCGGGGTGAATTCGAGCATCACATCGATCACAAGACCTGTCTGGTCCCGAAGGATGTTCAGTGGGCCGGTAGCGGTTTCCACAAGATTCCGGCCTGACACGGTTGCAGATTAGTTAAGAAAACTGGCTACAAGGTAGCGACATGCTAGAAATCGAAATCGACGGCAAGAAAGCGCAAGTGCCCGACGGCAGCACGGTGATGGATGCCGCGCAACAGTTGGGCGTCTACATCCCGCACTTCTGCTACCACAAGAAATTGTCCATCGCCGCCAACTGCCGGATGTGTCTCGTCCAGGTCGAAAAGGCGCCGAAACCGTTGCCTGCCTGTGCGACGCCGGTGACCAACGGGATGAAGGTGTTTACGCACTCCGATCTGGCGGTCAAGGCCCAGAAGGGTGTGATGGAGTTCCTCCTGATCAATCACCCGCTCGACTGTCCGGTCTGCGATCAGGGCGGCGAGTGCCAGTTGCAGGACATGTCGGTTGGCTACGGCCCGATGAAGAGCCGTTATACCGAGGAAAAGCATGTTGTTTTCCACAAGGACGTAGGTCCGCTGATCTCGATGCAGGAGATGAGCCGTTGCATCCACTGCACCCGTTGCGTGCGCTTCGGCCAGGAGATCGCCGGGGTCATGGAACTCGGCATGGCGAACCGCAACATGCACTCCGAAATCATGACTTTCGTCGGTCGCACGGTCGACTCCGAATTGTCCGGAAATATGATCGACCTGTGCCCGGTCGGCGCGTTGACCTCGAAGCCTTTCCGCTACACCGCCCGTTCTTGGGAGTTGCAGCGGCGCAAATCGGTCAGCCCGCATGATTCGGTGGGGGCCAATCTGGTCGTCCAGGTCAAGCACGACAACGTGATGCGCGTACTGCCCCGGGAAAACGAGGCAGTGAACGAATGCTGGATTTCCGACAAGGAACGTTTCGCTTACCAGGCGCTCAATTCCGAGGCTCGCCTGACCAGGCCGATGGTCAAGCAGGGCGGCGAATGGCGTGAGGTCGAGTGGAATGTCGCGCTCGATTACGTCGCCCATGGTCTCAAGGATGTCGCCCGCGAGCACGGCGGTGATGCTGTCGCTGCGCTGGCTGCACAATCTTCGACGGTCGAGGAACTTTATCTGCTGGGCAAGGTGATGAAGGGCCTGGGCAGCGGCAATGTGGACTTCCGTCCCCGCCAGGCTGATTTCGGCACCGATTTCAAGCGCGCCGGCACGCCGTGGCTGGGCATGCGCTTGGCCGATATCAAGGATCTCGATGCTGCGTTGGTCGTCGGTTCCTTCCTGCGCAAGGATCATCCGCTGATCGCCCAGCGCCTGCGCCAGGCCGCCAAGAAATTCACCAAGGTGAGCATGCTTTCGGTGACGGCCGATGACCAGCTGATCAACCTGCATGCCAGCCTGAGCGTCGCACCATCGCAGTTGGTGTTCGCGCTGGCGGGCGTGGTCAAGGCTGCGGCTTTGGCCAAGGGGCTGGCCGTGCCGGACGGACTGGAGGCGGTCGCCGTCTGCGAGACAGCCCAGCGTATCGCGACAAGCTTGCTGGCTGGCGAAAAGCGCGCAGTATTCCTTGGCAACGTCGCCACCCAGTCTGCCGATGCAACCCAGTTGCACCTGCTGGCACTCGAGCTTGGCCGTTTGACCGGTGCCAGCGTCGGCTTCCTGGGTGAGGGCGCCAACACCGTCGGCGCCCATCTGGCCTGGGCTTTGCCGAATGGGGCCAACGCTCGCCAGATGTTCGCCCAGCCGCGCAAGGCTTATGTCCTGATGGGGGTTGAGCCGGAATTCGATTGTGCCAATCCGCAACAGGCGCTGGCAGCCCTGAAACAGGCGGCGCTGGTTGTCTACATGTCGGCATTCAAGCACGATCCGGCGCTCGAATATGCTGACGTGATGCTGCCGATCGCGCCTTATACCGAGACTTCGGGGACTTTCGTCAGCACCGAGGGGCGCATTCAATCCTTCAACGGCGTCGTCAAGGCGCGTGGCGAAACCCGTCCGGCCTGGAAGATCCTGCGTGTGCTCGGCAATGTCCTCAATTTTGCAGGCTTCGACTATCAGTCGAGCGAAGAAATCCGCGACGCAGTGCTTGGGCAGTCCGGTGAATTCGCAAGCGGCCTGAGCAATGACCTTGGCGGTCTGGTGCTGGCCATGCCGGCACAGCCGGCAGCGGGTTTGCAGCGCATTGCCGATGTGCCGATTCACTTTGCCGATCCGATGGCCCGACGTGCGCCTGCGCTGCAGCAGACGGCGGATGCGCGTCCGCCGGCACTGCGCGCCAGTGCCGGCACGCTGGCAGCGCTCGGCCTCGCGGCCGGCGGTCAGGCCCGTGTGCGCCAGGGCGATGGTGTTGCCGTGCTCGACGTGCAACAGGACGATAACGTGCCGGCCGACTGCGTACGCGTCGCCGCTGCCCATCCGACCACCGCCCAACTCGGCGAGATGTTCGGCGAGATCACCGTGGAGCGTGCATAAATGGACGCAGTGATGAATTTCGGACAAGGGATTTTCGGCGGCGCCTGGATCGCCGTCTGGACCCTGCTCAAGATCGTGCTGATCGTCGCACCGCTGATGCTTGGCGTTGCCTACCTGACCTATTTCGAGCGCAAGGTGATCGGTTTCATGCAGCAGCGCATCGGGCCGAACAGGGTTGGGCCTTTGGGCCTGATCCAGCCGATTGCCGATGGCCTGAAGCTGTTGCTCAAGGAAATCATTGTCCCCAGCGGTTCAAGCAAGGCGGTTTTCATCATTGCCCCGATGCTGGCCATCGCACCGGCGCTGGCAGCCTGGGCGGTCGTGCCTTTCACTGACACGCTGGTGCTGGCCAACATCGATGCCAGTCTGCTCTACATCCTGGCGATCACCTCGATGGGCGTTTATGGCGTGATCCTCTCCGGTTGGGCGTCGAACTCCAAATACGCCTTCCTCGGGGCGATGCGCTCGGCGGCGCAGATGGTCTCCTACGAAATCGCCATGGGTTTCGCCCTGATCACCGTGCTGATGATCGCAGGCAGCCTGAATTTCGTCGAAATCGTCAACGGCCAGAACAAGGGCATGTTTGCCGACATGGGGCTCGGCTTCCTGTCTTGGAACTGGCTGCCGCTGCTGCCGATGTTCCTGGTGTACCTGATTTCCGGGACGGCAGAACTGAACCGTGCGCCCTTTGACATCGCCGAGGGCGAGTCGGAAATCGTTGCCGGCTTCCACGTCGAGTATTCGGGCATGGCCTTCGCGCTGTTCTTCCTGGCCGAGTACGCCAACATGATCCTGGTTGCCGCACTGACCTCGATCCTGTTCCTCGGTGGCTGGCTGTCGCCGGTGGGTTTCCTGCCCGACGGCATCTGGTGGATGTTCGCGAAGATGTCCTTCGTGCTCTTCCTGTTCCTGTGGTTCCGCGCCACCTTCCCCCGCTATCGCTACGACCTGCTGATGCGCCTTGGCTGGAAGGTCTTCCTGCCGCTGTGTTTCTTCTGGGTCATCATCGTCGGCGTGTGGATGATCACCCCGCTGAACATCTGGAATTGAGGAGAGAAGAATGGGTTCGATGAAGGAAGTCTTCAACAGCCTCTTCCTCAAGGAGCTGCTGAAAGGCATGTCGGTGACGGGCAAGTATTTCTTCGCCCGCAAGATCACTGTCCAGTATCCGGAAGAAAAGACACCCCAGTCCTTCCGTTTCCGTGGCCTGCATGCCTTGCGCCGCTACGACAACGGCGAGGAACGCTGCATTGCCTGCAAATTGTGCGAGGCGATCTGTCCGGCCATGGCCATCACCATCGAGGCAGAGCCGCGCGACGACGGTTCGCGCCGGACGACGCGCTACGATATCGATCTGACCAAATGCATCTTCTGCGGTTTCTGCGAGGAGGCCTGCCCGGTCGACGCCATCGTCGAGACGCGCATTTTCGAATATCACGGCGAAAAGCGCGGTGATCTCTACTACACCAAGCAGATGCTGCTGGCCAACGGTGATCGCTACGAAAAGCAGATCGCTGAAGACCGCGCACTCGATGCGCCCTACCGCTGACAGGTGCCTGTAATGGATTTTCAGACCGCAGTCTTTTTCTTTCTCTCGGCGATCCTGATCTTCGCCGCCCTGCGCGTGATCACCGCCCGCAACCCGGTCTATGCCGCGTTGCACCTGATGCTCGCCTTCTTCACCACAGGCGGTATCTGGCTGATGCTGCAGGCCGAGTTTCTGGCGATCGCGCTGATCGTCGTCTATGTCGGCGCGGTGATGGTGCTCTTCCTGTTCGTCGTGATGATGCTCGACATCAATATCGACCGCATTCGCGAGGGGTTCTGGCGTTACCTGCCGCTGGGTGCAGTGCTCGGCCTGCTGATGGTTCTTGAAATGGGGCTGGTGCTTGGCAGCAAGTATTTCCAGGTACCGCTCGCCGAAGCGACGGTTCCCGCAGGTGTATCGAACACCCGTGAAATCGGCGCGCTACTGGTCACCGATTACGTCCTGCCGTTCGAGCTTGCCGCGGTGATCCTCCTAGTTGGCATGATCGCCGCCGTGGTTCTGACCTTCCGCGGGGTCAAGAAATCGAAGATATCGAATCCGAACACGCAGGTTTTCGTCAAGGCCAAGGATCGCATCCGCGTCCTGCAGATGCCTGTTGAAAAAGATTAATCCGGGGCGCCCATGCTGACACTTTCCCTTTCGCACTTCCTGATCCTCGGCGCGATCCTCTTCGCGATCGCCGTGGTCGGCATCTTCCTCAACCGGAAGAACCTGATCGTGCTGCTGATGGCTATCGAACTGATGCTGCTTGCGGTCAACATGAATTTCGTGGCGTTTTCCCACTTCCTCGGCGATCTCTCCGGGCAGGTCTTCGTCTTCTTCATCCTCGCCGTCGCGGCAGCCGAGGCAGCCATCGGTCTGGCCATCCTGATCGTGCTGTTCCGCAACCTCAAGAGCATCCATGTGGATGACCTGGGCAGCCTGAAGGGTTAATCATGGACATGCAAAAACTCTATCTGCTGATTCCGCTGGCGCCGCTGTTCGGCGCCATGATCGCCGGTCTGTTCTGTCGGGTCATTCCGCGCTGGCTTGCCCACACGGCGACGATCGCGGGTGTTGCCATCGCCTTCGCTGCGTCGGTCGTGGTCTTTCAGGACGTGATGGCCGGCAACACCTTCAACGGAACGGTCTACACCTGGATGACTTCCGGCGACTACATCTTTGAAGTCGGTTTCCTGATCGATACGCTGACTGCGACGATGATGCTGGTCGTCACCTTCGTCTCGCTGATGGTGCACATCTACACGATCGGCTACATGCAAGAAGATCCCGGCTACAACCGTTTCTTCAGCTACATCTCGCTGTTCACCTTCTCGATGCTGATGCTGGTGATGGCCAACAACTTCATGCAACTGTTCTTCGGTTGGGAAGCGGTCGGCCTGGTCTCCTACCTGCTGATCGGCTTCTGGTACACGCGGCCGACGGCGATTTTCGCCAACATGAAGGCCTTCCTGGTCAATCGCGTCGGCGACTTCGGCTTCATCCTTGGCATTGGTCTGGTGCTGGCCCACTTCGGTTCGCTCGATTACGCCACCGTCTTCGAGAAGGCGCCCGGGTTTGCCAGCGCAACGATCAACCTCTGGGGCGATCAGCAATGGTCGCTGATGACGGTTACCTGCATCTGCCTGTTCATCGGTGCCATGGGCAAGTCGGCCCAGGTCCCGTTACATGTCTGGCTGCCCGACTCGATGGAAGGTCCGACCCCGATCTCGGCGCTAATTCACGCCGCGACCATGGTTACCGCCGGCATCTTCATGGTCTCGCGGATGTCGCCACTGTTCGAA
This sequence comes from Azonexus fungiphilus, assembly GCF_003634965.1. Lineage (GTDB taxonomy): Bacteria > Pseudomonadota > Gammaproteobacteria > Burkholderiales > Rhodocyclaceae > Azonexus > Azonexus fungiphilus. Next base: position 207,957 of record NZ_RBXP01000013.1, on the reverse strand, counting down.
TTGTCGACGACCGCGCTGTCCTTCGTCATCGTCATCGGCGCGATCACGGCCCTGTTCATGGGTTTCCTCGGCATCATCCAGAACGACATCAAGCGCGTCGTCGCCTACTCGACGCTGTCGCAACTCGGCTACATGACCGTTGCGCTCGGTGCGTCGGCCTATTCGGTGGCGATCTTCCACCTGATGACGCACGCCTTCTTCAAGGCGTTGCTGTTCCTCGCAGCCGGCTCGGTGATCATCGGCATGCATCATGATCAGGACATCCGCAACATGGGTGGTCTGCGCAAGTACATGCCGATCACCTGGATCACTTCCCTGATCGGTTCGCTGGCCCTGATCGGCACGCCTTTCCTGGCTGGCTTCTATTCCAAGGATTCGATCATCGAGGCCGTCAAGTTCTCCAGCATCCCGGGCGCCGGTTTCGCTTATTTTGCCGTACTGGCCGGCGTTTTCGTCACCGCCTTCTATTCCTTCCGGATGTATTTCCTAGTGTTCCATGGTGAGGAGCGTTTTGGCAAGGACGATCACGGTCACGACGCACACCATGATGATGACCACGGCGACCACCATCATGGGCTGGCACCGGGTCAGAAGCCGCACGAAACGCCATGGGTGGTCACCCTGCCGCTGGTGTTGCTGGCCATCCCCTCGGTAATCATCGGTTACATCGGTATCGGTCCGATGGTGGCAGGCGATTACTTCAAGGGGGTCATCCATGTCGATGCCGCTGCGCATCCGGCGCTGTCGCACTTCCTCGAGCACTTCCATGGCGCTGCCGCGATGGGCCTGCACGCATTCTCGACGCCGCCGTTCTACCTGGCGCTCGCCGGTGTGGTGTTGTCCTGGTTCTTCTACATGAAGCGTCCGGACATCCCGGCCGCCATCCAGCGACGCTTTGCCGCGGTCAACACGCTGCTCGAGAACAAGTACTACTTCGACAAGATCAACGAATTCGTTTTCGCCGGCGGAGCCCGTGTCCTTGGCAAGGCGCTGTGGCGAGGCGGTGACATCGGGATCATCGACGGCCTGATCGTCAATGGCTCGGCCAGGCTGGTCGGCTGGGTGGCTACAGTCAGCCGCATGTTCCAGACCGGTTACGTTTATCACTACGCCTTCACGATGATCATCGGCCTGCTGGTCCTGATGACCTTGTGGATCAACCGCGCATAGCCTGAATAGCTCGCAGAAAAGCAAGGAATAACATGTCTAATTACCCGCTGCTATCTCTCGCCATCTGGGTTCCCATCGTCGCAGGCGGCATCGTCCTGCTGACCGGTGGCGACCGCAATGCGCCCCTGGCCAGGATGCTCGCCCTGATCGGTGCGGTCCTCGGTTTCCTCGTCACCATCCCGTTGTGGACGGGCTTCGACGTTACCCATGGCGGCATGCAGTTCGTCGAACTGCATGGCTGGATCCCCCGCTTCAACATCAACTACCACCTTGGGGTCGACGGCATTTCGATGCTCTTCGTCCTGCTCAATGCCTTCATCACGATCATCGTCGTGGCGGCCGGCTGGGAAGTGATCCAGAACAAGGTTGCCCAGTACATGGCGGCCTTCCTGATCATGTCGGGCTTGATGAACGGCATCTTCAGCTCGCTCGATGGCATCCTGTTCTATGTCTTCTTCGAAGCTTCGCTGATTCCCCTTTACCTGATCATCGGCGTGTGGGGCGGCGCCAACCGCGTGTACGCGGCGTTCAAGTTCTTCCTCTACACGCTGTTCGGTTCGCTGCTCTTTCTGGTCGCCCAGATGTACCTCTTCTTCCAGTCGGGGGGAAGTTTCTCGATCCTCGACTGGCACAAGCTTCCGATCGAACTGGGACCGCAGATCTGGATTTTCCTGGCTTTCCTCATCGCTTTTGCGGTGAAGGTGCCGATGTGGCCGGTGCACACCTGGTTGCCGGATGCCCACGTCGAAGCGCCGACCGGCGGTTCGATCGTTCTTGCCGCCATCGGCCTCAAGCTTGGCGCCTACGGTTTCCTGCGCTTCTCGCTGCCGATCGTGCCCGATGCTGCCCAGGAACTGGCTGGTCTGGTCATCGCGCTGTCGCTGATCGCCGTCGTCTATATCGGTTTTGTTGCCCTGGTCCAGGCTGACATGAAAAAACTGGTTGCCTATTCGTCGATCGCACACATGGGGTTCGTGACGCTGGGCTTCTTCATGTTCAGCCCGCTGGCGATCGAAGGGGCGCTGGTCCAGATGATCTCGCACGGTTTCGTTTCCGGCGCGATGTTCTTCTGCATCGGGGTCATGTACGACCGCGTGCATAGCCGCCAGATTGCCGACTACGGCGGTGTGGTCAACACGATGCCGAAGTTCGCAGCGCTGTTCATGCTGTTCTCGATGGCCAATGCCGGTCTGCCGGCCACTTCCGGTTTCGTTGGCGAGTTCATGGTCATTCTGGCTGCCGTCAAGTTCAATTTCTGGGTCGCCTTCCTGGCCGCGACGTCGCTGATCCTCGGGGCCGCCTACTCGCTGTGGATGTACAAGCGGGTGATCTTCGGCGACGTCGCCAACAAGCACGTCGAGGAACTGAGCGACGTCAATGGCCGCGAGTTCCTGATTCTCGCCGTTCTCGCCTTGTGCACCCTGTGGATGGGCCTCCACCCGCAGCCTTTCACCGATGTCATGCACGCCTCGGTCAACGACCTGCTGCGTCACGTGGCCGTCAGCAAGATTCAATAAACGGTAGCCGACATGTTCGACAATTTCGTTATCCCTGACTTCCTGCCCGCCGCGCCGGAGATTTTCCTGGCGACGATGGCGATGGCCATCCTGATGATCGATCTGTTCATCAAGGACAGCCGGCGTACCGTTACCTTCGTGCTGGCGCAGGCCACCCTGGTCGCTTGTGCCGCGATCCAGGTATTCACTAGCACCGGTGAGATCACCTACACCTTCAGCAACATGTTCGTCGATGACATGATGGCGGACCTGCTGAAGCTGTTCGTCTACATGACCATGGTCATCGTCCTCTTCTACTCGCGCGCCTATCTGTTCGAACGCCCGAACATGAACAAGGGCGAGTACTACGTATTGGCACTGTTTGCGACACTGGGCATGCTGGTGATGATCTCGGCCAACAACTTCGTGACCGTCTATGTCGGTCTCGAACTGCTGTCGCTGTCGCTGTATGCGATGGTTGCGATGAATCGCGACTCGCTGGCCTCGACCGAAGCTGCAATGAAGTATTTCGTGCTTGGCGCACTGGCTTCCGGGATGCTGCTCTACGGCATGTCGATGATCTACGGTGCCACCGGTACCCTGGAAATCACCGAGCTTGCCGAGGCGCTCTACAACGGGGAAAACAATCGTACGGTGCTGGTCTTCGGCCTGGTGTTCCTGGTCTCCGGTCTGGCGTTCAAGCTCGGTGTCGTTCCGTTCCACATGTGGATTCCCGACGTTTACCATGGTGCCCCGACCCCGGTCACCTTGCTCATCGGTTCGGCTCCGAAGCTGGCTGCTTTCGCGCTGGTGATGCGCCTGCTGGTCAGTGGTCTGATCACCCTGGCGCAGGACTGGCAGCAAATGCTGATCATCCTGTCGGTGCTGTCGATGGCGGTCGGCAACCTGGCTGCCATCGCCCAGACCAACCTCAAGCGCATGCTCGCCTACTCGGCGATCTCGCACATGGGCTTCATGCTGCTCGGCATCGTCACCGGTGTCGTCAGCGGTGACGCCCGTTATGCACTCAACGCCTACAGCTCGGCGATGTTCTATGTGATCGCCTATGTCCTGATGACGACCTGCGGTTTCGGCGTGATCCTGATGATGTCGAAGGCTGGTTTCGAGGCCGACAACCTCGATGACTACAAGGGTTTGAACAAGCGCAGCCCGTGGTTTGCCGGCGTGATGCTGATCGTGATGTTCTCGATGGCGGGGGTGCCGCCGTTCATCGGCTTCTTCGCCAAGTTCTCGGTGCTCCAGGCCGTCGTCGCTTCGGGGCAGATCTGGTTGGCGATCGTCGCCGTCGTGTTCTCGCTGATCGGCGCCTTCTACTACCTGCGCGTCGTCAAACTGATGTACTTCGATGCACCGCAGGATGACTCCGTGATCGTCGCCCCCAATCACATCCGCATCCTGCTCTCGGCCAACGGGCTTGCCGTCGCAGCACTGGGACTGGCGCCGCAAGTGATCATGTCGCTTTGTGCCTACGCTTTGTTGCGTTCGCTCTGATCGCCCCGGATCAATTTGAAAACGCCCCGCCAAGTCGGGGCGTTTTTGCATGAGGAGAGATAAATGTCCGACGATTCCCATCTGCGCGAAGCGGAAATTGCTTCCGAATCGGTTTTCGACGGAGTCCTGCTCAAGGTTCGCCGCGACAGCGTGCGTCTACCCGACGGCAATACCTCGCTGCGCGAATACATCCGGCATCCCGGGGCGGTTGTCGTCCTGGCTTTCCTGCCCAACGGCAATCTGCTGTTCGAGCGACAGTTCAGATATCCCCTGCGCCAGGTATTTCTCGAACTGCCCGCCGGCAAGATCGATTCCGGTGAAGCCCTGATCGATACTGCCCAGCGCGAGTTGCGCGAGGAAACGGGTTACCTTGCCGACACCTGGGAGCACCTGGGGGTGATGCACCCGTGCATCGGCTATTCCGATGAGCGGATCGAGATTTTTCGCGCCACCGACTTGCACGGCCTCGGTGCCCAGGAACTCGATCACAACGAGTTCCTTGAACTGATTGAATTGTCTCCTGAAGCGGCGCGGCAAGCCGTGTTCGATGGGCGGATTACCGACGCCAAGACGATCACGGCGCTGTACTGGCTGACGCGATAGGTAAAAAAAAAGCCCGCCGGCAGGCGGGCAAGACTTCGAACGGTGGGTTCGAGGGAGGGATTCAGTGTTGCTGTCGCTTGCGTCGCATCCGGTAGCGCCGGATGGCAAGGATGGCGATGCCGCTCGCTGCAGCCAGCGACAGCGGTAGCAGGAGGCCGGCTCGACCTTCGGTCAGCCATTGAAAGCCGGTTACGCCGAGAAATACGGCAAGGCTTTCGCTGACCGGCAGGTCGTCGGGCAGGGACATCAGCGACGGTCGCCGTTGCGTACGGGAATGGTTGCCAGGCGCGGCTCCGGGGCCGGCATCAGCTCAAGCAGGTAGGCGCGGGCGGCGGCCAGGAATTCCTTGATATTTTTTTCGATCATCATCTTCTCCTCTTGTTCTGACGGTTGCGTTGTCATGGGAGTCATTCTAGGGATGCATGCGGCGCATGACTGTTGCGTGTGCGTTGCCTGCAGGTAACGCGCTGCAAGCTTCCCTGACGATCTGTAACGACGGCGCTGGGAGCTTACTGGTGGGCGCGCCAGCACAGCGTGAAGCGGGCGCCGCCCAATGGCGAATTGCCGGCGAAAGCGGTGCCGCCGTGCAGTTCCAGGACGCGGCGGGCAATCGCCAGGCCAAGCCCATAGCCGCCGGTCGAACGGTCGCGCGAACGATCGAGCCGGGTGAAGGCGGAGAAGATGTGTTCGCGCTCTTCGGGAGGAATGCCGATGCCGTCGTCGTCGACGTGGATCGACAGCTGCTCGCCGATCAGTTCGGCGCTGACGCGGATGTCCTTGCTGGCATACTTGAAGGCGTTGCGCAGCAGGTTGCGCAGGGCGTAGGGCATGGCCTTGCGGTCGAGATCGACGCACAGGTTTTCCGGCAGTTCGCTGGTGTCGACCGTGACATTCAGCTGGCGTCCGAGCAGGCGCACGCTATCGACCTCGTCGGCCAGCCATTCGGCGAAACGGACGCTGGAAAAGTGTGCTTCCGGTGCTTCCCGCTCGAAGCGGGCATAGGTCAGGCTGGTGTCGATCAGTTGGTCGAGTTCGTCCAGGTCGCCTTCCATCATTGCCCACAGGCGTTGTCTTTCGGACAGTTCGGAGGTTTCGGAAAGCATCTCGAGGGCGAAGCGCATGCGGGCGATCGGGGTGCGCAACTCGTGCGAGATGCCGCAGGAGAGCTCGCGGTGCGTCGCCAGCAACTGGCGCACACGCTCGGTCATGCTGTTCAGCGTGTCGGCCAGCGGCGCGAAAAGTTGCGTCTGGACCGCAGGCGCCGGTGCATCGAAATTGCCGTCGCCGAGATGGCGTGCCGTCTGGCGCAGGCTTTCGAGGTCGCGCCAGACCGGGCGTACCCAGAACCACAGGGCGATGGCGAAGATCACCCCGATCAGGCTCCAGGTCAGCAGGCGCAGACGCAGGTCGAGCGGCAGTCGCTCATCGCTTTCCGGGTTGCGGCTGGCCGACAGCGGGCCGACGACGAGCACCTTGCTGGTCGTGCCGAGGCGGTGGTACATGACGTCGTGATCGTGGGCGATGGCGATATCGCCAGCATCGAGTTTTTCGACCTGGGCGCTGGTCAGGCGGACATCGAGCGTGCGCCGCTCGACGATGCCGAGACGGTAGTAGAACTTGCCGTCGATCTCCTTGATCTTGCTTTCCCACTGTCGTCGCGGGTAACGGAACAGTTCATCCTCGATCAGCGTGATCGTGCCGCGCATGAAACGCCGGGCGTAATCGTCGGTGATGCCTTGCTGGGCGGTCGAGATGATGAAGTCGGCGATGAAGGCGATGGCCACGAAGGAGCCCATCGCCAGCAGGTAGAAGTTGAGGAACAGCTTGGACAGGCTGTAGCGGCCGCCGCGCCAGCGCGGCAACGAGACCCGGAAGAGCGAGCGGGCCAGTCCCTGGCGGCCGGGTTTGCCGGCCTCGCCGGTGTCCGGCTCAGTTCCAGTCATGCTTGCTGAACAGGTAGCCCTTGCCGCGTACGGTCTTGATCCGCGTCGGGTTCTCCGGATCGTCGTTGAGTTTCTTGCGCAGCCGCGAGATGCGGGCGTCGATCGAGCGGTCGAGGCCGTCGAAGCCGATGCCGCGCAGTTCCTGGAGCAGGTCGTCGCGTGACAGGACGTTGCCGGCATGGCTGGCGAGCAGCCAGAGCAGGTCGAACTCGGCGGTGGTCAGGTCGATCGGCTGGCCGTTCAGGGTCGCCGTGCGGGTCGCCTGGCTGATCCGGAACTGGCCGAAGACCTGCGAGTCGCTGTCGCCGGCGTCGTTGTCGCCGGCCGCCGGCAGGCGGCGGAGCAGGGCCTTGATCCGGGCCAGCAGGACGCGCGGCTGGACTGGCTTGGCAATGTAGTCGTCGGCGCCGAGTTCGAGGCCGAGAATCTGGTCGAAATCCTCGTCACGGGCAGTGAGCATCAGGATCACGCCGCGGTATTGCTGGCGCACGGCGCGGCAGACCTCGAAGCCGTCCTTGCCCGGCAGCATCACGTCGAGGATGACGAGGTCGGGGTGTTCGGCGAGGATGCGGGCCTCGGCGCTGTCGCCACGCGGTTCGATGCTGACGCTGAGGTCGTTGCGCGTGAGGTACTCGGCCGTCAGCCCGGCCAGGCGTTCGTCGTCTTCGACAAGCAGGATACGGGTAGTCATGGCCGCAGTTTAGCGAGGCGGGCGGCGGCGGTCCAGTGGCGCTGCCGACTCGCCGCTGACGATCAGCCCCTGGCCGTTGGCCAGGGCGATCACCAGCGATTCCTGCGCGCCGCGCCGGCAGCGGTAGATGTGGGTGCCGTCGCTGGCTTCGGCGGCGAGGATTTCCTGCTCGGCGAGGTGGGCCGCAAGTCGTTCACGGTCGACCAGCAAATATTGCAGTTTTTGCTTCATCCGCGTTCCAGGTCGGCGAGCGAGCGCGCTTGCCGGAGCATCAGCGTGAACTCCTCGACCGGCACCGGCCGGCTGAAATAGTAACCCTGCAGTTCGTCGCAGCCGAACTCGCGCAACAGGTCGAGCTGCGCCGGGCACTCGACGCCTTCGGCGATGACCTTGATGCCGAGCTTGTGCGCCATGGCGATGACGGCGTGGGCGATTGCCGCGTCGTCGCCGTCCTGGTGGATGTCGCGAACGAAACTGCGGTCGATCTTCAGAGTGTCGATCGGGAAGCGCTTCAGGTAGGACAGGCTCGAGTAGCCGGTGCCGAAATCGTCGAGCGAGATCGTCGCGCCCAGCGCCTTGAGTTCGCGCAGGGTGTCGAGCGTGTTCTCGACATCGTGCATGACCATGCTCTCGGTCAGTTCGAATGCCAGCAGCCGCCCTTCCACGCCGGTTTCGTCGAGAACCTCGCGGATGCAGGCGGAGAGATCGTCCTGGCGGAACTGGCGGGCCGACAGGTTGAGCGATATCTTGATCGGCGGCAGGCCGCTGGCCTGCCAGTCGCGGATGTCGGTGCAGACGCGGCGCAGCACCAGCTGGCCGAGCGGGATGATCAGGCCGGTGTCCTCGGCGAGCGGGATGAATTCGCCCGGCTGGATCATTCCGATGCGCGGATGGCTCCAGCGGACCAGCGCCTCGGCACCGACGATCGCGCCGCTGCCGAGGTCCACCAGCGGCTGGTAGTAGACCTGCAGTTCGTCGCGCTCGAGGGCGCGGCGCAGGTTGCCTTCCATGTCGAGGCGGTCGATCGCCATGTGCGTCATTTCCGGCGTGTAGAAGCGGTAGTTGTTGCGGCCGTGCTCCTTGACCCGGTACATCGCGACGTCGGCATTGCGCAGCAGGATTTCGCCGTGGTCGCCGTCGCGCGGGTAGAGCGCGGCGCCGACCGAGGCGGTGACGAAGATCTCCTTGCCTTCCATGATGAAGGGCTGGTTGAGCGAGCGCAGGATCTTGCCGGCGACGATCGACAGGTCGTCGGCCGACTGCAGGCGGCCGATGACTACGACGAACTCGTCGCCGCCGAGACGGGCGACGGTGTCGGTGTCGCGCACCGTCTGGCTGAGGCGATGGGCGACCGACTTGAGCAGTTCGTTGGCCGGCGAATGACCGAAGCCGTCGTTGATCAGCTTGAAGCGGTCGAGATCGAGCAGCAGCACGCCGACCATCAGGTTGTCGGCGCGCGCCTGGGCCAGCGCCTGGGCGATCCGGTCGTTGAGCAGGTTGCGGTTGGCCAGGCCGGTCAGGGCGTCGTGGTTGGCGTGGAACTCGAGTTGCTGCTCGTAGCTGATGCGTTCGCTGACGTCGTTGAGGATGCTGACGAAATGCGTCGTCATGCTGCCGCTCTCGTCGCGCACCGGGGCGATGAACAGTTCGTTCCAGAACAGCGAGCCGTCCTTGCGGTAGTTGCGCAGGATCGCATGCGCTTCGCGCCGGCTGCGCAGGGCTTCGCGGATGGTGCCGAGACCGCGCTGGTTGAGGTCGTCGCGGACGAGGAAGCGGCCGCTTTCACCGATCACCTCCTCGGCCGAGTAACCGGTGATCCGCTCGAAAGCCGGATTGACATAGACGATCGGGTGGTCGAGCTGGGTCGACGACGTGATCATCACCCCGTTCAGGCTCGACTCGAGGGCCCGCGACAGCTGGCGCAGGCTCGACTGGAGCTGGTCGTTGGCGGCCGTCTGGCGAAGATCATGAAGCGTTTCGCCGATATTCTTGGCGATGATGTCGAGGGCGATCCGCTCCTCGGCGGTGAAATCGGCGTCGCCATCGACCGCCAGTTCGCCCACCGGATGCGCACTCGCATCGAGGCCCAGGCTCAGCTTGGCCGAGGCTGGCTGAGCGCGGTTTTTGCTGTTTTTTGCCGGTTGACCGTCAATGCCGTGTTCGGCCACACCTTGCCAGCCGCCTGCCGGCAGGGCCAGTCGGATCTTGGCGCTGCGATAGCCGCCGAACTCGACGAGCAGGCGGCACTGCTGCTGCAGCATCGTCGCTTCGTCGACGCAGGCCAGGCGCTGGCGGTTGCTGGCGGCGAGCAACTCCAGCACGCGCGCGAGGGGCGGCGGGCAGTGTGGATCGGGCAAGGATTGTCTCCGGGTATTGTTGGCCGCTGGGCGGCTTTTTTTGACATTCTGCCGGGCGGGGTTACGATCTTGCAAGGTTTTTGTGGCGCATTGGCCGCTACCGCCGTTTTTGGAGATTGTGGATGTTCCGGATCATGACCAAGTGTTTCTCGTATTTTCCTGTCCGTGCCTGGTTCTCGGCGCTGAGTGCCGGCACCTTCGGCGTTGCTGCTGCCGGCATGCAGTTGCAGCAGTTGCTGTCGCTTTCCCCTTGTCCTTACTGCATCTTCCAGCGTCTGCTTTATCTGGTGATCGGTGCGCTGGCGCTGGCCGGCTTCCTGTTGCCGGTTGCCGCGCCATTGTGGGCCGGCCTGATTCTGCTGCTGGCCTTGGGGGGCTTCGGGGTCGCTGCCTACCAGACCTGGATGCAGGCTTATCCCGACCTGGCGCCGGAATGCGGTTTCACCGATCCGGACCTGGTCGAGCGCCTGGTCGATCTGCTTGGCATGCAGTGGCCGTCGCTGTTCCTGGCCACCGGCTTTTGCTCGAGCAAGGAGTGGGTCTTCCTGGGCTTGTCGATGGCCAACTGGTCGATGCTGTTGTTCGCCGGTATCGCCGTCTACGCACTGATGCTGCTGCGTCGGCCGGCCGCCTGATCTGTCAGGCGAAAAAACAAAACCCGCCGGAAGGCGGGTTTTTGTCGGGAGGCTGAAGCTTACTTCAGCTTCACTTCCTTGTAGGCCACATGCTTGCGGGCCTTCGGGTCGTACTTCATGAATTCCAGCTTCTCGGGCGTCGTGCGCTTGTTCTTCGAAGTGGTATAGAAGTGACCGGTACCCGCGGTGGATTCCAGCTTGATTTTTTCGCGACCGCCTTTGCTAGCCATTTGTCAGTTCCTCTTGATTAGATTTCGCCGCGGGCGCGCAGGTCGGACAGGACGGCATCGATGCCGTTCTTGTCGATCAGGCGCAGGCCGGCGTTGGAAACGCGCAGGCGGACGAAGCGGTTTTCGCTTTCAACCCAGAAGCGGCGATACTGCAGATTCGGCAGGAAGCGGCGCTTCGTTTTGTTATTGGCGTGGGAAACGTTGTTCCCAACCATCGGGCCTTTACCCGTTACTTGGCAGACTCGCGCCATGATGGTGCTCCAGAATTTGCTAGAAGAAAGCCCGCGATTTTATCCGGAAGGCCTTCATTGATCAAGTGTTTTTTGTCGTCAGATCAGGCCGCGTTCAGCGAACGAGAGTGGCAGGGCGTTTCCGGCGACGATGAAGTGATCCAGCAATTTTACATCAATCATCGCCAGCGCCTGCTTGAGATTTTCAGTCAGCGATTCGTCGGCGCGCGAGGGCTCGGCGACGCCGGAGGGGTGGTTGTGGGCCAGGATGACGGCAGCGGCGTTGCGCTGCAGCGCGGTCTTGACCACTTCGCGTGGATAGACGGCAGTCTGGGTCAGTGTGCCGGTAAACAGTATGTCGCTGGCGAGCAGGCGGTTCTGCGCGTCGAGCCAGAGGGCCATGAAGACCTCCTGCGGACGGTGCGCCAACTGCAGGCGCAGCCAGTCGCGGACCTTGCCCGGTGAGCAGAAGTTGTCGCGTTCGGTCATTTCCTCGGCCAGTGCCCGCCGGGCCAGTTCAAAGCTGGCCTTGAGCTGGACAGCCTTGGCCGTGCCGATGCCCGGCACCGTGGCGATCTGCGCAATCGAGGCCCCAACCAGCGGCGCCAGGCGGTCGCCGTGGTGGCGCAACAGGTCGCGGGCGAGGTCCACCGCGCTTTTGCCGCGGATGCCGACACGCAGGTAGATGGCCAGCAACTCGGCATCGGACAGCGCTTCGGCGCCATGTGCCAGCAGGCGTTCGCGCGGCCGTTCGCCGCTGGGCCAGTCGGTGATCGCCATGGCGCCGTCTCCAGTAGAATGTGACGACTGCAACTTTAGCGAAAATGACGATGGAATTGAATGGCAAGCGCATCGTGCTCGGCGTGACTGGCGGCATTGCCGCTTACAAGGCGGCGGAGCTGCTTCGCCTGCTGGTTCGCCAGGGGGCTGACGTACAGGTGGCGATGACCGCCGGCGCAACCCGTTTCGTCACCGCGACGACCTTCCAGGCCCTGTCGGGCAAGCCGGTTTATGTTGACCAGTGGGACGAGCGGATGCCGAACGCGATGGCGCACATCGACCTGTCGCGCCAGGCCGACCTGATCGTTGTTGCGCCGGCTTCAGCCGATTTCCTGGCGCGCATCGCCAACGGCCTGGCCGACGATCTTCTGGCGACCATGGTCCTGGCCCGCGATTGCCCGTTGCTGGTGGCGCCGGCGATGAACCGCCAGATGTGGGAAAACCCCGCGACGCAACGCAATATCGCCTGTCTGGCCGGCGACGGCATCGGCATCCTTGGTCCGGCCAGCGGCGTCCAGGCTTGCGGCGAGACGGGGCCCGGTCGGATGCTCGAGCCCGAGGAACTGCTCGAGGCCGTGGTCGATTTCTTCGTGCCCAAGCTGCTCGCCGGGCGCCGGGTGCTGATCACTGCCGGGCCGACCTTCGAGGCGATCGATCCGGTGCGCGGCATCACCAACCTGTCGTCCGGGCGCATGGGTTATGCCGTCGCCCGGGCGGCGCGGCAGGCGGGGGCTGCCGTGACGCTGGTTTCCGGCCCGGTCGGTTTTTCGTCGCCGCAAGGCGTCGACCGTGTCAATGTGCGCAGTGCGCTCGACATGCACGCGGCGGTGATGAGCCGGGCTGCGTCGGCCGACATCTTCATTGCTGTCGCCGCAGTCGCCGACTACCGCGTCGCCAATGCCGCCGAGCACAAATTGAAGAAAGACCAGGGCGGGGTGCCGGCGATCGAACTGATCGAGAACCCGGACATCCTGGCCGAGGTCGCTGCCCTGAGCGACGGGCCCTTCTGTGTCGGTTTCGCGGCCGAGAGCCGTAATCTCGAGGATTACGCGCAGGCCAAGCGGCGGCGCAAGAATATCCCGTTGATCGCCGGCAACCTGATCCAGGACGGCTTCGGCGGCGACGACAACCGGCTGGTGCTGTTCGACGACAGCGGCAGCCATCCTCTTCCGCCGGCCGGCAAGGACGTGCTCGCCCGGCAACTGATCGAACATATCGCCAAACTCACAGGAACGCACTAATGCACCGCATCGACGTCAAGATTCTCGACTCCCGTCTCAAGGACAATCCGCCGCATTACGCGACGCCCGGCTCGGCTGGTCTCGACCTGCGCGCCTGCCTCGAGGCACCGCTCGAACTGGCGCCCGGCCAGACGGTGCTGGTACCGACCGGCATGGCCATCCATCTGGCTGACCCCGGCCTGGCGGCGATGATCCTGCCGCGCTCGGGGCTCGGTCACAAGCACGGGATCGTGCTCGGCAACCTGGTCGGCCTGATCGACAGCGATTACCAGGGGCAGTTGATGGTTTCGATGTGGAATCGGGGCCAGGCGGCGTTCACCATCGCCCCGCTCGAGCGGATCGCCCAGTTGGTCGTCGTGCCGGTGCTGCAGGTCGGTTTCAACGTGGTCGACGAATTTTCCGCCAGCGACCGGGGTGAGGGCGGCTTCGGCAGTACCGGGCACGCCTGAGCGGCGCAAGCCCGGCGTAAGCAATTCATGATTTAATGATTTTCTCGGGTTGATCACGATAACGGGGGAGACATCATGAATAGATTGATCGCCGGGCTGGCGTTGGCGACAGCCTGTATTTCGCCGCTGCAGGCGGCCGACAAGGTCGACCTGGCGCGGGCCGAGGAGATCGTTTCCGGGCGCTGCTTCCTGTGCCACGGCATGCAGGGCGAGGCGGCCAGTGCCGTTTTTCCGCGTCTGGCCGGCCAGCACTGGGAGTACATCGCCAAACAGCTGTCGGATTTCAAGTCCGGCAAGCGCAAGAGCGAGACGATGAAACCGCAGGTGGAAGACCTGCAGCCGGCCGAAATGAAGGCGCTGGGCATGTTCTTCCAGGGCAAGCAGGTGCCCGGACGGGAAATCCGCGATGCCGATCTGCTCGCCGTCGGCAAGTACATCTTCCAGCGCGGCAACCAGTTCAGCGGTCTGCCCGCCTGCGCCAGCTGCCACGGCCCGCAGGGCCACGGCACCCCCCTGCTGCCGCGTCTCGCCGGCCAGCACCCGCGCTATACCGAGGAACAGATCAAGCAGTTCAATACCCGCGAACGGACCAACGACAATGCGGTCATGCACACCGTCGCTTCCAAGCTCAGCGAGCTTGAGACGCACGCCGTTGCCGCTTACATCGCGACGCTTGACTGAGGCCTGAAGCAATAAAAAAAGGCCGCCAGCAAGGCGGCCTTTTTGCTGTCGTCGGCAATCAGGCGAGCATGTCGGCCCAGATGTTCCTGGCCCAGCCAAGTGCTGCCTTGCCTTCCAGTTCGTTGCGTGCGGCCGAGACGCCGCCGGCACCCTTGACCGGCTGGACCAGCTTGGTCGCCGTGTCGTACTGGTGGATCGAGGCGACGTGGATGGCGTTCTTCGCATCGACGAAGCTGTAGCAGGTGTTCATCACCACCGGTGCCGGATTTGGCTCCTCGCCGGCGAGCAGGTTGATGATCGCCGCTGCCGCGAGCTTGCCGTGCTGGTTGGCCATGTGCCCGGATTTCGGCATCGTCGGTGCCGGGAAAATGGCGTCGCCGATCACATGCACGCTCGGCGTGCCGGTCGATTCCATCGACAGCCAGTTGATGTCCACCCAGCGGTTGTTGATCAGTTTGAGGCCGGACTGGCTGGCGATGTTGCCGGCGCGGTGTGGCGGGATCACGTTGAGCACGTCGGCCTTGAACTTGTCGAACTCGAGGATGGCGGTGTTGCTGGCCACGTCGACGTCCTTGACCTCGCTGTTCGGCCTGTACTCGATCTGGTCCTTGTAGAGGTCGGCCCAGGCCTTGACGAACAGTCCCTTCTTCGACTGCACGTCCTCGTTGGCATCGAGGATGACGACCCGCGACTTGGGCTTGTTCTTCTTGAAGTAATCGGCGACCAGGCAGGCGCGCTCGTAGGGGCCGGGCGGGCAGCGGTAGGGCGCCTTGGGAATGGCGATGGCGAAGACGCCGCCGTCCTTCATCGACTCGAGTTGCTGGCGCAGCGCCACCGTCTGCGGGCCGGCCTTCCAGGCGTGCAGGATCTTCTGTTGGGCAGCGGCATTGTCGAGTCCGGGAATCTGGTCGAACATGAAATCGACCCCGGGCGAGAGCACGATGCGGTCGTAGCTCAGGCTGCCACCCTTGGCCAGCTTGACGCTCCGCTTGACGGCGTCGAGCGCGACCACGTCGTCCTGGATCACGCGCACGCCCCACTTGCTCTGCAGGTTGTCGTAGCTGACCGTGATGTCTTCCATGGTCTTGGTGCCGCCGATCACCAGGTTGGAGATCGGGCAGGAAATGAAGCTCGGGTTGCGTTCGACCAGGGTGACCTGGACGCTGCCCTGGCTCCACATGCGCAGGTATTTGGCGACAGTGGCGCCACCGTAGCCGCCGCCGACCACGACGACATGGCCACCGGCCTTGTTGCCGGCGGCGCAGCCGTAAAGCGAGGCCATCGTGCCGGCTGCCGCGCCGATCTTGAGGAAATCGCGTCGTTTCATCAGCATCATTTTCGTCTCCCCTTATTTCTGTGCCGCGTAGTAGTCGGCAATCAGCGTCAGCTGCGCTTCGGTATAGCCCTTGGCGATCTGGTGCATGATCGATGCCGGCTTGTCGCCGCTCTTGAAGTCGGCCAGCTTCTGCAGCAGGTTGGCCTTGCTTTCGCCGGCCAGCGAGCTCATGCCGGAACCGGGAACGGCCTTGCCGTTGGTGCCATGGCAGTTGGCGCAGGTAGCCGCAAGATTGCGGCCGAGATTGGCATCGGCGGCACCGGCGGTGCTGGCAGCCGCCAGCAGGCAGAGCGCAGCGGCGTGGGTGAATGCTTTCATCGAGACTTCTCCTTCCTCTGGGTTTGTCCGTTCGTGTGACCGTTATCGATCGGCTTCCGGCCTGATTTTATGGGAATGTGGCCGGTTGCGCAGTGCAAGGGTATAGCAGTTTTCCGGGAAACACATGCTGCGTCGCAACAATATTAGTTGTTGACTATATAAATACTCAGTTATACATTGTTGTTGACCTAGATCAAAAAAACGACATGGACGAGACAAGCCAAGTATTCGAGCAAGTGGCGCACTACTTCAGCCTGCTGGCTGATCCGACGCGCCTGCGCATCCTTTCCTGCCTGTGCGGCGAGGAGCGTCCCGTCCATGAGGTCGTCGATCAGGTCGGCCTGACGCAGGCGAACATCTCGCGCCACCTGAACATCCTCTACCGCGCCGGCGTCGTTGGCCGGCGGCGTGAGGGCAGTTCGGTCTACTACCGCGTCGTCGACCCGAATTTCGTCGATATCTGCAGGACCGTCAGCATCACGGTGGCCAGCCGTGACATTGGCGAGCACCTGGGGATAACGACCACGCCTGGCAGTCAGTGAATAAATCGAACGGAGGGGACAAGCTTATGGGTGATCTATCGAAACAGCCGGGGCGTCTGCGACCTGCGCCGGAGAGTTTTCTCAGCGAGGCGCAGGTCAAGGCGGTCGCCGCCGGACGGCGTGATTTCCTGCGCAAGAGCTTCATTGCCGCCGGTGCGGCACTGGCGGCGCCGGTTGCGGCCCGCGCCGGCGAGGGCGATCCGGCCATCCTCAATCTGCCGGACTGGTCGAAGACGCTGGGCATGCCGGTGGCGATGAATCCTTACGGGCAGCCGTCGAAATACGAGAGCCAGTTATTGCGTCGCGAATCGCCGGGACTGACCCGGGTCGGCCAGGCCTCGGTGTCGTTCACGCCATTGCAGGGGTTGTTCGGGATCATCACTCCCTCCGGCCTGCATTTCGAGCGTCATCACCAGGGCTGGCACGATGTCGATCCGGCGGTGCACCGACTGATGATCAATGCTTCCGATCCGGCCTTCCTGAAGCAGCCGAAGGTGTACACGATGGACGACCTGATGCGCCTGCCGTCGGTGTCGCGCATCCATTTCATCGAATGTGGTGCCAATACCGGCCTCGAGTGGGGCAACGTCGCCGTGCCGACCGTCCAGTACACCCACGGCATGCTGTCCTGCTCGGAGTTCACCGGGGTGCCGCTGCGTCTGCTGCTCGAGGATTGCGGTGTCGATTACAAGAAAGCGCGTTTCGTGCTCGCCGAAGGCGCCGACGGCTCGTCGATGACGCGGACGATTCCGATGGAGATGGTCGAGAACGGCGAGGTTTTCGTCGCCTACGGCATGAACGGCGAGATGCTGCGGCCGGAAAACGGCTATCCCCTGCGTCTGGTGGTGCCCGGCGTGCAGGGAGTCTCCTGGGTCAAGTGGCTGCGCCGCATCGAGGTTGGCGACAAGCCCTGGGCGACCAAGGACGAAGCGGTGCATTACATCGACCTGATGCCGGATGGCCTGCACCGCCAATACACCTCGATCCAGGAATGCAAGTCGGTGATCACCACGCCGTCCGGCGGTCAGCGTCTTCTGGAGAAGGGGTTCTACAACGTCTCCGGGATTGCCTGGTCGGGGCGCGGCAAAATCACCCGTGTCGACGTGTCGACCGATGGTGGCATCAACTGGCAGCCGGCACGCATCGAAGGACCTGTGCAGAACAAGGCGCTGACCCGCTTCAACATGAACTGGGTCTGGGACGGCAAGCCGGCGATGCTGCAGTCGCGGGCGGTCGACGAAACCGGTTATGTGCAGCCGTCCTACGGGCAGTTGCGCGCAGTGCGCGGCTCGAAATCGATCTATCACAACAACGCCATCCAGACGTGGAAGGTTGCCGAAAGCGGGGAGATCAGCAATGTCCAGGTTCTCTAAACCGATTTGCTTCGTGGTGCTGGCCGCGCTTGCCGGCAGTGCCCTGGCCTTCGAAGGCTACAAGGGGGTCGGGCGTCCGGCGACGGCGGCCGAGGTCAAGGCCTGGGACATCGATGTCCGCCCGGATTTCAAGGGCCTGCCCGCCGGGTCGGGCAAGGTGGCTGACGGCAACGACCTGTTCGAGAACAAGTGCGCCTCGTGCCATGGTTCCTTCGGCGAGTCGAACGAGGTGTTCACGCCCTTGATCGGCGGCACGACCAAGGACGACATCAAGGCCGGCCGGGTTGGCGGCTACCTCACCGACAGCATCCCGCAGCGCACCACCTTCACCAAGGTGGCGACGATCTCGACGCTGTGGGACTACATTTATCGGGCGATGCCCTGGACCGAGCCGAAATCCTTGAAGCCGGACGAGGTCTACGCGATCCTTGCCTACTTCCTGAATCTGGCGGAGATCGTTCCGGAGGACTTCGTGTTGTCCGACAAGAACATCGCCGAAGTCCAGAAACTGATGCCCAACCGCAACGGCATGACCACCGACCACGGCCTGTGGCCGGGGGCGCCGGCGGCCAGGGGCGGGATCGGCAACGGCGGCCGGCCGGATGTGCGGAACGTCGCCTGCATGAAGGACTGCAAGAAGGAAGTCAAAGTCGGTTCGGTGCTGCCCGGGTACGCCCGCACGGCACACGGCAACCTGGAAGAGCAGAACCGTACGTTCGGCCCGGTCCGCGGCGTTCGCACCGTGGACCAGCCGGCGGACAAGACCGGGCATTGAACCCCATTTCACCAGAGGAGAAATCATGAACAAGCAACGTCGCAACGTCCTGAAAACCGGTACCGGTGCCGCCGTCCTCGGCGCCCTGGCTGCCGCCGGCCTGATCGCGCCGGGGATTGCCCTGGCCGACTGGAACAAGGCGGCTTTCGAGGCCAAGAGCATGGCCGATACGCTGAAAGCCCTGGGCGCGACCCAGCCGGCCGACAGCAAGGATGTCCAGCTGACCGGCCCGGACATTGCCGAAAACGGCGCCGTGGTGCCGGTGGGCGTGACCTCGGCGATCGCCGGCACGACGATGATCGCGATCCTGATCGACAAGAACCCGAACGCGCTGGCCGGCAGCTTCAAGTTGCCCGAGGGCACCGAGGCGAATGTCCAGACCCGGGTCAAGATGGGTCAGACCTCGAACGTTTACGCGCTGGTCAAGGCCGGCGACAAGTTCTACATGGCGACCAAGGAAATCAAGGTCACCCTCGGCGGCTGCGGCGGCTGAGCGGTCATCAACTACACGAATTCAAGGAGATATCTTATGGCAACCAAGCCCATGCGCATCCGCGCCGCAGTCAAGGACGGCGTCACCGAAGTCAAGGCGCTGATCGCCCACGAAATGGAAACCGGCCAGCGCAAGGACGCCAACGGCGCCGTCATCCCGGCGTGGTTCATCACCGAACTGACCGCGACGCACAACGGCAAGCTGGTCCTGTCGTCGGAGTTCGGCACCGCGATCTCGAAGAATCCCTACCTGGCTTTCCGCTTCAAGGGCGGCGCCGCCGGCGACAAGGTCGCGATTTCCTGGAAGGACAACAAGGGCGAATCGCGCACCGACGAAGCCGCGATCGCCTGACCGGCATCGACCGTCTCGGGGGCGTCCTGGGAGGGGCGCTTCCGCTACCGGACAGACGGCGCCAGACCGTATCCGGTTGCAGCACCACAACATGGAGGAGTACATGGTGAACCCACAGAAATCCATCCGCCTGGCCCTGCTTGCCGGCCTGGCGGTCGTGCCGCTGGCCCAGGCCGGCGACGAACTGCTCGACGGCATCAACGCCTACCGCGAGGCGCTGGCCGACGGCAACCCCTCGGAACTGGTCGCGGCCGAGGGCGAAGAGCTCTGGAAAATGCCGCGCGGACCGAAAAACGCCTCGCTCGAGCAGTGCGACCTCGGCCTCGGTCCGGGCGTGATCAAGGGCGCTTCGGCCCAGTTGCCGCGTTTCTTCAAGGACACCGGCAAGGTCCAGGACCTGGAGACGCGCCTGATGACCTGCATGGAAACCCTGCAGGGCATCGATCCCCAGGCCGTGGTCAAGGCTGGCTGGCTGAAGGGCGAGAAGGAAAAGATGGCGGCGCTGGTCGCCTACGTCGTCACTGCGTCGAACGGTCACAAGATCCGCATCGACATGCGTCCGCCCGAAATGAAGAAGATGTACGAGATGGGCAAGCTGGCTTTCTATTACCGCACCGGGCCGATGGACTTCTCCTGCGCGACCTGTCACGGCGACCAGGGCAAGCGCATCCGCATGCAGGAGCTGCCCGACCTGCGCACCCAGGCAGGCGCCGCCTCTGGCTGGGGCAGCTGGCCCGCCTACCGGGTCTCGAACGGCCAGTTCTGGACCATGCAGCATCGTCTCAACGACTGCTTCCGGCAGCAGCGGACCGCCGAGCCGATCTACGGCTCCGACGCGACCATCGCCCTGTCCGTCTATCTGGCGGCGACCGCCAACGGCGGCAAGGTCGTGACCCCCGGTATCAAGCGCTGAGGAGGCGAACATGAAAAAGATCAGCACGCTGGCGTTCTGCCTGTTCGCCATGCCGGCCGCCTGGGCCGGCAGCGAGGACACCTACGCCGAGTTCAAGGCGATGATGGACCGTTCGTTCAAGACGACCGGCATCGCCGCCAAGCATCGCATGTACCAACTCGACTTCCAGAAGGCCTGCTCTCAGGACAAGCAGCCGGCGAAGGCGGAGATGGCGCGGATCGAGGCCGAGCAGTTGAAGACCATCCGCTATCCGGCCGACGGCAAGTACTTCG
The DNA here is from genome assembly GCF_003634965.1 of Azonexus fungiphilus. GTDB lineage: Bacteria > Pseudomonadota > Gammaproteobacteria > Burkholderiales > Rhodocyclaceae > Azonexus > Azonexus fungiphilus. Next base: position 187,566 of record NZ_RBXP01000013.1, on the reverse strand, counting down.
GCAACTGGAAGGAGGGCGAGAAGATCGCCGTCAGCGGCCGTGGCCTGACCTGGACCGACAAGACGCCGCACGACAACGGCGGTGGTTGCTACAACTGCCACCAGATGAGCCATCACGAGGTCTCCTACGGGACGATCGGGCCCAGCCTGCTCGAATACGGCAAGCTGCGCGGCAACGCCGACGATGTCGTCCGCTACACCTGGGGCAAGATCTATAACGCGAAGGCCTTCAACGCCTGCAGCAACATGCCCCGCAACGGCGACGCCGAGATTCTCACCGAGCAGCAGATCAAGGATCTGATGGCCTTCCTGTTCGATCCCGCGTCGCCGGTCAACAAGAAATGACGCTTGCGTGAACCTGCCCGGCCGGCGCCGTCCGGCCGGGTTTTCCTGAAGGATCCCCCATGAGCATGAATCGTCGCGAGTTTCTCCAGGTCATGGCTGTCGCCGCGGCCGGCGGCATGACCCTGCACAGCGATTTCGCCCGCGCCGAGAAAGGCGCCGCCCGGCTGTACGACCTGCCCCGCTTCGGCAACGTCAGCCTGCTGCACATCACCGACTGCCACGCGCAGCTGCAGCCGATCTATTTCCGCGAGCCGAGCGTCAACCTCGGTTTCGGCGAACAGTTCGGCAAGGTGCCGCACCTGGTCGGCGAGCACCTGCTCAGGCATTTCGGCTTCAAGCCGAACAGCCTGGAGGCGCATGCCTACAGCTACCTCGATTTCGCCCGGGCGGCCGAAACCTACGGCAAGGTCGGCGGCTTCGCCCACCTGGCGACGCTGGTCAAGCGTATCCGGGGGAGCCGTCCGGGAGCGCTGCTGCTCGACGGCGGCGACACCTGGCAGGGGTCCGGCACCGCCTTGTGGACCAACGCGCAGGACATGGTCGATGCCTGCAAGGCGCTCGGCGTCAATGTGATGACGCTGCACTGGGAAGCGACCTACGGCGAGGAGCGGGTCAAGGAAATCGAGGAGAAGGATTTCGCCGGTGTCGTCGATATCGTCGCCCAGAACGTCAAGACCACCGATTTCGGCGATCCGGTGTTCAAGCCCTACGTGATCAAGAACATCAACGGTGTGCCGGTGGCCATCGTCGGCCAGGCCTTTCCCTACACGCCGATCGCCAACCCGCGCTGGCAGGTGCCGAACTGGAGCTACGGCATCCAGGAGGAGAACATGCAGGCAGTGGTCGACGAGGCCCGCGCCAAGGGCGCCCAGGTCGTCGTCGTGCTGTCGCACAACGGCATGGATGTCGACCTCAAGATGGCCTCGCGCATCCGCGGCATCGACGCGATCATGGGTGGCCACACCCACGACGGCATGCCGGCGCCGGTGGTGGTGAAGAATGCCGGCGGCCAGACGCTGGTGACCAATGCCGGCTCCAACGGCAAGTATCTCGGCGTGCTCGACTTCGATGTCAGGAACGGCAAGATCGCCGGCTACCGCTACAAGCTGCTGCCGGTGTTCGCCAACCTGCTGCCGGCCGATCCGGCGATGCAGGCGCTGATCGACAAGGTCCGCGCGCCTTACCTCGACAAGCTCAACGAGAAGCTGGCGGTGACCGAGGGCCTGCTCTACCGCCGCGGCAACTTCAACGGCACCTTCGACCAGGTCATCGTCGACGCGCTGATCAAGGAGAAGGATGCCGAGATCGCCTTCTCCCCGGGTTTCCGCTGGGGCACCTCGCTGCTCCCGGGGCAGCCGATCCTGATGGAGCACGTGCTCGACCAGACGGCGATCACCTACCCGTGGACGACGGTGACGCAGATGAGCGGCGAGATGATCAAGACCGTCCTCGAAGACGTCTGCGACAACCTCTTCAATCCCGATCCCTACTACCAGCAGGGCGGCGACATGGTCCGCGTCGGCGGCCTGCAATACACCTGCAATCCGGCCGCCAAAGCCGGCCAGCGGATCAGCAACATGATGTTGCACGGTCGACTGCTCGATCCTGGCAAAAACTACAAGGTCGCCGGCTGGGCGCCGGTTTCCGAGGAAGCGAAGAACGCCGGCGAGCCGGTCTGGGAACTGGTTGCCCGTTACCTGCGCGACGTCCGCACGCTGAAGCCGGTCGAACTGAACATGCCGAAGCTGATCGGCGCCGACAACAATCCGGGGATCGCTTGATGAAACCACGTCAATTTGCCGCCGGCCTGGCCTTCTGCCTTGCCGCCACCGCTTTCGCCGCCGACTGGGCGCCAGGCACGGTCGACTGGCAGAAACTGCCGGAAATCAAGCAGACCCGGCTGGCGCTCTACCTGACCCCGCAGCAGGCCCATGACATGAAAGTCGCCAACCCGAGGGGCGTCGCGCTGTTCGACGTGCGCACCCGGGCCGAGGCCATGTACGTCGGCATGGCCGCCGGCGTCGACGCGCTGGTGCCCTTCGTCGAGCACCAGGAAATCATGACCGACTGGGACGACAAGCGGACGATGTACAAGCTCGAGCCGAACCAGGACTTCGTCGCCGAGATCGGTCGGCGCCTGCAGGAGATGGGGCTCGAGCGCACGGCGCCGGTGATCCTGATCTGCCGCTCCGGCGACCGCAGCTCGAAGGCCGCCGACCGCCTGCAGGCGGCCGGGTACACGCAGGTGTACAGCGTTCCCGAAGGTTTCGAGGGCGACCGCGCCGAGAGCGGTGCGAAGAAAGGGCAGCGCACGGTCAACGGCTGGAAGAACGCGGAATTGCCGTGGAGCTACAAGCTCGACAAGGCAAAGATGTATTTTCCGCGCTGAGCGGGGCAGAAGCGGCGAGGGGCCGCTTTTTCGGGTCTTGATATTAAGTATGTGCTAATTTTTTAATACAGCCGGCGCTCGTTCGTTCGCCGGTGCAATCAGGGAGGAAGACCATGGATCACCAGACACTTGCCAAGATTGTCGACGACGCCGGCCGCCAGGGGCTGAACCGGCGCTCGTTCCTGCGCCTCGGCGCCGCTGGCGCCGGCAGCCTGCTGCTGACGCCGGCCAGCGCACGGGCGGCGACGAAGACCAGATCGTCGGCGCGCATCGTCATCGCCGGTGCCGGCGCCGCCGGCCTGGCGGCCGCCTCGCACCTGGCGGCCCGCCTCGAGGGCGCCAGCATCACGCTGGTCGACGCACGCAAGGAGCATTTCTACCAACCCGGCTTCACGCTGGTCGCCGCCGGCATCAAGCCGATGTCCTACGTCGTCTCGGCGACGCGCGACTACCTGCCGGCCGGCGTCGAGCTGATCGAGGAAGCCGTTGCCGAGTTCGATCCCGAGGGCAACAAGCTGGTCACCGCCAGCGGCAAGCCGGTGCCCTACGACTACCTGATCGTCGCCACCGGCCTCAAGCTCGACTATGCCGCGATCGCCGGCATGGAAGTCGAGCAGATCGGCAACAACGGCCTCGGCAGCATCTACCACAGCCCGGCCAAGGCCGAGGCCACCTGGCGGGCGATGTCGAATTTCGCCGACACCGGCGGCGTCGGCGTCTTCCTCCGGCCGGGCACCGAGATGAAGTGCGCCGGCGCGCCGCTGAAATACACCTTCATCACCGACGACTACCTGCGTCGCCGCGGCAACCGCGGCAAGGCCGAACTGGTCTACAACGCCAACAACAAGGCGCTGTTCAGCGTGCCCATCGTCCATGAGAAGGTCCGCATGCTGTTCGAGGATCGCGGCGTCAAGGTCAATTACGAGCGCATCCTCGAGTCGGTGGATATCGGCCGCAAGCTGGCCGTGTTCAAGACGCCGATCGGCCCGGTCGAGCTGCAATACGACTTCATCAACGTGATCCCGCCGATGCGCGCCCCCGACCCGGTGCGCAACAGCCCGCTGCGCTGGCAGGAAGGCGGCTGGGCCAACGATGGCTGGATTGAGGTGGACAAGCACAACCTCCGTCACAAGCGTTTCGCCAACGTGTTCGCGCTCGGCGACGTCGCCGGTGTGCCCAAGGGCAAGACCGCCGCCAGCGTCAAATGGCAGGTGCCGGTGGCCGTCGATCACCTGCTGGCGAGCATCGAGGGGCGCGAATCGAGCGCGCATTACGGCGGCTACACCTCGTGCCCGCTGATTACCCGCCTCGGCCAGGCGATGCTGGTCGAGTTCGACTACAAGGACAACCTGGTCCCGTCCTTCCCCGGCGTCATCGCACCGCTCGAGGAGTTGTGGATCAGCTGGGTGATGAAGACGATGGCGCTGAAGCCGACCTACATCAGCATGCTGCGCGGCCGCGCCTGATTTCGGAGGAATGGAAAAATGAAAGAACTCGATCCGCTGGTCTTCCTGGCCGTTTTCCAGGAAATGCTCGGTCCCTTGCTGTGGCTGATGATCCTGGTCATCGTCGTCGGCACCGCGGCCTTCGTCGCCCTGCTGCTCAAGGAACGGACGATCAATTCGAAGCGCCTGGTACGCGCCGAGTTCGCCGGCCTCGCTGGCGGCGTGCTCGCCCTGGTGCTGATGGCCAAGGTCTCGTCGTCGGGATTCACCGATGCCGGCGGTCCGGCCGACTGGTTCCTGATCGCGCTGGTCTTCGGCCTCGGCCTGGCCGGCACGGCGATCCTGGTGTACACAGTGCTCGGCTGGCGGCAGCCGGCCAAGTCCTGAGCCTTCAGGGCCGGTGCCGGGGGCGGTCGAGCAGCGCGTCGGCCAGGCCGGCCCCGGCCCACATGCCGATCAGCGCCAGCCAGGCGGTGAGCGCGAAGATCGCCGCGCCCGAGACGCCGGCGCCGACCGCGCAGCCGCCGGCGAGCATGCCGCCGAAGCCCATGTACAGCGCGCCGGCGATGTAGCGGCGCATGCTCTGGCCGTCCTTGAAGCCTTCCAGCTTGAGTTCCTTGCCCCACAGCGCGGCGAGGAAGGAGCCGAGGACCACGCCGGGGACCAGGCCGATGTCGAAATCCCACGGCTGGCCGGGCGGCGACAGCACCAGCATCAGGACATCGGCGGAGGGGCCGGTGAAACTCAGGCTCTGCACCGGCAGCACGGCATCGAAGGCCTGGCTGCCGATCCGGTAGGTGACCAGCCAGGCGAGCGCGACGCTGAGGCCGACGCCGATGGCGCCGCTCCATTCGCGCACGGTCAACCGTGCCCGGCGGGCAAAAACCACGGCCGCGAGCAGCCAGGCCAGGCCGAACAGGAGCCCGCCGAGGTGGCCGAGATGGGCGCTGGCGAGCAGGTCGCGGCCGCCGCCGTCGATCGTCCACAATCCCGACAGCCACAGGCGCAGCGGCGACAGCAGGCCGTTCAGCGAGGCCTGGGCGGTGACCGCGAAGACCAGTCCGGTGAGCAGCGCGCGCAGGTTGCCGTTGGCCGCGAGCACGAGCATCCGCGACGAGCAGCCGCGGGCCAGGATCATGCCGGTGCCGAACAGCAGGCCGCCGATCAGCGCCCCGGACAGGCTGCCGCGCGCCGAGAGCTGGCGGGCCTGGGAGACGTCGAGCCAGTCGGCGAGGATCGCGGCCTGGGTGGCGCAGAGCGCGGCGGCGAAGGCGAACAGCCAGATCGCCAGGCGGCCGCCGTCCTCGCGCCGCCAGAAGGCGACCACTGCCGAACGCAGGCAGAAGCGCGAGCGTTGGGCGAAGATGCCGAAGGCGATCCCGATCAGCAGGCCGGCAACGGCGATCACCGTCTTGTCGCCGAAGCTTTCGAGGAGTTCGCCGAAGTCCATGATTTATTGCCGGATCTTGCGGTCGACCGTCAGATTCGGGCAATTCCGCATGGCGTCAGAACAGTTCGATGTCGCCGCCGCTGTCGCTGCCGGCGTGACTGTGACTGAGGCTGCGCTGGCGCAGCGCGTCCGACTTGACGTGCGAGTCGACGAGCAGTTCGACCAGGCGCTGGCTGCGCTTGCGGAAACGCTGGATGCCGTCGCTCTCGCCCTGGTCGTTGTGCAGGCTGAGGAAGGCGTGCATGTAGGTGCCGACATGCTCGGTGCGCTGGCCGATGCGGGCGATCATCTGGGTGACGATGTCCTCGAACTGCATCGCCATCACGCCTTCCTGGGTCAGGTCGCGCATCCGCTCGGTGATCGCGGTGATGCTGGCCGAGTGCTGGCGGGCCTTGTCGGTGAGGTCGATCAGTTCGTTGCCGAGTTCGCTCAGGGTGGCCCGCGAACGGTCGGCGACGCTGAGGTCGATCTGGCTGGCGGCCTCGACGCGCTGGCCGACGTCGCGCAGCGAGTCGAGGATGTCGTTGAGGGCGCTGCGGATGTCGATGTTGAATTCGCCGGTACGCGCCGCCAGCGTGCGTACCTCGTCGGCAACCACGGCGAAGCCGCGGCCGGCCTCGCCGGCGCGGGCCGCCTCGATCGCCGCGTTGAGGGCGAGCAGGTCGGTCTGCTTGGTGATCCCGGAAATGTCGTTGAGCGTGCCGGTGATGCGCGCGACCTTGTCCTGCATCTGGCCGAAGCTCTCGGCCACGCCCTGGCTGGTGCCGCGCAGTTGTTCCATCTTGCCGACGAACTCGGCGATCAGCGCGTTGGTCTCGTCGAAGAAGCGCTTCAGGCCGGCCTGTTCGGCGGCGTGACTGTCGTCGGAGCCGGTCATGCTGAGCATTTCCTCGATCAGCGAACGCAGGATCTCGCGCTGGTCGTTGGATTGCGATTCGAGGCCGGTCAGGCTGCCGTAGAGGCTGACCACCGAGTCGCGGATCAGCTTCTGCGCATCGTGCATCTCCTGTTCCAGCGACGAGAACTGCAGCTCGGCGTGGGCCATCGCCTCGTTGGAGAGCACGTGGTACTCGGACATGACGCTGGTCAGTTCATTGACGTAGCCTTTCTGCCGCGATTTCCAGCGTTCACGCTCGCGGATCGAGAACAGGCTGGCGACCACCAGCAGCACCGCGAGCACGCCGAACCAGTGCGTCGGCACCGGGGCGCCCGACAGCGACCAGGTCCACAGGATCAGCGCGAGCAGGGCGCAGCCCCGGGTCAGGAAATCGTCGATTCTTTTCATTGTGTTGCTTACGGACAGGCGGCAATCCCGCATTGTAAGGGGACTGCCGCCCGGCCGATTCTGCGCTGGATCAAATCAGCCCATGCTTTTCAGGTGCTGGATGATCTCGCCGGCCATCGGCTGCGCGTCGCCGTAGAGCATGCGGCAGTTGTCGGTGTAGAACAGCGCGTTCTCGACGCCCGAATAGCCGGTGCCCTTGCCGCGCTTGATGACGATGACGTTCTGCGCCTTGTCGGCGTCGAGGATGGGCATGCCGTAGATCGGGCTGGCCTTGTCGGTGCGCGCGCTCGGATTGACCACGTCGTTGGCGCCGATGACCAGCGCAACGTCGGCCTGGCCGAACTCGGCGTTGATTTCCTCGAGGTCGAAGATCTTGTCGTAGGGCACGCCGGCCTCGGCCAGCAAGACGTTCATGTGGCCCGGCATGCGGCCCGCCACCGGGTGGATGGCGAACTTCACCTCGACCCCGGCTTCCTCGAGGATCGAGGTCATCTCCCAGACCTTGTGCTGGGCGTGGGCGACGGCCATGCCGTAGCCGGGGACGATGATCACCTTGGCGGCATAGCGCATCATCGCTGCCGCGTCGATGGCGCCGACTTCCTTCATCGTGCCGCTGATCGCCTCGCCCGGCCCGCTCGCCACCATCGGCGTGAACAGGATGTTCGACAGCGGCCGGTTCATCGCCTTGGCCATCAGCTGCGTCAGCAGCGTGCCGGCAGCGCCGACGACGATGCCGGCGATGATCAGAGCCGGATTGCCCAGCACGTAGCCCTCGAAACCGACCGCCAGGCCGGTGAAGGCGTTGAACAGCGAGATCACCACCGGCATGTCGGCGCCGCCGATCGGCAGCGTGACGACCAGGCCGAGAACCAGCGCGACGACGAAGAAGGCGATCACCAGTTCCGGTTGCTGCGGCGCCAGGCCGATCACGGCCAGGCCGAGGCCGAGCGAAAGCAGCGCCAGGAGCACGTTGACCGCATTCTGGGCGGGCAGCCGCCAGGCTTTCTTGAGCACGCCCTGGAGCTTGGCCCAGGCGACGCAGGAGCCGGTGAACGAGACCGCGCCGATCAGCGCGCCGAGCGTCGCCAGCGTCGTCGCCACCAGGCCGTGGGCGTCGCCCTTGGCGAACTCGACGGCAGCGATCGCCGCCGCGGCGCCGCCGCCCATGCCGTTGTAGATGGCGACCATCTGCGGCATGTCGGTCATCTTGACCTTCTGCGCCGAGAGCCAGGCACCGCCGCCGCCGATGGCCAGCGCCAGGGCGATCAGGGCGAGGTTCTGCAGGCCGGGGATGAGGAAGGTGGCAGCGATCGCCAGCAGCATGCCGTAGCCGGCGACGACGATGCCGCGGCGGGCCGAGGCCGGCGAGCTCATGCCCTTGAGGCCGACGATGAAGAGCAGCGCGCCGCCGAACCAGGCGCCTTGAACGTAGAGCGGGAGCGTCATGGTCAGCCTTCCTTCTTCTTGAACATGCCGAGCATGCGCTCGGTGACGACGTAGCCGCCGGCCGCGTTGGCCGCGCCGAGGGCCACGGCGAAGAAGCCGATGGCCTGCTGCAGCGGCGTCTCGGCCAGGCCGAGGACGATCATCGCGCCGACGACGACGATGCCGTGGATGAAGTTGGAACCGGACATCAGCGGCGTGTGCAGGATCACCGGTACCTTGGCGATGATCTCGTAGCCGGTGAAGGCGGCGAGCATGAAGATGTAGAGTGCGAGCATGCCGTCCATCAGGCGTCTCCCATGACTTGTTTGACCAGGGTGTGGACCGTCGCGCCATCGCGACAGAGCAGCGTGCCGGCGACGATCTCGTCGGACCAGTCGATCGCCAGCGTGCCGTCCTTGATCCACGGCGAGAGGAAGTTGTAGAGGTTCTTGGCGTACAGCTCGGAGGCGTGGGTCGGCATCCGCGACGGCAGGTTGAGCGGGCCGTGGATGTTCACGTCGTTGGCGACGACATGTTCGCCGGGCTGGGTCAGGGCGCAGTTGCCGCCCGATTCGGCGGCCATGTCGACGATGATCGCGCCGTATTTCATGCGCCCGACCATCTCGTTGGTGATGATCACCGGCGCCCGCTTGCCCGGGATCGCCGCGGTGGTGATCACGACGTCGGCCTGGGCCACGGCCTTGGCCAGCTTCTCGGCCTGGGCCGCCTTTTCCTCGGCCGACAGTTCGCGGGCGTAGCCGCCGGCACCGTCGGCGGAAACGCCGGTATCGACGAACTTGGCGCCGAGCGATTCGATCTGCTCGCGCGCCGCGGCACGCACGTCGTAGGCCTCGACCATGGCGCCGAGCCGCTTGCAGGTGGCGATCGCCTGCAGGCCGGCGACGCCGGCGCCGATGACGAGCACGCGCGCCGGGCGGATGGTGCCGGCGGCGGTGGTCAGCATCGGGAAGAACTTGGTACACCGGGCGGCGGCGATCAGGCCGCACTGGTAGCCGGCGCAGGAACCCTGCGACGACAGCGCGTCCATGCTCTGGGCGCGCGAGACGCGCGGCAGCAGTTCGAGGGCGAAGGCGGTGATGCGCCTGGCATTGAGCGCGGCCAGCCGTTCCTTCGATTCGTAGGGTTTGAGCAGGCCGATCAGCAGCGCGCCCTCGGGTAGCGCGGCGATCTCCGCCGGCGACGGCGGCGTCACGCGCAGGATGACGTCGGCGCCGGCGTAGGTCTCGGCCAGGCCGGGGGCGAAATCGACGCCGACGTAGTCCGGGTCGAGGAAGTGGCTCTGCACGCCGGCGCTCTGCTCCATCCGGAGCCGGGCGCCGAGGGCGGCGAATTTCTTGGCTGTCTCGGGAACCAGTGCCGTCCGGCATTCGCCGTCGGCGGTTTCCCGGGCTGTCGCCAGGGTTAGCGGCATGTCGTTCTCCTGAATCAGGTTTATTGTTGAATTAAGTTTCGCGGGGAAAGATAAGGGATTCTTGATGACGTATCAGTCAGGATTTCTGATTGAAAGATCAGCGATTCCTTAACGCTGGCAGGGTTTTTCGGCGAATCTGACGGTAGACCGTCAGATTTTCCGGTTTTTCAGCCACCCCCAGCATCCGGCGGGTTGTGCGCGAAGCGCAGCGATTCCGGGTAGGGATAGAAGTCTTCGACGTGGCCGGCCCGGATCTTCGCCTGGGCGTCCTGCCAGAACGCCGGGGTGAGCAGGTCCTTGTGGTGCTTCATGAACAGCTTGCGCACCTGCGGCGAGCCGAGCAGGAAGGTGGCGAATTCTTCCGGGAAGACGTCGCCGCGCCGCACCGGGTACCACACCTCGCCCGACATCTCGGTCTCGAAATCCGGTGCCGGCGGGATCTGGCGGAAGTTGATGTCGGTCATGTATTCGATCTCGTCGTAGTCGTAGAAGACGACGCGGCCGTAGCGGGTGACGCCGAAGTTCTTCCACAGCATGTCGCCGGGGAAGATGTTGGCCTGCGCCAGTTCGCGGATGGCGCTGCCGTATTCGCGGATGGCGTGTTCGAGACCGTCGAGGTTGTTCGACTTGTCCATCCGCTCGAGATGGATGTTGAGCGGTTCCATCCGCCGCTCGATGTAGAGGTGCTTGATGATCAGCTGCTCACCGTCGATCTCGAATTTCGACGGGGCGAGCCGGCGCAGTTCGTCGAGGACCTCGTCGTCGAAGCGTTTCAACGGGAACATCACGTTGGAGAACTCGAGCGTGTCGGCCATCCGGCCGACCCGGTCGACCTGCTTGACCATCAGGAACTTGCGCTTGACGGTGGCCTGGTCCATTTCCTTGGAGCTGCCGAAGACATCCTTGATGATCTTGAAGACGTAGGGGAAGGAGGGCAGCGTGAACACCAGCATGACCAGGCCGCGGATACCCGGCGCCATGATGAAATGGTCCTGCGAGTGGTGCAGGTGGTAGATGAAGTCGCGGAAGAACATCGTCTTCCCCTGCTTGCCCAGGCCGAGCATGATGTACAGCTCGGAGCGCGGCTTGTTGGGCAGGATCGAGCGGAGGAACTGGACGTAGCCGGAGGGTACCTCCATGTCGACCATGAAGTAGGCGCGCGACAGCGAGAAGAGGATGCCGATGCGCCAGGCATCGAGCAGCACTGTGTCGAGATGGAGCTTGCCGTCGGCGTCGTGGAGCACGGGAATCGCGAACGGGTACTCGTGCACGCCGTTGATCGCCTTGCCGATGATGTAGGCGGCCTTGTTGCGGTAGAAGGCCGAGGCCAGCACCTGGATCTGGAAATTCACCTCGCGCTGCGGCATCTCGTGCAGGTGGCGGCGGATCGCGTGGTAAACATGGTTGACGTCGCGCTCGAGGTCGGCGAACGGCCGCTGCCAGTGGAAATCGCCGACGATCTCGCGGATCGTCCCGCGCAGGCCATCGGCCTCGGCGTAGTAGCTGCGGTAGGTGGCGTCCTCGTCGCCCTCGAGGTTCTCGGTCGAGATGGTCGGGCGGACGAAGAGGAAATCGTTGTGGAAGTAGGTCCGGTGCAGGATCTTGGTCGTCACCGAATTGAAGAAGGTTTCGGCCAGCTCGGGCTGCTTGTGGTTGAGCAGGAGTCCGATGTAGAGCAGCTTGACCTGCTGCCAGGTGGCGTCGTCGAGGTTCTGCGCGTCGAACTCGCTGCGCAGGCGGTCGACGCATTCGTCGACGCGGTCGTCGTAGAAGCGGATGCGCTCCTTGACCGCCCGGTGCACGCCCGGCCAGTCGCCGTTTTCGAAACGCGTCCTGGCCTCGCGACAGGTCTGGCGGAACAGCCGGTAGTGGCGATTGAAGCCCTGGATCAGCGCCAGCGCGATCTGGTGGGCATTCGTGCCATAGATGCCGACCGCAATCTTCATTGTCATGTCTCCCGGTGGTGCGCGGATTCTAGCACCGGCCCCCCGCCAAACCGCGCCGCTTCGCGATGTGAAACCGCGTTTCACCGGTTGACCGATGGCGTCGCGTTGCGGATACTCCCGAGGCTTTGTAAGCACCGCGCAAGGGTGTCGGCGTATCGTCCGACTCGCATATCAAAAACCATCTCCAAGGGGTTAGCATGTCCGCAGGCAAGTCCAAGATCATCTACACGCTCACCGACGAGGCGCCGCTGCTGGCGACTTGTGCCTTCCTCCCGATCATCCGCAGCTTCACCGGACCGGCCGGGATCGAGATCGAGAAGGCTGACATCTCGGTGTCCGCGCGCGTCATCGCCGAATTCCCCGAATTCCTGCGCGAGGATCAGCGCCTTCCCAACACCCTCGCCGAGCTGGGCAAGAAATGCCTGCTGCCCGAGACCAACATCATCAAGCTGCCGAACATCTCGGCCTCGGTGGCGCAGCTGAAGGCCTGCATCAAGGAACTCCAGGACAAGGGCTACGCCATTCCCGACTATCCGGAGAACCCGACCACCGACGCGGAAAAGGCACTCAAGGCGCGCTTCGGCAAGTGCCTCGGCTCGGCCGTCAACCCGGTCCTGCGCGAGGGCAACTCGGATCGCCGCGCCCCGGGCGCCGTCAAGAATTACGCCAAGAAGAACCCGCATTCGATGGGCGAGTGGAAGCAGTGGTCGCAGACCCATGTCTCGCACATGCACCACGGCGACTTCTACCACGGCGAAAAGTCGATGACCCTCGACAAGGCCCGTCGCGTGCGCATGGAACTGATCGCCAAGGGCGGCAAGATCACCATCCTCAAGCCGGAAGTGAAGCTGCTCGAAGGCGAGATCATCGACTCGATGTTCATGAGCAAGAAGGCGCTCTGCGACTTCTACGAAAAGGAACTGGAAGACTGCCGCCAGGCCGGCATCCTCTTCTCGCTGCACGTCAAGGCGACGATGATGAAGGTCTCGCACCCGATCGTCTTCGGCCACTGCGTCAAGATCTACTACAAGGAAGCCTTCGAGAAGCACGCCCGGACCTTCGAGGAACTGGGCATCAACGTCAATAACGGCATGGTCGACCTCTACGAGAAGATCAAGACCCTGCCGGAATCGAAGCGCGACGAGATCATCCGCGACCTGCACGCCTGCCAGGAACACCGTCCGCGCCTGGCGATGGTCGATTCGGCCAAGGGCATCACCAACTTCCACTCGCCGAACGACATCATCGTCGACGCCTCGATGCCGGCGATGATCCGCCAGGGCGGCAAGATGTGGGGCGCCGACGGCAAGCAGTACGATGCCAAGGCCGTCATGCCGGAGTCGACCTTCGCCCGCATCTACCAGGAGATGATCAACTTCTGCAAGTGGCACGGCAACTTCGACCCGCGCACCATGGGCACGGTCCCGAACGTCGGCCTGATGGCCCAGCAGGCCGAGGAATACGGCTCGCACGACAAGACCTTCGAAATCGCCGAAGACGGCATCGCCAACATCGTCGACCTCGACTCCGGCGAAGTCCTGCTCACCCAGAACGTCGAGCAGGGCGACATCTGGCGCATGTGCCAGGTCAAGGACGCACCGATCCGCGACTGGGTCAAGCTGGCTGTCACCCGCGCCCGGAACTCCGGCATGCCGGCGGTGTTCTGGCTCGACCCCTACCGTCCGCACGAGAACGAACTGATCAAGAAGGTCGAGAAGTACCTCAAGGACTACGACACCAGCGGCCTCGAGATCCGGATCATGAGCCAGGTCCGCGCCATGCGCTTCACGCTCGAGCGCGTCGCCCGCGGCCTCGACACGATTTCGGTGACCGGCAACATCCTGCGCGACTACCTGACCGACCTGTTCCCGATCATGGAACTGGGCACCTCGGCCAAGATGCTGTCGATCGTGCCGCTGATGAACGGCGGCGGCATGTACGAAACCGGTGCCGGCGGCTCGGCGCCGAAGCATGTGCAGCAGCTGACCCAGGAAAACCACCTGCGCTGGGATTCGCTCGGCGAGTTCCTGGCCCTGGCGGTGTCGCTGGAAGAACTCGGCATCAAGGAAAACAACGCCCGCGCCAAGCTGCTCGCCAAGACGCTCGACGCCGCCACCGGCAAGCTGCTCGACAACAACAAGTCGCCGTCGCCGAAGACCGGTGAGCTCGACAATCGCGGCTCGCAGTTCTACCTGGCCATGTACTGGGCCCAGGAACTGGCAGCGCAGAAGGACGACGTCGAACTGGCCGCCCACTTCGCCAAGCTGGCCAAGACGCTGGCCGACAACGAAGCGCAGATCGTTGCCGAAATGAAGACGGTCCAGGGCAAGCCGGTGGACATCGGCGGCTACTACAAGGCCGATCCGGAGAAGACCAAGCTGGTGATGCGGCCGAGCCCGACCTTCAACGCCGCGCTCAAGGCCATCGGCGCCTGAGTCCTCGCCACTCCAGGCCTGCAGGCCCGGCCGACCGGTTTCCGGTCGCCCGGGCCTTTTTGCTGGCGGCTGACACCGTCCGGGCTTTTGCCGCATAATCGTTCCGCCGCCGCCGGCCAGCGCGGAGCAGCGGCCCCGCTAGGGGGAGACCCGACGCCGATGCGTCACCGATAACAAGCAAGGAGTGTGGATATGGCTTCTCACATCAAGATTCCGCCCGCCGGGGCCAGGATCGTTCCCGGGCAGCCGGTGCCGGACAATCCGATCATTCCCTTCATCGAGGGCGACGGCATCGGCATCGACATCACGCCGGTCATGATCAAGGTCATCGATGCGGCGGTCGACAAGGCCTACGGCGGAAAAAGGAAGATCCACTGGATGGAGGTCTATGCCGGCGAGAAGTCGACGCGCATCTACGGACCGGACGAATGGCTGCCGCAGGAAACCTTCGCCGCGCTGAAGGAATACGCGGTCTCGATCAAGGGGCCGATGACGACGCCGGTCGGCGGCGGCATCCGCTCGCTCAACGTGGCCCTGCGTCAGGAGCTCGATCTCTACCAGTGCGTCCGCCCGGTACGCTACTTCAAGGGCGTGCCCAGCCCGCTCAAGCACCCGGAACTGACCGACATGGTCATTTTCCGCGAGAACACCGAGGACATCTACGCCGGCGTCGAATGGGCGGCAGGCTCGGAAGGTGTGCACAAGGTCGTCGATTTCCTGGTCAAGGAAATGGGCGTGCGCAAGATCCGCTTCCCCGAAAGCTCTGGCATCGGCATCAAGCCGGTCTCGATCGAGGGGACCGAACGGCTGGTCCGGGCGGCGCTGCAGTACGCCGTGGACAACGACCGCAAGTCGGTGACCATCGTGCACAAGGGCAACATCATGAAATTCACCGAGGGCCTGTTCCGCGACATCGGTTACAAGGTCGCCCAGGAGGAATTCGGTGCGCAGCCGATCGACGGCGGCCCGTGGTGCCATTTCACCAATCCGAAGAGCGGCCGCGAGATCACCGTCAAGGACTCGATCGCCGACGCCTTCCTGCAGCAGATCCTGCTGCGCCCGGCCGAGTACGACGTGATCGCCACCACCAATCTCAACGGCGACTACATTTCCGATGCCCTCGCTGCCCAGGTCGGCGGCATCGGCATCGCGCCCGGGGCCAACATTTCCGACCGCTATGCCTGTTTCGAGGCGACTCACGGCACGGCGCCGAAGTATGCCGGCCTCGACAAGGTCAATCCGGGGTCGCTGATCCTTTCGGCCGAGATGATGTTGCGTCACCTCGGCTGGAAGGAGGCGGCCGACCTGGTGATCAAGGCGATGGAAGCGGCCATCGGCGACAAGAAGGTGACCTACGATTTCGCCCGCCTGATGGATGGCGCCGACGAGCTGTCGTGCTCCGACTTCGGCGATGCGATGATCGCCCGGATGTAGCTTTTTCCGTTGTTCCCCCCGCTGCCGCGGGGGATTTTCATGTCATGCACAAGGAGATTTCAATGAACAAGATGATTGCCCTCGGTCTGTCCTGCCTGTTCGCCAGCTCGCTGGCCATTGCCGCCCCGGTCGATTGCGAGGCGCAGGCGCTGAGCAAGGATGGCAAGCCGCTGGCCGGCGCCGCCAAGACCGCCTCGATCAAGAAGTGCGAGCGCGAGAACAAGGCCGCCAGCTGCGAGGCCCGCGCCATCGACAAGAACGGCAAGCCGCTCGCCGGTGCGGCGAAGAATTCCTTCGTCAAGAAGTGCGAAGCCGAGAAATAAGGACCCCGCCGTCGTTTCGTGAGTCATTCCCAACCTGTTGCTGTCTTTGATTCCGGCCTCGGCGGTCTGACCGTGCTGCGCGCCTTGCGCGGTCGACTGCCGCAGGAGGACTTTTTCTACTTTGCCGACACCCGCTTCCTGCCCTACGGCGACCGCAGCGAGGCCTTCCTGCGCGAGCGCGGCGTGGCCATCGCCGAGGCGCTGGTGCGGCGTGGTGCCAAGGCGCTGGTGATCGCCTGCAATACGGCGACCGCGGCAGCAGCCGAGGCCATCCGGGCGGCGGTTGCCTTGCCCATCGTCGCCCTCGAGCCGGGCGTCAAGCCGGCCGCGGCGGCCAGCCGCAGCGGCACCATCGGCGTCCTGGCAACCACGCGGACCTTGAGCAGCGAGCGCTTCCGGCGCCTGGTCGGCAATCACGCCGGCGGTGCCCGGGTGATCGCCCAGGCCTGTCCGGGGCTGGCCGAGACGATCGAACGCGAAGGTCCCGACGGCCCGTCCGTCGGCACCCTGCTCGACGGTTTCGTGGCACCGCTGGCGGCTGCCGGCGCCGACGTCGTCGTCCTCGGCTGCACGCATTACCCCTGGGTCGCCGGCGATATCGCCCGCCGCCTGCCGGCCGGCGTCAGCCTGCTCGATACCGGCGAGGCGGTGGCCCGCCAGCTCGAACGGCTGCTGCTCGCCAGCCGCCTGCAGGGCGGCGGCAGCGGCCGGCTGACGGTGGCGACCAGCGGCTCGCCGGGCAGCGTGTCGACCACGGTCGACCGCCTCTGGGGCGAACATTTGCCGGTCGAACACTGGGAGCCGCACGATGTCCGCTAGCCCGAAACCGCTCGCCGGCCTGCGCGTCGTCGAGCTCGGGACGCTCATTGCCGGTCCCTTCTGCACGCGGATCATGGGCGAGTTCGGGGCCGAGGTGATCAAGGTCGAAGCGCCCGACGGCGGCGATCCGCTGCGCAAGTGGCGCAAGCTGCACGGCGACACTTCATTGTGGTGGTACGTGCAGGCGCGCAACAAGAAATCGGTGACGGCCAACCTGAAGCATCCGGACGGCCGTGATTTCGTCCGCCAGCTGATTGCCGGCGCCGACATCCTGGTCGAGAACTTCCGGCCGGGTGTGCTCGAGAAGCTGGGCCTCGGCTGGGAACAGCTCCAGGCCGACAATCCCGGGCTGGTCATGGTCCGCCTCTCGGGCTTCGGCCAGAGCGGGCCCTACCGCGAGCAGCCGGGTTTTGGCGCGGTCGGCGAGGCGATGGGCGGGTTGCGCTACGTCACCGGTTTTCCCGACCGGCCGCCGGTGCGTACCGGCATCTCGATCGGCGATTCGATCGCCGCGTTGTGGGGGGCCGTCGGTGCGCTGATGGCGCTGCGCCACAAGGAGGTCAACGGTGGTGCCGGGCAGGTCGTCGATGTCGCGCTGTATGAAGCGGTGTTCGCGATGATGGAGTCGCTGGTGCCCGAGTTCGACATCGGCGGCTTCGTGCGCGAACGCACCGGCAACATCATGCCCGGGATCACCCCGTCGAGCACGCACACCACCCGCGACGGCAAGCATGTCACCATCGGTGCCAACGGCGACGCGATCTTCCGCCGCTTCATGCGCGCCATCGGCCGTTGCGATCTCGCCGACGATCCGGGGCTGGCCGATAACGCCGGTCGCGATGCACGGCGCGACGAACTCTACGCGGTGATCGACGCCTGGTGCGCCGGGCGCGACGAAGCCGAGGTGCTGGCGGTGCTGGCGCAGGCCGAGGTGCCGTCGTCGCGCGTCTATTCGGCGGTCGACATGTTCGCCGACCCGCAATTCATCGCCCGCCGGATGTTCCGTTCGGCGACATTGCCCGACGGGAAGACGTTCCGGATGCCGGGCATCGTGCCGTTGCTTTCGGCGACGCCGGGGGATATCGGATGGATCGGGCCGGAGCTCGGCGAACACACCGATGCGGTGCTCGCCGAGCTCGGCTATGCGCCGGCCCGCATCGCCGCGATGCGGGCGGCCGGCGCGGTCTAGACGCGGAAGCGGCTGATCAGCTGCTTCAGGCTGACGGCGATGTCCTGCAGCTGGTGCGCGGTGGTTGCCGTGCCGCGGATGGTGTCGCTGGTCTCCTCGACCATGTTGGCGATCTGCTCGACGCGTTGGGCGATCGAGGTGCTGGCGGTGCTCTGCTCCTTGGTCGCGTCGGCGACCTCGCCGATCCGGCCGAGCGTGCGGCGGGCGCCTTCCTCGATCTCGCGCAGCGATTCCGACGCCGAGGCGGCCAGCTCGACGCCCTGCTGAACTTCCGGCAGCGCGGCATTCATCGCTTCGACGGCACCGACGGTGTCGCCCTGGATGCCGACGATCATCTGCTCGATCTCGGTCGTCGCCAGCGAAGTCCGTTCGGCCAGCTTGCGCACCTCGTCGGCGACGACGGCGAAGCCGCGCCCCTGTTCGCCGGCACGGGCGGCCTCGATGGCGGCGTTGAGGGCGAGCAGGTTGGTCTGGCCGGCGATGTCCTTGATCACGTTGGCGATGCTCGAAACCTGCTTGGCGCGTTCCTCGAGGGCGTGGATGCGGTTCGAGGCGTCGGCGACGGTGTCGGCGATCTGCTGGATCGCCTGCGCCGCCTGTTCGACCCGGGCCGACCCCTGGCCGGACAGCTCGACGGCAGCGATCGAATCCTGCGAGGTGTCGCGGGCGCTGTCGGAAATGTGGTTGGAACTGACCGTCAACTGCTCGATTGCCGCCGCCATCGCCGACGTCGCATCCGATTGCTGCTCGGCGGCGCGCGCGACATCGTCGGAGGCGCTGGTGATCTGCTCGGCGTTGCTGACCAGGCGGTTGGCGTCGCTGTTGATCTCGGTGACCATCTGGCGCAGCGCGCCGACCATGCCGCCGAGCGCGTGCAGCAGGCTGCCGGCCTGTGCCCGGTCGATGTTCGCGGTGAGATCGCCGCCGGCGACGCGTTCCATGATCTCGGTCGCGGTCCTGGGTTCGCCGCCGAGCTGGGTGAGCACGCTGCGGCTGACCAGGAAACCGAAGAAGACCAGCGCCGCGAGCAGGCCGGCGGAGATGCCGCCGAGCAGCCAGGCGCTCTTGCGGTATTCCTTGTCCACATCGTCGATGTAGATGCCGGTGCCGATGATCCAGTCCCACGGCGTGAACAGCGTCGTGTAGCCGAGCTTGGGTTCGGCTACCTTCTGACCGGCGCGCGGGAACCAGTAGTCGACGAAACCGCCGCCGGCCTTGGCGGCAGCGACCAGTTCGCGAATGATGTACTTGCCCTGGGTGTCCTGCAGGTCGAGCTTTTGCTGGCCTTCCATCTTCGGATTGCCGCCGTGCAGGAAATAGAGGCCCTGGCTGTCGAAGCCGAAGTAGTAGTCGTCCTCGCCATAGCGCAGGCCGCGCAGGCTGTCGCGCGCCGCCGCCTTGGCCGCTTCCTCGGAAAGCTTGCCGCTGGCGGCCAGCTGGTGGTGATGCTTGACGATGCCGACGGCGACGTCGACCAGGTCGCGGGTTTTCTGCTTGCGGTCCTCGAGCATGCTGTCCTTCAACTGGAACAGCGCAACCAGACAGAGGACGATCAGGCCGACCAGCGTCAGGCCGACCAGGAGTTGCATGCGGGTGGCGACCCGCAGGTTGGCTAATGCGCCCATCTTCTCTCTCCCCGTGAAGAATGTTATTCGCCACGACAGAATATCAGCGAATCAGCAAACCATGATACCCGGAACCGGGTAGTTTGTGAATTTTGATTATTTTGATATTTTCTAGCGCTGCAAACGGAAGCGCACCGGCAGCAGGGTTTCGCTCGGTGCGCCGGCCGGCAGCGTGCGCAGGCGGCGCACGGCGCGCAGCGCCGCCTCGTCGAGCAGGGCGTGGCCGCTGCCGGCCTCGACGCGGGCGGCAGCGACGTTGCCCTCGGCATCGAGCAACAGCAGGACCAGGACTTCGCCCTCGAGGCCCTGGCGGATCGCTGCCTCGGGATAGAACAGGCCGTCGCGCTGCTGTTCGGCAAATTGCTCGCGGATCGCCTGGGTCCAGGTTTTTGCCGTTTTTTTACGGTCGACCGTCGAATTCACCGGTTTTTCCGGTGTCGCGGCCGGCGCCCTGGCTTTTGCCGGCGGTTCCGGCAGCAGCAACTCGGCCTGGGCCACCGGCGCCGGCGGCGGTGTCAGGCGCGCCTGCAGCGGCGCGGCCGGCGGCCGCGGCAAGGGGCTGCGGCCGGCGAACAGGCCGGCGGCGAAGGGTAGTGCGTGGAGCAGCGCGGACAGCCCGAAGGCGACGGCGAGCGGTCGCGACATGAGAGAATGGACGCTGTTTGGTGAAGGCAAGGACGGTAATGAACGAAGCGCTCAGGAAGTTCGGTGCGGCAATGATAATCGCGATGGGCCTGGTCTGCCCGGCGCAGGCGCAATGGTGGTCGGGCGGCGAGGTTCGTCTGCCCGATCCGGTGACCTTCGTCAACCAGATGGAACTGGGCGACCTGAAGCTCGCCACGGCCTGGCTCGATGCCGGCCTGCCGCCGGATTTCATGGGCAGCCGTACCGGGACCGGCCTGATGATCGGCGCCTGGGAGGGCAACACCGCGCTGATGCGCTTGTTCATCTCGCGCGGCGCCGAGATCGACCAGGTCAACGCCAACGGCGAGTCGGCCCTGGCCCTGGCGGCCTGGCGCGGCCAGATGGAGGCGGTGCAATGGCTGGTCGAGCGTGGTGCCCGGATCAACGCCGGCGACCGCCAGTGGTCGCCGCTGCATTACGCGGTCTTCGGCGGCCACGAAGCGGTCGCCGACTACCTGATGGCGCGCGGCGCCGACATCGAGGCGCTCACCACCAACGGCTCGAGCGCCCTGATGCTGGCTGTCTACGAAGGGCGCGAGGGCTTGGCGCGCAAGCTGATCGAGAAGGGTGCCCGGCGCGACGTGCGCAACGACTGGGGCGACGGGGCGCTGGAGTGGGCGATGCGCGGCAACCGCCTGAACCTGGCGCGGATGGTCAGCAATCCCGAAGAATTCAACATCGCGGTCAGCCAGCCGAAGGAAAAATGGGGGCCGCCGCAACGCTCGCTGGCGATGAGCAAGGAACTCGAATCGCTGCTGGCGATGCGACGCACGCTCGAGGAACGCAAGATGTCCACCGAGACGATCGACCGCCGCATCGCCGCCGAACGTGTGCGCCTGGTCCGCGAGCAGGTCGACCGGCCGCCGGCGCAGCGGGCCACGACGCTCGAGGTGACGGCCAGCCGCGGCAAGCCGGCCGAGCAGTCGGTGCGGGTCCTGCGCGAGGGCGGCGAGGCGCCGGCCGGCAAGCAGTACAAGGTGCCGCCGGCGACCTATTTCGGTACGCCGAAGATGCCGCCGAAAGGGCCGGTGCGCAATTACTGAGCGATTGCCAAGGGCCGCCCCCTCGGGCAGACTGGCGGCCAACGATGATCCTGGAGTGACGGCCATGCTGTATGTTCAACGCGACGCGCAGGGGCGGATCTGCGAACTGCATCCGACCCCGGTCGGCAGCGCCGACGAGGCGCGCATGGCCGACGATCCGGAAGTCCTCCAGTTCATCCACGAACGCTGGCGGCAGAATGAACTGAGCGAGCTCGACCGGGATTTCGTCCGGGTCATCGAGGACACCATCGAACTGCTGATCGCCAAGGGCGTCATCCTGTTCACCGACCTGCCGCCGAAGGTCCAGGAAAAGCTGCTGCGGCGCAAGGAAGTCCGTCAGCTGACGGCGTTCGGCGGCCGCCTCGGCGGCGGCGACGACATCATTCCGCTGTAGAGGTCTGCATCACCGCGCGCACCAGCTCGGCCAGCGTGCGCGCGCCCATCTTGTCCATCACCCGGGCGCGGTGCGCCTCGACGGTCTTCATGCTGATCTCGAGTTCGTCGGCGATCTGCTTGTTGAGCTTGCCTTCGACGACCAGGTTCATCACTTCGCGTTCGCGCTGAGTCAGTTGCTCGAGGCGCTGGGTGATCGCGTCGGCGCGCTTGCGCCGGCTGGCGTTCTGGCAGTCCACGGCGAGCGCGCGGCGGATGCGGCCGAGCAGGTCCTCGTTGTGGAAGGGTTTCTCGATGAAGTCGCAGGCACCGCGCTGCAGCGCAGCGACCGCCATGGGCACGTCGCCGTGCCCGGTGACGAAGATCACCGGCAGCGCCGAACCGCGATCGGCGAGGTGTTCGTGCAGCTCGAGGCCGCTCATTTCAGGCATCCGCACGTCGAGCACCAGGCAGCCACGCATGCCGTCGTGGTGGGCGGCGAGGAAATGCTCGCCGGATTCGAAGCAGGCCACCGCATAGCCTTCGCCCTCGAGCAGCCATTGCATCGAGTCGCGCATCGCCTCGTCGTCGTCGACGACGTAGATCACCTGTTGTTGTTCGGCTTCACTCATCGTGTTCATCCTTGTTTTCCTGGGGGACGGTGAAATGGAAGGCGGTGCCGCCCTCGCGGCGGCGCTCGACCCACAGCCGGCCCTGGTGGAATTCTATGATGGATCGGCAGATCGGCAGGCCGATTCCCATGCCGTCCGGCTTGGTCGTGAAGAAGGGGGTGAAGATCCGGTCGAGGTCTTCGTCGGCCAGGCCGTGGCCGCGGTCGGTGACGACCACCTCGAGCGTGCGCGCGTCCTTGCTGCGCGCGCTGATGGTCAGCCGTCGCTGTTCCGGGGGCAGCCCGGTCATCGCCTCGATGCCGTTCTTGACCAGGTTGAGCAGCACCTGTTCGATCATGATGCGGTCGACGACGATGCGCGGCAGGTTTTCCGGGACGTCGACGAACAGCTGCGTGCTGTTGCGCTGCGCCTCGATGTCGGCAAAGGCGCGCGCCTCGTCGATCAGTTCGGGCAGGCCGACCGGTTGCCGGAAGGGCTCGCCCTTCTTGACCATGTCGCGCATCCGGCGAATGATCTTGCCGGCCCGTTCGGCCTGTTCCGAGGCCTTCTGCATCGCCGCCAGCAGGTCCTCGATCTGGTAGTTGCCGGCCTGCATGCGCTTGACGCAGCCGGCGCAGTAGTTGGCGATCGCCGACAGCGGCTGGTTCAGCTCGTGGGCCAGCGACGAGGCCATCTCGCCCATGGTGATCAGCCGCGAGGTCTGGTCGAGGCGCTTCTGCTGCTGCAGGTTGACCTCCTCGATGCGCTTGCGGTCGGTGATGTCGGCGGCGATCTGGACCTTGACGGTGCGTCCGTCGACCCAGCGGATGGCGCGCTCGTGCAGGTGGTACCAGTGGCCGGACAGCTGGTGGCGGATTTCGCCGTCGAACAGTTCGCAGGGCAGGTCGGCGGCCTTCAGCGATTGCGGATCGCAGTTCAGCTCGTCCGGGTCGGGGCGGCAGGCTTCGGTGATCACCGCCGAGTCGCGGCCGATCGTGTCGAAGCCGAAGATGTTCTGGAAGGCGCGGTTGGCGAACAGGATTTCGCCGCTGGCCAGATCGGCCACGTGCACCGCCGAGTCGAGGCCGTCGATCACCGTCTCGAAGCGCTCCTGGGCGCGTTCGAGTTCCTGGCGCGCCCGGCGCGGCTCGGTGATGTCGTTCATCGAGGCCATCCAGCCGATCTGGCGGCCCTGGGTGTCGATCAGCGGCGAGAAGTAGAGGCGGACGTCGAAACGTTCGCCGCTCTTGCGCATGATCCGCATCTCGAAGCCGCTGGCCGGCGCCTTGCCGGCCAGGGCCGTGTCGATGTTCCACTGCAGCCGCTCGAACTCCTCGGGCGGCCAGTAGGGATAGGGGGGGCGGATGCCGACCAGCTCGCTCTCGTCGAAACCGGTCATCCGGCAGAAGGCCGAATTGACGAAGGTGATCCGGCCGTCGAGGTCGATCGCGCGCAGGCCGGTGATCAGCGATTGCGACATCGCCTGGCGGAAGGCGTAGGCGGCGCGCAGCTGCTCCTCGGTCTCGGCCCGGCGGCGGGCGTGGCGGCGCAACTGGAGCAGCGTCACCGAGGTGATCGCGGTGAGGACGACGATCAGCAGCGTCGGCAGTACCGTCAGCCAGACATTGCTGCCACGGTAGGCGACGATCTCGAGGCCGAGGCGGTTGTTCGGCAGGTTCAGCGTGATCCGCCCGGAAATCTGCCGGTCGCTCGGCTTGACCGAGGTGTTGCTGTATACCAGCCGCTGCTGCGGATCGATCACGGCGAGGCTGTAGCGGGTCGTGAATGCCGTCGGCAGCGACGCGCGCAGCAGGGTTTCCAGCGACTGCAGGGCGACGAAGGCGCCGATGTCGGCGCTGCCGCGGCGGACCGGGACGATGATGTCGTGCAGCGGCTTGAGGTCGTGGTCGGGGTAGTCGCCGGAGACCACCTCGCGACGGATGCGCAGCGCCTCCTGCAGCGCCGTCCAGCGGACGCCGGCGAGCCGTTCGCCGACGAAGGTGGCGGTCGACTCGTTGGGGGCGACCCATTCGACGTAGCCCTCGGTGTCGACCCAGATGATCGCCTGGATCTCCGGGTTTTCGCTGACGTACTTGCTGGCCTTGACCTGGAAGGTCTCGTAGTCGAGCTGCATGAACTCCTGCTCGCGGCCGAGCTCGCCGAGGAAGTCGAGGTGGTTGAAGAGGCGGTTCTCGAGCGTCCGCTCGGCCCAGTGCATGTCGCCCTCGAGGGCCGATTTCGCGGTGTCGTGCTCGCGCCACTGGAGCAGGCCGGTGATCACCAGCATGGCCAGTGCGAAGATGCCGACGGCCAGATAGGGCGCGTTCCACAACCAGGGCTGGCGCGGCGTCGGGGCAAGAAGCGTGGGGAACATGACGGGATTCTTGGCCCCCGGCCGCGGATCGGCCATTGGTAGTTACCCTTACTTGACCAGCCAGCCGGCGATGGCTGGCAGCAGCAGCGCGGTGAGCAGGCCGTTGAGGCCCATCGCCAGCGCCGCGAAGGCACCGGTCTGCTCACTCACCTGGAAGGCGCGGGCGGTGCCGATGCCGTGGGCGGCGACGCCGAGCGCGAAGCCGCGCACCGCCGGATCGTGTACCCGCGCCAGCGACAGCACCTTGCCGCCGGCAATGGCGCCGAGCACGCCGGTGCAGATGACGAGGACGGCGGTCAACGAGGGCAGGCCGCCGATGCGCTCGGCGATGCCCATGGCGATCGGCGTGGTCACCGATTTCGGTGCCAGCGACGCCTGCGTCGCCGGGCTGGCGTCGAGCAGGCGGGCGATCAGCACTGCCGAGGCGATCGCCGTCGCGCTGCCGGCGAGCAGGCCGGCGGAAATCGGCAACAGCAGGCTGCGCACCCGGCGGAACTGCGTGTACAGCGGCACGGCCAGCGCCACCGTGGCCGGACCGAGGAGGAAATGCACGAACTGGGCGCCGGCAAAGTAGGTTTCGTAGGATGTTGCGGTCAACTGCAGTAAACCGACCAAAATGGCCACCGCGACGAGCACCGGGTTGGCCAGCGGATGGGCGCCGCTGCGCTGGTACAGCGCATGCGCCGCCTGGTAGGCGAGCAGGGTCACGGTCAGGCCGAGCAGCGGCGACGCCGACAGATAGACCCAGATCTCGCCGAACGGCTGCGTGCTCATGCGTCGCCGCCACCGAAACGGCGGCACCACTGCATCGTCCATGCGGTCACCAGCAAGGTCGCCAGCGTGCTCAGGACCAGTGCCAGCAGCAGCGCCAGCCATTCGTCGCCGACCCGCGCCAGGTGCAGGACGATGCCGGTGCCGGCCGGGACGAAAAGCAGCGAGAGGTGGCCGAGCAGCGTCTGGCTGGTCGTCTTCAGTTCGTCGCCGGGGCCGCCGCGGGCGAGCAGCAGGCAGAAGAGCAGCAGCATGCCGGCGACCGGGCCGGGCACCGGCAGTTGCAGCCAGCGCACGCAAACTTCGCCGGCGAGCTGGCAGAGCAGCAGGGTGGTGAGGGCGGCGAGCATGGCGGTCCTTGATGGCAAACAGGAACGCCAGTTTATTTTCGCCTTTTCCTTTTGTTAATGCGCTGAAAAGGCGAATGATCTTTTACTTCAGATCATCAATAGTCTTCGTTGTTCGACCACATCTCCGGCGTGAACCGGATCACCCGGTTGCGCCCGGTTTCCTTGGCCTGGTACAGCGCGATGTCGGCGAACTTGACCGCCTGCCAGAAAGTCGAGCTGTCGCCGGGGAAGTCGGCGATGCCGATCGAGATAGTTTTCTTGAGCACGGTCGAACCGATCTGGATCTTCAGTGCCTCGACCTCGGTGCGGATCTTCTCGGCGATGACGCAGGCCTGCTCGGCGGTACTGTCGAGCAGCACGATCAGGAACTCCTCGCCGCCGTAGCGGATGACCAGGTCGGAGGCGCGCACCGATTGCTTGAGGACGGTGGACAGCGCCTTGATCACCGCATCGCCGGCGTCGTGGCCGTAGGTGTCGTTGACCATCTTGAAGTAGTCGAGGTCGAGCATCAGCACCGCCGCATGGGCGCGCTTGCGCTGGACGCCGGCGACCAGCGTCTCGACGTATTCCTCGAGGAAGCGGCGGTTGTTCAGCCCGGTCATCGGGTCGCGCAGCGTCGAGTCGCGCAGGCTTTCCATCAGCCGCTTGGTCTCGAGCACCGGGGCCGTTTCGCGCAGGTAGACCTGGAGCAGCGGCGCGCATTCGTGCAGCTTGTTTTCCTCGTCCGGCGTGCACACGATCTGGACGATGCTGCCGACGGCGCCCGACTGGATGATCGGGAAACAGACATGGCGGCGCTCGCCGGCTTCGGCCGGCGGCTGGAAGGCGTAGCAGATGCCGGGGTTGTCGATGCTGTCGACGACGTGGCCGGTGCGGCGGACCCGGCAGGCTTCCGGGCGGACCAGGATTTCCGGGTCGCACCAGCGGCAGCCGTCGGCGGCTTCGCCGTCGACGATGATGCT
Organism: Azonexus fungiphilus; assembly: GCF_003634965.1. Classification (GTDB taxonomy): domain Bacteria; phylum Pseudomonadota; class Gammaproteobacteria; order Burkholderiales; family Rhodocyclaceae; genus Azonexus; species Azonexus fungiphilus. The sequence continues at coordinate 160,858 of NZ_RBXP01000013.1, read as the reverse complement.
CTTCATCTGTTTCTTGTTGCTGGCGATCTCGTAGAGCGAGAACTCGCCCCGGCCGAACTCCTGCTGCAGCGTCGTGGACAGGCGCTGGTAGATTTCCGACTTGGTTTCGTCTTCCTCGATCGCCTGCTTGAAGTGCGAGGCCTTGGACAGCCCGTCGACCATGTCGATAGTCGCCGTCAGCAGGTTCTCGCCTGGCGTCGCCGGGCGTTCGGTGAGGCGGGCGACGCTCATGCCGATGCGGTTGAGGCCGTTGTCGAGGAAGCGCAGCAGGCGGTTCATGTCGTTGGCGATCTGGCCGATCTCGTCGTTGGTCTGCTGCTCGACGTGGGCCTTGAAGTCGCCGTCGAGGGCGCGCTGGACGGCGTGCTCGACCGCCGTCGCGGTTTCCGAGATCGGGCGCAGCAGGCGGCGCAGCAGCAGCACCAGCAGCAGCGCGAACAGCGCCACCGCGCCGGTGATCCCGGCGACCGTCCACAAGGCCTTGTCGCGCAGGCCGTCGATCGACATGGTCATGGTCACCGCGCCGAGCACGCTGCCCTCGCTGACCTGGTGGCATTGCAGGCAGTTCGGCGTGCCGTGCGAGGTGGCGATGTAGGGAATGGTGCCGCGGAACATCGTCTCGCCGTCTTCCTCGAAAATCTCGAAGGTGGCGCGGCCGCCGGCCATCACCTGGCGCTCGATGGCGTCCGGGCGGCTTTCCATGTTCAGGCCCTGGCCGAACTGGCGCTCGAGTTCCGGCGAGCGGACGACGCGCGCCGAGCGCAGCCCCTGGACCTCGAGCATGCGCTTGAGGAAGCTCTCGCGGCGGTCGATGACGCCGTTGATCATCGATTCGGTGAGGTGGACGCGGACGACCTCGCCGGCGGTGCGGATGTGCTCGGTCGCCGAGGCGATCGAGAAACTGCGGAAGGCGTAGAGGCTGATCGCGACCAGCACCGCCATCAGCGTCACGGCGATGGCGATGAAGAACAGGGTGACCTTGGTGTTGAGATTCACGATGACCTTGCGGCAACAGGGTTACGGAAGTGCGTCATTATGTCCGAGGGGTAGGGGCTGACAAAGGTCATAGGAGAAATCCGAGGATCAATCTGCGCTTTTGTTGATCAAGGTCAATAATTTGGCGTCTTTTCTGCGGCGTGTTTGGCGAATCTGCGGTCAAAAAAAACGCCGGGCTGCCCCGGCGTTTTTGCGTGTTTTGCGCGGTCGACCGTCAGACTCAGGCCATTGCCTCGTACAGCGGCAGGGTCAGGAACTCCGGGTAATCCGGGGTCAGCGACATGCGGTCGAAGATCTCTGCGGCCTGGTCGTAGGTCGCGGTGGCTTCGCCCTGGGCGGTGACGGTGGCCTTCACCTTGGCCAGTTCCTCGGCGATCATCGGGCGGACCATCTCGACAGTGACCTTGCGGCCGTCGTCGAGGATGCCCTTCGGCGACACCACCCACTGCCAGACTTGCGAGCGGGAGATTTCGGCGGTGGCGGCGTCTTCCATAAGGTTGTGGATGGGCACGCAGCCGTTGCCGGCCAGCCAGGAACCGAGGTAGTGGATGCCGACGTTGATGTTGTTGCGCAGGCCGGCTTCGGTGATCGGGGTGGTCGGCTGGAAGTCGAGCCACTGGGCCGGGCCGAAGTTGCCGGAGACCTGCTTCTCGAACTGGTTCGGGCGGTCGCCGAGGACCTTGACGAACTCTTCCATGGCGATCGGCACCAGGCCCGGGTGGGCCACCCAGCCGCCGTCGAAGCCGTCGTTGGCGTCGCGGGTCTTGTCGTGGCGGATGCCGGCCAGGGCCTTTTCGTTGGCCACCGGGTCGTTCTTGATCGGGATCAGGGCCGACATGCCGCCCATCGCCGGGGCGCCGCGCTTGTGGCAGGCCTGGACGAGGGCCAGGGCATAGCCGCGCATGAAGGGCACTTCCATGGTGATGGCAGAGCGCTGGGCCAGGCAGAAGTCCTTGTTCTTCTTGAACTTCTTGATGCAGGAGAAGATGTAGTCCCAGCGACCGGCGTTGAGGCCGGCGGAGTGGTTGCGCAGTTCGTACAGGATTTCTTCCATCTCGAAGGTGGCGAGGATGGTTTCGACCAGCACGGTGGCCTTGATCGTGCCTTGCGGCAGGCCGACGTGGTCCTGGGCCATGACGAAGATGTCGTTCCACAGGCGGGCTTCGAGGTGGCTTTCCATCTTCGGCAGGTAGTAGAACGGGCCGGCGCCGCGGGCGATCTGTTCCTTGGCGTTGTGGAAGAAGACCAGTGCGAAGTCGAAAATGCCGCCGGAAACGCGTTGACCGTCAACCAGCACGTGCTTTTCGTCGAGGTGCCAGCCGCGCGGACGGATCTGCAGGGTGGCGATCTTGTCGTTGAGCTTGTATTCCTTGCCGGCTTCGTTCTTGAACGACAGTTCGCGGCGGATCGCCTTGTACAGGTTCACCTGGCCCTGGATCTGGTTTTCCCAGTTCGGGCTGTTGGAATCCTCGAAGTCGGTCATGTAGGAGTCGGCGCCGGAGTTGAAGGCGTTGATGATCATCTTGGCCTCGACCGGGCCGGTGATTTCAACGCGACGGCATTGCAGCGCGGCCGGCACCGGCGCGACCTTCCAGTCGCCGTTGCGGATGTGCGCGGTTTCCGGCAGGAAGTCCGGCATTTCGCCGGCGTCGATGCGGGCCTGGCGCTCGACGCGGGCCTTGAGCAGTTCCTGGCGGCGGGCCTCGAAGGCGCGGTGCAGCTTGGCGACGAATTCGAGCGCTTCGGTGCTGAGGATGGATTCCCATTCGGGCTTGATCGGGGCGGTGATTTGCACGCCGGCGGGCAGGTTGAGGCTCATGCTGTCTCCTGGAAGGTTGAGGGTTGACTGGAAAATGGTCAGCCGCGCAGTCCGCCGACCCAGGCGAGCAGGTCGGTCAGTTCGCGGCCGCTGGCATGCGGGGTGGCGTCGAGGACTTCCGCTGGCTGGTCGTTGCGGTTCACCCAGAAGGTGGTGAAGCCGAACCAGGTCGCGGCGCAGGCGTCCCAGGCGTTGGCCGAGACGAAGAGGATTTCGGTTTTGGGCAACTGGAAGGCGTCGACCGCCAACTGGTAGACCTCGGGCGCCGTCTTGAATTTGTGCACACTGTCGGCCGACAGGATGTGCGCGAACAGGTGGCCCATGTCGTTGTACTTGACCGCGATGTCGAGCATCGCGTGCGTGCCGTTGGACAGGATGGCCAGCGGCAGGCCCATCGCCCGCAGCGCTTCCAGCGTCGCGATGTTCTCGGGGAAGGGGCGCAGGCAGGCGTACTGGTTCATCAGGTGCTGGCGCTGGCTGTCGCTCATCGGCAAGGCCAGTGTCCGGGTGGCGTAGACCAGCGCGTCGCGGGTGACGTCCCAGAAGGTCTTGAACTGGCCGCTCATCGTCCGGATGCGCGTGTATTCGACCTGCTTCGCCCGCCACAACTGCGTCAGCGGCCGTCCCTGGCCGGGAAAATATTCCTCGGCCAGCGCTTCCATGCAGTAGACGTCGAACAGGGTCGCATAAGCGTCGAATGCGATCGCCTTGATCGGCGGGACGGTTTCCTGATTGATCATGGTCATGGAGTTTATTGTTACCAATAAGATAAGATAAGCGGCAAAACGGGCGTTTATTCTTTTACTTGAAGTAAAGAATCAATGGATACTTTCAAGCAGATTTCAGCCTTTGTAAACGTTGCCACGCGCGGCAGCCTGTCGGCCGCCGCCCGCATCGAAGGGGTCACGCCGGCGATCATCGGGCGCCGCCTCGATGCGCTGGAGGGGCGTCTCGGCGTCAAGCTGCTGATCCGGACGACGCGCAAGCTGACGCTGACCTTCGAAGGCCAGGCCTTTCTCGAGGATTGCCAGAAGGTGCTCAACGACCTGGCCAATGCCGAAGCCGCGGTATCGCTCGGCGGCGTGCAGGCGAGCGGCTACCTGAAGGTATCGGCGCCGGCCGGCTTCGGCCGCCAGCACGTGGCGCCGCTGGTTGGCGAATTCATGGGCGCCAACCCGGAGGTGCGGGTCAATCTCAATCTTTCCGATCGCCTGGTCGACCTGATCAACGAGAACATCGACTGCGCCATCCGCATCGGCGAGCTGACCGACTCCAGCCTGGTCAGCGTCCGCCTTGGCGAGATGCGCCGCATGGTCGTCGCCAGCCCGGCCTACCTGGTGGCCCACGGGGTGCCGCGGACGCCGGCCGATCTCGCCGCTCACAATTGCCTGTCGCTCGGCCAGCAGCGCGGCTGGGTGTTCCGCGATCCGGCCAGCGGCGAGGTGCAGACGCTGAAAGTCGGCGGCAATTTTGAATGCAACGACGGTGCGGTGCTGCATGAATGGGCGCTGGCCGGGCGTGGGCTGGCCTGGCGCTCGCTGTGGGAGGTCGGCGGCGACCTGCGCGAAGGCCGGCTGACCTCGGTCCTCGATGCCTGGCAGGCTCCGCCGATGGGCATCTACGCGGTATTCCCGCAACGTCGCCACCTGCCGCTGCGGGTCCGCCTGTTCATCGATCTGCTCAAGGACCACTACGGTCGGCCGAGCTACTGGGAACGGCGGTGAAAAACGCATGAAAAAACCGGTTTACCGTGCACTTGGCATCTGCTCGGTGGCACTCGGGCTGATCGGTGTCGTCCTGCCGCTGCTGCCGACGACGCCCTTCCTGATCCTTGCCGCCTATTTCTTTGCCCGCTCTCACCCGGAATGGGAGGCCCGCCTGCTCGCCCACCCGACCGCCGGCCCGGCGATTCGCGCCTGGCGCGAGCGTGGGGCGATTCCACTGCTCGGCAAGCGCCTGGCCACGCTGATGCTGGCGAGCAGCGCGCTGTTCGGCTGGTACGCGCTGCCCGGCGACTGGCGCTATCTGCCGGGAGCGATCGGGATGATCACGCTGTTGTGGATGTGGTCGCGGCCGTCGAGCTGATTTCCGCCGCCGGCGTCAGCGTCAGGCAGCTGCCGTCGGGCCAGACGACCGCATCGCGGCCTTGCTGCTTGGCCGCGTACATGCGCAGGTCGGCGCGCTGGATCAGGTTTTCCCAGCTGCCGGCCGCCGGCTCGGCACTGCTTGCGACACCGATCGAGGCGGTCAGCGGCTGGCCGTCCGGGCGTTCGCCGAGCCCGCCCTGGCGCAGGCGCTGGAGCAGCGCCGGCACTTTTTCCACCGGGGTGTCCGGCAGTGCCGCAACGAACTCCTCGCCGCCCCAGCGGATCAGGATGTCGCTGCGGCGCAGGCCGGCACGGACACTGTCGGCCAGCTGGCGCAGGCAGCGGTCGCCGGCCTCGTGGCCGTAGCGATCGTTGATGCTCTTGAAGCGGTCGAGGTCGAAGAAGGCCAGCGTCAGCGACTTGCCGCTCATGTGGTTGAGCCGGAACAGCAGCTTCAGCGCTTCCTCTCCCGATTGCCGGGTGTAGGCCCCGGTCAGCGGGTCGTGCATGGCGCGTACGACGAGCGTCGCCATGTAGTGGCACTGGCTCATCCCGGAGAACATCGCGACGCCGAGCATCATCACCATGAACCAGAGCGTGCCGCCGTACTGGGCCAGGGTCAGCGGCTGCTCGATCAGCAGTGCGCTGCCGAGGCCGAGGCCGATCACCGGTAGCGCGAAGAGCAGGGCTTCCAGTGCGGTCAGCGGAAAGATCGCCAGGCCGCCGAGGACGACGGTTGGCAGGTAGGCGTAGAGCTGGGCCACCAGTTGCTGGGCGTGGGTGGTGCTGGCACGGGCGAGCAGGTCGGCGGAGAGCAGGTGGAACAGCGACGGAACCAGCAGCAGCAGGAGCAGGGCAGCCAGCGCCTGGGTGTAGGGTCGGGTCAGCGACGCTTCGCGCGGCCAGGCGAGCGCAGCGAAGATGGCGGCCGAGAGCAGGCGCAGGCCGATCAGCTGGAAAGCCGTGTCGAGGTCGAAGACGATCAGATCGACGATGGCGCACAGCGGCACCAGGATCGCGAACAGCCCGGCGATCAGCTGGACCCGGGCCATGATCACCGAGGCCGCGTGGCGCCGCAGTTCGGCGCTGCGGCCGGCCGGGGTCAGCATGTCGACGATCTGGCCGCCGCTCAGTTGCGAGGGGGCGAGGATGTTGTCGCAGATCTTGCGCCAGAGACTGTGCACCGGTTTCTTTCCTGTCAGCGTAGGTCGCGCATTATCGCTGGCAGCGACGTCAGCGGATATTGATCTTTGTCGGTTGACATGAAAAAACCGCACCGGTTCGGGTGCGGTTTTTGCGGCGCCAGGTGGCTTCAGGCGGTCTGGGCGGCCTGGGCCTTGCGCAGGACTTCGTAGAGTTCGTCCTTGAGCGCCAGCTTTTCCTTCTTCAGCACTTCGATTTCAACCGGGGTACCCGGTTCGACGTGGCTTTCCATGTTCTTGATCTTCTGGTCGAGCTCGTTGTGCTTGTCGAACAGGTTCAGGAAGTGACGGTCCGTGGTCTTCAATTGGGTGATCAGGTCACGGTATTCGGGAAACATGATGCTCTCCTGTGTTGGTGTTATCGGGTCGACTCCATTCTACGCCCGCCGTGGAAAAGCGGCGCCACCCGGCCATGAAAAAGCCCGCCCCTCGTGAGGGCGGGCCTTTAAGAGTGCCGCGGATGTTGCGGCAATCGTAAGCGGTCGCTTAGTGGAACTGTTCTTCTTCGGTCGAGCCGGTGAGGGCCTTGACCGAGGAGGAGCCGCCCTGGATGACGGTGGTCACTTCGTCGAAGTAGCCGGTACCGACTTCCTGCTGGTGCGACACGAAGGTGTAGCCTTGTTCGCGAGCGGCGAATTCCGGCTCCTGAACCATTTCCACGTAGTGCTTCATGCCTTCGCCGCGAGCGTAGGCGTGGGCGAACTTGAACGTGTTGTACCAATTGACGTGGATGCCGGCCAGCGTGATGAACTGGTACTTGTAGCCCAGCGCCGACAGTTCTTCCTGGAAGGAGGCGATCTGCGAGTCGTTGAGGTTCTTCTTCCAGTTGAAGGACGGCGAGCAGTTGTAGGACAGCAGCTTGCCCGGGCAGGCGGCCTGAACGGCCTGGGCGAATTCGCGGGCGAAGCCGATGTCGGGCACGCCGGTTTCGCACCAGACGAGGTCAGCGTACGGGGCGTAGGCAACGCCGCGGGAGATCGACTGCTCGAGGCCGTTACGGACGCGGTAGAAGCCTTCCTGGGTGCGCTCGCCGGTCAGGAACGGCTTGTCGTTCTCGTCGTAGTCGGAGGTGATCAGGTTGGCGGCTTCGGCATCGGTACGGGCCAGGATCAGCGTCGGAACGCCCATGACGTCAGCGGCGAAACGCGCGGAGATCAGCTTTTCGACGGCTTCGCGGGTCGGCACCAGGACCTTGCCGCCCATGTGGCCGCACTTCTTGGCGGCAGCCAGCTGGTCTTCGAAGTGCACACCGGCGGCGCCGGCGGCGATCATGTTCTTCATCAGTTCGAAGGCGTTGAGCACGCCGCCGAAACCGGCTTCCGCGTCGGCGACGATCGGCAGGAAGTAGTCGATGAATTCCTTGTCGCCCGGATTGACGCCACGCGACCACTGGATTTCGTCAGCGCGCTTGAAGGTGTTGTTGATGCGGCGAACCATGGTCGGCACGGAGTCGTAGGCGTACAGCGACTGGTCCGGGTACATGGTTTCCGAGGTGTTGCCGTCGGCGGCGACTTGCCAGCCCGACAGATACACGGCTTCCAGGCCGGCCTTGGCCTGTTGCATGGCTTGACCGGCGGTGATCGCGCCGAAAGCATTCACGTAGCCCTTCTTGGCGCCGCCGTTGACCTTTTCCCAGAGAACCTTGGCACCGCGCTGGGCCAGGGTGTATTCCGGCTGCAGGGAGCCGCGCAGACGGACGACGTCGGCAGCGGTATAGCCGCGCTTGACGTTCTTCCAACGGGGGTTTTCGGCCCAGTCCTTTTCCAGGGCGGCGATTTGCTGTTCGCGAGTGCTCATGTCTGTTCCTTAAAAGTTGGGTTGGGTAATCAGCTTGTTGCGCCGAAACGTTTGGCGTTGGGCGATGTCGGAAAGTATAGAGAGAATCGTGCACGGCAGCAACACTCTTATATAAGACATAAGACAAAATGTTTTTCAATGAAAACATTGTTTTATACGCTTTGTTTCACGATGTAAAACGCGATTCGCGTCCGTGAAATGCAGTGCAGCATTTTTCGCCGGTGGATTTCTTGATCTGACCCCTTGACCTGCCGGAGTAACGCGGTTTGAATCCGACAAATTTAAAAAATTCGGGTGGATAGTATGGAATTCATCAAGCGGCTCTACGACTGGAACGAGCGGACCTTCTGGAACTCGCTGACCAAGAAGCTGATGAGCTTCCTGCTGCTGTTCTTCATCGATCTCGGCTACCTCGCCATCTACGTGCACCAGAAGCGGATGATCGCCGACGAACTGGCGCGGGCCGGCAGTTCGCCCGAACTGCTGCAGCGCATTGGCGACAGCCTCGACCACGGCCTGACGCTGATGATCGTGCTGACCGTGCTTGCCTTGTGCTGGAACGTGCTGCAGATCCTCTACATCCGTTACCTGATCCTGCGCCCGGTGCGCATGATCGCCACCATCTTCGACGAGATCGGCCGCGGTGAGGGCGACTTCTCGCGCAACCTGCCGACCATCACCCACGACGAACTGCGCTCGCTGGCCGAGGCCTACAACCGCTTCGCCGACAAGATGCGCGAGATCATCAGCGAAGTCCGCAAGATGAGCGTCAATATCGCCCGCGAGGCCGTCGTCGTCAGGCGTTCGGTCGGCGCCACGGCGCAGCGTGCCGACCAGCAGGGCGAGATCGCCAACTCGGTGTTTGCCGCGAGCAGCGAGGCGGTGCAGGCGATCCAGGAGGTGTCGTCGTCGACCGAGATGATCTCGCATTCCACCGACAGCAACCTGGCGACCGCGCGCAACTCGCTGGGCGAAATGCAGGAGATCGTGGCCAAGGTCCAGTTGGTCAGCGACAAGCTGCACCGCTTCAACGATACCGTCGGCCACCTCGCCGAGCGTTCCGACAGCATCCGGCAGATCGCCGGCCTGATCAAGGACATCGCCGACCAGACCAATCTGCTCGCGCTCAACGCGGCGATCGAGGCGGCGCGCGCCGGCGAGATGGGGCGCGGCTTCGCCGTCGTCGCCGACGAAGTGCGCAAGCTGGCCGAGCGGGTCAACGTGGCGACCCAGGAAATCACCGTCAACATCGGCGGCATGATCGACCTGGTCCGCGACACCCAGCGCGAGAACGAGGTCATCAACGCCGACATCCGCCAGACGCGCGCGGTGGTCGAGCGCTCGTCCGGCGAATTCCAGCAGATGGTCGGCAACTTCGAGCGGACCGGCGACCAGTTGAACCAGATTGCGACGGCGATGGAGGAACTGACGGCGACCAACGCCCAGGTGCACGATTCGGTCCGTCAGGTGCATGAACTGTCGGTCGAAGTCGCCGGCAGCATGCAGGATTCCGGGCAGACCACCGAGATGCTGAGCAAGGCCACCGAGAGCGTCCAGGAACTGGTCTCGCGCTTCAAGATCGGCCGCGGTGCCTTCGACGAGAACGTCGACAAGGCCCGCCTGTTCCGCGATCAGATTCAGGACAAGCTGGCGGCGCTGGCGGCTAGCGGCGTCGATATCTGGGACCAGAACTACCGGCCGCAGCCGAATACCAGCCCGCAGAAGTACGAGGTGAGCTACTGCGCCGCTTTCGAGCAGCAGGTCCAGCCGATCTTCGAAAGTGCGCTCGCCAGCCTGCGCGGCGGCGTCTATGCGCTGATCGTGGACAACCGCGGCTACGGCGCGATCCACAACCAGAAGTACTCGCGGCCGCTGACCGGCAACTACCAGGCCGACCTGGTCGGCAACCGCACGCGACGCATCTGGGACGACGTCACCGGCCAGCGCGGCGCGAAGAACACCCAGCCCTTGCTGGTCCAGACCTACGCTCGCGATACCGGCGAGATCCTCTCCGAGATCAACATGCCGGTGATCGTCGGCGGCCGCCACTGGGGGACCGTCCGCGTCGGCTGCGAGAGCGCGGTGCTGCTCGAGATCTGAGGGCGTTCACGGTCGACCGGCAGAAATCGGCAAAAACCGGGGCGCGCCCCGGTTTTTCATTTCAGCACAGCGGCCGGCTGGCGACCAGTACGCCGTCCTCGTCGGCGTAAAGCCATTCGCCGGGCGCGAAGCTGACGCCGCCGAAACTCAGCTTCAGGTTGCGCTCGCCGACGCCTTTCTTGACGGTCTTCTGCGGGTGCGTATCGAGCGCCCGCACACCGATGTCGATGCCGTTGATGTCGGCCGAGTCGCGGATGCAGCCATAGACGACGACGCCCTCCCAGCCATTCTTGTGGGCGAGGATCGCCAGCTGGTCGCCGACCAGCGCGCAGCGCAGCGAACCGCCGCCGTCGATGACCAGGACCTTGCCGTGGCCGGGCTCGTTGAAGATTTCGCGGACCAGCGTGTTGTCCTCGAAGATCTTGAGCGTGACGATCTCGCCGGCGAAGGCGGCGCGGCCACCGTAGCGCTTGAACATCGGCGCGACGACGCGCACCGCGCTGCCCAGTTCGGCTTCGTACTGGTCGCAGAGGTCAGGGGTCTTGAACTGCATGGGGATGTCTCCGGAATGAAAAAAGCCGTGCAATCTTGCACGGCTTTGCGTTGGGCAGGCAATCCTCAGACGACGACTTCGGCTTTTTCTTCCTCGAAGTCGAGGCGGATTTTTCCGTCCCCGTCGAGGTCGACCGTGACCTTGCCGCCACTGGCCAGGCGTCCGAACAGCAACTCGTCGGCCAGCGCCGAGCGGATCGTGTCCTGGATCAGCCGGGCCATCGGCCGCGCGCCCATGAGCGGATCGAAACCCTTGGCGGCGAGCATTTCCTTGACCGCGTCGCTGAAGTGCGCCTCGACCTTCTTCTCGTGCAGCTGTTCTTCGAGCTGCATCAGGAACTTGTCGACGACGCGCAGGATGATCTCGTGGTCGAGCGGGCGGAAGGAAATTGTGGCGTCGAGCCGGTTGCGGAACTCGGGCGTGAACAGCCGCTTGATCTCGGCCATCTCGTCGCCGGCTTCCTTGCTCGCGGTGAAGCCCATCGACGACTTCTGCAGGTCGGCGGCGCCGGCGTTGGTGGTCATGATGATGACGACGTTGCGGAAGTCGGCCTTGCGGCCGTTGTTGTCGGTCAGCGTGCCGTGGTCCATGACCTGGAGCAGGATGTTGAAGATGTCCGGGTGCGCCTTCTCGATTTCGTCGAGGAGCAGCACGCAGTAGGGCTTCTTGGTGATCGCTTCGGTCAGCAGGCCGCCCTGGTCGAAGCCGACGTAGCCCGGGGGGGCGCCGATCAGCCGGGAGACGGCGTGGCGTTCCATGTACTCGGACATGTCGAAGCGCTGCAGTTCGACACCCAGGCAGTAGGCCAGCTGCTTGGCAACCTCGGTCTTGCCGACGCCGGTCGGGCCGGAGAAGAGGAAGGAGCCGATCGGCTTGCCCGGATTGCCGAGACCGGAGCGGGCCATCTTGATCGCCTTGGCCAGCGCGTCGATGGCCTTGTCCTGGCCGAAGACGGTGGCCTTCAGGTCGCGGTCGAGGTTCTTCAGCGCGCCGCGGTCGTCCATCGAGACATGCTGCGACGGAATGCGGGCGATCTTGGCGACGATTTCCTCGATGTCGGTCTTGCCGATCGTCTTCTTCTGCTTCGACTTGGGCAGGATGCGCTGGGCCGCGCCAGCCTCGTCGATGACGTCGATCGCCTTGTCCGGCAGGTGGCGGTCGGTGATGTAGCGCGACGACAATTCGACTGCCGACGAAATCGCCGTGGTCGAGTACTTGATCCCGTGGTGCGCCTCGAAGCGCGCCTTCAGGCCCTTGAGGATCTCGATCGTTTCGGCGACCGAGGGCTCATTGACGTCGATCTTCTGGAAACGCCGCGACAGCGCGCTGTCCTTCTCGAAGATGCCGCGGAACTCGGTGTAGGTGGTGGCGCCAATGCACTTCAGCTGGCCCGACGAGAGCGCCGGCTTCAACAGGTTGGAGGCGTCGAGCGTGCCGCCCGAGGCCGAGCCGGCCCCGATCAGCGTGTGGATCTCGTCGATGAACAGGATCGCGTTCGGGTTGTCCTGCAGCGCCTTGAGGACGCCCTTCAGGCGCTGTTCGAAATCGCCGCGGTACTTGGTGCCGGCGAGCAGCGAACCCATGTCCAGCGAATAGACGTTGGCCTGCGCCAGGATCTCCGGGACGTCACCCTCGACCACCTTGCGCGCCAGGCCTTCGGCGATCGCCGTCTTGCCGACGCCGGCCTCGCCGACCAGCAGCGGGTTGTTCTTGCGCCGGCGGCAGAGGGTCTGGATGACCCGCTCGAGCTCCTTGTCGCGGCCGATCAGCGGGTCGATCTTGCCCTGCAGCGCGAGCGCGTTGAGGTTGATCGTGTATTGCTCGAGCGGACCGGCCTCGGCCTTCTCGCCTTCGGTCTCGACCTCGCCCTCCGGTGTCGCCTTCTGCTGTTGCGGTACCTTGCTGATGCCGTGCGAGATGTAATTGACCACGTCGAGCCGGGTGACGCCCTGCTTCTGCAGGAAGTACACGGCGTGCGAGTCCTTCTCGCCGTAGATCGCGATCAGCACGTTGGCGCCGTTGACCTCCTTCTTGCCGGACGACTGCACGTGCAGGATGGCGCGCTGGATGACGCGCTGGAAACCGAGCGTCGGCTGGGTGTCGATGTCGTCCTCGCCGGCGACCGTCGGCGTGTGTTCGTTGATGAAGTTGTTGAGGTCCTTGCGCAGGACATCCGGTTTGGCGCCGCAGGCGCGCAGTGCGTCGGCCGCCGACGGATTGTCGATCAGCGCGAGCAGGAGGTGTTCGACGGTGATGAACTCGTGGCGCTTCTGGCGCGCCTCGACGAAGGCCATGTGCAGGCTGACTTCGAGTTCCTGGGCAATCATCAGTTTTCCTCCATGATGCAGGCGAGCGGGTGTTGATGTTGGCGGGCGTATGCCGAGACTTGTTCCACCTTGGTCGCTGCGATGTCTCGCGGGAAAACCCCGCAGGTGCCGCGACCGTCGTTGTGAACTTTGAGCATGATTCGCGTCGCTTGTTCAGTGTCCAACGAAAAAAAACGCTGCAGAACGGTGATGACGAAATCCATCGGCGTGTAATCGTCGTTCAGCAACACCACCTTGTACATCCGCGGCGGCTGCAGCCTGCTTCGCAGGGCCTCCAGTTGTCCGCCTTCCTGAATCTTCGTAGCCATGCGTTCGATTCTATACAGTCCGTCCCAATCTGCAACCACGCTAGCTTCTGCCGGTGGCCGCATTCCTGCACCAGACCAAGCAATTCCCTTGCCCGTGGATTGCTGCGCTGCGGCATTCAAATTTGTTGACGGAAAAATTCAACTGGCGTAAAAAACGGCTGTGTTTGGATTCACGCTGCATCACGGGTACCACGCGTGCCGGGTCGTTGAGCTCAAACAGGGAGTCGGGGAGACCCGGAAATTCGTTAGCTTTTTGTAGGAAAGTAGCAAACATGGCAATCGGTACTGTCAAGTGGTTCAATGATTCCAAGGGCTTCGGTTTCATCACGCCCGATGATGGCAGCGAAGACCTCTTCGCGCATTTCTCCGCCATCAACATGAATGGCTTCAAGACCCTGAAGGAAGGCGAAAAGGTTTCCTTCGAAGTGGTGCAAGGCCCGAAGGGCAAGCAAGCTTCCAACATCCAGCGCGCCTGATCCGCGGATAGCCGGAAAGCAAAAAGCCCGTCGTTTCGACGGGCTTTTTTTCGTTGACCGTGCGCGCTGTCAGGCGACCGTTATCTCGTCCTGGCGCTGGGCGCCGGTGTTGTCGGTCCAATGCACCGACAGCTTGTCGCCGACCTTGACGTTGCGCGCCTTGAACGCGAACAGCGGATTCTTCGAGACCGAGGTGTTCAACTGGCCGTCGATCAGCGGCTGGCCGTTGAGGCGGACGGCAAAGGTCTGGATGAAATGCACGGCCACGGCCTTGCCGCCTTCGTCGCGGCGTTGCCCGGTTTCCATCGGGTGCTGCATGAGTACGCGGATGTCGGCGATGTCGCCCTGGATTTGTACGCGGATTCGACTGGCTTCGCTCATTTCAACCTCCACAGCCACCGAGGGTGACCTTGATTTCGCGGAATGCGACATGCGTCCGGCCATCGGCACCACGGGCGATGGCGCGGACGCGGGTGGTCTCGGCCAGCTTCAGCTGGATCCGCGCGTAGGGCAGGGCGTTGCCGGAAAAGCTGATCTCGGCGCACAGGGGCATCGGGTTCTTGTCGGCGAGAAGCAGCAGGCTGCGCGTGTTGGCCAGGTTGCTGAGGATGTCGACCTCAACCTTGGCACCGTTCTCGGCGATTTCCGGGGCGCTGATGACGATGTCGCGGGTCTCGGTGCTGCCGGCGATGTTCAGATGCTTGAGCGCGTCGGCCGAGCTGCGCGCGGCGAAGGCCTCGCGTTTCCAGGCGTCGGCGGCGAAGACCCGGCCGGGGGCGAGCAGGCCGCTGGCGAGCAGCGGCAGCAGGAGGCCGGCGGATGCGCCGCCGCGCAGGAGGTGTCTGCGGAGTTCGTTCATGGTGGTCCCTGTCAGTTGCCTTGCCAGTGTCCCGACTTGCCGCCCAGTTTCTCGATCAGGCGGACGTTGTCGATGCGCATGCCGCGATCGACGGCCTTGCACATGTCGTAGATGGTGAGCAGGCCGACCGAAGCGGCGGTCAGCGCTTCCATCTCGATACCGGTACGGCCGTGGCATTCGGCGGTCACCGTGCAATGGACGGCGCTGGCGGCGTCGTCGATGGTGAATTCGGCGGCGACCCGGGTCAGTGCCAGCGGATGGCAGAGCGGGATCAGCTCGCCGGTGCGCTTGGCGGCCTGGATCGCGGCGATGCGGGCGATGCCGAGGACGTCGCCTTTCTTCGCCGAACCGTCGCGGATCAGGGCCAGGGTGGCCGGCTGCATCGTGATGCTGCCGGCGGCACGGGCCAGGCGGGCGGTTTCGGGCTTGCTGCCGACGTCGACCATGTGGGCCTGGCCGGCGCTGTCGAAATGGGTCAGGGGGGAATCGGTCACGGTGGCTTACGGTTGGTTACGAAGTGCCCGGCAGTCGGCCGGGAAGGCTGCGCTATCATAGCATCCATGCTTCTGACCCGACGCCTCCCCGCTTTCCTGCTGGCCGCGCTGCTGGCGGTTCCGCCTGCCGGCGCGCAGAACCTGCCGGAACTCGGCGAGGTCTCGAGCGACGATCTTTCGGTGCTGACGGAGAAACGCATCGGCCAGCAGATCATGCAGGAAATCCGCCTGCGCGAAGCCAGCTATCTCGACGACTACGACGTCGAAGCCTATCTCAACCAGCTCGGCGGCCGGCTTGCCGGCTTCAGCCAGGATCCCGGCTTCGGCTTCGAGTTCTTCGCGATCAACGATCCGAGCATCAACGCCTTTGCCATGCCGGGCGGCTACATCGGCGTCCATACCGGCCTGTTGCTGGCGGCCCAGAGCGAATCCGAACTCGCCGGCGTGCTCGCCCACGAGCTGTCGCACGTGACCCAGCGCCACATCGCCCGCCAGTTGTTCCAGTCGAAGCGGATCGGCATCGCCTCGATGGTCGCGATGGGGCTCGGCCTGCTGGCTGCCCGGTCGAACTCGCAGGCGGCCAGCGCCGCGATCGCCACCGCCCAGGCCGGCGCGATTTCGGCGCAGCTTGCCTATTCGCGCGATTTCGAGCGCGAATCCGACCGCCTCGGTTTCGAGATGCTCGGCAAGGCCGGCTTCGACGAGCGCGGCATGGCCCTGTTCTTCGAGCGCCTGCGCCAGTCGGTGCGGCTCTACGAGAACAACGCCACCGCCTACCTGCGCACCCACCCGCTGACCACCGAGCGGCTTTCCGACATGCAGAACCGCGAGCAGGGGCTGGGTTACCGGCAGGTGCCGGACAGTCTCGAGTTCCATCTGGTCCGGGCGCGTCTGCGGGCGATGCAGGGGCGGCCGGCCGATGCGGTCAAGGAGATGGCGGCGCAGCTTGCCGAGCGCAAGTTCGCGGCCGAGGCGGCGGCGCGCTACGGCCTGGCCTATGCGTATTTCCGGGCGCGCGACTGGCCGGCGGCGCAGCGCGAGATCGACGCCGCACGCGGGCTCGGCCAGCCGGCGGCGATGCTCGAGCGGCTGGCGGCCGACGTCCGCGTCGCCCAGGGCAAGGCCGACGAAGGCCTGCGCCTGTACCGCGAGGCGATTGCCCGTTACCCGCTGAACAAGGCGCTGGTGCATGGCTATGCCGATGCCTTGCTGGAAAGCCGCCGTTTCCGCGAGGCGCTGCGTTTTGTCGACCAGCAGCTGGCAAGCAGCGCCACCGACATCCGCCTGCATCGCCAGCGCGGCGCTGCCTATGCCGGTCTGGGCCGGCAGGCGATGCAGCACCGTGCGCTGGCCGAGGTTTTCGCGCTGCAGGGGCAGACCGCCGGCGCCATCGAGCAGCTGGAGATTGCCCGCCGTGCCGGCGATGCCGATTTCTACGAAATGTCGTCGATCGACGCCCGCATGCGTGAGCTGAAGCTGCAGCGCCTCGAGGAACTCAAGGAAAAACGCAATTGAGGGTAAAATCGCCGGCTCGACCTCACTCTTGAACGACCATGGAATTTCACCGCGAACTCGACGTAAAGGGGCTGAACTGCCCGCTGCCCATCCTGCGCACCAAGAAGACCCTGGCCGAGATGGAATCCGGGCAGGTGCTGCGCGTGCTGGCGACCGATCCCGGCTCGCTCAAGGATTTTCCCGCCTTCGCCAAGCAGACCGGCAACGAACTGCTTGAGCAGCGCGAGGAAGAGCGCGTCTTCGAGTATTTCCTGAAGCGCAAATAAGCACCGGATTCACCGCGTTTTTCGAAGATCGGCGGGCGCCTGCGGGCGAACCCGCCGCTTGGCATTTCGCCGGCCATTTTTCGCTGCTGACGGCCGTCGACCGTGACAGCCTCGACGCGGCGCTGGCCGAACTGGAGCGGCTGCCGGCGTGGACCGTCGTCGCGCTCGATTACGAACTCGGCTACCTGCTCGAGCCGCGCTCGGCGCCGCCGGGCTGGCAGCCGGACGGGCGGCCGCTGGCGCGTTTCTGGCGTTTCCGTGAATGCCGGCAGCTCGACGGTGCTGCCGCCGAGGCCTGGCTGGCCGACCAGGCGCCGGGCTTGCCGGCCGGCGTCGGCGGCTGGCGCGAGACGCTCGACGCGGCGGCCTACCATGTTGCGGTCGACCGCATCCAGTCGCTGATTGCCGCCGGTGACTGCTACCAGGTGAATTTCACCTTCCCGGTCGATTTCGACTGGTTCGGCACCCCCATCGATCTCTACGCCCGGCTGCGCCAGCGGCAGCCGGTGCGCTACGGCGGCTTCGTCGGCGACGCCGGCGCCGGCATCGTCTCGTTGTCGCCCGAGCTGTTCGTCGAGCGCCGCGGCGACCGCCTGCGGACCCGGCCGATGAAGGGCACCGCGCCGCTGGCCGAGCCGCCGCAGGCGCTGCGCGATTCGGTCAAGGATCGTGCCGAGAACCTGATGATCGTCGATCTCCTGCGCAACGACCTCGGCCGCGTCGCCGCCGGCGGCAGCGTCCGCGTCGATCGCCTGTTCGACATCGAGGATTACCCGACGGTGCGCCAGATGGTCTCCGAGATCTCGGCCGAGGTTCCCGGCCGGCGCTTCGCCGAAATCCTGGCGGCGCTGTTTCCCTGTGGTTCGATCACCGGCGCGCCGAAGATCCGCGCCATGCAGATCATCGGAGAGCTGGAGCCGGCGGCGCGCGGCATCTATACCGGCGCCTTCGGCTGGCTGGCGCCGGACGGCGATTTCCGCCTCAACGTCGCCATCCGCACGCTCGCGCTCGAGGCCGGCGGGCGCGGCCGCATGGGCGTCGGCAGCGGCATCGTCGCCGATTCGCAGGCGGCCGCCGAATGGGCCGAATGCCGGCTCAAGAGCGGTTTCCTGCGCGGCTGCGAGCCCGGCCTGCGGCTGATCGAGACGCTGCGCCGCGAAGGCGGCATCTATCCGATGTGGGCCGGTCACCTGGCGCGCCTGCGCCGGTCGGCCGAGTGGTTCGGTTTTGCCCTCGACGAGCAGGCGCTCTGCCGCGAGCTGGCCGGCCAGCCGGCTGGCGGTGCCTGGCGGGTGCGGCTGACGCTCGGGCGCGACGGCGATCTCGAAGTCGCTTCCTTCCCGCTCGAGGCGACGCCGCCGACGCGCCAGCAGGCGCTGCTGGCGGCAACCCGGATCGCTGCCGATGATCCGCTGCGCCGCCACAAGACGACGGCCCGGGCCGACTACGACGCGGCCCTGCGCGATCTGCCGGCGGGCTGTTTCGACGTGATCTTCCTCAACCAGCGCGGCGAGGTGGCCGAAGGCGCGCGCAGCAACGTCTTTGTCGAGCGCGACGGCGTCCTGTTGACGCCGCCGGTGAGCAGCGGTGCCTTGCCCGGCGTGCTGCGCGCCAGCTTGCTGGCGAGCGGCCGGGCGCGCGAGGCGGTGTTGTCGCCGGCCGATCTGGCCGATGGCTTCTGGCTGGGCAACGCGCTGCGCGGCCTGGTTCCCGTCGACTTGCGGCCGGACGGCGAAATTTAGGCGAATCTGACGGTCGACCGTCAAATCCGGGGATTTTTCAGCCGGCAGCCTGGCGCCGCTTGTTCAGGTAGAGCAGGGCGAGCGAGACGAGGGCGCCGAGCAGCGCGTAGAGGAAGACCTTGCCGCCGATTTCCTGGTATTCGACGAGTACCGGCGTCTCGTTGTCGATCCGGTAGCGCACCGTGGTCTGGAAGTTCCAGGCCGAGGCCTTGACCTGCATGCCGCCGGGCAGCGTTTTCCACTGCACGTTGATCATCTCGTAGGCGGTTTCGCCGCTTTCCTCGGCGGGAAGCAGCGAGCTCACCCGGCCGTCGGCGCGGGCGGCGGCCAGCTGGCCGACCGGGACGGCGCAGGTCTGGCCGTCGGCGCAGCGCACGGCGATCGGGTAGTCGGGCAGCCATGCGCCGCCCTTCTGCCACGGCCACAGCATGAACAGCCCGAGGCCCCAGAGCCAGACCAGCACGCAGAACACCATCAGCGCGCTGAAGATCGCCGAGAAGCGTTCGCTGTGCTGCGGCGCGCCCATCAGCCGAGCTTCGCCAGTTGC
This sequence comes from Azonexus fungiphilus, assembly GCF_003634965.1. Taxonomy (GTDB): domain Bacteria; phylum Pseudomonadota; class Gammaproteobacteria; order Burkholderiales; family Rhodocyclaceae; genus Azonexus; species Azonexus fungiphilus. The sequence goes on along the minus strand of NZ_RBXP01000013.1, from coordinate 141,770 downwards.
GGCTTGAGTTTTTCCAGGGTGGCCGTGAACTCGGCGACGCGCTGGCGCTCCTGGTCGATCACCGCGGCCGGGGCGCGGGCAACGAAGCTCTCGTTGGACAGCTTGCCCTGGGCGATCGAGATCAGTTTTTCCAGCTTCTCGATTTCCTTGGCCAGGCGGATCTTCTCGGCAGCGACGTCGATCTCGACCTTGAGCATCAGCCGGGTTTCGCCGACGACGGCAACCGGCGCCATCGCGTCTTCCGGCATGTCGGCGACGATCTGGACTTCGGAAAGCTTGGCCAGGGCGGCCAGGATCGGGGCGAACTCGGCGATTTCCTCGCCGCCGCCGGCAACCAGCAGCGGCGTCCGTTGCGCCGGCGACAGGCCCATCTCGCCGCGCAGGTTGCGGCAGGCGTAGGCCAGCGCCTTGAGGCGCTCGACCTTGGCTTCGGAAGCCGGGTCGAGGCGCGCCAGGTCGGCACGCGGGTAGGCGGCGAGCATGATCGAGTCGTGCGTCTTGCGACCGGCGATCGGCGCCACGGTCTGCCACAGTTCCTCGGTGACGAAGGGGATCAGCGGATGGGCCAGGCGCAGGATGGCTTCCAGCGTGCGGATCAGGGTCCGGCGGGCGCCGCGCTGCTGGGCCTCGTTGCCGGTCTGGATCTCGACCTTGGCGATTTCCAGGTACCAGTCGCAGAACTCGTCCCAGACGAACTTGTAGATGGCCTGGGCGATCAGGTCGAAGCGGTAGTCGACGAAGTGGCGCTCGACTTCCTGCTCGACGCGCTGCAGCTGGCTGACGATCCAGCGGTCGGCGAAGCTGAAGGCGAGGCGCGCTTCGCCCTCGGGCACGGCGCAGGCGCCGCCCGCCAGTTGCTGGTGGTCGAGCGCCAGGTCGTGGCCTTCGACGTTCATCAGCACGAAGCGGGTGGCGTTCCACAGCTTGTTGCAGAAATTGCGGTAGCCGTCGCAGCGATTCAGGTCGAACTTGATGTCGCGGCCGGGCGAGGCGAGCGAGGCGAAGGTGAAGCGCAGCGCGTCGGTACCGAAGGCCGGGATGCCTTCCGGGAATTCCTTCTTCGTCTTCTTGGCGATGCTCTCGGCCTGCTTCGGGTTCATCAGGCCGAAGGTGCGCTTTTCGACCAGCGCGTCGACGCCGATGCCGTCGATCAGGTCGATCGGGTCGAGCACGTTGCCCTTCGACTTGGACATTTTCTGGCCTTCGCCGTCGCGGATCAGGCCATGCACATAGACGTGCTTGAACGGGATCTTGCCGGTGATCTGCTTGGTCATCATGACCATGCGCGCGACCCAGAAGAAGATGATGTCGAAGCCGGTGACCAGCACCGACGACGGCAGATATTGCTTGAGCAGCGGGTTGGCGGCGTCGACGGCTGCGTCGCCGGTCCAGTCCAGCGTCGAGAACGGCCACAGGGCGGACGAGAACCAGGTGTCGAGGACGTCCTCGTCGCGGCTCAGGGCGCCGGTGTAGCCCGACTTGACGGCGGCGGCGCGGGCTTCTTCCTCGCTGTGGGCGACGAAGGTCTCGCCGTTCTCGCCGTACCACGCCGGAATCTGGTGGCCCCACCACAGTTGGCGCGAGATGCACCAGTCCTGGATGTTGTTCAGCCACTGGTTGTAGGTGTTCACCCAGTTTTCCGGGTAGAACTTGATCTCGCCGGAATGGACAACCTCAAGCGCCTTTTCCGTGATCGACTTGCCGTCGTCGCCCGGCTTGGACATGGCGACAAACCACTGGTCGGTCAGCATCGGCTCGATGACGACGCCGGTGCGGTCGCCGCGCGGCACCTTGAGCTTGTGCTTGTCGACCTTGACCAAGTAGCCACCCTTTTCGAGGTCGTCCACAATTAGGTTCCGAGCCTCGAAGCGGTCCTTTCCAACGTAGGCGTCCGGAATTGCTTCAAGAATTTCCATGACTGCATAGCTCGGGGCTTGGTGAGCGACCCTGGTTTCGCCAACTGGAATCCTGGCTTGACCAAAAGCTTCACGGACTTGGCGCGCTTGGGGGAATTGATTCGTTTCAATCTTTCCATCCAGCGTCAAAATCGATGCCATAGGCAGGTTGTGGCGCTGGCCGACCGCGTAGTCGTTGAAGTCGTGCGCCGGCGTCACCTTGACGCAGCCGGTGCCGAATTCGAGATCGACGTAGGAATCGGCGATGATCGGGATTTCGCGGCCGGTCAGCGGCAGCTTCACCAGCTTGCCGATCATGTGCTTGTAACGTTCGTCTTCCGGATGCACCATCACCGCGGTGTCGCCGAGCATGGTTTCCGGGCGCGTCGTGGCGACGACCAGGCTATCCGAGCCGTCGGCCAGCGGATAGCGGATCTGCCACATGAAGCCGTCTTCTTCCTCCTGCACGACTTCCAGGTCGGAAACGGCCGTGTGCAGCTTCGGGTCCCAGTTCACCAGGCGCTTGCCGCGGTAGATCAGGCCTTCGTTGTAGAGGCGGACGAAGGTTTCGGTGACGACCTTGTTCAAGCCGGCATCCATCGTGAAGCGCTCGCGCGTCCAGTCCGGGCTGGTGCCCATGCGGCGCATCTGGCGGGTGATCGTGCCGCCCGAGTATTCCTTCCATTCCCAGACCTTTTCCAGGAACTTCTCGCGGCCGAGGTCGTGGCGCGAAATGCCCTGCGCGTCGAGCTGGCGCTCGACGACGATCTGGGTGGCGATGCCGGCGTGGTCGGTGCCCGGCTGCCACAGCGTGTTGTGGCCGCGCATCCGGTAGTAGCGGGTGAGCGCGTCCATGATCGTCTGGTTGAAGCCGTGACCCATGTGCAGCGTGCCGGTGACGTTGGGTGGCGGCAGCTGGATGCAGAAATTGTCGGTCTTGTTGCGGTCGACGCCGGCCGCGAAGTAATTTCTGGTTTCCCACTCGGGATACCAGCGACGTTCGATATCGGCGGGTTCGAAGGCTTTGGCGAGTTCCATGGACTTGGCGGAGAAAGGGGAAAACCGGCAATTATACCGGAGCCGCCAGCGCCTTCGCCGGGCGTTCAGTCGCGCTTGTTGCGGGCTTCCTGTTCGCCGAGCAGTTCGCTGACGGTCGACGCGACGATTCGGGGAATTTCCGCCAGCAGGCGGGCTTCGATGCGCCGGCCGAGTTCCTCGGCGAGGGCTTCGCCCCAGGCGGTGTCGAGCGTCGCCGCTGGGGTTGCCGGATCGGCCGCAGGCGTCGGCGTCGCAGGCGTGTCGGTCGCCGCCGGTTGCGGTGCGACATCGACGAGCACCGGGATGTCGTCGTCGATGTCGATGGCGTCGGTCAGGACCGGGACTTCCTCGCTGTCGCCCGCGGCCAGGTGGCGGCGTTGCATCAGGGCGTCGGCGCGGGCGAGGATGGGGCTGGGCATGGCCGGGTCAGCGGTCGCTGAGGTCGAAATAGCGGACTTCGCAGCCGAGCGACTTGTACTGGTGTACGCGCTCGCGGGCGGCCTGGCGTTCGTCGTCGGCCTGGCCGACCACCTCGATCAGGCTGGCAAAGCGTTCGAAACCTTGGGGAATGGCGTTGCCCAGGTTCATCAGGCGCTCGCCGCCGGCATCGGCGGCGAGCCGCTCGGCGATCAGGATCGGCGTTTCGGCGGCGAGCGGCGAGTCGGCCCGGCAATGCGGGATGAAGCTGAGCTGGTCGCGCGTCCACAGCAGGCGGTCGATGCTCTCGGCGACCGGTTTGTCCGGCGCATAGACCAGCAGCGGCTTGCGCTTGGCCCAGGCGCCGCCGATCAGCGCGCAGGCGGCGGCAATGCGGTCGGAGGCGCCGTGGTAGAAGAAAACCTGGGTCAATCGAGCTGTCCCGCGCGTTGCATCACGAAATGCGTCAGCAGCGGCACCGGCCGCCCGGTCGCCCCCTTGTCCTTGCCGGAGGTCCAGGCGGTGCCGGCGATGTCGAGGTGGGCCCAGTCGTATTTCTTGGTGAAGCGTGCCAGGAAGCAGGCGGCACTGATCGCCCCGCCCCAGCGGCCGCCGATGTTGGCCATGTCGGCGAAGGGGCTTTTCAGGAGATCCTGGTAATCGTCCCACAGCGGCATCTGCCAGGCGCGGTCGCCGGTTTCCTCGCCGGCCTCGAGCAGGTCGCGGGCAAGCCCGTCCTTGTTGGCAAACAAGCCGCTGGCGACATTGCCGAGGGCGACGACGCAGGCACCGGTGAGGGTGGCGACGTCGATGACGACTTCGGGATCGAAGCGTTCGGCGTAGGTCAGCGCGTCGCAGAGGATCAGCCGGCCTTCGGCGTCGGTGTTGAGGATCTCGATGGTCTGGCCGGACATCGAGGTGACGATGTCGCCCGGACGGGTGGCGTTGCCGTCGGGCATGTTCTCGGTCGCCGGCACGATTACCGTCAGGTTGATCGGCAGAGCCATCGCGGCCACGGCCTTGAGCGTACCGAGCACGCTGGCAGCGCCGCACATGTCGTATTTCATTTCGTCCATCTCGGCGCCCGGCTTGAGCGAGATGCCGCCGGTGTCGAAAGTGACGCCCTTGCCGACCAGGACGAGCGGGCGCGCCGACTTGCCGCCTCCCCGGTAGTGCAGCACGATCAGCCGCGGCGGCTGGGTCGCGCCGCGGGCGACGGCGAGCAACGAGTGCATGCCGAGTTCGGCCATCTCGTCGCGGCCGAGGATCTCGCAGTCGAGGCCGAATTCACCGGCCAGCGCCTGCGCCTGCTCAGCCAGGTAGGTCGGGTGGCAGATGTTGGGCGGCAGGTTGCCGAGGTCGCGCGTCAGCGCGATCCCTTCGCCGATGGCTATGCCCTGCTTCAGGGCGGTTTCGGCGGTCGCCAGCTCGTTGCGGCGCTCGACGATCAGCGTCAGCCGGCGCAGCGGGCGACGGGCATCATCCTGCTTGCTCTTGAACTGGTCGAAGCGGTATTGCGCGGTCAGTGCGTTCAGCGCCGCCTGGCGGATGCGCCAGGCGATGCTGCGCTTGCGCACGGTGATTTCGGTGAGGAACAGCGCCGCATCCTGGGTGCCGGTGTCGGCCAGCGCCTTGATCGCGTGACGGACGGCGGCACTGTAATCCTTCTCGCGGAATTCCTTTTCCTTGCCCAGGCCAACCAGCAGCACGCGGTCGCAGAGGGTGCCGGGCAGATTGTGCAGCAGCAGCGAGGTGCCAGCCTTGCCGTTCAGGTCGCCGCGTCGCAGGATGTCGCTGATCTGGCCGCCGCTGGCGTTGTCGAGCAGTTCGGCGGCCAGGCTGAGGCGGCGGTGCTCGAAGATTCCGACAATGACGCAGCCACAACGCTGCTTTTCCGGGCTTCCGCTTTTTATGCTAAATTCCACGCGCTGCTCCTGTCCCAGGGAAATATCGGCATCCCGTGGATTATCCACGTATTTTTTCGGTTTCGTCAAAGCATGATATTCGAGCGTGCCGCACGGCGCGAATTCGCCCAGGCAGCAGCTGGCATCAGCGTTGTCCTGCTGGCCATCGTCCTCTCCGTCCAGTTGATCCGCCTGCTCAAGGATGCTGCCGGCGGCTCGCTTGCGCCCGAGGGGGTGCTGGCGATGCTGGCTTTTGCGGCGGTGCGTTTCTTACCCATGCTGCTGACGCTGACGCTGTTCGTCGCCGTCCTGTTGTCGCTGTCGCGGATGTACCGCGACTCCGAAATGGTGGTCTGGCTGTCCAGTGGCATGCCGCTGACCCGCTGGTTGCGTCCGGTGCTGCGCTTCGCGATGCCGATCGTCATCGCCGTCGCTGCCCTGTCGCTGGTGCTTTCGCCCTGGGCCAACCTGGCGCAGGGCAATTTCGAGGCGGCATTGTCGGCGCGTTCCGAACTGTCCTCGGTGGCGGCAGGTGCCTTCAAGGAAGTACGCGGCGGTCGCCAGGTCTATTTCGTCGAGCGCATGGACGACAAGGCCGGGCGTATCGGCAACGTTTTCATCGCCTCGATGCAGGAAGGCAAGCTCGGGGTTGTCGTCTCCGATGCCGGTGGTGTCGAGGTGCGCGAAAACGGCGATCGTTTCCTGGTCCTCGAGAGCGGCCGGCGTTACGAGGTCGAGCCGGGGAGCGCTGCCTTCCGGGTGATGGACTTTGCCCGCTACGCGGTGCGCACCGAGGATGGCGATGCCCGTCCCATCCGTCAGATTCCACGGCGTGTCCCACTCCTCGACCTGGTTTCGATGCCTGAACCCGAGATGCGTGGCGAACTGCTCGGTCGCATCGCCATCCCGATATCGGCGGTGATTCTTGCCCTGCTGGCGATTCCGCTTTCCTACGTCAATCCGCGTGCCGGGCGCTCGGCCAACCTGCTGATCGCGATCATCGTCTATGCGATCTACAGCAATCTGATCTCGATCTCGCAGGCCTGGGTTACCGGCGACAAGTTGCCGTTTGCAGTCGGCCTGCTGCTGCCGCATCTGGTCATGTTGTTGCCGCTGCTGATCCTCTTCCGCGGCCGGTTGACCGGTTCGTTCATCTGGCAGAAAAGGCGGGTGGCATGATTTTCCGGGGCAATATCCACCAGCGCTACCTGGTACGTGAAACCTTGATGGCGATCGCCCTGGTGCTGCTTGCCTTCGTCGCCCTGTTCAGTTTCTTCGATTTCGTCGAGGAGTTGCGCAGTGTCGGTCGCGGACGCTACGACGCGATGGCGGCGGCGCTCTTCGTTGTCTTCTCGTTGCCCGGGCTGATCTACGAACTGATTCCGGTGGCCTGTCTGATCGGCACGCTGTACGCCCTGGCGACGCTGGCGCGGCATTCGGAAATCACGGTTTTGCGTGCATCCGGATTGTCGACCGGGCAATTGCTGACCACCCTTTACCGGGCGGCGGCGGCGCTGGTCCTGGTCACCTTTCTGGTCGGCGAACTGCTGGTGCCGGTTGCCGACCGCTACGAGCAGGAACTGAAAGCCGAAGCCCTGAACAAAACCTTTGCCCAGCAGGGTTTCCTCAGCGGCATCTGGGTCAAGGATGGGCGGAATTTCATCAATATTCGCAACGCGATCAGCGAGAGCTATCTGGAGAATGTCCGCATCTACAGTTTCGACGACCAGAATGCCTTGCAGTCAGTCGTCGAGGCCAAGGCGGCGGCGTTTGCCGAACGCAAGGGCTGGTTGATGAGCGAGGTGGTCAGGACGACCCTGGCCGGCGAGCGGGCGAGCGTCGAGCGTCTGGAAAGCGATGTCTGGCAGTCGTCGATCACGCCCGACCTGCTTTCGGTACTGATGGTGGCGCCGGAGCGGATGTCGCTCTACGACCTGTTCGGCTATACGCGTCACCTGTCGGATAACCGGCAGAGTACCGAGCGCTACGAGATCGCCATCTGGAAGAAAATCTTCTATCCGCTGGCTTCCCTGGTCATGGTCACGCTTGCCTTGCCGTTCGGTTACTCGCACGACCGGGTTGGCGGCGTCAGCCTCAAGATATTCGGCGGTGTCATGCTCGGCATCGCCTTCTATGCGCTCAACGGGCTGTTTTCCAATCTCGGCGTGATCAATGCCTGGCCGCCTTTCGCCAGCGCGGCCGCGCCATCGGCGCTATTTCTTCTGGCGGCCGGCGTGCTGATCTGGTGGGTCGAGCGGCGCTGAGTCGAGGACCCGGATGATGCGCGTACCGGCGATCCGGTCATGCAGGAACTGCCCTTCGCGGTCGAACAACGCCCACCAGATGCCGATGCCGAACAGCAGCAGGCTCGGCCAGGCAGCCATGTAGCGCAGCACTGCCTGCAGCGGTCGCAGCGGGCCGCCGGCGCTGTCAACGACGCGCAGCTTCCAGGTCTTCATCGGCAGGGTCTGTCCTCCGTGCAGCCAGCACCAGCCGAAATAGGCGAGAAGGACAAGAAACACGTGCAGCCACTGCAACCGGCCGGCGGGGTGGAAGCCGAAACCCTGCAGGATGGTTTGTGGAAACAGGAAAAATGCCAGCAGGATGGCGAAGACGACGAGGCTCTCGTAGAGCATCGCACCCAGGCGGCGGCCGAGGCTGGAGGAATCTTGAATCATCGGGTCGGGGCCGGCTTAGCGGGCGGCAGAGGCGGGTTCGTCGCTGTTCGCTGATTCCGGCGCAGGTGGCGGGGCGAGAAGGATAGCCGATTTGTGCCGCTCGCGAACACCCTGCTTGTCCTGATCGGGCAGGTTCTCGTAGGCCGACCATTTTTTCTTGATCGTTTCTTTCCTGGCTTCCGGCAGGTGTTTGATTCCCCGGTAGTTCTCGCGCGCTTTGGCGCGTTGCTCGGGGGTCAGACGTACCCAGTCGCGCATGCGCTTCTGGACGCGCTCCTTCTCTGTTCGGGTCATCGACGGGTAGCGTTCTGCCGTCATCAGCCACTGCTTGCGGCGGACGTGTTCCATGTGCGGCCACTCATCGGCCAGCGGTGCCAGGATTTTCTTTTGCCCTGGTTTCAGGGCTGTCCATTCCGGTTGCGGCGGTGTGCCAAGTACAGCCGTCGTTGGCGGCGTTGCCACCGTTGGCAGGGCGAATGCCAGCAGCAGGCCGAGCGCTAGTCGTCCGAGGAATCGTCGATCAACCATTCGAGGAGTTCCTTGTCGAGCAGGGCATCGGGCGGCAATTCGTCGGTCAGCAGCGCGTGGTCGGTTTCGGTAACTTCGCTGACATAGCGTTCGCCGTGCCAGTAGAACGAAAGCCACATGCCGAGCAGCAGCGCGCCGACTGCCAGCAGTTGACGCAAGCCGCCGCCATGTCCGAACGTCAGGCCTGTGCCACCATGGTTACCGAGGGCCAGCAGTCGCTGCTCCGGCGATTTCTGCTTGCTCAGCGCCAGGTGGCGGGCGGCCTCGAGCCGGCGCGCCGAGGCCGGTGCGATATCCTTCAGGCCATGGTCGAGGGCCAGTTTCAGCCGGTAGGCCTGTCTTTCTTCGTCCATTGCAGTCATAGTCTGATCCCCTTGGCTGCCAGTGCAGCAGCCAGCGTATGTGTTGCCCGCGAGCAGTGAGTCTTGACGCTTCCTTCGGAGCACCCCATGGCGATGGCTGTCTCGGCGACGTCCATTTCTTCCCAGTAACGCATGACGAAAGCCTCGCGTTGACGCGGTGGCAGTTTTTTCAGTTCGCCCTCGATCAGCGCCAGCGTCCGGCTTTGCAGCAGTTCGCTTTCGGGCGTCCAGGCCGGGCCCAGTGCCTGTGTTGCCTGCAGGATTTCGAGCGGGTCCTGGTCGTCGTCATCGGAAGCGAAAGCCGAGAGCGCTGTGGTCCAGAGCGCCCGGACCTTGCTGCGCCGATAAAAATCGCGGATGGTGTTTTGCAGAATCCGCTGAAAGAGCATCGGAAACTCTTCGGCCGGGCGGTCGCCGTACTTCTCCGCCAGTTTCATCATCGAATCCTGAACGATGTCGAGGGCAGCTTCTTCGTCGCGTACCGCGTAGATCGCCTGCTTGAATGCGCGGCGCTCGATGGTTTCGAGGAAGGCGGAGAGCTGGTGCGGTGCGGCCAGGACGGTGCTTTCGGCAGAGGAAGCGGGCGAGGGTGGGGGCGAGGGAGAAACCTTGACCGCCCCGGGGGCTGTCGATTATGGTTACGCCCTTTTAGGTTAACAGCTTTTTGGGCTCGAGTATGATGATCAGCGGTGCGGAAATTGTAATCAGGTGCCTGCAGGAAGAAAAGGTTGACTGTGTTTTCGGATACCCCGGCGGTTCCGTGCTGCACATTTACGATGCCCTTTTCAAGCAGGATGAGGTCAAGCACATCCTGGTCCGTCACGAGCAGGCTGCGGTCCATGCCGCCGATGCCTATTCCCGCTCGTCGCAACGGGTCGGCGTCGCCCTGGTGACCTCCGGTCCGGGCGTCACCAACACGGTGACCGGTATTGCCACCGCCTACATGGATTCGATTCCGATGGTCGTGCTCTGCGGTCAGGTTCCGACTGCCTACATCGGCCAGGATGCCTTCCAGGAGTGCGATACGGTCGGCATCACCCGGCCGTGCGTGAAGCACAATTTCCTGGTCAAGGATGTCAAGGATCTGGCGATCACGATCAAGAAGGCCTTCCACATCGCCGCAACCGGTCGTCCTGGTCCTGTCGTCGTCGATATTCCGAAGGACATCACGGCGCAGATGTGCGAATTCGACTACCCGAAGACGATCCAGATGCGTTCGTACAATCCGGTCGTCAAGGGACATCTCGGCCAGATCAAGAAGGCCGTGCAGATGCTGCAGGAAGCCAAGCGGCCGATCATCTACACCGGCGGTGGCGTGATCCTCTCCGATGCAGCCGACAAGCTGACGCAACTGGCCCGCAAGCTCGATTTTCCGGTGACCAACACGCTGATGGGTCTGGGCGGCTACCCCGCGACCGACCGCCAGTTCGTCGGCATGCTGGGCATGCACGGCACCTTCGAAGCCAACAATGCGATGCACTATGCCGACGTGATCCTGGCCGTTGGTGCCCGCTTCGACGACCGCGTCATCGGCAACCCTGAACACTTCGGTAGCGAGAAGCGCCGCGTCATCCATATCGACATCGATCCGTCGTCGATCTCCAAGCGCGTCAAGGTCGACGTGCCGATCGTTGGCAATGTCCCGGATGTCCTCGACGAAATGCTCAAGCTGCTCGACGCCGGTTGCAAGACCGATCCGGAAGTCGCCGACTGGTGGAAGCAGATCGACGAATGGCGCGGACGCAAGTCGCTGGCCTATCGCCAGTCGAATCACATCATGCCGCAGTTCGTCGTCGAGAAACTCTACGAAGTGACCGGTGGCGATGCCTTCATCACCTCCGACGTCGGTCAGCACCAGATGTTCGCCGCGCAGTACTACAAGTTCGACAAGCCGCGTCGCTGGATCAATTCCGGCGGTCTGGGCACCATGGGCGTCGGCCTGCCGTACGGCATGGGGGTGCTGATGGCCAATCCGGACGCGCAGGTTGCCTGCGTCACTGGCGAAGGTTCGATCCAGATGTGCATCCAGGAAATGTCGACCTGCAAGCAGTACGGTCTGCCGGTCAAGATCATCAACCTGAACAACGGCATGCTCGGCATGGTTCGCCAGTGGCAGGAGATGTTCTACTCGAAGCGTTATTCGCAATCCTACGTCACCTCGTTGCCCGACTTCGTCAAGCTGGCCGAGGCCTATGGCCACGTCGGCATGCGCATCGAGAAGCCGGAAGACGTCGAGCCGGCGTTGCGCAAGGCCTTCACCGAGCACAAGGACGACCTGGTCTTCATGGATTTCATCATCGACCCGGGTGCCAACGTCTTCCCGATGGTCGCTGCCGGCAAGGGTCTGACCGAAATGATCCTGGCCGAAGAACTGTAAGCAGGTAAGGAACAGAACATGCGACACATCATTTCCATCCTGATCGAAAACGAATCGGGCGCCTTGTCCCGAGTCGCCGGCCTGTTCTCGGCCCGCGGCTACAATATCGAATCGCTGACCGTGGCACCGACGGAAGATCCCTCGCTGTCCCGGATGACCATCCTGACCTCCGGCTCCGACGAGGTGCTCGAGCAGATCACGAAACAGCTCAACAAGCTGGTCGATGTCGTCAAGGTGGTCGATCTCTCCGAGGCCGCGCATGTCGAGCGCGAGCTGATGCTGATCAAGGTCCGGGCGACCGGCAAGGATCGCGAAGAGATGAAGCGGATGGCCGATATCTTCCGCGGCCGCATCATCGATGTCACCGAGTCGACCTATGTCATCGAGCTGACCGGGGCGAGCACCAAGCTCGATTCCTTCATCGCCGGCCTCGACGCTGGCCTGATTCTCGAAACCGTCCGTACCGGTGTCTGTGGCATCGGTCGTGGCGATCGTATTCTCAAAGTCTGATTACTGCTTTTCACAAGAGGGATTCATGAAAGTTTATTACGACAAGGACGCCGACCTCTCCCTGATCAAGGGCAAGAACGTCACCATCGTTGGCTACGGCTCGCAAGGCCACGCCCACGCCCAGAACCTGCGCGACTCCGGCGTCAACGTCACGGTCGGCCTGCGCAAGAGCGGTGCTTCCTGGGCCAAGGCCGAAGGCGCCGGTCTCAAGGTTGCCGAGGTCAAGGACGCCGTCGCTGCTGCCGACCTCGTCATGATCCTGCTGCCGGACGAGAACATCCCCGAGGTCTACAAGAACGACGTCGAGCCGAACATCAAGCAGGGCGCGACCCTGGCTTTCGCCCACGGCTTCAACGTGCATTACAACCAGGTCGTGCCGCGTGCCGACCTCGACGTGATCATGGTCGCCCCCAAGGGCCCCGGCCACACCGTGCGTTCCGAGTACCTGAAGGGCGGCGGCGTGCCGTCGCTGATCGCCATCTACCAGGACAAGTCCGGCAAGGCCAAGGACATCGCCCTGTCCTACGCTGCTGCCAACGGCGGCACCAAGGGTGGCGTGATCGAGACCAACTTCCGCGAAGAAACCGAAACCGACCTGTTCGGTGAGCAGGCGGTTCTCTGCGGTGGCGCCGTCGAGCTGGTCAAGATGGGCTTCGAGACCCTGGTCGAAGCCGGCTACGCGCCGGAAATGGCCTACTTCGAGTGCCTGCACGAGCTGAAGCTGATCGTCGACCTGATGTACGAAGGCGGCATCGCCAACATGAACTACTCGATCTCGAACAACGCCGAGTACGGTGAGTACGTGACCGGTCCGGAAGTCATCAACGAGCAGTCGCGCGAAGCCATGCGCAACGCCCTGAAGCGCATCCAGACCGGCGAGTACGCCAAGATGTTCATCCTCGAGGGCCGTACCAACTACCCGAGCATGACGGCGCGTCGTCGCCTGAACGCCGTCCATCCGATCGAGACGGTCGGTGGCCAGCTGCGCGACATGATGCCGTGGATCAAGAAGAACAAGCTGGTCGACCAATCCAAGAACTAAGGTTGGCGCTGGCTCCACGGGGCGTCGTTGCCCGGGCTTGCCGTACTGAGGTACTGGCTTCGCCCGCGCACCTGGCTCCGTGTTCGCTTTGACGCTTTGGGCGGTGTAGGTAACTGCACCGCCCGAATTGTTTGTGGGAAGGGTGTATCCTTGCACCGTTCCAGCTTTTCCTTGCTGCCCATGACCGAACTCAAACCTCGCAAAGCCCTGTTCAATCCTGAAGTCAAACGGCGCGGCATCTACCTGCTGCCCAACCTGTTCACCACGGCGGCGCTGTTCGCCGGCTTCTTCGCCATCGTGCAGGCGATGCAGGGCGATTTCGAGCGGGCGGCGATGGCGATCTTCATCGCCATGGTCCTCGATGGCCTCGACGGCCGCGTTGCCCGCCTGACCAATACGCAGTCGGCCTTCGGAGCGGAATACGATTCGCTGTCGGACATGGTCAGCTTCGGCGCCGCGCCGGCGCTGGTGATGTACGAATGGGCGCTGCGCGATCTCGGCCGGCTCGGCTGGATCGCCGCCTTCATCTATTGCGTTGGCGCGGCCCTGCGCCTGGCGCGCTTCAATACGACGCTGGAGGTGATGGACAAGCGCTTCTTTCAGGGCTTGCCGTCGCCGGCTGCCGCGGCGCTGGTTGCCGGTCTGGTCTGGGTGATGATCGTCGCCGGCGTGCCCGGTGAGGATGTCCGCTGGCTGGCCTGCGTGCTGACCATCTTTGCCGGCGTGACGATGATCTCGAACATCCGCTACTACAGCTTCAAGGATGTGAATCTGAAGAAGAGCGTGCCTTTCTTCGCCATTGCCGCGATCGCCCTGGTTTTCGCGCTGGTCGCCTACAGCCCGGAGATCGCCCTGTTCGGTTTCTTCGTCGTCTATGGTTTGTCCGGCTATGTGCTGGCCGCTGTCGGCCTGCTCAAGCGCAAGGCCCAGTAATTTCCGGAGTCGTCCATGAGCAAGCAGCATCTCGTCATTTTCGATACCACCCTGCGCGACGGCGAACAAAGCCCCGGCGCTTCGATGACCCGCGAGGAGAAGATCCGCGTCGCCCGCCAGCTCGAGAAGATGCGCGTCGACGTGATCGAGGCCGGCTTTGCCGCTGCCTCGCCCGGCGACTTCGAATCGATCCAGGCGATCGCTCAGGCGATCAAGGATTCGACGGTCTGTTCGCTGGCCCGCGCCAGCGAGAACGACATTGCCCGCTCCGGCGAGGCGATCCGCCCGGCCAAGTCCGGGCGCATCCACACCTTCATCGCGACCAGCCCGATCCACATGGAGAAGAAGCTGCGCATGAGCCCCGACCAGGTGGTCGAGCAGGCGGTCAGGGCGATCGGCTGGGCGCGGCAGTATACCGATGACGTCGAGTTCTCGGCCGAGGACGCCGGGCGTTCGGAAATCGACTTCCTGTGCCGCATCTTCGAAGCGGTGATCAAGGCCGGCGCGAAGACGATCAACGTGCCCGACACGGTCGGCTACAACATTCCCTCGCAGTACGCCGAAACCATGCGCCAGCTGATCGAGCGTGTGCCGAACTCGGACAAGGTGGTGTGGTCGGTGCACTGTCACAACGACCTCGGCCTGGCCGTGTCCAATTCGCTGGCTGCCGTGCTGGCCGGTGCCCGCCAGGTCGAATGCACGATCAACGGCCTCGGTGAACGCGCCGGCAACGCCGCGCTCGAAGAAATCGTCATGGCCGTGCGTACCCGTGCCGACGTCTTCCCGGTCGAGACGCGCATCGACACGACGCAGATCGTCGCTGCCTCCAAGCTGGTTTCGCAGATCACCGGTTACCCGGTGCAGCCGAACAAGGCCGTCGTCGGCGCCAATGCCTTTGCGCACGAGTCCGGCATCCACCAGGACGGCGTGCTCAAGCATCGCGAGACCTACGAGATCATGCGCGCCCAGGATGTCGGCTGGACGCAGAACAAGCTGGTGCTCGGCAAGCATTCCGGGCGCAATGCCTTCAAGTCGCGGCTGGTCGAGCTCGGCATCGAACTCGACAGCGACGAGGCGCTCAATGCTGCCTTCGCCCGTTTCAAGGAGCTGGCCGACCGCAAGCACGAGATTTTCGACGAGGACCTGCACGCGCTGGTCTCCGACGAGGTCGTGACGCCGGAGCAGGAGCATTACAAGCTGGTCTATTCGCGGGTCACCTCGGAAACCGGCGAGATGCCGCAGGCGACGGTCATCCTCAACGTCGGCGGCGTCGAGCAGAAGGCCGAGGCCAGCGGCGGCGGGCCGGTCGATGCGACCTTCAAGGCGATCGAAAGCATTGCCGGCAGCGGTGCCGAGTTGCTGCTTTACTCGGTCAATGCGATCACCACCGGCACCGATGCCCAGGGCGAGGTGACCACGCGCCTGGCCAAGGGCGGCCGCATCGTCAATGGCAACGGGGCCGATACCGACATCGTCATCGCCTCGGCGCGTTCCTACCTGAATGCGCTGAACAAGCTCGAATCGACGCTCGACAAGGTGCGCGCCCAGGGCGACGACATCTGAACCGGCGGGATGCGTGAAAAGCCGCGCCCGTGAGCGCGGCTTTTTTCATTTTTGCCCGGAAATGCGGGTCGACCGTATGAACATCACTGCGCCGGCGAAGACGACGATGGCGAGCAGCGTCTCGCCTACCGCCAGCCACTGCGACAGGCCGTGGTCGCTGCTTGCCCGGGTCAGGCCCTCGAGCAGGTAGAGCTGGATCAGCAGGGACAGCCACTTGTAGGTGTAGCGCTTGCCGCGCAGGATGCCGAACAGCGGCGCCAGCAGCACGACCGCCTTCAGCGTCAGCCAGGAGCCGCCCGGGCGCAGCGGCGCCAGCCAGGCCTCCCAGGCCAGGCAGAGGAAGATCAGGGCGATCAGCGCGATGCTGGTCAGGTTCTGGTAGAAGCGGGCGTTCACGGTCGACTCGGTGGCGGGGCGAAAAATGCCGGCGGCTGCCGGCGTCGCGATTATACGTGCCGCCTCATTCCTCGTCCGGTCGCATCGAGAAGATCTCGACCGAACTGGTCTGTTCGTCGATGCCGGTGGTCCGGACTTCGCGGATGGCCAGGTTGTCCTGCTCGACGAGCAGGACGATGCGCCGGCTGTTTTCGCCGAGCAGGCCGGGCGGCACGACCAGCGACTGGCTGCTGCGCAAAGGCGGCGTCTCCGGCAGGATCAGCGCGGCCACCTTGCCGGCGCCGAGGTTGTACGGCTGGGCGACCTGGGCGACGACCGCGCGCGAGGCGAGCAGCTGCAGGCCGACCTCGATGTGCTCGGGGTTCTCCGAGATCGCCCAGCGCACGATGCAGACGTGCCAGTGGGCGTCGCGGGCGATGTGCTCGTCCTGCGGCTGGATGGCGACGATGTCGCCGACCCGCAGCTGGGTCGTGTTGCCGGCCATGTGCATCAGCGCGAAACCGTCGGGGCTTTCGTTGGTGACCATCCATTCGCTGAGGTCGGTCGCTTCGTCGGGGTGGCGCAGCAGGTGGCAGAGCGTGCCCAGGCCGGCGCACAGGCGGGCCCGGTACGATTGGCGACGGCGCGAGAACTTGCGCTTGGCCGGCTGGCCCCAGAGCTTTTCCAGGCGGCGGAGTACGCCGATGCCGGCGCGGCTGCCGGCAAATTCCGGCAGGCCCAGACTTTCCGGTGTGCTGCCGCTGCCCAGGGCCTGGCGCAGGCCGGCAACGTGGGCGGCGATTCCGGCGCAGGAGAAGTACAGCGGCTGGATGTCGTCGCCCGGCGAGCGGCGGACCTGGGCGTGCGCCGGGAAGTCGCGGTCGAGATCGATCCAGAAGGCGCTCGCGGCAGGGCCCGCCGGTGTCGGGCTGAAGGCGAGCTGGCAGGGGCTGCCTTCAACCAGGGTGTTGATGAACTCCAGTTCGTCCGACGAAAAGGATGCCGGCTGCGCGATCGCCGTCAGCAGGATGTTGCCGTAGAGGCGTTCGATGCTGGCCGACTGGCGCGGGCCCTCGGCGCTCTCCAGGCCGAGCCGGCGGGCGGTGCGGAAGGCCGAGTGCAACTGCTGCCAGAGCCCGGGCCGGGGCGGCGAGGCGATCAGGTGGTGGATGTGGATCTGCCAGGCGATCGACAGCATCGCCCGGCGCAGCGAGATCTGCGGCGTGCTGCCGGCGGCCTGGGTATCCGGGTCGTAGAGTACGGCCAGGGTATTGAAATAATCCTGGGTCAGCGTTTCCAGCAATTCGAGGAGCAGGCGCACGCGCTGCCGGGTCTTGCGCGAGATGGGCAGTGACAGTTCGTTCAGGCGCGGCAGTTCGCTGCGCACGATTTCCTCGGCGTGGGCGTAGAGCAGGTCGAGCAACTTGACCCGCTGGCTGGTCGATACCGCCGCCTCGCGCAGGTAGAGGACCTGGCGCAGCAGCTCCTCGGTGTCTTCGGCGCTGGAGCGGCCGTGGGCGAGCGCCAGCCATTCGAGAATGCTCTTGATGCTGCCTTCGTTTTGGGCGGAATTGTTGTTTTGTGAAGATTTGCTCATGATTTTGAGAGAATAGCAAAAAAAGCCAGCGGCCCCCATCCTCGGCCGTTTCGCACCCTCTTCACCGGTCGTCCGGGTAAGTGGCTTGTTTTTTATCGATTTACAGATATAATCTCGCGTCTTTTTCCCAGCTAACGAAAGTATTCCAATGGTTGTTATCCGTCTTGCCCGTGGTGGCGCCAAGAAGCGCCCGTTCTACAGCATGGTCGTTACCGATTCCCGTAACCGTCGCGACGGCCGTTTCGTCGAGCGCATCGGCTTCTACAACCCGGTTGCTTCCGGCGCCGCCGAAACCCTGCGCATTGCTGCCGACCGCCTGGCCTACTGGCTGGAGCAGGGCGCCCAGCTGTCGCCGACGGCTGCCCGCCTGGTCAAGCAGAACGCCAAGCAGGCCGCCTGAGACCCTGTCGGCCTTGACCGGTAGCGACATCGTCGTCCTCGGACGGCTGGCCGAGCCTTACGGCATCCGTGGCTGGCTCCGTCTGCATGTGTTCGGCGACGATCCGCTGGCCTGGCGCGAAATCGCCGCCTGGCAGATCGGCAAGGAAGGTGGTCCGTGGCGTGCAATCGGCCTGAACGGGCTGAAGGCGCACGGCGACGGCATCGTCGTCGCGCTTGCCGGCGTCGATGACCGGACCGCGGCCGAAGCCCTCAAGGGCATGCTGATCGGGGCGGCGCGCGACGCGCTGCCGGCGACCGGCGATGACGAGTTCTACTGGGCCGACCTGGTCGGCCTCGCAGTCGTCAATGAAGCAGGCGAGACGCTCGGCACCGTTGCCGGGCTGCTCGAGACCGGTGCCAACGATGTGTTGCGCGTGGTTGCCGGGGACGGCACCGAACGGCTGCTGCCTTTTGTCGAGGCGGTGGTGCTGGCGGTGGAGAAGGAAGCAGGGCGCATTCGCGTCGCGTGGGGCAGCGACTGGTGATCCGGTTCGACTGCGTGAGCATCTTCCCGGAGATGTTCGCCGCCGTGACGCAAAGCGGTATTACCCGACGGGCGCTGGAAGAAGGGCGCTGGGCCTGGCAAGGCTGGAATCCTCGGGATTTCGCCGAAAACGCGTGGCGCCGCGTCGATGATCGCCCCTTCGGTGGCGGGCCGGGCATGCTGATGCAGCCGGGGCCGCTGGAAAAGGCGATTGCCGCCGCCAAGGCGCGGCAGCGGGAAGCGGGCCTGGCGGCGAGCCGGGTCATCTACCTGTCGCCGCAGGGCAAGCCGCTGACCCATCAGCGGGTGATGCAGCTGGCGAGCGGCGAGGCAGGATTGATCCTGCTCTGCGGTCGCTATGAAGGAATTGACGAGCGTCTGATCGAGCGCTGCGTCGATGAGGAAATTTCGATCGGGGATTTCGTGCTCTCCGGGGGCGAATTGCCGGCGATGGTGCTGATCGATGCCGTCGTCCGCCAGTTGCCCGGGGTGCTCGGCGATGCCGCTTCGGCGGTGGAAGATTCGTTTGTCGGTGGTTTGCTGGATTGTCCGCACTACACCCGTCCCGAGGTTTACGAGGGAATGCCGGTGCCCGAGGTGCTGATCTCCGGCGATCACAAGAAAATTCGTCGCTGGCGGCTCAAGCAGTCGCTGGCGCGGACCCGGAAGCGTCGCCCGGATTTGCTGGCGCACCGCAGTCTGACTGCGGAGGAAACGCAACTCCTCACGGAAATTTCCGGAGAGGAGCAATGCGGTGAGTAATGTTTTACAAGAAGGATCTCACATGAACCTGATTCAACAGCTGGAACAAGAAGAAATCGCCCGCCTGGGCAAGACCATTCCCGACTTCGCGCCGGGCGACACCGTCGTCGTCCAGGTGAAGGTCAAGGAAGGCAACCGCGAGCGTCTGCAGGCTTACGAAGGCGTCGTCATCGCCAAGCGCAACCGCGGCCTGAACTCGAATTTCATCGTCCGCAAGATCTCTTCCGGCGAAGGCGTCGAGCGTACCTTCCAGACCTATTCGCCGCTGGTCGCGTCGATCGAGGTCAAGCGCCGCGGTGACGTCCGTCGCGCCAAGCTGTACTACCTCCGCGACCGTTCGGGCAAGTCCGCTCGGATCAAGGAAAAGCTGCCGGCGAAGAAGGCTTCTGCCTGATCCGCGAAAAGCAGGAAACACAAAAAAGGGGCTGCGGCCCCTTTTTTTTCGTCCGGCGAAATCGGTGGCAATAAAAAAGGAGGCGTCGGCCTCCTTTTTTGCGGGAATCTGACGGTCGACCGTCAGATTCAGGCGTTTTTCTTGTCGCGCTCGATCAGGGCGTAGGCCGAGTGGTTGTGGATCGATTCGAAGTTCTCCGACTCGACCACGTAGCTGTCGATGCGGGCCTCGGCGTTGAGGCGGGCGGCGACGTCGCGGACCATGTCCTCGACGAACTTCGGGTTGTCGTAGGCGCGTTCGGTGACGTACTTCTCGTCGGGGCGCTTGAGCAGGCCGTAGAGCTCGCAGGAAGCCTCGGCTTCAACCAGCTGGACGAGTTCCTCGATCCACATGAAGTCGTTGGTGCGGGCGGTGACGGTGACGTGCGAGCGCTGGTTGTGGGCGCCGCGCTCGGAAATCTTCTTCGAGCAGGGGCACAGGCTGGTGACCGGGACGACGACCTTGACCGAGGTCACGATCTCACCGCCGCTGATGTCGCCGATGAAGGTGACGTCGTAGTCGAGCAGGCTCTGGACGCCGGAAACCGGTGCCGTCTTGTTGATGAAGAAGGGGAAGTTCATCTCGATGTGACCTGTTTCGGCCTCGAGGCGGACGATCATGTCCTGCAGCATGGCCGGGAAGTTCTCGACCGAGATCTCGCGTTCGTGCGAGTTCAGGATCTCGACGAAGCGGGACATGTGGGTGCCCTTGAAGTTGTGCGGCAGGCCGACGTACATGTTGAACGTGGCGATGGTGTGCTGGATGCCGACCGACTTGTCCTGGACCTTGATCGGGTGGCGGATCGACTTGATGCCGACCTTGTTGATCGCGATCTGGCGCGTGTCGGCGGAGCTTTGTACGTCGGGAATGCTGGTGGCGGTCATGGTCTGCTGTTCTGTCGGGATTCTGTCTGGTTGGGTTGGGTCAGGCGCTCGCGCACACTGCGCACGATGCCTTCCTTGTCGAGGCCGAGCTCGGCGAGGAGCTGACCTTGTTCGCCATGATCGACGAAGCGATCCGGCAGGCCGAGACGCAGCACGGCCACGTTCAACCCGCGTTCGCCGAGCACCCGCTCGATTTCCGAGCCGGCGCCGCCGATCACGGCATTCTCTTCGATGCTGACGAGCAGCGAATGGTTCCCGGCCAGCTCGACGATCAGGTCGATATCGAGCGGCTTGACGAAGCGCATGTTGACGACGGTCGCGTCGAGCGTCTCGCCGGCGGCTTCGGCGGCGGCGACCAGGCTGCCGAAGGCGAGCAGGGCGACGCCCTGGCCGCGGCGGCGGATTTCGCCCTTGCCCAGCGGCAGCGTGTCGAGCTCGCCTGATGGCTGCGCGCCGCAGCCGCTGCCGCGCGGATAGCGGACCAGGCTCGGCCCGGGATGGGCGAAGGCGGTGCTCAGCAGGCGCCGGCATTCGGCCTCGTCGGCCGGTGCCATGACCACCAGGTTCGGAATGCAGGCAGCGAACGACAGGTCGAAGGTGCCGTGGTGGGTCGGGCCGTCGGCACCGACCAGGCCGCCGCGGTCGACGGCGAAGACGACCGGCAGGTTCTGCAGCGCGACGTCGTGGATCAGCTGGTCGTAGGCGCGCTGGAGGAAGGTCGAATAGATCGCGACGACCGGTTTCAGGCCTTCGCAGGCGAGCCCGGCGGCGAAAGTGACGGCGTGCTGCTCGGCGATCCCGACATCGTAGTAGCGGTCGGCGAATTCGCTGGCGAAGCGGACCATGCCGGAACCTTCGCGCATGGCCGGGGTGATCGCCACCAGGCGCGAATCGGCGCGGGCCATGTCGCACAGCCAGTCGCCGAAGACCTGGGTGTAGGTCAGCTTGCCGCCGGATTTGCCGCTGGCGATGCCCTGGTCGGCCGAGAACTTGCCGACGCCGTGGTAGAGGATGGGGTCGCTTTCCGCCAGCTTGTAGCCCTGGCCCTTCTTGGTGATCACGTGCAGGAACTTGGGGCCCTTGAGCTTCTTCAGGTTCTCCAGCGTCGGGATCAGTGCGTCGAGGTCGTGGCCGTCGATCGGGCCGTAGTAATGGAAGCCGAACTCCTCGAACAGCGTGCCCGGGGCGATCATGCCCTTGACGTGCTCCTCGGCGCGGCGTGCCAGTTCGAGCAGCGGCGGCGCGAAACCGAGCATGTGGCGGCCGGCTTCGCGGGCGGCGTTGTAGGTCTTGCTCGAGGTCAGCCGGGTCAGGATGTGGTTGAGCGCGCCGACCGGCGGCGAGATCGACATCTCGTTGTCGTTGAGGATGACCAGCATGTCGGCGTCGGCGACGCCGGCGTTGTTCATTGCCTCGAAAGCCATGCCGGCCGACATCGCGCCGTCGCCGATGACGGCGACGACCTTGCGCCCCTCGCCCTTGTGCTTGGCGGCCAGGGCCATGCCCAGGGCGGCCGAGATCGAGGTCGACGAGTGGCCGACGCCGAAGGTGTCGTAGTCGCTCTCGCAGCGCTTGGGGAAACCGGCGATGCCGTGGCGCATGCGCAGCTTGCCCATGCCGGCGCGGCGGCCGGTGAGGATCTTGTGCGGGTAGCACTGATGGCCGACATCCCAGACCAGGCGGTCGGCCGGGGTGTCGTAGACGGCGTGCAGGGCGATCGTCAGCTCGACCGTGCCGAGGTTGGACGACAGGTGGCCGCCGGTCTGCGAGACCGATTCGATCAGGAATTCGCGCAGTTCGCCGGCGAGCTGGACCAGCTGCTTGCGGTCCAGCCGGCGCAGGTCGGCCGGGCTGTCGATGGTTTCCAGCAGCGATTGGCTCATGGTCAGAATTGGCGGTGGCAGATGAAATCGGCCAGCGCGGTCAGGCGGCTGGCGCGTTCGCCGAAGATGGACAGCGCCGACAGGGCTTCGGTTCGCAACGCCTCGGCGTAGGCCCGGGCGCGTTCGAGACCGAGCAGGGCGACATAGGTAGGCTTGTCGGCGGCTTCGTCCTTGCCGGCGGTCTTGCCGAGGGTGGCGGTGCTGGCGGTGCAGTCGAGGATGTCGTCCACGACCTGGAAGAGCAGGCCGGCGCGCTTGGCAAAACGGTCGAGCTGCTTGCGTTCGTCGGCCGACAGCGGCGTCCCGGCGAGGGCGCCGAGCAGGACCGCGGCGCGGATCAGGGCGCCGGTCTTGAGCGCGTGCATCAGTTCGAGTTCGGCCTGTTCGAGGGGCTTGCCGACCGAAGCCAGGTCGATTGCCTGGCCGCCGGCCATGCCGCACGAACCGCTGGCGTGGGCGAGCAGGGCGATCATCTCGAGCTGGCGCTCGCCGAGCGGCTGGCTGGCGAGCAGTTCGAAGGCCAGCGTCTGCAGGCTGTCGCCGACCAGCAGCGCGGTCGGCTCGTCGAATTCGACATGACAGGTCGGCCGGCCGCGGCGCAGCACGTCGTCGTCCATGCACGGCAGGTCGTCGTGCACCAGCGAATAGGTATGGATCAGCTCGACTGCGCAGGCGACCACGTCGAGGCGCGCCGGATCGGCGCCGGTCAGTTCGCCGGCGGCGTGTGCGAGCAGCGGGCGGACGCGCTTGCCGCCGGCCAGCGTCGCGTAGCGCATGGCTTCATGCAGGCGTTGCGGGATGCTGTCGGCGCAGGGCAGGTGGCAGGCCAGCGCGGCCTCGGTGCGGGCCTGGGTGGCGGCCATCCATTCGGCGAAGGGCGTGCTCACTGGTTCTCCAGGGTGTTGCGGTCGACATCGCGGATCTCGCCATTTTCGATGATCCGGATCTGTTCCTCGGCCTGCGCCAGCTGCTGCTGGCAGTGGCGGATCAGCGCCATGCCGCGCTGGTGGGCGGCGATCGAGGCTTCCAGTTCGAGCTGGCCGCCTTCCATGCCGGAGACGATGGCCTCGAGTTCAGCCACTGCGGTCTCGAATTTCATGTCGGCAATCGGCGTCTGGTCCATGAGCATCCGGGTTCGGGGAAACGCGTGAAAATACTCCATCCGGGGTATTTCGGTCAAATTCGGGTAAAATCAACGTCCTTTTTAACCCGCTGGAGGCTTGGAATGTCCGACATGGCGACGTCGTCCCGGTTGGCGCCCGCAGTTTCCCAACTGCCGGTGGACTGGTATTTCGATGAACGGATTCACGCGCTGGAGAAGAAACTCATCTTCGATGCCGGTCCGGGCTATGTCGGTCACCAGTTGATGGCCCCCACGGGTGGTGACTATCGCACGCTCGAGTGGAAGGATCACGGCCAGATGCTGCTCAACGGCGGCTCGGTCGGGCCGAATGCCGGCCTGTGGCAGATGTCGAACGTCTGCCGGCATCGCCAGGCGATCATGCTGCAAGGTTCGGGCAAGCTCGAAGGGCCGGTGGTCTGCCCAATCCATCGCTGGACCTATGAGCAGTCGGGCGAGCTGATCGGGGCGCCGCATTTCCCGCAGAATCCCTGCCTGAACCTCGACAAGGTCAGGCTGGAGAACTGGAACGGCCTGCTCTTCAAGGGCCCGCGTTCGGCCAATGCCGACCTGGCCGGCATGAACGTCGCCCGCGACCTCGATTTCACCGGCTACAAGCTCGACCACGTCGAGATGCACGAGTGCAACTACAACTGGAAGACCTTCATCGAGGTCTATCTGGAGGACTACCACGTCGTGCCCTACCACCCGGGCCTGGGCAATTTCGTCACCTGCGACGACCTGACCTGGCAGTTCGGCGACTGGTACTCGGTGCAGAAGGTCGGCATCACCTCGTTGATGAAGGACTCCACCTCGTCTGCCTACAACCGCTGGCAGAAGGTCGTCCGCGAGTACTACGGCGACCGTGGCGAGACGCCGCCGCAGGGCGCCATCTGGCTGACCTACTACCCGAACATCATGGTCGAGTGGTATCCGCACGTGCTGGTCGTGTCGACGCTGATCCCGATGGGCGTGGACAAGACGATGAACGTCGTCGAGTTCTACTACCCCGAGGAAATCGTCGATTTCGAGCGCGAGTTCATCGAGGCCGAACGCGCCGCCTACATGGAAACCGCGATCGAGGACGACGACATCGGCGAGCGCATGGACCGCGGCCGCAAGGCGCTGCTGGCCGCAGGCAAGAATGAGGTCGGTCCGTACCAGAGCCCGATGGAGGACGGCATGCAGCACTTCCACGAGTTCTACCGCCGGATCATGCAGAAGGAGATCGAGGCGCGCTGAGCGTTTTTGGCCTTTTTCGACGGTTGACCGTCAGACGCGGGGCGCCGGGCCAGACCGCCGCCCCGTTTTTTCGTCCCGCATTCCTTCTTCCTCCGAGTGTTCCGCCCATGCAATCCCTGTGGATGATCGTCGCCAGTTTCCTGTTTGCCTGCATGGGCGTCTGCGTCAAGCTTGCTGCCGCCAGCCATTCGGCGGTCGAGATCACCTTCTGGCGCAGCTTCCTGTCCTTGCTGCTGATGTTCGCCCTGGTCCGCCTGCGCGGCGTGCCGCTGCGCACCCCGCACTGGCGCTGGCATGTGTCGCGCGGCGTGGTCGGCTTCGTCGCGCTGTTCGCCTATTTCTATGCGATCACGCTGCTGCCGCTGGCGACCGCGGTGACGCTCAACTACACCTCGGCGATCTTCCTCGCGCTCTACCTGGCGCTGGCCGGCTG
Source organism: Azonexus fungiphilus (assembly GCF_003634965.1). Classification (GTDB taxonomy): domain Bacteria; phylum Pseudomonadota; class Gammaproteobacteria; order Burkholderiales; family Rhodocyclaceae; genus Azonexus; species Azonexus fungiphilus. The sequence continues at coordinate 116,869 of NZ_RBXP01000013.1, read as the reverse complement.
GCGGATGCGCACCGGCATGCTCGGCGCGCTCGCCGTCGGGCTGGCCGGCGTCGTCCTGCTGCTGCGCCCGACCTTCCACGCCGAGCAGTTGTTCGGCGGTCTGGTCGGGCTGGCCTCCGGCGTGCTTGCCGCGGGCGCCTATTTCAGCGTGCGCGAACTCGGCGCGCGCGGCGAACCGGAAACCCGCACGGTTTTTTACTTCGCCCTGGTGTCGACCGTCTGTGCCGGTGTCTGGCTGGTTTTCGACGAGATGCGCCCGGTCGACCGTGACAGCGGCCTGCTGCTGCTCGGCGTCGCCGGCTTCGCGACCTTCGCCCAGCTGGCGATGACCCGCGCCTACTCGCGCGGCAAGACTCTGATGTCGGCGGCGCTGGCCTACAGCACGGTGATCTTCTCCAGCCTCGCCGGCGTGCTGTTCTGGGGCGAGGTGCTGCCGGCATCGGCGTGGGCGGCGATCGGCCTGATCGTGCTGTCGGGCATTGCGGCGACGCATTTTTCGCGTGCCAGCCCGGTGGCGCAGGATTAAACTGGCCGTAAAACAACAAAGGAGCAAGCCATGATCGTCATCGACCACAAGAACCACCGCGTCAATGTTTCCGTGTTCGGCGAATTCACGCTGGCCGACTACCGGGAGTTCGAGGAAGTCGTCAATTACAAGATCAAGTTCGAAGGCCCGGTCGACCTTTTCTTCGACCTGACCAAGATGGGCACGCTGACGCTCGACGTCGCCTGGGAGGAAGTCAAGTTCTCGCGCGCCCACGCCAACGATTTCAACCGCATCGCCGTCGTCACCGACAGCGAATGGGTGACCTGGAGCGCCTGGATCTCGCAGACCTTCGTCAATGCCGACGTCCAGGTCTTCGACGAGGCGGCCGACGCCGATGCCTGGCTGGAGGAAGAGGCTTGAGCCTGGGGACGCTGGCCAGCGTCGACCAGTTGCGCGCCGGGCTCGATGCCGGCTGGTGCGTCGTCGATGTCCGCCACCAGTTGCTCGATACCGGCTACGGCGAGCGGGCCTACGCCGAGTCGCACATTCCCGGTGCCGTCTTCCTGCATTGCGACCGCGACCTGTCGGCACCGCTGAACGGCCGCAACGGTCGCCATCCCCTGCCCGAGCCGGCGCTGCTGGCGGCGCGCCTGGGGGCCATCGGCATCGCGCCGGCGACCCAGGTCGTCGTCTATGACGATGCCCAGGGCATGATCGCCGGCCGCCTCTGGTGGCTGCTTCGCTGGCTCGGCCACGACGCCGTCGCCGTCCTCGACGGCGGCTGGCAGGCCTGGCTCGCCGCCGGCGGTCCGGTCGATGCCGTGGTGCCGGCGCCGACGCCGGCGACCTTCGTGGCGCAGCAGCGCGATCTGACGGTCGACGCCGGTTTCGTGCAGGAAATGCTCGGCGCGTCGTCGCTGTGCCTGGTCGACGGCCGCGCCGCCGACCGCTTCCGCGGCGAGAACGAGACGATCGATCCGGTCGGCGGCCACATCCCCGGCGCGATCAACCGCTTCTTCCGCGACAACCTCGCCGCCGACGGCCGCTTCAAGCCGGCCGCCGAACTTGCCGCCGAGTGGCGCCGGCTGCTCGCCGGCCGTTCGCCGGCGCAGGTCGTGCACTATTGCGGCTCCGGTGTTTCCGCCTGCCACAACCTGCTGGCGATGGAAATCGCCGGTCTGCCCGGTTCCCGCCTCTACGGCGGCTCGTGGAGCGAATGGTGCGCCGACCCGCAGCGGCCGGTCGCCCGCTGAAGCGGGCCTAATCCGCGAAAGCGTCTTCGAGTGCCAGCGGCCGGCCGTAGAGCCAGCCCTGGCCGAGTTCGATGGCGCAGTCGGCGAGCGCCGCATGCTGGCTTTCGCTTTCCACGCCCTCGGCCAGCACTTGCGCGCCGAGCGCATGCAACTGGCCGACCGTGCGCCGGATCGCCTCGACGAAGGGATCGCCGCGTCCGGCGTTGCGGATCACCGTGATGCACAGCTTGACGATGTCCGGACGCAGGATTTCGACCGTGCCCAGGTCGGCGAAGCCGCAGCCGGTGTCGTCGAGGGCGATGCGCAGGCCGAGCTGGCGCAGGCGGCCGACGGCGCTGCGCAGGTCTTCGGCGGCGTCGAGCGGCAGGTGTTCGGTCAGTTCGACGACGACGTCGCTGCGTCCGGCCAGCGGCAGCGTGTCGGCGGCACAGGCGAGCGCCGCCGGGCCGAGGTTGATGCTGAGAAACTGGCCGGCAGCCAGCCGGCCGGCGGTGCGTTCGAGGGCCAGCCGGGCGCAGGTCAGTTCGGCGGCCAGCCCGAGGCCGGCCGCGTGGGCGGCGGCGAACAGGCGGTCGGGGCGGGCCAGCGGCGAATCCTGCGGGCCGCGCGAGAGGGCCTCGTAGCCGAGCAGGCGGCGGTCGCGCAGGTTGATGATCGGTTGGACGACGGTGCGGATGGCGTCGCCGGCGAGCAGCCGTTCGATTTCGTCGCTTGCGTTGTCGTCCGTCGGTGCCGGGGCGATCGCGGTGTCGCCGCTGCGGCAATGCAGGCGGGCCGGCAGGCGCATGCCGGTGCCGCTGCCGAAGATGGCGCCGAGTGTTTCCGGCAGCAGCTGCCGGCCGGCCGTCGCGATGCTGGCCAGTGTTTCGGCCGGGTCGCCGATGCCGGCAGCGAGCGCGAATTCGAATTGCCAGCAGGCTTGCGCCGGATCGTGCTCGCGGCCGGTGATCGTGTGCCGGGCCAGCAGGCGCTCGGCCAGGGCGGTGGCGGCACTGCCGAAGTCGGCTAGGGCGCGGGTGCTGGCGTCGTCGCCAAAAATTTCGCGGAGGCGTCGGGGTTCGTCGATGGCAATGACGAGGCAGGCGTTTTCGGGCATGGCAGGGTGTTTCGATGGGTCTATCAGCGAGCGCTGATGATAACCGCTGGCTTCAGTCGGCGGCAGCCTGTTTGCGCTCGAGTCGGGCCAGCGCCCAGGCGACGTGTTCGCGGACAAGCGGCGAGGGATCGTCGGCTCGCATTTTCAGTGCCTGCAGCGCGTCGACCGTGCACGGTCCGTTGCCGAGGCCGACGGCGATGTTGCGCAGCCAGCGTTCGTGGCCGATGCGGCGGATCGGATTGCCGGCCAGGCGGTCGTCGAACTGCTGCTCGGTCCAGGCGAACAGGGTCACCAGCGAAGCCGAGTCGAGTCCGTGGCGCGGCGCGAATTCGCGGTCACCGAGTTGGGCGAAGCGGTTCCACGGGCAGCAGCTCTGGCAGTCGTCACAGCCGTAGATGCGGTTGCCGAGCAGCGGCCGGAATTCTTCGGGAATGGCGCCGGCGAGTTCGATCGTCAGGTAGGAAATGCAGCGCCGCGCGTCCACCACGTAAGGGGCGACGATGGCGCCGGTCGGGCAGGCGTCGAGGCAGGCGCGACAGGAGCCGCAGTGCTCGTCGACCGGCGCGTCGGGCGGTAGCGGCAGGTCGCAGTAGATTTCGCCAAGGAAGCGCCACGAGCCCTGGCGCGAGAGCAGCAGCGTGTGCTTGCCGCGCCAGCCGATTCCCGCCTGGCGCGCGTATTCGACCTCCATCACCGGCGCCGAGTCGGAAAAGACGCGGTAGCCGTAGGGGCCGGCCAGTTCGCCGATGGCGCTGGCCAGCTTCTGCAGTCGACCGCGTACCACCTTGTGGTAGTCGCGACCCTGGGCGTAGCGCGAGATCGCCGCCTGGCCGGGGGCATCGGCCGATTTCGCATGCGGCAGATAGTCGACCGCCGCCGAGATGACGGTGAGCGTGCCCGGCTGCAGCAGCTGCGGGTCGGCGCGCAGTTCGGCGTGGCGCGCCATATAATCCATCTCCCCGTGCATGCCGGCGGCCAGCCATGCACGCAGGCGGTCGACCGCCGCGCCCGGTTCGGCGCGGGCGATCCCGATCTCGGCAAAGCCGAGTCCGCGGCCGAGTTCGCGAATGCGCGCCTTGAGCGCCGCAATGTCCACAGTGGAGTCCTGATCATGCATAGCCCGGATGTTACCGCCGTTTTCGATCTGCCCGACGAGGCGGCGACCCAGCGTCTCGGCGCCGACCTCGCGCTGGCGCTGCAACCGGGCCTGGTGATCTACCTCGAGGGCGACCTCGGCGCCGGCAAGACGACGCTGGCGCGGGCACTGATCCGGGCGCTCGGCCATGCCGGCCCGGTCAAGAGTCCGACCTATGCCTTGGTTGAAGTTTACGTGGTTTCGAGTTTATACTTGTATCACTTTGATTTTTATCGCTTCGAGTCACCAGAGGAGTTCCTCGATGCGGGGTTTGGCGAATATTTCAACGACGCTTCCGTCTGCCTGGTCGAATGGCCGGACAAGGCTGCCGGCTGCGTGCCTCCGCCCGATCTCCGCCTGGGGTTGCGCGCTGCCGCGTCGGCACGCGTCGCCGAACTCGCAGCAGCGTCCGCAAGGGGGGCGTCATGCCTGAAGACACTCGCCTCGATCCGAGCCGCCGGCGGCTCCTCCGTTACGCCGGTTCCGCACTAGTCCTCTCGGTCACACCGCTGAGCAGCCACGCTGCCAACCGGCCGGCGATCATCGCCGTGCGCATCTGGCCGGCCGAGGATTACACCCGGGTGACGCTGGAGCACGACGCGCCGCTCAAGTTCAACCACTTCACCGTCGAAGGGCCCGATCGTCTGGTCGTCGACATTGAAGGCGTCGAGTTCAACAGCGTCCTCGAGAGTCTCGCCGGCAAGGTCGCCGACAATGACCCCTACATCAAGCTGCTGCGCGCCGGCCGCTTCAAGCCGGGCGTCGTTCGCCTGGTCATGGAGCTGAAGACGCGGGTCGCGCCGCAGGTCTTCTCGCTGGCGCCGGTCGGCGAGTACGGCCATCGGCTGGTCCTTGACGTCTATCCCGAAAACCCGGTCGATCCCCTGATGGCCTTGCTCGAAGGGCGCAAGGAAGCAGTCGAGCCGCTCAAGCTCGACCAGGAACTGGCGGCCGGCAAGGACGCCAAGGCGCCGGCCGAGACGCCGACCGCCAAGCGCCCGGGCAAGGCGGTGGTCGAGCGGATGGTGACGATCATGCTCGATCCCGGTCATGGCGGCGAGGACCCCGGCGCGGTCGGCAAGCGCGGAACCTACGAGAAGAACGTGACGCTGGCGATCGCCCGCCGGCTGAAGGCACGCATTGATGCCGAACCGAACATGCGCGCGGTGCTCACGCGCGACGGCGATTTCTTCGTGCCGTTGCAGATGCGCGTGCAGAAAGCGCGGCGCATCCAGGCCGACCTCTTCCTGTCGATTCATGCCGACGCCTGGATCAAGCCAGACGCGCGCGGTTCGTCGGTGTTCGTGCTTTCCGAGAAGGGAGCTTCGAGTACCCAGGCGCGCCTGCTGGCGCAGAAGGAAAACAGCGCCGACCTGATCGGCGGCGTCAACCTGGCCAAGACCAAGGACGTCTTCCTTGCCCGTACGCTGCTCGACCTGTCGCAGACGGCGACGATCAACGACAGCCTGAAACTGGGCAAGTACCTGCTCGGCGAGATCGGTTCGATCAACCACCTGCACAAGGCCAGCGTCGAGCAAGCCGGTTTTGCCGTGCTCAAGGCGCCGGACATCCCGTCGGCGCTGATCGAGACCGCTTTCATCTCGAATCCGGAAGAAGAGCTGCGGCTCAAGGATGAGGCCTACCAGGACCAGATGGCCGAAGCGCTGATGCGCGGCATTCGTCAGTACTTCATCAAGCATCCGCCCGGTCCGAAGGCGCGCATGGCGAGCATCGGCTGATGCACGAGCGGCTGCGCAGCGAACTGCGACGCCTGAATTTCGTCGCCGGCGAAACGGCTGACGACGCGGTACGGGCCTTGCGCATCGATTTTCCGCGCGCCGCCGACTGGCCGGCGGTGGCCGCTCTGCTCGACCGTCTGTGCGGTGAACTGGATTTGCCGGTGCCGGCAGTCTCGGTTGGCGGGGAAGGTGGCTACAGTCTCTGGCTGGCGCTGGCCGAGGCGCAACCGCTGGCGGCGGCCACCGATTTTCTTGCTGCCGTGCAGCCGTGGCTGAGCGAATTGCCGGCCGAGCGCTACCGCTTGCGGGTCCTGCAAGGCGCTGACGCGATTCCGGAAGTCCCGGCGCGGCAGGCCAACGGCCGCTGGTCGGCGTTCATCGATCCGGGCATGGGCAGCATGTTCGTCGACGAACCGGGGCTGGAAATTGCGCCGAACATGGCCCGCCAGGCCGACATGCTGGCGGCGCTGCGGCCGATTGCCAGCGCCGATTTCCGGCGCATTGCCGGCGGTCGCGTCGAGTTGCCGGCGACGCCGGTTGCAGCGCCGCTTGCCCTGGTCGATCCGCGCACATTCCTGATGGCGGTGATGAACGATCCGGCAGTGGCCATCGGCGATCGCATCCGTGCCGCGCAGGTATTGCTCGCCGCTCCGCCGGCCTAGAAAAGTTCGACTTCGCCCTTGGCGATCTCGCGCGCGGCCAGGCTGCCGTTCTCGATCAGCGTTTCGTAGCAGGCGACCTGGTTGCGGCCGTTGCGTTTGGCGTAATAGAGCGCTTCGTCGGCGCGTTCGATGACGTCGGTTGGCGTGTCGCAGGCATGCAGGCGGCTGAAGCCGATACTGATGCTGACGTGGCCGACGCGGCTGAACAGGTTTTTCTCGACATCGGCGCGAAAGCGCTCCAGCGTCGCCGCCGCCGATTGCCGGTCGGTCGGCTGCAGCAGGGCAACAAACTCCTCGCCGCCGAAACGGAACAACTGGTCGTCGAAGCGGAAACTCTGGCGCATCACCTGAGCCAGCATGATCAGGACTTCATCGCCGATCAGGTGGCCGAACTGATCGTTGATCCGCTTGAAATGGTCGATGTCGCAGACGGCCAGCCAGTGGCTGCTGTTCGGTGCCAGCGTGCGCCGGGCGTAGCTCGGGTCGTTGCCGACCATTTCGTCCGAGGCGGCCTGGCCGAGCAGTTCGAACAGGTGCTTGTCGAAGGTCTTGCGGCTCGACAGGCCGGTCAGCGTGTCTGCCTCGCCGTAGTCGAGCAGGGCGATGTGGTTGCCGAAATATTCGATCAGCCCCATCAGCGTCACCCGCCGGTCGGCCGAGAACTCGTCGGAGAGCGTGAGATCGACGAAATAGACGGGCTCGTCGAGGCGAACGACGGGAAAGACGATGCGGTGCGAACCGTCGTCGAGAAAATCGATGACCGCCGACAGTTCCTTGCGGCACTGCTTGAGCAGCGGATCGCGATCGATCGGCTGGCAGAAATGGTGGTCGGGCAGGTAGGCATTGCGCAGGAAGTGTCCCTGCGGGCCATAGCCGGCACAGGCGAAGGCGACGGCCTTGCGCTTGCCCGTGTAGCAGCGGTGGATGGTCAGGCGCTGCGGGGAAAAGAGGTCCATCAGGGCATCGACCATTGCCGAATTGATTTCGGTCCGGTCGCGACGGGCCGAGATTCTGACGACATGGTTGATCAGGCTGAGCATGGCGGAGTGCGCTTGACGTTTTTGCCAGATTATAGCGACAGCCTTTCCGGCAAGGGGCTGTTTTTTCGTGGATTTGGCCGGAATTTCAGGGTGTCCCGGTATAATCGCGCTTTTTTGCAGCAGCATCCGATGCGCGTTTTTCGCGGTTATTCCCGTCCTGTTCCGGCACCGGTCGCACTGGCCATCGGCAATTTCGATGGCGTGCATCTGGGGCATGCCGCGCTGATCGCCCGGCTGGTCGCCGTCGCCGGCAGCAGCGGCGTGGTCCCGACGGTGCTCAGCTTCGAGCCGCATCCGCGCGAGTTCTTCGCGCCGGCATCGGCGCCGGCGCGGCTCAGTACCTTTCGCGAAAAGCTCGAACTGCTGGCCGAGAGCGGCGTCGCCCAGGCGATGATCTGCCCGTTCAACCGGGCTTTTGCCGCGCTGAGTGCCGAACAGTTCATCGAGGCAGTGCTGGTGCGCGGGCTGCAGGTCAGGCACCTGGTGATCGGCGACGATTTCCGTTTCGGGCGTGGGCGGCTCGGTGATTTTGCCTTGCTGCAGGCCGCCGGCGAGCGCCACGGCTTCACCGTCGAGGCGATGGGCAGCGTCGTCGTCGATGGCGAGCGGGTCTCCAGTTCCGGCGTGCGCCGGGCACTGGCCGACGGCGACATGGCGCATGCAGCGAAGCTGCTCGGGCGTCCGTACATGATGGACGGCCAGGTCGGGCACGGCCAGAAGCTCGGCCGCCAGCTCGGTTTCGCCACGGCCAACCTGCGCATCAAGCACAACCCGCTGCCGATGACCGGCGTCTTCGCCGTCGAGGTTGCCGGCCTCGGCGATAAGCCCTTGCCCGGCGTCGCCAACCTCGGCGTCCGGCCGACTGTCGGCGGTACGCGGCCGCTGCTGGAAGTGCATCTGTTCGATTTCGATCGCGACATCTACGGCGCCCACATTTCGGTGCGTTTCGTGCACAAGCTGCGCGACGAGCAACGTTTTCCCAATTTCGACGCCCTCAAGGCGCAGATCGCGGCCGATGCCGCGGCGGCGCGGGCTTTCTTCAAGCGGTGAGCAAGCAAAATGGCTGATTACAAAGATACGCTGAACCTTCCCGACACCCCGTTCCCGATGCGCGGCGACTTGCCCAAGCGCGAGCCGCAATGGGTCGCCCAGTGGCAGGAGAAGCAGCTCTACCGGAAGATCCGCGAAATCTGCGCCGGCCGGCCGAAATTCATCCTGCACGACGGCCCGCCGTATGCCAACGGCGACATCCATATCGGTCACGCGGTCAACAAGGTGTTGAAGGACATCATCGTCCGTTCGAAGACGCTGGCCGGTTTCGATGCGCCCTATGTGCCCGGCTGGGACTGCCACGGCATGCCGATCGAGATCCAGATCGAGAAGACGCACGGCAAGAACATCCCGCGCGAGCAGGTGCAGAAACTGGCGCGCGCCTACGCCGGCGAGCAGATCGAGCGCCAGAAGAAGGATTTCATCCGCCTGGGCGTGCTCGGCGAATGGGACAACCCGTACAAGACGATGAACTTCAAGACCGAGGCCGACGAGATCCGCGCCCTCGGCGCGATGGTCAAGCGCGGTTTCGTCTATCGCGGCCTGAAGCCGGTGAACTGGTGTTTCGATTGCGGTTCGGCGCTGGCCGAGGCGGAAGTCGAATACCAGGACAAGAAGTCGCCGGCGATCGACGTCGCCTTCGCCGCCGCCGAGCGCGACAAGCTGGCGGCAGCCTTCGGCCTCAAGGAATTGCCGGCCGGTGAAGCCTACGCAGTGATCTGGACGACGACGCCGTGGACCATTCCGGGCAACCAGGCGCTCAATGCCCATCCGGAAATCACCTATCACCTGGTGCAGACCGAAAGGGGTTGCCTGATCCTCGCCGCCGATCTGCAGGAAGCCTGTCTGACCCGCTACGGCCTCACCGGCACCACCGTTGCCGCCTGTAAAGGCGCGGCGCTGGAGCGCATCGCCTTCCGCCATCCGCTCTACGACCGCCTGTCGCCGGTCTTCCTCGGCGACTACGTGACGCTCGACGCCGGTACCGGCATCGTCCACTCGGCGCCGGCCTACGGTCTGGAGGACTTCCAGTCGTGCAAGAACTACGGCATGCACAACGAGCAGATCCTGACGCCGGTGCAGGGCGACGGCACCTTTGCCGCCGACCTGCCGTTCTTCGGCGGCATGAACGTTTGGAAGGCCAACCCGGTGATCGTCGAGAAACTGTCCGAAGTCGGCGCGCTGCTCAAGCACGCGACCATCGAGCACAGCTACATGCACTGCTGGCGCCACAAGACGCCGCTGATCTACCGCGCCACCAGCCAGTGGTTCGTGCGCATGGATGCGCCGGATGTCGACAGCCAGGGCGTCGCCGCCACCGAGCCGGCGGGCCACACGCTGCGCGAAGCCGCGCTGCAGGGCGTCGAGGACACCGCCTTCTATCCGGCCTGGGGCAAGAACCGCCTGCACGCGATGATCGCCAACCGCCCCGACTGGTGCATCTCGCGCCAGCGCAACTGGGGCGTGCCGCTGCCGTTCTTCACGCATAAGGCGACCGGCGAGCTGCACCCGAACACGCTGGAGTTGATGGAAGCCGTGGCCAAGCGTGTCGAGCAGGGCGGCATCGAAGCGTGGACGCAACTCGACGCCGCCGAACTGCTCGGCGCTGACGCCGCCGACTACGTCAAGACCACCGACATCCTCGACGTCTGGTTCGATTCCGGCACGACGCACATGAGCGTGATGCGCGGCTCGCACGGCAACCAGCTGGGCTGGCCGGCCGACCTCTACCTGGAAGGCTCGGACCAGCACCGCGGCTGGTTCCATTCCTCGCTCCTGACCGGCGCCGCGATCGACGGCCGGGCACCGTACAAGGCGCTGCTGACGCACGGCTTCGTCGTCGACGGCAAGGGCCACAAGATGTCGAAGTCCAAAGGCAATGTCATCGCGCCGCAGCAGGTCTCGGACAAGATGGGCGCCGACATCCTGCGCCTGTGGGTGGCGTCCACCGATTACTCGGGCGAGCTGACCATTTCCGACGAGATCCTCAAGCGCGTCGTCGAGGGCTATCGCCGCATCCGCAACACGCTGCGCTTCCTGCTCGCCAATATTTCCGATTTCGACGCGTCGACCGCAACATTGCCGGTCGAGCAGTGGCTGGAGATCGACCGCTACGCGCTGGCACTGACCCGCCAGCTGCAGCAGACCTGCCAGGGCGAATACGAGCGCTTCGAGTTCCACCGCGTCGTTCAGGCGTTGCAGACCTTCTGCTCGGAAGACCTTGGCGGCTTCTATCTCGACATCCTCAAGGACCGCCTGTACACCACGGCACCCAAGTCGGTCGCCCGCCGTTCGGCGCAATCGGCGCTGTGGCACATCACCCAGGCCTTCGTCCGCCTGCTGGCACCGATCACCGCCTTCACCGCCGAGGAAGTCTGGGCGGTGCTGACCGGCGACGCCGACGACTCGGTGATGTTCCAGCAATGGCATCAGCTGCCGGTGCAGTCCGGCGAGGCCGAGCTGCTGGCCAAGTGGGCGATCGTTCGCGAAGTGCGCAACGACGTGACCAAGGCCCTGGAAGCCCGCCGCGAAGCCGGCGAGATCGGCGCCGCGCTGCAGGCGGCGGTCGAGATCCGCTGTGCCGGCGACAAGTTCGCGGCGCTGTCGGCGCTTGGCGACGACCTGAAATTCGTCTTCATCTGCTCGTCGACCGTGGTCGTCGAGTCGGCTGAGGAGTCGGTCACGGCGACGCCGCTGGCGCACGCCAAATGCGAACGCTGCTGGCACGTGCGCGAGGATGTCGGCGCCGATCCGGCACACCCCGGCCTGTGCGGTCGTTGCGTCAGCAACCTGCACGGCGACGGCGAGGCACGCACGCATGCCTAAGGCGCAGCACTGGTATCTCCTGGCGGCGCTGATCGTGGTCCTCGACCAGGTCAGCAAATGGGTGGTCCTCGGCGCCATTGCGCCGGGCGAGGTGATCTACGTCGCGCCGTTCTGGAACTGGGTGCTGACCTTCAACCCGGGCGCCGCGTTCAGCTTCCTCGCGGACCAGCCGGGCTGGCAGCGCTGGTTCTTCACCCTGCTGGCGCTCGCGGTTTCCGCCTGGATCGCCGTCGAGCTGAAGAGGCATCCGCAGCCGAAGCGGATGGCGCTGGCGCTGACGCTGGTGATGGGCGGGGCGCTCGGCAACGTCATCGACCGCGTGCGCTTCGGGGCCGTCGTCGATTTCATCCAGTGGCACGCCGCCGGTCTCTACTGGCCGGCCTTCAACATCGCCGATTCGGCGATCAGCATCGGCGCGGTTTTGCTGGTTTTTGCGTCGTTGACCGTCAAAGACAAGAAAGAAGACTGAAAATGAGCAGCACCGTCCGCCCCGACAGCTACCTGACCCTGCACTACCGGATTACCGCGCTCGACGGCGAGGAATTCCTGTCCACCTTCGACATGAGCCCGGCGACACTGCAGATGGGCAGCGGTCAACTCGCCGAAAACCTCGAAAACGTGCTGCTCGGCCTGAATGCCGGCGAGCACTACGTCTTCGAGCTGGAGCCGGAACAGGCCTTCGGCGTGCATAACGAACGCCTGGTCGAGCGCATCGCCCGCAACGGCCTGCCCGCCGGCATGGAACTCAAGGAGAATTCGGTCGTCGAATTCACCGCGCCCAACGGCGCGACCTTTGCCGGTTTCCTGCGCGAGCTCGACGAAAGCAGCGCCCTGTTCGACTTCAACCACCCGATGGCGGGCAAGACGATCCGTTTCGAGGTGAAAATCATCGGAATCATGTAATGCAGGTCATCCTTGCCAATCCCCGCGGCTTCTGCGCCGGCGTCGAACGTGCCATCGCCATCGTCGAGCGTGCGCTGGAACGTTTCGGGGCGCCGATCTACGTCCGCCACGAGGTCGTGCATAACAAGTTCGTCTGCGACGATCTGCGCGCCAAGGGGGCCGTCTTCATCGAGGAACTCGCCGAGGCGCCGGCCGGCAGCACGGTGATCTTCAGCGCCCACGGCGTTTCACGGGCGGTTCGTGACGAGGCCGAGCAGCGCGGCTTGAAGATTTTCGACGCCACCTGCCCGCTGGTCACCAAGGTGCACCTGGAGGTCGGGCGCATGCGCAAGGGTGAGCGCGAGATCGTCATGATCGGCCACAAGGGCCACCCCGAGGTCGAAGGGACGATGGGGCAGAGCGACGGTGGCATGTACCTGGTCGAAACCGTCGACGACGTCGCCCAACTGCAGGTCCGCCTGCCCGAACAGCTTTCCTACGTGACCCAGACGACGCTGTCGATGGACGACGCCCGCCGCGTCATCGACGCCCTGCGCCAGCGCTTCCCGGCGATCCAGGGGCCGAAGAAGGACGATATCTGCTATGCCACGCAGAACCGCCAGGACGCGGTCAAGGCTTTGGCCGAACAGTGCGATCTGGTCGTCGTCGTCGGCAGTCCGAACAGCTCGAATTCGCGCCGGCTGAAGGAAGTCGCCGCCGGCCGCGGCATCGATGCCTACCTGATCGACAGTGCTGCCGAAATCGACGAATCCTGGCTCGTCGGTAAACGGCAGATCGGCGTCACCGCCGGCGCCTCGGCCCCGGAAATTCTTGTCCAGCAGGTGGTCGACCGTCTACGCGAACTGACCGGTGCACAGGTAGGACAACTCGCTGGCGTCGAGGAAGGCGTGTCCTTCGCCTTGCCGAGGGAATTGGCTGGCTAGCTGCGCTGCTTAGACAACTGACCGTTGGTGCGCTTGATTTATCCACCGGTCAGCTAGAGGACTGCGGCAGAGATGGTCCGGCGTATAGTGCATTCGTGGAATCTTGCTGACTTGGCCGTTGAATTTGCCAATGTCGTTCTCAAAGGAGTCTTGCGATGCGACGCAATCCCCGTCTGAAACAGTCCTATCTGGCCTTGCTTTTGGCGTTTCCTAATGCGCTTGCCTCGGTTTATGCCGCAGAACCATATCCGGCGCTGCCGCCTGCCATGTCAACTGCGGTGACGCCGAACATCATGCTCTATATCGATACTTCTGCCAGTATGTTGCAGAATGAATCGAATCAGTGGATGTGGCTGAACATCTGTAATCTTCGATCCCAGCCTGGATCATATCGTTATCGAACTTATTCCGGAGGCTGGTGGAGTGGTTGGACGAATTGGTCTTCAGCTAGCGGTAACGAAGAAGGGTTGTGGAGTCTGTGTGTTAATGGCACGCGTTTCCAAATAGATCGAAGTTTGACCATCGGTGGTGTTTACGAATACAACAGCGGTTCCGCTTACCGCAATGCAATTGACGCAACGGCCTCGACCAAAATGAGCGTCGCCAAACGAGTTGCTGTCAATTTGATAGACCAGAACAGGCATTTGCGATTCGGTTTGTTTTCTTTCCAGGATCAGGCGGCAAGTATTGGCGATGATGAGCGGGGGCAGGCTGCCGTGATGCGCAGTCCGATTCGCGAGGTTGCCAGCGATACTGAACGTAATGCCTTGGTTAACGCGATTAATGCCATCAACGGAAGAACTGCAACGCCGCTCGGTGAAGGGCTGCTGGAAATCGCTCAGTATTTCAAGGGAGGTCCATCTCTATATGGATTGAGCTATGGCTCGAGTAATCCTGGCTGGAATAACACCACCAAGAGATATGTCAGCCCTGTTCAGTATCGTTGCCAGAAAAATTTCACTATCGTCATTACTGATGGTGATGCAACGGATGACCAGAACTTACCAGGTTCTGGTCAGAAGGGAGGGGATGACAACGCAACGATTTCTTCCATTTCCTATACCGCACGTAACGAAAGCGGTGGTGCGGTGAGTAAATCTTTTTCGATATGCAAGAGTGCTTCAAGCACCGCTGATGACGGGTTCAATGTGACTTGTCCTGCGACGTATGAATCGGACGGCAGTAGTCGAGATTTTGGTTCTGATTCAAATCGACCAGCTGCTCTGCGCGATGTAGCGATGTATGCGTATCGAGCGGATTTGAGGGAAGGGGGAACGGATCTCGACAGCAAGAGTTTTGATGATCCGAAGTTTGCCCTGCAGAACATGTATACCTATACGGTTGGCTATAAGGTGGCCAATCAGGTTTTGCCTTCGGCTGCCAAAGCAGGCGGTGGAAAATATTACAGCGCCGATAATGAAACTCAACTTATGAACTCGCTAAACAATGCGATATCGAGTATCGGCGACATCACGTCAAATGCAGGGGGTATTGCAACGACTGGGGATGTGATTTCCTCTGGGAATAAGGTTTTTCAGCCGGTTTTTAATCCCAAGGGGTGGTATGGTGAATTGCGCTGTTTTGAGTTGTCTACGACATTGGGAAGCAGTACCAGTTTAGGGACTGCCTGCTCTCCTGCTAAAGCGCTGATTCCCTCTTCTGGACGCTCAGTGTTAACGAATAAAGTAGCGGCCTCGGGGGCTGTGACTCCCTTCTATTTTACCACGGCCAACAAAACTAACATGACTGCCGTTCAGTTAAGTGCGCTCGGTAGCGATTCTACTTCGCGAGATAACCTCATAAAGTTCATTCTCGGGGATGAAACAATTTCTGGTTTTCGTCGCCGCACAAATGGTTTGCTTGGGGATATCATTGGTGGGCGTCCTTTAACGGTAACCGCGCCAACTGGCTATTCCAATGATGGAACGTACGAGACTTTCAAAAATACCCATGCTCAGCGGGGAATGGTTTTTGTCGGAGCGAATGACGGCATGCTGCATGGTTTCAACATTGCTTCGATGAATGAAATCATGGGCTATATCCCGTCCCAGGTGTACCCACGCCTTGCTGCATTGAAAGAGACGGACTATGGGCAATCTGCCGGGACGCCTCATGTCTATCATGTGAATGGTCCTCTGCGTCAGGCAGATGTCAAACTAGGTTCAAATTGGACAACTTTGCTGGTGGGAGGGTTGGCTCAAGGTGGGCAAGGATATTTTGCACTTGATGTAAGTTCTGAGTCGGTCGCTAAAACAACTGATGCAGTGAAATGGGAGTGGTCTGACGCGATTACCGAGGGGGCTCAAATGGGGTATTCCTTTGGGGCTCCTATTATCTACAACGTACGTACATCGGCGACTACAGCCGTTCCCGCTGTGATTTTTGCCAATGGCTACGAGAACGACTTTGATGACACGGTGACGGGGGGGCAGAAAACCACTTCCAAAAGTTCTGCTCTTTATGTAGTTCGCGCCAGCGATGGTGTTTTACTTAAGAAAATTGTATTACCTGCGGGTAGCCAAGGGCTGTCTTCTCCAGCAGGTGTTGATTTTGGCCAGGATGGTGTTCTGGATTATGTTTATGCTGGTGATGTCAATGGAAATCTTTGGCGCTTCGATCTGACGTCAAGCAATCCAGCCAGCTTTAATTTCTCGTCGTCCCCAATATTTGTTGCTACTGATGCTTTGGGAAACCGTCAGCCGATCATTCAGAGGCCGGCGATAACACCAGTAAATGCAGGGGATGGTACAGCGTTGGGAAATTTGGTGTTGTTTGGCACCGGGAAGCTTTTGGTCGAGGCTGATCGTTCGGATACGAAAGTTCAGAGTTTTTATGCTGTTCTGGACGACATGACTTCAGCACCAGGAACGATTCAGAGGATGCAGTTGCTGCCGCGTACCATTGTCGCTACTGCGAGTGTTTCTGAGACAGGAAAGCGCGCGGGGACTTATCGAAAAATATCAACGGAAGCGCTTGATTTGACGTCGGATACAAATACCAAAAAAGGTTGGTATCTCGATTTCCCGGAAAGTACTGAACGTTTGGTGAGTTCGCCGTTATTACTAACGGATAAGCTTTTGTTTGGCACAGGAATACCTGCTGCAGACGAGAAGTGTGTTCCGGGAGGGAAGGGCTGGGTAATGGGGTTGAATCCCCTAACAGGCTCGGTAACAGCGAGCAATACCGGAAGGCAGTACAGTTTTCTGGATATAAAGCTTGATGGTGTATCTACCGATGCAGATAAGGTTGCATTTTCTGGAGGAACGGCATTTGTAAGTGGTTTTTCTACGGATGGGATTCCGACAGAATTGAGCTATATCTCGCAATCCACAAGAACTTCCGACCCAGGTACTACTGGTTCGCTTGGCGATGCAGGGGCCTCGATTGCGATGCAGGAAGCAAATTCGATGTCCGTGTATACCGGTAATGCCGCTTCTGGAACTTCGACAGGGAGGTCGATTGGACGGCCCGTACAGAATGGAAAAGGCAAGATCATCACCTGTGTCCAAGGACAGGCTGGTTGTTTGAGTGATACAGGTTTGCCTTCTTCTGCTGGGGTCAAGATAGAAACAACACTCTGGCGGGAAATCAAGTGATGACCAGATGGCGCATGATTGGGCAGGGGGCGGGCTTTTCCTTGCCGGAATTGGTGATCGTATTGGCAATTGTGGCGATTGTCATGCTCGTCGGGGTACCGGGTATGATCAATTTGAATCGTGACGCCAAATTGTCCGCACAGACCGATCAGATCGTTGCTCTTCTGAGTATGGCGCGTCAGGAAGCCATAAAGCAGCGGAGAGCTTTTGTTGTATGTCCGGCCACAACTCCGGATACCGCAACGGCTTGTTCGACTTCAGCCTCCGATTGGTCATCGGGGATTCTGGTTATGGATGGCAATACGGTTTTTCGTCGAATGCCAATTTCATCCGATGTGACGCTGACCTATGCCCAGACAACGATTAATTTTGCCGGAACATTGGGTAGTGTTGCAGCGGCAGCCACCATCAATTTGTGCTCTCCGGGGCGTTATCAGCAGCAGATCGCAGTGACGGTTTCAGGGCGCGCTGCCAAGCGGGTTAATACAGGAACCAGGTGCACATGAGGGCGAAGGAATGAAATCACAGCACGGTATGTCTCTCATAGAAGTGATGGTTGCCGTCGCCATACTAGGTTCGGGGCTGTTGGGGCTTGCCGCGATGCAAGGGCGTGCCTTGGCGCAGGTTCAGAGCGCACACTATCGGAGTGTGGCAGCTGATTTGGCGGCGGATCTGGGAGATCGGATTAGGGCAAACCGCTCTCCGTTTATCGTCATGGAAGCAGGTGCGTTGCACGCTTCGTTCGCTTTGCCCCCAAATTTTGCGAACTGCAGTCAGTCTACAGGGAGTCCTGCCTCCGTTACTTGCACGCCTCAGAGCGGTGGCCGGCAGAGCTACCGGGTTGCTGCCGAGATGGGGGAGTGGAATAGCGCTCTGCGCGAACAATTGCCAAATGGTCGCTTCACTCTGCAGTCAGTGGCTGCATCTAACGTGGCTAACACCCCCGGCTCGGGGTTGCTGCGTTATACCCTGACCATTACTTGGGCCGATGACCGGAAGTCGGCATCCCCTGATTTCAGTTACGTAACGGTGATCGAATGATGAGCAACCAGCTTCGGCAATCGGGTCTGACTTTGGTCGAGTTGATGGTGGGGATGTTGATAGCGTTGGTGGCGTTATCGGCTGGCGGAGCACTTTACCTGAGCTCTTCGCAGGCGAACAGAATGCTGCAAATGCAGAACCGATTAACGGAGGATGGGCGTTTTGTTCTGCAGATGATCCAGCGCGCGGTGGCTCAGGCTGGTTTTCGTAATGCGCCAGGTGAAGCTAGGGGGGTTGGGAATGCATATCTTGCGGCAACCTCGACGACATCCTTTACCGTTGGTTTTCAGGCGGACAATAGCTCTATGCTTGGTTGCACCGGAGCTGTTATTGCCGGCACGGGGAATCAGTCTTTGGTAATCGAACGGAATGGCAGTTGCTTGCAGTGTCGAAGTGCAGGGAGCGCACCAACCTGCCCCGCGCCAACGGATGTAAATACAGCCGTGGATTGGGTCGGCCCTTTTCCGAACGGGGGCGGTTTAGGTAGTGAAGTGGTCGATTTTCAAGTCTTGTATGGTATTGATACCGGCCCCAATCCGACTGCGCCAGAGATTAGTTGCGGTGCCGAAACCCGTGATTGTGTAGTTGACAGTTACGTCAGTGCATTACCGAATGGGGTGACAATTGATCAGGTTATGGCATTGCAAATCTGTTTGATTCTGCGCTCAGAGAACATTGCACCGGAGATGGGGAGTAAGGCTGCGGTTGCGAACTGCGCCCGCAATGGAACAATCAACGGATCGGCGACTGATAACAGGCTCTATCGGACTTTCCGGACAACGACGCAACTGCGAAATTTCTGAGGTGTTAGTCATGAACAGATTGCAGGGAGGGTTTGCCCTTGTTTTTTCGATGATGGTATTAGCGATTCTGACTGCAATCGTGATTGGTTCGGTAAGGTCTACTGTCTCCGGGGAGCGTGCCTCAGGTAGTCATATGGATCGTACTGCAGCATTTCAGGCGGCCGAACAAGCATTGATTCAAGGCAAGTCGTTGCTAATGGAGAATGCAGACACTTGTTTGACCGGTTGTGCAATTGCTTCCGACAAGTCAGCTTCGGCGTCGACTGCTCAAACGGCTTTCGCATCGGTGAATGCTTGGAGCGATGCAAACAAGATTGATGCCACATTGGCGTCCGGGCAGAATGGCTCTGCAGCTTATAGAATTGTCCAATTGTCCTCGGGAAGTCTTACCAGTCCAGCAACAGGGACAGCGCGTTCGGATTGTATTCCGTATAGTGTGATGGGACGGGGGGTCGGAGTAGCGGGTGGTGTTGTCGTCTTGCAGACGGTCGTTTGGGTGTGCCCGGTTTGATCTGGGCGGTTTTGAGAGCAAAATCATGAAGACAGTCAGTACTAAGAAATTGCGCGGCTTTACCCTGATTGAGTTGATGCTTGTTGTCGCTATTCTCGGAATTTTGGCGGCGGTCGCTTTGCCGGCCTACAACAGCTATCTCGTCAAATCGCGGCGTACTGATGCGCAAAGGATTCTTGTTGAATATAGCCAGTCGATGGAGCGTTATTTCACAGCTAACGGCCGTTATGCGACGGCTGCTGGAGGTACGACTTGCGGTGGTACTGCGCCAGCAACTCAGCAGGGCTTGCCCTACGCGATTTCTTGTGCGGTCAATGCTGGTACCGGGGTGTTTACTGTGACTGCAACCGTGACTTCTGGAAGTAGCCAAGCCGCCGATGGGAACTTGACGCTCGACAGTACTGGTGCACGTTCGCCTGCTGCAAAATGGAAGAATTGACTATTGTTTTTTTGTTTCTTGTGGTAGAATCGCCGGCTTAATTCAACACTAATCTGGATTTTATTCATGGCCAACAGCGCACAAGCCCGCAAGCGCGCACGTCAAGCTGACAAGCAGCGCGCCCACAACGCAAGCCTGCGTTCGACCCTGCGTACCGCGATCAAGAGCGTGCGCAAGGCGATCGTCGCCGGCGACAAAGCCGCCGCCCAGAGCGTCTTTCAGCAGTCCGTTTCGGTGATCGACCGGATCGCCGACAAGCAGATCGTTCACAAAAACGCCGTGGCTCGCACCAAGAGCCGTCTGTCCGCCCAGATCAAGGCGCTGGGTGTTGCTGCTGCCTGATCAAGCCAGCTGATCCCGTAAAAATGGCGCCTGCGGGCGCCTTTTTTGTTTTTGCCGGAATTTTGCGGTCGACCGCAAAATTCCCTTATTTTCTGTCGTCCAGCGAGCAGACGCCGTCGATGATCTGCAGGTCGTTGTCCTGGGCGAAGTTGAGCATGAAACGGTAGGCCATCGGTTCAATTTCGCCGAGCCGGCCATCGACGAAAACCGCCTTGTCGCCGTTGAAGTCGCCCGGGCCGACGTAGGGTGAGTACTTCATCTTGCGTTCCGCACCGAAGGCCGACATCACGCCGCAGAGGCGCTCGGCCCAGTCGCTCGGGCGAAATTTCCTGCCTTCCCTGGTGACGCCGATGATGATGAAGGTGGTCGATTCTTGAGTTGTCATTGTGTACTCTGCGCTTATGGGTATGCGACCTTGCGTGTCGCTGCATTCTAGCAGAAGCGGGTGGTCTTACCATAATTGCTAAACTTGGCGAACAGCCCCGCAGGCTGTCCTCGCCGGGTTTTCCGGACATGAAAAAGGCCCATCGACCGGCGTGGTCGATGGGCCTTTTTGCGGGTTTTCCTGCCGATCAGCCGCAGGTGCCGACGGCGCCGCAGGCGGTGCAGAAATCGCAGCCGTCCTTGCGGATCATCGTGTGGTTGCCGCATTCGCCGCACAGCTTGCCCTGGGTCGGCAGCACCTTGTTGCTGGTGGTGTCTTCGGGCGCTTCGAGAATGCCCATCTGCTGCAGCGGGAAGCCTGCCTCGTCGAGCACGCCGAGCATCGCGTAGCGGTGGATGATCAACTGGGCAATGTAGGCCACCGTGGACGGCCAGGTCTGCTGCTTGCGCGAGCCGGGGACGAAGGCCATGAAATCGCCGAGCGGCTCGGAATAGTCGAGCAGCTTGCGCAGCTTCATGCCGATCCAGGCCGGGTCGATCACGCGCATGTCGAGCGAGAGCAGCTTGCACAGGCCGTCGAGGGCGCGCGGGTAGTTGCCCGAGAGCCACATCGAGTAGGGGCGGGTGACGCCGTCGGGCAGGGTGATTTCCTTCAGGCCGAGGACGAAGTCCTCGCCGGTCGAGGGATTGTTTACATCGACGGTCCAGGACAGCGTGCCGTCGGTGCCGGTCTTCGGTTCCTTGGTCGAGAACAGCGCATCCTTGACCGGCGTCGGGCCGTCATGGCCGAGTGCGCCGAGTTGTTCGACACGCCAGTGGATGACCTGGGCCATCGCCGAGACGACGGACGGCATGCGCTTCTTTTCGCCGTGCGGGGGCATGTGCATTTCGAAGGCATCGCCCGGCGTCTTGGCCAGGGCTTCGAGCTTCATTTCCAGCCAGCCGTGGTCGTTGGCCCGCATGTCCATCGACAGCGTCTTGGCGACGGCGCCGAGGCCGCGCGGTTCGGCCGGGCCGTTGGCCCAGACTTCGAACGGCCAGGCGTGGCCTTCCTGCTCGACGTGACCGACGAAGAGCGCGAACTTGCCGATCGGCGAGTCGACCATGTAGGTCCAGCACAGGTTGCCTTCCGGCAGGCTCGGGCGGCCCGGCCAGCGCAGGCTGGAGAGCACCGGTGCCGGCAGGTTCTTGATCGACAGGCGACGGTTGGCGTCGGAGACGAAATCCTGCGGCGACTTGCTGTCGTCGCTCGGCGCAGCTTCCTTGGTCGGTTCGACCGACAGGACCGAGCCGAGGACGCTGTTCGGGCGGTAGGTGGCCAGGCCCTTGAGGCCGGCCTTCCAGGCCTGCATGTAGAGATCCTGGAAGTCTTCGTACGGATAGTCGGCGGGGACGTTGACCGTCTTCGAGATCGAGGTGTCGATGTACGGCGCGACGGCGGCAACCATGTCGGCGTGGGCCTTGGCCGAGATTTCCAGGGCCGTCACGAAGTAATCCGGCAGCTTGCTGACGTCGCCACCCTGATGCTTGTACAGGCGCCAGGCGTAATCCTCGACCGAGTATTCCTTGATCGTGCCGTCCTGCATCCGCTTCTTGCGGTTATAGGTCCAGGAGAACGGCGGCTCGATGCCGTTCGAGGCGTTGTCGGCGAAGGCCAGCGAAATGGTGCCGGTCGGCGCGATCGACAGCAGGTGGGAGTTGCGCAGGCCATGCTTGCGGATTTCCGCCTTGACCTCGGCCGGCAGGCGCGAGGCGAAGTTGCCGCCGGACAGGTAGAGCTCGGCGTTGAACAGCGGGAAGGCGCCGCGTTCCTTGGCCATCTCGACCGAGTACAGGTAGGCGGTGTCGCGCATGAACTCGCTGATCCGCGAGGCCATGGCGCGTGCTTCGGTCTTGTCGTAGCGCAGGCGGAGCATCGCCAGGGCGTCGCCGAGGCCGGTGAAGCCGAGGCCGACGCGGCGCTTGTTGGCGGCTTCCTGGGCCTGGCGCTCGAGCGGCCAGTGGGTCGCATCGAGGACGTTGTCGAGCATCCGGGTGGACACACGGACGACTTCGGCGAAGGCGTCGAAATCGAAACTGGCGGCGTCGGAGAAGGCGTCGCGGACGAACAGCGTCAGGTTGATCGAGCCGAGGCAGCAGCAGCCGTAGGGCGGCAGCGGTTGTTCCGCGCAGGGGTTGGTGGCCTCGATCACTTCGCAGTAATTGAGGTTGTTGTCCTTGTTCATCCGGTCGAGGAACAGGATGCCCGGTTCGGCGTGGTCGTAGGTGGACTTCATCACCTGATCCCACAGGTCACGGGCGCGCACCTTGCGGTAGACCCAGGTGCCGTCGTCGCGCTGGTAGGCGCCGGCCGACTTCATGTCGGCGTTGGGCTCGGCGCGGTGGGCCAGCTCGACATCGCCGTCGGTGTCGACGGCTTCCATGAAGGCGTCGGTGACGCCGATCGAGATGTTGAAGTTGGTCAGGTCGCCCTTGTCCTTGGCGTGGATGAATTCCTCGATATCCGGATGGTCGCAGCGCAGCACGCCCATCTGGGCACCGCGGCGGGCGCCGGCGGATTCGACGGTTTCGCAGGAGCGGTCGAAGACGCGCATGTACGAGACCGGGCCGGAAGCACGCGATTGCGTGCCCTTGACGCGGGCGCCCTGCGGCCGGATCGAGGAGAAGTCGTAACCGACGCCGCCCCCGCGGCGCATGGTTTCGGCGGCCTGGGCCAGCGCAGTGTAGATGCCGGGGCGGCCATCGACGTTCTCGACGATCGAATCGCCGACCGGCTGCACGAAGCAGTTGATCAGCGTCGCCTGCAGGTCGGTGCCGGCGGCGGAGTTGATCCGGCCGGCGGGGATGAAGCCGTTTTCCTGGGCCCACAGGAACTTGCCTTCCCAGTGGGCGCGGTCGGCTTCCTGCTCGACCTGGGCGAGCGCCCAGGCGACGCGCTTGCGCACGTCGTGGACATTGGTTTCCTTGCCCTTCGCGTACTTTTCAACAAGCACCTCGCCGGAGATTTCCTGCTCCGGCAGCGGGGCGAATTGCGGCGGCGCTGGAATGTCGGTCAGTGACAGCTGCTCGGCGATTTTGCTCATTGAAGACTCCTCTCTGCAGATCTTGTAGGGTTGCTGGCTGGGGAGGGAATCTACTAGATATAGTGGGTGGCGGCAATACGTTGACTACATGCAGTGTTTTCTGCATCGCCGGAAAGTGCCGTCGTCATGCCCCGGAAAAGCCCGAAAAAACAAGGCCCCGCCAACTTTCGCCGGCGGGGCCGAGGGGCAAAAAAGATTTGTTAAAGGGCCAACAGCGTTTGTGCGTGGTGGGCCATCATCCACTCCTCGTTGGTCGGGACGACCAGGACGTCGACGTTGCTGTTGCCGGCGCTGATGACCACGTCGTGGCGGGCATTGGCTTCCGGATTGACGCGGATGCCCAGCCATTCCGCCTGCAGGCAGACGCGGCGGCGAACCTCGGCAGCATGTTCGCCGATGCCGCCGGTGAACACCAGGGCGTCGATGCCGCCGGCTGCGGCGGCGAGCGAGCCGAGTTCGCGGGCGATGCGGTAGCAGAACAGGTCGACCGCCTCGCGGGCTTCCGGCTTGCTGCTCGCCAGCAGCGTGCGCATGTCCTGGCTGATGCCGGAGACGCCGAGCAGGCCGGATTCCTTGTAGAGGATGCGGGTCATGTCCTTGACCGAGAGCCCCTTGGTTTCCATCAGGTGGAGGACCAGGCCGGGGTCGAGGTTGCCGCAGCGGGTACCCATCATCAGACCGTCGATGGTCGAGAAGCCGAGCGTCGTCGCGACGCATTTGCGGTTGACCATCGCCGCCATGCTGGCGCCGTTGCCGAGGTGGGCGACGACGACACGGCCGTCGGCACGGTGCGAATGCTGCGGCAGCGCCCGCGCGATGTACTCGTAGGACAGGCCGTGGAAGCCGTAGCGCTTGATGCCTTCTGCGGTCAACGCCCGTGGCAGGCCAAAAAGCTGGGCCACTTCCGGCTGGCTGCGGTGGAAGGCAGTGTCGAAGCAGGCCACTTGCGGCACTTCCGGCAGCAGCGCCTGCAGGGCCTTGATCCCGGCGACGTTGTGCGGTTCGTGCAGCGGCGCCAGCGGGATGAAGCTTTCGAGGTGGCCGAGCACCGTCTCGTCGACGACGATCGGCGCCGAGTAGCGGTCGCCGCCGTGTACCACGCGATGACCGACGCTGACGATCTGCCAGCCGGTGTAGGTGGCGAGGAACCACTGCAGCATCGCATCGAGCGCCTGCGTGTGGCTGACTGCTTCGCCGACGATGGCCTGGTCGGCGATGCGCTCGCCGGCGCGGTTCTTGGCGACCAGCTTGGTGGCGTTGGTGCCGATCCCGTCGATCTGGCCGGAGACCTCGGCTTCGGGCGAGATTGGGTGGGCGAGCGGGAACAGGGCGAACTTGATCGACGACGATCCGGCATTGATGGTCAGGATGCCTTGCTTGGTGTGGCTCATGCGTTTTCCTTGGCGCGTTTGGCGTGGGCGACCAGGGCGGCGATCACGCAGGACGCGGTACGCGTCTCGGCCGTGTCGGCGCGGCTGGTCAGGACGATGGGAACCTTGGTGCCGAGCACGATGCCGGCGGTCAGCGCGTTGGCCAGGTATTCGAGCTGCTTGGCCACCATGTTGCCGGATTCGAGGTCGGGCACGACGAGGATTTCGGCATGGCCGGCGACGGCCGACTTGATGCCCTTGGTCTTGGCGGCGACGATCGAGACCGCGTTGTCGAAGGCGAGCGGGCCGTCGAGGATGCCGCCCTTGATCTGGCCGCGGTCGGCCATCTTGCACAGCGCCGCCGCGTGCAACGTCGATTCGATTTTCGGATTGACCGTCTCGACCGCCGACAGGATCGCCACCTTGGGTTCGGGAATGCCGAGCACGTGGGCGAGGTCGATGGCGTTCTGGATGATGTCGACCTTCTCTTCCAGGGTCGGTGCGATGTTGATCGCCGCGTCGGTGATCAGCAGCGGCCGGTGGTAGGTCGGCACGTCCATCAGGAAGACGTGGCTGATCCGGCGGTTGGTGCGCAGGCCGTTGGCGCGGGCGACGACCTCGCTCATCAGCTCGTCGGTGTGCAGGCTGCCCTTCATCAACGCCTCGGCATCGCCGGTCTTGACCAGCGATACGGCGAGCGCCGCCGAGTCATGGCTGTGCGCGGCATTGACGATGCGGATGCCGGACAGGTCGATGCGGAATTCCTCGGCGACGGCACGGATCTTGTTCTCCGGGCCGACCAGGATGGGTTCGATGATCCCGGCCTGGAACGCCTGCACCGGTCCCTTCAGCGATTCCAGATCGCACGGGTGGGCGACTGCGGTGGGAATCGGCTCCAGCCCTTTCACCCGCGACAGCAGCTGGGTGTAGCGGGCGTGCTTGTCGTCGATGTGGATGGCCGGCAGATGGCCTTCCTGCAGTTGCGAGACCTTCTCGGTCGGTGCCAGGACCTCGGCGGTGCCGCGCACCACCGGCAGGCCTTCCTGGTTGGTGCATACGCAGTCGAACAGGATGTGCTGGTTGTGATCGAACTTCTGGCGGACGGTGACGGTGATGACGATGCGGTCGCCGATGGTCACCGGCCGGGCGAAATGCAGCGACTGGTCGACCAGGATCGTGCCCGGCCCGGGAAACTGCGTCGCCAGCACGGTCGAGATCAGCGAGCCGCTCCACATGCCGTGGGCGATGGCTTCGCGGAACATGCCGCTTTCCGAGTACTTCGGGTCGATCGTCGCCGGATTGACGTCGCCGGTCAGGATCGCGAACAGCTTGACGTCTTCCGGCATCAGCGTGCGCGTCAGGCTGGCGCTGTCGCCGACGGCGATCTCGGCGTAGGTCTTGTTGGTGAGATAGCGGGCTTCGCTGGTCTCGGACATGGTGGGCTCCCTGGGATGAGGAATGGGCTCAGGCCCGGGCGGCGTTGCGGCGTTCGCGCGCAGCGTCCGGCGTCGGGACGTCGATGGAAATTTCGGGGTGCAGCGCCTGCAGCGTGTCCACCACCCACGGGTTGGCTTCGTAGGTGAATTCGCGGGCTTCCAGCGGGGCGCCGGAAACGGCCTCGACGAACAGCGCGACTGCCGCCGAGCGGCTGACGCCGTACTCGCAATGGACCATCATCGACAAGGCGAAGGGCGCCGCCTGGATTTCGCGGACGAAGGCGTCGATCTGGCGGGCCATCGTGCGGTCGAACAGGCCGGGCAGCGTCGGCTGGAATTCGTCGGCCGGCACCGCGTCGAAGAAGGAGAGGCGCAGCACATGGCGGAACAGCGGGTCGAGCCGCGCTTCCGGGGTGGTCGGATCGGTGATCGAGATCACCGCCATGTAGGGGTTGCCCTGCAGCGATTCGGCGAGCTTGCGCGAGGTGTAGAAGACGTGGTTGATGGTCATTTGACGGTCGACCGGCAAAAAAGGCGATTTTTCATTCCATGAAGACCGGGTCGGAAAAGACCAGCGTGCCATCCTTGCGCATCATCAGGTTGTCGGCCTTGATCAGGTCGGGCAGGGCGCCGTATTCGCCGGAGAAGGTTTCCAGTGCCTGCAGCGACTCGCGCACGGTATCGGCCCAGCCCATCGGTGTCGCGGTGAGGTGGTGCAGGGCGATCCGGCCCATGTCCTGGGCCAGGTTGCGCCACATCATGCAGGCATCGAAATAGGCGGTCGAGATCTTGGTCGCGACCTCGGCCGTTTCGCCGCTGCCAGGCAGCGGATAGAGACGCTCGACCTCGACGATGTGGAAGGGAAAGCCGCGGCTGGAGCGGCCGGCCGTCCCGTGGTCGGCGAAGACGATCGGAAAATGGCGGCCGGTCGGGCGGTCCGGCGCCGTGTAGTAAGCATAGTCGGTCGGCGAGGAGAGGATCTTGAAGACCCGTTCCTGGCCGTCGACGGTGTCGCCTTCGACGACGATGGTGCTCTCGCCGCGCCCGATCTCCCGCCTGCCCTTGAGCAGCGGATGATCGGGGACGGGGTCGGGAATGATCGTGGCGGGGTTGTCGGCCATGAGCTTCTCCTCGGCGGGACGAAAGTTCTGCCAGCCTAGGGCAGGTCAGGGCCGGACGCCTTGACCTGCGGCAAGGGAAGGCGAATCAGGCGACGATGTGGGCGCCGGCGTCGACGTAGATCGTCTGCCCGGTCATCCCCGAGGAGCCCGAGGTGCACAGGAAGGCGGTCAGGGCGCCGACTTCGTCGATGGTCACGGTGCGACCGAGCGGCGCCTTCTGGGCGTCGGAATCGAGCAGGTTGTTGAAGTTGGCGATGCCGGAAGCCGCCCGCGTCATGATCGGGCCGGGCGATACGGCGAAGACGCGGATGCCCTTGGGGCCGAGGTCGTAGGCCATGTAGCGGACGGCCGATTCGAGCGCCGCCTTGATGATGCCCATGACGCCGTAGTTGCGCACGACGCGCTCGGCGCCGAGGTAGGACATGGTGATCAGCGAACCGCCGTGGGCCATCAGCGGCTCGAGCGCCTTGGCCATGCGCAGGAAGCTGTGGCAGGAGACGTTCATCGCCGAATCGAAGCCGGCTTCGGAGGCGTCGATGACGCGGCCGTGCAGGTCGTCGGCGTTGCAGAAGGCCATCGAATGGACGGCGAAGTCGATTTCGCCGAAGGCCTCGCCGCATTGGGCGATGACGCCTTCGAGACTGCCTTCCTCGGCAACGTCGAGCTTGAGGAACAGCTTGGCACCGAGCGCCTCGGCCAGCGGCTGGGTGTACTTGGCGGTCTTTTCGTTCTGGTAGGTGATGGCGATTTCGCCGCCGAGGGCGACGATTGCCTTGGCGACCGCGTAGGCGATCGACTTGTCGTTGGCGATGCCGGTGATCAGGCCCTTCTTGCCGGCGAGCGGGAGGGCGGCGGAGGCGGTGGTGGAGTTCATGCTGCTTCCTTGCGAAGTTGTTTGGAAAAATTCGGTCTGCTGCTGCATTGCACCATTTGCGCCAGATTATCACGTTTCCGGCAGCGCAGCGGCATGGTCAGGCGAGCGCCAGTTTCCAGCATGTGCATTTCCGTTTTGTGATGCGGAAAACATGGCTTTTTCCCGGTGCCGGCGCGAGGTTTCGGGGAGCGCCTGGTGCTGCCTTGTAACACTGTTGCTGTAGTGCACAAAAAATGCCATCGGCGTTGCTGTCGTGTGGGGATAAACCCTATCGTTTTCAAGGTCTTGTGCGTGTTTTCGGGTTTTCTTTCAGAAAGGTTTCCGGATGGCATTTTGTTGACCCAGCGCAAATTGTCCTGTCGGCAAACCACTAAAGTACTGGGGTCTTTCTGCCTGGGGATGCCAACCGTGTTCGTCTCTACCGAGCTTGCCAACCTGATCGAGCCCATCTTGTTACGACATCGTGCGCGCCCCGATCGCCTGGTCCAGATCCTGCGCGAAGTCCAGGAAGTGGCCGATTTCATTTCCGACGAAACCGCCGCCTGGCTGGCCGAGCGCCTGCGCATCTCGTATGCGCAGGTGAAGAGCACGCGCGATTTCTACGCCTTTTTCTATCGCGAGAACCGGGGGCGCTACCGGATTCTGTTCTCGGACAACATCACCGACCGGATGGCCGGCAACCAGGCATTGTTCGAGCACATGCTCAAGCGCCTGCGCCTGGAACCGGGCAAGGTTTCGGATGACGGCCTGGTCAGTGTCGATTACACCTCGTGCACCGGGATGTGCGACCAGGGGCCGGCGATTCTGGTCAACAACCGGACGATCACCCGGATGACGCCGCGCCGGGTCGACGAGATCTGCGACCTCGTCCGCGGCAAGGTGCCGCTCAGCCAGTGGCCGGCCGAGTTCTTCGTCGTCGAGGACAACATCCATCGCGCCGACATGCTGCTCGGCACGCCGCACGAACCCGGCAAGGCGGTACACGCGGCGATTGCCCGCGGTCGTGACGGCATGCTCGGCGAAATGAAACTGTCGAACCTGCGCGGGCGCGGCGGCGCCGGCTTCACCACGGCAGTGAAGTGGGATGCCTGTCGCAACGCGAACGGCGACACCCGCTACATCGTCTGCAATGCCGACGAAGGCGAACCAGGTACCTTCAAGGACCGCGTGCTGCTGCAGTCGTACGCCGGCCGCGTCTTCGAGGGCATGGCCATCGCCGCCTACGTGGTCGGTGCCAGCCAGGGCTTTCTCTACCTGCGCGGCGAATACCTCTACCTGCTGCCGCAACTCGAAGCCTACCTCGCCGGGATGCGCAGCGCCGGCCTGCTCGGGCGCAGCATCGGCGGCGTCGCCGGCTTCGATTTCGACATCGAGATCCACCTCGGTGCCGGCGCCTATGTCTGCGGCGAGGAAACGGCGCTGATCGAATCGCTCGAGGGCAAGGCCGGACGCCCCCGGGTGCGTCCGCCTTTCCCGGTGACCTCGGGCTACATGGGCCAGCCGACCGTGGTCAACAACGTCGAGACCCTGTCCAAGGTGACCGAGATCGCGATCCACGGCGGGGCCTGGTACGAGGCGATCGGCACCAAGCAGTCGACCGGGACCAAGATCCTGTCGGTTTCCGGCGATTGCGAGCGGCCTGGCCTCTACGAGTACGCCTTCGGCGTGCGCATCGCCCAGGTGCTCGAGGATTGCGGCGCCCAGGAAGCGATCGCCGTCCAGATCAGTGGCGCTTCCGGTGTCTGCCTGTCGGAGCGCGAGTTCGGCCGGCGCATCGCCTTCGAGGATGTCCCCACCGCCGGTTCGTTCATGATTTTCGGCAAGCAGCGCGACATGTTCGAGGTCGCCCGCAATTTCTCGCATTTCTTCGCCCATGAGTCCTGCGGCTTCTGTACGCCGTGCCGGGTCGGCACCAGCCTGCTCAAGAACATCATGGACAAGATCGCCGACGGCCGCGGTACCCAGTACGAGATGAACGAATTGCTGCGCCTGCAGCAGGTGCTCAAGCCCGGCAGTCATTGCGGTCTCGGCCAGACGGCCGGCAACGCGGTCGCCGATACCGTGCAGAAGTTCCGCCCGGCGTATGAGCGCCGGCTGGCCGAAACCGATTTCGTGCCGGCCTTCGATCTCGACGCGGCCCTGGCCCGCGCCCGTGAACTGACCGGCCGCGACGACGCGGCCGCCCACCTCGGAGAGGAAGCATGAGCGACATCAGCAGCGCCAACAGCTTTTCCATCGACGGCCAGCGCATCGCCTTCACGCCCGGCCAGACCATCCTCGAGGCGGCGCTCGCCGCCGGCGTCTATATTCCGCACCTCTGCCACCATCCGGAGCTGACCCCGCACGGCAGTTGCAAGCTGTGCACGGTCGTGGTCAACGGCCGCAACGGTTCGGCCTGCACCCAGAAAGCGATGCCGGGGATCGAGGTCGAGAACAACTCGCCGGCCCTCAACGACCGCCGCCGGGTGTTGCTGCAGATGCTTTTCGTCGAGGGCAACCACTTCTGCCCCGGCTGCGAGAAGAGCGGCAACTGCCAGCTGCAGGCCCTGGCCTACGATCTCGAGATGCTGACCCCGCACTTCCGCCACGCTTTTCCGGCGCGTCCGGTCGATACCACGCATCCCGACGTCTGGCTCGACCTCAACCGCTGCGTGATGTGCGAGTTGTGCGTCCGCGCCAGCCGCGACCTCGACGGCAAGTCGGTGTTCATGCTCGCCGGCCGGGGCGCCGAGTCGAGGATCGTCGTCAATTCGCCGAGCGGATTGCTCGGCGACAGCGAACTGTCGATCGACGACCGTGCCGCGCACGTCTGTCCAGTCGGCGCGATCCTGCCCAAGCGGGTCGGCTACGCGGTGCCGATCGGCCAGCGCCAGTTCGACGCGGCGCCGATCAGCCGGCAGGTCGATTATCTGGCCCGGCGACACATTCCGATCGTTCCGGTGACCGAGGAGCTCGTCAAATGAATGCACCGCTGACCCCGCGCAAGTTGCGCGTCGCCACCGCTTCGCTGTCCGGCTGCTTCGGCTGCCACATGTCCTTCCTCGACATCGACGAGCGCCTGCTCGAACTCGCCGCACTGGTCGATTTCGACCGTTCGCCGATCACCGACATCAAGCATTGCAGCCAGCGTTGCGACGTCGCGCTGGTCGAGGGCGGTGTCTGCAACGCCGAGAACGTCCATGTCCTGCGCGAGCTGCGCGCCAATTCGAAGATGGTCGTTGCCCTCGGCGCCTGCGCGGTCAATGGCGGTCTGCCGGCGCAGCGCAACCATCTCGACGTCGGCCAGTGCCTGCAGCAGGTCTATCGCACGCCGGACGGCTCGACCGCGATCCCGAACGACCCGGAGCTGCCGCTGCTGCTCGACAAGGTCTATCCGATCAACGAGATCGTCCGTGTCGATTACTTCCTGCCCGGCTGTCCGCCCTCCGGCGACACCATCTGGAAGTTCATGACCGACCTGCTGACCGGGCGCACGCCCCGGATCGAGCATCCCCTGCTCAAATTCGACTGAACGGAGTCCCCCATGTTCGAACTGGAAACTGCCGCCCATCCCGAAACCCTGCGCCGGGTCGCGATCGATCCGGTGACCCGGGTCGAGGGCCACGGCAAGGTCACGCTGCTGCTCGACCAGGACAACAAGATCCACCAGGTCCGCCTGCACATCGTCGAGTTCCGCGGCTTCGAAGTCTTCATCGAAGGCCGTCCTTACTGGGAGGTGCCGGTCACCGTCCAGCGCCTGTGCGGCATCTGCCCGGTCAGCCACCAGCTGGCGGCGGTCAAGGCGATGGACCTGATCGCCGGTTACGGTCAACTCACCGCGACGGCCGAAAAGCTGCGCCGGCTGCTGCATTACGGCCAGATCGTGCAGTCGCACGCGGTGCATTTCTACCACCTGGCCTCGCCCGACCTGCTGCTCGGTTTCGACAGCGACCTCACCCGCCGCAACATCGTCGGCGTCGCCCTCGATTTTCCCGAGATCGCCAAGCAGGGCGTCTTGCTGCGCAAGTTCGGCCAGGAAGTGATCCGCCATGTTGCCGGCAAGCGCGTGCATGGCACCGGCGCCATCCCGGGCGGGGTGAACAAGGCGCTGAGCGTCGCCGAACGCGACGAAATGGCGCGCGACATCGACCAGATGATCGTCTGGACGCAGGGCGCGATCGACATGGTGCGCCGGCTGCACGAGACCAATCCCGGCTTCTACAACGTTTTCGGCGATACCCCGGCGAGCATGATGGGCCTGGTCCGCGCCGACGGCGCGCTCGATTTCTACCATGGTGCCCTGCGCGCGGTCGATGCCGCCGGACGGACGATTTTCGACCAGGTCGACTACGCCGACTACCAGCAGGTGCTGCAGGAAGAGATCAAGCCGTGGAGCTACATGAAGTTCCCGCACATCCGCAGCCTGGGCGCCGACGACGGCTGGTACAAGGTCGGCCCGCTGGCCCGCGTGCAGGCGGCGAGCTATCTGGCGACGCCGCTGGCCGAGGCCGAGCGGCTGAAGATGCTGGCGCTGGGCAACGGCAAGCCGGTGCATGGCACGCTGGTCTACCACTGGGCACGGCTGATCGAGATCCTGCATGCCGCCGAGATGATCCGCGACCTGCTCCACGATAACGACATCCTCGGCCATGACCTGATGGCCGACCGCGGCACCCGCCGGCCGGAAGCGGTCGGCGTCATCGAGGCGCCGCGCGGCACGCTGTTCCACCACTACCGCGTCAATGAAGACGATCAGGTCACCTACTGCAACCTGATCGTGTCGACGACCAACAACAACCAGGCGATGAACGAGTCGATCCGTACCGTCGCCCGCCAGTATCTCGACGGGCGCGAGCTGACCGAAGGCCTGCTCAACCACATCGAGTGCGCGATCCGTGCCTACGATCCCTGCCTGTCCTGCGCCACGCACGCGCTCGGCAAGATGCCGATGACCGTCGAGCTGGTCGATGCCGACGGCGCCCTGGTCGATCGCATGAGTCGCGGCGGGTGAGCGCGCCGGTCGTCGTGTTCGCCGTCGGCAACCCGAGCCGCGGCGATGATGCGATCGGTCCGCTGCTTTGCGGTCGACTCGCCGAATGGCTGAAAAACCGGGGGCGCGAAGCCGAAGTCGAGCTGATCGAGGATTTCCAGCTCAACATCGAGCACGCCCTCGACCTCGAGGGGCGCAGCCTGGCGCTGTTCATCGACGCTGCGGTCAACCAGCCGCAGGCGGTGGTTTTTCGCCAAATCGGGCCGTCGACCGTGATCACCCATTCGACGCACGCGCTACCGCCGGAGGCGGTGCTCCAGGTCTATCGCCAGACCGAAGGCCGCGAGCCGCCGCCGGCCTTCACCCTGGCCGTGCGCGGCGAGGCCTTCGCGCTCGGCCAGCCGCCGGGGGCCGGCGCCGAGGCGGCGATGGACGAGGCCATGCTCTGTCTCGTCCGCTTGCTCGCCAATCCCCGTCTCGATGCCTGGCAGGCGCTCGCCGCCTAGTTTTCGGCCGGCCCCGCCGGCAGCGTGAACCAGAAGGTCGAGCCTTCGCCGGCGACGCTGTCGACGCCGATTTCGCCACCCATCATCTCGACCAGCCGGCGGCTGATCGACAAGCCCAGCCCGGTGCCGCCGAAACGCCGGGTGGTCGAGCCGTCGCCCTGGAAGAACGGCTCGAACAGGCGCGCCATCTGCTGCGCCGGGATGCCGATGCCGCTGTCGCTGACCGTGAAGCGCAACTGGTCGCCGCTGATGCTGACGGTCAGTGCGACATGGCCGTGGTCGGTGAACTTGATCGCGTTGCCGATCAGGTTGTTGAGCACCTGACGCAGCCGGCCGGGATCGCCGTACACCGTTGCGCCGCCGGCGGGCGCCAGCGTCCAGGTGAAGTCCAGTTGTTTCTCGGCGGCGAGCACGGCCAGCAGGTCGCAGGTCTGGCGCAGCAGCCTGTCGAGGTCGAAGGCGATCCGCTCGACGCGCAGCTTGCCGGCTTCGATCTTCGAGAAGTCGAGGATGTCGTTGATCACCACCAGCAAGCTGTTGGCGCTCTGCCGGACGGTTTCCGCGCATTCGCGCTGATCGCCGGCCAGCGGCGTGGTCAGCAGCAGTTCGGTCATGCCGATGATGCCGTTCATCGGCGTGCGCAACTCGTGGCTCATGTTGGCCAGGAACTCGCTCTTGGCCCGACTGGCCGCCGCGGCCTCGGCGAGCGCCTGATGCTCGGCGGCGAGTGCCCGGGCATTGGCGATCGCCAGTGCGAACAGGCCGCCGATCTGCTGCAGGGTATCGAGCCGGATCGGCGAGCGCGGCGGCCGGGCGACGCTGGGCAGGCAGAGGACGCCGAGTGCGTCGTCGCCGAGACGCAGCGGCACCAGGTAGTGACCGTGGCCGGTTGGCGTGCAGTCGTCGATGACGACGACCTTGTCGCCGGCCTGCCGGCACGGCAACGGGGATGCATCGCCGGCTTCGTGGCAGTCGGGCAGGTTGCCGTCCGGCGTGTGCAGCAGGATGCGGCCACGCCGCCGGTCTTGTTCGCCGAGCATGCCGCGCATGCTGCCGAGTATGGCCAGTGCCTCGCTGAAGCGCTCGGCCAGTGGCCGTCGGGTTTCCTGGAGGATGCGGGCGATCGCGAACTTGGCTTCGGCCCCCTCGCGAGCATCGAATTCGGCGGCTTCTCGTTCGTGGCGGACGGTGATGTCGGTGGCCGCGCCCCGATAGCCGAGGAAATCGCCCTTGCCGTCGAACACCGGGACGCCGCTGGAGGCCAGCCAGATCACCCGTCCGTCGGGCAGACGGGCCTGGTACTCGAAGCGATGAAAGGGACGGCGTGCCTCGAGATCGGCAAAATGGGCCTGCATCCGTGCCTGTTCCTCCAGCGTTGCCATCGCCATCACTTCCGGTCGCGACTTGCCGAGGAATTCGCCGGGTTCGACGCCAAGCAGGCTGGCGGCGTTGTCGGAGAAGAAGGTGAAGCGCAGCGCGCTGTCGGTTTCCCAGAACCACCAGTCGGAACTGGTCGAGAAGATGTCGCGGAAGCGTTGTTCGTTCTCTTCCAGGGAGCCGTGCGCGGCCTGCAGTCGCTGCTCGATCGCCCGTGTCCGGCGCGATAGCGCCAGGCCGAGCAGCAGGGCCAGGGTACTGGCGGCGGCAAACGCCAACAGCGACTTGTGCCGGCCGTCGGTTCGCTCGGCGGTGACCTCGCGCAGGACGGCCAGCGAGGCGATCGCCCGGTGGTCTATGTCGGGTAGCGGCAACAGGGTTGCCGACCAGATGCGACCGCTGTCTTCGAAGGCAAAGACAGTCTCGGGGTCCCCGGCCGGTTGCGCGTTCCAGCGCTCGGACAGGGCCGCGGGAAGACCCGGTCTACGGCGGTAGAGGATGGCGATGTTCGGCTCCTCGTTCCATTCGCCGCTGAAATCGAGGAGTTGCTTGCCGGTATTGAAGGCCTGCTCGTCAATGTGGCGCTTGTCGATGGCGGCGATGACGTCGACGGCGAGGGCTTTTTCGATTTCGCCGGAGAAGCGCTCGACATCGACGCCAAGCTCGATGTAGCCGATCAGTTGGCCATCGTCGATCCACGGCTGGATGTGGCGTAGCGTGTAGGTGGCGCGGGCGCCGAGCTCAAGGGCGTTGGCAGGCTTGCCGGTGGCGATCGCCTGGTCGAGGGCGCGATGCTTGACGATGCCGCCGCGGCGCTGCGGCGCATGCACCCGGAGCACAGCCTGCCGGTCGGGGCCGATGAAGTACCAGTGGGTGATGCCGAATTCCGCCCGCAACGCCGCCAGGCGCGGCTGGCTGGCGGCCAGCAGACGGTCGCGATCGCCGTTGCGGAAGGCCTCGCGCAACGCCGGCGTGGCGGCGATTTCGCGGGCGAACCAGTCGAGGTGGCGAATGTGCTCGCCTTCAAGGCGCTGCCAGGCTTTCCTGACCTGCTCGCCGGCCTGGCGGGTGGTGGCCTGTTCGAGTCGGTCGAGATGGTGGTGGAAACCGGCGCTGAAGACGACGACCAGCGCCAGCAGCGCCAGACTGACAGGGAGCAGAATCTGGCGCCGGAAGCGGAAACTGGAGCGGGGAGATGCCATCAGCGGGAGCGGCGGCCGGGCCGCGGAAACGACGGGGCCGGCCGGCGGCCCGGACAATCAACGATAGACGAGTACCGGGACCTTGGAGTGGGTCAGCACCTTGTTTGTCTCGCTGCCGAGCAGGAAGCCGCTGATCCCGCGGCGTCCGTGCGAGGCCATGAAGATCAGGTCGCAGCCGGCGTCTTCGGCAGCCTTGATGATCGCTTCGTAGGGTACGTCGCTGGTTGCCGAGGCGGTGCTGCAGGCGACACCGGCGGCCTGGCACCAGCCGGCGACCTCGTCGAGGAACTGGCTGGCCTGCTGCTCGGCCATTTCGGTGAATTTCTCCGGCGTCGTCGGGTCGATCAGGGCACCTTCGCCGAAGTAGGCGATCGGGTATTCCGGCTTGGCGTAAAAAGCGGTGATCCGGGCGCCGGCTTCGGCGGCGAAGGCGACGGCGCGTTGCGCGGTGGCTCGCGAGAGCTCTGAACCATCGGTCGGGACGAGAATGTGCTTGAACATGCTTTACCTCCTGAAATGGTCTGCTGGCGTTGATTTCCGCCTTGTTGAGGTTCATGCTACGCCAAGTCCGGAGGATTTCAAACATGCGACTTGGCTTTTTCGGCGCAGCCGGCGAGGTGACCGGCTCCTGCACCCTGGTGGATACCGGCGAGTATCGCTTCCTGGTCGATTGCGGCATGTTCCAGGGCGGCGCCGAGGCGCGGCGCAAGAACGAAGGCGCCCTCGATTTCGGTTTCGACGTGCGACGCCTCGATTTCGTGCTGCTGACCCACGCCCACATCGATCATTCCGGTTTGCTGCCGCGTCTGGCGATGCTCGGTTTCCGCGGCCCGGTCTATGCGACCCGGGCGACCCGGGCGCTGATCGAGGTGCTGCTGCCCGATGCCGCCCACATCCAGGAAAAGGAAGCCGAATGGCAGTTGCGCAACCGGCGTCGGCGTGGTCGCAGCGAGCGCGGCATCCAGCCGCCGCTGTACACCGTCGCGCAGGCGCTGGCCGCGCTGAAACTGGTGCATCCGGTCGACTACGGCCAGCATCTGCGGCCGGCCGAGGGCATCGAGGTCTGCTTCCATGACGCCGGTCACATCCTCGGCTCGGCGGCGCTCGAGATTTCGGTCAAATCTGGCGGTCGACCGCGAAAACTGGTGTTTTCCGGCGATCTCGGGATGTCCGGCCGGCCCTTGCTGAACGACCCGGAAAAGCCGCCGGCGCTGGCCGACGCGGTGCTCATCGAATCGACCTACGGCAATCGCCTGCACCGTCCGGTCGCCGAGACCGAGGACGAGATCGTCGCCGCCTTCCGGCGGACCTGGGCGGCCGGTGGCAATGTCGTGATCCCGGCCTTCGCCGTCGGGCGGACCCAGGAAATCCTCTACCTGCTGACCGACCTGGTCCGCCAGGGACGGCTCGAGCCCTTGAAGATCTACGTCGATTCGCCGATGGCCAACGCCGCGACGCGGATCACCCTCGAACACGACTACCTGCTCGACGCGCCGACCCGCGAACTGATCGCCTGGCAGGCAGCGCATCCGCACAAGGTCAATGTCGAATTCGTCGCCGACGTCGAGCGTTCGCGGCAGCTCAACGACATCCGCCACGGGGCGGTGATCGTCTCGGCCTCGGGCATGTGCGACGCCGGGCGGATCAAGTACCACCTGCGCGAGAACCTGCGGCGCAGCGAATGCACGATCCTGATCGCCGGCTTCCAGGCTGCCGGGACGCTTGGCCGGCGCCTGGTCGATGGTGCCCGGCTGGTGCGCATCTTCGGCGAGACGGTGCCGGTGCGGGCGAAAATCTGTACGGTCGGCGGTCTCTCGGCGCATGCCGACCAGGCGGCGCTGCTCGACTGGCTGGCCGGTTTCCGCAAGCCGCCGGGGCAGCTTTTCGTGGTGCACGGCGAGGCCTCGGCGTCGGCTGATTTTGCGCAGGCGGTCCACGAGCGTTTCGGCTGGACGCAGGTACATCTGCCGCAACCCGGCAGCTTCGTCACGCTGTAAGATATCGTCATCAAATCGACCGGAGATAGCCCGATGCCCGCAAGTTCAGCCAAGCACGACACCCTCGACCTTTCCAGCCTGAGCCCGGCGGAGTCCCTGGGCAAGGCGGTCAGCCAGGCGATCGATCCGTTCGGCGCGACCACCTCGCTGCTCAATGCCCAGATGGCCTGGCTGATGCATCCGCAGGAACTGGCCCGCGCCGTCAGCGCGCTGTCCGGCGACCTGTTCGCGCTGCAGGCCCACGTTGCCCGACGGGCCATGGGCATCGCTTCCGACGACGTGATCCAGCCGCACGCCGACGATGCCCGCTTCGCCGATCCGGTGTGGACCGATTCGGCCTCGTGGGACATCGTCAAGGAGTGGTATCTGGCCTTCACCCACCGTCTGCAGGACATGGCTTTCGAAACCCCGGGGCTGTCCGACAAGGAACGCCGGCGGGCGGCCTTCTGGTTCCGCAAGTGGCTGAACGCGGTGGCGCCGACCAATTTCTTCTGGTCGAACCCGGCCGCCATCGAGCGCTGCGTCGCGACCCAGGGCGAGAGCCTGCGCCAGGGCTGGGCCAACCTGCAGCGCGACATCGCCGCCAAGAACATCCAGATGGTCGAACCCGACGCCTTCGTCGTCGGCAAGGACCTGGCGACGACGCCGGGCAAGGTGATCTTCCGCAACCGCTTGGTCGAGCTGATCCATTACGCGCCGACCACCGACAAGGTGCGGGCAATGCCGATCGTCATCGTCACGCCGTGGATCAACAAGTTCTACATTCTTGATTTGAATGCCAAGAAGAGCCTGGTCAAGTACCTGACCGGGCAGGGCTTCTCGGTCTTCATCACCAGCTGGAAGAATCCCGACGAGACGATGCGCGACGTCCGGTTCGACGACTACCTGCTCGAGGGCGTCAACGAGGTGGTGCGTGTCGCCGGCGAGTTCTGCCGGCAGCCGCAGGTGCATCTGGTCGGCTACTGCATCGGCGGCACCCTGGTGTCGACCTACATGGCCTGGGCCAACAAGCGCTTCACTGCGGACCAGATGCCGGTCGCGCACTGGACCCTGTTCACCACGCTGACCGATTTCTCGCATCCAGGCGACATCGACGTCTTCATCGACGAAAGCTGCGTCGCCGCGCTCGAGGAAAAGATGGCCAAGACCGGCTATCTCGACGGCAACGACATGATGACCTCGTTCCGGCTGTTGCGCTCGAACAGCCTGATCTGGAGCTACTGGGTGCATAGCTACCTGCTCGGCGAATCGCTGCCGCCGTTCGACGTGCTCTTCTGGAACTGCGATTCGACGCGCATGCCGCAGGCGATGCACAGCTACTACCTGCGCGAGATGTACCTCAACAACAACCTGATCAAGCGCGACCG
Organism: Azonexus fungiphilus; assembly: GCF_003634965.1. Taxonomy (GTDB): domain Bacteria; phylum Pseudomonadota; class Gammaproteobacteria; order Burkholderiales; family Rhodocyclaceae; genus Azonexus; species Azonexus fungiphilus. Next base: position 77,337 of record NZ_RBXP01000013.1, on the reverse strand, counting down.
GCTCAGCATCGCCGGCGAACCGATCGATCTCGACCGCATCGTCCAGCCGCTCTACGCGGTGACCGCCGAGGACGACCACATTGCGCCGTGGAAGCAGTGCTACCGGATCCGCAAGTACGTCAATGTCAAGGCGCCGGTGCGTTTCGTGCTGTCGACCTCGGGGCACATCCTCGGCATCGTCAATCCGCCGGTCAATCCGCCCAAGCGGGCCTACTGGATCGCCGAGCCGGAGCGCAACGAGCACTGGGAGCACTGGCTCGAACGTGCCGACCGCAAGCCGGGAACCTGGTGGGACGACTGGACCGCCTGGCTGCACCAGCGGACCGGCGACGAAGTCGAGGCCTACCCGGCAAGCAACCGCAAGTTCCCGGCGCTGGCTGACGCGCCGGGTACCTACGTGCTCGAAAAATGAGCCTGCCGGTGTCGTCGACCGTCAACGGGCAGGCGCCGCAGGCCGGCGCCGACCTGTTGCGCATCGTCCGCATCAACGAGGAAATCAAGGCCGTCGTCCGGGTTTCGCTGCGCATCAACATCATGGCGCTCAATGCGATCTTCCTGGCCAAACGGGCGGGTACGGCGGCCCTCGGGTTCGGCGTGCTGTCGAACGAGCTGCGCGTCTTCTCGCAGGATCTGCGCAGCAGCATGGGGGCGCTGGGCGAGCTGATCCACCGTTGCGTCACCGAGGTCTCGGTGGTGCTGCAGGACATCCGCCACCTGTGTCTGCTCGAGGCCGCCGCCGGTACTTCGCCGGTGCCGGCGCTGGCGGCCGTCGTCCGCCGTCGCGAGGCGCTCGGGGCCGAGCATCGCGAACGCCTCGCCGGTTTGCGCCGGCAGTTGCAGCGGGCACTCGAGGATGCCTTCCAGCTGGTCGAGCTGGGGGGCGTGCTGGCCAAGTCGGCGAAGATCGAGGCAGCCTACGGCCAGGGTTTCGCGCTGCCGCTGGCGCAGGTTTCGGGGGAGTTCGACGGGGTCGTCGAGGAAATACGCAGTTCGCTGCAGGCGCTGCAGCGGTCCGATTTTTTCAGATAGAGCCGGGGGGCGGGTGAAGAAGACCAGTACCATTTTCCAGGATGGCGACCACAAGTGGGTGGCCATCGTCCGCGATCCGGCGCGTCCCGGTCACCTGATCGATACCAACGAATATCTGGTGACGCACGGCGGCGCCGGCATGCTGCTCGATCCGGGCGGTGCCGAGGTCTTCCCGGCAGTTTTCTCGGCGCTCTCGGGCGAGTTTGATCCGTCGGCGCTGCGTGCGATCTTCGCCTCGCACCAGGACCCCGACATCTGCTCGTCGCTGGCCCTGTGGCTCGAGTTCAACCCGGGCATGCGCTGCTATGTCAGCTGGCTGTGGGCCAGCTTCATCCCGCATTTCGGCGGTAACGCCGAGACCTTCGTGGCGATTCCCGACACCGGCATCGACATCGCGCTCGACGGCCTGGTCTTGCAGGCCGTGCCGGCGCATTACCTGCATTCCTCGGGCAATTTCCACCTCTACGACCGTCAGGCCAGGATCCTGTTTTCCGGCGACGTCGGCGCGGCCTTGCTGCCGGCTGGCGAGGAGGGGCTCTTCGTCGACGATTTCGATCGCCACATCCGCCACGCCGAGGGCTTCCACCGGCGCTGGATGGGCTCGAACGAGGCCAAGCGCAGCTGGTGCGAGCGGGTCGCCCGGATGGACATCGACATGCTCTGCCCGCAGCACGGGGCGATCTATCGTGGTGCCGACGTGCAGCGCTTCATCAACTGGTTCGACGAACTGAGGGTCGGCGTGCTCGCCAACTGAGATTCCCGGGCGGCTTTGATGCCCATCAATGCGAGCCGGGTGGAGCGAAGCAGAAAATGCTGATACACCTCAACCCCGTCGAGACCCCAAATGACCATTCGAGATTTCATGCTGGAGGATCATCGCCACTGCGATGACCTGTTTGCCGCCGCCGAGCAATCCGCCGGCGACGGCGACCTGGTGGCGGCCAGGCTGGCTTTCGGCCAGTTCCGCGATGCCGTTCTGCGCCATTTCACTGGTGAGGAGGCGACGCTGTTTCCAGCCTTCGAGGAACGCACCGGCATGCGCATGGGGCCGACCCAGGTGATGCGGATGGAGCACGAGCAGATGCGGGCGCTGATGGATGCAGCGGTCGACGCCCTGGAAAGTGGAAAAACCGAGGATTTCCTCGGCCAGGCCGACAGCCTGCTGATCACCATGCAGCAGCACAACATGAAGGAAGAAAACGTGCTCTATCCGATGTGCGACCAGCAGCTCGGCGACGCCGCCGGGGCCCTGGTCGAGCGCCTGCGCAGCGAACTCGAGGCCGCCTGATGGACTTTCCCGCCGAACGCACGGTCGATGCCCGCTACATGGAGCCGCCGCAGCCTTTCGTGGCGACGATGGAAATGCTCGATACGCTGCAGCCGGGCGAGGAAATGCTTCTGCTGCTCTATCGCGAGCCGCATCCGCTGTATCGCGTGCTGCAGCAGAACGGGCATCGCTGGCAGAGCGAACTGCTGGCCGACGGAACCTTCGCCATCCGCATCACCTGCTGAGCGCCCGCCATGCAGGCCCTGCTGTCCTTCGAACAGAGCCCGCCGCTGGCGGCGCCGCTGCGTTTCTTCCTCAGCGCGCCGCTGTTCGTCGTGCTCGCCGGCGTGCTGCTGGTCGTCGATGGCGGGGCGCTGCTCGGCTCGCGCTGGTCGCCGGCGACGCTGGCAGCCACCCACCTGTTGACGATCGGCTTCATGCTCCAGGTGATGCTCGGTGCGCTGATCCAGATCCTGCCGGTGGTGGCCGGCGCCAATCTGGCGCGGCCGGCGCTGGTCGCGGCGCTGGTCCACCCGGCGATCAATCTCGGTGCGCTGGCGATGGCTGCCGGCTTCCTGTTCGCCGAGGCACGCTGGCTGCAGCTGGCTGCGGCGTTGCTCGGCCTCGGCCTGGCGGTTTTTCTCGGTGTCGCCGGGCGGGCAGTGTTCCGGGTACCGTCGACCAGTCCGAGCATCCGTGGCCTGAAGCTGGCGCTGCTGGCCCTGGCGGCGACCGTCGGCAGCGGCCTGTTCATGCTGCTGGTGCTCGCCGGCGGCTGGCCGGTGGCCTTGCCCGGACTGGCCAACCTGCACGCCGGCTGGGGGCTGGCCGGCTGGGCCGGCGTCCTGCTCGCCGCGGTCGCTTATGTGGTGGTGCCGATGTTCCAGCTGACGCCGGGCTATCCGGCCCGTCCGGCGTGGTGGTTTCCGCCGGCGACGCTGGCGGCGCTGTTGCTGTCCACGCTGGCGGTGGTGGTCGACGCCGGCTGGCTGAACCTGATCGGCCGCTTGTTGCTCGCCCTCGTGGCCCTGGCATTCATCGCGCAGACACTGAAACTCCAGGTGGGGCGTCGCCGGGCCCGGCCCGATGCGACTTTCCGCTACTGGCAGCTGGGCTTGGGCGCGACGCTGGCGGCGCTGCTGATGCTGATCGTCGAGACGCTGCTGCCGGCCGGCGTCGTCCTGCCCGCCGAATGGACGGTGCTGCTTGGCGTGCTGGTGCTGGTCGGCGGCTTCCTGCCGTTCATCATCGGCATGCTCTACAAGATCGTGCCTTTCCTGCTGTGGTTCGACCTGCAGCATCGCTCGCTGCCGGGCAAGGCGGTGCCGGCAATGAACAAGCTGCTCGACGAGCCGCGCATGCGCGGGCAGCTGCACAGCTTTTTTGTCGCTTTTGCGTTGTCGACCGTCAGCGTCGCCGCGCCGGCCTGGCTGGCCATACCCGCCGGCCTGGCGCTGATCGTCGCCGGCGCCTGGCTGGCCCACAACCTGCTGCGCGCGGTGCTGCGCCACCGGGACTTCCGTCGTGCCGGCGAAACGGCGAAGATGCCGGCATGAGCTATCTGGCGATCAAACACCTGCATCTGAGCTGTGTCGTTCTTTCCGGCCTCGGCTTCGCCCTACGCGCAACCTGGATGTGGCGCGCTTCGCCCTTGCTCCAGCACCCGCTGGCGCGGCGCCTGCCGCACATCATCGACAGCCTGTTGCTGGGCAGCGCGCTGACGCTGGCCTGGCTCAGCGGCCAGTATCCCTTCGTCGAAGGCTGGCTGACCGCCAAGGTCCTTGGCCTGCTCGTCTATATCGGTTGCGGCACGATCGCCCTCAAGCGCGGGCGGACCCCGTCGATCCGCCGGCACTTCGTGCTGCTGGCCGGACTCAGCTACGCCTACATCGTCGGCGTCGCGCTGACCCGGCAACCGGCCATCTTCTTCTAGACGACGCCTTGCGCCAGCATCGCGTCGGCGACCTTGACGAAGCCGGCGACGTTGGCGCCATCGACGTAGCTGACCTTGCCTTCGGCATTGCGCCCGTAGCGCAGGCAGGTTTCGTGGATGTCGATCATGATCTGGTGCAGGCGGGCGTCCACTTCCTCGCGCGGCCAGGACAGGCGCATCGCGTTCTGGCTCATCTCCAGGCCCGAGGTGGCGACGCCGCCGGCATTGCTGGCCTTGCCCGGGGCGTAGAGCACGTCGCTGTGCTCGAACAGCTTCACTGCCTCGGCTGTCGACGGCATGTTGGCGCCTTCGGCGATGCAGCGCACGCCGTTGGCGAGCAAGGCGCGGGCGTCGGCGGCGTCGAGTTCGTTCTGCGTCGCGCAGGGCAGGGCGACGTCGACCGGCACCCGCCAGGGTTTTTCGCCAGGCAGGAAGGTGGCGCCGACGCGCGCGGCGTAGTCGCTGACGCGGCCGTAGCGGTGGTTCTTGACGTCCATCAGTTCGGCCAGCTTGTCGGTGCTGAAGCCGTCCTCATCAACGACGGTGCCGCTTGAATCGGAGACGGTGACGACGCGGGCGCCGAGCGCCATCGCCTTCTCGACCGCATACTGGGCGACGTTGCCGGCACCGGAAACGCTGACGCGCAGGCCGTCGAAGCTGCTGCCGCGCTGCTTGAGCATCTCCTCGGCGAAATAGACGGTGCCATAGCCGGTCGCCTCCGGGCGGATCAGCGAGCCGCCGAAGCTCAGGCCCTTGCCGGTGAACACGCAGTCGGCGCGGTTGGATAGCTTCTTCATCATGCCGGCCATGAAGCCGACCTCGCGGCCGCCGACGCCGATGTCGCCGGCCGGTACGTCGGTGTCGCTGCCGATGTGGCGGAACAGTTCGCTGACGAAAGCCTGGCAGAAGCGCATCACCTCACCCGGGCTGCGGCCTTTCGGGTCGAAATCGGAGCCGCCCTTGCCGCCGCCCATCGGCAGCGTCGTCAGTGCATTCTTGAAGGTCTGCTCGAAGGCGAGGAATTTCAGGATCGACAGGTTTACCGAGGGGTGGAAGCGGATGCCGCCCTTGTACGGACCGATCGCCGACGAATGCTGGATGCGGTAGCCCCGATTGACGCGGACCTCGCCGTGATCGTCCACCCAGGAAACACGGAACATCACCACCCGCTCCGGCTCGACCAGGCGGTCGAGCAGGCCGTGCTCGGCGTAGCGGGGGTTGTCCTGGATGAATGGCCAGAGGCTTTCGATGACTTCGGCGACGGCCTGGTGAAACTCGGGTTGCCCGGGGTTTCGTGCGGCAACATGTTGGTTGAATTCTGCGAATGACTTGTAGCGCACGCTGCGGGCTCCCTTGGTTCCTTGTTGATCAGTGTGGTGCGGTCGAGGCCGGCTGGATGACTTCGACCACGGTCAGCCGGCGGGTGCTGCCGCCGGGGAAATCCCAGTCGATTTCATGGCCGACGCCGAGGCCGATCAGCGCGGCGCCGACCGGGGCAAAGACGGATACCTTGCCGGCACCCGGGGCGGCTTCGTCGGGAAAGACGATCTCGACCTCGCGGCTGTTGCCGGTTTCGTGTTCGGTGTAGCGCACGCGCGAACCCATCGTGACGATATCGGGATTCATTGATTCGTCAGGAATAACAATGGCGCGCTCAAGCTCCGCGCGCAGATCCGGGGGCGGCTGGATGGACATCAGGCGGACGAAATCGCTCTCGCTGATGATCAAGTTAGTCTGTTGCATTTAAAGGATATTTTCTGGTTCGTGTTTGGCGCTGCCAAGCAAATGGATCGATCGTCGATCTTAGTGGTTGGACCGGTGCTTGATAAGTCGGCTGGATTGAATAAAACTGTTTCCATATTGGAAACAGTGGAGAGGCCGTGCACGATATCAATGACATGCTGCTCTTTGCCCAGGTCGTCAAGGCGCGCAGTTTTTCCGGCGCGGCCGCCCGTTTGGGGATTTCGAAGTCGCGGGTTAGCAAGTCGGTGGCGCGACTCGAGGCGACGCTCGGGGTCCGGCTGCTGCAGCGGAGCACGCGCCGGCTCAGTCTGACCGAGGTCGGCGAGGCCTACTTCGAACACTGCGAACGTATTGCCGACGAACTGGCCCGCGCCGACAGCACCATCGGCAGCCTGCACCAGACGCCGCGCGGGCGGCTGCGCTTCAGTGCGCCGGTTGCCTTCAGCACCCTGCACGTGGCCCCGGCTCTCGCCGATTTCATGCTCCAGTACCCCGAGTTGTCGGTGGACATGACGATCAGCGATCGTCTGGTCAACCTGGTCGATGAGGGTTACGACCTGGCCCTGCGCATCGCCCCGGAGCCTGGCGGCAACCTGGTTGCCCGTCGCCTGGCGCCGATCCGCCGGAAAATCTGCGCCAGCCCGGCCTATCTTGCCCGCTGGGGCGTGCCTGAGCTGCCGGAAGATCTCGCACGGCACAACTGCCTCGACTATACCTATCTGACCACGCAGGGTTTCTGGCATCTGCAGGGGCCGGCCGGCGACATCTCGGTGCCGGTGTCGGGGAGCTTGCGCATCAACGACGATGAGGCGCTGTCGCAGGCGGTACTGGGTGGGCTGGGGCTGGCGCTGCTGCCGACCTTCATCATCGGCAGCGAGTTGCAGGCGGGGCGACTGGTCGAAGTCCTGCCGGGTTATGTGCCGGTCGAGCGTTTCATCTACGCGGTGCACCTGCCGAACCGGCACCTGCCATTGAAAGTCAGGGCCTTCATCGACTTCCTGCTACGCCGGTTCGGCGACGAACCCTACTGGGACCAGCCTGGCGAACGCCTGTGGCTGGGCCTGAGTCGCTGACGCCGGCGGCGCTCAGGCGCGGTGGTTCATCAGGGCCTTGAGGCCGCTGACGTTGAGGATGCGGATGTGCTTCTGCTGGACCGCGATGTAGCCTTCCTCCTGGAACTTCGAGAAGGCGCGGGAGACGGTTTCAAGCTTGAGACCGAGGTAGCTGCCGATTTCCTCGCGCGTCATCCGCAGGTAGAACTCGGCGTGCGAGAAGCCGCGCGCCGTGAAGCGCTGCGACAGGTTGAGCAGGAAGGCGGCAAGGCGCTCCTCGGCGCGCATCGTGCCGAGCAGCATCATGACGCCGTGGTCGCGGACGATCTCGCGGCTCATCACCTTGTGGAAATGATGCTGCAGGTTGTGAATTTCGCGCGACAGGCTCTCCAGGCGGGAGAAGGGGATCGCGCAGATCTCGCTGTCCTCGAGTGCGATCGCGTTACAGGTGTGGTGTTCGGTGCTGATGCCATCGAGACCGAGCAGTTCGCCGGCCATCTGGAAGCCGGTCACCTGGTCGCGGCCGTCTTCGAGCAGCACGTCGGTCTTGAAGAAACCGCTGCGGATCGCGTAGATTGCGTCGAAAGGCTCGCCGGCGCGGTACAGGTGGTCGCCACGCTTGATCCGGCGGCGAGTCGAAATCAGGTCGTCGAGCCGTTCCAGTTCCTCAAGGCTGAGGCCGAACGGCAGGCAGAGTTCGCGCAGGTTGCAGTTGGAACAGGCCGTCTTGATGACGGACAGCGAAATCTCCTGATTCAGCGGGATAGTATTGGGCATTCGCAACCTGCGTCGGCTTGATCCATGTCAACCGGAAAAACGATCCATCCCCACATAATCGAACCTAAACTTGGCGCTATGTTAAATGAATTTCGCAACTGAAAACCTCGTCTTCGATCCACAGATCATCCGCCGTTTTGACGTCAACGGACCTCGCTACACGTCCTATCCAACCGCCGACCGTTTCGTCGAGGCCTTTGACGCCGAGGCTGCCGCACTCTGGCTCGGCAAGCGCAACATCGGCGGAATCAGCCGACCGCTGTCATTATACTTCCACATCCCTTTCTGCAACACCATCTGTTATTACTGCGCCTGCAACAAGATCATCACCAAGGATCATGGCCGCAGCGCCAAGTACCTGAAGTATCTCGGCAAGGAGCTGGCGCTGCAGAGCGCCGCCCTCGAGGGCAAGGATGGCGAGCACGAGGTGATCCAGCTGCACTGGGGCGGCGGTACGCCGACCTTCCTGTCGCACGACGAGATGCGCCAGTTGATGGCCGAGACGCGCAGGCATTTCAGGTTGCTCGACGGTGGCGAGTACTCGATCGAGGTTGATCCGCGCAAGGTTGACACCGAAACCGTGGCCTTGCTCGGCGAGCTCGGTTTCAACCGGATGAGCGTCGGTGTCCAGGATTTCGACGAGCGCGTGCAGATCGCGGTCAATCGCGTGCAAAGCGAGGAAGAGACTGCCAACGTGATCCGCGCGGCGCGCGCCAACGGCTTCAAGTCGGTGTCGGTGGACCTGATCTACGGCCTGCCGCATCAGAGCGTGATGGGCTTCAACCGGACCCTGGAACGGGTCCTGGCGATGGATCCCGACCGCCTGTCGATCTACAACTACGCCCACCTGCCGGGGCTGTTCAAGCCGCAGCGGCGGATTGCCGATGCCGACCTGCCGACGCCGGAAGCGCGCCTGCAGATTCTGGCGCTGGCGATCAAGAAGCTGACCGATGCCGGCTACGTCTTCATCGGCATGGACCATTTCGCCAAGCCCGACGACGAGCTTGCGGTTGCCCAGCGCCAGGGCCGGCTGCATCGCAACTTCCAGGGTTATTCGACCTATGCCGACTGCGACATGCTGTCCTTCGGCATTTCCTCGATCAGCAAGGTCGGGCCGACCTACTACCAGAACGTCAAGACCCTCGACGAGTACTACGATCGGCTCGACGCGCCGATGCTGCCGGTCAATCGCGGCATCGAGCTGAACGCCGACGACATCCTGCGGCGTTCGATCATCCAGGCGCTGATGTGCCATTTCGAGCTGTCGATCGAGAGCATCGAAAGCGCGCACCTGATCGACTTCCACAAGTATTTCGCGGCGGAAATCGAGGATTTGCGCGAGATGGAGCGGGGCGGCCTGCTCAAGATCGAGCGTGACTGGATTACCGTGTTGCCGCCGGGTCGGATGCTGGTCCGCGTCATTTCGATGGCCTTCGACCGCTACCTGCGGGCCGACCGTCAGCGGACGCGTTACTCGAAGGTGATCTGAGACGGGTTCCGGGGCGACGGCGGCCGGGTTACACTGTCCGCTGTTCGTTGTATTGGCCGCCTTGGCTTGATCCATGCCCGATTCCGGCTTTTTCGCGTTGTTCCTCGTCGGCCTCCTTGGCGGCACGCATTGTGTCGGCATGTGCGGCGGCATTGTCGGCGCCCTGGCCATGGGCGGAGCTTCCCGCTGGTCGATGCATCTCGCCTACAATGCCGGGCGCATCCTTTCCTATGCCGCAGCCGGCGCCCTTGCCGGTGCCCTCGGGGCTGCCAGTCTCGGCCTCGAAGGCCAGGTGCCGGCACGCCTGCTCCTCTATCTGCTGGCCAACCTGATGCTGATCGCGCTCGGCTGCTACCTGCTCGGTGCGACGCGCGCGCTGGCGTTCACCGAACGCGCCGGCCAGGCGCTGTGGCGTCGCGTGCAGCCGCTGACCCGGCGCTTCCTGCCGGCGACGACGGTGCGCCAGGCTTTTCCGCTCGGTCTGCTGTGGGGCTGGTTGCCCTGCGGTCTGGTTTACAGTGCGCTGGCCAGCGCCTTGTCGGCTGGTTCGGCAGCGCGCGGTGCCGCACTGATGCTGGCTTTCGGCCTGGGCACGCTGCCCAACCTGCTGCTGGCCGGCATCGTCCTCGCCCGTCTCAACGAATTCGTCCGCCGGCCGTCGGTGCGCATCCTGTCCGGGCTGCTGGTCCTGGGTTTTGGCGTGTACGGGTTGTTCGGCCTTGGCCACCTGATCGAAGGAAGCTGACATGAACTCCAGCGACAACGCGGAAAACGCCGAACAGGTCGTCGAATTCGCGATCGGCGGCATGACCTGCGCGGCCTGCTCGACGCGTCTCGAGAAGGTGCTCAACCGCCAGGCCGGGATGCAGGCCAACGTCAATCTTGCCGCCGAGCGGGCCCGCGTGCGCCTGAGCGGCGTCGGTCCGGAGGCGGTGATCGCGGCGGTGGCCAAGGCCGGTTTCTCGGCGGCGCTGGTCGATGCCGGGACGCGAGAGCGCGAAAAAGCCGAAAAAATGCGGGTTTACCGTCAGGAGGTGCGTCTTTTCGCGATTGCCGTCGCCCTGACCCTGCCGCTGGTCGCGCAGATGCTGTGGATGTTCGGCGATGGCGGCCACGCCAGCGAATTGCCGCGCTGGCTGCAGTTCCTGCTGGCGACGCCGGTGCAGTTCTGGATCGGCTGGCGTTTCTACGACGGTGCCTGGAAGGCGCTGCGCGGCGGCGGCGCCAACATGGATGTGCTGGTCGCGCTCGGTACCAGCATGGCCTGGGGTTTCTCGACCGTGGTCACGATGCTCGACCTGCATCACCAGCATGTCTATTTCGAGGGCGGCGCCGCGGTGATCACCCTGGTCCTGCTCGGCAAGCTGCTCGAAGCACGGGCCAAGGCCCGTACCTCGGAGGCGATCGAGGCGCTGATCCGCCTGCAGCCGAAGACGGCGCGCGTCGAGCGCGACGACGCCTGGGTCGAGCTGCCGGTCGATGCGCTGATGCCGGGCGACATCTTCCTGGTCCGTCCGGGCGAGAACGTGCCGGTCGATGGCGAGGTCGTCGATGGTGAGTCGAGCGTGGACGAGGCGATGCTCACCGGCGAGAGCATGCCGGTCGGCAAGGCTGCCGGCGACCGCGTCTTCGCGGCCACGGCCAACGCGCGCGGCGCCTTGCGCTGCCGTGCCACCGGGGTCGGCGAGCAGACCCTGCTCGCCGGCATCATCCGCCTGGTCGGCGAGGCGCAAGGGTCGAAGGCGCCGGTGCAGCGGCTGGCCGACAGGATTTCCGGCATCTTCGTACCGGTGGTGTGCACCATCGCCCTGGCCACTTTCGTCGGCTGGTGGTGGTTCTCCGGCGATTTCGCGACGGCGCTGGTCAATGCCGTCGCCGTGCTGGTCATCGCCTGTCCGTGCGCGCTCGGTCTGGCAACGCCGACGGCGATCATGGTCGGCACCGGCCAGGGGGCGCGGGCCGGCATCCTGGTGCGCAATGCCGAGGCGCTCGAACGGGCCGAGAAGATCGGTGTCCTGGCGCTCGACAAGACCGGCACGCTGACGCGCGGCGAGCCGCAGGTCACCGACGTGGTGGCGCCGGCCCTCGGTCGCGACGCCGCCCTGCGGCTGGCGGCGGCGCTCGAGCAGCAGTCCGAGCATCCGCTGGCGCGGGCGGTGGTGGCCGCGAATTTGACGGTCGACCTGCCGGCGGCGGCAAATTTCACGGCGACGCCCGGCCACGGGGTCGCCGGCGTCGTCGATGGGCGCAGTCTGCGCCTCGGCGCGCCGGCCTGGTTCGGGCTGGCCGGCGAGGCGACGGTGCAGGTACTGCAGGCGGCCGGCAAGACGGTGATCGTGCTCGCCGACGCCGAGGCGGCGGCCGGCGAATGGCTGGCGCTGATCGCCATCGCTGACGCCCTGCGCCCGACCTCGCGCGCCGCCGTCGCGCAGTTGCGCGCGCGCGGCATCCGCGTGGTCATGCTGACCGGCGACAATGCCGCGACGGCAGCGGCGATCGCCGCCCTGGCCGGCATCGACGAGTTCCGCGCCGGCATCCTGCCGGGCGACAAGGCGCTGACGGTCAACGCCCTGAAAAACGAAAAAACGCTGGTCGCGATGGTCGGCGACGGCATCAACGACGCCCCGGCCCTGGCCGCCGCCGACGTCGGCTTCGCCATCGGTGCCGGCTCCGACGCGGCGATCGAGGCCGCCGACCTGACGCTGATCCGCAGCGACCTGCTCGGTGTCGTCGACGCCATCTCGCTGTCGGCGGCGACGCTCGGCAAGATTCGCCAGAACCTGTTCTTCGCCTTCATCTACAACGTCCTCGGCATTCCGCTGGCGGCCTTCGGCTTCCTCAACCCGGTGGTCGCCGGCGCGGCGATGGCGATGAGTTCGGTCTCGGTCGTCTCCAACTCGCTGCTCCTGCGGCGCTGGCGGCCGGCCCGCCAGGCAGTGACGGAGCGCGGATGAGCGAAGTCCTCGATGACGGCACCAACCTGTTCCAGGCGACGATGGAAGCCGCCCAGGTCGGCATCTTCGTCATGGGCGAAGGACGCTTCATCTACGTCAACCCGTTCATGCGCGCGCTGTTCGGCTACAGCGAGGAAGAATTCCAGACCACCGTCGGTCCCTACGAACTGGTCGTCGCCGAAGAGCATCCGATCGTCGACCAGCAACTGGCCCGGCGCGCCGCCGGCATTCCCGGCCAGGCCTACGAACTGACCGGGCGGCGCAAGGACGGCTCGACCTTCACCATGTCGGTCCTTGGCATGCCGGCGCGCTTTGGCAAGCTGTCGGTATCGGTCGGCACGGTGCTCGACGTCACCGACCGCAAGGCGGCCGAGTCGCGCATCCGCGAGCTGGCCGATTTCGATCCGCTGACCGGCCTGCCCAACCGCCGCCTGCTGCACGACCGGGTCGAGCAGATGATCGCCGCCGCCGAGCGCGAAGGCGGTTCGGCCGCCCTGATGTTCCTCGACATCGACCATTTCAAGCGGGTCAACGATTCGCTCGGCCACAGCGTCGGCGACGAACTGCTGTGCGCGCTGGCCCAGCGTTACGCCGGTGTCGTGCGCAAGGTCGATACGCTGGCCCGGCTCGGCGGCGACGAGTTCATCGTGCTGCTGCCGGAGGTCACGGCAGCGGCGGCGGCCGATGTCGCCCGCCGGGTGCTCGAGATCGCGGCGGCGCCGTTTTCGGTCGGCGGCCATGCGCTGACGATCACGCCGTCGATCGGCATCAGCCTCTATCCGCAGGATGGCAAGGACATCGACACCCTGCTCAAGAATGCCGACACGGCGATGTACAAGGCCAAGGACCTGGGCCGCAACACCTTCCAGTTCTACTCGTCCGAGATGAACATGGCGACGCTCGAGCGGCTGATGATGGAAAGCAACCTGCGCCATGCGTTGACCGCCAGCGAGTTCGAGCTGCACTACCAGCCGCTGGTCAGCCTGGCCAACGGCGAGATCGTCGGCGTCGAGGCGCTGATCCGCTGGCGCCACCCCGATCTCGGGGTGATCATGCCGGATCGCTTCATCTCGGTCGCCGAGGATACCGGGATGATCAACCCGATCGGCGACTGGGTGCTGTTCGAGGCCTGCCGCCAGGCCCAGGCGTGGATCGACGAGGGGCTGGCGCTGCAGACGATGGCGGTGAACGTCGCGCCGGTGCAGTTCCGCCAGGCCGGTTTCGTCGAGATGGTCGCCGGCGCGCTCGGCACCACCGGCCTCGCCGCCGAACGCCTGGAACTCGAACTGACCGAGCGCACGGTGATGCACGACGCCGAATTCACGCTCGGCACGCTGTCGGCGCTCAACCGCATGGGCGTCAGCCTGTCGCTCGACGATTTCGGCACCGGCTATTCCTCGCTGGCCTACCTGAAGCGTTTTCCGGTCGGCAAGCTGAAGATCGACCGCTCCTTCATCATGGACCTGGAGCGCGACGCCGACGACCGCGCGATTGCCTCGACCATCGTCAGCATGGGGCGCAACCTGCGCCTGACCGTGCTTGCCGAGGGCGTCGAGACCGCCGAGCAATTGACCCTGTTGCGCAGCATGGGCTGCGGCATGGTTCAGGGCTATTATTTCAGCCGTCCGGTCGACGCCTTGCGGATGACCGAATTGCTGCGCAGCCAACCTTTCCTTCACGAGAACTGAAGCATGGAAACCACTTCGATCAAGATCGGCGGCATGAGCTGCCAGGGATGCGTCAGGAACATCGGCGGCGTGCTCGGCGCGCTGCCCGGCGTCGCCAGCGCCGAGGTTTCGCTGGAGGCGGCGCAGGCCACGGTCAGCTTCGATCCGCAGCAGGTCGGCCGGGCCGACTTGCTGGCCGCGATCGAGGATGCGGGTTTCGACGCCGAATAGGCGCCCGCGGTGAGCCAGCACGACGCTCGTGAATGCTGGCTGCTGGCCTCGCTCGCCGAGGCCGATGCGCCGGCTCGTCTGCCCGGGCTGCTGCGCTGCCTCGGTGGCGTGTGTCGGGTCGAGAGCGGCGGGAGTGGCGCGGTGCAGGAACTGCTCGCCGCACAGGCCATCGACTGTCCGGTGCTGGTCGATGAGCCGCCGCTGATCGTCGTCGCTTTTGCTGGCGGCAGCCTGGTGGCGGTGCTGACCATGTTGCTGCAGGCCGGCTGCAGTGATTTTCACCGCCTGGCCTAGGCGGTCGCGGCCGGGCAGAGTGTCAGCAAATGTAAAAATTGGTTGTTGATAAGCATTATCAACAATAGAATCGTTGTCCTTTAGCAACGATTCATTTCTGCCGTGCCCCTTTCCGCAAAAACCGGCCAGTCGCCGTCCGCCGCGTCCGCACCCACGATCGACCAGGCCACGCGCCGCAGTCGCTGGCTCAAGCAACTGCACAGCTGGCACTGGATCAGTTCGGCGATTTGCCTGGTCGGCATGCTGCTCTTCGCACTGACCGGCATCACCCTCAACCACGCCGGCGAAATCGAGGCGGCGCCGCAGCGCCACAGCGTCGTTGGCCAGTTGCCGGCGGCCGAACTCGCCGCTGTCGTGCAAATCGCCGACCAGGCGCAGGCAGCGCCGTTGCCGGCGAGTCTGCGGCAGTGGCTGGTGACGACCCGGGCGCTGGCCGTGCCGGACCTGCCGGCCGAATGGTCGGCCGACGAAGTCTATCTGGCCCTGCCGCGGCCCGGCGGCGATGCCTGGCTGCGCATCGACACCGGCAGCGGCGAATTCGAATACGAAGTCACCGACCGTGGCTGGATTTCCTATTTCAACGACCTGCACAAGGGGCGCCACACCGGCACCGCCTGGCGCTGGTTCATCGACCTGTTCGCCGTTGCCTGCCTGGTCTTCTCGATCAGCGGCCTGCTCATTCTCAAGCTGCACGCCGTGCATCGCCCGGCAATCTGGCCGGTGGTCGGTCTCGGCGCGGTACTGCCGGCGCTGCTGGCGATCCTCTTCATCCACTAAGTCCGTCCAAGGAGTTAACCGCATGCGTCAACTGCTGCCCCTGGCATTCTCCGCCATCGTCGCCGCACCGGCACTGGCCGCCGAGATCAAGCTCGACATCGAGGTGCCGCGCCTCAGCGTCGCCGAGTATCACCGGCCCTATGTCGCCGTCTGGGTCGAGCGTCCGGACAACAGCGTCGCCGCCAATCTCGCCGTCTGGTACGACGGCAAGCTGAAGAACGCCGAAGGCACCAAGTGGTTGAAGGACATGCGCCAGTGGTGGCGGCGCATCGGCCGCGAACTCGAGGTGCCGATCGACGGCGTGACCAGCGCGACGCGGGCACCCGGCCTGCACAGCCTGACCTTCGCCGAGGGCAAGGCGCCGCTGGCCAAGCTGCCGCCCGGCGAATACAAGCTGCAGGTCGAAGCCGCCCGCGAGGCCGGTGGCCGCGAACTGCTCAGCCTGCCGTTCCAGTGGCCGCCGCAGAAGGCGACCGTGCTCACCGCCCAGGGCCAGCATGAGCTGGGCAAGCTGAATTTCGAACTGAAACCGTGACCCCAACCCGCAAGGAGATTCCCATGCAAAAAGGATTGAAGTTTGTCGCCGCCGTCGTCGCCAGCCTCGGCTTGCAACAGGCGCAGGCCCACGACATCTGGCTGGAACCGTCGTCGACGGTGCTTTCCAAGGCCGGCTACATCACCGTCGCGGCGGCTGCCGGCAACGACAAGTTCGTGTACAACCACGCCCCCCTGCGCGGCCTCGAGCATCTCGCCGCGGTCGCCCCGGACGGCAGCAAGGTGGCGCCGGAGAACTTCATGCAGGGCAAGCTGCGCAGCGTGCTCGACCTGAACCTGGCCCAAACCGGCACCTACCGCCTGACGATGGCCAGCGGCGGCGTCATGGCCAGCTGGAAGGAGGGCGGCGAGAGCAAGCGTTTCCGCGGCAACGCCGAGGCCTTCGCCAAGAACGTTCCGGCGGGGGCCGAGGATCTCAAGGTCAGCGAATCGCTCGGCCGCCTGGAAACCTTCGTCACCGTCGGCAAGCCGACGCCGCTGACGGCGACCGGTGTCGGCCTGGAAATGGTCCCGCTGACCCACCCGAACGATCTGGTCGCCGGCGAGGTCGCGGTCTTCCGTTTCGACCTCGAGGGCAAGCCGGCCAAGGACCTCGAGGTCGTACTGGTGCGCGGCGGCAGCCGTTATCGTGACCAGAAGGAGGAGATCAAGCTGAAGACCGATGCCGAGGGGAAAATCTCGGTGAAATGGCCGCAGCCCGGCCTCTACTGGCTCGACGTCGATGCACAGGACGCGAAGACGACGGTCAAGCAGGCCAAGGAACGCCGCCTGTCCTACGTGGCGACGCTGGAAGTCCTGCCGCAGTAAGCAGCGATGCCGTTTTCGATCGACCCGGCCCGCGGGCTGGCTGCTGCTGGCGTGCTTGCCGCCTACGCCGGGCTGTGCGCCGGCGTCTGGTGGCGTGAACGGCGGCGGCAGGCGGCGCGACGCGGCAGCGGCGGTGCCGGGGCCGGCCTGCTGGTGGCCTACGCCAGCCAGACCGGCTTCGCCGAGGAACTGGCCGGTGAAGCGCTGGCGGTTTTCACCGCTGCCGGCATCGCCGCCGAAATTTGCCCGCTCGGCGAGGTTGACCGTCAACGTCTGCTGCGCAGCCGCCAGGTGCTGTTCATCGTCGCCACCGCCGGCGAGGGTGATCCGCCCGACAGCGCCCTGCAATTCGCGCGCAGCCTGCTCGGCCAGCGGCTGCCGCTCGGCGACCTGCACTATGGCTTGCTCGCGCTCGGCGACAGCGACTACCGCCAATTCTGCGGCTTCGGTCGGCTGCTCGGGCGCTGGCTCGAGGCATGCGGCGCGACACCGCTGTTCGCGCCGATCGAGGTCGACCGTGCGGCGCCAGCGGCCCTCGCCAGCTGGCGCCAGCAGTTGGCGCACCTGGCCGGCACTGCCGACGTTCCCGACTGGCAGGCCCCGGCCTTTGCCGACTGGCAACTGCTTGCGCGCCGCCAGCTGAACCCCGGCAGCACCGGCGCGCCGCTCTTTCATCTCGAATTTGCCCCGGCCGGTGGCCAGCCATTGCCCGACTGGCAGGCCGGCGACCTGGCCCAGGTGCTGGCGCCGGGCGACCCGTCGCGGCCGCGCGATTACTCGCTTGCCTCGATTCCGGGCGACGGTCGCGTGCATCTGCTGGTCCGCCTGCAGCGCGACGCCGACGGCCGCAGCGGCGTCGCCTCGGGCTGGCTGTGCGAACAGCTGGCACCCGGCCAGTGCGCCGCGCTGCGCCTGCGTCCGCACCGCAACTTCCGGCTCGGCGACAACGCCGGGCGGCCGTTGATCCTGATCGGCAGCGGCTCCGGCATGGCCGGCCTGCGCGCCCACCTGCGCGCCCGGGCGGCAGCCGGCGACGGGCGCAACTGGCTGATCTTCGGCGAGCGCAATGCCGCCACCGATTTCCTCTACCGTGACGAGATCGCCGCCTGGCAGCAGGCCGACCTGATCGTCCGTGCCGACTTCGCCTTTTCCCGCGATCAGTCGGAGAAAATCTACGTTCAGGACTGCCTGCTGCGGGCGGCCGACAGCCTGCGCGACTGGGTTGCCGGCGGCGCCGCGATCTATGTCTGCGGCAGCGCCCGGGGCATGGGGGCGGCGGTCGACGCCGCCATGACGACAATTTTCGGTGCCGAACAACGTGCCGTCCTGCTCGGGGAGGGGCGCTACCGGCGCGACATCTACTAGACCGGTGTTGCGGAATTGACACAGGTGTTGCTAATTTGTTGCTATTTGTTGCGAGTGCTTATGAGAATTGTTACCATATAGCAGTAACAATTCCTAGCCAGCCATCCGTATCGCCCTGTCCGCCGGGGTCTGGAACGCCAGCCAACTTTCCTTACCCGCAACAACAGGATGGCGTTCATGACCAAGATCCGCAGCCGTAAACACCCCGCTCCCTCGCATCTCCTCGTCCTGATGGCCGCCGCGCTGCCGGTTGCCGCGCATGCCCAGGAAGCCGAAAAGACGCTGCCGGCGACGACCGTCAAGGCCGATGCCGAAGTCAGCTACAAGGCCGAACGCTCGGCCAGCACCAAATTCACCCAGCCGCTGGTCGATACGCCGCAGACGATCCAGGTGATCAAGAAGGAAATGCTCCAGGAGCAAGGCGCCGCGACCCTGATGGATGCGTTGCGCAACACGCCGGGAATCACCATGCAGCTCGGCGAGAACGGCAATACCTCGGCTGGCGACACTTTCCAGATGCGCGGCTTCTCGACGCAGACCTCGACTTTCGTCGACGGCATCCGCGATCTCGGCGCGGTCACCCGCGACGTCTTCAACCTCGAGCAGGTCGAGGTGGTCAAGGGGCCGGCCGGCAGCGACATCGGTCGCGGTTCGCAATCCGGCTACATCAACCTGATTTCCAAGCTGCCGCAGGCCGAGAACATCAATTCGGCGTCGCTCTCGCTTGGCACCGAGGACTACAAGCGGGTCACCGCCGACCTCAACCGTCAGCTGGCCGAAGGCGTCGCGCTGCGCCTGAACGTGATGGCCCAGGATTCCGACGTCGCCGGTCGCGACCATGTGCATAACAAGAGCATCGGCTTCGCGCCGTCGATCGCCTTCGGCCTGAACTCGCCGACCCGCTTCTATCTTTACTCGCAGCACGTGCGTCAGGACAACGTCCCGGACGGCGGCATCCCGACGATCGGGATGAAGGGTTTCTTCAACGCCACCGCGGAAGTCCGCGCGGCCGGCAAGGTCGACCGCGAGAACTTCTACGGCAGCAAGCACGACTATGAAAAAGTCGAGGCTGACATGGCCACTGCCAAGTTCGAACATGATCTGGGCAGCGACACCACCGTCCGCAACGTCTTCCGTTTGGGCCGTTCGAAGATGGACCGGATACTGACCGGGATCAACACCATCACTGCGGTGACGCCGGCCGATCCGTCGACCTGGACGCTCAGCCGTTCGCGGCAGCGGATCGACCAGGTGAACGAGATCGTCGCCAACCAGACCAGCCTGAACACCGCCTTCAGCACCGGTTTCATCAAGCATGAACTGTCGGCCGGGCTGGAACTCATGTACGAGCGGCAGAAAGCGCTCGGTTTCTCGACCACCGGCCTGACCGTCACGGCCGCCAACCTGTATCACCCGGATGCCGACGTCAGCCTGGCCAAGCCGTACAAGACCGGGGCCTATACCGACGGCAACACCAAGACAGCCGCTGCCTATGTCTTCGATACGCTGAAGCTGAATGAAAGCTGGCAACTCAATGCCGGACTGCGTTTCGAGCATTTCAAGACGAACACCGACGCCAAGACGCTGACTGGCGGTGTCCTGGTGCCGAGCAAGGGCGGGCTTTCCGACAACCTGTTCAGCTGGAAGGTCGGTGCACTCTACAAACCGGCCAGCAACGGCAGCATCTACGCCGCCTATGCCAAGTCGCTGACGCCGCCGGGCAGCGGCAATTTTGCGCTGTCGACGGATACGGACAACCAGCAGAACGCGGCGATGGATCCGCAGGAGACGATCAACGTCGAGCTCGGGACCAAGTGGGAGCTGCTCGACAAGCGTCTCAGCCTGAGCGCGGCGGTCTATCGTACCGACAACGACAAGCAGGTCAGCTACGACGTCGATAGCGCCAGCTACTTCCAGGAAGGCAAGACCCGGGTCGAGGGGGTCGAGCTGGCGGCGGTCGGCCAGCTGACCAACTTCTGGCAGGTCTCCGCCGGCATCGCCAAGATGAAGACCAAGCAGATCGATCAGGCTAGCCGCAACAGTTCCGGTGTGGTTAGCGAAAGCACCGGCGTGCGCTGGTCGCCGGAGCTGACGGCAACCTTGTGGACTTCCTACACGCTCGGCGATCTCACCCTCGGCGGTGGCAGCCGCTACGTTTCCGAACAGAAGCGGGTGATCACCGCCGGGACGCCGGCAACGCCGCCGAACATGCCGAAGATCCAGTCTTACTGGGTGACCGACCTGATGGCGGCGTACAAGATGAGCAAGAACCTCAACCTGCGGCTGAACGTCTATAACGTGTTCGACAAGGAGTACATCGCCATGCTCAACAACAGCGGGGCGCGGATGAACCTGGGAGCGCCGCGCACGGCGGTCCTGTCCGCGGAACTGCAGTTCTGAGCGCTCGCGAAGCGAATGGAAACCCGCCACCCGGCGGGTTTTCGCATTGAAAGAAAGGAAAGACCGATGTTGTTGCATGTGCCGGAAGTTCTCAGCAAGGCGGAAGTCGCGGCGATCCGCGCCCGTCTCGATCAGGCGGGTTGGGTCAGCGGCCTGCAGACCTCGGGGGCGCAGGCCGCCGGCTGCAAGCAGAACCTCCAGCTGTCGGTCGATTCGCCGCTGTTCGGCGAGCTCTCGCGGCAGGTCGCCGAGGGCCTGCAGCGGCATCCGCTGTTCGTCGCCGCCGCCTTGCCCAAGCACGTGCTGCCGCCGATGTTCAACCGCTACCAGGACGGCGGCCACTACGGCAACCATATCGACAACGCGATCCAGACCGACCGCTTCACTGGCCGGAAGATCCGCACCGACGTCTCGACCACGGTCTTCCTCAGCGAGCCGGAGGAATACGAGGGCGGCGAACTGATCGCCGAGGACAGCTACGGCTGCCACGAGGTCAAGCTGGCGGCCGGCGACGCCATCGTCTATCCGTCCACCAGCCTGCATCGCGTCGAGCCGGTGACCGGCGGCGTCCGCGTTGCTTCCTTCCTGTGGACGCAGAGCCTGGTCCGCGATGCCTGGCGGCGGGCGATGCTCTTCGATCTCGACATGACCATCCTCAAGCTGCGCAGCCAGCTCGGCGACAGCGCCGAGGTCGTCGCGCTGACCGGCCACTATCACAAGCTGTTGCAGCAATGGGCGGAATGAGCCCGTTGCCGCCGCTCGCGGCGATTCCGCACGACCTGGTGGCCGCCTGCGACTACGAGCAGCGGGCGCGTGCGCATCTCGACGACAATGCCTGGGCCTACCTGCAAGGGGCGGCGGCCGACGAGCTGACGGCGGCGGCCAACGTCGACGCCTTCCGCCGTCGCCGGCTGCTGCCGCGGGTGCTGCGCGACCTGCGCCATGGCCAGACGCGTTGCCGGCTGTTCGGCGACGAATTCGAGCATCCCTTGCTGCTGGCGCCGCTCGCCTACCAGCGCTTGTTCCACCCGGCCGGCGAACTGGCCAGTGCGCTGGCCGCCGGCGTGATGGGTGGCGGCATGGCGGTGAGCACGCTGGCGACCTGCATGCTCGAGGAGATCGCCAGCCAGGGGCAGCGCCCGCTATGGTTCCAGCTGTACTGGCAGGGCGAGCGCGAGCGTTCGCTGGCGCTGGTCCGGCGCGCCGAGGCGGCCGGTTACCGGGCGCTGGTGGTGACCGTCGATGCGCCGCTGTCGGGCATCCGCAACCGCGAGCAGCGGGCCGCCTTCCGGTTGCCGCCGGGGATCGCCGCGGTCAACCTCGACGCGACCCCGGAAATCAGCGCGACGGCCGGCGGCAGCCCGATCTTCGCCGGCCTGATGGGGCTGGCGCCGACCTGGGACGACATCGCCTGGCTGCGTGCGCGCACCCGGCTGCCGCTGCTGCTCAAGGGCATCCTCCACGTCGACGATGGCCGCCTGGCGCGCGACCTCGGTGCCGATGGCATCGTCGTCTCGAATCATGGCGGCCGCGTCCTCGACACGACGCCGGCCACGCTCGATCTGCTGCCGGCCTTTCGTGCCGCGCTCGGCGACCGGTTCACGCTGCTGGTCGATGGCGGCATCCGGCGCGGCAGCGACGTCTTCAAGGCAATCGCCGGCGGCGCCGACGCGGTGATGATCGGCCGCCCCTACGCGCATGCGCTGGCGGTGGCCGGTGCGCTCGGTGTCGCGCATCTGCTGAAGTTGCTGCGTGAGGAACTGGAGGCCTGCATGGCCCTGTGCGGCTGCGCCGACCTGGCCTCGATCGACGCCGGCTATCTTTGCCCCGGCTGAGGTGCAGGCGGCCTCAGGCCGCCATGCGCACGACCTTGCCCGGCTTGGCCTGGTGGCCGTGTACTTCCTTCAGGCATTCGTGCGCGCAGGAGGCGCAACGGCCGCAGTCGCGGGTGACGCCGAGGTCGCGGCGTAGGTCCTTGAGCGTTCGCGCGCCACTTTGCGCGGCTTCGCGGATCTGGCGATCGGTGACGGCCTGGCAGACGCAAACGTACATGGTGGCTCCGGAATTGGAAGTAATGCGAACAATTTGCATTCTATTGACTTGAGAATGAATGTCAATAGCGATCTGCAAGCTTGTCGCGTTTTCGACAAAATTTCACGGTCGACCGTTGATTTGCAAGAAAAATGCCCGCAGCGAGCGGGCGGGCGGCGGACGAAAAAAAAACCGCGGCCTCGGCCGCGGTCTGTGCTCTCGGGGGCGTCGGGCGGATCAGCCTTCGCCCGGCTCCATGTGCGCCTGCAGGTAGTTCGGCAGGGTCACGTCGGCGATCAGGCTGTGCTGGGTTTCCAGCCAGTCGATGGCCTCCTCGCAGTGTTCGAGCAGGTCTTCGAGCAGTTCGCGGCTGACGTAGTCCTGGAGCTCCTCGCACAGCGCGATGGCCTCGATCAGCAGCGGGCGCTGGATGGTCTGCTCGTACTTCAGGTCGCCCTGCAGGCATTCGACGACGTTCTCGCCGATCATCAGCTTGCCGAGGTTCTGCAGGTTGGGCAGGCCTTCGAGGAAGAGGATGCGTTCGATCAGCTCGTCGGCTTCCTTCATCACCCGGATCGACTGCTTGTACTGGTAGTCGTTGAGCTTTTCCAGGCCCCAGTTGCGGAACATGCGGGCGTGCAGGAAATACTGGTTGATCGAGGTCAGCTCGTTCTTGAGGACCTTGTTGAGGATGTCGATGACCTTCTTGTCGCCTTTCATGTCGCGCTCCTCAGGCCGGGCTGCCCGAGCCCATCTGGCTCTGCAGGTAGTTGGGCAGGCCGACCAGGTCGATCAGGCGCAGCTGCTTCTCGAGGAAGTAGGCGTGGTCGACCTCGGTGTCTTCCAGTTGCGTCTGCAGCATGTCGCGGGAGACGTAGTCCTGGGCCTTCTCGCAGGCAGCGATGGCCTTCTTGAGGTCGCCATCGACCTTGTATTCGACGGCGAGGTCGGCCTTGAGCATGTCCGGGACGGTCTTGCCGACCTTCAGCGGTTCGCGCTTGGTCAGGTCCGGCTTGCCCTCGAGGAAGAGGATGCGCTGGATCAGCGCGCGGGCATGCTGGCGCTCGTGGTCGGATTCGTGGATCGACTTCTCGGCCAGTTCGTTGAGACCCATGTCGGCGTACATCTCGCCGTGGATCAGGTACTGGTCGACGGCGGTGAGTTCGCCGGCCAGCAGTTCATTGAGGATGTCGATGATCTTCTTGTCGCCCTTCATGGCATTTCTCCGGAAAGTGGGGGTGGCTGGCTGGCGTGTCGCGGCTGGCTTGCCTCGGTCCGCATTGTAGGGGCTAGGACCGGGGATTTGAAGCTTTGTTCCCGAAAAAATCCTTTAATAACAAGGAATTACGAACTGTTCTCATTTGTGTTGTCAGGCGTTTTCGGCCGGCGCAGGCTGTAGACCGTCGACATCGCCACCACCAGGCCGAGCGCCAGCCACGACAGGAAGTCGCCGAGACCGTCGGCGAGCAGCGCCGCGAGCAGGCCGGCACAGCTCGCCAGGGCGAGCAGCAGGGGCATCCGCCAGATCCGCCAGGCGCGCTTCATGGCCGTGCTCCGCGCCGGCCGCGGGCCAGCCAGAGGTAGAGTCCGCTGCCGATGACGACGATGGCGAGCAGGTCGAGCGCGGCCCACAGGATTTTCAGCGGCAGGCCGCCGTAGTCACCGAAATGCAGCGGCTGCGACAGCTGGAACAGGGTCACGTACCAGGGCCGGGCGGCGGCCTGCAGGACCTCGCCGCTGGCCGGGTCGACCAGCAGCGCCTGGCGCAGTTTTGCGGTCAACGGCGTTTCACCGCGCAAAATCACCGCGTAGTGTTGCGGCGTGCTGAGCAGCGTTCCCGGCCAGGCGACCATGTCCACCTGCATCCCCGGTGCAGCCTGGCGGGCGCGGGCGATCGCCTGCTCGACGCTGCCGTCGTGGCCGGCGTCGCCGGCCAGCAGCGTGCTGCCGCGGCCGCCGGCCAGCTGCTGCATCTGTTCCTGCTGCCAGGCCTTGAGGATCAGGTCGCCGAGCGTGTTGACGACGCCGGTGGCGCCGACCACCAGCAGCCAGACCAGCGTCGCGATGCCGATCAGGTTGTGCAGGTCGAGCCAGCGAATGCGCGGCCCGCGCTGGCGGCGGACGCAGCCGAACTCGAGCTTGCGCATGAAGGGCGCGTAGAGGACGGCGCCGGAAACCAGCGAGACGAGCAGCAGGCAACCCATGCCGCCGAGGAAGAGCTTGCCGGCCAGGCCGGCGTAAAGGTCGACGTGCAGGCGGTACATCAGCGCCATGACGCCGCTGCCGAAGTCGGGCTGGCCGAGAATCTCCCCGGTGTGGCCGTCGACCGCGACGAGGACGGCGTTCCGCTCGTCGCTGGCGACGTCGCGGTCGAGCTTGGCGTACCACAGCCCGGGGTCATCCTCTTCGGCGAACAGGTAGAGCGGCACCAGCCCGGGGTGCGCCGCCAGCGCCGCGGCAACGACGCGGTCGGCGCCGGCCGGGCGGGCATCGGCGGCAAGCGGCGCGGCGGCGAAATGCTCGCCGGCCAGCTCGTCGATCTCGTGCGAGAAGACCAGCGGCAGGCCGGTCAGGCAGAGCAGCAGCATGAACAGCGTGCAGATCAGGCTGGACCACTTGTGGATCCAGCCCCAGGTGCGCAGCGAATGCGGCGACATCAGAAGTCGACGGTGGCGCTGAGCGTGAACGTGCGCGGCGTGCCGAGGACCAGGTAGCCGTAGCCCGGGTAGCCGCCGGTCGAGGCCCAGTAGTTGCGGTCGGTGGCGTTGTCGAGGCGGGCGCGGAAGGTGACGACCTGGTCGTTGATCGCCGTCGTGTACCGGGCGCCGAGGTCGAGGCGCGTCCAGGCCGGGACCTTCAGGGTATTGGCGGCGTCGGCATACTGGGTCGAGGTGTACACGGTGCGCCCGGTCAGCGTCAGGCCGCGGACGCCGGGAACATCCCATTCGACGCCGACGTTGGCCTGACTGCGCGGCACGCCGACGGCGCGGTTGCCCTTGAGGGTGGCATCGTGGCTGCTGGTGATCTCGGCGTCGAGCAGGGTCAGGCCGCCGAGCACGCGGACCCCGCGCACCGGCTCGCCGAAGACCGAGAACTCGATGCCGCGGTTGCGCTGTTCGCCGCCGTCGACGAACAGGCTGGCGGCATTGAGCATGCCGAAGGGCTTGAGCGTCGAGAACACCGCGACGCCGCCGCCGATCCGCCCGCCGTCGTACTTGAGGCCGATTTCCTTCTGCTTGATCACGCGCGGCGACAGCACGTGGCCGACGTTGGTCGCGTTCCACGGCGCGCTGTCGCCGGCCGTCAGGCCTTCGATGTAGTTGGCGTAGACCGAGAGCTGCGGTTGCAGGCGGACGACCAGGCCGGCCATCGGCGTGACCACCGACTTTTTGTAGCGGGTCGCCTCGGCGCCGCTGCTGTAGTCGTAGGTGCGGTTGTCCATTTTCTGGTGGCGGGCGCCCAGGGTCAGGCGGACGCGGTCGTCGGCAAAAGCCAGGGTGTCGGCCAGCGCGACCGAGTTGCTGCGGTTGCGCACGGTGGTCAGCGGATCGGCGTAGTTGCCGGTGGCGTTGACGATCGCCGGCATGGCGACCGGGCTCGGCCGGTAGAGGTTGCCCAGGACGTCGCCGGCGAAGCCGTTGGCGTTCCAGTCGGAAGCCCGCCAGGCGTTCTTCGAGCGCAGCTCGTAGGTGGCGGCCGAGACGACCACGGTGTGGCCGACCGGGCCGGTGGCGAAGTGCGTGCGCAGACCGGCTTCGCCGGTCTGCACGCGGTCTTCGCGGATGTTGTCGAAACGGTAGGCGTTGGTTGCGCCGGCGGCGTTGGCGGTCGGGTTGGCGAGGACGTTTTCCTCTTCGCCGTTGCGCTGGCCGGCGGCGATCCAGGCGAGCGTGCGCTCGCTCAGGTCGACTTCGGCGCGGGCGGTGGCGAACAGCGAGCGCTCCTTGGCGAAGGTCCACGGCTGGGCGAAATTGCTGTCGGCGTCGGGCGCCTTGGGAATGGCGCCGTTCGGCGTGACGCTCGGGCGCGGTGCGTCGATCCGGTGGTTCTGGTAGCCGGCGTCGGCGGAGACGCGGAAGCGGTCGCCGCGATAGTCGACGCCGACGGCGAGCAGGTCGAGCTGGCGCTTTTCGTCGTCGACGGTGCTTTCGCCGTCGCGGTGGGCGGCGTTGATGCGCAGCCCGAAGCGGTCGTCGGGGCCGAAGCGGCGGGCCAGGTCGGCGGCGACGTTGTACTGGCCGCCATGGTCGATGCCGACGGTGAACTGGTTGAGCGGATCGGCCGGCGCCCGCTTGGGCAGCGCGTTGACCGTGCCGCCGGCGCCGAAGCCGGAGACCGTGCCGACGCCGCCGTTGATGAAGGAGCTGGCGCCGCGGAAGATCTCGACCCGCTCGAGCAGCTCGGCGGCGACGTACTGGCGCGGCAGGACGCCGTAGAGGCCGTTGTAGGTCATGTCATCGGAAGGCACCGGGAAGCCGCGCATCACGTACAGCTCCTGGAAGTTGCCGAAGCCGCGGGCGAGGCGCACGGTGGGGTCGTTCTGGACGACGTCGGCGACGCTCTTCGCCTGCTGGTCCTGCATCAGCTGGCTGGTGTAGGCGGTGGTGCTGAACGGCGTTTCCATGATGTCCTGGTTGCCGAGCACGCCGACGCGGCTGCCGCGGGCGACCTGGTTGCCGGCGTAGTTGGCGGCCAGGCCGGCCGCCGAGGCGTCGGCGCTGGCCTGGACGACGACCGCCGACAGCGTCTTCTCGCCGGCAGTCCGGATCAGCCAGCCGCCGTCGTCCTGGCGCACCGCCTGCAGGCCGCTGCCCTCGAGCAGCTGCCGGAAGCCTTCGCCGACCGTGTAGCTGCCCTGCAGGCCGGCGCTCTGCCGGCCCGCCGCTAGTGCCGGGTCGAAGCCGAGGACGACGCCGGCTTCGGCGGCGAAGCGGGTCAGCGCCGGGCCGAGGGCGCCGGCCGGAATGCTGTAGCCTTGCGCGGCCTGGGCCAGCGCCGTGGCCGGCATGACGAAGGCGCCGGCGGCCAGGCTGCCGAGCGCGAGGTGGATGGCCAGCGCGGCGGGGCGCAGGCGGGTGACGGAAGCGTGCATGGTGGGTTTTCCTTGGCAGGGTGTTGATGTGCTTTCACCCGCATTGCCAAGCGAGATCGAAAAAAGTACAGCGCCCCGGCGATTATTTGCGCGCCTGCAGCCGGTCGCCGTCGGCGCCGCGCACCAGCGTCACCGGCAGGGCGCCGGTCAGCGTCGCCAGGGCGCGCTCGTCGTCGGCGAGCGGGAAGACGCCGGAGATGCGCAGCTCGGCGATGTCGTCGGCGCAATGCAGCGGCGTCGTCCGGTAGCGCCCGAGACGGGCGGTGAACTCGGCCAGGCGCATGGCGTTGGCGACGAGCAGGCCGCGGTGCCAGCTGCGGTCGATGTCGTCGACCGTCTGCCGCAGGCGGATGCCGTCGCGGTCGAAACGGGCGGCCTCGCCGGCGCCGAGGATCGGCGCATCGCTGCTGGCGGCGGCGTGGATGGCGACGCGCTGGTCGAGCACGGCGACGCGGGTCTGGCCGGCCAGCTGCTCGACGGTGAAGCGGGTGCCGAGCGCGCGGATGCGGCCTTCGGCGGTTTCGACGATGAACGGCCGGGCGAGCTTGTCGGTGGCGGTTTCGATCAGGATCTGGCCGCGGCGCAGCCGGATCAGCCGCGTTTTTGCCGAAAAATCGAGGTCGACCGTGGAATCGGTGTCGAGCTGCAGGCGGCTGCCGTCGGCCAGCCGGGTTTCGCGCTGCTCGCCGACCGCGGTGCGCAGGTCGGCCGAATGGTCGCTGTGGCGATAGCCGAGCCAGCCGGCGCCGCCCAGGGTGAGCAGGGCGGCCAGCTGGCCGACGAAGCGGCGTCGTGCCGGCGGCTGGCGCAGGGCCTGGGCGGCCGCCTGCGCCTGGGCGGCGGGCAGGCCGGAGAGGCGGGCGACGCTGGCTTCGGCGCGCTGCCAGGCCAGGCGATGACTGGGATGGGCGTTGAGCCAGCCGTGCCAGCGGCAGCGATCCTCGTCGCTGGCTTCGCCGGAAGCGAGCAGGACGAACCACTCGGCGGCCTGGGCCAGCGTGCGCCGGTCGGGCGGTGTGTTCATGCTTCCGCGATGCCCATGCAGTGGGTCATCGCCTGGAGCATGTATTTCTTCACCATGCTCAGCGAGACGCCCAGCCGTTCGGCGATCTCGGCGTACTTGAGGCCTTCCAGCTGGGACATCAGGAAAGCCTGGCGGGCCTTGGTCGGCAGGCCGTCGAGCAGGGCGTCGATGGCGAGCAGGCTGTCCAGGATCAAGGCCCGCTCTTCCGGGGATGGGGCGGTTGCCGCCGGCTGGGCGGCCAGCGCCGCGAGGTAGGCGCGCTCGAGATCGCGGCGGCGGACGTGATTGACCATCAGGCCGTGGGCGATCGTGGTCAGGAAGGCGCGCGGCTCGCGCAGCTCGAGTTCGGCCGGCGGCCGGGCGAGCAGGCGGAGGAAGGTGTCCTGGGCCAGGTCGGCGGCGTCTTCCCGGCAGCCGAGCTTGCGCCGCAACCAGCCGTGCAGCCAGCCGTGGTGCTCGCTGTAGAGCGTGTGCAGCGGATCGGAAGGGGCAGCCAGGGCCACGGGGGAACTCCGGGGAAACGGGGGCGCTGGCTGGATCGCGGGTGGCGATTTGGCTTGCTAATCAATAATGGTTCTTATTTTCCAGATTGGCGCCGGCTTCGTCAATCGCCGTTTTTGCTTGTTTTCGACGGTCGACCGTCAATGTTGCGGATTTTCCACGCCTCCCTGCTGCCCCTTGCCGATCGCCCAGACCAGCGGTGCCCGGCCGAGATGGCGACGCAGCGCGGCATTGACCTCGGCCGCGGTGAGCGTCGCCAGGCGCGCGTCGCGGGCGGCGTCCCAGGCCGCGTCGCGGCCGGTCTGCAGCATTGCCGCCAGGCGTTCGGCGTAGGTGGTTTCGGCCTGCACCGCGCGGCGCCGGTCTTCCTGCCAGCGGGCGATGCCGGCGGCGACTTCCGTTGCGTCGAAGCCGCCGACGAGCGCCCGCGCCAGTTCTGCGCGGAGGATCTCGCGGGCGCGCTCGGCCTGGTCGCTGGCGACGCTGGCGGTGATTGTCAGGCGGGCGCGGGCGTCAAAGGGAGTGGCCGCGAGGGCAGCATTGACGCTGTAGGCCAGGCCTTCCTGCTCGCGCACACGTACGCGCAGGCGGCTGCTGGCGTCGCCGCCGAGCAGGCGGACGGCGAGCGCCAGGGGCAGGTAATCGTCGTCGTCGTCGCGCAGCGGCAGCAGGCTCAGGCCGACCACCTCGGCGTTCGGGAAAGGCCCCAGCGCGACCACGATGGCCTCGCTGTCCACCTGCGCCGGCGCTGTCGGCTGGGCGATCCGGGCGTAGGGCAGGGGGGCGGGCGGCAAGCTTTGCAAGCGCTGCCAGATGCCCTCGACCGCGGCTTCGTCGAGGTCGCCGACGGCGGCGATGCGCAATTGCGAACGGCCGCCGAAATCGGCGATGCAGCGACGCACGTCGTCGAGCCCGAGGGCGCGTAGTTCGGCCAGTTGCTCGGCCACCGGGCGCGGCCGGCCGGGGTGTTCGGGTGGATAGTTGTCGAAGCGCAGCATGGCCTGCTGCGCTGCCAGCTGGCCCGGGTGTTTCAGGCTGGCTTCGAGGCTGGCGATCTCCAGCGCCCGGATGCGTTCGAAGGCGGCTTCCGGCAGCGCCGGCTGGCGGCGCACCGCGAGCAGCAAGTCGAGCGCCTGGGCCAGCTTGGCCGGCGGCGCGCTCAGGCTGATCCGGCCGAGGCTCTGGCTGGCCTGCGCCTGCAGCGTGGCAAGCTGACGCCCGAGTTCGCTGCGGGCGATGCCGGCGCCGCCTTCGCCGAGCAGGCTGCCGGCGATCCGGCAGGCAGCCTGGCGACCGCGCAGCGATTCGCCGTCGCCGAAATCGTTGGCGATCAGCAGCCGTGCCCGGCCATCCTGGGTCCGCCGCGAAATCAGCGCGGCTTTGGCCGACGGGTCGGCCAGCGGGACGACGACGGTGGCGGCAGCGAGCTCGGCCGGCGACGCCGGTAGCGGGTCGATGGCCAGCGTCGGCAGCGGCCAGTCGCGCTGGCCGTGGGCCTCGACCAGCGTCCGTCCGGGTACTGCCGGCGGCGGTGCCGGCGTGCGCGGCGGCGCTCCGTGGTGGAGCAGGACTTCGGCCGGGGCAACACCGGCGATCCAGTGGCGCAGCGCGGCGTTGATTTCATCCAGCGTCAACGCGGCGACGATGTCGCGCTCGACGAAGAACAGCCGCCAGTCGCCGGCGACTTCGGCCGCCGAGAGGGCGTTGGCGGTGGTCTCGGGGGAAAGCCGGGCGCGCTCGAACTGGCGCTGGCGGCTGTTGCGTACCCGCTTGAGCTGGGCGGCGTCGATGCCGTCGCGGGCGAACTGGTCGACCGCCGTGCGCAAGGCGGCGGCCAGCGTCGCCGCGTCGGCGTCCTGGCCGTGGCTGGCGTTGGCGATCAGCAGCGAGTATTCGGGGCGGTCCTGGATGGCGCAGGAGACGCCGAGGGCCAGGCGTTTCTCGTCGACCAGCGTCCGCCGCAGGCTGCCCCAGCTGTCGGCACACAGCGCCGGCAGCGCCAGGTCGACGGCCAGCGTCTGGCGGTCGCTGGCGCCAGGCAGCAGCCAGGCCGCGGCGGCGACGGTGCTGCCGCTTTCGCGGTGGATTTCGGCGCGCTGGCGCAGGCGTTCGCCGTCTTCGCGGGTCCATGTGGCCGGCGGCGGGCCGGGCGGGTTTTTGGCCGGCGCGAACAGTTGACCGACCAGGTCGAGGACGCGCGGCGCGTCGAACTTGCCGGTGACGATCAGGACCGCGTTGTCCGGCCGGTAATGGCGGCGATGGAAAGCCTGCAGCGCGGCGAAGGGGGCGTTCTCGATGTCGCTGCGGGCGCCGATGGTCGGCCGCCCGTAGCCATGCCAGAAGAAACTCTGGCGCTGCAGTGCGCGGGCGACCAGGCTGCCCGGGTTGTTGTCGTTGCGTTCGAGTTCGTTGCGCACGACGGTCATCTCGCTGGCCAGATCGGCGGCGCTGAAGGTCGGTCGCAGGAAGCGGTCGGCCTCGATGCGGATCGCCGCGTCGACCTTGTCGGGGTCGGCGCGCACGGTCTCGAAGTAATTGGTGCGATCGGTGTTGGTCGTGCCGTTCCAGGTCGCGCCCAGGGCCGTCAGTGCCTGCTTGAGGTCGCGGTGGCGGCCGGCGCCCTTGAACAGCATGTGCTCGAGCAGGTGAGCCATGCCGGTCTCGCCGTAGCCTTCGTGTTTGCTGCCGGTCTTGACCAGCAGTTCGACGCGCGCCGTCGCGGCGTCGGGGAAGGGCGCCAGGATCAGGCGAAAGCCGTTGTCCAGCCGGTACGACGAAAAACCGCCGGCGCTCGCCTCGGGCTGCCAGGGCGTGCCCGCGGCCAGCGCCGGCAGCGCGGCGAGGGCCGCCGCGAAGAGGAACAGGCGGCGCATCACAGCGTCTTCAGGAAGGCTTCGAGCGCCTGCAGCTCGCGTTCGTCGAGCTTGAGCGGCTTGACCAGCGGCGACGTGACCGGGAAGCGCGGGTCCTTGGCCTGTGCGGCGTTGGCTGGCTTGGGGTGGAACATGCCGGCGTTGTACATGTTGACGATGCCGCGCAGCGAGCCGAACAGGCCGTTGTGCATCCACGGGCCGCTGCGCGAGACGTTGCGCAGCGTCGGCGTGCGGAACTTGCCGACGTCCTCGTTCTTGCCGGTGACCTTGTAGCGGCCGAGATCCTCGTACTTGCGCCCGAAATAGGTCAGGCCGAGGTTGTGGAAGTCGTTGTCGTTCAGCGCCGGGCCGTTGTGGCAGGTCATGCAGCGGGCCTTGGTGCGGAACAGGTGGAGGCCGAGCAGTTGCTTGTCGTCGAGCGCCTTGTTGTTGCCTTCCAGAAAGGCGTCGAAGGCGGTGCGCTCCGGCGCCAGCGTGCGCTGGTAGGCGGCGAGCGCGCCCTGGATGCGTGCCAGCGTCACCGCGCCGTCGCCCCAGGCAGCGGCGAATTCCTCGGCGTAACCGGGGATCGCCGCCAGCTTGGCCGGCAGTTCCTTGAGTTCCATCGCCATCTCGGCCGGGTCGGCGATCGGGCCGAGGGCCTGGTGTTCCAGCGTCGGTGCGCGGCCGTCCCAGAACAGGCTGCTGGCTCCGGCGACGCCGACCAGCGCCGGCGCATTGCGCCGCCCCAGGCGACCTTCGTGGCCGGGCGTCACCGCCAGCGTATCGGCGTAGGCGTGCTGCGGGCGATGGCAGGAGGCGCAGGCGATCTTGCCCGAAGCCGAGAGCGCCGGGTCGAAGAAAAGCCGGATGCCGAGCTTGAGCATCGGATAGGGCAGCGTCGATGGCAGATCGGGCGCTTGCGCCGCCGCCATCTCCCGCCAGGCGACCTGGCCCTCGACCTGCGGCGCCGGCCATTCGGCCAGCGGCCGCGCGTAGGCCTGGCGCAGGCAGGCCGGGTCACGACCGTCGAGTGGCTGCCGGCAATCGCTGGCCGCCGAGGCGAGGAACGGCAGGCCGAGGAAGATCAGGGGGAGGATTTTTTTCATGGTGTCAGGGAGCGGGGGGTGCCGGCGCTTGCGGCCGGCACCCCGGTTTCCATATTTAGAAGCGGTAACCGAGTTCGACCCAGAACTGGCGGCCGATTTCGTAGGTGGGAATGGTGCTGCTGCTGACGCTGCTTTGGGCAACAGAAGCCTTGTTGAGAACGTTGAACACGTCCAGATTGACGAAGAAAGCTTGATCACGCGTGATCGGGTATTCCCAGCCAAGTCGTAGATCCCAGGTCAGAGCTGGCTTGTATTTGCGTTCTTCCCAGACGGCAATTTGTACCCCGTTATGGAAGACCCCCGAGGTGTTGGCCGATGCAACTTGACCAACTGCCTTGTATGCAGCGCGATAGCGCAGGAAATTCGACCAGGTCAGATGCCACTGCGGAACTCTGGTAACGGTGCTTAGACGCAGGGTCCACGGCCGGTTGAAATTTTCCGCCGGTCGGTCGGTATAGCGGATCACACTCCCCTTGTATTGGATATAAGGGTTGGTCACGTAGTCATCGGTGTCGCTATCGATGTAGTCCGGTGCGTTGCTTTTGCTTTGCCACCAGTCCAGCGCTAGCTGTCCCGTGGTTCTGGTGCCAAGCCAGCTGAATTCTTCAATTGGGGTTACGGTCAGAGAAATGATGTCAGTCTCACTCTTGCCGCCGTTTGTGTAGGTTGTGTAGCTGCTCGAAAGATTTGAAGGGTCGGTCGAAGGTTGCCCGATGCTGCTACCTTTGGCCTGGATGATCTGATCTTTGCCTTGGCGGTGCACATACTTCAGGCGGTAGTTGAATCCCAACCACTGCTGTTCTATACCGGCCATCAGTTCGTCGTCGTAAGGGACGTCGAGTTCA
This sequence comes from Azonexus fungiphilus, assembly GCF_003634965.1. GTDB lineage: Bacteria > Pseudomonadota > Gammaproteobacteria > Burkholderiales > Rhodocyclaceae > Azonexus > Azonexus fungiphilus. Next base: position 43,543 of record NZ_RBXP01000013.1, on the reverse strand, counting down.
TTGAACTTCATGTTGTCCGCGGCCCTTGTGCCTACCGTCCATGCACTATCAACCGTGTTCCGCTGTTCGCTGTTGTAACGCAGTCGGTTGCGTCCTTCACGTAGCCGTAAACCGGTGATGTTGCGACCATAGTAGCGATTGACGCCGGCATTCAGGATAGTCGTGCTGTCGGCGAACAAGTCGTACTTGATGGCCAATCTCGGGGCGACAGTGGTTGTTTTGGTGTAATCGTCACCGTCGACCCGCACTCCGGGACGCAAGGAAAGGCGACCGATTTCCAGGTCGTCCTGCAACCATGCACCCCATTGGGTGACGTTAAAATCGAATTCCCCGATGGCAAAGCGGGTGCGTCGCGTCAGGAGCTGACCTGGCCATCCGTTGACTGTGGTTCCCAGCGAACAGGCGTCGACGACGACACCGCTGCTGTTGGTGCAGGTTGCGGTGGAAACAGGGGTTGTGTAGGTGCTGTTTTCGGTCAGGCGCTTGTAGTTGACCTGCTGGTGAGAAAACTCGAAACCACTCTGGATGTTGTGTTGCATGCCGAGCATGCTGAAAGCTTTCCAGTCCCCCGTGGCTTTGTAGCGCCAGGTTTTTTGCTGCTGTTCAATGTCGCCGTAGCCTCCTTCCAGGCTACTGGTGCTCGCACTGTTTCCAACGCCCCAGAATTTCGTCGAAGATTTTCGCCAGGTGTACCAGTCGTCGAATTCCGAGTCACGAGATTGATCGAGTTCGCTGTACGAAAGATTCTGATTGAGTTTGAGAATGTCGCCATCCCATTTGGCAACCAGACCAAGCAGTTTTCCGCCGTTGCGCGTTTCAAAGGATGAGTTGGCGGCGTTGCCTCGCCAATAGGTGTTCTGTTCCGGAGCATGGGTGATGCTGCCTTCCAGATCCAGTCGGCTGATCGGTTTCCAGAATGCCTTGAGATAGTAATTGTCGATAGAACGTTCCTGGTCCCGCTTTTGCAATCCCATGCTGGTAACGTTGTTTGATGAATAGAAACTCGTGGGAATGATCGAGCGTTTCTGCGAGATATTTGCCATCAGACCGAAGTTTTCAGTCAAATGTCCTTCCACTGTGGCACGTAAAATCGTTTTCTCGAATTCCGGTTGGTCGAAGTGCGAGGAGGAATTCTCGAATTCCTGCAACTGCCGTTTGTCAATGTGATACTTCGTCCAAGCGGAGCGGGACATCTGGTAGGAAATCTTTCCGCGTAATTCCTTGCTTGGCTTGCGTGTGTTTGCCTCGACAACCCCGCCATTGAATTGTCCGTAAGCAGCAGGCACGTTGCTGTCATATACGGTGATGCTTTCAAGCAGATCGGTATCCAGAGCCAAACCCTGGCTTTGGCCGGGAACGTCGGAGAGAGAATTGATCCTTGACTCGGTTCGTTCGCCAGGATCGATGTCGTTATTGAAGTTTGCACCGTCAACAATGAAAGCGTTCTGGTAATACTTGGCACCATTAATGCTGATGTCAGCCGGTGCGATTTCGCCCGGGGTCTTGCTACTCTGCTGTTTGTTGTCGAACTGGATGTTCGGGACTGTCTTCAGCAAGCTGGTGATGTCTCCGTTGCCGGCAGGCATCGCTTCAATGGTTTTTCTGCTGATGACAGTCATGCCGAGCGGCTCGCGCTGATCAACCACGATGACCGGCGCAAGCTGTGCTTCGCTAGCACTGCCAGCTGACAGGTCGACGTTCTTCGGCAGCGCCACCAGGATGTAGCCGGAAGGCGTGCGGGCGACACCGTAGCCGGTGTTGCGCAGCAGCGCCGTGAAACCGGCGTCGATCGCGTAGTTGCCCTTGAGTCCTTCGCTGTTGAGGCCCTTGAGCTTTTCGGCGTCGATCGCCAGCGCGACGCCGGATTGCACCGCGAAGCGGTTGAGGGCGGCGTCGAGCGGGCCGGCCGGGATGTCGTAGTGGCGGCTGGCCTGGGCGTGGGCGAGCGGCGTGACGGCGGCGGCCAGGGTCGCGGTCAACGCCAGGTGGGTGAGGAAAACCAGCGGCTTCAGGCGGGTGCGCAGTCGGCCGGGGCGGGTCGGGGTGTTGGTCGGTCTTGTCATCGTCGGCATCCATTGGGGTTGGCGAGCCCGGGCGGGCAGGGACGAGTACCGGAACTGGCTGGCGCGACTATGGATGCTGCGTGGCTACCCAATCTCGTCTTTCATGGGTATTGACGGACGAGATCGCGAAAGCGGAACTGTCCGGGCAAAAAAATATTCAGCGGGTTTTCGGGTGATCGACGACGACCAGGTAGGGCGTCAGCGTGCGGATGCGCAGGCCGGGGAAGTTGTTGATCAGCAGTTGCAGGGCGCGGTCGGTGTCGTCGAGCGGCAGCACCGCGGAAACGTGCAGGCCGGCGAGCGCCGCCGCGTCGTAGCGGAGCAGGCCCGGGCGGTGCCGGGCGAGCTGGTCGAGGACGTTGCCCAGCGGCTCGTTGCGGACGACCAGCTGGTGCCGCTGCCAGGCGGTTTCGAGTAGTTCGCCGTCGACCGTGGCCAGTTCGCCGGCGTCGCCGCTGGTGAAGCGCAGGCGCTGGCCGGCGCCGACGACGAGCGGCCGGGGCTGGCCGTCGATGCTGACCTCGACGCGCGACTCGATCATGCTGAGCACGGTCGCGTCGGCCTCGCGGCTGACCAGGAAGCGCGTGCCCAGCGCGCGGATGCTGCCGTGCGCGGTGCTGACCACGAAGGGGCGGTCGCGGTCGGGGGCGACATCGACCAGGATTTCGCCGCGCAGCAGCGCGATGGTCCGGGTTTTTGCGTCGAATTCGAGGTCGACCGCGGAATTGCCGTTGAGCGACAGCCGGCTGCCGTCGGCCAGCGTGCGTTCGGCCCATTCGCCGCTGCCGGTGCGCAGGTCGGCGAGCAGCACCGGTGCCGGCGTCGAATGCAGCGCCAGCCAGGCCGGCAGCAGCAGGGCGGCGCCCAGGGCGAGGGCGGCGCCGATGCGGCGCGGCGTTCGCCGCAGCCGGGCGGCGCGTAGCGCCTGCCGGGCCGGGGCCTGGCTGCCGTTGTCGCGGATATGGTCGAGGCGGCCGAGCAGCGCCTCGAGGCGGGCGGCGGCTGCGGCGTGGCGCGGATCGGCCTGTTTCCAGGCGGCGAAGCCGGATTCGGCGGCGCGCCGTTCGCCGGGTTCGTCGGCGGAAAGCCGGACGATCCAGTCGGCGGCCTGTTCGGCCAGCGTTTCCGGGGTTTCTTCGAGGCGCCGGTTCATGTCGGTTCGGCCGGGGCGCAGGCAACCAGGCACTGCACCAGGTACTTGCGCACCATGCGCGGACCGACGCCGAGGCGTTCGCCGATCTCGGCGTGCGTCAGTCCGTCCAGGTAATGCAGCAGGAAGGCTTCGCCGGCCTTCGCCGGGACCGCCTCGAGGGCAGCGGCGATCTGCGCCAGCGCCTCGGCGGCGAGCAATTGTTCTTCCGGCGAGGCGAAGCCGGCGAGCGGGTCGGCCAGCGCCGCCAGTTCGTTGAGCCAGGCCTGCTCGACGGCGTGGCGGCGGGCCCGGTCGATGATCAGGCGGTTGGCCGTGGTGGTCAGCCAGGCGCGCGGTTCGCACAGCGCGAGCAGCGCGTCGCGCGAGCCGATCAGGCGGAGGAAGGTGTCCTGGGCGACGTCGGCGGCGTGCTCCGGGCAGCCGAGCTTGCGCCGCAGCCAGCCGTGCAGCCAGCCGTGGTGGCTGGCGTACAGCTGGTGCAGCGGATCCGGGCTGGCGGCGGCGGACATCGCGGACGGCGCCCGGGGCTCAGCTGACGACCCAGATGTGGCGGGCGACCGCGTGTTCGAGCGCGAGCTCGACCTGGTCGGCGAGGATCACCGTCATCGGCTTTTGCTGGAGCACCTTGACCGACTGCGTTTCGGCCAGGCCGTAGGCGGTCAGCTGTTCGCGCTGGAGCGGGTCGATCTCGTCGCCCAGGCCGGCGAGGCGGACTTCGCTGCCGGGTGCGATGAAGGCGAGGGGAAGGCGGGCTTCGTTGTGTTGGCTCATGGTCGTCTTACCAGAGGGCGCGCAGGGCGAGGTTGAACAGGCCGCCGATGAAGAAGGCGAAGGGAACGATGACCGCGACCATCGCCAGGGCCGTCTTCATGCCGCGTTCCTTGACCATCATCAGCAGGCTGGCGAAGCAGGGAATGAACAGCGTGATCGTGATCATGCCGACCACGGCCTGGATCGGGTCGAGCGCGTCGGCCATGACGAACAGGCCGGTAGCGCCGAAGTCGCGGCGCAGGAAGCCCATGACGAAGGCGGCCGAGGCTTCCTTGGGCAGGCCGAGCCAGCCGCTGACCAGCGGTTCGCCGGCTTCGATGATGGCCGGCAGGACGCCGATCTTGTCGAGCGCGAACATCAGGAAGGTGCCGATCAGGAACAGCGGGATGACTTCGATCAGGTACCACTTGAGGCGGCCGGCGGTTTTCTTGACGACGTTGCCGGCGATCGGCAGGCGCATCGGCGGCAGCTCGGTGACCAGCGGGATGCGCCGGCCGGGGATCAGCTTGGCGGCGAGGAAACCGGCGAGCAGCAGGACGCCGACCATGGCCAGGGCCCAGATGAGCACGGCCGAGAAGGAAACGCCGCCGAGCATGCCGAGGACGACGCCGAGCTGGGCCGAGCAGGGAATCGCCAGCGCCAGCAGGAAGACGGTGATCAGGCGTTCGCGCGGCGAATGCAGGATGCGCGTGGTCAGCGTCGCCATCGTCACGCAGCCGAGGCCGAGGACCATCGGCAACACGGCGCGGCCGTTGAGGCCGATCATCGCGAACAGGCGGTTGGCGATCACCGACAGGCGCGGCAGGTAGCCCGAATCCTCGAGCACGCCGAAGGCGATGAAGAAGGTGGTGACGATCGGCAGGATCAGCGCCAGCGCGTAGGTCATACCCATCGTCCACAGGCCGTAGTCGCCGACCAGCAGTTCGCTGATCAGGCCTTCGCCGAACCAGCCCTGGACCAGGCCGGTGAAGCCGGGGTTGAGGATGCCTTCGAAGAGGTCTTCCTCGAGCAGGCCGACCAGCGTCGTCGCGCCGAAGACGCCGACGAACTGGTACACCGCGTAGAGCACGGCGAGCAGGATGGGAATGCCCCACAGCGGATGGACGACGGCCTGGCCGATGCGCTGCGAGAGCAGCGGGCTGCTGTTGACGGCGCGGCGGGTGACGGTGGCGGCCAGTGCGTCGGCGGCCTCGGTGCGCTCTCGGGCGAGCAGGCCGGGCAGATCGCCCGGTGCACGGTCGACGGCATTTTTGCGCAGATTTTCGAGTTGACCGTAAGCGTCGCCGGCGTGTTCGCGCAGCCAGCCTTCGACTTCGCTGTCGTTGCCGAGGAAGAGGATGGCCAGGCCGCGTGCGGCCAGGCGCGGGTGCGGCGCGTGTTCGGTGATGGCGGCGGCGAGCGCCTCGATGTCGGTCTCGCGCGCCGGGTCGTAGCGCAGCATGCGGTCGGCGACGCCGGCGCGGGCGACGCTGCCGGTCAGTTCGCCGATGCCTTCGCCGCCGGTGGCGACGGTGGCCAGCACCGGGATCGCCAGTTGTTCGGCGAGCGCCGGGATGTCCACGGTGACGCCGCGCGCGGTTGCCTCGTCGTGCATGTTCAGGGCCAGCACCATCGGCACGCCGAGTTCGGCCAGCAGCGCGGTCAAGGTCAGCGTCCGGCGCAGGTTCTTGGCGTCGCCGACCTGGACCAGGCAGCGGCTCGATTCGTTGAGCAGCGCGCGCATGGTCGCCCGCTCGTCGTCGCTGCGCGACGGCAGCGCGAGCACGCCCGGGGTGTCGAGCAGCGCCGCCTGCGGGTCGAAGCGGGCGCTGGCGCGGGTGACTTCGACGGTGGTCCCGGGATAGTTCGAGACATTCACGTAGGCGCCGGTCAGGCGGTGGAAGAGGACGGACTTGCCGACGTTGGGGTGGCCGACCAGCAGGATGGCGTTGGCGGTGGTGGCGGTGGCGTTCATGGACCTCCCGGTTCAGGTTTTGCTGCAGTTGGCCAGCGCTTCGGCCAGCCAGCGGCGGTTGATTTCACCGGTGTGCTGCGCGCAGGCGCGGCGACCGGTGTCGAGGATGACGGTATGCGGCAGGGCGCCGGCGCGGTTGCCGAAGCGGGCGAGCAGCCCGCGCGGTTCGCCGGGACCGTGCAAGGAGAGCAGCGGCGGCTGCAGCGCCGCCTGGATGGCGGCCGGTGCGGCGGCGGTTTCGGCCGGGCGCTGCAGGGCGACGGTGATCACGCGCACCTGGCCGGCGCGGGCGAGGGCGGCAAGCTCGGGCATTTCGCGGACGCAGGGCGGGCAGTCGGCGCGCCAGAAGTTGACCACCGTCGGCAGCGCCGGCAGCGCGGCCAGGGTGACGAAGCGGTGGCCGTCGGAGAGTTCGAAGTCGAGCGGCATTTTTGCGGTCGACGGGCCGTCGACCGCAAAAACCGCCGGGGTCAGGGTGAGCAGGGCGAGGAGCAGCAGCGACCGGGGCATCACAAGGCGAACTTGACGCCGCCGTAGACGAAGCGTCCGCGGTTCGGGCCCCAGATCTGGGTGACGTCGATGGCGCCGTCGCGGTCCACCCAGAGCATGCTTTCCTTGTCCGACTGCTTGAAGTCGGTCAGGTTGTCGACGCCGAGGAACAGCGACCAGCGCTTGTCGAGCCGGTACTCGCCGCGCAGGTCGACGGTCCAGTAGGACGGACTCTTGTCCATCTTGCGCGTGCCGTCGAAGTTGTAGCGTGGATTGTTGGCGTAGTCGTAGAACTTCTTCAGGTCCATCGGGCCGGTCCAGGTGCCGCGCGCCATCGCCGACCAGGGACCGCTCTCGTAGTCGAGGCGCAGGTAGGCGCGGGCTTCCGGGCGGGCGAAGGCGAGCGTGCCGGCTTCGCTGAAGTGGTAGCTGAAGCGTTCGGCGGCGACGGTGGTTTCCAGCGTCGGCGTCAGCTTGTAGGTGACGGTGAGGTCGCCGCCGACGACGGTGACCGGTTTCCTGGCCGAGGTGAACACGGTGATCGGCAGGCCGCTGAGCGGATCGGTGGCGCCCGAATCGAGCAGCGCCATGTTCTTGATCCGGTTGTAGTTCAGCGAGCCGACCCAGGCCAGCCGGTCGCCGGCGTAGGACAGCGCGTAGGAGGCGTTGTCCGAGATCTCGGCTTCCTTGATCTCGCGGACGATGCGCGAGGTGTCGAGGATGCCGTGGTCCTGCTCGAAGAACGAGGTCGGGGCGCGGAAGCCGCGGCCCAGCGCGAAGCGGCTGTTGAGCTCGTGGCTGTGGTTCCAGAGCAGGTTGACGCGCGGGCTGGTGATGCCGCCGAAGACGTTGTGGTCGTCGTAGCGGACCGAGGCATTGACCTCGACGTCGCCGTCGAGGAAGGCGTGGTAAGCCTGCAGGAAGAGGCCGGGCGTCTTGTACTCGTAGTTGTCGATGCCGTTGTTCGGCGTGCCGTTGGCCATCGCGCCGCGGCTCTTCAGATCCTCGTAGCGGTAGGTGACGCCGCCGGTCACCAGCGTCGCGCCGATCGGCTGCTGGGTGCTGGCCTCGAGGTAGTACTGGGTCTGCTTGGCCTTGTAGATCGAGTGCTCGTAGTACGAGTCCTGCTTGTGCCTGGCCAGGCCGACGGCCAGGCGCAGGGTGCCGTCGCCGAGCTTGCGCGTGGCACTGGAGACGAACTGCTGGCGGTCGGTGAAGATGATTTCCGACATCCCGCCGAGGCCGTCGTTGTAATTGACGAAGCTGTCGTCGCCGGTGCCGACGACGCCGTCGGCGCCGACCGCGACCCAGCCGGCGTCGCTCGGCGAGCCGTTCTTGCCGCGGCTCCAGCGGAAGGGATTGCCGGTCTCGTCGGCCTTGACCTTCGAATAGTTGTCGCCCATGGCGCCACCCATGCGCTTCTCGTCGACGATGTCGAGGCGGCCGCGGATGTCGAAGCCGCCGATGTCGTCGAGGAAGAAGCCGACGCCGCCGAGCTTGCGCTGGTAGCCGGTGTATTCGGAAACCTTGTTGCCGTCGGCGTCGACGGTGTCGTGGGTGTTGTAGTTGAGGTTGGCGGTGAGGGCGCCGCCGTCGAACACGCGGGCACCGAAGAGGTCGGTGTTGCGGTGGCCGTACGAGCCGAATTGCTGAACGGCCTTGAATTCATGCGCGGCCGGCCGGCGGGTGACCATGTTCACCGAGCCGGCCAGCGCTTCCGGGGCGATCAGGCTGGTGCCGGCGCCGCGCGAGATGTCGATGCGTTCGACGCCGCCGAGACTGACGCTGTCCAGCCCGTAGGCGGCGGAAACCGACGAGAAGATCGGGATGCCGTCGATCAGCAGCGTCGTGTAGCGGCCCGGCAGGTTGTTCAGCACGACGTTGCGCACGTTGCAGATCGAGCACTCGGTCTGCACCGAGATGCCCGGGCGCTTGTCGAGGGCTTCGGTGAGCATCGTCGCCCCGGTCTTTTCCAGTTCGCGCGCACCGAGCGACTCGGTGGCGATGATCTCGTCGCGCAGCACCGGCCTGGCGCCGACGCTCTTGCCGGAATTGACGGTGATCTCGCCCAGTTGCTTGTCGGCCAGCGCCGGCCCGGCAAAGGCCAGCAGGACCGCCAGACTGAGCGGCTTCGGATCGAAACCTTGCATGCTGAACTCCCTGATTTTATGAATTTTTGTGCTTAGTGGCTGTCGCCCGGCTGGGTCACGAAGCCGATCTTGCCGATCCCCGCCCGGCGTGCCGTGCTCATCGTCTCGGCGACGCTTTCGTAACGGCTGTCGCGATCGGCCTTGAGGTGCAGCTCGACGTTGGCGTCCTGGCCGACGGCATCGCGGAAACGGGTTTCCAGCGTTGCCGCATCGACCGGTTCGCTGCCGACGAAGACCTTGTTGTCGGCGGTGATCGCGACCTGCAGCGTCATCGGCTTTTCCGGCGTCGGCGTGCTCGAGGCACGCGGCAGGTCGACCTTGACCGAGTGGGTCATCAGCGGCGCGGTGATCATGAAGATGATCAGCAGGACCAGCATCACGTCGACCAGCGGCGTCATGTTGATCTCGGCCGTCGGCATCTGGCTGCCGGTGCCGTTGAAGCTGCCCATGGCCATGTTATGCGGCCTCCGTCGCGGCGCGGGCGCGCATCGGGTGGATCTGGGCGCTGTTGGCGACCAGCGGCTTGCCGACGGTGAAGAAGGCGTGCAGGTCGTGGGCGAAGGCGTCGAGGTCGGCGAGGATGACGCGATTGACGCGGGTGAAGGTGTTGTAGGCGAAGACGGCCGGCAGGGCGACGGCGAGGCCGGCGGCGGTCATGATCAGGGCTTCGCCGACCGGGCCGGCGATCTTCTCGAGGGCAGCCTGGCCGGTCATGCCGATCGCCACCAGCGCGTGGTAGATGCCCCAGACGGTACCGAACAGGCCGACGAAGGGCGCCGTGGCACCGGTCGTGGCGAGGAAGGTGAGACCGTTTTCCATGCCGGCCTGGGTGGTCGACAGTTGCTGGCGCAGGGCGCGTTCCATCTGCTCGGCCGGGTCGAAATGCGAGGCGAGGCGGCCGGTGACCGTTTCGCAGTCATGGTTGCAGCAGTTGGCTTGCGTCGCCAGCTGGGCGTAGGGGCTGTCCTCGCCGGCTTCGCGCAGCTTCTCGATGCCTTCGCCGACGCTGCTGGCGGCCCAGAAAGCGCCGACGGCTTTGGCTGCCTTGCGCAGGCGCCACCAGTCCCAGGCCTTGGCCAGGATCAGGTACCAGCTGGCGATCGACATGACCACGATGAGCACGGCGACCGTGTGCGAGACGGTGTCGCCCTGGGCCCACAGGTGGGCGAGACCGAAGGCGTTTTCTTGAACGGTTTCCTGCATGCTATTGCTCCAGTTTGAAAATGATGGGAACCAGGACCCAGCTCTGGATGGCGGTGTCGCCACGTTTGGCCGGTATGAACTTCCAGTTGCGCACGGTCTTCAGCGCCGATTCGTCGAGGCGGCTGCTGCCGGACGTCGTGCGGACCTCGACCGAATCGGCCGTGCCTTGCGGATTGACGGAAACGCGCAGGATCACCTTGCCTTCTTCGCCCATCCGGCGCGACAGCGGCGGGTAGGGCGGCGGCGGGTTGCGCAGGTAGTCGGCGTCGAAACGTGCCTGGCTGACCGCCGGCGGGGCCGGGGGCGCCGGCGGGGCGGGTTCGGCGACTTGCGGCGGCGCGGTCGGCGCGCTTTCGGCCGGGGCGGTGCTGCTGGTGGTTTCGAGTTGCGGTGCCGGTGCCTTCGGCTGCGGCACCGGCTTGCGCTTGACCGGCTCGGGCGGTGCCATCGGCAGCGGCTTGGCCTGCGGTTCGGCCTCGACTTCGGGGGCCGGCAGCAGATCGACGATCAGCGGCATTTCCATGATCTGCGGGGCGATCGTCTTGGCCGCCAGGGCCAGCAGGACGATGCCGACGTGCAGCCCGATGACGATGCCGAGCAGGCCGCTGCGTTGCGTGGTGGAGGGTTGTGACAGTGTGTAGCTCATGGCGATCATCAGGTGGTGTCCCGAGCACGCCGAAAAAACCCTTGGCTTGCTGGCTTGTGGCGCGCTGGCTACGGGAACAGGTCTTACAACGGAGAGAAAAACTATTTGGTCAGGATCAACTTGTTCTCGCGGGTCACGCGCAGCAGGTAGCGCTGGCCCGCATGTTCGATTTCGACGGTGCTGGCCCCCTGCAGTATCTGTCCGCTATCGAGCCGGGGCAGGTTGCCGGCCGCCGGGGGCGGGCTGGCTGATGGCACGGATTTGGGCTGGCTGTTCATGGTTCTGTGTTGTGTGTTGCACGAGGTTGTTACAGATTGTATCTAAACAAGAACGATTGTCAATAACATTCGTCTTTAAATCGTGAAGTAGGGTTAATTTTCTTCCGCGCAGGCGGCGCTGATCATCCGGCCGAAGCTGGAAACGCCGGCGTTGCGGACGAACAGGCAGCGCTTGCCGGTGCGCTTGCACTGTTCCTTGACCCGCCAGTAGGCGTTGTGGCTGATGCAGCCGGCCTGGCAGATGACCAGGTCGGCGGCGGCAAGGACGCCGTCGATGCGGTGCAGGCTTTCCTCGAGCCCGCCGTCGTGGTGCAGGAAGCGGCCGCCGGACTGCTCGACCAGCTGGCGGTAGGCGTCGATCGCCCCGGAGCGGCCGCCGACGCAGAGCACGCTCTTGCCGGAGAGCGTTTCCGGTGCGCAATCGGCGTCGACCGTCAGCGTCTCGTCGCTGCCTTCCTGGGCAAGCAGCTGGTTGATCGTCTCCTCGGCGTGGCGCAGGCGCTGGCGCAGATGCCAGATCTCGGTCTCCTGCTGCTCGGCCCGGGCGCTCAGCGCGGTGCTGCGGGCCTCGGCGTCGGTGGCCCGGCGCAGCAGGCCGTGGCGATCCTTGAGGTCGGGCAGGCTGGCGCGCAACTGGTCGAGCTGGCCGGTGAGCGCAGCGATCGTGGCGTCGCGGCCGGCCAGTTCGGCGCGCAGGTCGACGATGCGCTGGCCGAGGCCCTGCGTCTCGCTCGATTTCTCGCTGCGCAGGGCTTCGTTTTCCTGGCGCGCCTTGTCGAGTTGGCGGCGCAGTTCGCGGTTGTCTTCCTTGAGCGCCTTGAGCGCCTTCAGGTCGGCCCGGGTGCCGGTGCCGATCTGGTGCTGGATCATGTGGATGTCGCCATAGACCGCGTGTTCGAGTGTCGAGTCGCAGGCCGGGTGGCTCCAGGTCGCCCACAGCGCGGCCGGGATTTCGCTGCCGCTTGCCGTCGCCTCCTGCCACAGGGCCTGCAGTGCGGCCGTGTCCTTGGCTGCGGCGAAGCGGCGGATGGTCGGCTGGTAGCGCTTCTCGAGCTGCTTTTGCAGCAATTCCGAGAGTTGACCGCGAGATTCGCAGGCGCCGACGGCGGTGGTGTGCAGCACGAAGTCGGTGGTGTCGGGCGGGAAGTGCATGACCTTCTTCATCAGGCTGCGCAGTTCGGCGACGTCGAAGCAGGTGCCGATCACCGGGCAGTGGAACTTGTGCGCGATCTCCCACAGCTTGCGCCGTCGCGTCACCTGCGGCGTTGCCGGCAAGGCCGCAGGGGCGGCATTGAGCATCGATTCGAACAGCTGCAGCGGGCGCCGTGTCGGGGTGAAGGCGCCGCCGGCGACGTGGTAGGGGAAATCGGACATGGCGTGGACTCCTGCAAAAAAACCTGGCTGGCTCGCCGGACTCCCGGTTGTGCTGGCTAAACGAGAATCATTGTTATTTATTCGCGCGGCACTGTCAAGCGAAATATGCCGATCGTCTGCCGGCTAGAGCCGGCTGCGGAAATACTTCGGCGGCTGGCCGAAATGCCGGCGGAAAGCGGTCGAGAAATTGGCCTGGCTGGTGTAGCCGGCGATTTCGGCGGCCCGGGCGACGCTGACGCCGTCGCGCTGGAGGGCGGCGGCGGCGCGTTCGAGGCGGCGCTGGCGCAGGTAGTCGAAGATCGTGCAGGCAAAAGCCTGGCGAAAATGCTGCTGCAGCGTCGTCGCGTTGCAACCCATCTGCTGGGCGATCCCATGCATGTCCAGGCGGTCGGCGGCACCGCTGTCGAGCAGGCGGCGCAGGCGGCAGATGCGCCGGTAATGCGTCGGCGCCAGTCCGTGGTCCTGACTGAATTCTTTTGACAGGAGTTGGGCAAAGGCGTCGCCGATGATATCCAGGCAATGTCCCTCCATGGCCAGGCGCACAAGTGGATCCTCGGCGTCGCCGGGGCGCAGGAGTTGTTCGACGGCAGCCAGCGTGCGTTGCGAAGGCGACCAGGCGAGCTGGCCGAGGTGGCGGCCGGGCAGTCGTCCGGCCAGGCCGGCTTCGTCCATCCAGGTGGGTGACAGGGTGATCACCACCATCCTTTCGCGGGTGCCGGCAATGCTGCTGCGCGTGAACCGAACCGGTCGTGCCAGTGTCAGCACGGTGGCCACCGGTTGCGCCGCGTCGCCGTCGCCGGCGTCAAGGTCGAGCAGTTGTCCGTCCAGTCTGACCCGGGCATTGCCTTCCAGTTTGACGATCACCTTGGTGCCTGCCGGCATCAGTGCGTAGGCCGTATTCAGGTTGCACAAATGGACGATGTCGGTGCATTGCAGGCCAAGTCCGCCGCGCAGCCCGGTCTGGAAGAAGACGCCGTCGAGCAGTTCGCTGCGTGCCGGCTTGTAGGGAATGGCGAAGCCTTCGCCGATGCGCCGGAAGAGGTAATCGGCGTCGATGACCGGAAGCGGGGTTTTCTTTACGGCAAACATTTTTCTTGCGCGGGCAAAAGTTCGGGGGGCAATCCTTTGCAATACTACGGTCTTTTGTTGCAAATGGTAACAAGTCGCAACATCAATATCATCAATATATATTGAGAAAATCCATGAAATCTCGCGTTGACCGTATCCGCCTCAAACCCCTGTGTGTCGCCGTGCTGGCGGCGTTTCCCCTGGTTGTCATGGCGCAGGACGGGGGCGATGGCGAGGCCAAGATGCTCGGTTCGGTAACGGTCAATGCCTACCAGGCGACGAAACAGACTTCCGGGGCAACCAAGACCGATACACCAGTGGCCGAGACTGCCCAGTCGGTGTCGGTGATCGCTCGCGAGGAAATGGACGCCCGTGGTGTCCGCAACCTGAACGACGCGATGCGCTATGTCGCCGGCGTGGCGCTGGAAAGCACCGGCATCGACAACCGCGTCGATGATTTCAGTATCCGTGGTTTCGATGCCGGCAGCTGGGGCAACAACGTCACCATTGACGGCATGCGGGCGCCGCAGGGCAGCCAGTGGAACCGGACCATGATCGACAGCTGGAACCTCGAACGGATCGAGGTGCTGAAGGGGCCGGCGGCGGTGATGTACGGTCAGGTCGCGCCCGGTGGCATGGTCAACCAGGTGAGCAAGACGCCGAACCGCGAGCGCGAACGCATCCTGCGTCTGGGCATCGACGGCCACGGTCAGTACAACGCTGCCTTCGATCTTGGCGCCGGCTCGGCCGACGATCGCCATCTCTTCCGCCTGGTCGGGCTGGTCCGTCAGGGGGACACCCAGATCAAGCACACCGAGGAAGACCACTCCTTCATTGCTCCCAGCTATACCTTCCAGGTTTCCGATGCGACGAAACTGACCCTGCTCGGCCTTTACCAGCGCGATCATGGCGGATCGACCTACCAGTTCCTGCCGATGGCCGGCACGCTGGTGCCGACGCAGTACGGGCGGATCAAGAACAACAGCTTCATCGGCGAACCCGACTGGAATACCTACAACCGGACGATCTGGACCGCCGGCTACCAGTTCGAGCACGCCTTCAACGATCACTGGAAATTGAGCCAGAGTGCGCGCCTGACCGACGTCCAGTCGCTGTTCCGGACGGTCGTCACCAACGGCGCACTGAATGCCGACGGGCGCACGCAGAACCGCCGTGCGGTCTGGGGCGAGGGCGATTCGCGCGGCTATACCGTCGATACCCGCTTGACCGGCAAGTTCTCGACCGGTCCGCTCGCGCACACCTTGCTGACTGGTGTTGACTGGCAGAAGGCCGATTGGACCGGGGCCCGTGGTGCGATGAACAATCCTGGCGCGATCGACATCTTCAATCCGGTGTACAGCCACTTCACGCCGGTGACGACCAGCATCACCTATCTGGGGGGCGTTAACCGGCAGACCGGTTTCTACCTTCAGGACCAGATTGCCGTCGACAAATGGCGGCTGACGCTCGGTGGCCGCTACGACTGGGCCAAGGACGATACCTGGACACAGGCGTATACGGTGGCCACCAATACCTGGGGCGCGCGGACGCCGACTCAGGTCGATAGCGAGGCCTTCACCCGCAACGCCGGCCTGCTGTATGTCGCCGACAACGGTTTTGCGCCCTACGTCAGCTTTGCCGAATCCTTCCAGCCGTCGGCGACCAATGCCAACATGAGTTTCGGGGGCAAGCCTTTCGATCCGGTGACCGGCGAACAATGGGAAATCGGCGTCAAGTATCAGCCCAAGGCGATCGACGGTCTGGTCACCTTGTCGGTCTATGACTTGCGCCAGCAGAACATCCTGGTCAACGATCCCGATCCGACCCACAACACTTGTGGCAGCGGTGCCAGTCAGTGCCAGGTTCAGGATGGCGAAAGCCGTGTCCGCGGCATCGAACTCGAGGGGCGGGTCACTTTGGCCCGGGGATTCAGCGTCATCGGTGCGATTTCCCGGATGGATTCGGAAGTGATTCGCAGCACCACCGGTTTGCGCGGCAAGGAACTGGCCCGGGTACCGGACAAGACTGCCTCGCTGTGGGCCGACTATACCTTCCACAATGCCGCGCTGGCCGGCCTCAGTGTGGCCGCCGGGGTGCGCTACAACGGCAGGAGCTACGGCGACAGTGCCAATGCCTACCGGATTCCCTCGTTCACCCTGTGGGACGCCGCGATCCGCTACGTCATCGGCCGTGACAGCAAGCTGCCGGTGCAGCTTGCGCTCAACGTCAGCAACCTGACCGACAAGCAGTACATCTCGACCTGTGGCACGGTTGCGTCCTGCTACTACGGTACCGGCCGTACCGTGAATGCGACGGCGACCTTCAGCTGGTGATGCGCCGCCTCCTGTCCTGTCTGTTGTCGGTGGCGTTGCTGATGCTGCAACCCGTTGCCGCCCAGCCGAACCTGGCGCAGCGAATCGGCACCACGCTGGCCGATACCGGCGTTCCCGGCTATCGTTTTGCCACGTTGCGCCTGTCGTCGGCCGATGGCGAGCGGCATTACCGCCTGCGCGTCGCGTTGCCGACCGGGCCGGCGCCGGCCGGTGGTCATCCGGTGGCCTGGCTGCTCGATGGCAACGCTGCGCTGATGGATGTCGGCGCCGCCACGCTGAGCGAACTGGCCCGCCGGCCCGCTGCGCCAGTGATCGTCTTTGTCGCCCACGACAACGATCTGCGCATCGACGGCGCTGCCCGCGCTTTCGACTACACGCCGCGCCGGCCGGGCGGCGACGCAGCCCAGCGCGATCCGCTGGGCAGCCGCCGCAACGGCGGCGCCGATGCTTTTCTCGACCTGATCACGACGCAGGCAATGCCGCAGGTGGCGGCGCTGGCGCCGGTCGATCCGGCGCGCCAGGCCCTGTGGGGGCATTCGTACGGCGGTGTCTTCGTCCTCCATGCCTTGTTCACCCGACCGCAGGCCTTTGCCGACTATGGCGCAGCCGATCCTTCGCTGTGGTGGGGTGACGGTCAGTTGGCGCGCGAGGAAGCTGCGGCTGCCGCCTGGTCCGCCAGGACCCGGCTGCGGCTGTGGCTGGGGGCCGGCGCCGGGGAGCGCCAGCCGCCAGCCGGTCGCGATGCCGCTCGCCTTGAAATCATGCAAAGGGCCCGCCAGAGCGCGCCGCCGGACGCAGCCCCGGCCCTTGCCGCAAGGCTGCGTCACCGCGGACTGGCGGTCGAGGTTCTCGATTTGCCCGGGCTGTCGCATGGGCAGACGCTGGGAGCCTCGCTGCCACCTTTCCTGTTCGGGCTGACGCAAGGCGAATGACGATTTCCTGCCATTTCAAGGATAGCGATCGATGAATCTCTGGTTGTTCACGCTTGCAGCGCTGGCCGGCATAGCCGGCGGCTGGCTGTTCTACCTTGCCGCGCCACAACAGCTGTGGCGGGTTTCCCCGCGCCGGCCGGGGCCGGCGCTGCTGTGGTCGGGGGCCGCGGCTGTGCTGGTTTCGCTGCTCTTGTTGCTGGCGACGATGGGCGCGATGGCGGCGGTCGCCACCTGGCTGACCCTGTTGATGCTGGTCGGCACGCTGGCGCCGTTTCTCGGGGCATGGCGAGCACATCGTCGACGGAGCCGGGCATGACGTCGCCTCGCCATCGCCTCGACAGCGCCGACTGGTTCGGCAAGACCGCTGCCGGCCTGGTGCTGGGTTTTTCGCTGGCGCTTGCCGTCAGCGGCCTGTGCGCCTGGTTGACGCCTGGCGGCATCGCCGGCGGCAACGGCAAGATCCAGTTCGTCATGTGGTTGATTGCCCCGCTGTGGGCCGGCGTGCTGTGCTTTGTCTTCCTCTTTCGCGACAGCCGGCGCGCCTGGTGCTGGCTGGCGGTCGCGAACCTCCTCGCCTTCGGCCTGCTCGCCGGGGTCCGCGGTCTGTTGGGATGATCCGATGAAAATTCGCAACGACGTCATCAAGGTGTACAAGGATGTACACATCTGGGTCGGCATCCTCAGCGGGCTGATGCTGTTCATCGCCTTCTACGCCGGCGCCATCACGATGTTCGAGAAACCGCTCGAACGCTGGGCAACGCCGCCTTCGTCGCTGGCCGCGCCGCCGCCGCTGGCAGGTGCCGAGGTCTTGCTGCAGGCGGTGCTTGCCGAGCATCCGCAGGCGGCGAAGAACTACCTGATCGTCGTCGAGCCGACGGTCGATGCGCCGGCCCGGGTGATCTGGCGCGAGCCGGGCAAGAGCCGCCGGCAGTTCACCGAATTCGGCGCCAGCTTCGCCGACGACGGCAGCCTGCAGGTCGAGCAGCTGCGCAAGGCGCCGGTTGCCCAACTGGTCGACACGCTGCACCAGCTGGTCGGCCTGCCTTTTCCCGATGCGCTGGCCCGTCCGATCATGGGCGCGGTGGCGCTGCTCTACGCGGTTGCGCTGGTCTCCGGGCTGATCATCTTCCTGCCGACGCTGGCCAAGGACCTGCTGGCCATGCGCATCGGCCACAACATCAAGCGCTTGTGGATGGACGTGCATAACGCGCTGGGGGTGGTCAGCCTGCCTTTCCATGTCGTCATGGCGCTGACCTGCGTGGTCTTCGCTTTCCACGACGAGTTCTACGACGTGCAGGGGGCCGTGGTCTATGAGCAGGGCGTTCCCTGGCAGCGCGAAACCCCGCCGGGGCCGCCGACGCCGGACGCCAGGCCGCTGCCGGCAGTCGAACTGCTGCGTCTGGCGCATGTCCAGCAGCCCGGTTTCGAGGTCTTCAATTTCAGTTTCAAGCAGGCCGGCGGCCAGCTCGAAGCCAGCATCACCGGCCTCGACACGCGCTACGGCACGCGCGCCCGCACCTATGCCAGCACGCACCTGAATCCCTATACCGGCGAAATCGATCCGCACGACCTGCCCGGCCAGATGGAGCCGTGGGATGCCGCGGTCAACACCTTCTTCATGCTGCATTTCGGCAGCTTCGGCGGCAATCCGGTGCGCTGGCTCTACCTGCTGCTCGGCCTGGCCGGCGCCTTGCTGTTCTATACCGGGAACCTGCTCTGGATCGAATCGCGACGGCGCAAGCAGCGTGCCGATGGCGTGCCCGAGCAGACGCGCTCGGCGCGGGTGCTCGGCAGCCTGACCGTTGGCGTTTCGCTCGGCTGTGTCGTCGGCATTTCGGCGACCCTGGCGGCGACCAAGTGGCTGCCGCAGCGGGTCGATAACCTGGCGGCGTGGCACGAAGGCATCTACTACGCGGTGTTCGTCGCCGCCGTCGCCTGGGCTTTCGTGCGCGGCGCGCCGCGCGCCGCCGTCGAACTGCTCCGCCTGGCGGCCCTGGCTACCTTGCTGATTCCGTTGAGCAGCCTGGCTGGCGTCTGGGGCATCGGCGGCGCCTGGCACCATCCGGGCATGGGCTTCATCGTTGATCTGACGGCCTTGGCCGCAGTCCCGGTTTTCCTGGCGATTGCCGCCTACACCCGGCGACGCATGTGCGCCGGCCATACCGACAGCGTCTGGGCTCAGCCGGCCTCGTCGCAGCCCTTGCCGCCGTCCGGCCGCGGGCCGGCGAGCGCCTGCCAGGAGTAAAGCAGGTAGACGCTCCAGCCGACCAACCACAGCGCTGCTGCGCTGTGCAGCAGCGGCAGGTAGGCGGTGGCGAAGGCGGGCAGGCTGGCGGCGGCACGCAGCAGGCCGGCCCCGAGCAGCAGCGCGGCGGCGCCGGGCAGCCAGCGGCGGTGGTCGAGGCCGTGGCCGCTGTGCAGGCGGCCGGCGACGCTCATCACGATCAGGATCGATAGCGCCATCGCCCCGGCCAGCAGCAGGTGGTGGCCGGCGCTGTTCCAGTTGCCGCCAGTCAGCAGGCCGAGGCCGATCAGCGCGTAGCCGAGCGCCATTGCCCAGTACACCAGGTAGGGAATGAGCACCCAGCGCTGCCATAGCGCCCGGCCGACGTGCCAGTCGTTGAGCAGGTTTAGGATGGCCGCGGCGGCGGCGAGCGCCAGCCAGCCGGCGACGGCGTTGCCGGGCAGGAAGAACTCGGCGGCCGAGAACAGGCCGATGGCGAAGATCGCCAGCTTGCGCCGCGGCGGCCGGGCGAGGTAGGGCGCGGCGATGCCGCCCTGGCGTTCGAGCACGTCGTTGACCAGGCGCATCGAGATGCGCGACAGGGCGATGACGATGAGCATCATCATCAGGCCGACGCCGAGCAGCAGCCAGGCCATTGCGTCGCCGCCGCGCCACAGCGCCAGGTAGAAACCGGCATGGATCACGGTCAACGCCGCCAGCGCATGAAAAAACGCCAGGTGGCGGCGGCTCGGCTGGCGCCACAGCGGGCCGGCGATGCGGGCGGTGAGCAGGGCCAGGAAGGCGAGGTCGCAGAGCGCTGCCGGCAGCACGCCGAGCCAGCCGGCGAGCAGGTAGCAGAGGCGGCCGCCGGCCCACAGGCCGAGCAATAGCTGCACGGTTCTGCGGTCGACCGCCGGCGTGCCGGTGAATTCGATGATCGCGGTCAGCAGGAAGCCGGCGATCGAGGCGCCGGCAAAGCCGAAGAGCATCTCGTGGGCGTGCCAGACGACGGCGCCGCCGGGCAGTTCGGGCAGCGGCAGCAGGCCGGCCAGCGCGCCCAGCCACCAGACCATGGCAACGACGGCGTGGCCGGCGGTGAGCAGGAAGAAGGGGCGGAAGGCGCACAGCCACAAGTTGACGGTCAACGCGGAAAAACGGGCGATTTTCATGCGCCCTCCAGCGGCGGCAGCGCGAAGGCGGCGCGGATCTCCGGCCAGCGGATGAACTCGGCGGTACGGGCGAAGACCCAGGCCTCGTCGCGGGCGGCGACCGGGGTATCGACCCGGTGCTCGGCGACGATCCGCCCCGGGCTGCCGCTCATCACCAGGATGCGGTCGGCCAGACGGACGGCTTCCATCAGGTCGTGGGTGATCATCAGCACGGCGCTGCCGTGCGCCGCGCGCTCGCCGGCGAGCAGCGCGTAGAGCTCGCTCTTGAGGCCGATGTCGAGCGCCGAAAAGGCCTCGTCGAGCAGCAGCAGGTCGGGCGCGACGGCGAAGGCGCGGGCCAGCGCGGCGCGGCTCTGCATGCCGCCGGAGAGGGCGCCCGGGTACTTCGCCAGGTCGTCGGCGGTCAGGCCCATGCGCGTGGCCAGCCCGGCCGCCTGGCGGTCGCGCTCGGCACGGCCGACGCCGCGCGCCTTGAGGCCGAGGCCGATGTTGGCGAGCGTGCGTTTCCACGGCAGCAGGCGCGGTTGCTGGAACATCATCGCCGGCCGCGCGAAGCTGCTGGCGATCGTGCCTTCCCACGGCGTCAGCAAGCCGGCGGCGAGGTTGAGCAGGGTCGTCTTGCCGCAGCCGGAGGGGCCGACCAGCGCCACCGCCTCGCCTTCGCCGACGTTCAGTTCGATGTCCTCGAGCACGCGCTGGTAGCCGAAACGGTGGTTCAGCGCGGAAATGGTCAGTTGCTTGATGATGCGAACTCCCGCCAGGATTCGACGCGGCGCTTGAGCGGTTCGAGCAGCAGGTACTCGATCGCCAGCAGCGTGCCGACCAGGGCGACGATCCAGGCCATCGACGCGGCCGTGTCTAGGTGGCTGCGCGAGACCGCCAGCGCGGCGCCGATGCCGTCCTCGGTGGACAGCAACTCGGCCATGACGACGATCTTCCACGACATGCCGAGCGCCGAAATCCACGCCGGGAAGAGATAGGAAACGACGTGCGGCAGATAGACGTCGGTCAGCTTCATCCAGGTCGACAGCCCGAACATCCGGGCGACTTCCTTCAGCTGCCCGTCGAGCGTGCGCGTGCCCTGCATGGCGCCGACGAAGATGATCGGGAAGCAGGCGATGAAGACGGTGAACACCGGCGTCCCGTCGCCGGCGCCGAACCACAGCAGGGCGAGGATCAGCCAGGCGATCGGCGGCATGCCGACGAGCACGGTGATGATCGGCCGGGCCATCATCGAGGCGGTCAGCGAGACGCCGGCGGCCAGCCCGAGCAGGCTGCCGACGCCAACCGAGAGGGCGAAGCCGGCCAGCGCCCGGCGCGCCGTGACGGCGATTTCCGGCCCGGCGGCGCCGCTGGCGAACAGGCCGTGCAGCGTGCCGAGGGCTTCGATCGGCGTCGGCAGGATCAGCGGCCCGAGCTGTTGCGCGGTCAGTTCCCAAATAGCGAGAAAAATGCCCAGGCTGGCCAGCGAGCCCCAGCCGCTCCACAGGTAGTGGCCGGTTGCCGCCAGCCAGTCGCCGGCCGCGCGTTTCATGGGCCGTAGAAGGCGTCGTCGGGCAGTTTGCCGCCGACCAGCGCCGGGTTCTCGCCGTGCAGGCGTTCGAGGAAGAATTGCAGCTCGGCGCGCGCGGCGGCGATCGGCACATGGCGCATCTGGCTGACCGCCAGCGAATCGGCGACGGCTTCCGGGCTGAGCAGGTCGATGCGTTTGGCGACCATCTCGCCGCAAGCCATGGCGTTCTTCTGGCACCAGGCCAGCGATTTTTCGTAGGCCGCCATGATTTTTGCCTGCAGATCGCGGTCGACCGTGGACCGTCCGATGGCGACGATGCCGGCCTGCGGGATGCGTGCCTCGCGCTGGTACAGGCGCCCCCATTCCTGTTGCAGGTCGACGCTGCGGTGCAGTTCGGGCGCAATGACGCTGATCGGGAAGGATTTCGTCTTGCGCAGCGCCATCGACACCGCCGGCTCGGCGAGCAGCGCGTGGTCGACGCGACGGGTGACCAGCAGCTGCATCGCGTCGAGCGGCGAGGCGACGTAGCGCAGGCGGAAGTCCTTTCTGGCGTCGAGGCCCTGGCGGGCGGCAATCAGGCTGAAGACGATGTCGGGCATGTCGGCGCGGAAGGGCATGGCGATTTCCTTGCCGCGGAAATCGGCCAGCGTCTTTGCCTGGCCGTCGCGCGACACCATCCACAGCACGCCCCAGGTCGAGATGTTGAGCAGGCGCAGCTTGACGCCGCGGTTGTAGAGATTGGCGGCGACGTTGCTCGGCATCGCGACGAAATCGGCCTGGCCGCCGAGGGCGAGCACGCGCAGCTGGTCGGGGTCCTTCCAGACGCGGAACTCGACCTTGTCGGCGAGATCCTTCAAGGCGCCGCTGTCGATCATGTGGATCAGCGGCGTCGACACCGAGGCCGGCGGACCGGCGAGCACCAGTGAAGGCAGCCGGCCCGCCGCCAAGGCCGGTGTCGCCAGCGCAAGCACCGTCAGCAGGGCGGCGAACCGGCGGCGCATCAGAAGCTCCCGCGCCAGGCGAGCTGGACGCTGCGGCCCGGGGCCTTGATCTCGTTGCCGGAGACGCCTTCGGTCAGGTGCTCGTGGTAGGTCTTGTCGGCCAGGTTCTTGACGGCGAAGCGCAGGCTCTGGTCCTTGGCGAACTGCCAGGTTGCACCGAGGTCGGCGGTGACGAAGCCGGCCGTGCGGTTTTCCGTGCCGCGGGTGAATTGCGTGGCGACGCGATCCTGTTCGTCGACCAGGCGCAGCGTGAAGTCGGCCTTGACGCCGGGCAGCACGCCGCCGATCCAGCCGAGCGAAATCTCGTCGGCCGGCATCTGGAACAGCGGTTCGTTCAGATCGTCGTTGTCGCCGCGGATGCGCGAGTAGCCGGCGTTCAGCCAGTGGCCGCCGGCGACCTGCCAGGCGACCCTGG
The DNA here is from genome assembly GCF_003634965.1 of Azonexus fungiphilus. Classification (GTDB taxonomy): domain Bacteria; phylum Pseudomonadota; class Gammaproteobacteria; order Burkholderiales; family Rhodocyclaceae; genus Azonexus; species Azonexus fungiphilus. The sequence goes on along the minus strand of NZ_RBXP01000013.1, from coordinate 20,807 downwards.
CTTCGACGCCCTTGATCGTCGCGCTGCCGAGGTTGACCGTCTTCTTGCAGTTGCCCGCGTTGGCCGCGCCGCAAGCGGCGGTGGCGGCGGCGCCGGTGAGGATCTGGCCGGTGATGTAATTGTCGATGCGGTTGAAAAACGCCGAAATCTGGTAGTTGACCGTGGACGTCGCGCCCTTGAGGCCGAGCTCGAACTGGTCGGCCTTTTCCGATTCGACTTCCGGGCTGCCGGCGTAGAAATAGCCGTCGCCGCGCAGACCCGACTCGTAGCGCTCGCGCATGCCCGGCGCGCGGAAGGCGCGGGCGACGCTGGCGTAGGGACGCAGCAGCGGGGCCACTTCATAGACCGCGCCGAGGCTGCCGGAGAAGGCGGTTTCCTTCTTGCCGAGGCCGCTGGTGCGGGCGCCGTTGCCCATGCTGGCGGCGTCGCCCTCGACGCTGTCCCAGCGCAGGCCGGCGAGCAGGTTGAGCTGGCCGAAGCGCATGTCGTCCTGCAGGTAGAGCCCGAGGGCGCGGATTTCGGCGTGCTGGAAGGGATTGTTGGCGGTCAGCGTGGTGAAGGGCGCGCCGGTCGCCATGTAGCGGTCGGGGTTGCCGGTCATCTTCCAGGCATTCGCGCCGAACGACAGCAGATGCTGCGGATGCGCCAGCCAGTCGGCCTTGGCGTCGATGCCGTCGGTGCGGAAGGTGACCGTGTTGGTGACGATGTCGCGCTGCAGCGTGTTGCCGTAGCTGTAGATGCTGCGCTCCATTTCCTGGCGGTAGGCGCGCAGGTCGACATTGACCGGCGCGGCGCCGTCGCCCTGGCGCTGGTAGCCGATCTCGTAAAGGCGGCGTTCCTGCTGCGGCGAATGCACCGTGGTGCTGCCGACCAGCGGGCTGGCGTGGGGGCGCGTCGAACCCGGGTACCAGACGTCCTCGTCGCGATGATGCTGCGCCGAGACGCGCAGCTGCTGCCGGTTGTCGATGCGGAAGCGGTACTGGCCGATGAAGGCGTCGGAATCGTAAGCGGTACGGTCGACCTTGCCTTTGGGCGAGTCGTAGTCGTTGATGCGGGCGAGCGAGGCGCCGAGCATCAGCGCGTGGTCGCCCTGGCTGGCGTTGACCACGGCCGTGCCGCGCCAGCCTTCGCTGGCGCTGTCGTAGCTGGCGCCGGCCTTGAGGCCGATACCGGGGGTGAATTTTGCCTGCGGCATCAGCACGTTGATCGCGCCGCCGAGCGCGCCGGTACCGTAGAGCACCGAGGCGCCGCCCTTGACCACTTCGACGCGCTCGGCCAGGCCGAGGGTCATGAACGAGGCGACGGCGCCGGCCGGCTGCGCCGAATTGAAGCGCATGCCATCAACCAGCAGCACCGTGCTTTCCTTGCCGAGACCGCGGATCACCGGGTTCTGGCCCTGCGCGCTGTCGTTCGAGATGGCGATGCCGGGCTCGCCGCGCAGCGCGTCGCCGACGTTGGCGGCGCCGCGCCGGGCAATTTCGTCGGCGTCGAGAGTGGTCGTCGAGATCGGCGTCTCGAGGTCGGCCGAGGCATAGCCCTTGGCGCTGACGTTGACCGCGGAAAGTGTCGTTTCTTGGGCGTTGACCGTCGCATGGGCGCAGAGCAGCGCCAGGGCGAGCGGGGTGAGGCGGGGCAGGTCCATCGAAGGCTCCAGGGTTGGGGCTGGCTGGCGTCGTGCTGGCTTGCCGGTGGAAATCGGCGTCAATGCTAACAAACGAGAATAATTCGTAATTTGATTTGCCTCAAAATTACTTAGAATATGATCGTATGCTTATAAAAAGAACGACGCGCCGCCCTCGGCGCATGCACCGATGACGACGGCAGGTGATGGGGAGTTTTACGGTCGACGCCGCCGCTGGGCAAAAAACCGGCGGCGCCTGGGCGTCGTTCAGTTGAGCGTGTCGGCGGCCTGCGTGCAGAGGCGCAGCGCCAGGCTGTCGCGTTCGCGGGCGAGGCGCTCGCACTCGCGGTGGGCGGCGCAGATCGTCTTGTCGAGGTGCCAGACGCGTTGCGCCGACTCGACCAGGCGGGCGTTGGCCTCCTTGAGTTCCATCAGCTGGCGGCCGAGTTCGATGATCGCCTGGCCGGACTCGAAGGCGCCGATGCGCGCGGCCTGCTCGGCGCAGTGCTGTTCCAGCGCGGCGATGCGCTTGTCGAGCTCGATGCTGCGGTTGGCATGCATCGTGATCATCCGCTTCTGGCTGCTGCGCGCTTGGCGCAGGGCCTGGCGCAGGCCGGTGTTTTCCTTTTCCAGCTCGGCGGCGCGGAGCGCGTCGTCGGGTTCGCGCTCGATCAGGCCACGGTTCTCAAGCGGCGCAAGCATGGCGGTTCTCCTGGTTGCCGAGGCGCTGGCTGGCACGTTCGCAGAGGCGGCGCGTTTCGTCGTCGATCTCGAGGTCGCAGAGATGGTCGAGCAGCCGCGCCGCGTTCAGCGCCGAGTGCCGGCAGCCGGTTTCTTCGTGGATCAGCAGCAGGCTCAGCGTCGCTGCCCAAAGTTCGCTGTTCGGCATCGGCGGCTCCTCAGACGGTTCCGACGGCGATCACGAGCCAGAGCAGCAGGCCGGCGACGGCGGTGTTGATCAGCAGACTGTTCATCTGACACCTCACTTGATTGAGAACTGTTCTCAATATACCGCAGGATAGGACAAAGTCAAACGGGAATTACTTTTATTTACTGATCGAGAGGTGGAGGGCGCCGGCGTGTGATCGGCGCCCTCCGTGGAGCAGGCGGGGTCAGCGACCTGCTCCTGTTGCCCGGCTTGCCTACTTGGTCAGGATCAGCTTGTCCTGGCGGGTGATGCGCAGGCGGTACTCGCTGCCGCAGTGGCGGATGAAGATCTCGCTGGCGTTGCCGAACAGCGAGCGGCTGGAAATGCACAGCTCCGGCCGGCCGGCTTCGCTGTCGGCGGCCGGCGCCGGCTTGTCGCGATTCAGGCGCAGCGTGCCGCGCGGGCCGTTGGCGTGAAGGAAGGGAATACGCAGGGTTTGTTCCATGATGCGCTCCTCGGAAGGGCTTACATGCGGGTGGCGTAGTATTCGACGACGCGCTGCAGGTCGAGCGGGAAGGGGGCGGAATCGCCGTCCGGCAAGTGGGTCAGGCGGGCGGTCTGGGTGGTGCCGTCAAGGCTGATCCATTCCGGGCGCTCGAGCGCCGGATCCTCGAGTGTGGCGCGGACCAGGTCGATCTTGCGGCCGGCTTCGGTCGGCCCGAAGGCGTCGCCGATGCGCAGGCGGATCGACGGGATCGTCACCCGCTTGCCGTTGAGCTGGAAATGGCCGTGGCTGACCAGCTGGCGGGCAGCCGGGATGGTCGGGGCGAAGCCGGCGCGGAAAACCATGTTGTCGAGGCGGCGTTCGAGCAGCTCGACCAGCTTGCCCCCGGTGGCGCCGCGATGCTTCTTGGCGTCGGCGACGGCGCGCCGCAACTGGCGTTCGGTCAGGCCGTAGTTGTAGCGCAGTTTCTGCTTTTCCATCAGTTGCAGACCGAATTCGGACTTGCGCGCGGCGACCTTGCGGGCGCCGTGCTGGCCGGGCGGCTGGGCGCGCTCCTGCATCGACTTGCGCGACAGACCCGGCAGATCGACGCCGAGCGCACGCAGGACCTTGAGACGGGGACCGGTGTAACGGGACATGGGTTTCTCTCTTTGTTTTCAGTGGGTTTGGCAACCTGGCGCAGCCAGGGGGTAGCAATCGACCGGGACAGAGGCCGGGTGGCAATGCACCGCTTCCCAGCCGCCGAGCACTTCCTGCAGCGTGCTGCGCAGGTAGGGATTGAGCCCGTCCTCGTCGGCGACACAGCGCAGATGAGCGCGCAGCGCCTCGGTCTTGTGGAAGGTGGCACCGCGCAGCGCGGACGAGGACAGCAGGTGGATGACCGCAGCCAGGCGGAGTTCGAGAGGCATGTCGGTGTTTTCCATGAGGCGCTCCAGTCGATTCGGGAAACTGGCTGGCTCACCGGAAACGCGGCTGGCTGGCTGATGAATGCGAATTATTCTTAGTTAACGCTTGCGTGTCAACTGTTTCATGCCATCCGGGCAGTTGGGCTCAGGCAGCTAGGCGGGTGCTGCCGGTGCGCGGCGGGCAGCCGCGGCGGATGAAGCGATCGCGGAAGAGGTAGCCCTGAACCAGGTCGAAGCCGAACTGGCGGGCCAGTGCCAGGTGTTCCTGGGTCTCGACGCCTTCGAGCACTGTGCGCAGGCCGAGGTCGCTGGCCTGCGCGAGCACCCAGGTCATGATCACGCGCTGCTTGGCGCTCAGTTCGCCGGCCAGCCAGCTGCGGTCGAACTTGACATAGCGGGCGTGCATCAGCGCGGCGTAGGAAATCAGGCCGCGCGACGAGGACAGGTCGTCGATCGCCAGGTCGATCTTCTCGGCGTCGAGTTCGCCCATCATTCGTTCCGCACGGTCGACGTCCTGCAGGTGCAGGTTTTCGATGACCTCGACGACCAGCCGGCTGCGCTGCTGGCGCAGCATCGGCAGGAAGACGTTGGCACCGTTCTCGTCGTAGCCGGCGGCATAGCTGTCGGGGTCGAGATTGACGAAGAGCAGGCCGTGCGCCGGCGCCTCGGCGAGTTGCAAGCGCGTGGTCTCGAGCTCGGCGTGGAGCAGCAGTAGCGGGTTGTCGTGCAGCGTCTCAAAGACCAGGTTGGGCGGCAGGAACTCGCCGCGCTCGTCGATGAAGCGGGCCAAGGCTTCGTGGCAAAGGCTTTCACCGTCGCGGGTCGATACCAGTGGCTGGTATTCGACGGCGAAGCGGCGACTGGTCAGGCATTCAAGGATGCGGTGCGGGTGGGGGCGGGCGAGGGAAACTGGCATGCTGTCCTGGTGGCTGGGTTACTGGGCGGGCGCGGTTTCCGGCACGTAGACCATGGAACCGTCCTTCATCTTGTAGGCGACGCCGGCCTTCTCGCCGTCACCGCCGCCGATTTCGCCGCTCGCCTTGTATTTCTCGATCTTCTCGCCCTTTTTGACCAGCACTTCCATGGTCGGCTTGCCGGCGTCGGTGATCACCGTCACGTCCTGCTTGTTGAAGGGATTGATCAGCGGGTTCTTGGCGACGGTGATGAGCAGCGCGGCGATGATCACCAGGAAGATGTCGATCAGGTTGACCACCGACAGGATCGGATCCTCGGTCTCCGGCTCGTGCAGCAGCTTCAGGCTCATGCCGCCACCCCACGCAGCGCCTGGATTTCGAGGATTTCCTCGGCCAGCCAGCGGCGCCGGACGTTGACCACCCAGTAGGTGATCGACGCCGCGATCAGCGCCAGGATCACCGCCGAGAAGGCGATCGTCAGGTTGTTCGAGACCTCGGCGAGGTTGCCGTCGGAGAGCGACTTGAGCGCCGGTCCCATCGGGATCATCGTCGCCACCAGGCCGAGCATCGGCGTTACCCGGCTGGCGATGCGCGGATTTTCCAGCGCCTTGTGCGCGAGCACGTCGAGTTGGTCGTCGGAGAGCGTCGGTCGGGCGCGGAACTGGGCGACCAGCGGTCGCCCGTGGCCGCTGCGGCGGCGCCAGGCGAGGACGAGGAATTCGCCGAGCACCCAGAAGGCGTACAGGAAGAGGGCGGCGATCAGCGCCAGCGTCGGCAGCAGGAAGAGCTGCGAGATCTGGTACATGGTCAGTTCGACAAGATTGGACATGGGGTCTCCGTGCGGTGGGTGAATGGGGGCGGCTTACCACTTGCCTTCGAGCGACAGCAGCAGCGTGCGCTGGCCGCGCTCGTCGCCGGCCAGCCGCCAGTCGTCGGCGCTGGCGGTGAACGTGGCGATGCGGCGGGTGTCGGCGCGCAGCAGGTTCTGCGCGTCGAGGCGCAGGTTCAGCTGCGGCGTCAGTCGCCGGGTCAGGTAGAGGTCAAGCAGGGTTTTCGGGCGTTGGCGGGTGCTCGTCTCGCCGGGAATGTCGGTGCGCACGCGGCCTTGCTGTGTCAGGCGGAAGCCGGCGCTGGCCTGCCACGCCGGCAGCGCCTGGTCGACGCCGAGGGTGAACTGGTAGCGCGGCAGTTCGCGGGCGTCGCGGGTCAGGCCGAGGCGCTCATCGTCGACACGGGCTTTCGGCAGCGTCAGGTGGCTGCGCAGCGCGGCGCCTTTCCAGCCGAGGCGGTCGGTCTTCAGCTTGGCGTCGAGTTCCAGCCCCCAGTGGCGGGCCGTGCCCTCGTTGTAGGGGCGCTCGACCCAGCGCGTGCCTTCGAGCTGCGTGCGGCGTTCGATGAAATCCTCGGTGCGGCGCAGGTAAAGGTTGGCGCCGACGATGCCGAGGTCGCCGGGCAGGCGTTTTTCCAGCGCCGCTTCCCAGTTGAGGTTGCGCTCGGCCTCGAGGCTGCCGTTGCCGGCGCGGTCGGGTTCGAGCGGGCTGTTGCTGCCGGTGGCGCGCACGGTCAACCCCGAGATTTCGTCGATTTTCGGCGCCTTGATGCCGGCGCCGATTGAGGAGCGCAAGATCAGGTCGGGTGCGATCTCGAAGCGCGCCGCCAGCGACGGCGCCAACTGGCTGGCCGATTGGGCACGGCCGTCGGCGGTGAGCGCGATGTGTTCGCCGCGCAGGCCGCCGGTCAGCGTCAGTTTGTCGCCCAGCGGCGCCTCGTGCTGCAGCCAGGCGCTCCATTGTTTCGACGTCGCCGCATGGTCGCTGCGCAGCGCGCCGGCACCGGTGATGCGCTGCCTTTCCTCGCGCCGGTGCCAGCTCTGTTCGAGACCGGCGGAAAACAGGCCGTTGCCGATGCCACGGTCGACGCGCACGGCGGAGGAAAATTCGTTTTCGTCACGGCGGATCGCCTCGTCGGCCCGCGTTGTCGCGCCGAGCGCATCGCGCCAGCGGCGCGCGGTGTCGCTGCGGCGCTCGCCGTCGAGTAGTGCGACGCGGCCGGAAAGCTTGCCGAAGGCGAACTTGCGCTCGCCTTCGAGACGCAGGCGCAGCAGCGTCATCGCGCTGTCCTCGCGGTCGCGGCGGCCGCCATCGTCGGCCAGCCCGCTGCCGGCGAGCGGATCGGCGTAGGCCAGGCGGTCGACCTCGGTACTGCGTTCGCCGCGGTTGTGGTAGAGGCTGGGCCACAACGTCAGCGTGCCGGCATCGTCGCGCCAGGTCAGGCGCGGCGAAAGGATGAATTCGTCGAGCGTGTAGGCGCCGCGCTCGCGCTCGATTTCCCAGGCCGTGCGCATGCCGGCGGTCGACGCCTGGCGGACGGTCTTTTTGTCGGTGGGCATGCCGTGGTGGTTGATCGACAGCGGCAAGGTCCAGGAAAAGGCCTTGTCGCCGCCGCCCAGGCTGGCGCTGAGCTGGCCGTTGGCTTCGTCGCCGCGGGTGCCGGCGGCAACGCGCAGCGAGGTCGAGGCAGTGCTCGGACGCGCTTTCTTCATGATCAGGTTGACGGTGATCGCGGCGCCGCCGCCGTGTTCGGCCGAGGCGCCGCGCAGGATCTCGATGCGCTCGAGTTCGCCGGACGGCAGTCGGCCGACCGCGGTCAGCGCGTAGCGGGCGTTGGCGCTCGGGCGTTCGCCGTCGACCAGGAACTGCACCGCGTCGCGGCCCATGCCGCGGGCGTTGGCGGCCGGGCCGCCGTCACCGCTGTGGTTGCCGGCGTCGATGCCGGGCAGCTTGCGAATCACCTCGTTGACGGTCAACCCCCCCAGGGCCTCGATTTCCGCGCGCTCGATGACGGTTTTCTGGGTTGCCGCGGCGAGCCTTTCATCGATCGCGTCGCCGCTTGCGGTGACGGTGATCGTCTCCAGCGTCCGCGTCTCGTCGGCCAGTGCCGGCAGCGCCGCCAGGGTCAGCGCGAGCAGGCCCAGATGCCGGCTCATGCCGGCCTCCGCCAGGCCGAGGCGGCGCCGCCGAGGCCGGCCAGGAGCAGCAGGCCGGCGCCGAACAGCGCCAGGGGTGGTGCCGCCGGCGCCTTGATTTCGACCTTCTGCAGCAGCATGCCCTGGATCGGCGGCGGCGCTGCCGGTTCGGGCGGTGGCGCCAGGTCGGCGGCGCTTTGCGGGCGGCTCGCGCTGGGGGCCGGGCGCGGCGCGGCGGCGCTACCGAAGCCGGCAGCGACGAATTTCTCGAAGGCGGCGTTGTCGCTCCGGACGTCGAAGCGGCGGGCCAGATCGTTGTAGCGTTCCTTCAATTCGGCGACCGTCTTCGCGTCGGCTTGCCAGTAGCCGTGGCGGGCCATTTCCAGCATCTTCTCCATGGTCTGCGCCAGCGCGTGCGGGTTGTTCTTCTCGAACCAGTCCTTCAGGCCGAGCTGGTGCTTGTCGCGGACATAGACATCGACGAACTCCTGCCACTGGTCGTCGCGGACGATTTCGCGGGCGACCGTGGTCCAGCCGGTGAAGTTGTTCATCGAGTCGAGCACCTGCAGGGTGCCGGAATAGCCTTCGGCGATCAGCCCCTTGATGTAGCCGGGGTGGAAGTTGCGGGTGGCGAGTTCCTTGGCCAGGAATTTGTCGGCGCCTTCGACCTTGCCGGCGCCGCTGCCGCGCAGGTTGGCGATGTACAGTTCCGGCGCCTTGCCGTCGAGATAACGAACGGCGCTGCCGATGCCGCCGAGGTACTGGAAGGGGTCGTCGGTGGTGAGCATGCCGTAGAGGTTGGAGCTGCGCGACAGTACGGCGCCCTCGGTGCCCTTGAGGTGCTCGGCGTAGAGGTTGACGTCTTCGCCGCCGACGGTGCCCTTGCTGCCCCAGCTCGATTCGTCGCTGCCGAAGGCGTACTGCATGTTGCGCAGGTAGAGCTGGGCCAGCTTGCGGTCGCCTTCGGCCTTGCTTTTCCAGGTGTCGGTGGCCAGCGCCGCGTCGTCCAGCCCGGTGCCGTAGCGGCCGGAGGCGTTGGAGAAGATGCGTGTTTCCGCCGCCCGTTGTGCGGCCGCTTCCGGCACGCCGCGCTGCTTGAGGCTGGCGGCGATGCGCTGGCTGTTGGCGTATACCGGGTTGTCGGCTTCGTTGGCGCGGGCGGCGAGTTCGGCCGCCTTGGCCAGTTGCTTCATGGCGTTCGGGAAGTGGTCGCGGTACAGGCCGGTGGCCGAGAGGACGACGTCGACGCGGGCGCGCCCGAGCTGTTCGCGCGGGATCAGCCTGACGTCGATGACCCGGCCGCCGGCGTCCCATACCGGCTCGACGCCCATCGCCGCCAGCGCCTGCGCTTCGAGCAGCCCCTGGTGGCGCATGGTTTCCACCGACCACAGCGTGAATGTCAGCTTCTTCGGCGCCCGCCCGGTCTTGGCGCGGTGCGCGGCGATCAGCGCGGCGGCGGCTTCCTTGCCGGCCTCCCAGGCTTGTTTGGTGGGCACCCGCGACGGGTCGAAGCCGTAGAGGTTGCGCCCGGTCGGCAGGGCGTCCGGATTCTTGATCGGGTCGCCGCCGTAGGAGGTCGGGATGTGGCGGCCGGCCAGCGCCGCCAGCAGGCGGTCCATCTCGCCGGCGGCGCCGAGGTCGGCGTACCATTTGCGACCCTGTTCGAGCTGGCCTTTCAGCTTATTGTCGGCGACCACCGGCTGGCCGTCGATGAAGGCGCGTAGCAGGCGCCAGGCCGGCGTTTCGGCGCTCTTCTCATAATCGCCGACGAAGGCTTCGTCGAGGTCTTGGTCGGGCACGCCGGTCGCCTTGGCGGCGGCTTCCCAGAACGGTTTGCCGAGCATCAGGAGGACGGTGCCGAGGCGGAATTTTTCGGCCGGCGCCGTGCCCAGCGTGTGCAGGCCGAGCGGCTGCGCGGTCTGCGCCAGTTCGTGCAAGTGGCTGTGCAGTTCGTCGACGAAGCCGCGCAGGTCGGCAGCGATGCGCTGCTCGTCCCAGCCCATGTCCTTGTCGATGCGTTCCTTTTTTACCCTTTTCAGCAGGTCGACCGCAATTTTCTCCTTCACCGCGCCTTCGTCCTGGCGCTGCCAGTCGTGCAGCAGGTCGTGGATTTCATTGAGCGTGCCGTGCAGGCCGGCCGGTGCGAACGGCGGTGTCTGGTGGGTGATGTTGACGGCACGGCCGCGGCGCTTGGTCTGCAGCGCCTCGCCGATGTTGTCGACGATGTAGGGATAGATCACCGGCACATCGCCGATGGCGGCCAGCGGGTAGTCGCCGACCGGCAGGCCGCGCTCCTTGCCGGGCAGCCATTCCTGCGAGCCGTGCGTGCCGTAGTGCACGATGGCGTCGGCCTTGAACTGCTCGCGCACCCACAGGTAGTGCGCCATGTAGTAGTGCGAGGGCGCCGCCACCGACGAGTGGTAGAGCGCCTTTTCCTTGTCCTCCCAGCGCTCGCCGCGCGGCGCCTGGGGCGAGAAGACGATCTTGCCGACCGGATAGCGCGGGATCACGAAGTAGGCTTCGCCACGGTCGACGACGACCATCGACGATTTTTCCGGTTGCCCCCAGCGGGCGAGCATCTCCGCGCGCTGCTGCGCCGGCTGACGGTCGAACCAGGCGCGGTAGGCCTTCACCGGCAGGCGTTCGGCGAGCCCGTCGCGCAGCAGCCCGGCGAGTTCGCCGTCGCGGTAGAAGGGGGCGAGCAGGCGCTGCAGGTTGTTGATCAGCAGGATTTCCTCGTCCGCCCGCACATCGTAGCCCGCCTGTTGCATCGCCTTGAGCATGGCTTCGATGCTGCGCGGCACGTTGAGGTAGGAGGCCGACAGGTTCTTTTCGCCCGGCGGATAGTTCCAGTACAGCATCGCCACCTTCTTGTCGGCGTTGGCCAGGCGCTGCAGGCGAACCAGCTTGAGCGCCTTGTTGACGACGGCGGCGGTCTGCTCGGGAAAAACGACGACCTGACCGTCCTTGCCGGCGGCGTTGGTGATGATTGCGTCGATGATGCCGGCGTATTCGCCCTGCGACAGGTAGAAGGGGACGTCGATCATCGGTAGGCCCTGCGCGTCGGCCCGCCAGGCGGCCTCGTCGCCGCGCCGGTAGGCGAGCGCCTGGAGCACCGGAATGCCGAGCTTTTCCAGTTCCTTGCGCCAGCCTTCGGGGTTGAGAATGATCTGGGTGTTGATCAGCGTGTCGGCGACCGGCTTGCCGGCAACGGTGAGCATCGGCGCATGCGGCGTCATCACGCCGGCGTAGTACGGCAGGGCGATGGCGCCGCCGGCTTCGATGCGGGCGATCAGGTCGTCGATGAAGGCGGTCTGCTCGGCGCCGATGTAGATCTGGTGGAAGGCAATCGCCACCGTCGGCGGCCGCTTTTCAAGGTCGATGCCGCGCCAGCGGAAATACTCGGCCGGCGTCGCGAATACCTGGTTGGGGGCTTGCGGGTGGTAGACGGCGTCTTCCGGGAAGACGAATGGCGGCGCCACCTTCGGCGCCGGCTGGCCGCGCAGTTCGGCGGCGAGGGTGGCGAAGAAACCGTCGAAATTGGCGCGCCCGCCGTTGGTGTAATAGGCGTGCAGGCGTTCGGCCTGCGTCTGGGTGAACCCGGCGGCGAGCGGGCCATTGTCGCGCATCCAGATGTGCCGGGTATTCAGCCGGGCCAGTGGTTTTTCCAGCCGGCGCCTGACCGCGTCCTGCATGTGGCTGCGGCCGGCGTCGAAGATCACCGCGTCGCGTCCGTCGAACAGCGTGTCCGCCTTCTCCGGTGCGATCCGCTCGGCGAAATGGGCGTCCACGGTCAACCCGTATTTCTGGGCAATTTCCGCGATCACCTTGAACTTGCCCGGCGGCACCGGCGACGTGGCGACAAACAGGATGTTCCCGGCGACCGCCTGGCCGCTGCAGAAGAGAAGGGCGGAAAGAAGGAGGGCGCGTAGCTCGCTCATGGGCACCTGGCTGGGCTGTCGGGAAGTGAACGGGGTCAGGCGGCCGGTGCCGTCTGTGGCTTGGGGAAATCCAGGCAGGGATCGCGGCGCTCGGCCGGCTCGGTGATCCACAGGTAATCGAAACGGCTGGCCAGTGCGGCGGCTTGTGCGGCGTTGGCAGTGTCGCTTTCGAGGAAGCCGATGGCGACACGCCGGCGTCCCGGCTGCTGGCGTTCGAGCAGGACCGGGATGCCGTAATCGCGGCGGACATGGCCGTTGCCGGCGAGCAGGATGACCGGGTGGCCGCTGTTCAGGGCGGTGCCGATGGCCAGGCTCATCGCTGCGTCGCGGGCGCGTTGAGCCAGACTCAGGCCGGGAATCAACGTGGCCGGTAGCTGGCCGCAGTGGCTGTCGAGCAGATCGCGCTCTAGCGTTTGCCGGGCGTTGGCGTCGAGTGGGGCGTCGGCGATCGCCGCGGCAACGTCGGCGGGCAGTGCGTCGGCGCCCCGCTTGACGATGTCGCGGGCAAGCTGGCGCGGGATGTTGCCGCCGTGCAGCGTGCCGCCGGTACGGCGGGCTGCCTCGAACAGCGCTTGGTGTACCGGCCAGCGCCAGTTGCCGGCATCGAAGCCGGCGCTTTCGAGATCGGCGAGCAGGGGGCCGTTGCCGCTGGCCTGCCGGCCGTGCTCGAGGTGCTCGGCGACGATTGCCGGCCGGGTTGCTGCCAGTTTCTCGAGCAGCCAGGCCCGGGCGGCATGGTGATGCGGGTTGTCGTGCAGTTCGCCGAGCAGGATCAGGTCGTGCCCGGCGAGACGCTGCAGCAGCACTTCACGTCCGATCGCCTGGCCGTCGGCCGTGGCCACGATGCGTTCGCTGGCGGCGGCTGTGCCGGGGCCAAGCAGGCAGGCGGCGAGCAGCGCGCCGGCCCGGGAAAGACGCTGGAGAAAAATGCGTCCCGATGACGGTCGACCGTCATCGGGACGCATTTTTCCCGGATTGTTGCACAGCGGTGCCGGCATGATGCCTCCCTGAAAAGGAAAAGGCCGGCGCTTGCAGCAGCGCCGGCCGCTGGGGTCAGAAATCGGCTTGCAGCGACAGGCGGAAATTACGCCCCGGCTGGGTGAAGAAGTCGGGGTTGGTGTCGGTTGCGGCCGTGGTCAGGCCGACGTGGCGGGTATCGCCCCACAGCCAGTATTTCTTGTCGAACAGGTTGTTGACCGAACCGACGATGCGCGTGTTCCGGGACAGACGGTACCAGGCGGTCAGGTCGGTGACGCCATAGCCGGCCGGACGGTAGTACTGCGTGGTGGTGTTGCCCAGGCTGCTGCGGGACTTGGCCTTGGCCAGGCGCAGGCGGCCTTCGGCCCCCCAGTCGCCGACGGTGTACTGGACGCCGAGGCTGGCACGTAGCGGTTCGATGCTGGTCAGGCCGGCGTTGGTATCCTCGTCCTTGCCGCGGGCGTAGGACAGCGATCCGTCGATTTGCCACTGCTCGGTCAGGCGGTAGGCGCCGCGCAGGTCGGCGCCGTAGATACGGACCTTGGCCAGGTTCTGGTACTGCGAGGTGCCGAAGGCGGCGCCCGCGACGCACGCCGGGTTGGTCGGGCAGTCGAGGCTCTCCAGGCTGATGAAGTCCTTGTAGCGATTGTCGTAGACGGAGAACTGGAAGGACGCGCGGGCGGTGCGGCCGCGCACGCCCAGTTCGACGCCGACGCTGGTTTCCGGTTTGAGGTCGGGGTTGGAAGCGACGGCGTAGCTCTGGGCCTGGTTGAAGAAGGCGTAGTTGACGTCCTTGTAGTTCGGCGCCCGGAAACCACCAGCGATCTGGCCGTAGGCGCTGAGCATCGGGTCGACCTGCCATTGCACACCGAGTTTCGGCGATACATGGCTCCAGGTGGCGCCCGGCGGCTGGCCAACGCCCTTCCAGTCGGCATCGTTGTCGGGCTTGAGCTTGGTCCGGTCGTAGCGAATGCCGGGGGTCAGCGTCAGACGGTTGGCGAACAGGCCGATCTCGTCCTGGATGAAGACGCCGAGCTTGTCGGTCTTGCCGTCGGGGAAGTCATGCACCGTATCGGCATCGCCGCCCGGGTTCGGCACCTTGATGCCGGCACGGAGCGCGTAGTTGTTGCGCTCGGTGGCTACCGACTGCCGCATCAGGTCGAAGCCGTAGCTGAGGATGTGCGTGCTGGCGCCGACGCTGAAGCTCGAATCCAGCTGCACGTTGACCGCGGTATCGGTCTGGGCGAACTCGAAAACCTGCCAGATGTCGCAGGTGTTGGCCCCGACACCGGTTGCCGAGCAGCCGGAGAGGCCGCTGAACGAGGTGTTGCTGCGCTGCTGGAAGTTGTCGTTTTCGGTTGTCGAGCGCTGGTGCGAGAGGCGCGCCGCGAGCCGGTCGTAGAAAGCATTGGCCGGCTTGTGCTCGTACTCGATGCTGCCGCGCAGGCGCCGGCTTTCGTCGTTGCCGCTCATCGTCTCGACCCGGCGCAGGCCGTAGGGGATGAGCAGAATGTCGGCGTCGGTCTGCGTTTGCCGGCCTTCCACGGTGGTCGTGACGCGGTGGCCGCTTGCCGGCCGCAGCACGAGCTTGGCGATCGCGCCCTTGTCGTCGTTGTCGAGATGGTTCGGCTTGCTGCGGGTGTTCGAGTTGTGGTTGCCGTTGACGCTGCTGTGCCGGCTGCCGTTGCTGCCCATGTTCTCGGTCTCCTTGCTGGCGCCCTGGGAGTAACCGAACAGGAAGTCCGCCACTTCGCCGCGCCAGGCGCCGATCAGCGTCCCGGTGAAACCGCGGTTGGCGCTGCTGTAGCTGGCCTTGGCGCGGGCGCCGAAGGCGGCGCCGTGGCGGGCAATGTCTTCCGGGTTGAGGGTCAGGTAGCCGACCAGGCCGCCGAGGGCGTCCGAGCCGTAGAGGCTGGAGGCCGGGCCGCGGACGATTTCGACGCGGCGCAGGAAATCGGGCATGACTCCGATCGGGGCGCTCGAGGTGTAGTTGGTCGGGCCGCCGAAGTCCAGGTGATCAGACATGCGCACGCCGTCGATGGTCGACACCACACGGTTGTCCTCCATGCCGCGGATATTGACCCGGGTCGCGCCGTGGCGGCGCAAGTCGCGCGCCATGACGACGTCGGTTTCATCGCGGAAGAGGTCGGCGTCGTCGATTGGCAGGGCGCGGTCGAGCTGTTCGCGATTGATGCTGGTAACGGTGGTCGTCATGCTGTCGACGCTGGTTTCGCGGCGGTTGGCGGTGACGATGGTTTCGCCGAGGGTGTTGTCGGCGAAGGCGGGGAGCGGCGGGAAGGCGCAGAAAAGCGCCAACGGAATGGCGCGCAAGCCGTACAGGGCTGAGCGATGCATGGAACCTCCAGTCAAGTTGATCTTCGAACTCGCTGGCTGGCGCTACATCGTGGCTGGCTCGCTAAATGAGAATCGCTATTGTTACATAGGCAACTTCAAGCAGAAAGCAATTTCGCCCGGCATGGGCATCGGTGTTGTTTTTTTGCCGAACAGACTGGCGGCGCCATTGCGGCGCCGCCATCTTGCTGTTAGCGGTCGGCGAAGGGCTTCTTCTTGAACTTGCGTTCGCCGCTGAAACCGCCACCCGGACGGCCTTCGTCGGGGCGCAGGTTGATCGGCACGCCGCGCACGCGGGTGCGCTTCAGGGCGTTGGCTGCTTCTGCGGGCATGCCGGCGGGCAGCTCGACCGTGCTCGATTCCTCGTAGAGGCCGATGCGGCCGATAAAGCGGCTTTCGATGCCGGCTTCGTTGGCGATCGCGCCGACGATGTCGCGCACTTCGACGCCGTGCTCACGACCGACATCGATGCGGTAGCGCACCATGTCGCCGGCCGGTGCCGGGCGCGCCGGACGCTCGCTGCGCGGCGGACGGTCCTCGAAGCGCGGGCGTTCGCTACGTTCGCCACGGTCTTCAAAGCGCGGGCGTTCGCCGCGATCCTCGAAGCGCGGCTTGCGCTCGCGGTCGCCAAAGCTGGCCGGACGGCGGTCATCGCCACGGTCCTCGCGGAAAGGCCGGGGCGCCGGGTCTTCGCCGGCGATCTGCAGCGGCTTGCCTTCCTGGGCCATCATCGCCAGCGCGGCAGCGACTTCCTCGGCGCTGACATCCTTTTCCTCGCACAGTTGCGAGACGATGTTGGCGAAGAAATCGAGGCCTTCGGCATCGAGTACCTCGGCCACCTTGGCCTTGAAGTCGGCGACGCGCTTGTTGGTCACGTCGGCGCGGCTGGGCAGCGTCAGCGGTGCGATCGGCTGGCGGGTGGCGCGCTCGATGGTGCGCAGCATGCGGATTTCACGCGGGGCGACGAAGAGGATGGCGTTGCCGGTGCGGCCGGCGCGGCCGGTGCGGCCGATGCGGTGCACGTAGGCTTCGGTGTCGTACGGAATGTCGTAGTTGACGACGTGGCTGACGCGCGGCACGTCGATGCCACGGGCAGCGACGTCGGTGGCGATGACGATGTCGAGCGCACCGGACTTCAACTGGTCGATGACGCGTTCGCGCATCTGCTGGTTGAGGTCGCCGTTCAGGGCGGCGGCGGCGTAACCGCGGGCGTTCAGCTTGTCGGCGAGTTCGACGGTGGCGGTCTTGGTGCGCACGAAGATGATGGCGGCGTCGAAATCGTCCTCGACTTCGAGGATGCGGGTCAGCGCGTCGAGCTTGTGCATGCCGGAGACCTGCCAGTACACCTGGCGAATGGCGGCGACGGTTGCGGTAGCGGCCTTGATCTTGATCTCGCGCGGTTCGACCAGGTATTTCTGGGCGACGCGGCGGATCTGTTCCGGCATCGTTGCCGAGAACAGCGCGGTCTGGTGCTGTTCCGGCGTGTGTTCGAGAATCCATTCGACGTCGTCGATGAAGCCCATGCGCAGCATTTCGTCGGCTTCGTCGAGGACCAGCGTCTTCAGGTGGTCGAGGTTGAGCGTCTTGCGCTCGAGGTGGTCCATGACCCGGCCCGGCGTGCCGACGATGACGTGGGCGCCGCGCGCCAGCTGCTTCAACTGGATGGTGTAGCTCTGGCCGCCGTAGATCGGCAGCACGTGGAAGCCGGGCAGGTTCTTGGCGTAGCTCTGCAGGGCTTCGGCGACCTGGATCGCCAGCTCACGCGTCGGCGTCAGGATCAGCGCCTGCGGCTTGCTCACCTTGATGTCGATGGTTTCCATCAAGGGCAGGGCGAAGGCGGCGGTCTTGCCGGTGCCGGTCTGGGCCATGCCGAGGATGTCGTGGCCATCGAGCAGGATGGGAATGCACTGGGCCTGGATCGGGGAGGGGGTTTCGTAACCGATTTCGCTCAGGGTCTTGAGCAGGGATTCGCTCAAGCCGAGTTCGGCAAAGCTGTCGACGGTAGACGTCATGATGCTGTTCCTTTCCGCGCTGCCGGTTCGCGACGGGCAGCGGTATTCGCCCGAATCGCGGGCGGCCTGGGTGACCCCGACGCAGCCATGCCGGGGAAGAAATCAATGGGGTGAATCCTGCACAAGAACTGAAAAACCGGGGGCTGCTCGGAGTTACTGCGGGCGATGCATCAACGCATTGAACTGATTATTCTACCTTTTTTTTGCCAGCGCCGCCAGTTCGGCGGCGCTGAAACCGGCCTGCAGGCGGGCCGCTTCGTTCATCGGCGTTGGCGGACGCGGTGCCTTG
Source organism: Azonexus fungiphilus (assembly GCF_003634965.1). Classification (GTDB taxonomy): domain Bacteria; phylum Pseudomonadota; class Gammaproteobacteria; order Burkholderiales; family Rhodocyclaceae; genus Azonexus; species Azonexus fungiphilus. Next base: position 3,457 of record NZ_RBXP01000013.1, on the reverse strand, counting down.
TAGGCGATCAGCAACTCGCGGTAGGCATTTTCGGGGTCAACGCCGCGTTGACCGCAAAATTCGCGGAACCAGCGGTCGCCGAGGCCGACGTGGCCGATTTCGTCGCGCAGGATGATGTCGAGGGCGCGGGCGCTCGCCGCGTCGCCGTTTTCGGCCAGGCGGCGCTGGATCGGCGGCGTCGCGTCGAGGCCGCGCGCTTCGAGCAGGCGCGGCACCAGCGCCATGCGGGCGAGCGGGGCGGCGGCGGTTTTCTCGGCCATTTCCCAGAGGCCGGCGTGGGCCGGGAAGTCGCCGTAGTCGTGGCCGTAGCTGGCCAGTCGTTTGCGCAGCAGCGAGAAATGCGCCGCCTCTTCGGCGGCGACGCCGATCCAGTCGGCGTAGTAGGCCTGCGGCAGGCCGCGGAAGCGGGCGGCGTGGTCGAGCGCCAGGTTGATCGCGGTGAATTCGATATGGACGATCGCGTGCAGCAGCCGGGCGCGTCCTTCCGGCGTGGTCGGGCTGCGCTGCGGCACGGCTTTTGGTGGCACGATCTCGGGCCGTGCCGGTCTGCCGCAGTGCAGTTCGACCGGTGTCGTGTCGCGCCAGTCGAGCCGGCCGGCGCGCCAGTCGGCGTCGACGCTGACGGTCAACGCCAGTTTTTGATCGATTTCCGTGGCGGCCAGCGCCTCCGCCAGGCGGGCGAACAGCGATGCGCTCATGGTGCCGGATTGGTATAGCGCAGGTGGATTGCGTCGATCGCTGCGAGCAGGTCGGCGTGCATTGGCGTCAGCGTTGCCGGCAGGGTTTCCTTGAGTTGTGCCAGCGACGAGGCGCCGATGATGGTGCTGGCGACGAACCAGCGCGAGCGGACGAAGCCGAGTGCCAGTTGCGTCGGCGTCAGGCCGTGGCTGCGCGCCAGTTCGGCATAGGCGGCGACGGCCGGGGCGACGTTCGGTTTGGCGTAGCGCTGGCCGAAATTCGGCCATTGCGTCAGCCGCCCGGCTGCCGTCGGGTTGTCCAGGTATTTGCCGCTGAGGTGGCCGAAGGCCAGCGGCGAGTAGGCGAGCAGGCCGACTTGCTGGCGGTGGCAGGTTTCGGCCAGCGCCGTTTCGTAGGTCCGGTTGAGCAGGCTGTAGGCATTCTGCGTCGAGACGATGCGCGGCAGACCGAATTCGTCGGCGAGCCGGGTGAACTCCATGATTCCCCAGGGGTGCTCGTTGGAGACCGCGACGTGGCGCAGCTTGCCTTCGCCGACCAGTTCGGCGAGCGCTTCCAGCTGGGCGCGGATCGGCGTGCAGTCGCGCTCCTTGTCGGGCTCGTACTGCCATTGCCCGAACATCGGCTGGTTGCGCTCCGGCCAGTGCAATTGATAGAGGTCGATGTAGTCGGTCTGCAGGCGCTGCAGCGAGCCTTCGACGGCGGCGCGGATGTTGGCGCGGTCGATTGCCAGCGGGCCGCCGCGGATCCAGTCGAGGTTGCGGCTGGGGCCGGCGACCTTGGTGGCGACGATGATCTTTTCCCGCACCTGCCGCTTGAGCCAGCGGCCGACGATGCTTTCCGAGGCGCCGCAGGTTTCGGCGCGGGCCGGTACCGCATACATCTCGGCGGTGTCGAGGAAATTGATGCCGTGCGCCAGCGCGTAATCGAGTTGGGCGTGGGCATCGGCTTCGTCGGTCTGCTCGCCGAAGGTCATCGTGCCCAGACAGATTTCGGGAACGCTCAGTACGCTGCGGCCGAGCGGGCGATTCTTGAACAGGCTCATCGGTGTTGGCTCCGGAAAATCGGGTTGAATTCAGGGTTGACCGCAAAGTACGCCATAAATCAGCACATGGCGTTCGAGGATGGGGTCGAAACTGGCCGGCACGATCGCCAGCCGGTGTGTGTCGGCCGCCGGGCAGTGGTGCCGGACCCAGTTGCCGGCAGCGTCGTGGGCGCTGGCGAAATCGGGGAACAGTGCCTGCAGTGCCGGGCTGCGTACGGGCAGGAAGTCGCCGCTGTTGCGGTCGAGCAGGCGATCGGTGTCGAGCATCTGGACCGCATAGCCCTCGGCCGGGCGGCGCAACGGCAGGTGGGCGATGTCGAAAGGATCGCCGAAGGCGTTGTCGGGGAAGTGCACTATATATAGAGGGTCAGGCGGGAATGTCGGGAACCAGCATCTGTTCGAGCAGCAGGATGCGATCCTTGAGAGCCAGCTTGCGTTTCTTCAGTCGCCGGATCAGCAGTTCGTCCGGCGGCGGGTTTTCGATCAGGTGCAGGATCACCTGGTCGAGGTCGCGATGCTCGACCTGCAGTTCATTCAGTTGCAGGCGGATGTCGCTGAGCTCGGTATCGGTCAGCGGGCGGAGGGCCATGGGGTGCTCCTGACAGCATTTGGGGTTTTGCTTAGAATAACCGAACCAATAACAGGAGGAGAACAGAATGCAACACCACATCATCGTCTCGTTCGGCAAGGACGCCGAATTCGAATTCCGCCTCGCCGGCGCCGGTGCGGCCGACGAGGCGCGTCAGTGGTTCGACCGCGAGTTCGTCAATCTCGAATGCGACGTCGCCACGCCGACCGGCAAGATCCTCGCCGTCGACCGTATCCTCAGTGTCGCCAAGTATGCCGGTAGCGACCGTTTCCGAGATCAACCGGCCTGGGGCGAACAGTTCGCCAGGCATACCGCCGCCATCCTCGGCCGCGACCTGATCCGTGTCGATGTCGAGCAGTACAGCATCGGTTATTGATGAACAAGGCCTTCGTCAGGGAAAGCGACGGAGAGGATGACGAGGCGCTGCAACCGGCCCTGCGCATCCCCGCGGGGGCGCGCAACTACATCACCCCGGCCGGTCATGCCCGGCTCAAGGATGAACTCGAGCATCTGGTCAAGCGCGAGCGACCGCATGTTGTCGAGATCGTCGCCTGGGCGGCGTCGAATGGCGACCGCTCGGAAAACGGCGACTATATATATGGCAAGCGTCGCCTGCGCGAGATCGATCGGCGCATCCGCTTCCTGAGCAAGCGCCTGGATATCGCCGAAGTCGTCGATCCGCTACGTCAGGGTGACAACGACCAGGTCTTCTTCGGGGCAACGGTAACCATTGGCGAAGCCGATGGCAGTGAACATACCTACAGGATCGTCGGTATCGACGAGGCCGACGCATCGGCCGGGCGCATCAGCTGGATATCTCCGCTGGCGCGCGCGCTGATCAAGTCGAGGGAAGGTGACAGCATTCGTTTCCAGAGCCCGGTCGGCGTTCGGGAAATCGATATCCTGGAAGTGCGTTACGAAACGATTGCGTGAAATTTTCAAAATTCAGTTGACGAGTTTTGTGGTGCGTGTAGAATGCGCACCTTCCTTGCAGCGACGGGGTTTCCGGCGGTGTGAGGCAGGCGGTGAGGTGAAAGAAATTTTGCTGAAGTGCTTGACGGAAGTGAGTGAGTGGTACATAATCTCGCTTCTCTGCTGCAGACGAATCGAACGAGACGGCGCGGCGA
>NZ_RBXP01000011.1 GCF_003634965.1 Azonexus fungiphilus | reverse complement strand
CTTGAACGGTCGAAATGACGCTTCTTCATTTGCACAACCTCCAGCACGGATTACCAAGGTTCAGCAAAGCGCATGGCTCCTTTAAGACGCCCAACTAAAAGTAGACGGCATCATTGCCATATAAGCTGGCAGCCCGCCGTATATCCTGAATGGCACGGCGCTCCGGCAGCCTTGCCAAAACAGGCTACCGGAAGGTTTCCTGGAATATTCTCGGAAATGCATGGCGGTCAGACGAGGCGTGGGCCAGTGATGTCCGGATTGTGCCAGCGGCATTCCCGCCTGTCATCCTAGTGGCTTCGCCTGCTGCCGCCGTTTTTCGTCGGTTCTGACGGTCGACCGTCAAATTGGCATGAAAAAGGGGAAGTCGATTGGCTTCCCCTGTTTGCCGGTGCTGTTGCGGGTCAGCCGCCGAGCGTCAGCATCAGTTCGCCCTGGGCGTTGTGCGGCTTGCTGCGGGCCGAGCGGCGGCGCTGGTAGGTGCCCTGGCTGTTCATTTCCCAGCCTTGCTGGTTGTCGGCGAGGTAGAACTTGAGGCCTTCGGTGATCACCCGTTTCTTCAGCTTCGGGTCGAGCAGCGGGAAGGCGAGTTCGATGCGCTTGAAGAAGTTGCGGTCCATCCAGTCGGCCGACGAGAGATAGACGTTTTCCTTGCCGCCGGCGTAGAAATAGACGACGCGGTGGTGTTCGAGGAAGCGGCCGATGATCGAGCGCACCCGGATCCTTTCGGAAAGCCCGGGGACGCCGGGGCGCAGCATGCACACGCCGCGGACGATGAGGTCGATGTCGACGCCGGCCTGCGAGGCTTCGTAGAGGGCGTGGATGACTTCGCGCTCGACCAGCGAGTTCATCTTGGCGACGATGCGCGCCTTTTGGCCGTTGCGCGCCGCTTCGGCCTCGGCCTGGATCGCCGCGACGACGTTCTGCTGCAGCGTGAACGGTGCCTGCCACAGGTGCTTCAGCGTGCGCGCCTTGCCCAGGCCGGTGAGCTGCTTGAAGACTTCGGAGACGTCGTGGGTGATTTCCTCGTTGGCGGTGAGCAGGCCGAAGTCGGAGTAGAGGCGGGCGGTGCGCGGGTGGTAGTTGCCGGTGCCGAGGTGGGCGTAGCGCTTGAGGCCGGCTTCTTCGCGGCGGACGATGAGCAGCGCCTTGGCGTGCACCTTGTAGCCGACGACGCCGTAGACGACATGGGCGCCGACCTGTTCGAGCTTGGTTGCCCAACTGATGTTGGCTTCCTCGTCGAAGCGCGCCATCAGTTCGACGACGACGGTGACTTCCTTGCCGTTCTGGGCGGCGCGGATCAGCGATTCCATCAGTACCGAGTCGGTGCCGGTGCGGTACACGGTCATCTTGATCGCGACCACGGCCGGGTCGGTGGCTGCCTGGCTGAGCAGTTCGATGACCGGGGCGAACGACTGGTAGGGGTGGTGCAAGAGGATGTCGCCCTTGCGGATGCTGTCGAAGATGCTGACACCCTTGCCCAGGCCCTTGGGCGTACCCGGGACGAAGGGGCGGAATTTCATGTCGGGGCGGTCGACCCAGTCGGGCACCTGCATCAGGCGGACGAGGTTGACCGGCCCATGCACGCGGTAGAGATCGGCCGGCTGCAGGCCGAACTGCGAGAGCAGGAATTCGGTGATCGCCGGCGAGCAGTTGTCGGCGACTTCGAGGCGCACGGCGTTGCCGAAATGGCGCTGCGGCAGTTCGCCCTGCAGCTTGGTGCGCAGGTTGGTGATTTCTTCCTCGTCGACGAACAGGTCGGAGTTGCGCGTGGCGCGGAACTGGTAGCAGCCGAGCACGGTCATGCCCATGAACAGCTCGCCGACGAACTCGTGCAGGATCGACGAGAGGAAGACGAAACCGTAGGCGCAGCCGGCGAGTTCCTCGGGCAGCTGGATGACCCGCGGCAGCACACGCGGGGCCTGGACGATGGCGATGTTCGAACTGCGCCCGAAGGCGTCCTTGCCTTCGAGTTCGACGGCGAAGTTGAGGCTCTTGTTGAGCACGCGCGGGAAGGGGTGCGAGGGATCGAGCCCGATCGGCGTCAGCACCGGCACCATCTCGCGCAGGAAGTAATTGCGGATCCACTCGCGCTGTGCCTCGTTCCAGCCGGAGCGGCGGAGGAAGCGGATGCCCTGTTCGGCGAGCGCCGGCAGGATCACGTCGTTGAGGTGCTGGTACTGCTCGTGGACGATCGCGTGGGCCTCGGCCGAGACCAGGCGGAAGGTTTCCTGGGCGGTCTTGCCGTCGATCGTGGCCACCGACGACTTGGCGCGGATCTGCTCCTTGAGGCCGGACACGCGGATTTCGAAGAACTCGTCCATGTTGCTCGAGACGATGCACAGGAAGCGCAGGCGTTCCAGCAGCGGCATCCGCTCGTCCTGCGCCTGGGCCATCACCCGGCGGTTGAAGGCGAGCAGGCCGAGTTCACGGTTGAGGTAGTTTTCCGGCGGAAAACGGTGGGGTTGGGCGGTGTCCATCATCATGCGCAATCCGTAAGCGGTTTCTCAAGTATAGGCCTCAAGCCGCTCATTTTGTTGCGGTATTGTTACGCCGTGATGACTGGATTCGCGGTTCAGCGCATGTCGCGCGCCAGGCGCAGCGCATCCGACTCGAGCACCAGCGTGTCGGTGCCCTTGCAGGCGACCATGTCGATTTCCTCGATTTGCGGCAGCGCCGCCGGGTCCAGTTCGACCGCCGGGGCCAGGCCGTCGCGCTGGGCTTTCCAGCGGGCGATCATGATTTCGTTCTCGGTCAGGCCGCAGGGCAGGCCCGGCGGCAGGTCGGCGCCGAGTTCGAGCAGCGTGCGCACGACCTCGGTGCGCTTGCCGCGGATCGCCATGTTCAGCGGCGAGGTCGGCAGGCGGTTGTCGTCGAGATTGACCCGCGCGCCGCGCTGGACCAGCTCGCGGACGATCTCGGCGTGGCCCATGAAGCAGGCCATGCCCAGGGCCAGGCCGGGTTCGCCCTGGCCGTCGTCGGCGTCGACCGGCTCGCCGGCGTCGAGCGCCTGGCGCACCGCGGCCAGCTGGCCGCTGCGGATGGCCTTGATCAGGGCAAGTTGTGAGGACATGGTCGGCTCCCGGAGAAAAACGTCGGGCGCATGGTAGCGGCCCGTCGCCTGGCTGTCTGTCAAGCAATGTAAAGCCGATTGTAGTGCCTTGCCGGGCCGCTGGCGAAGCTACCCCTGCGGCCGGCGAACGGGTATCCTGTCGCCTGTTCCGACGCAACGGGTTTAAACGATGAAGATTCTTCTGGTCGACGATTCGCGTGCGATCGCGATGGTCACGACCGCCCGCCTCGAGTCCTTCGGTCACGAGGTGCGGCATGCGATCAACGGCCAGACGGCGATCGAGATGTTCCAGAGCGACAGCTTCGACCTGATCCTGATGGACATCGAGATGCCGGGCATGAACGGCTTCGAGACGACGACCCGGATCCGCGCGCTGGAAGGCCACGAACCCTGGGCGTGGACGCCGATCATCTTCGTCACCGCAACCGACAGCGACACCAATCTGGTCACCGCGATCGAGGCCGGCGGCGACGACTTCATCTCCAAGAGCTCGCCCGAGAGCGTGCTCCAGGCGAAGATGAAGGCGATGACCCGGATCGCCGCGCTGCGCTCGCGCCTGGCCCAGGCCAACGGCAAGCTGCAGGACCAGGCCAACCACGACGGGCTGACCGGGCTCTACAACCGGCGGGCGATGGACCTGCGCATCGACACCCTGTGGGAAACCGCGGTGCACGCCGGTCGACCGTTCAGCCTGCTGATGATCGACGTCGATAATTTCAAGAAGTACAACGACCACTACAGCCACCAGGCCGGCGACGAATGCCTGAAGGCGGTGGCCGACTGCCTCGAGGGCGTCGCCCGCCAGGTTAACGAGGACAAGATGGCGCCGGGCGTGTTCGCGGCGCGTTACGGCGGCGAGGAGTTCGCCATCGTCATTCCCGATGCCGCGCCGGGCGTCCATGTCGGCATCGCGATGACGGTCGTCGAGGCGGTCGCCGGGCTGAACCTGCCGCACGAATGGAACGAGCAGTGGGGCAAGGTCACGGTCTCGGTCGGGGCGGTATGCATGGCGCCGGCCAGCGGCTGGGTCAAGGAGACCTTCCGCATCGCCGACGACCTGCTTTACCAGGCCAAGGCGGCCGGGCGCAACCGCTTCGAAGCGAACTGAGGCGGCGCCTCAGTCCTGGCGGTAGGAGGCGAGCGGTGCGTGACCGGTCTGCAGGTAGGTTTCGCAGCGCGAGATGAATTCGCGGGTGCTCTTGGGCATCGGCGTGCGCGCCCGGGTGATGTAGAAGATCAGGTCGCGGCCCTGACGGATCAGCTGCAGGCCTTCGGCGCAGTCGTGGCAGACGCCGTCGCTGCAGGTGGCGACCGGGTGCGGCGTGAGGTTGGCGAGGCGCTCGCCGGCGGTGACCATGATCGCCCAGACGTCGAAGATGTCGGGGTCGGTGCGCAGTGTCTCGGTCTTGATCTTGGCCGCGTTGGCGAGGTCGATGATGGCCGATTCGACGCCCTGGAAAGCCGGCAGCTGCGCCAGGTTGGCGATCATGCACTTGGCGATCCGGTCGATGTCGCGCATCGTCTGGCCGATCTTGATGTAGCGGCTCTCGTAGAAATCCTCGAGCGGGATCGAGAAGGCCCGGAACGGCTCGCCCCAGAGTTCGTCGATGCCTTCCTCGCCGCTGCGGTGCAGGACGTTGCGGCCAAGTTCCATGGCTTCGAGCAGGCAGCGCCCGCATTCGCGCATCAGCGGGTTGTCGCTGAGGATCTCGATGCCGCAGGCCTGCAGTTCGACCAGCTTGCGGAAGATGTCGGCGGCACGGTTGAACAGCGCCCCGGCGAGCATCGCGCCCTTGACCCGGCGGCGGGCCGGATCGGTTTCGCTCTCGAAGCTGGCGCGGGCTTCGGCCAGGCGGGTGCCGGGAATGTTCAGGCCGTGTTCGGTGTGATTGAACAGGCGGCGGGTCAACGCGTCGATCAGGCGCTTCTTGGCCTCCAGCGTATCCGCCGGCACCTTGTAGACCTTGATCCAGTAGCCGTCGTAGAAGACACGCTCTTCGCCGTCAATGAGGCGGCGTACGCCTTCCTCGGGAGTGTCTTCCAGGTTTGGCACGCGATCGATTTTCAGCACGTTGATCATGGGGCAAGAAGTATTACAAAAGGCAGGGGTGGAGACAAGAAAAAACACTGGGCTGACACCCCGGGTGTTGCATCCGTGTGAAACATATCTTTACTTTTCGCTACGCTTTGACCACCGGCGGGGCAAAACGATCCGGCTATCATCGACAGCCTTGCCATCAGGAGAAAACCCATGAAAAAACTGTCCGCACTGCTGCTTTCCGCCGGCCTGCTGAGCGCGCCGGCCTTTGCCGGCACCACCGTCGAGCTGGCCGCCGAGGCGTCCCGGCCGGCGGTCAACGACCAGGTCAGCGCGGTCGTCTTCAGCGAGGCGCAGGGCAGCAATCCGGCCGAACTGGCGCGCCGGGTGAACCAGGACATCGCCGCCGGCCTGCAGCTGATCCGCGGCAAGGCCGGGGTTTCGGTGAAGACCGGCAACCAGTCCACCTACCCGGTCTATGGCCGCGACCAGAAGATCGACAGCTGGCGCATGCGCAGCGAGTTGGTGATCGAGTCGCGCGATCTCGGCGCCGTTTCCGAACTGCTTGGCGAACTGCAGCAGCGCAAGCTGGCGGTCGGCCAGGTCAGCCAGATGCCGTCGCCGCAGACCCGGCGCAAGGTCGAGGACGAGGCCACGCGCGATGCGATCAAGGCCTTCCAGGAGCGCGCCGCGGTGATCGCCGGGGCGCTCGGCAAGAGCTGGAAGATCAAGCAGCTGTCGGTGTCGCAGCAGGGCGGCGCGATGCCGGTGCCGGTCTTCCGGGCGGCCAAGGCGATGCTCGCCGAAGCCGCACCGGCGCCGCTCGAAGCCGGCGAAAGCCAGCTGACGACGACAGTCAGCGGCCAGATCGAACTGGCCGACTGAGCTTCAGTAGCGCGCGAACAGGTCGCGCAGCTTGCACAGCGAGGTGGTGATGTCGAAGCGCGGATCGGCCAGCGCTTCGCCGGCGACGATGCGGGTGAGGGCGACGGCCGGGTCGGACTCGCCCGTCACCAGCACCTCGCAGCCGCGCTGCCGCATGTGGCGGATGAAGCCGTCGCCGGCGCTGGCGACGACGGCGAGATCGACGCCGTCGAGCGGGTGTGCGCGGTTGTCGGCAAAGACATGCAGGACCTCGTCGGCGCCCAGCGCGACGCGCTGCGGCGCCGGCAGCAGTTGCCCCGGGCGGTGCCGGCCCAGGTCGTAAACCAGCCATTGCCGGCACTGGCCGGCGTGGCCGCTGACGACGGTGAAATCCTTGGTGGCGATGGCGATCTTCATGACGTTCCTTGTCGGGAATCCTACGCGGCGGGCAGGGCGCTCAGCGTCACCGCGACGTCGCGTGGAACGGCGAAATACGGCGCGCTGGTGACCAGGATGGCGGCTCCGGCGCGGGCGTAGTCGGCGGCGTTGGCAGCGCTGATGCCACCGGCTGCAGCAAGTCGCGTGCCGGGAATTTGTCGTTGCAGACGGTCGACCGTCAATGCCGGCCATTTTTCCAGTTGCAGGATGTCGGCGTCGGCCCAGGCCAGCGCTTCGTTCTCGTCGGCGACTTCGACGACCACCGGGCGTTCCGGCCAGCGCCGGCGCAATCGCGCCAGCGTCTGCGCCGGCGTTTCGCTCAGGAAGGCGCGGTGCTCGGCGAAGACGAGCAGGGTTTCCGACAGGCTCAACCGGTGCGGGCTGGCGCCGCCGGCGAGGATCGCCTTGATCGCCGCCGCCTTGGTGCCGGGAAAGTTCTTGCGGGTGCACACGACGCTGCAGTCCGGGTTGCCGGCCCGGGCTGCGGCGACGATCCCGGCAGTGGCGGTGGCGATGCCGGAGAGATACTCCATCAGCGTCTGCGCGGTTTTCCAGACCGCGTGCAGGGCTGCGGCCTTGCCCTCGAGCGTCAGGATGCGGTCGCCCGCAGCCAGCGCTGTTCCGCTGGCGACCGCCGCGCCGACGGCGGCCAGCCCGCGCAGTTCGCCCAGTCGGCGGGCCTCTTCGCTGCCGCAGACGACCATCTCGAAACGGGCGTGAAATTCGAGTCGACCGTGACAGTCGCCGATGGCGAGCGCGTGCGTGGTTGCATCGCCGGCGGGCAGGTCCTCGCCGAGCAGGCGTTCGAGTTCGGCGTCAGGCAGGGTGTAGGGATTCACCGTTGTTCACTCCATCAGCGCCACCGACTTGACCTGGACATGCACCGCAGACCCCGGCGCAATGCCGAGCTGGTCGGCCGAGCGCCGGGTGACGCGGGCAACCAGCCGGCTGGCGCCGACGGTGACGCGGACCAGCAGCAGGCCCGGGTGCTCGTCGGCGGCGATGGCCTCGACGCGGGCCGGGAGCACGTTCTGGATGCTGCTGCGGCCGGGTTCGTCGATCGCCAGCGAGACGTCGCGGGCCAGCACGCGCACGCGCACGCGGCGGCCGGGCGGCAGGTCGCGCTGGCGGGTCCACAGGCTGCCGCCGGCGAAGGCGACGCGCATCAGTTGCCAGTCGGCGTCGATCTCGTCGACGCTGGCGTCGAGGACGACGCCGACATCCTCGCCGAGGCGGATCGGCAGGTCGATGCGCGCCAGCGTCTCGGCCAGCGGGCCGGCGGCGACGACGCGGCCGCCGTCGAGAGCGACGATGTGGTCGGCCAGCCGGGCGACTTCGTCGGGCGCATGGCTGACGTAGATGACCGGGATCTCGAGCTGGTCGTGCAGGCGCTCGAGGTAGGGCAGGATTTCCTGCTTGCGCTTGAGGTCGAGCGCCGCCAGCGGTTCGTCCATGAGCAGGATCTGCGGGCCGGCGGCGAGTGCCCGGGCGATCGCCACGCGCTGGCGTTCGCCGCCGGAGAGCCCGTCCGGCTTGCGCTGCAGGAGGTGGCCGATGCCGAGCAGTTCGATCGCCTGCTCGAGGGCGATGCGGTTGACGGTCGACGCCCGTTTGCGCCCGAAATCCAGGTTGCCGAGCACCGACAGGTGCGGGAACAGGCTGGCTTCCTGGAAGACGTAGCCGAGCGGGCGGCGGTGCGTCGGCAGCCAGTGATGCTCGTCCTGCCAGATTTCGCCCTTGAAGCACAGTCGACCGTGCGCGGCCCGTTCGAGGCCGGCCAGGCAGCGCAGCAGCGTCGTCTTGCCCGAGCCGGAGTGGCCGAACAGCGCGCTCACGCCGCGGCCCGGCAAGATCAGGTCGACGTCGAGGGAAAAGCCCGGCCAGTCGAGCTTGAAGCGGGCATCGATGGTGCTCATCTCAGGCTCCTTTCTTCGGGTTCGGGCGCCAGGCGTAAAGCGCCAGCAGGACGGCGAAGGAGAAGACCAGCATGACCGCCGCCAGGCGATGGGCGTCGGCGTATTCCATGGCCTCGACGTGATCGTAGATCTGCACCGAGGCGACGCGGGTGACGCCGGGGATGTTGCCGCCGATCATCAGGACGACGCCGAACTCGCCGACGGTGTGGGCGAAGGTCAGGATGCCGGCGGTGATGAAGCCGGGCCGGGCCAGGGGCAGGACGACCGAGAAGAAGGTATCGAAGGGCGAGGCGCGCAGCGTCGCGGCGACTTCCAGCGGTCGCTCGCCGATCGCCTCGAAGGCGTTCTGCAGCGGTTGCACCATGAACGGCAGCGAATAGAACACCGAGGCAACGACCAGGCCCCAGAAGGTGAAGGGCAGCGTGCCCAGGCCGAGCGACTGGGTGAACTGGCCGACCGGTCCGTGCGGTCCCATCGCCAGCAGCAGGTAAAAGCCGAGCACCGACGGCGGCAGCACCAGCGGCAGCGCGACGACGGCGCCGACCGGCCCCTTCCACCAGGCCCGGCTGCGCGCCAGCCACCAGGCGACGGGCGTGCCGATCAGCAGCAGGATCAGCGTCGTGATGCCGGCCAGGCGGACGGTCAGCCAGATCGCCTGGAGGTCGGTTTCGGTCAGCATGCCGCCTCCCGGATCAGCGCAGCGCGTAACCGTAGGACTGGATCACGGCGTGGGCGTAGGGCGACTTGAGGAACTCGAGGAAGGCGGCGGCGGCCGGGTTGTCCTTGCCTTTGGTAAGGATCACGGCGTCCTGGTGGATCGGCTCGTGCATCGCGCCGGGGACGATCCAGGCCGAACCGCTGCTCAGCTTGCCGTCCTTGAACACCTGCGAGAGGGCGACGAAGGCCAGGTCGGCGTTGCCGGTGCTGGCGAACTGGAAGGTCTGGGCAATGTTCTCGCCCTGAACCAGCTTGGGCTGGACGGCGTCGAGCAGCTTGAGCCGGGTCAGCGTCTCGATCGCGGCGGCGCCGTAGGGTGCGGTCTTCGGGTTGGCCACCGAGAGCTTGTTGAACTTGCCACTCTTCAGGACCTCGCCCTTGCCATCGACGAAATCGGCCTTCGCCGACCACAGCACCAGCGTGCCGACGGCGTAGGTGAAGCGGCTGCCGGCGACCGTGCCGCCTTCCTTGTCGAGCCTGGCCGGGGTCGTGTCGTCGGCCGCCAGGAAAACCTCGAAAGGCGCGCCGTTGCTGATCTGGGCGTAGAACTTGCCGGTCGCGCCGAAGGACAGCACGGCCTTGTGGCCGGTCTTGCGCGCGAATTCGGCAGCAATTTGCTGCGCCGGTGCGGTGAAGTTGGCGGCGACGGCAACCTGGACTTCGCCGGCATGGGCACCAGCCGCTGCCAGCAGGGTGATGAACAGGACGGACAGACGCTTCATGGGGCTTCTCCTGGGAAGATGGAAGGGGTCAGGCGTGCTTGCAGAGGATCACCGACGAGGCCTTGAACACCGCGCAGGCCGGTTCGCCGACGGCGATGCCGAGCTTCTCGACGCTGTCGTGGGTGACCACGGCGCAGACCGACTTGCCGTTCTTCATCGCCAGCGTCACTTCCGAATTGACCGGGCCTTCGTGGATGCGGGTGACTTCGCCCCACAGGTGGTTGCGCGCCGTGGTCTTCACCGCCGGGTCGTTGAGCAGCAGTACCGACGACGACTTGACCAGGGCGTTGATCTCCATGCCGATCGCCAGGCCGAGGTTCTCGGCCGACTCGCCGGTGATCACGGCGACCAGTTCGTTGTCGTCGTCGAGCTTGAGGCGGACCTCGTAGTCCACCTGGCCGGCACGCAGGCCGACGATCTTGCCGGCGAACTGGTTGCGGGCGCTGGTCTTCATCGACATGCGCTTCAACAACTGGCTGAACTGCTGGAAATCGCTGGCCTGGCCGTCGTTCATGCTCGCCGTCAGGCGGTCGAGTGCCGCCTGGTATTCGGCTTCGAGGGCGCGGTAGAGGGCGATCACCTTGCGTCCGTAGTCGGTCAGCTGGGTGCCGCCGCCGTGCTTGCCGCCGGTCGAGCGCAGCACCAGCGGCTGTTCGGCCAGGTTGTTCATCGCATCGACCGCGTCCCAGGCCGCCTTGTACGAGAGCGGCACGGCTTTTGCAGCCTGCGAGATCGAGCCTTGCTGGTCGATCGCCTCGAGCAGCCGGATGCGGGTGTCGCCGAGAAAGGTTCCGAGCGGGCCGTCGAATTCGAGCTTGCTGCGCAGTCGCGGAAGGGCTTGGTTCATTTCGTTCTATTGTTCGTTATATAGCGATTCCGAGTTTACCGGAAAATTACTGTCGCGCTATGGTTGCTTTTGCATAACCGACATCGCTACAGTGCGGACATCCCCGGCTGATCACGTTACTTATTTGGCTATATAGCGAAAACCGGGCCAGAATCATCACCGAACCAGGAGAACGCCATGAATGTCAGCGCCCGCAATGTTTTCAAAGGGAAAATCAGCGCCATCACCGACGGCGCGGTCAACGCCGAGGTCGAACTCGAATTGTCGGGAGGCGACAAAGTTGTCGCAATCGTCACAGAGGGCAGCGTCCAATCGCTCGGCCTGGCCGTCGGCAAGGAAGCCGTCGCCTACGTCAAGGCGCCCTGGGTGATGTTGCTCGCCGGCACCCCGGATGTCCGCTTCTCGGCCCGCAACCAGCTGGCCGGCGCGGTCAGCGCGCTGACCCGGGGGGCGGTCAATACCGAGGTGGCGATTGCGCTGGCCGGCGGTACCGTCGTGCATGCGGTGGTCACCAACGAAGCCGTGCTTGAACTGGCGCTCAAGGTCGGCGCGCCGGCGACGGCGCTGATCAAGGCCAGCCACGTGATCCTCGGCGTGCCGGCCTGACGGCGAAGCTCGGATCAGTCCTGCAGCTTGGCGAACCAGGCCTCGAGCGCGGCGGCTTCGGCGGGTAGTTCGCTGGCCAGGCCGCCGGTGAACTCGCGCCAGGCGTCGAGATGGCGAGGCTGGACGATGGCCAGCACGGGCACGCCCTGGCTCATGAACTCGAGCATTTCCGGGGCGAAGCCCTGGCCGATCGATTCCATCCCGGAAAAACGGTTGAAGACGACCAGTTCGGCACCGCCGGCGGCGACCCGGCGCAGCACGCTGCTCGCTTCGGCGAGGGCGGCGGTGTCGAGGCCGCAGGACTTGGCGGTGCTCACCTTGCATTGCAGGATCGGGTGGCTGGCGCCGGTCTCGATGTCGATCAGGCAGACGAAGCTCAGCTCGCCGCTGTTGCGCATGTCCTGGAGCAGGCCGCCGACGCGGACGCCGCGTTCCCTGAGGGTGGCGACGAAATCGCCGACGACGCGGTCGACGTCGATGTCGCGGGCGGGAACGATGGCGGCGATCGGCAGGCGGTCGGTGGCAGAAGTGTCGGCGGGCATGGTGCGATTCTAGGCGTTTGTGGCGATTCTGCCCAAAGTTCGTCGCCCGGATCGCGGCACTTTTCCGCTTTCCTGCGGTCGACGGCGTCCTCCCGCGTAAAATACGCGCTTTGCTCGCCGGCCGCGCCGGAAAAGGTTAGATAAACGCATGACCATTCAACAGAAAGTGCCGACCGTCGGCTTCGTTTCGCTCGGCTGCCCGAAGGCCGGTTCCGACGCCGAACTCATCCTCACCCGGCTGCGCGCCGAAGGCTACGAGATTTCGCCCAGCTATGACGATTCCGACCTGGTCATCGTCAATACCTGCGGCTTCATCGACGCCGCCGTCGAGGAATCGCTCGACGCCATCGGCGAGGCCCTGAACGAGAACGGCAAGGTCATCGTCACCGGCTGCCTCGGCGCCAAGGGCGACATCGTCCAGACGACGCATCCGTCGGTGCTGGCGATCACCGGCCCGCACGCGATGGAAGAAGTCATGGGTCACGTGCACCAGCACCTGCCCAAGCCGCACGACCCGTATTCCGACCTGGTGCCGCCGCAGGGCATCCGCCTGACGCCGGAACACTACGCCTACCTGAAGATTTCCGAAGGCTGCAACCACAACTGCACCTTCTGCATCATCCCCTCGCTGCGCGGCCCGCTGGTTTCGCGCCCGGTCGGCGATGTCCTCGCCGAAGCCGAGAACCTGGCCCGGGCCGGTGTGAAGGAGATTCTGGTCATCTCGCAGGACACCAGCGCCTACGGCGTCGACCTCAAGTACCGCACCAGTTTCTGGGGCGGCAAGCCGGTGAAGACCCGGCTCAAGGAGTTGTGCGACGCGCTGTCGTCCTTCGGCATCTGGGTCCGCCTGCACTACGTCTACCCGTATCCGTCGGTCGACGACGTCATCCCGCTGATGGCCGAGGGCAAGATCCTGCCTTACCTCGACGTGCCCTTCCAGCACGCCAGCCCGAAGATCCTCAAGGCGATGAAGCGCCCGGCCTCGGCCGAGAACACGCTGGAACGCATCCGCAAGTGGCGCGAGATCTGCCCGGAAATCGTCATCCGCTCGACCTTCATCACCGGCTTCCCGGGCGAGACCGACGAGGACTTCGACCAGCTGATCCAGTTCCTCGAGGACGCCCAGCTCGACCGCGTCGGCTGCTTCGCCTACTCGCCGGTCGAGGGCGCCACCGCCAACGAACTCGCCGGCCTGCCGCCGGAAGACGTGCGCGAAGACCGCCGCCGCTGGCTGATGCAGGTCCAGGAAGACATTTCCGCCGACAAGCTGGCGGCCAAGATCGACACGGTGATCGAGGTGCTGGTCGACGAAGTCGATGAAGAGGGCACGATCGCCCGCTCCAAGGCCGACGCGCCGGAAATCGACGGCGTCGTCTACCTCGACGGCCATTTCGACGCCCAGCCGGGTGACTTCCTCAAGGTCCGCGTCATCGACGCCGACCACCACGATCTCTACGCCCAGGTCGTCTGATCAGGACCAGAAGACGCCGTCGGCGTCTTCGTCGAGCAGCGCGATCAGGCGCTCGATTTCGCGCACCGGCTTGCGCGAATGCTGGCGCCACGGCGGCGTGCCGCCGAAGTGCGGCGCGTCGAGCAGCCAGGTGCCGGCGGCCGGGTTGTAGCGGAAGCGGGCGATCTCCAGGCTGAGCCAGCGGTTGTCGAGCTGGCGCGAGTCGACGACGATCACCGCGTCGTCGGTAAAGCGCAGTTCGAGGCGCTGCGTCGCCCGGGCGTCGGCGGGAACGCGGCGCTCGCAGTAGGCGCCGAGGCGGTTGCGGACGAGGTGCTGGATGAGGACGGGCAGCGGCATGGCGTTACGGATGGCGGACTATGCCCGGATCATAGACCGTGCCGGCAACGGCGGGAAGCGTTTGACGCTGTTCCGGCGCCTGCCGGACAATGCCGGACCGACACGCGAAAGGCGGACATGCAGGCTTTGCTCGATACCTTGCGGCAGTTGCTCGGCGCGGACCAGGTGCTGGTCGACGCCGCCGCTACCGCGCCCTTTCTCACCGACTGGCGCGGCCGCTATCGCGGCGCGGCGCTGTGCGTCGTCCGCCCGGGCAATGCCGAAGAAGTCGCCGCCGTCGTTCGCGCCTGCTACGCGGCCGCCGTCCCGGTCGTGCCGCAGGGCGGCAACACCAGCCTGTGCGGCGCGGCGACGCCGGACAGCAGCGGTCGGGCGGTGGTCGTCAGCCTCGGCCGCTTGAACCGGATTCTGACGGTCGACCCGCAAAACAACACGATTTCCGTCGAAGCCGGATGCACGCTGGCCGCCGTCCAGGACGCGGCGCGCGCCGTCGACCGGCTGTTTCCGCTGGCGCTGGCCTCGGAAGGCACGTGCCAGATCGGCGGCAACCTGTCGACCAATGCCGGCGGCGTCCAGGTGCTGCGTTACGGCAACATGCGCGAGTTGACCCTCGGCCTGCAGGCGGTGCTGCCCGGCGGCGAGTTGTGGGACGGCCTGCGCGGCCTGCGCAAGGACAATACCGGCTACGACCTGAAGCAGTTGTTCATCGGCGCCGAGGGTACGCTCGGCGTGATCACCGCCGCCGTGCTCAAGCTCTTTCCGCTGCCGCGCACGCAGACCACCTGCTGGCTCAACGTGGCTTCGCCGGATCTGGCGGTCGACCTGCTGAATCGGGCAAAAACCGCCTTCGATGCACAACTGACTGCCTTCGAACTGGTCTCCGAGGTCGCCCTCGGCCTGGTCCTGCGCCACATTCCGGGCAGCACGCGACCGGCGGCGGCGAGCCCGTGGTACGTGCTGGCCGAGTTTTCCGACGCCGATCCGGCGGCGGTCGAGCGCTGGCTGGGCGAACAGGTCGAGTCCGGCCGCGTCGGCGACGGCACCATCGCCGCCAGCGAAGCCCAGGCCCGGCGGCTGTGGGCGCTGCGCGAGGCGATTTCCGAAGCGCAGAAGATCGAGGGCGTCAGCATCAAGCACGACGTCGCCGTGCCGGTCTCGGCCATCGGCGAATTCCTGGCCCGGGCCGACGCGGCGCTGGCCGCGGCCTTTCCCGGCATCCGCGTGGTTGCTTTCGGCCATGTCGGCGACGGCAACCTGCACTACAACCTGTCGAAGTCCGATGCCGCCGACAACGCCGCCTTCCTGGCCAGCCAGCCGGCGGTCAACCGCATCGTGCACGACACGGTGCACGCGCTGCGCGGCACGATTTCGGCCGAACACGGTATCGGCCAGCTCAAGCGCGAGGAAATCCTGCGTTACAAGCCGGCCGTCGAAATTGCGCTGATGCGCACGCTCAGGCGGGCAATCGACCCGCGCGGGCTGATGAATCCCGGCGCACTGCCGGGGGCGGAGTGAGTTCGGCGGCTTCCTGCAGTTCGTCGCGGATCACCCGCAACAGCAGTTCG
The DNA here is from genome assembly GCF_003634965.1 of Azonexus fungiphilus. Classification (GTDB taxonomy): domain Bacteria; phylum Pseudomonadota; class Gammaproteobacteria; order Burkholderiales; family Rhodocyclaceae; genus Azonexus; species Azonexus fungiphilus. The sequence goes on along the minus strand of NZ_RBXP01000011.1, from coordinate 556,874 downwards.
TCGAGCGTGTGGAAGCCGATCTCGCAGCGCGCCAGTTGCTCCATCGCGAAAGCCGCGCCGGTGCCGAAGGCCTCGCGCCGGATCGAGTCGTGGATCAGTCGCACCGTCTGGTAGGGAAAGCCGAAGATCACTTCGTGCCGGCCGACGATGCCGCCCAGGCGCAGCGAGGTGATGTGGTCGCGGTCGACATCGAGGACTTCGGCGATGCGTCGGGCGGTGCCGGAGATTTCGGGCTTGTCGCGGAAATGCTGCTCGACGATCTCGACGTCGGCAAAAGGCGCGATGCGTCGCAGGATCTTCGACGACAGCAGCAGGAAGTTGATGCCCAGCGTGATGTTCGGCGACGAGAGTACGCGGGTATTGCGCCCGAGGTCGCGGATGTAGTCGAGGGTCGCTTCCGGGTAGCCGGAAATCGCGGTGACCAGCATGATGCCGCGTTGGCGGACGGCTTCGCCATACTGGTGCACACTATCGACGTCGGAAAAATCGATGATCCCGTCAACCGGATTCGCATCCAGCCAGTCTCCGAAGCTGGCGCTGTCGAGGGTGGTCACCGGGATGTCGAGCTCGGCCGGGGCGCCCGAGCGGCGGGCAATCCAGCACAGTTCGAAGCGCGGGTCGTCGTGCAGTACGCCGGCGACCGCCTGGCCGGCCTTGCCGTAACCGATGAGTCCAATTTTGAGCATGGGTTTCTCCTTCAATGTGGTTTGCTTGATCTTCTGTCGATAGTCACCTCGAGGGATCGACGAATATTTCGGGGAGCCGGCGTCCTGCCTGCCGGCATGGTCTCTGTTGTTGTTCTGGTGGGCCGTCTGGCGGCCTGGTGCGACGAGCGGGGGAAAAAATGGGGGGAAATCCCCCCGTAAAAAAACCTCGTCGAAAAGGAATGGAGTTACGACTTAAGTTACAACTCCATTGCAGGGCAATATAATTGAGGCCCGAAAATCGCGCAACATTATTTCCGCCAGGGGGCGAGATTGAAAACCAGAAACCCGCCGTCCGGCCAGACGGCGCTCGATGTCCTGCAACAGTTCCGCCTGATCTACGGTTCGATGCGCCGGCATTTCCGGCAGGTCGAGGAACGCTGCGGCATGCCCGGCTCGCAGATGTGGGTGCTCCAGGAAGTGCAGCGCTCGCCCGACCTCGGTATCGGCGAACTCGCCGCGCGCATGGGCATCCACCAGTCCACCTGCAGCATCCTGGTGGACAAGCTGGTGGCGATCGGCTGCCTGGAAAAACGCAAGCAGCAGCGCGACCAGCGGCGTGTCGGCCTCGGCCTCACCGACGCCGGACGGCAGGCGCTGGCGGCCTTGCCCGGCCCCGCCGAAGGCATCCTGCCGGAAGCCCTGGCGGCCTTGCCCGATGTCGTCCTGAAAACATTGCACATCAATCTTGAAGAACTGCTGCGGCACCTGCCGGGCAGGGAAGACAAATACGCCAGCATGCCGCTTGCCGACATGCTGCAGCCATCACAAGGAGAATGACTTGCTTCGTACCCGCTATGGAATCCTATTGATCGCCCTGGCGCTCGGTGGCTGCGCCGGTGGCCAGGTGTTCGACGGCGCCGCCAGCGCGCCGGCCGCCGAAACGCCGGCCAAGGCGACCAAGGCCGCGGCCGTGCCGGCGCCGCCGATGGCCGACGAGAAGGCGATCATCGCCGCCGTCGACGTCGCCAACAGCGTCTTTTTTCAGCCCTCGGCCAGCGCCGTCGATGCCGACGGCCGCCGCCTGCTGCTCGAGCATGCCGCCCGCCTGAAAGCCAACCCCGACCTGGTGGTGACGCTGCTCGGCCATACCGACAACCTGGGCAGCCCGTCGTACAACCTGGCGATCGCCGAGCAGCGGGTCAATGCGGTGCACGCCATCCTGCGCAGCCAGGGCGTGCCGCAGACCCAGATCCGCCGCCAGGCGGTCGGCAGCGAGGCGGTGCCGCTGGCCTGCAAGTCGGCGCAATGCCGCAAGGTGATGCGCCGGGTGCAGCTGGTCTACGGCGAGTAAAACCGGCTCAGTGGATCGACTGGCTGGCGTCGCCGTCGAACAGCGCAGCGACGTCGGCCGGGCTGAAACGGTAGTCGCGGTTGCAGATGTCGTCGCGGATCAGGATCTCGCCGTGCTCGGCGACGATGGTCTCGGCGTCGGCGCGGCCCAGGCTGCGGATCATGTCGCGCACCTTCTCCCAGTCTTCCGGGCAGTGGTAGACCACCGGCAGCGGGTCGTAGACGCGGATGCCGCCGGCCGCGATTTCCTCGTGGAAGAGCCGGCCGAGCAGGGCCTCGGCGTCGAGTTCGAGCAGTTCCGCCGGCTTCACCGTCGCCGCCAGCTGGGTCACCCGGTGCCAGCCGTCGGCGTCGAGCTTGTCGGCATCCGGCAGCTTCTGCAGGAACAGGCAGGCGGCGGCCTTCGGCGCGGCCGTGCAGAACAGCCGTGACGGCTGCTGCTCGGACTGCTCCAGGTAATGCTCGAAAATCTGCGCGATGCTCTCGCCGACCAGCGGCACGTAGCTCTGGTACGGCTGGCGTGCGCTCGGCAGGTCGAGGCTCATCAGCAGCTGGCCGCCCTGGTGGGCGCCGAGCAGTTCGGGCACCGGCGCCGGCAGCACCACCGGGTTGCTGCGCGCCATTCCGCGCATCTGCAGCTGTTCGTTGCAATCCATGACCAGCAGCTGGATCGGCCCGTTGCCACGCAGCTGCAGCGTCAGCCGGCCCGGCTGCTTGAGCTGGGCGGCGATCAGCGCCGTCACCGCGGCCGTCTCGCCGAGCAGTTGCGCCACCGTCGGCTGGTAGTCGCGCCCGGCCTGCATCTGCTGCCAGGCGTCGTCGAGGCGGACGACGGCACCGCGGATGTCCAGGCCCTCGAACAGGAAACGCTGCACGTAGCCGCTCATTTCAGCTTCTCCGCGTAGGTTTCCGGGGCAAAGCCGACGAGCAGCTCGCGGCCGGTATCGAGCACCGGGCGCTTGATCAGCGCCGGATACTGGGCCATCAATTTCAGGGCTTTTGCCGCGTCGACCGTCGACCGTTCCTCGTCGGAAAGCTTCTTCCACATCAGGCCGCGCGTGTTGAGCAGTTTCTCCCAGCCCGCCCGCGCCGCCCAGTCCGGCAGATTGGCCTCGGCCACGCCGGCCTTCTTGTAATCGACGAATTCGTAAGCAATGCCTTTCTCGCCCAGCCAGTTCATGGCTTTTTTCATGGTGTCGCAGTTCTTGATGCCAAAGACGCGGATCGTGCCCATCTCTGTTCTCCGGTTCGTGTTTGGGGAAGGGCGTGATTATCCCAGCTTTTGCCCAGCTCAGTTTCGGGACGGATTGCTGCTGAAGGGGCAATAGTGATGCTTTGGCCCCGGACATGGAGCCAATCGGATTGGACGATTATTTTCTGGTAAATCTTTTGTCATGGCGGCTAAGATCGCGAGAGTCGATAAAAATGCCTTTGGGGTGCGGCTATGAACGAATTCACGCCTACGGATTTAAAAACCATCCTGCACTCCAAGCGGGCCAATCTCTACTACCTCGAACACTGCCGGGTTCTGGTCAATGGTGGTCGCGTCGAATACGTGACCGACGAGGGATCTCGCTCCATGTACTGGAATATTCCCATCGCCAATACCACGTCGGTCATGCTCGGGACAGGAACGTCGATCACCCAGGCTGCCATGCGGGAATTGGCCAAGGCGGGGGTGATGGTCGGTTTCTGCGGGGGCGGCGGCACGCCCTTGTTCAGTGCCAACGAAATCGATGTCGAAGTCGCCTGGTTTTCGCCGCAAAGCGAATATCGCCCGACCGAGTATCTGCAGGCCTGGGTTCGTTTCTGGTTCGACGACGCCAAGCGCCTTGAAGCCGCGAAAGCCTTCCAGCGGGTCCGTCTCGACTTCATCGCCAGGCAGTGGACCAACAATCGACAGTTGTCCGACGCCGGTTTTCAGGTCGACGCTCATGTTCTGCTCAATGCGCTGGACGCTTCGCGCCAGCAGGTCGAAGCTGCAATCGACAACACCGCCTTGCTGACCGAAGAGGCGCGACTGACCAAGCATCTCTTCAAACTGGCAGTGAATGCGGTTGGCTACGGTGAATTCACGCGCGCCAAGCGCGGCGGCGGCACCGATCCGGCCAATCGTTTTCTCGATCACGGCAACTATCTCGCCTATGGCCTTGGTGCCACGGCAACCTGGGTGCTCGGTCTGCCGCACGGGCTGGCAATCCTGCACGGCAAGACGCGGCGTGGCGGGTTGGTCTTCGACGTGGCCGATCTGATCAAGGACGCGCTGGTTCTGCCGCAAGCTTTCATCTCGGCCATGCGCGGCGACGATGAGCAGACTTTCCGCCAAGGCTGCATCGAACGCTTCACCCAGACCGAGGCGCTCGATTTCGCCATCGACACGATCAAGGCCGTCGCGCTCAAAACGGGGGCGGCCGAATCATGAACATCATGCTGATTTCCCAGTGCAGCAAGAATGCGCTGGTCGAAACCCGGCGCATTCTCGACCAGTTCGCCGAACGGCGCGGCGAACGGACGTGGCAGACGGCGATCACGCAAAACGGGCTGGATACCCTGCGTCGTCTACTGCGCCAGACCGCCCGCAAGAATACGGCGGTGGCCTGCCACTGGATACGCGGCAAGGACCACAGCGAACTGATCTGGATCGTCGGCGATGCCCGCCAGTTCAACGAACGCGGCGCCACGCCGACCAATACGACCAGCCGCGACATCCTGCGCGCCAACGACGAAAACGACTGGCACAGCGCCGAAGTGATCCGCTTGCTGGCAAGCATCGCCGCGCTATTTCACGATTTCGGCAAAGCCAGCGAAGCCTTTCAGAACAAGCTGAATAGCGGCCAGCCTCTGGCCGACGCCTATCGTCACGAGTGGGTGTCGCTGCGCCTGTTTGAAGCTTTCGTGAATGGCGATAGCGACGCCGACTGGTTGGCGCGGTTGGCCGATCTTCCGGATGGTGCAGCCAAGGAGGTTGAGGCCCGCTTGCTCAAGGATGGGCTGGGCGCCAGCAACGTCAAAACGCCGTTTGCCACCTTGCCGCCCCTGGCGCAGGTGGTCGGCTGGCTGATCGTCAGCCATCACCGCATGCCGACGCCGGAAGCCCTGCATCACAAGGCGCTGGCTTATCTGCCCGCCAATATCGAAGCCAACTGGTGCGGCGCCCGCGAAGGTGCCAGTCAAAAAGAAGTCGCTGCCTGCTGGCATTTCCCCAAGGGCTTGCCGCTGAGCAGCAAACATTGGCGCGAGCATGCGGGCAAAGCGGCCTCGGCCTTGCTGCAACAGCAGGGGAGGGTTCCACGCGATTGGCGCCAGGAGGCTTACGTCCTGCACCTTTCCCGCATGGCGCTGATGCTGTCCGATCACTACTACTCCAGCCAGCCCAGTCGCGAGCGTTACGGCGACAAGGTCGGCAAGAAGGAGGCGGTCTACGCCAATACCGACCGTAAAACCGGCCAGCTCAAACAGCGTCTCGACGAACACCTGATCGGCGTCGAGGTGAATGCCAGCCGTGTCGTGCGGGCCTTGCCCCGGCTGGCGGCGCAACTGCCGCGTCTGGCCCGCCACAAGGGCTTTCGCGAACGCAGCAAGGATGCCTTTGCCTGGCAGAACCGCGCTTTTGACCTAGCCGAAGGCCTGCGCGCCCGCTCGGCGGAACAGGGCTTTTTCGGCATCAACATGGCGTCGACCGGCTGCGGCAAAACCCTGGCCAACGGCCGCATTCTCTATGCGCTGGCCGATTCGGGGCGCGGGGCGCGGTTCACCGTCGCCCTCGGTTTGCGCACGCTGACCCTGCAAACCGGCGATGCCTATCGCGACCGCCTGCGTCTCGGCAGCGACGAAATGGCCGTGCTGGTCGGCGGTGCCGCCGTGCGGGCGCTGCATGAGCAGCAACAGGCGGAAGCGCGGCTACAGGCCAATGGCTCGGAATCCGGTGCCGAACTGCTGCCCGAATACAACCAGGTTTTCTACGACGGCAGTCTGGAGGATGGCCCGCTGAACCGCTGGCTGGGCGAAAACCAGCCGGCCAGCAAATTGCTTAACGCGCCCATCCTGGTGTGCACCATCGACCACCTGATGCCCGCCACAGAAGGCACGCGCGGTGGCCACCAGATTCCGCCGATGCTGCGCCTGATGAGTTCCGATCTGGTGCTCGACGAGCCGGACGATTTCGGCATGGAAGACCTGCCGGCACTCAGCCGTCTGGTGCATTGGGCCGGCATGCTGGGCAGCCGGGTGTTGCTTTCCTCGGCCACCTTGCCGCCGGCGTTGATCGAAGGCCTGTTTCAGGCTTATCTGGCCGGTCGGCAGCAGTTCCAGCAGCATCGAGGCCGGCCCGGCCTGCCGCTCAATGTTTGCTGCGCCTGGTTCGACGAGTTCTCGGCGGAGGCTTCCGAGCACAGCGCTGCCGAAAGCTACCGTACGGAGCACCAGAATTTCGTGCAGAAACGCCTGGCCCGGCTGGCGCGCGCCGAAGCACGGCGGCATGCCGAAATCCTGCCGCTGCCGATTGCCCAGGCCAAGCGTGAAATCGTCTGTGCCGAACTGGCGCAAGCCTTGCGGCCGCAAATGAGCCGTCTGCACCAGTTGAATGGCACGGTCGACCCGGTCAGCGGCAAGACAATCAGTTTTGGCCTGGTGCGCTTCGCCAACATCAATCCTCTGGTTGCCGTGGCGCAGGAGTTGATCCGCCTCGGCGCCGAGCGCGGCCAGCGCATTCACCTCTGCATTTACCACTCGCGCCATCCGCTGCTGGTGCGTTCGGCCATCGAAAATCGACTGGATCGCCTGCTCAACCGGAAACAGCCGCAAGCCGTCTTTGCCGAGCCGGAAATCCAGCAGGCGCTCGCCGCCGGCCCGGAAGCCGACCACCTCTTTGTCGTTCTCGCCACCGCCGTCGCCGAAGTTGGGCGGGACCACGATTACGACTGGGCGATTGTCGAACCCTCGTCGATGCGCTCGATCATCCAATTGGCCGGCCGGGTGCGCCGCCATCGGCCGGAAGCCTACGCGCCCACCAACTTGTTGCTGCTCGATACCAACATCCAGCACCTGACCACTGGCATGAGCCAGCCAGCCTTCTTGCGTCCCGGCTTCGAATCGTCCAATCCGGCGGCCAGGAACTTCCGGCTCCTGAGCCATCGTCTGGCCGAACTGCTGACACCCGAGCAATTGAAAAATATCGACGCTTCCAGCCGCATTCGCGAGCGCGATGTACTTAGCCCAACCGGCAACCTCGTCGATCTTGAACATGCCCGCTTGCGCGAACTGATGCAGGCGGCGTCGTCCGGACAAACGCCGCTCAGCCTGCCTGTGCCTCTGTGGTGGACGACCGGCGCGCATCTCAGCGGTTACCTGCAGCGCCGCGATCCCTTCCGTCTGGACAGGCTGGGCCGGCAACGTTACGGCCTGCTGCCGGATGAGGACGGGGAGATTGGCTTCTATCGCTTTGGCGACGACGGCAAGCCGGTTGCGGTCGACAACCTCCTGCATCGAATTGCCCTGGAAACAGGTCCCGGCCTGGGCTTCTGGGGCGAGCCGGATTACCCGGCGGCACTGGCCAGTCTGGCCGAGCGTCTGGACATGGAACTCCGCGAGTGCGCGGAGAAATTCGGCGTGCTGGATTTGCCGTTGAAGTCCGTGGAGGACGGGCTGCGAGTTGATGAAGAGTGGGGATTTCACCCCGTTTTGGGTTTCAGCAGGTTTGGCTAAGCAGTTTTCAGCAAAGGAGAAGAGAGGATGACAGAGCCAAGTAATCCACTGGCACCACCAGCTTCGGTGGCGTCGATCAAAGCGGTGATCAATGCTTTTCTGCAAGAGCGCCTCCAGCCCAAGCTGGAAAAGCTCAAGCCGGAAGAGGATGAGCAGCGGCAAGCCTTGCTGCTGGATTACCTGCCGGCAAACTGGATTCCCGATGCCGCCCGGCGGGTTGGGCAGATTCAGCAAGTCACCCATGCCCTCAAATTCACCCATCCCGATGCGCGCGGTTCCAGTCTGAGCGTTGCCGGCAATCCGGCGGTTGGTGAGGAAATCGTCGGCACGCATACGGTGGCCCAGCGCTTGGCGCCGGATGTGGTTGGCAATGCGGCGGCGCTGGATGTGTATAAATTTCTCCGCCTTTCGGTGGGCGGAAAAACCATCCTGGATCTTGCCGCAACGGCTGATCCTGCTCTGGCTGCAGCGTTTTCCGATGATGCCGATCTGGCGAATACCTGGATGGCGGCATTCGCATCGCTGACCGAAGCCAAGGGACAGCCGGCTTCCAACAAGCTCGCCAAGCAGGTGTATTGGCCGATTGAAGGCCAAAACTACCATCTACTAGCCCCCTTGTTCCCGACCTCGTTGGTACACGGCTTGTGGAAGCGAGTCCGCGAGGATCGCTTTTCCGACGAGGCCAAGGCGGCGCGGGAGGCGAGGCGCAACGGGCTTGCCCATCCGCACGGTTATTGCGAATACCCGAATGTGGCGATTCAGAACTTCGGGGGCACCAAGCCGCAGAACATCAGCCAACTGAACAGCGAGCGCTATGGCGAAAACTACCTCTTGCCTTCGCTGCCGCCGAACTGGAAATCCGCCGAGGTTCGCGCGCCGCTGGCGGTCAGCAGCGTTTTCGACCGCATTTTCGGCAGCCGTCCACGGGTACGCGAGCTGGTCCGCATCCTGAAAGAGTTCCTGGTCAGCGTCGAACATGCCGGGACCAACATCCGCATCCGCGACAAGCGGGCCGAACTGGCCGGCTTGATCCGTGACGAGGCGTTCCAGTACGCCGCCGAGTTGCGGCAACTGGAACCTGGCTGGAGTGCATTGCCCGAATGCCTACTCAATAGCGCCGAGCAATGCTGGCTCGACCCGGAGCGGGTTGAGCAGGACGCCGATTTTGCCAGCCTGCGTCAACGTGGCGACTGGCAGGACGAAATCTGCCGGCGCTTCGGCAACTGGCTCAACGCCCGCCTGACCACACCCAGCACGCCGATGGGCGCAGTTGAGGCGGCGTATTGGCGCGATGTTCTGGACGAGGAAATGCGCATGATGCGCGATGAGGTGGCCGACGATGAGTGATGTCTTTGCCTTGGTTCTGTTGCCGCATCTCAAGGTCCAGAACGCCAACGCCATCTCCGGGCCGTTGACCTGGGGTTTTCCTTCGCCGACCGCCTTTGCCGGGTTTGCCCATGCACTGGAGCGCAAGTTCGCGGCGGAGCTGGCTGAAGGCTTTGCCGGTGTGGGCATCATCTGCCACCACTTCGAACCGCAGGTTTTTCAACCGCCGGGGCGTCGTACCCAGGTGTTCCGCTTGACCCGCAATCCGGTCGGCAAGGATGGCGGCACCCTGGCGCTGGTCGAAGAAGGCCGCGCCCACATGGAAGTCAGTCTGGTTATCGCCGTCCGGGACTACAAGTCTGAAGGCGACGGCAAAGAACTGGCCGAACGGCTGCACCACGCCGCCCAGGGCATGCGGCTGGCCGGCGGCAGCCTGCTGCATCAGGCGGGGAAACGCTATCAGGCCCAATGGTGGCCGCTGGCCGGCGATGTCGAGGGCGACGCGAGGATATTTCGCCGCCTGCGCCGTCGCCTGTTGCCGGGTTTTGCCTTGGTTCAGCGAGACGACTTGCTGGCCGGCCATCTGGCGGAGATGCGGGCAATCCAGCCGGATAGCAACGCTCTCGATGCCTTGCTCGATCTTTCGCGCCTCAACATCGAGCCGGTCGTCAGCCAAGCAGACGAGGCCGATGCGCCGGTGAAATGGGAAATCCGCCGCAAGCCCGGCTGGCTGGTACCGCTGCCCATCGGCTATGCCGGCATTTCGCCGCTTTACGCGCCGGGCGAGGTGGAAAACGCCCGCGACGCTGCCACGCCTTTCCGCTTTGTCGAAAGTCTTTACTCGCTGGGCGAGTGGGTTAGTCCGCATCGGCTGAACGACCTGAGCCAACTGCTGTGGACGCAGGAATCCGACGCCGCCAACGGCATTTATCGCTGCATCAATCGCTATTCCGAGTCTTTGAACAACCTCGTGCTTGCCAACTTCAAGGAGCAACAAAATGGCTAAAACCGACCTGAAAACCGCTTCCGTCCTCGCTTTTGAACGCAAGCTCGATCCTTCCGACGCACTTTTCAGTGCCGGGAAATGGGGCGACCGTAGCAATGGCGAAAAATGGGTAGCCGTCACCGTGCGCGAGAAATCCGTGCGCGGCACGATCTCCAACCGCCTCTCGACCAAGGACCAGGACCCGGCCAAGCTCGATGCCTCGATCCAGTCGCCGAATTTGCAGACAGTCGATGTCGCAACCCTGCCCAACGACGCCGATACGCTGCGCGTGCGCTTTACCCTGCGCATCCTGGGCGGTGCCGGAACGCCCTCGGCATGCAACAACGCCGACTACCAGATCAAGCTGCAAGGCACGGTGCAGCGATACGCCAAAGAGGTTGGCTTTGCCGAACTGGCCCGGCGCTATGCCAGCAACCTGGCCAACGGCCGTTTCCTGTGGCGCAACCGGATGGGGGCGGAACAGATCGAAGTTCAAGTGCGCCAACTGGTGCAGGGCGAAGCCGCGCAAAGCTGGACTTTCGAGGCACTGGCATTCTCACTGCGCGATTTCTCGTACGATAGCTCGGCGCTGGGCGAGTTGACCAAGGTGATCGAGCAGGGGCTGGCTGGGCAAGCGCACGCCTTGCTGGAAATTGTTGCCTACGTGCGAGTCGGCGATGGGCAGGAGGTTTATCCCTCGCAGGAACTCATTCTCGACCGGGGCGACAAGAAGGGCCAAAAGAGCAAGACGCTCTACGTCGTGGGCGACGTCGCCGGCATCCATAGCCAGAAAATCGGCAATGCCCTGCGCACCATCGATACCTGGTACCCGGCGGATGAAGAGAACGGGAACATCGGCCCGATTGCGGTGGAACCGTACGGCTCGGTGACTTCGCAAGGCAAGGCCTACCGCCAACCGAAGCAGAAAGCGGATTTCTACAATCTGCTCGATGAGTGGGTGCTGAAAGACAAAGCGCCGGAAGCCGGTAATCAACATTACGTGATGGCAACCCTGATCCGCGGCGGTGTCTTTGGCGAAAAGGACTGAGGCATGGATTCCTATCTCGAACTCCAGCTATTGCCAGACCCGGAGTTTCCCGCCAACATGCTGATGAACGCCCTGTTCGCCAAGCTGCACCGAGGTTTGGTCAGCAATGGGGAAGGGCGGATCGGGGTCAGCTTTCCCGATGTCGAGCAGAAAGGTATCGGGCTCGGGGCGCGACTGCGCCTGCATGGGACGGCGGCCGATCTTGAGCGGCTGATGTCGGCGAACTGGCTACAAGGGATGCGCGATCATCTCTTGTGTAGTCCGCTCAGTTCGGTTCCCGCGAACGCGGCTTACCGGGTTGTACAGCGCGTGCAGGCTAAAAGCAGCCCGGAACGGGAGCGGCGGCGCTTGATCGCGCGCAAGGGAGTCAGCGTCGAGTCAGCGGTTCAGGCGATTCCGGATAGTGCCGCCGAGATGCTGCGCTTGCCTTACGTGCTACTCACCAGCCAAAGCACGCAGCAGCAGTTCCGCTTGTTTGTCGAGCATCTTCCCGTGCAGAAAGATGCTGTATGGGGGACCTTCAGTGCTTACGGGCTGAGTTCCACCGCGACCGTGCCCTGGTTTTAGACCCTTTTTCAGGGGGTGAAATATCCCCCTGAAAAATCAATGGGTTGGTCGAGCGTGTGGGTTTTTGGTTTTTGCGGCTGGAATGGTGTTTTTTCTTTAAAAATTCGATTGATAGGTAAATTTTTTGTACGTCACTGCCGGATAGGCAGCTCAGAAAGCCCAGCTGATCGACACCTTGCCGCGCACGACCGTCACTGCCGGATAGGCAGCTCAGAAATGCAGCGGCAACCGCAACCGAGGCGCCGCCGTCGTCACTGCCGGATAGGCAGCTCAGAAAGAGTGGTCAACGGGAAAATGGTCCTGATTGCCCGTCACTGCCGGATAGGCAGCTCAGAAACACGACGGCGTGCAATGGATTGCACCCAACTACGTCACTGCCGGATAGGCAGCTCAGAAAATGGGCATCTACAGCGCCAACCCGCCGCCGGGCGTCACTGCCGGATAGGCAGCTCAGAAATTGTAGAGCCCAAGACGGTCGTTGAGGGCGAGCGTCACTGCCGGATAGGCAGCTCAGAAAGCCCCCGCGACGAGATTTTTTTTCCACGTTACCGTCACTGCCGGATAGGCAGCTCAGAAAATCCAGGCCGACAAGTCCGTTCCGGTCAATCGCGTCACTGCCGGATAGGCAGCTCAGAAACGGCGGGAACGCCACCGGCCCCGGAAACCCAACGTCACTGCCGGATAGGCAGCTCAGAAAACGCCGGAACCCCACATTTCCGTACAGGAGCGCGTCACTGCCGGATAGGCAGCTCAGAAACGACACAATCCAGTTGTTGTACCCGCGAACGCCGTCACTGCCGGATAGGCAGCTCAGAAAAACAGCCTGGCCGAGGCCACAGGAAAGACCGTCGTCACTGCCGGATAGGCAGCTCAGAAAGCAATGGGGGCAATTGATACGCATGGCTACGCCGTCACTGCCGGATAGGCAGCTCAGAAAAATAGTGCACTTGTAGACTGTCTGTGCGTAAGCGTCACTGCCGGATAGGCAGCTCAGAAAAGCAGGTGCTGGAACTGCAGGTGATCGAGAACCGTCACTGCCGGATAGGCAGCTCAGAAAGCCAGCGCGTGCAGCGGGTCGGTCGGCCAGGTCGTCACTGCCGGATAGGCAGCTCAGAAAACCACCTGTTTCGACGGCCAGTACTTCTTCGACGTCACTGCCGGATAGGCAGCTCAGAAACAGGTCGTCATCGACCAGATCGGTCAGCATGACGTCACTGCCGGATAGGCAGCTCAGAAAAAGAGCCTGGAGCTGGTCGGCGAGGACTTCGCCGTCACTGCCGGATAGGCAGCTCAGAAACAGGGAGGCATCGTAGGTATTGATCGAAAAGGCGTCACTGCCGGATAGGCAGCTCAGAAAAGCGGGCTGACGCGCGAAACGCCGCGAGTGATCGTCACTGCCGGATAGGCAGCTCAGAAAGGCGCCCCTTTCGGTTTTTCCACCCCTTCACCCGTCACTGCCGGATAGGCAGCTCAGAAACGGAGCGGGGTGTTGCGATCAGCGGTCAGAGCCGTCACTGCCGGATAGGCAGCTCAGAAAAGGACCAGGCGATCAGTGGCGCACGTAACGACCGTCACTGCCGGATAGGCAGCTCAGAAAATCGGCCGCAGTCCGCCCCTCGCTGACCATCTCGTCACTGCCGGATAGGCAGCTCAGAAATGTCCGGCGGCAAGCTGCCGACCAAGCTGGCACGTCACTGCCGGATAGGCAGCTCAGAAAGCCGGCAAAGGCTTCCACGGCTTGTCGTTCGTCGTCACTGCCGGATAGGCAGCTCAGAAAAGATCGACGAGCAGCAGGCGCAGTGGGTCCGTCGTCACTGCCGGATAGGCAGCTCAGAAATCGATGGTCACGCCGCTGATGACGAGCTCGCCCGTCACTGCCGGATAGGCAGCTCAGAAAGCCGGGCTCGCGGCTACAAGCAAAAAACGCTGCGTCACTGCCGGATAGGCAGCTCAGAAAAAGGGGATCATGCGGTATGTGGTCAACGCGGCCGTCACTGCCGGATAGGCAGCTCAGAAATTTGAGAGCCCGGTAGCCTGGCGGACCATCATCGTCACTGCCGGATAGGCAGCTCAGAAAGAATTCAAGTTCTTCCTCAGCCTCATCGGCCCCGTCACTGCCGGATAGGCAGCTCAGAAAATTGGCGCCTGCCACTACTGCGGCGACGACGTCGTCACTGCCGGATAGGCAGCTCAGAAACGGAACACCCGGAACAACCCTGTTGCCACAAGCGTCACTGCCGGATAGGCAGCTCAGAAAAGGCTGGCGCCTGGTCGATGATCCGCTGCATCCGTCACTGCCGGATAGGCAGCTCAGAAAGCGAATACCAGACTTCGCGCCATTGCGCCCACCGTCACTGCCGGATAGGCAGCTCAGAAAAAAACGACTCCCCTTCCTTGATGCGCTTCTCGCGTCACTGCCGGATAGGCAGCTCAGAAATGCCGCGCAAGCGTGACGCACATGGCCGCAAACGTCACTGCCGGATAGGCAGCTCAGAAATGACCGAAGAAGGCGGATCGCATCTCGTTGCCCGTCACTGCCGGATAGGCAGCTCAGAAAAACAAGGCGCTGCAGGACGCTCAGGCCAACGCCGTCACTGCCGGATAGGCAGCTCAGAAAAAGGTCGAGAACTACGGCTGGCTGGCCGAGTTCGTCACTGCCGGATAGGCAGCTCAGAAAAACGTTCCATATCGCTCAGGCGCTGCAGGAAGCGTCACTGCCGGATAGGCAGCTCAGAAATGACCAAGCAACAGCTTGACGAACAGCTGGCCCGTCACTGCCGGATAGGCAGCTCAGAAATGGGTGGCTGGCGTGCGCAAGTTCTACGGCGACGTCACTGCCGGATAGGCAGCTCAGAAAAAGATCATCGCAAGAACGATCAGCCAAACGACCGTCACTGCCGGATAGGCAGCTCAGAAAAATCTCTTCTATCGCGCAGTCCGTCAGTTCGCCGTCACTGCCGGATAGGCAGCTCAGAAAAGCACGAACGATCATCAGATGTTCCGGCCGGCCGTCACTGCCGGATAGGCAGCTCAGAAACGCGACTTCGAGATCCGGTTCCCGGAGACCGACGTCACTGCCGGATAGGCAGCTCAGAAATGATTAACCGGGTTTCCGGGGTGCGTGCAGTACGTCACTGCCGGATAGGCAGCTCAGAAATGGATCTCGAAAGCGGCGAACCCGCCGACATCCGTCACTGCCGGATAGGCAGCTCAGAAAAGCAGCAGGATCAGGAAAAAGAGCACGGTCACCGTCACTGCCGGATAGGCAGCTCAGAAAGGCACCCGCCGACCGAAACCGGGACCGGTTTCCGTCACTGCCGGATAGGCAGCTCAGAAATTGCCGAACCGGGTGCCGGTGATGATGAACGTCGTCACTGCCGGATAGGCAGCTCAGAAAAGCAGTTCCATGCTTGATGGGCCAACGCTTCGCGTCACTGCCGGATAGGCAGCTCAGAAAAGCGCACCCTCGCCGCGATCCGCGCCGGCCTGCGTCACTGCCGGATAGGCAGCTCAGAAATGTCGTTCGAATCGCTCGACGAGGGGGAGTACCGTCACTGCCGGATAGGCAGCTCAGAAAGCCCGGGGTGGCGCTGCAGGCGATCAGCAACTCGTCACTGCCGGATAGGCAGCTCAGAAAGATGCCGGACCGGTCGAGCAGCGCATCGTGCTCGTCACTGCCGGATAGGCAGCTCAGAAATCGTTGCCCTGGGGGCTGTCGCGCATCGTCGACGTCACTGCCGGATAGGCAGCTCAGAAAGCCTATAGAGCCAAGGATTTGGCGCGGTTCTCTCGTCACTGCCGGATAGGCAGCTCAGAAAAGGGAAACGCTCAGTAACCAGGCGAAGAAGATCGTCACTGCCGGATAGGCAGCTCAGAAAATAGATCGGAACGCCGGCGGCCGAAATTCCAACGTCACTGCCGGATAGGCAGCTCAGAAAAGTCGCTGTCGTTGAGGCCGTCCAGCTCGAGGCGTCACTGCCGGATAGGCAGCTCAGAAATGCAGATGCCCGATCTGCTGCGGCAGGCCATTCGTCACTGCCGGATAGGCAGCTCAGAAAGAGGGGAATTCCCCCGGTGGAATGTCTGTTTTCGTCACTGCCGGATAGGCAGCTCAGAAATGGTCGGACATCGTTCGCGAGTTCCTCGAGGCCGTCACTGCCGGATAGGCAGCTCAGAAACGCGACGCCGAGCAGGTTTCATCGCTCTCGGTCGTCACTGCCGGATAGGCAGCTCAGAAACGGAACGGTTAGCGTTGCCGGGGTCGATGTCGCGTCACTGCCGGATAGGCAGCTCAGAAATTCTACGCAAGCGGCGCCACGGCCGTTACCACCGTCACTGCCGGATAGGCAGCTCAGAAAAGGTGGCGGCGGTCGTCGTTGTCGAGCGGCAGCGTCACTGCCGGATAGGCAGCTCAGAAAAGGCTGCTGCCGCCAAGAAGGGGGTTTGACCACGTCACTGCCGGATAGGCAGCTCAGAAAGGAGAAGGCAAAAGGAGCGATCCACGGATTTTCGTCACTGCCGGATAGGCAGCTCAGAAAGCACCAGCAGCTCGGGCACCGGCGTTACCGGTCGTCACTGCCGGATAGGCAGCTCAGAAATCGATCACATCGTAGCCGGCGATGATGGCCACCGTCACTGCCGGATAGGCAGCTCAGAAAAGTACGTTGAAATGGCTCTTCACCACAGGTGAACAGATTCAGGGGGCGCCGACTAATTCTGTGAGCTCGACTATTGATAGTTTGTCAGCGACTTGGAGGGGAGAAATTTAATTTTTGGCGTAGCAGCAGTGGCTGGTGGCTTAGTCGCTGGAATGCCCCGCCAGCGCCTCGCACCTTTCCCGCAGGTGGTCCCTGAGCAGTACCACCGTGGGCGATAGCTGGCGGCGGTCGGCGCAGAGCAGGGCGAGGGGGACGGGCTCGCCTTGCCAGTCGGGGCAGAGGCGGACGAGGCGGCCGGCGGCGAGGTCGGCGGCGATGTCGAGGCCGGATTTGTAGGCGATGCCGCGGCCGGCGATGGCCCAGCGGCGGACGGCGTCGCCGTCGTCGCAGGCGCGGTTGCCGGCGACGTCGATGCGCAGTTCGTCGGCGCCGCGGGTGAAGCGCCACTGGTCGTGGAGTTCGTCGCCGAGGCGGAAGCGCAGGCAGTTGTGGCCGGCGAGGTCGGCCGGGCTGGCCGGGGCGCCGTGGGCGGCGAGGTAGGTGGGGGCGGCGCAGAGGATGCGGCGGTTGGCGGCGTACAGCGGCAGCGCGACGAGGCCGGAGTCGGGCGGGCTGCCGTAGCGGATGGCGAGGTCGACCGGTTGCCGGTAGACGTCGGCCAGGCGGTCGCTGAACTGCAGGCGGAAGCTGACCTCGGGCCAGCGCGCCTGGAATTCGTCGAGCCAGCCGAGGATGTGGTTGCGGCCGAGGTCGGAGGGCAGCGAGATCTGCAGGTGGTCGCGGACGACCTGGCGGCCGGTGGCGATTTCCTCGGTGGCGTCGCGCAGGCCGTCGAGCGCCAGGCGGGCGGCGGGGAGCAGGCGTTCGCCTTCGCCGGTGAGGCGCAGGCTGCGCGTCGAGCGCAGCATCAGCGGCACGCCGAGTTCGCCTTCGAGCCGCTTCAGCCCGGCGCTGGCCAGGGCCGGCGAGAGATCGAGCTGGCGCGCGGCGGCGGAGAGGCTGCCGAGTTCGGCGGCGCGGACGAAGAGTTCGAGGTCGTGCAGGTTGCGGATTTTCATTGAATTTTTGAAAGTGTTTCGTTTGTCGCCTAGTTTATTTCGATAATGGCGTAAACGATACTGGCGCCGTCCATTCCAACCCTTGCGGAGCCCGAGATGAAAGCTGTTGCCTATCAACAATCCCTGCCGATCGATGCGGCGAATGCGCTGGTCGATGTCGAACTGCCGGCGCCGGTGGCCGGCGAGCACGACCTGCTGGTCGCGGTGCGCGCGATTTCGGTCAATCCGGTCGATACCAAGGTGCGCCGCGGCGTGACGCCGGCAGCCGGCGAGTGGAAGGTGCTCGGCTGGGACGTTGCCGGCGAGGTCGTCGGCGTCGGCGCGGCGGTGCGCGGTTTTGCGCCCGGCGACCGCGTCTGGTACGCCGGTTCGATCGCCCGGCCGGGCGGCAACAGCGAACTGCATGCGGTCGACGCGAGAATTGCCGCAAAAATGCCGTCGACCGTGGACTTCGCGCAGGCGGCGGCCTTGCCGCTGACGGCGATCACCGCCTGGGAAATCCTCTTCGACCGGCTCGGCCTGCACGCCGCTTCGACCGGCACGCTGCTGGTCATCGGCGCCGCCGGCGGCGTCGGCTCGATCCTCGTCCAGCTGGCGCGCCAGCTGACCGGGTTGACCGTGGTCGGCACCGCGTCGCGGGCGGAAACCCGCGACTGGCTGCTCGATCTTGGCGCGCATGCGGTGGTCGATCATGGCGCCCCGCTCGCCGCCGGCCTGCGCGCCGCCGGCTACGCCGAGGCCGATTACGTGGTCAGCCTCAACCAGAGCGAGCAGCACTTCGCCGAGGTGGTCGAGCTGATCGCGCCGCAGGGCAAGTTCGCGCTGATCGACGATCCGGCCAGCCTCGACATCGTCCCGCTCAAGCGCAAGAGCGTTTCGGTGCACTGGGAGTTCATGTTCACCCGGCCGCTGTTCGCCACTGCCGACCTCGCCCGCCAGGGCGAACTGCTCGCCGAGCTGGCGCGGCTGGTCGATGACGGGCGGGTGCGCACGACGCTGGCCGCCAACCTCGGCCGCATCGACGCCGCCAACCTGCGCCGGGCGCACGCCCTGATCGAGAGCGGCAAGGCGCGCGGCAAGCTGGTGCTCGCCGGTTTTTGACCGACAATCACGGTCGACCGTGATATTTGCCCATTTTTGAATGTAGACCGGAGACTTTCGATGTCCGCGTTATTCACCCCGTTTTCCTTGCGCAGCCTGACTTTGCCCAACCGCATCGGCATCCCGCCGATGTGCCAGTATTCCGCCACCGACGGCCGCGCCGGCGACTGGCACCTGCAGCACTACGCCAGCCGCGCCGTCGGCGGCGCCGGCCTGGTCATCGTCGAAGCCAGCGCGGTGCTGCCCGAGGGGCGCATCAGCCCGGGCGACCTGGGCCTCTGGGACGAGGCCCAGGTGGCGCCGCTGGCGCGCATCGCCGCCGCCATCGCCGACCAGGGTGCGGTGCCGGCAATCCAGCTGGCGCACGCCGGTCGCAAGGCCAGCGTCGGCCGCGGCTGGGAAGCCCAGCGCACGCTGACGGCGGCCGAGGGCGGGTGGACGGCGGTGGCGCCGTCGGCGCTCGCCTTCACCGGCTACGACACGCCGCAGGAACTCGACGCCGCGGCCATCGCCGGCGTCGTTGCCGCCTTCGTCGCGGCCGCCGAGCGGGCCCGCCGCGCCGGTTTCCAGGCGGTCGAGATCCACGCCGCGCACGGCTACCTGCTGCACCAGTTCCTGTCGCCGCTGAGCAACCGGCGCGACGACGACTACGGCGGCAGCTTCGCCAACCGCGTGCGCCTGACCCGCGAGGTGGTCGCCGCGGTGCGCGCCGTCTGGCCGTCCGAACTGCCGCTGCTGATCCGCCTGTCGGCGACCGACTGGCTCGACGGCGGCTGGGATGCCGAGCAGACGGTGGCGCTCTGCCGGCTGCTCAGGGACGACGGTGTCGATCTCGTCGATGTGTCCACCGGCGGCCTCGATCCGGCGGCGAAGATTCCCGCCGCGCCCGGCTTCCAGGTGCCGTTCGCGGCGCGCATCCGGCGCGAGACCGGCCTGCCGGTGGCGGCGGTCGGGCTGATCACCGAAGCCGCCCAGGCCGAGGCGCTGGTCGCCGGCGGCGAGGCCGACCTGGTGCTGGTCGGCCGCGAGATCCTGCGCAATCCCTACTGGCCGCTGCAGGCGGCGCAGGCGCTGGGTGTCGCCGCCGCCTGGCCGGCCCAGTACCTGCGCGCGCTGCCGCCGGGAACGCCGCGCCGCGACTGAGTCAGCGGAACTCGAAGGCTTCCTGGTGGAAGTCGGCGGCAGCCAGGCCGGCGCGGCGGAAACGCCGGGCCAGCGCCTCGCCCCAGCCGCGCGGGCCGCAGAACCAGACGCTGCAGCCGGGGCGCTGGCGGGCGGCGATCTCGTCGTCGGCGAACGGGCCGTCGCGCTCGCTCAGGCGACGGTGCAGGCGGACGCCGGTGCGGGCGCAGAGCGCGGCCAGCGTCTCCGGGAAGCTGCCGTCGCCGGTGCTTGAGTAGAACAGGTCGACGTCGGCGCGCTCGCCGCGCCCGGCCAGCGCCTGCAGGCGGGCGAGGAAGGGCGTGATGCCGATGCCGCCGGCGACCCAGATCTGCGGTGCCGGTGCACGGTCGACCGGGGTTTTCGGCGAAAAATCGAAATGGCCATAAGGTCCTTCAAGCCGGAGCGCCTGGCCGACCTGCAGGCGCTCCGGCAGGCTCGCCGTGAACTTGCCGAGCGCCTTGATCGCCAGCGTCAGCGTGCCGTCGCCGGCCTGCCAGTCGGAAGCGATGGTGAACGGATGGGCGCCTTCGCCGGCCACCCCGAAATCGACGAACAGGAACTGGCCGGCACGGTGCCCCGGCCAGCTTGCCGGCCGGCAGTCCAGCTCGAGGATGCCGCCGGGCTGCGCGCGCAATCCCGTCAAGCTTGCCGCATGCTGGCGCCGGCGGCCGATCCGGCCGCTCAGCGAGAGCAGCGCCGGGACCACGCCGAGGGCGGCGACGGCGAGCGTCGTCCACGCCAGCGGCGTCTGCCAGAATTCGGCCGGCATCAGCAGCAGGCCGTGGAAGGCGCCGGCCAGGAAAATCGCGCCGAAAGCCTTGTGCACCAGGCGGAAGGCGCGATAGGGAATGCGCCGGAGCAGGGCGACGACGACCAGCGCCATCAGCAGGTAGCCGGCCCATTCGCCGACATCCTTGGCCAGGTCGATCCAGAAATCCGGCTGGTGGGCGCCGCGCGGCCGGTTCGGGCCGGCGATCAGGCCGGCCTTGGCCAGCGTCTTGGGCAGCCATTCGAGTTGCCAGTGCAGCAGCACGAGCAGGCCGGCGCCGATGCCGACCTGCTTGTGCAGCCGATAGAGCCGGTCGAGTCCGCCGCCGATGTTTTCCAGCCAGGGCGCGCGGGTGGCCAGCAGCATGCCGGCGCTCATCCACCACAGCGCGACGATGCCCGAGAGCAGGATCAGGTGGCGCCGCCACGACCAGGGGCCGCCGTCGGCAGCGAGCAGCTCAGGTAGCGCGAAGGCGGCCCAGAGGCCGAGCGGCAGCAGGCCGAGCAGCAAGCGCGGATGTTTCATCGTTCTCTCCCTGTTCTTGTGATGGGGAAAGTCTACGCCGCCGGCGCCGGCGAATCTGCCGCGATCCGGTTGCAGGATGTAAGCAAATGCAAGGAAGGCCGGTCATTCCGTTGTCACGTTGCTGCAATGCACCGTACATAGAATCGCCACATTTTTTCTCCAGGGGTCCTCGCAATGCATCCAGCCTTCCGGCGCCTGCCACTGGCACTGGCCGTCCAAACCTTGTTCCTGACCCAGGCCTACGCCGCCAGCTTCGTCGTTGCCGACGGCGAAACCAGCAACACCGGCCAGACCGTGGTCGGGGGAGAAAGCGGCAACGTGGCGGCGGGCGGCACGCTGTCGACTGCCGGCAGCACGGTCGCGATCAATGTCGGCACCGGCACGGTGAACATCGTCAACGGCGGCACGATCAGCCAGACCGGCAGCGGACGCACGATCGACGCCAACACCGGCACGCCGCTGCTGGTCATCAGCAACCAGTCCGGCGGCCTGATCAGCGCCAGCGGCAACGTCGTCATCCGCCTGAACCGTGCCGCCGGCAGCTACCTGATCGACAACCAGGGGACGATCGCCCAGAGCGGGCCGTCGGTCGGCGGCGAGCGGGCGATCAAGGCCGATGCCGCCTATTCCTCGACCAACAACCAGATCATCAACGGCGCCGCCGGCAACCGCAGCGCGGTGATCAGCTCGACCGGCAACGATGCGCTGCGCCTGGGCAGCAATTTCACGCTGACCAATTACGGCGCGATCTTCTCGACCGGCGCGGTCAATACCAGTTGCCCGGATTATCTCGGGGCGGCCTGCGTCAATGACTATTCGGCGGCCGATGGCGTGGCCATCGAGAACGGGCGCACCAACGTGCTGATCCTCAACCATGGTTCGATCACCGGCCCGCGTCATGCCATCGACGGCGGCGACCCGGTGGCTGCGGCCGCCGACAGCGACCTGGTCGGCATCGACCGCCTGGTGGTGACGTCGACCGGTCCCAACGGCGCGACCTTCGACAAGGTCGTCGGGGTGACCACGACCAGCGGCATCCGCATCGACAACCCGGTGGTGATCAACTACGCCGGTGCCACGCTGACCGGCAACAACGGCTCCGGCGTCGGCCTCGACGGCCACGGCGTGGTCATCAACCATGGCGCGATCAGCGGCAATTACGCCGGCGCCGGCAATGTCTACGACCACGAGGGATTGGGCCTGACGACCAGCAACGGCGATGGCGACGGGGTCGATATCGACGGTGTCGCCTATGTCGAGAACTGGGGCAGCATCCGCGGCAACGGTGCCGGCGGCCTCGACTCGGGCGGCAATGCGAATGGCGCCGACGGCATCGCGGCCGGTGGCGGGACCATCGTCAACCATGCCGGGGCGACGATCTACGGCCAGTCCAAGGGCATCCTCATCGACGACGGAGCCAACGGCACGGCGCTTGCCGCCGGGCGCGGCACGGCGACGGCCAATCCGGCCGCGGCGCGCATCTACAACGAAGGCAGCATCGTCGGCGAGCGGCGGACGGCAATCGGACTGGTCGGCAATTTCGACGATCTCCTGGTCAATTACGCCAGCGGCACGATCACCGGCGGCAGCGAATCGACGCGGGTGGACGAAGCGGCCAGCACGACGGCCGGGGCGGCCGTGCAGATGGGCGGCGGTGCCGACACGCTGAGCAACTACGGCCGCATCGAAGGCCGCAACGGCCTGGCGATCGACATGGGCGACGGCGACGACGTGCTCAAGCTGTTCGCCGGCGGCAGCAGCGGCGTCGTCGTTGGCAGCGTGGTCGGCGGTGCCGGCAGCGACACCCTCGAGACCGGCGGCAGCCAGCGCTTCGCCAGCGGCACGCTGAGCGGCTTCGAGCGCTTCATCGTGCGCGACGGGAGCACGGTGTTCGATTATGCGCTGGGCAACGTCACCGCCCTGCAGGTCGACGCCGGCGCCAGCCTGCAGGTCAATGGCGGGGTGTCGACCAGCGCCGACATCGCCATCGAAGGCAGCTTCCGGGCGCCCGTCGGCGAGGTGCTGCGCAACATCGCGGTCGGCGGCAATCTTGCGCTCGGCGCCGCGGCCAGTGTCGAGATGCGCCTGGGGCAGGGCAACAGCAGCGATCGCTTCACGGTGGCCGGGACCACGACGCTGGCGGCGAGCGCGACGATCCGTCCGTTGCCGCAGGCCTACGTGACCCATGGCGCGCAGTACACGCTGGTCCAGGGCGGTGTCTCGGGCTTGCCGAGCCTGGCGGCGGATGCCGGGTCGGCAACGGTCAGCTATGCCCTGAGCCAGTCCGGCGGCGACCTGTTGCTGACGGCGACGCGCACGGCGACGCTGGCGTCGCTGGCGGCAGGCGATCGCCGCGGGCTGGCCGGCGTCCTCGATCAACTCGGTCAGTCCGGCAGTTCCAGCGCCGATCCGCTGCTCGCTGCGCTGGACAGCCAGTCATCGGGCGCGGCGCTTGACCAGGCCCTGGCGCAAGTCGCGCCGCCCAGCAACGGCGGCGGCTTCCGGGCGACGCAGATGGCATCGGGCATGTTGTTCTCGGCCTTCGACAATCGTGCGGCGGCGGCGCGCAGCGGCCTCGCTTCCGGCGATGACGGCGGGCGCCGGTTCTGGCTGGAAACCCTGGGCGCCTGGGGGAGCCAGGGGGCGCGGGCGGATAGCGGTGGCTACCGGATCGCCGCCGGCGGCGTCGCTGCCGGTATCGAGGCGGATCGCTCGGCGCACGAGGTGGTCGGGATTTCGGCCGGCTACACGCGTGCCACCACCGACGGCAACGGCATCGCACGCGGTGACGACCTGCGCGTCGGTTCGCTGCATCTGGGGACTTACCTGATCCGCCGTGCCGACGACCTGACGCTCGATGCGTCGCTGGTTGCCGGCTACAACGACTACGCCAGCCGCCGTCGCGTCGCCTTCGGCGGCTTTGCCGCCGACTTGCGCGGCGACTATCGCGGCTACGGTGTGAACGGCCGGGTCGAGTTCGGCTTCCCGTTCGCCATCTCGCCGACCTGGTCCGGGCGCTGGTTGCTCGGTGCGCGGGCGGGCTACGTGCGCACCGGCAGCTATACGGAGAAGGGCGATGCCGCGGCTGCGCTGCGCGTCGGCGACGGCAGCTCGCGTTCGCTGCAGTCGGTGCTCGGCGTCGAGTTGCGCCAGCAGTTGTCGACCGACAGCCAGTGGCAGCTGCGCGCCCGTTACCTGCACGAATTCGCCAATGCGCCGCAGATCAGCGCCAGCCTGAACGGTGGCGGTTCGAGTTTCCGGATCGATTCGGACAAGCCGGAGCGCGATGCCTTGCAGGTCGGTGCCGCCTATCGCAAGCAGGTTGCCGACGGTGTCAGCGTCGCGCTCAGCTATGACGGCGAGTTCCGCCAGGCCTACCGGATCCACCAGTTGAGCGCGCGGGCGATCTGGGCGTTCTGATCGCGGCGGTGAAAGCAGCCGGGGCAGGGGAATCCTGCCCCGGCTTTTTTATTTGCGCAGCTTGGCGAAGGCGTTGGCCATCGCGTTGCCGGCCGGCGGCGGCGCGTTGTGGCGAGCCTGCTGCTTCGACAGCGGCGCACCGCGCTGGCTGCCGCCGTCGTGTTTCTTCGGCTCGTCGCTCATGCGCATGGTCAGCGCGATGCGCTGGCGGGCGAGGTCGACTTCGAGCACCTTGACCTTGACCACCTGGCCGGCCTTGACCACGTCGTGCGGGTCCTTGACGAAGCTGTTGGACAGCGCCGAGACATGGACCAGGCCGTCCTGGTGCACACCGATGTCGACGAAGGCGCCAAAGGCGGCGACGTTGGTGACGACGCCTTCGAGGATCATGCCCGGGCGCAGGTCCTTCACTTCCTCGACGCCGTCGGCGAAGGTCGCCGTCTTGAACTCGGGGCGCGGGTCGCGGCCGGGTTTTTCCAGTTCCTTGAAGATGTCCTGCACGGTCGGCAGGCCGAAGCGCTCGTCGGTGTATTTGGCCGGGTTGAGGCCCTTGAGCGCCTGGCTGTTGCCGAGCAGTTCCTTGATCGGCTTCTTCAGGTCGACGATGATCTTCTCGACCAGCGGATAGGCTTCCGGGTGCACGGAAGAGGCGTCGAGCGGGTTCTCGCCGTTCGGCACGCGCAGGAAGCCGGCGGCCTGTTCGAAGGTCTTGTCGCCGAGGCGCGGCACCTTCTTCAGGTCGTCGCGGCTCTTGAAGGCGCCGTGGGCGTCGCGGTAGCTGACGATGTTCGCGGCCAGGCTGCCGTTGAGGCCGGAAATGCGGGTGAGCAGCGGCACCGAGGCGGTGTTCACATCGACGCCGACGGCGTTGACGCAGTCCTCGACGACGGCATCGAGGTTCTTCGCCAGCTTGGATTGCGACACGTCGTGCTGGTACTGGCCGACGCCGATCGACTTTGGTTCGATCTTGACCAGTTCGGCGAGCGGGTCCTGCAGGCGGCGGGCGATCGACACGGCGCCGCGAATCGAGACGTCGAGGTCGGGGAATTCCTTGGCGGCCAGTTCCGAAGCGGAATAGACCGAGGCGCCGGCTTCCGAGACGACGATCTTCTGCAGCCGGGCTTCCGGGTACTTCTTCATGACGTCCTGGACCAGCTTGTCGGTCTCGCGGCTGGCGGTGCCGTTGCCGATGGCGACCAGCGTCACGCCATGCGTCGAGGCCAGGCGGGCGATCGTCGAGATCGAGCCGGCCCAGTCGTTGCGCGGTTCGTGCGGGTAGATGGTGGCGGTGTCGAGCAGCTTGCCGGTGGCGTCGACGACGGCGATCTTGCAGCCGGTGCGGATGCCCGGGTCGATGCCCATGGTCACGTGCTGGCCGGCCGGGGCGGCGAGCAGCAGGTCCTTGAGGTTCTTGCCGAAGATGCGGATGGCTTCTTCCTCGGCGCGCTCGCGCAGTTCGTTGACCAGTTCCAGTTCGAGGTGGGTATAGACCTTGACCTTCCAGGTCCAGCGCACGGTGTCCTGCAGCCATTTGTCGGCCGGGCGGTTCTGGTGCTTGATGCCGAAGCGCGCGGCGATGCGCTGCTCGCAGGCGTTCGGGCCGGGCTTGACGGCGTCTTCGTTGAGTTCCGAGTCGAGCACCAGGGCGACGTTGAGGAAGCCTTCGTTGCGCCCGCGCAGCAGCGCCAGCGCACGGTGCGAGGGCATGTCGACGATGGATTCGGCGAAGTCGAACCAGTCGCGGAACTTGGCGCCTTCGGTTTCCTTGCCTTCGACCACGGTCGACCGCAAAAGTCCGTGCTCTTTCAGGTAGTCGCGCAGCGTCTGCAAGAGTTGCGCGTCTTCGGCGAACTTTTCCATCAGGATCTGGCGGGCGCCGTCGAGGACGGCCTTGGTGTCGGCGAAACCGGCCTCGGCGTTGATGTACTTCTCGGCTTCGTCTTCCGGCGTCAGCTCGGGGTTTTCCAGCAGGCCGAGGGCGAGCGGCTCGATCCCGGCTTCGCGGGCGATCTGCGCCTTGGTCCGGCGCTTCTGCTTGTACGGCAGGTAGAGGTCTTCGAGGCGCTGCTTCGTTTCGGCGTTCTCGATCTCGCCGCGCAGTTCCGGCGTCAGCTTGCCCTGTTCCTCGATGCTGGCCAGCACCGCGCCGCGGCGATCCTCGAGCTCGCGCAGGTAGCCGAGGCGCTCTTCGAGGTTGCGCAGTTGGGTGTCGTCGAGTTCCCCGGTGACTTCCTTGCGGTAGCGGGCGATGAAGGGCACGGTGGCGCCTTCGTCGAGGAGCTGGACGGCGGCCTTGACCTGGGCCGGGCGGACGCCGAGTTCGAGGGCGATGCGGTGTTCGATGGGTGCGAGCATGGAAACGGCGGGCAGCAAAAAAGGGGGGCAATGATGCGCAATCCCCGGCGAAATTACAACTGCGCGCCGAACGGTGTAGGATGTCTGCGTCAGCATTCCAATGTCAGAGGAGGAAACCCATGCAAGTCCAGACTTACCTGTTCGGTGCCGTCGACGTCGCGCCGGAAAAGATCGTCACTTTCCCCAAGGGCCTGTTCGCTTTCGAGGACAAGACCCGCTTCATGCTGGCCCACGAGGAAGCCAAGGGCACGCCGGCGAGCTTCACGCTGCAGTCGCTCGAGGATCCGGCCCTGGCCTTCCAGATCATCGACCCGGCTGCGCTCGGCTTCAGCTACGAGCTCGAGCTGACCGACGAGGAAGACGCGCTGCTGCAGTCGCCGGCGGCCGAGGACGTGGTCGTCATGCTGGTTCTCTACAAGCAGGAAGAAGAGGGCGCCGGCATCGCCCCGAGCCTGCGCGCACCGCTGATCATCAACCTGAAGGCGCGTGTCGGCCTGCAGAAGCTGCTCGCCCAGGTGGCCACCAACGTCACCCTGTCGAACCTGGTGAGCAAGGTCTGAGCGACCTCGCGCCATGCCAAGCCGGCCCGCGGGCCGGCTTTTATTTTGCCCGCAGCCGGGCCAGCGGGTCCTGGCGGAAGTACTCGCGCAGCAGCGCGTAGAGCGCCGGGTACTCGGCGTCTACGACGTCCGGGATGCCGAAGAAGCATTCGCTGAGGACGGCGAAGAATTCCTCGGGGGCTTCGCTGGCGTAGGGGTCGATGATCGTCTCCTCGCCGCTGTCCACGCGGGCGCAGAAGTCGTCGTAGGCGGCGAAAAACACGCTTTCCCAGCGGTCGACCGTCAGCGTCGAGTGCAGCGCCGGGATGCCGTCGACTTCGCCGTTGAGCATGTCGAGCTTGTGCGCGAATTCGTGGATGACGACGTTGTAGTCGCCGCCGGCCATCTGCACGTCGCGCCACGAGACGAGCAGCGGCCCGCCTTCCCAGGCTTCGCCGGCGAGCACGTCGGCGAACTCGTGCACGACGCCATCGGCGTCGGCGATTTCACGCTGGACGACGAATTCGTCGGGATAGACGACGATGCCGACCCAGTCGCCATAGGCGCCCAGGCCCAGTTCGAGGATCGGCAGGCAGCCCTGGGCGGCGATCGCGACGCAGATTTCGTCGTTCAGTTCGAGCCCGCCGGCGGCGGTGAATTCCTTTTCGGCGAGAAAGCGTTCGCTCAGCGTTTTCAGGCGTTTCTGCTGGTCGACCGTCAGCGTCGCGAAGAAGGGCAGGCTGGCCAGCGTGCGCTGCCACAGGGCCTCGGGAATTGGCGCCGGGCGCCGGCGCCACCAGTCGAACAGGCCCATCCGCCGGTCAGCCCTTCTTCATCGTCAGCCAGATGCCGACGAAGATCAGCGCGATGCCGGCGTAGTGGTAGGCGTGCGGGATCTCGCCGAGGAAGACGACCGAGAGCAGGGTGCCGAAGACCGGCATCAGGTGGATGAACAGGCTGGCCTTGTTGGCGCCGACTTCGGCGACGCCGCGGTTGTAGAAGATGTAGCCGACGAAGCTGGGGAAGATGCCGACGTAGGCGAGCGAGGCCAGCGAACCGAGGTGCACGTTGATCGTCCGCCCCTCGGCGATTTCCCAGAGATAGGCCGGAAACAGCGCGGCCAGGCCGACGGTGGTGAAGGCGGCGAGCATCAGCATCGGATGCACGCCGGCCGGGCGCCAGGCCAGGCCGACGGTGTAGATCGCCCAGATGGCGACGGCGCCGAGCATCCACAGGTCGCCGCTGTTGAGCGCCAGGTGCAGCAGCACGTCGAGGTCGCCGCGGGCGACGATGGTCATCGCGCCGATCAGCGAGATGACGACGCCGGTCGCCGCCAGCGGCGTCAGGCGCTTGCCGAGGAAGGCCCAGGAAATGGCGATGGTGGCGACCGGGATGAAGGAGTTTAGCAGCACCGCGTTGGTCGCGGTGGTCGTCTGCAGCGCCAGGTAGGCGAAGGTGTTGTAGCCGCCGACGCCGAGCAGGCCGAGGACGAGCACCGGCCGCCAGCCCTGCTTGAGCAGCTGCCACTGGCTTTTCAGGTGCGGCAGCGCCAGCGGCAGTACCAGCAGGAAGGCGATCGCCCAGCGCCAGAAGGCCAGCGCCATCGGCGGCACGTCGGCGCGGATGCCGCGGCCGAGCACCATGTTGCCCGACCAGAACAGCGCGGTCAGGGTGAGCAGGAGATAGGGATTGGTCAGCAGTCTTGGCATGGTCGGCGGATTATGAACGAAACTGCGGCGGCCGTCGGGGCCGCCGCAGTGTCTGGTTTTTTGCCCGGGACGGGCGTCGACCGTCAGATCGACGCCAGGGGCTCAGGGGTAGAGGCCGCGTTCGGCGCGCGCTTCGAGGACCCGGTGGCAGGCGATGATGAAGGCCGCGGTGCGCAGCGGCACCTGCTTTTCCAGCGCCACCTGCCAGATCGCATCGAAGGCCGAGACCATGATCCGCTCGAGGCGGGCGTTGATCTCGTCCTCGGTCCAGAAGAAGCTGGAGAAGTCCTGCACCCACTCGAAGTAGGACACGGTGACGCCGCCGGCGTTGGCCAGCACGTCGGGGACGACGAGCACCTTGCGCTCGCGCAGCACGTCGTCGGCGGCCGGCGTGGTCGGGCCGTTGGCGCCCTCGACGACGACCCGGGCGCGCACGCGGGCGGCGCGCTCGGGCGTGATCTGGCCTTCCAGCGCGGCCGGTACCAGGTATTCGCACTCGAGCTGCCAGAAATCCTCGATGTCGATCGGCGCCGCGCCGGGGAAGCCGGCCAGGCCGCCGTTCGCGGCAACCCAGGCCTGGGCGGCGGGAACGTCGATGCCGGCTTCGTTGACCAGGGTCGCGGTGTGGTCGGCCGCCGCGATGACGCGGGCGCCGGCGGCACGGAACAGGCGGGCGGCGATGCCGCCGACGTTGCCGAAGCCCTGGACGACGACGCGCGCGCCTTCCATCGGAATCTGCTGGTGCTTGCCAGCCTCGCGGGCGCACAGGTAAACGCCGCGGCCGGTCGCTTCCTGGCGGCCGAGGCTGCCGCCGAGCGCGATCGGCTTGCCGGTGACGACGCCGGTGGCGGTGCCGCCGCGGTTCATCGAGAAGGTGTCCATCATCATCGCCATGATCTTGGCGTTGGTGCCGACATCGGGCGCCGGGATGTCGCGGTCGGGGCCGATGATCAGGCCGATTTCCGAGGTGAAGCGGCGGGTCATCCGCTGCAGCTCGCCGGGGCTCAGCGCCGTCGGGTCGACCCGGATGCCGCCCTTGGCGCCGCCGAAGGGCAGGCCGATGGCGGCGTTCTTGACGGTCATCCAGCCGGCCAGCGCCATCACTTCGTTGAGCGTCACCGCCGGGTGGTAGCGGATGCCGCCCTTGCCCGGGCCGCGCGACAGGTTGTGCTGGACGCGGTAGCCCTCGAAGTGGGCGATGGTGCCGTCGTCGCGCTCGATCGGCACGTCGACGATCAGGGTCCGCTTCGGATGCTTGAGCGTCTCGATCCAGCGCTCGAGCGGGCCGAGGTAGGGGCGCACCCGCTCGATCTGCTCGATGAAGCTGGCCCAGGGCTCGGGCGCCGCCGGGTTGAGGTAGGAAAGGCCACCCAGTTTCGCGTAGCCACTCTGATTTGCGTTGTCATTGCTCATGCTAGGTGTCCTTTCCAGGGGTTAGGCGTTGGTCAGGCCTTCTTCACGGTCACGCCGGGCGCGCTGCATGAACCAGACCAGGGCCAGCAGCAGCAAGGCCGGGATGAACATCCATTCCTTGTCCGGGCTGCCGGGGTTGGGAACCTCGATATGCTTGAAAGTGAATCCCTGCTCGAGGCCGAGCTTTTCTGCCGGACTGCCGAAACGGACCGCTGCCACCTGCACCTGGTCACCCAGGCTCATCACGGTCAGGCCCATGCGACCGAGGCGCTCGCTGGCCTTGCCCGGTTCGCCGAGCGAGAGCAGCACCCCCTTGGTGACGTCCTTGCCTTCCAGCGTCGTGCCTTCGACCCAGACGCGCAGCTTGGTGTTTGCCGGCGCGGCTTCGACAACCCGCGTCAACTCGGTGGCTGCGAGTTTCTCGAACGGCGGATGGATCATGTCCATCCAGAATCCAGGACGGAACAGGCTGAAGGTCACCAGAAGCAGGATCAGCGTTTCATGGATGCGGTTGCGGGTCAGGAAGAAGCCCTGGGTTGCCGCGGCAAACATCAGGCTGGCCAGCGTCGCGCTGCCGATCGTCAGGATCAGGTGGAAGGCGTCGGTAATGCCGATCAACAGCAACTGCGTGTTGAAGATGAACATGAACGGCAGGATCGCCGTGCGCGCGCTGTAGCCGAAGGCGGTGAAACCGGTCTTGATCGGATCACTCTTGGCGATCCCGGCGGCGGCGTAGGAGGCGAGCCCGACCGGCGGCGTGACGTCGGCCATCAGCCCGAAGTAGAAGACGAACAGGTGTACCGCGATCAGCGGCACGAGCAGGCCGCTCTGCGCGCCGAGTTCGACGATCACCGGGGCCATCAGCGTGGACACGACGATGTAGTTGGCGGTGGTCGGCAGACCCATGCCGAGGATCAGCGAGATCACCGCGACCAGGACCAGCATCACCATCAGGTTGCCGCCGGAAAGGATTTCGACCAGTTCGGTCATCGCCAGGCCGACGCCGGTCAGCGTCACGGTACCGACGATGACGCCGGCGGTGGCAGTGGCGATGCCGATGCCGATCATGTTGCGGGCGCCGGTGACCAGGCCGTCGAAGAGGTCCTTGAAGCCCTGGCGGCTGGCCTGGGCGTATTGCCCCTGGCCGCGGAAATAGGCGAACAGCGGACGCTGGGTGACGAGGATGAACATCAGGAACATCGTTGCCCAGAACGCCGATAGCGCCGGCGAAAGCTGTTCGACCATCAGGTTCCAGACGAGGGCGGCGACCGGCAGCAGGAAATGCAGCCCGGATTTCAGCGTCGGCGCGATTTCCGGCAGGTATTCCATCTTTTCGTCGGGCTTGTCCATGTGCAGCTCGGGATAGCGAGCGGCGAAACGGACGATGGCGACATAAGCGGCGAGCATCAGCAGGCCGACGATGACGAAGGCGCTATCGCCGGCGACATCCTTGATCCAGCCGAATCCCCAGTAAATGATCGCGGACAGGATGACCATGCCGGAGACGGTCATCACCGTCGAGATCATGGTTTTTTGCCAAGGCAGCGGCTCGCGCCGCGGCAAGCCCTGCAATTTCATCTTCAGAGCTTCAAGGTGCACGATGTAGAACAGCGCGATATAGGAGATCAAGGCAGGCACCAGGGCGTGCTTCATCACTTCGACATAAGGAATGCCGACATACTCGACCATCAGGAAGGCGGCAGCGCCCATCACCGGCGGCATGATCTGGCCGTTGACCGATGAGGCGACCTCGACCGAGGCGGCCTGGTCGGCACGGTAGCCGACGCTCTTCATCAGCGGGATGGTGAAGGTGCCGGTGGTCACGACATTGGCGATCGACGAGCCGGAAATCAGGCCGGTACTCGCCGAGGCGACCACCGCGGCTTTCGCCGGGCCGCCGCGCATGTGGCCGAGCAGGGCGATCGCCGACTTGATGAAGTAGTTGCCGGCGCCGGCGGTTTCGAGCAGGGCGCCGAAAAGCACGAAGAGGAAGATGAAGCTGGCCGAGACGCTCAGGGCGACGCCGAAGACGCCTTCGGTGGTCAGCCAGATGTGGCTCATCCCCTTGGCCAGCGAAGCGCCGCGATGGGCGATGACTTCCGGCATGTAAGGGCCGAGGAAGATGTAGCCGAGGAAGACGATGGCCAGGATCACCATGGGCAGGCCGAGTGCCCGGCGGGCGGCTTCGAGCAGCAGTGCCAGGCCGGTGACTGCGACGACCAGGTCGAGCGTCGTCGGCATGCCGGGGCGAGCTGCAAGCTCCTTGTAGAAGAGGAACAGATAGCCGGCACAAAAGGCGGCGGCGATCGCCAGCAGCCAGTCGATGACCGGCACGTAGGCGCGCGGCGAGCGCTTCCAGGCCGGGTAGGCGGCAAAGGCGAGGAAAACGGCGAAGGCGAGGTGGATGGCTCGCGATTCGGTATCGTTGAGGACGAAGACGCCGAGCGAGAAAGGCAGCGGCGAGGCGATCCAGAGCTGGAACAGGGACCAGGCCAGGGCCACGGCGACCAGCAGTTGGGCGGCGAGACCGGTCGGCTTGCGGCCGCCGGTATCGGCTTCGGCGACGATCTGCTTGAGCTGTTCGTCGGTCAGTTCATGAATTGTGTTGTTTTTGTCCGAGCTTGTCATGCTGCGGTTCCCCCAGTGTTTCGGGCTGATGTGTAAACGCAGCAAGACGCCAGCGGCGTCTTGCTGAGGGTTATTCGTCGGCCGACATCGTCAGGACGCCCGGACGATGCCGGCCCGGAGCGGAATTACATCCAGCCCTTTTCCTTGTAGTACTTGACCGCACCGTTGTGCAGCGGCGCCGACAGACCGTCCTTGATCATGCTCTTCGGGTCGAGGTTGCCGAAAGCCGGGTGCAGCTTCTTGAACTCTTCGAAGTTCTCGAAGACCGACTTGACCATCGTGTAGACGACGTCATCCGGCACCTTGGCCGACGAGACGATGCTGGCGACGACGCCGAAGGTCGTGGTCGGGTTCGGGTTGTTGGCGTACATGCCACCCGGGATGGTCGCCTTGGCATAGTACGGATAGGCGGCGATCAGCTTGTCCACGCCGGCGCCGGTGACGCTGACCAGCTTGGCACCGCAGGTCGTCGTGACGTCCTGGATGTTGGCAGCCGGGTGGCCGACGACGAAGGCAAAGCCGTCGATCTTGTTGTCGCACAGGGCAGCGCCGTGCTCGTCAGGCTTCAGTTCGGAAACCAGCGAGAAATCGCTGGTCTTCATGTTGATCGCCGGCAGCAGGACTTCCATGGTGGCGCGCTGGCCGGAGCCCGGGACGCCGATGTTGAAGCGCTTGCCTTTGAAGTCCTCGAACTTGGCGACGTTGGCTTCCTTGCGCGAAGCGATCGTCAGCGGTTCCGGATGCAGTGCGAAGACAGCGCGCAGGTCGCCCATGGCGCCACCGTCCTTGAACTGGGCCAGGCCCTTGACGGCATTGAACTGGACGTCGGATTGGGAAACGCCGAAGTCGAGTTCGCCGGCCTTGATGGTGTTCACGTTGTAGACCGAACCGCCGGTGCTTTCGACCGAGCAGCGGATGCCGTGCTTGGCGCGATCCTTGTTCATCAGGCGGCAGATGGCGCCACCGGCTGCGTAGTACACGCCGGTCACGCCGCCGGTACCGATGGTGACGAATTTCTGCTGGGCTTGCGCCGGCGTGGCGCCAAGCGTGCCGATGATGGCCAGTGCGGATGCCAGTACGGTGATTTTCTTCATGTTTTCTCCTTACGGGTGACGTGAAAGGTGTGGGCTTGCCATTTCGGCTTGTGGCCAAAGGCTTTCGGGCCGATACGGCACATAACGTTGTCCACGGTCCCACAGTTTGCAGGGAGCGGGGATTGGGGTAAACCCCGATGGTAATCCATGGTGAAGTCGCGGGCTCGAAAGTCTTGCTGTCTCTGCCTGTGACCATCTGTAAGGGCTTGTGTTCCCTGCTGTCATTCCTGATGGGGGCGACCTATAATCGCGGCCATGGTTTCAGTCGTCCATTCCGTCGCCGCCCAGAGCGATTTCGAACAGTTCCTCACGGTCCTCTCGGCGGGGCTGCCGGCGCCCGATGTGCAGCGCCTGCACGATGCCGTCGCTTATGCCTGGGAGGCCTACGGCGAGCGCACGCTGGGCAGTGGCGAACGCGTCTGGTCGCATGCGCTGGGCATGGCGGTGATCATTGCCGGCCTCAAGCTCGACGTCGAATCGCGGATTGCCGCGGTGCTCTTCGCGATTCCGTCACAGGACGAGCACGGCCTGGCGCTGATCGAGGAGAAATTCGGCAAGCCGGCCGCCCACCTGGTGCACGGCATCTTCCGCCTGAACCGGCTGCGGCCGATCGCCAAGGGCTTCGTCGCCGTCGACATCGAGGCCGGCGAGAACAATCCGGCCGAGATGCGCGCCCAGGTCGAGGTCCTGCGCAAGATGCTGCTGGCGATGGTCGAGGACATCCGCGTCGTCCTGCTGCGCCTGGCCAGCCGGACGCAGACGCTGCGCTACTACGCGGCGACACCGGACGAACTGCGCGTCCAGGTGGCGCGCGAGACGCTCGAACTCTATTCGCCGCTGGCCAATCGCCTCGGCGTCTGGGAGCTGAAGTGGGAACTCGAGGACCTGTCGTTCCGCTTCATCCATCCCGACATCTACAAGACCGTCGCCAAGCAGCTCGACGAGAAGCGCAGCGAGCGCGAGGCCTTCATCAGCGACGCGGTGGCCCGCGTGCGCAGCGAGTTGGCGGCCGCCGGCATCCATCAGGCCGAGATCTACGGCCGGCCGAAGCACATCTACAGCATCTGGAACAAGATGCGCAAGAAGGGCGTCGACTTCTCCGAGGTCTACGACGTGCGCGCCCTGCGCATCATCGTCGACGACGTCAAGGACTGCTATACCGCGCTCGGCATCGTGCACAACCTGTGGGCGCCGATTCCCAAGGAATTCGATGACTACATCTCGAATCCCAAGGGCAACCACTACCGCTCGCTGCATACCGCGGTCCAGTGTCCGGACGGGCGCAGCCTGGAAATCCAGATCCGTACCTGGGAAATGCACCGCCACGCCGAGCTCGGCGTTGCCGCCCACTGGCGCTACAAGGAAGGCAGCAAGGCGCCGGGCGCCGATGCCTACGACGAGAAGATCGCCTGGCTGCGCCAGCTGCTGACCTGGAAGAACGAGGTCGCCGACAGCTCCGACTGGGTCAATCACTACAAGCAGGCGGCGCTCGACGAGACGATCTACGTGATGACGCCGCAGGGCCGCGTCGTCGACCTGCCGTCGGGATCGACACCGGTCGATTTCGCCTACCGGGTGCATACCGACCTCGGCCACCGTTGCCGCGGCGCCAAGGTCGACGGCCAGCTGGTGCCGCTCAACACGCCGCTGGAGACCGGGCAGCAGGTCGAGGTGGTGACTGCCAAGCTCGGCGGTCCGTCGCGCGACTGGCTCAACCCGGCGCTCGGCTACATCCACACCAAGAGCGCGCGGACCAAGGTGCGCAACTGGTTCTCGACGCTGGCCCTGGAAGAAACCCTGGCCGAAGGCCGGGCGCTGGTTGCCAAGGAATTGCAGCGGGCCGGCCAGACTGGTGCCAACATCGACGACCTGGCGCGCCGGATGGCCTTCGCCAAGGCCGACGACCTCTACATCGCCGCCGCCCGGGGCGATCTCAACCAGCGCCAGTTCCAGGCGCTGCTGCGCGGCGAGCCGTCGCCCGAGGCGCTCGTTCCGGATGCGGTGGCGACCAAGCCGCGCAAGCCGGTCGAGGGCAACCAGGGCATCCTGATCGTCGGCGTCGACAAGCTGCTGACGCAACTGGCGCGCTGCTGCAAGCCGGCGCCGCCGGACGAGATCCAGGGCTTCATCACGCGCGGCAAGGGCATCTCGATCCACCGCGCCGACTGCAGCAACTTCGCCAACCTCGCCGCGCTGCACCCGGAGCGGGTCATCGAGACCGACTGGGGCGGCGAGACCAGCGGCGTCTTCGCCTGCGACATCGTCGTCGATGCGCACGACCGCCAGGGCCTGCTGCGCGACATCTCGGAAATCTTCACCCGCGAGAAGCTCAATGTCGTCGGGGTCAATACGCAGTCGCGCAACGGCAACGCGCACATGAGCTTCACCGTCGAAATCGCCAACCTCCGGCAGCTGCAGCGGACGCTGACGCTGATCCACGAAGTCGAGGGCGTCGTCGGCGTCCGTCGCGCCTGAACCAGGGAGCCCGCATGAAGGGAAACGTCGCAGCCATCGTCCTGATCGTCGTCGGCGTTGTCGCGCTGGGCGCCAACCTCGACCTCTTCCACGTCAACCTCTTCGAGTTGATCGGCACCTGGTGGCCGCTGATCCCGATCGGTGTCGGCATCAGCATGCTGCTGACCCGCGAGCGTTCCTGAGCTGCCGGGGTCAGGGCGCCAGCAGTTGCGGCAGGATGTTGTCGAGGTCGCTCTTGCGCAGCAGGCCGAGCTTGTGGCCGACAACACGGCCGTGACGGTCGATGAACAGCGTGTACGGGAGGCCGCCGCGGCGGTTGCCGAGCGCCTGCATGAGCGGCTGGCCCTGGTTGCGGGCGAGGAACACCGGGTAGTTCATCGCGTATTCGCGGACGAAGGCCTTGACCGCCGGCGCGTCGTCCTCGATGCCGATGCCGACGACCTCGACCTTGCCCGCCTGGGCCTTGCGGAAAGCGTTGAGTTCCGGGATCTCGGCCCGGCAGGGCGGGCACCAGCGGGCCCAGAAATTGACCACCAGCGGCTTGCCGCGGAAGCTGGCAAGGGCCACCGGCTTGTCGTCCGGATCGGCCAGCGTGGCGGCGAAGAAGGCCTCGGGTTGCGGCGCGTCGGCGGCCACGGTCAACGACGAAAAAACAGCAAAAATGCAGGCAGCGAAAAGCTTGTTCACGAATTGATCCGGATCAATGGGGCGTCGGGAGCGCGAATATTAGCATTCGCCGAAGCGTCGGTCGCGCCGGCTGCGACAATTTGCCGCAGCGCCGCCGCTAACGCTCCGTGCCACAATCGACCCCGCCCGCCGGCCCCGACCGGGCGGCGGACGCATCACCAAGGAAACCCGTGAACAGGAAAATCCTCATCGACATCATTGGCGTGCTGCTGATCGCGCTGGTCGTGCTGGTCGGCTACAAGCTGTCGCCGATGCTGCTCCCCAAGGCCGACCTGACGGTCGAACCGGATCCGGCCTGCAGCCTGGCCCGCAGCGCGTGCACGGTCGACCTGCCGAACGGGGCAAAAATGACGGTGGCCGCGGGCAGCACGCCGATCCCGCTGGTCCGCCCGTTCGAATTCAAGGTCGAGGTGCCCGGAGCGCGCCGGGTCGAGGTCGATTTTGCCGGCGTCGACATGGACATGGGCTACAACCGCCCGCTGCTCGCCGAGCGCGCGCCGGGCGTCTTCGCCGGCGAGGCGACGCTGCCGGTGTGCATCACCGGCCACATGACCTGGCAGGCGACGGTGCTGGTCGAGACCGCCGATGCCCGCATCGCCGTTCCCTTCCGCTTCGTCACCGGCTGATCCGACATGTCCTCCGAACGCCTGCTGCTTGCCATCGTCGCCGTCCTGGTTGCCGTCATCGTCGGCGTCGCCGTGCTCTGGCAGCCCGACGCCCCGGCCCCGGCGGCACCGCCGACGTTGCCGGCGGGCGGCGAATTCACGCTGCAGTCGGCCGACGGTCCGGTGTCGCTGAAGGATTTCCGCGGCCGCGTCACGCTGCTCTACTTCGGCTACACCTATTGCCCCGACATCTGCCCGACCACCTTGAGCGCGCTGACCGCCGGCCTGGCGCAACTGACCCCGGAAGAGCGGGCGCGCGTCGCGGTCGTCTTCATTTCGGTCGATCCGCAGCGCGACACGCCGGAACACCTGAAAACCTACGTTGCCTTCTTCGATCCCGGCTTCGTCGGCGTCACCGGCAGCCCGGCCGAACTCGGCGAGCTGGCCGGCCGCTACGGCGTCTTCTACCAGCGCCAGCCGGGCGGCAAGGACGATGCCTACATCGTCGACCACACCGCCGAAACCTTCGCGGTCGGCCCCGACGGCCGGCTGCTCGCCCGCATGGCGCATGGCACGCCGCCCGACCAGGTGGCCGCGCTGATCCGCCAGTACCTGAACCAACCCTGAGGAGCTGTTCCGATGAAACGCCTGTCCGTGATTTTTGCCGCCCTGAGCCTGTCGACCGCCGCATTCGCCGGCGCCGCCGACGATGTCGTCGTCCATGAACCCTACGTCCGCCTGGCGCCGCCGAACGCGCCGGCAACCGGTGCCTTCATGGTCCTCAGGAACGGCGGCGCCAAGGCGGTCAAGCTGGTCAAGGCGGAAAACCCCGCGTCGCGCCTGACCGAACTGCACAACCACATCAACGACAACGGCGTGATGCGCATGCGCCAGGTGCCGGCGATCGAGATTCCGGCCAAGGGCGAAGCAGTGCTCAAGCCGGGCGGCCTGCATGTGATGCTGATCGACATGAAGGCGCCGCTGAGCGAGGGCCAGGTGGTGCCGATCACCCTCGGCTTCGACGACGGCAGCAGCAAGGTGGTCGAGGTCAAGGTACAGAAGGTGATGCCGGCCGCGATGCCGGCGGCGGCGCCGATGCAGCACGGCCAGCACCACCACTGAGCGTTAGCATGCCACCGACAGGCCCGGCCGGCGCTGACGCGCCGCCGGGCCTGTCGCCGTTTACAGCAGCTGGAAGGCGAGGATCGCGACCAGCGTCGGCGGCAGCGCCGAGACGAACAGGCCGAGCGGATTGACCGCGCCGTCGCTGAAGTGGCGGCGGAGGATCGAGAAACCGGCCGGGTTGGGCGCATTGGCGATGACCGTGAGGCCGCCGCCGGTGACTGCACCGGCG
The DNA here is from genome assembly GCF_003634965.1 of Azonexus fungiphilus. Classification (GTDB taxonomy): domain Bacteria; phylum Pseudomonadota; class Gammaproteobacteria; order Burkholderiales; family Rhodocyclaceae; genus Azonexus; species Azonexus fungiphilus. The sequence goes on along the minus strand of NZ_RBXP01000011.1, from coordinate 517,694 downwards.
ACCAGCGCGTACTTGAACTCGTCGGACAGTCCCTCGACCAGCGAGCCGAGGTAGGTCAGCGCCGCGTTGTCGGTGATCGCGGTCAGCGCGGTGGCGCCGAAATAGACGGTGGTCGGGGTCATGCTGCCGAGCAGCGGCTGCAGCCACCAGGCCTGGAGACCGCCGAGGATGACCAGGCCGGCGAGGAAGAAGGCGACCAGCAGGCCTTCGCGCAGGATCAGCCGTTCCTGGAACTGCGGGTAGGCCGAGGCGATGCCCATGAAGGCCAGGAAGGCCCCGATGAAGATCGGCGGGTGGTGGGCGAAGACGACGATGACCAGGAGCAGCAGCAGGTGGATGGCGAGGATCAGCCCGGGCTGCCGCTCGCTGTCCGCCTCGGTCGCCGGCGGTTCGGGCAGGGCGCGCAACTCCTTCTGGAAGATCAGGGTGACGACGATGGCGTTGATCAGCGTCGCGACCGCTGCCTTCCAGCCGAAGTGGCTGAGCATGAACCAGCTGTCCCAGTTCCAGGTGGCGGCGACCATCAGCACCGGCGGCGCGGCGAAGTTGGTCAGCGTGCCGCCGATCGAGATGTTCACGAACAGCGTCCCGAGCGTGCCGTACATCAGCTTGCGCGACAGCTGGTGCTGGTAGTAGCGGTCGCGCAGCATCAGCGCGGCCAGCGTCATCGCCGCCGGCTCGGTGATCAGCGAGCCGAGCAGGGGCACCACCGCGAGGATCGTGAAGTAGGTCGACACCGTGCCCTGCAGCGGCGTGTAGCGGGCGACCATGTCCACGATCGTCGAGGCGAAGCGCAGCACCGGCCGGCTCGCGGCGACAACCATGATCGCGAAGACGAACATCGGTTCGGTGTAGTTGCGGCTGTCGATGTAGGCGATGGCGCTCTGGCTGCCTTCGGTCAGAACCATGAACAGGAAGAGCACGCCGGCCCAGAAGCCGAAGACGACCTCGACTTCGCCGAGCAGGTGCCAGAGTCCGGCATGCTGCGGGCGTCGATGCGCCAGCTGTTCGAAATACTTGGTCGAGAAGGTGTGCAGGATCGCGATCGCGAACAGGGTCGCGCCGATCATCTGGATCGTTGTCGGGGCCATGGGGACTCCTGGTTGGTCGGGCGGACGGGGAATCCGGCCCTTGAAATGGCGGAGTGCTTGGCGGGCAAGCGCTTGGTGTGGCCGCCGCAGTATAAGAGTTGTTTGCCTCTACTTACAAACCTGTCAGTCTTCAGCTGCGTACCGGGTGCTTGGCCAGCTTGCGCTGCAGCGTCCGCCGATGCATCTTGAGCGCCCGCGCGGTGGCCGAGATGTTGCCTGCGTGCTCGTTGAGGACGCGCTGGATGTGCTCCCATTCGAGCCGGTCCATCGACAGCGGTTCGTCCGGCGTCGCCTCGTCGTCGGTCATCGCGGCATCGTCGAAGGCGGCGAGGATGGCCTCGATCTCGACCGGCTTGGCCAGGTATTGCGTGGCGCCGCGCTTGATCGCCTCGACCGCGGTGGCGATGCTGCCGTAACCGGTGAGGACGACGATGCGGGCCTGCGGGCAGATTTCCAGCAGGCGCGGAATCAGCGACAGGCCGGAGACGCCGCCGAGGTTGAGGTCGAGGACGATGCGCCGCGGCTGGTGCGTGGCGGCCAGTTGCAGCGCGCTGTCGCCGTCTTCGGCGCCGATCGCCGGATGGCCGCGACGGTTCAGCGTGCGCGCCAGGATCGCGTTGAAGGTCGGGTCGTCGTCGATGATCAGGATGGGCTGGGTCATGGCTTCTCGATGGGCAGGCTGATGCGGGCGAGGGCGCCGCCGGATTCGGGGTTTTCCAGGCTCAGGCGGCCGCCGAGCTGGCCGATCGCCGAGCAGGTCAGGAGCAGGCCGACGCCGCAGCCACCGTCGTGCGCCGGCAGCTTGTCCTTGCCGCAGAGGGCGATGACCTCGGCCGGAAAGCCCGGGCCGCGGTCGCGGATCTCGATCTCGATGTCGCGGCTGTGCCAGGCCAGGCGGACTTCCAGCGGCTGCGGGCAGGCGTTGGCGGCGTTGTTGAGCAGGTTGAGCAGGGCCTGCTCGAGGCGCGGATCGGCGACGATCCCCGGCGCCTCGCCGTCGCTGGCGACGACCAGCCGGCTGCCCGGTTGCGGGCGCAGGGCGTGCCATTTCTGGCGCAGCGCATCGAGCCAACGGTCGACCGGCTGAAATCGCGCATTTTCAAGGCGCTCGGCGCCGGCACGGCGGGACAGGCCGGTGATGATCTCCTTGCAGGCGGCGATCTGCCGGCGCAGCAGTTCGATGTCGTCGCGGGCGTCGGCCGGCAACCGCTGGTCCTGGGCCAGCTCGCCGGCGAGCAGCGCCATCGTCGCCAGCGGGGTGCCCAGTTCGTGGGCGGCGCCGGCGGCCAGCGTGCCCATCGCGGTGACTCGCTCGTCACGCAGCGCCTGCTCGCGGGCCGCCGCCAGTTCGGCATCGCGCCGGCGAATGGCCTGGCTCATGCGCAGGATGACCCAGCCGATCAGCAGCGCCGACACGGCGAAGGTCAGCCACATGCCGACCAGGTGCAGCTGCGTTGCCCGGCTGGCGTCGGCGATCGGCAGCGGCAGGTAGAACAGCATCAGCAGCGAATAGGCGGCGACGGCACTGGCGCCGACAACGATCACCTGGCGGCGCGGCAGACCGAGGGCGGCGATGGCGACTGGCGGCAGGAGCAGGGAAACGAGCGGATTGGTGGCGCCGCCGCTGAAGAAGATCAGCGCCGACAGCGTCGCGATGTCGATGATCAGCTGGCTGCACAACTCGTTCGCCGTCGCCGTCCGCTGGCGGCCGGCAAACCAGTGGCCGAGGGCGTTGAGCAGGGCGCCGATGGCGAGGATGGCGAGCATCACCGACTGCGGCAGGGCGATGCCGAGCAGCCCGGGCACGATCAGGACGAGCAGTGCCATCAGCACCAGCATCGCCCAGCGCAGCCCGAACAGGCGGCGCAGGTTGAGCAGGTATTCCTTGCTGTCGGCGGTGGGGACGATGAATGGCATCGCTGGATTATCGGCGATTTGCCGCGCCGGGTGCGCGTCGCGGACCTGCGGCGGATTGTCGCAGGCGGTGCGGCGACAGGCTTATTTGATCGCTTGCCGGCGGCATCGCCGGCCGACGCCCTTATAATCCGGCTGGTGTTGCATAATTGTTACAGGGTTTTGATGTCTGTTTTTCTTCGCGGCAATTTCCTGCTTGCCCTGATTTACGCGCTGACCGGCTGGCTGGCGCTGCAGATTGCCGTGCCGCCCGGCTACGCCGCGCCGCTCTTTCCGCCGGCAGGGATCGCGCTGGCGGCGCTGCTGGTTCACGGTCGACGCTGTCTTTTCGGCATTTTTGCCGGCTCGCTGGCGGTCCAGATCGCGGCCGCGACGCAGAGCGGTTTCGCCGATGCCGTCTGGCCGATGCTGCTGCTGCCGGCGATCGGCGCCGTCCTCCAGGGCGCCTTCGGCCACTGGCTGGCCGGCCGCCTGCTCGGGCCGGACAATCCGCTCGACAGCCACGAGAGCATCATCCGCTTCGTCTTCGTCATCGCCCCGGTCGGCTGCCTGGTCGGCCCGACCCTTGGCACCCTCGCGCTGTCGCTGATGGGCGGCGTCGCCAGCGACGATAGCGCCTTCGTCTGGATGAACTGGTGGGCCGGCGACACCCTCGGCGTGCTCATCATGGTGCCGCTGCTGCTCGTCTTCTTCGGGCTGCCGGCGAGCGAATGGCGGTCCCGTCGGCTGACCGTCAGCGTGCCGATGCTGATCGCCCTCGGCGTGCTCGCCGCCACCTTCGTCCAGGTCAGCCACTGGGAGGCGCGGCGCCTGCAGGGCCAGCTCAACCGCGACGCCGAACACCTGGGCAGTCTGGTGCGCAAGCGTTTCGACGCGCAACTCGACCAGATGCTGGCGCTCGAACGCCTGGCGACGGTGCATCCGGCGCTTGATGCCGAAGTCTGGCGCGAGTACGTGACGCCGCTGCTCGAACGCTATCCGGGAACGCAGAACTTCGGCTGGAGCCCGCTCGTCCTCGAGCGCGAGCGCAGCGCCTTCGAAGCCCGGGTCCGGGCTGCCGGCAACGAGAATTTCGCCATTCTCGGCCGCGAAGCCTCCGGGCGCACTTACGTCGCCGAGACCCGCCCCGAATACCTGCCGCTGCTCTACGTCGAGCCGCTGGCCAGCAACCGCAGCGTGCTCGGCCTCGACCCGCTGGTCCTCGAACAGACCGCGCAGGCCGCCCGGCGCACCCGCGAGACCCGGCTGCCGGTGGCGTCGGCGTCGATCCGCCTGGTCCAGGAGCAGGGCGAGCAGCGCGGCGTCGTTGTCTATCACGCGGTCTTTGCCGGCATGCCGGTGCGCCAGATCGGGATGATTTCCGGCGTCTTCCGGATGGACGACGTGCTCAATTCGACGCTGGTCGGCAACATCAACCACGGGCTGGCTGTCTGCCTGGTCGATCTCGATCACGACGACAGCGTCCAGCGGCTCTACGGACCGGCCGGTTGCGAGGCTGCCGGCTGGGTCGAGCGCCGCCTGCACCGCGAGGAGTCGATCGGCTTTGCCGGCCGCCACTGGCTGTTGCGCGTCGCCGCCACCGACGACTACATGGCCTCGCTGCGCAGCTGGGGCGTCTGGCTGACCCTGGCGGTCGGCCTGCTCAGCACCGCCGTGCTCGGCGCCTTCCTGCTGCTGACCAGCGGTCGGGCGCGGCGCGTCGAACGGCTGGTCGAGGAGCGCACCCGCCAGCTTGCCGATGCCGGGCGCAAGGTTGCCGAACAGCAGGAGGAGCTCAGCCAGGCCCAGCGCATTGCCCGTCTCGGCAGCTGGGAGCTGCTGCCCGGCGAGAGTGGCTGCCATTGTTCGGACGAGCTGCGCAGCATCATGCGCCTCGGCCGCGACGAACCGGTGCGGCCGCTCGATCTGGTCGCCCGCGTGCATCCGGAAGACCGGGCGGCGCTGCACAATGCCATCGAGCAGCTCAGTCGCGAACCGGGCCAGGCATCCTTCGACTGCCGCCTGGCCGGTCCGGGACCGGTCGGCACGATGCTGCATTTCCGCATCGAGAGCGATCTGCGCGACGACGGCGTCCGCCTGCGCGGCACCGCACAGGACGTCACCGCAGCCCGGGCTGCCGAGGAGCACATCGCCTTCCTCGCCCACTACGACGTGCTTACCGGCCTGCCCAACCGCACCCAGTGGAGCGACCGGGCCCAGCTCGAACTGCGTAGTGCCGCCCGGCAGAGCGAGTGCATGGCGGTACTCTTCATCGACCTCGATCATTTCAAGTCGGTCAACGATTCGCTCGGCCACCCGGTCGGCGACCAGCTGCTCTCCGGCGTTGCCCGCCGCTTCAGCGCCTGTCTGCGCGAGAACGATTTCCTCGCCCGTCTCGGTGGCGACGAGTTCGTCATCCTGCTGCCCCGGCTCGACCATGCCGAGGATGCGGCGGTGGTGGCGCGCAAGCTGATCGGCGCGCTGCAGTCGCCGATGCTGATCGAAGGGCACGAGCTGACCGTCTCGGCGAGTATCGGCATCGCCGTCTACCCCGGCGATGGCGATGATGTCAGCACCCTGCTCAAGCACGCCGACGTCGCGATGTATTGCGCCAAGGACCAGGGGCGCAACACCTACCACTACTTCAAGCCGGAAATGGACGTCCATGCGCTCGAACGGCTGATGCTCGAGAATGCGCTGCGGCGGGCGATCGAGCGCGACGAACTGGTCCTTCACTACCAGCCGCAGGTCGCCGCCGGCGACAGCCGGCTGCTCGGCTGCGAAGCCCTGGTGCGCTGGCAGCATCCCGAACTGGGCATGCTCCAGCCGGTGCAGTTCATTGCCGTTGCCGAGGAAAGCGGACTGATCGTCCCGCTCGGCGACTGGGTGCTCGACGCCGCCTGCCGCCAGCTGGCGCAATGGCAGGCGCAGGGGCGCGACCTGGTGATGGCGGTGAACATCTCGGCACTGCAGTTCTGCCAGAGCGGTTTCGTCGACAGCGTCCGGCGCATCCTTGCGGCGACTGGCGCCGATCCGCGCAAGCTCGAACTCGAGCTGACCGAAAGCGCCTTGATGCAGCCGACGCCGGAAGTCCTGGCGCGCATGAATGCGCTCTGCGAACTCGGCATCCGCCTGGCGCTCGACGATTTCGGCACCGGCTATTCCAGCCTGGCCTACCTGAAGCGCTTGCCGATCTGCCGGCTCAAGCTCGATCGCAGCTTCGTCAAGGACGTGCCCGACGATCTCGAGGACGTGGCGATCGCGATGGCGACCCTGTCGCTGGCTCGCGACCTTGGCATGGACGTCGTCGCCGAAGGCGTCGAGAACGAGATCCAGCGTGCCTTCCTGGCCGAGCGCGGGTGTCCGGTGATGCAGGGCTACCTGTTCAGCCGGCCGCTGCCGGCGGCCGAGCTGCAACGCTGGATCGACGCCTGGAGCGGCGCTACAGCCTGAAGGCGCCGGTCAGCGCGGCGATCATCCAGGCATGGTCGAGGACGCCGGCGCTTTCGCGGATGCTGTGCATCGCCCACATCGGTGAGCCGACGTCGACGCTGGGAATGCCGAGGCGGGCGGCGACGATCGGGCCGATCGTGCTGCCGCAGCCGAGATCGGTGCGGTGGGCGTACTGCTGGCAGGGGACGCCGGCCTGCTCGCAAATGGCCATGAACAGCGCCGCCGTGTCGGCGCCGGTGCTGTAGCGCTGGTTGGCGTTGCACTTGATCACCGGGCCGCCGTTGACCAGCACGCGGTGGGCGGGTTCGTAGGCGGCCGGGAAGTTCGGGTGCCAGGCATGGGCCATGTCGGCGCTGATGAAGAAGCTGCGCGCCAGGACCCGGCGCAGGTCCTCGGCGTCGAGGGCGAAGCAGCCGGCGAGCCGCTGCAGGACGTCGCCGACCAGGCTGCCGCCGGCGCCGGCGGCGCTTTCCGAGCCGACTTCCTCGTGGTCGAAGAGCGCCACCAGGCAGGTTTGCGCCGGCTGCCCGACGGCCAGCAGGGCGCTCAGCGCGGCGTGACAGGAAGCCAGGTTGTCGAGTCGTCCGGCCGCAAGAAATTCACGGTCGACGCCCCAGAAAGCCCCTTTTTGCGTGTCGCAGACGGCCAGTTCCCAGGTCATCAGGCTATCCACCGCGACCCCGAGCGCCTCGGCCAGCGGCCGGCGGAAGCGGGCCTCGGCCGGGGTGCCGTCGGCGATCCCGAGGAGCGGCGGCAGTTCGCTCTGCTTGTTGAACTTGAGACCGCTTTCGTTGACCTCGCGGTTCATGTGGATGGCCAGGTTGGGCAGGCGCAGCCAGGGCGCTTCGAGGTGCACCAGCCGGCTTTCGATGCCGCTGGCGTTGCGCAGCATGACGCGGCCGGCCAGGCTCAGGTCGCGGTCGGCGAAGGTGGCCAGGATCGGACCGCCATAGACTTCGACGCCGAGCCGGACGAGGCCGGCGCTTTCCTCGGCCGGCTTCGGCTTGAGGCGCAGGCCGGGCGAGTCGGTATGGGCGCCGACCATGGTCAGGCCGGTGTCGAGCAGCGGCTGGCTGCCGACGGCGAAGGCGATGATCGAGGAGCCGCCGCGGGTCACGTAGTAGCGGCCGCCGGCTTGCAGCTGCCAGCGTTCGAACTCTTCCAGGCGCTGGTAGCCGGCGGCCTGCAGGCGGGCCTGGCAGCTGGCGACGGCATGCCAGGGGCTGGGGCTGGCATCGATGAAATCGAGCAGGTCCTGCGCTTGCGCGCGGGCGTTATCGGCGATCACGGTCATCGGCGGGCATTTCCTTCGGTACAGGCGGCGACGACGATGTCGGCGACGCGGCGGTCATAGAGCATGGCCAGGTGGCCGACCGGCGGCAGGTCGGCGTTGGTGGCCCCGGGCAGGGTCTGGTTGTCCTGCGGCATCACGTAATTGTCGCAGGGATTGCGCAGTGCCAGCGTCGGCACGCCCGGCGCTTCGCCGGCCATGTCGTGCAGCCACAGCGAAGCGGGGCGCATCTCGCGGGCATTCTGGCCGATGCCGTAGCGGGCCAGTTCGGTGCCGGCGTTTGGTGTCGCCAGCGTGATCAGTTTAGCGACCTGCGCGTGGCCGTGACGGGCCAGGCAGGAGCGGGCGATCAGGCCGCCCATGCTGTGCCCGACCAGGGTCAGGCGCTCGGCGCCGGTGGCGCGGCAGACCGCTTCGATGCGCGCGTGCAGTTGCGGCACCATGCGGCCCATGCTGGTGAACGGCGGAAACAGGCTGAGTGTGGCGACGGTGCAGCCGGCCGCTTCGAGCCGCCGGCGCAGCAGCCACCAGACGCCGCGGCTGCAGCCGTAGCCATGCACCAGCAGGACGACGCGGCGGCCCGCGGCGAGACGGTCGGGGGGCATCCACAGGCGCTCGAACGGGAGCAGCACCAGGAAGGTGAACAGGAAGGCAAGATACTCGCCGACGACGATCGCCGGTCCCGGCGTCGGTCCGGGTGAACGGTGACGGGCCGCGAGCAGCCAGGTCAGCGCGTTCTGCCAGGCGCGGCCGAGCAGCAGCGTGGCCAGCGCGGCGATGACGGCAGCGCCGCCGGCGAGGGCCAGGGGGCCTCGGTAGAGCAGGTAGTAGGCGGTCAGTTCGGCGACCAGCCAGAGCAGCAGGAAGGGCGGCAGCATCGGCGGGCCGGTCAGGCGGGGGCGTCGGCGGCCGGCTTGGGCAACCAGATGCAGGCGCCCTTGGATTCCTTGTCGATCGCCGCCAGCATCCGCTCGTGCTCGGCCAGTTCGGCTTCGCTCGCGCGGCGGACGAGCAGCGGCTTGCGCTGGCGGGCCTTGCCGTCGGCGCCGAGGAGCACGCGCGGGGCTTCGTCGGGCTCGATCATCAGTGCGTTCTGGCCGCGCGTCATCGCCAGATAGACCTCGGCCAGCAGTTCGGTATCGAGCAAGGCGCCGTGCAGGGTCCGGCTCGAGTTGTCGATCTCGTAGCGTTCGCACAGCGCGTCCAGGCTGTTGCGCTTGCCCGGGTGCAGTTCCTTGGCCTCGCGCAGGGTGTCGATGACGCCGTTGCAGACGGTTTCGACCGGCACCCGGCCGAGCCGGTCGAGCTCGGCGTTGAGGAAGCCGAGGTCGAAGGGGGCGTTGTGGATGATCAGCTGGGCACCGCTGATGAACTCGAGGAACTCGTCGGCGATGTCGGCGAACTTCGGCTTGTCGGCCAGGAATTCGAGGGTGATCCCGTGCACCGCCTGGGCGCCGGCGTCGATCTCGCGTTCCGGGTGCATGTACTTGTGCAGGTGATGCCCGGTCAGCCGGCGGTTGACCATCTCGATGCAGGCGATTTCGATGATCCGGTGGCCGTCGCGCGGGCTCAGGCCGGTGGTTTCGGTATCGAGGACGATCTGTCTCATGCGCCTTCCTTCTTCAGTTCGTCGATGCCCCGGTTGGCCAGCGCATCGGCACGCTCGTTCTCGGGGTGGCCGGCGTGGCCCTTGACCCAGATCCACTGTAGCTGGTGGCGGCGGGCCTGCTCGTCGAGTTGCTGCCACAGGTCGGCGTTCTTCACCGGCTTCTTGTCGGCGGTCTTCCAGCCGTTGCGTTTCCAGCCGTGGATCCACTCGCTGATGCCCTTGAGCACGTATTGCGAGTCGCTGTGCACGCGCGCGGTGACCGGCCGTTTCATGGCGTCGAGGGCGCGGATCACCGCCATCAGTTCCATGCGGTTGTTGGTGGTGGCCGGCTCACCGCCCCACAGTTCCTTCTCGTGCCCGCCGGCGCGCAGGATTGCGCCCCAGCCGCCGGGGCCGGGATTGCCGCGGCAGGCGCCGTCGGTGTAGATGTCGACGCTGTCAGTCGCCATGGATTTCCTTTTGTGCTACGGGCCGCAAGGCCTTGGCGCGCAAGGCCTTCTTGCGCCAGTTGGGGGTGATCAGGCGCATGCCGTGCACGCGCTTGACGGCGCGCAGCATATAGACGGCGCCGGAAAATTTCCACCAGCGGCGGCCGGCGGTTTCGGTGAAGCGCCAGCGCTGCAGCCATTTCTGCTGCTCGCAGGGCGGCGCGTAACAGCCGAAATCACCACGGTCGACGTCGAATCCGAGCAATTTCAGCCAGTCCTTCAGGCGCAGCGGCGACAGGTAGCTGCCGTTCCACGGGAAGCCGCCGCCGCGCCGGGTCTGCTTGCGCAGCCCCCACAGCGACAGCGGGTTGAAGCCGGTGACGATGAGCTGGCCCTCGGGAATCAGGATGCGCTCGACCTCGCGCAGGATCTGGTGCGGGTCGTCGGCGAACTCGAGGACATGCGGCAGGATCACCAGGTCGACGCTCTGGTTGGCGATCGGCAGCGCCGTCGGCAGGCAGTTGACGGCGACCGGCGCACCGCCGCCGATGCGCGCACGCAGCGCCATCCGGTTGGCGCGCAGCAGGTCGCATTGGGGCAGGCCGATCTGCAGTGCGTTGAAGCCGAAGATGTCGGGCACCGTCTCGTCGATGCGCTGGCTTTCCCAGTCGAGCACGTAGCGCCCCTGCGGCGAGGCGAGCCAGGCGTCGAGCCCGGTGTTTGACATCCGGGCGCTCTGGCTCGATAGTTCCGGCATGTTCGACATCTCGCTCATTCCCGCCTTCAAGGACAATTACATCTGGCTGCTGCAGCGCGGCCGGCAGGCTTTCGTCGTCGATCCGGGCGAGGCGGCAGCGGTCGTCGAGCGGCTGGAAAACCTCGGCCTGACGCTCGCCGGCATCCTCGTCACGCATCACCATGCCGACCATCAGGGCGGCATCGGCGAACTGCTCGAACGCTGGTCCTGCGACGTTTACGCGCCGGCCGAAGAGTCTATCACAGGCACGACCCGGCCCCTGCGCGGCGGCGAACGCATCGACGTGCTGGGCACGCCGGTCGAGGTGCTGGCGGTGCCCGGGCACACCCTCGGGCATCTCGCCTACCTGGCGCCGGGGGCGCTTTTCTGTGGCGACACCCTGTTCGGTGCCGGCTGCGGCCGGCTGTTCGAGGGGACACCGGCGCAGATGAGCGCGTCGCTGGCGCGCATTGCGGCGCTGCCGGACGCGACGCGCATCTACTGCGCCCATGAATATACCCAGATGAACCTGCCGTTCGCGCTTGCCGTCGAGCCGGACAACCGCGCTCTCGCCGAACGTGCCGCCCGGGTCGCGGCGCTACGGGCGGCCGGGCAGGCGACGGTGCCGCTGACGCTGGCCGAGGAGAAGGCGACCAATCCCTTCCTGCGCTGCAGCGAGCCGGCGGTGATCGCCGCCGCCGTCGCGCAGGCGGCGGTCAACCGCGAAAAAGTCGAGGTTTTCGCCGCCCTGCGGGCCTGGCGCAACGTCTTCTAGGGGCCCGGCAAGGGCGGCTCGACGCCGTCGATGTAGTCGCGGTAGCGCTGGTCCTCGCCGAGGATGTGTTCCTGCAGCCAGTCGCGCAGGAAGCCGAGGATGCGCACGCCGAGCTGGTTGCGCCGGTGATAGGTGAATTCCTCGCGCAGTTCCTTGACCCAGCGGACGAAGCCCTGGTGGATCCGGCGGTGCTTCTCGAGGTCCGGGTAGCCGGCGGCCTCGATCAGTTGTTCCTCGTACTTGAAGTGGAAGACCGTGTAGTTCACCAGTTCGTCGATGATCATCGCGATGATCGTCCGGTCGTTCTGGATTTCGGCGCTGGCCAGCTGGTTGATGGTGTCGATCAGGATCTGGTGCTGCTCGTCGATGTGCACGTTGCCGACGCTCATCGATTCCTGCCAGGTGACCAGCTTGATCCGGTCGCGCGCTTCGATCACCTCGAGGAAGATGTCGGCGATCAGCGGATCGAACTGGCTGCCGACCTGCTTGCGGATCTGCGCCACGGCGCGTTCGGTCGACCACGGCTGCTTGTACGGACGGCGCGAGGTGAGCGCGTCGAAGACGTCGGCCAGTGCGCAGATCCGTCCGGAAACCGGAATCGCGTCGCCGGCCAGGCCGGCCGGATAGCCGCTGCCGTCGTACCACTCGTGGTGAGTCAGGGCGATCTCCGAGCCGAGCTGCAGGTAGCGGCTGTCGTGCATCAGCATGCACGCCTGCTCGAGCATCTTGGCGCCGGCCAGCGCATGCTGCTTCATCGTCTCGCGTTCGTCATCGGTGAGCGGACCGGCCTTGAACAGGATGCGGTCGGGAATGGCGATCTTGCCGACGTCGTGCAGGATGCTGGCGGTCGACACGTAGTCGATGAAGGTGTCGTCGATGACGTTCGCGAACAGCCCGCGCTGCTGCAGACGGCGCGCCGTCTGGCCGACCAGGCGGGCGACCCGGAGGACGTGGGCGCCGGTGTCGGTGTCGCGGTGCTCGGAGAAATTGGCGATGGCGACGACGGTGGCCTTGGCGTTGCGCCGGACTTCCTCGAGCGCCCGCGTTTCCCCGGTGATGTCCACGTAGCTGTAGAGGTAGCCGCCATCGGCCTGCGGCCGGCCGGTGATGCTCAGCACCGTGCCGTTCGGGCGGACCCGCTCGCTGCGCCAGGTTTCGCCGCCGGCCATGCTCGCCATGCGTTCGCCGATGAACTGCTCATGGTCGCTGCAATCGAAGAATTCGCCTTGCTCGAGCATGTGCCGCAGGACATCCGCGAACGGCCGGCCGAGGAAGCGGCTGGCGTTGCGGATGCCGAGCAGCAATTCATAGGCGCGGTTGTAGCCGAGCACGCAGTAGTCGGGATCGAGCCACAGATGTCCTTGCTCAAGGCTGTCCATGGCACGCGCCATGGCGTTCAGTGCGGCCGGCGAGAAGCGCGCGGCGGCGTCGGTGGGTTCGGCGGACATTGCGCGGCGCTCAGGCGAACAGGCGCTTGAAGAACAGGCCGAGACGGCTGGCTGGTTCCTTGCGCCGGGCGTATTCGACGGCGTACTCGCGGTCGGCGACGAGAATGTGGTTGATCAGCCAGTCCTTGAGATAGTGCACGATGTCGAGGTGCAGGCGCTGTCCGGCAAGCACCTTGGCCTTCTCGTCGGAAATGCGCGCGATGAATTGCTGGTGCGCCTGCTTGTGGGCGACGAAGCCGCTGAAGTCGATCTCGCGCATGAAGACTTCTTCCTGGGTGAAGTGCGTGATCGTGTAGCGCTCGAGTGCCTGGATGATCGCCAGCGTCCGCGCCGGATCGGCGTGCTGGTCGACGGTCACCTGCCAGACCTTGTTGATCAGGTCGGCGAGCAGGCGGTGCTGGTCGTCGATCTCGGGCAGGTCGAGGTTGAAGTCGCTGGACCAGGTGACGAGCGGTTGAACGGGCGGCATGGCTTTTCCGGTGAATGGCAAGGAATGAACAACGCCCGGCTGGAGGGCTGGGCGCGTCGCCATTCTAGGCAGCCCGTGCGGGGCTTGCTATTCGGGGATATGACTAATGGAATACCTGTTAACCGGTATTCCGCCACCTAGTTGCTCGACACCAGTCCGTGGCGGATGGCGTAGCGGGTCAAGCCGATCGCGCTGTCGACGTCGAGCTTGCGCATGATGTTGCGGCGATGGACTTCGACGGTCGACTGGGCAATTTCCATCTTTTCCGCGATCTGCGCCGAAGTCAGGCCGGTGGCGACGAGCTTGAGGACCTCGGTCTCGCGGGCGCCGAGGCGGATGCCGCTGTCGCTGCGCCCGACCAGCGCCTCGCGCACGGCGTCGGTGGCGTCGGGGCAGAGATAGGACCGGTTGCGGCTGACCGCATCGATCGCCCGCAGCAGTTCGGCGCCGGCGGCCGCCTTGGTGACGTAGGCGGCGGCGCCGGCGTTGAGCATGTCGGTGATGTAGCCGCGATCGGAAAAGACCGACAGCGCGATGACGCGGACCTTGGGCTGAGACTCGGCGAGGCGGCGGGTGATCTCGATGCCGTTCAGGCCGGGCAGGTCGATGTCGAGGCAGACGATGTCCGGCGAGCGTTCGCGCACCAGTTCGACGATCTCGTTGCCGTCGCCGCTTTCGCCAACGATCTCGAACTCGGGATTGCGCTCGAGCAGCGCGCGCAGGGCTTCGCGGAACATCCGGTGGTCGTCGGCGAGCAGGAGTCTGAGGTTCATGCGCTTTCTCCGTTGAGGGGAATGTCCACTTCGATGCAGGTGCCGCGCTCCGGGCTCGACCGGATCCGGCACTCGCCGCCGGAGAATTCGGCCATGTCGCGCATCGTCAGGATGCCGAGGCCGCTTTCGTGCGGCGGCTGGCCGAGGCGGTCGGGGTCGAAGCCGATGCCGTCGTCGCACAGGCGCAGGCGGGCGCAGTCGCCGCCGGTGTCGAGGCTGACTTCGATGCGGCGGGCCCGCGAGTGCTTGGCGCAGTTGGTCAGCGATTCCTGGACGATGCGGAAGAGCACCGATTCGGTCGCCGCCGGCAGGCGGATTTCTGGTTGCCGGCAGTGGAAGTCGACGGCAATCCCGGTACGCCGCCGGAACTGCGCCAGGTAGCTGTCGAGGGCGGCGGCCAGGCCGGCGTAGTCGAGGATCGGCGGGCGCAGGTCGGAGGAAATCTCGCGGATGCTGGCCGTGGTGTCCTCGAGCAGGGCCCGCACGTCCTCGAGCCGCGCGCCGAGGACGCGGGCGGCGGCGGGGTCGAGGCCGTCGGCCATGATGTCGAGGTGCACGCCGATCGCCGCCAGGTTCGGGCTGGTCCGGTCGTGCAGTTCGCCCGCCAGGCGGCGGCGGGCGCTTTCCTGGACGGCAACCAGGTGGCGCGACAGTTCCTCCATCCGCTGCTCGGTCTGGCGGCGGGCGGTGATGTCCTGCTTGACCGCGATGAAGTTGCGGATCTGGCCGTTTTCGTCGAGCACCGGCGTGATCGTCTGGTCCTCGATGTAATGCGAGCCGTCGCGGCGCCGGTTGATCAGCTCGCCACGCCAGACGCGGCCGCCGAGGATGGTTCGCCACAGCTCGCCGTAGTCGCGGCTGTCCTGGACGCCGGACTTGATCAGCGCGCGCGGATTGCGGCCGATGATCTCGGTCATGGTGTAGCCGCTGAGTTCGCAGAAGGCCGGATTGGCCCATTCGATGCAGCCGTCCGGGCCGGTGATGATGATCGAGTTGGCCGCGGCTTCGAGGGCGGCGCCGCGCAGCCGCAGTTGCTCGACGTCGGCATCGTGCTGGCGGGCGATCTTCTCGTGGCGCAGGAAATACACGCCGCTGGCCGCCAGTGCGCTGGCCAGGACGAGCAGTGCGGTGATCACGGTGCGCGTCGCTTCGCGCCGCCACGAGGCGAGGCCGTGCTCGCGGTCGAGATGGACGGCGATCGCGAACGGATAGTCGCGCGACGGCCGGAAGGCGGTGAGCGCGCTGCGGTCGTCGCTGGTGTGGGCGAAGCTGCCCGGGCGATCGGCGGCGATCAGCGCGGCCAGCTGTTGATCGTCGCTGGCGGTGCCCGGGCGGCGCCCGGCCTCGGTGGACAGCAGGACGCTGCCGTCGAGGCGGAGCAGTTCGACGCTGCCGCCCTGGCTGCCAAGGTTCAGCTGGTAGTAATTGAGGAAGTAGTCACTGTTGATTGCCGCCAGCAGCCCGCGCCCCGCACCGGTGTCATCGGGGGCCAGGCGCAGCAGCGGGATCAGGGTCAGTGCCTCCGGCGCCGCCGGCTGCGCTGTCGTCGCCGGCCGGGCATCGGCGAAGTCGCGGCCCTGCCAGGGCAGGGCGACACGCAGGATGGCGCCGGGAATGTTCGGCGCCGGCAGGAAATCCTGGCGATCGACGGCGATGCCGACGTTGCGCGGATTGGAACTGGCGCCGATGCGGCCGTCGCCGTCGAGGCGCGACAGCGAACGCAGGTAGGGGGCATTGTGCAGTGCCCGGGCCAGTTCGTCGCTGCCGGCATCGTCGGCGAGCCGGTCAAGGGTCAGGCCGATGACGTTGAGATTCTGCGTCAGGTGCGCCTCGAAGCTGCGGGCATACATGTCGGCGGTGTCGAACAGCCGCTCGATCGCCTCGGCGCGCAGGCGCCACAGCGTGTAGGTGGTGGCCAGGACGACCAGGGTGCTGACAGCGAGGGCGCAGAGCAGGAAGACGCTGCGCCGGCGCAGGGTGGTCTCGGGGCCGGTCACCGCGGGTGCGCCTGCTGCCGGTCGGTGTGGAGCGTCGGCATCGCGGGCGTGGGTCAGCTCCGCTGGCGCAGGCGGGCCGCCGATTTCTTCAGGGCGTCGAGGACCCGGGCGGCGTTGAACGGTTTGACGATGAACCCCGAAGCGCCGTTCATGATCGCGTCCTGAACCGTTTCCGGGTCGGCGCTGCCGGTGATCATGACGAATTCGGTTTCCGGTCGGCTCATCTTGATCTCGGCCATCGCCTCGAGGCCGTTCTTCTCCGGCATCAGCACGTCCATGCAGACGATGTCGGGTTTCATCCGTTCGACGACCTCGACTGCCTGGGCGCCGTTGCGGGCTTCGCCGACGACGTCGTATTCCTCGCCGCGCAGGATGCCGCGCAGCACGGTTCGCATCATGTCGTTGTCGTCCACGATGACGACGGAGATTTTCGGGGTGCGCATGGTCGGACGCGGTGTCGGGCTAGTAGCAGTTGGTCTTGAAGAATACCAGTGCGGCGATGGCGATGGCGATCGCGCACAGGCCCCAGAAGACCCCCCACTTCCTGGCCAGTCCTGCCTCGCGCCAGGCGTTGCGCTGCTGCGACTGGAAATAGCGCTGGACTTCGCCGATGGTCAGGACGACGGTGAGCATGAAGAAGATCATGCCGGTGAACATCGCGATGATCAGCTGGTTGCTCATCGTCCGGCAGTTGCCGCGGGTCAGGTGCAGGTAGGAAAGCACCGAGTCGGTGCGGAAGGCGTAGCTGGCGACCAGATAAGCCAGCCAGGCGAAGCCGGCGATCAGGAAAATCGTCAGCCAGGTCTGCCAGCGTTGCAGTTGCGCCCAGCCGCGCTTGATATCGTCAATAATCCACTTCATGTCTGCTGTTTTGCCTTGCGCACGCTTGTGCTGTGCTAGATTTGGCCGAATGCCGTTTTTTGCCAAGATTACCATGTCCGACGTCTCGAAATCAGTTTTGTTAAAAATGTCACAGCTTCGTGGCACCCTCGATACGGCGAGCAACCGCCGGCGCGGAAAATGGGCCGCCGGCATCTTCGCGGCGCTGGTGCTGTTCGGTTTCCTGGCCTTGCCACCGCTGCTCAAGCCGCTGCTCCTCGAGCAGCTGGCGGCGCAGTTGCACCGCGAGGTGGCGATCGAGCGCATCGACATCAATCCGCTGACGCTGTCGGCCACCGTTGCCGGCGTTTCGGTACGCGGTGAGGGCGGCGAGGTGGCCGGTTTCGACGAGCTCTACGTCAACCTGTCTGCCGCTTCGCTGTTCAAGCTGGCGCTGGTCGTCGACGAGATCCGCCTGACCGGCCCGCGGCTGGCGGTGACCCGGATCGCCGACGGGCGCTACGACGTTTCCGACCTGCTCGACCAATGGCTGCAGCCCGACGACGAACCGGCGCAGTCGCCGCCGCGCTTCTCGCTGAACAACATCCAGATTGCCGGCGGGCGGATCACCTTCACCGACCAGCCGCACGCCGCCGTGCACAGGATCGAGGACCTCCAGCTCGCGCTGCCTTTCGTCTCGAGCCTGCCTTACCAGGCCGAAGCGCTGGTCCAGCCGATGTTCTCGGCCAGCGTCAACGGTTCGCCGCTGCATCTCGACGGCAAGACGACGCCGTTCGCCGACGATCGCGAGAGCGAACTCAATCTCGACCTCGACGGTTTCGACCTCGGTGGCCTGCAGGCCTACCTGCCGGACGGCTTTCCGCTGCGCCTCGCCAGCGCCCGTCTCGATACCCGTCTGCGCGCGGTGTTCCGCCAGCTGCCGGGTGGTGTCAATTCGCTGGTCGTCGCCGGCAGTCTCGGCCTCGAGCAGTTGGCGCTGGCGCGTGCCGACGGCCAGCCGCTGGTCGCCTGGAAATCCCTCGCGGTCGAGATCGAGGAAGCCGACCCCTTCAATCGCCGGGTGGCGTTGCGGCGGGTGACGCTCGACGGCGCCGACCTGAATCTTGCGGTCGACCGCCGTGGCGAGCTGAATTTGCTCGCCGTTGCCGGTCGCCTCGCCGGCGGCAAGACACCGGCTGCGGCGCCGGCCAAGCCGGCCGAGCCCTTTGTCTGGTCGCTTGCCGAATTCGCCATGCGCGACGGCCGCCTGCGCTGGCGCGACGAATCCGGTCCCCAGCCGGTGCTCGGCGAGGTCGCTGAAATCGCGCTGCGTCTCGGGCCGCTCGACCAGCGCCTGAGCCAGCTCGAACTGGCCGAGGCTTCGGCCAGCCTGGCCTTCGGCGAACGGCTGGCGGCCGGCAAGCTGGCGCTCGAGGGCGGGCGGGTCGATCTCGCCAGCCAGCGCATCGACCTGGCCGTCCTCAGGCTGTCCGGTGCGCGCCTGGCGCTCAGCCGCAACGCCGCCGGTGCCATCGAATGGCTGACGCCGCCGCAGCGCGCCGGGCAAGCGGCGGCGAAACCGGCGCCGGCTGCCAAGCCCTGGCTGGCCAAGGCGGCGCTGCTCGAGGTCGACGATCTCGGCCTGAAGTTCGCCGACCAGTCGGTCAGCCCGGCGGCGGTGCAGCAGATCGACGGATTCAGCCTGCGCGGCGAGGGGCTCGGCAATATTCCCGGCGAGAAGGGGACGCTGGCGATCAAGTCCACGGTCAACCGCCAGGGCAAGCTGGAAATCAGCGGCGACGTCGGCGCCGTGCCGCTGGTGGCGACGCTCAAGGTGACCACCGAGGCGATCCCGGTCAATGGCCTGCAGGGCTATTCCGAGCGTTTCCTCAACGTGCTCCTGCAGCGCGGCCAGTTTTCGAGCCAGGGCGAGGCCAGCTTCAGCCTCGACGGCGATCGTCTGAAGGCCGGCTACAAGGGCTCGGCGACAATCGGCAACCTGCTGGCGGTCGACCGCGAAAACAAGGCCGATTTCCTGAAGTGGAAATCGCTCTACTTCGGCGGCATCGATTTCCGCCTCGATCCGCTGGCCATCGACATCCGCGAGATCTCGCTGAGCGACTTCTTCTCCCGCCTGATCCTCAACCAGAACGGCCGGCTCAACATCGCCGACATCGTCCGCCAGCCGGAGGCGGCACCTGCGCCGGCGCCGGTGGCGGCGGCCGAAGCGGCAGCGCCGATGCCGGCCGCGCCGCCGGTGCCGATCCGCATCGGCAAGGTGACGCTGAACAACGGCGCGGTCAATTTCTCCGACTTCTTCGTCAAGCCGAACTACACGGTCAATGTCGGCAAGCTCGCCGGTCGCATCGCCGGCCTCTCGTCGACCGCCGGCACCACCGCCGACATGGAGCTGCGCGGCACCTACGGCGGCGCGGCGCCGGTGCTCGTCACCGCCCGCCTGAATCCGCTCGCGGCGCAGTCCTTCCTCGACCTCCAGGCCGAGGTCAAGGGTATCGACCTGACCGGTTTCTCGCCGTACTCGGGCAAATACGCCGGCTATCTGATCGACAAGGGCAAGCTGACGCTGAACGTCGCCTACAAGCTGGAAAACCGCCAGCTGAGCGCCGACAACCGGCTGTTCATCGACCAGCTGACCTTCGGCGAGCGCGTCGACAGCCCGGAGGCGACCAGCCTGCCGGTCAATCTGGCGATCTCGCTGCTCAAGAACAACCGCGGCGAGATCGACATCAACCTGCCGATCTCCGGTTCGCTCGACGATCCGCAGTTCTCGGTCGGCGGGTTGATCGTCAAGGTCATCGTCAATCTTTTCGTCAAGGCGGTGACTTCGCCTTTCGCGCTGCTCGGCTCGATGTTCGGCGGCGGCGAGGAACTCTCCCAGATCGCCTTCGCGCCCGGCCGCAGCCAGCTCGACGCGGCCGGCCTGAAGAAGCTCGAGGCGCTGGCCCGCGCGCTCAACGAGCGCGCCGCGCTGAAACTGGAGATCGCCGGCTTTGCCGATCCCGAGATCGATCGCGACGGCGTCAAGCGCGTCGCCCTGGAGCGGGCGATGCAACGCGAGAAGCTGGCCGACCTGCAGAAGCAGGGCGGCGAAGTCGATTCGGCCGAGAGCCTGCGCCTGACGCCGGCCGACTACAAGATCTACCTGCCGCGCGTGTACAAGGCCGGCAAGTTCCCCAAGCCGCGCAACTTCGTCGGTCTGCAGAAGGAGCTGCCGGCCGAGGAAATGGAAAAGCTGCTGCTCGCCAACCTGCCGGCCGCCGACGGCGACCTGGCGCTGCTTGCCCGTCAGCGTGCCGAACATGTCCAGGCCTGGCTGATCGAGCAGGGCAAGGTGCCGGCCGAACGCATCTTCCTGGTCCCGGGCAAGCCGGCCAAGGACGCGGCGGCCGGCGGTCGCGTCGATTTCTCGCTGAGGTAGCGATGAGCGAAACGATGGCGCTGGCCCTGCCGGCGGCCCTGGTCGTGGTCATCCTGCTCCAGGTCGCGCTGCTCTGGCGCGGCGGGCGTGGCGACGATGCGGCCCGGCTCGCTGCGTTGCAGGATGGATTCGAGCGCGGGCTGGCCCGGCTCGAGCGCGAATTGCGCGAGGAACTGGCGCGCGGCCGCCGCGAGGATGCCGAGGAGGCTTTCCGCGACCGTGAGGAGCGCGCCCAGTCGGCGACTTTGCTCGGCCAGGCGGTGAGCGCCCAGATGGGCCAGCTCGGGACGCTCCAGGCCGAGCGCCTGGAGGCCTTCGCGCGCGAGCTGAACCGTTTTTCGCTGGGCCTCGACGAGCGTTTCGAGCGCCTGAAAAATGGCGTCGAAAGCCGGTTGACCGTGATGCAGGCGGATAACGCCGGCAAGCTCGACGAAATGCGCCGGACCGTCGACGAGAAGCTGCATGCGACGCTCGAGCAGCGTCTCGGCGAATCCTTCCGCCTGGTCAGCGAACGCCTCGAGCAGGTGCATCGCGGGCTCGGCGAGATGCAGAACCTGGCCGCCGGCGTCGGCGACCTCAAGCGCGTCCTGACCAACGTCAAGACCCGTGGCACCTGGGGCGAGGTCCAGCTGGCGGCGCTGCTCGAGCAGCTGCTGGTCGCCGGCCAGTACGCCGCCGGCGTCGCCGTCCGTCCGGGCAGTGCCGAGCGCGTCGATTTCGCCATCCGCCTGCCCGGCCGCGACGAGGCCGGCGCGGTGTGGTTGCCGATCGACGCCAAGTTTCCGGTCGAGGACTATCAGCGCCTGCTCGACGCCGCCGATCCGCTGGCCGCCGAGGAAGCGGCCAAGGCGATCGAGACGCGGCTGAAGAACGAGGCGCGCAGCATTCGCGACAAGTACGTGGCGCCGCCGCATACCACCGATTTCGCGTTGCTTTACCTGCCGGTCGAAGGACTGTATGCCGAGGCCTTGCGCCGTCCCGGCCTGGCCGAGACGCTGCAGCGCGACTACCGGGTCAGCCTGGCCGGGCCGACCACGCTGGCGGCGCTGCTCAACAGCCTGCAGATGGGTTTCCGGACGCTGGCCATCGAGCAGCGCTCGGCCGAGGTGTGGGCGGTGCTCGGTGCGGTCAAGGGCGAGTTCGGCAAGTTCGGCGAGGCCCTGGCCCACACCCGCAAGAAACTCGAGGAAGCCAGCAACAGCATCGTCCGTGCCGAGACGCGGACGCGCCAGCTGACGCGCAAGCTCAAGGACGTCGAGGCCCTGCCGGCCGCCGACGCGGAAAAACTGATCGGCCGGGGAGAAAACGATGGCGAAGACGAATGAACTGGAAGCTGCCTACCGTGCCACCGGCTACCGGGTGTTCCTGCCCGGCGGCTGCTTCGACCTGCGCATCGACGCGCCCTGTGCGGCCCTGGCCGACTGGATGGAGACCGCCGGCGTCGGCTGCTTCGCCATCGTCACCGCCTGCAATCCCGGATCGCAGCGGCTGACCGCCGGCCAGAACGCGGAAGTCCAGGCGGCGCTCGAATGCGACCTGCTCGACGGCAACTACGAACCCTATGCCGGCGAGAACATTCCCGACGATGCCGGCTGGCCGAGCGAGGAAAGCTGCTTCGTCCCCGATCTCGAACTTGAGGACGCGCTGGCGCTGGCCGCCGACTACGGCCAGAACGCGATCGTCTGGGGCGCCGCCGACGGCGTGCCGCGGCTGGCATGGACCGCGACCGAAGGCGGCGAAAAATGATTCGCCGCATCGGCCGTTTCGAGATCCGCGGCGAACTCGGGCGCGGCGCCCAGAGCGTCGTCTATCGCGGTTTCGACCCGCAGCTGCAGCGCGAGGTGGCGATCAAGACGCTGCATTTCACGCGGCCCGACCCGGCCCAGAATCAGGTCCTGCTGGCCGAGGCGCGCGCCGTCGGCAAGCTGCGCCACGCCGCCGTGGTGCCGATCTTCGAGGCCGGCGAGGAGGGCGGTGACCTCTATCTGGTGTTCGAGTACGTGCCCGGGCGCAACCTGGCCCAGTTCCTCAACCAGAGCGGCGCGCTGCCGGCGGTCAAGGCGCTCAGCATCCTGCGTCCGGTGCTCGACGCGATCGAGGCGGCGCACGCCGCCGGCATCGTGCACCGCGACCTGAAGCCGTCGAACATCCTGCTCGACGACAACGGTACGCCGCGGGTCATGGATTTCGGCATCGCCGCCCGCTTCGACGCACCGAGCGAGCGCATGGACGAACTGACCGGCACCCCGGCCTACATGGCGCCGGAATACGTCGAGCGGCGCGAGAGTTCGGCCCGCTCCGACGTCTTCGCCGCCGGCCTGGTGCTGTTCGAGATGCTCGCCGGGCGGCGCGCGGTCGAGGGCGAGAGCCTGGCCGCGATGCTGCGCCGGATTGTCGGCGAAGACCTGCGCCTGCCGGACAATGTCACGGTCGACGACCGTCTGGCGGCAATTTTGTACAAGGCGCTGGCCCGCGATCCGGCCTTGCGCTACCAGAGCGCCCGCCAGTTCGCCGAGGCGCTCGACGACTACCTCGAACCCGAGGTCGAGGCGCCGGCCGACGGCGGCGGCCGCCAGGCGACGATCGATTTCCTGCTGCGCCGGATGCGCCACAAGAGCGACTTCCCGGCCTTGTCGGAATCGGTCAGCGCGATCAACAAGATCGCCAACAGCGAGACCGAGAGCGTCGGCAAGCTGTCGAACACCATCCTCAAGGATTTCGCGCTGACCAACAAGCTGCTGCGCCTGGTCAATTCGGCCTATTTCCGCTCGGCCGGCGGCGGCAACATCAGCACCGTGTCGCGGGCGGTGATCGTGCTCGGCTTCGAGACCGTGCGCAACATCGCAATCACCGTGCTGCTCTTCGAACACCTGCAGAACAAGGGCAACGCCAACCAGCTCAAGGAGGAGTTCCTGCGCGCCAATCTCGCCGGCGTGCTCGCCCGCGATCTCGGCGCGACCGCCGAGATGCACGACCTCGAGCAGGTCTTCATCTGTGCGCTGTTTCACAGCCTGGGCCGCCTGCTGGCGCAATACTATTTCCCCGAGGAGTCCGACGAGATCCGGCGCGTCGTCGTCCAGAAAAACAGCAGCGAGGAACAGGCGGCGCAGCGGGTACTCGGCATCTCGTTCGAGGACCTCGGCATTGCGATCGCCCGCCAGTGGGGATTCCCGTCGCTGATCGTCGGTTCGATGCGGCGCCTGCAGCCCGGGCATGTGCGCAAGCCGGCGACACAGGAAGAGCGGCTGCGCGTGTTTTCCGGATTTGCCAACGAGCTTTGCGGCGTCATCCAGGCCACGCCGGAGGCCCGCGAGCGCGAACTGAAGAAGGTCATGACGCGTTTCGTCGATGGTATTCCGCTGGCCGAGAACGAAGTCGTCCAGACCGTCCATCGCGCGATCGAGGAAATCGGCGAATTCGCGCGGATCATCCACCTGAACGTCCAGCAGACCGCCTTTGGCCGCCAGATGCAGCAGTTCGCCAGCGGCGACGATGCCGCCGCCGAAGCCGATGACGAATCGTTCAACGGCACGCTGTTGCGCGAGGAGATCATTCCCGGCGCCCTTGCCAGTGCCGGCAGCGAGCAAGTCGATGCCCAGGCGGTATTGACCGCCGGCATCCAGGACATCAGCAATACCCTGGTCGAAGGCTACCGGCTCAACGACATCCTGCGCATCATCCTCGAGACGATGTACCGGGCGATGGGCTTCAAGCGGGTCCTGCTGTGCATCCGCGACGCCAGAGGCGGTGTCATGCAGGGGCGTTTCGGCTTCGGTCCCGACACCGGCGAGATCGCCCGTGCCTTCCAGTTTCCGCTCAGCTTCACGCCCGACATCTTCCACGCCGCGACGTCGAAGGGGGCCGACATCCTGATCAGCGACATCGACGATCCGAAGATCGCCGCGCGCATTCCCGACTGGTACCGCCAGGCCGTGCCGGCGCGCTCCTTCGTGCTGCTGCCGCTGAACATCAAGGGCAGTCCGGTGGCGCTGATCTATGCCGACTGCGACGAGGCCGGCGGCATCCACATTCCCGACAAGGAGTTGTCGCTGCTGCGCACGCTGCGCAACCAGGCGGTGCTGGCGATCAAGCAGGGCGGCTGAAAAAAACCCGCCGGGCGGCGGGTTTCCAAGGGCTTACCAGAGTTGCCACCAGGGCGTCTTGCGTTCCAGTCCGTCGGTGAGGAAGCGGCTGTTCGGGAAGTTCTTCTTGAAGACGCGGTCGGCGTCGTCGCGCAGTTCGGTCATGCCGAGCTTGTCGTAGGCCAGCACCAGGATGTACATCGCTTCCTCGATCGCCGGCGCCTGGGCGTAGGTTTCGACAGCGACCTGGGCGCGGTTGGCAGCGGCAATGTAGGCACCGCGCTTCATGTAGTAGCGGGCGACGTGCACTTCCAGCGAGGCCAGCGCATTGACCAGGTAGTTCATGCGCTTGATCGAATCCGGCGCGTACTTGCTGTTGGGGAAGCGGTTGACCAGTTCCTTGAATGACTCGAAGGCCTCGCGCGCCGCCTTCGGGTCGCGTTCGGTCAGGTCCTGGTTGCTCAGGTGGCCGACCAGGCCGAGGTCTTCGTTGAAATTGACGAGACCTTTGAGATAGAGCGCGTAATCGACCGCCGGATGGTTCGGGTGGAGCTTGATGAAGCGGTCGGCGGCGGCGAGTGCCGAACCGGGCTCGTTCGACTTCCAGTAGACGTAGGCGAGCTCGAGTTGCGCCTGCTGCGCGAAGCGGCCGTAGGGATAGCGGGCTTCGAGCTTTTCCAGCATCTTGACGGCGGTTTCCCAGGAGCCTTCGCCCTGGGCCTCCTTGGCCGCGGCGTAGAGACGGTTGGCCGACCAGCCGGCGGTCTCGTCCTGCTCCTTCGGATTGCTGCCGCAGGCGGCCAGGGTGACCAGCGCCACGACGGCGAGCAGCGAACGAAGACAGGCGGGGAATCCCGGGAATGCGGGTAAACTGCGCATCATGAACGATCCTTATGAAAACTCGGGCGATTATAGCCCAAGCGAGCCGCTCCAATTGACGGTTCCCGACAGTTGCGGCGGTCGTCGCCTCGACCAGGCGCTGGCCGAGATGCTCCCGCAACATTCGCGCAATCGCCTGCAGGGCTGGATTCGCGACGGCAGCGTCGAGATCGACGGCGAAGTCGTCAATGAGCCGAAGCGCAAGGTTCTCGGCGGCGAGCGCCTGCTCGTCGCGCTGCCCGACGATGCCGTCGTCGCCGAACAGGCGGAAGACATCCCGCTCGACATCATTTACGAAGACGAGGCGCTGCTGGTCATCAACAAGCCGGCCGGGCTGGTCGTCCATCCCGGCAGCGGCAACCGCAACGGCACCTTGATGAACGCGCTGCTCCACCATCTGCCGGGTATCGCCGAAGTGCCGCGGGCCGGCATCGTGCATCGCCTGGACAAGGACACCAGCGGGCTGCTGGTCGTCGCCAAGACGCTGGAGGCGCAGACCGACCTGGTGCGCCAGTTGCAGGCGCGTACCGTCAAGCGCCAGTACCTGGCGATCGCTGCCGGGCAGATCCGCCGCGACAGCGGCGTCGATTCGCCGATCGGCCGGCATCCGGTCAACCGGATCAAGATGGCGGTGGTCCCGGAAAGCCGTGGCGGCAAGCCGGCGCTGACCTGGTACCGGCGGCTCGAGATCTTTGCCCATTGCAGCTACATCGAATGCGCGCTGGAGACCGGGCGTACCCACCAGATCCGCGTGCACATGGCCTCGATCGGTCATCCGCTGGTCGGTGATCCGGTGTACGGCAAGCACGATCCGCGCTTGCCGGCCTTCCGCCGCCAGGCCCTGCACGCCACCCGGCTCGGCCTGGTGCATCCGCTCTCGGGCCGTCACATGCAGTGGGAGGTGCCGCTCCCCGAAGACATGCGCGAGCTGCTCGAGACCCTGCGCTATGCCTGATTGCCTGACCCCCGACTGGCCGGCGCCGGCCAATGTGCACGCGCTGCAGACCCTGCGCGGCGGTGGCGTCAGCCCGGCGCCCTGGGCCAGCTGGAACCTCGGCGATCACGTCGGCGACGAGCCGGCGCGGGTTGCCGCCAACCGGGCTGTGTTGCGCGCGCGCCTGCCGGCCGAGCCGGCGTGGTTGCAGCAGGTGCACGGGACGCTGACGGTCGACGCGGCCAAAACGGCAAAAACCGCCGTGGCCGATGCCGCTTTCAGCCGCCAGCCGGGTGTCGTCTGCGCGGTGATGACCGCCGACTGCCTGCCTGTGCTCTTCTGCGACCGTGCCGGCAGCGTCGTCGCCGCCGCCCATGCCGGCTGGCGCGGCTTGCTCGCCGGCGTGCTCGAAAACACCCTGGCGGCGATGCGCGTGGCGCCCGGCGAGGTCATCGCCTGGCTCGGCCCGGCGATCGGGCCGGCACATTTCGAAGTCGGCGACGAAGTCCGCGCCGCCTTTGTCGGCAACGCCGCCGGCGCCGCCCGCGAATTCCGTGCCCACACCGCCGGCAAGTGGTTGTGCGACCTGCCCGGGCTGGCCCGGCAGCGGCTGCGCGCCGCCGGTGTCGACAGCATCCACGGCGGCGGCGAGTGCACCTACGCCGACCGCGAGCGCTTCTTCTCCTATCGCCGCGACGGCGTCACCGGTCGCATGGCCAGCCTGGTCTGGCTGGCCTGAGCGCCGCTCACTGTTCCGGCGGCGCCTCGGCGGCCGCGCGCTCGGCCATCATCTCGCGGTAGCGGCGTCGTTCGCGGCGGACCCGCGCGCCGGCGAAGTAGAGGATCAGCCCGCAGGGCAGCGCACCGTAGAACAGGAAGGAAAGGATGCCGGCGATGAGGCTGGCTTCGTTGGCGGCGACCAGGATGGTGACATACAGCCATCCGATGACGATGATCATGGCGAGGGGCATGGAAGGTCCTGCTGGAGCGCCGGTGTTCGCCGGCGGCAAGGATGCGGAGGCGGTAATTATGCATTGACAGTGCCGGGGCGGGTATGCAGAATCCAACGGCTAGCCCCCGACAACCAGCGAGAACAACATTCCATGGCGCAAGGATCGAACAATAACGAGGCTTTTCTGGGCTCCGCGATGCAGTTCCTGCAGGCCGGGCAGAACATGGCCCAGCAATTCATGGATTACCTTGGCAAGAACGGTGCGGCGCTCGGCAACATGCCGCCGCCGGTGGCCGATCCGCAGGCGCTGACGGCGCTGCAGAAGCAGTTCATGGACCAGCAGATGTCGCTGTGGCAGTCGATGCTGGCCAAGCAGAAGGGCGAGCCGCAATCGTTCAAGGTCGAGCCGGAGCCGGGCGACCGCCGCTTCGCCGCCGCCGAATGGCGCGACAGCCCGATCTACGATTACCTGCACCAGGCCTACCTGCTCAACGTCCGCTATCTCAAGGAAATGGTCGAGGCGCTGCCGGCCCAGGACGAGAAGGCGCGGGAAAAGATGCGTTTCCTGGCGCGCCAAGTGGCCGACGCGATGGCGCCGACCAACTTCGCCGCGACCAATCCGGAATTCGTCAAGCTGGCGCTGGAAACCAAGGGTCAGAGCATCACCGACGGGATCAACAACCTGATCCGCGACTTCGAGAGGGGGCGCATCTCGATGACCGACGAGTCGGTCTTCGAGATCGGCAAGAACATCGCCACCACCGAAGGCGCCGTCGTCTACGAGAACGCCGTGATGCAGCTGATCCAGTATGCGCCGCTCACCGCCAAGGTCGGCGCGCGGCCGCTGATGGTGGTGCCGCCGTGCATCAACAAGTTCTACATCATGGACCTGCAGCCGGACAACTCGCTGATCCGCTTCATGGTCGAGCAGGGCAATACCGTGTTCCTGGTGTCCTGGCGCAACCCGCAGGAAGCGCAGGGGCATCTCGGCTGGGACGACTACCTGGAAAATGGCCCGATTGCGGCGTTGACCGTGATCCGCGAGATCACCCGGGCCAAGCAGGTGAATGCCCTCGGTTTCTGCGTCGGCGGCACCATCCTGAGTTCGGCGCTGGCGGTGCTCAAGGCGCGCGGCGACGACTGCGTCGCTTCGCTGACGCTGCTGACCACGCTGCTCGATTTCTCCGATACCGGCGAGATCGGTCTGTTCATCGACGAGCAGGGCCTCGCCGCCCGGGAAGCGACGATCGGCCAGGGCGGCCTGCTGCCGGCGCGCGACCTGCAGAACACCTTTTCCTTCCTGCGCGCCAACGACCTGGTCTGGAACTACGTCCAGAACAACTACCTCAAGGGCCAGAAGCCGCAGGCCTTCGACCTGCTCTACTGGAACTCCGACTCGACCAACCTGCCGGGGCCGTTCGCCTGCTGGTACATGCGCAACATGTACCTGGAAAACAAGCTGCGCCTGCCCGGCAAGCTGAGCATGTGCGGCGAGAAGGTCGATCTCGGCAAGCTCGAGATGCCGGTGTACATCCTGGCGACGCGCGAGGACCACATCGTCCCGTGGCAGTCGGCTTACCAGAGCACCCGCATCCTCGGTGGCCGGACGCGCTTCGTCCTCGGCGCCTCGGGCCATATCGCCGGCGTCATCAACCCTGCCAGCAAGAACAAGCGCAGCTACTGGACCAACGACGACGTCAAGACCGACGCCGACGGCTGGCTGGCCGCCGCGACCGAGCACAAGGGCAGCTGGTGGACCGACTGGTCGGCCTGGCTGCAGCAGCACTCCGGAGAACAGCGCGCCGCGCGCAAGATCGGCAATACCAAATACAAAGCCATCGAGCCGGCTCCGGGCCGTTACGTCAGGGAACGTGCGGTCTGATCCAACAACAACCGGAGGAGAAGACGATGTTGCGAGTTGCATTGATTACCGGCGGCATGGGCGGCCTCGGCGAAGCCATCTGCATCAAGATGGCGGCGCTCGGCTACAAGGTGGTGACCACCCATTCGCCCGGCAACGCCAAGGTGGACGAGTGGCTGAAGAACATGAACAACATGGGCTACGGCTTCAAGGCCTATCCCTGCGACGTCACCGATTTCGATTCGGCGAAGGCCTGTGTCGATACGGTCAGCCGCGAGGTCGGGCCGATCGACGTGCTGGTCAACAACGCCGGCATCACCCGCGACATGACGTTCAAGAAGATGACCAAGGCCGACTGGGATGCGGTCATCCGCACCAACCTCGACTCGGTCTTCAACATGACCAAGCAGGTCATGGACGGCATGGTCGAACGCAAGTGGGGCCGCGTTATCAACGTTGCCTCGGTCAACGGCCAGAAGGGCGCCTTCGGCCAGACCAACTATTCGGCCGCGAAGGCCGGCATGCATGGTTTCACCAAGGCGCTGGCCCTGGAAGTCGCCCGCCAGGGTGTCACGGTAAATACCATTTCGCCGGGTTATATTGGCACCAAGATGGTCACCGCGATCCCGCAGGAGATTCTCGATACCAAGATCCTGCCGCAGATTCCGGTCAGCCGCCTGGGCAAGCCCGAAGAAATCGCCGGCCTCGTCGCCTATCTCGCTTCCGATGAAGCGGCGTTCGTCACCGGGGCCAATATTTCCATCAACGGCGGTCAGCACATGTTCTGACCGGCGTATTTTTTTACCCGCTTTATCAACAAGGAAGGAACAGTTATGACGCAACGTGTCGCTCTCGTCACCGGTGCAATGGGCGGTCTCGGTACCGCAATCTGCCAGCAACTGGCCAAGGCCGGCCACAAGGTGGTTGCCGCCTATCACCCGCAATTCGACAACAAGGATGCCTGGCTGGCCGAAATGTCCGCCGCCGGCTACAACGACTTCGTCTGCGTCGCCGGTGACGTTTCCGTCCTCGAAGACTGCCAGAAGATGGTCGCCGATGCCGAAGCCGCTTGCGGCCAGGTCGACATCCTGATCAACAACGCCGGCATCACCCGCGACCGCATGTTCGCCAAGCTGGAAAAGGATGGTTGGGATGCCGTCATCTCGACCAACCTGACCTCGCTGTTCAACATGACCAAGCAGGTTTCCGCCAAGATGGCCGAACGCGGCTGGGGTCGCATCATCAACATCTCCTCGGTCAATGGCGTCAAGGGCCAGGCTGGCCAGACCAACTACTCGGCCGCCAAGGCCGGCGTCATCGGCTTCACCAAGGCGCTGGCTGCCGAACTGGCCGCCAAGGGTGTCACGGTCAACGCGATCGCCCCGGGCTACGTGGCGACCAAGATGGTCATGGCGATCAAGCCGGAAGTCCTGGAAACCATCGTCGCTTCGGTGCCGATGAAGCGCCTGGCCAAGCCGGAAGAAATCGGCTTCGCCTGCGCCTACCTGTCCGACGAGCTGTCCGGCTTCACCACCGGCGCAACGATCAACGTCAACGGCGGTCTGTACTACCAGTAATCCGGCCATGGCAGGGCGGCGCTTGCTGCCGCTGCCTGAAGCCTGTCGCAGAAGCCCGGGATTCCCGGGCTTTTGCATTTTTGGCCGAAATCTCGGGTTGACCGTCAGTTTTGCGATGCACCATGATGCGGCGCCATTGGGCAGGCGTCTTTTCGGCTATAATGTTGCGCTGCACATAAACCAGTCTTGAGGCCCGCAGCATGTCCGACACGGTTCGCCTGATCAAGAAATACCCCAATCGCCGCCTGTACGACACCAAGACGAGCGCCTACATCACGCTGGGGGACGTCAAGGAGCTGGTACTCAAGTTCGAGATCTTCAAGGTCGTCGATGCCAAGACCGGCGAAGACCTGACCCGCAGCATCCTGCTCCAGATCATCCTCGAGGAAGAAACCGGCGGTGTCCCGCTGTTCTCCTGCGAGCTGCTGTCCGGCTTCATCCGCTTCTACGGCAGCACGTCGCAGAACATGCTCGGCAAGTACCTCGAGAACAACATGAAGACCTTCGTCGATTTCCAGCAGAAACTGCAGGAGCAGTCGCGCAGCATGTACGGCGGCGGCGACACGGCGAGCCTGCAGGCGGATTTCTGGAACCAGTTCCTGAACTTCCAGCAGCCGGCCATGCAGAACATGATGACCGCCTACATGGACCAGTCGAAGAAGATGTTCCAGTCGATGCAGGACCAGTTGCAGACGCAGACCCGCTCGATGTTCACCGGCTTCCAGGTGCCGCCCGGCGAAACTCCCGAAAAATGAAAAACGGCCGCGTCAGCGGCCGTTTTTTTTGATGCCTGCGCGCTGGCTCAGGCGCCGTTGCGCGGGCCGCGCTCGTCGCGCTTGCCTGGCTTGCCGTCGCGCACCGGCTTCATCTCGGCCAGTTGCTTGCGCTGTTCCGGGGTCAGGACGTCGAGCACCTTGCGTTCGGACTGCAGGCGGGCGACTTCCATGTCCGCGCGTTGGCGGGCGATGCCGTCGATCAACTGCTTGGCCTTGGCTTCGCTGTAGTCCGGCGCCGCCTTGAGTGCGCGCAATTCCTGTTCGCTCTTGCGCAGCGCCTGCATCTGCTTGCGCATCGCCGGTGCCTGGGCGTGCATGATCTCGAAGATCTTGTCGTCCTGGGCTTCGCTCAGGTCGAGGCGGTGCAGGCCGCGCAGCGCGCCCATGCCGTCGCCCTTGACCCCGTGGCCACCGTGCATAGCCGCGCCGCGCATGCCGTCGCGCATTTCGCAGCCGCCCTGGCCCTGGAAGGCGAGGGCGCTGAGCGGGATGGCGAGGGCGAGGCCGGCAACGACGAGCAGTCGCTTCGGGGACTGGATGAGCTGGTTCATGGTCTTCTCCTGTGGGTGAGCCGGAAACGCTCCGGCGACAGGAAGAAGATTACGGAGAAGCACGTAAGCTGTCGTTTGCCAGATGTAAGGATTCGTTTCACCCGCCGATACGGTCGAGCGCTTCGGCCAGGCGGGCGACTGCCGCGTCCGGATCGTGCAGCTTGTCGAGACCGAACAGGCCGATGCGGAAGCTGCGGAATTCGGTTGGCTCGTCGCACATCAGCGGCACGCCGGTGGCGCTCTGGACGCCAGCGGCGAGGAATTTCCGGCCATTCTGGATGTCCGGGTCGGTGGTGTAGCTGACGACCACGCCCGGCGCCTGGAAGCCGTCGGCGGCGACGCTGGGAAAGCCGCGGGCGACCAGCAGTTCGCGGACACGCCGGCCTAGTTCCCATTGTTCGGCGCAGACCCTGGCGAAGCCGTAGGCCTCGGTTTCGAGCATGACCTGGCGGACCGCGGCCAGGGCGTCGGTCGGCATCGTCGCGTGGTAGGCATGGCCGCCGCTTTCGTAGGCTTCCATGATCTGCAGCCATTTCTTCAGGTCGCAGGCGAAGCTGGTGCTGCTGGTCGCATCGATCTGCGCCCGGGCGCGCTCGCCCAGGGCCACCAGCGCGCAGCACGGCGAACCGCTCCAGCCCTTCTGCGGCGCGCTGATCAGCACGTCGACCTCGTTCGCCGCCATGTCCACCCAGACCGTGCCCGAGGCGATGCAGTCGAGCACGAACAGGCCGCCGACCGCACGCACGGCGGCACCGACGGCGCGCAGGTAGGCGTCGGGCAGGATCATCCCGGACGAAGTCTCGACATGCGGTGCGAAAACCACTTCCGGACGCTGCTCGCGGATCGCCGCGACGACTTCCTCGAGCGGCGCCGGGGCGAACGGTGCCTGGGCGCCGCTGCCCTGCTGGCGGGCCTTGAGGACGATGCTCTCGGACGGGATGTGGCCGGCATCGAAAATCTGCGTCCAGCGGAAGCTGAACCAGCCGTTGCGGATCACCATCACCTTGCGCTGGGTTGCGAACTGGCGCGCCACCGCTTCCATGCCGAAGGTGCCGCTGCCGGGGACGACGATCGCGGCGCGGGCGTTGTAGACCGTCTTGACGATCCGCGAGATGTCGCGCATGACGCCCTGGAACTGCTGCGACATGTGGTTGAGCGCGCGGTCGGTATAGACCACGGAATATTCGAGCAGGCCGTCGGGATCGGGATGGGTGAGCAGGGCGGGCATGGCGTCTCCGGCGTGAGTCAAGGGTCAGGCCGGCAAGAATAGCGCCGTCGCGGCCAGTCGGCTAGTCCGCCGGGTTCGGCCGGTCGCTGACGATGCGTCCGTCGACCAGTTCGATGATCCGGTCGCAGCGGGCAGCCAGGCGCGGATCGTGGGTGACGATCAGGAAACTGGTGCCTTCGCGTCGATTCACCTCGCGCAGCAGCGCGAAGATGTCGTCGGCGGTATGCGTGTCGAGATTGCCGGTCGGCTCGTCGGCGAGCACCAGTGCCGGCCGCATCGCCAGTGCCCGGGCGATGGCCACGCGTTGCTGCTGGCCGCCGGAAAGCTTGCTCGCCGGATGCTCGGCACGGTCGGCGAGGCCGACCCCGGCGAGCAGTTCGGTAGCGCGCGCGCGCATCGCCGCATCCGGCCGGCCGCGGTCGACGAGCAGCGGCATCATCACGTTCTCGAGCGCGGTGAATGCCGAGATCAGCAGGTGATGCTGGAACACGAAACCGATCCGCTGGCCGCGCAGGCGGGTGATCGCGGCTTCCGGCAGGGTGCTGGTCTCGTCGCCGTCGATGCACAGGCGGCCGGCACTGGGTCGGTCGAGCAGGCCGATCAGGTTGAGCAGGGTGCTCTTGCCCGAGCCGGACGGGCCGATCAGCGCGGCGAACTCGCCGCGCTGCAGGCGCAGGTCGATGCCGTGGAGCACGTCGATCTCGCCGGCGCCCGACGGGTAGGACTTGCGGATGCCTTGCAGGTCGAGGACGTCAGCCACGGATCGCCACCACCGGATCGAGGGCGGCGGCGCGCCGGGCCGGCATCAGCGCCGCCAGGATGCCGACCAGGGTGGCGCCGCCGGCGGCGATCAGGACCAGCGCGCCGGGCACCTCGATGATGAACAGCGGCTGGCCGTCCGGGGTCACCGCGAGCATCCGCCACAGGCTGAGGAAGAGCGCCGCCAGCGCCGAGCCGAGCAGCGAGCCGAGCAGGCCGACGATGCCGCCCTGAAGCAGGAAGGTGCGCAGCACCTGGCCGCGGCTGGCGCCCATCGCGCGCAGGATGCCGATCTCGCGCGCCCGCTGGACGACCGAGACGACGAGCACGCTGGCGATGCCGAAGGCGACCGAGAGGCCGACGAAGAAGCGGATGACATTGCTCGAGATGCGCTGCGAGGTCAGCGCGGTGAAGAACTGGGCGTTGGTCTTGATCCAGCTGTCGGCCACCAGCCCGGTCTCGCCGTGCAGGCGCTGGGCGAGCGCCTCGGCGGCGTACATGTCGTGCAGGCCGAGGTCGATGTGGGAAACGCCGCCGACCAGGTCGAGCAGGCTCTGCGCCGCGCGCAGGCCGACATAGACGTTGCGCGCGTTGGCGGTCTTGTTGCCGAGGTCGAACAGGCCGGTGATGGTCAGCGTGTCGGTGGCGCCGTTGCCGGCGTTGACGCGCAGCTTGTCACCGACGCCGGCGCCGAGTTCGCGCGCCAGTTCGGTGCCGATGACGACGTCGCCGGCATTGACGCGCAACTGGCCGCCGACGATTTTCTGGTCGAGCTCGATGACGCGCACGTACTGTGCCGGCTCGATGCCGATCAGTGTGATCGACTTGTTGGCGTCGCCGCGCACGGCGAAGGCCGGGCCGGCGGCGACCGGCGAGACGGTGGCGATTTCGGGCATTTTTTCCAGTCGACCGCGCAGGGCCTGCCACTGGTCGATCGAGCGCAGGCGCTGGGCCTGGCGCTGCACCAGGGCCTGGCCGCCGCTGCCCTGCGGGCGGGCGATTTCCTCGGGCGGCAGCAGCACCAGGTGCGCCTGCGAGCTGAGCGTGCGCTTGACCAGGTTGGCCTGCAGCCCGGAAAGCAGCGCCGACATGAAGACGATCACGGCGACGCCGACGCCGACGCCGACGATGATCAGCAGGCTCTGCGTGCGCCCCTCGCGCAGAAAGCGCGTGGCGGCGATCCATTCGAAGGGCAGCCAGGGATGCATCGCTTAGCGGCCACGTACACGGTCGCCTTCGGCGATCCGGGTCAGGCTGGCGGGGACGACGGCATCGCCGGAAGCCAGCCCGGCAACGATCTCGACCCGGCCGGCGTCGCGCAGCCCGGTCTGCACCGGCTGGCGCTGCGCCCGGCCGTCGCGCACGACCAGCGCCCAGGGCTCGGCGGCGCTGCCGCGCAGGCCTTCGAGCGGCAGCAGGACGGCGCCCCGACGCTCGCCGCTGGCGATGTCGATCGACACGGTCATGTCCTGCTTCAGGTAATCCGGCGGGTTGTCGACGCGCAGGCGGACCTCGACCGAGCCGCGCAGCGGGTCGACGGTCGGGCTGATGAAGGCGACGCGGGCCGGGAAACGGCGGTCCGGCCAGGCGTCGGCGGAAACCTCCGCGACCTGGTCGAGGGCGAGCAGGCGCAGGTTCTTCTCGTCGATCTGCACGATCAGTTCGGTCGGTCCTTCCGGCGACAGTGTCAGCAGCGGCTTGCCCGGCTGCACGCCGTCGCCCGGCTCGACCAGCCGGTCGAGGACGACGCCGGCGCGCGGGGCGACGATGCGGGTGTGGGCCAGCCGTGATTCGGCGACGGCGAGGCCGGCCCGGGCCTGGTCCACGGCCGCCTCGGCGAGCCGGAAGTCGCTGCCGCCGCTGGCGTTGCTGGCGGCCTGGAGCAGGCTGGCCTGGTACTGGCTTTCGGCGACGGCCAGCGTCCGGCGAGCATCGTCGAGCTGGTTCGGACTGTAGAAACCGCGGCCGACCAGCGCTTCGACGCGGGCGAATTGCTGCCTGGCCTGGGTCAGGTTGGCTTCAGCCTGGCGCGTCGCTTCACGGGCCAGCGGCTCGCCGAGCAGGCGCAACTGGCGCACGCGCAGTTCGGCCTGGGCGAGCTGCGCGCGGGCCTGGGCGACGGCGGCGGCGGCCTCGCGGCCATCGAGTTCGGCGAGCAGCGTGCCGGCGGCGACCGCCTGGCCCTCGTCGACATGGATGGCGAGCACCTGGCTGGTGATCTGGGCGGCCAGTTCGCTGCGTTGCGGCGAGCGCACCTTGCCGCTGGCCACCACCGACTGGCGGATGTCGCCGCTCTCGGCGACGAGCAGGTCGACGGCGCTGCCGGCGAGCGAGCGGACGACGCTGACGGTCAACAGCCCAGACAGCAGCAAAACCGGAATCAGCACGCCGGGGCGGCGCAGGCGGGCAATCAGCGGAGCGGTCATGGTCGTATCGATCAGTCTTGGCTTATATGGCTGCGCGAATGGTAACCGCAAACCTGCCGGCGCGCTTCATTGCCGCGCCTCGCCCCAGCCGGCGAAGCGCTGCTCGAGGAAGTCGAGGAAGGCGCGGACCTTGGCCGACAGCTGGTGGCGCGATGGATAGAGGGCGTGGATGTCGGCCGAGACGCCGGCCCACTCGGGCAAGACGCGAACCAGGCGGCCGCTGGCCAGGTCGCCGGCGATGTCCCATTCCGAGCGCAGGACGATGCCGTGCCCGGCCAGCGCCCAGTCGACGGCGATCTCGCCGTGGTTGACGGCGAGCGGGCTGCGCACCTTGATCGTCACCTGCTGGTTGCCGTCGGTGAGCTGCCAGTTGTTGAAGGCGCGCTCGTTCTCGCGGATCACGATGCAGTCGTGCGCCGGCAGGTCGCGCGGCGTCTGCGGCATGCCGCGGGCCGCCAGGTAGGCGGGCGCGGCGCAGAGCAGGCGGCGGTTGGGAGCGATGCGGCGGGCGAGGATGCGGGCGTCGGGCGGCGGGCCGAAGCGGATCGCGATGTCGAGCGCGTGTTCGGTCAGGTCGAGGGCGCGGTCGGCGAGGTGGAGAACCACCTCGATGTCCGGGTAGCGGCGGACGAAGTCCGAGATCGCCGGTCCCAGGTGGCGCCGGCCGAAGCCGAAACCGGCGTTGATCCGGAGCAGGCCTTGCGGCCGCTCGCGGCTGTCGAGCAGCGAACGCTCGAGGCGTTCGATGTCGCGCAGGATGGCTTCGCCGTCCTCGAGGTAGCGCTCGCCTTCCGGCGTCAGGCTGTGCCGGCGCGTGGTCCGGTTGAGCAGGCGCACGCCGAGGCGCTGTTCGAGGGCGGCCAGCCGGCGGCTGACCCCGGGCGGCGTGATGCCGAGCGCCTGGGCCGCCGCGGCCAGGCTCGGCTGGCGGGCGAGGAGGCTGAAGAAGGCGAGGTCGGGGATGCTGTTCATTCGTGCTTTATTCGCAATAATCAATTGAACTGGCTGCCATTGTATCTTTTGCTGTGATGAATATCATGGCTTTCCCCGAGTCGACCGTGAACCTGCCCATGCCGCTGCTGCACCTGCTTCCCCTTGCCGATCTGGCGCTTGCCCTGGCGATTGGCGCCGGCCTCGGCTTTTTCGGCGGCCTGTTCGGCATCGGCGGCGGCATCATCGCCATTCCGCTGTTCGTTCTCGCCTTCGCGATGGACCAGGCGATGGCCCAGGGCACGGCGCTGGTGCTGATGGTGCCGAACCTGCTGATCGGCTGGTGGCGCTACAGCCGCAAGCACCCGGTCGGCTGGCGGGCGGCGCTGTCGATCGCCGTGCCGGCGACGCTGACCACCTGGCTGCTGGCGCATTTCGCCACCCGTCTCGACGCCCAGCTGCTCGGTCACCTGTTCTGCGCCTTCCTCGGTATCCTCGCGCTGCGCCTGCTCTGGCAGGGCCGCGGCGGTCGCCAGCCGGTCACCGGCGCGCCGCTGCGGGCGGCCGCGCTGCCGCTGGTCGGCGTTGCCGGCGGCAGCAGCATGGGCCTGCTCGGCATCGGTGGCGGCCTGGTCGCCACGCCCTTGCTGTCGGGTTGGCTCGGCCAGCGCCAGACCGTCGCCCAGAGCCTGGCGCTGGCGCTGGTCGCGCCGAGTTCGCTGGTTGCCCTGAGCGCCTACGCCGGCGCCCAGCGCGTCGACTGGAGCCTGGGCCTGCCGATGGCGCTCGGTGGCACGCTCACGGTCGCCGCCGGCGTTGCGCTCGCCCACCGCTTACCGGAGCGGCGGATGCGCGCGGCCTTCGCCTGGATGCTGCTGGCCACCGCCTTGTGGCTGGCGCTGGCGCCGCGCTGAGACGGCTTCAGCGCATCCGCCACAGTTCGGGCCAGCGCGCGGCCCAGCAGCAGTGGTGGTCGAAATCCTCGATCACCGTGATTGACGCCGGCTTGGCCGCGCCGCTGCGCACGTAGGATTCGGCAACGGCGGCAGGCACGATGCGGTCCTTGCCGCCGACGAAGTGACGCTGCGGAATCGCCGCCAGGCGGCCGGCCGCATCGACCGGATTGAGCGAGCCGGCGAGCGGGCTGATCCGTTGCAGCGTCGTCCAGGCGCGGTGGTCGAGATTGCCGGCGACGCTGACCAGGCGCCCGACGTCGTCGCGGCGGGCAGCAACCAGCGCGGCGATCGCGGCACCGCCGGAATAGCCGACCAGGGTCAGCCGGCGGGCAGAAAATCGCTGTTTCAGGCGGTCGACCGCAAGATTCGTCGCGGCGACCAGGTCGGCCGCGAAGCGCCCCTCGGTCCAGTCCGCCTGGCGGCAACCGGGGCTGCTCACGTACTGGCAGGGGCGCGCCAGATAGGCGGCGTTGCCGGCCGGCTGGGCCAGCGCCAGGCGCAGCGCCAGCGGTTCGCGCGGCGTCGGGTCGGCCGACGGCTGGCTGCTGCTCAGCCAGGCCAGGCCGTCGCCCTCGATATAGATCGTCAGTTCGTCGGCAGCCGCTGCCTTCGCCGGCAGCCAGGCGCGCAGCGTCAGGCGTTCGCCGGCGATGTCGAGCGCCTGCCAGGCATGCTGCGCCGCCAGCGTCTCGGCCAGCTGCCGGCGCTCGGCCGGCGTCGGCAGGCTGCTGCAGGCAGCGAGGCAAAGCGGCAGCAGGGCGAGCCAGGGTTTCATCGCGGACAAAAGAAAAAGGGCTGCGGCATTGTAGCCGCAGCCCCGGAGCGTTGAGTCGGCCGGATCAGAACGACCAGCGGACCTTCATCGATGCGGTGTGGTTGAGGAAGCCGGTGCGATGCTCGGCATCGTAGCGGCCGCTGACCTCGATGCCGTTGCTGGCCTGGTAGGCCAGGCCGAGGCCGGCCTGGCCGATCCACGGGCTGGGGTCGATGCCGTAGGTGACGAAGGCGGCGCCGGGCGCGCCGGCAAAGGCGGCAGTGATCGCCGAACGCTCGTTGATCGTGTCGTAGCCGACGCCGAGATTGGCCGTCAGGGTCGTCCGTTCGTTCAGTTGGTGCGCAACCTTGCCGTCGATGCCGACGATGAAGGATTTGGTCGAGCGGCCGTTGACGTCAAGGTTGAGCAGGCCGGCGTCCTTCTCACGGTAGGAATCGTCGCGGATCCAGGTGTAGTCCGCGCGTACCGACGGGATCAGCGAGGTCCGGCTGCTGATCGGGTAGGTCCGAGCGAAGCCAACACCGACGTGGGCGCTGGTGCTGTTGTAGTCGGACTTGGCGACCGTGTTGGTGAAGGCGATGGTGCGCTTGCCGTCGTTGACATTGCGTCCGGCGTCGACCTGGAAGTTGATCTCGGTGCGCTCGTCGAGGCTGTAGCTGCCGTAGCCGATCAGCTGGTAGACATCGACCTTGGCGCTTTGCTTGGCGACCTTGGAATTGCTGTCGATGTTGCTGCCGGCGTAGGCGAAGGCAACCCCCAGGCGCAGCGACGGGCTGACCGCATCGTCGAAACCCGCTGCCAGGCCGTAGGTTTCCGCCTTGTAGCCGGAAACGCCCTGGGTCGTATCCTGGGTCGCCCGCGAACCGAAGGGCTTGAGCCAGAAATTCTTGTCGCCGGTGAACACGTCGCCGGACGACATCCCGCGATTCGCCGACATCCGCGCCTGGATGACCCGGTTGATGCCATTGAGCGCATTCTGGGAGGCGATCTGCGAGCCGCCGGTGAGCAGCGGCAGGGTCTGCGAGGCGGCGTTGGAGACTTCGGTATTGCCGGAGAGTCCTGAGAACAGGTTGAGTAGTGCCGGATTGGCGTCGATCACGGTGGCAGCGCCGCGCGCTGGCGAGTTGCCTTGCAGGTTGGCTGCGCTGACCACACGAGTGCCGGGGCCGAGCGAAGCTTCGATGGCTGCGGCGATGTCGGAACCGAAGATGTAGTAGTAAGTGAAGGTGATCGAGTCGTTGAGGGCAAGCGAACTCAGGTAGTGGCTGAGGCCGATGGTGTAGTCGCCATTGCCATCATTGGTGCCGTTCTGATAGACCGTCGGATCCGTGCTCCACATAGAGGATACGCCGGTATTGACACCAGATGAGGCATTGGAAAGCAGGCCGATGACATATTTGCTAACCAGGGCTTCAGCATAGACCAGATTGGTGGCGGCAACGCTGCCCTGTCCCCTGATATTGGTGGTGCTGGATGTATCCCCGCCGGCAGCCTGAGCGTCTGGGTCGGTGTAGCGGACGAAGTAGAGATCGGTCAGTGCTCGGGCTGCCGTGATCGTCGTTGTGATCTTGACCTGCTTGTCGGTAGCATTGAAACCAACCGTGTTGACGATATCGAAAAGTTTGGTTTCGCTGGTTGGTGTGTAAGAGCCGGTCCACACCACGCCGCGGTAGCTGCCACTGGAGGCGTTGGCCAGCGTGCCGGTGAGACCGCTAGTGGTATTGCCGGGGTCGTTGTTTGACATGGCGTTGTAGGTAGTTCCGCCAGATGTCGCGCGAACCGTGAAACCCTCAAAGGGGGTGCCTGGTGTCAGGTAATCGTAGGCAGTATTGAAAGTGCCCGTGCCGGTGTTGTCGTAAAGGATGCCTGGGGAGGTGTTCCCACCCGAACCAATGGTGCCAAGATCGCTGGTTCCGATCTTGATGTAGTTGCCTTCAAGGGTAATTGGAGCGGCCAGCGCCGAGCTCATGCCAATGCTCGCAAGCATGGCTGCGATGGCTGCAGCGAGTGGGGTTTTTTTGATGAAGCTTGCGCTGCAATTTTGGGCGCGAGATGCGAGCATTGAAATCTCCGGAAGCGAATCGATGTTGTTATTGGGAAATGCAATCCCGATATCGTAGTGACTCGGGTTGTCTGATTGCTTACATTTCCTTGCATCCGGTCTGAAGAGGGCGCCTACTCGTAACGCACTGGGTAAAGAAAAGCGTAGCCGCGGTTGCGCAGGGCGCGGATCGGGTTGGTGTCGGGGCTGACGGCGCGGATTTTCTGGCGCAGGCGGCTGATCGTCACTTCCAGGCGGCGGATGTCGTAGTCTTCGGGGCGTCCGCCCAGGGCCTTGACCAGCAGGTCGCGGTCGGCTTGCTGCTGGGGTTGCTGGAGCAGGGTCGACAGCACCAGGTGTTCGGCGGCGGTGAGCGGCAGGCGCTCGCCGTTCGGCAGGTAGAGCGCCAGTTCGGCCGGCGCGAAGCGCCACTGGCCGGCGATCCGCCGGCTGGCCTCGATTGCCCGTGCTCTCGCCTGGACCACGGCAACCAGTTCGCTCATCTCGATCGGCTTGCAGAGGTAGTTGTCGGCGCCGCGCAGATGCCCCTCGATGCGGTCGTTGAGCGTGGTTCTGGCGGTCAGCATGACGATGCCGATTTCCGGATGGCGGCTGCGCAGGCGGCTGGCGATGTCGAGGCCGTCCTCGTCGGGCAGGCCGATGTCGAGAATGGCGATGTCCGGCAACTGGGTCTGCAGCAAGGCATCGAGTTCCTTGCCGCTGGCGCAGGCGATGGCGGTGAAACCGGCATGCCGGAGCGCGAACAGGACATCGTCGGTGAGGTCCTGGTTGTCGTCGACGACGGCGATCTGGATCATTGTTTGGTGGAGGCTCGGTAAAAGGCGTTCGCCGGCGATGATCCCGTCCGCGGTGCCTGCCGTCAAGGCGCTTTGCCCGCCAGGCCGGGGATCGGGCGCTTGGCGGCGGCTTGTCTGTGGCAAGATTGCGGCGTGAAAATCCATTCCCTACTGCTTCTCGTCGCCGCCCTGCTGTTTGCCGCGACGCCCGCCGGCGCTGCGGGAATCCGGCTGAGCGAGGCCGAGCTGGCTTATCTCGACCGTCTGGGTCCGGTCAGCCTGTGCACCGATCCGGACTGGTTTCCCTTCGAGCGGCTTTCGCCGGCGGGGCGCCACGAGGGGATTGCCGCCGATCTGATCGAACTGGTCGCCCGGCGGGCCGGGGTGACGCTCCGCATCTATCCCACGGCGAGTTGGACCGAGAGCCTGGAAGCCTCGCGCAGCGGTCGCTGCCAGCTGATGAGCTTTCTCAACCAGACGCCCGAGCGTGACCGCTGGCTGCTGTTCACCGAGCCCTTGTTCGCCGACCCGAACGTGATCATCGTCCGCGCCGATCAGCCGGATATCGCCGACCTTCGCCAGGCGGCGGGCAAAAGCGTCGCCCTGCCGGCCGGGACCATGGTCAAGGAGCGTTTCGAGCGGGACTATCCGCAGCTCCGGATCATTCCGACGGTGAGCGAGGAGGAGGCGATGCACCTGGTCGCCTCCGGGGTCGCCGACATGACCCTGCGCTCGTTGATGATCACCGCCCACACCATCCGCAAGGAAGGCCTGTTCAGCCTGAAGATCGGCGGTCGCCTGCCGGGCTACGACAACGTGCTCCGGATCGGCGTCGTCAATGGCGAGCCGATGTTGCGCGACATCCTCGACAAGGGCGTCGCCACGCTGACCCAGAACGAGCGCGACGCGATCGCCAACCGTCACGCGGCGATCAGCCTGGTCACCCGGGTCGACTACCGGCTGCTCTGGGAAGTGCTGGCGCTTGGCCTGGTGCTGGTGCTGGCCTTGCTCTATCGCCAGCATCACTGGCGCAAGCTGGATGCGGCGCAGCTGGCGCTGGCCGAGCAGCGGGCCCTGGCCGAGCGCCGTTCGCGCGAGGAGCAGGGGCGCCTGGTGGCGATGCTCTCGCATGAAATCAAGACGCCGCTGGCGATGATCGACGGCGCGGCGCAGACCCTGAGCCATCTGGTCGATGCCGGGACGCCCGAAGTCGGCCGCCGGCTCGACCGGATCCGCCGTGGCGTCAAGCGGTTGAGCGCCCTCAGCGAATGCTTCCTGCACAAGGACCGGCTCGACGGTTCATCGCTGGTGCTGCGCCCGCAGCGTTTCGACCTGGTTGCGCTGGTTGCCCGCCTGGTCGCCGATTTCGAGGCGGCGCAGCGGATTGCGGTGAGTGCGCCGGCGACGGTCATGGTCGACGCCGACCGGGAACTGGTCGCCGTCGCCATCAAGAACCTGATCGGCAATGCCCTGGCCTATTCGCCGGCGGACCAGCCGGTCGAGGTCGCCGTGCTGGTGCAGGCCGGCGCCGTGCTGGTCAGGGTTCGCGACCACGGCGAGGGCATCCCGCCGGCGCTGCGCGAGCAGCTTTTTGACTGCTACGTGCGCGGCCAGCACCGTGCCGACATTCCCGGTGCCGGGCTCGGGCTCTACCTGGTCCGGCGCATCGCCGAACTGCACGGCGGGCGGGCTTTCCTCGGCGAGAGCGAGGCCGGTGCCGAGTTCAACCTGTGGTTGCCGGATTCGTTGCCTGCCGATCGAGAGGCTTGCCCGGGAGCGGCATGACCGGTGGCGCCTCGGCACCGCCGGGGGCAATTTCGTTCCAGGCGGCGAGCGTGCCGACGCCGAGGACGAGGAAGAATGCGGCAAAGGCATGGCGCAGCCGTGGCGGTGCCGATGGCCGTGCGCTGTCGCCGTTGCCGGCGAAACGACGGTAGATGATGACGCCGGCGTGCACCTCGATGGCGAAGAGCAGGGCGATGCAGACCGGCCAGATGCCGCTGCCGGCAGCTTCGGTGGCCGGCGGGTTGAGCAGGCCGTGCAGGTAGTCGCCGGTGAACAGGAAGACGGCGATGCTGCTGCCGGCCTGCAGCCAGCCGAGGCCGTCGACACCCGCCGGCTCGTGACGGCGGGCGAGGCGGCGCAGGGCCAGCCAGGCCTGGCTGACGAGCAGGCCGGTGACGCCGGCGGCGACCAGCGAGAGCAGTGCCGGATGCGGCTTGGCCAGCAGTCCGTGCGCGTGGATTGCCTGCACGATTTCGCCGACCGCGTCGGCGCGCAGGGCAAGGCCGGCGAGCAGCAACAGGTGGGCGAGCAGGAAAAGCGCGAAGAGCAGCCCGCACAGCCGCTGCGGCACGCTCGGGCGGCGCGGGGTGAAGTGGGCTGGCGATGGGGGCTGGCGCATGACGGCGGGGCGATTCGTTTCCTGTAGTTCGCAATCTATCACGGTCGACGCCGTTTTTTGTCAAAAAATTGTGCGTTGCAACAAAAACAGAATCCGCGCTGTGCAATGGTTTCGCGATTGTTTCGGGAAATCATGTTGCAATGCAAAAGGCGCGCTGCGGTGCGTTGGCCGGGCTTCTGTTAAGATGCCGCGGCCGCATTCCTCGCCGCCCCTTCGCCGATCTTGTCCAGCCTCCAGGAAATCTTCTCGCCCGACGGCGCCTTCGCCCGCGCCATCGACGGTTACCGCATTCGCCCGCAGCAGGTCGAGATGGCCGAGCGCATCGCCGAGGCGATCCGCAACAACGCGGTGTTCATCGCCGAGGCCGGCACTGGCACCGGCAAGACCTTCGCCTACCTGGTGCCGGCGCTCAAGTCGAACGGCAAGGTGATCGTGTCGACCGGCACCAAGACGCTGCAGGACCAGCTGTTCAACAAGGACCTGCCGACCGTGCGCGAGATCCTCAAGGCGCCGGTCAGGATCGCGCTGCTCAAGGGCCGCGCCAACTACGTCTGTCCCTACCACCTGCAGCGCTCGCTGGCCGACGGCCGCTTCCTGAGCCGCGAGGACGCCGCCGACGCGCGCCGCATCTCGGTCTTCGCCAAGACCACGCAGACCGGCGACAAGGCCGAGTGCGTCGAGGTCAACGAAAATTCGCCGGTGTGGGGTCATGTCACTTCGACGCGCGACAACTGTCTCGGCCAGGACTGCCCCGACTACAAGGACTGCTTCGTGATGCAGGCGCGCAAGGAGGCGATGGCCGCCGACCTGG
Source organism: Azonexus fungiphilus (assembly GCF_003634965.1). Taxonomy (GTDB): domain Bacteria; phylum Pseudomonadota; class Gammaproteobacteria; order Burkholderiales; family Rhodocyclaceae; genus Azonexus; species Azonexus fungiphilus. The sequence goes on along the minus strand of NZ_RBXP01000011.1, from coordinate 472,734 downwards.
TCGTGGTCAATCACCATCTCTTCTTCGCCGACGTGATGCTCCGCGACGAGGGCATGGCCGAACTGCTCCCGGCCTGCAACACGGTGATCTTCGACGAAGCCCACCAGTTGCCGGAAGTGGCGACGCTGTTCTTCGGCGACAGCGTGTCCACCGCGCAATTCCTCGATCTCGCCCGCGACGCGCGAACCGAGGCGCTGACCCACGCGCGCGACTGCCTCGACCTGCCGGTGGCGAGCAAGGCGCTGGAAAAGGCGGCCAAGGACCTGCGCCTGGCCGTCGGCCTCGATACCGGCCGTTTCTCCGCCGGCCAGTTGCTGGAAAAGCCGGAGTTTGCCCCGGCCTTGCAGGTCCTGCTCGAAGAAACCGGGCGCTTCGCCGCCATCCTCGAAACCCAGGCCGAGCGCGCCGAAGGCCTGGAAAAGTGCTGGCAGCGCGCCGGCGATCTGGTCCGCCAGCTCGGCCAGTGGCAGCAACCGGCCGACGCCGGCTACGTCTATTGGGGCGAGGCCTTCACCCATTCATTGCAGCTCAACGCGACGCCGCTCGACGTCGCCAGCATCTTCCGCAAGCAGATGGGCGGGCATCCGCGCGCCTGGATCTTCACCTCGGCGACGCTCGCCGTGCAGGGCAAGTTCCATCATTACTGCGCCGAACTCGGTCTCGGCGACCCCGATTCGGCCTGCTGGCAGAGTCCTTTCGACTACGGCGAGCAGGCCGTGCTCTACGCGCCGCTCGGCATGCCCGACCCGAACGCCTGGAACTACACCGAGGCCGTCGTCGATGCCGCCTGGCCGGCGCTGAAGGCGGCGCGCGGCGGCGCTTTCTTCCTGTGCACCAGCCTGCGCGCGATGCGCCGCACCCACGAGCTGCTCAAGGCCAGGCTCGAGGAAGAAGGCCTCGACATGCCCTTGCTGGTCCAGGGCGAGGGCAGCAAGAACGACCTGCTGCAGCGCTTCCGCCACCACGGCGCGGCGATCCTGGTCGGCAGCCAGAGTTTCTGGGAAGGCGTGGACGTGCGCGGCGAGGCGCTCTCGCTGGTGGTCATCGACAAGATTCCCTTCGCCCCGCCCGACGATCCGGTGCTCTCGGCACGGATCGAGGAAATGAAGAAGCAGGGGCGCAACGCCTTCATCGAATACCAGCTGCCGCGCGCCGTGATCAACGTCAAGCAGGGCGCCGGCCGGTTGATCCGCGACGAGGCCGACAAGGGCGTGCTGATGATCTGCGACCCGCGCCTGATCACCAAACCCTACGGCCGCCGCGTCTGGCAGAGCCTGCCGCCGATGAAGCGGACGCGCGAGCTGCAGGTCGTCCTCGATTTCTTCGCCAACCGATGAAAACCACCTTCGACCAGATCGCGGCGCGCCAGCCGCAACTCTTCTCCGCCGCCGAAATCCGCGTCGAGCCGGCGCAGCTGGCGGCGATGGCGGCCATCGTCGACGCCTGCGAAACGGTGCTGGCGCTGCCGGCCCTGCGCGACGCCGCGCTTGCCGCCGCGCCGGCCATCGCCCGCGTGCCGACCGCGGCGCGCGGCGTGTTCATGGGCTACGACTTCCATCTGACGGCCGCCGGCCCGAAACTCATCGAGATCAACACCAACGCCGGCGGCGGCCTGCTCAACGCCTACCTGCTGGCCGCTCGCGGCCACGCCGACGCGGCGGCCGCCTTCGTTGCCGAGATCGTCGCCATGTTCCGCACCGAGTGGCGGCTGGCGCGCGGCGGCGCGCCGCTGACCCGCATCGCCATCGTCGACGAGGCGCCGGCCGGGCAGTTCCTGGCGCCGGAGTTCGAACTCTTCCGCGAGCTCTTCGTCGCCCATGGCATCGCTGCGGCGATTGCCGACCCGGCCGATTTCGTCCGCGCCGGCGACCGCCTGCTGCTGGCCGGCGAGCCGGTCGACCTGATCTACAACCGGCTCACCGATTTTTACCTGGAAACGCCGGTCGACCGTGACATCGCTGCCGTCTTCGCGGCCGGCGGCGTGGTCCTGACGCCGCACCCGGCGGTGCATGCGACGCACGCCGACAAGCGCCACCTGATGACCCTCTCCGACCCGCAAAAACTCGCCGATCTGACGGTCGACCGTCAGATCCAGGCAATTTTGCAGGCCGGCGTGCCGCGCACCATCGCGGTCGATCCGGCCGACGCCGAAGCGCTGTGGGCCGGGCGCAAGCGCTGGTTCTTCAAGCCGCCGGCCGGTTTCGGCAGCCGCGCCGCCTATCGCGGCGACAAGCTGACCCGCCGCGTCTTCGACGAAATCCTCGCCGGCCATTACATCGCCCAGGAAATCGCCCCGCCTTCCGAGCACGAAGTCATCGTCAATGGCGAAGCGCAGACGATGAAGGCCGACTTCCGCTGCTACGTTTACGCCGGCCGCATCCAGTGCGTCGCGGCCCGCCTCTACCAGGGGCAGACGACCAACTTCCGCACCCCCGGCGGCGGCTTCGCGCCGGTGTTCGCGGCCTGAACGGGTAGAATCCGGGCATGAAAGTTTTTGGCATCGCCGGCTGGTCCGGCTCCGGCAAGACGACGCTGCTGGAAAAGCTGATTCCGGCGCTGATCGCGCGCGGCCTCAAGGTCTCGGTGATCAAGCACGCGCACCACGGTTTCGACATCGACAAACCCGGCAAGGATTCCTGGCGCCACCGCGAGGCCGGCGCTGCCGAGGTGATGCTCGCCTGCGGCACGCGCTGGGCGCTGATGCACGAATGCCGCGCCGAGCCCGAGCCGCAACTGGCCGAACTGCTGGCCCGGCTGGCGCCGTGCGACCTGGTGCTGGTCGAGGGCTTCAAGCAGGAACCGGTGCCCAAGCTGGAGGTGCACCGGCCGGCCCACGGCAAGCCGCCGCTCTTTGCCGAACGCGACGACATCGTTGCCGTCGCCAGCGACGCAGCCATTGCCGCGACCATCCCGGTGCTGCCGCTCAACGACATCGCCGCGCTGGCCGACTTCATCATCGGCCACTGCCAACTCAAGGTCTGATCATGCTCAGTTACGAACAAGCCCTCGAACAATTGCTTGCCGCCGCCCGCCCGGTGGCCGAAGTCCGCCACGTTCCGCTGACCGCCGCCGCCGGCCGCGTGCTGGCGCAGGCGCAGACGTCCACGGTCGACGTGCCGCCGCTCGACAATTCGGCGATGGACGGCTACGCCGTGCGCCTTGGCGATCTGCCGCAGGCCGGCGTGACGCTGCCGGTCAGCCAGCGCATTCCCGCCGGCAGCGTCGGCAGCGAACTGCAGCCCGGCAGCGCCGCCCGCATCTTCACCGGCGCCCCGGTGCCGGCCGGCGCCGACGCGGTGATCATGCAGGAGCGCTGCGACGCCGGCGACGGCGTCGTCACCCTCAACCACCTGCCGCGCCCCGGCGAGAACATCCGCCGACGCGGCGAGGACATCGCCGCCGGCAACGAAATCCTGCCTGCCGGCATCCGCCTGCGCGCCCAGGAAATCGCGCTCGCCGCCTCGGCCGGCCTGCCGGAACTGCCGGTGCATCGGCGCGTGCGCGTCGGCATGTTCTTCACCGGCGACGAACTGGTCCAACCCGGTGAGCCGCTGCCGCCCGGCGCCATCTACAACTCCAACCGCTATGCGCTGCGCGCGCTGCTCGAAGGCCTCGGCTGCGAAGTGCGCGACCTCGGCAGCGTGCCCGACCGCCTCGACGCCACCCGCGACGCGCTGCGCCTCGCCGCCGCCGACAACGACCTGATCGTCACCAGCGGCGGCGTCTCGGTCGGCGAGGAAGACCACGTCAAGCCGGCAGTCGAAGCCGAAGGCCGGCTCGACATGTGGAAGATCGCGATCAAGCCGGGCAAGCCGCTGGCTTTCGGCGAAGTGCGCAAGCCCGACGGCGGCAAGGCATGGTTCATCGGCCTGCCGGGCAATCCGGTCGCCGCCTTCGTCACATGCCTGATGCTGGTGCGCCCCTTCATCCTGCGCCTGCAGGGCGTCGCCGAGGTGCTGCCGAAGCGCCTGCCGTTGACCGCCGACTTCACCTGGAGCCGGCCGGACAGCCGCCTCGAATTCCTGCGCGCCCGGATCAACGACGCCGGCCGCGTCGAGCTTTACCCGAACCAGGGTTCGGCCGTCGTCACCTCGCTGTGCTGGAGCGACGGGCTGGTCCTCAATCCGCCGGGACAGGCGGTTCAAGCGGGCGACAGCGTCCGTTTCGTCACTTTTGCGGAGTTGCTGGCATGAGCGTGAACATCCTTTACTTCGCCAGCCTGCGCGAAGCCTTCGGCACTGCCGGCGAAACCGTCGAGCTGCCGGCCGGCGTCGCCAGCGTCGGCCAGCTGCGCGACTGGCTGGTCGGCCAGGGCCGGGCCGAACTGGCCACCGCCAGGAACCTGCGCTGCGCCGTCAATCAGGAAATGGCCAAGGCCGACGCCGCGATCCGCGACGGCGACGAAATCGCCTTCTTCCCGCCCGTCACCGGAGGCTGAACGATGTCGATCCAGTGGTATCCCGGTCACATGACCCAGGCCCGCAAGAAAGCGGGCGAGACGCTGGCCATGGCCGACGTCGTCGTCGAAGTGCTCGACGCCCGCCTGCCGCAGGCCTCCAGCAACCCGATGATCCACGAGCTGCGCACCTTCCGCCAGCGCCCCTGCCTGAAGCTCTTGAACAAGGCCGACATCGCCGACCCGGCGGTGACCAAGGCCTGGCTCGAACACTTCGGCAAGCAGCCGGGCGTGATGGCGGTCGCCATCTCGTGCAAGAAACCCGGCGACGTCGCCAAGATCCCCGGCCTGGCGCAGAAACTGGCGCCGCACCGCAACGACGCGGTCAAGCCGCTGCGGCTGATGATCATGGGCATCCCCAACGTCGGCAAATCGACGCTGATGAACGCCCTGGTCAAGAAGAAGGTCGCCGCCGTCGGCGACCAGCCGGCGGTGACCAAGAGCCAGCAGCGCATCGACATCAGCTCGCGGCTGACCATCTACGACACCCCGGGCATGCTCTGGCCGAAGATCGACCACCCGATCGACGGCCTGATGATGGCCGCCAGCCACTCGGTCGGCGTCAACGCCTACATCGACGACGAAGTCGCCACCTGGCTCGCCGGTTACCTGCTCGAACACTACCCGGCGCTGCTCCAGGCCCGTTACGGCTTCGACCTGCAAGGCATGGACGCGGTTGCCGTGCTCGAAGGCATCGCCCGCAAGCGCGGCTGCATCATCAAGGGCCGCGGCGGCGAGCTCGACCTGGAAAAGGCCGCCGGCATCCTGCTCAACGACTACCGCACCGGCACCCTCGGCCGCATCAGCCTGGAAACCCCGACCCTGCGCGCCACCCGCCAGGCCGAACTGGAAAAAGCCGCGAGTTTGACGGTCGACCGTGAAAATCCGGAAAAAACCGCAGCGACCGACGAAGACGCAGAGCACTAGGCCTTTTCCGAAAACCTGGTTATAATCCGCGCCTCTCGCCGCCCGGCGGGACTTTTCCTCGATAGCTCAGTCGGTAGAGCGCCGGACTGTTAATCCGTAGGTCCCTGGTTCGAGCCCAGGTCGAGGAGCCAGAACAAAGCCAAACGGCCATCTCTCAGGAGATGGCCGTTTGGCTTTTTGGGGGCTGTTTTCGACCCAAAGCGGAACTACGGCACATAAAAAAGCGGACGGTTAGGAACGACAAAGGTCAGCGGCAGACGGTCAGCGCAGCTGGCCGACTATCTGCTGGTCCGGATTGCTATGCATCGGAAAGGTCTTCGAATTCCGCAAGAATTTCCGCCAACAGCTTTTCCTCTTCCTCTTCCATTTCCTTCGTGACGGCAGCATGGACGATTTTGAGACCTGCCGACAGTTTGTCGGTGAGGATTATTTTTCTCTTCTTGCTTACTCGCTCGCTGAATTCCTGCTTAAGCCAGTCATTCAAATATGATTTTCCGTCGTAAATTGCTCCGTAATCGGTGTCCCGAGTAACTATTACGACGTGCTTTCCGCTATCGGCTGAGCATTTGACAATCCATTCCCAGTTCACTGCGTCACCAATGGATGTGTCGCCTTGCTTTCTTGGCGGATAGCCAAGTGTGAACCGCTTTTTGGCTAAATTTCGTACCGAAAAGCGCTCCTTCTTTGAGCGGGAAAGATTGAATGGTGAATTGTTCTTGAAAATGCGCTGTAACGTTTGATACACGGGGTCGTGATGTGTTGGATCACTGAGGACTGCTTGAATTTTTTCGTTGACCTTCTTGTGTTGCGCAATAAGCTCTTTTTTCTTCTTGTCGATCATCTTGGTTGCTTGAAGGTCAGCAACAAGTGCGGGAACTGTAAGCTTTCCCCAGTCCGGGGCAGTAAAGTTGTTCAACGACTCAACGATGACACGCTGGCGGTTCTTCTTGTACTCCATCTCGATCTGTGAACCGACGATCAGTCGGTCCTTGCAGGCCTCCAACTGCTCAAGATACTTCGTGCTGATGTCAGTCTTCCTGATTCGGTAGAAATCCAAAAGAACATTGGTATCAACAAAAAGAAGTGTATCGAGTACCACTTCAGCAGCCATCGGTGTCTCCTTGAGATGCATAACGGTTACTTGACGGACCCGCTGCGTCCGAGCATGAATAGATATTCATGCAGCCATTATGCTTTCGGAATCGCTACTCGATCAAGGAAGTCGCGTCGGCTGGGTTGTATAACAACTCCAATAATGCGGACGTCGGAAAGGCGACGGGATGGCGGCTATCAGGGTAAATCTTGAATGACTGGTTATGGCCGACAGCAGCCACCAAAGCGCTACCACCTCACCCATCCACCCGAAACAACAGCAAATCCATTGCCTTCTCGCGCACCGGCACGATTGCCCGGTATTCCGGGCTGTCGGCCCAGCGGTCGGCGGCTTCGGTGCTTGGGAAGCTGAGTTCGACGCAGGCCTCGAAGGCGGCGCAGGGGAGTTCGTTCCAGTAGGTCTTGTCGACCGTGCCGCGGGCGACGATGCTGCCGCCGTGGTGTTCGACGGTGGCGCCGACCTGCTTGCGGTAGGTTTCGAAGGCGGTCGGGTCTTTCAGGCGGATCAGGCCGATGATCTTGACGGGCATGTTTGTCTCCTGGGTTTTTTATCTGATTGTAATGTCGATGTCCGGCAGATGGTCGGCGACTTCGCGGTAATCGCCGGCGCTTTCCAGCACTTGCAGCACCGCCGCCAGCGGTTCGCCGTGGCTGCCGGGCAAATTTGCCTCGCCGGGCAGGTTGACCGTGAACGTCAGGCGTTCGACCGGCGGCGTGAATTGCGCGTCGACGCCGGGCTCATGCTTGTGCCTCTTGCACGTCGGCAATGGCGCGGCGGAGCAGGGCGATGCCTTCGGTGATTTCCGCGGCGCTGGTGTTCAGCGCCGGCATCAGGCGCAGGCAGTGCGGGCGCGGCGCGTTGACCAGCAGGCCGAGGTCGCGGGCGCGGGTGGCGATGGCCGGGCCGAGGTCGGTGCCGAGTTCGAGGGCGAGCAGGAAACCTTCGCCGCGCACTGCGCCGAGGCCGAGTTCGGAGGACAGCGCGCGCAGCGCGGCGGCGAGCTGCTCGCCGCGCTGCCGGCTGGCGGCGAGGAAGCCGTCGGCGAGCAGGGTGTCGAGCACGGCCAGCCCGGCGGCGCAGACCAGCGGGTTGCCGCAGTAGGTGCCGCCCTGGTCGCCGGGCGCGAAGCAGGAGGCGGCGCGGGTGGCGAGCAGCGCCGAGATCGGCAGTCCGCCGCCGAGACCCTTGCCGAGCGTCATGATGTCCGGCTGGATGCCGTGCGCGCTATGGGCGAAGAGGTGGCCGGTGCGGCCGACGCCGGTCTGCACTTCGTCGACGATGAGCAGCAGTTGCCGCTCGTCGCACAACTGCCGCAACTGGCGCAGGAAGTCGCCGCTGGCCGGGATGACGCCGGCCTCGCCCTGGATCGGTTCGAGCATGACGGCGACGGTTTTTGGCCCGATCAGCCGGTCGACCGTGGCGATGTCGTTCAGCCGCGCTTTCGGGAAGCCCGCCACCTGCGGCGCGAAAAGCGTGTCCCAGCCGGGCTTGCCGCTGGCCGACATGGTCGCCAGCGTGCGCCCGTGGAAGCCGTCGACGAAGGTGACGATCTCGTGCGCGCCGCCCTTGTGCAACTGCCCCCACTTGCGCGCCAGCTTGATCGCGCCTTCGTTGGCCTCGGCGCCGGAGCTGGCGAAGAAGACGTGGTCGAAGCCGCTGTGCGCAGTGAGTTTCTCGGCCAGGCGCATCGCCGGCAGGTTGTGAAAGGCCGGGCCGGGGTTGAGCAGCGTCGCCGCCTGTTGCGCAACGGCATCGACGATCACCTGCGGCGAATGGCCCAGGCAATTGACCGCCCAGCCCTGCATCCAGTCGAGGTAGCGGCGGCCTGCGGCATCGAACAGCCAGGCGCCTTGGCCGCGGACGAAGAGGACGTCCGGGCGGGCGGCGATCGGCATCAGGCTGGCGGCGGAAGGAAGGGCGGATGGATGGTTCACGGTCGACTCCTTGAAAAGGCAAAAAACCACAGGGGAAAAACGGGGGCGCAACAAAAAGGCCACGGGGTGAGCCGTGGCCTGGTGCGAAAAAGCGGGGGTGACGCCGGGTTTGCGTCGGCGCCGCTAGCGGCGCGCTGCCATCCGCCGTCGCTGAGCGTGCGCGCGGCCCGGCTCGCCCGATTGACGTCGGGCGTCGGCGGTACGTCGGCGGAGTGCGCTGGCGGTGAAGTTCATGGGGGCAGTGTCGGGGAAGGGCCGGCGGACTGTCAAGCGTCGATCAGGAATGCAGCGGCGGCAGTTCGCCGTCGACGATGCGGACCCGCAACAGGCGCTGGAAGAACAGGCTGTTGGGCACCTGCAGCAAGGTCGGCTCGCGGCCGGGCAGGGTTTCGCGGATGGTCGTGTAGATCAGCCGGATGTCCAGCACCTCGCCGCCGAGGCCGGGCTTGTCGCCATTTTCCAGGATCTCGATGTGGTCGTGCAGGCGAAAGGGCCGGGTGGTGTAGATCAGCACCGCGCAGAAGATGTTGGAAAGCACGCTCCAGGCGGCAAAGAAGGCCACCGCGGCGACCGTCGCGAAGCCGGTGATGGCGGTCCACAGCACCGCGCCGGAGACGTTGAAGCGGTCGAGCACGAGCAGGACGACGCTGGTGAACACGACGATGCTGGTGAAGCGCCGGCCGCCGACGATCAGCTCGAGCGGCAGGTTGTGGCTGCGTACCAGGCGGGTGATGATGCGCACGACTAGGGCGCGCAACAGCAGCGCGGCGGCGATGATGAGAACGATCTGCAGGCCGAGGGTGATCAGTTCCAGCCACGGGTGTGCCCAGTCGGGCAGGTAGTCCTTCATGGTGTTGTTGTGCTTGCCGGCGGGGCGGCAGACTCCTGTTTCTTCAGCACTAGGATAAACCAGAACTCGCTGCCTTGGCCCGCCGTGCTGTTCACGCCGATCTCGCCACCCATCAGTTGCACCAGGCGTTTGCTGATGGCCAGGCCGAGGCCGGTGCCGCCGTAGCGGCGGGTGCTGCTGTTGTCGGCCTGCTCGAAAACGCTGAACAGGCGGGCCTGCGCTTCCGCTTCGACGCCGACGCCGGTGTCGATGATGGCGAAACGCACCCGCACTGCGTCGGGACCTTCGTCGATGGTGCTGACGCGGACGCTGACCGTACCCCGTTCGGTGAACTTGATGGCGTTGCCGAGCAGATGGTGCAGGATCTGGTCGAGTCGCTGCGGGTCGCCCTTGAGCGGCAGCGTGGCGAGTTCCGCCGGCACCTCGGCGCTGAGCGCCAGGTCTTTTGCGGCCGCCGCGGCGGCGAGTTCGCCAAGCGCCCGGTCGACGCGCTGGCCGAGTTGCAGGGGCAGGTTGTCGAGGACGACGCGGGCCGCTTCGATGCGGGCGATGTCGAGGATGTCGTTGAGGACCCTGAGCAGGCGTTCAGCAGACTGTTTGGCCAGATCGAGCTGGTTCTGCCCGCGGGCATCCTGCATGTTCCGCCTGGCCAGTTCGATCATCCCGAGCACGCCGTTGAGCGGCGTCCGCAGTTCGTGACTCATGTTGGCCAGGAAGGTGCTCTTGGCGCGATTGGCGCTTTCGGCAGCGTCGCGAGCGGCGATCAGCTCGACCGTGCGGTTTTCGACCAGCGCCTCGAGGTGGTTGCGGTAGCCTTCAAGTTCGGCTTCGATCCGCCGGTGTTCGGTGATGTCGCGGCTGATGCCGAAAATGCCGACGACCTTGCCGTGCTGGTCGAACAACGGCCATTTGTTGGTCTGCACGAAGCAGTGCCGCCCCTGCGCGTCGTAATAGGGCTGGATCCAGTCGAGCATCGGCTTGCCGTCGGCAAAAATCTGGCGTTCCTCTTCCTCGTAGATCGTTGCCGTCTCCGGCGGGAAAACCTCGCGGTCGTGCTTGCCCAGCAACTCGCGCCAGTGGCGGTGACCGGTGATGTCGGCCATCGTCTGGCTGCAAAACAGGAAACGGCTGTCGGCGTCCTTGAAATACACGAAGTCGCTGGTGTGGTCGAGAAAGGTCTCGAAGTTGCGGGTGAATCGCTGCAGCTCGGCCTCGGCCCGGCGGCGCTTGCGGATGGCCCAGTACAGTGCGAGCACGATCGTAATGGTGACCAGCAAGCCGGCCAGCAGCACGGCGATGATCACGTGATTGCGCAATTCCGCTTCGGCGGTGCGCAAGGCGACCAGTTCTTCCAGTCTTTGCTGGTAATGGAGCATCCCCTGGTCGAAGCGGCGCCCCGGCGTGACGTCGTGGATCAGCGAAAGCAGCAGCCGGCGACCGTTATCGGTGACCGGCTGCGATTGCACCTCGACCGTGCGCAGCTGACCATCGGCCAGCGCGTGGCGGAAGACGAAATAGTTGCGCCCCTCGCGCTCGGCCTGGGCCCGCTCGGCGGCGACCTGCTCCCGGCTCAGGGTATTGATCTGCTGGATGCTCATCGTCCTGAGCACATCCCGCTCGTATCCGTAGAAACTGGCTGCGGCAGGATTGGCGTCGACGATCCGGCCGGAGTCGGGTTCGATCAACAGCATGATCGTGCCGTGCGTTTCGAACACTTCCTTGAAATCGATCGCTGCAGCAACCGCCGGCAACAGCAAGGCAATCAGCAGGCAGCAGCGACTGAGACAGGCCTTCAATGAGTCCAGCAAGATATTTCCCCCCTGATTTCCCTTGCCTGGTTCAGACATCGTCGCGGGCGCCCGGGTTCTCGATCGTCACCGGTGTGCCGGGGAATTTTACGCACGCTGCAGAGAACTGTACCGCCGGCGAAAATTTTGTCTATAATGCGCGCCTCCGCCGTCACGGCGGCATAGTTCCTCGATAGCTCAGTCGGTAGAGCGCCGGACTGTTAATCCGTAGGTCCCTGGTTCGAGCCCAGGTCGAGGAGCCAGAGATTCATGTGAAAAGCCAGCTGAAAAGCTGGCTTTTTGCTTTCCGGGGTTTGCTGCCGGCGCGATTTCATCGGCCCTACATCAATGGCATCTTGCGTAGCTCCTCGAACAGCCAGTCCTGGAAATTCCGTATCTTCGGCAAATCCGCCTGCGATCTCAGGATGTTGAAGGTATAGCCCTGAACCTTCGGGCCTTCCAGCCCAAATGGCGCGATCAGGCGCCCCGATTCGAGTTCCCGCTGGACCAGCAGCAGGCTTTCCAGACACACGCCGATGCCGTCGGCAGCGGCGCTGATGGCCATGAAGGAGCGGTCGAAACGCGGCCCCCGCGAGATATCGAGCTTGACCTTGCGATGCTGGCGCATCCAGTCCTGCCAGCTGACATAGCAGACCTCGCTGTGAATCAGCGTGTGGTGGCGCAGGTCTTCGGGGCTGCGGATCGGGTTGGGACCGGCGATGAGGGCCGGTGAGCAGAGCGGGACGATGGTTTCCTGGGGAAAGGGGAAGACCATCGTGCCCGCCGGGAGCAATTTGTCCATGCCGTAGCGGATGTCGATATCGGCAATCCCCTTCAACAGATCGACCGGCGCCGGATAGGAGGCATTCAGCCTGACGTCGATATCGGGAAAGAGGGCGCTGAAGCGGGCCAGGCGGGGCATCAGCCACTGCGTGGCGAAGCTGGGCGTCGAATGCACGCTCAGGATGTCGCTTTTGGCGGTCCGTCCGAGGGCCTTGGTGGCGCTCTCGATCCGCGCGAAAGCGGCTGAAATCTCCTCGGCGTAGCGGCGTCCGGCGTCGGTCAGGACGACGGCGCGGTGGACGCGATGGAACAGGCGGACCTCGAATTTCTCCTCCAGATTCTTGATTTGCTGGCTGATCGCGGAGGGCGTCACGAACAATTCTTCTGCTGCGAGAGCAAAAGATGAAAGGCGCGCAGCCGCCTCAAAAGCTTGTACTGCTTTGAGTGGAATACGATGGTGCATGGCAGCATTCACATTAGCTGAGTTAAACAATAGTGAATGATTATTCGTTTGAGTGAATTTCTGCAAGTCCCTAACCTACTCATCACTCGCCGGACACATCGCAGCAGCAGCGGAAAGGCGACGCCAGGTGGAGAGTTTCTCTTCCAGAATTTCAACCACTGCCGATCGGAGGCGATGTCGATCCGGCACCGATGAGGAGATATGCGTGGAAACTTGCGATACCGCGACCCATGCCAGAATCGCCGAGCACGCCTACCGCATTCGCCGTTATGCGCTGCAGATGGGCGAAGTCCAGGGGCAGGGCTATGTCGGTCAGGCGCTGGGTTACGCCGATGTGCTGGCAACGGCGTACTGCCATGCCATGAATTTCAAACCCGAGGATCCCGAGTGGGAAGGGCGCGACCGCTTCCTGCTCTCGCACGGCCACTACGCCATCGCGCATTACGCTGCGCTGATCGAGGCCGGCATTCTTCCGGAAGAGGAGCTGGAAACCTACGGCAGCGATGACAGCCGCCTGCCGATGTCCGGCATGGCGACCTACACGCCGGGTATGGAAATCTCCGGCGGCTCGCTCGGCCAGGGCTTGCCGATCGCGGTCGGGATTGCCCTGGGCCTGCGTCTGAAGGGCAACCCCGCCTTCGTGTACAACTCGATGTCGGACGGCGAACTCGACGAGGGCTCCACCTGGGAGGCCGCGCTGGGCGCCGCCCACCACGGCCTGGCCAACCTCATCTGCCTGGTCGATATCAACAACCAGCAGGCCGATGGTCCGTCGTCGAAGGTCATGGGCTTCGAGCCGCTCGCCGACAAGTGGGCAGCCTTCGGCTGGCACGTGCAGCGGGTGAATGGCAACGATCTGCCCGCCGTCATCGCTGCGTTCGATGCCGCGCGCCAACTGCCCGATGCCAGGCCCCGGGTGATCCTCGTCGATACGCTGATGGGCAAGGGCGTTCCCTTCCTCGAGACGCGCGAGAAGAACCACTTCATCCGGGTCGATCCACCCGAATGGCAGCAGGCCATCGAAATCCTCGACCAAGCGCAAGGAGCCGCCCGATGAACGCCACCACCAAGCCGCGCCTGAAAACCTCGGCGATGATCGCCTCCATCGCTTCCGAAGGTCAGCGGGTGAAGGCCGCGCCGTTCGGCCACGCCCTCGTCGAACTGGCCCGCCAGCGTCCGGAGATCGTCGGCCTCACCGCCGATCTGGCCAAATACACCGACCTGCATCTGTTTGCCCAGGCCTGCCCGGAGCGGTTTTTCCAGATGGGCATGGCCGAGCAGTTGCTGATGGCTTCTGCCGGTGGCATGGCCAAGGAAGGCTTCGTACCCTTCGCGACCACCTACGCGGTGTTCGGCACGCGCCGCGCATTCGACTTCGTGCATCAGGTGATCGCCGAGGAAAACCTCAACGTCAAGATGTGCTGCGCGCTGCCCGGCCTGACCACCGGTTACGGCCCGAGCCACCAGGCCGCCGAAGATCTGGCCCTGGTCCGTGCCATTCCCGGCATGACCATTGTCGATCCCTGCGATGCCCTCGATACCGAGCAGGCGGTGCCGGCCATCGCCGCCCACAAGGGGCCGGTGTACATGCGCCTGCTGCGCGGCAACGTGCCCCTGGTGCTCGACGAGTACGACTACAAGTTCGAGTTGGGCAAGGCCAAGATGCTGCGCGACGGCAGGGATGTCCTGGTCATCTCTTCCGGCATCCTGACCATGCGGGCGCTGGAAGTGGCCAAGGCGCTGCAGGCCGACAGCGTGGACGTCGGCGTGCTCCACGTGCCGACGATCAAGCCGCTCGATACCGCGACCATCATTGCCGAAGCCAGCCGTTCCGGCCGCCTGGTGGTGGTGGCCGAGAACCATACCGTCATCGGCGGTCTTGGCGAAGCGGTGGCGACGGCCTTGCTGACGGCCGGCATCACCCCGCCATTCCGCCAGATCGCGCTGCCGGATGCCTTCCTCGATGCCGGCGCCTTGCCGACCCTGCACGACCGCTACGGCATTTCGACCGAGGCCATGATCCAAACCATCAAGGGCTGGCTGGGCTAGTCCGCCAACCGTGACCACCGGGGGCGACAGCCCCCTGACCAAGGAGAATCCATGACACAAGTTACCGGACTGCTCGACGGCAAGGTTGCCGTCATCTCGGGGGCGGCTTCCCCGCGCGGAATCGGGTTGGCGACGGCCAGGCTGTTCGCCGAGCACGGCGCGCGCGTGGCCATTCTCGATCTGGATGGCGCTGCTGCCGTCCAGGCCGCGGGCTCGATCGGCCCCGGACATATCGGTGTGGCCTGCAACGTGGCCGACCGCGATGCCTGCCAGAAAGCCGCCGAAGCGGTCGTGGCTGCGCTCGGCAAGGTCGATGTCCTGATCAACAATGCCGGCATCACCCAGCCGGTCAAGACCCTGGAGATCGATCAGGCAAGCTGGGATCGCATCCTCGACGTCAATCTGCGCGGCGTCCTCTATCTTTCCCAGGCGCTCATTCCCTACATGAAGCAACAGGGCGCCGGTTCGATTGCCTGCATGTCGTCGGTGTCGGCCCAGCGCGGCGGCGGTATCCTCGGCGGTCCGCATTACTCGGCCGCCAAGGCCGGCGTGCTCGGTCTGGCCAAGGCCATGGCGCGCGAGTTCGGACCGGATAACATTCGCGTCAATTGCGTGACGCCGGGGCTGATCCAGACCGACATCACCACGGGCAAGCTGTCCGATCAGCAGAAGGCCGAGATTGCCGGCGGGGTTCCCCTCAACCGCCTGGGTGAAGCGCGGGAAATCGCCGGTGCCTATCTGTTCCTGGCATCGGAGCTTTCGTCCTACATCACCGGTGCCGTCATCGACGTCAACGGCGGCATGTTGATTCACGGCTAGACGTACAGATTTACCGACCACAGCAAAACAGGCACAGGAGCAGCCACATGGTGTGGCTGCACACGCCAAGGAAGAGACAGGAGATAAACATGAAAAAATCACTGATTGCCGTTGCCGCAGCCCTTGCATTCGCTTCTTCTGCAAGCTGGGCCCAGCAGGTGTTGCGCCTTTCGCACAACGCGGCGCCGGGCAACCCGAAGGCCGAGGCATCCTTGAAGTTCGCCCAGCTGGTTGCCGAAAAAACCGCCGGCCGGGTCAAGATCGAAGTTGGCGGCAACGCGCAGTTCGGCGACGACGCCGAGTCGCTGACCAACATGCGCCTCGGTACCCTGGCGTTCAGCACCAACTCGCAGGGGGCAACGTCGGGCGTGGTGCCGCAGTTTTCGGTGATCGGGCTGCCTTTCCTGTTCCGCGACCTCAATCACGCCTACAAGGTGGTCGATGGTCCGATCGGGGAAAAGCTCAACGAGCTGGCCAAGGCCAAGGGGCTGGTGGTGCTGGCGCTGTGGGACAACGGCATTCGCCACACCAGCAACAACAAGCGGCCGATCGTCAAACCGGAAGACCTGGCCGGGATCAAGGTGCGCACGCCGCCCGATCCGATCACCCTCGACATCTTCAAGGCCCTGGGCGCCAACCCCGGTCCCCTGGCTTTCTCCGAACTCTACATCGCGCTGCAGCAGGGGGTCTTCGATGGTCAGGAAAATCCGCTGATGAACATCTACTCGTCCAAGGTGTACGAAGTACAGAAGTACATCTCGCTGACCGGGCACAAGTACGAAACGACGCCGCTGCTGGCCAGCAAGATGATCTGGGACACCATCAAGCCGGCTGACCAGCAGGCGATCAGGGAGGCGGCGATCGAAGCCGGCAAGTTCAACCGGCAGATGTCGCTGGCTGCCGATGCCGACCTGCGCAAGAAGCTGACCGACGCCGGTGTCAAGATCAACGAGGTCGATCAGGCGGCATTTGCCGCCAAGACCAAGACGGTCTATGACAAGTGGGCGAAGCAGTACCCGGATCTGGTCAAGCTGATCGTCACCGAGGCAGCCAAGTAATGAACGCCGCCCACTCGACGGTCGCAGCGCGCCCTGAGGGCGTCGCTGCACTCGCAGGCTGGATCGATCGTCTGCTTGTCGTCCTGAGTGTGGCGGTGGCGATCACTTCGCTGGTGGCGATGTTTGGCTCGCTGATGGCGGAAGTGATCGTGCGCTACGCGACCAACCAGGGCCTGGGGTGGCCGACGGAAATGCCGAACATCCTCTTCCCCTGGCTGGTGATGAGCGGCGTCGTGCTGGCTGCCCAGCGCGGCCAGCACATCGCGGTGACGGCGATCAACGGCTTCCTCGGGCGCACCGGAAACCGCGTGCTCTTGCTCGGGCAGCAGGTCCTGATTGCAGCGACCTTTTTCTACCTGGCATGGATCGGCCTCGATGTGGTTGCCATCACCGGTGGCGAAGAGTTCCCGGTGACCGGCATCACGGCACGCTGGGCCTACATGGCCCTGATTGCCGGTTTCGTCGGCCTGGGCATCACCGCGCTGACCACGCTTGTCCACCTGTCGCTGGCTGCCGATCCGCTCGGCGTGCGCACCCACCATGTTGAGGAGGACGTATGACCCTGATGATGATTCTCGTGTTCGGGGCGCTGCTGATCCTCGCCCTGCCGGTCGGCTATGCGCTGCTGATCGGCTCCAGCCTGGCGGCGATCACCGCCGGCGGCATGCCCAGCGTGGCGGCTGTCGTCAAGATCTTCCAGCCGACCCAGAGCTTCCCGCTGCTGGCCATCCCGTTCTTCATGCTGTCGGGCAACCTGATGATGGGCGGCACCCTGGGCAAGCGCCTGATCGATTTTGCCACCAGCCTGGTCGGTCGCTTTCACGGCGGTCTGGGGCAAGTCACGGTGGTCGGTTCGACGGTGTTCGGCGGCGTCTCCGGCTCGGCCGTTGCCGAAGCGTCCGCGCTCGGCTCGATGCTGATCCCCTGGCAGAAACGCGAAGGTTACCCCGGTGCTTTTGCCGCTGCCGCAACCGCCTCGTCGTCGGTCATCGCCGGCCTGATTCCGCCGTCGATTCCGCTGATCCTCTATGCCGCAGTCTCGAACGAGTCGATCGGCGCGCTGTTCCTCGCCGGCGTCATCCCGGGGTTGGCCCTTTGCGCCGGCTTCATGCTGACCTGCTACCTGTCGGGGCGGCTGCGCGGCTTCAAGCGCCTGGCCGATGTCTTCACCTGGCGCGGCCTGGCCAAGGCGACACTGCTGGCGGCACCCGCGCTGGCCATGCCGGCGTTCATCGTCATCCTGCTCCGGGCCGGCATCGCCACGCCGACCGAAGTCAGCGTCATCGCCGTCGCCTATGGCCTGCTGGTCAGCATGCTGGTCTACCGCGACCTGAGCTGGAAGCGCTTCTACGATGCGCTGGTGCACACCGCGGTGACCACCGGCGTCGTGATGCTGGTGATCGCCGCCTCCAATCTGGTCGGCTATGTGCTCACCGTCGAATCGGTGCCGACCGCGGTGGCCCAGTGGACGGTGCGCACGCTTGAATCACCGGTGATGGTCATCCTGATGCTCAACCTGATCATGCTGGTGGTCGGGATGTTCCTCGACCTGCCCGCGGCGATCCTGCTGCTCGGCCCGACCTTTGTCGCGATCGGCAATGCGATCGGCCTCGATCTGGTCCAGCTCGGCATCATGATGGCGGTCAATCTCAGCATTGGCTTGTTCACGCCGCCGGTCGGGACGACGCTGTTCATCGCCGCGGCCATCTCGCGGGAAAAGGTCGGCGCCATCGTCAAGGAGTTGTGGCCGTTCTACCTGGTGGCGATCACCGTCCTCGGCCTGGTCTCCTTCGTTCCCGCCTTCACCGTCTATTAACCGGTCCCGAGGCGAGCACCACGGCCCGGGGCCGTCGGCGTTCGCCTCTCCGTGAGAGAAATTCATGAAAAAAATTGCATTTGCCGGACTCGGCGCCATGGGCTTGCCGATGGCAAAAAATCTGCTTGGCCGGGGCTTCCAGGTCAGCGGCATCGATCTCAATGCGACGGCACTGGCGGCGCTGGCCGAGGCCGGGGGCGAGTCGGCACCTTCCGCCGCGGCCGCTGTTGCCGATGCCGATGCGCTGATACTGATGGTGGTCAACGCGGCCCAGGCCGAGCAGATCCTGTTCGCCGGCGGCGCCCTGGCCGCGCTGCCTGCCGGTGCCGTCGTCTGCCTGATGGCAACCTGTCCGGCCGGTGTCGTGGCGGACATCGCCGAGCGGGTCCGCGCGGCCGGGCGTCACTTCGTCGATGCGCCGGTGTCCGGCGGCGTCGCCGGGGCGAAGGCAGCTTCGCTGACGATCATGGCCGCCTGCGCGCCGGCCATTTACCAACGCATGCTGCCGGCCTTCCAGGCGCTCGGCGAGCGCATCTTCCACGTCGGCGAGCAGGCCGGGCAGGGGGCGACGGTCAAGACCGTCAATCAGCTGCTGTGCGGCGTGCATATCGCCGTTGTCGCCGAGGCCTTCGCCCTGGCCGCCAAGGTCGGCGTCGATCTCGAGGTGATTCTCGAGATCATGAGCGGCTCGGCTGCCGCGAGCTGGATGCTCAGGGATCGCGGGCCACGGATGCTGCAGGCCGAGCCGGAAGTGACCAGCGCTGTCGATATCTTCGTCAAGGATCTGGGCATCGTCCTGGAAACCGGCCGGGAAACCCGGTGTGCATTGCCGATCGCGGCCATTGCGCATCAGATGTTCCTGGCGGCCTCGGGCCGGGGGGACGGGCGCGCGGATGACAGCCAGGTCATCCGCAGCTACTACGCCCTCAACGGCACGCGCTGACCACGCGGAGGGCGCGTGTTCGTCCAGATAGCCTCGATCGTCTTTCCGATCTTCGCGGTCATCGTCATCGGCTTCGTCTATGGCCGCAACCGGCGGCCGAACATGATCGCGGCGAATCAGATCAATATCGAAGTGTTCATGCCGGCGCTGATTTTCTCGGCGCTGGCAGGAAAGCCGTTTGCCCTCGCCGATCTGACGATGGTGGCGATTGGCGGCGCCATCGTCGTCCTCGGCTCGGGCGTGCTCGGCTGGCCGCTGGCGAAGCTGTTCGGCTATGCACCGAAAACGCTGTTGCCGCCGATGATGTTCACCAATGCCGGCAACATGGGACTGCCGCTGCTGCTGCTTGCCTTCGGGGAAAAAGCCCTGCCGGCGGCGGTGATCCTGTTTCTGGTCGAAAGCATGTTGCATTTCTCGATCGGGACCTACTGGCTCGGCCACAACGCCAGTTTCCTGCGCCTCTTTCGCGATCCGGTGTTCGTCGCCGGCATCGCCGGGCTGGTGGTCAGCCTGAGCGGCATCGCCCTGTGGCCGCCGGTCACGGCGGCGGCCAAACTGGTCGGCGACGTGTCTACCGGACTGATGCTGTTTTCGCTCGGCGTCCGCCTCAACATCGCGCCTTTCGCGCAGTGGCGGATCGGCCTGGTCGGCGCGGTCGCCACGCCGCTCAGCGGAATGCTCGTGGCCTACCTGTACTGCCTGGCCTTCGACCTGCCGGCCGCCGACCGCGACGTCCTGCTGCTCTTCGGCGCCTTGCCGCCGGCCGTGCTCAACTTCATGTTTGCCGAGCGCTTCAATCAGGAGCCGGAGAAGGTCGCCTCGATCGTCATCATGGGCAATCTGGCGGCGCTGGTGTCGGTATCGCTTGCGCTGGCGATCCGTCTTTCCGAGACGCGCGTGCTGCTGCCCTGAGCGTTCAGCCCGGGCCGTCGGTGGCGTTGGTTTTTGCCGGTTTTTCGGTGTCGACCGTGAGCTGCTCGCGCAGCTCGTCGATCAGCGGCGGCAGGTGGGCGACCAACTGCTGCAGGGCCGCATGGGCGGCGCCGCCGTCGTCATGGCGCAGCGCCTGGTTGAGTTCGGTCGCCCAGTGCGCGACGGCGCCGGCGCCGATGCTGCCGGCGGCGCTTTTCAGCCCGTGGCTGAGTTGTTCGGCGGCGATGCCGTCGCCCGTGTCGAGCAGTTGTTCGAGGCGCTCGGCGGCGTCGCCGTGCTGGTCGACGAACATGCCGAGGATGCGCAGGTAGCGTTCCGGCTGGTGGCGCACGAAGCCGAGGCCGACTTCGGCGTCGAGACCGGGAATCGTCCGGATCGCTGCCAGCGGTGCCGCTGCCGTCGTCGCCTGGCGCGCCTCGGCGGCGGCCGGCGCGGGCTGCGCGGCCGGCGCCGCCGGCGTCTGCGGCAGCCACTTGAGCAGGGTCGCGTAGAGATCGGCCGGCTCGACCGGCTTGGCGATGAAGTCGTTCATGCCGGCGGCGGCGCAGCTGCGCCGGTCGTCGGCGAAGGCGTTGGCGGTCATCGCCAGGATCGGTACCGCCTGCCAGCCGGGCAGGGCACGTAGCGCGCGGGTGGCGGCGAGGCCGTCGAGGCGCGGCATCTGCATGTCCATCAGGACCAGGTCGTAGCTGCCGGCGGCGGCCTTGTCGACGGCGGCCTGGCCGTCTTCGGCGACGTCGACGACGAGGCCGGCACCGTGCAGCAGTTCGAGCGCGACTTCGCGGTTGATCGGGTTGTCCTCGGCAAGCAGCAGGCGGCGACCGGCGTGGCGTTCGCGCAGGCGGGTCTCGGCGCTGCCGTGGTCGATTTCGGCGATCGGCGCGATGCCGTGGCCGCGCTGCAGGCGGGCGGTGAACCAGAAAGTGCTGCCCTGGCCGGGCGTGCTGTCGGCCCCGGCGG
Source organism: Azonexus fungiphilus (assembly GCF_003634965.1). GTDB lineage: Bacteria > Pseudomonadota > Gammaproteobacteria > Burkholderiales > Rhodocyclaceae > Azonexus > Azonexus fungiphilus. The sequence continues at coordinate 451,842 of NZ_RBXP01000011.1, read as the reverse complement.
CGCCGCCCATGACTTCGGCCAGGCGACGGGTGATCGCCAGGCCGAGGCCGGTGCCGCCGTATTCGCGGGTGGTCGAGCTGTCCGATTGCTCGAAGGCCTGGAACAGCTTGGGCAGCGTCGCCGGGTCGATGCCGATGCCGGTGTCGCTGACGGCGAAGCGGACGAGCAGGCCGGCCTCGTCGTCGGCGAGCAGTTCGGCGCTCAGGCGGATGCTGCCGCTGGCGGTGAACTTGACGGCATTGCCGGCGAAATTGAGCATGCCCTGGCGCAGGCGCATGACGTCGCCCTTGAGCCAGAGCGGTACCGAGTCGGTATCGACGATGATTTCCAGGCCCTTGGCCTGGGCGGCATCGGCGATCATCGAATGGACCTGGTCGAGGAGGGCGGCGAGGGCGAAATCGCGGTGCTCGAGCTGCAGCTTGCCGGCCTCGATCTTCGAGATGTCGAGGATGTCGTTGATGATCGAGAGCAGGTGCCGGCCGGCTGCGTCGATCTTGCCCAGGCGTTCGTGCTGGGCGGCGTCGACATCGCGGCGGAGCAGGTGGGTGAGGCCGAGGATGGCGTTCATCGGGGTGCGGATTTCATGGCTCATGTTGGCCAGGAAGGTGCTCTTCGCGGCGCTCGCCTGTTCCGCCTGGCGCTTGGCCAGGGCGAGGTCGGCGGTGCGCCGGCCGACTTCGCATTCGAGCGTCTGCGTGCGTTGCTGCTGGGCAGCGCGCTGGTGCGCGATCTCGGCGACCATGCCGTCGAAGGCGTCGGCCAGCCGGCCGAGCTCGTCGGGCTGGCGCAGGCCGATCGGCGCCGGCGTTTTGCCCTTGCCGAGGTCGTCGACCGCCAGCGTGATCCGCCGCAGCGGCTCGCTGACGATGCGCCGGATCAGGCGGCGCATGATCCACAGGCCGGGAGCGATGAGCAGCAGGCCGATGGCGAGCAGGGCGCCGGCGCCGAGCAGCATGCGCCGCTCGATGCCGGCGGTCGGCAGCACCGTCACCCAGTACCAGCCGGGGCCTTCGATGCGGCTCCAGGCGACCCAGTGGGCGCCGTCCGGCGAGCGTTCGACGCCGCTGGCCTGGCCGTTGTCGCGGATGATCGCGTCGATCTGGTCGAGCAGCGGGTCGCCCAGGCTCGCCAGCGCCAGTTGCCCGCTGGCGGCGGCGATGCGCTCGCGCAGTTGCGGGTGGGCGATCAGTTCGCGGTCGTGGTTGATGATCAGGTGGTATTCGCCGCTGGCGCCGTTGTCCTCGACGTTGGCGAGCAGGCTGTCGACGGTGATGTCGTGTCCGAGCGTGCCGACCCAGCGGTCCTGCCAGTCGAGCGGCTGGATCGCCGAGACCAGCCAGGCGCCGGCCTGGGCATCGTAATAGACCGGTGTCCAGAAGAGCCGGCGCTGCGGGTTGCGCTGCGGATGCGCGCCGGTCATCGTCGGGTAGTCGAAATTGTCGGTCTGCGGCGTCGCCGCGGCACCCCAGTCGACGCCGCGCGCATAAACCATCAGCCCGACCTCGACGAAATCCATGTACACCGAGAAGAACGGCGGCACCAGCGCCGGTCCCTGTTCGCGCAGCAGGTCGTAGCTGGCGACCGCGCGGCGGCGGCTCGACGGATCGGCGTTGCGCAGGTAGAGCGTCGGCGCCCGTTGGGTGTCGACGCGTTCCGGGCGCAGCCGCCACAAGCCGTCGTCGGCGCGGGCAAAGAGTTCGTCGAAACGGCGCTCGCTGGCGGCCGGGTCCTGGGCGTCGAGGCGGGCGAGCAGTTCGCCGTGCAGGCGACGGACGCTGGCCTCGGCCTGGCGGAAGATTTCCTGGTGGGCCTGGGCGCGGGCCTGCGCCATCTGGCCGAGGGCGATCGACAGCGAATCGTCGGTGCCCTGGCGCAGGGCGATGAAGCCGCTGACGGTCAACAGCAGCAACAGGGCAAAAATCAGGGAGCCCATCGAAAGCGAGAGGCGGCGGGAAACGCTGTCGATCATCGGGGGCGGTGTCGGGAAAAAAGCGCGATATGCAGTTGTACCACAATGCCCGGGGTCAGGCTTGCCGCCCGCGACTGCGGGCACGGGCGGCGCAGCGGGCGATGCCGCCGGTCAGATGCGGAAACGGGCGACCGCGGCCTGCATCTGGCGCGCGGTGTTGTCGAGGGTTTCGGCGGCCTGCGAGGTTTCGTGGGCGATCGCGCTGGCCTCTTCGGATTGCGTCGCGATCTGTTCGATGCGCACGGCGACGTCGGTCGAGGCCGTCGATTGCTCGCGCAGGCCGTTGTCGACATCGCGGATGACCTCGGCGACCTGCTGCGCCATCGTCCGCAGCTGGGCGATCGCACTGCCTGCCTGCTGCGCCAGGTCGACGCTGCTGTCGGCCAGCTGCACGCCCTGGGCAACGCCGCCGACGACCTGGCCGGTGGATTGCTGGATGGCGCTGACCATCTTGCCGATCTCGCCGGTCGATACCGAGGTGCGTTCGGCCAGCTTGCGCACCTCGTCGGCGACGACGGCGAAGCCGCGGCCGCTTTCACCGGCGCGCGCGGCCTCGATCGCGGCATTGAGCGCGAGCAGGTTGGTCTGGTCGGCGATGTCGCGGATCACCGAGACGATGCTGGAGATTTTCTCCGATTCCGCCTTGAGTTCCTCGATCTGGCCGGAGGCGTTGCGGACGACGTCGGCAACCTGGTTGATGCGCTCGATCAGGGCGTCGATGGCGTCGTGGCCGCGATTGGCCTGTTCGTCCGATTCGCCGGCCAGGCGGGCGGCTTCGGTGGTGCTGTCGGAGACATGGTTGATCGACACGGTCAGCTGCTCGACATTGGCGGCGATCGCCGAGGCGGCCGAGCTCTGGATCGACGACGACTCGTCGATCATCTGCACCGAATGGTTCAGCGACTTCGAGGCTTCGAGGACCTGCGCCGCGCCGCGCAGCGATTCGCCGATCGCCTCGCGCAGCGCCAGCTGCATGTTGGCGACGGCGCGCAGCAGCTTGCCGATCTCGTCCTTGCCGCCGACGGGGACCTCGCCGGTCAGGTTGCCGCCGGCGATGCGTTCGGTGGCGGCGACGGCGCCGTCGAGCTGGCCGCCCATGCGCTGGGCGATGACGTAGGAAACCAGCAGCGCCATCAGGGCGCCGCCGATCAGGGCGGCGATGGCGCCCTTGAAACCGGCCGCAAGTTCGGCGCGCGAGTGGGCGGAAAGCTCGTCGGCCGCCTGGCGGTTGATCTCGGTCAGTTCGTTGGTACGGTCGCGCAGCAGGTTGGCGGCCTTGACCCACTCGGTCTTGCGCAGTTGCTGGGCGGCGGCCTCGTCGCCGGCGACGACCAGGGCGACCGCCTTTTCGACGCTGGCCTTGTAGCCGTCGGCGGCCTGGATCGCCGCCTTGTAGACCTCGCGCTCCTTGTCGCTGGAAAGCAGCTTTTCATACTTGGCGAAGGCTTCGCGCAACTGGCCGTCGAGCTTGTCCAGGTCCTTGGCCAGCTTGGCCTTGGCTTCCGGGGTGTCGGGCAGCATGTATTCGAGGCTGCGCACGCGATAGCGCAGGCGCAGCTCGCTGATCTCGCCGATCGCCTGGATCGACGGCAGGCTGTTGCCGGCCAGTGCGTCGATGTCCTCGCCGGCGGAGCGGATCTCGAAGATCGAGAAAACGATGGCGGCGATCAGGATGCCGCCGCTGGCGAAGAAATTGATCAGCAGTTTGTAACGCAGCGAAAGATTGTCGAACCAGCCCATGATCCCTCCAGGATTCCATTCAAGTTTCAACAAACCGGCATCAATGTTATCGAATTGTTTCGGATGTCGATTTTGCTATTTTGTCGCCAACTTTACACTGCCAACAAGCCGAGGAAAAGTCATTTTTGGATGAATTTGCCTGGTTTTTGGCAAATAACACAGGTTGACCGTGAATACTGTTTTTTGCGTATTGTGATTGCGTACTTCGGGTGATAATTTCGTGCTCATTGGGATTTATTATCAAATGCGATCGATTCTCCTTTTTCTGCTGTTCGTCATGGCCGGTCCGGTCGCTGCCGGCCCCGGGGAAGATGACGCGCGTTTCAGCATTAACGGCTTCGGCAGCCTCGGCTTGACCCGCTCGAGTTCGGGCGATGCCGCTTTCGTGCGCGAGCTGACCCAGCCCAACGGCAGCCGCGGCGAATGGTCGGGCAATGTTGACACCTTGTTCGGCGTCCAGGCCAACTGGCAGCTCAACGATCGCTTCGCGCTGACCGCACAGGCGATCAGCCGCTATCACCGCCACGGCACCTATGCGCCCGAGCTGGCCTGGGCCTTCGCCCGTTTCGATCCGACGCCGTTCACCAGCCTGCGCCTCGGCCGGCTGGGCACCGATTTCTATCTTTATGCCGATTCGCGCATGGTCGGCTACACCTACCTGACGGTGCGGCCGTCGGCCGATTTCTTCGGCGTGCTGCCGTTCACCCATCTCGACGGCGGCGACCTCCAGGTCAGCGTCCCGCTCGGCGACAGCGTCCTCACCGGCCGCCTGCACGCCGGCCGGCTCAACGAGAAACTGCCGCTCGCCGACCGCATCTGGGACATCGGCGGTTCGCGGATGTTCGGCGGCAGCCTCAGCCTGCAGCGCGGTCCGTGGACGGTGCGCCTGAGCAGTTCGGAAATCCGCTTCAAGGGCGACCTGCCGATCGGCGAACTGAGCGACGGCCTGAACCAGGCCGCGGCCGGCGGTTTTCCCCAGGCCGCGGCGGCAGCGCGGGCGATTGCGCTGGACGGCACGCGCAGTCGCTTCAATTCGCTCGGCGTCGTCTACGAATCCGGGCCGTGGCAGGGACAGCTGATGCTCAGTCGCGTCCGCCATACGACACGGGCTTTCCAGAACTGGCATTCCGGCTACCTGCTCGGCGGCTACCGGATCGGCAGCGTCACGCCCTTTGCCGGCTATTCGTGGATCCGTTCGTCGTCGCGGCAACTGGCCTCGGGGATTCCCGACGGCGTCTCGCCGGCGCTCGACGCGCTCAACGCCGGCCTGGCCACGGTGCTGCGCGATGGTCATGCCGACCAGGGCACGCTATCGCTCGGTGCGCGCTGGGACTTCGCCGAGAACATGGACCTTAAGTTGCAGCTCGACCTGATCCGCGGCCGTTCGTCGTCGGTCTTCCCGTACCGGGACGAAAAGGCGGACTGGAACGGGCGCACCGGCGTCGTCAGCGTCGTCCTCGATTTCGTCTTCTAGCGATGCCCATGCCGATCCGCCTGCTCCCGCTGCTGTTGATGCTCCTGGTGCTGCCGGCCCGGGCCGAGCCGGGGCTGGTCGTCGTCGTCCGCCAGGACAGTGACATCGTCAGCCTCAACCAGAGCCAGGTGGTCGGCCTGTTCCTCGGCGGTGCCCGCCATGCCGGCAGCCACGAACCGCTTGACCAGGCGGTCGATGCCGATGCCTTCTACGAGGCGCTGACCGGCAAGACGCGGGCGCAGATCAAGGCCTACTGGGCCCGCCTGCTGTTCACCGGGCGGACGCGACCGCCGCGCACGCTCGACAGCCGCGAGCAGGCGCTCGACGAAGTCCTGCGCGACCCGCAGGCGGTGGCCTACCTGCGTGCCGAGCGGATCGACCGGCGCCTGCGCGTCGTCTTCGAGCTGAACAAATGATCGCTGCCTGGTGGCGGCGCAGCCTGCTCTTGCGCACGGTTGGCAGCATCGTCGCGATCAGCGCCCTGGTCGGCGGCCTGATCGTCGTCGCCATGTCGCAGGCGGCGGCGCGCCAGGCCGAGGCCGCGGCCTACCGGCAACTGGCGGAAATGCTCGATACCGTCGAGTCGACCGTCAGCGTCGCCTGTTTCGTCGGCGACGGCGAACTGGCGATGGAGGTGGCGCGCGGCCTGCTCAGCTCGTCGCTGGTCGCCGGCGTCGATATCGCCACGGCGGACGGCGAACTGGTCCGCCTCAAGCGCCACTTCGACGAATTCGAGCGGCCCGCGGGCGAGCGCGTGGTGCGCGAGCTGCATTCGCCCTTCGCGCCGACCGTGGCGGTCGGGCGGATCAGCATCCAGCCGGCCGCCGGCGCGATCGCCGGACAGGTTGCCGCGGCCCGCAACCAGATCGTGCTCCAGGCGATCCTGATGATCGTCTCGGTGACGCTGGCGCTGACGCTGACCGTGTGGCGCCGGGTGATCGAGCCGATTTCGGTGATCTCGCGGCGCCTGCAGCGGCTCGACCCCGGCCGCGGCGAACAGCTGGCGCCGCCGCGTGGCTGCGAGCAGGACGAGTTCGGCTCGCTGACCGGCAACATCAATTCGCTCAGTTCGCGCCTGCTCGGCGCGATCGAGCGCGAGCAGGGCCTGCGCCGGCAGCACGAGATCGACGAACGCAAGTACCGGGGAATCTTCGAGCAGGCCGAATCGGGCATCTTCATCGCCGATGCGCATGGCTGCATGAGCTCCTACAACCACGCCCTGGCGCGCCTGCTCGGCCTGCCGCGGCCACGCTTCGATCGGCCGCTGGCGGTCTCGCTGACCGACCTGGCGTGGGCCGACGCGGCCGCGCTGCAGGCCTTGATCGGGCGTTGCCTGGAGAGCAATCAGGCGGTTGCCGAGGACTTCGAGCTGCGCCGCAGCATCGCGCCGCGGCGCTGGCTCAGCCTGTCCTTGACGCCGCTCGGCGACGGCCAGCTGCAGGGTATCCTGATCGATGTCACCGAGCGCCGCAACGCCGAGCTGGCGGCGCAGCGCACGGCGATCACCGATACCCTGACCGGGCTGCCCAATCGCCAGGGCTTCGAGGAATACTGGAGCCGCCAGATCGTCGATCACCCGGAACAGTCGTTCGCGCTGCTGATGATCGATCTCGAAGGCTTCAAGCAGCTCAACGACGCGCTCGGCTTTCCGGCCGGCGACCGGGTGCTGATCGGCTTCGCCGCGCGCATCTTCGCCTGCGTCAAGGAATCCGACTGGACGGCCCGGGTCGGTGGCGACGAGTTCGCCGTCGTCCTGCGCAACATCAGCAATCCCAAGCACCTCGAGGGGATCTGCCGGCGCATCCTCGACAACCTCGGTGAGCGCTTCACGGTTTCCGGCCAGGAGGCCTGCCTCGGCGCCAGCATCGGCGCCACCTTCTATCCCGGCGACGGGACGAATTTGCCGACCTTGCTGCGCAACGCCGAGCTGGCGCTCAACGATGCCCGCAGCCAGGGCGGTCGCCGCTGGTCGCAGTTCGATCAGGGCATGATCCACGCCGTCGAACGCCGGCACAACCTGGCCAGCGACCTGCGCCTGGCGATCGAACGCGACGAGCTGCGCCTGCACTATCAGCCGATCGTCGACCTGGCGAGCGGGCGGGTGGTCGGCGCCGAGGCGCTGATGCGCTGGCAGCATCCGGCGCACGGCCTGGTGCCGCCCGACTACTTCATCTCGCTGGCCGAGCAGAGCGGGTTGATCAACGACATCGGCGCCTGGTGCCTGGACACCGTCTGCGCCCAGCTCGCCGCCTGGCAGGCGGACGGGCTCGACATCCATGTCACGGTCAACGTCTCGGCGCGGCAGATTCCCGACGGCCTGACGCCGGCGCACGTGGTCGCCGCCGCCGCCCGCCACGGCATCGCCCACCAGCGGATCGGCCTGGAAGTCACCGAGGGCTCGCTGCTCGGCGAGTCGGCGGCCACCCTCGAGTGGCTCGACAGCCTGCGCCAGGCGGGTTTCCGGGTCTATCTCGACGATTTCGGCACCGGCTACTCGTCGCTCGCCTACCTCAAGCGTTTCCGCGTCGACACGATCAAGATCGACCGCGCCTTCGTCCGCGACATGGGGCGGATCGCCAGCGACCGGGTGATGATCGAGGCGGTGGTGATGATGGCTTCCGGCTTGCAGCTCAAGGTGGTTGCCGAAGGCATCGAGACCGCCGAGCAACTGGCCATGCTGCGCGCGATCGGCTGCCATTTCGGCCAGGGCTACCATTTCTCGCGGCCGGTGCCGCCGGCCGAGTTTCCCGCCGCGCTGGCGCGCATCGCCAGCCTCGGCGACGCCGCCTAGGCGCCGGGGCGCGCGCCCGGCAGCGGTTGCATGCGCCCGACCTGCTTGCCGAGGATGCGGTAGATGTCGCGGTCGAAGGGCGGGCGCGGGGCGTCGAGCAGCGCCTGCAGCGCGGCCTCGTCGCGGACGCTGCCGAGATAGCGCCAGCCGTCGATCAGGTGCGCCTCGTCGCCTTCGCGGATCAGCGCCGGGCCGGCGAACGGCCAGCTGGTCAGCTTGAGCGTGACCAGCGCGGCGAGCAGCCGCATGCTGTGGCGCTCGCTGCTTTCCTTGCCGACGCAGGCGCCCTTGCAGCGGCGCGTCTGGTGGCCGAAGCAGGGCTTGCCGGCGGGGCGCGGGTCGAGGCCGCTGAGGCTGTCGCAGAGATGGTGGGCTTCGACCAGCTTGCGCAGTGCCTGGCGGGCTTCGCGCGGGCTGGCGAAGAGGCCGTAGCAGGCGCCGCCGGTGCTGAAATCGAGCTCGCCGGCGGCGGTCAGCTCGGGGCGTTGCCAGCCGTCGCCGGCATCGCGCAGCTGCCAGGTGCAGACGTCGTCGTTGCGTCGCAGCAGGCGGTTCTGTGTCGGCTGCAGCTGCTTGACCAGGGTCGCCTCGCGCAGCAGTGCGCCGACCTCGCCGGCGGTCTCGATCCAGTCGATCCGCCGCGTCTGCTGGGCCAGCGCCATTTCGCGCGCCGCCCGGTGGTCGCCGGCGAAGTGGGCGAGGATCCGGCTGCGCAGGTTCTTGGCCTTGCCGACGTAGAGCGGCAGGTCGCCGTGCTCGCTTGCTTCGCCGTAGAACAGGTACACCCCGGCGCCGTCGGGCAGGTCGTCGACGATCCCGGGGTCGAGGTGGGGCGGCAGTGCCGGGCGGGCGTTGAGCGAGCGCAGGGCGCTTTCGACGGCCTCGCTGCCACGGTCGACGTGGATTTTTTGCCAGAATTGGTGGATCAGCTGGGCGTCGGCCAGCGCGCGGTGGCGGGCGGCCGCCTGCAGGCCGTGGCGTTCGATCAGGCTGTCGAGGTTGTGGCGCTGGTGTTCCGGGTAGAGGGCGCGCGACAGCTTGACGGTGCACAGCACCGGGGCGCGGAAATCGATGCCCAGGCGCTTGAACTCGTTCTTCAGGAAACCGTAGTCGAAGCGCGCGTTGTGGGCGATGAAGAGCCGCCCGCGCAGCCGTTGCAACGCCGCTTCGGCGACCTCGGCGAAGGGCGGCGCGGCGGCCACCATGGCGTTGCTGATCCCGGTCAGGTTCTCGATGAAGGGCGAGATCCGGGTTTGCGGATTGACCAGCTGCTGCCATTCGCGGACGCTGCCGTCGGCATCGACTTCGACGATGCCGATTTCGGTGATGCGGTCGGTATTGGCGTTGGCGCCGGTGGTTTCGAGGTCGACGAAGGCGAGGGCAGTCATGCGCGGCATTTTCGCATGCCGCGCACGGTCGACCGTGAAAAACTGCCGAAAACGCCCGGGGCTACAGCCCGAGTTCGCCTTTCAGGCCATCCAGCCAGGCGGCCAGGCGGGCCTCGGTCTTGTCTTCCTCGTTGATGTTGTCGAAGGGGAAGCCGACGAAGCGGCCGTCGCGTTCGGCGAACGAATAGGTGTAGGTGTAGCCGTCGGTCGGGAAGCTGCCGACCAGCGTCGCGCCGCGTGCCTTGAACTTGTCGTGGAGGATGCCGAGCGCGCTGACGAACTGCTCGCCGTGCGCCTTGTAGTCGCCGGCGCCGAACAGCGCGATGGTCTTGCCGGCGAACGAGGGCTTGTCGTTGTCGAGGTCGAGCAGCGGATCGCGCCAGTCGTTCTGGACTTCGCCCGAGCCCCAGGTCGAGCAGCCGAAGATCAGGATGTCGAAGGCGAACATGTCGTCGAAATCGGTGAAATCCTCTTCCATGTTGAAGACGTTGAAGTCCTCGACCTCGAGTGCCGCGGCGATTTTTTCGGCGACCCCCTTGGTGACGCCGGAACTGCTGCCGTAGAAGATGCCGATGCTGGCCATGACCCTGTCCTTTCGTAGCGGAGTGTGGTGCCGCCGGCCGCCTCCCATGCGGCCGCGGGCGGGCAATGGGCTGCCCGCAAGCACGAAAAGCAAGAAGAAAGCCAAGCTGCCAGGCCGCGCCGCTGCGTGCCGGCCGACGTTTTTGTCGGGCGCCGCTGTCGTTTTTGCGACAGACGGCCGGTCGACCGTCAGCGTGTCGCCATTCAGGCGTAGGGCGAAAAGCTGCGCCGGTTCTCGTCCACCACCAGGCTGCCGCCGGCCAGCGGGAAGGCACGCTGCGGACAGTTGTTGCGCGGACAGACCTTGCAGCCGGCGCCGATCGGGATGAAGCCTTCGCTCGCCTTGAGGTCGATGCCCTGGCTATAGACCAGGCGGTCGGCGTGGCGCAGGTCGCAGCCTAGGCCGACCGAGAAGATCTTGCTCGGCGCGCCATAGCCGCCGTGGCCGCGCGTCACCGTGCGCGCGATCCACAGGTAGGCGCGGCCGTCGGGCATCGCCGCCAGCTGCGTCAGCGTCCGCCCGGGCTGGGCGAAGGCTTCGTAGACGTTCCACAGCGGGCAGGTGCCGCCGATGCGCGAGAAGTGGAAATCGGTCGCCGACTGGCGCTTGGAAATGTTGCCGGCGCGGTCCACGCGGACGAAGAAGAACGGCACGCCGCGCGCCGTCGGGCGCTGCAGCGTGGACAACCGGTGGCAGGTGGTCTCGAACTCGACGCCGAAGCTGCGCCCGAGCAGCTCGATGTCGTAGCGCAGCGCTTCGGCCTGGTCGAGGAAGGCGGCGTAGGGCAGCAGCAGCGCGCCGGCGAAGTAGTTGGCGAGGCCGATGCGCGCCAGGCGCCGGGCTTCGTCGCCGGACAGGCCGGCGTCGCCGGCGATCGTGTCGATCGCCGGGGCGGCTTCGAGGAAAGCCAGCTGCGTCGCCATCTGGAAGGCGGCCTGGCCGGGCGTCAGGTGCGGCGACAGGGTCAGGGTTTGCCGCGCCGCGTCGAAATGGCGTTGCACCTCGACGCCGCCGTCGTGCCAGCCGCCGCGCACGACGCCGATGCCGTGCGCCTGCTGCAGGCGCTGCGCCAGGCCGTCGGCGGCGTCGCCCGGGCGCAGGCGCCAGGCGGCGGCAAGGCGTTCGGCCAGTTCGTCGAGTTCGGCGATGTGGTTGTGGCGGGCGTAGAAGAAGTCGCGCACTTCCTCGAAGGGCATCGGCCGGGTGCCGCCGGTTTCGCTGCGATCCAGCCCGAGCCGGGCGGCCAGCGCCGCCTCGCGCTCCTGGCCGGCGCGTTGCTGGCGGGCGAGTTGCAGCAGGCTGCGCGCGACCGCCGGCATGTTCGCCGCCAGCTCGCGGATTTCGGCCAGCGTCACCTTTTCGGCGCCGGCGGATTCGTCGAAGACCTCGCGCAGGTCGGCGATCAGGCGTGCCTCGTCGTCCTCGGAGAAGCGCTGGACATCGACGCCGAAAACCGCATTGAGCTTGAGCAGCACCGGCACGGTCAGCGGCCGCTGGTTCTGCTCAAGCTGGTTGAGGTAGCTCGCCGAGAGGTCGAGTGCCCGCGCCAGCGCGACCTGGGTCAGGCCGCGTTCCTCGCGCAGGCGCTTCAGGCGTACCCCCATGAAGGCTTTTTTCATTGTCGCTTCCGGTGTATTCGCAAAGTTTGCAAATTCGCTGAAAAATCTTCGCAAAACTGCGCTTTTTCAGGTCTGGTCAGGGTTTTTGCGGTGCGTATATTGCGAACTATCGGCTGCGTTGGCAAGCCATTTTTCGCGAGGAGCCCCCGATGTTCGTCAATCCCTATCTCTACTACAGCAGCCTGTTCGGCGAAACCGATGCCGAGCCGCCGGTCGCCGAGCCGGCCATGGAAACGCCGGACGAGGACACCGACGATGCTGGCGAGCGCTGAGGAAATCCGCCCGCGCCTGCTCTACGAGGGCGTCGCCGAGGCCATCCGCGACAGCATCTTCGACCACCGCCTGCCGCCCGGCAGCGCCATCGACGAGCTGGCGCTGAGTCGCCACTACGGCGTCAGCCGGACGCCGGTGCGCGAGGCGATCAAGGTGCTGGTCCGTGACGGCCTGCTCGACCTGCGCATGTTCAGCGGCTGCAGCGTGGTCACGCCGGGCCGCACCGAACTGGTCCAGGTGCTCGACGTGCTGGCACTGGTCGACGGCTTTGTCCTGCAGCGCCTGGTCGACCTGCCGCGTGCCCGTCTGCGGCAGCTGCTCGACAGCTGGCAGGCGCTGGCCACGGCGACGCCGCCGCGCGCCGTCTGGCGCGGCTTCTGCGCGGCGGCGCGGGCGAGCCTGGCCAGTCCGGTGTTCGCCGCTGCCAGCCGCAACCTGGAGCAACAGCTCAGGCTGGCGGTCGGTCCCGGCTTCGCCGAGATCGACCGCGAACTCTCGCCGGCCAGCCGCCTGGCGCTGGGGGCCGCGCTGGTCGCCGGCGACCTTAGCGAAGTCGACCGGCTGGCCCGCCTGCATCACGGCTTCTTCCGCAACGCGCTACTTGCCGCGCTGCCCGTCATCCCGGGCGAGCAGCCCGCAATCCTCGAGGACATTCCCGCATGACCCCGCATCCGCAGATCACCGAAACCCGCCCGCAACTCGCCGATCCGACCGCCCTCGGCGTCTTCGGCCTGGCCGTCGTCACCTTCGTCGCCGCCTCGCAGAAACTGGGGTGGACCAGCGGCGCCACTTTCCTGGTGCCGTGGGCCCTGTTTCTCGGTTCGATCGGGCAGATCTGGGCGTCCACGGTCGACTTCCGCAAAAACAACTTTTTCGGCGCCATCGTCCTCGGTGCCTACGGCCTGTTCTGGGCCGCGGTGGCGATGCACTGGGCGATTGCCCAGGGCTGGTTCGGCAGCGTCGCCGGCAATGCCGACGTCCGGCAGCTGGCCTATGCCTGCATCGCCTACTTCTTCTTCTCGCTGTTCATCCTGGTTGCCGCCTGCGAGACGAACAAGGTCTTCGCCGCCATCCTGTTCCTGATCAACGTGCTGCTGCCGTCGCTGGCGCTGTCCATCCTCGGCGTCGCCCCGGCGCTGTTCACCGCGCTCGCCGCCTGGTCGGAACTGCTCATCTCGCTGCTCGGCTTCTACGCCGCCGGCGCGATCTTCCTCAACGGCTATTTCGGCCGCCCGCTGCTGCCGCTGGGTGCGCCCTTCGGCTTCGTGCGCAAGACCCCGCCGACGGTGGCGGCGCTGCGCCCGGAGGATCGCCAGGCCGCCTGAATCCGGCGCCGGCCAAAAAAAACGCCCCGGCGGTTTGCGGGGCGTTTTCTTTGCGGCTGTGCCGATCAGAACCGGTATTCGGCGCTGAGGTAGGCGTTGCGGCGGTCTTCCGGGTAGGCGTTGAACGAGGTGAAGGTACCGTTGACGATGCCATAGGAGTAGAACTTGCGGTCGAACAGGTTGTTCACGCCGAGCGCCAGCCGCCAGTCGCCGATGTCGTGCGCCAGCTTGATGTCGGTCACGGTGTAGGCCGGCATCTTGCGGAAGCGGTTCGGCTGGTCGTTGTCGTAGCGCTGCTCGCCGGTGTAGCTGAGGTTCACGCCGAGGCGGGTGTGGGCCAGGACCTGCCAGCCGAGATTGAGCGAGGCGCGGTGCTTGGGCACCAGCGGCACGTCGTTGCCGGTGACATCGGTGCCGCCGTAGCTGCCGTCGCGGAAACGCGCCTGGGTACGAGTGTAGCGGGCAGCGAGATCGACGTCGGCGGTGACCTGCAGGCGGCCTTCGAGTTCGATGCCGCGGTGGCGGGTGGGATCGAGGTTGATGTTCGAGAAGGTCGGTGCGAAATAGTGGATTTCGTTGCTGATATCCATCTCGAACAGGCTGGCGCCGAAGCTGGCACCGGCCCCCTGCCAGCGGGCGCCGATCTCGCGGTCGAGCGAGCGTTGCGGCTTCAGCAGCGTCGGGCAGGGCGCCGTCCAGCAGCGGTTCTCGTCGATGTTGGCGATGCGGAAGCTGCGCCCGATCCGGCCGTAAGCCGAGAAACCGGCGCCGAGTTCCTGCTGCAGCGCCAGTTCGTAGGCCGACAGGCTGTGCCGCTCGCCGGCATCGCGCGGCACCAGGCGCTCGTGCTGCGTCTGGCGGACGCTTTCCTTGCGTCCGCCGAGGCTGATCCGGGTGCCGCTGGCGGCCAGGTGCAGGTCGTTGCGCAGGTAGAAGGCGCGGTTTTTCTGCTTGCCCGATTCGTCGAGGGCGCTCATGAAACCGGTGGCGGCGGTGTCGTTGTCGTAGGACCAGTGGCTCCAGTCGGCGCCGACGGTCAGGTTGTAGAGCACCTGGTCGAAGCGGGTCTGCCAGAGCAGGCGCGGCGAGACCGTGGTGACGTCGACGTCGGTCCTGGCCAGCGTGCTGCCCCAGGCGGTGTTGTTGAACATGTCGGCGCGCTTGTCGCGGCGGGCGATGTCGAGCGCCAGCGTCAGTTCGCCGAGGCGCCGTTCGCCACGCAGCGAGAAGCGCTGGCTGCGGCTGTCGAAGTAATCGTCCGGTGTCGACGTGCCGCGGCGGTCGCTGCGCAGTTGCGCTTCGCTGCGGGCGCCCGGCAGGCGCGAGTTCTGGTCGTCGGCACTGAAGGCGAAGGCGACGAAGCCGTCGCGGTCGCCGAAGCGCAGTTCGCCGCTGGCGGTATCGAGTTCGCTGCGGTTGTTGTCGCGGTAGTTGTCGGTGCGCAGGCGCTGCGCGTTGAGGCGCAGGCCCCAGCGTTCGCCGCCGGCGCGGAAGCCGCCGCGCAGATCGCTCAGGTCGTGGCTGCCGACGCGGGCCGAGACGTTGCCGGAGAGCGGCGCGGCAAGCGCCGAGCGGGTGATGATGTTGATCGTGCCGCTGCTCGCACCGCTGCCGTAGAGCACGGAACCCGACCCGCGCAGGATCTCGATGCGTTCGATGCTGTCGAGCGGGATCGCCGACAGGCGGGCGCTGACCAGTTCGTTCTCCGAAATGCGCTGGCCGTCGACCAGGACGAGCGTGTTCTGGTCGCCGGTCATGCCGAAGCCGCGCAGGTCGAGCGGCGAATCCGGCGTGCCGACGAAGTTGATGCGGCTATGCACGCCGCCGAGCTTGTTGAGGACTTCGCCGACGGTGGTCGCCGCACTGTTGCGGATCTCGTCGGCGGTGATCACCTGGGCGGCGATCGGGTTTTCCTGCTGGGCCGATTCGAAACGGGTGGCGGTGACGACGATGGTGTCGAGATTCGTCGTCGCCTGCAGGTTGCCGGCGAACAGCGGCAGCAGCAGCGCGGCTGCGGGTTTGAGGCGGATGTGCATTGGTTTTCCCCTGCCGGCAGCGTCCCCGCATGCCGGTGTGCTTGGTTGAGGTGAAGCGCGTGGGGGAATGGGCTGACGGGCCGCCGCGGCCGCTTCCCCGCGGCACTTCGCTGGTCGTCGCAGGCCGGTCTCCGGGCTGGCAAGTCTTGACGCGCCGCCTTCCCGGGAAAATCCCAGTGGCTTCGTGGCGTGCCCGCACTTGCTTACCGTTGCGGGGGCAGCAGCGGCTTTGTCCGAGGACGCACCGCTTTCCCGTTTCACCGTGGCGGAAAGCCGCCGACGGCACCTGAAACGGCGGTAATTATAGCCGAGTGCGCGGTTTTTCGGCCTCGCTGCCAGGGGCGACCGGCGATCCGCCGGCAAAACGGGCGAGCAGCCAGCGTTTGAAGGCGTCGGCGCCGGGGCTGAGCGGGCGCCGTTTCGGATGCACCGCATAGTAGCCGGTGGCCAGCGGCAGCCGGCCGGGGAAGGGTTCGATCAGGGCGCCGCGGGCACATTCCTCGGCGGTGACCAGGCGGCTGGTCATGACCAGGCCCTGGTCGCGGCAGGCGGCGTCGATGGCGAGCAGGGCCTGGTCGAAATGGAGCGCCGGGATCGCCCGCACCTGGGCCGGCGTCAGCGTCGAATAGTCGGCCAGCCAGGTCGGCCAGTGCGGGTGGAAGGTGGTTTCGAGCAGCGTCCCGCGGGCGATGTCGTCGGGGGTCGCCAGGCCGATCCGGCGGGCGTAGGCCGGGCTGCAATAGACCCGGGCGTCGTCGGCGAAGAGCAGGGTGGCGTCGAGTTCCGGCGCCTTGCCGTCGAAATAGCGGATGGCCAGGTCGACCTGGTCGTGGTCGAAGTCGACCAGCGCGGTCGACGAGTTGAGGTGCAGTTCGGTGTCCGGGTGCCGGGTCAGGAAATCGGCCATGTGCCGGGTGAACCACTTGGCGGCGAAGGTCGGCGGCATCGACAGCCAGACGCCGGTGCGGCGGCTGTGGCGCAGCGCGGCGCTGGCGTCGCGGATCTGGGTCAGCGCCGGCTGGATCCGCTTCCAGTAGGCGATCGCCTCCGGCGTCGGCTGCACCTGGCGGATCCGCCGGACGAACAGTGCGACGCCGAGCCAGTCCTCGAGGTTGCGGATCTGCTGGCCGACGGCGCCGGGCGTCACGTGCAGTTCGCGCGCCGCCAGCGCGAAGCTGTTGCTGCGCATGGCGGCGTCGAAGGCGATCAGGGAATGGAGCGGCGGATGTGGGTTCATGGTGCAGAAAAACTATTGCATGGTGCAGATAATATCAGTTGTCATCGGCGCCGCCGGCCGTGAAAATCGCGGCATAAAAAAGGAAACGCCATGTTCAGAACCCTGCAGAATCCCGCTGTCCTCTTCGTCACCCTGGCTGCCGCCGGCATCCTCATGGTGACCATGGGCATCCGTCAGTCCTTCGGCCTGTTCATCAGCCCGATGGACATGTCCACCGGTCTCGGCGTCGCCACCATCAGCTTCGCGCTGGCCGTCGGCCAGTTCGCCTGGGGGGCGATCCAGCCGGTCGCCGGTGCCGTCGCCGACCGCTACGGCCCGCGCCCGGTGCTGGTCGCGGCGCTGCTGGTGCTGGCCGTCGGCTGTGCGGTGACCCCTTTCGTGCACAGCGGTTTCGGTCTGGCGCTGACCTTCGGCCTGCTCGCCTCGATCGGTTCCGGCGCCGGCAGCTTCTCGGTGCTGATCGGCGCCGCCGCGCAGCGCCTGCCGCTCGAGTCGCGCGGTGCCGCGTCGGGCGTCATCAATGCCGGCGGCTCCTTCGGCCAGTTCATCTTCGCGCCGATCAACCAGAAGCTGATCCAGGGCATCGGCTGGGTCGGCAGCCTGTGGGCGATGGCCATCGTCGCCCTGGCGACGCTGCCGCTGGTCTTCAAGCTGACCGACAAGCCGGCGGCGCCGCACCCCCAGGCCGAGGGCGACAACGGCCTGCGCCACGCGGTGGTGACGGCGCTGAAGAACCCGAGCTACCTGCTGCTGCACGCCGGTTTCTTCACCTGCGGCTTCCACATCGCCTTCCTCGTCACCCACCTGCCCGGCGAGGTCAACCTGTGCGGGCTGCCGCCGTCGGTGGCCAGCTGGTCGCTGGCGATCATCGGCCTGTTCAACATCTTCGGCAGCCTCTATGCCGGCGCCTGCATCGCCAAGTACCGCAGCAAGCATGTGCTGGCGGTGATGTACGCCTCGCGTGCGGTGCTCGTTGCGCTCTACCTGGTGGCGCCGCGCACCGACCTGACCTTCTACCTGTTTGCGGCCGGCCTCGGCTTCACCTGGCTGGCGACGGTGCCGCCGACGGCGGCGATCGTCGGCAAGCTGTTCGGCACACGCTACCTCGGCACGCTGTTCGGCCTGACCCTGCTGTCGCACCAGATCGGCGGTTTCCTCGGCGCCTGGCTGGGCGGCGTGGCGATCGTCGAGTACGGCGATTTCAGCTGGATGTGGTACGCCGACATCGCGCTGGCCGCGGCGGCGGCGCTGGTCAACCTGCCGATCCGCGAGGCGGCGGTGGTGCGTCCGGCCGTCCAGCCGGCCTGAATTCCCCCACGGAGACAAACGATGAGCCAGCTCAACCCGGCGATCACCCCGGCTGCCCTCAACGAGCGCGGCAGCGACTATCTGCCCGGCTACCTCGGCATCGAGGTGGTGGACATCGGCGAGCACCGGCTGAGCAGCCGGATGCGCGTCGAGAAGCGCCACGTCGCGCCGAACGACTTCCTGCACGCGGCGAGCATCGTCGCGCTCGCCGACACCAGTTGCGGCTACGCGACGATCGCCCACCTGCCGGCGGGGGCGCAGTCGTTCACGACGATCGAGCTGAAGAGCAATCACCTCGGCACGGTCACCGACGGCATCGTCCATTGCGTCGCCAGCGCCCAGCACCTCGGACGCACGACGCAGGTCTGGGACGCCGTGGTCAGTGATGCCGCCGGGCGCAAGCTGGCGCTCTTCCGGTGCACGCAGATGATCCTGTGGCCAAAGTGATTTTTCACTAGATTTAGTCGTTGACCGTAAAACTGCTACCGCATCTAGTGATTTTTGCTTGACCGCCGTCAAGCGGCCGGCATACACTGCGCAGCGTTGAAGGTAAGGGAATCCGGTGCCAGGTCGTTGACCTGAATGCCGGGGCTGCCCCCGCAACTGTAATCGGCGAGCGCTTCGCCACCCCATGCCACTGGATGCGTCCGGGAAGGCCGGTGAAGCGCTGCGACCCGAGAGCCAGGAGACCTGCCTCAGCGAGTCCTTTTCATTGATTTGGGGCGGGGTGTCCCTGACGAGAGGTTGTTGCGTGGCGTCTTTTTGCTTGTCCGTCGTGTCCTGCTGTTGCCGGCTATCAGCCGGCGGCGTCCGGCTGCGCGCGGCCGCCGCGCGAGCCGACGGTTCTCCGCCCCCCGATCCGGAGAATCGCCTTGTCCGCCAACGCCCCATCCGCAGTCCATTCGCTGTCCGCCGCTAACGAGTTCGCGGTCGCCGCGCTCCAGGTCATCCGCCGCAACGGCGCGCTCGTCGCCTTCGACGCCGACAAGATCGCCGTCGCGCTGAGCAAGGCCTTTCTTGCCGTCGAGGGCAGCCAGAGCGCGGTCTCGTCGCGCCTGCGCGAGGTCGTCGCGCGGCTGACGCAGACGGTCGTCCGTTCGCTGACCCGGCGCCTGCCCGACGGCGGCACCGTGCATATCGAGGACATCCAGGACCAGGTCGAGCTGGCGCTGATGCGTTCCGGCGAGCACGACGTCGCCCGCGCCTACGTGTTGTACCGCGAGCGTCGCGCCGCCGAGCGGGCGGCCAGCCAGCACGAGGAAATCAGCGTCGCCGAGCTGCACGTCACCGACGGCGGCGTGCGCAAGCCGCTCGATCGCGCGCTCCTGCTCAAGACCTGCGCTGCCGCCTGCGACGGGCTGGGCGAGGCGGTCTCGGCGCGCAGCGTGTTCGACCAGGCGCTGCGCAACCTCTACGACGGCGTTGCGCTGGCCGATGTCTACCAGGCGCTGATCCTGGCCGCGCGCACGCTGATCGAGCGCGAGCCGGCCTACAACCAGGTCGCCGCCCGCCTGCTGCTGGCCAGCCTGGGGCGCGAGGCGCTCGAGCGGCCGATCGACCTCGACGCCCTGGTCACGGTCTACCCGGAATATCTGCCGATTTTCATCGGCCAGGGCATTGCCGCCGAGCTGCTCGACCCGCGCCTCGCCGACTACGACCTGGCCCGCCTGGCCGCCGCGCTCAAGCCGGAACGCGACCGCCAGTTCGGCTACCTCGGCCTGCAGACCCTGTACGACCGCTATTTCCTGCACATCGACGGGCGCCGCATCGAGCTGCCGCAGGTCTTCTTCATGCGCGTGGCGATGGGCCTGGCCTTGAACGAGATCGACCGCGAGGCGCGTGCCATAGAGTTCTACGACCTGATCTCCAGCTTCGACTTCATGTGTTCGACGCCGACGCTGTTCAACAGCGGCACGCTGCATTCGCAGCTGTCGTCGTGCTATCTGACCACGGTCTCCGACGATCTCGAAGGGATCTACCAGTCGGTCAAGGAAAACGCGCTGCTGCAGAAATACGCCGGCGGGCTGGGCAACGACTGGACGCCGGTGCGTGCGCTGGGCAGCCGGATCAAGGGCACCAACGGCCAGAGCCAGGGCGTGATTCCCTTTTTGAAGGTGGTCAACGACACCGCGGTCGCCGTCAACCAGGGCGGCAAACGCAAGGGTGCCGTCTGCGCCTACCTCGAAACCTGGCACCTCGACATCGAGGAGTTCCTCGACCTGCGCAAGAACACCGGCGACGAGCGTCGCCGCACGCACGACATGAACACCGCCAACTGGATTCCCGACCTGTTCATGAAGCGCGTCATCGACAACGGCGAATGGACGCTGTTCTCGCCGGTCGACGTCCCCGACCTGCACGACAAGTTCGGCGCCGAATTCGAAACCGCCTACCTGGCCTACGAGGCCGCCGCCGCTGACGGTCGACTGCGTCTGCACAAGAAAATCCCGGCCGTGCAGCTGTGGCGCAAGATGCTGACCATGCTCTTCGAGACCGGGCATCCGTGGATCACCTTCAAGGACGCCTGCAACCTGCGCTCGCCGCAGCAGCATGTCGGTGTCGTGCATAGCTCCAACCTGTGCACCGAGATCACGCTGAATACCTCGGACTCGGAAACCGCCGTCTGCAACCTCGGCTCGGTCAACCTGCTCGCCCACCTCAAGGACGGCGAGCTCGACCGGGAAAAGCTGTCGCGCACCGTGCAGACGGCGATGCGCATGCTCGACAACGTCGTCGACATCAACTTCTACGCGACGCCCAAGGCGCGCAACGCCAACCTCCGGCACCGCCCGGTCGGCCTCGGCATCATGGGCTTTGCCGATTGCCTCTACGAAATCGGCCTGCCTTACGCGTCGACCGCGGCCATCGAGTTCGCCGACCGCAGCATGGAGGCGGTCTGCTACGCTGCCTACTGGGCCTCCACCGAGCTCGCCCGCGAGCGCGGCCGTTATTCGAGCTTCGACGGCAGCCTGTGGTCGCGCGGCATCCTGCCGCTCGATTCGATTGCCCTGCTCGAAGCGGGGCGCGGCGGCCATCTCGAGGTCGACCGGGACAGCCGCCTCGACTGGGACGCCCTCAAGGAACGCATCGCGCGCTACGGCATGCGCAACTCCAACTGCGTGGCGATCGCGCCGACGGCGACGATTTCCAACATCGTCGGCGTCTCGGCGAGCATCGAGCCGGCCTATCAGAACCTCTACGTCAAATCCAACCTGTCCGGCGAATTCACCGTGGTCAACGCGGCGCTGGTCCGCGACCTCAAGGCGCTCGACCTGTGGGACGAAGTGATGGTCTCCGACCTCAAGTACTTCGACGGTTCGCTGGCCCGCATCGAGCGCGTGCCCGACGAACTCAAGGCCCGTTACGCCACGGCCTTCGAGATCGACCCGGTGTGGCTGATCGAAGCCGCCGCCCGCCGCCAGAAGTGGATCGACCAGGCGCAGTCGCTCAACCTGTATCTCGCGCTGCCCTCGGGCAAGAAGCTCGACGAGATCTACAAGCTGGCGTGGACGCGCGGTCTCAAGACCACCTACTACCTGCGCACGCTGGGGGCCAGCCAGGCCGAGAAGGCCGGCGGCCGCGACGAGGCGGTGAGCACCGAAGAAGCCCCGAAGTTCTGCTCGATCGACAATCCGGAGTGCGAGGCCTGCCAGTGAAAGCCGACAAGCCCCGGCGACGGATTGCGGTGCAGGCTGACCCGGCGTGCCGGGTCAAGCGAGCGAAGGCGAGCGGCCGTAGCCACAATCCGGAGTGCGAGGCCTGCCAGTAGGCGCGGTCGGGGCGGCCGGCCGGGTTAAGCTTGCCGCCTTTGAATCGCCGGAATGAAACGATGAAAGCCAGACTCTTCCTCTCCCTTCTCTCCACGCTGTGGCTGTTGCTGGCCCAGCCGGCCTCGGCCGCCGCGCCGCCGGCACCGGTCCTGCCCGAGTCGTTGGCGGCCAGCGCCGAACTGGTTTACGGCGAGCGCGACGGCTTCTGGGAGAAGACGCTGCTGGTTCGCTTTCCGACCGTGCGCCGCGCGTTGTCGACCAGCGACGGCCTGGTCGATGCCCGCGCCGCGCTCAACCACGCGGCGCATCCGCTGCTCTGGGGCAAGCTCGGCGCCGCCGGCAAGGCCTACAGCGAGAGCGTGCGCGATGCGCTGGCCGACCGCCTGGGCCTCGCCCGCGTGGCGGTGGCGCAGATGGCCACCGCCGCCGACATGGACAACCTGGCCGTCGTCACGCGCAGCCACGGGCCGCTGACGGTGACCGTGCTGGCCACCGCCGGCGCCCGCAGCAACGCGATCCGCACCGGCGTCGACAGCGGCGGCCATATCGAAGGACTCGATGAAGACGACAAGCCGGCTGGCACGATCAACATCCTGGTGTTGAGCAACATCGCACTCAGCGACGCGGCGCTGGCCCGCGCGCTGATCACCGTCACCGAAGGCAAGACGGCGGCGCTGGAAGACCTCAAGGTGGCCAGCACCTACACGCCGGGCGTGCAGGCGACCGGCACCGGCACCGACAGCATCATCGTCGTTTCCGGCACGGCGGCGCCGCGTGCCACCTACACCGGCGGCCACAGCCGCATCGGCGAGCTGATCGGCAAGGCCACCCATGCCGCGGTGATCGAGGCGCTGGGCAAGCAGAACGGCTATTTCCTGCCCGGCGCCAAACGTTTTCCCGATGCCGTCGCCGGCCCGGCCAAGGCGGCTGGCGACCTGCGCATCGCCTTGCTCCATCTCGACCCGGTGCCCGGCGACATCGCCGGCAATCGCGCCCGCATCGAGGCCGGCATCCGCGCCGCGGCACGCCAGGGCGCCGACTGGGTGGTGACGCCGGAGCTGGCCGAAACCGGCTACAACTTTGTGAAGCGCGTCGGCACCGGCTGGATCGCGCCTTTCCCCGATGCCTGGATGCACACGCTGGCGGCGATTGCCCGCGACAACGGCATCGCGCTCTTTGTCGGCTTCGCCGAGCGCAAGAAGGGCAGCGGTACGCTGCACAACAGCGTTGCCGCCATCGACCGCGCCGGCACCATCCTCGGCGCCTATCGCAAGCAGCGCCCGGTCGGCCGTGCCGAGGCGTGGTCGGTGGCCGGTGGCGACGGCAAACCGTTTACCGTCGACGGCATCCAGGTCGGCACGCTGATCTGCGCCGACGCCTGGCGGCCCGACACTGCCGCCCAGCTCGCCGGGCGTGGTGCGCAGATCCTGCTGTCGCCGGCCAACTGGCCGCCGGTCGAGGGCATGGGGCCGGGCGACGTCTGGGAGCAGCGCAGTCGGGAAACCGGCCTGCCGCTGATCGCCGTCAATCGCGGCGGCAAGGAACCGGAACTCGATTTCTCGACCGGCGTCAGCGCCGTGTCGGTCGATGGCCAGCGGCTGTTCAGCTTCAGCGCGCCGGCCGGCGGCATTTTTTACGTGGACTGGGATCGCCGTCAGCGCTTCCGCGAAGTCCGTCCCTGAACCAGCGGGTCGTCAGGCATACCGGGCGTCCCATTTCTCGAGGAGTAGCACAGCATGAACGCAGCCTTCCGTTTCGACGACTGGGAGACGCCCGCCCAGGACAGCCCGGCGACCGATACGACGGTCGACGCCGGAAATCCGCCAAAAACCGCGGTCGACCGCAACATGCCGGCGACGCCGTCGCTTGCCCCGATCAACGCCGCCGACAAGCGCATCGTCAACGGCAAGGCCGACATCAACCAGCTGGCGCCGTTCAAATACCCCTGGGCCTGGGAGTTCTTCCTCAAGGCCAACCGCAACCACTGGACGCCGCTCGAAATCAGCATGGCCCAGGACGTGCACGACTACCACCACAAGCTCAGCCTGGCCGAGCGCCACGTTTTCGAGAACGTGCTCGCCTACCTGACCACCTCCGACATCCTGGCCATGCGCAACATCGGCCTGGCGGTGATGGAGAAGATGAGCGCGCCCGAACTGCAGATCTACCAGGCCCGCCAGGTCTATGAAGAAGCGCTGCACACCTGGACCTACCAGCACTGCATCGAAAGCATCGGCCTCGACCAGCAGGAAATCTACAACCGCTACCGTGTCGTGCCCGAAATCCACGGCAAGATTGCGCTCGCCAACCGCCGGCTGGAGCGCGTCATGCGCGCCGACTTCGATCTGACCGACCGCGCCAACCTGCACGAATTCGCGCTCTCCTACTTCTTCTTCGCGGTCATCTTCGAAGGCTGCTGGTTCTACAACGGCTTCACGCCCATCTTCGCGCTGCAACGGCGCGGCCTGATGAAGGGCGCCGCCGAGCAACTGCAATACATCATGCGCGACGAAGTCCTGCACTGCGCCTTCGGCATCCGCGTCGTGCGCGAACTGTTGAAGGAAGAAAACCTGACGATCGACCCGCAGGCGCTACGCCAATTGTGGGACGAAGCCGAAGCCGCCGAACACGCCTACGCCGGCTACATCCTGCGCGATCCCATCCTCGGCTACAACGCCGACCTGCACGTCCAGCAGTTCCGCTTCATCGCCAACCGGCGGGCGCGCCAGGTCGGTGTCGACGAACCCTTCCCCGGCGCCGAGAACGTCCTGCCCTGGCTCGACGAGCAGGCCAACCTGCGCAAGGAGAAGAATTTCTTCGAGACGCGGGTCACCGAGTACCAGACCGGCGGTGCGCTGGCCTGGGACTGAGGTCCCGGGCGGCAGCCTGCTTTCCACACTGGTAGCGCACTGACCGGCGAAGGTCGGTCGGGTGCGCGCTCGGCGACGATAAATCGCGGGCAGGGCGCCTGGCACGGAAAATGTATGAAGTAATTTATTTTCATCATACTTGATGCGATAATCTCTGCATCGGTAATGCTATACAGTCGCATTTGCGATGTTATAACATCACGTTTTTGCCATCCGGAAATTGCAATGCACGTCAAATTCACCCGCAAACCCCTGGTCGCCGCCCTGATGCTGGCCGGTCTTGGCGGCGCCTGGGCCCAGGAGGCCGAGCGTCAGCTGTCGGAAATCAGTGTCGTTGGCCGCGGCGAAGGCCAGGCCTACTATCATGAAGAGAGCGGCGTCGCCCGCTCGGAAACGCCGCTGCGCGAACTGCCGCAGTCGGTGCGGGTGATTCCCCGGCAGCTGATCGACGACATCGGCGCCGTCCGTCTCGAGGAAGCCTACGACTACGTCAGCGGTGTCACGCGCCAGAACAGCTTCGGCGGTCTCTGGGACAACTTCGCGATCCGCGGCTTCGCCGGCAACGAGAACACCGGGCCGAACTTCCTGCGCAACGGCTTCGCCGGCAACCGCGGTTACAACGCCCCGCGCGACATGGCCAACGTCGAGCGCATCGAAGTCCTCAAGGGGCCGTCGGCGGCGCTCTACGGCGCCAGCGAACCGGGCGGCATCCTCAACGTGGTGACCAAGAAGCCGCAGTTCAAGGCCGGCAACTCGCTGGAAGTCTATGCCGGCAGCTACGACAGCTACCGCACTTCCTTCGATTCGACCGGTCCGCTGAGCGACAACCTGGCCTACCGTCTGAACGTCGCCGTCGAGGACAAGGGCAGCTTCCGCGACCACATCGACAGCCAGCGCTACCTGGTGGCGCCGTCCTTCACCTGGGTGCTGTCGCCGAACACGCTGGTCAATTACGACCTCGAACTGCTGCGCCACAAGGCGCCGATGGATCGCGGCGTGGTCGCGGTCGGCGGCCGCACCGGCAGCATCTCGCGCGAAACCTTCCTCGGCGAACCGGGCGACGGCGACATCACCATCGACAACCAGACCCACCAGCTGACGCTTGAGCACGAGTTCTCCAGCGACTGGAAGGCCAAGGCCGGGCTGGCTTACCGGACGACCGACCTGGAAGGCTATTCGACCGAAGTGCGGCCGAGCAATCCGCTGCTCTTCGTGCCGCCCGGCTCGCGCAACGTCAATCGCGAGCGTCGCTACCGCAACTACGATTCCGAGGATGTCTCCTTCCAGGGCGAGGTGCACGGCAAGTTCACCACCGGCAGCCTCAAGCACGAACTGCTGACCGGCCTCGACAGCTACCGCTTCTCGCTCGACTCGGTGATGATGCGGGTACGTCCGGCCGATTACTCGATCGACATCGACAATCCGGTCTACGGCCAGCCGCTGCCGACGCCGACGGCGAACACCGATACGCTGGAAAAGCAGCGCGCCACCGGCGTCTTCCTGCAGGACCAGATCCACCTCGCGGAAGACTGGCGCCTGCTGCTCGGCGTCCGTCACGACCGCTTCCACCAGACCATCGACAACCGTCGCACCGGCCTGCGCAGCAAGCAGTCTGAAGGCAAGACGACGCCGCGCGTCGGCCTGACCTGGCTGCTCAGCCCGACCGTCTCGCTCTATGCCCTGGCCAGCGAATCGTTCAGGCCGAATACCGGCAGCAGCTTCGCCGGTGCCGCGTTCGCGCCGGAAGAAGGGCGGGCCAAGGAAGTCGGGATCAAGTACGAATCGGCCGACAAACGCTACGGTGGCACGCTTTCGCTCTTCGACATCGACAAGAAGAACGTGCTGACCAACGATCCGGCCAATGCCGGCTTCTCGCTGGCGGCCGGCGAGGCGCGCAGTCGCGGCGTGGAAATCGACGTTTCCGGGCAGTTGACCGCAAAACTCCGCGTCACCGCCAACTACGCCTACACCGACGCCGAGATCACCAAGGACAACAACGCGGCCCTGGTCGGCGCCCGCCTGCTCAACGTGCCCAAGCACAGCGGCAGCGTCCTGGCGATGTACGAGGACGGCTTCGCCGCCGGTCGCTACGGCGTCGGCGCTGGCGCCACCCATGTCGGCAAGCGTGCCGGCAACGCGCTTGCCACCTTCGATCTGCCGGCCTACACGACGGCGCGCCTGATGGCCTACTGGAAACCGAGCCAGAACCTGCGTTTCTCGCTCGACGTCGAGAACCTCTTCGACAAGACCTACTACGCCAGTTCGTACGACGTCGCCTGGGTCACGCCGGGCACGCCGCGTACGATCACGCTCGGCATGCAGACGCGGTTCTGATCTTGGTCCGCCTGCCTGCCCAGCGCATCGACGCCATCGATACCCTGCGCGGTATCGTGATGGCCCTGATGCTGGTCGATCACGTCCGCGAGTTCTTCTACCTGCACCGCCAGGTCGGCGATCCGATGGACCTGACCAGCGTCGATCCGGCGCTGTTCTTCACCCGCCTGGCCAGCCACTGGTGCGCCCCGATCTTCGTCTTCCTGACCGGGGTCGGTGCCTGGTGCTACGGCCAGAAGTTCGCCGATCCGCGGCCGGCAACCAGCCGCTACCTGCTCAAGCGCGGGCTGTTCCTGGTCGTTCTCGAGTTGACCGTGATCAACTTCGCCTGGACCTTCGCCTTCCCGCCGAAGATGATCTACCTGCAGGTGATCTGGGCGATCGGGCTGAGCATGCTGGCACTGGCGGCGCTGCTCTGGCTGCCGCGCAGCGGGCAGTTTCTGGTCGGCATCGCGATCGTCGCCGGCCATCATCTGCTCGACGCCATCCATGTTGCGCCGGGCGAGACCGGGCAACTGCTCTGGGCGATCCTGCACGATCGTGCGCCGATCGATTTCTTCGGCGTGCCGGCGCGGACTTCCTACCCGGTGCTGCCGTGGTTCGGGGTGATCCTGCTCGGCTATGCCGCCGGGCCGCTCTACGCGCGCACCGCCGCGCCGGCCTGGCGCGCCCGCTGGCTGCTCGCGACCGGCGGCGGCGCCTTGCTGCTGTTCCTGTTGTTGCGCTGGCTAGACGTCTACGGCGACCATCCGCGTCAGGCCGGCGCAGGCCTGCTCGGTCAGGCGATGAGCTGGCTCAACCTGACCAAGTACCCGCCCTCGCTGCTTTTCGTGCTGCTCACCGTCGGTTGCGGCTTGCTGCTGCTGGCCGCGCTCGAACGCTGGCCGCGCTCGCGTTTCTGGTCCGATCTCGGGCGCGTGCCGATGTTCTTCTATGTCGTCCATCTCTACCTGCTGCACGCCGTCTACCTGTTCTGCCGCCATCTCTTCGGTGCCGGCGAGGGCGGGCGCTACGCCTTCGACCAGGTTGCGTCGATCTGGCTGATGGCGGCGCTGGTGCTGCTCGCCGTCTATCTGCCGTGCCGCAGCTTTGCCGCTTACAAACGCCGCCATCCGGGTGGCTGGCGTTCCTATTTCTGATCCGGGGGAAACCATGAGAACCATCAACAAGCTTGCCGCCATGCTGATCGCGGCGTTCTGCCTGGCGCCGGCGGCGCACGCCCACGGCATCTGGTTCGCCCAGCGTGCCGGCGAACTGGCGCTGGTATACGGCGACGGCGCCGAAGAAGGCGCCATCGTGCCCAAGCTTGAGCGGATCGGCGGGGTGCAGGCGGTCGACGAGCGCGGCCAGGCGATGCCGGTGCATCTGCTCAAGACCGACCACCTGCTGCTCGTCGACGCCGAGGGCGACCCGGCGCTGCTCGGGGCGACGCTGGACAACGGCTATTTCAGCCAGCGCGCCGACGGCAAGTGGAAGAACACGCCGAAGAGCCAGACACCGAACGTGCGCAAGAGCGGCCGCTACTACAAGCACGCGATCCACCAGACGCGCGATCTCGAACAGGCGATCCAGCCGCTGGCCGGTCAGCCGCTGCAGATCCTGCCGCTGCATCCGCGGCTGCCGACGCGCAAGGGGCAGATGCTGACGCTGCGCGTGCTGTTCGATGGCAAGCCGCTGGCCGGGGTCAAGCTGGCGCCCGACTTCGTCAACGATCCCGATCGCCAGACGGCGCGCAGCGACGCCCGCGGCCTGGTCCGGATCAAGGTCGCCAACCAGGGGCTCAACGTCATCTACGCCACCCACGAGGTGCCGGCGACGACCGAGGATGCCGACATCGTCCAGCACGCCGCCAGCTTCTCCTTCATGCTCAGGCCGCTGGCGCACTGAGCGAAGGTGTAAGAAAACACCGCCGGTCGACGACCAAGGGAAACCAAGTCGGGTTTTCCTCGTCTATTGCCTGGCCGGGGGCGATGCGGCAGCATCGTCGCCCGGCCTACCGGAAAGGTCATTCCATGTCTGTTCAGCGATTGTTCTGCGGCCTCGTCGCCGCCCTCTGTTCCACCCTCGCCGGTGCCGCGCCGCCGGCGACCGAGAGCATCGTCCTCGGCATGGGCTGTTTCTGGGGCGCCGAGAAGCGGATGGCCGAGTTGCCGGGCGTCGTCGATGTCGAGAGCGGCTACGCCAACGGCGAGATCAGCGGCAGCTACAACGCCGTGCTCGCGCTGGAGAAGGCGATCCGCGCCGGCCAGAGCCGCAAGCGCAACCATGCCGAGGTGGTCAGGGTGCGCTTCGACCCGGCCAGGACCAGCCTGGAAAAGGTGCTCGCCCGCTTCTGGGAAAGCCACGATCCGACCCAGGGCGACCGCCAGGGCAACGACGTCGGCAGCAACTACCGCAGCGCCATCTACACCACCAGCGAGGCGCAGCAGGCGGTCGCGCTGAAGACCCGCGATGTCTACCAGAAGGCCTTGAACGCCGCCGGCCGCGGCCGCATCACCACCGAGATCGCGCCGCTGAAAGCCTATTTCCGCGCCGAGGACTACCATCAGGACTACCTGGTCAAGAATCCCGACGGCTACTGCGGCCTCGGCGGCACCGGCGTCAAATATCCGGGCGGCGAGGCGACGCCGATGGCCAAGGCGCCGGCCAGGGTTCGCCCGCTCGACGGCGCCCGGCTCAACCAGCAGCGCCAGCTGGTCGTCTTCGAAGCCGAGGATTGCGCCTATTGCCGCCAGTTCAAGGCCGAGGTGCTCGACCACTGGAAGTCGCCGGCACCGGTCGTGCGTACGCTGGCACCCGAGGCGCCGAGCGGCTGGACGCTGGAGAAGCCGCTGTTCGCGACGCCGACCATCGTGCTTTTCGAGAAAGGCAGGGAGGTCTCGCGCTACACCGGCTACAACGGCGACCAGGCGCGTTTCTGGAAATGGCTGGGTTTCCACCTGCTGACGCCGGCGCAGCAGAAGATCGCCTTCGAGCAGGGCACCGAACGTCCCGGCACCGGCTCGCACCTCGACGAAAAACGCCCCGGCACCTTCGTCGACCCGATCACCGGCGCCGCGCTGTTCCGCTCCGACACCAAGTTCGACAGCGGCACCGGCTGGCCCAGCTTCTTCAACCCGCTGCCCGGTTCGATCACGCTGCACGAGGATGTCAGCCACGGCATGCGCCGGGTCGAGGTGCGCAGCGCCAGTTCCGGCATCCATCTCGGCCACGTCTTCGACGACGGTCCGCCGCCGACCGGCAAGCGCTACTGCATCAACGGCAACGTCCTCAAGTTCGTGCCCGACAGCGGCAAATGAATCCGGGGCTGACGGTTTTTGCCCGGATCTGACGGTCGACCGTCAAATTCGGGCAAAAACCGTGGGCCGGCCTAGGGCGTGGCGCCCGGCCAGGCTTGCAGCGGAACGCTGGAAATCGCGTTGCTCGGCGCGCCGGCGATGATCTTGCGACTGATCCCGAGATAGACCAGAACCTTGCGCCGGGCGTCGTAGAGGCGGTGGATCTGGGTTTCCTTGAACAGCAGCGAGGTGTCCTCGCTGAACACCACTTCGCGCGCTGGCAGCTTTTCCGGCAGCGTCACCGGGCCGATCTGGCGGCAGGCGATCGAGAACTGCGACGGATCCTCGGCCAGCCCGAGGCTGCCCTTGATGCCGCCGGTGCGCGCCTGGCTGACGTGGCAGGTGACGCCGGGAATCTTCGGGTCGTCGTAGGCATAGACGCAGACCCGGTGATTGGCGCCGATCAGTTTCCATTCGGTGGTCGTGCAACCGATTTCCTCGCCGGCGGCGGGCAGGGCGAGGCAGGCGAGAAGCAGGGCGGGGAGGGCGTGGCGCATCGGAATCTCCGGCAGTCGATGGCGCCAGTTTAGCGTTTCGCCGGCCGCTTGCGCCGGGCTTCGAGGCTGACCAGGAAAGGAAAGTCCGGGTCGGCGTCGGCGACGATGCGGTAATCCGGGCCGATGGCGCGACCGAGGGCGACGCCGAGGCCGACGCGGTCGACGGCTTCGCAGCGCAGATCGGCGACGACGACACCGCCGTCTTCATACACCGGGAAATCCGAACAGCCGGCCGGCTTGACCGCCTGGCCATAGACCCGGCAGTTGGCGGCAGCCTCGTCGAAGGCCGGGCAGGGCTTGCCGTGGGCGTAGTACAGGCCGTTGCCGGCGCGGATTTCCTGCGGCCCCTGGCCGGCCGCCAGGCGCCGGTCGAAGGCGGCGCGCGCCTCGTCGATCCGCCACAGCGTGCGCACCTGCTTCCATTCCAGCTCGAGCACCAGCGGGTCGAGGCGGCAGCAGGAGTTGGAACACTGCGGGCAATGCGGGATCACGACCGCGGCCTGGTAGTCGGCGGCGGCGGCGGCGAGCTGGTCGCTGAGGCGGCGGGAAGGCGGGCGGGAGGTCATCGGGTGGCGGCTTGGCGACGGCGGGGCGACAGTTTAACCGGCCGCCGGCTTACGGCCGAGGCTGTCGGCGATGTGCAGCAGGAAATCGACGACCACGCGCACCCGCGGCGCCCGGTAGCGGTCGGCGTTATAGACCAGCCAGCTGCTGCCCTGGTAGCGGCCGAGCAGCTGCCAGTCGGGCAGCACGCGCAGCAGGGTGCCGTCGGCGACCTGGCGGCGGACGCTGAAGTCGGGCAGGCAGGCGATGCCCAGCCCGGCCTCGGCGGCTTCGCGGCGCATCTCGCTGTGGTTGCTGGCGTAGCGACCGCGCACGTTGACCACCTGGCGCCGGTCGCCGCTGACCAGGCACCATTCGTCGTCGCCCGGCAGTTCGGCCAGGTGCAGGCAACTGTGCCGGGCCAGGTCGGCCGGCTGCTGCGGCGTGCCGGCGGCGGCCAGGTAGGCCGGCGTCGCGTAGAGCAGGGTACGCACCTCCATGAACGGCCGCGCGACGTAGCCCGGCGGCGGATCGCCCAGGCGCAGCGCGATGTCCACGCCCTCGGCGATCAGGTCGACGACCTGGTCGGTGACCTGCAGTTCGAGCGCCAGTTGCGGATGCGCCGCCAGCAGCTCCGGCAGGCGCGGGTGGATCAACTGGCGCAGCGCCGCCTTCGGCGCCGCCAGGCGGACCCGCCCCTCGACCCGGCTGGCGTGGCCGGCCGCCCCGTCGCAGGCGGCACGGGCGGCGTCGAGCATGACCCGGGCGTGGCGCACGACCTCCTGGCCGCCGGCACTCAGGCGCAACCGGCGCGTACTGCGCTCCAGTAGCGTCAGGCCGAGCGCCGCCTCAAGGCGGGCGATCTGCCGGCTGACCGCCGACGGCGTCGCGCCCTGCAGGCGGGCGGCGGCGCTGAACGAACCGGTTTCGACGACATTGACCAGCACGGCCAGGTCGGGCAACAGCGGCAGGAGTTCATTTGTTCTCATGGGGCACAGATCATTTGCTTTGGCGATGGATTATCGCCGAAATCGCCGCCTTTCATACTGGCGGCCAGACCTGATGAGGACCGCACCATGTTTTTCCGCCGCCTGCCCGCCGAACCGCTCCTGCTGCTCATTGCCGCCATCTGGGGCAGCAGCTACAGCGTCGTCAAGACGGCGCTGCTGCATTACCCGGTGGCCGGCGTGATCGCCATCCGTTTCCTGCTCACTGCGCTGCTGCTCGGTCGCTACTGGCTGACGCTGCCGGCGGCGCAGCGGCGCGACACCTTCCTCGTCGCCTTGCCGACCAGCCTCGGCCTGCTCGCCATCTTCCTCGCCGAAACCGCCGGCGTCGCGCAGACCAGCGCCGGCAACGCGGCCTTCCTGGTCAGCCTCTGCCTGCTGCTGACGCCGCCGGTCGAGTGGGCGTGGTTCGGCAAGCGCCCCGGCGCCCGCCTGTGGCTGGCCAGCGCGCTGTCGCTGCTCGGCACCGCGCTGCTCACCGGCATCGGCCGCGGCAGCCTCAACCCGGGCGACCTGCTGATGCTGCTGGCGGCGCTGATCCGCGCCTTCCAGACCTGTCTGACGACGCGCCTGACCGCCGGCCGCGCCATCGACAGCATGGGCCTGACCGCCGCCCAGGGCCTGCTCGTCGGTGCTGGCGCGCTGGCCGTCGCCCCGTGCTTCGCCGGCGGCCTGCCGGCGCTGCCGAGCAGCCTCGAATTCTGGGGTGCCATTGCCTGGCTGACGCTCGCCTGCACGCTGTTCGCCTTCTGGGCGATGAACCGCGCGCTCGCCGCCGGCAGCCCGAGCAAGGTCGCCCTGCTGCTCGGCAGCGAACCCCTGTGGGGCGCGCTCTTCGCCGTCCTCTGGCTGGGCGAATCGCTGGCCGGCGAAGCCTGGCTCGGCGGCCTGATGATCGCCGGCGCGGCGCTGTGGCTGGTGTGGCCGGCACCGCAGCGGACGGCAGCGGTGGCGGGGTGAGCGGGACGGCTCCCCGGATCCGCAGCCGCGCATAACCGCCCCTGCAGTCCACCGTGCCGCGGCGGGCTGGCCCGGTTGCAATGGTCTCTCAGTGTCCTCCGGACGCGGCAGGATCAACGACGCGCTGTGGCCTGGGCGCCAGCCAGATGGCGAAGGCGGCAACGATGAAGCTGAAGGCGACGATGCTCATCACCTGGTTGGTGGCCAGCATCACCGCTTGCGCGTTGATCAGCCGGTCGATGTTCTGCAGCGTGGTTTCGCCGGTGCTGCCCATGCCTTCGAAAAACCTTTGCAGCGTCTGGTCGGAATCGCTGACAGCGACCAGTTCGGCATGGTTGACCATCGTCTGGTCGTCCCACAGGGTGGTGATCAGCGAGGTGGCGAAAGCGCCCGAGAGGGTGCGCAGGAAGTTCATCAACCCGGCAGCCGAAGCCATTTCCGGTTCGTCAACGCTGGCCATGGCCAAACCGGTCAGTGGAACGAAGAAGAAGGGTAGGCCAAGACCCATCGCCATCAGGGGCAGGGCGATTTCCCAGTAGCCCATGTCGGTGGTTGCAACGGTGCGCCAGAGACAGATGATGCCCAGCCAGAGGACGCCCCAGAATACCAGCTTGCGGGGATCGACCTTGGCGGATAGTCCGGCAGCGAGTGGTGCGACGAAGACCGCAAAAACCCCCGTCCACGCCGTCGCCAGCCCCGCCGTCGTTGCGGTGTAGCCCATGTAGGTCTGCAGCCATTGCGGGGTGAGCACGTTGGCGCCAAAAAACGCGGCGAAAGCCAGGCTGATCGTCAGCACGCTGGCCGAGAAGCCGCGATGGCGAAACACGCGCAAATCGACCACCGGGTGCTCTTCATGCAGCTCCCAGATCATGAAGGCGATAAAACCGATGACAGCGATGATGCCGAGCACGACGATTTCCGTGGAGGCAAACCAGTCCAGGTTTTTCCCTTCGTCGAGCAGCAATTGCAGCGAACCGACCCAGACGATCAACAAGGCGAGTCCGATACGGTCGATCGGATTGCGGACCAGGGGTTCTTCATAGCGCTTGAGCAATTTCCAGGCAATGAAGGCACAGGCAAAGGCAATCGGCAGATTGATGAAGAAAATCCACGGCCAGGAATACTCGTCGCACAGATAGCCACCGAGCATCGGGCCGAGCACGGGGGCGACCAGGGTCGTCATCGACCAGATGCCGACGGCCGCAGTGGCTTTTTCCTTTGGAAATATCCGCAGCAGCAGCGTCTGCGAGAGCGGCATCAAGGGGCCGCCGGCAAAACCCTGGCAAATGCGGGCAAAGACCAGCATGCCGAGCGAGTTGGCCAGGCCGCAGAGTGCAGAAAATACGCCGAACAAGGCCATGGCGATGGTAAAGACGCGAACTGCGCCGAAGCGGGCAGCGAGCCAGCCGGTCAGCGGTACGGTGATTGCCTCGGCGACGGCGTAGGAGGTGATGACCCAAGTGCCCTGGCTGCTTGTGGCCCCCAGACTACCGGCAATGGTCGGTACGGAAACATTGGCGATGGTCATGTCGAGCACGGCAACAAAGTTGGCTGCCGCCAGAATGATGGCCGCGAACCAGAGCATGCCGCCGCTCAGCGGCTGCTCGGTCGATGGCGATGTGGTCGTCCGACTCATTCTTGTTTCCTCAGTTGGCCAACTTGCTGGTATCGATCCTGACGGCCATCGACAGACCCGCTTTCAGGGGATTGGCTTGCAATTCGTCGGCGTTCAGGCGAATGCGGATGGGGAGACGCTGCACCACCTTGATCCAGTTGCCGGTGGCGTTTTGCGCCGGAATCGCGGCAAAGGCGGAACCGGAGCCGGCAGAGAAACCTTCGACCACGCCGTGATAGGTCACCGAACTGCCGTAGATGTCGGCGGTAACCGTGGCGACCTGTCCGATGCGTACCTTTTCCAGTTGCCCTTCCTTGAAATTTGCGTCGACGTGCATTTCCTGGATAGGCACCACCGAGAGTAGCGTCGTGCCGGCCTGAACACGTTGTCCCAGTTGCACCTGGCGCTTGGCGACGACGCCGTCGACCGGCGAGCGAATCACGGTGCGTTCCAGGTCGATGGCGGCCTGATCGCGCTTGGCGCGGGCCAGGGCAATTTCCGGATTGTTTTCTTCAGCGACACCGGCAATCAGGACGGCATTGGCCTCCTTCGAGCCCAGCGTCGCCGTACGATTGGCCTGGGCCTGGCTGGCACTCGCCTTGGCGGCGGCGAGACTGGCCTTGGCCGTGGCGTAGGTGCTTTGCGCACGGGTCAGTTCGTCACCGGAGACCGAACCGGAGGTGATCAGGGCTTCGCGTCGCTTGAGGTCGATGCTGGCGCGCTCGAAATCGGCTACGGCAGATTCAAGCTGCGCGGCGGCGCGCTTTTCCTCGGCTTCGCGGGCGGCAACCTGGGCGCCCAGACCGAGGTCGTTGGCGACATAACCTTTGACCCGGCGGATGGCGCGTCCCAGTTCGGCTTCGGCCTGGGCGAGATTCAACCTGGCGTCGGTCGGGTCGATGACCACGAGGATGTCGCCTGTCTTGACCGCCTGCGTATCCTTGACTCGTACTTCGGCAATGGTTCCGGAAACGGAGGGCGTGACCTGGGCGATTTCGACGGCGGCATAGGCGTTGTCCGTGGAGACAAAACGCGAGCCATAGAAGATCCAGTAGGCGGCTATCAGGGCGGCGATGACGGCGAGCGCGCCGACGAAGCCGATCAGCAGCTTGTTCCGGCGCTGCGTGATGGCGCTCCGGTCTTGTGTTTGGGCGGTAAGTTCTGACATGTCGTTAATCTCCGGGAGAAATCAGTGGTTCGTCTGGTAGCCGCCGCCGAGCGCGCGCGTCAGCGCGATATCGAGGCTGGCCGAACGCGCTCTCAGGTCGGTCAGGGCGCGCAGGTTGGTCAATAGGCTGTCCTCGGCGGAGAGCACTTCCAGGTAGCTGGAAAGTCCGCCTTCATAGCGATTGCGTGCCACCTGGTAGGCTTCGCCGGCCGCAGCGACGGCTTGCTCGCTCTTGTTCAGGCGGGCGCCCAGCGCTTTCTGGCTGACCGCCGAATCGGCGACGTTCTGCAGCGCTTGCGTCAGCGTCTTGTTGTAGTTGGCCACCGCTTCTTCATGGCGTGCCCGGGCGCCGCGCAGTTCGCCTTGCAGACGACCGGCGTTGAAAATGGGCAGGGAAATCGCCGGGCCGACGCTGCCGATGCTTGAGCCGCCCTTGCTGAGCAGGTCGAGCCCCAGGGATTGCACGCCGATGAAGGCCGCCAGGTTGATGTTCGGATAGAAACCGGCCTTCTTTTCGTCGATGCGCCTGACGCTGGCTTCAACTTGCAGGCGCGCGGCAACGATATCGGGTCGCCGCCCCAGCAGATTGACCGCGAGTTCGGCCGGCAGGGCGAAGTGGTGAGCGAATTCGAATTGCGGCCGGGCGATCTCGAGACCGCGGTCCGGACCGGCCCCGAGCAAGGCAGCGAGACGGTTCCGCTGCAAAGCGATCTGCTCGTCGACCTGCAGCAGATCACCTTCGGCGGAGGCCTGCCTGGCCTCGGCTTCGCGCAGGCTGCCGCGCGTTTCGAGACCGTTGGCAAAACGCTGGGCGAACAGCTCTGCCGTTCTGGTGCGTACCTTGAGCGCCTCGGCCAGCGTGTCGCGCGTCGCAAAAAGGTGCGCCAGTTCGGCATAGTCGCTGGCGATGCTGCTCGCCAGCGTCAGCCGGGCCTGGGCCAGTTCCGCCTGGCTGGCCTGCAGTTCCGAGGTCGCTGCGGCAAGCGCAGCGCGATTTTTGCCCCAGAAGTCGATTTCCCAGCTGAAATCGATCGTTGCCCGGCCATAGTCCTGCCAGCCATCCGGCGTCATGCTGCGCGGCGTCAGGTAGTTGTAGCTCTGCTTCTGTTCGGTGACCGAGCCGTTGGCCGAAATCTGCGGATAGAGGGCCGCATTGGAAACCTGCCGGCTGGCTTCGGCAGCGTGCAGGCGGGCGGCGGCAACCGCCATGTCCGGCGAGTTGGCGAGGCCCTCCTGGATCAGCCTGTCCAGTTGCGGATCGCCATAGCGTTGCCACCATTGCTCATCGGGCCAGGCGACCACGGGCGCCGACAAGGAAGACGCACTCTGGTACTGATCGACCGCTTTGATTGACTGGAGCGTCTGCCCAGAAGGGAGCGCGGCACAACCGGACAAGGCTGCCGCAATGGCCATGGCGATCCATGTGCTTGATGAAAAGGCGCGGCGCGGCGGCGTAATTGCTTGAGAAGACATGAATCACCTCGTAACTAAACTGTACGGTGCAGTCTAGTTATGACTTGCTACCAAGTCAAGCTATACTGAACGAACAAGTCTAGTTAAGGAGTCGTCATGAGAACGAAGAGCGAGGCAAAGCGCCAGGGCATCCTTGATGCCGCTTCCGAGGTATTCCGGGTGACCGGTTTCGAAGGCGCGTCGATGTCGGATATTTGCGCCAAGGCCGGTTACTCCCGGGCGACGCTGTACAGCTATTTCCCTTCGAAGGAAGCCCTGTTTCTGGAAGTCATGCTTTCCGGAAGTCATGCCCAGGCCGAAGTGATCACCCGGGCATTGGATCCGGAAACACCCAGTATCGAGGAAGCGCTTGTCCATTTTGGCAAGGACTTGCTGGCTTTCATCTACTCACCGGAAATTCTGGCTTTGCGTCGCCTGGCGATCGCCGAGGCGACGCGCTCGGATTTCGGGGAAATGTTCTATGCGCGTAGCCGCAAACAAGGTGAAGTCATCATTTCCGCTTTTCTGAAACAGGCGATGGGCGCCGGAAAACTACGTCAGGCCGATCCTTCGATTGCCATGGCCCACCTGAGTGGCTTGCTGGAATCGGAACTGGAGGAAATGTTCTACCACACCGAGATAAAGCCCCTGGATCCATTGCGTCTCGACCGAATCGCCAGAAGCGCTATCGGTGTCTTCATGGCGGCTTACGGCCCCAGATCCTAGATCCGCAAGCGCGAATAGCCGACCCCGCCGCCCTTCTCGACGCGGATTTGCGCCGGAATCCGCTCTTTCATGCCGTCGACGTGGCTGATCACGCCGATCATCTTGCCGCTGGCGTTGAGCGTGTCGAGGGCGTTGAGGGCGATTTCCAGGGTGTCGGCGTCGAGCGTGCCGAAGCCTTCGTCGAGGAAGAGCGAATCGATGCTGGTCTTGTGGCTGACCAGGTCGGAGAGGGCGAGGGCCAGCGCCAGGCTGACCAGGAAGCTTTCGCCGCCGGAGAGGGTGCGGGTGTCGCGGGCGACTTCGCCTTGCCAGCTGTCGACGATGTCGAGTTCGAGCTCGCCGCTGCTCTTGCGGCGCAGCAGGTAGCGGCCGTGCAGGCGGGCCAGGTGGCCGTTGGCGAGGTGCAGCAGGTGGTCGAGGGTGAGGCCCTGGGCGAACTTGCGGAACTTGTCGCCCTTGGCCGAGCCGATCAGGCTGTCGAGGTGCTGCCAGAGGTCGGCGTCGGCAGTCTGCGCGGCGATTTCCCGGAACAGCGCCTGCTGGCTCTGCCGCGCCTCCTGGTCGCGGGCGAGCAGGGCGCGCCGGGCGCCGAGTTGTTCGCTGAGTTCGCGGCGCTGCTGGTCGAGTTGGGCGAGCGCGGTGTCGAGGTCGGCGAGCGGCGGTACTTCGGTTTGGCCGCTAGCCTCAGGCGTGTCGTCACTGGCCCGCGCGCCGGCGGGCGCGGCGTGCAGGCGGGCGAATTTTTCGCGGGCGGCCTGGAGTAGCGCGTCGGCCTGCTGCTTGGTGGCTTGCCGGGTTTCCCGGGCTTGCTGCAGGCGCTGGCGCTCATCCGCCGGCAGCAGTGCGGCGGTGTAGGCGTCGAGGTCTTTGAACGGGCTGGCGGCGAGCGCCGTTTGCCAGGCGCTTGCCGCATCGGCGAGGGTTTGCTGCTGCCGGGCGAGGTTGGCGTCGAGTTGTGCCTGCCGGCCCTGCAGCGCGGCGAGTTGCTGGCCGAGTTCGGCGAGGCGCTCGGCGCAGCGGGCGAGGGCGGCGGGGTCGGCTTCGGCGCTGGCTGGTGCCGGCGGGTGGGCGTCGGCGGTTACGGTCCGCAGTTGCGCGGCCTGTTCGACCCAGTGGGCGGCCTGGATCTGCGCGGCTTCTGCGCGTTCCTGTTGCTGGACGAGTTGGGTGGCGAGTTCCTGGCGGCGGCGCTGGGTCTGTTGCCAGTGCTGCCATTCGGTGTCGCGCTCGGCCAGCCAGGCGGCGGGGTCGGCAGGAATGTCGGTCAGGGTTTCCTTGAGCCGGGCGTCGAGTTCGGCCTGTTCGGCGGCGATGCCCTGGCCGGCTTTGGCGATTTCCGCCTGGCGCAGCGCGGCGGTTTGCCCGGCCTGGGTCAGCAGTTGCAGCTGGTTGTCGGCGGCGAGTAGCGCCTGGGCAGCGTCAGCGGCGGTCTTGGCGGCGGCGTTGAGCGCCTGTTCGCCGCGTTCGGCGGCTTGCAGGCGGGCGGCGAGCGCGGCCAGCGACTGCTCGGCCTGGCTGCGGGCGGCGGCGAGGCTTGGTTCATCCTGCCAGACGTCGGCCGGCAGCGTGCCGGCCGGCAGCGCGGCGAGCTGGCTCTGCCAGTCGTCGGCGAGGCGGGCGAGGTCGCGCGTGGTCTTTGCCTGTTGTTCCTGCAGCGCGGCATGCGCCGTTTTGGCCTTGGTCTGCTCGTCGCGCAGTTGCTGGCCTTTTTCGACCAGCTCGGCGAGCGACTTCTGCGCTGCCTGCAGCGCGGCTTCGGTGGCCGAGACGTCGAGCGCGGCGTAGTCGGCGATCGCCGGGTGCTCGTGCGCGCCGCACAGCGGGCAGGGCTGGCCCGGCTGCAACTGGCGGCGGTGGTCGGCGAGGCTGCGGATCAGGCGTTCCTGTTCGAGCAGCTTCTGCTTGTCGGCGACCTGGGCGCTCAGCACCTTGTGCTGCTCGCGCAGCGCGACCAGTGTGCTTTCCCGGGCAGCGATTTGCGCTTCGCCCTGCTGCAGTTGCTGCGCCTGCGCGCCTTGCTGGGCGGCGAGTTCGCGCCGCTGGCGGGCGAGGGCGTCGAGCTGCTGCCAGCGGTTGCCGGCGGCCTGCTCGCGCTGCCAGTGGGCGCGCAGCTCGGCCAGTGTCTGGCCGGCTAGGCGCTGGTTCTGTTCGGCGCGGCTGGTGTCGAGCGCGGCGTCGGCGGCGGTTTTTGCCTTCTGCGCGGTGTCGACCGTCAACTGCTGGGCGGCGCGTTGCCGTTCGTTGGCGGCTTGCTCGGCGGCGAGTTTCTGTTGCGCCTGCTGCTGGGCAGTGAGTTCGCGGGCCAGTCGGGCGCGCTGTTCGAACTGCTGGCGCCAGGCGCCGAGGCGTTCGCCAAGCTGGGCGCGCTGCGCGTGGGCGGCGCAGAAGTCGTCGATCTCCTTCGCTTCGCGCCGGCTTTGCTGCAGGGCCTGTTGCGCCTGGGCGGCGACGGCGGCGGCGTGGCTGGCGGCGGCGTCGTGGCCGGCCAGTTGGGCAGCCTGCAGACGGCTGCGTTCGCCGAGCAGTGCCTGCCGTTCGGCGGCGGTCTGGCGGACGACGGCGTCGGCCTGCTGCCATTGCTGGTGCAGCGGCTGCAGCGCTGCGGCCGGTTCGCTGTCGGCCAGGCGCTTGAGTTTGGGCGCGGCGTCGGCCAGCGCGGCGTCGGCGGTTTGCTGGCGGGTGAGCGCGGCGGTGACTTCCTGTTCGGCCTGGGCGAAATCAAGGCGCCATTGGCGCTGTGCTTGCGTCTGTGTGTGCTGGCGCTGGAGGTCGGCGAGCTGTGTTTCCAGCCCGGCACTTTCCTGCAGCATCGCGGCGCGCTGCTCGTCGCTCATCAGCTCCATGCCGTCGGCGCGGGCCTTGAGCTGGGCCAGTTTGTCCCTGGCTTCGCGCGCCTGCTCGAAGACCTTGCGCGAAATTTCGCCGTAGATTTCGCTGCCGGTCAGCTCTTCAAGCAGTTCGGCACGCTCGTTGGCGCTGGCGTTCAAAAAGGCTGCGAAGCCACCCTGGGCGAGCAGCATCGACTT
The DNA here is from genome assembly GCF_003634965.1 of Azonexus fungiphilus. Classification (GTDB taxonomy): domain Bacteria; phylum Pseudomonadota; class Gammaproteobacteria; order Burkholderiales; family Rhodocyclaceae; genus Azonexus; species Azonexus fungiphilus. Next base: position 410,793 of record NZ_RBXP01000011.1, on the reverse strand, counting down.
GGTGAAGCGCGGGAAATCGAGGCCGGTGATCTCGGCGATGCGTTTCAGCTTGTCGTTGGTCTGGGTGCTGAGGATGGTGCCGTCGCCGGCCGCGAGTTCGACTTTCGGCGCCTGCAGTGCGCCGTCGGCCTTGTCGCGGGCGCGGCGCTGGCTCCAGAAGGCGCGGTACACGGCGCCCTTCACCTCGAATTCGACCTCCGCCAGGCAGTCGGCGGTGTGCCGCGTCATGATGTCGTTGTCGGCGGCCGAGATCGTCTTCAGGCGCGGCGTCTGGTGGTAGAGGGCGAGGCAGATGGCGTCGAGCAGCGTCGACTTGCCGGCGCCGGTCGGCCCGGTGATCGCGAACAGCGCGTTGTCGGTGAACGGCGGCCGGGTGAAGTCGATGGTCCATTCGCCCTTCAGCGAATTGAGGTTCTTCAGGCGCAGGGTCAGGATCTTCATGCTTCCTCCCCGTGCAGGCCGGCGATGACGCTGCGGTAGCGCTCGCTCAGCGCCTGCTGCAGTTCGGCGTCGAGTTCCTCCTGCTGCAGGCGGCGGGCGAAGACTTCGTGCGGGTCGAGTTCGTCCAGCGTCTCGCTGGCGGCGGCTTCCAGGCGGGCGGCGGCGTTGCCGCGCTGGCGGCGGATGCGCAGGACTTCGACCGGCCAGCCTTCGGTCATCTTCTCGATGCGCGCCGGCAGGTCGGCGAGGTAGTCGTCCTCGGCGACGGTGACTTCCAGCCAGGTCGGGCGCTCCGGCGTGCCTTGCGCAGCGGCGGCGCCGATCTGCGCCGGCAGGTCGGCGAGCTTGCCGGCAATCGAAACCAGCCCCTGGAAGCGCGGCACCGGCAGCGGCGTTACCGCCTGCAGGCCGTCGGCGTTGAGGTCGACGAGGAGCATTTCCTTCTGCTGCTTCGCTTCGTCGAACCCGAGCGGCAGCGGCGAGCCGCTGTAGCGGATGTGTTCCAGTCCGCCGACCTTCTGCGGCCGGTGGATGTGGCCGAGCGCGATGTAGTCGGCCGGCGGGAAGGCGGCGGTGGGGAAGGCTTCGAGCGCGCCGACGTAGATTTCGCGCACCGATTCGCTGGCACTGGCGCCGACCGTGGTCAGGTGGCCGGTGGCGACGACGGGCAGGGTGACGCCGAGCTCGGCCATTCTGGCCCGGGCGGCGGCGTCGACCGTCTGATAGTGCTGCTGGATCGCCTGCTGCAGCGACAACTGCTTGTCCTCGGCGCTCTGCCCGGCCTGGCTCTGCAGCACATCGCGCGGGCGGACGAAGGGCACGGCGGCGACGATGCAGCCCGGCGTGCCGTCGCGCTGCGCCAGGACGACCACCTGCGTCGCCGGATCGGCATGCGTCGCGGCGATCACCGTGGTGCCCAGGCGGGCCAGCAGTTCGCGGCTTTCGCCCAGTGTCGCCGGCGAATCGTGGTTGCCGCCGAGCAGCAGCAGCGCGACGCCCGCCTCGTGCAGGCGCACGACCAGCTGGCTGTACAGCTCGCGGGCGTAACTCGGCGGCGTGCCAGTGTCGAAGATGTCGCCGGCGATCAGCACCGCGTCGACCGCGTGTTCCGCCACCTGTTCGAGCAGCCAGACGATCAGCGCCTGGTGCTCGGCCTGCCGGCTCTTGCCCATGAAATGCTGGCCGAGGTGCCAGTCGGAGGTGTGGAGGAGGCGCATGCGGGCGGCTTGGCGATGACAAAGGCCGGATTTTACGGCCTTTGTCCGGCCTTGCCTCAGGTCCCGCAGAAGGTCTGGTAGCTGGCGGTGATTTCCGGTGCTGCCGGTTCGGTGTAATGCCGGTCGGCGTCGCGTTCGTCGAATGGCGCGCGCAGTGCGACGAGCAGGGCGTCGAAGGGGGCCAGGTCATTACGGTCGACGGCGGCTTCGAGCGCATTTTCGACCTGGTGGTTGCGGGCGATCAGCCAGGGGTTGGCGCGCTTCATGGTCGCCAGCAGGGCGGCGTCGCGTTGCGGCTGGCGGGCTTGCCAGCGTTGCTGCCAGGCGGCGGCGTCCGGGTCGTCGGCGAACAGCCGGGCGAGTGCCTGCGGGCGGCCGTCGGCAAAGTCGTGGAGGGCGCGGAAGCTGTTGGTGAAGTCGTGCCGGCCGCGTTGCAGCAGGGTCAGGAAATCATCGGCCAGGGTACGGTCGGCTTCGGTGTCGCCACTGTCGTCAAGGCCGAGCTTGGCGCGCATCACTGTCAGCCAGCAGGCGGCGTGGCGTTCGGGGAAGGCTTCGATCACCGCGGTGGCGGCGGCGATGGCGCGGTCCATGTTGGTGTCGATCAGCGGCAGCAGGGTTTCCGCCAGGCGGGCGAGATTCCATTGGGCGATCGACGCCTGGCGGCCGTAGGCGTAGCGGCCCTGGCTGTCGATCGAGCTGAACACGGTGCGCGGGTGGTAGCTTTCGAGGAAGGCGCAGGGGCCGTAGTCGATGGTTTCGCCAGAGATGGTCATGTTGTCGGTGTTCATCACGCCGTGGATGAAGCCGACGCCGAGCCAGCGCGCGACCAGCTCGGCCTGGCGGCCGGCGACGGCGTCGAGCAGCGCCAGGTAACGGTCGGCGCGGCCGGCCAGTTGCGGGTCGTGGCGGGCGATGGCGTAGTCGGCGAGCTTGTGCACGGCGGCCGGGCCGTGATGCACGGCGACGTATTCGAAAGTGCCAACACGCAGGTGGCTGGCAGCAATACGGGTGAGCACGGCGCCGGGCAGGGCGCGCTCGCGGCGCACCATGTCGCCGGTAGCGACCACGGCCAGCGCCCGCGTGGTCGGGATGCCGAGCGCGTGCATCGCCTCGCCGACCAGGAATTCGCGCAGCGCCGGACCCAGCGCGCACTTGCCGTCGCCGTTGCGCGAGAAGGGCGTGCGCCCGGAGCCCTTGAAGGCGATGTCGCGCTGTCGGCCCTGACGGTCGACCACTTCGCCGAGCAATAAAGCGCGGCCGTCGCCCAGGCGCGGCGAGAAACCGCCGAACTGGTGGCCGGCGTAAGCCTGGGCGACCGGCTTGGCGCCGGCCGGCAGCAGGTTGCCGGCGAACATCGCCAGGCCCTCGGGGCCGGCCAGGAGATCGGGGTCGGCGCCGAGTTCTTCGGCCAGTTCGCGGTTCAGGCGTACCGGTTTGGGGGCAGGCGCGGCTGCCGGCTGCCAGGGGACGCAAAACTCGGCGAGCGTCTGGGCATAGGTGGCGGAGAGGGCAAACGGGCGAAATTCGGGCATGGCGGTTTTCCGGGCAATGGCCGGGTTGACCGTGACAATCGCCGGCGGTTCAAGCCATCGGCGTTCCCGCCGGCGGCCGGGTGGTCTATGCTGCGGCCTTTGGCAACCGTTTCTGGAGTGAGCGATGGGCAACACGCGCGGATGCGTCCTGCTGGCATGTGCCGTCCTGCTGGCCGGGCCGGCGACGGCTTCGGGGCTGAAAATCCTCGGTTTCGACGACAATTCCTGCGCCGCCTGGCAGGCGGCCGCCGCCGATCCCGACCAGCGGGCGGCGCAGGTGGCCTGGGCGCGCGGCTTCCTGAGCGGCCACAACTACGCCAACCAGCGCCAGCAGGTGACCGACGTCTCGGCCGGCACGGTCGAGCGCAACATCGAGCAGTACTGCCGCAAGAACCCGGACGGCCAGTTCATCGATGCCGCCTACCGGATGAGCGACAGCATGTCCGGGCGCAACGCACCGATCCGCAAATAAAAAAAGGGCCGGCAGTGCCGGCCCCGCTGGTCGCTGCCGCGCCTCAGACGCGGTACTGGGCGACGATGTCGTGCATTTCCTGCGCCAGCTTGACCATCTCTTCCGAGGTGCCTGAGGTCGATTGTGCGGCGGCGCTGTTTTCCTCGGCCATCTGCGCGATCTTCTCGACCTGCTGGGCGATGTCGGTACTGGCGACGCCCTGTTCGCGGATCGCGCTGGTGATGTCGCTGACCATGCCGACGGTCTCGCTCGAGCCGCTGCCGATTTCCTGCATCGCGCCGCTCGCCTGCTCGGCGTAGCCGACGCCGGCGGCGACGGCACCTTCGACGCCCTGGATGCTGTGCACCGCGCCCTGGGCGCCGCTGAGCATTTCCTGGATGGTGGCGGCGATTTCCTGGGTCGAGTGGCCGGTCCGCTCGGCCAGCTTGCGCACCTCGTCGGCGACGACCGCGAAGCCGCGGCCCTGTTCGCCGGCGCGGGCGGCCTCGATGGCGGCGTTGAGGGCGAGCAGGTTGGTCTGGTCGGCGATGTCCTTGATCACCGAGACGATGCTGCTGATCTTCTCGCTCTGCTTTTCCAGCGCGGTCAGCTGGGCCGAGGCGCTCTGCACGGTGGTGGCGATGCCGTTGATCGACTGCACCGTCTCGCCGATGATGTTCTGGCCGCGCGCGGCGACGCTGCCGGCGCTGGTCGCCAGGCGGCGGGTATCCTCGGCGCGGTCGGCGACGTGATTGACGCTGACGGTCATTTCCTCGACCGCCGCCGCCATGCTCGAGGCAGCTTCGCTCTGGTATTGCGAGGCGACCGACATCTGGCGGGCCGCGGTGGAGACGCGCTGGGCGGCGCTGTTGACCGATTCGGCGTGCTTCGACATCTTGCGGAAGCTCTGCTGCAGGCGCTCGAGCAAGCCGTTGAAGGCATGCGCCACCTTGGCCAGTTCGTCGTCGCCGGCGACATCGAGGCGGCCGGTGAAGTCGAGGTGCTTCTCGATGCCGGTGAAAATCGTCACCATCCGGTCGAGACCGCCGGAAACATGGCGGTAGATCAGCAGGCCGATGGCAGCGACGACCAGGCTGAGCAGCACGATCGCACCGACGACCAGGTTGATCGCGGTGTTGTGGATGTCGTAGGCCTCCTTGGCCGACTCCTCGGCGTGCGCCTTGATGTACCGGGCGTGCTCGACCAGGGCGTTGGACAGGCCGTTGACGGTGTCGGCGGCGTTGCGCGAGATGGCCATCGCTTCATCGCGGTTGCCGGCGAGCGCGGCGGCCATGTACTGCTTGGCGAACTCGAGGTAGGCGTCGGCGGTCTTCTTGTCGTGCGCCAGCAATTCGCGGTCCTTGTCGTCGTGCACCAGCTTCTCGTAATCGGCGAAGGCGGCGTTCATCTCGGCCATGCGCTCGTTGAAGCGCTGGACCAGCGTCTCGCGGCGGGCCGGGTCGCTTTCGATGAGGACGTTGATCAGGAAGGGGCGGGCGAGCAGGAAGGCGGTCTGCGCTTCTTCCAGCTTGAGGATGCCGGGAATCGTGGTTTCGTTGGTTTCCTTGACGCCCTGGTTGATGTTCGACATCTGGTAGAGGCTGAAACCTCCCAGGCCGACCAGGCCGGCGACCGCCAGGGCGATCAGCAGGACGATGCGCATTGCGATGCTCATGATGACCTCGTTAGGTGAATGGGGTTGGGGAATTATCGGAATTAGACCCTCTTGATATTAATGTTTTTTATCAGCGGAAATCAATAATTATAAAAAAACTATCGACTGTAACCCCGCAACCCTTCGTTACCTTTGATGCCATGCGCTTGTCGCGGCGCAGCGGCGATCCGCCCGGCGGCCTCGGGTATAATGCCGGCCTCTCCGCCTAACCCGACACCACATCCATGGCCGACATTCTTTGCCTCAAGGGCGACGCCGCCTTTTCCGCCTTCCGCCTGCAACGCCTGCTCGCCCGCCTGAGCGCGGCGGTGTCGGATATCGAATCGGTAACCGCCGATTACTGGCACGTCGTCGCGCAGAAGCGCGCGCTGGCCGCCGACGAGCGCGCCAAGCTGGCCAAGCTGCTGGAAGAAGTCCCCGCCGGTGAAGAGAAGGGCGAGCTGTTCCTGGTCGCGCCGCGCATCGGCACCATTTCGCCGTGGTCGTCCAAGGCCACCGACATCGCCTTCAACTGCGATCTGGAACCGGCGATTGAGCGCATCGAGCGCGTCGTCGCCTTCCACGTGGTTTTGCGGCAAAACCGGGCGTTGACCGTGGACGAGAAGAAGCTCGTCGCCGGCCTGCTGCACGACCGCATGACCGAATCGGTGCTCGCCGGTTTTGCCGAAGCCGGCGAACTCTTCCGCCATTTCGCGCCGAAGCCGCTGTCCACGGTCGACGTGCTCCAGGGCGGCAAAACCGCGCTGGTCGACGCCAATGCCACGCTCGGCCTGGCGCTGTCCGACGACGAAGTCGATTATCTGCTCGACATCTTCAGCAAGGCCGGTCGCAACCCGACCGACGTCGAACTGATGATGTTCGCCCAGGCCAACTCCGAGCACTGCCGCCACAAGATTTTCAACGCCTCCTGGGTCATCGACGGCGAGAAGAAGGACAAGACGCTGTTCGGCATGATCCGCGAAACGCATGCCGCCGCGCCGCAAGGCACGGTCATGGCCTACGCCGACAACGCCTCGATCATCGAAGGCGCCAAGATCCAGCGTTTCTATCCGGATGCCGACCGCGGCTACAGCTACAAGGAAGAGCTGACCCACATCCTGACCAAGGTCGAGACGCACAACCACCCGACCGCGATTTCGCCCTTCCCGGGCGCGTCTACCGGTAGCGGCGGCGAAATCCGCGACGAAGGCGCCACCGGCAAGGGTTCCAAGCCCAAAGCCGGCCTCTGCGGTTTCTCGGTCTCCAACCTCAATCTGCCGGATGCGCCGCAGCCCTGGGAACATGCCTACGGCCGCCCGTCGCGCATCGCCTCGGCGCTGGACATCATGCTCGAAGGCCCGATCGGTGCCGCCGCCTTCAACAACGAATTCGGTCGCCCGAACCTGACCGGCTATTTCCGTACCTACGAGCAGGATGTCGCCGGCACGGTGCGCGGCTACCACAAGCCGATCATGATCGCCGGCGGTCTCGGTTCCATCCAGGCCGAGCAGTCGTTCAAGGAAGAAACCTTCCCGGTCGGCACCAAGTTCATCCAGCTCGGCGGCCCCGGCATGCTGATCGGTCTGGGCGGCGGTGCCGCCTCGTCGATGACGGCCGGTTCCAATGCCGAAGACCTCGATTTCGCGTCCGTGCAGCGCGGCAACCCGGAAATCCAGCGGCGCGCCCAGGAGGTGATTGATCGCTGCTGGCAGATGGGCAAGGACAACCCGATTCTCTCCGTGCATGACGTCGGTGCTGGTGGCGTTTCCAACGCCCTACCGGAACTCGCCCATTCGGGCGGCGTCGGCGCCATTTTCGACCTGCGCAAGGTGCCGACCCTGGAGCCGGGCATGTCGCCGGCCGAAATCTGGTCCAACGAATCGCAGGAACGTTACGTGTTGGCCATTCCACCGAACCGTATCGGCGAATTCCAGGCGATGTGCGAGCGTGAGCGCTGCCCGTTCGCTGTCGTCGGCGAAGCGACCGGCGACGGCCACCTGACCGTCACCGACGCCCACTTCGGCGTCAATCCGGTGGACATGGAAATGGAAGCGCTGCTCGGCAAGCCGCCGCGCATGACCCGCGACGTCACGTCGCAGCCGTCTACGTTCGTGCCCTTCGACGCGGTTTCCATCGAACTGAAGGACGCCGCCTACCGCCTGATGCGTCTGCCGACCATCGCCGACAAGACCTTCCTGATCTCCATCGGCGACCGCTCGGTCGGCGGCATGACCGCGCGCGACCAGATGGTCGGCCCGTGGCAGGTGCCGGTGGCCGATGTCGCCGTGACCACGATGGGCTATCAAGGTTATCTCGGCGAAGCCTTCGCCATGGGCGAGCGCACGCCGCTGGCCGTGCTCGACGCGCCGGCTTCCGGCCGCATGGCCATCGGCGAGGCGCTGACCAACCTGGCCGCGGCAGACGTCGGCAGCCTGGACAAGGTCAAGCTCTCCGCCAACTGGATGGCGCCGTGTGGCGTGCCGGGCGAGGACGCTCGTCTGTACGCGACGGTCGAAGGCATCTCCGAGCTGTGCAAGCAGATCGGCGTGTCGATCCCGGTCGGCAAGGATTCGCTGTCGATGCGCACCGCCTGGGACGAGAACGGCGAGAAGAAGCAGGTCGTGTCGCCGCTGTCGCTGATCGTCACCTCGTTTGCCGCGGTCGACGACGTGCGCAAGACGAAAACCCCGCTGCTTGCCACCGAGCAGGGCGAAACCGAACTGCTGCTGCTCGACCTCGGCAAGAACCGCCTCGGCGGCTCGGCGCTGGCGCAGGTCTATAACGCCACCGGCGATGATGCGCCGGACGTCGATGAGCCGGCCAAGCTCAAGGGCCTGTTCGACGCCGTGCAGAAGTTGAATCGCGACGGCCTGCTGCTTGCCTACCACGACCGTTCCGACGGCGGCCTGTTCGTCGCCGCCTGCGAAATGGCCTTCGCCAGCCGTCGCGGCGTGTCGCTCGACCTCGACGGCGTCTGCTTCGACGCTGCCGCGCTCGACGTCGATGGCGCCGAAAAGCGTCCGGACCTGATGGCCGGCCGCGATTTCGAGAACATCGTCCGCGCGCTGTTCAACGAGGAACTCGGTGCGCTGATCCAGATCCGCCGTGCCGACCGCGAGAAGGTCACGCCCATCCTGCGCGCCTGTGGTGTGCCTTACCATTTCGTCGGCCACCTGAACGAGTGGGACGAAATCCGCGTCACCCGCAACGCCAAGCGCGTGCTGCGCGAGAAGCGCGTGGACCTGCAGCGTGCCTGGTCGGAAACCAGCTTCCGCATGCAGGCGATGCGCGACAATCCGGACTGCGCGCAGCAGGAATTCGACCGTATCCTCGACGTTGCCGATCCCGGCCTGACGCCGAAGGTGACTTTCGATCCGCAGGAAGATTTCACCAAGGTTTATCAGGACATCAGCGGCCGCCCGCGCGTCGCCATCCTGCGCGAGCAGGGCGTCAACAGCCATTACGAGATGGCCGCCGCCTTCGACCGCGCCGGCTTCCAGTCGGTCGACGTGCATATGAGCGACATCCTCGCCGGCCGCGTCAGTCTCAAGGACTTCAAGGGCCTCGTCGCCTGCGGCGGCTTCTCCTACGGCGACGTGCTCGGCGCCGGCCAGGGCTGGGCCAAGACCATCCTGATGCACGACGGCTGCCGCGACGAGTTCGCCGCCTTCTTCAATCGTCCGGATACCTTCGCGCTCGGCGTCTGCAACGGCTGCCAGATGATGAGCGCGCTCAAGTCGATCATCCCCGGTGCCGAACACTGGCCGGCGTTCCGCCGCAACCAGGTCGAGCAGTTCGAGGCGCGCTTCGTGATGACCGAAGTGCTCGATTCGCCGTCGATCTTCTTCGCCGGCATGGAAGGCTCGCAAATCCCGATCGTCGTCTCGCACGGCGAAGGCCGCGCCGTTTTCGACAAGGCCGACGACCCGGGCAAGTGCCTGGCCGCCGTGCGCTACGTCGACAACAAGGGCGAGCCGACCGAGGTTTATCCGTACAACCCGAACGGTTCGCCGGGCGGCCTGACCGCGGTGACCACGGCCGACGGCCGGTTCACGATCATGATGCCGCACCCGGAGCGCGTTTTCCGTACCGTCCAGATGTCCTGGCACCCGGAAAACTGGGGCGAGGATTCGCCGTGGATGCGGATGTTCCGCAACGCCCGCCGCTGGGTCGGTTGAGCGCCGGACTGCCAACGAAAAGCCCGCCATCGGCGGGCTTTTTTGTGGCCGGGGTTTTTGCCCGGATTTGACGGTCGACCGTCAGATCCCGGCAAAAACCGGCTTACTGTCCAAGGACAGCCGGCAGCGGCAGCACGGCGTAGCCGGCGGCCGTCAGGCCGTCGCGGATGCGGCAGGCCGAGGCCACCGCCTGCGGGCCGTCGCCATGCACGCAGATGCTGTGGATGGCGGTCGGTAGCAGGCTGCCGTCGAGGCTGACCAGGCCGCCGCGTTCGAGCATGGTCAGGACGTGGGCCAGCGCCGCCTCGGCGTCGTGGATCATCGCGCCGGGCTGGCCGCGCGGCACCAGTTGTCCGTCGTTGCAGTAAGCGCGGTCGGCGAAGACTTCGAGGCCGACCTGCAGGCCGGCTTTTACGCCGGCTTCGGCGAGCAGCGAACAGGCCGGCGCGAGCAGGATCAGGTCGCGCCCGGCAGCGGCCGTGGCTTCGGCGACGACGCGGGCGAGCGCGGCATCGGCGCAGGCCATGTTGTTGAGCGCGCCGTGCGGCTTGACGTGGCTGACGGTCTGGCCTTCGGCGGCGGCGATCGCCTGCAGCGCGCCGATCTGGTAGATCAGCATGGCGGCGAGTTCGTCGGCAGGCACCTTCATCTGGCGCCGCCCGAAGCCCTGCAGGTCGGGGAAGCCGGGGTGGGCGCCGAGGCTGACGCCGTTGGCGCCGGCGGCGCGGACGGTGCGGCGCATGACCAGCGGGTCGCCGGCGTGGAAACCGCAGGCGATGTTGGCGCTGCGGACGACGGCGAGCAACGCGTCGTCGCTGCCCATCGGCCAGGGGCCGAAGCTTTCGCCAAGGTCGGCGTTGAGGTTGATGGCGCGGGACATGGTCTTCCTTTCAGTCGCGGATCGGCGGTTCGGCGCGAACCGCACCGCTGATCAGGTTGCTTTGGTAAAGGGCGGTTTCGTCGAGGTAGCCGGCTGGCAGGTAGCTGCCGATGCCCTGCCGCCAGCGCGCCAGACGGTCTTCCTCGGCGCGCCGGAGGGCGCCGGCGGTGGCCAGGTCGACGCTGGCGAAGCGCAGTTCGTCGCCGGGGCGGCACTGGGCGAGCCGGCCGAGATCGGCGCCGATGACCGTGGCGATCTTCGGGTAGCCGCCGACCGTCTGGCAGTCGGCGAGCAGGATGATCGGCAGCCCGTTGCCGGGCACCTGGATGCAGCCGGGGGTGACCGCGTCGGAAACGATGTCGGCGTGGGCCGGGCTGCGATGCTGCAGGACCGGGCCGGCCAGGCGCATGCCCATGCGGTCGCTGTCGCGGCTGACGGTGTACACGGCGGCGGCGAAGCGCTGCAGTGCATCGTAGGCGAAGTGATCGGCCTGCGGCCCGGCGATCACGTGCACCGGGCCGTCGGCGTGGCGCCAGGGATCGTTGCGGAACTCGCGGTATTCGTGCGCGGCCAGGCGCGTGCACGGCAGGCTGTCGCCGGCAGCGAGGGGCCGGCCGGCGATGCCGCCGATGTTGGCACGCTGGTAGGTCGAGCGGCTGCCCAGTTGCGGCGTCGGGGTGAAGCCGCCGCTGACCGCGAGATAGGCCGTGCCGGCGCCGACCGCGCCGCATTTGACGATGTCGCCGGCGGCCAGCGTCGCGCTGTGCCAGGGCGCCAGCGTCTGGCGGCTGCCGCCGTGGCGCAGCAGTTGGGCTTCGATCTCCCCGCACAGCGCGATCCGCAGCGGGCCGCCGATTGCCTTCAGCGTCGGTCCGATGCCGCGGATCTCGATGGCTGCAGCGTCGTCGGGATTGCCGGCGAGGGCGTTGGCGCAGGCGGCGAACTGGGGGTCGAGAAAACCCGAGGTGGCGACGCCGAGGTGGCGATAGCCGTGCCGGCCGCGGTCCTGGAGGGTGTTGCCGAGACCGCCGTCGATGACTTCGAGGCTGGCGTTCATGCCGTTTCTCCCAGCAGGAAAGCGGTGCGCGACAGGTGGCCGCGGCGCAGTTCGGCGTCGGTTTTTTCGTAAATGTCGCGGTCGACCGTGAACCAGCGGACGCGGTCGCCGGCAGCGAGCAGGGCCGGCGGTTCGGCGGCCGGATCGAACAGGTCGATCGGCGTCCGCCCGACCAGGTTCCAGCCGCCCGGGCTGGTCCACGGGTAGACCGCGCACATTTCCCCGGCAACCGCCAGCGAGCGTGCCGGCACGGCGGTGCGCGGCGTCGCCAGGCGCGGCGTGTGCAGGCTGGGCGGCAGCCCGCCCATGTAGGGGAAGCCGGGCATGAAGCCGATCATGTACACCCGGAACTCGGTCTGGCACAGGGTTTCGATCACGGCCGCCGGCGTCGTCCGGTGGCGTTCGCAAAGGACCGGGAGGTCGGGAGCGAAGGCGGCGTCGAAGCAGGCCGGCAGGCGCCACAGGCGACCGCTGGCGACGCTGGCGCCGGCGCTGCCGGCGAGCTGCAGCAGGGCGTCGCCGAGCGCTGCAGGGTCGGCATCGCGGGCATCGTAGTGCACGGTCAGCGAGCGGAAGGTCGGCACCAGGTCGGTGATTCCGGCGAGCGCCGGGGAACGCCGGCGTTCGTCGTCGACCAGCGCCGCCAGTGCCATCACCCGTCCGTTCAGCACGGGGTCGATGGCTTCGCCGAACTCGAGCGTCCAGGCGCTGTCGCCGAGCGCCAGCAGGCGCGGCGCCGGCGCGCTATGGCAATTGCTCATGTCAGCCCGCCATCTGCTGGGGCAGCCAGGTGACCAGGCCGGGGAAGAAATAAAGCAGGAGGATCGCCAGCACCATCAGGCAGAACATCGGCAGTGCAACCCGGGCCAGCCAGGTGATTTCCTTCTTGGTCATGCCTTGCAGGACGAACAGGTTGAAGCCGACCGGCGGCGTGATCTGGGCCATCTCGACGACAACGACGACGAAGATGCCGAACCAGATCAGGTCGAAACCGGCGGCTTCGACCGTCGGCAGCAGCACGCCCATGGTCAGGACGACGATGGAAATGCCGTCGAGGAAGCAGCCGAGCACGATGAAGAAGGCCATCAGGGCCAGCGTCAGCATCAGCGGCGACAGGCCGAGGCTGCCGATCCATTCCGCCAGGTGGCGGGGCAGGCCGATATAGCCCATGGCCAGCGTCAGGAAGGCGGCGCCGGCGAGGATCAGGGCGATCATGCAGTAGAGCCGGGTGGCGCCGAGCAGGCTGTCGCGGAAGTTCTTCCAGTTCAGCTCGTTTTGTACCAGCGCGATCACCATCGCACCGACGACGCCGACCGCCGCTGCCTCGGTCGCCGTGGCGATGCCGCTGTAGATCGAGCCGAGCACGGCGCCGATCAGCGAAACGACCGGGATCAGGTGACGCGAGGCGTAGAGCTTTTGCAGGAAACCGAGCGGCTGGTCGGCCGGTGGAATCCTTTCCGGGTTGAGCAGCGACCAGACGATGGTGTAGGCCATGAACAGACCGCCGAGCAGCAGGCCGGGAACGACACCGGCGATGAACAACTGGGCGATCGAGACGTTGGCGGTGACGCCGTAGACGATCATGATGATTGACGGCGGAATGAGCAGGCCGAGGGTGCTGGCGCCGGCCAGCGTGCCGATGGTCATTTCTTCCGGATAGCCGCGGCGCTTGAGTTCGGGCAGGGTCATCTTGCCGATCGTCGCGCAGGTGGCTGCCGACGAACCGGAGACGGCGGCGAAGATGGTGCTGCCGATGATGTTGGTGTGGAGCAGGCGGCCGGGCAGCTTGTCGAGCCACGGGGCGAGGCCCTTGAACATGTCCTCCGAGAGCTTGGTGCGGAAGAGGATTTCGCCCATCCAGATGAACAGCGGCAAGGCGGTCAGCGTCCACGACGAGGCCGAGCCCCAGATGGTCATAGCCATCGCGTCGCCGACCGGACGGCTGGTGAACAACTCCATGCCGATCCAGGCGACACCGGTCAGGGCCAGGCCGATCCAGACGCCCGAGGCGAGGATCAGGAACAGGGCTGCGATCAGCAGCAGGGTAATGGTCAGGTCCACGCGAGTTCCTTATTCGATGCGGGCGGTTTCGCCATCTGCCGGCGCATCGCGCAGCGGCTGGCCGGAGAGCAAGAGGATCAGGTCGCCGATGAAGGCGAGGGCGAACAGCGAGGTGCCGACGGCCATGCCGACCTGGGGAATCCACAGCGGCGTCGCGTCGAGTCCCGGCGAAATTTCGAAGAATTCGTGCGATTGCAGGACCAGGCGGATCGAGAAATAGGCCAGTGCCACGCCCAGGCCGATGGCGAGCAGGTGGCAGAAGATGTCGAGCAGGCGGTGCAGGCGGGCCGGCAGGTGGTTGAGCAGCAGGGTCACGCGGATGTGCTCGCCGCGGCGCAGGGTCGGCGCCAGCGCGAGAAAGGCCGCGGTTGCCGTGCAATAGCCGGCGTAGGCGTCGGCGCCGGGGAGATTAAGCGCCGGCACGAGGCGACCGGCGATGCTGGCGAGCACGGCAAGCAGGGTGCCGATCATGAACAGGCCGGCAAGGTAGCCGGCACTGTTGAAAATTCTGTCGAGGAGGGCGCGCATCGGCGATCCTTGGGTAAAGGAACGGGCCCCCGCAGCGAGGGCCCGCTCGGGGTTACTTGCGGTAGGTGTCGATGATGGTCTGGCCTTCGCCGCCAGCCTGCTTGATCCAGTCAGCGATCATCGTTTCACCGATCTTCTGGAAGTCGGCCTTGAGCTGTGCCGAACCGGCATCGACCTGCATGCCGTTCTTCTTCAGCTGCTCGACGTACCAGGCGTTCTTCTCCTGGCTGGTTTTCCAGCCACGGGCTTCGGCGTTGGCGGCGGCCTTGAGCACGGCGTCCTGGGTGGCCTTGTCGAGGCCGTCGAAGGATTTCTTCGAGACGATGACCAGGTTCTTGGGCAGCCAGGCGCTGACGTCGTAGTAGTACTTGACCTGTTCCCAGACCTTGCTGTCGTAGCCGGTGGCGGCCGAGGTCATGAACGCGTTGACCGCGCCGGTAGCCAGCGCCTGGGTCAGTTCGGCGGCCTGGATGGTGACCGGCTGGGCGCCGACGATCTGGGCGATGCGGCTGGTGTTCGGGTTGTAGGCACGCCACTTGGCCCCCTTGAGGTCGGCCGCCGAGTTGATCGGCTTGGTGCTGAAGATGCCTTGCGGCGGCCACGGCACGCTGTAGAGGATCTTCATGCCGTGCTTGGCGAGCAGCGCTTCGGTCGAGGCCTGCGATGCCTTCCAGAGTTTTTCGGCCTGCGGATAGCCGGTGGCCAGGAAGGGGATCGAATCGACGCCGAAGATCGGGCTTTCGTTCGAGTAGCCGGAGATGATGATCTCGCCGATCTGGGCGTGGCCGGCCTGGACGGCGCGCTTGATCTCGTTGGCCTTGAACAGCGAGCCGCTGTCATGGACGGTGATGGCCAGCTTGCCGCCGGTTGCCTGGGCGATTTCCTTGGCAAACTGCTGGATGTTCTCGGTGTGGAAATTGGCCGCCGGGTAACCGGTCGGCATGTCCCACTTCTGTTGGGCGAAGGCGGCGGCGCTGCCAAACAGCAGCGCGGTCGAGGTGCCAAGTGCGGCGAAGGTCTTCAGCATCAGTTTCTCCTTGGAGGGGGTTGGGAAGGGCGGCCGGGCCGTCGCCGCAAGTCGGCAGGAATCAGCGTGGCAACTAAACGTTAAGAAAACGTCAATAAAAAGTCAACGTGATTTTGTTATAATGAATATGTTCCACTAAAGAGAAAGTCGTGCTCATGACGGAAAACAAGGAAGAGCGGAGCCTCGCGGCGGGGCAGCGGATCGTGTCGTCGGCCCATCTGGTGTCGGAAAAATCGCCTGAACTGTCCGAGTTCGAGTTCGGGATGATCATCGCGGCGAATGCGTTCAACCGCTGGATGATCCGCTGCATGGCGGCGGCCGGCGCCAAGGACATGACGCCGGTCGATGTCCTCGTGCTGCATCACATCAATCACCGGCAAAGCGCCAAGCGCCTGGCCGACATCTGTTTCGTGCTGAATATCGAGGACACGCACGTCGTGTCGTATTCGATCAAGAAGCTGCTGGCCGCCGGGCTGGTCGGCAGCGAAAAACGCGGCAAGGAAGTCTTCTTTTCGATCAGCGAGCAGGGCGCCGGCTTGTGCGCCCGCTATCGCGAAGTCCGCGAAGCCTGCCTGATGCCGGGCTTTTCCGGCCTGGCCGAAGAAAACAGCCGCCTCGGCGAAATGGCCCGTACCTTGCGCCAGCTCTCGGGGCGCTACGATCAGGCTGCCCGCGCGGCGACGGCTTACTGAAAGCCGGCCAGTAAAAGAAAAACGGCCCCTTTGGGGCCGTTTTTCTTTGCATTCAGCTGGCGGAGAGGGCGGCCACTTGAAGCAAGTCTCAGCACGTCTCCCCTGCTCTCACCAGCGATGCCCTTGATTGCAAGCCTCCAACATTGCAATTATCGCTCAGTCCAATAGCGTCTCACAACGTAGCGCCAGACTTGATGGGTCAGGTGATGGGTTGATGAACTGCCCCTCTCATAACTACCTCCACCCACCGTCATCAATATTTATTACTATTGCGTATTCGAATACCAAACGAGTACGACATGGAAATTCTTCTGATTGTAGCCATCATCGGCCTCATCTTTCTCTGGCGGAAGAAATCGGCAGCCGACAAGGCAAATAGCGACCTGTCTGCGACGCTGCGACAGAGAGACGAGCAAATTAGCGGCCTTGAGCGTACTCGTGCCGAACTGCTTTCCAAGCTTGAAGGATTAGCCAAGTATCAGGGGATTGCCGATGCGGAGGCCCGGGCAAAGGATATTCTCGGTGAAGCTGCCGACACGCTGGCACAAGCAAAACTTGATGCTGCCAAGGAACGTCAGGAGGCAAACCAAGCAGCCAAGACGAAGGCCGAGCAAGCTGACCTACGGTTTGCCGCAGCAGGAGCCGAGGCAGACCGCATTATTGCCTCAGCCAAACAACGGGCAGAAGAAATCGCTGGTGACGCCTATACAGCAATGAGCCGCGCCAAGGAGTTTACGGACACCGCTCAAGCGATGAAGAACATCATCGAGGGTTATGGCGATGCCTACATTGTTCCCACCTACAGTCTGCTCGACGATTTGGCCGAGGAATTCGGCTACACCGAGGCAGGGAAGGAACTCAAGCTTGCCCGTGACACAAGCCGTTCTCTGGTGAAAGCGGGACGAGCGGCCACCTGCGAATACGTTGAGGCCAATCGCAAAGAGACCGCTATTCGCTTCGTGGTCGATGCGTTCAACGGCAAGGTGGATTCCATCTTGTCTCGTAGCAAGGCCGATAACCATGGGAAATTAGAGCAGGAGATTCGCGACGCCTACTCCATGGTCAATTACAACGGGGCTGCGTTCCGTAATGCCCGGATCAGTGATGAATACTTGGCGGCTCGTCTGAACGAACTCAAGTGGGCTGCAACGGCGAACGCCCTCAAGGATCAAGAACGAGAAGAACAGCGGCAACTGCGCGAGCAGATGCGTGAAGAAGAGAAAGCCCGAAAGGAATACGAACGGGCCATCAAGGAAGCAGCCAAGGAGGAAGAGACAATCAAGAAGGCGATGGAGAAGGTACAGCTGCAAGTTGCCGCCGCCAGTGATGCGCAAAAAGCAGAGTACGAGGCAAAGCTACGCGACCTCGAAGCCAAACTGCAAGCCGCCGAGGAGAAAAATCAACGAGCCTTGTCCATGGCGCAGCAGACCCGGACCGGCCATGTCTATGTAATCTCCAATATCGGCTCCTTTGGTGAAGAGGTATTCAAGATCGGCATGACTCGACGGCTGGAACCTCAGGATCGCGTACGTGAATTGGGCGATGCCAGCGTTCCCTTCGAGTTCGATGTTCACGCCATGATTTTCAGTGACGATGCCCCTGGGCTGGAAAAGACCCTACATCGGCATTTCCTACGCCAACAAATGAACAAGGTGAATCCGCGCAAGGAATTCTTCCGGCTAAATCTTGAGCAGATTCGCAAGGAATTGGAGACGCTGGGAATTGAAACTCATTGGACCATGGCTGCCGCCGCCCATGACTACCGAGAAACCCTGCGTATCGAACAACAGATTCGCGAGAATCCGAACATCGAACAGGAATGGACGCGCCACCAGTTGGCAATTGAGCAACAAGAGGAAATCGAAGAAGCAGCCTGATAGGCTGCCACTGCACGATTCTTATGAAATAAATGGATAGAAACGCAACGGATATGACGATGGCTAGCAATGACTCCACCACATGGGTTGTTGGTTCTCTCCATGAGAATGAGCAGCGACCGCTTCTGGAGGATTTGGTCATGGCTTGGGCGCGAGATCGGACAACTGGCGCCCCTCGCTACATCGGCGAACTCAAATCCAGCCAGACTGGAGCAGCGTGTAATTGCGAATGCTATAGCTGCGGGTTGCCATTGCAAGCCGTCAATGCAGGAAATCCCAATTACAAGCGCCGCCCATCATTCCGGCACCCAGCCGGTGCAGCCAAGGATGAATGCCTGATCCTATCAGCTCGGGTCGCTGCGCTGGAGATGCTGCAGCGTGAAGGCAATCTCCATTTGCCGATGCGGCGAGTCAAAGGGAGCATTCAAGGGCTGTCAGGGCAGTATCACGATGCATGGGCCTTTGCCCCTGCTGAAACAGTGCGTGTCGCCCGTTTCGAGTTTCGGGATAAGACTGCCGCGATTATCACGCTTGATGACGGAAGAACCTTTCGGCTAGTCCTGGAAGGGTCGATTGCCACCCATCAGCAAGACTCTGGCGCAAGTTTGCTGACCCCTACCATCGTGATGGCCATCAACGACCCGGCCCTCGCACAAATGCCACCAGACGAGCTACGCAAGCGTATTACGATCATATCCGAGCATGCCCTATGGTGCTCACATTGGAATGATCGCGAGTTGGCCAACGAAGCAGAAGAAAAGGCAGTGGATGAGGCCCGACAGGCATTGGATTGGGGGGCCGCCGATCGGGAGACATTGCTGCACCTTATCGCCAAACAAATTCTGGAAGAAGAAAAGCGGATTCGATTGCCTGACTTGACCGGGACTGCGCGTACAACGCTTCAGGATGGCGAACCTTTGACGGCCAGCAAGAGTTACCCTGGCGCAATGGTTAAATTGGAGCGGGTGTTGCTGGAGAAAAACGTTGGGCACACCCGCCCTGACGTGATCGCCGAGATGCGAGAATCGTCCCCTTGGGAGGCCGGGCCGATTCTGATTGAAGTGACAGTCACCAACGCCATCACCGAAGAACGGATGCAGCGGATTCGGCAGAACAATCTGCCGACGCTAGAAATAGATATTCGCCAACTGGGCGGAAAGGTCTCGCGCAGCGAATATGCCCGGCTTGTGGTGGATGAGGTTGCAGGAAAGCGTTGGCTCTACCATCCCACTGAAGCATTGCTCCGCCAGCAAGCAGCGGTAACGCTTTCGCAACAAGCCGCCGAGCGTAATCGCGAGATCGATCAACGCCGAGAGCAAGAAACCGAACTAGCAAAGTTCCGGAAAATCCCGGAGAGCTTGCAACGCATCATCCCGCCACCATCTGAGCGCACAACGACCGGTAGCTATCCACGTAAACAGAGAACCCATCATTGGAAGCACGGCCCAATTTCGACGGCAAATAGTGCCCAGTGGAGAAGCTGCGGCTGCACTCAGTGGGAAGACGTGCTGCGCTACGCACAAGAGCGCCGTGCCGATCACCAAACGGTCGCTATCGCGCTCCGGATGTGCTCCGAGCGCTACGGCTATTCAATCAGCTTACTGGTAGGTATATGGATGTCGGCAGGCCTGATTCAATAACCTGCTAAGGCGCCGAAAGGGGATACAACTTGTACGACACCTGGACAATCCGAGTGCATGGAAAAATAGTTACCAACTTGGACGTTGGGCGTCTGATAGTTGAAGATGGATGCTTCATTTCTGCAAACACAAAGCTATGTGATTTTTCCAATTCCGCCTGCTTATCCTCGGAGTCACTGGCCAAACGTTATTTGGAGGCGCTGCTTCCCGTCCTGAGGAAACGTTATGGGGATGGTATCCGCCTCTCGGTATACGACCGTGGCCCTCAGGGACGCCCTGAATTTGACAACACTTTGGTCACAGCCCGCATCGATCAGGGCAATTTTGCCCCCAACCGTAGACCGAAGATGCTTCCCTGAAACCATCTTATATCCGGGCTTATGGGCATCAATACCCTACGGCGGGCTAGCCAGAACCACGGGCAACATACGAGAGAATCTCACGCAGGAGTTGATACCACCTCATCTCACTACATACCACCGAAAAGGATGGGTGAGATGATGGGTAGAAATGCAAAACGGCCCATAAAGGGCCGTTTCACAAAGCATCCTGGCGGAGAGGGGGACCACTTGAAGCAGCTACCACACCACCTCAGCAAGTATCATCGCTGCCATTCGACCGATGAACTCGCCTCTGTTCGCAATCTAACTCCGTTTCATCCTAACTCATCTCATCGCATCGGAAACGATGGGTCACTTGATGGGTTGTACGAACTAGGTTGTTACTTGCAACTCCCCTTGCTCCAAGGCAGTAATCCTTTCAACAAAGAGAAGCCTTGGACGACCATCCTTATCGCACTGATAGTGGCCTTCCGCCCGAACCAAGCCGCCAAACATAGCACGGGCCTGAGCTACTGTTAGGCTCGGCATTACGCAGCGCAACGTTCCGATGTTCGGAACGCCCCTAAGGTGTAGCCGGGTTTTGTCTAGGTCAGCCTCTTGCATAAATCCAATGAAAGACCCCTCCCTAGACTGCTTGATGCTCGGTTTGTCGATAGCTTCCTTCAATACCACGCGTTCCCTCTGAGAAAGCGTAGCAGCACCAGAATCTTTAGATGATAGTTCGAGGGTATGAATACCCCTCCGCCCGGATGGGGAAAAACGATACAAAGCCGCAAGCTGGATATCCCTAAGTGCAGGATCTGGTACAGCTTCCTCTATCCCGGGTCGCAATTCTTCGTCATCGATAAACCGTACCAAAGCCGGAAGGTTATGGATTTGGCCTGCAATACTTTCCATGAGAGCGCCATCTTCTGGAATCAAGTCAGCTTGTGGAGGGACTATTTTCACCCCGATCCAAACACTTCCTGGAGCAATCCCAGGCAAACGCAAATCTAGACGTTTGGCTAACCTCTTTCCGTCGCCCCCAGCGAGATCGAATACCGCACTGGACAGGCGACGGATATTGCTCTCTGCTGTACTACACATCCAATTTAGTGCGGACAGCCACGGCATACCATGAGCCGCGCCCGGCCCCTCTGCGTGAAGGACGATATCCGAACTATCCATAATCCTCGATAGCGGGAGGGTTTCCTCGGCTATCTTGATAATCTGGTCAATCGTCGTATTGACGACTCTGGAAGGGTCAACGTCTAGTCCAACTTCTTTTGCGAGCAAACTAGAACCCACCATGTTCTCAAGGAACACGCGCATCGCGTCTTTGGTGCTCTCTGAAAACGTCATGGGTGTACCCTCAATATGCCCTTGGGATGCCTAACCGGCAACTTGAGCTCGGCTGCCGCCTTCTCTCCAATATATTGGAAAAACGCGGCCAAATCATTCCCCGTCATCGGATGTCGAGGCCAAACATCGACATTATAGATTGCCTTTAACTCGCGATTTCGAAGCCACAAGGCCATGCCTTGACTCAGTTGCATGTGGTTCTGGATCGAAGATAGTTCCATCACCACATCGACATCGTCAGGAACAGGTTTGTTCCTGACGAAACTGCCATCTATATAAAGTGGCACACCAAGATTCAGCGGCAACCATTCTTGAGTTATGAAATTGCACAGCCCCGCAAAAATCTCTTGCCGTCGGTTTGTCCAGCAGTAGCTTGCACCGATTTCCGCTAGCGTGCAGTCGTGTATTCCAATTGGCAGTAGGCCATGTTGATCAAGCGCAGGTATCACATCGCTACTCACATGTTGATTTTCGCCATTTTCGGTCATTCATCGTCATGTGACCATTAGCCAAAAGTCATAATAATGCTCTTTGCCAGAACCATCGACGTGCGCCGGAAATATATTTTCGCCACGAGGGCGTTGTAGACCGCTCCTGCCCCGTTTACCACTACATGGGTCTTAGACGTTGCTGCAAGCGAAAGCGCCAGTAATGACAAGAACCCATCGAGATTTTCTTGCGCGACGAAGGCTGTGTGCGCTGAGCTTGCTCAGCAATCTCGCCTTTCCCTCGCCGCGGAAAAATTTCAGTCTCGTACAACGTGAATGGGTAAAACGATGGGTAGCACGAATAGAAAGGAACTAGGGGCACTGGCGGTGTCCCAAATCAATCGCCGTGGCATCAACTTCGTCGGCGGCGTTACTGGCCTCGGCCTGAACGTAACGCAAACCGGGTCGAGAAGCTGGATTTTGCGGTATCGAGTTGCAGGAGTTCGCAAGGACATGGGCCTGGGCGGTTATCCAGACGTCACACTGGCACAAGCCAAGGAACTGGCCCGCACTGCGCGAATCAAGCTGGCTCAAGGGATCGACCCGATAGCCGAACGCCGCGAGGAATGGCGCAAGCTGATTGCCGAAGTTGCTGCTGCCGTTACCTTCAAGGAGGCGGCACGTCGCTATATCGATAGCCAAGAATCGACATGGCAGAACGACAAGCATGTGCAGCAATGGCGAAACACGATTGAGACATATGCAGCCCCCAAGATCGGGCAGTTGCCAGTCAAGGATATTACCTTGGCTGACGTGCTATCCGTACTGGAGCCAATCTGGCGCAATAAGACCGAAACGGCGTCGCGCTTGAGAGGGCGGATCGAGTCGATCATTGATTGGGCAATAGCCAAAGGCTACCGAACTGAATCGAATCCAGCCCGCTGGAAAGGCCTGCTCGACAAGATACTTCCCGCCCCCGGAAAAATCGCCAAGGTCGATCATCATCGGGCATTGCCGTATTCGGAGTTGCCGGCCTTCATGCTGAAACTTGCGGAGCAGCAAGGCATGGGTGCTCGGGCACTTGAGTTTGCCATCCTGACGGCCTGCCGCTCCGGCGAGGTACGCGGGGCGACCTGGGATGAATTCGATCTGCCAAACGGAATCTGGACGGTTCCAGCCAGCCGAATGAAAGCAAAGAAGGAGCACCGGGTTCCGCTTTCACCGAGGGCGTTGCAGATTGTTTCCGAGTTGGAGAAAGCGGCCTTCTGCGAATTCGTCTTTCCCAGTTCACATCAGCCGAAATCGGGAAATGCAAAAGGCTCGCCTCTCTCCGATATGACCTTGGCCGCCGTCCTACGCCGCATGGACGTTCCGGCAGTCCCGCATGGTTTCCGTTCCACCTTCCGGGACTGGTGCGCCGAGCAGACCGACTACCCAAACGAGGTTGCCGAAATGGCCCTGGCCCACACGATCAGCAACAAGGTGGAAGCAGCCTATCGCCGTGGTGACCTGTTCGAGAAACGCAAGCAATTGATGCAGGACTGGTGGAGTTATGCGTTCAGCACCTCACTTCCGCCTGCGACCAAGTTTTAATCATCAACCAACCGAAAGGAATCAATATGCAAAAGCATTACTCCGACCCACCCATTTTGACTAACTGTCTTACGGGCAAACCGCTAACGGAAGCAGATTTGAGGAACCCGCGACTCATGGCCGGTGCATTTGATCAAATGGCTCACGAGGTCTGGAGATTCGCGCCACTTGATCCACTACATAAATATCAGAAATACCTTCCCTTTGATTATGTCTGGCATCGTCTATCGTTGCACCTGAACGCCCCCACCCGACTCATCGCTCACGAGGCAATAACAGTGGTGATGGATCGGGTTTTCAAGCACGGCACAAGGTCGGAAGTCACCGTATCCCTCCTGACTTAAGCGAATTTCGCGGCGGGCCAGGTAACACTACAGCTATCAGGCCCGCGCAGAGTCGCATTTGCATCTAAATTATGGAGAAGATCATGATGCCATCAGAAAATGACGACGTTCCCGAAGCCGAATTCCGCTACGGGATGCTGCTACAGCAACTTGAGTCCAGCCAGATATCCGACGTAGAAGCCATCCCCCTGCACCATTGGCTTTGTGATCAGGTCAGCGAGCAACTCCAGAATCAGGTTATCTCGACTGCCATTGGACAAGAATCTCTCAGCGAGCAGATCAAAATCTGCACGATGTTATTGGAGGGCGCTTCAGCCATCGCGGAGCAATTCACCTTCCTCAATCAGCTTTCGCCTCTTGATACCGCCTTGTCACAAGCGTTTCAATCAAATCATAAAGAGGTAATGACAAGTAGCGACCCTTCGTCACCAGTACCCGAGGAGTGGACTGATTTTCGAGAGCGACTAGCCCGTGATAGCGCCGTACTGACACAGGCGGCAGCGCAAGTGCTGTCAAATCTCAATGGCACTCAGATCAAGAAGGGACGACCCAACAAGGAATGGAGAAATAAGCTCTTGGTCGAGCTTGATAATCGCTTGTCGAAAATTCCGTCATTGACCTGGGCAAGACGCGTTGCGCTTGCCACCGATATTTGGAATATCTACTTTCCCGATGACGAAATAAACGACTCGGATACTTCAGGCAGAATCATCACCCGTGAGAAAAAGAACCGTAGAACTCAAGGACAAAATGCAGCCGAATCCGGCTAATTTCGCCCGTGAGGAAGCAAGTTGAAATATTCATGATGACTCCTGTTTCAATACAAATCAGGAGTCATCATGTCGAATCAAACCAATGTTCAAGCGGCATCCCTGCCGCAGTCTCAAGCATCGTATGGCTATATGCGTCAGAAGGAATTGATGACGCTCGTTCCGTTCTCTCCCGCCACGCTCTGGCGGAAAGTTAAGGACGGCACGTTTGTTAAGCCTACGAAGCTCTCCACCCGTATCACCGCCTGGAATCGCACCCAAGTCTTTGAGTGGCTGAAGCAACAGGAGGGCAAATAATGAGCGCCACTAGCCCCCTTCGCCTCAGTGTCGTCCCGAAAGAGAAGGAATTCCGGCTCTACCGCGCCAGCGACTTTCCCGATCTGCCCGAAATGCGGTGGTTGGTGGAAGATATCTTCCCCGAGCAAGGGCTGCTGTGCGTGTATGGCTCCAGCGGTGTCGGCAAATCCTTCTTGTGCCTGGACTTGGCAGCTGCTGTCGCCGAAGGTGTCGATTGGTTTGGCCACCCCACTCAACAGGGCGACGTCGTATATGTAGCACTGGAAGGTCAGGCCGGTTTGCGCCTACGCGTCATAGCCTGGGAGGCGCACCACGGACGCCCTTTTCCCTCGGGGGTACGCTTCGTATTCGATGAGTTTTCCATCAACGAATTCGAGGCCCCCCGGCAGCTTGGCCTCAAAATTCTGAATGGCAATGGATCGGGCGATTATTGTGATCCCGTTTTGGTGATCATCGACACCTTGAATCGGGCAGCTCCGGGCTCCGATGAAAATTCATGCGCCGACATGAACGGCATTATTGCTGGTGCAACGATACTCAAAATGACTACCGCGGCTGCTGTTCTACTGATTCATCACCCCGGAAAAGATGCTACCCGGGGCCTGCGTGGGCATTCCAGCCTGCATGCCGCCTTGGATACTGTAGTCGAAGTTGATGAGGATGGCGAAGTGATTCGCTGGCGGCTCGCAAAATCGAAGGATGGCGAAAACGGCATCAGTCATGGGTTCAAGCTGAAGACGATCGAGTTTGGTGTCAGCAGCAGCGGCAAACCTCGAAAATCTTGCGTCGTAGAATCGGTCGAGGGCTACGTTTCGACCAAAGATAAATCCGTACCGCGTGGAGCCCATCAGCAGATAATCCTAGATGCTGCCCGTGAATTCTTGCTGCAGCATCGTATTGAACGCTTCAACGTCGATTTTCCGGATGCCTCGTTTGTAGGTATGCCGTTCAACGATCTGCTGAACTTGGTCTGCGACAGGCTGGATACAGTTGGGCCATCGCATCGAAAGGATCGTGCTCGGCAGGCGCTGAAACGGCTGTGCGAGATGAATTTTCTCGCTACTGATGGTGAGTACGTGACCATCCCTTGGAGCGAATAGCGCTTCTTTCGGCGCTACCGACACAGCCCACTTATCTCTCTTGTTCAGGATAAGTGGGCTAACCGTTTACTCCGTCATGATTCTGGCCAAACCAAGCACCGGCCGCATTTTTGCCAAAACTCGTTAAAACTCATTGGTCCCGCGATACTCGAACATGGGTGATAGGCAAAAATCGGGGTTAGGCCAACCTCCTCAAATGCCGAC
Source organism: Azonexus fungiphilus (assembly GCF_003634965.1). Taxonomy (GTDB): domain Bacteria; phylum Pseudomonadota; class Gammaproteobacteria; order Burkholderiales; family Rhodocyclaceae; genus Azonexus; species Azonexus fungiphilus. Next base: position 385,137 of record NZ_RBXP01000011.1, on the reverse strand, counting down.
TTCGCCTTTTTGCCCCATGCGATGCATTTGAAACCATGATTGGTGCCGAGTTGCCTTTGATTGGCTTGCAGGAACGACAACGTGGCCTTGGTAAATTTTTTCCAGTGTGGCAAATGCTTGTTGGCAGATTTTTCCCGTCCACTCTCGCCCTGCTTGGGCATCGGAACGGTAAGCGCAGTGTTTAGGAGGAGAATTTTGTAGTTCTTCGCCCAAGACTCCAATGTCCAATCCCATTCATGATCCGGACGGTATTGGTAAATTCTCGGCATGATTTTGTTAATTGCGGTTGCATGGTGCAACCCATCTCGCTGCCTGACGCCAAATGCTAATCCTGTAGCAATTGGCAGCCCATCATTTTCGGCGGTTTGCCAATAGGGATCTTGGCCCAAGATGACGTATTTCACATCTTCGGGGCGAAGCAATTCGAATGCCTTGAAGACATTATCAGTAGTCGGACAAATCGCTTGGCGATCAAGATCCAACTCGATTTCGTCAAGCAGACCCTGATAGTCGGGGATTTCCCAACCATTTTGCAGGGCTTTCTCGAATCTCTGGGTTAGCCATCCTCTTTCCTGCATGGTACGCCTCGCGCAGCCATAAACCGGCGATTCTGTACCATATATGCGGGTGCGTAAATGCGGCCAACCGGTCAAATTGGCCCGCATGCGCGGCGGGGACAAGACACTGATGAAAGCTTTCGGACTGGAGCTGAGTTCGCTCCGGAAAGCTGCGCGTCTATCGCAAGAGGAGTTGGCCTACCGAGCGAAGGTCAATCGGACGTACGTCGCCAAACTCGAACTTGGCGAGAACCAACCCACCCTGACAAGCATGCAGAATTTGGCAGGCGCATTGGGGAAACCTCTGCCAGAGATGATCGCAAACGCCCTTGAGCGCTACGACGCCTTGACGGAGATCGAGCAGGCGTAAGCCTTCCGAATTGGAGGGGTGGCTATTTCCCGTTGCTCCCGTTACCCCTAGGGATGGGGGAGAACGGGAGGAACATGACTACAGGAGATCATTAATGAGCAATGCGCAGGCCAAGTGCGAACGCACTGGAAAGGTAATTCCGCTATCGGAAGGAGCGTATGTCGCCTCTCCTGGGACAGGAGAGTGGGCCTTTGTCGCGACGGATGCGCCAGAGCAGCCTAGCGATTACTCGGTGGCTGTAGCCAGTCTGAGCAAGTCGCCAGAGGCCCTGGTGGATTGGGTCGCACACCTGAATGAGAAATCGTGGTTTGATCCGAAGAAGCTGGCCGACTTCTTTACCCGCTTCCGCAAGCAGAACAATCTGTTCCACGCCCTGTAGCCTAATTTCCCGCTGTCCCCGTTCCCCCTAGGGAGGGGGACGGCAACGGGAAGGGAGAAGGCTACTTCGGCTTGGGGGAATGCCGATCTATCAAGCTCTGTACCTCCCCCCATGCCAACTCCTCAGCCTGGGGACGGGGGAAGTTGGCTTCGTACTCAAGGATTCCGGCTCTCTCCTCGAAATACTCCCTCGCCCATTGGGGGAGACTCTTCACCAATTTCGCCAACTCCGGATTGGAGGGAGTGACATACTGGCTCATCCCATCTCCAGTTCCCGTAGCCCTCCCCCTTTAGGGGAAGCGGGGACAACGGGAAAGCCGATTATCAGATACCCAGTTCGCTCACTCCCCTTCCCGTTGCCACCCCACCCTAAGGGTGACGGGAGCGGCGGGGAACTGTATCGGCTCATTCCGGAAGCACGGCAAACACTGAGCAGACGGGGGTGTCGCCTAAACTGATCGGAGCGGCAACCAGCCGCCAAGCATCGGGTACGAGCGTTTCGGCGGCCCTGCCCACTTGTCGAACCGCCTCCGCCCAAGTTGCCCCACGAGGAGCGGATATAACGGCCATCACCCCAGATATCCGGGTATGGTCGCCCGTCAGTAATACCGACTCCGCCAGCCTCAGCGTCTCGATGACAGCTTCGTCAGATTCGGCCACGACGAGCACCGCCCGCTTCCCTGATCGAAGAATCGAGCAAACGTCGTCCCAATCTACGCCCACACCCCCAGGGGCAAATGCCGGGGCCAATACAGCATGGGCAACACTATCGAGCGCCGAAAAGGGGCTAGCTGCCACCGAAACCATTATTCGGTGCTCCCGGTGCTGGTCGCCACCAAGAGGCAGCAAGATTTCTACCTCCTGCCGATTCTCGCATTGGCGGAATACGGCTTCGCATCCAACTGAGCTGTCGGAACCAGAGATTGGGAGGACATCAACCAGCCCCCGGAAACTCTCGGCGACCCGGTCTATCTCCAACGTTCCAGCCACAACGCCGACGGTTACGTCGCAAGGCCCCTGTTCTGAATCAGGGGGTAGAAAGGCAATAGTCATAGCAATTCACAAATTCTGGGTATTCGCGATAGACGCATCGTCTATCAGGCAGAGGGCCGATCAATGCAACTCGCACGGGAAACGGTCGTCCTCATAATAATTCGACCACATGTCGTGATCGACTACATAAACTCGGTTCCTCTCCCCCAACTTCCGAGTCCGCTTACCTGGATTGACGGACAGTGCCTGCAACGTTTCATCGGAGAATCCACAATCGCAGTCTAGTGTCAGGCTGTATCCGGCATGGCCGGACAGTGCCTCCGCAATATCAGGCGATAGCATTTCATCCCGCACCTCCAGATAAAGCTCATGGGTATGACGGGACAGCGCTTGGGCAACCGGTAAGGTGATAGACGGCACTGAAACTGTCAGTGGCCTATCGCAGCTATCCTCCGGCGGAGGCGCTCCAACTAACCATGCTGCCGCATGTTCGGAAATGGGCTCATCAAGCCTCAGATGCCGAATTGGCCTAGCATCGAATGGGCATGCTCCCAATACAAAAGCGGCTTGCTCGTTTAGGCCACGGAGGCCGGTCAGGAATAGGAAATCGATATTCATCTCCAGCAGAGCCTTAGCCGCACGAGGCGATAGCTGATTTATTCCTAACTCGATCCCTTCCAAATTCTGCGTCCCCGTTGCCAAGCGCTCCAGCAAGTCATCGGCAATATGGCGAAAGGTTCCGAGCATGAGCCACAGGGCATCATCACAGTGCTGCTCAAGGTAGGGGCTGCGACCAGACAAAATGTCGTCTAGGGTTTGGTCATCGAATTCCATGAAGCTTCCATAAAACGGGGCATGACGCCCCGCGCAGAGATTACGACTGAATTTTCCGCCAGCGCACCCATTGGTCACAGGTCGTGCTGTAGTGGATCGTGTCACCACAACGATTCGAGCTACGGTTCTCACACTTGGCGTAATCGTCCGCCTTTACGTGGTGTGCCATCTCAATCAGTTTGCTGCCATCATAATATTCGCACGTGTAGCACTGCTGCACGCATGCTGGACCACCGGCCATCTTCTTCTCCAGAGAAAGTTACGGGAGTAAAAATTTTGCCCAGCATGAACAAGGACAGGGGAAAAATCGCAACTACTGCCCGGAAACCCTCGCCGTTAAAGGAAAGTCTCGCTGCCTCCCTTCTCTCAAGGCTTTTCGGACGTTACCTCGTAAAATTTGGCGGTGCTCAATAGGCTGGATTACCATTTGCGCCATGCCAGCCACATTAGACAACCAGCTCGTCGTCGCCCTCTCCGCTCGCGCCCTGTTCGATTTCGAGGAAGAGAATCAGGTATTCGAGGCGCAGGACGATACCGCCTATATGCAGCTTCAGCTTTCCCGGCTGGATAGCGCAGCAAAGCCCGGGTGCGCCTTCCCGCTGGTCAAGAAATTGCTCGCACTGAACACGACCGGAGAGCAGCGCGTAGAAGTCATCATCGTTTCCAGAAACGACCCGGTTTCCGGATTGCGCGTATTCCGATCAGCAGATCATCACGGACTTGGCCTGACCCGGGGAGTATTTACGAGGGGCAGACCTGCCTATCGTTACCTTACTCCGCTCGGTGCCAATCTGTTTCTCTCCGCTCACGAAGAGGACGTCAGGAACGCCTTACAGGCTGGCTACCCGGCAGCGCGTGTATTCGCCCAATCGGCAATTGAGGCCGACCGCCATCCCCACGAAATCCGGATTGCCTTTGACGGCGACGCGGTATTGTTCTCCGATGAGGCCGAGCGGGTATATCAAAGCCAAGGATTGCCCGCATTCACCGAACATGAGCGGAGCAAGGCATTCCAACCTTTGCCGCCGGGGCCATTCAAGCCACTACTCGATGCCATTCACAAGTTGCAACTGGCGACTGCGAACGATAGTCCGATCAAGATCAGGACGGCTTTGGTCACTGCACGAAGCGCCCCCGCCCATGAACGAGCGATACGAACGCTGATGGGCTGGAATATCAGCGTCGATGAAGCGATGTTCCTCGGCGGATTGGAAAAAGGGCCATTCCTGAAGGAATTTGAGCCCGATTTCTTCTTCGATGATCAGACCCGACATTGTCAGTCAGCAGCTTCCGCTGGCCCGGTCGGGCATGTAGTTAGCGGGGTCGCAAACGAATTGGCTACCTCGCTCAAATGATACGATTAACTAGAAGTCTTCGGTGTCGGCTTCGCGAGGAAAGCTTCTATTGATCTCGGCTTCCATCGCCGTCACGAATTCTCTTGCCTTCCAGCACAACTCCTTCACCTGATCCGCGTTTATTGTAATCTGCTGCCCCTCCTTAGTTCGGCCAGCACGATGAACTATATCGTGGCGAATATTCACTGCGGACATTAGCCCCCCAATATCAGGGAGGCTGACCCGCAAACCATGCTCTATAGTCGGCTTTAGCTTATCCAATCGATGCCAAACAACGTTGCTAGCCAAATGGGTCAGGACAGTCGATTTGAACGTATCCGCATCGTCAAAAATCTCTGTCAAAGTAAATTTCCGATCCTTCAGTTCCTTTGCTGCAACACGCTGCAAAACAGCATCATCTTCCACTGCCCAATATGTGGTGATTTCAGCGAGAAAAGCCTCGATAGCTGAAATGACAGAACCGAAAGCCAATTGCTCCAAGAGCTTGGCCGTTTGCGGGTCTGTTTGAGTAGTAAGGAGTAAAACCCGTTCGATTTCCCCAAGGCGTTTATTGAATGCAATACCAGGCTCATCTCGGCTGTGCGGTTCGTACGACAGGTATTCATCGTAGTCAGGAGCAAAGTCAATAGGAGCCCACATTTCTCCGACATCTCCGTGCAGTTCACCGATCACATCATCAATGATTTCGTCGCTCACAATGCCGGAGAAACGCTCAGGAATTTCATCTGCAGGATCAAACGGCCCACCATTGATAAACAGATAGCCGCCTTCTTTGCCGTTGTAAGGAGTTTCTAACGCGGGATCGCAATATCTAGCAAGAAACCATTCCTTTACGGCGATTCGTTGGTCTTCTTCGTCAGCCGATTCGAGCCAGGTATTTTCTGGATCAAAGGGACCTTCTACGTCGAAAACATTTCCGAATGCTTCAGGTGGAAGATTGCCAAGCTCACTGTCCTCAATTCGGTCGTTCCAGCCCATGCAAGTTCTTTCTCTAGGTACATTGGGCCGATGCTATCTGCGTATATGAATTTTGGCGAGCACTTATCCCAGCTTGGGCCAGCAACACAGAACGCTGCGGATCACACCATCTCACTACATAGCACCGAAAAGGATGGGTCAGGTGATGGGTGGAAATGAAAAACGGCCCGAAAAGGGCCGTCGTTCAAGGTGTCCTGGCGGAGAGGGCGGGATTCGAACCCGCGGTGGGCTATTAACCCACACACGCTTTCCAGGCGTGCGACTTAAACCGCTCATCCACCTCTCCGGAAGCCGCGCATTGTAGCAGAAGCGCGGCGCCGGTCAATCGAGAACGGTAAAATTTGCCGACTCGCCGCTGAATTGATTAAATCGGCCGAGCACCTAAGATGAAACCGTCGCCCAGCGATTCTTCCGGATCTCGATGAACGTCTCCGCCGTCTCCTCCGCCAGCAGCAGTGCTTACGCCCCGGGTGCAAGTCGCCAGGCTGGCGGGGCGGCGTCCGGCGAGCTGGATGCCGACCAGGCGGCGCAAGTTGCCAAGCTCAAGCAGATCGACCGCCAGGTCCGCCAGCACGAGATGGCACACCTTGCTGCCGGCGCCGGGGTGGTGACTTCCGGCGCCAGCTTCACCTACGAGAAGGGGCCTGACGGGCAGAGCTATGCGGTGGCCGGCGAGGTCGGCATCGATACGTCGCCGGGGCGTACGCCCGAGGAAACGATCGCGCGTGCCCGGCGAATCCGCTCGGCGGCGCTGGCGCCGGCCGACCCGTCGCCGCAGGATCGTTCGGTGGCGGCAGCGGCGACGCAGATGGAGGTCACTGCGCGGATGGCGCTGGCGCAGCAGCGGGCGCAGGCCGCCAGCGGCGGTGGTGGTGGCGCGGCGGCTTACCTGTCGGCGCCGGGATCGGCCAGCGGCAGCATCGTCGATATTCGGGCCTGAGGCGTGTCGACCGTCAGATCCGGCAAACTTCCGCTGCAGCTCGACGCCGTCGCCGAGGAACTGGCGGCGGCACGGCGCGTCCTGTTCATCACCGGGGCCGGCATCTCCGCCGACTCCGGCCTGCCGACGTATCGTGGTACCGGCGGTCTCTACGAGGGCAGGGCGACCGCCGACGGGATGTCGATCGAGCGTGCGTTGTCCGGCCCGGTTTTCCGCACGCGCCCGGAGATCACCTGGAAATACCTGGCGCAGATCGAGGAAACCTGCCGTGGCGCGCAACCGAATGCGGCGCACCTGGCCATCGCCTGGCTCGAGCAGCGTCTGCCGCACGTGCTGACGCTGACGCAGAATGTCGACGGCCTGCACCGCCAGGCCGGCAGCCGAGCCCTGATCGAAATCCACGGCGACCTGCGCGACCTCTACTGTCCCCGCTGTGGCTACCGCGAGACACCGGCGTCGCTGGCCGGCCGGGCCTTGCCGCCGCCTTGCCCGGCGTGCGCGGCGATCCTGCGCCCCGACGTGGTCCTCTTCGACGAGCCGCTGCCGGCGGCGGCGGTGAAGCGCTTGCGCGACGAACTGGCGAGCGGCTTCGACCTGGTGCTGACGATCGGCACGTCGGCCAATTTTCCCTACATCGTCGAGCCGGTTGCGCTGGCCTTGCAGGCCGGCGTACCGACGGTCGAGATCAATCCGCAGCGGACGCCGCTCAGCGATCACGTCGACTTCTACTTACCGCTGGGGGCGGCAGCGGCGATGTCGGCGCTGCTCGCCCGGCTGCAGGCGTAAAAAAAGCGCCGGGCGGCGCTTTTTTCCGGTGGGCTGAAGGCGTTCAGCCGCGCACCGATTCCGGCAACTGCTCCTCGATCAGCTTGAGCAGCGGTGCGAAGACCTTCGGCGTGCCGGCGATGACGTTGCCGGTTTCGAGGTAGTTGGCCTCGCCGCGCAGGTCGGCAACCAGGCCGCCGGCTTCGGAGATGAGCAGGGCGCCGGCGGCCATGTCCCAGGGTGCCAGGCCGAATTCCCAGAAGCCGTCGTAACGGCCGCAGGCGACGTAGGCGAGGTCGAGCGAAGCGGCGCCCGGGCGGCGCTGGCCGGCGGTCTTCTGCGCCAGTTCCTTGAAGATCGACAGGTAGAGGTCGATCTTGTCGAATTCGCGGTAGGGGAAACCGGTTCCGATCAGCGCTTCGCCCAGCTTGGTGCGGCGCGAGACGCGGATGCGGCGCTCGTTGAGGAAGGCGCCGCCGCCCTTGGTGGCGGTGAACAGCTCGTTGCGGTTGGGATCGAAGACCACCGCCTGCTCGATGATCTTGCCGCGCGCCAGGGCGATCGAGACGGCGTATTGCGGCATGCCGTGGATGAAGTTGGTGGTGCCGTCGAGTGGATCGATGATCCACTGGTATTCGCCGTCGTTGCCGCCGCGCGCCGGAGTCAGCCCGGACTCCTCTGCTAGAATGGCGTAGTTCGGATAAGCCTCCAGCAGGGTTTCGATGATCGCGGCTTCGGCGGCCTTGTCGACTTCGGTGACGAAGTCGTTCGGCTGCTTCGAGGCGACCTTGAGTCCCTCGAGGTCGTTGGAAGCGCGGTTGATGACCTGGCCGGCGCGACGCGCGGCCTTGATGGCGATATTGAGTGCTGGATGCATGGCTTATGAAAGAGCGATCGGCTGGCCGCGGTCGTGAACCGGATGCCGCCCGATACAAATTTGGAAACCGCGAATTTTACACCATGAAACCCGAAGTCCTGCTTTCCCGCATCAGGGTGGTGCTTTGCCGCCCCAGTCATCCCGGCAACATCGGCGCTGCGGCGCGGGCGATGAAGACGATGGGCCTCACCGACCTGCGCCTGGTGACGCCGAAGCAGTTTCCCGATCCCGAGGCCGATACGCGGGCGACGGGAGCGGTCGACCTGCTGCAGCGCGCAAAAATTACCGCGACGCTGGCCGAGGCGCTGCACGGATGCGTCTTTGCCGTGGCCATGTCGGCGCGCCGGCGTGATCTCGGGCCGGCCGTCGGCAGTCCGCGCCAGACCATGGCGCGCCTGCTCGAAGCCGCGGCGAGCGGCGAGGTGGCGCTGGTCTTCGGCAACGAGACGGTCGGGCTGGCCAACGAGGAGGTGCTGCAATGCCAGGCGGCGGTGACGATTCCGACCGATCCCGGGTTCAGTTCGCTGAACCTCGGCGCTGCCGTCCAGGTGCTTTGCTACGAGTGCCGGATGGCCGCCTTCGATGGCGCCGCGCCGCTGCCCGAGCAGAAGGCGACGCCGTTCGCGGCGCTGCCGGCGACGCATGACGAGATCGAGGGCTTGTACGGCCATCTCGAGTCGGTGATGACCGAAACCGGCTTCTACAATCCGCAGCAGCCCGGCCGCCTGTTGCCCAAGCTGCGCCGGCTGTTCGGCCGGGTCGGCCTGGAGAAGGACGAGGTCAACATCCTGCGCGGCATCCTCGCCGCCACCCGCCAGCCGACCGGCCACGGGCGCAAGGACTGATCAGCGCGCCAGGCGGGCGAGCAGGCGGTCGAGCTGGTTGGCGAAGGCTTGCCGGTCGGCCTGGCTGAACGCCGCCGGGCCGCCGGTCTCGATGCCGGCGGCGCGCAGGCCTTCCATGAAGTCGCGCAGGTTCAGGCGTTCGCGGATGGTCGCCGTGGTGTACAGCTCGCCGCGCGGGTTCAGCGCCTGGGCGCCGCGCTCGATGACCAGCGCCGCGAGCGGGATGTCGGCGGTGACCACCAGGTCGCCCGGTGCCGCCTGGGCGACGATGTGTGCGTCGGCGACGTCGAAGCCGTGCGCGACCTGGATCGCGCGGATGTATTTCGAGGGCGGCGTGCGCAGCATCTGGTTGGCGACCAGCGTCGTCTCGATCCGGCAGCGTTCGGCGGCGCGGAAGATGATTTCCTTGATCACGCCCGGACAGGCGTCGGCGTCGACCCAGATGCGCATCTCAGTAACGCCAGGCGAGCCAGGCGGCCAGCGCGAAGAGGACGATCATCAGGTAGCCGGCGAGGCCGCCGAGCAGCATCTGCCGGTCGCCCTGGCGGCCGAGCGCGAGCATTTCGGTGACCGGGACGCGGCGCCCGTAGCGGGCCTCGCCGGCCTGGCCGATGCGGATCGAGACCAGGGCCGCGGCGATGCCGAGCGCGCCGACCAGCGGCGCCGGGGTGTACGCCCAGGCGATCCAGGCGAGCGGGGCGAAGATTGCGGCAAGGCTGACGCCGCGCATGAGCAGGACGGTGTGGCGGGGTTTCATGCAGCCTCCAGGATCTGGCGCGCCAGCCGTTCGATGTCGGCGGCGTCGAGTCCGCCGGCAGCGTGGCTGCGGCGGTTGCCGGTGCCGTAGTCGCGGGCCCGGGCGCGGGCATAGAGCGGGTCGTAGTGATGGCGCAGCAGCGACTCGGTCAGCCCGGCGAAATCCTGCGCGTCGATCTGCGCGTGCCAGGCATTGATCCGTTCGTGGCCGAGCAGCGGCCGCAGTGCATCGAGATGGCGCTTGAGGCTGGCGGCGTCCACCGTGAAGTAGTCGTAGTCACGCTGCAGGAAGGCGACCCGGGCGGCCAGGTCGGCCTCGATCGTGCACAGTTTGCCGGCCTGCATCGCCACGAACAGGTTTTCCGGCAGGCGCAGGCTGCCGATCTTGCGCGATTCGGCTTCGACGAATACCGGCCGGGCCGGATCGAAGCCGCGCAGCGCCTGCCACAGCTGGGTCTCGAACCATTTCTGCGAGGGTTGCGGCAGGCCGGGCAGGCGGCCGAGCACCGAGCCCTTGTGGCAGGCCAGCGCCTCGAGATCGAGCGCCTGTCCGCCATGGCCGGCGATCGCCTGGAGCACGCGCGTCTTGGCCGAGCCGGTCGGGCCGTCGATGACGACGAAGCGCAGGCCGCCGGGCAGGCGTTCGAGTTCGCCGAGCACGTGGCTGCGGAAGGTCTTGTAGCCGCCCTCGAACTGGCAGGCGTCCCAGCCGATCGAACGCAGTACCGTGGTCATCGCGCCCGAGCGCATGCCGCCGCGCCAGCAGACGATCAGCGGGCGCCAGTGCTTGTCGTGGTTGAGGAAAAGGCGTTGCAGGTGGCCGGCGATGTTGGCCGAGATGTAGGCGGCGCCCAGCTTCTTGGCGACGAAGGGCGAGACCTGCTTGTACAGCGTGCCGACCTCGGCGCGTTGCGCGTCGTCGAGGACCGGGCAGGAAATTGCGCCGGGGATGTGGTCGTCGGCGAATTCGGCCGGCGAGCGGACATCGATGATGCTGTCGAACGCGTCGAGTTCGGCCAGCGTCGCGATGCCCTTGCGCCGCCGCGGCGTTGCGCTGCCGTTCACGTTCAGGCCGCCCGGCTGCCCATCGCTTCGCCCATGCGGATGGCGCGGGCCGGCGCCCAGTCGGGATTGAACTGCAGGCAGTTCCTGGGGAAGGCCATGACCACCGTCGAGCCGAGCAGGAAGCGGCCCATTTCCTGGCCTTTTTCGAGGTTGACCGTGGTATCGCCGTCGTAGCGCCATTCGCGCACGACGCCCGGGCGCGGCGGGTTGATCGTGCCCTGCCAGACGGTCGCCATGCTGCCGACGATGGTGGCGCCAACCAGGACCAGCGCGAACGGGCCGTGCTCGCCTTCGAAGATGCAGACGACGCGCTCGTTGCGTGCGAACAGCCCGGGCACGCCGCGGGCGGTGGTCGGATTGACCGAGAAGAGGGCGCCGGGGACGTGGATCATCCGTGTCAGCCGGCCGGCGCAGGGCATGTGGATGCGGTGGTAGTCGCGCGGGCTGAGGTAGAGCGTGGCGAACTGGCCGTTCTCGAAGCGTGCGGCGAGCTCGCGGTCGCCGCCGAGCAGCGCGGTGGTCGAGTAGCTGTGGCCCTTGGCCTGGAAGATCTGGTCGCGCTCGATGGCGCCGAACTGGCTGATCGCGCCGTCCACCGGACAGAGGAAGTCGGCGTCGGCGAGCGGCCGGGCGCCGGCCTTCAGCGGCCGGGTGAAGAATTCGTTGAAGCTCTTGTAGGCGGCGATGTCGGGTTCGGCCGCTTCGTTCATGTCGACGCCGTAACGGCCGACGAACCAGCGGATCACCGAGGTTGTCAGGGTGCCGGCCTCGGCGGCGGCGAGCCGGCCGGCGAGGCGGGTCAGCGCCTGTTTCGGGAGCAGGTATTGGGGCAGGACGGCAAGGCGGTCGGACACAGGCGATTCCGGATTGTGAAAAATGGCAATTATACCGGGTCGACCGTGGTCGACGCGCTTTCCGTCCCGCTGTCGGGGTCATGCGGCGTGCCGAAGGCCGGTTTCGACGACCAGCGCTCGCGCCGCCATTTCTCGCGTTCGCCGTTGGCGCAGAAGGTCCAGGCGACGATCCGGCTCTGCTTCTGGCCCTGCGCCATCGGGATGATGCGCGATTCGACGACCTTGGCCTTCTTCAGCGCCGCCTCGATGTGCACCAGGTTGTCGGCCTTCGACAGCAGCGTCGTGAACCACAGCACGCGCTTGGGAATCTGCGCGCTCTGCTCGATCATCGACTTGACGAAGGCGCGCTCGCCGCCGTTGCACCACAGTTCGGTGCCGCCGCCGCCGAAGTTCAGGCGCGGCTGCAGCGAGCCCTTGCCGGCGCCCGGCTTGCCGAGGTTGTTCCACTTGCGCTGGCTGACCGCCAGGACTTCGTCGGGCGAATTGTGGAAGGGCGGGTTGCACAGCGAGACGTCGAAACTCTCGCCGGCGCGCAGCAGGCCGGTGAAGATGTTGTCCCAGACCGGCTGGTGGCGCAGTTCGATGGCGCCGTCGAGGTCGGGGTTCTTGGCGATGATCCGGGCGCCGTTGGCCAGCGCCGCCTCGTCGATGTCCACGCCGAGGAAGGACCAGCCGTATTCGGCGTGGCCGATCAGCGGATAGACCAGGTTGGCGCCGGTGCCGATGTCGAGCGCGCGCACGCCGGGGCCGCCCGGGATGTTCTTCTTGTTGCAGCTGGCGAGCAGGTCGGCGAGTGCGTGCAGGTAGTCGGCGCGGCCGGGGATCGGCGGGCACAGGTAGCCCTCGGGGATTTCCCAGCCGCGGACGCCGTAGTGATGCATCAGCAGCGCCCGGTTGAGCGCCTTGACCGCCGCCGGGTTGGCGAAATCGATGGTCGGCGCGCCGGCCGGCGTCGTCTTCAGGTACTTGGCGAGCGCGGCCGAGGTCGCGGTCAGCGCGGCGAGGTCGTAGCCGTCGGCATTCTTGTTGCGCGGGTGCATGGTGGCTTTCCGGGAGCGGGGGCGCGATTGTCCCACGCCTGGCCGGGGCGACCAAGCGATGTTGCGGTCAACTGCCTGATTTTCCGGATTTTCCGGCGGTCGACCGTGAACGTCGGCTCAGTGCTCGCGGCCGTCGATGCGCGGCTTGAGCAGGATCGGGATGTAGCGCCAGCCGAGCAGGCCGAAAGCCAGCAGCCAGCAGGTGGCAGCAGCGTGGATGCAGGCCAGGTACAGCCCGGGAGCGAACTGCGGCAGGACGACGCGGATCGCCAGCGCCGCCAGCATCAGGTAGAGGACGCCACGGTCGACTGCCGAAAAGACGACTTTTCTGCCGGTATGGCCGTTGGCGATGCGCACGATCATCGCCGGGATGACGCAGCCCATGGCGCCGAAGGTGAACAGGTGGGTCGCCACCGAGCCGACCCAGCCGGGATCGGCGACCCGGGCCAGGGCGACGAGCAGCAACTGGCCGACGATCGCCAGGTAGCCGACGTACATGATGCCGATGTCGATGCGGCGCAACGCCAGCTGCGGGTGCCAGAAGACGAAGCGGACCAGGAGCAGCACCGCCAGCGCCAGCGACAGCGCCGCGGCGAGGTCGGCCGGCAGCAGGAAGCTGCCGACCAGGATCAGGCCGAGCAGCTTGATCGGCATGTCCAGGCGCGGCTGGCGCAGGATGTTCACCTGGAAGGCGCCTTTCATGAACTGCGTCAGCGTGCGTTCGAGCATGACCAGGAAGGCCAGCCGGAAGAGCGCCAGCGTCATCTCGCTGCCGGCCGCGAAATCGCCGTGCAGCAGCAGTTGCTTGGCGGCGATGAAGGCCGGCAGCAGGACGATGAAGAAGGCGTTGTCGCGGTAGCTGTCCTGTGCCCGGTAGCGGATCAGCGTCCACAGCAGCATGGCGACGATGCTGCCGAGGAAGAGGTTGTTCGAAAGCAGGAACAGCGCTGTCGGCCAGCTGCCGCCGACGGCCATGCCGAGGCGTTCGATCAGCCAGGCGGCGGCGAGGAAGGCGAGGGCGTCGCCATGGTGGCCGCGGATGTTCACCCAATTCTTGGTCGAGGTCAGCAGGAAGCCGCCGAGCACCGCCCAGCCGAAACCGAAGAACATCTCGTGGGCGTGCCAGCGCAGCGCATCGACGGGACTGACGGTCAACCCGCCGTAACCGGAAAAAACCATCGCCCAGACCAGCGGCAGCACGGCGCCGGCGATGCAGGCGAGCAGGAAGAAGGGGCGGAAGCCGACCAGCCACAGCGGATGGCGCACGGAGGACATGATTTTTCTCGTATCCGGGGTTGCAAAACGTCGCAACTTTACCAAGCCGGCAGCCCCGGACATTTGATTTATCCCATGGCGGCGCGCAGGAGGCGGGACATTGGCGTAAAATCACGGCCTTGCCCGAACCCGGAGAGAGACGACGGTCGGGACGGTTTTTTAAGGACTACGATGAAGCGTGTGGATGATTTCCGCTTGCGTTTTGGCAAGCACGAGCTGGTTCCGATCATGATCGGCGGCATGGGCGTCGATATCTCGACCGCCGACCTGGCGCTGGAGGCGGCCCGTCTCGGCGGTGTCGGCCATATTTCCGACGCGATGATCAACACGGTCTCCGACCGGCGCTACGAAACCAAGCACGTCAAGGAAAAGCTCGCGCTGTACAAGTACAACGTGAACAACGAGGACAAGTCGCCGGTCAAGTTCGACCTCGGCCGCCTCGAGGAAGCGACCCGCCTGCACGTCGAGGCGACGATGGCGCGCAAGCAGGGCAGCGGCATGGTCTTCATCAACTGCATGGAGAAGCTGACCATGAACGCGCCGCGCGAGACCCTCAAGGTCCGCATGTCGGCCGCGCTCGACGCCGGCATCGACGGCATCACCCTGGCCGCCGGCCTGCACCTCGGCTCCTTCGGCCTGATCGAGGACCACCCGCGTTTCCGCGATGCCAAGCTCGGCATCATCGTCTCGTCGGTGCGCGCACTGCAGCTGTTCCTGAAGAAGAGCGCGCGCACCAACCGCATGCCCGACTACGTCGTCGTCGAAGGCCCGCTGGCCGGCGGCCACCTCGGCTTCGGCATGGACTGGGCGCAGTACGACCTGGCCACCATCGTCGCCGAGGTCCTGCACTACCTCAAGGAAGAAAAGCTCGACATTCCGGTGATTCCGGCCGGCGGCATCTTCACCGGCACCGATGCGGCGCAGTTCCTCGATGCAGGCGCCGCCGCCGTGCAGGTGGCGACACGCTTCACCGTCGCCGAGGAATGCGGCCTGCCCGATGCCGCCAAGCAGGAATACTTCCGCGCCACCGAGGACGACATCGAGGTCAACCAGATTTCGCCGACCGGCTACCCGATGCGCATGATCAAGTCGAGCCCCGGCATCGGCGACGGCATCCGCCCGAACTGCGAGGCCTACGGCTACCTGCTCGACGCCAACGGCAAGTGCGCCTACATCGCCTCCTACAACCGCGAAGTGGCGGCGCACCCGGAAGCGCGCAAGGTCAAGGTCTGGGACAAGACCTGCCTGTGCACGCACATGCGCAACTTCGATATCTGGACCTGCGGCCAGCTCACCTGGCGGCTCAAGGACACCACCCGCAAGCTGGCCGACGGCAGCTACCAGATGCTCAGCGCCGAGCACATCTTCAAGGACTACCAGTTCAGCACCGACCAGCAGATCGCCCTGCCGGCCCTGCTGCAGGACTGATCGACACGGCTGCGCCGGCTTGCCGGCGCAGCCTCCATCAACCCGACCCCGGTCAGCCTGGCCGGGGATGAGGCAGGACCGGCCATGCCGACGCAAGAACGCGCCAACCGTTTCGCCACCGCGCCGACAGCCTTGCTCTTCGCCGCGCTGCTTTTCTTTGCGGCAGGCCTGGCGGCGGCCGCCGAGACCTTCAGCATCCACGGTTTCGGGACGCTGGGTGCGGTGCGCACCGATGGCGACGATGTCGAGTTCGTCCGTGACCTGTCCCAGGCGCGCGGCGCCAGCGATCGCTGGAGTGCCGCCACCGACAGCGCCTTCGGCCTGCAGGCCGGCTGGCAGCCGGCAGCACAATGGCAGGTGGTGGTCCAGGCGCTGAGTCGTTACCGCTACGACCGGAGTTTCCGCCCGGAGATCGCCTGGGCTTTCGTCAAGTACGAGCCGACGCCCAATCTCAGTCTGCGCGCCGGCCGTCTGGGGACGGAATTCTTCATGCTCGCCGACTCGCGCTGGGTCGGTTATTCCTTCCTCACCGTCCGCCCGCCCGGCGACTATTTCTGGTACCTGCCGTTCTACAGCATCCACGGCGCCGATGCTGCGCTGACTCTCCCGGCCGGCGAAGGCGTCGTCCGCGGCAAGCTGTTCTACGGCCGTTCGCGCGGCAGCATCCCGCTCGCCGACGAGCAATGGGACATCCGCGGCTCGCCGATGGTCGGCGGCTATCTCGAATACCAGTCGGGGCCCTGGCAGGTCCGCGGCAGCTACGCCAACCTGCGCTTCGAGCACGACCTGCCGCTGGCACCGGTGCTGCTCAAGGAGGCCGGCATCGTCCTTGCCCAGGCCGATGCCGATTTCCTGAAAACCCGGGGAACGCGGACGCATTACTACTCGTTCGGCCTGGTCTACGACAAGGGACCGCTGCAGGCCCACCTGATGCTCAATCACATCGAGCAGGGCAGCAACGCGCTGGAAAGCTCGGACGGCGGCTACGCCCTGGTCGGCTACCGGGTCGGCGAGTGGACGCCCTACCTGGGCTATTCGCGGGTCTATTCGAAAGCCGGCAAGCGGCCGCCCAGCCAGGTCGCCGGTTATGTCGTCGCCGACTCCCATTCCGACCAGAAGACGGTGTTCGCCGGGGTGCGCTGGGACTTCGCCCGCAATCTGGCGCTGAAGGCGCAGTGGGACGGCATCCGCGGCGATGCCGATTCGCTCTTTCCTTACCGCCAGGACCGGCGTGCCACCTGGGACGGGCGTCTGAACGTCTTCTCGATGAGCCTGGATTTCGTCTTCTGAACGCATGATCCGCGGCCTCTGCAAACTCCTGCTCGTCTGCCTCGGCTGCGCCACGGCCGGTTCGGCGCTGGCCGAGCTGGTCGTCGTGGTCAATGCCCGCAGCGGTGTCGCGGCGATGACGCGCAACGAAGTGGTCAACGTCTTCTTCGGTCGCAACCGCCAGTTCTTCAACGGCCTCGAGGCGCTCCCGGTCGATCTCGACGATGCCAATCCGAAGCGGGCGCAGTTCTACAAGCTGCTGATCGGCAAGGACCTCTCCGACATCAATGCCTACTGGTCGCGCCAGGTGTTCACCGGCCGCATGCAGGCGCCGCCGCGCCTGCAATCGACCGACGAGGTGCTGAAATGGGTGGTCAGCCACCCCGGCGGCATCGGCTTCATCGAGCTGTCCCGGGCCGACGCCCGGGTCCGCGTCGTGTACGAACTCAAGCCCTGAACTCCGGCTTGCGCCGGTGGTCATAAAAACTCAATATAGGGCTGGCAGGCTGCTGCCGGCAGCGGTCCGATCCGCTTCCGATGCCACCTGCACGACAACGACAAGGAGACAAACCATGCCGCAAAGAACCATCCGCAACATGCTTGCCGATCGTCCGCTGATCACTGCCACGCCCGACATGAGCGTGCGCGTGGCCTGCCGCCTGATGGCGGAAAAGCGCATCGGCGCCCTGCTGGTGATGGAAGGCGAGCGCATCGCCGGCATCTTCACCGAGCGCGATGCACTGAACAAGGTGCTCGCCGGCAACCTCGATCCGGACCGCACGCCGCTGGCCCAGGTGATGGTCGCCGAGCCGCTGTGCATCCGCGCCGACCGGCCGCTGTCGCACGCCCTGCACATGATGTCCGAAGGCGGTTTCCGCCATGTGCCGGTAGTCGAGGACGACGGCCGGGCGATCGGCATGGTTTCGGCGCGCGATGCGCTCGGCCAGGAAATGGTCGAGCTCGAGTACGACATCAAGCGCATGGCGGCGCTCGAGACCTCGATCGGCTACTGAGCCGCCGACCAGCCGAAGCGTTCGAGCAGGGCGGCGAATTCTCCGCCCGGCGGGGCGTCGACCGTCAGCGTCCGGCCGTCGGCCGGATGGCTGAAGGACAGTTGCGTGCACGCCAGCAGCAGCCGGCGGCAGCCGAACTGTTCGGCGAAGAAGCGGTTGTGGCGGCCCTTGCCGTAGGTTGCGTCGCCGATGATCGGGTGCGCGATGTGCTTGAGGTGGCGGCGCAGCTGGTGCTTGCGCCCGCTTTCCGGGTTCAGTTCGAGCAGCGCGTAGCGGCTGCTCGGGTAGCGGTCGACGGCGACCGGGAGTTCGATCGTCGCCAGCCGGCGGAAGTGGGTCAGTGCCGGCTGCGCCTCTTGGCTGCAGTGTTCGCCCTGGAATTCGTAGTCGTCGCGCTGGCGCGTCAGCGGATGATCGATGCTGCCGCTTGCCGGCGGATGGCCGCGGACCACCGCCAGGTAGCGCTTGCCGACCGTGCCGGCGGCGAACTGGCGGCCGAGGGCGCCGGCGATTTCCGGGCTCAGTCCGAACAGCAGCACGCCCGAGGTGCCGCGGTCGAGGCGATGCGCCGGCCAGACCTTCTGGCCGATCTGGTCGCGCAGCAGCTGGATCGCGAAGCGCGTCTCGTGGCGGTCGATTTCCGAACGATGGACGAGCAGGTTGGCCGGCTTGTCGATGACGACGATCTGGGTGTCGCGGTAGAGCACCGGCAGCGGCGGCTC
This sequence comes from Azonexus fungiphilus, assembly GCF_003634965.1. GTDB lineage: Bacteria > Pseudomonadota > Gammaproteobacteria > Burkholderiales > Rhodocyclaceae > Azonexus > Azonexus fungiphilus. The sequence goes on along the minus strand of NZ_RBXP01000011.1, from coordinate 366,823 downwards.
GCCGCCGATGTCACGGTCGACCGCGTTGTCAGGCAAAAAACCGTTCCCTGGCGGTACCCGGGATGGTCATGCCGGTGACGTGAGCGCGTTCGAGCAGTTCCCAGTAGTAGCGGTAGGAGGCGCGGTCGTGCAGCTTGCCGGCGTGCTGGATCGGGCCCCAGTCGGTGTCCTGGGCGGCGATCAGGATTTCCGTGGCAGCTTCGACCTCGGAGAAATCCGGGCGCATCGCCTCGACGATGGGCACGATCTGGTTGGGGTGGATGCTCCACATGCGCAGGTAGCCGAATTCCTGGCGGGCGCGGCGGGCGTCGTTGCGGATGTAGTCGATGTCCTTGAGCTCGGTGGTGACGTTGTGCGCCGGCACCACGCCGTTGGCCAGCGCAGCGGCGGTGATCTCGCACTTGGCGCGGGCGACCAGCGGGTGCTCGAACTGGCCGGGGCTCTTCATGGCGCTGCCGGGAATCGCGCCGTGGTGGCCGGAAACGAAGTCCATCAGGCCGAAGTCGAGCGACTCGACGCCGGGCAGGGCGGCGATCTCCCAGACTTCGCGCAGGGCGCCGTGGGTTTCGATCAGCACGTGCACCGAAATCCTGCGGTCGACGCCGTGGGCGCGCTCGATTTCGCGCAGGGCCTCGATCTGCGTCTGCACGTCGCCGGCACTGCACGGCTTGGGCAGGGTGATGAAGGGCAGGCGGCTGCCGGCGCGGCCGACCAGGATTTCGAGGTCCTGGCGCCAGTGGGCGTGGGTGACGTCGTGGATGCGCGCACCGACGCGGTTGTACAGGTTGTCCGCGCTGTTGATGACGGCGGCGGCCATCTCGGCGTGCTCGCGCTCGGCGCCGGCATGGGCGCCATCCTCGCAGTCGCAGGTGATGTCGAAGATCGGGCCGAGTTCCTTCTGCAATTGCAGCGCCTTTCGCATCAGCTTTTCCGAGCCGGCGTAGTGGTCGACGGCGGGGAGGACGGGGAAGGGCTTTTCGCCGGCGAAGAGGGTGTGCTTGGGATGGCGCATGACGGGTTCGGTCCGATGAAAATACGCGGAATCTGACGGTCGACCGTCGAATTCGATGAATTTCGCGGCCGATGAAAGAAAAAGGCCGCGGTATTTTACCGCGGCCCCGGGTGTTGGCTGAACAGCCGCTTAGAGCATGCCGGCGACGGCGGCGCGCTCGTCTTCCAGTTCCTTCAGGGTGATCGCGATCTTGCTCTTGGCGTATTCGTCGATCTCCAGGCCCTTGATCAGCGTGAAGCTGCCGTTCTTGCACTCGCACGGCATGCCGAAGACGAGGCCTTCCGGAATGCCGTAGCCGTTGTCGGCCGGTGCCGGGATGCCCATCGTGACCCATTCGCTGGAACCGAGGTGCCAGTCGCGGATGTGGTCGATCGCGGCGTTGGCGGCGGAAGCGGCGGACGACAGGCCGCGGGCGTCGATGATCGCGGCGCCGCGCTTGCCGACCGTCGGCAGGAAGACGTCGTTGTTCCAGGCGGCGTCATTGATCAGGTTCTTGACGCTGTCGCCGTTGGAGGTGACGAAGCGGTAGTCGGCGTACATCGACGGCGAGTGGTTGCCCCAGACGACCAGCTGCTTCAGCGACGAGACCGGGCGACCGGCCTTCTGGGCCAGCTGCGTGAGAGCGCGGTTGTGGTCGAGGCGGAGCATGCCGTGGTAGTTGTTCGGGTTGGTGCGGCCGACCTTGATCGCTGCGGCGCGGGCGATGTAGGCGTTGGTATTGCACGGGTTGCCGACGACCAGGACCTTGACGTCTTCCTTGGCGTTCTCGGCGATGGCCTTGCCCTGGACGGTGAAGATCGCGCCGTTGGCCTGCAGCAGGTCGGCACGCTCCATGCCCGGGCCGCGCGGACGGGCGCCGACCAGCAGGCAGACGTCGGCATCCTTGAAGGCGACGTTCGGATCATCGGTGGCGACCATGCCGGCGAGCAGCGGGAAAGCGCAGTCGTCGAGTTCCATCATCACGCCCTGAACGGCCTTCTGGGCCTGCGGCAGGTCGAGCAGTTGCAGAATGACCGGCTGGTCCTTGCCGAGCATTTCGCCCGAGGCAATGCGGAACAGCAGGCTATAACCGATCTGGCCGGCGGCGCCGGTCACGGCAACGCGCATGGGGGCTTTGGACATGTATCGCTCCTGAATTTGAACAGCTTGGTTGAATTGTTCGATGTACCCGAATGCAGACGTTTTTCTTCCTTGCGTCGGTCGGCACCGGAGACCAAGATGTTAGAAGTTCGGTCCGGTGCTGTCAAATCATCATCTGTCTTATATAAGACAACTTTTCGTGGACGCTGGTCGAGAAGTGTGCTGAAATCCCGGGCCATGAATCGCGATGCCAACCGTCCTGCCGTGCGCGCCACGGCCCCGACCTTCAGCCCGCTCTACCGGCAGATCAAGGATTTCCTGGTCGCCAGCCTGGAGCGCGGCGAGTGGGGGCCGGGTGATGCGATCCCCAGTGAGGGCGAGCTGGCGCAGCGTTTCAATGTCAGCCAGGGAACGGTGCGCAAGGCGATCGACGAGATGGCCGCCGAGAACATGCTGGTTCGCCGCCAGGGCAAGGGCACCTTCGTGTCCACCCACGACGATCCGCGCTCCTTCTATCGTTTCCTGCGCCTCCTGCCCGACGACGGCGTCGCCGTGCCGTCGGCCAGCGACCCCTTTTTCTGCGAGACGATCGCCGCCAGTGCCGAAGTTGCTGCCGCGCTCGGCCTGCAGCCGGGCGATCCGGTGATTCACGTCAAGCGCCTGCTGAGCTTTGCTGGCGAGACCGTGGTCTTCGATCAGATCTACCTGCTCGCCGATCTGTTCGGCGGCCTGACGCTGGACGCCCTGCGCGCCGGCGAGCGTTCGCTGTACAGCCTGTTCGAGAGCGATTTCGGCGTGCGCATGATCAACGCCGAGGAGCGCCTGCGTGCCGTCGGCGCCGATTCCGAGAGCGCCGGCCACCTCGGGGTCGGGGTTGGTGACCCCCTGTTGCTGGTCGAGCGGACGGCTTACACCTACGGTAATAAACCGGTGGAATGGCGCCGCGGTTTGTACTGCACGCGCAGCCACTATTACAAGAATGATCTGGGTTGAACCTGCCACTTTTTTGCTTGCCGAAAGCACGCTGTGTGGCGCTTCGCGGCCGTTTTTGACTGTATAATTACGGCTCTTTTCAAACCACGTACAAGCGGATAATCCGCACTCTTACGCGAGGGATGACGTTCATGGCAGAAATGTCCATCAAGAAGAAACGTCCAAAAAATTTGGACTTGACGACCATCAGGTTGCCATTGCCCGGCAAGGTTTCAATTCTGCATCGCGTCAGCGGTGCCGGCTTGTTTCTCTGCTTCCCGGTGATGCTCTGGCTCTTCGGTGCCAGCCTGGGTTCCCCTGAGAGTTTTGCCGACTTCCAGTCGGTTGCCGGCCATCCGCTGGTCAAGGTGATTCTCGCCGGTCTGCTGTGGGCCTTCGTGCATCATTTCTGCGCCGGTATCCGCTTCCTGCTGCTCGACGTCCATGTTGGCATCGAGAAGGAAGCTGCCCGCCAGTCCGCCGCTGTCGTTTTTGCCGTCAGCATCCCGTTGACCCTGATCCTGTGGGGGGTTCTGCTGTGATCAACCGTATCGTTGTCGGTGCCCATTACGGCCTCAAGGACTGGATCGCCCAGCGCGCCACCGCGGTCATCATGGCCGTCTACTCGGTCGTCATCGCTGCCGTGCTGATCGTCGTCCGTCCCTCGACCTTCGAGGCCTGGCAAGGCATCTTCGCCAATGGCGTCATCAAGTTCTTTACCTTCCTGTTCTTCGTCAGCCTGTTCTACCACGCCTGGATCGGCGTGCGTGACATCTGGATGGACTACGTCAAGCCGACGGCCCTGCGCCTGACCCTGCATGTCCTGACCATTGCCGCGCTGGTGGGTTACACCGCGTGGGCTGCCGCGATTCTCTGGAGGCTGTAAGCGTGAGTATTCCTGTTCTGAAATTCGATGCGGTCATCGTCGGTGCCGGTGGCGCCGGTCTGCGGTCCGCGATCCAGTTGTCCGAAGCCGGCCTGAAGACGGCCGTCCTGTCCAAGGTCTTCCCGACCCGTTCGCATACCGTTGCCGCCCAGGGCGGCGTTGCCGCCTCGCTCGGCAACTCCGAGGAAGATCACTGGCACTGGCACATGTACGACACCGTCAAGGGTTCCGACTGGCTCGGCGACCAGGACGCGATCGAGTTCATGGTGCGCAAGGCCAACGAGTGCGTCGTCGAGCTTGAGCATTACGGCATGCCCTTCGACCGTACCGACGACGGCAAGATCTACCAGCGTCCGTTCGGCGGCCACATGTCGAACTTCGGCGAGAAGCCGGTGCGCCGCTCCTGTGCTGCTGCCGACCGTACCGGTCACGCCATGCTGCATGCGATGTATCAGCGCAACGTCAAGGCCAACACCCAGTTCTTCGTCGAGTGGATGGCCCTGGACCTGATCCGCGACAGCGAAGGCCATGTGCTGGGCGTTACGGCGATGGAAATGGAAACCGGCCAGGTCGTGATTTTCCACACCCGTGCCACCATCTTCGCCACCGGCGGTGCCGGCCGCATCTTCTATTCTTCCACCAACGCCTTCATCAACACCGGTGACGGCCTGGGCATGGCGGCGCGCGCCGGCATCCCGCTGGAAGACATGGAGTTCTGGCAGTTCCACCCGACCGGCGTCGCCGGTGCCGGTGTGCTGATCACCGAAGGCGTCCGTGGCGAAGGCGGCATCCTGCGCAACGCCAACAAGGAACGCTTCATGGAGCGCTACGCGCCGAACGCCAAGGACCTGGCGTCGCGCGACGTGGTTTCCCGCGCCATGACCACCGAAATCAACGAAGGCCGCGGTTGTGGCGTCAACAAGGACTACGTCCTGCTCGACATCACCCACCTCGATCCCAACACCATCATGAAGCGCCTGCCGGGCATCCGCGAAATCGGCCTGCAGTTCGCCGGTGTCGATTGCATCAAGGAACCGCTGCCGGTGGTGCCGACCTGCCACTACCAGATGGGCGGTATCCCGACGCATTACTCCGGTCGCGTCGTGACGCCGCAGAACGGCGACTACAACACCGTCGTTCCGGGCTTCTACGCCGCTGGCGAATGTGCCTGTGCCTCGGTGCACGGCGCCAACCGCCTCGGTACCAACTCGCTGCTCGACCTGCTGGTCTTCGGCAAGTCGGCCGGTGATTCCGCTGTCGAGGATCTCAAGGCCGGCAAGGCGCATCGCGAACTGCCGAAGAATGCCGCCGAGCAATCCCTGGCGCGGATCGCCGCACTTGACAGCCGCAAGGGCGGTGCCAACGTGCACGAAACCCGTCTGGCCATGCAGCGCACGATGCAGAACCACGCCGGTGTGTTCCGTTTCGGCGACCTGCTCAAGTCCGGCGTCGAGAAGATCCTCGAAGTCGAGAAGGCAGCCCGCGAACTCGAGATCAAGGACAAGTCGATGGCCTGGAACACGGCGCGTACCGAAGCTCTCGAAATGGAAAACCTGATCGAGGTCGCCAAGGCGACGATGCTCTCCGCCGAGGCCCGCAAGGAATCGCGCGGCGCCCACGTGCGCGACGATGCCCCGGATACCCCGGAATTCCCGAACGGTCGCAACGACGCCGAATGGCTCAAGCACACGCTGTTCAACCCGGTCGACAACAGCATCTCGTACAAGCCGGTCAACATGCAGCCGCTGACCGTCGAACCGATCGCGCTGAAGACGCGTTCGTACTAATCGGAGAAGAAGATGAGCAAACGTACGGTTCAATTCAGCATCTACCGCTACGATCCGGACAAGGACGACGCGCCCTACATGCAGGACATCTCGGTCGAGCTCGAGCCGACCGATCGCAAGCTGCTGGATGCCCTGACCAAGTTGAAGGCCAAGGACGACACGCTGTCCTATCGTCGTTCCTGCCGCGAAGGCGTCTGTGGTTCGGACGCGATGAACATCAACGGCAAGAACGGTCTGGCCTGCCTGACCGACATCGACGAACTCAAGCAGCCGATCGTCCTGCGTCCGCTGCCCGGCCTGCCGGTCATCCGCGACCTGATCGTCGACATGACCCAGTTCTTCAAGCAGTATCACTCGATCAAGCCCTACCTGATCAACAACGATCCGGCACCGGAGCGCGAGCGTCTGCAGTCGCCGGAAGACCGTGAAGAGTTGAACGGTCTCTACGAGTGCATCCTGTGCGCCTGCTGCTCGACTTCCTGTCCGTCGTTCTGGTGGAATCCGGACAAGTTCGTCGGCCCGGCCGGCCTGCTGGCTGCCTATCGCTTCATCGCCGACACGCGCGACCAGGCGACCAACGAGCGCCTCGACAACCTCGAGGATCCGTACCGCCTGTTCCGTTGCCACACCATCATGAACTGCGTTGACGTGTGCCCGAAGGGTCTGAACCCGACCAAGGCCATCGGCAAGATCAAGGACATGATGGTCCGTCGCGCCGTCTGATGGAACGCCAGGACTACGAACGCCTGCGCTGGCGTTGTATCAGGCGCGCCCTGCTCGAACTCGATATCACGCTGACGCGTTTTCTCGATGACGGATTCGATCAGCTGACCGAGGAGGAGCAGGCGGTGTTCGTGGACCTGGTGGCGCTGGAGGACCACGATCTGTGGTACCTCATCAGCGGCAAGACCGAGTGCACCGACGACGAGGCGCACTTCGCGCCCGTTGTCGAAAAACTCCGTAAGTGTTCAGTAAGGTTGGCGAACTAACTTTGTAACGTTGACCGATTTTTGGCAGTGCAGTGACAACCAACACCTGTAAAGGGAATAAACCATGACGACCGAACGCAAGGCAACCCTGAGTATCGACGGACAAGCACCCGTCGATTTCCCGATCATGTCCCCGACGCATGGCAATGACTGTGTCGATATCCGTACGCTGGGCGGCAAGACCGGGCTGTTCACCTATGACTCCGGGTTCCTGTCGACCGCCAGCTGCAAGTCCAAGATCACCTTCATCGACGGCGACAAGGGCGAGCTGCTTTATCGTGGTTACCCGATCGAGCAACTGGCCGAGAACTGCAACTTCCTCGAAGTGGCCTACCTGCTGAAGAACGGCGAACTGCCGAACGCCTCCCAGAAGGTCAATTTCGAAACCACCATCAAGAAGCACACGATGGTGCACGACCAGCTCACCCGCTTCTACAACGGTTTCCGCCGTGACGCTCACCCGATGGCCGTCATGGTCGGTGTCGTCGGTGCCCTGTCTGCCTTCTACCATGAGGCAATGGACTATTCCGACGCCGAGCATCGCAACATCAGCTTCAACCGCATCGTCGCCAAGCTGCCGACGATCGTCGCGATGGCCTACAAGTACAATACCGGCGCGCCGTTCATGTATCCGGACAACGAGCTGGACTACACCGCGAACTTCATGCGCATGATGTTCGGTACCCCGTGCGAGAAGTACGTGCCGAACCCGGTTCTGGTCCGTGCCCTCGACGTCATCTTCACGCTGCATGCCGATCACGAGCAGAACGCGTCGACGTCGACCGTCCGCCTGGCCGGTTCGTCCGGTGCCAACCCGTTTGCCTGCATCTCGGCCGGTATCGCCTGCCTGTGGGGTCCGGCGCACGGTGGCGCGAACGAAGCCTGCCTGCAGATGCTGGAACAGATCGGCGACGTTTCCCGTGTCGGCGAGTACATCAAGCGTGCCAAGGACAAGAATGACTCGTTCAAGCTGATGGGCTTCGGTCACCGCGTCTACAAGAACTTCGATCCGCGTGCCAAGCTGATGCGCAAGGTCTGCAACGAAGTCCTGACCGAACTGGGCCTGGAAAACGACCGCCTGTTCAAGCTGGCGATGGAGCTCGAGAAGATCGCCCTCGAGGACGACTACTTCGTCGAGAAGAAGCTCTACCCGAACGTCGATTTCTACTCCGGCATCGTCCAGAAGGCGATCGGTATCCCGACCGAGATGTTCACCTGCATCTTCGCGCTGGCCCGCACGGTCGGCTGGATGACGCAGTGGGAAGAAATGATCTCCGATCCGGAATACAAGATCGGTCGCCCGCGCCAGTTGTATGTCGGCGCAGCCAAGCGCGACGTTGTACCGCTCGCCCAGCGCGGCTAATATAATAAACGGGCGGCCTGAGGCCGCCCTTTTTTCATGCAGAGACTAGTTCGACTGCATTCGCAGAGACAGAGAAAAAACCCTGGTGGGGACACCTATGACCACGATGAATGAAAAGTTCGACAGCACGCTTTACTTTGGTGGTAATGCGCCCTTCGTCGAAGAAGTTTACGAAAACTACCTGAACGACCCGACTTCCGTTTCGCCCGAGTGGCGTGACTATTTCGACCGCCTGGCCCAGATGCCGGGCTTTGTCGCGCGTGACGTGGCGCATGCGCCGGTCGTCGCGGCTTTCGCCGAGCTGGCCAAGGAGGGCGGCTTCCGCCAGACAGCTCCGGCATCCTCGGCAAGCGAGCACAAGAAGCAATCGGCGGTCGGTCAGCTGGTTACCGCCTATCGTTCGCTCGGGACCCGCTGGGCCGACCTTGATCCGCTCAAGCGCGTGCCGCGTCCCAAGCTCGACGAGCTGGAACCGTCGTTCTACGGCTTCACCGATGCCGACCTGAACCAGACCTTCAACGTCGGTTCGCTCAAGGGGCTGCCCGAGAACGCCAAGTTCAGCGACATTCTCGAGACGCTCAAGCAGACCTATTGCGGCACGATCGGCGTCGAGTACATGTACATGACGGATTACAACGAGAAGCGCTGGCTGCAGGAAAAGCTGGAAGGCATCCGCTCGCGCCCGTCGTACAACGCCGAACAGAAAAAGCGCATCCTCGAGCGGTTGACCGCGGCAGAGACGCTGGAGCGTTACCTGCACACCAAGTACGTCGGCCAGAAGCGCTTCTCGCTCGAAGGCGGCGAATCGCTGATCGTTGCCATGGACGAAGCAATCCGCTCCGGTGGCGCCCTCGGCGTTGATGAAGTGGTTGTCGGCATGGCCCACCGCGGTCGCCTGAATGTCCTAGTCAATACGCTGGGCAAGGCTCCGTCGATGCTCTTCGCCGAGTTCGAAGGCAAGAAGAAGAGCGATCTCTCGGCCGGCGACGTCAAGTACCACATGGGTTTCTCGTCCGATGTGTCGACCCCGGGAGGTCCCTGCCACTTGACGCTGGCCTTCAACCCGTCGCACCTCGAGATCGTCAATCCGGTCGTTGAAGGCTCGGTCTATGCCCGCCAGGTCCGTCGTGGCGAAGGCAGCAAGAGCAAGGTCCTGCCGATCCTGGTCCATGGCGACGCTGCCGTCGCCGGCCAGGGCGTCAACCAGGAAATGCTCAATTTCTCGCAGACGCGCGGTTACGGCGTCGGCGGCACGCTGCACATCGTCGTCAACAACCAGGTCGGCTTCACCACCTCCGACCCGCGTGACTATCGCTCCGGCCACTACTGCACCGACATCTTCAAGATGGTCGATGCGCCGATCTTCCACGTCAATGGCGACGATCCCGAAGCGGTTGCGCTGGTCACCCAGATCGCCATCGAATATCGCCAGAAATTCCAGAAGCACGTTGTCATCGACATCATCTGCTACCGCAAGCTCGGCCACAATGAGCAGGACGAGCCGATGGTCACGCAGCCGCTGATGTACAAGATCATCGCCAAGCACCCGGGCACCCGCAAGCTCTACGGCGACAAGCTGATCGCCGAAGGCGTGCTGGCTGCCGACGGTCCGGACCAGATGATCGCCGAGTACCGCGCTCACCTCGACAAGGGCGAGTTGCTCTACAACCCGGTGCTGGCGGGCTACAAGCATCCGATGACGATCGACTGGACGCCGTTCCTGACCAAGAACTACATCGAGACCTGCGATACCACCGTGCCGCTGGCCGAACTGCAACGTCTGTCGCAGCGTCTGACGACGATCCCGGAAGGCTTCACGCTGCATTCCCGGGTCAAGAAGATCGTCGAGGATCGTGCCGCGATGGGCGAGGGCAAGCTGCCGGTCGACTGGGGCATGGCCGAGAACCTGGCCTATGCCTCGCTGCTGGTCTCCGGTTACGGTGTGCGGATTTCCGGCGAGGACGTCGGCCGCGGCACCTTCTTCCACCGCCATGCCGCTTTCCACGACCAGAACCGTACCAGCTGGGACGAGGGCACCTATCATCCGCTGAAGAACCTGCAGGACAAGCAGGCCGGTTTCCAGTGCTACGACTCGGTGCTGTCGGAAGAGGCCGTGCTCGCCTTCGATTACGGCTACGCCTCGGCCAATCCGTATGAACTGGTGATCTGGGAAGGTCAGTTCGGCGACTTCGCCAACGGCGCCCAGGTCGTCATCGACCAGTTCATCGCCTCCGGCGAAGCCAAGTGGGGTCGCGCCTGCGGTCTGGTCATGCTGCTCCCGCACGGCTACGAAGGCCAGGGTCCGGAGCACTCGTCGGCGCGTCCGGAGCGCTTCATGCAGTTGTGCGCCGAGATGAACATGGAAGTCTGCGTCCCGACCACTGCCGCCCAGGTTTTCCACATGCTGCGCCGTCAGGCCGTCCGCATGCAGCGCAAGCCGCTGATCGTGATGTCGCCGAAGTCGCTGCTGCGCCACAAGGATGCCGCCTCGTCGCTGGAAGAACTGGCCAACGGCGAATTCAAGCGCGTCATCGGTGAAGTGGACGACCTCGATGCGAAGAAGGTCAAGCGCATCATCCTGTGCAGCGGCAAGGTCTATTACGACCTGGTCAATGCCCGCCGCGAGAAAAAGATCAACGACATTGCCATCATTCGCCTCGAGCAGCTCTATCCGTTCCCCAAGGAGTCGCTCGAGAAGGAAATGGCAAAGTATCCGAAGGCGACCGAAGTCGTCTGGGCCCAGGAAGAACCCCGCAATCAGGGCGCCTGGTACTGGATCGCCTCGCGTCACCACCTGGATACTCAGCTCGGCAGCAAGCAGAAACTGCTGCTGGTGTCCCGTCCGGCTTCCTCGTCGCCGGCGGTGGGTTACCTGGCCAAGCACAACGAGCAAACCAAGGCACTGATCGAGTCCGCGCTGGGCAAGATCGACTACTAATAACGAAAGCAGAGTGGAGTCACCATGAGCATTATCGAAGTTCAAGTTCCGCAACTGTCCGAGTCCGTCGCCGAAGGCACGCTGGCCTCCTGGAAGAAGAAGATCGGCGAGGCCGTTGGCCGCGACGAAGTCCTGATCGATATCGAAACCGACAAGGTCGTCCTCGAAGTGCCGTCGCCGGCTGCCGGCGTCCTGGTTGAAATCATCAAGGGCGATGGCGAGACCGTCGTTTCCGGCGAACTGATCGCCAAGATCGATACGGCGGCCACCGCTGGTGCCGTTGCCCCGGCCGCCGAAGCGCCGAAGGCTGCTGCGCCCGCAGCGGCGCCGGCCGCCGCTGCCGCCGCCCCGGCCGGTACCGCCAGCCCGGCTGCCCGCAAGATCCTCGACGAGAAGGGCATCGCTGCTGCCGACGTCGCCGGTTCCGGCCGTGGTGGCCGCGTCACCAAGGAAGACGCCGTTGCCGCCCAGCCCAAGGCTGTGGCGCCGTCCGGTCCGGTTGCTGCCGCCAAGTCGTCGGCGGCTTCGCTGCCGGTGCCGCCGTCCGGCGTCGCCCTTGGCGAGCGGACCGAAGAGCGCGTGCCGATGACCCGCCTGCGTGCCCGCATTGCCGAGCGCCTGCTGCAGTCGCAACAGACCAACGCCATCCTGACCACGTTCAACGAAGTGAACATGGCCCCGGTGATGGCGCTGCGCAAGCAGTATGGCGAGAAGTTCGAGAAGACCCACGGCGTTCGCCTCGGCTTCATGGGTTTCTTCGTCAAGGCCGCTGTTGCTGCGCTGCAGAAGTTCCCGATCCTGAACGCCTCGGTCGACGGTAACGACATCGTCTATCACGGCTACGTCGATATCGGCATCGCCGTCGGTTCGCCGCGCGGCCTGGTCGTGCCGATCCTGCGCAATGCCGACCAGATGTCGATCGCCGACATCGAGAAGAAGATCGCCGAGTTCGGCGCCAAGGCCAAGGACGGCAAGCTGTCGATCGAGGAACTGACCGGCGGCACCTTCTCCATCTCGAACGGCGGCATCTTCGGTTCGATGATGTCCACCCCGATCATCAACCCGCCGCAATCCGCGATCCTCGGCATCCATGCCACCAAGGACCGTGCGGTCGTTGAAAACGGTCAGGTCGTCGTCCGTCCGATCAACTACCTGGCGATGTCCTACGATCACCGCATCATCGACGGCCGCGAAGCCGTCCTCGGTCTGGTGACCATGAAGGAAGCGCTGGAAGATCCGGCCCGCCTGCTGCTCAACGTCTGATCGACGAACGCCGGCGCCAGTCTCCGCAAGGAGGCTGGCGCCTTTGCACATCAGAAAACGAAAGGTAAGACCATGTCCAAGCAATTCGACGTGCTCGTCATCGGCGGCGGTCCCGGCGGCTATGTTGCCGCCATCCGCGCTGCCCAGCTCGGCTTCAGCACCGCCTGCGCCGAATCCAACGCCTACGCCGATCCGAAGGGCGAGCCGCGCCTCGGCGGCACCTGCCTGAACGTCGGCTGCATCCCGTCCAAGGCGCTGCTGCGTTCCTCCGAACTGTTCGAGGAAGCCAATCATTCCTTCGAGATGCACGGCATCTCGGCCAAGGGCGTCAGCATCGACGTCAAGACCATGATCGGTCGCAAGAACACCATCGTCACCCAGCTGACCGGCGGCATCCGCGGCCTGTTCAAGAAGAACAAGGTGACCGGCCTCAACGGCCACGCCAGTTTCGCCGGCAAGGAAGGCGAGCTGTACAAGGTCAAGGTCGGCGAGGAAGAAGTCCTGGCCAAGCACGTGATCATCGCCACCGGCTCGAAGCCGCGCCACCTCGACGGCATCCCGGTCGACAACAAGGTGATCTGCGACAACGTCGGCGCGCTCGATTTCGACGCCGCACCGAAGCGCCTGGGCGTCATCGGTGCCGGTGTCATCGGCCTGGAAATGGGTTCGGTCTGGCGCCGTCTCGGCACCGACGTCACCGTCCTCGAAGCCGCGCCGGACTTCATGCCGTTCGCCGACCAGGACATCGCCAAGGAAGCGCTCAAGCTGTTCACCAAGCAGGGCCTGAAGATCACCACCGGCGTCAAGATCGGCAAGGTCTCGGTGGCCAAGAAGGGTGTCACCGTCGAGTACGAAGACAAGGACGGCGCCAAGAAGCTCGAATGCGACAAGCTGATCGTCTCGGTCGGCCGCATCCCGAACACCGACGGCCTCAACGGCGACGCGGTCGGCCTCAAGCTAAACGAGCGCGGCCAGGTCGAGGTCAATGGCCACTGCCAGACCAACCTGCCCAACGTCTGGGCGGTCGGCGACGTCGTCCGTGGCCCGATGCTGGCCCACAAGGCCTCGGAAGAGGGCGTCATGGTTGCCGAGCTGATCGCCGGTCAGGCCGGTCACTGCAACTTCGACACCATCCCGGGCGTGGTCTACACGCATCCGGAAATCGCCTGGGTCGGCAAGACCGAGCAGCAGCTCAAGGCCGAAGGCATTGCCTACAAGCCGGGCAAGGTGCCGTTCATGGCCAGCGGCCGTGCCCTCGGCAACGGCGATGCCAGCGGCTTCGTCAAGGTCCTGGCCTGTGCCAAGACCGACCGCATCCTTGGTGTGCACATCATCGGCAACAGCGCCTCCGAGCTGATCGCCGAAGCCGTCGTCACGATGGAATTTGCCGGTGCTTCCGAAGACCTCGGCCGCATCTGCCATGCCCACCCGACGCTGTCGGAAATCGTGCATGAGGCCGCCCTGGCCTGCGACAAGCGCTCGCTGCACTTCTAAGCCCGGGCTTTTCCGGCACGAAAGGCGGTTGCGGTGACGCAACCGCCTTTTTTATTTGCGAGAATAACGACTCTTCCCCAACCGAAAAAAACACGCTTCGATGCCCCATAAAAAACTCAATGTCGCCGCCAACGGCATGCTCGACGCCTACCACGCACTGCTCGCCGAGCGCGGCTATACCGCCGACGCCGCACAGCTGGCCGCCGCCGGCGCGCTGCAGAACCTGTATACGCAACTGCTGCAGTTCAAGGTCAATCGCGGCAGCACCCTGAAACGCCTGCTCAATCCGCCGAAGCCGCCGCAGGGCGTGTATTTCTGGGGCGGCGTCGGGCGCGGCAAGAGCTTCCTGATGGACTGCTTCTACGCCTCGGTCCCGTATCGTCGCAAGAAGCGCCTGCATTTCCATTCCTTCATGCAGCAGATCCATCGCGACCTCGAGAAATTCAAGGGCGAGCCCGATCCGATGCTGAAGCTGGCCGCAGCCATCGCCAAGGACGTGCGCCTGCTCTGCTTCGACGAGTTCCATGTCTCCGACATCGCCGATGCGATGATCCTCGGCCGCCTGCTCGAAGGGCTTTTCGCCCACGGCGTGATCCTGGTCATGACCTCGAACTATCCGCCGTCGATGCTCTATCCGAACGGCCTGCACCGGGAGAGCTTCCTGCCGGCCATCGCGCTGCTCGAGAAGAACCTCGACGTCTACGAGGTCGAGGCCGGCATCGATTACCGCCTGCGCGCGCTCGAGCAGGTCGAGATCTACCATCACCCGGCCGACGCTGCCGCCGAAGCCAAGATGCTCGATTACTTCCGCATGGTGGCCGGCGAGGAGGGCAAGCGCGGAGGCCAGATCGAGATCCTCGAGCGCAAGATCGACACCGTGCGCCGCGCCAACGGCGTCATCTGGTTCGATTTCCGCACCCTGTGCGGCGGGCCGCGTTCGCAGAACGATTACCTGGAAATCTCGCGCGGCCACCACACCGTCCTCCTTTCCGGGATTCCCAAAATGACCGTGCACCAGGCCTCGGAAGCCCGTCGTTTCACCTGGCTGGTCGATGTCTTCTACGACAACAAGGTCAAGCTGATCGCCACCGCCGACTGCGCCGCCGACGCCTTGTACACCGAAGGCACCCAGGCCAGCGAATTCAAGCGCACGGTAAGCCGGCTGACCGAGATGAACTCGCGCGAATATTTGGCGCAACCGCACATCGTCGCCCCTTGAGGAACTCGCCGTGAAAAATGCCCTGAAAACCCTGTTGACCGTGATCGTCGTCCTCTGGGCCGGTCTGGTCGCCGCCCAGCAGATGGAAATCATCGAACTGCGCAGCCGCACCGTCGGCGACGTGCTGCCGATCCTGACGCCGCTGGTCGAACCGGGCGGCACGCTGACCGGGATGAACAACCAGCTCTTCCTGCGCGCCTCGCCGCGCAACCGCGAAGAGATCAAGCGGGCGCTGGCGGCGATCGACCGCCCGGCCCGCCGGCTGGTCATCCACGTCGCCCACGACCGCCGCCAGGAGGCCAGCGATCGCGGCGCCGAAGCCGCCGGCCAGGTGGTCATCGGCAGCCGGCCGCGCGCCGACGTCGAGGCGCGCGTCTGGGACACCCGCAGCCAGCGCGGCGAGAACGCGGCGCAGCGCGTGCAGACCATCGAAGGCGGGCGCGCCTTCATCCAGGTCGGCCGCTCGCTGCCGGTGCCGATGCGCCAGGTCGCGGTCGGTCCGGCCGGCGCCATCGTCAACGACAGCATCGTCTATCGCGACATCGGCAGCGGCTTCTACGCCAGCCCGCGCGTCAGCGGCGAACGGGTGACGCTGGAAATCTCGCAGCAGGTCGAGCAGCTCGAAGGCCGCCGCAACGGCGCGATCGCCACCCAGCAACTGGCGACCACGGTGAGCGGCCGGCTCGGCGAGTGGATCGAACTCGGCGGCACCGGCCAGCAGGCCAGCAACCGCCAGGGCGGCGGCTTCAGCGTCGGCAGCGGCCAGATGCGCGACGCCCGCTCGATCTGGCTGATGGTCGAGGAAGTCGACTGATTTTTGATCGAATTTCACGGTCGACCGTGAAATTCTGGAAAAAACGCCAGGGCTGGGTTGCAGAACGGGAGGGGGCTTCCGTATTCGGCCAAATGCGGTCGTTAGGAAATATGCCTCGAAGCAGACCCTTATGCAGTTGAATATTGCGTTGTTATGCGGGCCAAAAATTGGTGAGTTCCTTGTATCACAATGGATTACATGGGCATAATCCCAGCCCTGATGTTAATTAATACACGGACCCGCTGGGTCCGTCTAGGAACTGTTAGGTGTCATGTACAAAGTTGCACTGGTCCTCAGCACCATTCCTTCCTACAACGTGTATCGCGCTGCGCTCGAGGAGGCATTTCGCTCGGGCGCTTACGATCACTTTCTCATTTGTAGCGGGTTCTTCCACGAACGCATTAATAAGAGGGGAGCGTTCTACGCCTCTGACGCCTTCGCCAACGCCGTACTCCCTGCTGGCAGCACAGTGACAGTCGTCGGTGCGTACGATCCGGCGGCTACGGAGTTCGATGACTTCGTGAACAAGGTCGATGCTGGATTGAACGCTGCCGGAGGCCCGGTTGCAGTCACGAAGCGCCGCAGCCTGAGACAGTATGCAAATCACTGGCACGCCAAGATCTTCATCGCCCGGGAAGGCCAGACCCATAGGTTTGCAGTTGTTGGAAGCAGTAATCTCACAAGAAGCGCGTTTAACTTAACCGCTTCCAACAATGAGGCTGACGTCCTTCTCTGGGACGACTCCCACACTCCCACTCGCCAAATAGTGAACGCGGCCTTGGGTCGCCCGCCTGACGGACAGAATGACAATGCCTCAAATCCATCAGTGATCGTTAGCAACTACGACCCGGATGACCAAAGGAACAGTGGCCAGGGCTCACTTGATTTCCGTCTGCAGGGCCTCTGGAACGACGTAATTGCAGCAACTACGGACGACGCCTAACCCCCTACTCAACCGGACCCGTAACAGTATGCCGTCGCGGGCCGTTTAGCTAAGACTACAAGGGCACGTTATGTCCCACCTCGAATCACTCATCGTTGAATACCTTGACTGGCAGGGTTATTTGGTACGGCGCAATACAAAAGTCGGCCGTTTGAAGCATGGCGGCTGGGAAATGGAGCTTGATGTCATCGGCTACAACCCGCACACCAGCGATCTTGTTCATTACGAGCCGTCGGTTGATGCCCACACATGGGATACGCGTGAGGCCAGATACGCCAAAAAGTTCGAGGCAGCACGAAAACTCATTTTTACTGAAGTTTTCTCTTGGTTGCCACCAGAAACCGCGCTCCGTCAAATCGCGGTCTTCCCCTCTCACCCCAAAGGCCGACACACCATTGCGGGCGGTCAAATCATGTCCATTGATGAGTTTGTCGCCGAGGTTCGTTCAAAGGTCGTTGAGTGTGGTGTTGCTTGCCGCAGTGCCATATCCGAAAACTATCCACTTCTGCGCGTGTTGCAGCTTTCCCACTGTGGCTATAATCGCGCGCTCTAACATCCCGCTCCAGAGGGACGCTACGCCGGCAAGCCAACTTCGCGCCCCTGAGCTTGCAGGTTCCTGAACGACCGCTTTGCTGTTTTGCAAATTTCCGCTTTGGGTCGATAACTGACGTTACCAAGTTGTGCCGAAGCCATGGCCAAGACCGAGCGCAGTGGTGCACGGTCAACAGCCTCAAACCCCGAAAAAACAAAACCCGGCAAGTAGCCGGGTTTTGTGTGAGCGACAGGGCTTCGGTCAGGCGGCGTTGAGCGCCTGGTCGAGGTCGGCGATCAGGTCGTCGACGTGCTCGATGCCGACCGACAGGCGGATCATGTCTTCGGAGACGCCGGCTTTGGCCAGTTCCTCGGGCGACAGCTGGCGGTGCGTGGTCGAGGCCGGGTGGCAGGCCAGGGTCTTGCAGTCGCCGATGTTGACCAGACGGGTGACCAGCTTGAGCGCATCCTGGAACTTGCCGCCGCCTTCGCGGCCGCCCTTGACGCCGAAGTTGAGGATGCCGGAAGCGCGGCCGCCCATGTACTTCTGCACCAGCGCGTGGTCCTTGTGCTCGGGCAGGCCGGCGTAGTTCACCCAGCTGACCTTCGGGTGGTTCTGCAGGAAGCGGGCGATCTTCAGCGAGTTGTCGCAGATGCGGTCCATGCGCAGCGCCAGCGTCTCGATGCCCTGCAGGATCAGGAAGGCGTTGAACGGGCTGATCGCGGCGCCCATGTTGCGCAGCGGCACGACGCGGGCGCGGCCGATGTAGGCGGCAGCACCGAGCGCTTCGGTGTAGACGACGCCGTGGTAGGAGACGTCCGGCTCGTTGAGGCGCTTGAACTTGGCCTTGTGCTCGGCCCACGGGAACTTGCCGCTATCGACGATGATGCCGCCGATGGAATTGCCATGGCCGCCGAGGTACTTGGTCAGCGCATGGACGACGATGTCGGCGCCGTGCTCGAACGGGCGGCACAGGTAGGGCGAGGGCACGGTGTTGTCGACGATGACCGGCACGCCGTGCTTGTGGGCGATCTCGGCGAGCTTTTCAAAGTCGGTGATGTTGCCGAGCGGGTTGCCGACCGATTCGCAGAAGACGGCCTTGGTCTTCGCGTCGATCAGCTTCTCGAAGGCATCCGGGTCGCGGTAGTCGGCGAAGCGGACTTCGATGCCGTATTGCGGCAGCGTGTGGGCGAACAGGTTGTAGGTGCCGCCGTACAGGGTGCTGGAGGTGACGATGTTGTCGCCGGCTTCGGCGATCGTCTGGATCGAGGCGGTGATCGCGGCCATGCCCGAGGCCATGGCCAGCGCGGCAACGCCGCCTTCCATCGCGGCGACGCGCTTTTCGAGCACGTCCTGGGTCGGGTTCATGATCCGGGTGTAGATGTTGCCGGCGACCTTGAGGTCGAACAGGTCGGCGCCGTGCTGGGTGCTGTCGAAGGCGTACGACGTGGTCTGGTAGATCGGCACGGCGACTGCCTTGGTCGTCGGGTCCGGGCTGTAGCCGCCATGAACGGCGAGGGTTTCGATCTTCATGCGTGCGTCTCTCTTTGTTGTGTTTCGAAAGCGGGAGTTTACAGGAAGCGCCAGCTTAAGGCCTCGGCCGGCGCCATGCCAATCACTTCGGCTTCTAAGCTTATGTCGGCCGCTGGCGCTTCAGGTGCGGTCGTCGAAAGCGTCGTCGTCTTGCGGTCGACCGCGCGATTTGAGCAAAAACCGGCCGGGGTCGACGGCATCGACGAGGTCGATTTCCAGCGGCAGCGGGTCGCCTTCCAGGCGGCTGACCAGCAGGTCGGCCATCAGCGCCGACCAGACGATGCCGCGTGCGCCGAAGCCCTGCACGCACCACAGGCCGGGGTGGCGCGGCAGCGCTGGCAGGCGCGGCTGGCCCTGGATCGCGGCCGGATCGGGGAGGGCGCCGACGATCGGCAGGCGGTCCGGCGACATCGGCCGGAAGCCGGTGCGCCCGGCCAGCGGCGCCGGATCGTCTGGGCCGAGGTAGCCGGGCAGGCTCAGGCGCAGGCGGGCCAGGTTCTCGGCATGGTCGTCGGCGCGCACCGACGGATCGGGGTCGTTCGGCTGCAGCGTGGCGCCGGTCAGGCGGATGCCGTCGACCTCGGGCATCGCGTAGCCGTGGCGGCAGACGACGTGCGCCAGCGTGCGCGCCGGATCGGGCGGCAGATGGCTGACCTGGCCGCGGGCGCTTTTCTGCGGCAGCCAGGCGAATTCGGCGAAGGCCGGGGCGCCGACGCCGGCGGCCATGACCACCACCGGCGCGCTGGCGATCTCGCTGCCGTCGGCGGCGAGCAGGCGCCAGCCGGTTTTTGTCCTTTCCAGGCGGTCGACCGTGACGCCGTAGTGTTCGCGGATGCGCCCGGGAAAAGCGGCCAGCGCGGCGCGGCAGACCGAGGCCGGATTGACCCAGCCGCCTTGCGGGAACCACCAGCCGCCAGCCTCGACCGGCAGGCCGAGCATTGCGCCGGCGCGCTCGCGGTCGACGAACTGGAGCAGCTCGGCGGGCAGTTGCAGGCGCTCGACGACGCGCTGCTGGGTCGCCTCGTGCAGCGGCTCGCGGCCCAGATGGAGGACGCCGCAGGGCGACCAGCGGGCGTCGGGCAGCGATTGCAGCAGGGCGCGGGTGGCCAGGTAGCCGGCGCGGGTCAGGCGCGACAGGCGGTTGTCGTCGGCGCTGGGCAAGGGGCGCAGCACGCCGGCGACATTGCACGAGGCGCCGGTGGCCGGTGTCGGCGCGCGCTCGATGATGTCGACCTGCCAGCCGGCGCCGGCCAGTGCGCTGGCCGCGGTGCAGCCGGCGATGCCGGCACCGATGACGACGGCGCGGCGCTCGGCCGGCGGCGCATGGCGGTCGGGCCGGCGCGAGCGGAAGCGGCCGTGCAGCATCTGCCGCTTGCCAGCGAAGCCGGGGCGTTTTTCCAGGTCGAACTCGGCCGCTTCCAGCGCCGCCCGGACATGGCCGGCAACCGACCAGGTGGCCAGCGTCGCGCCCGGCGCAGCGAGGCGCGACAGCGCGCGGCACAGTTCCGGCGTCCACAGTTCCGGGTTCTTCGCCGGCGAAAAGCCGTCGAGGAAAAAGGCATCGACCGAGGCGTCGACCGTGCGCAACTGCGTCGTCGCGTCGCCGAAGAACAGCGTCAGGATGACCTGCCGGTCGTCGAGGAAGAGGCGATGCACGCCCGGCGTCAGCAGCGGCCAGCGGGCCTGCAACTGGGCGGCGAGTTCGGCGAATTCCGGCCAGGCGCGCTGGGCAACGGCGAGGTCGGCGGCGGAAAACGGGTGCTTTTCGAAGGAGACGAAATGCAGCCGCCGGCAGCGTTGCGGGTCGGCGCGCCAGGCCTGCCAGGCGGCGAGGAAGTTCAGCCCGAGGCCGAAGCCGGTCTCGAGGATGACGAAGCGGTCGCGCCCCTGCCAGCGCTGCGGCAGCTCGTTGCCGCCGAGGAAGACGTGGCGCGCCTGCGCCGGGCCGCCGTGGGCCGAGTGATAGACGTCGCCGAAGGCGCTCGAGTACGGTGTGCCGTCGTCGGCGAATTCGAGTCGGGCCGGGCGCAGCGGTTCCACTAGTGGAGCAGGCCGGGCTTGGCGTTGTCGGCGGCCGGTGCCGGCGCAGCCGCCGGCGCGTAGTCGAGGGCCAGCCCCCAGCCGGCCTGTTCGGCCGATTTGCGCAGCATCGCGCAGAGCGCCTGCAGCAGTTCGCCGTTGACGTTGAGCGTGAAGCTGCGCTCACGGCCTTCGCGCAGGATCAGCCGGGCGAGGCCCTCGCCGCTGGCCGTCAGCGTCGCTTCGCTGGCCAGCAGCGGCGTCGATCCGAGCGGAAAGCTGGGATTGTCTTCCTTGAACGGCTGCTCGAAGCTGGCCGCCGGCTCGCCGGCCGGCTTTTCCGCCGGCGCCTGCGGCCGTGCCGCCAGATGCCCGGCGAGCATGGCCACCAGGTGCGGCCACAGCTCGCGCAGGTAACGCCGGGTGATCCACACCCGGAACTCCTCGTTGGCTTGCGTCGCGACGCGCAGGGTCAGTCGGTCCTGAACCGCGTCGCAAGCCACCTGGAGCTGGCGGATCTGCATTACTCCGGACGCATCGAGGGGAAGAGGATGACGTCGCGGATCGCCGGGCTGTCGGTGAGCAGCATGATCAGCCGGTCGATGCCGATGCCGCAGCCGCCGGTCGGGGGCAGGCCGTACTCGAGCGCGCGGATGTAGTCGGCGTCGTAGTACATCGCTTCCTCGTCGCCGGCGTCCTTGGCCTTGGCCTGTTCCTGGAAGCGGGCGGCCTGGTCCTCGGCGTCGTTCAACTCCGAGAAGCCGTTGGCGATCTCGCGGCCGACGATGAACAGCTCGAAACGCTCGGTGATTTCCGGGTTGCTGTCGGAGGCGCGGGCCAGCGGGCTGACTTCGACCGGGTAGTCGATGATGAAGGTCGGCTCCCAGCACTGCGCTTCGGCACAGGCTTCGAACAGCTGCAGCTGCAGGCTGCCGAGGCCGCCCGGCTTGACCTTCTCGCCGAAGGCGACGATCTTGGCCTTGAGGAATTCGGCGTCGGCCAGTTGCGCGTCGGTGAACGACGGCTGCTCGCGCTGGATCGCCTGGGTGATGGTCAGGCGGTGGAAGGGCTTGGACAGGTCGAGTTCGCGCCCCTGGTATTCGAAGACTTCCTTGCCCAGCGCCTCGCGCGCGGCGTGGCGGAGCAGGCCCTCGGTGAAGTCCATCAGCGTGTGGTAGTTCGCGTACGCCTCGTAGAACTCCATCATCGTGAATTCGGGATTGTGCCGCGGGCTCAAACCTTCGTTGCGGAAGTTGCGGTTGATCTCGAAGACCTTCTCGAAGCCGCCGACGACCAGGCGCTTGAGGTAGAGCTCGGGCGCGATGCGCAGGAACTGCTGCATGTCGAGCGCGTTGTGATGGGTGATGAAGGGCTTGGCCGCGGCGCCGCCGGGGATCGGGTGCATCATCGGCGTCTCGACTTCCATGAAGCCGTGGCCGCTCATGTAGTTGCGGATGGCGCCGACGATGGCCGAGCGGGCGCGGAAGGTGGCGCGCGTTTCCTCGTTCATGATCAGGTCGACGTAACGCTGGCGATACTTCATTTCCTGGTCGGCCAGGCCGTGGAACTTGTCCGGCAGCGGGCGCAGCGACTTGGTCAGCAGGCGGATCTCGGTGGCGGCGATGGTCAGCTCGCCGGTCTTGGTCTTCATCAGCGTGCCGACGACGCCAAGGATGTCACCCAAGTCCCAGCCCTTGAAGGCGGCATAGGCTTCCTCGCCGACCTTGTCGCGGGCGACGTAGACCTGGATGCGGCCGGAAACGTCCTGCAGCGTGGCGAACGAGGCCTTGCCCATGACCCGCTTCAGCATCATGCGGCCGGCGACCTTGACCTCGACCGGCAGGCCTTCGAGTTCTTCCGCCGATTTCTCGCCGTAGCCGTCATGCAGCTTCTGCGCGGTGTTCTCGCGCTGGAAGTCGTTCGGGAAGGCGACCCCACCCTGGCGCAACTCGGCCAGCTTGGCGCGGCGCTCGGCGATGATGTGGTTCTCGTCTTGTTGCTGTTCGGCGTTGGACATCGGGGAATCCTTGGGAAAAATCGGGAATTTTGCGGTCGACCGCGGAAACGGGGGATTTTCGCCGATTCGGCGGGGAGGGACAAGGGAAAGGACAGGGAAAGGGGGGCGAGTTTTGTCGGCCAGGCAATGCCATAATGCCGCCCCATGGAAATCCTCATCGACATCCTTCTCAAGGCCGGCCGCTCGGCGGTCGAGCTTTCCCTGTTCGTGCTGCTGCCGGTGATGGTGGTGATGCTGTCGCTGATGCGACTGCTCGAGGCGCGCGGCGCGCTCGACTGGGTGGTGGCGAAACTGGCGCCGGTGCTGAAACCCTTCGGCCTGACCGGGCTGGGCGTGTTCGCGGCGGTGCAGATCAACTTCGTCAGTTTCGCGGCGCCGATGGCGACGCTGACCATGATGGACCAGCGCGGGGCGTCGGACCGCCACATCGCGGCGACGCTGGCGATGGTCTTCGCGATGTCGCAGGCCAACGCGGCGCTGCCGATGATGACCATGGGCCTCGACATCGGCCTGACCCTGCTGTGGTCGTTGATCGGCGGCCTGGCCGCGGCGGCGGCGACCTACTACCTGTTCGGGCGCGGGCTGTCGGCGGCCGAGGGCGTGGTCGACGAACATCTCGCGCATCCGGTCGCCGAGAGCGCCAAGGGCGTGCTCGACGTGATCAACCGCGCCGGCGCCGAGGCCTTCAAGCTGGCGGTTGGGGCGATCCCGATGCTGGTGCTGTCGCTGGTGGTAGTCACCGCGCTGCGCACTTTCGGCGCCATCGACCTGCTGACGGCCTTGCTGGCGCCGCTGCTCGATGCGCTGGCGATCGACCGGATGCTGGTGCTGCCGACGCTGACCAAGTACCTGGCCGGCGGCACGGCGATGATGGGGGTGATGGACGAGATGCGTCGCGCCGGTCAGGTCAGCGTCGAACTGCTCAATGCCAGCGCCGGCTTCCTGATCTCGCCCTTCGACCTGCCCGGCGTCGCCGTGCTCATCGCCGCCGGGCCGCGCGTCGCCAAGGTGTGGAAGCCGGCAGCGCTCGGCGCCTGCATCGGCATCGCGCTGCGCACCATCGGCCACATCGTCTTTGCCTGATCAGGCGGCGTAGAAGACTGCCAGCCAGACGCTGACCTGATCGGGCGCCGTCCAGTCGACACGGTGCCGGCGGTGTGCGGCGATGTCGATGCAATCGCCGGCGTGCAGGTGGCGGGCGTCGGCTTCGTCGGCGAAGCGCAGTTTCGCTTCGCCCTGCAGCAGCACCACCCATTCGCCTTCGTCCTGGTCGTACCAGAAATCCGGCGGGCTGGCCTGGCCGGTCGAGACGATGCGCTCGATGCGCAGTCCCGGCCGCTGCAAAATCGTCGCCAATTGCTCGTCGACCGTGACGGTCGACGGCAATCCGGCGAACAGGTTGGCGATCACACGCCCTGTTTCAGGCTGGCCTCGATGAAGTCGTCGAGGTCGCCGTCGAGCACGGCCTGGGTGTTGCCGGTTTCGAAGTTGGTGCGCAGGTCCTTGATCCGGCTCTGGTCGAGCACGTAGGAGCGGATCTGGTGGCCCCAACCGATGTCGGACTTGGCGTCCTCCAGCTTCTGCTGCTCGGCCTGCTGCTTGCGCAGCTCGAACTCGTACAGGCGGGCGCGCAGCATCTGCCAGGCTTCGTCGCGGTTGCGGTGCTGCGAACGGTCGTTCTGGCACTGCACGACGATGCCGGTCGGTACGTGGGTCAGACGCACGGCCGAGTCGGTCTTGTTGATGTGCTGACCGCCGGCGCCGGAGGCGCGGTAGGTGTCGGTGCGCACGTCGGCCGGGTTGATGGCGATTTCGATCGACTCGTCGACTTCCGGGAACACGAAGACCGAGGTGAAGCTGGTGTGGCGGCGGGCGTTCGAGTCGAACGGCGACTTGCGGACCAGGCGGTGGATGCCGGTTTCGGTGCGCAGCGTGCCGTAGGCATGGTCGCCGGTGAACTTGACGGTGGCGCTCTTGATGCCGGCGACGTCGCCTTCCGACTCTTCCATGACTTCGACGGTGAACCCCTTCTTTTCGCCGAATTTCAGGTACATGCGCAGCAGCATCGAGGCCCAGTCCTGGGCTTCGGTACCGCCGGCGCCGGCCTGGATTTCCAGGAAGCAGGGCATCGGGTCGGACGGATTGTTGAACATCCGGCGGAATTCGAGCTTGCCGACCTTCTGCTCGAGTTCGGCGTTGTCGGCCTCGACCGCGAGCAGCGTGTCGTCGTCGCCTTCTTCCTTGCCCATCGCGAACAGCTCGCGGCCGTCCTTGATGCCGCCGGCGACGTCCTCGAGGACGAGGACGATGTCTTCCAGCGCCTTCTTCTCACGACCGAGTTCCTGGGCACGCTTGGGGTCGTCCCAGATCTTCGGATCTTCCATCTCCTGGTTGAGGAGGGTCAGGCGTTCGCGCTTGTGATCGTAGTCAAAGATACCTCCGTAGCTCGTCGGCGCGCTGCGCCAGGTCGTCGAGCTTGTTGGAGATGCTGTTCTGCCGTTCTGCTTCCATGAGACGAATTCCAATGCTTTGAAAAGACGCAATTATAGCCGCCGGGGCCGGCGCTGCCGACCGCTTTGTCGTCGCGCCGGCATCGGCACCGCGACGGTGCATGCCCGCGCCAACACGGGGCGGCTGCCTGGTGATTTTGTTGATTTTCGCGTATCTCGTTTGCCGGCGGTTTTTCCAGGGCCTTGATTAAACGATGGATTTTCTGCTCTGGCCGATGGTGGCAAGGCTTTTGCGTGTTGCATCGCAACAATATCGACAAAAGTGAGTATCCCCATGACAGCGCCAGACACGCCCGGACCGCGGCCCCTTTCGGTCAATTTGCGTCTGCCCCTGCTCGGCGTCTGGGCCTCCGCCCTGCTCGCCGGGGCAGCCGCCGGTTACGCTGCAGCGGCCGGCGCCGCCGGCCTGGCCTGGTGCGGCGGCGGCCTGCTGATTCTCTCGGTGATCGTCGGCGGCCGCGTCGTCTTCAGTCTCGAGCAGGCGCTGGCGGTGATCGACCGTTTCGCCCTGGCGCTCGCCGCCGGGCGCCTGGTCGAGCGCGTCGACGGTCGCCGCTGCGGCCCGCTGGCGCCGCTGGCCGAGCGCCTGAACGGGATGGCCCGGTCGCTGGCCGGACTCTTCCTCGAATTCGCCCGGATGGCCCAGGAGATCGCCAGCGTCGCCAGCGAAAGCCGCCACAACGCCAGCGGCGGCGATGCCGGGGTGCGCCTGCAGCGCGACGTCACGCTGTCGTCGTCGGCGACGCTGGAACAACTGACGGTCAGCCTGGGCATGACCAGCGACAGCGCCCAGGGCGCCGCCGAGGTGGCCGAGGCCTCGCGCCGGATGGCCAACAGCGGCGCCACCCGGGTCGATGGCCTGGCCGCCAAGCTCGATCGCCTGGCGGCGACGGTGGCGCGCACTGCCGATGGCGCCGGGCGGCTCGGCGAGCGGTCGCGCGAGATCGACAGCATCGTCGGCCTGATCGCCGACATCGCCGGCCAGACCAACCTGCTGGCGCTCAACGCGGCGATCGAGGCGGCCCGCGCCGGCGAGCAGGGGCGCGGCTTCGCGGTGGTTGCCGACGAAGTGCGCAAGCTGGCCGAACGGACCAGCACGGCAACGCGCGACATCGGCGAGCGCATCGAGGGCGTCCATCACGAGGTCGCCGGGATGATCGCGGCGATGGCCGAAACCCGCGACGAGGCCGCCCACAGCCTGGCCGACGCCGGTGCCGCGGTGGCCGAGCTGCGCCGGGTCGAGGACAACGCGGCGCAGACGCTGGCGCTGATCCGCGACATCGCGGCGGCCAGCCGCGAGCAGAGCGAAGCCGGGCAGAACATCGCCCGCGACATCGAGCAGGTGGCGCGGCTGGCCGACGCCAACGAACACCTGGTCAGCGAGAACAGCGAGCTGTCGCGCTACCTGAGCGAGCTGGCGGTGCAGCTGACCGGCGCCCTCGACAAGTACCACTACGAATGAGGCCATGATGAACTGGATCGTCTACCTGTTGCCCGCGCTGGCCCTGCCGGCCGCGATCTTCTTCCTGTGGCGCCGCCGGCGCGCCGGCAATGCCTCACCGGCGCACGGCCTCGAGGCGTGCCGGCTGCTCCTGGCGCTGCTCGCCGGCTTCCAGCAGCACCGCGGCATGAGCACCGCCTGGCTGGCCGGCGACCGCAGCTTCGCCAGCCGTCTCGACGGCAAGGCGGGCGAGATCGGGGCGCTGCTCCAGGCGCTGCGTCCGCTGGCCCGTCACGAAAGCGATCGGCCGCATCCCTGCCTGACGGTCAACGAACTGGCGCTGTTCGTCCACCGCTGGAGCAGCCTGCGCGAAACCCTGGCCGGGCGCAGCGTCGACCAGAGCATCGCCGAGCACAGCCAGCTGGTCGAACAGCTGCTGCGCTGGCTGGCGGCCTTCGGCGAAGCCCGGGTCGAGCCGCTGCTGGCCGGGCGCGACGCGCACGCGGCGGTACGCAACTACGCCGCCCGCTTGCCGGCGCTCACCGAATGCCTCGGCCAGGCGCGCGCGGTCGGGCTTGGCGTCGCCACCCGCGGCCGTTGTCCGGCGGTGGCGCGGGTGCGCCTGATGTTCCTGATCGCCCGCGCCGAAACCCTGCTCGACCAGGCCGTCGCCGGCAGCCCGCCGTGCCGGCACGGCGAGCGCGCCGGGCTGGCGGTGCGCCACATGCTGCAGCTGGTGCGTCAGCGCCTGCTCGGCGCCGGCGGCGTGGACATCGGCGCCGAACGCTATTTCGCCGATGCGACGCTGGCGGTCGACGCGGTTTTTGCGTGGATTTCCGAGAGCGGCCGACAGCTGGCCGCTGCGGCGCCGGCAGCGGATCCGGGGCTGCGGCCGGTGCCGGCTGGCTGATGCCCATGCACGGTGCATGCGGACGGGCAGGGCGCCGCCGCGGGGCATCGTGGGCCGAACTGGGGAATCGATGCACCGCCAAGGTGCGTGGTCGGCGCAAAAATGGCCGGATTTTGCGGTCGACCGTCAAAATCCGATAAAAATGCCAGTTTTTCGGCTGGCAGGTTTTTTGCTGTAAATCAAAAATACCGACTTCGTGCTTTGACATCGTGAACGACTCCGCCCCGCCTCCCGGTTTCCTGCCCGTGCTGCGCAAGCACCGCGACTCGGCCTGGAACGACATCGACAGCGAACGCGTGCTGCAGGTGCTGGTGCACAACCTCGAGGGCATGGTCTTCCGCTGCGCCATCGACGAGCAGTGGACGATGCACTTCGTCAGCGACGGCAGCCGCGACCTGACCGGCTACTGCCCGGACGAGCTCGAGAACAACAAGCTCGCCTCGCTCGAGACGATCACCCATCCCGAGGACCGGGCGATGGTGCGGCGCAAGATCATGGTCGCCGCCGCCAACAACGGGCGCTACCGCGTGCAGTACCGGATCGTGCATCGCAAGGGCGCGGTCAAGTGGGTGCTCGAGCGCGGTGCCGTCGTCCTCGACGAGCAGGGCCGGCGGGTGCTCGAGGGCTTCATCGAGGACGTCACCGAGCAGGTGCTCAGCCAGCGCCAGCTGGCCGATGCCGAGCTGCGTTACCGGAGCATCTTCGAGGATTCGGTGGTCGGCATGTTCCAGACCTCGATCGACGGCCATTACCTGGCCGCCAACAAGGCGCTGGCCCAGCTCTACGGCTACGAGAGCCCGGTGGCGCTGATCGAGGGCCTCTCCGACATCGCCCGCAGCCTCTACGTTGCCGAAGGCCGGCGCGAGGAGTTCAAGACGCTGATGCGCGAGCACGGCCGCGTCAGCGACTTCGAATCCGAGGTCTATCGTCGCGACGGCAGCCGCATCTGGATTTCCGAGCACGCCC
Source organism: Azonexus fungiphilus (assembly GCF_003634965.1). Taxonomy (GTDB): domain Bacteria; phylum Pseudomonadota; class Gammaproteobacteria; order Burkholderiales; family Rhodocyclaceae; genus Azonexus; species Azonexus fungiphilus. The sequence goes on along the minus strand of NZ_RBXP01000011.1, from coordinate 338,135 downwards.
ACGTGGTCTACAGCCCGGACGGCGAACCGCTCTACTACGAGGGCACCGTCGAGGACGTCACCGCCCAGCACAACTACCGCCAGCAACTCGAATACCAGGCGACGCACGATCCGCTGACCGGCCTGCCCAACCGCAACCTGCTCCAGGACCGCCTGCAGCAGGTGCTGCGCCTGGCCCAGCGGCGGGCGACCAAGGGCTCGCTGGCCTTTGTCGATCTCGACAACTTCAAGTTCGTCAACGACAGCCTCGGCCACGGCGCCGGCGACACCCTGCTGGTCGAGGTCGCGCGCCGGCTCAAGGCCTGCCTGCGCGAGTCGGACACCGTTGCCCGCTACGGCGGCGACGAATTCGTGCTCATCCTCGGCGATTACGGCGGCCTCAGCGACACGCTGCACATCCTGCACCGCGTCCAGGACGCGGTCAGCGAGCCGATCATGCTCGACGGCCAGGAAGTGCGCGTCAATTGCAGCCTCGGCGTCAGCGTCTTTCCCGACGACGGCGTCGATCTCGAAGTCCTGCTGCGCCACGCCGACGCCGCGATGCACCATGCCAAGAAGCTGGGCAAGGGCCAGTTCCAGTTCTACACCGAGTCGCTCAACGTCGCCGCGCGCGACCGCCTGGCCCTCGACTCGGCGCTGCGCCGGGCGCTCGAACAGGACGAGCTGTACGTCGTCTACCAGCCCAAGGTCGATGCCCGCGGCCGGCCGTTCGGCTTCGAGGCGCTGGTCCGCTGGGACAGCGCCGAGTTCGGCAGCGTCTCGCCGGTACGCTTCATCCCGCTGGCCGAGGAAAACGGCCTGATCGGCCAGCTCACCTGGTTCGTGCTCCGCGCCGCCTGCCACGAGGCCGCCCGTTGGCGCGCCGCCGGTCACGAGCGCCTGCGCGTGGCCGTGAACATCTCGCCCAGCCTGTTCCGCGAGAAGGATCTCGCCGCACTGGTCCGCTCGGTGCTGGAGGAAGCCGGCCTGCCGCCGGGCAACCTCGAACTGGAGATCACCGAAGGCATGCTGATGGGCGACGTCCAGCGCGCCCTGGCGGTGCTCGACGAACTGAAGGCGATGGGCGTCTATATCGCGGTCGACGACTTCGGCACCGGCTATTCCTCGCTCGCCTACCTCAAGCGCTTCCCGATCGACATCCTCAAGGTCGACCGTTCCTTCGTGCTCGAATGCGACCAGGGCAACGGCGGCCTGGCGATCACCCGCGCCATCGTCTCGCTGGCGCACAGCCTCAACCTGCGCGTCGTCGCCGAAGGCGTCGAGAAACAGACCCAGCTGGCCGTGCTCAACGCCCTCGGCTGCGAGGAATTCCAGGGCTACCTGTTCGCCCGGCCGCTGCCGGCCGCCCAGCTGGCCGGCTATCTCGACGAAAAATCGCCGAAATGATCGGTCGACTGTGACATTGCGACGTTTTCAGCCGAGTTCGAGGATGCTCGACTTGCGCTGTTCGTCGCCGGGGAACACGCGGCCGCTGAGCAGTGTCGCGAAGATGTGCTCGAAGACTACGCCGGGCTCGCCCTTGCGCGTCCCGCAGCGGAAGTAGGAATGTCCCCGGGGCGGGTCGTAGCGCGTGTTCACCTCGTCGCAGTCGATCGCATAGACGTTCTTCGGCGTTCGCGCCATGTCTTCCGGCCCGGAATGGCCGAGCCGGCGCGAGGCCTCGGCGTTCTTCAGGTTCGACACCTTGCTCGCACGCAGCGCCAGGTCGTCCGAGGCGTAATAGACGACCACATTGCGCGAGGCGTGGCTGATCAACTCACCCGGCTCGCCCTTGTGCAGCGATTCGTTGACGATGTCGGCAGCAACCATGAAGGTGTTGCGGAAGAGCAGCGGCAGGCCTTGCGGCTGGTCGTAGCGGCGCCAGTTCTCGAGTGTCTGGCGGAGCACCCGGTTGCCCATCGAATGGGCGAGTACGTTGATCCGCTTCAGGCAGGGATCATCCTCGGGGTTGTGGCTCTCGGAATTGCGCCAGGCCATGAATTTCTGCATCACCCGGGCGAAGGTGAAGGCGCTCTGGTCGGCCGCCTTCTGGTCGTCCCAATAATCCTTGACCACGCCGAGGTCGGCGTCGCACGGCCAGATCAGTGGCAGGACCAGGATTTCGCCGGTCTTCTTGCGATCGCACAGTTTTTGCAGCTCGCCGGCGGCGGCGAAGACATCGTCGGGCAGGTTGGCGAATCCGTGGATGTATACCAGCACCTGGCGCACCTTGGCCGCCTTCAACGCCTGCAGCAGCGCGAGGCTGCCGATCTCGACGCATTTCCCCTTGCGCTCGCGGCGGCAGCAGAAAAAGCTGCGGCTCGACGAATTGTTCGTCAGGTCGAACACGAAATCCGCGTTGAGCGCGGGTTCCGTATTGACCGTCGGCATGCGGCTGGTGATGAACAACATGGCAATACCTCCCGAAGCAAAGCCGGCTCCCGGCGGGAGCCATGCTTCAAGCTAGTAGGCCATCGGGATATGTCAAAGGGTTTCAGCTTGGGCGTGTCTCGCCCGGCTCTTGACCGTTTGGCGCGGTCTTCTATGCGCGTGCATTATTGTTGATTTGGCGACTTAAGATTTTTGTTCCCAGCCAACGACTTCGCCATTTTCTAGTGTTACGCGAAGCGCAAACCTTCCCTTGCCGGTCTGGTTATATTTCCAGATTTCTTTGGTTTTCGTTTTCAGGACTTTCCTGTCGACATCAACAGGCGTTCCGAGCGAGTCAGTCAGTTGTTCCGGGGTTTGTCCTTGCCAGATCATGCGCCCCATGATTTTGGCTACGATGCTTTCGTCCTTGTATTTTTCTATCAACGCTGCCCGGCGTTTCTTGTTCATATGATTCAAGAAAAGCACAAACGCGATTGCACCACCGATGATAATGACCAGGATTTCCATGGATAAATTCCATCGTTATAACGGTGAAGTCTGATTATGGTGAAGTCATTGGCGGCGCGCAATTGACTTTTTCTTTGCAAAAATGCCCGGATTTCACGGTCGACCGTTAAATCCGGGCATTTTTCGACAGGCAGGCCGGCTACTCGAGGTATTCGATCATCAACTGCGGATTCTCGACGCCCATGTATTCGTTGACCGACAGCCGGTAGGCGGCGCGGGTGCTGTGGCCGGGCTGGCTGGCGAAGTTGAACTGGATTGCCTCGATCCGGCTGTTGCCCTTGCGCAGGCGCAGTTTCAGGTGTTTTTCCTTGAGCACGCGCTGTTGCTCGACTTCGAATTCATCGACGAACAGCGGCGCCGGGAAGCCCTGGCCCCAGATTTCGTTTTCCAGCAGCTTGGCGGTTTCCAGGCTGATGTAGCCGCCTTCGAGCGGGCCGTCGGTTTCCAGCGTGCGGGTGAGGTCGGCGGGGGCGAGGAGTTCGCCGGCGACTTCGGCGAAAAGTGCCTGGAAGCGCTCGAAATCGCCGGCTTTGATGGTCGCGCCGGCGGCCATGGCGTGGCCGCCGAAGCGGACGAGCAGGCCGGGGGCGCGCTTGGCGACGAGGTCGAGCGCGTCGCGCAGGTGCAGGCCGGGGATCGAGCGGCCGGAACCCTTGACGATGTCGCCCTCGCTTTGCGCGAAGGCGAATACCGGCCGGTGCAGCTTGTCCTTGATGCGCGAGGCGAGGATGCCGACGACGCCTTCGTGCCAGCCGGGGTCGAAGAGGGCGACGCCGGGGGCGGCGGCTTCAATATCCATCTTCTCCAGCAGCGCCAGCGCCTGTTCCTGCATGCCGGATTCGATTTCGCGGCGTTCGCGGTTGAGGTTGTCGAGTTCCTGGGCGATGTTGAGTGCCCGCGCCGGATCGTCGGTGAGCAGGCATTCGACGCCCAGGCGCATGTCGGCCAGGCGGCCGGCGGCGTTCAGGCGCGGCCCGATCAAAAAGCCGAGGTCGAAGGCGGTGGCGCGGCGTGGGTCGCGCCCGGCCGCCTTGAACAGCGCCGCGATGCCCGGCTGCAGGCGGCCGGCGCGCATGCGCTTCAAGCCCTGGCTGACCAGGATGCGGTTGTTGCGGTCGAGCTTGACGACGTCGGCGACGGTGCCGAGCGCAACGAGGTCGAGCAGGTCGGCGAAGTTGGGTTCGGGGCGGTCAGTGAAAAAGCCGCGTTCGCGCAGTTCGGCGCGCAGCGCCAGCATCACGTAGAACATCACGCCGACGCCGGCGATGCACTTCGACGGGAAGTCGCAGCCGGGCTGGTTCGGATTGACGATGCAGTCGGCGTCGGGCAGCGTTGCCGCCGGCAGGTGGTGGTCGGTGATCAGCGTGGCGATGCCGTGCTGCTGGGCGCGGGCGACGCCTTCGAGGCTGGCGATGCCGTTGTCGACGGTGATGATCAGGTCGGGCGATTGCTGCGCGGCGACGTCGACGATCTCCGGCGACAGCCCGTAGCCGAGCTTGAAGCGGTCGGGCAGCAGGAAATCGACGTCGGCGCCGAGCGCCTTCAGCGCGCGCATGCCGACGGCGGTGGCGGTGGCGCCGTCGCAGTCGTAGTCGCCGATGATCAGCATTTTTGCCTCGGCCTCGATGGCGTCGGCGAGCAGTGCGGCGGCGTCGCCGGCGTGGGTCAGCGCGGCCGGCGGCAGCAGCGACTTCAGCTCGTAGTCGAGTTCGGCCTTGTCGGTGACGCCGCGGGCGGCGTAGAGGCGGGCGAGCAGGGGATGCAGGCCCTGCTGCTCGAGTTGCCAGACGGTGCGCGGCGGCGCGCTGCGGGTGACGATGCGGGTCAAGATGCTTTTCCTTGCGGCCCGGCCAGCGCCTGGGCGACTTGTTGCGGCGTGCGGCCGGATTTCCAGAATTTCCAGCGGGCGCCGGCGGCGAGCGTCCAGTGCAGGCGACCGTAGATGGTCGGGGCGACGACGACCAGGTTTTTGACGGTTTTGCCCAGTCGACCGTGAATCGGTGCCAGCCACTCGGTGTCGAGCCGCGCGAAGGCTTGTCGCCAGCCTTCCGGGTTTTCGTAGAGGACGTTTGGCAGCAGCATGTCGATGACGACCAGCGGCCTTTGCGCGCCGCTGTCGAGGACGGCGTCGGCCTTGGCCGGCAGCGCCCGGGCGGTGATCCCGGCGGCGCGGGCGAGGCCGCGCGCCAGCGGATCGTCGGCGAAGACTGCGTCCGGGCCGTTGGCCGGCGTTGCTGCCTGGCCGTTGCCCCACAGCCAGAGGCTGTTGATCGCCGGCTTGCCGGCGGCGGCGCGGGCGGCGTTGACCGGGTGCAGGTGGAGGAACATCTGCACCTCGTTGAGCCAGCGGTGCAGCGGCGAGGTCTTGTCGCTCAGGTCGCTGTCCATGCGTCGGCCGGCGACTGCCGACAGCGGTGCGGCAAGGTGGTCGACCGCGGCATGCAGGCGCAGATACCAGCGCCGCGGTGTCGCCGCGTGGAAGACGCCGATGTCGGCGAACTCGGTATTGAGCGCGCCGACCAGCGCCTCTGCTTCGGCGGCGTCGATGTCGAAGGCGCCGGCGTCGGCGAGGACGATGCGTTCGTGGTGAAAACGCAGGTGCACCGGGTCGGCGCACAGCCAGTGGCCGTCGTCGGGCGCGCTGCCGTCTTCGCCGAGGCGGCGGAAGGCGGCGCTGCCGGCGTCGGCGACGGCGAACTGCTCGAGCAGCGATTTTTCCCAGGAAATCGCCGTCGACCGTGCCAGGTCGGCGTGCCCGTCGAGCCAGCGGAAGGCCGGCGCGGCAAGGTCGGCGAGGGTTTGCGTGTCGCCCGGTTCGGGCCAGATCAGTTCGGGGACGAGCAGGGTGAGGCGCACGGCGAAACTCGGGGCTGGGGAAGGCGCGAGTTTATCACCGGGCCGCACCGCCATCGTTAATCGCCGGTTAACCCGCAATCCGAAGAATGGCGCCCTTTCGCGGGGTTTCCCGCTTTTGCGCCATTGATCCATGCCCAACGATCCGCACGACATCGATTCCTCCTGCCGGCTGCCGGCCCAGCTCCGTTTCCTGCTCTGGCTGCTCGGCAGCTGGCTGGCGGTGTTCACCGCGACGCGACTGACCCTGCTGGTCGTCAGCTTCGCCCAGGCCGAGGCAACGCCCGCGGCCATCCTCGGCATCTTCGCCGGCGGCCTGGTCTATGACCTGGCTTTCCTCGCCTACGCCGGGCTGGCCCTGGCCATGCTCGTCTTCCTGCTGCCGCAAGCCTGCTGGGGCAGTGGTCCGGCGCGCCGGGTGCCGCAACTGCTGCTCTTCGCAAGCTGCTTCGCGATGCTCTTCGTGGCGCTGTCGGAGTGGATCTTCTGGGACGAATTCGGGGTCCGCTTCAACTTCATCGCCGTCGACTACCTGGTCTATTCGAAGGAAGTCGTGGACAACATCCTCGAGTCCTACCCGGTCTGGCCGCTGCTCGCCGCCATCGCCGCCCTGGCGCTGCTCGCGGCGCACCGCCTGTGGCGGCCGCTGGCGCAGCCGGCGGCACTGCTCGGCTGGCGCCGGCGCGGCCTGCTGCTGGCGGCCGGCGGCGGCGTCGCGGCCCTGGTTGCAGCGACGATCGGCCAGGACTTCCCGCGTCCCAGCGAGGGCAACACCTACCAGCGCGAGCTGGCAGCCAACGGGCCGTACCAGTTCTTTGCCGCCTTCCGCAACAACGAGATCAAGTACGGCGAGTTCTACGCGACGCTGCCCGCCGCCGAGGTCGCCACGCTGCTGCATGGGGAGGTTGCCGAACCGCTGGCGGTCTTCGCCGGCAGCGAGGCGCAGAATATCCGCCGGCACATCGACAACCCGGGCGCGCTGCGTCGGCTCAACGTCGTCCTGGTCACCATCGAGAGCCTGAGCGCCAAGTACCTCGGCGTTTTTGGCGATGCCCGCGGGTTGACCCCGAACCTCGACCGGCTCAGTCGCGACAGCCTGTTCTTCACCAACTTCTACGCCACCGGCACGCGCACCGACCGCGGCCTCGAGGCGATCACGCTGTCGCTGCCGCCGACGCCGGGCCGTTCGGTGGTCAAGCGGATCGGCCGCGAATCCGGTTACGCCAGTCTCGGTCGCCAGTTCCGCGCGCAGGGCTACGACCCGGTCTTCCTCTACGGCGGGCGCGGTTACTTCGACAACATGAACGCCTTCTTCAGCGGCAACGGCTACCGCATCGTGGACCAGAGTGCGCTGCCCAAGGCCGAGATGGAATTCGAGAACGCCTGGGGGATGTCCGACGAGGACCTCTACCGCCAGGCGGTCAAGCTGGCCGACGCCGAGCACGCCGCCGGCAAGCCTTTCTTCCTGCAGCTGATGACCACCTCGAACCACCGCCCCTATACCTATCCGGACGGGCGCATCGACATCCCGTCGGGCGAGGGCCGCGCCGGTGCGGTCAAGTACACCGATTACGCGATCGGCCGTTTCCTCGAGGCGGCGCGGCAGAAGCCGTGGTTCGCGCAGACCGTGTTCGTCTTCGTCGCCGACCACAACGCCGGCAGCGCCGGCCAGCAGGACCTGCCCGTCGAGAACTACCGGATTCCGCTGTTCATCCACGCGCCGGCCCTGCTCGAACCGCGCCGCATCGACCGCCTGGCCAGCCAGATCGACATCGCGCCGACGTTGCTCGGCCTGCTCGGCTTCGATTACACCTCGACCTTCTACGGCCGCGACATGCTGCGCGACGGCGACTGGCAGGGGCGGGCGCTGATCGGCAATTACCAGCATCTCGGGCTGTACGACGGCGAGCGCCTGGCCATCCTCAGCCCGCGCCGGCAAATGCGCAGCGTCGACGCCGACGCGGCCGAGCGTGCAGTCGGCAGCGACGATCCGCTGGTGCGCCGGGCGATCGCCTATTACCAGGGTGCCGATCACGCCTTCCGCCACCGGCTGTTCGCCTGGCAGGGCGGCTGAGGCGCGCGAAATGTGGTTGTCCGGGGTGCCGGGCCGGGCGGCGAGCGCGTATCCTTGTCGCCCTGCCTTCCGCACCTTGTCCTGCTTCTGCCGATGTCCGTCGAACTCTCTCCGCGCAACGAACGTTTCCTGCTGCTGACGCTGGCCGGCATCCAGTTCAGCCACGTCCTCGATTTCATGATCATGATGCCGCTCGGGCCGATCCTGATGGCGGCCTTTGCCATCGATACGCACGAGTTCGGCCTGCTGGTCGCGTCCTACAGCTTCAGCGCCGCCGCCTCCGGCGTGCTGGCGGCGACCTTCGTCGATCGTTTCGAGCGCAAGCGGCTGCTGCTCGTCGTCGTCGGCCTGTTCGCGCTGGCAACGCTGGCCTGCGCGATCGCGCCAGGCTACGCCTCGCTGCTCGTCGCCCGCGGCCTGGCCGGCACCTTCGGCGGCATCATGGGGGCGCTGATCCACACCATGATCGGCGATGCCATCCCGTTCTCGCGCCGGGCCCGGGCCAGCGGCATCGTTGCCAGCGCCTTCTCGATCTCGACGATCGCCGGCGTGCCGCTGTCGCTGTGGCTGGCCAACCATCTCGGCTGGCACGCGCCCTTCGTGCTGGTCGCCGCACTCAGCCTGATCTGCATCGGCGTCGGCCTGCGCTACCTGCCCGAACTGCGCCAGCACCTCCACGGCGAGCAGCGCGCCCACCTGCTTTCCGACACCTTCGGCGTGCTTGCCGACAGCAACCACCTGCGCGCGCTGCTGTTCTCGGCGCTGATCATCTTTTCCGGATTCACGGTGATTCCCTACATCACCGTCTTCGCAGTCAACAACGTCGGCATCGCGCAAAGCGAGATTCCCTTCGTCTATCTGGTCGGCGGCTTCGCCACCTTCATCAGCGCCCGCCTGATCGGGCGCTGGGCCGACCGCCACGGCAAGGCCGAGGTCTATCGCCGGGTCGCGCTGCTGGCCTTGCTGCCGCTGCTGGCGCTGACGCACGCCGGGCCGCTGCCGCTGTGGGGCTGGCTGATCTGCTCGACCTCGTTCTTCGTGCTGATTTCCGGGCGCATGATCCCGGCCATGGCGATCATCGCCTCGGCGGCGCAGGCGCGGCTGCGCGGCACCTTCATGTCGCTCAACGGCACCGTCCAGTCGCTGGCCATGGGGCTGGCGACGACGCTCGGCGGCTTCCTCATCGGCACCGGCGCCGACGGCCGCATCGTCGGCTACCCGCTGGTCGGCTATGTTGCCGTCGTCGCCAACCTGGCGGCGATCTGGTGGGCCGGGCGCATCGTCATGCACGGGCGCACGGAGGCCAAGCCATGAGCCAGCCGGTTTTCTGGATCCTGCGCTGCGAGCACCGCCTGCTGCTGCTTCCCGGTGACCGTCCGTTCCCGGCCGGCGAGGCCGGCGATTTTGCCGGCGCGCTGGCGGTCGGCGACTACGCCGGGCGGCGCTGTCTGACGGTCGACCTGGCAGAATTCCCGAAAATCGACGGCGCCGAGCCGACCCCGTTGCGCGCGCTCTACGCGCAGGCCGGGGCCGAGGCTTTCGCACTGGCCGGTCGTGCCACGCAACTCCTCGACTGGCAGCGCAATCATCGCTACTGCGGCCACTGCGCGACGCCGACCGAGCGTCTGCCCGATGAGCACGGGCTGCGCTGCCCGGCCTGCGGACTGGTCGCCTATCCGCGGCTGTCGCCGGCGGTGATGGTCCTGGTGCGCGACGGTGAACGCCTGCTGCTGGCGCGCAGTCCGCATTTCAAGCCGGGCATCTACAGCGCCCTGGCCGGCTTCGTCGAGCCGGGCGAGACGCTCGAGCAGTGCGCGGCGCGCGAAGTGCGCGAGGAAGTCGGCGTCGAGATCGCCAACCTGCGCTATTTTTCCAGCCAGCCCTGGCCTTTCCCGAATTCGCTGATGGTCGCCTTCTTTGCCGATTACGCCGGCGGCGAGATCGTGCCGCAGCCGGGCGAGATCGAGGCGGCTGCCTGGTTCCTGCCGGCGGCGCTGCCACAGCTGCCGGAACCGGTCAGCATCGCCCGCCGGCTGATCGACGCGGCGCTCGCCTAGTCGCCCTTCATGAACGCCGGCAACGCGACCGGCGGCGTATCGACCTGGCTGTGCCGGGCGGCGAAGTCGCGGATGCGGGCGATGCGCTCGGCGTGCCCGGGGTGGCTGCTGAAGATCGCCAGCGGTTCGCGCGCCAGCGGCGCGCGGGCGACATGCTCGAAGAAGGCGGCGGCGTCGCCGACATGGCCGTAGGTACGCAGTACCGCCTGCAGCGCAGCGGCGTCGGCTTCTTCTTCCTGGGCGCGGCTGAACGACAGCACCGGCAGCATGCCGATGCCGCCCAGCCACTGCTGCAGCGAACCGTCGCCGACCCCGGACAGGCTGGCGACCGCCAGCAGCACCGCGAAACCGCGCCCCATCGCGACCACCGGATGGCGGTGGCGGACGTGGGCGATCTCGTGGGCCAGCACCATGGCCAGCGCATTCTCGCTCGGCAGCGTGTCGATCAATCCCTGGAAGACGACGATGTGGCCGCCCAGCGTCGCCAGCGCGTTGATCGTCGGCTGCGCCGAGTAGTGCACGGTCAACGTCATTTCCGGCGGCATTTCCATGCCTTGCGCCAGACGCTCGGCCAGTGCCTGCAGGTATTGCCGGCGCTGGCGCTCGACCGCGCTCACCGGCTCGGCCGGCAGCCAGCGGCCGAGCTGGCCGGCCAGCGCGCGCTCGTGGGCGAAGGGGATGTGCCGCGCCAGTTGCCCGGCGAGCAGCGACAGCGCGAGCACGGCGACGACGACCAGGGCGCTGATGCCGCCGACGAGCAGCGCAAAATCCTTCAGCGGATGCGTCGGGCTGACGTTGATGCCTTCCGGCGGCGGGCGGTTCTCGTAGTCGGCCATCGGCTCAGCGGCGCTGGCGCACGGCGGTGCCGTAGGCGATGACTTCGACGGCGCCGACGCTGCCGGCTGCGCCCTTGTAGATCGAGGCGGTTTCCAGGCGCAGGTTCCAGACGCTGTCGGCCCCCTTGCGCCGGGCGGCTTCCTTCATCCGCAGCACGGCTTCGCGGCGGGCGCGTTCGAGCAGCGACTCGTAGGCGCTGACGCGGCCGCCGAAGAAATTGCGCAGGTCGGCGACGAAGCGCTTGAAGTAATCGACCGAGACGACCACGCTGCCGGCGACCAGGATGCCTTCGCAGGCGGCTTCGTCGGGAATCTTGCGTTCCGAGAAGACGAGGATGTCGCCGAGTTGCGCCTCGCGTTCGATGATCGAGCGGAAATGCCGCTTTTCGGCGCGTTGACCGAAAACGTAGCCGAGCAGCAGCAGGAACAGGAACAGGATCAGGTCGTACATGGCGTCATTCCACGACGACGGCGGTGCCGTAGGCGAACAGCTCGGCGGCGCCGGCGGCGACCGAGGAGGTCGAGAAGCGGACATTGACCACGGCGTTGGCGCCGATCGCCCGGGCCTGGTCGAGCATGCGCTGCAGGGCTTCCTCGCGCGATTCGGTGAGCAGCTCGGTGTAGCCCTTGAGTTCGCCGCCGAAGATGTTCTTCAGGCCGGCCATGATGTCGCGGCCGGCGTGCTTGGAGCGGACGGTGTTGCCATTGACCAGGCCGAGGTGCTTGACGATGGTTTTGCCGGGGACGGTTTCGATGTTCGTGACGATCATTGCGGAATTTCCTGAACGGGTGGATGGGCCGGGCTTTCCGGGTGCGTGTACCATAGCGGTTTTGTTGCATTGCGGGAATACGGATGTCATTGCCCTACGAGTTGCTGATCGGCCTGCGCTACACGCGGGCCAAGCGCCGCAACCATTTCATTTCCTTCATCTCGCTGATCTCGATGGCCGGCATCGGCCTCGGCGTCGCCGCGCTGATCGTCGTCCTCTCGGTGATGAACGGCTTCCAGAAGGAGTTGCGCACGCGCATCCTCGGCGTCGCCTCGCACATCCAGATCACCGGCATCGACGCCGGCCTCGCCGACTGGCAGTCGATCGCGGCCCAGGCGAAGCGCCATCCGGAAGTCCGCGAGACCGCGCCCTTCGTCCAGTCGCAGGGGATGTTCTCGGTCGATGGCGACGTCAAGGGGGCGCTGATCCGCGGCATCCTGCCCGACCTCGAGGACGGCGTCGCCGATTTCCGCAAGACGATCAAGAGCGGCAGCCTCGATGCGCTCAAGCCGGGCGAGTTCGGGGTCGTCCTCGGTGCCGACCTGGCGCGCTCCTTGCGCGTGTTCACCGGCGACAAGGTGACGCTGATCGCGCCCCAGGGCACCGTCACGCCGGCCGGCGTGGTGCCGCGGGTGCGCTCGTTCACGGTGGTCGGCATCTTCGAGGTCGGCATGTACGAGTACGACTCGGGGCTGGCCCTGATCCACCTGCAGGACGCCCAGCGCCTGTACCAGATGGGCGACAGCGTCAGCGGCGTGCGCCTCAAGGTCGACGACCTGTTCAAGGCGCCGCGCATCGCCCGCGAGCTGGTTGCCTACATCAACGCCGATGCCTACCTGCACGACTGGACCAAGAGCCACGCCAACTTCTTCCGCGCGGTGCAGATCGAGAAGACGATGATGTTCATCATCCTCTCGCTGATCGTCGCCGTCGCCGCCTTCAACCTGGTGTCCACGCTGGTCATGGCGGTCACCGACAAGCAGGCCGACATAGCCATCCTGCGCACGCTCGGCGCCCGGCCGCGCTCGATCATGGCGGTGTTCATGATCCAGGGGGCGCTGGTCGGCTGCATCGGCCTCGGCCTCGGCGTCGCCGGTGGCGTCGCGCTGGCGCTCAACATCGACGTCGTGGTGCCGGCACTCGAGCGCCTGCTCGGCATCCAGTTCCTGGCCAAGGACGTCTATTACATTTCCGACCTGCCGTCCGAGCTGCTCTGGAGCGATGTCTGGGGTGTCACCCTGATCGCCTTCGTGCTCTCGCTGCTGGCCACGCTTTACCCGAGCTGGCGGGCGGCCCGCGTCAATCCGGCGGAGGCCCTGCGCTATGAGTGAAATCGTTCTCCAGGCCCGGGGCCTGGCCAAGACCTTCCGTGGCGGCGGTCTCGACGTTGCCGTCCTGTCCGGCATCGACCTCGACGTTGCCGCCGGCACCACGCTCGCCGTGGTCGGTGCCTCCGGTTCGGGCAAGAGCACCTTGCTGCACCTGCTCGGCGGCCTCGACGCGCCGAGCGCCGGAACGGTCTCGCTGATGGGCCGCGATTTTTCGTCCTTGAACGAGGTCGACCGTGGTGACTGGCGCAACCGTCACCTTGGCTTCGTCTACCAGTTCCACCACCTGCTGCCCGAGTTCTCGGCCCAGGAAAACGTCGCCATGCCGCTGCTGATCCGCCGCACGCCGCGTGCCGAGGCCCTCGAACGGGCTGCCGCAATGCTCGCCGCGGTCGGCCTCGGCCATCGCCTGGCGCACCGTCCCGGCGAACTTTCGGGCGGCGAGCGGCAGCGCGCCGCGATCGCCCGTGCCCTGGTTTCCCATCCATCGTGCATACTCGCGGATGAACCAACCGGAAATCTCGACAGTCATACCGCCGGGGTGGTTTTCGATCTGCTGCTCGAGCACGTCCGGCGCCAGGGCGCCAGCCTGATCATGGTCACGCACGACCGGGCGCTGGCGGCAAGGGCGGATTCCTTGATCGAACTTAATGATGGCAGATTAGTTGGTTTGTAATATCTTCTGTAATATTTTGCTGTTTTGGTGAGTTTTTGGCCGTAATGTTGGCCAAGGGGGGGTAAAAATGCGTGCCTTGTTCATGCCTGCGGTGGCTTTGATGAACCGCCTGCGCTTTCGCGCCAAGTTCATTTTTCTCGGCAGTGCGCTGGTCCTTGTGCTGCTGGTCCTGTTGTACACGCTGTTCATCAACCTCAGTCGCGACATCAAGACCGCCGAGCACGAACTGGTCGGGCTGCAGATGCTGAAGCCGATGAACCGGGCAGTGCAGTACATGCAGCAGCATCGCGGCCTGTCGTCGGGGGTGCTCAACGGCAACGAGGCCATGAAGGAAAGGCGCGCCGCCGTTAACCAGGAAGTCGAAAAGGCCGTGCGCGAGACTGACGCGGTGCTGAGCCCGACGCTGCGTGACAGCGAGGCCTGGAAGGCGATCCGCGCCGACTGGTCGGAAATCAGCCAGAACGGCCTGAGCTGGCAGGCGCCAGAGAATCTCAAGCGGCATTCACAGATGATCGCCAAGATCCTGATCTTCATGGTCGATCTGGCCGACGAAACCGAGCTGACGCTGGATCCGGCGATCGATACCTACTATTTCATGGATACCGTCGTTGACAAGATGCCGGCCATGCTCGAGCCACTTGGCATCATGCGGGCCCGCGGTACCGGCGTGCTCAGCGCGCACGAGCTGACACTCGAGATGCGCCGCGAGATCACCGCCTTGCTCGATCGCCTGAGCGGCACGCTGCGCCTGCAGAACTCCAACCTGGAAAAATCGATGAAGTACGCGCCCGAACTGCAGGCGACGCTGTCCGGCCCGACCGGCCAGTTCACCGAGGCGACGCAGCAGGTGCTCAAGCTGGTCCAGGACGATATTCTCGGCGAGCGTTTCACGACCAAGCCGGCCGATTACTTCGCGATGACCACGCAGGTCATCGACCTCGGCTACAAGATCATGTTCGAGACCCTGATCCCGCAGTTCGAGACCCAGTTGCAGGCGCGCAAGGCCCATGCCGAGCGCGTGCTCATGCTGCAGGCGGCGCTGTCCACGCTGGTCCTGCTTCTGGTCAGCTATTTCGGGGTCGGTACCTATTATTCGGTGATCGGTACCGTCGAGGTATTCTCGACCGGCGCCAAGCGCATGGCCGACGGCGACATGACCGTCCGTTTCGCCACCGACGGCAGTGATGAACTGCACGCCGCCGGCCGCGACCTGAACGACATGGCGGCTTCGATCCGCCAGTTGCTCGCCCGCATCCAGGCCGATGTCGGCCAGTTGCGCGGTGCTTCCGGCGACCTGGCCACGTCGAGTCAGCAGATTTCCCGCAGCGCCGGCTCGCAGAGCGATTCGGCCTCGAGCATGGCGGCCTCGGTCGAGCAGATGACCGTCGGCGTCGATCACATCGCCAAGAATGCCCAGGATGCCGAATCCTACTCGCGCGAATCCGATCGGGTGGCGGGCGAAGGCGGTGAAATCGTTCGCCAGGTGGTGATCGAAATCCAGAGCATCGCCGATTCGGTGAACCATTCGGCGGCCAGCGTCGAGGCGCTTGGCCGGCAGTCCGACGAGATTTCGGCGATCGTCGGCACGATCAAGGACATCGCCGACCAGACCAACCTGCTGGCGCTGAATGCGGCGATCGAAGCGGCACGCGCCGGCGAGTCCGGGCGCGGTTTCGCGGTGGTTGCCGACGAAGTGCGCAAGCTGGCCGAGCGGACCACCAAGTCGACCCAGGAAATCGCCGCGATGATCGCCGCCATCCAGTCCGGTACGGCGACCGCCGTGGACAGCATGAAGCACGGCGTCGACCGGGTCGCGGTCGGCGTCGTCGAGGCGCAGCGCGCCGGCGAGTCGATCGGCCAGGTTCAGGCGCATTCGCGCAAGGTCATGGAAGCGGTGTCGGAAATCACCGTCGCATTGCGCGAGCAGGCCGCGGCGAGCACCGAGATCGCCCAGAACGTCGAGCGCATCGCCCAGATGGCCGAGGAAAACAACGCCGCCGCCGGCAGCAACGCACAGACCGCCGACGGCCTGCGCCAGCTGGCCGAAACGCTCAACAGCGAGGTCGGCCGCTTCCGCACCTGAACGGCCAGCCGGTTCCTCCCGCCGGCACCGCCCACGCCCGCTTCGGCGGGCGTATTATTTTGCGCTCAACCAAAAAAAACGCATCCAGGGAGGATGACTGATGATTTTCGATATCGAAAACGAGACCTTGCCACGCGAGGAACTCGAGGCCTTGCAGCTGCGTCGCCTGCGCAGCACCGTCGAACGCTGCTATGCGACGGTCAAGTTCTACCGCGAAGCGATGGACGAACTGGAGGTCAAGCCGCACCACATCCAGTCGCTGGCCGACGCCCGCCTGCTGCCCTTCACCAAGAAGGAGCAGCTGCGCGACAACTACCCCTTCGGCATGTTCGCCGTGCCCACCGAGCAGGTCGTCCGTGTCCATGCCTCGTCCGGCACCACCGGCAAGCCGACCGTCGTCGGCTATACCCGGCGCGACATCGCCAACTGGGCGCAGCTGGTCGCCCGCAGTCTGGCTGCGGCCGGCCTGCGCCCCGGCGACCGGCTGCACAACGCCTACGGCTACGGGCTGTTCACCGGCGGGCTCGGACTGCACTACGGCGCCGAGGAGCTGGGCGTGCTGACCGTACCGATGTCCGGCGGCCAGACCCAGAAGCAGGTCATGCTGCTCTCCGATTTCGAAGCCACCGCGATATGCTGTACCCCGTCGTATGC
Source organism: Azonexus fungiphilus (assembly GCF_003634965.1). GTDB lineage: Bacteria > Pseudomonadota > Gammaproteobacteria > Burkholderiales > Rhodocyclaceae > Azonexus > Azonexus fungiphilus. The sequence continues at coordinate 321,928 of NZ_RBXP01000011.1, read as the reverse complement.
GCTGAACATCGCCGAGGAGGCCGAGAGCATCGGCGTCGACGTGCGCAAGCTGGCGCTGCGCGTCGGCATCTTCGGTGCCGAGCCGTGGACCGAGGAAATGCGCTACGAGATCGAGTCGCGGCTCGGGCTGGCAGCGATCGACATCTACGGGCTGTCGGAAGTGATGGGGCCGGGCGTTGGCATCGAGTGCATCGAGGCCAAGAAGGGGCTGCACATCTGGGAAGACCATTTCCTGGTCGAGTGCGTCGACGTCAATACCGGCCAGCCGGTGGCCGACGGCGAGGAGGGCGAGATCGTGTTCACCTCGCTGACCAAGGAAGCCTTCCCGATCCTCCGCTACCGCACCCGCGACATCTCGGTGATCGAGCGCACGCCGTGCCGCTGCGGCCGCACGCATGCCCGCATCCGGCGCATTTCGGGGCGTTCCGACGACATGCTGATCATCCGCGGGGTGAATGTCTTCCCGACCCAGGTCGAGGCAGTGCTGATGCGTACCGAGACCTTGTCACCCTTCTACCAGATCGAGGTGTTCCGCGAAGGCTTCATGGATTCGATGGTGGTCAACGTCGAGGCCAGCCCGCCGCTGTTCGCGCGCGGCCAGGAGGCGATGGACCGGATCGCCGCCAAGGTGCAGAAGGACATCAAGGACTTCATCGGCGTTTCCTGCCAGGTGGTCGTCAAGCCAACCGGCTCGGTCGAGCGTTCGATGGGCAAGGCGGTCCGCGTCATCGACCACCGCAGGAAGTCAGGCTGAGTTGCGCTGCCGGCGCCGGTGCCAGTGGCGGACCAGGTAGAGCCGCCAGGCGCCGCGCGTCAGCAGGTAGCCGGCCAGCGCCAGGACGTCGGCAAGGACGATCAGCCCGACCGTCAGCGGCCGGGCGACGGCCAGCATCCAGTCCTGCATGGCCTGGCTCCAGGCGACGAAGTCGGCCGGATTGAGCGGCGGCGGCACCAGGAAGCCGCCGCTGTCGCCGATCAGCAGGCGACCGATCTGATAAGCCAGCAGATAAAGCGGGACGATCGTGAACGGGTTGGTGTAGAGCGTCACCAGCAGCGCGACCGGCAGGTTGACGCGGAACTTGATCGCACAGAAGGCGGCGCCGAGCATCTGCAGCGGGCCGGGGATCAGGCCGCAGAACATGCCGGCGGCGACGGCGCCGGCCGCCGAGCGACGGTTCAGATGCCACAGGCGGGGATGCAGCAGGCTGTTCTCGAACGGGCGCAACCAGCGGTTGCGGCGGATCGTCTCGTGGTCGGGCAGGTATTTTTTCAGCAGGCGGCGCATCGGCCGATTATCGCAAAACAAGGGCGTCGCCGTTTGTGACGCTTCGTGCCATGATATTGGCATGCGCCTTGCCATCCTTGCCTTCGCCGCCGGCGTCTTCTGGTTGCAGACCCGGGCCGAGCTGCCGCTGCCGGCGGCCTGGCTCGGCGCCGGCCTGGCCTGCCTGCTGGCGGCGAGGCTGGGCGGCCGCCGGATCGGTCGGCCGCTGCTGCTGCTCGCCGGCTTCCTGCTCGGCGTCGCCTGGGCCGGCTGGCGCGCCGAACTGCGCCTCGACGACGCGCTCGGTGCCGACTGGGAAGGCCGTGACGTCGTCGTCACCGGCTGTGTCGCCGGCCTGCCGCAGCCGTTCGCGCAGGGCTGGCGCTTCGAATTTGCCGTGGACACGGTGTCGACCGTCAACGCCGTCGTGCCGCAACGCCTGCAGCTCGCCTGGTATCACAGCAGCCAGGCGGCGCCGGCAGTCGAGCCGGGCCAGCGCTGGCGGCTCACGGTGCGCCTGAAGCGGCCGCACGGCGGCGCCAATCCCGGCGGTTTCGACTACGAGGCCTGGCTGCTCGAGCGCGGCATCCGCGCTACCGGCTACGTCCGCCCGGGGCCGGCGGACAAGCTGGCTGACTTCGTCTGGCGCCCGGCCTACGTCGTCGAGGCGCTGCGCGCCGTCGTCCAGCGTAATTTCACCCGCCTGATGCCGGCCGAAAGCTGGCCGTGGGGCGGCATTCTCACCGCGCTGGCGGTCGGCGACCAGCGGGCGGTCGACGGCGACTTGTGGACGCTCTTCAACCGCACCGGCACGACCCATCTGATGGCCATCAGCGGCCTGCACGTGACCATGGTCGCCGGCCTCTTCGGCTGGCTGGCGGCAGCGCTCTGGCGACGCCTGCCGGGCGCGCCGCTGCTCTGCCCGGCGCAGCGCGTCGGCCTGCTCGCGGCGGCCCTGGCCGCGGCGGCGTACGCGCTGCTCGCCGGCTTTGCCGTGCCCGCGCAGCGGACCTTGTACATGTTGCTGGTGGCTGCTGCGGCACTGTGGTCGGGGCGCCAGCCGGCGCCCAGCCGGACGCTGGCGCTGGCCCTGCTGGCGGTGCTGCTGGCCGATCCCTGGGCGCCGCTGGCCGCCGGTTTCTGGCTTTCCTTCGCTGCCGTCGGCGCCTTGCTCTACATCGGCAGCGCGCTTCCCGCCGGTGCCGGCTGGGGCCAGCGCCTGCGCGGCTGGGGCGCCGTCCAGTGGGCGGCAACGCTGGCCTCGCTGCCGTTGCTGATGTGGGTGTTCCAGCAGTTCTCGCTGGTCTCGCCGCTGGCCAACGCGCTGGCGGTGCCGCTGATCAGCTTCGCGGTGACGCCGCTGGCCCTGCTTGCCGCCGTGCTGCCGTGGCCGCCGTTGCTGATGCTGGCGCACGGGTTGCTCGACCTGCTCATGCGCTTTCTCTTCTGGTGCGCCGCCTGGCCGCTCTGGCAGGCGCCGGCGCCGCCGCCCTGGGCGGTCGTCCTGGCCGGCCTCGGGGTGGCGCTGTGCCTGCTGCCGCGCGGTCTGCCCGGGCGCTGGCTGGGCCTGCTGCTGGTGGTGCCGGCGGTGGCCTGGCCGCCGGCGGCGATTCCCTTCGCCGAGGCGCGGATCGACGTCCTCGACGTCGGCCAGGGGCAGGCGGTGGTCGTGCGCACCCGGCGTCACGCGCTGGTCTACGACCCCGGGCCGCTCTACGGCGGCGACGCCGATGCCGGGCAACGGGTGCTCGTGCCTTACCTGCGCTGGCTCGGTGTCGCGCGTCTCGACCGCGTCGTGGTCAGTCATGGCGACGCCGACCATGCCGGCGGCGCCGCCTCGCTGCGCGCCGCCCTGCCGGTCGACCGCTGGCTGTCGTCGGCGCCCGAGTTCGGCGAGCGCTGCCAGGCCGGCCAGCGCTGGCAATGGGACGGCGTCGATTTCCTCATCCTGCATCCGGCCGCCGCCGACTACGACCGGGGCCGGGGCCGCAACGCGCTTTCCTGCGTCCTGCGCATCGACGCCGGCGAGCGCCGCCTGCTGCTCACCGCCGACATCGAAGCCGCCGACGAGGCGGCGCTGATCGCCCGCGACGCCGCCGCGCTGCACGCCGACCTGCTGCTGGCGCCGCATCACGGCGCCGCCGGCGCTTCGTCGGCGGCCTTCGTGTCCACGGTCGACGCCGCCGAGGTGCTGTTTTCCGCCGGCTACCGCAATCGTTTCGGGCATCCGCGGCCGGCCGTGCTCGCGCGCTATGCCGCCGGCGGTGCCCGGCTCTGGCGTACCGACCGCGACGGCGCCCTGCGCATCCGCCTGGCGCCGCAGCGCGTCGAGGTCGAGGCCTGGCGCCGCCAGCATCGGCGCTACTGGCACGGACGGTGATACATTTCGCACAGGAGGAAGAGAGCGATGACAAAACAACAACGGCTCGTCCAGTGCCTGAGTCCCTCGGGCCTGCACCGGATGGCGTACTACGAATGGGGCGAGCGCGACAATCCGCGCGTGCTTGTCTGCGTCCATGGCCTGACCCGCAACGGCAGCGATTTCGACACGCTGGCGGCGGCGCTCTGCGGCCACTACCGGGTGATCTGTCCCGACGTCGTCGGCCGCGGCCAGAGCGGGCGCCTGCGCGATCCGGCCGGCTACGCGATTCCGCAGTACGTCGCCGACATGGTCACGCTGATCGCCCGCCTCAACGTCGATTCGGTGCATTGGCTGGGGACCTCGATGGGCGGGCTGATCGGCATGGCGCTGGCGGCCCAGGCCTCGTCGCCGATCCACCGGCTGGTGCTCAACGACGTCGGGCCGCTGATCGCCGTCGACGCCCTCCGGCGCATTGCCGCCTACGTCGGTGCCGATCCGGACTGGGCCAGCTTCGACGAGGCGCTGGCCTACGTTCGCCAGGTCAGCGCGCCGTTCGGGCCGCTGACCGAGGCGCAGTGGTACGCGCTCACCGAGAGCAGCGTCGTCCGCCGCGACGACGGGCGCTGGGCCTTTCGCTACGATCCGCGCATCGGCGAGCCGTTCCGCGCCGCCTTCGTCGATCGCGACATCGACCTGTGGCCGCTTTACGAGGCGATTGCCTGCCCGGTGCTGGCGATCCGCGGCGGCGAATCCGACCTGCTCGCGCCCGAGGTCTGGCGGCGCATGGGCGATTGCGGTCCACGGGCAAAACTGGCCGAAATTCCCGGTGTCGGGCATGCCCCGATGTTCCAGTCGGCGGAGCAGATCGCCGTCGTCCGCGATTTCCTGTTGAGCGCATGAAACACCTGACCGTCAACGCGCTTCGCCTCGAATACCGCGATTTGCCCGCCACCGCCGCCGGCCGGCCGACGCTGGTGCTGTTGCACGAAGGCCTCGGCTGCGTCGCCATGTGGCGCGATTTCCCGGACAAGCTGGCGGCGGCCAGTGGCTGCCGCGTCGTCGTCTATTCGCGGCCGGGCTACGGTGCTTCCGAGCCGCATCGGCAGGCGCGGCGTCCCGACTACATGCACCGCGAGGCGCGCGAGGTGCTGCCCGCGCTGCTCGCCGCGCTGGCCATCGAAAAACCGGTGCTGGTCGGTCACAGCGACGGCGGCAGCATCGCGCTGATCCACGCCGGCAGCTTTCCCGACGCGGTCGCCGGCGTCGTCGCCATGGCGCCGCATGAATTCGTCGAGGCCGAAACCCTGGCCGGCATTCGCGCTGCCCGCGCCTTCTGGGCGAGCAGCGACTGGCCGCAGAAACTGGCGCGCTACCACCGCGACGCCGCGCGCGTCTTCGCCGACTGGAACGACTGCTGGCTGTCGCCGGAATTCCGCGACTGGAACATCGAGGCCTGCCTGCCGGCGATCCGCTGTCCGGTGCTGGCCATCCAGGGCGAGGACGACGAGTATGCGACGCTGCGCCAGATCGAGGTGATCGGCGAACGGGTGGCGGGCGCCGCGCTGCTCAAGCTGGCCGCCTGCGGCCACACGCCGCAGCGCGACCAGGAAGCGGCCGTGCTGGCGGCGATTGTCGCTTTCGTCGGCGGGCTTGCCTAAAGCGCGACCAGTTGGCTGCGGTAGCGCACCGCGTTGTCCACGTAGTGCGCCGCCGATTTCTCCAGCCTGGCGACCTCGTCGTCGCTCAGCTGGCGCACCACCTTGCCCGGCGAGCCGACGATCAGGCTGCGCTCGGGAAAGACCTTGCCCTCGGGGATCAGCGTGTTGGCGCCGACGATGCAGTGCTTGCCGATCACCGCCCGGTTGAGGATCACCGAGCCGATGCCGATCAGGCTGCCGTCGCCGATGGTGCAGCCGTGCAGCATGACCAGGTGGCCGACGGTGACGTTGGCGCCGATGTGCAGCGGCACGCCTTCGTCGGTGTGCAGCACCGAGCCGTCCTGGATGTTGCTGTTGGCGCCGATGTGGATCGGATCGTTGTCGCCGCGCAGCGTCGCGTTCCACCAGATCGAGGCGTTGGCGCCGAGGCGGACGTCGCCGATCACCGTTGCGTTCGGGGCGACCCAGGCGCTGGCGTCGAGTTGCGGGGTCTTGCCGGGAAGCTGGAAGAGGGGCATGGCGTCTCCTGGAAATTGTCGTTTTTTCACGGTCGACCGTGAAAACGCATGATAAACCGGGCGGGCTTGTTGGCGGGCAGGGCGGCTGGCATCATGCCGTCGACCCTGACGGAGAAGCCCAATTGCCCGACCTCAACGCGTTGACCGCCGAACTGCTGGCCTTCCGCGACGCCCGCGACTGGCGCCAGTTCCACTCGCTGCGCAACCTGATCGTCTCGCTCAACCTCGAAGCCGGCGAACTGCTCGAGCTGACGCAATGGCGGCGCGACGACGAGATCGAGGCGCTGCCGGCCGATGCCCGGGCCGCCGAGGCGCTGCGCGACGAGTGCGCCGACATCCTGCTCTACCTGCTGCTGATCGCCGACAAGGCCGGCATCGACCTGCTCGCCGCGGCCCGCGCCAAGCTCGTCAAGAACGGCGAGAAATACCCGGTGGACAAGGCCCGCGGCTCGCGCGCCAAATACACCGAACTGGGCTGAGGCGATGGCCGACGACGGCTTCTACCGCGACCTGCCGGCGGCAGTCGCCTTCGCCGAGGCGATCGATACCCGCGCCCACGTCGACCTGCCCGACGACTGGTGGGTGGCGATCGCCGACGTCGTCGATTCGACGCAGGCGATCGCCGATGGCGCCTACAAGAAGGTGAATACCGTCGGTGTCGCCTGCATCGCGGCGATCGCCAACCTCGAGCGCAGCCTCGAGCTGCCGTTCGTCTTCGGCGGCGACGGCGCCACCTTCGCGCTGCCCGAGCGCCTGCGGGCGCCGGCCATCGTTGCCTTGCGCGGCGCCCAGCGGCTGGCCGCCGCGAGCTTCGGCCTGCAGTTGCGCGCCGGCCTGGTCCGCGTCGGCGACCTGCGCCGCGACGGCCACTGGGTGCGCATCGGCAAGCTGGCGTTGTCGCCGCTGGTCAGCCAGCCGTTGCTCTCGGGGCGCGGCTGGGACGAGGCCGAGCGTCGGGTCAAGGGCGAGGGCGCCGGCGTCTGCCGCGTCGATCCCGACGGCGGCCCGGCGCAGGCCGATTTTTCCGGTTTCGAGTGCCGCTGGCAGAACGTGCCCAGCTTCCGCGACGTCAAGCTGGCGCTGATCGTCGTCGCTACCGCGCCCGAGCCGGCGGTCAACCAGGCCACCTATGGCCGGGTGCTGGCGGCGATCGATGAAATCTTCGGCGACCTCGGCGCCCACCACCCGCTGCGCGCGCAGCGCCTGCAACTCGCCTTCGCACCGCGGGCGCTGGCCGGCGAGACGCTGGTGCGCACGGTCGACCGCGGTTTTTGGGCAAAAACCGGCTACGCGCTGCGCATCCTGCTGCAGAACCTGGCCGGCTGCTACCTGTTCGCACGCGGCATCGACACGCGGGCGGTGCGCTGGAGCCGCTACCGCGACGACCTGGTGGCAAATACCGATTTCCGCAAGTTCGACGGCGCCCTGCGCATGGTCGTCGATGCCAGCCAGGCGCAGATCGCCGCGCTGCAGGCCCGGCTCGCCGCCGAGCAGGCGGCCGGCGCGCTGGCCTGGGGCATGCACAGCTCGCGCGAGGCGCTGATCACCTGCCTGGTCGAATCGCATGCCGGACGCCATCTGCATTTCGTCGACGGCAGCGAGGGCGGCTACGCGCTGGCGGCGCGCCAGCTCAAGGCCCAGCTGGCGGCGGCACGGCCGCCGCAGGCGCTCAGCTAGTCTGGCTTTCCAGCGTGTGGCGGGCGCCCGGCCCCTGGGCGAGCAGCGTTGCCAGTGCCGGCAGCGTCTCGTGCAGTGTCTTTTCCAGCGTCCACGGCGGGTTGATGACGAACATGCCGCTGCCGTACATGCCGAAGCCGTCGCGCGGCGGCGCCTTGACTTCGAGCGTGGCGTTCAGCCAGTTGGGCACGCCCAGGCGCTTCAGGCGATCCGGCAGCTGGCGCGATTCGGGCTTGAGCAGCAGCGGATACCACAGCGCGTAGGTGCCGGTCGGGAAGCGCTTCATCGCTTCCTGCAGCGCCTTGATCACGTTGGCGTAGTCGGCCTTGGTCTCGTACGAGGGGTCGATCAGCACCAGCGCCCGGCGCGGCGGCGGCGGCAGGATCGCCTTGAGGCCGGCGAAGCCGTCGCCCTCGGTGATGGCGACCTGGCGACCGGCGCCATGGAAGCATTCCTGGAGCAGCTTGCCGTCGCTGCTGTGCATCTCGTACAGGCGCAGCCGGTCGCTCTCGCGCAGCAGCTGACGGGCCAGCCAGGGCGAGCCGGGGTAGTGCCTGAGCTGGCCGTCCGGGTTGAGCATCTTGACGAAATCGAGGTAATCGACCGCGGCCGGCGGCAGGCTGGTCGCGTTCCACAGCCGGCCGACGCCGTCGCGCCATTCGGCGAGCTTGCTGGCGTGGGCCGAGTCGAGCGCGTAACGGCCGGCACCGGCGTGGGTGTCGATGATCCAGAAGGGCGCAGGTTTCTCGCCGAGATACTGGGCGATCTGCAGCAGGATCAGGTGTTTGAGCACGTCGGCGTGGTTGCCGGCGTGATAGGCGTGGCGGTAACTGAGCATGGCAGGCAGTATACTTCGACCCCATGCCCATTTACGAAAGCATTTTCATCCTCGCGGCGGCCGCCGGCGTCTGGTTCTGGCTCGATTCGCTGAAGGCCCGCGAGGTCGCCATCGCCGCCGCCCGTGCCGCCTGCGCCGAGGAAGGCCTGCAGTTCCTCGACGACACCGCGATCGGCAACATTGCCGGCCTGGCCCGCGATGACGCCGGCCGCCTGCGCCTGCGCCGGCGGCTGCGTTTCGAATACAGCGATACCGGCGACAACCGCCGCAACGGCAGCGTCGTGCTGCTCGGCCATGCGGTCGAGTACCTGCACCTGCGTCCCCAACTCTACGTGGTACCCAAGACCCATGAAACCCGGCATTGAAGACATCGAATTCCACGGCATCCCGGCCCTGCGCCTGCACGGCCCGCAAGGCAGCAGCGCGGTCATCGCCAGGCTTGGCGCGCAGGTGCTGTCCTGGATCACCCCCGACGGCCGCGAGCGCCTCTATCTGTCCGAGCGGGCGGTGTTCGACGGCAGCGTCGCGATCCGCGGCGGCGTCCCGGTCTGCTTCCCGCAGTTCTCCGATCGCGGCGAGCTGCCCCGCCACGGCCTGGTCCGCACCCGCCAGTGGGAAGTCAGCGCCCGCCGCAGCGGCGACGACTACGCGCTGGTCACACTGAGCACCGGCGACGATGCCGCCAGCCGCGCCCTGTGGCCGCATGCCTTCAATCTCGAGCTGACGCTGATGCTCGAAGCCGACCGCATCGACCTCGAACTGTGCGTCGCCAACACCGGCGAGCTGCCCTTCGAATTCACCGCCGCGCTGCACACCTACCTGCGCGTCGTCCAGGTCGAGGACGTCGCCCTCGAAGGCCTCTACGGCCACGATTACCGCGACGCGGCCAACGCCGACGCAGTGCAGCGCGACAGCGGCACCGAGTTGACGGTCGACGGCGAAACCGACCGGATTTACCGCCGCGTCCGCCGGCCGCAACTGCTGCGCGCCGGCAACCTCAGCCTCGGCATCCAGCAGCAGGGATTCCCCGATACCGTGGTGTGGAATCCCTGGGTCGACAAGTGCGCCAAGCTCGCCGACCTGCCGGCCGACGGCTGGCGTCACCTGCTCTGTGTCGAAGCCGCTGCTGCCGACACCCGCCAGCAGCTTGCCGCCGGCGACGAGTGGTACGGCCGGCAGACGCTGGTCGCGGTGTAGCCTTTGTCGGGTTGACGACAGGCGCAAGCCTGTCGGATGCCCCTGCCGGCGCGCTTTGGCTGGTGGTCCGCGGCTTGCTTTCTGTCGACCATGAACGCCGTCGAACCCGCGCCCGTCGTCTCGCTTCCCCGCATTCCGCCCGGCATGCTCGAGGGCTTCGCACGCCAGGAACTGGCCCGCGGCTACCTGCTATCAACGCCGGGTGATGCCCGCGACCAGGTGCTGATCGTCGACCAGGGGCGGCTACGCGTCTACCTGGCCGGTGAAAGCCGCGAACTCAGCCTGAGCTTCCTCGAGCCGGGCGACATCTACACCACCCACACGCCGACCTATCTCGAGGCGGTCGTGCCGACCACCGTCTGGTTGATGGAAACCCGCCGTTTCGCGCGCAAGCTGGCCAGCGATCCGGCGGTGACGCCGGTGATGATGCGCGTCCTCGGCCGCCTCCTGGTCAATGCAGTCAACCTGATCGAGGATCTCGCCTTCCGCGAGGTGCCGGCACGCCTGGCGCGCTTCCTCACCGGCCTTGCCGAACGCCGCGGGCGGCCGCTCGACGGCGGCATCTGGCTGGTGCCGCTCGACCTCGGTACCGAGGACATCGCCAGCCTGCTCGGCTCGACCCGGCAGACGGTGTCGTCGCTGCTCAACCAGTGGGAGCGCGACGGCATCCTCCGTCGCCAGGGCCGGCGGGTGCTCTACATCCACACGCTCGACAGCCTGCGCCGCCTCGGCGCCGAAATCTAGCGACTGTCGGCCAGCCGACGGACGCGCCCCGGCGTCGGCTGGCAAGATGCCGCCATCGACCGTTCAAGGAGCCACCGATGGAAACCGCCCAGGATCGCCAGCCGGCTTGCGGCTGCAGCAGGAATACCGACCGCTATGTCAGTTTCGACGGCATCGACTGTGCCGGCAATGCCCGTCGGGTGATGGAGATGATCGCCCGCAACATCGTCGCCAGCGGCCGCGAGCAGCCGTTCTGGAACTACTTCATGGCCAAGCGCACGCCGAAGAGCGGGCCGGCGCCCGACGACCTCTTCCTGGTTCATTCGCACATCAACCAAATCCGCGAGTTCTTCGAGGAATGCCACGACCTGGAAGCGCTCGAACTGCTCTTCCAGGTCGAGGAGGAATGCTGCTGATTCAGCGCAGCCAGCGCTCGGCGAAGACCGTTGCGCTTACCGGGCGGCCGAGCAGGTAGCCCTGGCCTTCCTGGCAGCCGAGCTCGAGCAGCGCGGCTGCCTGTTCGGCGCTCTCGATGCCCTCGGCGATTGTGCGCAGGCCGAGGGTGCGGCCCATGGCGATGACAGTGGCGACGATCGCGTGGTCGTTGCGGTCGACCAGCATGTCGCGGACGAAGGACTGGTCGATCTTCAGCTTGTCGGCCGGCAGGCGCTTCAGGTAGGCCAGCGACGAGTAGCCGGTGCCGAAATCGTCGATTGCCAGCGAGAAGCCGGCGGCGCTCAGCTGGTTGGCCAGTTCGATGGCCAGGTCGATGTTGCGCATCATCCCGCTCTCGGTCAGTTCGAGCTCGAAGCGTGCCGGCGTCAGGCCGTGCTGCGCGATGCGCTCGCCGGCCTGCTTGGGGAAGGTGGCGTCCTCGACCTGCTGGGCGGCGATGTTGATCGAGAGGCGGCCGGGGAAGGCCAGGCCGGCCGCCTGCCAGGCCTGCAGCTGGCGGCAGGCGGCGTCGATGACCCAGGTGCTGAGCAGCGGCATCATCCCGCGCTCTTCGGCGATCGGGATGAAGACCCCCGGGCTGATCGCACCCTGTTGCGGATGCTGCCAGCGCAGCAGGGCCTCGGCGCCGACCAGGCGGTTGCAGGCGAGGTCGAACTGCGGCTGGAAGGCCAGTGCCAACTCGCCGTCGCCATCCTGCAGTGCCGCCTTGAGGTCGCGGGCGAGGGCGATGCGCTCGGCCAGGCCGCTGCTCATCCCGGGGTCGTAGAACATGTAGCGCTGCGCTCCGCCCTTGGCGCGGTACATGGCGATGTCGGCGTTGCGCAGCAGCTCGTCGGGCGTGCCGCCGTCGTTCGGGTGGACGGCGATGCCGATGCTGACGCCGAGCGAGAAGACGTGGCCGGCAGCGGCGATCGGCGCGTCGAGCGCGTGCGCCAGGCGGTCGGCGATGTAGGCGGCGCCGGCATGTTCGACGGTGGGCGCGACGACGGCGAATTCGTCGCCGCCGAGGCGGGCGAGCAGTTCGTTCTGGCGCAGCACGTGGCGGAAACGGCGGGCGACCTCGCGCAGCACCGCGTCGCCGACTTCGTGGCCCTGCGTGTCATTGACTTCCTTGAAGCGGTCGAGGTCGAGGAAGAGCACCGCGACCTTGCCCTCGTTGCGTGTCGCCAGACCTTGTGCCTGCTGCAGGCGATCGAGGAAGAGGGCGCGGTTGGGCAGCTCGGTGAGCGGGTCGTAGAGCGCCAGGTGCTCGAGCGCCTGCGCCGCCTTCTTGCGGTCGGTGATGTCCTGCAGGCTGAACTGCAGCAACTGGCGCGGGCCGTGGTGGAAGGCCATTAGGTGCACCTCGGCCTCCCAGCGTTCGCCGTCCGGGCGGCGATGCCGCCATTCGAAGACCAGCGAGCCGCAGGCCAGCGCGCTGCGGATCTTCTCGTCGATCGCCGCCGGGCTGGCCCGGCCGTCGGACTGGTAGGGGGCCGAGACGTCGGCCGGGCGCAGACCGATGACCTTGTGCCGGTCGCCGTAGCGGTAGATGTCGGCGGCGGCCTGGTTGCAGTCGATGAAGCAGCCCCTCTCCGGGTCGAGCACGACCAGCGGGATGCGCGAGTCGGAGAAGAGCAGCTTGTTGTAGGCCTCGCTGTCGCGCACCTTTTCCTCGGCCTGGCGCAGCGCCGCGATCTGCTGGCGCAGCTCGTCGGCCTGGGCGGTGATCTGCGCGTGGTTCTGCTGCAGCAGGCGTCGCATGCCGTCGTGGGCAGCGGCCAGCTGGCGGATTTCGCTGATCGAGCTGCGCACCAGGCTGGGCGGTGTGAAATCAAGCTGGCCGATGCGGCTGCTGGCCGCTGCCAGCTCCTCGAGCGGCCGGGCGATGCGTCGCGCCTGCTGGCGCACGACCAGGGCCGCCAGGGCCAGCATCGCCAGCAGGCCGGCGGCGGCGATGCCGCCGGCGGACAGCCAGTCGGGCGCGAAATCGGCGCAGGGGGCGAGGGTGACCAGGTGCAGCGTTTGGTCGCCGAGCCGGTAATCGACGATGCGCACGAACCAGCCGCCATCCTCGCCGGCTACCCGGCGGACGTTGTCGAAGGGCCGTTCGCGCCATTCGGCGAGGGCCCGGTCGAGGGCCGGCAGGCCGAGTTCGCCGGCCGGCTTGAGCACTTTCGCCAGCCACGCCTGCGCCGGGGTGGTGGCTGCGGCGGCGGGCAGGGCGAGGACGCGCAGGTCTTCGGTCAGGACCAGGGCCAGGCCGTGCTCGCCGACCCTGGCCTGCATCGTCGTCGCCGACAGGTCGCGCAGCATCAGGTCGATGCCGAGGACGAGCTGGCGGCCGTCGTCGAGACTGATCCGGCGGGCGGCGGTGATGCCGGGGTCGCCGGTGGTGAACAGGATGTAGGGCGCCGTCCAGCGGATGCCGTCGCCGGCCTGGGCGGCGCGGTACCAGTCGCGCCGGCGCGGGTCGTAGTCGAGTTCCTGCCAGTATTCGCGGCTGTGGCCGGCGGCGTCGCGTTCGAGAAAGCGCTGCCGCTCGCCCCAGCGGGCGCGGTCGGTGAGGCGGTTGCGCCAGCCGCCGTCGGGCAGTTCGAGCAGCATCCAGCCACGCCCCTCGTTGTCGCCGGCGACCACCGAGGTGGCCTTGGGCAGGGCGCGCAGCACCGGCTCGAACAGGTGGTTGAAGGCATCGGGGTCGTCGATCGCCGGCGGGGTCCGGGCCAGCCAGGCATCGGCCATCTCGAGCAGGCGGTTGGCCGGGCTGAAGGCGAGGTCGAGTTCGGCCTGCAGGCGGGTCGTCGCGGTCGCGAAATGGCTGGCGGCGATGCGTTCGGCCAGCGGTCCGAAGCCGAGTCCGACGAAGCCGCCGGCGACGACCAGCACGGCGCCGCAGACCAGCAGTCCGACGCGGACGCGCAGGCTCTGGCGCAGCGGCACGGCGTTGTCGACGAGCGGATTCATGGCATCGGTGGCGGCATCCGGGACGTTTCGGAAACGATAGCACAAGACGATCGGCGGTTGCGCCGCCGGATTTTTTGATCTGCGCCGGTTTTCCGGGGCGGCGACTTGGTCTATAGTTGCCGCCCATGCGCCACCTGTTCGCTTCCTTTTCCCGATTGCTCGCCATCGTCCTGGCGCTGACCGTGCTCGCGCCCGGTTTCGGCTGGCAGTCGGCCGGCGGCCTGGTCGGTGAGGCGCAGGCGGCGAGTGCGGAAAACGCCCATGCCATGCTGCACGGCGGCGAAGCCGACTGTGCCGATTGCGCCGAGCATGCCGCGCATGCCGGCGACGATTGCGGCGAACGCCATCACCACTGCTGTCCCGGGCACATCCTCGGGCATCTGCCGGGGCAGGTGGCGGGCAACCTGATGTTGCCGCTGCCGGTACGCGACGATCTTGCGGTTGATCGCAACAACCGGCGTTTTTCCTCGCGCGTTCCCGACGGTCTCGAACGACCGCCCAGAGTTGCCGGCGCCTGAGCGCCGGCGGCTGATCCGTTGAATTTCCTGTAGTCCGGCTCGTTCGAGCCGGCAACGGCAAAGCGCCGGCTGTGTTCCATCCAGCCGGAGATTTCCCATGCGCTGCAATGCGCGAATCCTTGTCTTGCTGGCGCTGGTCCTGGTCGAACCGGTCCGCGCCGAACCCCTGGCCACCCTGCCGCAGGCTTTTGCCGCGGCCTGGGCCAGGCATCCCCTGTCGCAATCGCTGCCGCTCCAGCGCAGCGCCGCGGCTGCCCGTCTCGATGCCGCCGCGGCGTGGACGCCGGAACCGACGGCGCTTGAAATCGGCGGCCGCAGCGACCGTTTCAACCGTGACCGCGGTGCCGAGGAAGTCGAGCTCGGTCTCGCCGTACCGCTGTGGCTGCCCGGCGAGCGCAGTGCCAGCCGGGCGCTGGCGGCGGCCGACAGCGGCCTGCTCGAAGGCCGAGCAGGCAGCCTGCGCCTGCAACTGGCCGGCGAGCTGCGTGCTGCCTGGTGGGACTGGCAGCTGGCCCGCGACGAGGCGGCGCTCGCCGAGGCCACGGCGGCCAGCGCCGCCCGCCTGCGCGACGACGTCGCCCGCCGCGTTGCCGCCGGCGACCTGGCCCGTGCCGACCTGCACCAGGCGGCCGGCGCCTTGGCCGCGGCCGAGGCCGATCAGGCCGAGGCGGCGGTCCGGGTCGAAGCCGCCGCCGCCCGCCTGCAGTGGCTGACCGGCAGCGCGCCCGGCGTCGTCGAGCTGCGTCCGGAAATGCCGCCGGCGGAGGCTGCCGACTGGCTGGCCGCTCATCCGGCGCTGGCCGAGCTTAACGCCCGCGCCGAGCAGGCGCGGCAGACCCAGGAACTGGCGCGCACGCGCAGCCGGGCCAATCCGGAGCTGACCGTGGCCACCCGCCGCGAACGTGGCGCCAGCGGCGAAGCCGCCGAGCGCAGCTGGTCGCTCGGCCTGCGCATCCCGCTCGCATCAGGGCCGCGGCACACGGCAGCGATCGCCGAAGCCGGCGCCGACCGGGTCGAGGCCGAGCTCGCCGCCGGGCGCGAAGGCGAGCGCCTGCAGCAGGCCGCGCAACTGGCGCGCAGCCAGTGGCAGGCGGCCGAACGCCGGCGCCAGGCGAGCGACGAGCGGGCCCGCCTGGCGCGCGAGACGCAGGCATTTTTCGACAAGGCCTTCCGCCTCGGCGAGAGCGACCTGCCGACGCGCCTGCGCATCGCCCAGGAAACCCTAGCCGCCGAACGCGCCGCCAGCCGCGCGCGCATCCAGCAGGCCGCCGCGCTGTCGGCCTATCGCCAGGCCCTCGGCCTGCTACCGGAATGAAATCATGAATCTGAAAAAACACCTTTTTGCCGGGTTGACCGTCAGCGTCCTGCTCCCAGCCCAGGCCGCCGGCCCGTTGCCGGTCGTCGTCGCCGAAAGCGAGGCTTTCGAGATCGTCGGCCGGCTCGACGAAAATTCACTGCTTTTGCACGTCGACCGTGCACCGACCAACGCACCGGTGCTCAACGCGACGCTGGCGGTCGAGGCCGGCGGCAAGGAAGTCGCTGCCGTCTTCGATGCCGCCGCCGGTGCCTACCGCATCGCCGACCCCGCCTGGCTGCAGCCGCTGCGCGCCGACGGCGAGCACGGCCTGGCGTTCACGCTGCTGGTCGGCGACGAAGCCGACTTGCTGGCCGGCGATCTGGTCGTCGAAAACCACGATCACGGCGCCGAGCCGGCACCCTGGCGACTGTCGCCGCTGGCCGGCGGCGCCTTGCTCGGCGGCCTCGGCCTGCTGGCGGCCGGCTTCGGCTGGCGCCGGCTGGCGCAGCGCCGGGGAGGTGCGGCATGAAGCGCGAACTTCTGATCGCTTGTCTGGCCGCCACCTGCGCGCTGCCGCTGGCGGCGCACGAAGGCCACGACCATGGCGACGAAAAGGCGGCCCTGCCCAATCTCGGCAACACGCCGCAGCGCCTGGCCGACGGCGTCGTCTTCCTGCCCAAGGCGGCGCAGCGCCAGCTCGGCGTGCTGACGGTGCCGGTCGCCGCTGCCGCCGAGGCGCGGGCGATCGAACTGCCCGGCCAGGTGGTGGTCGATCCGCAGCGCGGCGGCCGCGTCCAGGCGATGCTCGCCGGGCGCATCGAGGCCGGACCGAAGGGCTTGCCGGCGGTCGGCAGCCGGGTGCGCAAGGGCGAGGTGCTGGCCTGGGTGGTGCCCGCCGCCGGCCAGCTCGAGCGCGCCGATCTCGCCGCGCAGCTGGCCGAGACGCAGGCGGCGCGGCAACTGGCGGAAAAACGCCTGGCCCGCCTGCGCGAACTCGCCGACACCGTGCCGGGCAAGGACATCGAGGCCGCCGAGAGCGAACTGGCCAGCCTCAAGGGGCGGGTCGCCGCGCTCGGCCACGGGGTCAGCGGCCGCGATGCGCTGGTCGCTCCGGTCGCCGGTGTCGTCGCCGCGGCCAACGCGGTGGTCGGGCAGGTGGTCGATGCGCGCGAGGTGGTGTTCGAGATCGTCGATCCCGACGGCCTGCAGATCGAGGCGCTGGCCTACGAGGCGCTGGCGCCCGGCGAGGTGCTGGCGGCGACGGTTGGCGTCGGCGAGCGCAGCGTCGAGCTCGCTTTCCTCGGCGCCGCCCGCCGCCTGCGCGAGCAGGCGCTGCCGCTGCAGTTCGGCCAGCGCGGTGACGGCCTCGGCCTGCTGCTGCCGCTCGGCCAGCCGGTGAAAATCCAGGTCAAACTGAAGTCGACCGTCAACGGCTGGCCGGTGCCGCAACGCGCGCTGGTACGCAGCGCCGCCAATGTCGCCATGGTCTGGGTCAAGACCGCGCCCGAACGGTTCACGCCGAAACCGGTGCGCAGCCAGCCGCTCGATGGCGGTCGCGTGCTCGTCACCGACGGCCTGGCCGACGGCGACCGCGTCGTCGTCGACGGCGCGACGCTGATCAACCAGATCCGTTGAGCGAGGCCGCATCATGTTCCAGTGGTTATTGAACAACAGCCTGGCCAGCCGCCTGCCGGTCCTGGTCGCGGCCGTGCTGCTGATGGCCTACGGCGCCTTCGAGGCGCAGCGGCTGCCGGTCGACGTCTTTCCCGACCTGAACAAGCCGACCGTGACGCTGATGACCGAATCCGGCGGCATGGCCGCCGAGGAAGTCGAGCAACTGGTCAGCTTCCCGCTCGAGACGGCGCTCAACGGGCTGCCCGGCGTTGCCGGCGTGCGCTCGGTGTCGAGTCCGGGCCTGTCCTTCGTCTATGTCTCCTTCGACTGGGGCGTCGATCTCTACCGTGCCCGGCAGATGGTCGCCGAGCGCCTGACCGCGCTGCAGGGCACGCTGCCGCCCGGCGTCGTGCCGGGCATGGGGCCGGTATCGTCGATCATGGGCGAGGTGATGATGCTGGCGATCCCGCTCGATCCTGCCCGCGGCGATGCCATGGCCGCCCGCGAGTTCGCCGACTGGGTGCTGCGGCCGCGCCTGATGGCGGTCGCCGGCGTCGCCCAGGTCATCCCGATCGGCGGCGAGGTGCGCCAGTTTCAGGTGCAGCCCGATACCCGCCGCATGGCCGAACTCGGGATCACGCTGGAGATGCTCGAAGGCGCGCTGAGCGGCTATTCGGCGAATACCTCGGGCGGTTTCCTCGAGGTGAACGGGCGCGAATACCTGATCCGCCACATCGGCCGCAGCGCCAGCCTGGAAAACCTGCAAAACCTGGCGTTGACCGCCAGAAGCGGCCAGGCCGTGCTGCTTCGTCAGGTCGCCGCGGTGACCTTCGCCGCTGCCACCAAGCGCGGCGACGCCGGCTTCAACGGCGCGCCGGCGGTGATCCTGAGCATCCAGAAGCAGCCGACCGCCGACACCGTCGACCTGACCCGCCGCCTGGAAAGCGCGCTGGCCGAAATGAGCCGGAGCCTGCCGGCCGGCGTGCTGGCGCCGCAAGTCGTCTTCCGCCAGGGCGATTTCATCGAGTCGTCGATCGCCAACCTGCAGGCCAAGCTGCTGCTTGCCGCCTGCCTGGTCGCCGCGGTGCTGTTCT
This sequence comes from Azonexus fungiphilus, assembly GCF_003634965.1. GTDB lineage: Bacteria > Pseudomonadota > Gammaproteobacteria > Burkholderiales > Rhodocyclaceae > Azonexus > Azonexus fungiphilus. Next base: position 303,766 of record NZ_RBXP01000011.1, on the reverse strand, counting down.
TCTTCCTCGGCAACCTGCGCACGATGCTGATCTCGCTGACGGCGATCCCGCTGTCGATCCTGATCGCGGTGCTGGTCTTCAAGTGGCTCGGCCTGTCGATCAACACGATGACGCTGGGCGGCCTGGCGATCGCCATCGGCGAGCTGGTCGACGATGCCGTCGTCGACGTCGAGAACATCCTGCGCCGGCTGCGCAACGCGGCGGCGCGCGGCGCGCCGTTCAACCTGACCGAACTGGTCGTCGCCGCCTCGCTGGAAGTGCGTTCGGCGATCGTCTACGCGACGCTGATCATCGCCCTGGTCTTCGTCCCGCTGTTCGCGCTGCCGGGCATCGAGGGACGGCTGTTCGTGCCGCTCGGGATCGCCTACATCGTCTCCATCCTGGCCTCCTTGCTGGTCTCGGTGACGGTGACGCCGGTGCTCTCGTGGTACCTGCTGCCGAAGCTGGCGGCCGGCCGCCACGGCGACACGCGCCTGGTCGAATGGCTGAAGCGCCATTACCGGCGGGCGCTGGAAGCGGTGCTGCGGGCGCCGCGCCGGCCGGTGGCATTGGCCGTCGCGGCGGTCGTGCTGGCCGCTGCCGCCGTGCCTTTCTTCCCGACCACCTTCCTGCCGCCGTTCAACGAGGGTTCGATGACGGTGATGCTGCGCCTCAACCCCGGCGTCACGCTGGCCGAATCGGTGCGCATCGCCAGCCAGGCCGAACGCCTGCTGCTGTCGGTACCCGAGGTCGAGCACATCGGCCGCCGTTCCGGCCGTGCCGAGCTCGACGAGCACGCCGAGGGCGTCCATGTCTCGGAGCTCGAACTGCGGCTGAAGCCGGGCGGGCGCAGCAAGGACGAACTGCACGCCGACATCCGCCAGCGCCTGAAGGACCTGCCGGGCAGCCTCAACCTCGGCCAGCCGATCTCGCACCGGATCGACCACATGCTGTCGGGCGTGCGCGCCCAGGTGGCGATCAAGGTCTTCGGCGACGACCTCGACACGCTGCGAGCCCAGGCTGCGCTGCTGCAGCAGCGCCTGCAGCGGATCGACGGGGTTGCCGACCTGGAAATCGAGAAGCAGGTGCTGGCGCCGCAGATCAAGGTCCATGTCGATTTCGACGCGGCGGCGCGCTACGGGCTGTCGTCCGGGCAGCTGCTGCGCAACCTGCAGATCCTGGTCGATGGCGAGAAGGTCACCCAGATCGTCGACGGCAACCGCCGCTTCGACCTGCTCGTCCGCCTGCCGGAAAGCGCGCGCGGCATCGACGGCCTGCGCGGCCTGCTCGTCGAGACGCCGGCCGGGCCTGTGCCGCTGGCCCAGCTGGCGCGCATCGAGGATGGCGACGGACCGAACCAGGTGATCCGCGACGACGGCCGGCGGCGCATCGTCATCTCGCTCAACGCGCAGGGGCGGGCCTTGTCCGACGTCGTCACCGACATCCGCGCGGCGATCGCCGAACAGCCGCTGCCGGAAGGCTACTTCATCACCCTCGGCGGCCAGTTCCAGGCGCAGGAAGAGGCGGCACGGCTGATCGCGGTGCTCGCCGTCGGCTCGGCGATCCTGATCTTCATGGTCCTCTACGGCCGCTACCGTTCGGCGCTGCTCGCCGCGCTGATCATGGCCAACGTGCCGCTGGCGCTGGTCGGCGCCGTCTTCGGCCTGTGGCTGTCCGGGCAGCCGCTGTCGATCGCGGCGCTGATCGGTTTCATCACGCTGGCCGGCATCTCGACCCGCAACGGCATCCTCAAGGTCAGCCACTGGCTGAACCTGATGCGTTTCGAGGGCGAGCAGTTCGACACCGCGATGATCGTCCGCGGTTCGCTCGAACGCCTGACGCCGGTGCTGATGACCGCGCTGGTTGCCGCCTTCGCGCTGGCGCCGCTGCTCTTCGAGGCCGAACAGCCGGGCACCGAGATCCTGCATCCGGTTGCCGTGGTGATCTTTTCCGGCCTGGTCGGCGCGACGCTGCTCGACACCTTCATCACCCCCGCGCTGTTCTGGCTGTTCGGTCGCAAGGCGGCCGAGCGCCTGCAGCGCGAGAATTTCAACGAAGCCCTCTGATTTTTCATTTGCCAGGAGAAAACCCATGAACAAGCTGATTTCCGTTTTTTGCCTTTCCACCGCGTTGACCGTCAACGTCGCCATCGCCCATGAATCCCACGGCCAGCCGATGCACGGCGGCATCGTCGCCGAAGCCGGTCACGCCCAGTTCGAGATCGTCGGCAAGGACGGCGGGCTGACCGTCCATGTCAGCAACCACGGCGCGCCGGTCGCCACCGCCGGTGCCAGCGGCAAGCTGACGGTGCTTTCCGGCGGCGCCAAGCGCGAGATCGAACTGAAGCCGGCCGGCAACGATCTGCTGCAAGGGCAGGGGACGCTCGCCGCCGGCGACAAGCTGCTGCTCAATGTCGTCTGGCCGGGCCAGAAGCCGCTGCAGGCGCGCGCGGTCGTCAAGTAAGGAGACGCTGATGGCCAACATCGAACGCCGCCGGCTGCTGCTGGCTTCGCTCGCGCTCGGCCTGCCCGGGCTGGCGCTGGCGGCGCCGGCCAAGGTCCTGGTCGAGGTCTGGAAGAGTCCGTACTGCGGTTGCTGCAAGGACTGGATCGCCCATCTCGAAGGCGCCGGCTTTGCCGTCCGCGCCTACGAGGTCGGCGACCTCGACGGCGCCCGGCGCAAGCTGGGCATGCCCGAGCGCTACGCCTCCTGCCATACCGCCAAGGTCGGTGCCTACCTGCTCGAAGGCCATGTCCCAGCCAACGACATCCGCCGCCTGCTGGCTACCAGGCCGAGCGCCATCGGCCTCGCCGTGCCCGGCATGCCGGTCGGCTCGCCGGGCATGGACGGACCGGCCTACAACGGTCGCCGCGACCCTTACGACGTCCTGCTGGTCCAGCGCGACGCGACGGCGGCGGTGTTCGCCAGCTATCGCTAGGGCAATCTGGGGAAGGCCGGGGGCTGCGGGTATAATCGCCGCCTTTCCCAATTTTCCTGCCCAACCGTGAGCCAGCTCGACCAAGAAATTTCCCGTCGCCGTACCTTCGCGATCATTTCCCACCCTGACGCGGGCAAGACCACCCTGACCGAAAAGCTGCTGTGGTTCGGCGGCGCCATCCAGGTGGCCGGCGAAGTGCGGGCCCGCAAGGCCTCGCGCCATGCAACCTCGGACTGGATGGAGCTGGAAAAGCAGCGCGGCATCTCGGTGACCTCGTCGGTGATGCAGTTCCCCTACCGCGAGTGCATGGTCAACCTGCTCGACACGCCGGGCCACGAGGACTTCTCGGAAGATACCTACCGCACGCTGACCGCCGTCGACTCGGCAACCATGGTGATCGACTCGGTCAACGGCGTCGAGGCACAGACGATCAAGCTGTTGAACGTCTGCCGCATGCGCGACACGCCGATCCTGACCTTCATCAACAAGCTCGACCGCGAAGGCAAGGAACCGATCGACCTGCTCGACGAAATCGAGTCGGTGCTCGGCATCCAGTGCGCGCCGATGACCTGGCCGATCGGCATGGGCAAGCGTTTCCGCGGCGTCTACCACCTTTACGACGACGCCATCGCCTTCTTCGACCCGCAGGCCGAGAAGGGCACGGCCGAGATCATCCAGGGGCTGGACAACCCGCGCCTCGACGAACTGATCGGCTCGCAGGCCGACGAACTGCGCATGGACATCGAACTGGTGCGCGGTGCCTCGCATACCTTCGACGCCGAGGCCTACCTGGCCGGCAAGCAGTCGCCGGTGTTCTTCGGCTCGGCGGTGAACAACTTCGGCGTGCAGAGCCTGCTCGATGCCGTCGTCGACCTGTCGCCGGCGCCGATTGCCCGGCCGGCGGTGACGCGCAAGGTCGAGCCGAACGAGCCGAAGTTCTCGGGCTTCGTGTTCAAGATCCAGGCCAACATGGACCCCAAGCACCGCGACCGGATCGCCTTCCTGCGCGTCTGCTCGGGCCGTTTCGACCGGGGCATGAAGGTCAAGCAGGTGGCCACCGGCAAGACGCTGTCGATCAACAACGCCATCACCTTCATGGCGCGTGACCGCTCGACCACCGACGAAGCCTGGCCGGGCGACATCATCGGCATTCCCAATCACGGCTCGATCCGCCTCGGCGAAACCTTCACCGAGGGCGAGGACCTGCGCTTCACCGGCATCCCGTCTTTCGCGCCCGAACATTTCCGCCTGGCGCGCATTGCAAATCCGTTGAAGATCAAGCAATTGCAGAAAGGTCTTCAACAACTTGCTGAAGAAGGGGCGACGCAGCTTTTCCGCCCCTTGTCGGGCACCGACCTGATCCTCGGGGCGGTCGGCACGCTGCAGTTCGACGTCGTCGCCAGCCGTCTGGAGAACGAATACGGCGTTCAGGTCATCTTCGAAAGCTACAACTGTTCGACGGCGCGCTGGATCCACGGCGACGCCGGCGAGCTCAAGCAGCTGTCCGAGCGCTATAGCGCCAACGTCGCCCTCGACGGGGCCGACGACCCGGTCTACCTGGCGCCGAACAATGTCTACCTGAACATGGTCAAGGAAAAATATCCCAACCTGCGCTTCCTCGAAGCGCGCGAGGTGATCTGACGATGACGGTACGTGTCCAGCAGGAGGATTTCGACGTCGGCGCCGAGTTGGCCGCGCTGCGCGCCGGCGACGCCCGGGTCGGCGCCCTGGCCAGCTTCCTCGGCCTGGTCCGCGATCTCAACGATGGCGCCAGCGTCTCGGAGATGACGCTGGAGCACTATCCGGGCATGACCGAGAAGGCGCTCGAGGAAATCGTCGCGGAAGCCCGGGGGCGCTGGGACATCTACGACGCGCTGGTGATCCACCGTGTCGGGCCGCTCAGGCCCTGCGACCAGATCGTCCTGGTCGCGGTGACCAGTGCCCATCGCGGCGAGGCGTTTGCCGCCTGCGAGTTCATCATGGACTACCTGAAGACGCGGGCGCCGTTCTGGAAGAAGGAAGCGACAGCCGACGGCGGGCGCTGGGTCGATGCCCGCGACACTGACGACAGCGCCGCGGCGCGCTGGCAGAAATGAAACAGGGGCGCCGCGGCGCCCCTGTCTGTTTCCAGTAAGGATCGAGTTCAGGTGCGGAAGCGGGCGACGGCCTCGTGCAGTTCGCCCGACAGCGTGTGCAGGCGGCGTGCGGCGTCGGCCGTATGGCGCACGGCAATGGCGCTTTCCTCGGACATCTGGGCGATCGTTTCCAGTTTCTGCGCGATGTCGTTGCTGGCCTGGCTCTGTTCGCTGATCGAGTCGGAGATGCCGTTGACGACGAAGGTGACGCGCTGTGCCCCGTCGCGGATGCGTTCGATCGAGTCGCCGGCCTGATTGGCCAGTTCGACCCCCTTGCTGACCTTGGCGACGCCCGACTGCATGCTGCCGACGGCGCTCCTGGTGCCGTTCTGGATCTTGGTGACCATTTCGGCAATCTCGGTGGTCGACAGGCTGGTGCGTTCGGCCAGCTTGCGCACCTCGTCGGCGACGACGGCGAAGCCACGCCCCTGTTCGCCGGCACGGGCGGCCTCGATGGCGGCGTTGAGGGCGAGCAGGTTGGTCTGGTCGGCGATCTCGCGGATGGTATTGACGATCGAGGTGATCTGGTCGGACTGGCGGCCGAGATCCTCGACGATTTCCGACGAGGCCTGGACGGCTTCCGAAATCTTGCGCATCTCGCTGGCGGCAGTGTGGATGACGCCGGCGCCTTCTTCGGAGATGACCGCCGACTGCTGCGAAATACCATGCGCCTCACCGGCGTTTTCCTTGACCTGGTCGATGCTGACCGCCATTTCCTCGACCGAGGCGGCCATCGACGAGGCAGCGTCGCTCTGCTGGCGGGCACGGTCGGCGACTTCCTCGGAAGCGTTGAGCAACTGGTCGGCGGCGCTGGCGACGTGTTCGGCGTTGCTGACGATGGTCGAGATCATCGTCCGCAGCGTGTCCTGCATCGCCCGGATATCGGCCAGCAGGTTCTCGCCCGGCGGGCAGTCGACCGGCGAGGACAGGTCGCCGGCGGCGATGCGGCGGGTGATCGCAGAGGCAGCCGCGGGATCGCCGCCGAGCGTGCGGATGATGCTGCGCGAGACGAGCAGCAGGGAGACGGCGATGAAGCCGCCGATACCCAGGCCCCACAGCAGCAGCTTGATCGCGTCGCGGCGGAACTGGGCGTCGACGTCGTCGATGTAGATGCCGGTACCGATCACCCAGCCCCAGGGCTTGAAACCCATGACGTAGGAAATCTTCGGCACGCCTTCGTCGGCACCCGGCTTCGGCCACAGGTAATCGACGAAACCGGCGCCCTTGTTCTTGACCACGCTGTTGAACTCGAGGAACAGCAGCTTGCCGTTCTTGTCCTTGAGCTGGTCGAGCTTCTTGCCTTCGAGATCCTTGCGGATCGGGTGCATGACCATCAGGTCGTTGAGATCGTTGATCCAGAAATACTCGACGTTGTCGTAACGCATGTCGCGGATCGCGTCGGCGGCGAGCTGCTTGGCCTGGTCCTCGCTGATCTTGCCGGCCTTGGCCTGGGCTTCGAAGTGCGCCACCGTCAGCTGCGCGACTTCGACCAGGTTGCGGACCTTGTTCTGGCGGTCTTCCATCATCCGTTGCTTGCCGTCGACGAGCAGTACGGCAAACAGGATGATCAGCGCACCGATGGTGGCGAGCGTCATGGCGGTCAGTTTTCCGCGCAGGGTCATGGTCGATCCGGACATGGTTCTCCTCTCGTTTTTGTGTCTTTGTTCAAGCCGGGGGCAAGCTTACCCGCAAAACTCCGCAACGCAATAGGGGGTTTTCACAAGAATTACCTTGTTCTGGCTTGAAATCGGGGGGGATGTCCGCATCTGGCTTGCATCGGAACCTTCCCGCCGGGAGAAATCATGCGACTCGACAAACTCACCACCAAGTTCCAGCAGGCCCTGGGTGACGCCCAGAGCCTGGCCAATGGCAACGACCAGCAATTCATCGAAGCGCAGCACCTGCTGCTGGCGCTGCTCGGCCAGGACGATGGCGGCACCGCCTCGCTGCTGGCGCGTGCCGGCGTCAATGTGCCGGCCCTGAAGCGCGACATCGAAGGCGCGCTGACCCGCCTGCCCAAGGTCGAAGGCCACGGCGGCGACGTGCAGGTCGGCCGCGATCTGGGCAACCTGCTCAACCTCACTGACAAGGAAGCGCAGAAGCGCGGCGACCAGTTCATCGCCAGCGAGATGTTCCTGCTCGTCCTTTGCGACGACAAGGGCGAGACCGGCCGCATTGCGAAACAGCACGGCTTGCAGCGGAAGGCGCTGGAAGCGGCGATCATGGCCGTACGCGGCGGCCAGAATGTCGATTCGCAGGAGGCCGAAGGCCAGCGCGAGTCGTTGAAGAAATTCTGCATCGACCTGACCGAGCGCGCGGCCATGGGCAAGCTCGACCCGGTGATCGGCCGCGACGACGAAATCCGCCGTGCCATCCAGATCCTGCAACGCCGCACCAAGAACAACCCGGTGCTGATCGGCGAGCCGGGCGTCGGCAAGACCGCCATCGTCGAAGGCCTGGCGCAGCGCATCGTCAATGGCGAGGTGCCGGAAACCCTGAAGGGCAAGAAGGTGCTGGTCCTCGACATGGCCGGCCTGCTCGCCGGCGCCAAGTACCGCGGTGAATTCGAGGAGCGCCTGAAGGCGGTGTTGAAGGAAGTGGCGCAGGACGAAGGCCGCATCATCCTGTTCATCGACGAAATCCATACCATGGTCGGTGCCGGCAAGGCCGAGGGCGCCATCGACGCCGGCAACATGCTCAAGCCCGCCCTGGCGCGCGGCGAACTGCACTGCATCGGCGCGACGACGCTCGACGAATACCGCAAGTACATCGAGAAGGACGCCGCGCTCGAACGCCGCTTCCAGAAGGTGCTGGTCGATGAGCCTTCCGTCGAATCGACCATCGCCATCCTGCGCGGACTGCAGGAGAAGTACGAGCTGCACCACGGCGTGGACATCACCGACCCGGCCATCGTTGCCGCCGCCGAGTTGAGCCATCGCTACATCACCGACCGCTTCCTGCCGGACAAGGCCATCGACCTGATCGACGAGGCCGCCGCCCGCATCAAGATGGAAATCGACTCCAAGCCGGAAGTGATGGACAAGCTCGACCGCCGCATCATCCAGTTGAAGATCGAACGCGAGGCGGTCAAGCGCGAGAAGGACGAGGCCTCGAAAAAGCGCCTGACGCTGATCGAGGCGGAAATCGGCACGCTGACCAAGGAATACTCTGATCTGGAAGAAGTGTGGAAGGCCGAGAAGTCGGCCGTCCTCGGTTCCGCCCAGATCAAGGAGGAAATCGACCATCTGAAGGCCGAAATCGCCCGCCTGCAGCGCGAAGGCAAGCTGGAGAAGGTCGCCGAGCTGCAATACGGCAAGCTGCCGCAACTGGAAGCGCAGTTGAAGAAGGCCGAAGCCGAGGGCGACGGCGCCCAGCAGAAGAACAAGTTGCTGCGCACCCAGGTCGGCGCCGAGGAAATCGCCGAGGTGGTCAGCCGCGCCACCGGCATCCCGGTAAGCAAGATGATGCAGGGCGAGCGCGACAAACTGCTGAAGATGGAAGAGCGCCTGCACAACCGCGTCGTCGGCCAGGACGAGGCCGTGCGCCTGGTCGCCGACGCCATCCGCCGTTCGCGCGCCGGCCTCGCCGACCCGAACAAGCCCTACGGCTCCTTCCTCTTCCTCGGCCCGACCGGTGTCGGCAAGACGGAGCTGTGCAAGGCGCTGGCCGAGTTCATGTTCGATAGCGAGGAACACCTGATCCGCATCGACATGAGCGAGTTCATGGAGAAGCACTCGGTTGCCCGCCTGATCGGCGCGCCGCCGGGCTACGTCGGCTACGAGGAAGGCGGCTACCTGACCGAGGCGGTGCGTCGCAAGCCGTACAGCGTGATCCTGCTCGACGAGGTGGAAAAGGCGCATCCGGACGTCTTCAACGTCCTCCTGCAAGTCCTTGACGATGGCCGCATGACCGACGGCCAGGGTCGCACGGTCGACTTCAAGAATACGGTGATTGTCATGACGTCGAACCTCGGCAGTCAGATGATCCAGCAGATGCAGGGCGACGAGTACCAGCTGATCAAGCTGGCGGTGATGGGCGAGGTGAAGACCTATTTCCGGCCGGAGTTCATCAACCGCATCGACGAGGTGGTGGTCTTCCACGCCCTCGACGAGAAGAACATCGCCGGCATCGCCAGGATCCAGCTTGGCTACCTGGAAAAGCGGCTGGCGCAGCTGGAAATGGGCATCGTTGTCGAGGATTCGGCACTGGCGGAAATCGCCCAGGCCGGCTTCGATCCGGTGTTCGGGGCGCGGCCGCTCAAGCGCGCGATCCAGCAGCAGATCGAGAATCCGCTGGCCAAGGCCATCCTCGAAGGCAGGTTCGCCGCCAAGGATGTCATCCGCGTCAGTTGCGAGGGAGGCATCCTGCGCTTTGCCAAGGGCTGATGCGCCGGCGGTCGATCAAAGGGCGGGCCGTCTCGGCCCGCCCTCGTCGTCAGCAGTTGCCCTTCTTGGCCTGGCCCGGCGGGCAGAAACCGGGGCCCTGGTGCGGCACGCCCTGCGGCCGGCCGGTATAGTATTTCTCGCCGCGCGGGCCGTGGTGCTTCTTCCAGTAACCGGGCTCGCGCCATTCATAGCCGTCCCAGTAATAGCCGCGGTCGTTGCGGCTGCCGAAGGTGACGGTGACGCCGCCGGTCTGGACGCGGACCGAACCGATATCGACACGCAGGTCGCTGGCGCCGGAAAACAGCGGCGAGGCTGCGAGCAAGGCGATGCAAAGGAATTTTTTCATGGTTTTTCTCTCTCTTTCTCGGCAAGGGGCCGTGTTCCGATTAACGGACAAGCGGCGGAAAACGGTTACGAAAGGATTGTAAGCAAATGAAAGCGACCCTGGAGGAATGGCGGCAGGCCCGCCACGCCGAACTCGCCGGTGCCGACAGCTGGCTTGGCCTGGTCGGCCTGTTCTGGCTGGAGGCGGTGGTGAGCAAGGTCGGCAGCGGCGACGACTGCAGTGTCCGTCTGCCGTCCGGACCGCAGCATCTCGGCGACTTGGTCCAGCGCGACGGCAGCGTCTTCTGGCAGCCGGCCGGCGGCGAGGCGAGGGCGCTGGCGACCGACCGCGACGGCCAGCCGTCCACGGTCGACCACGAAAATCTGTCGTTTTTCATCGTCGACCGTGACGGCCGTTTCGCCGCCCGCGTGCGCGACCGGGCCTGGGCGACGCGCCAGCCGTTCGCCGGCATCGAGCATTTTCCCGAAGACCCGGCCTGGGTCGTCGACGCCGAGTGGTTGCCGCTGTTGCCGCCGGTGACCATGGAAGTGCCCAACGTCACCGGCGAGCTGAAGCCGGTGACGGTCGCCTTCAAGGCGGCGTTCACGGTCGACGGGCAAAAAGTCGAACTTTTGCCGATGGCGGTCGGCGAGCGCGAGGTCTTCTTCGTCTTCCGCGACCGCACGAGCGGCCGCGAGACCTACGGTGCCGGCCGTTTCCTGAAGGCGAAACCGGCGGTCGACGGCAGCATCCGCCTCGATTTCAACCGCGCCTTCAACCCGCCCTGCGCGTTCACGCCTTTCGCCACCTGCCCGTTGCCGCCACCGGAAAACTGGTTGCCCTTTGCCGTGCCGGCCGGCGAGAAGCGGTGGCATGGCGGGCATTAGTCATTGCCAGTATAAAACGCAATATGCTAATATAAGCACCTAATTATATTTGTGCGGAGTTTTCCATGCTGCGTTTCGACATTGCCCCGGTTTGCGCCAATGCCTACCGCCTGCAGGCGACGATGAGCTTCGTCATCGCCGCCATCTACCTGTTCACGCCGTATAAGTGGGTTTCGCTGCTGCTGGCTTTCGGCGGTCTGCTGCGCGGCTTCGTGTCGCCGCACAAGTGCCTGTCGTACAAGCTGTTCGCCGGCCTGACCGGGAAGTTCGGGCTGGCCAAGTTGCAGAACGCCGGCTCCAAGATGTTCGCCGACAAGATCGCCGGCATCGCCGGTACGGCGATGTTCGTGACCTGGGTGCTCGATTCCGGCGTCGGCATGATTCCGGCCTGGGCCATCCTGGTCTTCGCCTTCATCGACCTGAGCACCGGCTTCTGTGCCGCTTGCTGGGCCTATCTCGCCTGGTACAAGTTGCGCGCTGCCTGAGCGGGGTGGCGGCAGCACCAGGGGCGCGACCGTTGTCGCGCCCTTTTTGTTTCAGCCGAGATGGTTGGCGACGGCCCAGACTGCGGCTTCGACGCGCGAGCGGAACTTGAGCTTCTTGAGCAGGTTGCGGATGTGCACCTTGACGGTGCTTTCCATGATGTCGAGTTCGCGGGCGATCAGCTTGTTCGACATGCCGGCGGCCAGGCATTTGAGGATCGCCGTCTCGCGCTCGGTGAGGTTGGCCTGGCTGCGCTGCTCGACGACGCTTTCCTCGCGCAGCGCGGTCGCCAGCAGGCTGGTCAGTTCCGGGCTGATGGCGTTGCGGCCGTGCATGGCGCTGTCGATCAGCTTGAGGATGTCGTCGGGATCGTTGTCCTTCAGGATGTAGCCGTCGGAGCCGGCGCGGATCGCGGCGATCAGGTCCTCGGGCGCATCGGAAACGGTGATCAGGATGATGCGCGCGTCGATCTCGAGGTCGCGCATCGTGCGCAGGGTCTCGAGGCCGTTCATCCCCTTCATGTTGAGATCGAGCAGGATCAGGTCGGGCTCGAGGTTTTTCGCCAGTTCGATGCCTTCCTGGCCGCTGGCGGCTTCGCCGACGATCTCGAAGCCGGCGGCGAGGCCGAGCAGCTGGCTGACGCCGCGGCGGAACAGCGGATGGTCGTCGATGATCAGGACACGGGTCTTGTCGGGCATGGTCGTTTTCTCAGGTTTCGCTCTGCCGGTATTTCTGCGGCAGGAAGTTCAGGGTGATCGTGGTGCCGGCGCCCGGCGTGCTGCTGACGCCGAGTTCGCCTTCGAGGATGTGGGCACGGTCGCGCATGATCGTGGTGCCGAAATGGTTGGCCGGCGTCGCCGCCGGGTCGAAGCCGCGGCCGTCGTCGGCGACGCGGATGCAGACATGGTGCGAGGCGGCGACCTCGATGTGCACGCTGGCGCGACCGGCCTGGGCATGGCGCTCGATATTCGACAGGGCCTCGCGGATGATCCGGATGACATGCATTTCCTCGTTGCCGGAAAGAACGATGCCGGACAGCGTGTTGTGCAGCTCGATCGGGAAGCCGAGCTTGGCCGAAAACTCGGCGATGGTTTCCTGGAGGGCGACGCCGAAGCCGCGCTCGTCGATGCGCAGGCGGAAGGTGGTGATCAGTTCGCGCAGCTCGCGGTAGGCGGAACTGAGCCCGTCCTTGAGCTCGACGGCGATGGTCCGCGCGTCGCAGCCCTGGTCGATGCACTTTTCCAGGCGGGTGACCTGGATGCGCAGGTAGCTGAGCGACTGGGCGATCGAGTCGTGCAGTTCGCGGGCAATCACCGAGCGCTCCTCGAGCACCGCCAGGCGGTGCTTCTCCTCGGTCCGGCGCATGTTGATCAGGGCATTCGAGACATGGTGGCCGACCGTTTCGATCAGCCGTGCCTTGTCCAGCGGCAGCGGTTCGCGCGAGCGCAGCACGATCGGCAGCGTGCCGTGCAGTCCGCCGGCCTCGCCGATCGGCACGACCACGACGTTGCTCGCCGTCGACTGCTCGGTCAGGGTTTCGCTGGCGCGCGCGAAGCACTGGCCGCAATCCTGACGGCCGCACCACTTGCCGATCTCTTCCTGGGTCAGGTCGCCGACCACCGGATGCGCCGGCAGGTGGCCGTTGTCGCTGACGCAGATCATGCTGTGGCCGAGGTCGAGCGCATCCTCGACCTCGCGCAGGATGGCCTGCAGCTGGTCGAGCGTCAGGTCGCTGGCCGACAGCTTCTGGCTGACCCGGTAGAGCAGTTCGAGCGACTGGTTGGTACGCGTCAGCGCCTCGGTCTTTTCCTCGACCTTCTCCTCGAGGTGGGCGTACATGTTGGCGATCTCGGCGACCATCGTGTTGAAGGCGCGCCCGAGCTGACCGAGTTCGTCGCCGCCGACGTGGCGGACGCGCACGGTGAACGAGCCGCGCGACACGGTTTTCGCCGCCTTGAGCAGTTGCGCCAGCGGCTCGACCAGCTGCCGCTTGAGCATCCAGCTGGTGACCAGGCTGACGATGACGATCAGCGCCAGCAGCGCGAACTGCGTTGCGCGCAACCAGCGCACCTTGTGCTCGAGGTCTTCCTCGATCAACAGGACGGCGCGGTCGATCTGCTCGACGAAGGCCGGAATGTCCTGGGCCATCTGGATCAGGGCGTCCGGGTTGCCGTCGGCGGCGGCGCGGGCGAGCGGGCGAATGTGCTCGGTCCAGCGCCGGGTGACGACGTTGATCGCCTGGCGCGACGGGGCGTCGCTGCTGGCCTTGCTCTGGATGTGGCGGTCGAGGCCGTTCAGGCGGCGCTCGAACTGCTCGATCGTGGTCAGTGCCAGGCTGCGCTTTTCCGGCTGCTGGACTTCGCTCAGGCTGCGGAAACTCATCATCCGCAGCGAGCCGGAAACGTTGATCGCGCTGGCCTGGCCGCTGATGTTCTCGGCGATCACCGTCGAGGTGACGATGGAGGCGAAGGAGAGCAGGGCGAGGATGCCCATTGCCAGGCCGAGGCGGACCAGGACCGATTCGTGCAGCGCCTGGGTGATCGAGAGGAGAAAGCGCTTCATCGCGTGTATTGGGGATTACCCCTTTTGAACAGCGGGGTATTCGCGGCGCGCTGGCGGCTGGCTGGCTGGTTTTTCATGGGCTTGATTCTAAGGGAAAAAGCCGTTTTCCCGTTGCGGGAAATCCTACCCATTAAGGCGTAGATCGCGACCGTTTCGACGCATTTTGGCCCCTGTCGGCGTGTGGTTTCGCCGCGTAGGATGCATCACAGATCAATTTCGCGAGTCAGTAACGTGAGTCTTTCCCGTCGTGCCTTCTTCGGTGCCGCCCGTGCGGAACCGGCCTTCCGCCCCCCCTGGGCGCTGGCGGAAGCTGCCTTCCAGGAAGCCTGCACGCGTTGTGGCGAATGTCTTGCGGTGTGTCCGACCGGCTTGCTGGTCAAGGGCGGCGGTGGTTATCCGGAAGCCGTTTTCGGCGCCGGTCAGGCCCCTGAAGGCTGCACCTTCTGCGGCGAATGCCGCCGGGTGTGCCGGCCGCAGGCCCTGCGCGAGGTTGCCGGGCAGGCCCCGTGGGTCTTGCAGGCGGTGTTCTCGGCGGCCTGCCTGGCCGAGCGCAGCGTCGTCTGCCGGACCTGCGGCGAAAGCTGCGAAACCCGTGCCATCCATTTCCCCCCGGCGCTCGGCGGCGTCTCGCGGCCGCGGCTCGATGCCGCCGCCTGCACCGGCTGCGGCGCCTGCCTTGCCGATTGCCCGACGCAGGCGATCCGTATCGCTGCGCCGAATTCCCCATCCCTAGCCCTTCGAGGTGCCGCATGAAAATCGTCAGTCTCGTCCTGAAATACCTGCCCGAGCACACCCGGGACGTCCAGCTGGGCGTCGAGGCCGTGCCCGGCGCCTCCGTCGCGCACGATCAGGGCGACGGACGCATGCTTGTCCTGATCGAAGACGGCGAGGGCTATGCCGTTTCCGATTCCATCATTCGGGTCCATCACGTGCCGCATGTGATGTCGGTGACCCTGGCTTACGAATACTGCGACGACGCGCTTGAACCCGAGGAGGCTTGACCATGACCATGAATCGCCGTGATTTCCTGAAAACCCAGGCAGTGGCTGCCGCTGCAGCAACCGCCGGGATTCCCATGACTGCCCAGGCCGCCAAGCCGGCCGGGGCGACCACCGAAGTGCGCTGGGACAAGGCGGCCTGTCGCTTCTGCGGCACCGGCTGCTCGGTGCTGGTCGGTGTCCAGAACGGTCGCATCGTCGCCACCCAGGGCGATCCGGATGCGCCGGTCAACCGCGGCCTGAACTGCATCAAGGGCTACTTCCTGTCGAAGATCCAGTACGGCGAGGACCGCCTGACGACGCCGCTGCTGCGGATGAAGAACGGCAAGTACGACAAGAACGGCGAATTCCAGCCGATTTCCTGGAAGCAGGCCTTCGACATCATGGAAGAGAAGTGGAAGGAAGCGCTCAAGGCCGACATGAAGGCCAACGCCGGCAAGCCGGTCAATGAGATGACCTCCTCGATCGGGATGTTCGGTTCCGGCCAATGGACGATCTGGGAAGGCTATGCCGCAGCGAAGCTGTGGAAGGCCGGTTTCCGTTCCAACAACCTCGACCCCAACGCCCGCCACTGCATGGCCTCGGCGGTGGCCGGCTTCATGCGCACCTTCGGCATCGACGAGCCGATGGGCTGCTACGACGACATCGAGAACGCCGACGCCTTCGTGTTGTGGGGCTCGAACATGGCCGAGATGCACCCGATCCTGTGGTCGCGCATCACCGACCGCCGGCTGACGCATACCGGTTCCGAGGTGCATGTGCTGTCGACTTTCGAGCACCGTAGCTACGAGCTCGCCGACAACCCGATGATCTTCGTCCCGAATACCGACCTGGCGATCCTCAACTACATCTGCAACCACATCATCCAGAGCGGCAAGGTCAACCAGGACTTCGTCAAGAAGCACGTCAATTTCAAGATGGGCGAAACCGACATCGGCTACGGCCTGCGTCCGGCGCACGCCCTGGAAAAGGATGCCAAGTCGAACGGCTACCCCGGCGCCGACGGCAAGCCGAAGGGCGATACCGGCGCGGCCAAGCCGATCACCTTCGACGAGTTCAAGAAGTTCGTTTCCGAATACACGCTGGAAAAGACCGCCAAGCTGTCCGGCGTTCCGGCCGACCGCCTGAAGCGGATGGCCGAGCTGTATGCCGATCCGAAGAAGAAGATCGTCAGCTTCTGGACCATGGGCTTCAACCAGCACACCCGCGGTACCTGGGTGAACAACATGATCTACAACGTGCACCTGCTCACCGGCAAGATCTCGACGCCGGGCAGCGGTCCGTTCTCGCTCACCGGCCAGCCGTCCGCCTGCGGCACGGCGCGCGAAGTCGGCACCTTTGCCCATCGCCTGCCGGCCGACATGGTCGTGATGAACCCCGATCACCGCAAGCACACCGAGGAAATCTGGCAACTGCCGGAAGGCACGCTGAATGCCAAGATCGGCTTCCACGCCGTGCTCCAGAGCCGCATGCTGAAGGACGGCAAGCTCAAGTGCTACTGGACGACGACGACCAACAACATGCAGGCCGGGCCGAACGTCAATGACGAAATCTACCCGGGCTGGCGCAATCCGGCTTCCTTCGTGGTCGTTTCCGATGCCTACCCGACGGTCTCGGCGATGGCCGCCGACCTGGTCCTGCCGTCGGCGATGTGGACCGAGAAGGAAGGCGCCTTCGGCAATGCCGAGCGGCGTACCCAGTTCTGGCGCCAGCAGGTGGCGGCGCCGGGCGAGGCCAAGTCCGACCTGTGGCAGTACATCGAGTTCTCCAAGCGCTTCAAGGTCGAGGATGTCTGGCCGGCCGAGCTGATCGCCAAGAAGCCGGAATACAAGGGCAAGACGCTGTTCGACATCCTCTACAAGAACGGCAAGGTGAACAAGTTCCCGCTGGCCGATGTCGAGAAGGCGAACAGCCACGCGATCAAGGGCTACATGAACGACGAGTCGAAGGAACTCGGCTACTACCTGCAGAAGGGCCTGTTCGAGGAATACGCCGAGTTCGGTCGCGGCCATGGCCACGACCTGGCCAGCTTCGAGACCTACCACAAGGCACGTGGCCTGCGCTGGCCGGTGGTCGACGGCAAGGAAACGCTGTGGCGCTTCCGCGAGGGCTACGATCCTTACGTCAAGAAGGGCGAGGACTTCGCCTTCTACGGCCACAAGGACAAGAAGGCGGTGATCTTCGCGCTGCCTTACCAGGATCCCCCGGAAATGCCGGACAAGGAATTCGACCTGTGGTTGTGTACCGGCCGCGTGCTCGAACACTGGCACACCGGCTCGATGACCCGGCGCGTCCCGGAGCTGCACCGTTCGGTGCCGGAAGCGGTGATGTACATGCACCCGGAAGATGCGCGCAAGCGCGGCATCCAGCGCGGCATGAAGGTCAAGGTCGCCTCGCGGCGCGGCGAGATCCAGCTGCGCGTCGAGACCAAGGGCCGCAACAAGCCGCCGATCGGCCTGGTCTTCATCCCCTTCTTCGACGAAGGCAAGCTGGTCAACAAGCTGACCCTCGACGCCACTTGTCCGATTTCCAAGGAAACGGACTTCAAGAAGTGCGCCGTCAAGGTCGTTCGCGCCTGATTTTTGCCTGAAAACGGACGTCGACCGTGAGCACGAATCCCACCGCCAAGCCTGAAGGGAACCCCGGCGTGTCGCCTGCCTCCGTGGCACGCCGGAAGTTCCTCAACGGCATCGCCGCCGCGGCCGGCGGCGGGGCGCTGCTCACCCTCGCGTCCTGGCTGCCGGTACGGCCGGCGTCGGCCAATCCGGCACAGGCGCTGCGCCCGCCCGGCGCGCTCGCCGGCGAAGCCTTTCTCTCGGCCTGCATCCGCTGTGGCCTGTGCGTGCGCGACTGTCCGTACGACACGCTGGTGCTGGCACCGGTTGGCGGCGAGGTCGCCGGCGGCACCCCGTATTTCAAGGCGCGGGCGGTGCCCTGCGAGATGTGCGACGACATCCCGTGCGTCAAGGCCTGTCCGACCGGGGCGCTGAATCCCAAGCTGACCGACATCCACGAGGCGCGGATGGGGCTGGCGGTGCTCTCCGACCAGGAGACCTGCCTCAACTTCCTCGGCCTGCGCTGCGATGTCTGCTACCGGGTGTGCCCGGTGATCGACCGGGCGATCACCCTGGAAAGCCTGCACAACCCGCGTTCCGACCGGCATGCGCTGCTCCTGCCGACGGTCCATTCCGACCATTGCACCGGCTGCGGCAAGTGCGAGGCGGCCTGCGTGCTGCCCGAGGCGGCGATCAAGGTGATGCCGGTCAAGCTGGCCAAGGGCGCCTTGCCCGACCATTACCGCAAGGGCTGGGAAGAGAAGCAGAAGCACGGCGGCTCGCTGATCGGCGAGCAGGTCGAGATGCCGGTGCGCGGCCTGGAAGAAAAGGCCTACGGCGACGTCCGCGTCGAGACGCCGGCGCCGTCGGGCATGAATTCGGGGTGGAAGCCATGAGCGCCCGTCGCGAAAGTCTGCGTCCCGGCCGCGAGGCGGTGCGCGACAAGGGCTGGCTGGCCGCCAGCCGCTACCTGGTTTTGCGCCGTCTGTCGCAGTTGACCGTGCTGCTGCTCTTCCTCAGCGGGCCGTGGTTCGGTCTGTGGATCGCCAAGGGCAACCTGGCCTCGTCGCTGACGCTGGACGTGCTGCCGCTGACCGATCCCTATCTCTTCGTGCAAAGCCTGGCCGCCGGCTTCATGCCGGCTTCCTCGGCGCTGATCGGCGCGGCCATCGTGATCGCCTTCTACGCGCTGTTCGGTGGTCGCATCTACTGCGCCTGGGTCTGCCCGGTCAATGTCGTCACCGATGCCGCCGCCTGGCTGCGTCGTCGACTCGGCCTGAAGTCGGGGCGGGCGCCGGACGGCAACACCCGCTACTGGGTGCTGGCCGGTTCCCTGATTGCCGCCGCGCTCAGCGGCACGGTCGTCTGGGAATGGGTCAATCCGGTGACGATCCTGCAACGCAGCCTGATCTTCGGGCTCTCCGGCAGTCTCGCCGCCGTTGTCGCGATCTTCGCCTACGACCTGCTGGTCGCCAGTCGCGGCTGGTGCGGTCACCTCTGTCCGATGGGCGCCTTCTACGGCCTGCTCGGGCAGAAGTCGCTGATCCGCATCACTGCCGACCAGCGCGGTCGCTGCGACGACTGCATGGACTGCTTCGCCGTCTGCCCGGAACCGCAGGTGATCCGGCCGGCGCTGAAGAAGGCCGGGCAGGACAGTCCCCTCATCCTCGATCCCGATTGCACCAACTGCGGTCGCTGCATCGATGTCTGCAACAAACACGTTTTCCACTTTACTCATCGGTTCGATCAAAGGAGCGATTCATGAAAAACAAGAGCCGCCTGTTGACTGCTGCTTTGGCCGCGGCACTTATGGCTTCCACTTTGTCCTGGGGCCCGGTTCATGCCACGGAGGGCGGGCTCAAGAGCCTGCGCGGCGCGGCGATCCAGGCACCGGAAACGGAGTCGGCCGACCCCTTCAAGACGATGAAGGAGAGTGCGCCGATCGAGCGCGACTACGTCCAGCAGCCGCCGCTGATCCCGCACAAGACCGATGGCTACACGGTGACCATGAAATACAACAAGTGCATGGATTGCCATTCCTGGACGCGCTACAAGGAAACCGGCGCGACCAAGGTCTCGCTGACCCACTTCAAGACGCGCGATGGCCAGGAGCTGTCGAACATCTCGCCGCGCCGCTACTTCTGCCAGCAGTGCCATGTGCCGCAGGTCGACGCCAAGCCGCTGGTGGCCAACAAGTTCAAGCCGGCCGAAGGCATTCGCTGAGCCCGGCTGACGGAGAAGAATCATGGAAAACAACAAACCGGCGGGGTTGACCGCAAGAGTCCGGGCCTGGGTGGCCGGCATCGGGGTGCTCACGGTGCTCGGGCTGTTCGTGGCCGGCATCGTCTTCTGGGGCGGCTTCAACACCGCGATGGAAATGACCAACCGCGAGGAGTTCTGCATCGGCTGTCACGAGATGAAGAACAACGTCTACGCCGAGTACCAGAACACCGTGCACTACTCGAACCGTTCCGGCGTCCGCGCCACCTGTCCGGATTGCCACGTGCCCAAGGAATGGGTGCCGAAGATCATCCGCAAGGTCCAGGCGAGCAAGGAAGTCTGGGGCAAGATCACCGGCATCGTCGATACGCCCGAGAAATTCGAGGCGCACCGGCTCGAGATGGCGACCCGCGAATGGGCGCGGATGAAGGCCAACAACTCGCAGGAATGCCGCAACTGCCACAACTTCGAGTACTTCGACTACGCCGTCCAGGGCCGGCGCGGTGCCAACACCCACCAGCAGGCCTTCACCGAAGGCAAGACCTGCATCGACTGCCACAAGGGCATCGCCCACAAGCTGCCGGAAGTCGACCAGTCGATCGGTGCAGTCAATACTCATGGCGCGGCGCCGGAAGTCTTCCACCCGCCGGTCGCCAAATAAGCAGCGAGCAGTTCCGGACAGGAAGGCTCATTCGACAAGCCAGGCAGCGATGCCTGGCTTTTTTTTCGCCGCCGCCCGGGAATTGGCGACACAGATCAAGGAATTGCGCCGACCGGCTCGCGACAATGGCGCACGGAACCGGAACCCGCGTCCGGCCGACAATTTTCGGGAGAGATCAATGAATCGTTCGCAGAAAAGCTTCGCATCCATGCTGCTCGCCGGCGCCACCGCCGCGCTGTTCGCCACCGGCGCCCAGGCGCTCGACGTCGATGCCGCCAAGGACCTGATGAAGCAGAACAAATGCACGCAGTGCCACGGCATGGACAAGGACAAGGACGGCCCGGCCTTCAAGAAGGTCGCCGCCAAGTTCAAGGGCAAGGCCGACAGCGAGGCGAAGCTGGTGACGCACCTGACGACGGCGCCGAAGGTCAAGCTGTCCGACGGAACCGAGGAAGAGCACAAGGTGGTCAAGACGACGCCGGCCAAGGACGAAGCCCAGGTACGCAACCTGGTCCAGTACATCCTGACACTGTAACCAGCCTGGTGCCTCGCCAGGCGGGGCACCGACGATGCCAGGGGGGCATATGAGCAAGGAAACACAGGGAGGCTTGCGGCGTTGCTGGAGCGCGTTGCGCCGGCCGAGCATCAAATATTCGGTACTGACGCTGCTGCTGGTCGGCTTCGCCTCGGGCATCCTCTTCTGGGGTGGCTTCAATACCGGCATGGAAGCCACCAACACGCTGAATTTCTGCATCAGCTGCCACGAGATGCGTGACAACGTGTACAAGGAATACAAGGAAACCATCCACTACAGCAACCGTACCGGCGTCCAGGCGGTCTGCTCCGATTGCCACGTGCCCAAGGACTGGAGCCACAAGATGATCCGCAAGATCCAGGCGAGCAAGGAAGTCTGGGGCAAGATCACCGGCGTCATCGACACGCCCGAGAAGTTCAAGGCGCACCGGATGGAAATGGCGACCCGTGAATGGGCCCGGATGAAGGCCAGCGATTCGCGCGAGTGCCGCAACTGCCACAGCTTCGAGGCGATGAGCGAGGATCTCCAGCGCAAGACGCCGTACAAGAAGCACATGGCGGCGAAGGCCGAGGGCAAGACCTGCATCGACTGCCACAAGGGCATCGCCCACCGTCTGCCGGACGAGTACGAGGAGCCGGAAGAGGAATAGCCGGCAGCTGATCCCGATTCCGCTGGTCGCGGCAAGCGCATGTTAATATGGCAAAGGTGACAACCGAATATACGGTTTGCCGAAAATAACAGAGGCGACAAGCCTCCATGCGGAAAAGGGAAATCATGTTCTGGAGCAATGCGGAAAAGGTCGGCGAGCTTGAACGCTCGCTGGCCGAGAGCGCGCGCCGTGAAGGCGCGCTGGTTGCCGAACTGGCCGAGCTGCGCCAGGTCCTGGGCGAGCGCGAGCGAGCCTGGCAGGAGAAGGAAATCGAGTGCGACAACCTGCGCGCCATCCTCGGCAACCTGGCGCTGTTCAGCCAGTCGCTGGCGAGTTCGCAGGGCAGTCTCGGGCAGATGGCCAACGCTCTCAAGGAAGAACGCCAGCAGGCCGTCGAAGCGGCCTCGGTGTCGGCGAGCAGCGGCCAGACGACGACCGAGATCGCGGCCAACCTGCATCGCCTGGCCGAAGGCTCGGCCAAGGCCGCCGGCGATGTCGACGTGCTCGCCCAGCAGGCGACCGAGATCGGTGCCATCGTCCAGCTGATTCATGAAATCGCCGATCAGACCAACCTGCTCGCGCTCAATGCGGCAATCGAGGCGGCGCGGGCCGGCGAGGCCGGGCGCGGTTTCGCCGTGGTCGCCGACGAGGTGCGCAAGCTGGCCGAGCGTACCGCCAAGGCGACCAAGGATATCGACGGCCTGGTCAGTGGCATTCGCGACGACTCGACCTGCGCCCGCAGCGCCATGGAAACCCTGGCCGGCGCCGCCCAGCAGTATGCCGAGCGCGGTGAGGCGGCAACCGCCGATATGAATCGCCTGATCGACCTGTCGCACAAGATGGAACAGGTCATCGCCGGCAGTTCGCTGAAGAGCTTCGTCGAAGTCGCCAAGGTCGATCACCTGGTCTTCAAGTTCCGCATCTACCTCGGACTGTTCGGCCTGGAAACGGTCGATCCCGACCAGGTTGCCTCGCATACCACCTGCCGTCTCGGCAAGTGGTACTACGAAGGCGAGGGCCGCGAGTGTTTCAGCGTCCTCCCCGGCTATCGCGAGATCGAGCCGCCGCACATCGACGTCCATCGCTTCGGCATCGAGGCCTTGCGGGCACGCCTGGCCGGCGACAATGCGGCGATGCTGCGCCATGTCGAGGCAATGGAGAAGGCCAGCTTCAAGGTGCTCGACAACCTGCAGCGCATGGCCGATGTCGCCAACGACGATCCGAGCGTGCTCTGCCTCGGGCGCTGACGAAAAACCCGGCGATGGCCGGGTTTTTTCTTTCAGGGGCGGAAAAAAGCCTCCAGTTGCGTGAACACCGCGTGTTCGGCGTGGTGGCGGCGGACCGCGCCGACATCCTCGAGCTTTTCCAGCTGCCGGATCATCTGCGGCAATCGCTGGTCCTCGCCGACCAGCAGCCAGATCCGGCTCTGCCGGCCGTCGCCGACCGGCAGGCAGAGAATGCCCTCGACGTTGTAGGCGCGGCGCGAGAACAGGCCGACCACATGCGACATCACGCCGGGGTGGTTGGCGACGTCGATTTCCAGGACGGCCCGGGCAAGGGCCTGGTTTTCGTTGCGGTTGCTGGCGTTCATGCTTGGGCTCCGATCATGTCGCGGTTGGCGGCGCCGGGCGGCACCATGGGATAGACCTTCTGTTCGGCGTCGATGCCGGCGTGGATCAGGCACGGACCGGGGCGGGCGAAGGCGTCGGCGAGTGCGGCGCAGGGATTCGCCGCCTGGTCGAGGTCGACGGCAGCGATGCCCAGCGCCCGGGCAGTGGTGACGAAGTCCGGCATGGCCTGGAATTCCGAGGCAAACAGGCGTTGACCGTAGAACAGCGTCTGCTGCTGGTGCACCAGGCCGAGCACGGCGTTGTTCATGAGCACGATCTTGACGTTGGCGCCTTGCTCGGCGGCGGTGACCAGTTCCTGGATGTTCATCAGGATCGAGCCGTCGCCGGTGAAGCAGACGACGGTGCGTTCCGGTGCGGCGAGGGCGGCGCCGATCGCTGCCGGCACGCCGAAGCCCATCGTGCCCAGCCCGCCTGAGGTCAGCCACTGGCGCGGCCGGCGCAGCGGGTAGGCTTGCGCCGCCCACATCTGGTGCTGGCCGACGTCGGTGGCGACGATGGCATCGTCGTCGAGGCAGGCGGCAACGGCGCGGATCAGGCCGAAATGCGAGCGCGGATCGTCGAGGCCGGGCAGCGGTTGCGGATGCGCGGTTTTCAGGGCATCGACACGGTCGACCCACGATTTTCGGGGATTTTCCGGGACCAGCGGCAACAGTCGGGTGAGCGCTTCGCCGACATCGGCAACGATGCCGACGTGGGCGGTCTTGATCTTGTCGAGTTCGGCGGCGTCGATGTCGATGTGGATGATCCTGGCCTGCGGGCAGAAGGCGGCGACCTTGCCGGTGGCGCGGTCGTCGAAGCGGGCGCCGACGGCGATCAGCAGGTCGCACTCGTCGAGTGCCAGGTTGGTGTAGGGGGCGCCGTGCATGCCGAGCATGCCCAGCGACAGCGGGTGGTCGACCGGCATCGCGCCGAGCGCCATCAGCGTCATCACCGTCGGCAGATTGGCCTTCTCGGCAAGCTTGACCGCCAGATCGGCGGCACCGGCATGAATGACGCCGCCGCCAAGGTAGAGCAAGGGCTTCTTGGCCGCAGCGATCAGCCCGGCGGCTTCGGCCAGGGCCATGCCGTCGGCGGCGGCCGGCGCGCTGCGATGGCCCGGTTCGGGCCAGGCGGCAACCTCGATGGCGCGGCTCTGCACGTCCTTGGGGATGTCGATCAGCACCGGGCCGGGGCGGCCGGAGGCGGCGATGGCGAAGGCGCGCGGGATCACTTCGAGCAGTTCCTCGGTCGAGGAGACCAGGAAGTTGTGCTTGGTGATCGGGATCGACAGGCCGTAGGTGTCGACTTCCTGGAAGGCGTCGGTACCGATCATCGCCTTCGGCACCTGGCCGGTGATCGCGACCAGCGGGATCGAATCGAGCTTGGCATCGGCGATGGCGGTCAGCAGGTTGGTCGCGCCGGGGCCGGAGGAGGCCATGCAAACAGCGACTTCGCCGGAGACGCGGGCCATGCCCTGGGCAATGAAGCCGGCGCCCTGTTCGTGGCGGGCGAGGACGTGGCGGATCGCGGTCGATTGGCCGAGGGCGTCGTAGATCGGCAGGATGGCGCCGCCGGGATAACCGGTGACCAGGCGCACGCCCTGGCGTTCGAGCAGGCGCACGG
The DNA here is from genome assembly GCF_003634965.1 of Azonexus fungiphilus. Lineage (GTDB taxonomy): Bacteria > Pseudomonadota > Gammaproteobacteria > Burkholderiales > Rhodocyclaceae > Azonexus > Azonexus fungiphilus. Next base: position 279,221 of record NZ_RBXP01000011.1, on the reverse strand, counting down.
TGATCTGGGCACCGGTCAGGGTTTCGTTGGGGGTTTCGCTCATCTGAGGCTCCTTGGGTTCTGGCGTTTCCGGGAGGCTCAAACGAAAACCCCGCCGGTGGCGCCGGCGGGGTTTGGGGAAACTGTCTGCTGCTTCTGCTTACCCGGTCCGCGACGGCGCGTGCGTAACGACGCCTACGACGATGACGCGTACGACGACCAGCAGCGAGACTGCGCGGGCAGCAACGGAGCGGAAGGCGGCGGAAGCGTTCATCGGGATGCGGGATCGGGAAAAATCAGCGAAGTCGAACTATCGCCGAAGTTTTCGCAAAAAACAACAACGGAATTTGTGGGGTTTTTCCGTTCAGCAGGTCCTGGCCGCCCGGCAGGCGGCGATGCGCGGCGCTGCCGGGGTCACCGGGCCGCCGTCGCGGAGCCAGCCCATGATCCCGGCGCGGACGTTGTACACGCGGCTGTAGCCGGCCTGTTCGGCGAGAAAGCGGGCGACCGCGCGGGTCCGGTTGCCGGTGCGGCAGATCAGGATCACCGGCTGGCCGGCGGCGGCGACCGGCTTGAGTTTTTCCAGCCAGGCGGCCGGGTCGGCCTTGCCGCGCTCGTCGAAGAAGGTCAGCAGGTGGCTGTCGGCGACGATCCCGGTGTGTTGCCATTCGCTTTCGAGGCGGATATCGACGACCGGCACGCCCTCGGCGATCAGGGCCGCCAGTTCGCGGTTGTCGATATCGACGATCTCGGCCCGGGCGAGCAGGGGGCTGAGGGCGAGGCAGACGGCGAGAACGAATGGGCGCATGATGTGTCAGACCGAGTGAGGATGCGCGCATTATAGCGACGGCCGCTGATGCTACTTGACTTGAATCGGCAAAAATCACAAAATTAATACATAACCTCAAAAAGAGAACCCGCCAATCATGGGACAGCAACTGCGTTATCTGCCGCTTTCCGAAATCATCGAAGGCATGGTCCTCGGTGCGCCGCTGGCGATCGCCGAGCATGGGGTGACCAATTTCACGTTGCCGGTCGGCCACGAACTGACCACTTCCAACCTGCATCAGATCGCGCTGCGCCACGGCGAGTTTGCCTGCGTGCTGCTCGATGACCCGCGTAGCGACGAGGAGCGGGCGGCGGCGATCGAGCGCCACCGGGCACGGCTCGACCGCATCTTCGCCCGCGCCGACCGTTCGCGACCGGCGGTTGCCGGCCTCTACGCGGCGGTTCTCGCCTACCGGAGCCTGTGATGCCGCTGGCCTTGAGCGAACGGGTGATCGTCGAACGGGCGCAGATGTTGCCGGCCTTTCCGACGGTGGTGAATGACCTGCTGATGACCCTCGACGACGACAACGCGACGATCGGCGCGCTGATCCAGCTGGTCGGCCGCGACCCGGTGATCACCGCGCGCGTGCTTTCGATCGCCAATGCCGCGGCGATGGCCGGGCGCATCCAGCGCGATGTCCGCGACATGCAGGTGGCGGTCTCGCTGATCGGCGTCGCGCGTCTGCGCGAGATCGTGCTCACGCTGAGCCTGGCCGAGTTCGCGCACGGCGCCCACGTCGGCCGGCAGTTCTGGGAGCACAGCGTCGCCGTCGGCGTCGCCGCCCAGGAACTGGCCCGGATCGGGCGTGCTTCGGTCGATTTCGCGCTGGTCTGCGGCTTGCTCCACGATATCGGCCAGTTGTGGATGGCGCGCTGCCATCCGCTCGAATTCCAGATGGTGCGGATGAGCCGCGAGCAGGAGCCGGGGCTGGACATCATCGAGGCCGAGCGCCGGCATTTCGGCGTCGACCATTGCGCCATCGGCAGCGTGCTGGCCGGTGCCTGGCAGCTGCCGCCGTCGGTGGTCGCCGCCATCCGCCACCATCACGAAGCGCATCCGCCAGCCGACAAGCTGGTCGCGGCGACGCACGTTGGCGAGGCCCTGGCCAACGCGCTCGACCTGGTCGGTCACGACCAGGCCAGCGTCGTCGAGGTTTCCGCCGGTGCCTGCGAATTGCTCGGCCTGCACTGGGACGACGACCTCAACTTCCTGTTCGGCCGCATCGAGGCGCGCAGCCGCTTCCTCAACCGGATCTTCAGCTGAGCGGCGGCAACGCCTGCCAGCGCAGCCAGTGGCCGCAGGCCGAGCGGGCGCGGCGCTCGCTGCCGTGCCAGCCGCCGCCCTGGCACAGGCCGCTCACCGTTTCCGACTCGATCGCCACCGTCTCCGGCAGCTCGCCCGGGCAGCGCGGGCCGGTCCAGCGCTGGCAGCTGGCGCAACGTTTACGGTCGACGGCCTGGAGAAGCATTTTTCCGGAAGCGGTGATGGCGTGAAAGGCGCATCCTAATCGGCTTTGGCCGACGCGTCATGGGATAATCGCGGCTTTTTCCGGGGCTGCTGATGGCGCTCAAATCGACGGTCTTCAAGGCCGAACTGCAGGTTTCCGATCTCGATCGCGGGCATTTCGCCGAGTACCCGCTGACCATTGCCCGCCATCCGTCCGAGAACGACATCCGGATGATGGTCCGCGTCCTCGCCTTCGCGCTCCATGCCGGGCCCGACCTGGCGTTCGGCAAGGGCCTGTCGAGCGACGACGAATGCGCGCTGCAGGAAGTCGATCCGGGCGGCGTGCTGCGTACCTGGGTCGAAGTCGGCCAGCCCGACGAGAGCCGCATCCGCAAGGGCTGCAACCGCGCCGACCGGGCCGTCGTGCTCGCCTACGGCGGGCGTTCGGTCGATGTCTGGTGGCAGCAGATCGCGCCGCAGCTCGAGCGCTTTGCCAATCTCACGGTGCTGCGCCTGAGCGCCGAGGAGAGCGAGGCGCTGGGGGCGCTGGCCGAGCGCAGCATGAAACTCGCCTGCACGATCCAGGAAGGCACGGTCTGGCTGGCCAGCGGCGAGCGTTCGCTGGAGCTGGCGCCGGTCGAGCTGAAGGCCGCCGGCGGCTGAGCCGGCTCAGCGGCGCAGTACCTGCCAGAGCAGGTCGACGCCGCTGACGATGAGGTCGCCGACGTCGAGCTGGTTGAACTGTTGGCGCTGCTCGCGCGCGAAGCGCGCTTTTTCCCGTTCGCGGATCACGATCGCATCGCCGAGCAGTTCGACGTCGCGCCGGCTGCGCTCGTTCTCCGCCTGGTCGAGGCGCGCCAGCGCGCGCTCGACGGCGGCCGGATCGAGGATCGCGATCGGCGCCCGGCAGTGAGGGCAGGCGTGGTCGCGGCGGATGTCCACCGGGGCGCCGCAACCGGTGCAGCGGACGCTGCCGACCCTGGCGGCGAGCTGGTCGATCTCGCTGACGGTCAACTGGCGAACGAAGCCTTTTTCGATCATCAGCTGGGCGAAGGTGGTGAAGCGCCCGTGCTTCTGCAGGCAGCGGTGGTAGTTGAACTGGCCGCCGTGCTTGGAGCGGTCCAGCCCGTGCAGCAGGCGGTCGTTGCAGCGCGGGCAGGCCAGCGCGTCGCGCAGCGGCAGGCGCGGCGCGTCGCGGTGTTCGTGGATCAGGCGGAACAGCTCGATGACACCGCCCGGGGTGATCTGGACGCTTTCGAATTCGTCGAACCAGACGCCATGGCAATGGAAGCAGAGGTCGAGCACGACCTCGCCGTGCAGGTTGCGCGGCAGCCGGCGCTTGGCCATGGTTTGCCCGCAGGACGGGCAGGGCACCGGTGTCATCCGCAGCCGCCGGCCGGCCGGATGCTGCCGAGGTTGAGGGTGACGCCCTTCTTCATCTTGCCGACGACGTGCATTTCGCAGGCCTTGCAGTCGAACTTGAGGATCAGTTTCTCGCTGCCGTTGATCAGCGTCATCGGGTCCGGCTTGAGGTGCTTCACTTCCTTCGGGCAGAGGTTGAAGCTGTAGCGCAGGCAGTGGCGGGTGATCATCAGCGAGACCATGCCCTTTTCGCTGCCTGCCTCGTAGGCATCCTCGATCAGGCGCACGCCGTGTTTTTCGTAGAAGGCGCGGGCCTTGCCGTTGAAGACGTTGCCGAGGTAGGTCAGTTCTTCCTGCGGATAGGGCGCCGGCTCGGCCGCCGGTACCGCGCGCGGCGGGCGCGGGTGGCTGGCCAGGCGGGCGGCTTCGAGGTGGGCGGCGGCATCGCGGCGCAGCGCGTTGATCGCGCCAACGGGGAAGAACCAGGGCGCGCTCAACTGCAGCTCGATGTCGCCGGCAACAAACATCGTGTTGCCGAACTTGCCCAGGTTTTCCTTGAGCCTGGCCAGTGCGGCCTCGGGATTCTGCGCACGGTCGACGCCGATTTTTTCGTCTTTTTGCAGGTCGACCGTGACACTGAGCTTGTCCTCGTCGCGTAGCGTCAGCGCGAAGCGGTCGGCGTGCTCGGCGAAAACCACCTCGACGGCGACGCGACGCTCGGCCGAATCCTTCTCCAGGGCGCGTTCGAAGGCCTGGTCGCGGTTGCGGAACAAGGTCGTGCCCTCGCTCAGCTCGGCCGGCATCTCGGCCGGGTAGAGGCGCTGGCCATCGACCCGGTTGATGCGCATCCCCTGGACCTCGCCGTGGGCATCGTGGAAGCAGACGCCGTCGCCGTTGTGGAAGGTTTCCGCGGTGTTCACCGTGAGCCAGCCGTCGCCGATGGCGGCGACCTCGCCGATCGGTTCGCCGACGAAGGCCGGCGAATCGAAGGCACCAATGTCGTCCTGGCGGCCGCCGGCGAAATAATCGGTGTAGCCGCGGTTGAAGGTCTTTTCCGGCTGCGGCGTGAAGGTGAAGCTCGAACGGCCGCTGGAAGCGCGGACGTAGCCCGGCTCGGCAGCGATGATCTCGTCGAGCAGCGTGCGGTAGTGGGCGGTGATGTTCTTGACGTAGGACAGGTCCTTCAGCCGCCCCTCGATCTTGAACGAGGAGACGCCGGCCGCGATCAGCGCACGCAGGTTGTCCGACTGGTTGTTGTCCTTCATCGACAGCAGATGCTGGTTCTCGGTGATCGTCTTGCCCTTGTCGTCGACCAGCGTGTAGGGCAGCCGGCAGGCCTGCGAACACTCGCCGCGGTTGGCGCTGCGGCCGGTGTGGGCGTGGCTGATGTAGCACTGTCCGGAATAAGCGACACAGAGTGCGCCATGCACGAAATACTCGAGCGACAGCGTCGTCGCAGCGGCGACCTGGCCGATTTCGGCAATGCTCATCTCGCGCGCCAGCACGATCTGCGAGAAGCCGGCGTCTTCAAGGAAGCGCGCCTTGGCCGGGTTGCGGATGTCGGTCTGGGTGCTCGCATGTAGTTGAATCGGCGGCAGATCCAGCTCGAGCAGGCCCATGTCCTGGATGATCAGCGCATCGGCGCCGGCCTCGTACAGCTGCCAGGCCAGTTGCCGGCTGTCTTCGAGTTCGCTGTCGTGGAGGATGGTGTTCAGGGCGACGAAGACCTTGGCCCGGAAGCGATGGGCGAAATCGCACAGGCGTTGGATTTCGCCGACAGAATTGCCGGCGCCGTAACGGGCGCCGAAAGCCGGGCCACCGATGTAGACGGCGTCGGCGCCGTGCTTGATGGCTTCGATGCCGAAGTCGGCGTTCTTGGCCGGGGCCAGGAGTTCGAGGGGGTGCTGGATTCGCGTCATGGCGCCTTAGTAGGTGAAACGGGGGGCAAGTTCCTCGATATTGAACTCGCGCAGGATGGCTTCGGCCCGTTCGCGGGCGTTCTTGCGCGGCTTGCCCCGCTGGCTGGCGATGATCAGTTCGTTCTTCATCGAGTGCTCCCAGCCGACCAGTTCGGTGACGGTGACGTCGTAGCCGTGGGATTCCAGCAACAGACAACGCAGGACATTGGTCAGATGACTGCCCAGTTCGCGGGTGTGGATCGGGTGTCGCCACAGCTCGGCGAGCGGTGTTTTTGACAGCGATTCGGCCTTGCGCGCGCGCATCGTCGCCGCCACTTCGGCCTGGCAGCAGGGCACCAGCACGATGTGTCTTGCCTGGCGCGTCAGCGCGAAGCGGATCGCGTCGTCGGTCGCGGTGTTGCAGGCGTGCAGTGCGGTGACGACATCGACGCGGGCCGGCAGCGCGTCCGAGGTCATCGAGTCCTCGACCGTGCAGGCCAGGAACTGCATCCGCGGAAAGTCCAGGTGCCGGGCAAGTTCCCTTGATTTATCAACGAGTTCCTGGCGTGTCTCGATGCCGATGACGGTGCCGCTGGCACGGCTCTTGATATACAGGTCGTAGAGGATGAAGCCGAGGTAGGACTTGCCGGCGCCATGATCGACCAGGGTTTCCATGCCATCGAGCAGGGGCTCGATGAACTGGGCGAGATGGTAGACCTGCTTGAGCTTGCGCCGGCTGTCCTGGTTCAGTTTGCCGTCGCGCGTCAGGATGTGCAGTTCCTTGAGCAGTTCGATCGACTGCCCGGGACGGATCTCCGGAAGGGCGGCAGCGGCGGTGGGCTGAGGTGGTTTTTTCGACATGGCACGATTATCGCATTCATCTCGGCAAGACCCGAGTGTCAATCGGATACCGAGCAAGTCGTAACTGGAAACATCGTTTAGGAGACAACAAATGGGAAGTCTGAGCAACGAATCCTTCGAGCAATTCCTGGATTCCCTGAAGAAGGCCGGTATTGCCATTTCCAACGAAGCCGAGCTGCGCGAGCGCCTGGCCGAAGCGCAACGCTGGCGCTATGCTTTCCAGACGCTGGCCGCCAACGGCAAGAGCATCGGCATCTGCTTCGAGGACCATTCGGCAGGCAGCAATGTCGCTGAAATCGAACGCGCCTTCAGCGAGTTCCAGTTCTCCGAGAAGAGCAAGGCGGTTTTCTCCGCCAGCCTGAAGCACTGAGTTTCGCTGTCCCGCGAAATGCGGGGCAGGAAAAAGAAAGACGGGCGCCGAAATGGCGCCCGTTCTGTTTTGCGGATCGCGCTCAGCGCGTGATCGGCTTGTAGCGGATGCGCTTCGGCTTGGCGCCTTCCTCGCCCAGGCGGCGGCGCTTGTCCTCTTCGTATTCCTGGTAGTTGCCCGGGAAGAAGGTCCATTGCGAATCGCCCTCGGCGGCCAGGATGTGCGTGCAGATGCGGTCGAGGAACCAGCGGTCGTGCGAGATCACCAGCGCGCAGCCGGGGAATTCGAGCAGGGCATCTTCGAGGGCGCGCAGGGTTTCCACGTCGAGGTCGTTCGACGGTTCGTCGAGCAGCAGGACGTTGCCGCCGGACATCAGCGTCTTGGCCAGGTGCAGGCGGCCGCGTTCGCCGCCGGAGAGCTTGCCGACCTGCTTGCCCTGGTCGCCGCCCTTGAAGTTGAAGCGACCGATGTAGGCGCGGCTGGGCATCTCGAACTTGCCGATCTGCAGGATGTCGCTGCCCTGGGCCAGCTCTTCGAAGACCGTCTTGCTGCCGTCGAGGCAGTCGCGCGACTGGTCGACGTAGGCCATCTTCACCGTCTGGCCGATCTTCACTTCGCCCGAATCCGGCTGTTGCTGGCCGGTGATCATCTTGAACAGCGTCGATTTGCCGGCGCCGTTCGGGCCGATGATGCCGACGATGGCGCCGGGCGGAATGGCGAAGGACAGGTTGTCCATCAGCAGCTTGTCGCCGAAGGACTTGCTGACGCCGTTGAATTCGATGACCTGGTCGCCGAGGCGCTCGCCGACCGGAATGAAGATTTCCTGGGTCTCGTTGCGCTTCTGGTATTCGTGGCTCGACATTTCCTCGAAGCGGGCCAGGCGGGCCTTGGACTTGGCCTGGCGCGCCTTCGGGTTGGAGCGCACCCACTCGAGTTCCTGCTTCATCGCCTTCATGCGCGCGGCTTCCTGCTTCTGCTCCTGCTCCAGGCGGGCTTCCTTCTGTTCCAGCCAGCTCGAGTAGTTGCCCTTCCAGGGGATGCCTTCGCCGCGGTCGAGTTCGAGAATCCACTCGGCGGCGTTGTCGAGGAAGTAGCGGTCGTGGGTGACGGCGACGACGGTGCCGGGGAAGCGGACGAGGAACTGTTCCAGCCATTCGACCGATTCGGCGTCGAGGTGGTTGGTCGGTTCGTCGAGCAGCAGCATGTCGGGTTTGGACAGCAGCAGCTTGGCCAGCGCCACGCGGCGCTTCTCGCCGCCGGAGAGGACGCCGATCCTGGCGTCCCAGGGCGGCAGGCGCAGTGCGTCGGCGGCGATTTCCATCTGATGCTCGGTATCCGAGCCGGCAGTGGCGATGATCGCTTCCAGGCGCGCCTGCTCTTCGGCCAGCTTGTCGAAGTCGGCATTTTCGTCGGCGTAGGCGGCGTAGATCTCGTCGAGCTTGGCCTGCGCCTGCATGACTTCGCCGAGTGCCGACTCGACTTCCTCGCGTACCGTCTTCTCGGCGTCGAGCTGCGGCTCCTGCGCCAGGTAGCCGATCGACAGGTTGGGTTGCCATTGCACCTCGCCGTCGTATTCCTTCTCGACGCCGGCCATGATCTTCAGCACCGTCGACTTGCCGGCGCCGTTCAGGCCGAGCAGGCCGATCTTGGCGCCCGGAAAGAAGGAGAGCGAGATGTCCTTGATGATCTGCCGCTTGGGCGGCACGATCTTGCTGACGCGCAGCATCGACATTACGTATTGAGCCATGGTGTTGCCTTGTGACGATGACGAAACGTCGAAGTGTACGAGGGCGCGCCGCAAATGACCAGCCCCGCCCGGCGGGTGTCGGCGATTTGACGGTCGACGCCGTTTTGTCGGCAAAAACCAACATGTTTTTTTCGCCGCGGCCCGCGGTGGCTGTTTGTGGCGGAGATAAAATGTCGTCTATTTCCAACATCTATCGCATGTTGTTGATTCTTATCGAAATGGATGGTGCCGAATGAGGCGGATTTCCTTTCTGCAGGGCATGCTGGTCGGCTTTGTCCTGATCGTCGCGCTGCTCGGTGGGGTGGCCGTGCATGGCTGGCTGCTGCTCGAGCGCCTGGTCGGGCAGAGTCGCGACAACAGCGCGCATGCGCTGGAGCTGACGGCGGCGGTACAGACGCTCGAGGAGCGCAGCGTCGACCTCGAGCGTGCCGCCCGGCAGTACCTGGTGCTCGGCGATCCGCTGTTGCGCGAACGCTTCCAGGAGCACCTCGAGGAGTCCTTTCTTCAGCTCGAGCGCATCGAGGAACTGGCCGGCCCCGGCCTGGTCGGCGTCCCTGATCAATGGCGCAGCGTCGCCGCCGGCGTCAATCGCAAGCTGCAGCGCCGCGGCGAGCGGACCGAGGATGACATCGCCTCCATGCTCGACGAACTCGGCAGCATGAACAACGCCATCGCCCAGGCGAGCAAGCGCTGGATCGATACCGAGAATGCCCGCCTGCTCGACGAGCTTGACCGCCACCGTCTGCAGCTCGGCAGCAAGCTGGTGCTGGCGCTGCTCGGGGCGGTCGGCGCAGCCTTGGTCATGGGCTGGTGGTTGTTGCGTCCGGTGCGCCAGCTTGACCGCGCGATCCGCCGCCTTGGCGCGCGCCGTTTCGACGATCCGGTCGTCGTTGGCGGGCCGGCCGACATGCGCCGCCTGGGGCGGCGGCTCGACTGGTTGCGTCTGCACCTGTCCGAGCTCGAATCGGACCGCCAGCAGACGCTGCGCCACGTCTCGCACGAACTGAAGACGCCGCTGACCGCCCTCAAGGAAGGCGTCGCGCTGCTTGACGAGGAAGTCCCCGGGCCGTTGTCGGCCGGCCAGCGCGAGATCGTCGGCATCCTGACCCACAATGTGCGCGGCCTGCAGGGGCGGATCGAAAGCCTGCTCGGTCTCAATGCTGCCGCCTTTGACGCCCGCCAGCTCAATGTCGCGCCGGTCGAGCCGGCGGCGCTGCTGGCCGAGGCCGCGCAGCGTCACGAACTGGCTGCATCGGCCCGGCAGCAGCAGATCGTCTGCCAGGCCGATGCCGGCGTCGCCCGGCTCGATGCCGACAAGATGGCGCTGATCCTCGACAACCTGCTCGCCAACGCCATCGATTTCAGCCCGCAGGGCGGGCGCATCGAGCTGTCCGCGCTGCGCCAGCGCCGGGCCTGGCGCTTCGAGTGCATCGACCAGGGCTGCGGCGTTGCCAGCGAGGACGCTGAACGTATTTTCGAACCTTTCGTCCAGGGGCGCCTGCGTGCGCCCGTCGAACGCCGCGGCAGCGGTGTCGGCCTGTCCATCGTCCGCGAGCTCGCCGGTGCGATGGGTGGCAGCGTCAGCCTGCTGAGCGGCAGCGGGCAGGGCGCTCATTTTCGTGTGGAGATTCCCGATGAGCATTAAGTTGACCAGTGTCGTCTGCCTGGCCGCCGCTGTTGCGGCTGGTTGTGCGACGGTTTCCGAGCCGACGCCGGCGCCGGCGGTACCGATGCCGGCGCCGGTGGCGCCAATCCTGCCGACGCCGTCGCCCGAGGATGGGCAGGCAGCGGCCTTGTTCCATCGTCAGTCGGTGCTGCGTCTGCCGCCAGCGGAGGTCACGCGCGAGCGCAACCGCCTGGCGGCAGTCGCCGTCGAGCCGGCAGCGCAATTGCGCCTGGCCATGCTCCTGGCCCAGCCGCGCAGTCCCAACGCTGATCTGGCGCGCGCCCTGGCCCTGACCGAGCTGGTCCTCAAGTCGGCCGACCCGGCCGCCGTCAGCTTGCATCCGCTGGCCTGGCTGCTTGCCGAGCAACTGGCCGAGCGTCTGCGCCTGGAAGGGCTGGGCGAGCGTCAGTCGGCGCAGTTGAAGGAGAGCCAGCGCCGCGTCGGCGAACTGCAGGAAAAGCTCGAGCGCCTGGCCAACATCGAGCGCAGTCTGCCCGGTCGTCCCCTGCCGCACGGGAGGACGCCATGAGCGGCGGCGCCCACATCCTGGTCATCGACGACGATGAGGACATCCTGCGTCTGCTGACGTTGCGCCTGCAGGCTCGTGGTTTTCGCGTTACCGCGGCGACCTCGGCCGAGGAGGGGCTGACCAAGATCGCCATCGATCCGCCGCGCGTCGTCGTCAGCGACATCCGCCTGCCCGGCCGCGACGGACTGTCGTTGTTCGAGGAACTGCGCGTCACCCGGCCGAGCCTGCCGGTGATCCTGCTGACTGCGCACGGCACCATTCCCGATGCGGTCGATGCGACGTCGCGTGGTGTGTTCGGTTACCTGACCAAGCCCTTCGACAGTCAGACCCTGCTCAGCAAGATCGATCAGGCGCTGACGCTGTCGGCCGCGGCGACCGGCCAGCCGGCGGCGGCCGGTGACGAGAAATGGGCCGAAGGCGTGGTCTACCGCAGCACACGGATGGCCGAATTGATGGCCGACGCGCGGATGATCGCGGCTTCCGACGCCAGCGTCCTGATCCGCGGCGAGAGTGGTACCGGCAAGGAAGTCCTGGCGCGCGCCATTCATCGCGCCAGCCCACGCGCCCAGAAGCCCTTCATCGCCATCAACTGCGGTGCGATTCCCGAGCCGCTGCTCGAGTCCGAGCTATTCGGCCATGTCCGCGGCGCCTTCACCGGTGCCGCCACGGCGCGCCGGGGGCTGGTCCAGGCAGCCGATGGCGGCACTTTGTTCCTTGACGAGATCGGTGACATGCCGCTGGCGCTCCAGGTCAAGCTGCTGCGTGTGCTCCAGGAGCGGGCGGTGCGGCCGGTCGGGGCGACCCAGTCGGAGGCCGTTGATGTCCGGCTGATCTCGGCGACCCACCGTGACCTCGAGGCCGCGATGGCGCAGGGGCAGTTCCGCGAGGACCTCTACTATCGCCTCGACGTCGTCTCGCTGACGCTGCCGCGTCTCGATGACCGGCGCGAGGACATTCCGCTGCTGGCGGCGCATTTCCTCCGGCAACTGGCGAAGAAGTACGGCAAGCCGATCAGCGGCTTCGCGCCCGACGCTCTTGAGGCGCTGGCGACCGCGAGCTGGCCGGGCAACGTCCGGCAGTTGTTCAACGTCGTCGAGCAAAGCTGCGCATTGACCTCGACGCCGCTGATTCCGGCGTCGCTGGTCCAGCGCGCGTTGCGGGCGCCGACGATGGAGGCGCTGAGCTACGCCGAGGCCAAGCAGCGCTTCGAGCGCGACTATCTGGTCAGTCTGCTCAAGCTGACCGATGGCAATGTCGCCGATGCAGCGCGGATTGCTGATCGCAACCGGACCGAGTTGTACCGCCTGCTGCAGAAGTACGACCTGACGCCAGCGATGTTCCGGAACGGGGAAGAGGGCGAATCCTGATATTTGTCCGCCGGAAAGCAAAAAAGCACCCGATGGGTGCTTTTTTTCTGCATCGACTGGCGCGCCCGGAGCGATTCGAACGCCCGACCCTCTGGTTCGTAGCCAGATACTCTATCCAACTGAGCTACGGGCGCGCTGTCTCTTGCAACATCGGAAGAATCCGAAAATTCCTCTTTATCTGAATGGCGCGCCCGGAGCGATTCGAACGCCCGACCCCTTGGTTCGTAGCCAAGTACTCTATCCAACTGAGCTACGGGCGCGCTGTCAGAGCCGCGCATTATACGTGCCTTGCCAGGGATTGCAAGGGGTTTCGGGAAAATAGGGGAAATAAAAAACCCCGCCGGAGCGGGGTTTCGAAATTTGGTGGGTGCTGACGGGGTCGAACCGCCGACATTCGCCTTGTAAGGGCGACGCTCTACCAACTGAGCTAAGCACCCGACTGCGCCGTGGCGCAGGAGGGACGCGAGTATATCAGTTAACGGCGTCCTTGAGGCCCTTGCCGGCGCGGAACTTCGGCGACTTGGCGGCCTTGATTTCGAGGGTCTTGCCGGTGCGCGGATTGCGGCCGGTACGGGCGGCACGCTCGCCGACGTAGAAGGTGCCGAAACCGATCAGGTTGACGCTGTCGCCAGCCTTCAGGGCGCCCTTGATGGCTTCGACGGCGGCGTCCAGTGCACGGCCGGCGGCAGCCTTGGAAATGTCGGCGGAGGCGGCCATCTGATCGATCAGTTCAGTCTTGTTCATTTAAATCCCCTAGTGGAAGGTTTGGAGTGGTGAAAATCCTGTGAGGGGCGATTTATATCCCCCCCGAAATCCTTGTGTCAAGCGGATTTTGACCGATTCCAGGGGCCCCGTGAGAGGGCTGCCGGAGGCCTTGCCCGAGGGCTTGGCTTCCGGTCCTTATAAATCAATGAGTAAGAACGGTCTTGCTGGCTGCGTCGTCGGCCTTGGCGGCGACTTCCGGTGCCGTTTCGCCGGCGTCGGGAAGCGCCTGCGGCAGGCTCTCGAGCGCGCGTTCGAGCACCTGGTCGATCCATTTCACCGGCACGATCTCGATGCGGTTCTTGAGGTTTTCCGGCATCTCGGTCAGATCCTTGACGTTCTCTTCCGGGATCAGTGCCGTCTTCAGGCCGCCACGGACTGCTGCCAGCAACTTCTCCTTGAGACCGCCAATGGCCAGTACCTCGCCACGCAGCGTGATCTCGCCGGTCATGCAGACATCGCAACGCACCGGGATGCCGGTGTAGGACGAAACCAGGGCGGTGGTCATGGCAATGCCTGCCGACGGGCCGTCCTTGGGCGTGGCGCCTTCCGGAACGTGGATGTGGATGTCGGTCTTCTCGAATACCTCGTCCTTGATGCCGAGGCGGCGGGCACGGGCGCGCACCACCGAGCGGGCGGCTTCGACCGATTCCTTCATGACGTCGCCGAGCGAGCCGGTGCGGATGATGTTGCCCTTGCCCGGCATGTTGGCGCACTCGATGGTCAGCAACTCGCCGCCGACTTCGGTCCAGGCCAGGCCGGTGACCTGGCCGACCTGGTTTTCCTTCTCGGCCATGCCGAAGGTGTAGCGATGCACGCCTAGGTATTTGTCGAGATTTCGGGCGTTGACCGTGATCTTGCTGTCGCGCGACTTGAGTACCAGCGTCTTGACGACCTTGCGGCAGATCTTCGAAATTTCGCGTTCGAGCGCCCGCACGCCGGCTTCCCGGGTGTAGTAGCGGACGATGTCGCGGATTGCGCTTTCGGCGACGACCAGTTCGGTCTTCTTGACGCCGTTGTTCTTCATCTGCTTGGGCAGCAGGTAGCGCATGGCGATATTGACCTTCTCGTCCTCGGTGTAGCCCGAGAGGCGGATCACTTCCATGCGGTCGAGCAGCGGCGCCGGGATGTTCAGCGTGTTGGCGGTGGCCACGAACATCACGTCGGAGAGGTCGAAATCGACTTCGACGTAATGGTCCTGGAAGGTGTTGTTCTGTTCCGGGTCGAGTACTTCGAGCAGCGCCGACGACGGGTCGCCGCGGAAGTCCTGGCCGAGCTTGTCGACTTCGTCGAGCAGGAACAGCGGGTTACGGACGCCGACCTTGGTCAGGCTGGTCAGGATCTTGCCCGGCATCGAGCCGATGTAGGTACGGCGGTGGCCGCGGATTTCCGCTTCGTCACGGACGCCGCCAAGGGCCATGCGCACGAACTTGCGGTTGGTCGCCTTGGCGATCGACTGGCCGAGCGAGGTCTTGCCGACACCCGGGGGGCCGACCAGACAGAGGATCGGCGCCTTGACCTTGTCCACGCGCTGTTGCACTGCAAGATATTCGACGATGCGTTCCTTGACTTTCTCGAGGCCGAAGTGGTCGGTATCGAGGATCTTCTCGGCGGCGCGCAGGTCCTTGCTGATCCGGGTCTTCTTGCGCCAGGGCAGGCCGATCAGCGTCTCGATGAAATTGCGCACGACGGTGGCCTCGGCCGACATCGGCGACATCAGGCGCAGCTTCTTGAGTTCGCCCTGGGCCTTGGCCAGCGCTTCCTTGCTCATGCCGGCGGCGGCGATCTTCTTGTCGAGCTCCTCGAGGTCGGCACCTTCCTCGCCTTCGCCAAGTTCCTTCTGGATCGCCTTGACCTGTTCGTTCAGGTAGTACTCGCGCTGGCTCTTTTCCATCTGCCGCTTGACGCGGCCGCGGATGCGCTTCTCCACCTGGAGGATGTCGATTTCGGCCTCGAGTTGGGAGAGCAGGCGGTCGATGCGTTCGCGGACATTGTCCATCTCGAGCACTTCCTGCTTCTGCTCGATTTTGAGCGGCAGATGTGCGGCGATGGTGTCGGCCAGGCGGCCGGCATCCTCGATGCCGGTGATCGACGACAGGACTTCCGGCGGAATCTTCTTGTTGAGCTTGACGAACTGGTCGAACTGGGCGACGACCGCGCGGCGCATCGCCTCGATTTCGTGATCTTCGGCGCCGGACTGGTCGAGCGGCAGGGCGGTCGCCATGAACACCGCCGATTGCGCGTCGATTGATTCGATCCGGGCACGCTGGGTGCCCTCGACCAGCACCTTGACGGTACCGTCGGGCAGCTTGAGCATCTGCAGGATGTTGGCCATGCAGCCGATGCGGTAGAGGTCTTCGGCTTCCGGTTCGTCCTTGGCGGCCGACTTCTGCGCCACCAGCATGATCTGCTTGCCGGCCTCCATGGCCATTTCAAGGGCCTTGATCGATTTCGGGCGACCGACGAAGAGCGGGATCACCATGTGCGGAAACACCACGACGTCGCGCAGCGGCAGCAGCGGCAGTTCGAGGGTTTCCGGGAGCGTGTTGGGGTTCGACATCAGTGTGCCTTTGAAATGGGTATGAGCCCCCTAGGTGGGGGCAGGAAACCTGATTTCAAGAACCCCCGGCTCAGTTCGAGCCGGAGACCTTGGGCTGGTCGGCGTAAATCAGCAGCGGCGGGGTGTCGCCGTTGATCATGTTCTCGTCGATGACGACCTTTTCGACATTGTCCATGCCGGGGAGTTCGTACATCACGTCGAGCAGCGCGTGTTCCATGATCGAGCGCAGGCCGCGGGCGCCGGTCTTGCGCTCGAGCGCCTTCTTGGCGATCGCGGAAAGGGCGGCCGGACGGATTTCCAGGTCGACCTCTTCCATGTTGAACAGCTTCTGGTACTGCTTGACCAGGGCGTTCTTCGGTTCGGTCAGGATCTGGACGAGGGCGGTTTCCTCGAGTTCCTGCAGCGTGGCAACTACGGGCAGGCGACCGATCAGTTCGGGAATCAGGCCGAACTTGATCAGGTCTTCGGGTTCGACGTCGAGCAGGATCTTGCCGACTTCCTTGCCGTCGTCCTTGCTCTTCACTTCGGCACCGAAGCCGATGCCGCCGCGCTCGGAGCGGTTGCGGATGACCTTTTCCAGGCCGGCGAAGGCGCCACCGCAGATGAACAGAATGTTGGTGGTGTCGACCTGGACGAAGTCCTGGTTCGGGTGCTTGCGCCCGCCCTGGGGCGGGATCGAGGCGGTGGTGCCTTCGATCAGCTTGAGCAGGGCCTGCTGCACGCCTTCACCGGAGACGTCACGGGTGATCGACGGGTTGTCGGATTTGCGCGAGATCTTGTCGATTTCGTCGATGTAGACGATGCCCTGCTGGGCCTTCTCGACATCGTAGTCGCATTTCTGCAGCAGCTTCTGGATGATGTTCTCGACGTCCTCGCCGACATAGCCGGCTTCGGTCAGCGTGGTGGCGTCGGCCATCACGAAGGGGACGTTGAGCATGCGCGCCAGCGTCTGGGCAAGCAGGGTCTTGCCGGAACCGGTCGGGCCGATCAGCAGGATGTTGCTCTTGGCCAGTTCAACGTCACCGGTGTTCTTGGACGTGTGGCGCAGGCGCTTGTAATGGTTGTACACAGCAACCGCCAGGATGCGCTTGGCAACCTCCTGGCCGATCACGTACTGGTCGAGGATGGCGCTGATCTCGCGCGGCGTCGGCAGGTCGGAGCGGCCGGCCTTGGCCGATTCCTCGGGCAGCTCGTCATGGACGATGTCATTGCACAGGGCGATGCACTCGTCGCAGATGAACACCGACGGGCCGGCGATCAGTTTCTTGACTTCGTGCTGGCTCTTGCCGCAAAACGAGCAATAAAGCAGTTTTTCCTGGCCGTCCTTCGACATCCGTTTCTCCTCGATCAAGCCGCGTCGCGGCGGGTCAGCACCTTGTCAATCAAACCATATTCCATCGCCTCGGTCGAGGACATGAAATTGTCGCGGTCGGTATCCTTCTCGAGGCGCTCGAGCGGCTGACCGGTATGTTCGGCCATGATCCGGTTGAGCTTGTCCTTGATCGACAGGATTTCCCGGGCGTGGATGGCGATGTCCGAGGCCTGGCCCTGGAAGCCACCGAGCGGCTGGTGGATCATCACGCGCGAGTTGGGCAGGGCGAAGCGCTTGCCCTTGGTGCCGGCGCAGAGCAGGAAGGCGCCCATCGAGGCGGCCTGGCCGATGCACAGCGTCGACACGTTCGGCTTGATGAACTGCATGGTGTCGTAGATCGACATCCCGGCGGTCACCGAACCGCCGGGGGAGTTGATGTAGAAATAGATGTCCTTGTCCGGGTTCTCGGCTTCCAGGAAGAGCAACTGGGCAACCACCAGATTGGCGCTGGCATCGTTGACCGGGCCAACAAGAAAGATCACCCGCTCCTTCAACAGGCGCGAATAGATGTCGTACGCGCGTTCGCCGCGTCCGCTCTGTTCCACCACCATCGGGACCAGGCCCAAGGCCTGCGGATCCCAGTTGCTTGCGTTGTCGATATTCATGTTGGCCCTTTGTTGTTGCATTTAAGACGCTTGTCGTTTTCCTGACGAGGAACCGGCTTACTGGCCCTGGTTCATCAGCTCGTCGAAAGCCACGGCCTTTTCGCTGACCTTGGCCTTGCCGAGCACCCATTCGACGACGTTGTTCTCGATGGCAACGCCCTCGACATCGCTCAGGCGCTGCGGTTGGGCGTAGTACCAGCGGATCACTTCTTCCGGCTGCTCGTAGCTGGCGGCCATGTCCTCAACCATGGCGCGGACCTGCTCCGGCTTGGCCTGGAGGCTTTCCGTCTTGACCACTTCAGCAAGGATCAGGCCAAGGGTCACGCGGCGCTTCGCCTGGTCGGCGAACCATTCCGGCTGCAGCGGCATGTCCTTGACCTTCATGCCACGCTGCTCCATGTCCTGGCGGGCGGCCTGCATCAGGCGCTGGATTTCCATGTCGACCAGCGAGGACGGGATGGCGATCGGGTTGGCCTTGAGCAGGGCTTCCATGACCTGGTCCTTGAGCTTGGCCTCGATGCGGCGCTTGACCTCGCGCTTCAGATTGGCTTCGATCTCGGCGCGCATCTTGGCAACGTCGCCATCGGCAACGCCCATCATCTTCGCGAAATCGGCGTCAACTTCCGGCAGGCGCGGGGCCTGGACCTGCTTGACGGTGATTTCGAACTGGACGGTCTGGCCGGCCAGATCCTTGGCATGGTAGTCCTCCGGGAAGGTCAGGTCGAAAGTCTTGCTTTCGCCAGCCTTGGCGCCTTCGACGGCGTTCTCGAAGTCGGGCAGCATCATGCCCTGGCCGAGGACGAAGGGGTAGTCGGTGGCCGAGCCGCCCTGGAAGGCGACGCCGTCCTTCTTGCCGGTGAAGTCGATGACGACACGGTCTTCCTTGGCCGCGCCGCGCTCGGCGTTGTCGTAGCGGACACGCTGCTTGCGCAGGATGTCGAGGGTCTTCTCGATTTCAGCGGCGCCGACTTCCAGCGTCGGGCGCTCGATTTCGGCGGTCGACAGGTCGCCAGGCACGAATTCCGGATAAACCTCGAAGATCGCCGTGAATTCCATGTGCGTCGTGCTTTCGCCAGCCTTCGGCTCGAGACGCGGGTAACCGGCGACGTGCAGTTTCTGGGCGGTGACGGCCTCGCCGAAAGCACGGTCGAGCTGCTCGGAGAGGACTTCGTGACGCGCCTGGTCGCCGTACTGCTGCTTGACCATGGCGAAAGGCACCTTGCCCGGACGGAAGCCCGGCATCTTCATGTTGCGGCCCATGCGCTTCAGGCGCGGCTCCATTTCCTTCTCGACATCGGCGATGGCGATGGAGAGGTCGATGCGACGTTCGAGTTCGTTGGCTTGTGCGGTAGTTGCTTCCATGAAAATTCCTTGTGCTTAAGGCGCCGAAAAATAAAGCTGGCAATCATATCACGGTGCCGGCGGCAGCGACGATGCGCGGCGTTGTCGACGGCTCCGAAAAGAAAAACGCCCGCAGACTTTTGGTCTGCGGGCGTCGAATTCTGGGGCGACTGATGGGGCTCGAACCCACGACAACCGGAATCACAATCCGGGACTCTACCAACTGAGCTACAGCCGCCGCTGTAGGAAGGCGCGCATTGTAAGTCCTTCTGTGGAGCCTGTCTACAGGCTTTTCGACTTTTTTGCGCAATTGTCGCTCAGACCTTCAGGCGCTCCATCAGGTCGGTCTCGAGGCGGATCCGCTGGTTGGTGTCGCGCAGATCGCCGCCGCTGATCAGGAAGACGTCTTCGGCGCGCTCGCCGAGTGTCGCGATCTTCGCCGTGTGCAGTTCGGCGCCGTGTTCGGCGAGCGTGCGGGCGACCGTGTAGAGCAGGCCGGGGCGGTCGGCGGCGATCAGCGAGAGGACGAAATGGGTGCCTTTCTCGTCGCCGCGGATGCTGACCTCGGGTTTGATCGGGAAATGCCTGACCTGGCGCGACAGGCGGCCAGCCGACGGAGCTTCTGGCGGTGCCTGGCGATTCAACCGGTCTTCCAGTTCGTGTTCGATGTAGGCGAGCATCTCGCGGCTGTGTTCGCGCTTCTCGACGTCGAGCAGGATGAAGCTGTCGAGGGCGTAGCCGTGCGCCGTCGTGTGGATCTTGGCATCGACGATGCTGTAGCCGGCGCGGGCGAAGAAGCCGACCAGCCGGGCGAAGAGGTCGTGCTGGTCCCGGGTGTACACCATCACCTGCAGGCCGACGCCTTCCTGCCACAGGCGCGCGCGGACGACCGGCTGGTTGTTGTAGATGCGGTAGTGCAGCGAGCGCGTGTGCCAGGCGATTTCCTCGGCCGAGTGGCGCAGGAAGTAGACCGTGTCGAGTTGCTTCCACAGGCGCTCATGGACGGTGTCGGAGAGTGCGAAAAAGCGCAGCAGGCGCATTGCTTCGGCCTGGCGTTCGGCGATGATGCCGTGAGCGACCGGCGATTCGTCGCGCGTCAGGTGGTACAGGGTCTGCTGGTAGAGGTCGGCGAGCAGCTTGCCTTTCCACTGGTTCCAGACCTTCGGGCTGGTGCCGCGGATGTCGGCGTGGGTCAGCAGGTAGAGCGCCTGCAGGTGGCGGACGTCGCCGACCAGTGCGGCGAACCTGGCGATCACGGCCGGGTCGCTGAGATCTTCCTTCTGGGCGATCTGGGCCATGACCAGGTGCTGGCGGACCAGCCAGACGACCAGTTCGGTATCGTCCACGGTCAACCCGTGATTCTGGCAAAAATCGCGGGCGTCGACGGTGCCCTTTTCCGAGTGGTCGCCGCCGCGGCCCTTGGCGATGTCGTGGAAGAGGGCGGCGACGTAGAGCAGCCAGGGCGAATCGAACTCGTTGATGATGCGCGAGCAGAGCGGGTATTCGTGGGCGAACTCGCTCATCGTGAACCGGCGCAGGTTGCGCACGACCTGCAGGATGTGCTGGTCGACGGTGTACACATGAAAGAGGTCGTGCTGCATCTGGCCGACGATGCGCCCGAAATTGGGCAGGTAGGCGCCGAGGATGTCGAGCTGGTTCATGCGCCGGAATTCGTGCACGATGCCGCGCTCGCTTTGCAGCAGGCGCAGGAAGGCGGCACGGTTGGCCGGGTCGGCGCGGAAGCTGTCGTCGATGCGTTCGCCGGCCAGCCACAGTGCGCGCAGCGTGGTGGCCGTCATGCCCTGCAGCTCGCTGTTTTCCTGCATGATCAGGAAGGCATCGAAGATCATCGCCGGCTGGCGCTCGAACAGGGTTTCGTCGCGCACGTCGAGCAGGTTGCCGACGATCTGGAAGTTGCCGTCGTAGTCCTGCGGGCATTGCAGGCTCTCCGGCGCCAGGGCGGCGCCGAGGTTCTGCAGCACGATCGTGTTGAGCAGCGTCAGTCCCTTGGCGTTGCGGTAATAAGCCTGCATCAGTTGCTCGGAGGCACGCTTCGATTCATTGTCGGCATAGCCGTAGCGCGTCGCCAGGTTGCTCTGGTAGTCGAACAGCAGGCGGTCTTCACGGCGGCCGGCAAGGAAGTGCAGGCGGATGCGCAGATGACGCAGGTAGTCCTCGAACTGCTTGCCGAAGGCGACGCCTTCCTGCGACATGATCCCGGCGCTGCCGAGTTCTTCCCAGGTGGCGCCGTAGCCGGCCGCCTTGGCGATCCAGAAGACGACCTGGAGGTCGCGCAGGCCGCCCGGCGATTCCTTGATGTTCGGTTCGAGGCTGTAGGGGGTCTCGTTGTAGCGCAGGTAGCGGTCTTGTTGTTCGAGCCGCTTGGCTTCGAAAAAGCCGAGCGGGTCGAGGTTGCCGAACAGGCGCTTGCGGAAGGTTGCGAACAGCTTGTCGCTGCCGGTCAGCAGGCGGGCCTCGAGCAGCGCGGTCTGGACGGTGATGTCGCCGGCCGCCTCGTTCAGGCATTCCTGGATGGTGCGCACGCTGTGGCCGATTTCCAGGCCGATGTCCCAGAAGCAGCTGACCAGGCGCTCGAGCTTGGCGGTGGTGGTGGCGCTGGCTTCCTGCGGCAGCAGGATCAGCAGGTCGATGTCGGAGGCTGGGTAGAGTTCGCCGCGCCCGTAGCCGCCGACGGCGGCGAGCGTCATCGAGGCGGGGAAGTCGAAGGCGTTCCAGAGCTGGCGCAGCGTTTCGTCGACGTCGTCGCTGCGCTGGCGCAGCAGGGCCTCGGCGTCGTTGTTGTCGAGATAGCGGGCCTGCAGGGCCGCCTGCCGGGCCTTGACGCCGGCGCGCAACGCCGCGACATCGATCTCCATCAGGCGATCCAGTCGGGCTTCGGCCGGGTGCCCGCCGACAGCGTCATGATCTCGTAGCCGGTTTCGGTAACCAGCACGGTGTGCTCCCATTGCGCCGACAGGCTGCGGTCCTTGGTGACGATGGTCCAGCCGTCGGGCATCTCGCGGATCGCCGCCTTGCCGGCGTTGATCATCGGTTCGATCGTGAAGATCATGCCGGGTTCGAGTTTGACGCCGGTGCCGGCCTTGCCGTAATGGACCACCTGCGGGTCCTCGTGGAATTTCTTGCCGATGCCGTGGCCGCAGAATTCGCGGACCACCGAATAGCCGTTCTTCTCGGCGTATTTCTGGATGATCGCGCCGATGTCGCCGAGGTGGGCGCCGGGGCGGACCACCGAGATGCCCAGCCACATGCACTCGAAGGTGATTTCGCAGAGGCGTCTGGCCTGGATCGACCCTTCGCCGACGATGAACATCCGGCTGGTGTCGCCGTGGTAGCCATCCTTGATCGTGGTGATGTCGAGATTGACGATGTCGCCGCTCTTCAGGGCGCGGTCGCTGGGGACGCCGTGGCAGACCTGCTGGTTGATCGAGGTGCAGATCGACTTGGGGTAGGGGTCGTAGCCGGAGGGCGCGTAGTTCAGCGGTGCCGGAATGCAGCCCTGGACGTCGACCATGTAGTCGTGGCAGAGCTTGTCGAGTTCCTCGGTGGTGACGCCCGGTTTGACGAAGGGTTCGATGTAGTCGAGGACTTCTGCGGCGAGGCGGCCGGCGACGCGCATTTTCTCGATTTCATCGGGCGTCTTGATCGTGATGCTCATGGCGGTTCTTGAAGCGTTGGCAAAGGGCAAGGATAAAGGATGGCCTCTCATTCGCAAAGCCGCAGCTGCGGGTGATGGCATACTGCACGGGTTTTCGGGAGTGCCGTGATGAAGATTCTGTTGCTGGGCAAGGACGGGCAGGTGGGCTGGCAGTTGCAGCGCGCGCTGGCGCCTCTGGGGGGAGTGCATGCCTGCGGGCGGGCCGATTGCGACATGACCGACGCGGCGGCGATTCACGCCCTGGTCGGTGCGCTGAGGCCGGCGGTGATCGTCAATGCCACCGCGTATACGGCGGTGGACAAGGCCGAGAGCGAGCCGGCGCTGGCCGAGGCGATCAATGCCCGGGCGCCGGGTGAGTTGGCGGCTGCGGCGGCGGCTTGCGGCGCCTTGCTGGTGCACTATTCGACCGACTATGTTTTCGACGGCGGCAAGGCGACGCCCTATGTCGAGACCGATCCGGTGGCGCCGCAGGGCGTTTATGGGCGCAGCAAGCTGGCCGGCGAGGCGGCGATCCAGGCGGTCGCCGGTCGTTCGCTGATCTTTCGCACCAGTTGGGTGTTCGGCGAGCATGGTGGCAACTTTGTTCGGACTATCCTGCGCCTGGCGGCGCAGCGCGACGACCTCGGCGTCGTTGCCGACCAGGTTGGCTCGCCGACGCCGGCGGCGCTGATCGCCGATGTCACCGCTGCCGCATTGTTGCGCCTCGCTCACGGTCGACGCCTTGAAATCGGCGAAAACCGGCTGTACCACCTGGCTGCGGCGAACCCGCTCAGCTGGTGCGACTTTGCCCGCGAGATCGTCGCCGTCGCCATTGCTCAGGGGTGGGGGCTGCGTCTTGCGCCGGCTGCCATCCGGGCTATCACCACGGCCGACTATCCGACACCGGCTCGGCGCCCGGCCAATTCGCGTCTGGATTGCTCGCGTCTCGGGCAGGATTTTGGTCTGAGCATGCCGTGCTGGCGTCCCTATCTGGCCAGGATGCTGGAACGGCTTCCGGCGTGATGTCGCTTCCCCTTGCGGGTAGGGGTTTTGGTGCGGCGATTTGGTTGCTATAATTGTCGGGTTTTTCCTGATCGAATGGTCCGGAAAGAACGTCGGCCTGCGTGGTGCAGGTCGTCAATCCCACACATCCGCCGATTAAGGGTGTTCGTCAAAACCAAATAATGACGGACGTTTGCGGCGGATGGCGGTACAACCCTTAAAGGAGTTTTGCAATGTCCGTTACCATGCGCGAAATGCTGGAAGCCGGTGTCCACTTCGGCCACCAGACCCGTTTCTGGTCCCCCAAGATGGCCCCGTACATCTTCGGTGCCCGCAACAAGATTCACATCGTCAACCTCGAAAAGACCCTGGCCAAGTACAACGAAGCCATGGCTTTCGTGAAGAAGCTGGCTGCCAATCGCGGCACCATCCTGTTCGTCGGTACCAAGCGTCAGGCCCGCGAGATCATCGCCGAAGAAGCGGCACGCGCCGGCGCTCCGTGCGTTGACCAGCGCTGGCTGGGCGGCATGCTGACCAACTTCAAGACGGTCAAGACCTCGATCAAGCGCCTAAAGGACATGGAACTGGCCGTCGAAGCCGGTGACCTGGAAAAGATGTCCAAGAAGGAAGCGCTGACCTTCCGTCGCGAACTGGAAAAGCTGCAGAAGTCGATCGGCGGCATCAAGGACATGGGCGGCCTGCCGGACGCCATCTTCGTCATCGACGTCGGCTACCACAAGATCGCCATCACCGAAGCCGAAAAGCTCGGCATCCCGGTCATCGGCGTGGTCGATACCAACCACTCCCCGGAAGGCGTCTCCTACGTCATCCCGGGTAACGACGACTCTTCGCGCGCGATCCAGCTGTACGCCCGCGGCGTTGCCGACGCGATCCTCGAGGGCCGCAGCCTGGCCGTCCAGGAAATCGTCGCAGCCGGCGACGACGAGTTCGTCGAAGTCGAAGAAGCGGCCGAATAAATAACGGTGTAACGGCGGAGCCCCAGGCTCCGCCTGTCTCATAAGCTCAGGAGAAACAAGTATGGCGGCAATTACCGCAGGTATGGTGGCAGAGCTGCGCGGCAAGACCGACGCGCCGATGATGGAATGCAAGAAGGCGCTGACCGAAGCCGACGGCGACATGGCCAAGGCCGAAGAGATCCTTCGCGTCAAGCTGGGCAACAAGGCCTCCAAGGCTGCTGCCCGGATCGCCGCGGAAGGCATCGTCGCGGTCAGCATCTCCGCCGACGGTAAGGTTGGCGCGATCATCGAAGTCAATTCGGAAACCGACTTCGTGGCCAAGAACGACGACTTCATCGCCCTGGCCAACGGCTCGGCGGCGCTGGTCGCTGCAAACAACCCGGCCGATGTTGCCGCGCTGTCGGCCCTGCCGATGGGCGAAGGCACCGTCGAGTCGACCCGCACCGCACTGGTCGGCAAGATCGGCGAGAACATGAGCATCCGCCGCTTCGTTCGTTGCGAAGCCAAGGGCAAGCTGGTCTCGTACATCCACGGCGGCGCCAAGGTCGGCGTCCTGGTTGACCTGGTCGGCGGCGACGAGCAGCTTGGCAAGGATCTGGCGATGCACATCGCCGCTTCCAAGCCGAAGGCACTCGATGCCTCGGGCGTTTCGGCCGAACTGCTGGAAACCGAGCGTCGCGTCGCCATCGAGAAGGCCCGTGCCGACAACAAGCCGGAAGCCATGCTCGAGAAGATCGCCGAAGGTACCGTCCAGAAGTATCTGAAGGACGTCACCCTGCTGGCCCAGGTCTTCGTCAAGGCCGAGGACGGCAAGCAGACCATCGAGCAACTGCTGAAGCAGAAGGGCGCTTCGGTGGCCAGCTTCACGCTGTTCATGGTTGGCGAAGGCATCGAGAAGAAGGTTGACGACTTCGCTGCCGAAGTTGCTGCCCAGGCCGCTGCCGCGGCTGCCAAGAAGTAATCTTCCGCAAAGGAAAGCCGATGACCACACCCAAGTACAAGCGCATTCTCCTCAAACTCTCCGGTGAGGCCCTGATGGGCACCGACGCCTACGGTATCAATCCGAAGGTGATCGGCGAAATCTGCGGCGAGATCAAGGCGGTCGCTGACCTGGGCGTGGAAATCGGTGTCGTGATCGGCGGTGGCAACATCTTCCGCGGCATGGCCGGTACGGCCACCGGGATGGATCGCGCCACTGCGGATTACATGGGCATGCTGGCCACGGTGATGAACGCCATGGCGCTGTCCGACGCAATGCGTCAATGCGGCCTGAATGCCCGTGTGCAATCGGCCCTGAATATCGAGCAGGTGGTCGAGCCCTATATCCGCGGCAAGGCCATCCGCTACCTCGAAGAAGGCAAGGTGGTGATTTTCGGTGCCGGTACCGGCAACCCCTTCTTCACGACCGATACCGCCGCCGCCCTGCGTGGTTCGGAAATCGGTGCCGAGATCGTCCTCAAGGCGACCAAGGTCGATGGCATCTATACCGCCGACCCGAAAAAGGATCCGGCGGCAACCCGCTACGACAAGATCAGCTTCAACGATGCGATCTCGCAAAATCTTGCGGTGATGGATGCGACCGCGTTCGCTCTGTGCCGTGACCAGAAACTGCCGATCAACGTGTTCTCGATCTTCAAGGCCGGCGCGCTCAAGCGCGTGGTCTGCGGCGAAGATGAAGGCACGCTGGTTTATTGCTGAGAGAGACAGATGATCGCCGAACTCAAGAAAACCGCCGAAGCGAAGATGCAGAAGTCGCTTGAGGCACTCAAGAACGACCTGCTCAAGATCCGTACCGGCCGTGCCCACACCGGCTTGCTCGACCATGTGATGGTCGATTACTACGGCTCGCCGGTGCCGGTTAACCAGGTCGCCAACATCACCCTGGTCGATGCCCGTACCCTCGGCGTCCAGCCCTGGGAAAAGAACATGGTGCAGAAGGTCGAGAAGGCGATTCGCGACTCCGACCTCGGCCTCAACCCGGCCTCGCAGGGCGACCTGATCCGCGTGCCGATGCCGGCGCTGACCGAAGAGCGGCGCAAGGAAATGATCAAGGTCGTCAAGAACGAGGGCGAGGGCGCCAAGGTCGCGATCCGCAACCTGCGTCGCGACGCCAATACCCACCTCAAGGATGCGCTGAAGAAGGGCGACATTCCCGAGGACGACGAACGTCGCGCCCAGGACGACGTGCAGAAGCTCACCGATAAATACATCGCCGAAGTCGACAAGATGCTCGCCGCCAAAGAGGCCGAGCTGATGCAGATCTGACGTAACGGCTGCATGGCCCTGTTCTCCAGTTCGACGCGGGATCTCCCGCCGGTGGCAAGCGTTCCGCAGCATGTTGCGGTGATCATGGACGGCAACGGGCGCTGGGCGAAAAAACGCTTTTTGCCCCGCGTCGCCGGGCACGTCAAGGGTGTCGAACTGGTCCGCGAGATGGTGCGCTCCTGCCTCGAGCGCGGCATCCGCTACCTGACGCTGTTCGCATTTTCGTCGGAAAACTGGCGTCGACCGCAAGACGAGGTGACGCTGCTGATGCAGTTGTTCGTCAAGGCACTCGAGCAGGAAGTCGAGAAGCTCGATCGCAACGGCGTTCGTTTGCGCGTGGTCGGCGACCTGTCGCGCTTCGAGCCGCGACTGCAGGCGCTGATCCGCGAGGCCGAGGCACGCACCGCCGGCAACAGCGCGCTCGAACTGAGCATCGCCGCCAACTACGGCGGGCGCTGGGACATCATGCAGGCGGTCAACCGCCTGGCCACGAGTGCGCCGGAGAAGCTCGGCGCCTGGACCGAGGCCGATCTCGAGCCCCATCTGGCGATGCATTTCGCGCCCGAGCCCGACCTGTTCATCCGCACCGGCGGCGAGGAGCGGATCAGCAATTTCCTGCTCTGGCAGCTGGCCTACACGGAATTCTTCTTCACCCCGACCCTGTGGCCGGATTTCAACGCCGCCGAGTTCGACAAGGCGATCGCCTCGTACCAGCAGCGTGAACGCCGCTTCGGACGCACCAGCGAGCAGTTAACGGAGCCGCCCGATGCTTAGGACGCGCGTGATCACCGCGCTGGTGCTGGTGGCGATCCTGCTGCCCAGCCTGTTCTGGCTGCCGCAGTCGGTGTGGGCGCTGCTGATCGCCGGCTTCATTGGCGTCGGTGCCTGGGAGTGGGGCGCGCTGCTCGGCTGGCGCGGTCCGGCCCGGATCGCGCTCGGCGTGGCGACGGCGCTGCTCTGCGCGGCGCTGGCCTTGCTCGATCCGGCGGCGATCGGCGCTGACGGTTTCGCGCCGGCGCAAGCCTGGGTTTTTGCCTGCTACGGGCTGTCGACCGTGTTCTGGTTGCTGCTCGTGCCGTTCTGGCTGCGCGGCAAATGGGCCGTGCGTGGCCTGCCGGGGCTGCTCGTCGGCGCCGTCGTGCTGCTGCCGACCTGGCTGGCGATGGTCCAGTTGCGGGCGTTTGGAGCGCCGCTGCTGCTCGCCGTTTTCGCCCTGGTCTGGATGGCCGACATCGCCGCCTATTTCGCCGGTCGCCGTTTCGGGCGCCACAAGCTGGCGCCGACGATCAGCCCGGGCAAGACCTGGGAAGGCGCGGCTGGTGCCACGCTCGGTGTCCTCGTCTATGGGCTGGTCCTCGGCCATCTTCATCTTGCCGGAAAGGTTGCCTTGCCGCTCTGGGTGCTGGCGTTGCTGCTGGCGACCGCGGTCAGCATCATCGGCGACCTGTTCGAGTCGCTGCTCAAGCGCAAGGCCGGCATCAAGGACAGCAGCAACGTCCTGCCCGGGCACGGTGGTGTGCTCGATCGCATCGACAGCCTGACCTCGACCCTGCCGCTGGTCGCCCTGGCCTGGCTGCTCCTGGTCGGTAACGCATGACCCCGCAGAACATCACCGTCCTCGGTGCCACCGGTTCGATCGGCGTCAGCACGCTCGACGTCATCCGCCGTCATCCTGATCGTTACAAGGCTTTTGCGCTGTGCGCGCACAGCCAGGTCGACAAGCTGTTCGCGCAGTGCCTGGAATTCCAGCCGCGTTTCGCGGTGTTGCGCGATGCCGCGCTCGCCGACGACCTGGCGGCCCGCTGCCGGCAAGCCGGGCTGACCACCGAGGTGCGCCATGGCATGGCGGCGCTGGTCGAACTGGCTTCGCTGCCCGAAGTCGATACCGTGATGGCGGCGATCGTCGGTGCCGCCGGCCTGGAGCCGACGCTGGCCGCGGCACGCGCCGGCAAGCGGGTGCTGCTGGCGAACAAGGAAGTCCTGGTCATGGCCGGCGAGCTGTTCATGCACGCAGTGCGCGCCCATGGCGCGACGCTGTTGCCGGTCGACAGCGAGCACAACGCGATTTTCCAGGCGCTGCCGGCGGATTTTTCGCGCGGCCTGAGCGCCTGCGGCGTCGAGCGGATCCTGCTCACCGCCTCCGGCGGCCCGTTCCGCGACACGCCGCTGACCGACCTGCAACAAGTCACGCCGGAGCAGGCTTGCGCGCATCCGAACTGGGTGATGGGGCGCAAGATCTCGGTCGATTCGGCGACGATGATGAACAAGGGGCTCGAGGTCATCGAGGCCCGCTGGCTGTTCGATGCCGCGCCGGCGATGATCCAGGTCGTCGTGCATCCGCAGAGCGTGATCCATTCGGCGGTCCAGTATGCCGACGGTTCGGTGCTGGCGCAGCTCGGCAATCCCGACATGCGCACCCCGATCGCCTACGCGATGGCCTGGCCCGAGCGGATCGCCGCCGGCGTCGAGGCGCTCGACCTGTTCCGCATTGGCCGTCTCGATTTCTTCGCCCCCGACTGCGAGCGCTTCCGTTGCCTGCAACTGGCCTACGATGCGCTGGCCGCGGGCGGTACCGCGCCGGCCATTCTCAACGCGGCCAACGAGGTCGCGGTCGCGGCCTTCCTTGAGGGGCGCTTGCCGTTTCTTGGTATTGCCCGGCTCAACGAGGCCGTGCTCGCGGCCTTGCCGGCCGGTCCGGAAGGCAGTCTGGCCGATGTTCTCGGCGCCGACGCCGAGGCGCGCCGGATGGCCGCGGCAATGGTTGCCGGGGCGCGTTTCGCGTGAGCGAACTGCCGTTCTATCTGGCCGCCTTCGCGCTGGTCATCGGGGTTCTGGTCGTCTTTCATGAGCTCGGCCACTATCTGGCGGCGCGCTGGTGTGGCGTCAAGGTCCTCCGGTTCTCGGTCGGCTTCGGTCGCGTCCTGTGGCAGCGGCGTTTCGGCGCCGACGGCACCGAATGGGCAGTCAGCGTCATCCCGCTCGGCGGCTACGTCAAGATGCTCGACGAACGCGAGGGTGACGTCGCCCCGGCCGAGGCGCAGCGTGCCTTCAACCGGCAGACGGTCGGGCGGCGCAGCCTGATCGTCGCCGCCGGACCGCTCGCCAATTTCCTGCTGGCGATCCTGCTCTACTGG
The DNA here is from genome assembly GCF_003634965.1 of Azonexus fungiphilus. Taxonomy (GTDB): domain Bacteria; phylum Pseudomonadota; class Gammaproteobacteria; order Burkholderiales; family Rhodocyclaceae; genus Azonexus; species Azonexus fungiphilus. Next base: position 249,494 of record NZ_RBXP01000011.1, on the reverse strand, counting down.
GGTATTTTCATGTACGGCAGCGATGAACTGCTGCCCTTGCTCGGCCAGCCACCGGCCGGAACGCCGGCTGCCGTGGCCAGCATCCAGGCCGGCGAGCAGGTGCGCAGCATCGACGGTGAGCCGGTGCAGACCTGGAACGACCTGCGCTGGCAGGTGCTGCAGAAAGCCACCGTCGAGGACGAGGCGGTCCTGGAAGTGATCAATGCCCGCGGCGAGATCGCCATCCGCCGCCTGGCACTGGCGGCGGCCGCCGAGGATGGTTGGGAGGGCGATGCCCTCGAGCGTCTCGGCCTGCGTTTCTATCGGCCCGACCTGCCGCCGGTGATCGGCCGGGTCATGGATGGTCCGGCGCAGCATGCCGGCATCCAGCCCGGCGATCGGGTCGTCGCCATTGACGGCCGGGCGATCGCCAGCTGGCATGAACTGGTCATGGCCATCCGCGATGCCGGCGGTCGTCAGTTGCGTCTTGAACTGGTGCGCCAGACGGAGAATTTCACGGTCGACCTCGTTCCAGAGGTGTTTTCCGAGGCCGGCAAGCGCATCGGCAAGATCGGCATCGGCGTCGCCGAGACCGGCGAAAGCCGCCGTCCGCTGCGTACCTTCGTCAGCTACGGCCCCGTCGAGTCGGCCGTCAAGGCGGTGCGCGAGACCTGGGACAAGTCGGTGTTCAGCCTGCTGATGCTGGGCAAGATGCTGACCGGCGAGGTGTCGCTGAAGAATCTCTCGGGGCCGGTGACGATCGCCGATTATGCGGGGCAGTCGGCAAGGCTCGGTTTCGATTACTACGTCAAGTTCATGGCGCTTGTCAGCATCAGCCTCGGCGTCCTGAACCTGCTGCCCATCCCGGTGCTGGACGGTGGGCATTTGATGTATCATATGATCGAAGTCGTCAGGCGGAAGCCCCTCTCCGAGCGGGCAATGGCCATCGGGCAGCAGTTGGGTCTGGCCATTTTGTTCACCCTGATGGCTTTCGCATTTTTTAACGACTTGAATCGCCTGTTTGGCGGCTAACGATGAAAAAATCCCTGTTGCCAGCCCTGATTGCCGGTCTCTTTTCCTTGCCTGCAATGGCCTTCCAGCCATTCACGGTCAAGGACATTCGCGTCGAGGGCATTCAGCGCACCGAAGCGGGAACCGTCTTCAGCTATCTGCCGGTCAAGGTCGGCGATACGCTCAACGACGACAAGGCGGCTCAGGCGATCAAGGCGCTCTTCGCCACCGGCTTCTTCAAGGATGTCCGCATCGACGTCGAAGGCAACGTCATGGTCGTCGTCCTCCAGGAGCGGCCGGCGATTTCCTCGCTGAATTTCGTCGGCATGAAGGAGTTCGAGCAGGAAGCCATCGTCAAGGCGCTCAAGGAAGTCGGCATCGCCACCGGGCGCATCTTCGACCGCTCGCTGCTCGACAAGGCCGAGCAGGAACTCAAGCGCCAGTACCTGTCCCGCGGCAAGTACGCAGCCCAGATCACGACGACGGTGACGCCGCTGGAACGCAATCGCGTCGGCATCAACTTCAACATCGTCGAGGGCGAGGCGGCCAAGATCCGCCAGATCAACATCGTCGGCGCCAAAGCCTTCAAGGAGAAGGAACTGCTGTCGCTGATGGAGCTGACGACGCCCGGCTGGCTGACCTGGTACAGCAAGAACGACCAGTACTCGCGGCAGAAACTGACGGCCGACCTGGAAAAGCTGAAGTCCTTCTACCTCGACCGCGGCTTCCTCGAGTTCAACGTCGAGTCCAGCCAGGTTTCGATCTCGCCTGACAAGCAGGATGTGTACATCACCCTGAACGTGGTCGAAGGCGAACGCTACAAGGTTTCCTCGGTCAAGCTGGCCGGCGATTTCTCGATTCCCGAGGAAGATGTCCGCAAGCTGGTGACGATCCGCCCGGGCGACGTCTTTTCCCGCGAACGGCTGAACAATTCGACCAAGGCGATCAGCGATCGTCTCGGTACCGAAGGCTATGCCTTCGCCAACGTCAATGCATCGCCCGAGATCAATCGCGAGAAGCGACTGGTCGATTTCACCATCTTCGTCGATCCGGGCAAGCGCGTTTACGTGCGCCGGGTGAACGTCACCGGCAATACCAAGACGCGCGACGAAGTCGTCCGTCGCGAAATCCGCCAGATGGAAAGCGCCTGGTACAACGCCGACAAGGTCAAGAACTCGAAGGAGCGTGTCGACCGGCTCGGCTTCTTCACCGAGGTTGCCGTCGAGACGCCGCCGGTGCCGGGGACGTCGGACCAGCTCGACGTCAACATGAGCGTTACCGAGAAAGCCACCGGCAACCTGATGCTCGGTGTCGGTACCTCGAGCACCGACAAGATCATCCTGTCCGGCTCGATCTCGCAGAACAACTTCCTCGGCAGCGGCAACAACGTCTCGATCCAGGTCAATTCGTCGAAGTCGAACCGCACCTACGCGCTTTCGTACACCAACCCCTATTTCACGCCGGACGGCGTCAGCCAGGGCTTCGACATCTACCACCGCACCGTCGATACCAGTTCGACCGACATCGCCTACTACAAGTCGAAGTCGACCGGCGGCGGCATTCGCTTCGGTTTCCCGATCAGCGAAACCCAGTCGTTCTCGGTCGGCATTGCCGCCGACTCGACGACGATCAACGTTTTCGACGACAGCCCGACCTACTACAAGCGCTACGTCGCCAAGTTCGGCGAGACCAACACCTCGTTCCCGCTGACCCTGGCCTGGGTCAACGACAGCAAGAACAGCTTCTTCTTCCCGACCTCGGGTACCTACCAGCGCGCCGGCCTGGAAGTCGGCATTCCCGGCGGCGACCTGACCTACTATCGCGCCAATTACCAGTTGCAGCATTTCATTCCGCTGTCCAAGCGGTTCACGCTGATGCTCAACGGTGATGTCGGTTACGCCAAGGGGCTGGGCGGCAAGGAATTGCCGTTCTTCAAGAACTACTACGCCGGTGGTGTCAATTCGGTGCGCGGCTACAAGGCCAGCACGCTGGGGACCGCCGGTACGATCGAAGGCGAGGATCGCCTGGGCGGCAATCGCAAGGTGGTTGGCAATGCCGAATTGCTGTGGAGCCTCCCGGGCTTCGAGAATTCCGCGCGTGTCGGCCTGTTCTTCGATGCCGGCCAGGTCTATGCGTCCGGAGACAAGTTCGATCTGGGCGAACTGCGTTATTCGACCGGTGTCACGGCAGCCTGGCTGTCGCCCGTCGGTCCGCTGAAATTCAGCATCGGTGCTCCGCTGAACAAGAAGAGCACCGATGAGGCTGAAACCTTCCAGTTCCAGTTGGGTACCACTTTTTGATTCAGGAGTCTCATGTTGAAAGCTAAAACTCTCGTCCTCGCTTCCCTGATGTCCGTCCTGGGCGCGACCGGTGCCGTTGCCGCCGAGCTGAAGGTCGGCTATGTCGACACCCAGCGCATCTTCCGTGACGCTCCGGCGGCGCAGAAGGCGGCCAAGAAGCTGGAAAGCGAGTTCTCCCGCCGCGACCAGGAACTGCAGCGGATGGCCAAGCAGCTGCAAGGCCTGCAGGAGTCGCTGGAAAAGAATTCGGTGACGATGGTCGAATCCGAGCGTCGGGCCAAGGAAAAGGAATTCGGCGACCTGTCGCGCGAGTTCCAGCGCCGTCAGCGCGAATTCCGCGAAGACCTGAACCTGCGCCAGAACGAAGAAAACGCCGCGGTCATTGAAAAGGCCAACCGTGCGATCAAGCAGATCGCCGAGTCGGAAAAGTTTGACCTGATCCTGCAGGATGTCGTCTGGGTCAGCCCGCGCCTGGATGTCACCGAACGCGTCATCAAGGCGCTGTCCGACGGCAAGTGATGCCGGTCGGCGCGCTTTCGTTCTCGCTTGCCGAAATCGCCGCCCGACTGGGCGGCGATGTGCTTGGGGACGGCAATATTCGCATTTTCCGGGTGTCGACCCTGGCCACGGCGGGTGAGGGCGAGATCGCCTTTCTCGCCAACCGGAAATACCGTAGCCAGTTGCAGACGACCCGGGCCGCGGCGGTCATCGTCGGGCCCGATGCAGCCGACGGTTTTGCCGGTCCGCGCATCGTCACCGGCAATCCCTACGCCTACTACGCACGTGTCGCCGCGCTGCTCAATCCGCCGCGTGCCGGTTTTGCCGGCGTCCATCGTTCGGCCGTCGTCGACTCGACGCTGCCCGACAGCGTCAGCGTCGGACCGCAAGCTTGCATCGGTCGCGATGTCGTGCTCGGCGAGAACGTCGTCGTGCATGCCGGCTGCGTCATCGGCGATGGCGTGCACATCGGTGCCGGCAGCGTGCTCTATCCGAACGTGACCGTCTATCACGACTGTCGCATCGGCGAACGCGCGATCATCCACTCCGGCGCGGTCATCGGTGCCGATGGTTTCGGTTTCGCACCGGAAGGCAAGACCTGGGTCAAGATTCCGCAGATCGGTCGGGTCGTGATCGGCGACGACGTCGAAATTGGTGCCAATACGACGGTCGACCGTGGTGCACTTGAAGATACGGTGATCGGCAACGGTTGCAAGATCGACAACCTGGTCCAGATCGCCCACAACTGCCGAATCGGTGACTACAGCGTGCTGGCCGGTTGTGCCGGCGTTGCCGGCAGCGTCACCATGGGCGAGCACTGCATTGTCGGCGGGGCGGGCATGGTCAGCGGGCACATCACACTGGCGGCGGGCACGACGATCTCCGCCGGAACGCTGGCGATGAAGAGCGTCAACGAAAGTGGCGCCCGCCTGAGCGGCGTCTTCCCGGCCGAGCAGCACGAGGACTGGGTGCGCAATGCGGCGCATATCCGACGCCTGGCAAAGCTCGCGGAGCGCGTGGCCGAGCTTGAGAAAAAACTTAAAGAAAACGATACAAGGGGTTGATAAAAATGGATATTCACCAGATTCTCGAACACTTGCCGCACCGTTATCCCTTCCTGCTGGTCGACCGTGTGGTCGACCTGGTGCCGGGCAAGGCTATCCATGCCTACAAGAACGTGACCATCAACGAACCTTTCTTCGTCGGCCATTTTCCGCATCACCCGGTGATGCCCGGCGTGCTGATCATGGAAGCGCTGGCCCAGGCTGCCGGCATCCTGTCGTTCAAGACGATGGAAGAGAAGCCGTCGCCGGACACGGTGTTCTATTTCGCCGGCATCGACGAGGCCCGTTTCAAGCGCCCGGTGATGCCGGGCGACCGTCTCGACCTGCACGTCGAGATCGAACGCCAGATGCGCGGCATCTGGAAGTACAGCGCCGAGGCCAGGGTGGATGGCCAGCTCGCCGCCTCGGCCAAGCTGATGTGCGCCAAGCGGGACCTCTGACATGATCCATCCGACTGCCATCGTCGATCCCGGCGCGAAAATCGGCGCCAACGTCGAAATCGGCGCCTACTCGATCATCGGGCCGCATGTCGAGATCGGCGACAACACCGTGATCGGGCCGCATGTGGTGATTTCCGGGCATACCCGGATCGGCCGCGACAACCGCATCTTCCAGTTCTGCTCCCTCGGCGAGGTACCGCAGGACAAGAAGTACGCCGGCGAACCGACGCGCCTCGAAATCGGCGACCGCAACACCATCCGCGAGTTCTGCACCTTCAACCTGGGCACCGTCCAGGATTGCGGCGTGACGCGCATCGGCGACGACAACTGGATCATGGCCTACGTGCATATCGCCCATGATTGCCAGGTCGGCAACAAGTGCACCTTCGCCAACAACGCTCAGCTCGCCGGCCACGTCGTCGTCGAGGACTGGGCGATCCTCGGCGGCTTCACCGGCGTCCACCAGTTCTGCCGCATCGGCGCGCACGTGATGACCGCGGTCAGCACGGTCATCCTGCAAGATGTTCCGCCCTACCTGATGGCCGCCGGCAATACCGCGCAGCCTTACGGGATCAATGTCGAGGGCCTTAAGCGGCGCGGTTTCAACGCCGAGTCGATCACCTCGCTCAAGCGGGCCTACCGGACCATCTACAAGTCCGGCCTGCTGCTCGAGGAAGCCAAGCTCAAGCTGGTCGAGGAGGCGAAGACCCAGCCGGACGTCCAGCGCTTCGTCGATTTCCTGGCCGTTTCCAAGCGCGGCATCATTCGCTGACATGGTCGTGCGTATTGCCATGGTGGCGGGAGAGGCCTCCGGCGACCTGCTGGGCGGCCACCTGATCGCGGCGCTCAAGCAGCAGCTGCCGGATGCCGTGTTCTACGGCATCGGCGGACCGCGGATGCAGTCGCAGGGCATGGAGTGCTGGTGGCCGATGGGCAAGCTGTCGGTGATGGGCTACTGGGATGCGCTCAAGCATTACCGGGAGATCGCCGGCATCCGCCGGCAGCTGAAGAAGCGGCTGCTCGACCTGCGGCCGGACATCTTCATCGGCATCGATGCGCCGGATTTCAACCTCGGCCTCGAAACCGCCCTGAAATCGGCCGGCGTGCCGACCATCCACTACGTCAGCCCGTCGATCTGGGCCTGGCGCGGCGGCCGGATCCACAAGATCGGGCGAGCCGTCCGGCGCGTCCTCGCGCTCTTCCCGATGGAGCCGCCGCTGTACGAGAAGGCCGGCATTCCGGTGACCTACGTCGGCCACCCGATGGCCGATTCGATCCCGCTCGAGACCAGCCGCCAGGCGGTGCGCGAGAAGCTTGCGCTGCCCCGCGACTACCCGATCATCGCGCTGCTGCCGGGCAGCCGGCGCGGCGAACTGGAGACGATGGGCGAACTCTTCGTGCAGACCGCCAAGCTGATCCGCGAACGCTTCCTGCCCGAGGCCGTGTTCGTCGTGCCGCTGGCGACGCGCGAAACGCGCTTGCAGTTCGAGGCGGCGATCTACCGCCAGCAGGCGGCCGACATTCCCTTCCGGCTGCTCTTCGGGCATGCCCAGGATGCCGTCGGTGCCGCCGACGTGGCGCTGATCGCCAGCGGTACGGCGACGCTGGAGGCGGCGCTGATCAAGCGGCCGATGGTGATCACCTACAAGATCGCCAAGTTCTCGTACTGGCTGATGAAGCGCATGGCCTACCTGCCGTACGTCGGCCTGCCCAACGTGCTCTGCGGGCGTTTCGTCGTGCCCGAGCTCCTCCAGCACGAGGCGACCCCGGAGAAGCTCGCGGAAGCGCTGGTCAAGCTCTACGAGGACAAGGAGGGCGCCAAGGCGATCGAGGCGGCGTTCACCGACCTGCATCTGCAGTTGCGCCAGAATACCGCCGAGAAGGCGGCGCGGGCGGTCGTCGAATGCCTGCGCTGATCGTTCCCGACGGCCTCGTCTGCGGTATCGACGAAGCCGGCCGCGGGCCGCTCGCCGGACCGGTCGTGGCAGCGGCGGTGATTCTCGATCCGGCGCGGCCGATCGCCGGCCTCGACGATTCGAAGAAGCTTTCGGAAAAGAAGCGCCATCTGCTGGCCGGCGAGATCCGCGAAAAGGCGCTGGCCTGGGCGGTGGCCGAGGCCAGCGTCGAGGAAATCGACCGCCTGAACATCCTGCACGCGACGATGCTCGCCATGCAGCGGGCGGTTGCGGCGCTGGCGGTGACGCCCGAGCGGGCGCTGGTTGACGGCAACCGCTGCCCGCCGCTGGCGATGCCGGCCGAGGCGGTGGTCCAGGGCGACGGCAAGATCGGCTCGATCGCGGCGGCGTCTATCCTGGCCAAGACGGTCCGCGACGCCGGCATGCTGGCCTTGCACGAACAATACCCGGAGTACGGTTTCGACCGTCACATGGGCTACCCGACCGCCGCCCACTGCGCAGCCCTGGCCGCGCACGGCGCCTCGCCGGTGCATCGACGCAGTTTCGGGCCGGTGGCCCGTCAGTTGGCACTGCTGTGAAGCTGATCCAGTCGCGCGACAACGCCTTCTACAAGCAGTTGCGGCGGCTCGCCGAATCCGGTCGCGAGCGGCGCAAGCGCGGGCTTTCGCTGCTTGACGGCGTGCATCTGGTCGAGTCCTGGGAGCGTTGCCATGGTCCGGTCGAGCAGTTGATCGTCGGCGAATCGGCGCTCGCCGGCGGCGAAATCGCCGCCTATGTGGGCGGGCGCGAGGTGACCGTTCTTGCCGATCCGCTGCTGCGCGAACTGGGCATTGTCGATACGCCGAGCGGTCTGCTCGCCGTGGTCGAGACGCCGGCGGCGAAGTTCACGGTCGACCTTGCCGGCGACGCAATTTTGCTGGACGGTGTCCAGGATCCGGGCAACCTCGGCAGCCTGCTGCGCAGTGCCGCCGCCGCCGGCATCCGCCAGGCGCTGCTGTCACCGGGCTGTGCCGCAGCCTGGTCGCCGAAGGCGCTGCGCGCCGGGCAGGGCGCCCATTTCCTGCTCGACATCCACGAAGAGGCCGATCTCGCCGCTTTCATCGCCGACTACCGCGGCACCGTGGCGGTCACCTGTCTCGAGGGGGCTAGCGACCTGTTCGCCAGCGAATGGCAGGGACCGCTGGCCTGGGTCTTCGGCGCCGAGGGGCAGGGCGTGCGTCCGGCCTTGATCGCCGCCGCCGGTCTGCGCCTGCGCATCCCGATGCCGGGCGCGGTCGAGTCGCTCAATGTCGGTGCGGCGGCGGCCGTCTGCCTGTTCGAGATGGTCCGCCGACGCGCCTGATCAGCGCAGGTTGAGTTCCTGCAGGATGGTTGCCGAGATTTCCTCGATCGACTTGGTCGACGAATCGAGCCAGCGGATGCCTTCGCGGCGCATCATCTTCTCGGCCTCGGCAATCTCGTAGCGGCAGTTGGGCAGCGAGGCGTACTTGCTGCCGGCGCGGCGCTCCTCACGAATCTGGTGCAGGCGCTCGGGCTGGATGGTCAGGCCGAACAGCTTGGCGCGGTGCTTTTCCAGCGTTCCCGGCAGTCGACCGCGATCGAAGTCTTCCGGGATCAGCGGGAAATTGGCGGCCTTGAGGCCAAACTGCATGGCCAGGTAGAGCGAGGTCGGCGTCTTGCCGCAGCGCGAGACGGCGACCAGGATGACGTCGGCCTCGGCGAGGTCGCGGTCGGTGATGCCGTCGTCGTGGGCCAGCGTGTAGTTGATTGCCTCGATCCGCTTCTTGTATTCCGAGCTTTCGGCGGTGCCGTGCGAACGGCCGACGGTGTGGCTCGACTTGCGGCCGAGCTCGGCTTCGAGCGGCGCTAGGAAAGTGTCGAAATAGGACAGGCAGAAGGCGTCGGCCTGGTGCACCAGTTCGCCGAGTTCCTGGTTGACCAGCGTCGTGAACACGATCGGCCGCATGCCGTCTTCCTCGCCCTGGGCGTTGATCCGGGCGATTGCCTCCTGGGCTTTTTCGAGGCTGTCGAGGAAGGGGATGCGAACCTGCTTGAACTCGACTTCCTCGAACTGGGTGAGCAGGCTGTGGCCGAGGGCTTCGGCGGTCAGGCCGGTGCCGTCGGAGATGAAGAAGACGGTGCGTTTGATCGGATTGGGCATGGTTTGGGGATTTTAACCGCTGTTGCGCAGGCCGGCAGCGATGCCGTTGATGGTGATGTGGATGCCGCGGGCGACGCGCTCGTCGGTGTCGCCGGCGCGGTGGCGCTTGAGCAGCTCGACCTGGAGGTGGTTGAGCGGGTCCATGTAGGGCGCGCGCAGTTGCAGCGAGCGCTTGAGCATCGGGTTGTCGGCGAGGAAGTCGTCGCGTTCGAGGATGGCCAGCAGGTGGCGGCGGGTCAGCTGCCATTCGCCGACGATGCGGCTGAAGATGCGTTCGCGCAGTTCGCTGTCGGCAACCAGTTCGGCGTAGCGCGAGGCGATCGCCAGGTCGGTCTTGGCCAGCACCATGTCCATGTTCGACAACAGGCTCTGGAAGAACGGCCAGGACTTGAGCATGCGGCGCAGCGTGGCCAGGCCGTCGGGATTTTCCGCCAGCCAGCCGTCGACCGCCGAACCGAAACCGTACCAGCCGGGCAGCATCAGCCGGCATTGCGCCCACGAGAAGACCCAGGGAATCGCCCGCAGGTCCTCGATGCGCTCCGATGCCTTGCGCGACGCCGGACGGCTGCCGATGTTCAGCGAGGCGATTTCGGAAACCACCGTCGACTGGCGGAAATAGGTGGTGAAACCAGGGGTTTCGTAGACCAGGCCGCGATAGGCGTTGAAGGCGCGCAGCGACAGCTGGTCCATGACACCATGGAACTGGCCGGCCGGCTCGACGCGGTTTTCGTGATCAGTCAGGCTGGCTTCCAGTGTGGCCGCGAGCAGCACCTCGAGGTTGCGGCGACCGGTGTCGGGCGTGCCGTACTTGGTCGAGATGACTTCGCCCTGTTCGGTCAGGCGGATCTGGCCGGAGACCGCGCCGGCCGGCTGGGCCAGGATGGCGTGGTAGGAGGGGCCGCCGCCGCGCCCGACCGAGCCGCCGCGCCCGTGAAACAGGCGCAGGCGCACGCCGTGGCGGGCGAAGGTGTCGGCGAGCAGGATTTCCGCCTTGTACAGTTCCCAGCCCGAGGTCAGGAAACCGCCGTCCTTGTTGCTGTCCGAGTAGCCAAGCATGACCTCGTGCTCGTCGCCGCGGCCGGCGACCAGCTGGCGGTAGCCGGGGATGGCGAAGAGCTGGTCCATGATCGCCGCGCTCTTCTGCAAGTCCTCGATGGTCTCGAACAGCGGGATGATGTTGACGTCGAGGCGCGGCTCGGCGCCCGGGCGCAGCAGCCCGGCTTCCTTGAGCAGCAGCGCCAGTTCGAGCAGGTCGGAAACGCCGTCGGTCTTCGAGATGATGCAGTTGGGCAGGGCCGCCTCACCGTACTTGGCGCGCAGTTCGCGGGCGGCGAAGAAGATCGCCAGTTCGCCGCGGGTTTCCTCGTCGTAGTCCAGCCATGGCGAGTAGAGCGGGCGCGGCGAGGCGATTTCGGCGGTCAACAGCGCAATCCGCTCGTTTTCCGGCAAGGCTTCGTAGTCGCCGCAGCGGCCGGCGGCGGCGAGCAGCGCGGCGACGCTGCGGGCGTGCACTTCGGAGTTCTGGCGCAGGTCGATCGGCGCCAGGTGGAAGCCGAACACCTGCACTGCGCGCAGCAGCCGGCGCAGACGGCCGCCGGCCAGGCGGGCGCTGCCGTTGAGCTTGAGCGAACTGGCCAGGACCTTAAGTTCGCCGCGCAGCTCGGCCGGCGTGGCGTAGGGTTCGGCGTGGCCGATCTCGTGGCGCACCGGATCGACATGGTCGAGCGCCCGGGCGGTCGCCGCCAGGCGGGCGTAGATGCCCGACAGCGCGCGCCGGTAGGGTTCGTCGATGCGTTGCGGCGACTGGTCGGGCGAGACGTCAGCGAGCTGCCGGAGTTCAGGCGTCACCTTGACCAGCAGGTCGGACAGCGGCAGTTCGGCGCCGAGTTCGTGGACTTCATCGAGGTAGTGATTGAGCGTTGCCGCCGATTGCAGGCGCAGCGCCTCGTTGAGGATCTCGGCGGTGACGAAGGGGTTGCCGTCGCGGTCGCCGCCGATCCACGAGCCGACGCGAAAGAACGGCGGCAGCGCCCAGCGCTGTTGCGGGTAGCGCTTCTGCAGCTGCTCGGTGGCCTGGATGTAGAGGCGCGGCAGTTCGCTGAAGAAGGTTTCCTGGAAATAGCTGATGCCGTTCTTGACCTCGTCGATGACCTTGAGGCGGACCGGGCGCAGCATCCGCGACTGCCACAGGGTGAGGATCGCGTTGGCCAGCGCCAGCTCGTTGTCGGCGGCCTCTTCGGGCGTTAGCTGCTGGCGTTCGCGGCGGTCGAGCAGGCGGGCGATCTCGCGGTGGTTGCGGATCAGGCTCTGGCGCTGGACCTCGGTCGGGTGGGCCGTAAGCACCGGGGCGACCAGTGCGTGGGCGAAGAAGTCGGCCAGGGCTTCCGGCGAGACTTTGGCGGTCGACAGCGCATCCAGGGCAAAAACCAGGCTGCCTTCGCGCGGCGGAGATCCGGCCAGGTCGTGGGCGCGGCGCCGGCGGATGTGGTGCTCGTCCTCGGCGATGTTGGCCAGCTGCAGGAAGTAGCTGAAGGCGCGAACGACGGCCTGGGTGGTGTCGCGCGGCAGCGGGTCGAGCAGGGCGGCGAGCTGGTCGCGGCTGGCCGGGTCGCCGTCGCGGGCGAAGCGGACGGCGGTCTGGCGGACTTCCTCGACGATCGCATAGACGGCATCGCCTTCCTGGTCGCGCACGGTGTCGCCGAGCAGGCGGCCGAGCAGGCGGATGTCGTGGCGCAGGGGTTCGTCCTTGTGGCTGTCGGGCATCGAATCGGTCATCGCGGTGGGTCTCGTCGGGGTGGTGCCGCCGGCGGCGGCTGTTCGTGTCAAGGGCCTCGGGCGGCTGGCGCCGGCGAGGCCCCCGGATTGTGCAGGATTCCCGCGGCGGCGGGAATCCGTCGTTGGCTTCAGTGCTGGCGGACGAGCAGCACCGAGGCGCTGGCGATGCGCGCCAGCTGCTCGGCGACCGAGCCGAGGATCAGCGTCGCCAGGCCGCGGCGGCCGTGGCGGCCGATGATGATCAGGTCGACGCCGAGTTCGCCGGCCTTGTCGGCGATGGTTTCCGAGACGCGGCGGTTGCGTGCCTCGAGCAGCACGCTTTCGGCATCGATGTCGGTGGCCTCGGCGAGGGCGTCGTCGAGCAGCTTGCGGCCGGCATTGGCGATTGCCTGGAGGGCGTTGTCGATGTTCAGCGAGGTGGTGAAGGTGCGGCCGTGCATGGCCATCAGCGTTTCGTCGGCAACGTGGCAGATATAGAGCTTGGCCTTGCTGCTGCGGGCGATGTGCAGTGCTTCGTTGAGGGCGCAGCGCGAGGTGTCGCTATCGTCGATGGCGACGAGGATGTTCTTGTACATTGAAAAATCTCCGGAAAGTCTTGAGTGGCGCGTAAGTTAGCAATTCGCCGAGGTTTCGGCAGTTAGGGAAATCCTCAACAGGTGTTTTGCGGTCGACTGCATTTTTCGAGCAAATATGCGATCGATCGGTAGTCGATGCCGGATTCGGCGGAGAGGCCGATTTCGCAGGTCCGGTTGGTCGACACGCCACAACCGCAGGCGGCCGGCAGGGCCGGCTTGAGGTGGCGCAGCGCGTGCCGGTTGAGTTCGGGAACGGCGAAGCCGCGGTCGCCGGCGAAGCCGCAGCAGGTCACGGCGGCCGGCTCGATCACGGTTTCGGCGCAGGCCTTGAGCAGGGCGCGCAGCTTGGCATCGCTGCCGCTCTTGCGCACGCTGCAGTTGATGTGCAGGGCGACCGGTTCGTGCTGGCGGACGATCATCAGCCGTGGCAGCAGCGCGTCGTGGGCAAATTCGTGGAAATCGAAGAGTTGCAGGCGGCCGGCCAGGTGCTTCTGCATGCGGGCGGTACAGGTGCTGGCGTCCATGATCACCGGGTAGCGGCCGTTGTCCGAGGCTTTCAGCAGCGCCGCCTCGAGCTGCGCCGACATGGCGTCGGCCTCGATCGCCAGGCCCTTGCTCGCCAGCATCTGGCCGCAGCACAGCTTGTCGAAACCTTCGGGCAGGATCGGCGCGTAACCGGCACGGCGCAGCAGTTCGCTGACGACATCGCCGAGCTGGGCGTCGCCGGCGCCGGTCGGGCCGAAGATGCGGCCGCCGCAGGTCGGGAAATAGACGACCGGGTCGCCGCTCGCCCGGATCGCCGCCGGGGCGCGGCCGGGGCGCGGCATCGGCAACTTCCAGGCGCCGCCGGAAAGCTTCGCCAGGGTTTTCTGGCCGACCACCGCGGCGGCGGCGTGGCCGAGCGCCAGGCCGGCGCGGGCAGCACCGGCGAGGACGCCGAAATTGCGCCCGCTCCAGGCGTTGACCGCGCGCGCGCCGTCGTTCAGACGACGTCCGCGCAGGCGCCGGGTGAGGTCGCCGGTGTCGATGCCGACCGGGCAGGCGGTCGAGCACAGGCCGCAGCCGGCGCAGGTGTCGAGGCCCATGTAGGCGTAGTCCTCGGCGATCTTGCCGGCGGCTTCGCCGGCCGCCTCGCGGCGGGCCAGTTCGCGGACGCTGGTGATGCGCTGGCGCGGGCTCAGCGTCAGCCGGTGCGAGGGGCACAGCGGTTCACAGAAGCCGCATTCGATGCAGCGGTCGATGATGTCTTCGGCCGCCGGCATCGGCTTGAGGTGGGCGAGGTGGGCCTGCGGGTCGGCGTTGAGGATGACGCCCGGGTTGAGCAGGCCGGCCGGGTCGAACAGCGCCTTGATCCGGTGCATCAGTTCGGTCGCCTCGCGCCCCCATTCAAGTTCGACGAAGGGCGCCATGTTGCGGCCGGTGCCGTGCTCGGCCTTGAGCGAGCCGTCGTAGCGGCTGACCACCATCTCGCACAGTTCGTCCATGAAGCGCGCGTAGCGGTCGATCTCGCTCGGCGTCGCGAAATCCTGGGTGATCACGAAGTGCAGGTTGCCTTCGAGGGCGTGGCCGAAAATGATCGCCTCGTCGTAGGCATGCTTCCTGAGCAGCGCCTGCAGGTCGAGGGTGGCGTCGGCGAGCGCGGCGATCGGGAAGGCGACGTCCTCGATCAGCACCGTCGTGCCCGTCTTGCGCATTGCGCCGACCGCCGGGAACGTGCCCTTGCGCACCTTCCAGTACATTTCGCAGGTCGCCGGGTCGGTCGAGAACTGGATTGGCTCGACCGTGGCGACGCCGGCCAGTGCGCCGTGCACGGCGGCGATCCTGTCGGCGACCGCGGCCGCGTCACCGGCCCGTACCTCGATCAGCAGTGCCGCCGCGTCGTCGCCCAGGCTGCGCATCACCGCCGGCAGGCCGGGTTTGTCCTGGACCGAGCGCAACGCCGGCCGGTCGAGCAGTTCGACCGCCGCGACCGGCTGCGTCTTGAGCCGGATGACCGCTTCGCAGGCGCTGCGGATGTCGGGGAAGAAGACCAGCGCCGAGGCCTTGCACGGGTCCTCGACGACGGTCTGGTAGGTGATCCGCGAAATGAAGCCGAGCGTGCCTTCGGAGCCGATCATCAGGTGCGCGAGGATGTCGAAGGGGTCTTCGAAGTCGACCAGCGCGTTGAGGCTGTAGCCGGTGGTGTTCTTGATCTTGAACTTCTGGCGGATGCGTTCGGCCAGCCGTGGGTTGGCCCGCGTCGACTGGCCCAGGCGCTCGAGTTCGCCGAGCAGGACGGCATGCGACTTGGCGAAGGCGTCGCGGCTGAGCGGGTCTTCGGTGTCGAGCAGGGTGCCGTCGGCAAGCATCACGCGCAGGCCGGCCAACGTCCGGTAGCTGTTCTGGGCCGTGCCGCAGCACATCCCGGAAGCGTTGTTGGCGGCGATGCCGCCGATCTTGGCGGCACCGATCGAGGCCGGGTCGGGACCGATCTTGCGCCCGAGCGGCGCCAGCCGGCGATTGACCTCGCCGCCGACGATGCCCGGGCCGAGACGGACGCTGCCGCCGTCCGCCGCGATTTCGCAGGTGGCGAAACCTTCGCCGATCAGCGCCAGGATGCCGTCCGAAATCGCCTGCCCGGAAAGGCTGGTGCCGGCGGCACGGAAGGTCAGTGGAACCTGCAGGCGATGGGCGGTGGCCATGACGTGGCGGGCCTGGGCTTCGTTTTCGATGATCGCGATGACCTGCGGAATCAGGCGGTAGAAGCTGGCGTCGGTGCCGTAGGCGAGACGGCGCAATTCATCGGTGATGACCTGCGAGGTCGGCAGTTGTTCACGCAGGGTGGCGGTCAGTAGCTGGCTCATGCTTTGTTCCGTTCCTTTAAACGATCACGCAGGCGTTGCGGCGCCGGCCGCAGCGGTTCGCGGACGCTCGTCCACGCGCCCTGATGCGCCGGCAGCAGCCAGCCGAAACGGCTGCCCAGCCAGGAGGCCGCGCGGTACAGCGCGGGCGAACGGTAAACCAGCGCCCAGCCGCGCCAGATCGCCGAGATCAGCGGCGAGTGGCCGGCGCCCTGGCCGCGCATCGCCGGCTTGGCCTGCGGCGCCGAGAAGGCCTCGTTGCGCAGGCGGATGAGCAGTTCGGGAATCGGTATCTTGACCGGGCAGACCTCGCCGCAGGCACCGCACAGGGACGATGCCGTGGTCAGGCCGGCGGTGGCGTCGAGGCCGAGCATGTGCGGCGAGATGATCTTGCCGATCGGCCCGGGGTAGGTGGTGCCGTAGGCGTGGCCACCGATGCGCGTATACACCGGGCAGTGGTTCATGCAGGCGCCGCAGCGGATGCACTGCAGCGTCTTGCGCAGCTGCTCGTCGGCGTAGGCCTGGCTGCGGCCGTTGTCGAGCAGCACCAGGTGCACTTCCTCGGGACCGTCCTTTTCGCCGGGTTTGCGCGGCGAGGAGATCATGTTGAAGTAGGTCGAGATGTTCTGGCCGGTCGCCGAACGGGTCAGCAAGGAGAGCAGCGGCGGTACGTGTTCGAGTTTCTCGACGATCTTCTCGATGCCGGTGATGGCGATGTGGATGGCCGGTGCCGTGGTGCACATGCGGCCGTTGCCCTCGTTCTCGACCAGGCACAGCGTGCCGGTCTCGGCGACGGCGAAATTGACGCCGGAAAGGCCGATCTCGGCTTCGAGGAACTTGCGGCGCAGCACGTTGCGGCCGATCTGGATCAGCGCATCGACGTTGTCGGTGTAATCGACGCCGGGCACCTTCTCATGGAACAGGCGGGCGATTTCCTCCTTGGTCTTGTGGATCGCCGGCATGATGATGTGCGACGGCTTTTCATTGGCCAGCTGGACGATGTACTCGCCCATGTCGGATTCCAGCGCCTCGATGCCGGCCGCTTCGGCGGCGTGGTTGAGCTCGATTTCCTCGCTGACCATCGACTTGCCCTTGACCATCCGGGTCGCGCCGTGGCCCTCGACGATGCCGAGGATGATCGCGTTGGCCTCGTCCGGCGTCTCGGCCCAGTGCACCTTGATGCCGTTGACGGTCAACCGGCTTTCCAGCTGCAAAAGCAGGTCGGGCAGCTTGGCCAGGTTGTACTGGCGGATCGCTTCGCCCAGGCTGCGCAGGCTTTCCAGTTCCTCGGGGTCGGGGAACTGGGCGGCGCGCTTGCTCATCAGGAAATCCATCGCGCCGCGGAAGCTCTGACGCAGGAAGGGGCTGTCGACGACGGCCTTGGAACGGGCGCGGAAACCCTCGGCCGGCTTGAAGTGCAAGGTATGTTCGCTCATGCCTCGCCCTCCAGCAGCAGGACGATCAGTTCCTTCGGGCCGTGCGCGCCGTAGGCCAGCGTCTGCTGGATGTCGGCGGTCTTCGACGGACCGGAGATCAGCAGCGCATTGGTCGGCAGGCCGTCGGCCCAGCCTTCGCTGGTCATCGCCTCGTGGAAGGTGTTGTGGATTTTCGTCGCGTCGAGCAGCACGATGTGCACCGGCGGCACCAGCGACATCAGCCGCGGTTCCTTTTCGTCCGGCCACAGGATCAGCGTGCCGGTCTCGGCGATGGCGCCGCGGGCGGCGGTCAGGCTGGCCGGCGTGGCGTTGAACAGTTCGCTCTTCCAGGCCTCGATGGCCATGTCGTAGAGGCTGCATTCGACGCCGCGCGGCGGCAGTTCGTCGAGCGCCAGCTCGCCGTGCGGCGTGCCTTCGGCGACCAGCAGGCGGTCGATGCCGCGGGCCTTGAGCACCTGGTGCAGGGTTGCCGTCCAGTCGCCGCGGCTGACCGAATAGACTTCGGCGTGGGCGAGTTCGATGTAGTGGCGGAAGCGGGCGACCCGCGCGTCGGCGGTCTCGCTCGGGCGATGGCTGGCGTACCAGGCGGCGACGTCGGGCAGCGATCTGACGGTCGACGGCGCGTTCTGGCGCAATTTGCCGAGGAT
Organism: Azonexus fungiphilus; assembly: GCF_003634965.1. Lineage (GTDB taxonomy): Bacteria > Pseudomonadota > Gammaproteobacteria > Burkholderiales > Rhodocyclaceae > Azonexus > Azonexus fungiphilus. Next base: position 231,852 of record NZ_RBXP01000011.1, on the reverse strand, counting down.
GCGGTCACGCGCGCTCATTGTTCACCTCCGCTGCGGCGCAGCAGGAAACTGGCGATGTGCTCGCCGGGCAGGCTCGGCGCCCGGCCTTCCTGCTTGTCGCGCCAGGCGGCGTGGCCGAGGATGTTCATCAGGCAGCCGCAGTCGGCGCTGACCACGCGCTCGGCGCCGGTCGCCTTGAGCGCCTTGACCTTGTCCTCGACCATGGCGCCGGAAATCTCCGGCTGCTTGATCGAGAAGGTGCCGCCGAAGCCGCAGCATTCGGCTTCGTGCTCCTGGCGGGCGACGGTGACCTGAGCGAGTTCGCCGAGCAGCTTGTGCCCGGTCAGGTGCACGCCCATCTCGCGGCGCGCCGAGCACGAGGTGTGGAGGACGACGGTGCATGGGCTGCCGCAGTCCTGCGGCTTGAAATCGAGTACTTCGACGAGGAACTGGGTCAGCTCGTACACGCGTGCCGAGAGCTTCTCCGCCAGCGCCTTGCGCGCCGGGTCGGCGGCGAACAGCGTCGGGTAGTGGTGCTTCATCATGCCGGCGCAGGAGCCGGACGGGACGACCACCGGCCAGTCGTTGGGAAACAGCGTCAGCTGCTGCGCGGCGACGCGCCTGGCCTCTTCCTCGAAACCGCTGCTGTAGGCCGGTTGACCGCAACAGGTCTGGTCTTCGGGAAAGTGCACGCGGATGCCCTGGCGTTCGAGCAGGGTGATCGCGTCCATGCCGGCATCGGGGAAGAACTGGTCAACGACGCAGGTGGCAAAAAAATACACGTCGGCGGGCCGGCGTGCCTGGGGGGTCGGGTTTGTCATCCTCGCTCCATCATTCGTTTGTCTGGATAAATGGTAAGACCAGTTATTTGTGTATTGGAAATTTAAGGTAAAACCGTGACTTGGTCAATCGACAAAGGGAAATCCCTAGGCTTGCGATTTGGCCAGCGGCTGGTTAGAATGGCGCGGTCTTACCAATCTTGGTGGTCTTACCAATGCCGAACAAGGTGCAGGTTCCGCGAATTTCCGATGCCGTCGCCTCGACGCTCGAACGCCGCATCCTCGAGGGCTCGCTGAAGCCCGGCGACCGCTTGCCGGCCGAGCGCGAGCTGGCGATCGAGCTGGGCGTGTCGCGGCCGAGCCTGCGCGAGGCGATCCAGAAGCTGGCCTCGAAAGGCATGCTGCAAAGCCGCCAGGGCGGCGGCACCTTTGTCACGGCGGCGCTGGAGAAGAGTTTCTTCGACCCCTGGCAGGACATGATGGGTTCCTACCCGAATCTGCGCGAGGACATGCTCGAATTCCGCCGCATGCTCGAAGGCCAGGCCGCCGAATGGGCCGCCGAGCGCGCCACCGACGCCGACCTGCAGCGCCTCGAGCAGGCCTACACCGCACTCCAGGCCTCGTTCGGCAACGACGACACCGAAAAGCGCTCGGCCGCCGACATCGCCTTCCACCAGGCCATCGGCGACGCCTCGCACAATGTCCTGATCGGCCACCTGTCGGCGGCGCTACTGCGCCTGATGCACGACAACATCCGCCTCAACCTCGGCGAACTGAAGAGCGTGCCGGCCGCCGGCAAGCTGCTGATGAGCCAGCATGCGGCGATCCACGCGGCGATCGCCGAACGCAAGCCGCAGGCGGCGCGGGCTGCCGCCGAAACGCACATCGACTTCGTGCGCGAGACGCTGGCGCAGACGCTGCGCTCGGTCGCCCGCCGCGAAACCGCCGAACGCCGGCTGAATACCGATTTCTCGACCCCCTGATTTTTCCGCTTTTCAATTTCGACCCCACCGAAAGGACCCCCTGATGGAAGCCCTTGTCATCCCCTTCGAAAAACTGCGCATGACCGACGTCGACCAGGTCGGCGGCAAGAACTCGTCGCTCGGCGAAATGATCTCGCAGCTCGCCGACACCGGCGTCCGCGTGCCGGGTGGCTTCGCCACGACGGCGCATGCCTACCGCGAGTTCCTGGCCCAGTCCGGCCTCGACAAGAAGATCAACGACACGCTCGATGCGCTCGATGTCGATGACGTCAATGCCCTGGTCAAGACCGGCGCCGAAATCCGCCAGTGGATCCTCGACACGCCGTTCCCGATGGACCTGACCATCGCCATCACCGAGCAGTACCAGCGCCTGGTTGCCGAATCCAACGCCGACATGTCCTTCGCCGTGCGCTCCTCGGCCACCGCCGAAGACCTGCCGGATGCTTCCTTCGCCGGTCAGCAGGAAACCTTCCTGAACATCGTCGGCCTGGAAAACATCATGCACGCGATCAAGGAAGTCTTCGCGTCGCTGTACAACGACCGCGCCATCTCCTACCGCGTGCACAAGGGCTTCGTGCACGCCGACGTCGCGCTGTCGGCCGGCATCCAGCGCATGGTCCGTTCGGACAAGGGCGCTGCTGGTGTGATGTTCACGCTCGACACCGAATCCGGTTTCCGCGACGCCGTCTTCGTGACCTCTTCCTACGGGCTGGGCGAAACGGTGGTGCAGGGCGCCGTCAATCCGGACGAGTTCTACGTGCACAAGCCGATGCTGGAAAAGGACAAGAAGGCCGTGATCCGCCGCAACCTCGGCTCGAAGATGATCAAGATGACCTTCGCCGCCGAGAAGGTCGCCGGCAAGTCGACGATCACCGAAGAAGTGGAAGAATCGCTGCGCCACCAGTTCTCGATCAACGACGAAGAAGTCATGGAGCTGGCCCGCTACGCCCAGATCATCGAAAAGCACTACGGTCGTCCGATGGACATCGAGTGGGGCAAGGACGGCGTCGACGGCAAGCTCTACATCCTCCAGGCCCGCCCGGAGACCGTGCAATCGCAGGCCGCCGCCGGCAAGCAGGAAAAATTCAAGCTGAAGTCCTTCTCCAAGGTGCTCGCTTCCGGTCGCGCCATCGGCCAGAAGATCGGTGTCGGCCCGGTTCGCATCGTCAAGGACCCGAAGGAGATGGACCAGGTCAAGCCGGGTGACGTGCTCGTCGCCGACATGACCGATCCGAACTGGGAACCGGTGATGAAGCGCGCTTCCGCGATCGTCACCAACCGTGGCGGCCGTACCTGCCACGCCGCGATCATCGCCCGCGAACTGGGCATCCCGGCCATCGTCGGCTGTGGCGACGCGACCGAGACGCTCAACGAAGGCGACACCGTGACGGTTTCCTGCACGGAAGGCGATACCGGCCACGTCTATCGCGGCAAGCTCGACTTCGAAGTCACCACCCGCGACATCTCGGCCATGCCGGACGTCCCGGTCAAGGTCATGATGAACGTCGGCAACCCGGAACTGGCCTTCGAATTCGCCCAGCTGCCGAACGCCGGCGTCGGTCTGGCCCGCGTCGAGTTCATCATCAACAACGTCATCGGCATCCACCCGAAGGCGATCCTCGACGTCGAGCGCCTGCCGGCTTCGAAGCGCGACGAGATCAAGCGCCGCGCCCGTGGCTATGCCTCGCCGAAGGACTTCTTCGTCGAGAAGCTGGTCGAGGGCGTGTCCACCATCGCCGCCGCTTTCTACCCGAACCCGGTCATCGTCCGCCTCTCCGACTTCAAGTCCAACGAATACCGCAAGCTCCTGGGCGGCGAGCTCTACGAGCCGGAAGAAGAAAACCCGATGCTCGGCTTCCGCGGCGCTTCGCGCTACATCGCGCAAAGCTTCCGTGACTGCTTCGAGATGGAATGCCGCGCCATGAAGCGCGTGCGTGAAGAGATGGGCCTGACCAACGTCCAGCTGATGGTGCCGTTCGTGCGTACCGTCGGCGAAGGCCAGGCGGTCGTCGACCTGCTCGCCGAACACGGCCTGAAGCAGGGCGAGAATGAACTGAAGCTGATCATGATGTGTGAAATCCCGTCGAACGCGCTGCTTGCCGACGATTTCCTGAAGATCTTCGACGGCTTCTCGATCGGCTCCAACGACCTGACCCAGCTCAGCCTCGGCCTCGACCGCGACTCCGGCCTGGTTGCCAACCTGTTCGACGAACGCGATCCGGCCGTCAAGATGCTGCTGGCCATGGCCATCTCCGCCGCCAACAAGGCCGGCAAGTACATCGGCATCTGCGGCCAGGGCCCGTCGGATCACCCGGACCTCGCCGAGTGGCTGATGGATCAGGGCATCAGCTCGATCTCGCTGAACCCGGACACCGTCGTCGATACCTGGACGCGCCTGGCGACGCACAAGAAGGGCTGAACGAAAATTGCCCGGATTTGACGGTCAACCGTCAGATTCCGGGAAAAACGAAAAAGGCCGGGAGCGATCCCGGCTTTTTTTATTGCATGGTTTGGATTCAGTTTTGCCTGGGCGTACCGCACCAGTGGAGAGCGAGCGACGGATCGATCTCAAGGAGCTTTGCGTAAAGCTGCTGCAAACCCGATTCCGAAAAGTCCGGAATGCTGACGCATAGCTGATTGGCCACAGGCTTGCCTTCGTTTTCCGGTGAGCACAGTGGTGCCAGGAGCCTTGTTTCCCAAACGATATCGCCGTAACCATCCGGGCCAATAGCGGCGATGGATGAGTGCAGACGGAGGTCGGAAGCGGTGATTTCCGGGATTCGTTTCATGGTCTTTCTCCTACGGAAATTCAACGGATAGTTGAATTTAAGCTATTGAAAAATAAAGAATATTGCAGGATTTATGCTAGCTGCCTCCGGAGAGGCGCGCAAGCGGTTTTGGGGGCTCCCGGCATCCCGCCTGGTTTCACGAAGACCCTTGTGTCCGGCCGTCGTTCGATCGACTTTCAGCAAAAACTCGGGAATTTTGCGGTCGACCGTAAAAATCCGGCAAAAATGCCCGGAAGTCTTCCCGGGCATTAGCATCCAGGCGCCGCTGCATGGCATGCAGCCGCCGCTGGCGCGCGGTGAGTTGGTCGAAATCCTGCCCGACTACCGGCCGCCGGCGCTGCCGGTGACGCTGCTCTACGGCAACCGGCGCCACCTGGCCAAGCGCGTGCGGCTGTTCATGAACTGGCTGGCCGAGGTGTTGCAGCCCCGTCTGTACGCGACGCCGCGCTAGCGCCAGCTCGGTTCAGTGTGCGGCCTGCCTGACGCTGGCGAGCAGGGCGGCGGCAGCGGCGAAAAGGCCGCCGAAGACGCGGTTGAGCAGGCGCTGCTGGCCGGGTTCGCGGAGCAGGCGCAGGACGCGGGCGGCAAGCCCGGTGTAGCCGGCCATGACGACCAGGTCGACGGCAACCATCGTCGCCGCCATGGTCAGGTATTGCGGCAGCAGCGGCTGGCTTGAATCGAGGAATTGCGGCAGCACCGCGAGGATGAAGACGATCGCCTTCGGGTTGCTGGCATTGACCACGAAGCCGCGCAGCACCAGCGCCAGCGGCCGGCCGCGGCGGGCGTCGACGGCCTCGGCCGAGAGTTCGCCGGCCGGGGCGATCCATTGCTTCCAGCCGAGATAGAGCAGGTAGCCGACGCCGAACCACTTGATCAGCGCGAAGGCAAGTTCCGAGGTGGCCAGCACCGCGCCGACGCCGGCGGCGACGATGGCGATCTGCAGCAGCAGCGCCAGTTGCAGGCCGATCGCGTTCCAGAAACCGCGGCGGAAGCCGAAGCTGAGGCCGGACGACATCGAGGCGATGGCACCGGCGCCGGGCGACAGGCTGATCACCCAGCAGGCGATGAAGAAGGCGAACCAGGTTTGCAGTGACATGGGGATGGGATTTGTCGGAAAAGGCAGAGAATAGCTTTTCCTGGTGCTCTGGGCGAGACTCGAACTCGCACGTCTTGCGACACTACCCCCTCAAGATAGCGTGTCTACCAATTTCACCACCAGAGCTTCGTCCGGGTTGCGGACAGGGCGCATGGCGCCCGATCTTTCGTTGGTGCCCAGGAAGGGACTCGAACCCCCACGGTGTTACCCGCTAGTACCTGAAACTAGTGCGTCTACCAATTCCGCCACCTGGGCAGGCGTCGAAAGGGGGCGAATATTAAGGCAAGAATCGAAGCCTGGCAAGGCCAATTTCAGGCTTTCGCAAAATCGCCGAAAAGCCCGCGCCGGGCGGCTGCCGCGGCGCAGGCCGGAACTTAGCCGGCAGTGTGGGCGGCGAGGGCGGTAATCGAGGTGATCACCAGGTCGTGGCGGGCGGCGTAGTCGCGTACGGCCTGGCCGCGCATCATCGTGCCATCCGGGTTCATCAGTTCGCAGAGGATGGCTGCCGGGCGCAGACCGGCCAGTTCGGCGAGCAGCACCGCGCCTTCGGTATGGCCGCGGCGGCCGTGCACGCGGCGGTCGTGGGCGCGCAGCGGAAAGATGTGGCCGGGGCGGACCAGGTCCTCGGCACGCGCGTTCTCGGCGGCGGCCATGAGCACGGTGACGCAGCGGTCGGCGGCGGAAACGCCGGTGGTGACGCCGTGACGGGCCTCGATCGAGACGGTGAACGGGGTGCCGTGGCGGCTGCCGTTGGCAGCGACCATCGGCGGCAGTTCGAGCCGGTCGGCAGTGGCGTTGTCGAGGCAGAGGCAGACGATGCCGCTGCAGTCGTGGATGAAGCGGGTCATCCAGGCGGCGGTGACGTGTTGCGCGGCCATGATCAGGTCGGCTTCGTCCTCGCGGTCGTCGTCGTCGAGGACGATCACCGGCCGGCCGGCACGGATCGCGGCGATGGCCGCGGCCAGCTGTTCGCCGGCGTGGGGGGAGAGGGGTTGCGTGGTTTGCATGAAACGCTCCTGTAAGGTTGAAGAGAGGCGTTCCAGGGATGCAGAAAGCCCGCGGCGATCCTGGCGGATGGTCGCGGGACATGGCTGCCTTCTTTCATCCGGACTGTGACCGTCGGCTTCGGCATCGCACCGAATCTGCTGACCCGCGGCTGTCGCGGCGCTCGCGGGCTCGTCCGCGTTCGCACGCGCACTTACCGCCGGTGGGGAGTTCCACCCCGCCCTGAAGACAGGCGGAGGATAGGCGCATTCAGTCGGCCAGGCAACGCGGGCCGGCTGCGGTTGCAGTAATGAAAAAGACGGTTTGCTATGCTAAGTTAACAAAAATGGCAAAAGGGGGTGAATATGTTTTCTTCAATCAAGGGCAGGATGACGGCCTTCGTGCTTGGCGTCATCGTCATCATTTCGGTGATTTTCTGTACGCTGGCTTACTGGAAGATGAAGGAAGCAATGGCCGAGGCGATCATCAACCAGGTCGACCAGGCCGCTGGCGCAAAAGTCAGTTTCATCGCCGAATGGGTGGCTTCGCGGCAGCAGGTCGTCGCCTCCGTGCTGGGCCGTTTCCAGGCCGGCGAACTGAAGCCGGTGCTCGATCAGGCGAAGGAAGCCGGGAGCTTCGACGACATGTACGTCGGCGAGGCCAGCGGGCGGATGACCCAGTTCTCGGGGGCAACGCTGGTGCCGGCCGGTTACGATCCGCGCGTCCGCCCGTGGTATGTCGCTGCATCGGCGAGTAAGGAAGCGATCGCCTCGCCGCCCTATATCGATGCGTCGACCAAGCTGCCGATCATCACCTTTGCCAAGGCGCTCTACGCTGCCGACGGCAAGGTGCTGGCGGTGGCCGGCGGCGATGTCCAGCTCAAGCGGGTGGTGGACGAGGTCCTGGCGGCGCGCTTGCCGGGCGACGGCTATGCTTTCCTGATCACCCGTGACGGCGTCGTGATCGCCCATCCGGCGAAGGATTCGGGGCTGAAGAAGATCGACACCGTGATCGCCGGCTTGAAACTGGCCGACCTGAGCCAGGATGGCAAACTGCGCTCGCTCTCCTTCGATGGGGAGCAGGTTCTCGCCACCCTGTTCCCGATCGGGCGCACCGACTGGCTGATGGGCGTGGTCGTCCCCGAGAGCAAGGCAATGGCGCCGATCAATCGCTTGCTCTACGGCATGCTGGCAGTGATGGCGGTGGCGCTGGTCGTCGTCTTCTTCGTCACCTCGTTCGGCATCGCTCGGCTGATGAGCGGGATTTCGCTCCTGCGCGATGCGATGGCCGACATTTCGCGTGGCGGCGGCGACCTCACGGTATCGCTGGCGGTGGACAGCCGCGACGAGGTCGGTGAAACCAAGCAGGCCTTCAACCGCTTCCTGGCATCGCTGCGCAACATGGTCAGCGACATCAAGGCCGATTCGTCGAGGCTGCTCGACGGCATCGAAACCGTCAGCCAGGCGACCGAGCGCATCAGCGAGTCGTCGGCGGCGCAGACCAATGCCGCCGATGCGACCTCGGCCGCGGTCGAGGCCATGACCTCGAGCATCGGTGACATCGCCGAGTCGGCGCGCAACGCCGAGGGCATGACCCACGAGTCGGAGCGTGCCTCGCGTCAGCTGGCCCGGGAGGTGCGCGAGGCGGCCAACGAAATCGCCCTGATCGAGACGACCGTGCGCCAGCTGGAAACCGTCCTCAAGGCGCTCGATGGTCGTTCGATGGAAATCAGCAACATCGTCGGGGTGATCAAGGATATTGCCGACCAGACCAACCTGCTGGCACTCAATGCGGCCATCGAGGCGGCGCGGGCCGGCGAGCAGGGGCGCGGTTTCGCGGTGGTGGCCGACGAGGTGCGCAAGCTGGCCGAACGGACCGGCGTGTCCACCGTCGAGATCAGCAAGATGATCCAGCTGATCCAGGAAGAGACCAAGAGCGCCGTCGGCAGCATGCAGATGGCGGTCGAGCAGGTCAATAGCGGGGTCGAGAAGTCGCAGGCGGTGACGCATTCGATCGACCTGATCGAGCGCAACGCCGCTGCCGTCGAGCAGGCGCTGGTATTGATCGCGAGCAGCACCGCCCAGCAGTCCGGCAGCAGCCGCGAGATCGCCAGCAACGTCGAGCGGATTCACGACATGGCCCGCAATGCCGATATTTCGGTGCGCGAGACGCAAAGCCAGACGCAGCAGCTGCGTCAGCTTGCCCAGGACATGAAGGTGCTGATGGATCGCTTCCGCGTCTGAGGCGGCGGCCGCTTTCAGCGTAGCGGCAGGTCGCGCGTCTCGCCCTGGCGCGGCAGCCAGAAACGTTCTGCGGCGACACCGTGGCCGGCGAGGGCTGCGGCGAGGTCGCGCGGCGGCTGGTCGAGGCTTTCCTGCGACAGCGCGAAGCTGCCCCAGTGCACGCCGATGGCCTGGGCGGCGCCTGTGTCTTCCATGATCCGCACGGCTTCGTCCGGGTTGTTGTGCTGGCGGCGCATGAACTCGCGCGGCTCGTAGGCGCCGATCGGTACCGCCAGCAGGTCGACCGGGCCGAGCCGGCGACGGATCTCGCGGAAGTCCGACGAGTAGCCGGTGTCGCCGGTGTACAAAAATGTGCTTTTTTGACGGTCGACCGTGAAATCGAGGAAAAAACCGCCCCACAGCGTCGCGTTGGCGTCGAACAGGGTGCGTTTGCTCCAGTGCTGGGCCGGCGTCAGGTGCAGGCTGAGGCCGTCGAAATCGATCCGCTGCCACCAGTCGAGTTCGCGCACCCGGCCGATGCCGGCGGCGTCGAACCAGGCCTTGACGCCGAGCGGAACGATGAACTCCGGCGTGTCGCCGCGCGCGAGCAGGGCCCGCAGCGTCGGCTCGTCGAGGTGGTCGTAGTGGTTGTGCGAGATCAGCACCAGGTCGATGCGCGGCAGCCCGGCGACCTCGAGCGGCGGCGGCACCTTGCGTTCGGCGGCCAGCCACGGCGACGGGCCGGCGAAGGACGAGAGGTTGGGGTCGATCAGGATGTTGCGCCCGCCGGCCTGCAGCAGCAGGCTGGCGTGGCCGAGCCAGGTCAGCCGCGGCGGCCCCGCCGGATCGTCGAGGCGGGCGCGGTCGGGGACTGCCCGCCAGCGTTCGGCGAAGGCGGCGTAGCCGCCGGCCGGTTCGGCGGCGGGGCGGAAATCGCCGCGCCAGCGCCGGTAGATCACTTCGTACCAGGGCGCGCCCTCGACCCGGGCGGCCGGATCGCTGTTGACGAAGCCATCCGGCCGGTGATGTGCCTTGCCGGCGTCGTAATACGGATTGACCGTGCCGCAGCCGGCCAGCGCGCAAGCCAGCAGCAGGCCGGGGAGGCGGGCGCGCACCGGCTTACAGGCCGCCGCCGCGGACCAGGTTCATGACCTGGCCGGCGTCCAGCGTCTGCGCCCGCTGCTCGATCTGCGGCAGATACTGGCTTTGCAGTTGCTTGGCCGGCCCGAGCAGGCCCTGGAAGCTGTCCTGCAGGAGTTGCGTGCTCATCTGCCGGCCGCCGGCGTAATAGCGTTTGGCGACCTGGCCGAGGGCATAGGTGGTGGCGAACGAGAAGGCCATGCCGGTGGCGGCGCGGCCGATCTTGCCCGCGGTCTTGCCGGCCATCTTGCCGAGCAGGCCGCCGAGCAGCTTGCGGCCGAACTGTTCGAGGTACTGCGAGGTCAGGCCGACGCCGACGGTGGCGAGGAATTCCTTGATGTGGCCCTGGTCGAGATCGACCCCGTAAGCCTTGCCGATGCGCCAGACCATCTTCACCTGCAGCGGGATGATCGCCACCGAGGCCCAGGATTGCGGCAGCAGTTCGAGGGCACCGTTGAGGATCGCGTAGTTGAGGATGGTTTTGTCGAGTTCAGCCGCGTTGACCGTCACATTCGCCGCGGCCGCCGCCGGCATGGCTGCCGCGGCCGCCGCCGGCATGGCTGCCGCGGCGCTGGCCGCCAGCGTATCGGCCTGGGCGGCGAAGGCGCTGGCTTCGGCGTCGCCGTCGAGGCCGAGGCGGGTCTTGAGGTCGGCGAGGAAGCGTTGTTCGGCAGCGCTCTGGACGCCATCGGCGTCGCAGACGCAGACCGCCATCTCGTAGGCGAACTGGCGCTGGCCGAGTTCGCCCAGCGCCTGCACGGCGCCGTCCAGCGTCACCCGCTTGAACAGCACGTCCTGGTAGAGCTTCGGCAGTTCGGGCGCGGTCTCGCCGATCGAGTCGGCGAAGCGGCGGATGTGCTCGCGCTCGCGGTCGTCGTTGCTGCCGTCGGCGAAGGCGGCGAACAGGCTGATCGTCAGGATGGCGTTTTCCGGGGTCATGGCGATGTCTCGGTTGGTGGCAATCGCGCCATTCTGCCGATGGCCCCGGGGTTTTGACAGTAGCCGTCTGTAACGATCTGTTGCCGGTGTTCAGGCGGTGAAGCTGGGGGGCATCTGGGCGGCGACGATCTCGCCGCGCGCGGTGGCGACGCCTTCGGCATAGACGGTGGCTTCGACGATCACCTTGCGGCCGCGGATTTCCTTGACCTTGCCGCGGATCTCGAGTTCCGGGCCGAGCGGCGTCGGCTTCAGGTAATCGACATGCAGCGAGGCGGTGACGAAGCGGAACGGCGGTTCGCTGTCCATCGCCCGGTTTTCCTGGCGATACATCGCCGCCGCCGCGGTGCCGGTACCGTGGCAGTCGATCAGCGAGGCGAGCAGGCCGCCATAGACGAAGCCGGGGATCGCCGTATGTTCCGGGCGCGGGGTGAAGCGGGTGACGGTCTCGTCGCCGTCCCAGTCGGTCTTGATCTGGTGGCCGTGCGCGTTGAGCTTGCCGCAGCCGTAGCAATGGGCGACGTTTTCGGGGTAGTAATCCTGGAAGGCGGGCATCTGCGGTTCTCCGGTTGAAAATCAGCGGACGATGATAGGCCGCCGCCTTGCCGGCGGCGATTGCAGGGCCCGACAGGAAGCGTGCAAATCCCGCCAGGACGGCGAATCCGCCGTTTTGATCGAGATCAATCACGGCTGCGGGAGCGGCTGGCTATAATCCGCGCCTCCTGTCCGGAGTTCTGTTTAATGAATAAAATCAGTTGCTTGCTTGTGGTTATTGCCGGTTTTTCCGGGGCGCTGCGGGCCGAGATCGACGTCGATAAGGCCAAGGAAATCTACGGCCCCTGCGCTGCCTGCCACGGGCAGTTCGGCGCCGGCGGCAAGAAGGGCGAATACCCGCGCATTGCCGGCCAGCATGCGCGCTATACCTACGAGCAGCTGAAGAACTTCCAGAGCCAGCATCGCCTCAATCTGCCGATGTTCCCCTACACCAAGGAGCGCGAGTTGCCCGAGGAGGACATGAAGCTGGTCGCCGCCTGGCTGGAAACGGTCGAACTGCCGACCAGGATGCCGACCTTCAACGGCGACGAGGACGCGCTGACCCGGCTGAACATGGTCGAGAAGGTGATGATCGTGCCCCGGGCCGAGGGCGACGTCGCTGCCGGCGGCAAGGTCTACCAGGAACACTGCGGCGGCTGCCATGGCCGCCAGGGCAAGGGGCGGGGGATGTTCCCGATGCTGGTCGGCCAGTACACCAATTACCTGAAGAAGCAGATCGACGCCTATCGCCGCGGCGAGCGCCCGCACGAGGACGAGACGGCCAGCGAAGGCATCCTCTACCAGGTTTCCGAGGACGAGATCCGCAATGTCCTTGCCTACCTGACGACCCTGCAGAACGCCGATTGAACGGCCGCCGGGACTGACGCCGCAGACCTTCTCGGGCAGAATGCCGGAGAAGGAGGATGTGCCCATGACCAACGACAGCCTGGTCGGCAAGCTGCGTTCGCTGATTGCCACCGACAAGCCGCGCAGCAGCTTGTCCGCGCGCGGTCTCGAGCGTCTGCGCGGACAGTTGCGCGAATGCGCCGATGGAATCGGCGGCGACGTTTCGGCGCGCACGCGGGCGGCAAAGCTGGCGGAAACCTATCTCGGGCTCGACGACGGCGGTCGCCTGCAGTTCCTCAAGCTGATCGCCCTCGAGTTCGGCCCCGATCCGGCCCGTGTCGCCGCTGCCCATGCCGAGTACCAGGCCGCCGTCGGCACGCCCGGGCAGTGGAAGGCGGAAGCAGCCTTGCGCGGGGCGATGCGCTCGGCACGCATCCGCATCATGACGCAGTTCAACGCCATCCCGCAGGGCGTCAAGTTCCTCGTCGACCTGCGCGCCGACCTCCTGCGCTATCTCCAGGAAGACCGCGAACTGGCGGTCCTCGACCGTGAGCTGGAGTCGCGCCTGAATGCCTGGTTCGATGTCGGCTTCCTCGAGTTGCAGCGGCTGACCTGGAACTCGCCGGCGGCGCTGCTCGAAAAGCTGATCGAGTACGAGGCAGTGCATGAGATCCAGTCATGGACCGACCTCAAGAATCGCCTCGATTCCGACCGCCGGCTCTACGCCTTCTTCCATCCGCGCATGCCGGCGGAGCCGCTGATCTTCGTCGAAGTCGCGCTGACCGATCACCTGGCCGACAATGTCCAGGAGCTGCTCGACGTGCATGCGCCGCTGTTCGACCACCGCAAGGCCGACACCGCGATCTTCTATTCGATCTCGAGCACCCAGGTCGGCCTGCGCGGCGTTTCCTTCGGCAACTTCCTGCTCAAGCGCGTCATCGACGATCTCCGGCGCGATTTTCCCAAGCTCGACAAGTTTGCGACGCTGTCGCCGATTCCGGCATTGGCCAGCTGGCTGCGCCATCATCCGCAGGCCCTGGGCGAGGCCGGCATCGATTTTTCGCTGGCCCAGCTGGCCGACGGCACCTGGGCGCAGGACCGCGAGATTGCCCGCCAGCTGCGCGAGCCGCTGACGCGGCTGGCCGCACGCTACCTGGCGACGGCCAAGCGCGGCAATCAGGATGGCGGGCCGCCTTACGATCCGGTGGCGCGCTTCCATCTCGGCAACGGCGCCCGCATCGAGCGCCTGAACTATCTGGCCGACAATTCGGCCAAGGGTTTTGCCCAGTCGTTCGGCCTGATGGTCAATTACCGCTACGAACTCGACGACCTCGAAGGCAATCTCGAAGCCTTTGCCGGAAGTGGCCGGATCGCGATGTCGTCGGCGATCCGGCGGCAGGCCCGGCACGAATGAGCCGGATCGGCGCTCAGACGCGCAGCAGCGCCTTGATCAGCCGTTCGGACAACTGCTCCTCGGTGAACTGTGGTTCGTTGGGCGGGTAGAGCGAGTTTTCCTCGATCGTGAAACCGTGCTCCTGCGCCAGCGCGCGCAGTTCCTTGATTTTCTGGCAGGCGCGCAGTTGCTCGGCGAGCGCTGCGTCGTTGCGGGCTTTGTCGGAAAAGGCCTTGATCGGGACGATCGACATCGTGGTGACTCCTGGTCGGGTTGGGAAAATGTGGACGCCCGCCGGCTTGTCGGAGAGCTGACAAAGAAGCGCGGTGAACGGGCAGATTTCTGCCAGGAAGCAATTCCGGGGCCAAATCGGCCACAATGGCGGCCTGGAGGATGCCGTGAAGCAGGAACAAGTAACCCGACACAGTTTGTTTGAAGACGCCCAGGCGCTGCTGGTGGCGCCGATGTTCGTCGCCTTCGCGGTGTTGCTGTTCCAGCACGCCGGCCTGCTGACCGGCGGCACCGTCGGCCTGGCCTTCCTGGTTCATTACCTGCAGGGCTGGCCGATGGCCTGGGTGGTCTTCCTGGTCAACCTGCCGTTCTACGTTTTTTCCTGGCGGGCGATGGGCATGGTGTTCACGGTCAAGACCTTCATCTGTGTCGGTCTGCTCTCGCTATACACCGCCCTGTTGCCGGAAGTGATCGCGCTGCAGGCCGTCGACCGGCTGTTCGCGGCTGTGATGGGCGGTTTCCTGATCGGCGTCGGACTGCTGATGATCGTCCGCCACAAGGCCAGCCTCGGCGGTCTCGGGGTGCTCGCGCTGTACCTGCAGAACACCCGCGGCTGGTCGGCGGGCAAGGTGCAGATGGCGGCGGACGCGCTGATCCTGCTCGCCGGGCTGGTCATCCGCGATCCGCTGACGGTGGTGCTGTCTATCGTCGGCGCCTTGGCCCTGAATCTGGTGCTCGCGGCCAACCACAAGGCTGGCCGCTACCTCGCCACCTGAGTCCGGCTCAGGCGGTCAGGCGGCCGTTGGCAACCAGCTTGCCGGCCTGCGCCCGCAGCTTGTCAGCCAGCCAGGCCAGGGCACGCAGCAGGCGTTCGCTGGCGCTGCGCTCGAAGCGCAGGCGGGCGTCGCCGCCGACGCTTTCGATGACGATACGACCGTTGCCGCGGATGCGGTGGGTTTCGCCGCTGGCCAGAATGATGTCGCCGGCATCGCCGGTGACCGTCAGCCAGAGCACGCCCTTGGTACAGCGCACCGAAATTCCCGGTGCGTCCGACAGGCGCAACGGGCAGTGTTCCCGCAAGTAGAGTTCCCTGTTGCCCAGATCGATCTTCATCGCTGCATCTCCTTTCACAATGCAGGCACAGTTTAGGCGCGGCACGATCAATGATACAGTCACACAAAAACAAAATTGTGATCAACACAGTCCTGCCAATTTCTAACTGTGCTGCTTGAATTCGACGACCACTGTATCGGTGTGAAATGTCCGTAGAACCGCTTCGTTACGAGAAACTCGCCGGCGAACTGGCGACCATGATCAGCGGCGGCGTGCTCGCCCAGGGCGATCGCCTGCCGTCGGTACGGCAATTGGCCCAGGAGCGCCGGCTGTCGGTATCCACGGTGGTGCAGGCGCTGCGCCAGCTGGAGGGGCGTGGCCTGGTCGAGGCGCGGCCGCAGTCCGGCTATTTCGTCCGTCCGGCGGCGACCGTGCGCAGCGAGCCGCAGGCGCGCTCGACCCCGGATGCGCCGATGCCGGTGGATATTTCCGAGCGTCTGGTGCATGTCCTGCAGGCCGGCGCTCAGCCCGGTGTCGCGCCCTTGTCGGCGGCGTTGCCGGCCAACGAGCTGCTGCCGATCGCGGCTCTGCACCGGCTCTACAGCGGTGTCGCCCGGCGCCACCCGCAGCTGCTCGAAACCGGCAGCCATGTGCACATGGACCTGCCGCCGCTGGTCCGCCAACTGGTCCGGCGCTCGCTGTCCTGGGGGGCGCCCCTGCCGGCCGAGGAATTCGTCATTACCAACTCCTGCACCGAGGCGCTCAATCTCTGCCTGCGCGCAGTAACCCGGCCGGGCGATACGGTTGCCGTCGAGTCGCCGGCCTACTACCTGATGCTCCAGCTGCTCGAGACGCTCGGCCTGAAAGCGCTGGAGATTCCCTGCGATCCTCGCACCGGGATGTCGATCGAAGCGCTCGAACTGGCAACCCGCAACGGTGGTGTCGCGGCCTGCCTGCTCGTCGCCAACGGCAGCAATCCGCTCGGCAGCCTGATGCCCGACGACAAAAAACGCCGCCTGGCGGCGTTGACCGCCAGTCGCGGCATCCCGGTGATCGAGGATGACATCTACGGCGATCTCTATTTCGGCGATAGCCGCCCGTGGCCGGTCAAGGCCTTCGACAGCGCCGGCAACGTCATGCTCTGCGCCTCTTTCTCGAAGTGCCTGTCGCCTTCACTGCGCATCGGCTTCGTCGCCGCCGGCCGCCATCGCGCCGCCGTCGCGTTGCAGAAGACGATCACCAGCGGCGGTACCAATCCGCTGACCCAGATGGTGCTGGCCGAATACCTCGAATCCGGCGCCATCGACCGCCACCTGCGGCATTTGCGGCGGACCTACCGCAACCAGGTCGATGCGATGCGGGCCGCGGTGTCGCGCTATTTTCCGGCGTCGACCCGGATTGCCCAGCCGCAGGCCGGTTATGTGCTGTGGATCGAGCTGCCGGAGCACATCGACACCACCCAGATGCACGCCCGGGCGCTGCGTGAGGGGCTTTCCTACGTGCCGGGCGAGCTGTTTTCGCCGAGCGGGATGTACCGCAACTGTCTGCGCCTCAACTGCGGCAATCCGCACACGCCGGAAATCGACGACGCAATCCGCCGCCTCGGCCGCATTTTCGGCGGTGGCGAAGGCACGCCGCAGGCGGGCAGGGGATGAGCAACTACGGTATCATTGCCCCTTTTTGGGCAAGCCCCGGCTTGCCGTTCTGAACGCATCCGAAGGATTTTCTGCTCATGTTCGACGCAGTCCGCAACAACAAGAAGATCGTCCAGGTATTCCTGGTGCTGATCGCGCTTCCTTTCGCCTTCTTCGGCCTCGATTCCTACGTCAATGGCGGCGGCGCCGGTGCCGACGTCGCCAAGGTCGGCAACATCAAGATCAGTCAGCAGGAATTCCAGCAGTCGCTGCGCGAGCAGCAGGAGCGCCTGCGCGCCCAGCTCGGCCAGGTCGATCCGAAGATGCTCGACAATCCCGAGTTCCGCAAGGCCATCCTCAACGACCTGGTCGACCAGCGCCTGCTCGTGCTCGAAGCCGGCAAGCGCCGCCTGTTCGCCGGCAACGACGCGGTGGTCAATGCGATCGCCTCGATCGAGGCCTTCCAGCAGGATGGCAAGTTCTCGCAGGAGCGCTATGAAGCCGTGCTGCGTTCCCAGGGCATGTCGCCCGCCGGTTTCGAGGCGCAGGTGCGCCAGGACCTGACGCTGCAGCAGCTGGCCGGCACCATCGCCCGCACCGGCACGCTGTCGACCACCGTCAGCGAGCGCATCCTGGCTCTGCAGACCGAGCAGCGCGAAGTCCAGGAAGTCCTGCTGGCAACTGCCGATTACCTGGGCAAGGTCAAGCTTGCCGACGGTGCCGCCCGCAAGTTCTACGACGACAACAGCAAGCAGTTCGAAACCCCCGACCAGGCCCGCGTCGAATACGTGGTCCTGGCGCAGAATTCGGTCGAGGTCAAGGTCGCCGACAGCGAAATCAAGGCCTGGTACGACGGCCACAAGGATCGCTACCAGCAGCCGGAAGAGCGGCGCGCCAGCCACATCCTGATCGCCTCGGAAAAGCTCGGCAAGGACAAGGCCCGGGCCAAGGCCGAGGAAGTGCTGGCAGAAGTGCAGAAGAAGCCGGCCGCGTTCGGCGAGCTGGCCAGGAAGTATTCCGATGACCCGGGTTCGGCGGCGCAGGGCGGTGATCTCGGTTTCTTCGGCCGCGGCATGATGGTCAAGCCGTTCGAGGACGCCGCCTTCGGCATGAAGGAAGGCGAGACCTCGGGCATCGTCGAGTCCGATTTCGGCTTCCACATCATCCGCCTGGCAACCGTCCGTGCTGCCAAGGAAAAGCCGCTGGCCGAGGTGCGCGGCGAGATCGAGAGCGAACTCAAGGCAGCGGCGGCCGCGCGCAAGTTTGCCGAAGCTGCCGAAGCCTTCAGCAACCTGGTCTATGAGCAGTCCGACAGCCTCCAGCCGGCTGCCGACCAGTTCAAGCTGAAGATCGAGCAGAGCGGCTGGCTCGGCCGCCAGGCCAACCCGGCCAATGGTCCGCTCGGCAATGCCAAGCTGATCGAGGCGCTGTTCTCGGAAGAGTCAGTCAAGAGCAAGCGCAACACCGAGGCCGTCGAGATCGCCCCGAATACCCTGGTCTCGGCCCGCATCGTCGAGTACAAGCCGGCTGCACTGCAGCCTTTCGAGTCGCTGCAGCCGACGATCGAGAAGATGCTCGCCAGCCAGGAAGCCCAGAAACTGGCCAAGGCCGATGGCGAAGCCCGTCTGGCCGCGCTCAAGAGTGGTGACGACAAGCTTGCCTGGGGTGGCGTCAAGCGCGTCTCGCGGATGGATGCCCGCCAGCTGCCGCCGGCCGCGCTGCAGCCGGTGTTCCGGATGAATGCCGGCAAGCTGCCTGCCTATACCGGCGTCGAACTGCCGGGCAGCGGCTACGCGCTGTACCGCCTGAACAAGGTCGGTGCCGGCGACAAGCTCGACGACGTCCGCCGCCAGGGCCTGATCGGCCAGCTGCGCTCGCTGGCTGCCCAGGAGGAGCTGGAAATCTACCTGAGTGCCCTGCGTGCCCGCTACAAGGTTGAAATCAACGAGAAGGCGCTGACCGCCAGCGAACGCTAAGGCTGATGCATAGGCTTGAAAAGGGCGGGGTTGCGACCTCGCCTTTTTTTCGTCAACGGACCAGTGCGCGGTAGGCGTCGTTGACCGAGAGGAAGACTTCGCCGGACAGTTCGGCGAGCAGCGGGGTGCGCCCGAGGCGGTCGTGCACCGGTCCCTTGATCTCGGCCAGGTGCAGGCGGATGGCGCGGGCGCCGAGGTCGCGGTTGAGGTCGCCGAGGACTTCGGCGGCGGTTGCGTCGATGCGGTTTACTGCGCTCATGATCAGGACCACGTCACGGGTGGCCGGGGCTTTCTCGAGTTCGCCGGCGAGGCGTGCCTCGACAGCGCCGAGGTTGCCGAAGAACAGGCTTTCGTCGATGCGCAGGAAGAGGGCTTCGGGCAGGGTTTCGACGGCGTGGCGGTCGACGTTGCGGAAATGCTCGCTGCCCGGAATCCGGCCGATGACCGCGATGTGCGGCGTGCTCGCGCGATAGAGCAGGGTCGCCAGCGAGAACAGGATCCCCAGGCCGATGCCGGCCTCGATGCCGAGCAGGAAGACGCCGACGGCGGTACCGAGGGCGGCGATGCCGTCGGCACGGTCGTAATCCCAGGCCTGGCGCAGGGCGCGCAGGTCGATCATGCTCAACGCGGCAACGATGATGCTGGCCGCCAGCACGGCCAGCGGCAGGCGGGCGAACAGCGGCGCGGCACCGGCGACCACGGCGAGCATGGCGCAGGCCGAGACGATGCCGGCGAGCGGCGTTTGTGCGCCGGCGGCAACGTTGACCGCGGAGCGCGAGACACCGCCACCGACCGGCATGCCGCCGCTGCAGGCCGCGACCAGGTTGGCAGCGCCGAGGCCGACCAACTCGGCGTTGGCGTTAATCCTTTCGCGCCGCCGGATGGCCAGTGCCTGCGCCATCGAAATGTTCTGAACCATGCCGATCAGTGCCATCAGCACGATAGGCAAGGCCAGCTGGCGCCACTGGCCGGCATCGGGCAGCGGCAGCGCCAGCCCGGGCAGGCCGGCGGCGACCTGGCCGACGACGGCAACGCCGTGGCGCAGGTCGAGGTCCTGGGCGACGACCAGCGCAGTACCGGCAAGGACGACGAAAAGCGGCGCCAGGCGGACGATGAATGCCGTCGACGCCGGCTTCAGGCCGGTTTTCCCGAGCAGGCCGGTCAATCCCAGGCGGGCGAAGGCGAGTACGGCAATTGCCGCCACCCCGATCGCCGTGTCGACGCCGAGACGTCCGCCGGCGAGCAACGCGGCGATCACGCGCCAGGCGTCGCTGCCGGCCGGGTGCACGGCAAACAGGTACTTCAGCTGGCTGAGCACGATCAGCACTGCCGAACCGGCGATGAAGCCGGCGATCACCGGCCGGCTCAGCAATTGTGCCAGGAAGCCGAGGCGGAGCAGGCCGCAGGCCAGCAGCAGCAAGCCCGAACCGAGTGCCAGCGCGGCCGCCAGTGCCAGGTATTCGGGCGAGCCGGGTGCAGCGATCGGGGTCAGTACCGACCAGGTCATGATCGAGGTGATCGCCACCGGGCCGACTGCCTGAACCATGCTGCTGCCGAACAGCGCGTAGGCGATCGCCGGCAGGATGGCGACATACAGCCCGGCCTGCGGCGGCAATCCGGCGAGCAGCGCGTAGGCCAGGCTCTGCGGGATGACCAGGATGGTGACGATGATTCCGGCGAGCAGGTCGCTGGTCAGGTGGTGGCGCGGGTAGGGCGAGGCCCAGGATGGCAGCAGGCGCATCTCAGGGCGCCGCCGGGGCAATGAAAAACGCCGACCGGGCAAGGCCGGGTCGGCGTTTTGGGGTGTTTTTGCGGGTTGACCGCAAGATCGTTCAGGCCGGCAGCGGTTCGGCGTTGCCCAGGGCGACGGTGTTCATGCCGCCATCGACGTAGGTGATTTCGCCGGTGATGCCGCTGGCCAGGTCGGAGAGCATGAAGGCGGCGGCATTGCCGACTTCCTCTATGGTCACGTTACGGCGCAGCGGCGCGTTGTGCGAGTTGTAGGCGAGCAGCTTGCCGAAGTTGCCGATGCCGGAAGCGGCCAGGGTCTTGATCGGACCGGCCGAGATGGCGTTGGCGCGGATGCCTTCGGGGCCGAGGCAGAAAGCCAGGTAACGCGTGGCGGCCTCGAGGCTGGCCTTGGCCAGGCCCATGGTGTTGTAGTTCGGCATGGTCCGTTCGGCGCCCAGATAGGACAGCGCCAGCGCCGAGCTCTTGCGGCCGCGCATCATCGGCCGGGCGGCCTTGACCAGCGCCGGGTAGCTGTACGAGGAAATCTCGTGGGCGATGCGGAAGGCGTCGCGGGTGATGCCTTCGAGGAAGTCACCCTCGATCGCCTCGGTCGGCGCGTAGGCGATCGAATGCACCAGCCCGTCGAGGCCGTCCCAGCGCTTGCCGAGTTCGACGAAGAGGTTGGTGATCTGCTCGTCGCTGGTGACGTCGAGCGGAATGGTGATGTCGCTGTCGAATTCGGCGGCGAATTTCTTGATGCGGTCTTCGAAACGTTCGTTCTGATAGGTGAAAGCCAGCTGCGCACCTTCGCGATGGCAGGCCTTGGCGATGCCGTAAGCGATGGAATGCTTGGAGAGCAGACCGGTGATCAGAATCTTCTTGTCGGCGAGAAAGCCCATGTGTTTATTCTCCCTTAGGGGTTCAGGCGCGAGATTATAAACCGGTAAACCGCCGTTCGTGACGTCACCGCCGGCGGTTTACGGTGTTCGCTACATGTTCGGATAGGTCGGGCCTTCGCCGCCCTGCGGCGTCACCCAGGTGATGTTCTGCGTCGGGTCCTTGATGTCGCAGGTCTTGCAGTGCAAGCAGTTCTGCGCATTGATCTGCAGGCGCGGCTCACCGCCGGCGTCGTGCAGGATTTCGTAGACGCCGGCCGGGCAGTAGCGCTGCTCGGGCGCGTCGTAGGTCGCCAGGTTGATGGCGACGGGCACCGACGCATCCTTGAGCTGCAGGTGGCAGGGCTGGTCTTCCTCGTGATTGGTGCTGGACAGGAAGACCGAGGACAGGCGGTCGAAGCTGAGCACGCCGTCGGGCTTCGGGTAGTCGATGCGCGGGCAGTCGGCGGCCGGCTTCAGCTTGGCGTGGTCGGGGCTGCCGTGGCGCAGCGTCCATGGGGCCTTGCCGCGCAGCAGCACCTGGTCGATACCGAACATCAGCGAGCCGAGCCACAGGCCCTTGCTCATCCACGGCTTGAAATTGCGGGCGCGGTGCAGTTCGTCGTACAGCCAGCTCTCCCTGAAAGCTTGCGGATAAGCCGTCAGGCTGTCGCGCTGGCGACCGGCGCCGAGCGCCGCAAAGCAGGCTTCGGCGGCCAGCGACCCGGTCTTGATCGCGCAGTGCGAACCCTTGATGCGCGCGGCGTTGAGGAAGCCGGCATCGTCGCCGACCAGGACGCCGCCGGGAAACACCGTTTCCGGCAGCGACTGCAGGCCGCCGGCGGTGAGCGCGCGGGCGCCGTAGGCGATGCGCTTGCCGCCTTCGAGGAACTTGCGGATTTCCGGATGCGTCTTGTAGCGCTGGAATTCCTCGTAGGGCGAAAGATGCGGGTTGGCGTAGCCGAGACCGACAACGAAGCCGACCGCGATCTGGTTGTTCTCCAGGTGATAGAGGAAACCGCCGCCATAAGTGTCGGGCTGCATCGGCCAGCCGCCGCTGTGGACGACCAGTCCCGGCTGGTGCCTGGCCGGGTCGATTTCCCAGAGTTCCTTGAGGCCGATGCCGTAGGTTTGCGGGTCGGCATCGCGGTCGAGCGCGAAATGCGCGATCAGCTGCTTGCCGAGGTGGCCGCGGCAGCCTTCGGCAAAGAAGGTGTATTTGCCATGCAGTTCCATGCCCGGCTGGAAGTTCGGGCCTTCCGAACCGTCGTGCAGGCGGCCCATGTCACCGGTGGCGACACCTTTGACCGCGCCGTTCTCGTCGAACAGCACTTCGCTGCCGGCAAAGCCGGGATAGATCTCGACGCCGAGCGCCTCAGCCTGTTCGCCCAGCCAGCGGCAGACGTTGCCGAGCGAGATGACGTAATTGCCCTCGTTGTGGAAACAGCCGGGGAGCAGGGCGTTCGGTACCCGCGTCGCGCCGGTTTCCGAGAGGATAAGGAAGCGATCCTCGCTGACCGGGGCGTTGAGCGGCGCACCGGTCGTTTTCCAGTCGGGCAGCAGTTCGTCGAGGGCGCGTGGGTCCATCACCGCGCCGGAGAGGATGTGCGCGCCGATCTCGGCGCCTTTCTCGATCAGGCAGACGGCGATTTCCTGATTGCTTGCCGCCGCCAGTTGCTTCAGGCGAATGGCGGCGGCCAGGCCGGCGGGACCACCGCCGACGACGACCGCATCGAATTCCATGGCTTCGCGTTCCATGATGTCTCCTCCGTTTGTTGTTGCCGTTTTCTTCAATACGTTACAGTATGGTAAACCGTCACCAACCCTTTTTCAAACGATCGTTTGATGGACCATCGAAAAAAACTGCTGCACACCGCCCGCATGCCGATCCGCTGGGGCGACATGGATGCTTACGGGCACGTCAACAACACCGTCTATTTCCGCTACATGGAACAGGCACGCGTCGAGTGGCTGGAACAGGAGCAGGTCGTCGTCCGCCCCGGCGGCGACGGGCCGGTGATCATCAACACCGCATGCACCTTCCTGCGGCCGATGACCTATCCGGGAACCGTCGAGGTCCGCACCTACGTTGGTGCGGTCGGCCGCTCCAGCTGCCAGACCTACGTCGACCTGCTGGTCGATGGTGAGCTGTACGCCGAAGGTTCGGCCAAGGTTGTCTGGATGGACACCCGCACCGGCAAGTCGGTGCCTTTGCCGGATCACGTGCGGGCAGCGCTGGAAGCGGAGTAAACTCGGCGCCCATTGCAAAAGCACCGGCGGAACGCACATGGGCAAGAAGAAGATCTGGGAAAAACTGCTGTCGAGCGAGCGCCTGGGCGCCGGCAAGGCGCCGGGCACGGCCGAGCGCACGGCTTTCCAGCAGGATTACGACCGTATCGTGTTCACCTCGGCCTTTCGCCGGCTGAAGGACAAGACCCAGGTTTTCCCGCTGTCGAAGAGCGATTACGTGCGTACCCGCCTGACGCACAGTCTGGAGGCCAGCTGCGTCGGCCGCTCGCTGGGCGCCGTCGTCGGTCGCGAGATCATCGCCCGGCACGGGTTGAAGGACGTCGAGTCGGGCGACTTCGGGGCGATCGTCGCCGCCGCCTGCCTGGCCCACGACATCGGCAACCCGCCCTTCGGCCACGCCGGCGAGGATGCGATCCGCGAATGGTTCCGCAGCTCCGGGTTGCTCGAACGTCATGCCTTCAGCCCGGCGCAGCGCGCCGACTTCGAGAAATACGAGGGCAACGCCCAGGGCTTCCGCATCGTCTCGCGGCTGCAGAGCCCGGCCAACCCGGGCGGCCTGCAGCTGACCAGCGCGGTCCTGGCGACTTTCACCAAGTATCCGCGACCGTCCACGGTCGACGTCGATTTACCGGGAAAAAGCGGCAAGAAGTTCGGCTTCTTCCAGCACGATGCCGACAACTTCGCCCGCGTCGCCCGCTCGACCGGACTGGTCGAACGCCTTCCCGGCCAGGCCTGGCGCCGCCATCCACTGGCTTTCCTGGTCGAGGTCGCCGACGACACCTGCTACCTGATCGTCGACATGGAGGACGCTGCCCGGCTCGGTTTCGTGCCTTACCGCGATGCCGAGTGCCTGCTTGCCGATCTCGCCGGCAACACCATCAACGGCGGCCGCCTGGAGCGCCTGCACGATCCCAAGGAGCGCCTCGAGTATCTGCGCGCCAAGGCGATCGGCCGGCTGCTCGAAAGTGCCGCCGGGGTTTTCCTGGAGAACGAGGCGGCCATCCTCGACGGCAGTTTCGACGACGAGCTGCTCGCCGCCTCGCCGGTCGGCGTGCCGTTGCAGGCGGTGCTGAAGATGGCCAAGGAAACGATCTACACGGCGCGCCCGGCGCTCGAGATCGAGACCGCCGGCTTCGAGGTCCTCGGTGCCTTGCTCGGCTTGTTCACCAATGCCGTCGAGGCCGCCGCGCGGGTTCCCGGGACGCGGGTGACGACGCGCGAGCGGATGCTGCTCAAGTTGCTGCCGACGCAATTTCTTGGTCACGGCGGCCAGCCCGATGCCGATCCTTACGTGCGCCTGCTTCAGGTGGCCGATTTCGTTGCCGGGATGACCGACTCCTACGCCGTCGACATGTATCGCAAGCTCAAAGGCTACGACCTGCCGACCTGATCAGTCGAAGAGGGCGATGAATTCGCTGCGCGCACGCGCCAGTTCGGCGTGGCCGGCGGCGTCGCACAGCCGTTCGCTGGTCCGGTAGAAACGGTCGAAGGCGGCCAGCACGGCGGCCTTGTTCACCTTGTCGCGGGTGCTGGCCCGGCTTTCCGGCAGCGGTTGGTCGAGCGGCTTGAGCACGGCGTAACGGGGAATGACCTGCTGGCCGCCCTGGTCCGAGGAAGCGGTGAGCGGGCCGGTCTTGACGAAGATTTTCCCTGCGTATTCGAAGCGGTCGCCGATGGCGAGGTGCTGGAGTTTCATGGGCGGTCCTGTTGCGGTCGACGGTGGATGGTAGCCGATTTTCAGGACGACAAAAAACGCCGTTTGCTTATTAATTTTGGTAGTATTTCGCAAATTAATTAATTCGAGGATTTGGCATGTTCGGCAGCAAGTATCGGCAGCAGGTCAGCGAACTGGAAGCCGCTCTGAGCGAGTGCCGGGCGGTGCAGGCTGCGCTCGGGCAGTCGATGGCGGTGATCGAGTTGACGCCCGAGGGGATCGTCATCGACGCCAACGAGAATTTCTGCCGGACGATGGGCTACACGCTGGCCGAGCTCAAGGGGCAGCACCATCGCAGTCTGTGCGCTCCGGCATATGCCGCCGGACCTGAGTACGCGGCTTTCTGGGCGGCGTTGCGGCGCGGCGAATTCTCGCGCGGGACGATCAGCCGGCGTCACCGCGACGGCCGCGAGATCTGGCTGGAGGCGACCTACAACCCGGTCCGCGATGCCGCCGGGCAGGTGACCAGGGTGATCAAGTTCGCCACCGATGTCAGCCAGCAGGTGCTCGAAGCCGCCAGCCAGCGGGCGCTGGTCGAGGCGATCGAGCGTTCGATGGCGGTCATCGAGTTCCGCACCGACGGCACGATCCTGCGCGCCAACGACAATTTCTGCCGGACCATGGGCTACGCGGCGAGCGAAGTCGTCGGCCGGCATCACCGCATCTTCTGCGCCGACAGCCTGGCGCGCAGCCCGGAATATGCCCAGTTCTGGGCCCGCCTGGCGCGCGGCGAATTCTGTACCGGCCAGTACGCGCGGCTCGATCGCCAGGGGCGCGAGATCTGGCTCGAAGCCAGCTACAACCCGGTATTCGGGCCGGATGGCCAGGTTGTCAAGGTGGTCAAGTTCGCCACCGACATCAGCGAGCGCGTGCGCCGCAACCTGGCCGAGCGCGAAGGCGCCGAGACCGCCTACCAGGTGGCGCTGGCAACCCGCGAAATCTCGCAGTCCGGCGAAGGCATCATTCTCGATACCGTGGACAAGATGCAGCGCATCGCCGGCATCGTCGACGAATCGGCGGCGCTGGTCGCGGTCCTCGGCGAGCAGACGGCAGGCATTTCGTCGATCGTCGATACGATTCGCGAGATTGCCGACCAGACCAACCTGCTGGCCCTCAACGCGGCGATCGAGGCGGCGCGCGCCGGCGAGTCCGGGCGCGGCTTTGCCGTCGTCGCCGACGAGGTGCGCAAGCTGGCCGAGCGCACCGGCAAGTCGACCGGCGAGATCGGCACGATGATCCGCACCATCCAGCAGGAAACCGGCTCGGTGACGGCGAGCATGAACAACGGCCTGGCCGAGGTGCGCGCCGGCGTCGAACTGGCCAACAGCGCCGGCGCGGCGATCAAGCAGATGCGCGACGGGGCGACCCGGGTGGTCGACGTCGTCCAGGCGTTTTCCAGCACGATCCAGGATTGACCGACGCCGGGCTTGCCAATTTCCGGTAACTGTACAAAAATACAGGCATCGGAAACTGCCGGAGCCCCGTCATGAAACTCACCCCGCGTCAGCAGGAAATCCTCGATTTCATCAAGAACACCGTCGAGGTGCTCGGGGCGCCGCCGACCCGCGCCGAAATCGCCACCGCTTTCGGCTTCGCCTCGGCCAACGCTGCCGAAGACCACCTCAAGGCACTGGCCAAGAAGGGCGCGATCAACCTCGAACCCGGCTCGGCGCGCGGCATCCGCCTGGTCGAGCAACTCGGCCTGCCGCTGATCGGCAGCGTCGCCGCCGGCTCGCCCATCCTCGCCGTCGAGAACGTGCAGGGGCGTTACAACTTCGACGCCGGCCTGTTCAATCCGCGCGCCGATTTTCTGCTCAAGGTGCGCGGCCTGTCGATGATCGACGCCGGCATCTTCGACGGCGACCTGATCGCCGTGCATAAGACGAATCAGGCGCGCGACGGCGAGATCGTCGTCGCCCGCATCGACGAGGAAGTCACCGTCAAGCGCCTGGAACGCGGCAAGAACCAGATCCGCCTGATCGCCGAAAACCCGGATTTCGAGCCCATCGTGATCAACCCGGGCGAAGTTGAATTCGCCATCGAGGGTGTCGCTGTCGGGCTGATCCGCGGAGCCATTTCGAAACTCTCATGAGCGCGCAGCCGTCGCCGGTGAGTTTGGCGGCGGTCCTGGCGCGCGGCGACATCTGGCGCGGCGATGCCTTGCCCGGCCTGGCGGCCGGCACCATCGCCAGCGGTTACGCCGAACTCGACGCCGAACTGCCGGGCGGCGGCTGGCCGCGCGGCAATCTCACCGAAATCCTGGTTGACCGTGGCGGCATCGGCGAAATCAGCCTGCTGCTGCCGGCGCTGGCCCGCTTGTCGGGCGAGGGCGGTTGCCTGGCCCTGGTTGCACCGCCCTGGCTGCCGCATGCGCCGGCCTGGGCCGCGGCCGGCGTGGCGCCGGAGCGCCTGCTGGTGATCCGGCCGGGCAAGCAGTTGGCCTGGTGTGTCGAGCAATTGCTCAGATGCGGCGGCTTCGCCGGGCTGCTCGCCTGGCCGGACGCCAGCATCGATGCCCGGGCGCTGCGCCGCCTGCAGGTGGCGGCCGAAGGGCAGTCGGTTTTTGCCGTTTTGTGGCGGTCGACCGTGGACGCTGCAACCCCGTCGCCGGCACCTTTGCGTCTGACGCTGGCCGCCGGTGCCGACCGGCTGGCGCTGCGCATCCTCAAGCGGCGCGGCCGGCCGGCGTCGCGTCTGTTGCAGGTCGAGATCCCCCGACCGGGAAGGAAAACACGTGTTGTGGCTGGCCCTGCATTTTCCGCAGCTGACGCTGGAAGCACTGCCGCTGCGGCAGTCGCCTAGCGTCGTCACGGCGCGCGGCCGGGTTCTGGCCGCCGATCCTGTTGCCGCAGCGGCCGGCATTTTGCCCGGCCACAAGCTGTCGACCGCACTCGGCCTGCTGCCCGGGCTGCGCGCCTGCGAGCGCGATCCGGCACGCGAAGCCCGGGCGCTCGCCGATCTTGCCTGCTGGTCCGGGCGTTTCACGCCGACCGTCAGCCTGGCGCCGCCGGCCGGGCTGTTGCTCGAAATCGGCGGCTGTCGCCGGCTGTTCGGCGGTATCGAAGCGATTGTCGCGGCCGTGCTTGATGGCTGCCGGATACAGGGTTGGAGTGTGGACTGGGCGGTCGCACCGACGCCGCTCGGCGCCCGCTGGCTGGCGCGTGCCGGCGCGGCGGCCTGCTACGAGAGCCTGGCCGCGCTGCAGGCGGCGCTGGCCGATTTACCGTGTGCCGTACCCGACTGGCCGGCCGAGGTCGTCGCCCGGCTCGACGCTTTCGGCCTGCGTCGTCTCGGCGAACTGAGCGCACAGCCGGCCGGCGGCTTGCGCCGGCGGATCGGCAACGGCCCGGTCGACGACCTGCTGCGCGCCTGCGGCGAACTGCCCGATCCGCAGCGCGCCTTCGTCTTTCCCGAGCGTTTCGCCGCCGGGCTGGAACTGCCGTCGCGCGTCGAATTCGCCGAAGGTCTGGCCTTCGCCGCGCAGCGTCTGTTTGCCGCGCTGGCCGGCTGGCTGCAGGTGCGCCAGTCGCTGCTGCGCGTCGGCACGCTGCAGCTGACTCACGACGACGGCTCGAGCAGCGCGCTGCCGCTGCGTTTCGGCGAACCCTGCGCCGACGAAGGCCGCTTCATGCGCCTGTTGCGCGAGCATCTGAGTCGCCTGCAGTTGGTGGCGCCGGTCGAGGCACTCAGCCTGATGGCCGACGAGCTCGTCGCCCGGCCCGACGCCAGCGCTGGCCTGTTCGAGCAGGCGGTGCAGGGCGAGGGTGCGGCCGCCTGCATCGAACGCCTGCGCGCCCGGCTCGGCGACGACGCCGTGCGCAGCCTGGCGCTGCATGCCGACCACCGGCCGGAATGCGCCAGCCGTAGCGACGACCCGGCCGGCATTTTTGCCGCCAAAACCGCGTCGACCGCAACATTCGGCAAGCCGCGCCCGCTCTGGCTGCTGCCGGCACCGCAGCCGCTGGCCGAACGTGTCGACGGCCCGCACTGGCACGGTCCGCTGCAACTCGTCACCCGCGGCGAACGGCTGGAAAGCGGCTGGTGGGACAGCGGTGAGCAGTCTGCCGTCGGCGACCTGCGCCGCGACTACTTCGTCGCCCGTACCGGCGAAGGGCAGTGGGCGTGGATCTTTCGCGACGCGCAGGGCTGGTTCCTGCACGGCCTGTTCGCCTGAGTCCTGGATGTAACCTGCGCTCGATACTGTTTGTCATTTTGCTGAAAACCCTTGTGGCAGTGCTTTGTTGCACCGAGGCGTTGTTCTTTTGGAAATCTCAAGGGCATAATTATGACGTGGAACAATATTTCTGGAGTCGTAATGTCCCTTCTGATCCGGCGTTACCTTGTTGTCTTTTTTTTGTTTTCAGCCTTGCCCGCAGTGCTATCGCCCGCATTAGCGCAATCGAAAAATCGTGCTCCAGGGTTTTCCGATTTGGCCAAGGAGGCCAGCATTCTAGTGATGACGCCCGATGTTGAGCTTTATTCAATATCGGCCGGTGGCGTGATCGAGCCGAAAGCGGACTGGACGGAATCTGCCCAGCGACACCTCCAGGCTTCGCTACAGACGCGGATGACAGGTTCTCAACTGAAAGTCCAGTTTTTGCCCGAGGAGGATGGCGATGCGTTTGCCGAGATCAGCGCCCTGCATGCCGCAGTTGCTCAGTCGATAGCTCTGCATCAC
The DNA here is from genome assembly GCF_003634965.1 of Azonexus fungiphilus. GTDB lineage: Bacteria > Pseudomonadota > Gammaproteobacteria > Burkholderiales > Rhodocyclaceae > Azonexus > Azonexus fungiphilus. Next base: position 202,029 of record NZ_RBXP01000011.1, on the reverse strand, counting down.
CTGTCTGGTGGAAACCTCAAGTTGCCAACCAAGAACGATCAAATGGACTGGTCACTGGGAGATGCTGTCACCCCGATTCGTCAGAAACACGGGGCAGATTATGCGTTGTTCGTATGGTTTCGTGACAGTTATGCCAGTAGTGAACGCAAGGCAGCAATGTTCGCAATGGCTTTGCTGGGTATCGGTATCAGCGGTGGAATACAGGTCGGCTATGCATCACTGGTTGATCTCAAAAACGGCCAGGTTCTCTGGTTCAACCGCTTGCTGCGGGGGACAGGGGACTTGCGCGAGCAGGCGCCGGCTACTGAAACCGTTAATGCCCTGTTAAATGATTTTCCTGCCGTGGCTGCACGATGAAGCGTCGTCAGTGGTTGCACATGGGTTGTGCCGTCTGCGCCAGTCTGGCGGCTGGCGGCTTACTGGCCCAAGGTGACCTTGATTATGCGCCGCCTGAGCGTCTGGCCCGCCCAGATGCAGCAAGCGATGAAGGCGGCCTTTGGGCAATGATGGACCGGGAAGAAAAAAACCTGCGTCGCAGTGGGCTTCTCCTGCGCGACGAACAACTCAACCGCTACATCCAGTCGCTGGCTTGCAGCCTAGCGGGCGAGCATTGCGGGGATATTCGCGTTTATCTTGTGCGCACTCCCCAGTTCAATGCCAGCATGGCACCTAACGGCTCCATGCAGATCTGGTCCGGTTTGCTGCTGAGGGTGGCCAACGAAGCCCAGTTGGCAGCTGTCATTGGACATGAGGTGGGGCATTACCTGCAGCGGCATTCGCTGGCGCGCTTGCGTGATATCCGTGACAAGGCCGCCTTGGGCCAGGTGCTTGGTCTATTCGGGATTGCCGGTCTGGTCGGCCAGGTGGCCCTGAACGCGACCGCATTTGCCTATCAGCGTGACCATGAGCGTGAAGCTGACAGGATCGGTGCTGTTCTGATGCATCGCGCTGGCTACAGCGTCGAAGAGTCAGCCAAGGTCTGGGATGGCATGCTCCAGGAAATGCGTGCTCGTGACGGGGATGGTGCCACGGTCAGTCCCTTGTTTGCCACACATCCACCCACACCCGAGCGGCGGGATTCCCTGTCCGCAATTGCCGCCCTGTTACCGGGTGGCAGCGCCGGCACGGAAAGCTATCTCACCCGGGTATCGCCCTTTCTCGATGACTGGTGTGAGGATGAAGTCAAGCGACATCAGTTTTCTGAGAGTGTTGCCTTGTTCAGTCGCCTGATGGTGGCCTCGCCGGTAGCTGGCTTGATGCAGTGTTATCGGGCGGAAGCCTACCGCTTGCGTGGTGCTGATGGCGATGACGAGCGGGCGCTTTCCGACTACCGACTGGCGACTCGGGATGGCGCTCCACTTGCCAAGGCTTACCGGGGTATCGGCTTGATCGAGCGCCAGCGTCATCGAAATTCGGAAGCGGCGCAGGCTTTTCGTCGGTATCTCGAACTTTCTCCCGGCGCGCCCGATGCCGGTTTGATTAGATCCTATCTGGAGTCAGCATGAAGTATCTCATTGTCATGGTAGCCGTCGTGGTGCTTGCCGGTTGCGGTAGCGTCCGCAAGGTGGAAACGGGCACCAACAAGGTTGGCGAACGCTTTTCCATGCAGCTTGAGGGGCCCTGGAACCATGTTGATTTTCCTGGCATAAAGCCGGGGCAGCTATGGACAATGGAGGGGATCACCGTCGACGAATTGATCATCTATGCCGGCATCAAGGATGGGCAGGTGATGCATCCTGATAATGCCGCACAAACGAAGAAACAGAACGTGGTGTTCCGTCGCGACATGCCGACTGAAAAAATCGTTTCGATGTTCGAAAGTGTGATGACCCGGGACGATTCGGTGTTCAAGTTGCTGCGCATCGAACCGAGCAGTTTTGCTGGCAGGAAAGGTTTCCTGTTCGAGTTCGAGCGGATTCGCCGGAACGATAACCTGCGCCAGTTGGGCTTCGGTTACGGTGCAGTCGATGATGGGGAGCTTTTTGCTCTGGTGTATGTTGCCCCGGCGTTGACTTTTTTCCCTCGGCATCAGGCTCGTGTTGAGGCGATCGCTCATTCGGCTCTGATCAGCCCGCCGGTTGGCGCCGCGGCACCGGTTGCCATATTGCCGCCGCCTGTACGAGTCAGCATTGGCATGCCTGGACAGCGTCTCCCTGCCGTATCGACTGCTGCTCGAGCGGTGGCGATTCCGGAGCCCAAGTAGCAGTTCATCTCGATTGGCTCGTCCCCCAAGGAGTCGTCGGGGCGGCGTGAGTGATCTAGAATAACTGGTTTTAAATACAGTTGTTCTGGTGTTCATTGCTGCATCAAGCTCACACCCTTCCCGACTACGCCGAGCTGCACTGCCTGTCCAACTTCAGCTTCCTGCGCGGTGCCTCGCACCCGGAGGAACTGGCGGCGCAGGCGGTGGCGCAGGGCTATGCGGCGCTGGCGCTGACCGACGAGTGCTCGCTGGCCGGCGTGGTGCGCGTGCATCAGGCGTTCCGGGCGCTGGAAAAATCGGCGGATTTGACGGTCGACCGTGAAAACGGGGCAAAAATGCCGCGCCTGTTGATCGGCAGCGAGATGCGCACGGTCGACGGCCTGAAACTGGTCTTTCTGGCGCAGAACCGGGAGGGTTACGGCAACCTGTCGGCGCTGATCACGCTTGCCCGGCGGCGGGCGGAGAAGGGCGCCTACACGCTGCAGCGCCATGACCTGAACGCCATCTCGCCGAACGGCGCGCTGCCCGACTGCCTGGTGCTATGGGTGCCCGAGGCGACGCCCTCGGTCGCCGACGGGCGCTGGCTGGCCGAACGTTTTCCCGGGCGTTGCTGGATCGCTGTCGAACTGCACGCCGGCCCGGACGACGCGGCCAGGCTCGCCGACCTGCAGGCGCTCGGCGCCGCCTGCGGCCTGCCGCTGGTGGCGGCCGGCGACGTGCACATGCATGTGCGGGCGCGGCGGCCGGTGCAGGATGTGCTGACCGCGCTGCGCCTGAAGACCTCGGTGTTCGACGCCGGCCACGCGCTGTTCCCGAACGGCGAGCGCCACCTGCGCTCGCGTCTGCGGCTGGCACGGCTGTATCCGCCCGAACTGCTGGCCGAGACACTGCGCATCGCGGAAAAATGCACGTTTTCGCTCGACGAGTTGCGCTACGAATACCCGGAGGAAATCGTCCCCGCCGGCCACACGCCGACCTCCTGGCTGCGCCACGAAACCGAGGCCGGGCTGCGCCGGCGCTATCCGGCGGGCGTGCCGGACGCGGTGCGCGAGCGCATCGAACACGAACTGCGACTGATTGCGGAGTTGAGCTACGAAGCCTATTTCCTGACCGTCTACGACATCGTCTGCTTCGCCCGCGGCGCCGGCATCCTCTGCCAGGGGCGCGGGTCGGCGGCGAACTCGACGGTCTGTTTCGCGCTCGGCGTCACCGAGGTCGACCCGGCGCGCTCGGCGATGCTGTTCGAGCGCTTCGTCTCCAAGGAGCGCGGCGAGCCGCCCGACATCGATGTCGATTTCGAGCACGAGCGGCGTGACGAGGTCATCGCCTACATCTACGAAAAATACGGCCGCGAGCGCACGGCGCTGGCCGCCGCCGTCATCACTTACCGGACCAAGGGCGCGCTGCGCGACGCCGGCCGCGCGCTCGGCTTCGACATCGCCCGCATCGACGCGCTGACCGCCTCGCTCGCCTGGTGGGACAAACGCGAGCAGATGCCGGAACGCTTCGCCGAGCAGGGGCTGGACCCGGCGTCGCCGCGCGTCGCCAAGTGGCTGTGGCTGGCCGAGCAGTTGCGCGGCTTTCCCCGCCACCTGACCCAGCACGTCGGCGGCTTCGTCATGTCGCGCGGGCCGCTGGCGCGGCTGGTACCGGTCGAGAATACGGCGATGGCCGAGCGCACGGTGATCCAGTGGGACAAGGATGACCTCGATGCGGTTGGGTTGATGAAGGTCGACGTGCTGGCGCTCGGCATGCTGTCGGCGCTGCGCCGGATGCTGGCGATTATTGGCGAATCTTGCGGTCGACCGCAGAATTTGAGCGAAATCCCCGAAGGCGACGCGGCGACCTACGACATGCTCGGCCGCGCCGACAGCATGGGCGTCTTCCAGGTCGAATCGCGGGCGCAGATGAGCATGCTGCCGCGCCTGAAACCGCGCAACTACTACGACCTGGTGATCGAGGTCTCGCTGGTGCGCCCCGGGCCGATCCAGGGCGACATGGTCCATCCCTACCTGAAACGGCGCCAGGGCAAGGAGCGTATCGAGCAGATCACGCCGGCCATCGACGCGGTGCTGGCGCGCACCTGCGGCGTGCCGATCTTCCAGGAACAGGTGATGCAACTGGCCATCGTCGCCGCCGGCTTCACGCCCGGCGAGGCCGACGAATTGCGGCGGGCGATGGCGGCCTGGCGGCGTAAAGGCAATCTCGCCCGCTACCAGGACAAGCTGCGCGCCGGCATGGCGCGCAACGGCGTGCCGGCCGCCTTCATCGAGCGTATCGTCGCCCAGATCCAGGGCTTCGGCGAATACGGCTTCCCCGAATCGCACGCCGCCAGCTTCGCGCTGCTGGTCTATGCCTCGGCCTGGATCAAGCGCCATCATCCGGCAGCCTTCCTCTGCGGCCTGCTCAACAGCCAGCCGATGGGCTTCTACTCGCCGTCGATGCTGATCCAGGACGCCCGCCGCCACGGCGTCAGCGTGCTGCCGGCCGATGTCACGGCCAGCGACTGGGACAGCCGTATCGACGAGGGTGGCGCGGTGCGCCTCGGCCTGCGCGAGATCAAGGGGCTGCGCCGTGAAATTGCCTTGAATATTGCGGTCGACCGTCAGATCCGGCCATTTTCCGATGTTGCCGACCTCGCCGCGCGCTGCGCCCTGGGCAGGCGCGAACTCGACCTGCTCGCCGCCGCCGATGCCTTGCGCAGCCTCGCCGGCCATCGCCGCCAGGCCGCCTGGCAGGTCGCCGACAGCGGCCGGCGGGCGGTGCAGGGCGACCTCTTCGCCGGCCTGCCGGCACCGGAAGCAGCGGTCGAGCTGGCGGCGCCGACGCTGGCCGACAACCTGGTCGCCGATTACCGCCAGCTCGGCCACAGCCTGCGCCCGCACCCGCTGACCCTGCTGCGCGAACATCTCGCAGCGCGGCGCTTCCTCAGTGCCGGTGAACTGGCGCAACGCGGCGACCGCGCGCTGGTCCGCGTTGCCGGCATCGTCACCGGCCGTCAGCGGCCGGGCACGGCGACCGGCATCGTCTTCGTCACGCTGGAGGATGAAACCGGCTGGACCAACGTCGTCGTCAAGCCGGCGCTGGTCGAGAAACAGCGGCGCGAACTGCTGAGCGCGCCGCTGCTCGGGGTCTATGGACAGCTGCAGGCGAGCGACGGCGTCGTCCATCTGGTCGCCCAGCGCCTGGTCGACCTGTCGGCCTGGCTGGGGCGGCTGGAGACCTCCAGCCGCGATTTCCACTAGGCCGCCGGCCGGCGCAGCAGCAGGTGGTTGACGATGAAGCCGAGGACCGCTTCGCCGCGCTGGTTGACCGCCTGGTAGCGGAAGCGGGCGATGCCGCGGTCGGGCTTGGATTTCGACGGGCGCAGTTCGAGCACTTCGATGCAGGTGTGCAGCGTGTCGCCCGGGCGTACCGGCGCCAGCCAGCGCAGCTCGTCGATGCCCGGCGAGCCGAGGCTGGATTCGGCCAGTTCGCCGCGCTGGATGAACAGCCGGAAACACAGCGCCAGCGTCTGGAAACCGCTGGCGATCAGGCCGCCGTAGGGCGAGCGTTCGGCGGCGCCGCTGTCGAGGTGGAAGGGCTGGGGATCGTAGCGCCAGGCGAAATCGATGATTTCGGCCTCGGTCAGCGTGATGCCGCCGGTGGTGAAGGTCTGGCCGGGGGTGAAGTCGTCGAGGAATTTTCCGTGCATCGTGTTTCGCTCCGCGGGCTGAAAAGGCTCGATGATAGCGCTCAGGCCAGCGCCTGTTCGATCGCCGTCACCAGCATCGCCGGGTCTTCGGCGCCGGGGACGACAATGCGCCGGTCAACGACGAAGGTCGGTACGGCGCGCACGCCCCAGTCGCGTGCTTCGCGCTCGAGTTTGCGCACTTGCTCGGCGTCGGTATCTGAAGCCAGGTAGGCGGCAACCGCGGCCCGGTCGTAGCCGCATGCGGCGGCAATGTCGGCGAGTATGGCCGGGTCGCCGACGTGCTCGCCGCGCTGGAACTGCCCGACGAAGATCCGTTCGACCAGCGCCCGTGCATCGCCACGCTGCTGGGCCCAGTGGATCAGCCGGTGCGCGGCGAGGGTGTTGGCGCGCAGCTGGATCGCCTCGAACCGGTAGTCGATGCCCCAGGCGGCTCCGGCTTCGCGGACGCGCTGGAAAAGCGCCTCGACGGCGGTGCTGCCACCGAATTTCTGCTCGAGGAAGGGGCGGTAGGGTTCGCCTTCGGGCGGCGTGTCCGGGTTCAGGAAGAAGGGCCGCCAGCGCGTCTCGACGACCAGTCCGGGGTGGCGGTCGCGCAGTGTTTCCAGGGCCCGGTCGAGGCGGCGCAGGCCGATGAAGCACCAGGGGCAGACGACGTCGGAAACGATTTCAAGCAGCAGGCGGGTCGGGGTGTCGGTGGTCATCGGAAGGGTCGCGGCGTGCCGGATTTGACAGGGGTGGCGGAGAGGTTCTGCCAGTTCTGACAGGTTGCCCCTTGTTTCGTTCCCCCGGCGTGGCGGCGGCGCGCCTGCCGGTCGCCGGGGAATCGCCATTCTACGGGGCTTGCCGGGCGGTGTGGGCAGCTGGGCATGCTTATTGCGCCGGCATGGGCGCTTGACCCGGCACTTTCCAACAATTCGAGGGAGAACAGCAATGGCGTGGAATCTACTTCTCACATCCGACATCGGCCTGCTCAGCTTGTTCACGATCCTGTTCATGATCGTGATGGCCATCTACATCGGCCGCTACGCAGCCAAGCAGGTGGACAAGGAAGCGCACAACCCGGGCCCGGGGGCCCGCCCGGGCGCCCACTGAGGGCGCTGGCGCAGGCAGATCGATCGCCGGCCGAGGCCGGCGATTTTCGTTTACGCGGCAAGTATTCCGGCCGGCAGGGCGGGTTCGGCGAAGCCCTCGCTGCCGGCTTCGGCTTGTCCCGGGGCGGCGCTCAGGCGCAAGGGCACGACGCCGGCCCAGACCGGGATGCCAAGGTCGTCGGCGGCGTCCTCGACGCCCCAGTTGCGGATCTTCGCCGCTGCTTCGTCAAGGCTCAGGCGCAGCACCGCCGTCCCGGCGACTTCGGCCGGACTGGCCGGGCGCACCAGCGCCGAGCGCCCCGGACTGACGTGGTCGACGAAGGCGGCAAGCACGGTTTTCTTCTCTTCCGGGTCGTCGACCGTGACAAAGCGCCCATAGACGACCACCGAGCGGAAATTCATCGAGTGGTGGAAGGCCGAGCGGGCAAGCACCAGTCCGTCGAGGTGGGCGATGCAGACCGAACAGTCGCTGCCGGTCAGCGTTCCGGTCAGCCGCGAATTGCTGGCGCCGTGGATGTACAGGTGACGACCGACGCGCCAGCAGGCGGTCGGCAGGCAATGCACGCTGCCGCCTTCGGCAAAGGCGATCTGGCAGATCAGCGCCGCATCGACGATGGCGGCAATGGTGGCGAAATCGTAATGGCCGCGCTGCGGCTTGCGACGGATCCGGGTTCTCGGGCTGGGCGGGCGGGCTGGCATGGGTTTCTCCTGAAAAAGTCCGCCCAGCATAGCTGGCCTGTGGCACCATCGATGGTGCCACAAAACCGGTTATTCATGGAGCCAGATGGCACTCGACCTCCTTCTCGACGAACTGCGCCGACCCGCTGCTGGCGAAGCACGCCAGCAGCGGCTGTACCGCCTGCTCAAGCAGGCCATCGTCGACGGCCGCCTCGGCGCCGGTCTGCGCCTGCCGGCCAGCCGGCGCCTGGCGGGCGATCTCGCGATGGCGCGCAACGGCGTGCTGTACGCCTATCAGCAACTGCTCGCCGAAGGGTTCCTGGTCGCCGACCGTGGCGGTACGCGCGTCGCCAGGCTGCCGGCGGCACCGACACTGCCGTTGTCGCTGCCGGCTGCCGGCGTCCTGTCGCAACGCGCTGCGGCGCTGTCGGCCAGCGCCCGCGGCGAGCCGACGCTGCCGTTCGCGCCCGGCGTTCCCGACCTCAACGCCTTTCCCTGGTCGCTCTGGTCGCGCCTGCTGCAGGAGGCCTGGCGGGCGGTCGGTGCCCGTCACCTGGCCTATGCCGAGGTCGGCGGCGAACCGGCGCTGCGCCAGGCTGTCGCCAATTTCCTCGGTGCCCGCCGAGGTGTCGCCTGCACGGCGGCGCAGGTCTTCATCCTGCCCGGTGCCCAGGCGGCGCTCGACGCCTGCGCCCGCCTGCTGGCCGATCCCGGCGACATTGCCTGGGTCGAGGCGCCGGGCTATCCGGTCGCCCGCAACACGCTGCTCGCCGCCGGGCTGACGGTGCAGTCGGTGCCGGTGGACGGGCAGGGCATGGCGGCACCGGATGCGCTGTGGCGGGAAAGGCCGCCGCGCCTGCTGCACCTGACGCCGTCGCACCAGTATCCGGGCGGCAGCGTGCTGGCGCTCGAACGGCGGCTGGCTTTCCTGGCCCGCCTGGTACCCGGAGAACACTGGCTGATCGAGGACGACTACGACAGCGAGTTCAACCACGCCCGGCCGCTGCCGGCGATCCAGGGGCTGCGTCCGGAAGCGCCGGTGGTCTACCTCGGCACCTTCAGCAAGCTGCTTTATCCCGGCCTGCGCATCGCCTACCTGGTGCTGCCGCGCTGGGCCGTCGACAGTTTCGGGCAGGCGCTCGGCGAACTTCATCGCGGCGGCCAGGCGGTCGAACAGCGGGCGCTGGCGCGCTTTCTCGACAGCGGCCGGCTGACCCGCCATCTGCGGGCGATGGCCCCGGTCTACCGGGCGCGCCAGCAGGTTTTGCGGGCGGCGCTGAACCGGCATTTCCCCGGCGCCAGCATCGCCGGCGGCGACGCCGGCCTGCATCTGGTGCTGCATCTGCCGGGGCGGGCGCCGGATACGGCGATCGTCGCCGCGGCAGCCGGGCAGGGCGTCGCGGCGAGTGCGCTCAGCCGCTACAGCAGCGACGGCGGCGACAACGGCCTGGTGCTCGGCTACGGCGCCGCGATCATTCCCGAACTGGTTCGTCGCCTGGCTGTTGCCACCGCTCGGGCGGAAGTGGCATGAGGTTTGCAGTACAGGCTGCAACTTCATTGCCCGAGAGCCAAGTGCCATGTTCGTTCAAGCCGTCAATCCGTGGTCCAGCGTCATTTCCCCGGTATCTTCGTCGTTCCGCAGCACGCCACCGGCGGCAAGCGCTGCCCCGGCGCCGGCAAATGCTGCCGGCACGGTGAGCATCTCGCAGTCGGCCCGCGACCGTCTGGCGGCCGAAGGCACGACGGCCGCGGCGACGCGCACGGCGAGCTTCGATACCAACCAGGGAACGGTCGACATCGATATCGAAGCCTATTTCCAGCCACCGGCCGGCGGGTTCACCGAACTGCCGCCGTTGCTGATGCCGTCGCCGGCCAACATCCAGGCGCTGAGCAACTACGTTTCGCAGAAGATGCCGGCCTTCCTCGCCGCCAACGGCATTCCGGCGGCGCCGGCGAGCGTCAGCTACGACCGCCAGGGACAGATCCAGCTGCCGGCCGACTATCCTTACGCCGAACAGTTCAAGGCGGCGCTGGCCAAGGAACCGGCGCTCGAGCGCAGCATGCAGAGCGCTGCCGCGCTGACCTCCCACTATGTCGAATTGCAGAAGGCGATGCCGTTCCACGAGGAATACGCCGCGGCCGGATCGTCCGCCGAAGCGGCGGCGGTGGTTGCCAAGTATGCCTGGCTGTTCGCTGAAAACCGTCCGGCCGCGCAGATCTCGCTGCAGTTTTCCGCCACCGGCAGCATGAGCCTGAACGCCGACGGCGCTGCCGTCGTCTGGCCGAGCGCCTGAGCGGCTGGCACAATGCGCGCATGTCGCGCCGCCACTTCCTGCATGCCCTTTCCGCCAGCGCCCTGATTGCCGCCGCGCCACGTGCGGCGCTGGCCACTGCCGATTTCGGCGCCCGCCTGGCTGCCCTCGAGGCAGCCGTCGGCGGTCGTCTCGGTGTTTTCATCATCGATACCGCCAGCGGCGCCAGCGTCGGCTACCGTGCCGACGAGCGCTTCATGCTGCTCAGTTCGTTCAAGGCGCTTGCCGGTGCCTGCGTGCTGCAGCGTGTCGACGCCGGGCGCGAGCGTCTTGATCGGCGCATCGTCTTCGACCGTTCGGTCCTGCTGCCGTGGTCGCCGGTGACCGAGAAATTTGCCGACGGTCGGGGCATGACCGTCGGCGAGCTGTGCGCGGCGACCATCGCCACCAGCGACAACGCTGCCGCCAACCTGATCCTCGACAGCCTCGGCGGACCGGCGGCGCTGACCGCCTTCCTGCGCGGCAGCGGCGACGACGTCAGCCGGCTCGACCGGCGCGAACCCGAGCTGAACCAGCCTGCTGCCGATCCCGCGTTCGACACGACGACACCCCGGGCGATGGCCGCGACGCTGCAGCGGCTGCTGCTTGGCGACGTGCTCTCGCCGGCGTCGCGCCGGCAGTTGCAGGACTGGCTGCTCGCCTGCGCCACCGGCGAGCGCCGGCTCAAGGCCGGCCTGCCGGTCGGCTGGCGAATCGGCGACAAGACCGGCAGCAGCCGCAGCGACGCCAACGATGTCGGCATCGTCTGGCCACCCGGTCGGCCGCCGCTGCTGGTCGCCGCCTACCTGAGCGGCAGCCCGGCCGAACCGGCGGCACGCGAGGCCTGTCTGGCCGCCGTCGGAAAAATCCTGGCCGATCTCGCGGCAAATAGCTGACAAATTCAGTCGAGTATTCTAGAATTCACCCCCTTTCAATAGGGAGATAGCAGCCCATGTTCCGGCACTTGCGTGAGGATATCCGCGCGGTCTTCGATCGCGACCCGGCAGCCCGCTCGTTCTGGGAAGTGCTGACCTGTTATCCGGGCATCCACGCGCTGATCCTGCACCGCATCGCCCACTGGCTGTGGGGCCACCGCCTGCGCTGGCTGGCGCGGTTCACCGCGCACCTGTCGCGCTTCTTCACCGGCATCGAGATTCATCCGGGCGCCAGCATCGGCCGCCGCTTCTTCATCGACCATGGCATGGGCGTCGTCATCGGCGAGACCGCCGAGATCGGCGACGACGTCACCCTCTACCATGGTGTCACCCTCGGCGGCACCTCGTGGAACAAGGGCAAGCGCCATCCGACGCTGGCCGATGGCGTGGTCGTCGGCGCCGGCGCCAAGGTGCTCGGTCCGATCGTCATCGCCGCCGGCGCCAAGGTCGGTTCGAATGCAGTGGTGACCAAGCCGGTACCGGCCGGGGCCACCGCGGTCGGCAATCCGGCCCGGATCATCGACGCGCAGACCCGTGAGCGCGAGGCGCAGGCCGAAAAGCTGGGCTTTTCCGCCTATGCCGTCGCCCGCGACCAGGACGATCCGCTGGCCAAGGCCATCCATGGCCTGCTCGATCACGCCACCGAAACCGACCGGCGCCTGGCTTCGCTGCTGAGCCTGCTCGAGGCGCAAGGCGTCAAGTGCGACAAGGCGGTGCAGGCAGCCGACGATTTCGACCCGAAATACCTGAGCAAAATAGTTGACTGATTTTGTCTGCTTTTATATAGTTGACCGCAACACTAGGTTATTGATCGGGAGACCGAAATGCGTTTGACCACCAAAGGACGTTTTGCCGTTACCGCGATGATGGATCTCGCCCTGCGCGGCGAGGAAGGGCCGGTTGCCCTGGCCGGCGTTGCCGAGCGGCAGAGCATCTCGCTGTCCTACCTCGAGCAGCTGTTCGGCAAGCTGCGCCGCTACAAGCTGGTCGATTCGGTGCGCGGTCCCGGCGGCGGCTACCGCATCGCCCGGCCGCTCGAGCGGGTCACCGTCGCCGACATCATCCGTGCCGTCGACGAGCATCTCGATGCGACCCAGTGCGGCGGCCAGGAAAACTGTCAGGACGAACACCGCTGCATGACCCACGATCTGTGGTCGACGCTCAACGCCAAGATGTTCGAATACCTTGCCTCGGTGACGCTGGCCGATCTGGTCGGCCGCGAAAAGGCCAAGAACGGCCTGCGCGGCGAGGCGGTCATTGCCGACCAGCGTCCGCTCGGCCCGCATCCGCGTCGCGCGGTCCGCGAGAAGGTGGCGGCGACCGTCTGAGACCCGCGCCCATGTTCCAGCCCGTCTACCTCGACCACAACGCCACGACGCCCCTCGCGCCGGCGGCGCTGGCGGCCATGCTGCCCTGGCTCGACGGCCTCTGCGGCAATGCCTCGAGCCGCCACGAGTACGGCCGGCGGGCGCGGCAGGCGGTGGACGAGGCGCGCCAGCGAGTGGCCGCAGCGGTCGGTGCGCATCCGACCGAGGTGCTGTTCACCAGCGGCGGCAGCGAAGCCAACAATCTCTTCATCAAGGGGGCTGCGGCCAGCCTGCGTCCGGGATTGGTCGGCGTCAGCGCCGTCGAGCACCCCTGCGTGCTCAAACCGGCGGCGCAGCTGCAGCGCCTTGGCTGGCAGCTGCACACGCTGACGGTCGACGCCGCCGGCCGGGTCGAAACCGACGATTACGCGGCGCTGCTGGCGCAGCGTCCGGGCCTGCTGTCGGTGATGCTGGCCAACAATGAAACCGGCGTCGTCCAGGACGTCGCCGCGCTGGCCGAGGCGGCACGCGGCAGCGGCGCCTGGTTCCACAGCGATGCGGTGCAGGCCTTCGGCAAGCTGCCGCTCGATTTTCGGGCGCTGAACGCTGCCGGCGTGCATGCGCTGACGCTGTCGGCGCACAAGATCGGCGGTCCCAAGGGCGCTGCGGCGCTGCTGGTCGACAAGCGGGTCGAGCTGCAGCCGCAGATCGCCGGCGGCGGTCACGAGCGCGGCCTGCGCTCGGGGACCGAGAATGTCGCGGCGATCGTCGCTTTCGGCGTTGCCGCGGAACTTGCGGCGGCCGGCGTTGCCGAAAGGGCGCAACGGATGCGGCAACTGAAAAATCGCCTGGAAAGCGGGTTGACCGTGATCGGTGCGCGGATTTTCGCGGTCGACGCGCCGCGCCTGCCGAATACCAGTTATTTTGCCTTTGCCGATATCGACGGCGAAACCCTGGTCGGCAAGCTCGATCGCGAGGGCTTTGCCGTGGCCAGCGGCGCTGCCTGCTCGAGCGCCAACCCGGAGCCGTCGCATGTGCTGCGGGCGATGGGTGTGGCGCCGGAGATCGCGCGTGGCGCGGTCCGGGTCAGCCTCGGCGAAGGCAACGACGAACACGAAGTCGAACAATTCATCAACGCCTTGCGGGCTACGGTCGGACGCCTGCAGGGACTGACGGCGATGACCGTCTGAAACCACCCGACGACCTAGCGAGAATGACGATGAAACTGCCCATTTACCTGGATTATTCGGCGACGACGCCGGTCGACCCGCGCGTTGCCGAAAAAATGATTCCCTTCCTGTTCGAGAACTTCGGGAATCCGGCCTCGCGTTCGCACAGCTTCGGCTGGGTTGCCGAAGCCGCCGTCGAGGAAGCGCGCGAGCAGGTTGCCGCGCTGGTCGGCGCCGACCCCAAGGAAATCGTCTGGACCTCCGGTGCCACCGAGTCGAACAACCTAGCGATCAAGGGTGCGGCCAATTTCTACGCCGGCACCAAGGGCAAGCACATCATCACCGTCAAGACCGAACACAAGGCGGTCCTCGACACGGTGCGCGAGATGGAGCGCCAGGGTTTCGAGGCGACCTACCTCGACGTCCAGGAAAACGGCCTGCTCGACCTGGAAGTGTTCAAGGCGGCGATCCGCCCGGATACCGTGCTCGCCTCGGTGATGTTCGTCAATAACGAAGTCGGCGTCATCCAGCCGATCGCCGAACTCGGCGAAATCTGCCGCGAGAAGGGCGTCATCTTCCACGTCGATGCGGCGCAGGCAACCGGTAAGGTCGATATCGACCTGAGCAAGCTCAAGGTTGACCTGATGAGCTTCTCGGCGCACAAGACCTACGGCCCGAAGGGCATCGGCGCCCTCTACGTGCGTCGCAAGCCGCGCATCCGCCTGGAAGCGCAGATGCACGGCGGCGGTCACGAGCGCGGTTTCCGCTCCGGCACGCTGGCCACGCACCAGATCGTCGGCATGGGCGAGGCCTTCCGCATTGCACGCGAGGAAATGATCGAAGAGAACAATCGAGTCAAGGCCTTGCGTGACAAACTTCTGAAAGGACTTCAAGATATTGAAGCGACTTTCGTCAATGGTGACCTCGAGCATCGCGTCGCCCACAACCTCAACATCAGCTTCGCCTACGTCGAAGGCGAGTCGATGATCATGGCGATCAAGGATCTTGCCGTGTCGTCCGGTTCGGCCTGTACCTCGGCCAGCCTGGAGCCGTCCTACGTGCTGCGGGCGCTGGGGCGCGACGACGAACTGGCGCACAGCTCGATCCGCTTCTCCATCGGCCGCTTCACCACCGAGGAAGAAATCGACTACGCCGTCAAGCTGTTGCACGCGAAGATTCAGAAACTGCGCGACCTTTCCCCACTGTGGGACATGTACAAGGAAGGTATCGACCTGAACACGGTTCAGTGGGCGGCCCACTAAGGATATAACGGAGAAATAACATGAGCTATAGCGTAAAAGTCATTGATCATTATGAGAATCCTCGCAACGTCGGTTCGCTCGACAAGGACGACAGCAATGTCGGTACCGGCATGGTCGGCGCGCCGGCCTGCGGCGACGTGATGAAGCTGCAGATCAAGGTCAACAAGGCCGGCGTGATCGAGGATGCCAAGTTCAAGACCTACGGCTGCGGCTCGGCGATCGCCTCGTCGTCGCTGGTGACCGAGTGGGTCAAGGGCAAGACGGTCGACCAGGCCCTCGAGATCAAAAATACCGAGATCGCCGAGGAACTGGCGCTGCCGCCGGTTAAAATCCACTGCTCGATCCTGGCCGAGGACGCCATCAAGGCGGCCGTGGCCGACTACAAGAAGAAGCACGGAGAATAAGCATGGCCATCACCTTGAGCGACAAGGCGGCAAAGCACGTCGCCAATTTCCTGCAGAAGCGCGGCAAGGGCATCGGCCTGCGCCTCGGCGTGCGCACCAGCGGCTGTTCCGGCATGGCGTACAAGCTGGAATTCGTCGATGAGGTGAATACCGAGGATCTGGTCTTCGAAAGCGCTGGCGTCAAGGTCTTCGTCGACGCCAAGAGCCTGCCTTACCTCGACGGGATGGAACTCGACTACGCCCGCGAGGGCTTGAACGAAGGGTTCAAGTTCAACAACCCGAACGTCAAGGACCAGTGCGGCTGCGGCGAGTCCTTCAACGTTTGATGGATCTCGCTGCCGATTTCTTCTCGCTGTTCGGCTTGCCGCGGACTTTCCGGCTCAGCCTGTCCGAGCTCGACTCGCGTTACCGCGACGTGCAGGCGCAGGTACATCCGGATCGCTTCGCCAACGCCACCGAGGCCGAGCGTCGCCTGTCGATGCAGTGGGCGACGCGCGCCAACGAGGCCTATCTGACGCTGAAGAAGCCGCTCGAGCGGGCCCGATACCTGCTCGAGCTCGCCGGCCACGACCTGCAGGCCGAGAGCAACACCGCAATGCCGGCCGATTTCCTGATGGAACAGATGGAATGGCGCGAAGCGGTGATGGAGGCGCGGGCCGGCGGCGATCACCACGAACTGGAGCATCTCTACCAGCGCCTGCGCAGCGACATCGCCGGGCGTCACGACGAGATCGCCGCACTCCTCGACGATGCGCAGGATTACGCGCTGGCCACCGATCGCGTGCGCCGGCTGATGTTCCTGGAAAAACTGCTGTACGAAATCGACGACGCGCTGGCGTCGCTGGATGACTGAAAGAAACAACAATGGCCTTGTTCCAGATCGCCGAACCCGGCGAATCCGCAGCCCCGCACGAGCACAAGCTGGCCGTCGGCATCGACCTCGGCACGACCAACTCGCTGGTCGCCACGGTGCGTTCCGGGATTGCCGTCTGCCTCAACGATGAACAGGGGCGGCCGCTGCTGCCCTCGGTCGTCCATTACAACGCCGACGGCAGCACGGTCGTCGGCTACGACGCGCGCAAGGACCAGGCCGTCGATCCGAAGAACACCATCGTCTCGGTCAAGCGTTTCATGGGCCGGGGCAAGCAGGACATCGCCCATCTCGAGAGCATGGCCTACGATTTCGTCGATGCGCCGGGCATGGTCAAGCTTCGCACCCAGGCCGGCATCAAGAGTCCGGTCGAGGTCTCGGCGGAAATCCTGAAGACGCTGAAGGCGAGGGCGGAAGCCGGCCTCGGCGGCGAACTGGTCGGGGCCGTGATCACCGTGCCGGCCTATTTCGACGACGCCCAGCGCCAGGCCACCAAGGACGCCGCCCGACTGGCCGGGCTGAACGTGCTGCGCCTGCTCAACGAACCGACCGCGGCGGCGATCGCCTATGGGCTCGACAACGGCGCCGAGGGGGTCTATGCGGTCTATGACCTTGGCGGCGGCACTTTCGACATCTCCATCCTCAAGCTGACCAAGGGCGTTTTCGAGGTCATGGCCACCGGCGGCGATTCGGCGCTCGGTGGCGACGATTTCGACCACCGCATCTTCTGCTGGGTGATCGAGCAGGGCAAGCTGCAGCCGCTCTCGCCCGAGGACGGCCGCCTGCTGATGATGCGCTGCCGCGAGGCCAAGGAATTCCTGACCAAGAATCCGGAAGCGCCGATCACCGCTCGCCTGTCCACCGGCGAGATGGTCGATCTCAAGCTCGATGTCGCGACCTTTGCCGAAATCACCCGGACCCTGGTCTCGAAGACGCTGCAACCGGTCAAGAAGGCGCTGCGCGACGCCGGCCTGCGTGCCGACGAGATCAAGGGCGTGGTCATGGTCGGCGGCGCGACGCGGATGCCGCAGATCCAGAAGGCGGTCGGCGACTTCTTCCGCCAGGAACCGCTGACCAACCTCGATCCGGACAAGGTCGTCGCCCTCGGCGCAGCGACGCAGGCCAACCTGCTGGCCGGCAACAAGACCGGCAAGGACGACTGGCTGCTGCTCGACGTCATTCCGCTGTCGCTCGGCCTGGAAACCATGGGCGGGCTGACCGAGAAGGTGATCCCGCGCAATTCGACGATCCCGACCGCGCGCGCCCAGGAATTCACCACCTTCAAGGACGGCCAGACGGCGATGGCCATCCACGTCGTCCAGGGCGAACGCGAGATGATCGCCGACTGCCGTTCGCTGGCCCGCTTCGAGCTACGCGGCATCCCGCCGATGGTCGCTGGCGCGGCGCGCATCCGCGTCACCTTCCAGGTGGACGCCGACGGCCTGTTGTCGGTCACCGCCCGCGAGCAGACCACCGGCGTCGAGTCGAGCATCACCGTCAAGCCGTCCTACGGCCTGTCCGACGACGAGATCGCCGGCATGCTCCAGGATTCGCTGGCCCACGCCAAGGACGACGCGATGGCGCGTGCGCTGCGCGAAGCCCAGGTCGAGGCCGAGCGCATGATCGAGGCGACCGAGGCGGCACTGGCCGAGGACCCGCATCTGCTCAACGAAGCGGAAACCGCCAAGATCCGCAATGCGATCGCCAAGCTGCAGGAAGCGGCGGCCGGCGACAACCGCCGCATCATCAACATCGCGATGGACGACCTCGGCTTCGAGACCCAGGAATTTGCCCATCGCCGCATGGATCAAAGCATCAAGAAAGTGCTGTCCGGCCGCAAGGTCGAGGAAATCGGCACGGGAGACGAACAATGACCCAGATCATCGTATTGCCGCATGTCGAGTTGTGTCCGGAGGGCGCCGTGATCGAGGCGGAAGCCGGCAAGTCGATCTGCGAGAACCTGCTCGCCAACGACATCGAACTCGATCACGCCTGCGAGATGTCCTGCGCCTGCACCACCTGCCACGTCATCGTGCGCGAGGGCGCGGCTTCGCTGGAAGAAGCGAGCGAGACCGAGGAAGACCTGCTGGACAAGGCCTGGGGCCTGGAGCCGAACTCGCGCCTGGGTTGCCAGGCAATCGTACGGTCGACCCCGCTGGTCGTCGAAATTCCGAAATACAGCATCAACATGGCGAAGGAGGGGCACCGCAAATGAAGTGGACCGACATCAACGACATCGCCATCGAACTTGCCGACAGCCAGCCGGATACCGACCCGCTCAAGGTCAATTTCGTCGACCTGCGCAACTGGGTGATGGCGCTGCCCGGCTTCGACGACGATCCCAACCGCTGCGGCGAGAAGATCCTCGAAGCCATCCAGCAGGCCTGGATCGACGAAGTCGCCTGATCAGGCGTCGACCGCCGCAGCCAGGCCGCTGCCGCGCAGCTGTTCGCTCATGCTGGCCACCGAGAGCAGCACCAGCATCGGCTGGCCGCTGCCGGGCGGCGTCTTGACCACCGAGGCCAGCACCGAGGCGATGCCGACATAGATGTTCGACAGGTCGTCGATATCGCCCTCGGCGACTTCCATGATCTCGCCCAGGCGGTCGACCAGGATGCCGAAGGCCTTGCCGTCGTCGCCGCGCACCACCACCACCTGCTGACGCACGCTGCTGCCTTCGCCCGGCTCGGGCAGGCCGAGCGCCGCGTGCAGATTGTAGATCGGCAGTGTCTCGTTGCGGTAGATCATCGCCCCGTACACCTGGCGCGGCGCGTTGGCCAGGCTGGTCGCGCCGTGCAGTTCGATTGCCTCGATCACGGCAGCAACCGGCAGGCCGAGCCAGTGGGCGCCGAGGTGGAAGGTGGCGATTTCGCGGATGGCGACCTCGCCGCTGCCGCCGCTGCGGCGCATTGCCACCTCGCCGGCCGGCTCGGCCGGGCGGGCATTGGCGTCGTAGGCGCCGAGCGGGATGAAAACCAGCGCGGTGACGGCGTTGCGATAGGCGTCGTCGCTCCCCTTGAATTCGCGGTAGCCGCCGGACGGGCTGGCGCCGACCGCCATCACCTGGCCGTCGAGGGCGATCAGCCGGGCGCAGCCGTCGGCCGCCGGGTGCAGCAGTTCCGGCGCCAGCGCCAGCTGCGCGCCCGGGCGGTAGCGGTCGTCGCTGGCTGCGATCACCCGGGCCTGATCATCGACGAACAACGCGAAGCTGCCATGCACCGGACTGCCGTCGGCCTCGTGCGGGAGCGCGTCGTTGAGCATGGCCGCGAACTGCGGGGCGCTGTCGAAGACGATGGCGATGCCGCCGACCACGCGGGCGTCGTCCGGCGCGCGTACGGCGGCCAGGTAGACGTAGGTCGGCCGCTCGCCGTAGAGCCCACTCGGCACGAATTCGGAGACCGCGTACGACTGGCTGTCGCCGAGGCCGAGGCAGGCCTCGACCCAGGGTTCGGCGAGGCGCTGCCCGACCATCCCGGCGGCGGCCGGATTGCTCGCGGCCAGGACCTCGCCGGCGTTGTCGAAGACCAGGATGTTGTCGTACACCGTGTACAGGCTGTTGATGTAGCCGATCACCTGTTCCAGCCCGCCGCGACGGTTCTTCGCCGCGGGCTCGGCGAGCAGCTGGCGGATGGTCGCGTCGAGCGCCCACCAGCGGCAGTCGTTGGCCCGCTCGTAGAGGTTGCGGTCCATGATGTCGATCGCCAGCGCCGCGAAGAAGCGGCTGTCGGCGAGCAGCGACGAGAGCACCGTCGATTGCAGGTTGCCGATCGAGCGCGAGAAGACCTCGCGCATGCTCATCCCGACGCGGCTGATTTCGCGCAGCAAAATCTTCGAAAAAGCGCTGTTGACCGCCAGCGAGGTCGTGCCCTGGCGGACCGTGCCGTTCCACACGGCGCGGCTGAGGTCGCGCTGGATCGCTTCGGCCTGCTCGGGGATCGCCCGCAGTTCGGCGGAAAAGGCGCGGCCGCCGGACATCACCGAGGCGAGCAGGGCCGGTTCCGGGATGTCGAGCGGGTCGTCGTCGTGGATGTCGAAGGCCTGGTCCACCGGCATCAGCACCAGGCCGCGCCAGCCGGGCCCGCGATAGCCCTGGTAGCCCTTGGTGTCGCTGGCGTAGGCGAGGTAGCTGCGGCCGGCGAAGCGCAGTCGCTGCAGTGCGCCGGCCACGACGCCGAGTTCGGCGCCGATCGGCACCTGCCACGGGTCGCTGCTGGCGATGACGCAGCCGCCGGCATCGAGCAGCACCATCACGCCCGGATCGTCGGCGGTGGTGAGGCCGCGGAAAATGCGCTGCATCTCGTCGGCGAAGCGGAAGCAGAGGGCAAGCACGGCGAGCGTCTCGCCGCGTTCGGACTTGATCCGGTAGGCGTAGATCAGCGAGCGCGGCCGCTCGGGAAACAAGCCGGAATGGACGTAGGCCTCGACGTAAGGCGCCGTGGTCGTCACCGCCTGGTGTACCCAGGCGTCGTGGATCACCGGGTTGGCGCCGTCCGGGGCCAGGCGGGCGAGGATGCGGCCGCCGCAATCGAGCAGCACGACGTCCTCGTACACCGAGTACTTGCGCACGTATTCGCGGAAGCGTTGCTGCAGCGTCCAGGGCTCGCCGGGGTCGCCGGCGAAGCGGCGGATCGCCTCGTCGGTGCTGAGAAAGCCGATGTCGGCGGTACGCTCGAACAGGTTGCGGACGAGGATGTCGATGACTACCTGCGAGCGTGCCTTCATTTCCTGTTCGCGCTTGGCCAGCGTCTGCTCGGCAAGGTTGTTGAGCAGTTCGCCGGTGAGGCTGGCGAAGGCCTCGCGCGTCTGGCCGATTTCGGCGGTGGTGCCGGAGAGCTGGCCGAGCAGGTTGAGGTTGTCCCAGACGGCCTGCAGCGACTGCAGCATTTCGCGGTATTCCTCGATCAGCGGCATGTGCGGCAGCAACTGGCGGACGCCGTCCTTGACTTCGATTCCCTTGTACTTCGCCACGCGGCTCTCCTGCGGATTCCTGACATTGTTACGCGAAGCAAGCGACATGCCCGAGGGTCGCTTACGGTCAACCGCCGTTTGGGGCCGATTTCCGGCACGGCAACGGGGATTTTTCCGGTGCATGCACCGTCGCGGTGCATCAGTCGCTGCAACTGCTACACGCCGGACGCACCGCCGTGGGACAATGCCGGACCATGAATCTGCCGAACCTGTCCGAATCCCCGTCGAGCGCCGATCAGACCCTGCCGCGCCTCGGTTTGTTCCTGCGCGACCTCGGCCGGGCGCTGCATCTGAGCGGCGCCCCGGCGCAGGAGCTGGAGCGCCGCCTGAACGAAGTCGGCAGCCGCCTCGGTGTCCGCGTCGAAGGGTTCGCGGTGCTCACCTTCCTGGCGCTGACGCTGGTCGATGCCAGCGGCAAGCGCCGCGTCGAGATGCTGCGCCTGCCGCCCTACGACTACAACATGGCCCGCCTGATCGAACTCGAGGCGCTGTGCGCCGAGATCGACGGCAGCGCCCGGCTGGCCGACTACGAGCAGCGTCTGGCGGCGGCGCTGGCCTTGCCGCCACCGTGGTCGGGCGCCGCCTTCATCGCCATGGGCTTCCTGCTCTCGGCGGCGGTCGCGCTGCTGCTGCGCGGCGGCTGGATGGAAATGCTCTGCGGTGGCCTGGTCGGCACCGCCTTCGTCGCCGGCGTCCTCGGCTGCGCCCGCATTCCGCGCCTCGGGCCGGCCGTGCCGGTGATCCTGTGCACGCTGGCGGCGCTGCTGGCGCAGGCGCTGGCCTGGTTCTTCCCGCAGCAGAGTCCGTTCGTCTCGGCGGTTGCCGGGGTCGTCTTTTTACTGCCCGGCTTCATGTTGACCGTGGCCATGTCGGAACTGGCGACGCAGAACTACCTGGCCGGCAGCGGTCGCCTGACCGGCGCCTTCCTGCTGCTGTTCCTGATGGGCGCCGGGCTGGCGATCGGCACGCAGATCGCGCAGACGCTCTATCCGGTCGAACCCCTGGGGGTCGTGACGCCACTGCCGACCTGGGTCATCTGGCCGGCCGTCGCCGTGCTCGGCATCTCGCTGCTGGCGGTGCTGCAGGCGCCGTGGTCGGCGGCGCTGGTCTCGGCCGGCGCCTGTCTGCTCGCCTGGGCCGTCTATTCGCTGGTCGGCGCAGCCATGGGCAACGTCGTCGGTGCCTTCTGCGGCGCCTTCGCCGTCGCCGCCGCCGGCCATCTCTATCACTCGCTGAGCGGCCGGCCCTCGGTACTCGTGCAGATCCCCGGGCTGATCACGCTGGTCCCCGGCAGCATGGGCTTTCGCGGCCTGCACGCGCTGATGGCGCAGGACAGCGCCGCAGGCATCGCGCTGATCACCGAAATGCTGCTCACCGGCGCCGTGCTCGCGGTCGGCCTGCTGCTCGCCGACAACCTGCTGCCGCCGTTGTTGCCGCGCCAGGCGCCGGTCAGCGTTCGAACAGATTGAGCAGGGCGTCGAGGCCGCCGAAATTGATCGCCACGTCGGCCTTGGCGCGGGTTGCCGGCTTGGCGTGGAAAGCCACCGAGAGGCCGGACTCGGCCATCATCAACAGGTCGTTGGCGCCGTCGCCGACGGCGATCACCTGATCCTTGCGCAAGCCCAGCTCGTCGCGCAGGCGGGCCAGGTGATGTGCCTTGGCGGCGGCATCGACGATGTCGCCGACGACCCGGCCAGTCAGCTTGCCGCCGGCAATTTCCAGTTCGTTCGAGGTGGCGAAGTCGAAACCCAGTTCGATGCGCAGCCGCTCGGTGAAATAGGTGAAGCCGCCGGACAGGATGGCCGTGCGCAAGCCGGCGTTCTGCACGCCTTCGAGCAGTTCGCGGGCGCCGTCGGAGAGCAGCAGGCGTTCGCCGAAGACGCGCGCCAGCACGCGGGCGTCGAGCCCGGCCATCAGCGCCAGGCGGCGGCGCAGGCTTTCGCGGTAGTCGATCTCGCCGCGCATCGCCGCCTCGGTGACTTCCGAGACCTCGTGCTTCTTGCCGGCGAAGTCGGCGAGTTCGTCGATGCATTCGATGGTGATCAGCGTCGAATCCATGTCGAAGCAGATCAGGCCGAAATCCGACAGCTTGCGTCCCGGCTCGACGAAGGCCCAGTCGAGCTTCTCGGCCTCGATCAGGGGCGCCAGCGCGGCGAATTCCGGTGTCCGGCTGGCGTTGCGCAGGCGCACCACCTGCGGCGGCAGGGGTTCCACGGTCGACGCCCCGGTAGCGGTCAAAATGCGGTCAAGCAGGAAGGTGGGCAGCGCGCCGCCCTGGATGATCAGGTTCATGGTCTGGTTTTCAGTGGGCACCGGCACTCGCGGCCGGCAGGGCATGGTAGAAGGCGGCGGCTTCGGCGATCCGCTGTTCGTTGAAGACGCGGATGCCGGCAGCCTCGAGCAGGGCGGCGGTGACGCCGGCACCGGCGATGTGCCGGCCGGCGAAGCTGCCGTCGTAAATCTGCCGCGAACCGCAGGACGGGCTGCGCTCCTTGAGGATCGCCAGGCGGATGCCGTGGCGCCGGGCCGCGGCCAGGGCGGCTTCGGCGCCGGCGATGAAGGCCGCGTTCAGGTTGCGGCCGTGGCCGTCCACAACCTCAGCCGCGCCGGCCAGTACGGCGCTGCCGCCGCCGGCACCGCGAATCTCGGCGGCCGGGCGCGGCACCGGCAGGCCGCCGGCGGTTTCCGGGCAGAACGGCAGCAGCAGGCCGGCCCGCTGCCAGTCGGCCAGTTGCCGGCTGGGGCAGGGCACCGCCTGCGCGTCGTAGCGCACCGCCTGGCCGAGCAGGCAGGCGCTGACCAGGATCGCGGGAGTCGCCGGGGCCGGCATCGCCGGTCGGTCAGAGGCGTTCCGGCAACACGTCGCGCAGCATGATGGCGGCGTCGCGCAGCATCTTCTCGGTGGTCTCCCAGCCGACGCAGCCGTCGGTGACCGAGCAGCCGTACTTGAGTTGCGAGAGGTCGGCGGGGATCGGCTGGTTGCCGGGCTCGATGTTCGATTCGATCATCACGCCGAGGATCGACTTGTTGCCGGCGCGGATCTGGTTGACCACGTCGGCCATGACCAGCGGCTGCAGTTCCGGTTTTTTCGAGCTGTTGGCGTGCGAGCAGTCGACGACGATGTTGGTCGGCAGCTTGGCCTTGACCATCGCCTGCTCGGCGACGGCGACCGAGACGGTGTCGTAGTTCGGGCCGCTGTCGCCGCCGCGCAGCACGACGTGGCCGTGCGGGTTGCCCTTGGTGCGGACGATGGCGACGCGGCCGTCGTTGTTCAGGCCAAGGAAGGAGTGCGGGCGCGAGGCCGAGAGGATGGCGTTGGTGGCCACCGTCAGGTCGCCGCTGGTCGCGTTCTTGAAGCCGACCGGCGTGGACAGCCCGGACGACATCTCGCGGTGCGTCTGCGATTCGGTGGTACGGGCGCCGATCGCCGTCCACGTGATCAGGTCGCCGTAGTACTGCGGGCCGTAGGGGTCGAGCGCCTCAGTGCCGGCGGGCAGGCCGAGCTCGTTGACCTGGCGCAGGAAGTCGCGCGCCTTCTCCATGCCGACATTGACCTGGAAGGAATCGTCCATGAAGGGATCGTTGATGTAGCCCTTCCAGCCGACCGTGGTGCGCGGCTTTTCGAAGTAGACGCGCATGATGATCTGCAGCGTGTCGCCGACTTCCTCGGCCAGCGCCTTCAGGCGGCGGGCGTAGTCCATGCCGGCAACCGGATCGTGGATCGAGCACGGGCCGACGACGACGAAGAGGCGGTGATCCTTGCGGTCGAGGATGTTGCGCAGCAGGTCGCGGCCTGCGCTGACGGTGGCCTCGGCTTTTGCGGTCAACGGCAGTTTCTGGTGGATTTCCGCCGGCGTCGGCATCGCGTCGAAGGCGGAAACGTTGATGTTCTCGAGGATCTGGGTCATTTGGTCAGCTCGCGTATCATGTCCTTGACCGCCGCAACCTTGTCCTGCAAGGCCGGGCAGTGGCGCAAAAGTGAAATCTTATCCTGTCCGGCCAGCTTATAGCTGCGGTTCTTCTGGATCAAATTGATGATCCTGATCGGCTCGATAGGCGGATTCTTCGAGAACTCCGGGGCGAACTGGATCGTCACCTGGTCGTTGCCGGCGTCGAGCTTCTGTACCAGCAGCGGTTTGACCAGGAGGCGCAGCCGGTGCGTGGCGACCAGCGCCTGCGCCTGCAGCGGCAATTCGCCGAAGCGGTCGACCAGTTCTTCCTGCAGCGCGTCGATCTCGTCGTCGCTCTCGCAGTTGGCCAGGCGCTTGTACAGCGTCAGCCGCTCGTGCACGTCGGGGCAGTAGGCGTCGGGCAGCAGCGCCGGGGTGCGCAGGTTGATCTCGCCGCTGACGCCGATCGGCTGCGTCAGGTCGGCGGTTTCCAGCACCTTGCCCTGTTTCAGGTGGGCGACGGCGCGGTTGAGCATCTCGCTGAACATGGTGAAGCCGACTTCCTGCATCTCGCCCGACTGGTTGTCGCCGAGCACCTCGCCGGCACCGCGGATTTCCAGGTCGTGCATGGCGAGGAAGAAGCCGGAACCGAGTTCCTCCATCATCTGGATCGCTTCCAGGCGCTGCCTGGCCTGCTTGGTCATCGCCTTCTCGTCCTGCACCAGCAGGTAGGCGTAGGCCTGGTGGTGCGAACGGCCGACCCGGCCGCGCAACTGGTGGAGCTGGGCGAGGCCGAATTTCTCCGAGCGGTTGATCAGGATGGTGTTGGCGTGCGGGTTGTCGATGCCGGTCTCGATGATTGTCGTGCACAGCAGCAGGTTGGCGCGCTGGCCGGTGAAGTCGCGCATCACCTTTTCCAGCTCGCGTTCGTTCATCTGGCCGTGGCCGATGACGATGCGCGCTTCCGGCACCAGCTTTTCCAGCTTCTCGCGCATGTTCTCGATGGTGTCGACCTCGTTGTGCAGGAAATACACCTGGCCGCCGCGCTTCAATTCGCGCAGCACCGCTTCGCGGATGATGCCGTCGGAGAAGCGGGATACGAAGGTCTTGATCGCCAGGCGCTTCTGCGGCGCGGTGGCAATCACCGAGAAATCGCGCAGGCCTTCCATCGACAGCGCCAGCGTGCGCGGGATCGGCGTCGCGGTCAGCGTCAGCACGTCGACCTCGGCGCGCATCGCCTTCAGCGTTTCCTTCTGGCGTACGCCGAAGCGGTGTTCCTCGTCGATGATGACCAGGCCCAGACGGTTGAATTTCACGTCCTTGCCGATCAGCTTGTGCGTGCCGATGATGATGTCGATCTTGCCTTCGGCCAGGTCCTGCAGCGCCTGCGCGGTTTCCTTGGCGGTCTTGAAGCGGGAGATTTCGGCGACCTTGACCGGCCAGTCGGCGAAACGGTCGACGAAGGTCTGGTAATGCTGTTCGCAGAGCAGGGTGGTCGGGCAGAGCACGGCCACCTGCTTGCCGCCGGCCACCGCGCAGAAGGCGGCGCGCAGGGCGACCTCGGTCTTGCCGAAGCCGACGTCGCCGCAGACCAGCCGGTCCATCGGCTTGCCCGACTTCATGTCGGCGATGACGGCGGCGATGGCCTGCGCCTGGTCGGCGGTTTCCTCGAAGCCGAAGCCGTCGGCGAAGGCTTCGTAGTCGTTTTCCGAAAAATCGAAGGCGTGGCCCTGACGGGCGGCGCGCGCGGCGTACAGCGCGAGCAGTTCGGCGGCGGTGTCGCGCGCCTGCTCGGCGGCCTTGCGTTTGGCTTTTTCCCACTGACCTGAACCGAGCGTGTGCAGCGGTGCGGCGTCCGGCTCGGCGCCGGAATAGCGCGAAATCACGTGCAGTTGCGCCACCGGCACGAAGAGCTTGGCGTCGTTGGCGTAGTGCAGTTCGAGGAATTCCTGCTCGCCGAGGCCTAGATCCATCCGCACCAGGCCGCGATAGCGGCCGATGCCGTGGCTTTCGTGCACCACCGGGTCGCCGACCTTGAGTTCGGTCAGGTCCTTCAGCCAGTTGTCGAAGCTTGCCTTGCGCGCCGCTTCGCGCCGGGTGCGGCGCGGGCTGCCGGCGAACAGCTCGGTCTCGCTGACGAAGGCGACCTGGTCGAGGGCAAAGCCCTGCTGTAGCGGCGCGATACCCAGCGCCAGCCGCTCGCTGCCCGTGGCGAAGGCGGCAAAATCGGCGCAGGCGGCGGGCTTGAGGCCGTGCTCGGCGAACATCGCGGCCAGCGTTTCGCGGCGGCCGGCGGTCTCGGCAAGCAGCAGCACGCGCCCGGGCCAGGCGGCGAGCCAGTTCTTCAGCGCGCCGAGCGGTTCTTCGCTGCGACGGTCGACGGCGATATTGGGCAATTTTCCGGCGCCGGCATTTTTTCCTTCCAGGGCCAGTCGACCGTAAGATTTTGCCGCCGTGAAAAAGGCTTCGTCGGTCAGGAACAGTTCTTCCGGCGCCAGCAGCGGCCGCGCCTTGTCGCCCTGCAGCAGGTTGTAGCGCGAGCGGGTGTCGTTCCAGAAGGCGGCGATCGCGGCCGGCGCGTCGCCGTGGGTGACGAAGATCGCGTCCTTGGGCAGGTAGTCGAACAGCGTCGCCGTCGCGTCGAAGAACAGCGGCAGGTAGTACTCGATGCCGGCGCTGGCGATGCCGGTCGAGATGTCCTTGTAGATGCCGGACTTGGCCGGGTCGCCCTCGAAACGCTCGCGGAAGGCCTGGCGGAAGTGGGTGCGACCCTTGTCGTCGAGCGGGAACTCGCGCGCCGGCAGCAGGCGCACTTCCGGCACCGGGTAGACGGTGCGCTGGGTGTCGACGTCGAAGGTCTTGATGCTCTCGACCTCGTCGTCGAACAGGTCGAGCCGGTAGGGCAGTTGCGAGCCCATCGGGAAGAGGTCGATCAGGCCGCCGCGGATCGAGTATTCGCCGGGCGACACCACCTGGGTGACGTTGGCGTAGCCGGCCAACGTGACCTGGGCGCGGAATTTCTCGGCGTCGAGCGTCTGGCCCTTCTTGAACTCGAAGGTGTAGGCGGCCATGAATTCCGGCGGCGCCAGCCGGTTGACCGCGGTTGCCGCCGGCACCAGCAGGATCTGCACCTCGCCCTGCAATGCCGCCCATAGTGTGGCCAGGCGTTCGGAGACGAGGTCCTGATGCGGCGAGAAATGGTCGTAGGGCAGGGTTTCCCAGTCCGGCAGCAAGCGCACCTTGAGCTGCGGCGCGAACCACGGGATTTCTTCGAGCAGGCGCTGCGCGTCGGCGGCGCTGGCGGTGACCACGGCCAGCGTCCGGCCGGGGTTGGCGGCGGCCAGTTCGGCCAGCGTCAGCGCGTCGGCAGCGCCGGCGAGCGGTTCGAGATCGACACGCTGCCCGGGGCGGGGCAGAGCGGGAAGCTGAAGCAGGGAAGGAGCAGCGGACACGGCGGCAGGGGCGGACGACGGGGCGACGATTATAGCCGCTGGCGCGCCCGCCTTCGCCGTCGCTTAGCGGAGCAGCCCGATCTCGCCGGCGGTGGCCGTGCCGATCACCGCCTGGCGCAGGCTGGCCGGGATTTCCGAACGCTCGCCATCGACCGGGATGCGGCCGCCCATGATCTCGGCCAGGCGTTGCGGCAGCAGGGGATTCCGCTGCGGCTCGGCGTAACCGGCGGGAAAGACCGGCTGCAGGCTGCGCGGATCGTACTTGTCGGTGGCACCGAAGGTATGCAGCAACTCGTGGGCGATCACCACGGCGTTCTGGCGATGCTGGCGGCGACTGGCGTAGGCGTGGATGACGCCGAGCTGGCCCTTGCTCAGGCCAACCGAGTGCGGTACCTGGCCGATGCGCTCGGGATCGTGGTAGAGCACGAACAGGCGGACCTGCGGCGCCGGCCCGGCGATCGCGTCGTGCTCGCCGGCCCACCAGCGCAGCTTCAGGCTCCACAGCATGTTGTCGAGGGCGCTGCCGCCCTGCGGCGCCGGCGGCGGCAGTTCGCGCAGCGGCCTGGCGACGCGGATGACCACCGGCTGCAGCACCGTCTTGCCGTAGCCGCCGATTTGCTGGTCGATCCATTCGGCGATTTCGCCGAAGCTTTCGTTGTCCAGCGTCGACAGGTAGGCGGCGGTGGCCGGCGAATCGTCGGCGGCGATCGGATAGAGCGCGACATGCACGGTGCGCTCCCAGGCGACCAGCCGGGTTTCGGCGCGCCAGGCGGCGAGGGCGACGCTGGCCAGGACGAGCAGCAGGATCAGGATGCGGAATTTGCGGAACATGATGGAATCGGGGAAAAGGGGAGAGCGTCGGCGAAGAAGGGCGGGGCTGCACAGCGCGACGTTGTCATTATATGATTGCGTCCTGTTGCGGCAGTCAATGTCTTTTCGGGTATTCCTGACTCATGTCCTTGTTCCAAGAAAAACGCACGGGTGAAGACCGGCGCGCCACCGAAGGCGAAGCCGAAGCGCGCCGGGTCGAGCGGCGCAGCGGCGAGCGCCGGCAGATCGAGATGGCCGAGATTTCCTTCATCGAGTGGGCCAGCCAGTTCGCCAGCTACAAGAAGCAGAGCGGCGGCATCAAGTAGCCGCCAGCCAGCGGCCGAACCATGCGACGGCGGCGCTTCCCGCCGTCTCGCCGGGCGCCAGCCGCTGAGCGGCGTGCGGGCAGCCGAGATGGGCGGCGGCGCGCTGCCAGCCGGGCTCGCCGGCATCGACATCGGTCAGCATCAGTAGCGGCGCCGCCAGCATGCGCAGCGCTTCCAGTCCGGCCCGGTCGAGCGGGCCGCCATGCACCGCCAGCGCCCGCACCTGGGCATCGCGCCGGGCCGCTGCGCGCAGCGCCGCCGGGGTTGCCTCGCCACTGGCGAAGATGACCAGCGGCAGCCTTTCCATGTCGCCGTCGCGCTCGGCCAGCGCCAGCACGTCGAGCAGCCGGGCGCCGAGCCGGGCGACGTCCTGGGCGGCGTCGGCGTAGTGCATCTCGCGCTCGCTGAGCAGCTCGATCGCCAGCACCGCGTAGCCGGCCTGGCGGAAAATCAGGGTATTCGGGTCGTCGACCGCGACACGATGCGCTTTCGGCAGCAGCACCAGGCCGCGCGGCGAATCGGGCAGGGCCTCGGGCAGCGCGAACTGGCCGAGCAGGTGGCCGGCCGGCGTGTGCAGGACGAGCGCCCGGTTCATCGCCCGGCGCTCACACCAGCAGCAGGCCGGCGCCCATGCCGAGGCCGATGGCGAACAGGCCGGGCAGCGCCTGGCGGGCCAGGGCACGACCGCCGATGCTGACGACCAGGCCGATCTTGAAGATCAGGTTGGCGATCAGCGCCAGCGTTACCGCGGTGACCGCGTCGGCGAACTGGACCCGCTCGAGGTTGAACATGCGCAAGGTGGACAGCACGCTGGCGTCGGCGTCGGTCAGCCCGGAAACCAGGGCGACGATGTAAAGGCCGCTGTTGCCGGCGACATCCTGGAGCCAGGCGGCGGCGAGCAGGACGACGGCGTAGAGGACGCCGAAGGAAAGCGCCGTCTTCAGCTCGGTCGGGTTGCGCACTTCCGGCATCGGCAGGTCGCCGGCGGCGTTGAGGATCTTCCACCCCCAGGCGGCCATGGCCACGCCGGGCACGATGCCGCAGACGAAGACGACGGCGATCGGGCCGATCAGTCCGGGTGCGACCAGGCCGGCGATGATGCCGAGGCGGATCATGACCATGACGTTGGCGATCAGGATGACGATCGCCGACATGCGCACCAGGTGGCCGTGCTCGGCGGCGTGGCGGGAGAACATCATGGTGGTTGCGGTCGACGAGGCCAGGCCGCCAAAAATGCCGAGCACCGCCGCGCCGTGGCGGGCGCCGATGATGCGCAGGGCGAGGTAGCCGGCCAGCGCCAGGCCCGAGATCAGCACCACCATCCACCACACCTGGCGCGGGTTGATCGCGCCGTAGGGCCCGAAATCGTCGGCCGGCAGGATCGGCAGGATGACCAGCGAGAGCACCGCGAACTGCAGCATCGAGTTGATGTCCTTGGCGGTCATCCGCTCGCTGAACTGCTTCAGTTCGGCCTTGAAGTAGAGCAGCACGGTGGTGGCGATGGCCAGCATCACCGCCACCGTCGCGTAGCCGTACCAGACGGCGGCGCCAAGGCCGTAGGTGACGATGATTGCCGCCTCCGAGGTGAAGCCGCGGTATTTCTCTTCCTGCTGGGTCGAGAAGTTCGAGGCGACCATCGCCGCGGCCAGCACCACCAGGCCGACTGCCAGCAGCCACGGACCGCCGCCGGTTTCGCCAAGCATCGCGAACAGGCAGCCGAGCATCGCCACCAGCGAGAAGGTGCGCAGGCCGGCGGCAGCGTCCGGGCGACGCTCGCGTTCCATGCCGATCAACAGGCCGATGCCCAGCGCGGTGGCGAATGCCTCGACCGGAACGGCCAGTTCGGGGACGACGAAACTCATGCCTTGCCTCTCTTATCGCGGTTCTTCGTTAAAATTAAGCCATGCCCAGACATTACGCAATCGTCCCCGCCGCCGGCAGCGGCTCGCGCTTCGGCGCCGAGATGCCGAAACAGTACCTCGACCTGCTCGGCCGACCGCTGATTTTCCACACCCTGGCGGCGTTGACCGCACACCCGGCGATCGAGCGCGTGTGGGTGGTGCTGGCCCCGGACGATCCGTGGTGGCCGCGTTACGACTGGTCGGCGCTCGGTGCCAAGCTGGAGACCGTGCGCTGCGGCGGTGCCACCCGCGCCGAGAGCGTCGGCAACGGCCTGCGCGCGGCAGCGACGGTGGCCGCCGACGACGACTGGATCCTGGTCCATGACGCGGCGCGTCCCTGCCTCAGCCGGGCGATGCTCGACGCGCTGTGCGCCGAACTGGCCGACGACCCGGTCGGCGGCATCCTTGCGGTGCCGGTCGCCGATACCCTGAAGCGCGCCGACGCCGGCCAGCGCGTCGCCGCCACCGAGCCGCGCGACGGCCTGTGGCAGGCGCAGACGCCGCAGATGTTCCGTTACGGTCGACTGCTCGCCGCGCTCGAAAACCACAATGCCGTCACCGACGAAGCCGGCGCCATCGAGGCGCTCGGGCTGGCGCCGAAGCTGGTGCGCGGCGATTCGACCAACCTGAAAGTCACTTTTCCGGCCGACCTGGCGCTGGCCGCAATGATCCTGAGAGGGCGCAAATGAACATCCGAGTCGGGCAGGGCTACGACGTACACAAACTGGTCGCCGGCCGCAAACTGATCCTCGGCGGCGTCGAGATCGACCATCCGACCGGGCTGCTCGGCCATTCCGACGCCGACGCGCTGCTCCATGCGATCACCGACGCGCTGCTCGGCGCCGTCGCGCTGGGTGACATCGGCCGGCATTTTCCCGATACCGACCCGCGCTACCAAGGCGCCGACAGCCGCGTCCTGTTGCGCGCCGCGGTCGCGCTGCTCGCCGACAAGGGCTGGCGGCCGGTCAATGTCGACGCCACGCTGATCGCCCAGCAACCGAAACTGGCGCCGCACGCGCCGGCGATGGTCGCCAACGTCGCCGCCGACCTCGGCATTGGCGCCGACTGCGTCAACATCAAGGGCAAGACCAACGAGAAGCTCGGCTACCTCGGCCGCGAAGAGGCGATCGAGGCGCAGGCGGTAGTGCTCGTCGTACGCGCCGGCTGAGCCGGCGAATCTGACGGTCGACGGCGCAAAAAGCGGTTTTTTCAGCCGCCGTGGCGGCTATTTCGCGCTCAGCACGATCAGGTCGCCGCGCTCGCCGGCCTGCAGGCGGCGCCAATGCATGGCGACCAGGCCATCCTCCGGCCAGGCCGCGTGCAGTTCGGCGAAGCGTTCGGTGGCGAGATCGGCATCATCGCTGAGCGACTGCCAGGCCGCCGCGTAGACCTCGACCGGGGCTCGCCGCTCGGCGTCGGCCGGCGTCAGCGCCTCGAAGATCGCCAGCGGCTGCGTCTTGCCCTTGAACAGGACCCGGCCGACCGGCCGCACCGCTTGCGGCGGCAGGTCGTCGAGGATCGCCTGCGAGACGCAGACGCGGGTGCCCAGGTGCTTGTTCGCCGATTCCAGCCGGGCAGCGGTGTTCACCGGGTCGCCGAGGGCGCGGTAGTCGAAGATCGTCTTGCCGCCGAAATTGCCGACGATGACCTCGCCGCGATGCACGCCGATGCGCGTGTCGCCGAAGGCGATTCCGGCCTGGCGCTGGCGTTGCGCGTAGGCGCAGGCGAAAGCGTCCATCTCGAGGGCGCAGGCGAAGGCGCGGGCAGCATGGTCGGGCTGGGCGAGCGGTGCCGAGAACATGATCGCGACCGCGTCGCCGACGATGCGGTCGAGCGTCCCCTCGTGGCGGAAGGCGATCGCGATCATCCCGTCGAGGTAGTCGTTGAGCAGCGCCACCGCGCGGCCGGGGTCGATGCCTTCCATCAGCCCGGTAAATCCGGCCAGGTCGGTGAAGATGAAGCTGCAGTCCCGCCGCTCGCCGCCGATGGCGAGATCGGCTTCGTTGGCGAGCAGGTGGGCGACCCGGTTGGGCGAGACGTAGCGGGCGAAGGCACCGCGGATGCGTCGTTGTTCGCGTTCGCTGACGAAGTGGTGGGCGAGGCTGCAGACGATGAAGGCAAACAGGGTGGCTGCCTGCGCCGGCAAGGGGTCGAGCAGCAGGCCGGCGCGGGCGAAGGCCAGCCAGGAGGCGAGGGCGCCCGCCAGGACCAGGGTCAGGGCCAGCCCGGCAGCGGCCAAGGCCCGCCAGCGCAGCGCCAGGAAACCGGCGAGCAGGCAGGTGGCAGCGGCGAGCAGCAGTTCGGCGGCGCGTGACCAGCCCGGCCGCTCGAGAAAATCGCCGGCGAGAATCTGCGCCAGAGCCTCGGCGTGGATCGCCACGCCCGGACGCAGGCCGAAGGGGGTGAAGCGCAGGTCCAGCAGGCCCTGCGCCGAACTGCCGACAAGCACGATGTGGCCGGCCAGCGCGGCACTCTCGGCAGCATCGGCGAGGACGCGCCAGGCTGGCAGTGCGGGGGCAGCCGGCCGTTCGCTGTAATGCAGCCACAGTTCACCTTGCGGTGTCGTCGGAATGGTCAGCGCGCCGATCCGGATCTCGCCGAGGCCGCCGCGGTCGCGGTGACCGGTCAGCTGCTGCTGGTGGCCGGCGCTGCGCAGGATGATCGCCGGCGCGGCCTGCGCCACGCGCAGGCTCTCGCTGACCAGCGTCGGCAGGATGCGCTCGCCGAGGCGCAGGACCAGCGGTACCCGGCGGACGACACCGTCACGGTCGGGCACGAAACTGAGCGCACCGTTGCCCGGGGCAAGCGCTTCGAATTGCGGCAGCGATGGCACGGCGCCACTGAAAGCCGGCACCCAGGCACGCTGGTCTTCGCCGAGATTGACGATGGCCGCCCGGGTCGCCGGCTGGCGGGGGCCGGGCGCGCTGGTCAGCGCAAAGCCGAGGACTGCCGGGCTCGCCGCCAGCTGGCCGGCGAAGACCGCATCGTGATCGGGCAGCGCCAGCAGTTGCCGGCGCTGTTCGTCGTTTACCTGCCACTGCCGGGCGAGCGCCGCCGGCGAGGTGCGGTCGGCCTCGGCAAAAATCACGTCGAAAGTGATCGCGGCGACTCCGGCCGCGGTCAGCCGGGCACTCAGCTCGGCCAGGCGGGTGCGCGGCCACGGCCACTGGCCGAGGCGGACCAGGCTCTCTTCGTCGATATCGACGATGCGGACCGGCTGTTCGGTCACCGGACGCGGCGCCCAGCGCTGGTATTGGTCGAACAGCGCATTGCGCAGCACCAGCAGCGGCGTCTCGGCGGCCAGCAGCAGGGCGCCGGCGAGCAGGCCCGCAAGCAGCGGCAGGAAGCGGAATAGGCGGGATGATCGGGGCATCTGGCGTTTTTGTCGAGGGTGCCGGTTTTATCAAATCGGCAAATTATTCTGGCATTTCCTATGATACGCTGCGAACCGAAGTGGACACATCGTGTCCCAGGGGTGAAGCGGAGGAATCAGGGATGAAGCACCAGCATCTGTTGGCTGTCCTGGCACTCGCCAGCGGCCTGGCCGTTGCCGCCGAACCGCCGGTCGGTTTCGTCAAGACCGTCAGCGGCGACGCTTCCTTGACTTTTGCCGGCCAGTCGGTCAAGGCCGAGGTCGGCACACCGGTGCAGGCCGGGGCGGTACTCCGGACCGGTGCCCGGTCGTCGCTGGGCGTGACCTTCCGCGACGAGACGGTGATGTCCTTCGGTCCGGATACCGAGCTGACGGTCAGCGAATATCTCTACGCACCCGGCCAGGGACAGTTGAAGATGCACGGCAAGCTTGCCCGCGGCAGCCTCAACTATGTTTCGGGCGTGATTGCCAAGCTGCGCCCGGACGCGGTCGCCATCGAGACCCCCAGCGGCACCCTGGGCATTCGCGGCACCCATCTGCTGATCAAGGTCGAGGAGTAGGCCATGGCGATGCTCGGCAAAAAACTGCTTTTCGGGCTGTTGACCGTCAACTTGCTCGCCGGCTGCGCCGGCAAGTCCTATGTCGTGTTGCTCGAGAACCCCGACGGCGGCACCGGCAAGGTCGTCGTCAAGGGCCGCCAGGGCGAACAGGTGATCGACCAGGCCGGACACGGCGCGGCGCTCGATGGCTCGGGCAAGGCGGCGGCCGTGCCGGCGGCGACGATCGAAAAGGATTTTGCCTCGGCAATCGCGGCCAGGCCGCTGCTGCCCGAACGCTTCCAGCTCTACTTCGAGAGCGGCGGCACCCGCCTGACCCCGGCCTCGCTGGCGCTGCTGCCGACGATTATCGAGGCGGCGGCACGGCGACCGGCGGTCGACGTTTCGGTGATCGGCCACAGCGACACCGTCGGCCCGGCCGAGGCCAACCGGACGCTGGCCCTGCAGCGCGCGCAGAGCATCGCCGACCTGATCCGCGCACGCGGCCTCAAGGTGCACGCGCTCAGCATCGAGTCGCACGGCGAGAGCAACCTGCTGGTGCCGACCCGCGACGAAGTCGCCGAACCGCGCAATCGCCGGGTCGAGATTTCCCTGCGCTGAGTCAGTCATTCCCTTTTCCTGAGGACATCCCATGCCCGGAAGATTCCAGCTGCGCTTCCAGTACTGGGTGCTGGCCGCGCTCTTCGTGATCATCCTGGCGCTGACCGCCGGTTTCCTGTTCACGGTGTTCGGTCGCTTCCAGTCGATGATCGAGGAAAACGCCCGCGAACGCTTCTCGCTGGTTGCCGAACAGTCGATCGCGGCAACGACGACGTTGATCGACGAAGCCGTGCGCATCGTCGGCAGCCGGACCGGCGATGCCCGCAGCCTGGCGCCGGCCGAGATGCTGCCGGAACTGGTTGGCTCCCTGGCCGTGAGCAGCGACATCTACGGCCAGTACTTCGGCTTGCCGGGCAATGGTTTCGTCCAGGCCATCGCGGTCCGCAGCGATCCCCGGTTGCTCGCCGCGCTGCAGGCGCCGGCGGCAACCTGGTTCGCGCTGCGCCGGATTGCGCCGGGCGGCGTGCAGGCGCACTGGCAGTTTCTCGACCGCAACCGGCGCTTGCTGGCCGAACGCCTGGCCGACAACGACTACCGCGCCACCGAGCGCCCCTGGTTCACCGCGGCGATGGCGACACCGGGCCCGGTGGCGACGGCTCCCTATCGTTTCGCCTCGACCGGCGAACTCGGCCTGACCCTCGCCCAGGCCCTGCCTGACGGCAGCGCCGTGTTCGGCCTCGACATCAAGCTTTCCCGGCTGCGCGATTTCCTTGCCGCGCAGCCACTGTCGGAAAACGCTGCCATCCTGCTGCTCGACGGCGACCGCCGGATCATCGCCGGCAGCCTGCGCGGCAGCCTTTACCAGGGCGGCGAGATCGCGGCGCTGAGCCGCCTCGACCAACTCGCCGAGCCGACGCTGCAGGCCCTCGCCGGGCGCGGCGACCTGAGCGGCGCCAAGCTGGTCGAGCTGCCGCAGGCCGGGGAGCTGCGGAATTTCGTCGTCGTCGGCAAGTTGACCGAGGCATTTGCCGGCGCCCGCTTCACCGTTGTCGCGCTGGCGCCGGCCAGCGATTTCTCGGCCCCGATCGAACGCGCCCGCAGCGACGTCATGGCCGTTTCGCTGGCCCTGATGGTCATCCTGGTGCCGCTCGCCCTGCTCGGGTCGCGCCGGGTGGTGCAGGCGCTGGCGGTGCTGGCACGCAATTCGGAGCGCCTGAAGCGGCTCGATTTCACGACCGAGCCGCAACGCCCGCAGTCCGTGCTCTACGAAATCAACGCCCTCGGCGACGCCCAGCTGGTCATGCAGCAGTCGATCCGGGAACGCACCGAAGCACTCGATCTGGCCCAGCAGAAGCTGCGCAGCCTGGTCGGAAGCGGCCTGATGATGTCGCGCGAGAAGGATCGCAACGCCTTGCTCCGGCACATCCTGAACAGTGCCCAGGAAATCTCCCACTGCGCCGCGGCGACGCTGTTCCTGAAGACCGAGCACGACACCCTGCGCTTCGCCCTGCGCACCGCCAGCGACGATCTGCAGGACTTCGAGGTGCCCCTGCACGACCCGGTCAGCGGCGCGCCGATGAGCGGCTATGTGTCGAGCTACGTGGCCCTGAACAACACCACGGTGATCATCGACGACGTCTATCGCGAAACCCGCTTCGATCTCTCGGGGACGATGCGCTTCAGCGAACAGACCGGCCTGCGCACCGTCTCGATGCTGACCATTCCGCTGTCGCCGCGCACCGGCGAGGTGATCGGGGTGCTCCAGCTGATGAACGCACTCGATCCGCGCAGCGGCGAAATCGTCCCCTTCGCGCCGGAAATCGTCAGCTTCGTCGAGGCGCTCGCCGCCCAGTCGGCGGTGACGCTGGAGAACGTCAACCTGCTCGAAGCGCAGAAGGAACTGATGGATTCGCTGATCCGCCTGATCGCCGGGGCCATCGATGCGAAAAGCGCGTACACCGGTGGCCATTGCGAGCGCGTGCCGCAGCTGGCGATGATGCTGGCCGAGGCTGCCTGCGCGGTGGACAGCGGGCCGCTCGCCGATTTCCGCTTCGCCAGCGAGGAGGAATGGCGCGAATTCCGCATTGGTGCCTGGCTGCACGATTGCGGCAAGGTGACGACGCCCGAGTACGTGGTCGACAAGGCGACCAAGCTGGAGACCATCTACAACCGCATCCACGAGGTCCGCACCCGCTTCGAAGTCCTCCTGCGCGACGCCGAGATCGAACGCCTGCAAGCCATCCATGAGCGCGGCCTCGCCCCGGCCGAGGCCGATGCCGCGCTGGCCGCGCGCCGGGCGCAATTGCTCGACGACTTCGCCTTCGTCGCCGAAGCCAACATTGGCGGCGAATTCATGGCGCCGGAAAAGATCGAGCGGATCCGCCGGATCGCCGGCGAAACCTGGTGGCGCAATTTCGACGACCGGCTCGGCCTGTCGCAGGACGAGCAGCGTCGCCGCAGCGGGGAGGCGGAAAATCCGCTGCCGGTGCGCGAAAACCTGCTCGCCGACAAGTCCTGGCACGTGGTCCCGCGCGAAGCCGACAACCCGGCACTGCAGCACGGCTGGTCGATGACCGTGCCGGAAAACCTGTACAACTTCGGCGAGGTGTACAACCTCGGCATCGGCCGCGGCACGCTGACCGAGGAAGAACGTTTCAAGATCAACGAGCACATCATCCAGACCATCCTGATGCTCGAGCAGCTGCCGTTGCCGAAATCCCTGCGCCGGGTTCCCGAGTACGCCGGCACCCATCACGAGACGATGACCGGGAGCGGCTATCCACGCCGGCTGAGCGCCGAGCAGCTTTCGATCCCGTCGCGGATCATGGCGGTGGCCGATATCTTCGAGGCGCTGACGGCTTCCGACCGTCCCTACAAGCCGATGAAGACGCTGTCCGAATCGATCCGCATCCTCTCGTTCTTCAAGAAGGACCGGCACATCGATCCGGTGATCTTCGACCTGTTCCTGAGTTCCGGCGTCTACCGTGCCTACGCCGAGCGCTTCCTCAAGCCTGAGCAGATCGACGAGGTCGATATCGCCGCCTACCTCGGCTGAAAAGCCTCAGTCCGGACGCAGCACCAGCCGGGCGAGCAGGCCGCCGCCGGGATTGTCGAGCAGTTCGAGGCGACCGCGGTGGAGGCGGGCGATGCGCTCGACGATGGCCAGGCCGAGGCCGGTGCCGGTGACGTCGGTACGGGCCACTTCGAGCCGGGTGAACGGGCGCTTGAGGCGCTCGGTCTCGCTGCCCGGAATGCCCGGGCCGCGGTCGGCGATTTCGATGCGGATTTCGCCGTCGACCGTGGACGCCTTCAGGCTGACCGCGCCGCCACCGTATTTCCAGGCGTTGTCGAGCAGGTTGACGACCGCCCGACCGACCGCCTTGGGCCGGATGTTGACGGTCGACACGCCGGCGAGGTCGATTTCCAGCGCCCGCCCGAGTGCTGCCTGGCGCTCGCCGATCGCCGCCAGCAGCGCCGCCAGGTCGGTGACGGCGGGCGCCTCGCCGGATTCGGTGCGGGCGTAGTCCATGAACTGCGAGATCACCGCTTCCATCTGCTCGATGTCGGCGACGATGCCCTGGCGGGCGCCGTCGTCGGCGACGCTGAGTTCGGCCTCTAGGCGCAGGCGGGTGAGCGGCGTGCGCAAGTCGTGCGAGATGCCGGCGAGGACTTCCGAGCGATCCTTCTCGTGGCGCGCCAGGTCGGCGGCCATGGCATTGAAGGCGCTGGCCAGCGCGCGCATTTCCTCGGCGCCTTCCTCGGGCAGTGGCGTCGGCGTGCGGCCGCTGCCGACGGCCCGGGCCGAATGCGCCATCGCCTTGAGCGGCCGGCTGATGCGCGAGGCGATCAGCCAGGCGACCAGCAGCGCCAGGGCCACCACCAGCACCACCCAGCTCAGCCAGCGCGTCGCGAAACTGCGGCTGGCGCGCTCGCGCGGCAGCGCCAGCCAGAACTCGTCGTCGTCAGCCGCGTCGAGCCGGAAACTGACCCAGAAACCGGGTTCGCCGTTGACCTCGGCGGCAACCCGCGTGCCCGGGCCGAGCCGGGCGACGATGGTATCGCGCAGCAGGTGATGGAAGCGCGATTCGGGCATCGGCACGATTTCGTCCTGGGCCTCGGCCGGCAGCAGGCGGATGCCTTCGGTGGACGACAGTTCGGCGAACAGCCCCGGGCGCTTTCCCGGCGCCGCGGCGAACAGCGAGGCGCGGATCAGGTTGACTGCCGAGGTCGCGGTATTGGCGGCTTCACGGGCACGCGGCTCGGCGTCGATATGGCTGAACAGGAACAGCCAGCCGGCGGTGCTGCTCAGCACGAGCAGTGCCAGCAGCAAAAAGATGCGCGCCAGCAGCGAGTGCGGCATCAATTTTCCCGGGCGGTGCCGTCGGGCATGAAGACGTAGCCGAAGCCCCAGACCGTCTGCAGGTAGCGCGGCTGCGACGGATCGTTCTCGATCAGCTTGCGCAGGCGCGATACCTGGACGTCGATGGCCCGGTCGAACGGTCCCTGCTCGCGGCCGCGCGCCAGCGTCATCAGCTTGTCGCGCGACAGCGGCTGGCGCGGATGCTGGAGCAGCACCTTGAGTACGGCGAACTCGCCGGTGGTCAGCGGCAGGATCTCGTCGCCGCGCTTGAGCGTGCGGGCGGTGAAATCGACTTCGATGTTGCCGAAACGCATCGCTTCCGGCACTTCCTCCGGTGCCCCCGGCGGCATGCTGCCCTGGCGGCGGAGCACGGCGTTGATCCGGGCGAGCAGCTCGCGCGGGTTGAACGGCTTGGGCAGGTAGTCGTCGGCGCCCATCTCGAGGCCGACGATGCGGTCGACCTCGTCGCCCTTGGCAGTGAGCATGATGATCGGCGTCCGGTCGCCCTGGCCGCGCAGGCGGCGACAGGCCGAGAGGCCGTCCTCGCCGGGCATCATCAGGTCGAGGACGATCAGGTGGAAATGTTCGCGGCTGCGCGCCTTGTCCATTTGTGGCGCGTCGGCGACCGCCTTGACGAGGAATCCCTGTTCGCCGAGGTAACGGGTGAGCAGGTCGCGCAGACGGGCGTCGTCATCGACGACGAGGATGTGCTGGTGGTTTTCGTTCATGCGGCAAGGATAGCGCGGGGCAGGGCGGGCGATGCGGCAAATGGTAACAAAGGATATCGCCGGCGGCGGTGGGAAACATTCGATTACAACTCGCCTTGTTCGCAGTCGTGGCGACAACGGACAATGCAGGCGTACCGAAACGGATAAAATACGCCGCACCATGAAATCGCGACTCGTCCTGCCACTGCTCGTCCTGCTGCTTCTGCCGGCAGGCGGTGCCGTGGCCGAAGGCTGGCGGCGCGAGCTGCCGCCCGACGAGCGCCGCGAAATCCGTCAACAGATGCGCGAGCAGTGGCAGCAGCGCGAGCGTCTGGCGCCGCCGCAGCGCGCCTACGATGACGGTCGACCGCCGCGCGGCCGCGATTTTCCGCCCGACGAACGCCGCCGCCTGCGCGACGAGATGCGCGAGCAGCATGAACGCGACGACCGTCGCGGCAAAAGACACCGCCACGACGACTGATCCGGCGGGCCGGGTTAGAATGTCGCCCCATGTACATCCTGGCCCTCGAAACCTCGACCGAAAGCGGCTCCTGCGCCTTGTGGCGCGATGGCGAGCTGAGCCAGCGCGACTGCCCGGCCGGTCGCTCGCATTCCGAAACCCTGTTGCCGCTCGTCCGCGAACTGCTCGCCGAGGCCGGCATCGCTGTCGGCCGGCTTGACGGCATCGCTTTCGGCGTCGGCCCGGGCGCCTTCACCGGCCTGCGCGTTGCCTGCGGCGCGGCGCAAGGCCTGGCGGTCGCCGCCGACCTGCCGCTGCTGCCGGTGACCAGTCTCGAGACGATGGCCGCGGCGAGCGGTGCCGAGCGGGTGCTGGCGCTGCTTGATGCCCGCATGGGCGAGGTCTACGCCGCCCGCTACCAGCTGTCTGACGGTCAACCCTGCCGCCAGGGGGAAATCCGTGTCCTGGCACCGGCCGCCATCGAGTTGCCCGACAGCGGCTGGCTGGCCTGCGGCAACGCACTCGCCGCCTACCCGGAACTGGCCGCGCGGATTGCCGCCGCCGGCCTCGCCAGCCGTCCGGAGATCCTGCCGACGGCTGCCTGGGCGGCCCGCGTGGCGGCGCCCCGGCTGGCCGCTGGCGGCGGCATCGATCCGGCACTGGCGGCGCCGCTGTACGTTCGCGACAAGGTCGCCAAGACCGTCGCCGAGCGCCTCCGCGAAGGTGGCCGGGCGTGAGCGTTGCGGCAATGCCGGTACTGCCGGCCGAATTCTTCCCGATGAGTGCCCGCGACCTCGACGGCGTCGCGGCGCTCGAGGCCGGCATCCAGGATTTCCCGTGGAGCCGGGGCAACTTCGCCGATTCGCTGCACGCCGGCTACAGCAGCTGGGTGCTGCGCATCGGCGGCGAACTGGTCGGCTTCGCGGTGGTCATGCAGGTCCTCGACGAGGCGCATCTGCTCAACATCGGCGTCGCCGGCCATCTGCAGGGCCGCGGCTACGGTGCGCGCCTGCTCCGTCAGGCGATGGACAGCGCCCGCCAGGCCGGCGCCCAGCGCCTCTTCCTCGAAGTCCGCCCGGGCAACGCGCGGGCAGTCGATTTGTACCGCCACTTCGGTTTTCGCCAGATCGGGCTGCGCAAGGGCTACTACCCGGCGCTGGTCGGCCGTGAGGACGCGCTGGTTTTCGAAAGGGACCTCGAATGAGCCTGAGCCGCGAACAGATGCTCGCCGAAATGGGCATCAGCCCGCTCTGGGAACTCCGCCAGCCGGCGCATGCCGCGGCTGGTGAAAGCGAAGCAGCGCCAGCGCCGGATGTGGCGCCGGTGGCGGCGGCAACTGCACCAGCCCCCGTCGCTGCTGCCGGCGCCGGCGTCGCCCTTGGCTGGGACGAGCTCGAGGCTGCGGTCCGTGCCTGTCGCAACTGCGAGCTCTGTCAGCAGCGCAAGCAGGCGGTTCCCGGCGTCGGCGATCGCCAGCCGGACTGGCTGTTCATCGGCGAGGGGCCGGGGGCCGAAGAAGACGCCCGCGGCGAACCCTTCGTCGGTCAGGCCGGCAAGCTGCTCGACGCGATGCTGGCAGCGATCGACCTCAACCGCGGCGAGCGGGTCTATATCGCCAACGCCGTGAAATGCCGCCCGCCCGGCAACCGTACCCCGGAGGCCGGCGAGATGGCCGCCTGCCGTCCGTGGCTGGTGCGCCAGATCGAGTTGCTGCAGCCGAAGGTGATCGTCCTGCTCGGCAAGGCGGCGGTGCATTCGCTGCTCGGCGAGGACAAGGCGCTAGCGGCAATGCGTGGCCGGCGTTTCGAATATGCCGGGATCCCGGTCGCGGTGACCTACCATCCGGCCTACCTGTTGCGCAACCTGCCGGACAAGGCCAAGGGCTGGGAAGATCTGCTCTTCGCCCGACGCCTGCTCGGCGGCAAATGAAGGCTGCCGGGGCGGACCTAGGGTAATACCCGGTTCCCGCGGCGGGGCTTTGTTTTTAAGCTATGACGAACAACACAAAGAAGAAAAAGGTGTTCGTCCATGTCGAATCCAATCGACAAGCCTCATGATGAGCCGGTCTGCAATCTCGATTACCTGCTCGTCAATCTGGGGCGCAACCGCGCTGCCGCGGAACGCCTGATCCGGCTGTTCATCGACAACCACCCGCAACTCACCGCCCGCCTCGAAAGCGCAGCTGCTGCCGGCGACGTGCCGGCGCTGCAGGATGCCGTGCACGACATCCGCAGCAGCTGCGTGCTGTTTTCCGCGCACCAGGCAGTGGCGCTCGCCCGCGAGCTCGAGTATGCGCTCTATAACCAGCGGCGCGGCGACGGCGCGACCGACTGGGTGGTCCGCAGTGCGGCACTGGTCCGGGCACTGGCGCAGGTTTGCGCCGAACTGCGCCGGCACCTGGCTAGCACGGAAAACTAGACGCTCAGGAAACCAGGCCGTGCTGGACCGCGTAGCGGGTCAGGCCGGTCACGTCGTGCACGCCGATCCGCTGCATCAGCCGGGCGCGGTGGAATTCGACGGTTTTCGGACTGATGCCGAGGGTGCGCCCGATTTCCTTGGTCGTCCGGCCGTTGGCCACCAGGCGCAGGATTTCCGTCTGGCGCGGGGTCAGCAGTTCGTCGGCACTGACGGTCGACCGCGTGAAATCGCTGATTTTCGGCGACAGGAAAGACTCGTCGGCGAGCACTGCCGACAGTGCCTGCTGCAACTCGTCGAGCACGAAATCCTTGAGCAGGTAGCCATTGACGCCGGCCTCCAGGGCCTGCTCGACAACTTCCTGGCGATCGATGCTGGAGAGGATCAGGATGCGCACGGTCGGATCGCGCTGGCGCAGCATTCTCGCGATTTCGATGCCGGACGGGCCGGGCATGGCGATGTCGAGCAGCACGACATCGGGCAGGTGGCGTTCGACTTCGGCGAGGGCCGTGTGTCCGTCGGCGCATTCGGCGGCGACGGCATAGCCGGGAAGCGTCTCGAGCAGGGCGCGGATGCCTGCGCGCACGAGCAGCTGATCGTCGGCCAGAACGATGCGAATCTTGTTCATGATGGTTACAGCATATGCCAAAGTTTGCGCCGGAGTAAGCCCGTGGCGAAAAGAAAAAGCCGCGCTTCAGCGCGGCTGGCCGAGCGCCGGCAAGGTCAGCCCGAAGCGCAGCGCGAACAGGCGTAGCGCGAGGACCACGCCCATCGCTGTCCAGGCCGCGTCCACCGGGCGCACGCCGAGCTCCTGCAGGCCGATCAGGGTCAGCGCGCCGACCCAGGCAGCCGTCGCGTACAGCTCGCCCTTGAGGAAGATGCTCGGCACGTCGTTGCACAGGATGTCGCGCAGGACGCCGCCGACGACGCCGGTGATCACGCCCATCAGGCTGGCGGCCAGCCACGGGGTGTGCCACTGCAGCGCGACCTGGGTGCCGATGATGGTGAATAGCGCCAGGCCGACCGCATCGGGGATCAGGAACAGGCGCGGTGGCAAGCTGCGCCGGCGGACCACGAAAAAGGCCACCAGGCCGGTGCCGAGTGCGGCGATCAGGTAGGTCTGGTCGGCCACCCAGAAGACGTTGCGGTCGAGCAGCAGGTCGCGCACCGTCCCCCCGCCCAGGGCGGTGGCGA
This sequence comes from Azonexus fungiphilus, assembly GCF_003634965.1. Classification (GTDB taxonomy): domain Bacteria; phylum Pseudomonadota; class Gammaproteobacteria; order Burkholderiales; family Rhodocyclaceae; genus Azonexus; species Azonexus fungiphilus. The sequence continues at coordinate 157,171 of NZ_RBXP01000011.1, read as the reverse complement.
CGGCGACCAGCAAGGCCCCGATCAGGTCCATCTGCTTGCGTCCCGAATCGAGGACACCGGTCAGCGCGTTGACCGCGACGGCCGCCATGCCGACCCAGTAGAGCAGGGCGTCCATGCTCATCTCAGCGGAGCTTTTCCTTCATCGCCCGCTGCGCCTCGCGCTTGCCTTCCTTTTCCATCTGGTCGGCGCGCTTGTCGTGCTGCTTCTTGCCCTTGGCCAGGCCGATCTCGAGCTTGATGCGGCCGCGCACAAAGTGCAGGTCGAGCGGAATCAGCGCATAGCCGGCGCGCTCGACCTTGCCGATCAGCTTGGCGATCTCGCGGGCATGCAGCAGCAGTTTGCGGGTGCGCACCGGATCGTGATGGTTGTGGCTGGAGGCCGTCGCCAGTGGCGTGATGTGCATGCCGATGAGGAACAGCTCGCCGTGGCGGATGATCACATAGGATTCCTTGATGTTCATCCGGGCCGCACGAATCGCCTTGACTTCCCAGCCCTCGAGGACGATGCCGGCTTCGAACCGCTCCTCGACCGCGTAGTCGTGAAAGGCTTTTTTATTGACCGTGATGCTCATGCCGCCGCGCGTTCCTTTAAAATCCGCGATTCTACAGGATTACAGGAACGCTGCCGCAGCATGGCTCTGGTCGAAAAAACCGTCTTGATCGAACACTCCGCCGCCCAGATGTTCGAACTCGTGGATCGCTGCGAGGACTATCCGGCTTTCCTGCCCTGGTGCAACCGTACCGAACTGAAGTTCCGCGACGATGCGAAGACCGTGGCGACGCTGCACATCAACTATCACGCGGTCAAATCCAGCTTCACCACCGAGAACGCCAAGGAATTCCCGTCGCTGATGAACATCCGTCTGGTGGACGGGCCGTTCCGCCGCCTCGAGGGGACCTGGCAATTCAGGCCGTTGGCGGAGAACGCCTGCAAGATCGAATTCCGTCTGCACTACGAATTTTCCAGCAAGCTGTTCGAGAAGGTCATCGGCCCGGTTTTCAGTCATATTGCCAATACTTTCGTCGACGCCTTCGTGCGTCGCGCCGCCCAGGTTTATGGAGCCAGCCATGGCTGAACAAGCGATCAACGTCGAAATCTGTTATCCGCTGCCCGACAAGCAGGAGGTGGTTCGTCTGCAGTTGCCGGCCGGCAGCCTGTTGCAACAGGCCGTCGAAGCCTCGGGGCTGCTTGCGAAATACCCGGAGATCGATCTGAAGAAGAACAAGTTCGGCATCTGGAACAAGCTGTCCAAGCTCGATGCCGTACTGCGTGATTTCGACCGTGTCGAAATCTACCGGCCACTGATTGCCGACCCGAAGGAGGTGCGCAAGCAGCGCGCGGCCGAAGGCAAGGTCATGAAGAAGGGGGCCGGCGACGCCGGCGAGAGCGGCGAAGGCTGATCGCGGCCCGGCTTATTTGCAGGCTTCCTGCATGATGCGCCGGGTGCGCTCGAGTTCCTGGCGGCGCTGGCCGTCGTCCATCACCTGCATGTCGCCGCCCTTGCCCGCCTGGCGCAAGGGCAGGTCGGACTGGAGCATCCGGTAGTTCGAGCGGGCGCGCTCGCAGGTGTCGCGCTTCTCACGGGCGGCAGCGGCTTCCTTTTCCGCCTTTTCCGATTTCTCGCGGGATTCCTGTTGGCGCTTGCGGAATTCCATTTCCTTTTCCGCCATCGTCGGTGGGGTTGCCGGGCTGGCGGCCGCCTTGTCGGTGGCGGCTTCGGCCGGCGTGCCGGTGACCACGGCCGGCTGGCGCAGGCCGAGCGAACGGCTGTCCCTGGCGCTGGCCGGTGGCGGTGTGTCGGAAATCACTGTCTTGCCGCTGGCATCCTTCCACTGGTAAGTCTGAGCCTGGGCCGGGAGCAATGTTGCGGTCGACACCATTACGCAGGCAAAAATCAGCGATTTGTTCATGGTTGTGCCATCGGGCTTTGCGGAGGATTTCTGTATAATACGATTTTGTGACCTTGGATCAAAGGCCATGCGACTTCTGCAAAAAGCCCTCACTTTCGACGACGTCCTGCTCGTCCCCGCCCATTCTCAAGTTCTGCCGCGCGATGTCAGCCTGTCCACCCGCCTGACGCGCGACATCACGATCAACCTGCCGCTGCTTTCCGCCGCCATGGATACCGTGACGGAAGGTCGCCTGGCCATCGCCATGGCCCAGGAAGGCGGCATCGGCATCATCCACAAGAATCTCACATCCCGCGCCCAGGCCGCCGAAGTGGCCAAGGTCAAGCGTTTCGAGTCGGGCATCCTGCGCGACCCGATCACCGTGACGCCGAACATGACGGTGCGCGATGTCCTTGAAATCACCCGCCAGCACAAGATTTCCGGCCTGCCGGTGATCGACAAGTCGGGCAAGGTGGTCGGCATCGTCACCAACCGCGACCTGCGCTTCGAAACCAATCTCGACCAGCCGGTGAAGTCGATCATGACGCCGCGCAAGCGCCTGGTCACCGTCGGCGAGGATGCCGGCGTCGAGGAAGCCAAGGAACTGATCCGCACGCACCGCCTCGAGCGCGTGCTGGTGGTCAATGATGCCTTCGAGCTGCGCGGCCTGATCACCGTCAAGGACATCCTCAAGTCCACCGAGCATCCGCTCGCCAACAAGGACGCCAGCGGTCGCCTGCGCGCCGGTGCGGCGGTCGGCGTCGGTGCCGGCACGGAAGAGCGCGTCGAGCTGCTGGCTGAAGCTGGCGTCGATGTCGTCGTCGTCGATACCGCGCACGGTCACTCACAGGGCGTGCTCGATCGCGTCAAGTGGGTCAAGAAGAACTTCCCGCAGATTCAGGTCATCGGCGGCAACATCGCCACCGCCGACGCCGCGCGCGCGCTGGTCGATGCTGGCGCCGACGGCGTCAAGGTTGGTATCGGCCCCGGTTCGATCTGCACCACGCGTATCGTCGCCGGTGTCGGCGTGCCGCAGATCACCGCCATCCAGAATGTTTCCGAAGCGCTCAAGGGCACCGGCGTGCCGATGATCGCCGACGGCGGCATCCGCTACTCCGGCGACATCGCCAAGGCGATCGCCGCCGGCGCCGACACGGTCATGCTCGGCGGCCTGTTCGCCGGCACCGAGGAAGCCCCGGGCGAGGTCGAACTGTTCCAGGGCCGCTCGTACAAGTCCTACCGCGGCATGGGTTCGCTCGGCGCGATGCAGGCCGGCTCCTCGGATCGTTACTTCCAGGAGAACACCGGCAACGTCGACAAGTTCGTCCCGGAAGGCATCGAAGGCCGCGTCCCGTACAAGGGCTCGGTGCTCGCCGTGATCCACCAGTTGATGGGCGGCCTGCGCTCGTCGATGGGCTACCTGGGCACGCCGACCATTGCCGAGATGCACGAGAAGGCCTGCTTCGTCGAGATCACCTCGGCCGGTATCCGCGAGTCGCACGTGCACGACGTGCAGATCACCAAGGAAGCGCCGAACTATCACCTCGACTGATCGTTCCAGTGTCCAGAAGGGCGGCTAATTCAGCCGCCTTTTTCATTCAAGGTTGTGAACATGTCCCACCAGAAAATCCTCATCCTCGATTTCGGTTCCCAGGTCACCCAGCTGATCGCCCGTCGCGTGCGTGAAGCCAAGGTCTTCTGCGAGATCCATCCCTACGACGTCTCGGACGACTTCATCCGCAACTACGGCGCCAAGGGCATCATCCTGTCGGGCGGGCCGAACTCGGTCACCGAGGGCGATACGCCGCGCGCACCGAAGATCGTTTTCGAACTGGGCATTCCGGTGCTCGGCATCTGCTACGGCATGCAGACCATGGCCCAGCAACTGGGCGGCCAGGTGATGACTGCCGAAGCGGCCGGCAAGGCGCGCGAATTCGGCTACTCGGAAGTGCGGGCGCACGGCCATACGGCACTGCTGAAGGATATCGCCGACTTCACCACGGCCGAAGGCCACGGCATGCTGAAAGTCTGGATGAGCCACGGCGACTCGGTGATGGAACTGCCGCCCGGCTTCAAGACCATGGCGTCGACGCCGTCCTGCCCGATCGCGGCGATGGCCGACGAGAGCCGCGGTTTCTACGCCGTCCAGTTCCACCCGGAAGTCACCCACACGCTGCAGGGGCGGGCCATCCTCGAACGCTTCGTGCATGGCATCTGCGGCTGCGGCACCGACTGGGTGATGGGCGACTACATCGCCGAAGCTGTGGCGGCGATCCGCGCCCAGGTCGGCAGCGACGACGTCATCCTCGGTCTCTCCGGTGGCGTCGATTCTTCGGTTGCCGCCGCGCTGATCCACCGCGCCATCGGCGACCAGCTGACCTGCGTCTTCGTCGATCACGGCCTGCTGCGCTTGAACGAAGGCGACATGGTCATGGACATGTTCGCGCGCAATCTCGGCGTCAAGGTCATCCGCGTCGATGCCGTCGACGACTTCATGGGCAAGCTGGCCGGCGTTTCCGACCCGGAACAGAAGCGCAAGATCATTGGCAAGGAATTCGTCGAAGTCTTCCAGGCCGAGTCGAAGAAGCTGGTGTCGGCCAAGTGGCTGGCCCAGGGCACGATCTACCCGGATGTGATCGAATCGGCCGGCAAGGGCAAGAAGGGCGCGCACACCATCAAGAGCCACCACAACGTCGGCGGCCTGCCGGAAGACATGCACCTCAAGCTGCTCGAGCCGCTGCGCGAGCTGTTCAAGGACGAAGTCCGCGAACTCGGCGTCGCCCTCGGCCTGCCGCGCGAGATGGTCTATCGCCACCCGTTCCCGGGCCCCGGCCTGGGCGTGCGCATCCTCGGTGAAGTCACGCAGAAGGCGGCACATCTGCTGCAACGCGCCGACGCCATCTTCATCGACGAACTGCGCGCAACCGTCGCCACCGAACGCGATGTTGCGGCCGGTGCCTGCACCGAGGCCGACATCGGCAAGACCTGGTACGACCTGACCAGCCAGGCCTTCGCCGTCTTCCTGCCGGTCAAGAGCGTCGGCGTCATGGGCGACGGCCGCACCTACGAGAACGTCGTCGCGCTGCGCGCCGTCGTCACCAGCGACTTCATGACCGCGCACTGGGCGCACCTGCCGTACGAACTGCTGGGTAAGGTTTCCAACCGCATCATCAACGAAGTGCGCGGGCTGAACCGGGTGGTGTACGACGTTTCCGGCAAGCCGCCGGCGACGATCGAGTGGGAATGATCCCAAGTCTTCCGGCGACTATCGGTCACCGTCGGAAAACCCGAGAAACCCCCGGCAGATGCTGGGGGTTTTCTTTTATGCACTGTTGACCGCATTCGCATTCAGCCGGAAAACCGAAGCGATGTTTGGGCCGCCATTTGAAGAAGATTGGAGGCTACGTTGGTCTGTTGCATAATCGTTTTTGAGCAAGATGTATTTATTGCAATCGATTTAATGCAGTTTTATCCTGATAAATACCGAACCATTATTTGCGTAATCGTTTTTGAGCAAACAAAAACAGCATTCCCTGGAGACGCCGCATGAGCGGATTACCGAGAGATTTGATTGGCGCTGCCTGGCTGGCGCAGACCTACGGCGTAATGCCGCTGGGCAAGCCGCCCGTGATCAGTCAGATCGGAGGACGGCGTGCGACCCAGGTCGACAACGGTTTTCGTACAGAAGTCTATACCGAGGCTATGCGGCCAGCGATGGAGCCAGCGGCACACCTGCAGTTTCACCTTCGTCACGAGGTGCCTCATCTGGAATTCCTCGCTCGCCTCTTCGAGCGAAGCGGTCCGGATTTCGTTCAGGCTTGGGTCATGGCGGAACCGACCGGCCAGTATGCCCGCCGCGCTGCCTTCCTGTACGAATGGCTGACGGGTGAGACGCTGGCGGTACCGGAACGGCTGGGGGGAAATTACGTCGATGCCATTGACGATGCCAAGCTGGTGGCGGCCTCACCCGAGCGGGTCGTCAAGGTGCAGCGCTGGCGGGTGAATGACAATCTGCCGGGGACTCGGAGTTTTTGCCCCATGGTGGCCAAGACCGACGCGGTGAATCTGGCTGCCAGTCTCGACGTGCCGCGCCTGTTTGGTGAACTGACCGCCGAGTTTGGCGAAGACCTGCTGCTGAGGGCGGCAGTCTGGATGACGCTGCGGGAGAGCAAGGCCAGCTTTGCCATCGAAGGAGAAGCCGATCAGGCCGGGCGCGTGCAGCGTTTCGCGGATGTGATGGCGCGGCGTACCGGTCAGGGAGATTTGCCGTTCAGCGATGCCGCATTGGCTGAATTGCAGCAGGATATCCTGGGCAGGCGGACAACGATCTCCCATTTCGGGATGCGCCAGTCCCCCGTATTCGTCGGTGAGACGATACGCTTTCAGGAGGTCGTCCACTACGTGGCGCCTCCAGCTGACGAGATCGCTGCGATGCTGGATGGGCTGCGGACATTTCTTGAAAGAACGCAAGGACAGTCGCCCACGCTGCGTAGCGCCGTGGCGGCTTTCGGCTTCGTCTACATCCACCCGTTGGCCGACGGCAATGGTCGTGTGCATCGCTTTCTGGTCAACGACATCTTGCGCCGCGATGGCGTGATTCCGGCGCCGGTGATTCTGCCCGTATCTGCGGTCATTACGGACGACGCCGGGGAGCGGCGCGGCTATGACCAGGTGCTGGATGAAGTATCCAAGCCTCTGATTCATGCCGTGCGGGAGCAGATCGTGTTCGAGCCGGTGCGGACCACCTACCCGGATGGTGTGGTGTCGAATTTCGCCTTCCACGGTGCCGAACAGGCCAGGCCGCTGTGGCGTTATCCCGATCTGGGACCTCATGTGGTCTTCCTCTCCAACGTCATCGGGCGAACCCTGACTGAACAGATGCGCGAAGAGTCGCGTTACCTGCGCAGCCATGCCAGGGCACGCGCCGCACTCAAGGAAGTGGTCGAGATGACGGACCAGCAGGCGGACAGGGTGCTGCGCTCGATTGAGCAGAACCGAGGCGAACTCAGCAATGTACTTGCCAGGGAAATGCCAGTGTTGAAGCAGCCTGGCGTGTGGGCTGAGATCGTCGAGGCCGTCAGTCGGGCGTTTCAGGATTAGCCGCACCGCCTGCTGAGTGATTCAAGCCCCCTAGGGCAACATCCGCTTCAGCACATCGTCCCGGCGCACCCGGTGGTGGAAGATCGTGGCCGCGACGTGCAGCCCGACAAGCACCCAGGCGACCCATTTGCCGAGAAAGTGGTGCACCAGGTCAATAGGCTTCTCGAAAGCTTCCCAGCTCAGGCCGTAGGTTTGACTGATCCAGGCGAAGATCCGGGTTTCGTCGAAACCGGTGACGCGGAACAGTCCGAAATCAGTAGGGGCGCCGGTGCCGAGGTAGCCGGTCAATGGCAGGGCAATCAGCAGGCCGTACAGCCCCCAGTGCGCGGCATGCGCCAGCCCGTGTTCGAGCGGCGATACCGACGGGGATTCAGGTTGCACATCGATCACGCGCCACAGCAGACGGGGCAGGACCAGAAAGCCAACGAGCAGGCCGAACGCCCAATGGACATTGAGCACCGGCCACGACTCCGGCAGGCTGTCGTCCATGAACCAGATCACGTAATAAACGACGCAATAGGCGGCGATGAACGCGGCAGCGCTGGTCCAGTGAAAGAATTTGGCGAGGACGCCAAAACGGGCTGGGGTATTACGCCATTGCATGGGCAACTCCGGGTTGAATAATCGGGATCAAGCTTGGTGCAGCAAGCCGGCGAGCAGCCGGTCGAGGCCGTCGAGCGCCTGCGCCAAACGCGCTTGCGGGTCGCCGTCGGGCTCGGCGATCCAGAAAGAGGCTTCAGTGACGATGCCGTAGATCATTCGGGCGACCGCGCCGGCGTGTACCGGCTGCACGGTGCCGGCGGCAATCAATTCTTCCAGTGCGGCCTGCAGGGCCGCAATGCCGACCGACTGCGCGGCTTGCGGCACGTCACCGAAAATGGCCCGTGCGTCCTGCAGGATGATGCGGCGAATCTCCGGCTCCAGCGCCAGTTCCAGGTAAGTCCGGCAACGGCAGCGAAAGCCCAGCCAGGGCGTCGGCTCGGCAGCCGAGGCGGTTTGCAGGCGGTCGCCGACTTCGGCTTCGATCTGTTCGATGACGGCGATCAGCAAGCCTTCCTTGCTGCCGAAATGGTGGTAGAGCGCGCCGCGCGTCAAGCCGGCGGCAGCGGTGAAATCGTCCATCGAAGTTTGCCCGTAGCCCTGCGAGGCGAAGGCCTGACGCGCCGTCGCCAGCAATTTGGCGCGGGTTTCCTCGATCATCTGGGCGCGGCTGCGGCGGGTCATCGTGTAATTCTCGTTAACATACGAAACGTATGTTAATTGACATACGCCGCGCATGTCAATTGCAGCACCAGGCACCGACCACTGCTAACGCAAACGGCGCCCCGCAAGGCGCCGTTTTCATTTTCCGATCAGTGGTTTACTTACTGCGCGATCGCCTCGATTGCGATGTCGATGCGCACGTCGTCGCCGACGTAGGGTGCGAACTTGCCGGCGTTGAATTCGGAGCGCTTGATCACCGTCCAGGCGTTGGCGCCGATGGCGTTCTTCTTCAGCATCGGGTGCGGTGCAGCCTTGAAGTCGGTGACGGTCAGCGTGACCGGCTTGGTGACGCCCTTGATGGTCAGCTGACCTTCGATCCTGGCCGGCTTGTCGCCGTCGAAAACGACTTTGGTCGACTTGAAGGTGGCAGTCGGGAACTTGGCGGTGTCGAGGAAATCCTCGCCCTGGATGTGCTCGTTGAAGGTGGCGTAGCCGGTATCGACGGATTTGGCGTCGATCACGATGTCGACCGTGCCAGTCTTTGCTGCAGCGTCATAGACGACCTTGCCGCTGGTGCTGTTGAAGCGCGAGAGCTGGGTCGAGTAGCCGAGGTGGCTGTACGAGAAGCGCGGGAAGGTGTGGGTGCCGTCGACCGTGTAGGTTTCCGGCGCGGCGAGGGCCGGGCTGGCGGCGGCGAGGGCGAGGACGAGGCTGGCGAGTTGCTTTTTCATGGGTTTTCTCCTTGGGGTTGGGGTTTACTTGCCGCTGGCGGCGATACGGAACTTGAGGCGGACGTCGTTGGCGACGATGTCGAACTTGGCCCAGCTGCCTTCGCCGATCGAAAAATCGGCGCGGCGCAGCGTGAAGGCGCCTTCGAAGATGCCGCTGGCGCCTTGCGCGGTGAAGGTGGCCGGAACGACGACATCCTGGGTGCGCCCCTTGATCGTCAGCTTGCCGGCGACTTCGTAGCGATTGCCGCCAAGCGCCTTGACGCCGCTGGAAACAAAGCGGGCGACCGGGAAGGCGGCGGTGTTGAACCACGGCTTGCCGGCGACTTCGGCGTCGCCTTCCGGGGCGCCGGTGTCGACGCTGGCCAGCTCGACGTCGAAGCTGACGCGGGCGGCGGTCGGCTTGGCCGGGTCGAAGGAGAGCTGGCCAGAAAACTTGCGGAACTGGCCGTCGACCGCGACGCCCATCTGCTGGTAGGTGAAGGCGACGCTGCTCTTGGCCGGCAGCACCTGGTTGTATTCGACGGCACCGGCGCTCAGCGGCGACAGCGCGGCGAGCAGGGCGAGGGTGGATAGGGCGTCTTTCATGTCAGTTCTCCGTGGTGGGGCGGGCGGGCAGCATCCGGGTCAGGATGTCGTCGCGGTCGATGAAGTGGTGTTTGAGGGCGGCGGCGACGTGGCCGACGAGGATCAGGACGAAGAGCACGGCCAGCGTCGCATGCACGTTCTGCAGCAGGTCGCCGAGCGCCTTGTCCTTGGCCAGCAGGTCGGGAATCGGCAGCAGGCCGAACCAGACAGTCTGAAAGCCTTTGGCAGAACTCATCAGCCAGCCGGACAGCGGCATCGCCAGCATCAGCCCGTAGAGCGCCAGGTGGCCGCCGTGCGCCGCCAGTTGCAATGGCTTCGGCATGCCGGCCGGCAGCGGCGGCGGGCGATGCCCGGCGCGCCAGGCAAGGCGGACGAGGACGAGCAGGAAGGCGGTGACGCCGGCCCACTTGTGCCAGGAATAGAGCTTCAGCTTCTCCGGCGACAGCGGCAGGTCCTGCATGTAGAAGCCGAGGGCGAGCAGGCCGATGATCAGGATAGCCATGACCCAGTGCAGGGATTTGGCGGTGGCGGTGTAGTGTTGTTTCACGGTCAACCTCTCGATTTGGGCAAAAACTGGTAGGCATCCATGGCCAGCACGTAGTCGTCGATGCCGGCATGGAAACGTTCGTAGTCGGCGTCATCGCCGGCGGCGGCGAGGGCGACGAAGAGCGGCAGCAGGTGCTCCTCGGTCGGCTGCGCCTGAACCGCGCCAGGGGCGCGCCGGCGGTAGTCGAGCAGGGCATCGCGATCGCCGGCGGCCAGCTGCGCGTCGAGCCAGTCGGCAAACTCGCGGACGTAGGCGGGCGTGCCGCCGCCGGCGTAGGCGCGCTGGAAGTCGCGCAGGTTGTGGGTGATGTTGCCGGAGGCGACGACCAGGAAGCCGCGCCCGACCAGCGGCGCCAGCGCCCGGCCGAGTTGCCATGCCTGCTGCGGCCCGCCGCGGCTCTGCAGCGACAGCGGAATGACCGGAATCTGCGCGTCCGGGAACATCAGGCGCAGCGGCACCCAGGCGCCGTGGTCGAGGCCACGGCTGCGGTCGATGTCGACCGTCAGGCCGGCGGCCGTCAGCGCGGCGGCGACTTCGGCGGCGGCCTCGGGGCAGCCGCTGGCCGGGTAGTTGAGCGCGTAGAGTTCGGGCGGGAAGCCCCAGAAATCGTGGATGGTTTCCAGGCGCTCGGCGCTGCCGACGGTGGCGACGGCGGTATCCCAGTGCGGGCTGACGACGACGATCGCCCGCGGCAACGGCAGCGTCGCCGCCCGCCGGGCCAGCGCGGCGCCGGCGGCGCCCGGCTGGAGCGCGAAAGTCGGCGCACCGTGCGGAACGAATAAAGTGGGAAGCGGTAAGGTCATGGCATGACTCCTGTGCGATGGACGTACTTTATTCGCCATCGCCTGAGCGAAATAGCCGACAATGTGGAAATAATTATTGCTGGAGTTGCAACAATGGACCGTCTCGACGCGATGCGCCTGTTCGTCCGGGTCGCCGAACTCGGCAGTTTTTCCGCCGTCGCCCAGCAGCTCGACCTCGCCCGCTCGGTGGTGACGCGCCAGATCGCCGGGCTGGAGAGTCGCCTTGGCGTCAAGCTGATGGCGCGCAGCACGCGCCGCCTGTCGCTGACCGCCGCCGGTGCGGCCTACCTGGAGAAATGCCGGGTCATCCTCAACCTGGTCGAAGCCGCCGAGAACGAACTCACCGATGAGAATCAGGCGCCGCGCGGCCACTTGCGCGTCAGCGTGCCGCTCAGCTTCGGCCTCAAGCGGGTGGCGCCGTTACTGCTCGATTTCGCCCGCCGCTACCCGGAAGTGACGCTGGACATGGACTACAGCGACCGCCAGGTGAAACTGATCGAGGAGGGTATCGACCTGTCGTTGCGCATCACCCGCCAGCTTGCCGGCGGCGACGTCGCCCGGCGCATCGGCAGCATCCGCCTGTACGCGGTGGCCTCGCCGGACTACCTGGCCCGCCACGGCCGGCCACGCCATCCGGCGGAGTTGATCCATCATGAATGTCTGGGCTATGCAGTCAGCGGCAGCATGCAGCAATGGCAGTTCACGGTCGACGGTCAATTACAGGCATTTCCCGTACGCAGCCGCATCCAGGCCAACAACGGCGACGTCCTGGTCGAAGCGGCGGCGCAGGGCATGGGGATCACGTTGCAGCCGGATTTCATCGTCGAAGAAGCGCTCGCGGCCGGCCGCGTCGAAGCCGTGCTCGCCGAGTTTCCGCGGCCCGAACTCGGCATCCACGCGCTGCTGCCCGGCAACCGCCACATCCCGCACCGGGTCCGCGTGCTGATCGACTTCCTGGCGAACGGCCTCAGCTCGCCGGCGTCCTGACCCCGTTGCGCACGAAGCTGACGATCAGCGTGATCACCGTCAGCGGCAGCACGTAGCCGAGCATCGCCGACGAGAAGGCCGGCAGGCTGCTGTGCTGTGTCGCCGCCAGCACCAGGTAAGCGGTGTAGGCAACGTAATAGGCGAGGAAGACGCCACCTTCCCAGCGCGCAATCTCGCGGCCGGTGACGACGATCGGCAGGCAGGCGAAGGCGACCGCAAGCATGACCCAGATGTCGAAGTGACGCGCCGCTTCCGAGACGACGATGCCGCCGTCGGCAATCAGGCTGGAGAAGCCGAGCACCGCGAAGATGTTGAAGATGTTGCTGCCGACGACGTTGCCGACGGCAATGTCGCGCTCGCCGCGCCAGGCGGCGACCAGCGAGGTGGCGATCTCCGGCATCGAAGTGCCGACCGCGACCACGGTCAGGCCGATCACCAGGTCACTGACGCCGAAGGCGCGGGCCACGGCGACCGCCGCATCGACCAGCCAGTCGGCACCGAGGACGAGCAGGCCGAGTCCGCCGGCAACCAGCAGCAACTGGACGCTCCAGTGCGCATCCCAGCGGCTGGTGGTGTCGGGCATCTCGTCGGCGAACTCGGCTTCGACCGCCTTGCTGGCCCGGCGCGACTGGACGACCAGGAAAATCGTGTAGGCGATGACCAGCGCGAACAGCAGCGCGCCTTCGCCGCGGCTCAGGTTGCCGTCGAGCGCCAGGACCAGGAAGAGCAGGCAGGCGCCGATCATGATCGGGATTTCCTGGCGGATCAGTTGTTCATTCACCGCCAGCGGCACGATCAGCGCCGACAGGCCGAGGATCAGCAGGACGTTGGCGATGTTGCTGCCGACCACGTTGCCGATCGCCAGGTCACCGGCACCGCTCAGCGCGGCACCGGCGGAAACCGCCATTTCGGGCGCGCTGGTGCCGAAGGCGACGATGGTCAGGCCGACGACCAGCGGCGAGATGCCGAAGGTCAGCGCCAGGCGGGCGGCGCCGCGAACCATCAGTTCGGCGCCCAGGGTCAGCGCGGCAAGGCCGAGCAGGAACATCAGCAGGTGTTGGGTCATGGCGATCGAAAAACGGATGAAAACGGTGCGGTATACTACGTCCCCGCCCGTTCCGCACCGCGCTGACAATGACTTCGGAAAAACCTATCGACCTCCCGGCGCCCGGCCTCGGCGACGAATACTTCATGCGCGAGGCGATCTCGCTGGCGCGCGCCGCCGAGTGCCTGGGCGAGGTACCGGTCGGTGCCGTCGTCGTCCTCGACGGGCGCATCGTCGGCCGTGGCTTCAATTCGCCGATCGGCGAGCACGATCCGACCGCCCACGCCGAAATCGCCGCCCTGCGCGACGCGGCCCGCAATCTCGGCAACTACCGGCTGCCCGGCTGCGAACTCTACGTCACCCTCGAACCCTGCGCGATGTGCGCCGGCGCGATCATGCACGCCCGCATCAGCCGGGTGATCTACGGCGCCCGCGATCCGAAGACCGGAGTACACGGCAGCGTCGTCGATCTCTTCGGCGTCGAGCGCCTGAACCATCATGCCAGCGTCGCCGGCGGCATTCTCGCCGATGAATGCAGCGCCATGCTCTCGGCCTTCTTTGCCGGCCGGCGCCGGAAAGCGCAATGAAGCTGCTGGTTTCGGTCGCCCGCCAGACGTTGCAGCTGGTCGCCGACGATGGCGCGGTTTTGCGCGAATATCCGGTGTCGACCGCGAAAGCCGGCGTCGGCGAAAGCTTCGGCAGCTTCCAGACGCCGCGCGGCGCGCACCTGATCCGCGCCAAGATCGGCGCCGGCCAGCCGCTCAACAGCGTATTCGTCCGCCGCCGCCCGACCGGCGAGATCTGGACGCCGGAACTCGCCGAACAATTTCCCGGACGCGACTGGATCCTCACCCGCATCCTCTGGCTGTCCGGCTGCCAGCCCGGCCACAACCGCCTCGGCTGCGTGGACACCATGCGCCGCTACGTCTACATCCACGGCTCGCCGGACAGCGCCGAGATGGGCGTGCCCGGCTCGCACGGCTGCGTGCGCATGCGCAACGCCGACATCGTCGAGTTGTTCGAGCGGGTCCCTTGCTATACCGCGGTCGACATCCGCGAAGACTGAATTTCGCTGCCATCGGGCGCGAAACTGCGCTCTTCCAGCGTGCATCGCCCGGCCCGGTCGCGCAGCAGCAGTGTCGAGGCGCGCGTGCCGTAATCCGGCGAACAGACGAAAACCGCCGAGAGCAGGCGTTCCCAGTGCAGCGGCACGCCGGTAGCGGGCAGCCGTTCGTCGGCCTCGATCGTCCGGTCGGCCAGCAGCGCGAAGAAGGGCGCGCTGTCGGGCAGGGCCGGCAGCGCCTCGGCAAAACGCTGGCGGGCCTTGGTCAGCTTCGGCCAGGGCGTTTCCAGGCGGTGGTTGGACAGCCCGTAGACGCCGGGTGCCAGCGGCCGCGGTGCGCCGTCGCGATTGGAGCAGTAGTAGAGGGTGTCGCGGTCGGCAAGCAGCAGGTTGAAGCCGGCGTAGTCATCGGCCGCGATTGCCGCCGAAAAATCGGCCGGCGACTGCGTCGACCGTAAAAAGCCGGCGGGCAATGCGCCGCGCGAGCGTTTCCCGGTCGGCTTGCCGGCTTCGCGGACATTGGTCACTGCCGCGAAGCGGCCGTCGCCGGCGACGGCCAGCCAGGTGCCGCCGGCCTCCAGGTCGCGGCCGCCGAGGATGTGCGGGGCGTCAACCCAAGGCGCCGCCGCTGCCGTCGGCCGGGCATGGAATTCGTCGCGGTTGGCGGCGACGACCAGCGGATAGTCCGGATGGACCTGCCAACCGACGACGATCAGGCACATTTTTCCCGGTCAGGCCGGGTTGACCGCGGACGCCAGCACGACCGCGCCGTCGCGGGCGCCGAGGCGGAGATTGCCGGCGTAGTTCGACTGGACCACCGCCAGCGCAACGAAGCCGCCGGCCGGCGAGGGCGCCGCCGTCATTACCTTGCCCGCCGCCTGCTCGAGGTTGTCCGGCGAATACAGCTCGTCGCCGGCAGCCAGCGGCACCTCGCCGCTGAGGCGGTAAAGGTGGCGCTTGACCTTGCCCAGGTACTGCGTCCGGGCGACGATCTCCTGGCCCGGGTAGCAGCCCTTGTGGAAGCTGACGCCGCCGATCTTCTCGAAATCGGCCATCTGCGGCACGAATTCCTCCTTGGTCGCCAGCGTCACCAGCGGGAAGGCGTGGTGCACGTCAAGCCAGCGCCAGACCGGGACGCCGGCCGGGCGGGCCTTGACCCCGAGCTTCTGCCACAGGCCGGGCGCCGCATCGAGGCCGGCCATGACGACATAGCGCTCGGCGTCGAGCTGGAGGACGCTGGCGGTGTCGCCATCGGCGACCGCCAGCGGTGCTGCCGGCAGCGGCAGCCCGGCATCGGCCAGCGCTTCGGCGGCCTGCGGCCCGGCGACGCCGAGCAGGACACGTTCGGTTTCCGCGCTCAGCTTGACCTTGGCCCGCAGGACGAACATCTGCAGGCGCTTCTGCGTTGCCTCGGCGAGATCGGCGGCCACCAGCAGGCGATAGACGTCACCGCTGCGGGCGACGACGAAACTGGCCTGCATCCGGCCCTTGGCCGTGCACCAGCCGGCATGCTGGGCCTGCGCCGGCGCCAGGTGATTGACGTCGCTGGTCAGCTGGCTGTGCAGGAAGCTCTTGCAGTCCTCGCCGCTGGCGGCGATCAGCGCCAGATGGGTGAGCGGCACGAGCACGGTCTGGCGACCGGCGGCCTGCAGTTCGCCGGCGGCATCGCCGAAATCGAGGACATCCGCTGCGTCGGCGGCGAAGTTCGCCTCGGCCGATTCGAGAAAGCTGCGCCAATGGGGATTCATGAGGGCTCCTTGAGGTTTGGGCTATTATATCGCCCGTTTTCTTAACGGCTTCCCGGCTCCCGACTTCCGAGCCGTTTTCCGACGGGCAAGACCCGCCCGCTGCCCGCGAGTTCCCATGCGTTTCATTTTTCGCTTCATCGTCCTGTTGACCGTCAGCGTCGCGCTCGCCGCCGGCGCCTTCCACTGGTGGTCGCAGCAGCCGATCGCCGGTGCCGTCGACGCGCTCGAATTCCGGGTCGAAGCCGGCAGCAGCCTGCGTGCCGCGGTGCGTCAGATGAATGCCGCCGGCCTCGCCGTCGAACCCGACCTGTTCGCGCTGCTCGCCCGTTGGCGTGGCCAGGGCGGGGCGATCAAGGCCGGCACCTATGCCGTCGTCGCCGGCGAGACGCCGCGCAGCCTGCTCGACAAGCTGGCCAGCGGCAAGGTCAGCCAGGCCAGCATCACCCTCGTCGAAGGCTGGACGCTGCGCCAGTTCAGGGCCCGTCTCGACGCCCACCCGGCGCTGCGCCACGACAGCCGCGGCTTGAGCGACAGCGAGATCGCGGCCCGTCTCGGGCTGCCGCTGAAATCGCTGGAAGGCCGGCTGTTGCCCGACACCTACCTGTTCGACAAGCTTTCCGGCGACCTCGAACTGATCGCCCGCGCCGCTGGTGCGATGCAGGCCAGGCTCGACGAGGCCTGGGCGCAACGCCCGCCCGGCCTGCCGTACCGGACCGCCGACGAGGCGCTGGTGATGGCCTCGATCATTGAAAAGGAAACCGGGCGCGAGGAAGATCGGGCGCATGTCGCCGCCGTCTTCGTCAATCGCCTGCGCATCGGCATGCGCCTGCAAACCGATCCGACGGTGATCTACGGGCTGGGCGAGAATTTCGACGGCAACCTGCGCAAGATCCACCTGCAGACCGACACCCCGTACAATACCTACACCCGCGCCGGCCTGCCGCCGACGCCGATCGCCATGCCCGGCCTCGCTTCGCTGCGCGCGGCCTTTGCGCCGGCCGCCAGCGAGGCGCTTTATTTCGTTGCGCGCGGCGACGGCAGCAGCCATTTCTCGCGCACGCTCGACGAGCACAACCGGGCGGTCAACCGATATCAGAGAGGCGGAAAATGAGGGGCAAGTTCATCACCTTTGAAGGCATCGACGGCGCCGGCAAGAGCAGTCATGTCGAGTGGCTGGCCGAGACCTTGCGCCAGCGCGGCCTGAGCGTGCTGGTCACGCGCGAGCCGGGCGGTACCGCGCTCGGCGAGAAGCTGCGCGAGTTGCTGCTCAGCGAGGCGATGCACCTCGAAACCGAAACCCTGCTGATGTTCGCCGCCCGCCGCGAACACCTGGCGCAACGCATCGAACCGGCGCTGGCCCGCGGCGAATGGGTCATCTGCGACCGCTTCAGCGATGCCACCTGGGCTTACCAGGGCGGCGGCCGCGGCCTCGACAAGGCCAAATTCCTGGCCCTCGAGCGCTGGGTGCATGAGCACCTGCAGCCCGACCTGACGCTATTGTTCGACCTGCCGCTCGAAGTCGCCCGCGAACGCATCGTGCTGGCCAACCGGGTGCTCGACAAGTTCGAGCAGGAGCGTGCCGATTTCCACGAGCGGGTCCGCCAGGCCTACCTCGAACGCGCCCACGCCAATCCGTCGCGGATGCGCGTCATCGGCGCCGACGACAGCCTGGAAAATATTCGCAAACAACTTGAAGTTATTGCTTCAAGCATTTGTTCATGAACGTTTTAGATCTCCACGCCGAAACCTGGACCAGCCTCCAGGCAAGACGCGCCCGGCTGCCGCACGCGCTGTTGCTGATCGGCCAGAAAGGCCTCGGAAAATTTGCGCTGGCCCGCGAGTTCGCCGCCTCGCTGCTTTGCGAGCAGCCCACCGCCGACGGCCGCGCCTGTGGTGCCTGCCTCGCCTGCAACTGGTTTGGCCAGGGCAACCACCCGGACTTTCGCCTGCTCCAGCCCGATGCGCTGGCCGACGAGGGCGAGCTCGAGGAGGGCAAGAAGAAGCCGAGCCAGCAGATCACCATCGACCAGGTGCGCGAACTCGACGAGTTTCTCGGCGTCGGCAGTCACCGGGGCGGCCTGAGCATCGTGCTCGTCAATCCGGCCGAGGCAATGAATCGGAACGCCGCGAACTCGATCTTGAAAACACTTGAAGAACCGCCGTCAAATGTATTGTTTTTATTGGTTTCAAGCGAACCGTCCCGCTTGTTGCCGACCATCCGCAGTCGCTGCCAGGCGATCCCCGTCGGCGTTCCTTCGGCAGCAGCGGCTAGCCGCGTACTGGCGGCGGCTGGCGTTGCCGATGGCGACCATTGGCTGGCCCTGAGCGGCGGTTCGCCGCGTTTCGCGCTGGAAATGGCGACGACCGGGCAGGGCGCCTGGCTGGAAACCCTGAGCGCACGCCTGGCCGGCGGCCGCAACACCGACCCGCTGGCGGCCGCCGGCGATCTCGAGAAACTGGTCAAGGAAAGCAAGGGCCGCCTGCAGTTGAAGCAGGTGATCGAAGCCTTCCAGAAATGGCTGATCGACCTGACGCTGGTCGCCAACGGCCTGCCGGTCAGATATTTTCTGGCCCAACAGTCCAAAATAACCATGCTGGCTGATATGATTCCAGCCGTCCGGCTGATTCACTTCTACCGGAATCTGAACCAGCGCCGCCAGGAAGCCGAACAGCCACTCAACGGCAGACTTTTCCTGGAAGGCGTCTTTCTGGACTATCGAGCCCTGTTTAGTCGTTGATCGAGGATGAGCGAAGCCAAACCCGCACCGCAGCGCCCCAGCGTACTGTCGCTGAACATCAACTCGAAATCCGCCCTGTACGCGGCCTTCATGCCGCACTTGCGCCACGGCGGCATCTTCATCCCGACGACCCGCGGCTACGCACTCGGCGACGAAGTATTCATGCTGCTCTCGCTGATGGACGACCCGACCAAGCTGCCGATCGCCGGCTCGGTCATCTGGGTGACCCCGGCTGGCGCGCAGAACGGCCGCGCCCAGGGCATCGGCGTGCATTTCAACGATGACGAGAGCGGCCAGGAAGCCCGCCGGAAGATCGAAGGCCTGCTCGGCGGCGTGCTCCAGTCCGCGCGCCCCACGCACACCCTCTGATCGTCGGCATGCTCGTCGATTCGCACTGCCATCTCGATTTTTCCGGCCTCGCCGAGCGTCTGCCCGATGTGCTGGCGGCCATGCGCGAGCGCGAGGTTGGCGCAGCACTGTGCATCGGCGTCAATCTCGAGGATTTTCCCAAGGTCCTCGAGATCGCGATGCAGGCCGACAATCTTTACGCGACCGTCGGCGTTCACCCCGAATACAGCGACGTCGAGGAGCCTGACGAAGCGCGCCTGCTGGCGCTGGCCGCGCACCCGAAAGTGCTCGGCGTCGGCGAGACCGGCCTCGATTACTACTGGCACAAGGATAAGCCGGAGTGGCAGCGGCAACGCTTCCGCACCCACATCCGCGCTGCCCGCCGCTGCGGCAAGCCGCTCGTCGTGCACACCCGCGATTCGGCCGCCGATACGCTGCAGTTGATGCGCGAGGAGGGCGCCGATACTGTCGGCGGCGTCATGCACTGCTTCACCGAGAACTGGGAAATCGCCAGCCAGGCCCTCGATCTCGGCTTCCATCTTTCGTTTTCGGGCATCGTCACCTTCAAGAACGCCAGCATCGTCAAGGAAGTGGCGCAGAAATGCCCGCTCGACCGGCTGCTCGTCGAGACCGATTCCCCTTACCTGGCGCCGGCGCCATATCGCGGCAAGCCGAACGAGCCAGCCTACGTCCATTTCGTCGCCGAGGAGATCGCCCGCCTGCGCGATCTGCCGCTGCAAGCCGTGGCCGAGGCGACAACCGAGAATTTCACGCGCCTGTTCAGACCGGGAAAATCATGAAAAAAACGCTGTTGACCGTGAGCGTCGCCCTGGCGCTGTCGTTTTCCGTCCAAGCCAGTACCTACGACGACCTGATCCAGGGCGCCAAGCTTGGCGACGTCGCCGAAATCCGTACGCTGCTCGGCCGCGGCGCTTCGGCCGACACCACCGACATCGAAGGCAACACGCTGCTGATGCTGGCGGCACGCGACGGGCACGGCGATCTCGTGCAACTGCTCATCAACCATCGCGCCAAGCTCAATGCCCGCAATGCCGCCGGCGACACGGCGCTGGCCCTGGCCGCCTTGCGCGGTCATTTGCGCGTCGTCCAGTTGCTCACCGATGCCGGTGCCTCGCAAAGTGTTCCCGGCTGGCCGCCGCTGGTCTATGGCGCATTTGGCGGCCATCGCCAGATCGTCACCTGGTTGCTGGGCAAGGGCGCCAACATCGACGCTGCCAGCGACAACGGCATGACCGCACTGATGGCAGCGGCTCGTGGCGGCCATATCGATATCGTCAAGGACCTGCTCAAGGCCGGCGCTGACACCACGAAAAAAACCGATGCCGGACAAACTGCCCGCGACATCGCGCTGGGCAACAACAATACCGACATCGCCAGCTTGCTCGGCAGCCGATAAGGGCGCCCGATCAGTCATTGGCGCCGGCTTTAGCGAGCCAAACTGACTGATATCGGGCTAGTCGAATTTCCGGGAACGTCTCCTCGAAAACTGAGTGTTCCTTAATTGCGCATAATTTGTATTATGTTAAATTTAGCGAAAAATTTATGCATTTGGAATTGATCCAGAAACATCGAATGAAGTAATTCTGATAACGATCCGGAAGTAAAAGTGATAATCAAGGTTTGGGTGACCAATCCAATCTCACACACCTACGCTAATCCTTTCCTGTTTCGCCTTGGTGCCTTCTGAGTTATAGGGTTTGCTGCAGAACTTTCCTGAAGCTGCTTTGCCGCCGTCTGCGCAAGCTCCACTTCGCGTTGCGCTAAAGCCAGTTGCGTCTCTAGCCTGGCTTGAGCTTGCCGGAGCGTAGATAGTTCTCCGATTTGCTGATCAATCACCGCTTTGAGTTCAACCTGTTTTCCCTCCGCTATACCCAGTTGCTGTTTTGCCTCGGCCAATTCAGTCTTGCATGCAGCCAGTTCAATTCTCTGCCGCTCTTCACTTTGAAGATTTTTTTCACGGAGTTGCTGAAGCTCCCTTTGGACTTTCAGCGTTATTTGGCGTTCGTGATCGATTTCCAGCAAAGATCGCTTTTCTATCGCAGCCAGACGCTCTTCGGTACGCCGGAGTTCTTGGCGAGATTTGTCGAGTTCGCTGGAATAGTCTTTTCTGGCTTCGGCCAGTCCCGCCTCAAGGGAGTTTTGCAGGCGACTGGCTGACTCAAGTTGTTGTTCCAAGGACTGTGTCCGGGCGCTTTCTCTTGCAAGATTGCGCTCAAGGGTCAATATCCTCTCATCGGCCGCTCGTAAGCCTTCTTGTGCCTGATTCGCTTCTGATTGTGCGGCTATGCGTGCTTGGTCTGCAGCAGCAACAGCCTGCAGCGATTCGATGACTTGAGTTTGAGCTTCTCGACGAAAAACAGCCAAGCCTTCTTGGGCGCTTCCCTGCGCTTGTAACCATAATGACGCTACAAGTTCTCCCGCAGCATCTTTCAGAGCATCGGGTAGATCGGGATGCTCGATTCTGACGCGGCTTTTCTCGCGCAAATCCGACCAGAATTTTGATAGAGCTTCTGCCGGCGCCGACATGCTGCCTTTTCGGACATATTGGTAGAGCTTGTTCGCTGTAGGAGTTATGCCGTATCGGAAAAACAGGATGGTACAGACTTCTCGATATAGATCCTGCGTATCGAGATCATTGGCCCTGATCGACTCAATATCCGCGAGGATTCTGGCTTCTGTGCTCATGTTTTTGCTCCTGCGATGGTGATCTAGGTGGCGCCCATGGATTGAAGCATAAATATTACAACGTATAACGTAGTGAATTGACTTAGTGGCGAATAATATTTGACATTACTCAAATTCCGATATCCTCCCCTCCTCCATTCCTGCAACCTGCTGACATCTCGAAAATCGATCACCTTCCCTGCGCAGAATGCGCAGCGAGGACGGTCACTCGCCACGTTCGACCTGAATCGCCGTGTCGTGATAGGCGGCGCCGCCGGCCGGCCAGCCCGGCGTCGCAGCGACCAGGGCATTGATGCCGATACCCTCGATGAAGGCAGAATTCGGCCACTGGCTCTCGACAACCACGGTGTCCGGCTGCTGGCCGTCGACCAGGCGGACGTGCAGCAGGACGCTGGCCTGCGCGTTGCTCAGCCGCACCCGGTCGCCGTCGGCCAGGCCCAGGCGCTCGCCGGCGGCGCGCGCGAGCAGCGCCGTCGGCCGCCCTTCGCCGCGCTGCGACCCGGGCGTCTCGGTGAAGGTGGTGTTGAGGAAATGCCGGGCCGGCGCGGCAACCAGGCGGAAGGGCAAGGCCGGCGTCGGCGCGTCGATCAGTTCGGCGTGGTCGGGCAGCGCCGGCATTGCCGCATGGCCCTCGCCGATCGCCGACCAATCCGGGGCAAAGCGGAAACGCCCGTCGGCGTGGCCGAAGCCGTTGAGGAAATGGGCCTCGTCAAAGTCCGGCGCGCAATCGAGCCAGCCGGCCACGGCCAGCGCCTCGGCGCTGCCCCGACCCGACGATTGCAGCAGCGTATCGACCAATTGCCAGGCGCTGGCGGCGAAAGCCGGATGGGCAATGCCGAGGCGGCCGGCCAGGGCGGCGATGAAGTCGTGGTTCGAACGGCATGCGCCGAGCGGCGCCAGCCAGGCCCGCGAAAGTTGCAGGTGGGTGTGGCCGGAAGCCTGGTAAAGGTCGTCGTGTTCGAGGAAGGTGGTCGCCGGCAGGACCAGGTCGGCGTACTTCGCCGTCTCGGTCATGAACTGCTCGTGCACGCAGGTGAACAGGTCGTCGCGCAGCAGGCCGCGGCGGACCGCCAGGCTGTCCGGCGCGACCACCGCCGGGTTGGTGTTCTGGATCAGCAGGGCGCCGACCGGCGGACCGCCGAGCAAGGCCTGCGCGTCGCCGGCGAGGATGGCGCCGATCTGCGCCATGTCAAGCCGGCGCGCCGTCGGCTGGCAGGCGTCGAGGCCGTTCAGGAAAGCGGTATTCAGGCCATAGAGGCCGCCGTTGCTGTACAGCGCGCCACCGCCCGGCCATTGCCAGGCACCGCTGACCGCCGGCAGGCAACTGACCGCGTGCATCGCCGCGGCACCGTTGCGCTGGCGGGTGAAACCGTAGCCGACGCGCAGGTAGCTGCGCTTGCAACGGCCGTAGAGACGGGCGAAGTCGACGATCTGCGCCGCCGGCAGGCCGGTGATCGCCGCCGTCCAGGCTGGCGTGCGGGTCATCAGGTGGGCTTCGACGGCGGGCGAGAAATCGCTGTGAGCGGCCAGGTAGTCGCGGTCGGCCAGGCCCTCGGCGAGCAGCACCTGCATCACCGCACAGGCCAGCGCGCCGTCGGTGCCCGGGCGCAGCGCCAGATGCAGGTCGGCCTTGGCGGCGGTGGCGGTACGGTAAGGATCGACGACGACCAGCGGCACCTCGCGGTCGCGCCGCGCCTTCTGCACCCAATGCATGAAATTGACCTGGGTATGCACCGGGTTGCCGCCCCAGACAACGATCAGCTCGGAATCCACCATTTCGCGAGCATCGACGCCGCGCTTGGCGCCGACGCCGGCCATCCAGCCGGCATCGCTCAGGGCGACGCAGAAGGTTTCGCGCTGCCGCGACCAGCCGGCCAGGTGGCCGAGCCGGCGCAGCGCGGCGCGCTGGACCAGGCCCATGGTCCCGGCGTAATGGTAGGGCCAGACGCTTTCCGGGCCGTCGCGGTCGACGGCGCTACGCAGTCGTTCGGCCAGCCGGTCGAGCGCCTCGTTCCAGGAAATCGGCGCGAACCTGCCCTCGCCCTTGGCGCCGACACGCAGCAAGGGTTCGCGCAGGCGTTCCGGGTGATGCTGGCGCTCGGCATAGCGCGCGACCTTGGCGCAGATGACGCCGTCGGTATAGGGCTGGTCGCCGCCGCGCACCCGCCCGATCCGCCCGTCCTTGACCTCGACCTTGAGGGCGCAGACGCTGGGGCAATCGTGGGGGCAAACGGCGGGACGGAACATCGGGCAACTCGCTGGAAAATGGCCATTGTCGCGCATTGGCGCATTTTGCTGGCGACGAACCACGCATGAGCTTAGAACAATTTCTTGGTTTGCCGGCACTACCCGGCCGTCTAAGGTGAGGTCCCACCCCGCTACCCCCAGGAGACCATCATGCCCTTGAGCGACATCGTCCGTGCCCTGAATGCCCCGGCCACCGGCAAACGCCCCGATTTTCTCTACCGTTCCGGCCTCGACCACCCCTTCGTCGCTGCCGAAGGCCGTGTCTTCATCCACTACGCCAATATCCGCCTCGAGTCGAAATTCCTGCCCGTGGTCGACACGCGAAGCGGGCGGACACACGGTCACGCATCGACGATCCAGGCCTTCGGCCTGTCGAACAGCGTGCCGATGTCCCCGGACGCCGTCTTCGTACTGCCGACCGATGCCGAGGAGTTCGTTTACCTCGATCGCCTGGTGCGCACGCTGCACGCACTCAACTACCTGACCCAGCCGGTCCGCGGCAACCTCCTGCTGCGCGTGCATTCACGCCACATCATCAGCGTACCGGCCAACCACGGGCTGGCTTTCGAGGAAATCCTCCGCCCCTGCGGCCTGCTGCCAGAACAGATCACGCTCGAGATCAACACCGATGCGGTCGCCGACAAGGAGCATTTCATCCGCGCCGTCGCCAGCTACCGGTCACGTGGTTACGGCATCGCGATCAGCCACTTCGGCCGCACCGAGCTCGACTTTCCTTTCCTCAGCCAACTGCGGCCGGACATCGTCAAGCTCGACAACCTGCTGCTCGCCTCCGGCCGGCCGCTCGACCGGATCATCGACAACATTCACGAACTCGGCGGGCGCATCCTGATCGAAGGAATCGACAGCGCCAACCTGCGCCGCAACGCCAGTTCGCTAGCCATCGATCTGGTCCAGGCGCACGCCCCCATCCTCCGCCCGAGCGGCATCCGCATCCGGCGCAACGCCGACGGCGGCGAACAACTCGACGCCGCCGCATGAAAAAGGCCCACCGCGAGCGGTGGGCCTTACTGTCAGCCGGCTTCAGTCGCCAGACTGGGCCGGCTTCAGCGCTGCCTTGATCGCTTCCTCGCCAAGATCCGGGCAAACCTTCTCGATGAAGGCGTGGGCATAGCTGCGCAGGTAGGTGCCACGACGCACCGCCAGGTGCGTGGTATTGGCCGGGAACAAGTGGGGCACCTCGATCAGCGCCAGGTTGCGGTCCTGCGCCGCGTCGTAGGCGACCGAGGCGACCACGCCGACACCCAGGCCGAGGCCGACGTAGGTCTTGATCACGTCGGCATCGATGGCCGAAAGAACGATGTCAGGCACGACACCAGCCTCGGCGAAGGCACTGTCGACATGCGCCCGGCCGGTGAAGCCTTCGTGGTAGGTGATGATCGGATATTCTGCCAGGGCTTCCAGCGTCACCTGTTCGAGGGCCTGCAGCGGGTGGCCATGCGGCACGATGATTGCGTGATGCCAGGAGTAATACGGAAAGGAGGCCAGTTCGGGAACCTTGTTGACCGCCTCGGTGGCGATCCCGATATCGGCCCGGCCACTGACCAGCAGTTCGGCGATTTCCTGCGGGCTGCCCTGGAGCAAGGTCAGGTGCACCTTGGGATAGTCCGCCTTGAACCACTGGATGATCCTGGGCAGCGCGTAACGTGCCTGGGTATGGGTGGTGGCGACGACGAAATGACCGGTTTCGCGACTCGCGAACTGGTCCGCGATCCGGCGCAGATTATGGGTATCGAGCAGGATGCGCTCGACCACCTGGACAAGTTCCTTGCCCGGCTCGGTCAGGCCGAGCAGGCGCTTGCCGCGGCGGACGAAAATCTCGATACCGAGTTCGTCCTCGAGATCCTTGATGTGCTTGCTGACGCCCGGTTGCGAGGTGTACAGCGCATTGGCCACTTCGGTCAGGTTGAAATCCTGACGTACCGTCTCGCGGATGATTCTAAGCTGCTGGAAATTCATGTTCGCTCCCGAAAGTTGATTGCGCAGCGCCGGGCTATCCGGTCGCACCGCTACTGAGCGAACTCTAAGAAGATTTTGTTATGCCGGGAAATAATAAAAAGATAAAAACAAATCACAATGCAGAATAAGCGATCATTCCGGACACTGGTCGCGCGTGCGCTGGACCCGGTAACCATGATGCCGCAACAGCCGCACCGCGCCGTTGATCGAACGCTGGATTTCGGCCGGCACTTCGGGCGGCGGGTCGGCCGGCACGCTTGGCGGCGCCAGCACCAGGCCATGCGCAGCCAGCCATTCGATGATCGCCTGCAAACCCTTGTGGCCGATTCCTTCGGCACGCTGCAAACGACGGTAACCGAGCGCAAACACCTCCTGCGGCGTGAACGTCGACCGGCCGAACAGCTTGCACAGCGCATTGCGCTGCAGCGTCGGCAACCGTAGCGCCGGCACCGCCGTGGCGGCGGCCGGCAAAGCGCCACCGCCCGCCGACGGATCACCGCTTCTCTTCTGTTTCATTACTGCGCTCCCGCATCGACGAAAACGCGGCCAGCATAGCCACCGCCCGCAACCATGGAAACGAAGGATTGCTGATAAGGATATGCGCCGAAAGCCAGGAAACGCAGGCAGGTTCTTAGCTTATGAGAATAAATTCTTTGCGCGCCCGCGCCGCGCGGGCGAAAGTGCGCGCTGCCTGGCTGGTGGTACCGCTCCGCCGGCCCCGATTCGCTCAGGAGAACCCATGAAAGCCTTCGCAACGCCCCTGCTCGGCTGCTGCCTGCTGGCCGCAGCGCAACTCGCCGGCGCCACCGAGACGCCGCGTCCGACGCCCTACTTCGCTGCCAACTGCTTCAACTGCCACGGCACCGAAGGCAAGGTCAATTCGGCGATCCCGGCAATCGCCGGGCGCGACCGCGAATACCTTGCCGAAGCCCTGAAGGCCTACAAGGCCGGCACCAAGCCCGCCACCATCATGCATCAACTGGCCAAGGGCTACACCGACGAAGAACTGGCCATCCTGGCCGATTATTTTTCCCGCCAGAAGTAAGGAGCCAAGCCAATGATCCGTTTCAATGAAGACCGTCGTCGGCTGCTTCAGGCGTTGGGCGCCACTGCCGCACTCGGCAGCACCTCGCTGCTTTCAGGCTGCGCCACCACCGGCCAGGGCAAGACCATCGGCCGCGTTGTCGTCATCGGCGGCGGCTTTGGCGGCGCCACCGCCGCCAAGTACCTGCGCAAGTGGAGCAAGGGCACGATTGACGTGGTGTTGATCGAACGGCAGAGCCATTTCATCTCCTGCCCGACCTCGAACGAGGTGCTGGCCGGTCACCGCAAGTACGAAACCCTGGTGCACAGCTATGACGCCCTGCGCAAGAACTGGGGCGTCAAGGTCATCCAGGCCGAAGTCACCGGTGTCGATCCGGTCAGGCACACGGTCAGCACCGACAAGGGTGAAGTCATTCCTTACGACCGTCTGGTCGTCTCCCCAGGCATCGATTTCAATTTCGGCGCGGTCGCGGGCTACGACGCCAAGGCCCGGGAAAGCATCCTGCACGCCTGGAAAGCCGGCCCGCAGACCCTGGCGCTGCGCCAGCAACTCGAAGACCTGCGCGACGGCGGCACCTTTGTCCTGTCGATCCCGAAGGCGCCTTACCGCTGCCCGCCCGGCCCGTACGAACGGACCAGCCAGATCGCCCACTACTTCAAGACGCACAAGCCCAAATCGAAGATCCTGGTGCTCGACGCCAACGACAAGATCATCTCGAAAACCAAGCTGTTCGCCGACAACTGGGCCGAGGACTACAAGGGAATCATCGAGTACCGGCCGAACTGGAACGCCACCGAAGTCGATGCGGCAAGCAGGACGCTGACCAGCGAAATCGGCGACAAGGTGCGCGGCGACATCATCAACCTGATCCCGCCGCAAACCGCCGGCCAGATCGCACACCAGGCCGGCGTGGTCAATGCCAACAACCGCTGGGCCGACGTCAACTGGATCACGCTCGAATCGACCGCGGTCAAGGACATCCACGTTCTCGGCGACGCCACGCTGTCGGCACCGACCATGCCGAAGTCCGGCCACATGGCCAACCAGCACGGCAAGGCGGCGGCCGCCGCGATCTTCGAAACCTTCTCCGGGCGCACGCCGCAACCGATCACCATGGCCAATACCTGCTACTCGCTGGTAGACCATCGCCGCGCCATCCACGTCGACTCGGTACATCGCTGGGATGCCGAGAAGAAGACCGTGGTCCCGGTGCCGGGCTCGGGCGGGGTATCGACCGCGCCTTCGATCGAGGAAGGCCTGTACGCTCGTGCCTGGGCGCAGAACATCTGGGCCGACAGCCTCGGCTGAAACCTGTCCGGATAAAACCCGAGCCGCAGCACCGGCATTGCCGGCCTGCGGCTTTTCAGCGCCAGAGGGCGTGGAAATGATGTAGCGGTCCCTGGCCGCGACCGACCGCCAGCTGGTCGGCGGCGGCCAGGGCCGCAGTCAGGTAGGCCTTGGCCTGACGCACCGCCGCCGGAACCTCGTTGCCCGGCAGCAAGGCGGCTACCGCAGCGGCCAGCGTGCACCCGCTGCCATGCAGGCTGCGCGTCGCGATTCGCCCGGCGTCGAGACGCTCGCTGTGGCCAGCCCCCTGCAGCAGGTCGATGCTCTGCGGCCCAGGCAAATGCCCACCCTTGAGCAGCACCCAGTCAGCACCGAGTTCCTGCAGCGCAGCCAGCGTCGCCTGCATCTCATCGATCGTTTGCGCAGCCGTTCGCCCAAGCAGCAGAGCAGCTTCGGGCAGGTTCGGGGTAATCACCGTAGCCAGCGGCACCAGCCGCTCGCGGATCGCCGCCACCGCATCGGGCAGCAGCAGGCGGTCGCCGCTCTTCGCGACCATCACCGGATCGAGAACGATCGGGCACCGTGCATGACGTTGCAGTCGCCCGGCGATCACCTCGGCGAGCGCGGCATTGGCAACCATCCCGATCTTGACCGCGTCGACGCGGACATCCTCGAATACCGCGTCGATCTGTTCGCCGACGAACGCCGGATCGAGCACGACGAAGCCGCGCACGCCGCAGGTGTTCTGGGCGACCACGGCAGTGGTCACCGCCATCCCGTAGGCGCCGAGCGCAGAAAAGGTCTTGAGGTCGGCATGGATGCCGGCACCGCCGGTCGGGTCGGTGCCGGCGATGCTGAGTACGTTGGCGATCATCCTGATCTCCCTGACTGAGTTGCGAAGCGCGGTCAGGGTAGATCAAGACGGCCTTGCTGCAAAGCTCAGCCGGTCGCGCCGTCCTTCTCGAAGACCTTCAGCCGTGACGGCACCAGGCGGACGTCCTGGCCATCGGTGAGGCCGAGATCGAGCACCCGCTGACGCGTGATCTCGACCTCGAAATGCTGGCCGGTCGAGCCATTGATGCCATCGAGTTCGACCCGGGCGGTGACGCCGAAGGCGAGGATGCGGTTGATGCGGGCGGCAATGCCGGCGGTCGATGCCGGATCGGTGTCGATGTCCAGTTCGTGCGGCCGGGCGAAGGCGACGACTTCGGCGCCGTGGGCCAGGTCGCTGGTCTGGTGCGCCAGGGTGTCGTCGCCGACGCGCACCGACTCGCCGTCGACACGGCCGTGGAAGAGATTGACCGAACCGAGGAAGCCATAGACGAAGGGGGTCGCCGGGTGACGATAAACCTCTTCCGGGGTGCCGATCTGCTCGACCTTGCCATGGTCCATCAGGACGACGCGGTCGGCGACTTCGAGCGCCTCTTCCTGGTCGTGGGTGACGAAAATCGAGGTGATGTGCAGTTCGTCATGCAGCTTGCGCAACCAGCGGCGCAGCTCCTTGCGCACCTTGGCATCGAGCGCGCCGAACGGCTCGTCGAGCAGCAGCACCCGCGGTTCGACCGCCAGCGCCCGGGCCAGCGCGATGCGCTGGCGCTGGCCACCGGACAGTTGCGACGGGAAACGGTCGGCCAGCCAGTCGAGCTGGACGAGCTTGAGCAGTTCATGCACCTTGTCGCGGATTTTGGCCTCGGACGGCCGTTGACCGCGCGGTTTCATGCGCATGCCGAAGGCGACGTTGTCGAACACCGTCATGTGCTTGAACAGCGCGTAGTGCTGGAAGACGAAGCCGACCTGGCGCTCGCGCACGTGGGTGCTCGAGGCATCCTCGCCGTCGAGCAGGACCTGTCCGGCATCGGCCTGCTCGAGACCGGCGATGATGCGCAGCAGCGTCGTCTTGCCGCAACCGGAGGGGCCGAGCAAGGCGACCAGCTCACCGCTGGGGAAATCGAGGGAGATGTCGTCGAGGGCGGTGAAATCACCGAACTGCTTGTGGATGTTCTTGACCTGGATGCTCATGATGCGGATTCCTGGGTTTCCCGGTAGGAGCGGGCCGCCTGATGCTCGACCCAGTTCTTGATGACCAGCGTGACCAGTGCCAGCAAGGCCAGCAGCGAGGCCACGGCGAAGGCCGCCGAGAACATGTATTCGTTGTAGAGGATTTCGACGTGCAGCGGCAGCGTGTTGGTCTGCCCGCGGATGTGGCCGGAGACGACGCTGACCGCGCCGAACTCGCCCATCGCCCGGGCGTTGGTCAGGATCACGCCGTACATCAGGCCCCACTTGATGTTGGGCAGCGTGACGTGCCAGAACACCTGCCAGCCGCGGGCGCCGAGCACCACCGCGGCTTCTTCCTCCTCCCTGCCCTGCGCCTGCATCAGCGGGATCAGTTCGCGGGCGATGAAGGGAAAGGTGACGAAGACGGTGGCCAGCACGATCCCCGGCACGGCGAAGACGATCTTGATGTCGTGCTCGGACAGCCAGGGGCCGAACCAGCCCTGGGCGCCGAAGATGAGCACGAAGACGAGACCGGCGATGACCGGCGAGACGGAAAACGGCAGGTCGATCAGGGTGATCAGGATCTGCTTGCCGCGGAACTCGAACTTGGCGATCGCCCAGGCCGCGGCAACGCCGAAGACCAGGTTGAGCGGCACCGAGATCGCCGCCGCCAGCAAGGTCAACTTGATCGCCGACAGTGCGTCCGGATCGACCAGGGCGCTGACGTAGGTTTCCCAGCCCTTGCGCAGGGCTTCGACGAAGACCGCGATCAGGGGCATCAGCAGGAAGATGGCGAAGAAGCCGAGCGCCAGCGCCAGGATCGTCCATTTGACCAGCGGCGTCTCGCGGGTCGCCGCCTTGCTCTCGAAGCGCGACGCGTGGTCGCTGCCGAGATGCATCGAAGTTGCACCAGCCATCAGCGGTCCCTCCCGGTACGTTTGGCGGTCCACGCCTGCAGGCCATTGATGATCAGCAGCAGCGCGAAGGAAAACAGCAGCATCACCGAGGCGATCGCCGTCGCGCCGCGGTAGTCGTACTGCTCGAGCTTGGTGATGATCATCAGCGGCGTGATTTCGGAAACGTAAGGCAGGTTGCCGGCAATGAAGATCACCGAACCGTATTCGCCGACGGCGCGGGCGAAGGCCAGCGCGAAGCCGGTCAGCAGCGCCGGCAGCAGGATCGGCAGGATCACGTGACGGAAGGTCTGCCAGCGCTGGGCGCCGAGGCTGGCGGCAGCTTCCTCGAGTTCGGTATCGAGATCCTCGAGGATCGGCTGTACGGTCCGCACGACGAAAGGCAGCCCGATGAAGACCAGCGCCACCAGCACCCCGAGCGGCGTGAACGCGACCTTGATGCCGAGCGGTTCGAGGTACTGGCCGAGCCAGCCGTTCTTCGCGTACAACGCGGTCAGCGCGATGCCGGCGACCGCGGTCGGCAACGCGAACGGCAGGTCAACCAGCGCATCGACGATCTTCTTGCCGGGAAAGCTGTAGCGCACCAGCGCCCACGCCAGCATCAGGCCGAACACCGCATTGATCGCCGCCGCCAGCAGCGAGGCGCCGAACGACAGCTTGTAGGTGGCAACCACCTGCGGCGCCGTCACCACGGCGACGAACTCGTCCCAGCCGAGTTCGGCGGTCTTCAGGAAGACCGCCGACAGCGGGATCAGGATCAGCAAGGACAGGTAACCGAGCGTGTAGCCGAGGGTCAGGTTGAACCCCGGCAGCACGCGGAAGGATTTGACGGTCGACATCACTTTTTCGCAAGAATCTGGTCGTACAGCGCGCCGTCGGCGAAATGCGCCTTCTGCACGGCAGCCCAGCCGCCCAGCTTCTGCTCGACGGTGAAGGTACGGATCGCCGGATACTTGGCGGCGTGCTTCTTGAGCACCGCCGGGTCGCGCGGACGGAAGTCGTGCCTGGCGATGATTTCCTGGGCCACCGGCGTGTACAGGAAGTCAAGATAAGCCTTGGCCACCTTCTGGCTGCCACGCTTGGCAGCGACCTTCTGGACCACGGCGACCGGGGCGGCGGCATCGATCGACAGCGACGGATAGACGATGTCGAACTTGCTCGAACCGAGTTCCTGGGCGATCAGGATGGCTTCGTTCTCGAAAGTCACCAGTACGTCGCCGACGTCGCGCTGGGTGAAGGTGGTGGTCGCCCCGCGGCCGCCGCCGTCGAGCACCGGCACGTTGGCGAACAGCTTGCTGACGAAGTCCTTGGCCCCAGCTTCGGAGCCGGTCTTCTCAAGGGCATAGCCCCAGGCGGCAAGATAGGTGTAGCGGCCGTTGCCGGAGGTCTTCGGGTTCGGCACGATGACCTGCAGTCCGGCGCGGGTCAGGTCGTTCCAGTCCTTGATGTTCTTCGGGTTGCCCTTGCGTACCAGGAAGACCGAGGTCGTCGTGTACGGCGTCGCATCGTGCGGGAACTGCTTGCGCCAGTCGGCAGCGACGAGGCCGCCACGCTCGACCAGGATGTCGATGTCCGGCGACTGGTTCATCGTGATGACGTCGGCTTCCAGGCCGCCGATCACCGCCCCGGCCTGCTTCGAGGAACCGCCATGCGACTGGTTGACGGTGATGTCTGCCCCACCCTGCTTCTTCCAGGCGGCGCTGAAGGCCGGGTTGATTTCCTTGTACAGTTCGCGCGAGACGTCGTAGGAAACGTTGAGGATGGTGCTCTGGGCGAAGGCCGAGCCGGCGGCGAAAAGGCTGAGGACGACGACCGAACGGCGCAGGCTTTGTTTCAGTTTGGGGGTCATGGAAAGCTCCGGATTCTGGTTGTGTAGGGGCAAGTCTACGTCGACAAAATATTTCCAAAAAGAATGAATATTTATTTTTAAATAACCAAAAAATATAAAACCGGTTACGCATCGGCAACGCAACCGGCCAGGATCGGCATCGTAGCTGCCGGCTTATTTCTTCCCGTAGATCTGGTCGAAGCTGCCGCCGTCGGCAAAATGCTTCTTCTGCGCGGCCTGCCAGCCACCAAGGTCGTCGATCTTGATCAGGTTGACCTTGGGAAAACGCGCGACGTCCTTGGCATCCGCCAGCTCCGGCTTGATCGGACGGTAATAGTGGCGCGCGGCAACCTTCTGGCCGAGCGGCGAATAGAGGTACTCGAGGTAAGCCCGGGCGACCCTCTCGGTACCCCGCTTCTTCGCATTGCCGTCGACCACGGTCACCGGCGGCTCGGCCAGGATGGAGATCGACGGAACGACGATCTCGAACTTGTCCGGGCCGAGCTCGTTGATCGACAGGAAGGCCTCGTTTTCCCAGGCCAGCAGGACATCGCCGATGCCGCGCTGGACGAAGGTGTTGGTCGCACCGCGGGCACCGGAATCGAGCACCGGAACATTCTTGATCAGCTTGCTGACGAATTCGTGCGCCTTGGCATCGCTGTTGCCGTATTTCTTCAGCGCGTAGCCCCAGGCGGCCAGGTAGTTCCAGCGCGCACCGCCAGAGGTCTTCGGGTTCGGCGTGATGACGCCGACGCCAGGCTTGACCAGGTCGTCCCAGTCCTTGATGTTCTTCGGATTGCCTTTCTTGACCAGGAAGACGATCGTCGAGGTATAGGGCGAACTGTTGTGCGGCAACCGCTTCTGCCAGTCCTTGGGCAGCTTGCCGGTACGCTCGCCGATCTCGTCGATGTCGTAGGCCAGCGCCAGCGTCACCACATCGGCCTCGAGGCCGTCGATGACCGCACGCGCCTGCTTGCCGGCGCCGCCGTGCGATTGCTTGACGACCACATCCTCACCGGTCTTTTCCTTCCAGTATTTCGAGAACAGCGGGTTGAAGTCCTGATACAACTCGCGGGTCGGATCATAGGAAACATTGAGCAGCGTGGTCTGGGCCAGGGCATTGCCGGCAAGGCCGGCGGACAGGGCAACGGCCAGCAGGGCGCGGCGGATGACGGGGTGGTTCATGGTGCCTTCCTCGGTTGAAATGGGGTGAGACGCACTGTATCGGCCGGTCCTTGGCGGAAAAACGATTAAAAACTGCTTTGCTTATATGCGCTGCGTGAAATAGCTTTTCCGCCCCGGCGTCGCGCCGGCCATTCATAAGCACATAACAAACAGGTCGTTGC
This sequence comes from Azonexus fungiphilus, assembly GCF_003634965.1. GTDB lineage: Bacteria > Pseudomonadota > Gammaproteobacteria > Burkholderiales > Rhodocyclaceae > Azonexus > Azonexus fungiphilus. The sequence continues at coordinate 123,035 of NZ_RBXP01000011.1, read as the reverse complement.
CGGGCCCGCTCCCGGGTCGCCAGAATTGCCGAAAACAACGCAAGGACGACACTAGATGAGCCAATTCCCCGATCTCGCGGCCGACCACAAGACATCCGCAGCGCAGGACATTGCGGAAATCCTGATCGTCCCCGGTCTGCGCAACAGCGGCCCGGGTCACTGGCAAAGCTGGTTCGAGAAACAACTGCCCGCCACCCGGCGTGTCGAGCAGGCCGACTGGGAGACAACCTGCCTCTCGGACTGGGCCGCCCGGGTTCGCCAGGCCATCGATGCGGCCGCCGCGCCGGTCTGGATCGTCGCCCACAGCTTCGGCTGCCTGGCCAGCGTCACCGCCGCCTTCAACCGGCCCCAGGACATTCGTGGCGCGCTGCTGGTGGCGCCTGCCGACCCGCATCGTTTCGGCGAGCCGACGGCCTTGCTCGAAGAACGCCTGGCCTTCCCCAGCCTGGTCGTCGCCAGCACCACCGACCCCTGGGTCAGGAACGAGGTTGCCCGTCGCTGGGCCGACGCCTGGGGCAGCGATTTCCTCAGCATCGGCGATGCCGGGCACATCAACGTCGACTCCGGGCACGGACCATGGCCGGATGGACTGGCGTTATTCGAAAAACTGCGCCGGACAGGCCGGCGCTGACCGGGTCACTGCAGGTCGTCGTCGCCGAGCGCTGGCAGGTTCATGATCTCGATGCCCTCGTCGCGCAGGGCTTCGCATTCGTCGGGTGTCGCCTGGCCGCGGATCGAGCGCTCCGGCGCTTCGTTGTAGTGGATCTTGCGCGCTTCGTCGGCGAAGGCGCTGCCGACATCCTCGCTGTTTTCCATGATCGCCCGGAGCAGCTGCCGGTAGGCGGCGGCAACCTGCTCGCCGGCCGGCATCAGCGCAGTCGCGGCGCTGGTCGTGGCAGCCCGCTGGCGGGTGGCGGCCGGTACCGGCTGGGCGCCGCCGATGGCGACGGCCGAAGGAACACGGCGGACTTCGGCGCTGTCGCACTGCGGGCAGCGAACGATGCGCCTTGCGAGCTGCGCCTCGAAATCGTCGGCGCTGCGGAACCAGCCTTCAAAGCGGTGGTCGTTGTCGCAACTCAGGTCGTAGATGATCATCACAGGCCTTGGTGCCCGGGACGGGACTCGAACCCGTACACCTTTCGGCGAGAGATTTTAAGTCTCCTGTGTCTACCGATTTCACCACCCGGGCGGGTTTTCGATTATATCGGGGAGCCCGATACGAAAAAGGGAAAGCGCGTTGCGCTTTCCCTTTTTTCTGACTGGAGCGGCAGAAGAGTCTCGAACTCTCGACCTATACCTTGGCAAGGTATCGCTCTACCAACTGAGCTACTGCCGCAAAAACCACTGGAGGCGCGGGCCGGAGTCGAACCGACCTACACGGATTTGCAATCCGGTGCATAACCGCTTTGCTACCGCGCCCCGCCTTCAAACTTTACTGCATGGAAAAAGCCATCGGCTTTCCCCGGAAAATCTGGAGCGGCAGAAGAGTCTCGAACTCTCGACCTATACCTTGGCAAGGTATCGCTCTACCAACTGAGCTACTGCCGCGTCAAACAGAGCGCGCATTATAGACGCCCCAAGGATCTTGTCAACACTCTCCGTTATTTTTCCGCACTGCGCCGGGCAATTTCCGGCCAGGCCATGCGCAGGTAGTAGCCCATCGACCACAGCGTCAGCAGCGCCGCCACCCAGATCAGGCACTCCCCGGCAAGCATCGTGTCATGGCCGGCCAGCGGGGCCTGGTAGAGGAGCAGCGGGATCGCCGCCATCTGCGCCGTGGTCTTGATCTTGCCCAGCATCGAGACGGCAACGCTCTTCGCCGCGCCGATCTTGGCCATCCATTCGCGCAGCGCCGAAATGGTGATCTCGCGCCCGATGATGATCGTGGCAACGATGGCATCGGCCCGCCCGAGCTGGACCAGCACGATCAGCGCCGCGGCGACCATCAGCTTGTCGGCGACCGGATCGAGGAAGGCGCCGAAGGCCGAGGTCTGGTTGAGCTTGCGTGCCAGATAGCCGTCGGCCCAATCGGTCAGCGCGGCGGCAATGAAGATCAGCGTCGCCAGCAGGTTGCGCTCCTGTGCTGTCGCCCAGTCGGCCGGCAGGTAATAGATGGCGATCAGCAGCGGGATGGCAACGATACGCAGCCAGGTGAGCAGGATGGGAAGATTGAGGGGCATAGGCCGTCAGTGTAAGGCGGAATGAATCTTTTCGGCGAGTTCGCGACCGATGCCGGGAATCTCGGCGAGCTGGTCGATGCTCGCCTCGCGCACGCCGGCGAGACCGCCGAAACGGGCGATCAGCGCCTTGCGCCGGGCCGGGCCGACGCCGGGCAGGCTCTCCAGCGTGGACGTCTTGCGGCTCTTGGCGCGTTGCCCGCGATGGCCGGTGATGGCGAAGCGGTGCGCCTCGTCGCGCACTTCCTGGATCAGGTGCAGCGCCGGGTGGTCATTTTTCAGGTTGAGCGGCGGTCGACCGTCAGCTTCCGGGAAGATCAGGCTTTCCAGGCCGGGCTTGCGTTCCTCGCCCTTGGCGACGCCGATCATGTTGAGATGGGTCAGGCCAAGCTCGGCGAGCGCCGCCCAGGCCGAGGCGACCTGGCCCTTGCCGCCGTCGATCAGGATCAGGTCGGGCGCCCTGCCCTCGCCGCTGGCGACGCCGTCGTAGCGCCGCGTCACCGCCTGGCGCATGGCCGCGTAGTCATCGCCGGGCGTGATGTCGCGGATGTTGAAGCGGCGGTAGTCGCGCTTGCTCATCTTGTTGCCGTCGTAGACCACGCACGAGGCAACGGCGCTTTCGCCCATGGTGTGGCTGATGTCGAAGCATTCGATGCGGGCGATCGGCTCGGCGAGTTGCAGCACCTCCTGCAGCGCGGCCAGGCGCTGTTCCTGCTGCGCACTCGCCTGGTTGCGCGCCAGGATGGCCAGACGGGCATTCTGCAGCGCCATCTCGACCCAGGCCTTCTGCGTCAGCGTGCGCGCTTCGGCGATGGGCACCGGGCGGCCGGCGAGTTCAGCCAGGCTGGCGGCGGTTTCCTCGACCTCTTCGCTTTCCGGCAGCGGCGAGACTAGCAGCCGACCGGGCGCCGGGTGCAATTCGTAATGCTGGCGCAGGAAGGCGGTCAGCGCGTCGGCGGCGGTCGAGTCGCCGGCATTGCTCGGGAACAGCGGCCGGTCGCCGAGGTGGCGGCCGCCGCGCACCATCGCCAGGTTGACGCAGAGTTGTCCGGCTTCGCGCACGGCGACGACGATATCGACGTCCTCGCCCTTGCTGCTCGAGACGAACTGCTTTTCCTGGACCTGGTGCAGCGACTGGATCTGGTCGCGGTAGATCGCCGCCAGCTCGAAGGCGAGCTTCTCGGCGGCCTTCTCCATCGCCGTGTTGAGGCGCTTGATCACTTCCTGCTGCTTGCCGGCGAGGAACATCGCCGCATATTGAACGTCGGCGGCGTAGTCGTCGGGGGCGATGTAGCCGACGCAAGGCCCGCTGCAGCGCTTGATCTGGTACAGCAGGCAGGGCCGCGAGCGGTTGGCGAAGACGCTGTCCTCGCAGGTGCGCAGGCGGAACATCTTCTGCAGCAGGTGGATGCTGTCGCGCACCGCCCACGACGACGGATAAGGCCCGTAGTAGTCGGCCTTGCGGTCGGGGTTGCCGCGGTAGAAGCCGAGGCGCGGGAACTTGTCGCGCGTCAGCACGATGTAGGGATAGGACTTGTCGTCGCGAAACAGGATGTTGTAACGCGGCGCCAGCGACTTGATCAGGTTGTTTTCAAGGAGCAGCGCTTCGGCTTCGGTGCGCGTCGCCGTCGTCTCGACGTGGTCGATCTGGCTGACCATATGGGCGATGCGCGGGCTCGACAGGTTGTCGCGGAAGTACGACGACACCCGTTTCTTCAGGTTCTTGGCCTTGCCGACGTAAAGCACGGCGCCGTCGGCGCCGATCATGCGGTAAACACCGGGGAGTTCGGTCAGCGATGCGAGAAAGGATTTTGAATCAAAAGCCACGGTCGACCGTCGGAATGGGCAAAAAACGGGGAAGAAGGCACGGGCCGCGATGTTAACATGCCGCCCATGCAGCCACATTGGGACATTTTCTGCCGCGTCGTCGACAACTACGGCGACATCGGCGTCTGCTGGCGACTCGCCCGGCAACTGGCGGCCGAGCACAGCAAGCGCGTGCGCCTGTGGGTGGACGACCTGGCCAGCCTGCAGCCGCTCTGCCCGATCTGCGACCCGGCGTTGCCAGCGCAGGCGCTGGCCGGCGTCGAGGTCCGCCACTGGACAGACACTGTGACGGTCGACTGGTTTGCCGAGGCAAAAACCGCCGATGTCGTCGTCGAAGCCTTCGCCTGCGAGTTGCCGCCCGGCTACATTGCGGGCATGGCGCAGCGACCGACACCGCCGGTCTGGCTCAATCTCGAGTACCTGAGCGCCGAGTCCTGGGTCGACTCCTGCCACGGCATGGCCTCGCCGCACCCCTCGCTGCCGCTGACCAAGCATTTCGTTTTTCCCGGGTTTTCGTCGTCGACCGCAGGGCTGTTGCGCGAAGCCGGACTGCCGTCGGCGCCACTCGCCGCGCTGCCGGCGACGCCGGAAATCAGCCTGTTCTGCTACGCGACGGCGCCGGTCGCCAGCTTGCTCGAGGCTTTTGCCGCCTCGCCCCGACCGCTGCGCTGCCTGGTGCCGCCCGGCCAGCCGCTGGCTGCGGTGCGCGCCCGCCTGGGCGGCGACGGGCCGTGGCAGCTCAGCCTGGCGCGCATCGAGCCGATTCCCTTCCTCGCCCAGGACGACTACGACGCGCTGCTGCGCCGTTGCGCGATCAACTTCGTGCGCGGCGAGGATTCCTTCGTCCGCGCCCAGTGGGCCGGCCGGCCTTTCGTCTGGCAGATCTACCGGCAGGACGACGACGCCCATCGGGTCAAGCTCGACGCCTTCCTCGACCGCTATTGCGCCGGCCTCGCCGAACCAGCCGCTGCGGCGCTGCTCACCATGTTCCAGGCCTGGAACACCGGCGCCGACTGCGCCGCCGCCTGGGCCGACTTTCTCGGTCATCACGATGAAATCGCACAACACGCGGCGGCGTGGAACGCCGCGTTGCGCACACAGCCGGATCTGGCGACGAATCTCGTCAAATTCTGCGCCGCACGGGTATAATCTCGCGTTTTATTTTTCCGCTTTGGGACATCCCACATGAAGACCGCTCAGGAACTCCGCTCTGGCAACGTGATCATGGTCGGCAGCGACCCGCTCGTCGTCCAGAAGACCGAATACAACAAGTCCGGCCGCAACGCCGCCGTCGTCAAGATGAAGCTGAAGAACCTGCTCACCGGCAACCCGTCGGAAGCGGTCTACAAGGCTGACGACAAGTTCGAGGTCGTCGTCCTCGACAAGAAGGAAGTCACCTACTCCTACTTCGCCGACCCGATGTACGTTTTCATGGACGCCGATTACAACCAGTTCGAAGTCGAAGCCGAGAACATGGTCGACGCGCTCAAGTACCTCGACGACGGCATGCCCTGCGAAGTCGTCTTCTACGACGGCAAGGCGATCTCGGTCGAACTGCCGACCATGCTCGTGCGCGAAGTCGAGTATACCGAGCCGGCCGTCAAGGGCGACACCTCGGGCAAGGTCATGAAGCCGGCCCGCATCAAGCCGACCGGTTTCGAACTGCCGGTCCCGGCCTTCGTCGAAATCGGCGACAAGATCGAAATCGATACGCGTACCGACGAGTACCGCAGCCGTACCAAGTAATTCCGGAAACTGCCGGATCGCGCAAGGGCAGCTTCGGCTGCCCTTGGCTTTTCCGGGCTGTCGCCAAAGCGACACGCTTTTCTGCCAGAATTCCCGTTCAACCAACCCGAACCGCGGACCCACCATGAGCTACAAAGTCTTTGTCGACGGCCAGGAAGGCACCACCGGCCTGCAGATCAACGAATACCTCGCGCAGCGCACCGACATCGAGATCCTCAAGATCGACGCCGACAAGCGCAAGGATCTCGCCGAGCGCAAGCGCCTGATCAACGCCTCCGACATCACCTTCCTCTGCCTGCCCGACGCGGCGGCCAAGGAATCGGCCAGCCTGGTGGACAACCCGAACACCTGCGTCATCGACGCCTCGACCGCGCACCGCGTCGATCCCGACTGGGTCTTCGGCCTGCCCGAACTGTGCCCGGAACAGCGGGCGAAGATCCGCGCCAGCAAGCGCATCGCCAACCCCGGCTGCCACGCCACCGCCTTCATCCTGGCGCTGCGCCCGCTGGTCGCTGCCGGGCTGCTGCCGGCTGCCACCCAGATCGCCGCCAATTCCATCACCGGTTACTCGGGTGGCGGCAAGTCGATGATCGCCGACTACGAGGCCGCTGCCGCCAGCCCGACGCAATTGAAGGCGCCGCGCGCCTACGCGCTCGCCCTGGCGCACAAGCACCTGCCGGAAATGCAGGCCTACACCGGCCTGAGCGTAGCGCCGATCTTCCAGCCCATCGTCGGCCCGTTCTATAAAGGCCTGGCCGTCACCGCCTACCTGCACCCGGCGCAATTCACTCGCGCCGCAACGCCGGCCGACGTCCAGAAGATCATCGCCGACTACTACGCCGGCGAGCGCTTCATCAATGTCCTGCCGGTCGATCTCGACGCCACCACCGACGGCGGTTTCTTCAATGTTGAAGCCAACAACGGCAGCAACCGCGTCGACATCGCGGTCTTCGGCAACGCCGAGCGCATGCTGGTGATCGCCCGTCTCGACAACCTGGGCAAGGGCGCTTCCGGCGCCGCCGTGCAGGCGATGAACGTGCATCTCGGCGTCGAGGAAAGCGCTGGCCTGCTTTGATCGTCCTCAGCAAAGTCACCCTGCGCCGCGGCACGAAAGTGCTGCTCGACAAGACCACGGTCACCATCAATCCGGGCGAGAAGGTCGGCCTGGTCGGGCGTAACGGCGCCGGCAAGTCGACCTTGTTCGCGCTCCTCAGCGGCAAGCTGCACGAAGACGGCGGCGATTTCTCGATGCCCAGCCAGTGGCGCATGGGCCAGGTCGCCCAGGAGATGCCGGAAACCGACCAGTCGGCGACCGATTTCGTCATCGACGGCGACACGCCGCTGCTCGCCGCCCGCAACGAAGTCGCCGCCGCCGAGGCGAGCGACGACGGCATGCGCATGGCCGAAGCCTACATGGCGCTGCACGACGCCGGCGAACACGACGCCGAGGCGCGCGCCCAGGCGCTGATCCTCGGCCTCGGCTTCAAGGTCTCCGAGCTTTACCAGCCGGTCAACAGCTTCTCCGGCGGCTGGCGCATGCGCCTGCAACTGGCGCGCGCGCTGATGTGCCCGTCGGACATCCTGCTCCTCGACGAACCGACCAACCACCTCGACCTCGACGCCATGGTCTGGCTCGAAGCCTGGCTCAAGCGCTACCAGGGCACGCTGGTGATGATCAGCCACGACCGCGAGTTCCTCGACGCGATCACCCAGGTCACGTTGCACATCGACAACGCCAAGCTCGTCCGCTACGGCGGCAACTACAGCAAGTTCGAGGACATGCGCGCCGAGCAGATGGCGCTGCAGCAAGCGACGATGGCCCGCCAGGCGGACAAGATCGCCCACCTGCAGTCCTTCATCAACCGCTTCAAGGCCAAGGCCAGCAAGGCCAAACAGGCGCAGAGCCGGGTCAAGGCGCTGGAACGCATGGAAAAGATCGCGCCGGTGCTCGCTGACGCCGACTTCAGCTTCGAATTCCAGGAACCGCAGAACCTGCCCAACCCGATGCTGTCGATGGTCGATGTCGCCATCGGCTACCCGCCGCCCGCCGATGCGCCGGCCGGTACGCCGCCAACGACCATCGTGCGCAACATCAACCGTTCGGTGATGGCCGGTCAGCGCATCGGCATCCTCGGCGCCAACGGCCAGGGCAAATCGACGCTGGTCAAGACCATCGCCCGCGACCTCGGTGCCATCAGCGGCCAGGTCACCGAAGGCAAGGGCCTGAACATCGGCTACTTCGCGCAGCAGGAACTCGACGTGCTGCGGCCGCAGGACACGCCGCTCGAACACATGATCCGGCTGGCCAAGGAAGCCATCGCCGCCGGCCGCAGCAACGTGCCGGGCCGCGAGCAGGAGTTGCGCAACTTCCTCGGCAACTTCAACTTCGGCGGCGAGATGGTCAAGCAGGCGGTCGGCACCATGAGCGGCGGCGAAAAGGCGCGCCTGGTGCTGTGCATGCTGGTCTGGCAGCGCCCCAACCTGCTGCTCCTCGACGAACCGACCAACCACCTCGACCTCAACACGCGCGAAGCGCTGTGCGTTGCGCTCAACGAGTTCGAAGGCACGGTGATGCTGGTCAGCCACGACCGCGCCATGCTGCGCTCGGTCTGCGACGAGTTCTGGCTGGTCTCGCGCGGGGGCGTCGGCCCCTTCGACGGCGACCTCGACGACTACCAGCGCTACCTGCTCGACGAAGCCAAGCGCGCTCGCGAGGAAGCCGCGGCACTGCTCAAGGCGGCCTGAAGCCGGCGATGGCGACGACAGCGTTCACCGCCCTCGCCTGCCCGCTCGACGGCGCGCCGCTGGCGCCGGTCGATGGCGGCTGGACCTGCCCGGCCGGCCACCGCTACGACCAGGCTGCGCAAGGCTACGTCAACCTGCTGCCGGTACAGCACAAGCGTTCACGCGATCCCGGCGACAGCAAGGAAATGGTCGCCGCCCGCCGCCGCTTCCTGGAAGCCGGCCACTACCGGCCGATCGCCGAACTGGCGGCGCGCGCCGCCCTGACCGAGCTGCCGCCTGATGCCGCCTGCCTCGACGCCGGCTGCGGCGAAGGCTACTACCTGCGCCAGCTCGCCGCGGCAGCCGGCGCCACCGGAAAATCCCCGGCGCTGCTCGGCCTCGACATCTCGAAATGGGCCGTCCAGGCAGCGGCCAAAGCGCAGCGCGGGACGGCGACCTGGGTCGTCGGCAGCAACGCCCGCCTGCCGGTGCTGCCGGCAACGCTCGACCGCGTGCTCTGCCTGTTCGGCTTTCCGGTCTATCCGGAATTCGCCCGCGCGCTCAAGCCGGGCGGCCAATTGATCATGATCGACGCCGGCCCGGACCACCTGCGCGAACTGCGCGAGATCATCTACCCGACGCTGAAGCCGCCGCGCAGCGGCGAAGCGCCGCTACCCGAGGGGTTTGCCGCCGCTCCCGGCGATAGCCTGTGCCAGACACTGACGCTCAACGATGCGGCCAGCATCGCCGACCTCCTGGCGATGACCCCGCATCTCTACCGGGCGACGCCCGAGGGGCGCGCCCGCGCCGCCGCGCTGCAAACGCTGACGCTGACGGTCGACGTCCGCCTGAGCCGTTTTCTGCGGATCTAGGCGGTCGACCGTCAACGTCGCCGGTCGGCTGCGTCTCAGAACCGGTAGTTGCCGCTCAGGTAGAAGAAGCGGGTCGGCGGATCTTCCAGCGAATACATCGCGCCCCAGTTGTCGGGGGCGCGCTGATCGAACAGGTTGGTGACGCCGGCAGCCAGCGAAAAGCGCTTGTCGATGCGATAGCCGACCTTGAGGTCGGTGGTGCCGTAGTCGCTGGAGACGTTGAGGCCGCGGACGGTGTTGTGGCTGTTGTAGTAGTTGAAGTAATAGCGCCCCTGCAGGTCGGCGCTCCAGTCGCCGCGGGCGTAATGCACGCTGGCCCGGGCGATGCTGCCGGGGCGGCCGGTCAGGCGGGCACCGCTGAGGTCGTTGCGCGCCTCGAGATGCTCGTAGGCGCCGCGCAGCGTCCACGCCTCGCCGATCTGCCAGGCGCCGCTGAGTTCGACGCCCTCGATCGTCACCTGGCCGAGATTGGTATACACCGAGCGCGAGGTGACGCCGGCCGGATCGCCAGCCTGGCGCGGCGCCGAGATGGTGGTGATCAGGTTCTTGCTGCGCGTCCGGTACACCGCCAGATCGACCTTGAAGCGCTCGCCGCCATAACCGGCAGCAAGTTCGTAGCTGCGGCTCTCCTCGGGCACCAGGCTGGCATCGCCGACGATCAGGAAGCGCCCGCGGACGAAGGTCGCGTACTGCTCGAGCACGGTCGGCGCCCGGAAGGATTCGCCGTAGCTGGCGCGCAGGCGCCAGTTGCCCGGGGCGTACTGCAGCGACAGCCGCGGCGTCGTGGCGTCGCCGAATTCGTTGAAGCGGTCGTGGCGGATGCCGGCCAGCACGCTCCAGGCAGGATTGAGGCGGATGTCGGCCTGGGCGAGCAGGTAACGATTGCTGCGGTCGCCCGTCTGGCTGGTGTTGTTGGCGATGCTCAGCCGGTCATGCTGCTCGCCGGCGCCGACGGTCAGCGTATGTTCGCCAAACGGCAGGACATAGCGGGCGGCGTACTGAGTCTGGGTGTAGTCGGTGGCCTCGATCAGGGGATAGGCGCGGGTCGTCTTCGCCTCGCTGCGGCCGAGCGACGCGTCCAGGCTGAGAATGCCGGGGCCGACTTCGCCGCTGTAGCCGAGGCTGCCGTAGTCGCGATCCTCGCGCTCGTAGGCGTTGAAGCGGGTGAACGGCGCGCTGCTCAGCTGTCCCGGGCTTTCGTCGTCCTGGCGGGTGTGCTCGAGGGTCAGCCGCAGCTTCTGCCCGGGCGCCAGCTGCGCCGATCCCTGGTAGTTGACGTAGGTTTCATCGACGCCCTTGAGATCGGCCGCGTAGCTGTCGCGGTTCACCCGGTACTCGTCGCGATTGCGCTGCTCGACGCTGAGCCGGTGGGTCAGCACTTCGCCACCGTACTCGAGATGGCCCTTCCACAGATCGGTCTCGCGCTGGCGCCCCTGCGACTGGCCGTAGGTGACCGAGACGCCGCCGTGCAAGCCGCTGCCCAGCCGGGGCTGGCGGGTGATGACGTTGATCACGCCGCCGGAGGCGTCGGCGCCGTAGAGTGCGGACATCGGGCCGCGGACGATCTCGATCTGCTCGACATCCTCGGTGCCGTAGAGGTTGATGTCGCGCGAGCCGTATTTCTGGGTACGCCGCATGCCGTCGAAGAGGATCAGCGTGCCGCTGCCGGTCATGCCGCGCATGCTCACCGAGCTGTTCAGCGAGCTGCCGCGGGTGTCCACGCCGACCGCCTGGTCGAGCGAATCGAGCAGCGAAACCCCGGGCGTCGCCTCGATTTCGCGGCGGCCGACGACCTGGACGCTGGCCTGGACATCGCGGATGTCCTGGGCGTAGCTGGCGGCGGTGACGACGACGGTGGACAGGATGCCCGCCTCCTCGGCGGCCAAAGGCGCGGCAAGCGCGAGCAGGATGGCGGCGCTGAGCGGATGCAGGCGCGGCAGAACGGATGGATCTTGGTTTTTCATGGAATCAGCAGGTTGCAGTGAAAACAGTCAGTCCGCACCGGCGCGGAAGACAAGGGGAAAGACCGGCGCCCGGGGCGTCCGCCACCGCCGCCAATGCATGAGCAGCGCCGCGAGCAGGACGCAGAGCAGCACCAGCAGCGCGGCCAGCGGCGACAGAGTGGCGATCCGCCGGCAGCCGATGAGCAGCAGCACGACGGCGGCCCCCTGGCGGAGCAGCCCGGCCAGCCACGGCTGGTCGCCGCGCAGATGGCCGCCGAGGCTGGCGCAGGCGGGAATCAGGACGAGCATCGGGGTGAGCAGCGCCCCGAGACCGAAGACCAGGCCGAGCAGCGCGCCCTGCCCGGCCGACGGTCCGGCCGCCGCGGTCGCCAGCAGCGTGGCCAGCGGCGCGCAGGGAATCAGCGTCAGGGCGACGCCGAGCAGGAAAGGCGGAAAACTGGCCAGTTTTTGCGGTCGACCGCAAACGGCGTGGTGTTTCTGCGGCGGCGCCGCCAGCAGCAAGGCAGTCAGGCAGGCGACGCCGCCGATGACCAGGTTGCCGAGGCCGCCGGCCAGCCATTTGACGAAACCGGCGCCGACCAGCCCGGCCAGCCCGCCGAGCATCGCATAGGCGAGCAGGCGACCGCCGAGGAAAAGCCCGGTATCGACCAGCCCGGCGCGCCGGCCGCCGGCCTTGCCGAAGGCCAGCGTGCCGATGAACGGCAGGCAGGTCGCGGCGCAGGCGGTCAGCCCGAGCGAGACGCCGAGCAGGAAGACGGTCAGCAGCGAGGTCGGGGTTTCAGCCGGCATGGGTTTCCCGCGCTGGTTTGCGCACGATGCGTATCGGCTTGACCTCGCCTTCCGGCGTTTCGCCGCGGACCCGTTTCTTGTAGTAGTCGCGGGCCGAGGAGAAGAGCGCCAGCGGCCCGAACTTGATGCCGATGACGCCATCGTCGGGACAGAACTCGGCGCAGCGTCCGCACAGCGTGCAATCTTCGTTGAAGGCCCGTCGGCCGTGCGCGTGGTGGATTTCCGGGATGTCCATCGGACAGGCCCTGGTGCAGATGCCGCACTTGTCGCATTTGCCGTGTTCGACCTTGCTCAGGCGCAGCAGCGCGGCGTGCCGGGCGACGGCGTTGAGCGCCAGCATCGGGCAGATGCGGCAGAACGGCTGACGCACCGCCAGCGCGGCGGCGACGACGAAGCCGGCGAGCAGGTTGCCGACAATGCCGAGACCGAGACTGAAGCCGTCGGCACCGGTACGGATCGCCAGTTCCTCGGTATTGGCGGTGAGCAAGGTGGTGACGATGCGCGACGGGCAGATGTCGCAATACGGGTTGCCGGCCGAATGCGGCGCGTAGCCGAGGCCGGCAAGCAAGGGAACGACGAAGACCAGGGCGAGCAAGACCAGCCATTTCACCGGGCGCAGCCAGCGCAGCTTGCCGGCCGGCACCGGCGTCATGGCGAAACCGAGGCGGCGGCCAAGACGGAACAGCCATTCCTGCACCGTCCCCAGCGGGCAGACCCAGGCGCAGAAGGCCTTGCCGAGAACGAAGAAGAACAGCAGGAAGGTGCTGAAGGTGACGAACACCGGGATCAGCACCTGCACTGTGACCTGCTGCGCCCGCGCCATCACCGCGCCGACGCGGTGGTCCATCTGGTGCTGCAGCGGCACCAGCACGCAGTAGCCGCCATTGACGCTGTCGTAGGCGCAGGACAGCGCCGGCAGTGCGGTGGAAATCTTCTGCGCCGCGTAGCTGCCGACGAGCAGGCCGCCATAGACGCTGAGGGCAAAAGTCAGCAACTGCACCAGGAAGCGCAGCCGCGACAGCGTCGGCGCCGCCTGCTTGAGCAAGTCACGCATCTTTCTTCTCCTTGCGGCGCAGCAGCGGCACGGCCAGGAGCATGCCCAGCGCGAAGACGCCAGCGCCCAGGGCCAGGCTGCGTTCGCGCATCCGGTCGGGGTTGTAGACGTGGTTGTAGGTGGTCAGATGGCGCTTGCCGCCGGCTTCGTGCTCGACGGCGAGGACGAAGGCCTGGCGGGCGTTGATGCCCTCCTTCGCGGTCAATCGTTCGGGCCGGAAATCGTGCGGGAAGACCACCTCGGCGATGCCGTCCGCGTCGGCTTCGAACTGCCGCCGGCTGCCGCCTTCGGTTTCCAGCGTCAGCGGCTTGCCGGGCAAGGCCTGGTTGTCGTGACGCAGCAGGAAGCGCCAGCGGCTGCCTTCGCGCGTGCCGCCATGCTCCTGCAGGCGCAGGGGAACGATCTCGAGGCCGCCGCGCGGAGCGCGCAGCATCTCGGTCGGCACCCGGTGCCGGGCCGGGAAAAAGTAATGGGTGGCGGCGCGCACGACTTCGCTTGCGTTCTCGCGGGTCGCCATCAACCACAGGTGGCCGCCGCTCCCCATCTGCGCCTTGCTCACCGTCCAGCCACCGGCCGCCGCGTCGAGGACGACGGCAGCCGGCGCTTCCGGCGTCTGCAGGACGACGTGCTCGAAGGCGCCACCGACCGCGCTAACCCGCAGGCCCGGGGCCGCACCGCGCGTCATCGTGACCAGCAGCTGCGGATGACGGGTCCACGCCGCCGGTTCGAGGTGATCGCCATGCTCGCCATGAGCCTGCGCGGCAGCGCCGCCGGCACTCAACAGAAGCGCCAGCAGCGGGATGAAGGAGAAACGGAATCTGGGCATTGCATACGCCGAAAGTCAGAAGGCGCGCAATGGTTACACAGCGTTACATCGCTGGGAATGCGACAAGTTGTCGCACTAAGTGCATGATTATTTGATTTAATTGATCCAGGTCAACTTGCCCGGATCTGACGGTCGACGGTCAGATCCGGGCAAAAACCGGTTCAGCAGCGGGCCAGCAGCAGCGAGCCCTTCTCGCGCGGATCGAGGTCGATGCGTTCGATAGCGGCAAAACCCGCTTCGCCCAGCCAGTCGCGGTAGTCGGCTTCGCGGTGGATCTGCGTGCCGGTCTCGTAGAGCAGCGTCAGCTTGAAGGCGGCATGGTAGGCGCCGGGCGGCTGGTCGTCGAGGTATTCGTGGATCACCAGCAGGCCGCCGGGCTTGAGGCTGTCGCGGATGCGCCGGATGACGTGGCGGTTGTCGTCGGCGCCCTGGTTGTGCGCGACCGAGAGGTAGAAGACGAGGTCGAAGCCCTGGCCCCAGTCGAACTCGAGAACGTCGCCCGGGGTCAGCGCGATGCGTTCGGCTAGGCCGTGGGCGGCGATGGTCGCCGGCGTCTCGCTCAGCGCGCTGGGCAGGTCGACGATCTGCGCGCTGAGTTGCGGATAGCGCTCGCAGAAGCGGATCGAATGCAGGCCGTGCGAGCCGCCGAGATCGAGCAGGCGGCGCTGCTCGTCGCCTACCGGCACACGCGCCAGCAAGTCGGGGCCGAGGTCGCGGGCGAACGCGCCCATGTAGGCGGAAAACCGCTCGCCGAGCTGCGGCCGCGCCTGCATCGCCTGCCACAGCGTGGTCTGCGGCCCGCCGCGGCGCACCGCACCGGCCAGCTCACCCAGCATCGGCCAGGCTTCGGCGGTCCACAGCAGGCCCGGCGTGTAATCGACGGCGCCGCGTGAGGTGAACCAGCGCTGGGTCAACGCCGTGTTGGCGTAGGCCTCGCCCTGGCGTTCGAGATAGCCGATGGCGACCAGGAAATCGGCCAGCGTCGCGATGCCGCGCGCCGACGCCTGCAGCTGCCCGGCCAGTTCGCCGGCGGCCAGCGGCCCGGCGGCGAGCGCTTCGAACAGGCCGAGCTGGCCGGCCGAGACGATGGCCGCCGATTTCATCATCGGCATATAGACGTCGAGCATCGCCAGCTCGGCGTCACCGCTTGGCAGGCAGACGTCGGGCTTGGCCGACATCAGAGCAGCGTCTCGATCGCCGCCCGCAGCGCCGCGTCGTCGGGCGCGGTATCGGGCGAGAAGCGGCCGACGACGCGCCCCTCACGGTCGACCAGGAATTTTTCGAAATTCCACAGCACGTCGCTGGCGTTGGCCGGCAGCATGTTGTAGCCGGCGAGCTTGGCGCGGAAATCGCTGCCGGCCGGGAAGACGGTTGCCGGCGCCGCGGCGATCAGCGCCGCGTAGAGCGGATGGCGCGGCGCACTGTTGATCTGCAGCTTGGCGAACAGCGGAAAGCTGACGCCGTAATTGCTGCTGCAGAAGGCGCCGATCTCCTCGGGTGTGCCCGGTTCCTGGCCGGCGAAATCGTTGCATGGGAAGCCGAGCACCTGGAAACCGCGCACCGCCAGTTCCCGGTGCAGCTTTTCCAGGCCCTCGTACTGCGGCGTCAGGCCACAGCGCGAGGCGACGTTGACCACCAGCAGCACTTCGCCGGCGTGGTCGCGCAGGCTGGCCGGGCGGCCGTCGAGGCTGTTTAGCGGAATGTCGTAGAGGCTGTCGTTCATTGTTTTCTCCTGGGTTGGCGGACGCCGCTTGGAGTCCGCGAATGGCCGCTGCGTTCCCGGCACGTCGCCGCGCTACACTGGCGGGCATGAAGATTCCCGCGATTCCGCCCGACGAAATTGAATTCACTGCCATTCGCGCTCAGGGCGCCGGCGGGCAGAACGTCAACAAGGTGTCGAGCGCCGCCCACCTGCGCTTCGACATCACCGCCTCGTCGCTGCCGGAAGCCGTGCGTGCCCGCCTGCTGGCGCTCGACGACCGGCGCATCAGCAAGGACGGCGTGCTGGTGATCAAGGCGCAGGAATTCCGCAGCCTCGAAAAAAACCGCGCCGAGGCGCTGCGCCGGCTGGAAATGCTGGTCGCCGCCGCCTGCGTCGAGGCCAAGGCGCGCCGGCCGACCCAACCGAGCCGTGGCGCCGTCCGCCGCCGTCAGGAAGCCAAGCGCCGGCATTCGGCGCTGAAGGCAGCGCGTCGCGGCGGCGACGACTGACTCAGGCAAGCCGCGCCAGCGCCTGCAGCGCTTCGCGATAGAGATGCGGGTCGGCATAGCACCGGGTATCCGCCGGCAGCAGCCGGGCGACGCGCTCGCCGCGGCGCGCATCGATTTCCGGTTGCCAGCCGGCGAGTACCTGGGCGACGGCGTCCGGTGCGTTGCAGACGAGCAGCATGTCGCAGCCAGCGGCCCAGGCGGTCTGCACGCGCGCCAGCATGTCGCCGACGACGCCGGCACCGGCCATCGACAGATCGTCGGTGAAAACAACCCCGTCAAACTTCAAGTCGTTTCTCAAATAACCTATCCATTTATTTGAAAATACAGCAGTATTGCAGTCGAAACATTCGTAGATGACATGCGCCGCCATCACCGCGTCGAGTACCAGTTCGCGGTAGGGGCGCAGGTCGTCGGCCATCGCCGCGAGCGGCCGGTCGTCGATCGGCAGCTCGACATGCGAGTCGGGAATGACGTAGCCGTGGCCGGGGAAATGCTTGCCGCAGGTGCCCGTACCGCCGGCTTTCAGCCCCTCGCCGAGGGCACCGGCGAGTGCAACGACGACCGCCGGGTCGCGGTGGAAGGCGCGGTCGCCGATGACGCGCGACGGGCCGTAGTCGAGGTCGAGCACCGGCGTGAACGAGTAATCGACGCCGCAGGCGCGCAGTTCGGCGGCGAGCACGAAACCGGCGGCGCGGGCGGCTGTCAGCGCGGCAGCCGGATCGCTGTCGTGCAGCTGGCCGAGGGCGCGCATCGGCGGCAGCCGGGTGAAGCCCTCGCGGAAGCGCTGCACCCTGCCCCCTTCGTGATCGACGGCGATCAGCAGGCGCGGCTCGCGCAGCGCGTGGATTTCATCGCACAGCGCTGTGAGCTGAGCGCGGTCGCGGTAATTGCGGGTGAACAGGATGATGCCGCCGACCAGTGGGTGGCACAGGCGTTCACGGTCGAGGTCGGTGAGTTCGGTGCCGGCGATGTCGATCATCAGCGGACCGGGCAGCTTGGCGCTCATGCTTGCTCCAGCAAAACGTAGGCGACGGCGTATTCGGCTTCGTCGCTGATCGAAAGGTGAACGGTCAACCGCCGGTTTTCGACAATTTCCGCCAGTTGACCGTGAAAGTGAAACACCGGCTTGCCCAGTGCGTCGTGGCCGACGGCAATCGCCGGCAGCAGCACCGGCGGCCGCACGCCAGTGCCGAAAGCCTTGGCAAAGGCCTCCTTGGCGGCGAAGCGCTTGGCCAGGAAGCGGCCCTTGTCGGCGGCACGCGCGAAATCGTCCAGCTCATCCGGCGCCAGCAGCTTGTCCAGCGCCTTGTCGCCGTGCCGTTCCCACATGCCGCGCAGCCGGGCGACAGCGACGATGTCGGTGCCGATGCCGACGATCATTCCGCTTCCGGATTCGCCGCGGCAGCGACCATCAAAGCCTTCATCTCGCGCACCGCCTCGCGCAAGCCGACAAAGACGGCGCGGCTGACGATGGCGTGGCCGATGTGCAGTTCGCGGATGCCGGCCAGTCGGGCGACCGGCTGGACGTTGTAGTAGTTGAGCGCATGGCCGGCGTTGAAGCGCATGCCGAGCTGGCGGATAGCACGGCCGGCGACGCGGATTTTCTGCAGTTCGGCGAGCACCGCCGGCGCCTCGGCATCGCGGCCTTTCTCGTAGAAGGCATGGGCGTAGGGGCCGGTGTGGATCTCGCAGACGCTGGCACCGATCCGCGCCGCCGCCTCGATCTGCGGGATTTCGGCGTCGATGAAGACGCTGGTGGTGATGCCGGCGTCGCGCAGGCGGGCGATCACGTCCTTGAGGCGAGCCTCCTGGCCGACGATGTCGAGGCCGCCCTCGGTGGTCACCTCGTGCCGCCCTTCCGGCACCAGCATGGCCATTTCCGGCCGGGTCGCGCAGGCGATGCCGACCATCTCGTCAGTCGCCGCCATTTCCAGGTTGAGCTTGATCTGCGTCGTTTCCTTGAGCCGGCGGACGTCGGCATCCTGGATGTGCCGGCGATCCTCGCGCAGATGGACGGTGATGCCATCGGCACCACCCAGATGCGCCTCGACAGCGCCCCAGACGGGATCGGGTTCGTAGGTGCGCCGGGCCTGGCGGACGGTGGCGATGTGGTCGATGTTGACGCCGAGTTCGATCATAGTTCCTGCAACTCCTTGAAAATCTTGCGGGTTTCCAGTTCCTGGCCGCCCAGGTAATAGCTCAGCAGCGTGCGCATCAGCGTCTTGGCCTCGCCACGCGAACGCGGGTTGGAGAAATCGCCGGCGCCAAGATCGAGCAAGCTGCTGCCGCGCACCACCTGGGCATCGGCTTCGGCATGCGCCAGACGCACCGGCCCCTGCTCCATCCGGTAAGTGTAGAACGCCTCGGCGACAATCGGCTCGCCGGCTGCATCGTGGTCGAGCATCAGGCCATAACCGAGTTCCTGCAACAGCGCCTTCTCGAAGCTGCGCAGATCGCCCTCGCGGGTCGCCGCGTCGCTGTGCGCGGCCAGGCGCTGCAGGGTTTCGGCGTAGCGGGCGAACAGCGTCTGGTGCGCGTCCTCGCGCGGCAGCAAATGCATCAGCAACTCGTTCAGGTAGTAGCCGCAGAACAGCGCCTCGCCGCCGAGCAGCGGCTGGCCGCCGACCCATTCGGCCTTCATCAGCGTCAGCACCTCGCCCTTGCCGGCCCAGCCGATTTCCAGCGGCTGGAAACCCATCAGCAGGCCGCGGATCGCCGCCCGCGGCCGGCGGGCGCCGCGCGCCAGAAGCGCCATGCGGCCGAAATCGCGGCTGAAGACTTCGACGATCAGGCTGGTCTCGCGAAACGGCATGCTGTGCAGCACGTAGGCGGGCTGGCCGTCGACCTTGCTGCGCAGACTCATGGCGAGATGGCCCAGGTAAGGGGATTACTCGTAGCCGAGGCTCTTGAGCAGGCGTTCGTCGTCGTTCCAGCCCGACTTCACCTTGACCCAGACTTCGAGATAGACCTTGCCGTCGAACAGCCGCTCCATGTCCTGGCGCGCCTCGCTGGCGATGCGCTTGAGCGATTCGCCGCCCTTGCCGATGACGATCGCCTTGTGATTCTCACGGTCGACGACGATGGCAGCGTAAATTCGGCGCAGGTTGCCCTCGACCTCGAACTTCTCGATCTCGACGGCGGTGGCGTACGGCAGTTCGTCGCCGAGCAGGCGGAAGACCTTCTCGCGGATGTATTCGGCGGCGAGGAAGCGTTCCGACTTGTCGGTCAGGTCGTCCTCGGGGAACATCAGGCCCTCGTTCGGCAGGTGCTTGCGCGCCTCCTTGAGCAGGTCCTGCGTCTGCCGGCCCTTGGCAGCGCTGACCGGAACCACGGCGGTGTAGTCGAAATCGGCCGAGACTTCGGCGAGGAAAGGCAGCAAGGCTTCCCGGCTCTTCAGCAGGTCGGTCTTGTTGATGACCAGGATCACCGGCCGGTCCTTCGGCAACAAGCGGACGACCGCCTTGTCCTTGGCGTCGTAGCGGCCGGCCTCGATGACGAATAGGACGAGATCGACGTCGTTCAAGGTCTGCGTCACGCCACGGTTCATCGCCCGGTTCAGCGCGTTCGAGAACTTGGTCTGGAAGCCCGGCGTATCGACGAAGACGAACTGGGCGTCGGCTTCGGTCAGGATGCCGGTGATGCGGTGCCGGGTGGTCTGCGCCTTGCGCGAGACGATGCTGATCTTCTCGCCGATCAGGTGGTTGAGCAGCGTCGACTTGCCGACGTTGGGGCGGCCGACGATGGCGATGTAGCCGGAGCGGATTTCGGTCATGGATTGAGGGCTTTCAAGGCCGCTTCGGCGGCATTCTGTTCGGCGATGCGGCGACTGCTGCCAACACCTTGGGAGCGCAGCGCCGGCTGATCGATCTCGCAGGCAACGACGAAGGATTGTTCATGGGCGGCGCCGCTGGTTTCCAGCAGGACATAGCGCGGCAGCGGCTTCTTCCGGCCCTGCAGCCATTCCTGCAGGCGGGTCTTGGCGTCCTTCTGGAACTGGCCGGGCTTGAGGCCGGCGAGCAGCGGCGCGTAGAGCCGGGCGATGACTTCGCTGGCAGCACCAAAGCCGGCATCGAGATAGACGGCGCCGAAGACGGCTTCGAGGGCATCGGCGAGGATCGACGGACGGGCCGCCCCGCCGCTTTTCAGTTCGCCCTCGCCGAGGCGCAACAGCGTGCCGATGCGCAGCTGCTGGGCCAGGCCGTGCAGCGTTTCCTGGCGGACCAGGTTGGCGCGCAGCCGTGACAGGTCGCCCTCGGGCAACTCGGGAAAACGGCGGTACAGGAGGTCGGCGATCACGCAATCGAGGATGCCGTCGCCGAGGAACTCCAGGCGCTCGTTGTTGGGCGTGCCGAAGCTGCGATGGGTGAGCGCGGTGCGCAGCAGCACCGGATCGGAAAATACGTGGCCGATCTCCAGCGGAGGAATCTTCGCGGTCATGCCTATTCCGCGGTCGTCCCCTTGTAGTCGATCACCAGGCTGACGTTGGCGAACAACGGGATGCGCTTTTCGTAGGCGAATTCGATGACCACCTGGCCGCGATCCTTGAAGATCTCGAGGTTCTTCGAGGAGAAATCCAGGTGATCGACCTCGGCGAATTTCTCGAAGGAGCGGCGCAGCTCGGCCACGGTTGCGTCCGGCGTCGCCTTGGCGACTACCGCCTTGGTGTCCTTGAGAATCTTGTAGTACTCGATGACGCTCGGCGTCACCTTCAGGCCGAGCACTGCCACGAGGACCAAGACGAGGCTCCAGAAGAGCAGACCGGAAAGCGCTACGCCACGTTGCTGTTTCATGGTTTCCACCTTATCTGAATGCACCGATGCGGCTGAAGTCGCTGAAGTTCAGCCAGATGAAGAAGGCCTTGCCGACGATGTTGGCCTCCGGCACGAAGCCCCAGGCCCGGCTGTCGCGACTGTTGTCGCGATTGTCGCCCATCATGAAGTAATGACCGTCCGGCACCTTGCAAATCACGCCGCTGGCATTGTAAGTGCAATTTTCCCGGTAGGGAAAGGCGGATACGCCAGGCACGAAATCCGGTGCATCGGTGTCGTTGAGGATGCGATGCTCGACCTCGCCGAGCATCTCGGTGTACTGCTCGGAATAGTAGAGACGCTCCGAATGCAGGTAATCGCCGATACGCTTCATCTCGACCGGCTTGCCGTTGATCGACAGTTGCTTGTTCTGGTAGGCAACGGTATCGCCGGGCAGGCCGACGACGCGCTTGATGTAGTCGAGCGAAGGATCTTCGGGGTAGCGGAAGACCATCACGTCGCCGCGCTGCGGCTGGTTGATGTCGATGATCTTGGTGTTGATCACCGGCAGGCGGATGCCGTAGGTGTACTTGTTGACAAGAATGAAGTCGCCGACCAGCAAGGTCGGGATCATCGACCCCGAGGGGATCTTGAACGGCTCGAAAAGGAAGGAGCGGAGCACGAAGACGATCAGGATCACCGGGAAGAAATCGGCGCCCCACTCCACCCACGGGGGCTGCTTGTCGCTGGCGGCGCGCAATTTCCGGAACTTGAGAATGTCCACCGCATACAGGATGCCGGTGATGACGGTCAGGACGAGGAGGATCAGGGCGAAGTTCATGCGGTATCTCAGTTATCGACGCGCA
The DNA here is from genome assembly GCF_003634965.1 of Azonexus fungiphilus. GTDB lineage: Bacteria > Pseudomonadota > Gammaproteobacteria > Burkholderiales > Rhodocyclaceae > Azonexus > Azonexus fungiphilus. The sequence goes on along the minus strand of NZ_RBXP01000011.1, from coordinate 101,231 downwards.
GCACGGCGAGGAAGGCTTCCTGCGGGATTTCCACCGAACCGACCTGTTTCATGCGCTTCTTGCCGGCCTTCTGCTTTTCCAGCAGCTTCTTCTTGCGGGTGATGTCGCCGCCGTAGCACTTGGCCAGCACGTCCTTGCGCATCGCCTTGACGTTCTCGCGGGCGATGATGTGCGAGCCGATGGCCGCCTGGATGGCGACGTCGTACATCTGGCGCGGAATCAGCTCACGCATCTTCGACGCCAGTTCGCGGCCGCGGTACTGCGAATTGGAGCGGTGCACGATCAGCGACAGCGCATCGACCTTCTCTCCATTGATCAGGATGTCGAGCTTGACCACGTCGGCGGCGCGGTATTCCTTGAAATCGTAGTCGAGCGAGGCATAGCCCTTGGAGCAGGACTTCAGCTTGTCGAAGAAATCCATGACCACTTCGGCCATCGGCATTTCATAGACCAGCTTCACCTGGCGGCCGTGGTAGTGCATGTCGACCTGGTTGCCGCGCTTCTGGTTGCACAGCGTGATGACGTTGCCCAGGTAGTCCTGCGGCACGAAGATGGTGGCGGTGATGATCGGCTCGCGCACTTCCTCGACCTTGCTGACTTCCGGCAGCTTGGCCGGGTTCTCGACCTGGATCACCGAGCCGTCGCGCTGGACGACCTCATAAACCACGGTCGGCGCGGTGGTGATCAGGTCCTGGTCGAACTCGCGCTCCAGGCGTTCCTGGACGATTTCCATGTGGAGCAGGCCGAGGAAACCGCAGCGGAAGCCGAAGCCCAGCGCCTGCGAGACTTCCGGCTCGTACTGCAGCGAGGCGTCGTTGAGCTTGAGCTTTTCCAGCGCTTCGCGCAGCGAGTCGTACTGGTTCGACTCGACCGGGTAGAGCCCGGCGAACACCTGCGGCTTGATTTCCTTGAAGCCGGGCAGCGGCTCCGGCGCTTTACGGTCGGCCAGGGTGATCGTGTCGCCGACCTTGGCGGCTTTCAGCTCCTTGATCCCGGAGATCACGAAACCGACCTCGCCGGCCTTCAGCGAAGGGCGCTGCAGGGATTTCGGGGTGAACACGCCGACCTGTTCGCACAACTGGGTGGCGCCGGTGGACATGAAGTAGAGCTTGTCCTTCGGCTTCATCTCGCCTTCGACGACACGCACCAGCATGACGACGCCGACGTAGTTGTCGAACCACGAGTCGATGATCAGCGCCTTCAGCGGCGCGCTGACGTCGCCCTTGGGCGGTGGCACGCAGGCGATCACGGCTTCGAGGATGTCCTCGACGCCGAGGCCGGTCTTGGCCGAAGCGAGCACCGCGTCGGTGGCGTCGATGCCGATCACGTCCTCGATTTCCTGGCGGGCGTTGTCCGGGTCGGCCGACGGCAGGTCGATCTTGTTGAGCACCGGCACCACCTCGACATCGAGGTCGAGCGCCGTGTAGCAATTGGCCACCGTCTGTGCCTCGACACCTTGCGAGGCATCGACGACCAGCAGTGCGCCTTCGCAGGCCGACAGCGAGCGCGAAACCTCGTAGGAGAAGTCGACGTGTCCCGGCGTGTCGATCAGGTTCAGGTTGTACACCTTGCCGTCACGCGCCTTGTACTGCAGCGCCGCCGTCTGCGCCTTGATGGTGATGCCGCGCTCGCGCTCGATATCCATCGAATCGAGCACCTGCGCCTCCATTTCGCGATCGGACAGGCCGCCGCAGAGATGGATGATGCGATCGGCCAGGGTCGATTTGCCGTGGTCGATGTGGGCGATGATGCTGAAGTTTCTGATGTGGTCCATTGCAGGCAGTAAAAAAGGGCGCTAACGGCGCCCTTAGCGATTCGGAAGACCCTGAATTCTAGCGGATTCCAGCCAAATATTCACGGGTTTTGGCCTCGTCCAGGAAGTAGTGACAGAGCTCGGTTTCGCCATGCAGCAGCACCGGCACCAGTTCGTCGTATCTGGCTTCGAGCGCCGGATCGGCATCGACATCGACCACCGTCACCGTCGCCCCGAATTCCGCCGCCAGCGGCGCCAGCGCCGCCTCCATGTCGTGGCAGAGGTGACAGTAGCCGCGGCTCATCAAGGTCAGTTCAATGGTTGGCATTCGATCCCCGGATGGTGACAAAGGTTTGCAGGTCGCCGCGACGGATCAGCAGGGTGATGTTGGCGTTCCGGTCGAACTGGCCGAGCAGCCTGCTGAACTGTTCGACCGACTTGAGTTCGGTGGCACTGCCGCGACTGATCAGGGCAAGCAGCACATCACCCGGGCGCAGCTCGGCGCGGGCACCGGCCGAGCGCACTTCCTCGACCAGCAGGCCGCCATCGACACCAAGCTCGCGCCGTTTTTCCGGCGCCAACTCGGCCACCACCAGCCCCAGCCGGTTGGCCGCCTGCGGCTGCGCCCGCCCCTTGCGTTCCGGACGGGCAGGCTCGGCCCGTTCGTCGACCATCTGGCCGACCGTCACCGCGATCTCGCGCAACTTGCCCTGGCGCCAGACCTGGACCAGCGCCCGCGTCCCCGGCCGGGTCGCGGCGACCAGGCGGGGCAGCTCGGCCGAGCTGTTCACCGTCTTGCCGTCGAACCGGAGAATCACGTCGCCGGCGGCAATGCCGGCTTTCTGCGCCGGCCCGTCTGGCTCGATGGCATTGACCACGGCGCCCATCGGGCGAGCCAGACCGAGCGACTCGGCCAGCTCCTTGCTCACCTCCTGGATGACCACGCCGAGCCGGCCGCGACTGACTTTCCCGGTCGACCGCAGTTGTTGCTGGATTTCCATCGCGACATCGATCGGAATCGCGAACGAAACCCCCATGTAACCGCCGCTGCGGCTGTATATCTGGGAATTGATGCCGACCACCTCGCCATTCAGGTTGAACAGCGGCCCGCCGGAGTTGCCCGGATTGATCGCCACATCGGTCTGGATGAAAGGCACGTAATTTTCCTGCGGCAACGCCCTGCCCTTCGCCGAAACGATACCGGCCGTGACCGAGTTGTCGAAACCGAAAGGCGAGCCGATCGCCACCACCCATTCGCCAACCTTGAGCCGCGTCGGGTCGCCGAGCTTGACGACGGGCAGCCCGGCGGCATCGATCTTGAGCAGGGCGACGTCGGTACGCTTGTCGGCACCGACGAGCCTGGCCTTGAACTCGCGCTTGTCGGTCAGGCGAACGCTGACCTCGTCGGCGCCATCGACAACGTGGGCGTTGGTCAGGATGTAGCCGTCGGCACTGATGATGAAACCCGAGCCAAGCGACTTGCTCTCGAATTCTCGTGGCGTGCCGCCGGCCCCCGGCTGGCGCGGAAAAAAGCGCTTGAACAGCTCGAAAGCCGGGTCGTTCTCGTCAAAGGGCAGCGGCAGTGCCTGGCTCCGCGCCAACTGGCTGGTGCCGATATTGACGACGGCAGGCCCCTGGCGTTCGGCAAGCTCGCTGAAATCGGGCAGGCCGCGCACCTGCGCTGCGGCCAGGCCGCAGCACAGACAAAGGGCGACGACGGCGAGGAGCCGCTTCATCGTGGCACGGCCTCGCTGGCCGGGGCATGGCGAGCAACGATGCGCGGCTGGGTTTGACGGTCGACGGGCGAATTTCGCGTTTTTCTGGCGAGCAACCAGTACGCCAGCACCAGGCCGAGGCCGCCGCCGATGATCGCCCCAGCGTCACCGGCCAGCGCCTTGCCGGCCAGCGCACCGCCGATCAGGCCGAGCAGCGGCATGCCGTAGGCCAGGTTGGCGCCACGCCGCAGACTGCCGGCCGCGACCTCGACAGTGACCTGGTCGCCAACCTGGACACCGATGTCGTTGGCCACGTAGTAGCGGCGCGGACCGCTGCAGAAGGCCTGGGTCAGGTGCTGGCCACCGCAGCCACCTTTTTCGTGACAACGCCCGCAGCCGCCCTGGGCAACCTCGACATGGGCGCCGTCGGCGTCCACCGCACGGACCACGGCGCGGATCGTGCTCGCTTCGCCCTGCATCACCAGCGCCGGTCGGGAGCCGTGTCGAGCAAGGGCCGCAGCTTGCCGGCGACTGCCTCGCGGGCCCGGAAGATGCGCGAACGGACGGTACCGATCGGACAGTTCATGATGCCGGCGATTTCTTCGTAGGACAGCCCCTCGATCTCGCGCAGCACGATCGCCGTGCGCAACTCTTCGGGCAGGGCGTCCATCGCGCTGTTCACGGTCTGGCCGATCTGCTTCGACATGAGCAGGCTTTCCGGCGTGTTGATGTCGCGCAGCAACGCGGCATCCTCGAATCCTTCGGCTTCGTCGGCGTCGAACTCGGTCGAGGTCGGCGCCCGGCGGCCCTGGGAAACCAGATAATTCTTGGCGGTATTGATCCCGATCCGGTACAGCCAGGTGTAGAAGGCGCTGTCGCCGCGGAACGACGGCAAGGCGCGGTAGGCCTTGATGAAAGCCTCCTGCGAGACATCCTCGACTTCTGCCGCATCGCGGATGTAGCGCGACAACAAGCGCCCCAGCTTGCGCTGGTACTTGTTAACCAACTGGTCGAAGGCGGTCTGATCGCCGCCTTGCGCCCGTTCGACCAGCAACTGATCGACCTCGCGCTCGCTCATGACTCTGTTTTTCCCCGGGGAATGTTCTTGTGAGGCGCAGTATAACGCAGCCGATTTGGGGTCCGCCCCTGCGACTTATCCTTAATTGTGATTTTCTGTAACGGTCTGAATCGTTTCCTGCGTGCTATATTGCGGCCCGGATTCATCTTCTCCGGGAACCATCGTGCTCAACTTTGATGTGCTCATCATCGGCAGCGGACTTGCCGGCCAGTCGGCCGCGCTGCGCCTGGCGGACCATTGCCGGGTCGCCTTGATCAGCAAGCGCAAGCTCGAGGATTCGGCTTCCGGATGGGCCCAGGGCGGCATCGCCGCAGTACTCGACAACCGCGACTCGATCGAGGCCCACATCCAGGACACCTTCGTCGCCGGCGCCTGGCTGAACGACGAAAAGGCCACCCGCTTCGTCGTCGAGAACGGCCGCCGCGCCATCGAATGGCTGATCGAGCAAGGGGTCCCCTTCACCAAGGACGAGTCCGGCTACCACCTGACCCGCGAAGGCGGCCACAGTGCGCGCCGCGTCATTCACGTCGCCGATGCGACCGGCGCCGCGGTCCAGCAGACGCTGACCGAGAAAGTGCGCAAGCACGCCAACATCCGGGTTTTCGAAGACCATATCGCGGTCGACCTGATCACCGGCACGAAAATCGGCACCGGCGAGAATCGCTGCCACGGGGCCTACGTCCTCGACAGCCAGTCCGGCGAGGTACTGACCATCGGCGCCGCCAGCACGCTGATCGCCACCGGCGGCGCCGGCAAGGTCTATCTGTTCACGACCAACCCCGACACCTCGACCGGCGACGGCATCGCGATGGCCTGGCGGGCCGGCTGCCGCGTCGCCAACATGGAATTCATCCAGTTCCACCCGACCTGCCTGTACCACCCGAAGGCCAAGTCCTTCCTGATTTCCGAAGCGGTACGCGGTGAAGGCGGCCTGCTCAAGCTGCCCGACGGCACCCGCTTCATGCCCGAGCACGACGAACGCGAGGAACTGGCGCCGCGTGACATCGTCGCCCGCGCCATCGACTTCGAAATGAAGAAACGCGGCCTCGACTGCGTCTATCTGGATATCTCGCACAAGGGCGAAGCCTTCATCCGCGAGCATTTCCCGAACATCCACGCACGCTGCCTGGAACTCGGCATCGACATCGCCCGCGAGCCGATCCCGGTGGTCCCGGCAGCCCACTACACCTGCGGCGGCGTCGTCTGCGACCTCAGCGGCCGCACTGACGTCGCCGGCCTCTATGTCGCCGGTGAAGCGTCTTGCACCGGCCTGCACGGGGCCAACCGGCTGGCCTCGAATTCGCTGCTCGAATGCCTGGTCTTCTCGGAAGCCGCGGTCAGCGATATGCTGGCGCAGAAAACCACCCTGCCGCCGGCCCTGCCGCACTGGGACGACAGCCGCGTCACCGACGCCGACGAGGAAGTGGTCATCTCGCACAACTGGGACGAACTGCGCCGCTTCATGTGGGACTACGTCGGCATCGTGCGCACGACCAAGCGCCTGAAGCGCGCCGAACACCGCGTCCGCCTGCTCAAGCGCGAGATCAACGAGTTCTACGCCAACTTCCGCGTCAGCCATGACCTGATCGAACTGCGCAACCTGGTGCTGACCGCCGAGTTGATCATCCGTTGCGCCATGCTCCGCCGCGAAAGCCGCGGCCTGCACTATTCGCGCGATTACCCGGAAACGGCGAAAAAGCCGCGCAACACGGTCCTCAGGCAGCGCCGCCGCGCCAGCGCAGGAAAACTCGCAGGCGCCTGAAATCTTCTCGCGAAAGACTGTCGACCGTCAGCGTCAGCAGGGCCCGACGGCCGTCCGCGGCGCGCAGTCGCACCACCAGCAAGGCAGGATGCAGCAGCGCTCCGGGCTCGGTCTCGACAGCCACGAAAGCCGTTTCGGCGACCCGGCGGATTTCCAGCCCACCATCGGCAAGCAGGCGCAAGGCCTCGACCTGCGGCCGCAACCCGCGCCAGGCCAGAGCACCGCTTAAACCACCAAGCAGCAAGATCCCTGCGGACCACGGCGAATGCCCGGGAAGCAACAGCCCCGCCGCCAATACCAGCAGCAACACCAAGAGTAGAACATCGTCGATAAAACGCGAACGGTGCAGCCCGATCGTGATCGGAAGCTGCATCGTTCGTACGCCGGAACGAAATCCGGGGACCTAGACCCGCTTGAACACCAGCGAGCCGTTGGTACCGCCGAAGCCGAAGTTGTTCTTCAGCGCCACGTCGATCTTCATCGGCCGCGCCTGGTTCGCGCAGTAATCCAGATCGCACTCCGGATCCTGATTGAAGATGTTGATCGTCGGCGGCGAGATCTGGTGATGGATCGCCAGCACCGTGAACAAGGATTCGACGCCGCCGGCGCCACCAAGCAGGTGACCGGTCATCGACTTGGTCGAATTGACGACGATCTTGTAGGCGGCATCGCCGAAAGCGGCCTTGATCGCGTCCGATTCGTTCTTGTCGCCGAGCGGGGTCGATGTGCCGTGCGCATTGACGTACTGGACGTCGGCCGGCGTCACGCCGGCGTTCTTCAGCGCATTGACCATCGAGCGGCGCGGGCCGTCCATGTTCGGGGCGGTGATGTGGTAGGCATCGGCACTCATGCCGTAGCCAGCCACTTCGGCGTAGATCTTGGCGCCGCGGGCCTTGGCGTGCTCGTACTCCTCGAGAACCAGGACGCCGGCGCCCTCGCCCAGCACGAAACCATCGCGGTCCTTGTCCCACGGACGGCTGGCGGTGGCCGGGTCGTCGTTGCGGGTGGACAGCGCGCGGGCGGCACAGAAGCCGCCGAGACCGAGCGGCGAAACCGTCGATTCGGCACCGCCGGCGACCATCACGTCGGCATCGCCGTATTCGATGATGCGCGCAGCTTCGCCGATCGAGTGAGTGCCGGTCGTGCAGGCGGTGACGATCGACAGGTTCGGCCCCTTGAAGCCGAACTCGATCGACAGGTTGCCGGAGATCATGTTGATGATCGACCCCGGAACGAAGAACGGCGAGACCTTGCGCACGCCGGCCGCGTTGTACTCGTCCTTGGTGGCTTCGATCAGCGGCAGGCCGCCGATACCTGAACCGATGGCGACACCGACGCGCTCGGGATCGGCGACGCCCTCCTGGTCGAGACCGGCATCACGCACGGCCTGCATGCCCGCCGCCAGGCCGTAATGGATGAAGGTATCCATGCGGCGTGCGTCCTTGGCCGAGATGTACTGGGTGATGTCGAAATTCTTGACTTCGCCGGCAAACTGGACCGGGAAGGTGGAGGTGTCGAAACGGGTGATCGGCGCGATACCGGTACGGCCGGCAATGATGTTCTGCCAGCCTTCTTCGACGCTGTTGCCGACCGGGGAAATCAGACCCAGGCCGGTAATGACGACTCTGCGACGTGCCAAGATGTGCACTCCGAAAGCAAAAGTGACAAGGCCGGCCTAGCGGGCCGGCCTTGTCGGGTTCAAACCGGAATTGGCTTACTGCTTGTTGGCGAGGATGTAATCGACAGCCTGCTGGACGGTCGTGATCTTCTCGGCCTGGTCGTCCGGAATTTCGCACTCGAATTCCTCTTCCAGCGCCATGACCAGCTCGACGGTGTCCAGCGAATCCGCGCCCAGATCGTCGACGAAGGAGGACTCGTTCTTGATGTCCGCTTCGTTCACACCCAGTTGTTCGGCGACGATCTTCTTGACGCGCTCTACGATGTTATCCATTCGAAAAACTCCTTCCCCTCGGGGTACGAAAAAAAACGTGTTGATTCTACCAAAAGCCGGGACTTGGTGAAATCAATCCATGAACATGCCGCCATTCACATGCACGGTGGTACCCGTGACATACGAGGCAGCGGGAGAAACCAGGAAGCCGACCGCACCGGCGACGTCTTCAGGCGTGCCGGCACGGGCCAGCGGAATCGAGGCCAGCATCGCGGCCTTTTGTTCTTCGGTCAGCGCATGCGTCATGTCGGTGGCGATGAAGCCCGGCGCGACGCAATTGACCGTGATGTTGCGGCTGCCCAGCTCGCGCGCCAGCGAACGGGAGAGACCGGCGACGCCGGCCTTGGCGGCGCAGTAGTTGGCCTGGCCGGCGTTGCCGGAATAGCCGACCACTGACGAAATATTGACGATGCGGCCGAAGCGCGCCTTCATCATGCCGCGCATGACGCCGCGCGACAGGCGGAAAACCGCCTTCAGGTTGGTATCGACAACCGCATCCCACTCGTCGTCGCCCATGCGCATCGCCAGATTGTCGCGGGTGATGCCGGCGTTATTGACGAGCACGGTGATGGCACCGAATTCCTTGGCAACATCGGCGAGCACGGCATCGGTCTGGGCGTTGTCGGTGACGTTGAGGACGACGCCGCGGCCCTTGATGCCGGCTTCGGCGAGGTAGACCGAAATCTGCCCGGCACCGGCTTCGCTGGTCGCCGTACCGATCACGGTGGCACCCTGGCGACCGAGTTCGAGGGCGATGGCGCGACCGATGCCGCGAGTAGCGCCGGTCACCAGCGCAATCTTGTCGTTGAGCATCGCTTACTCCAGGCCGAGGTTGGCTTCGATGGCCGCCGCGTCGGCCAGGGCGACCCCGGCGACACCGTCGGCACAGCGCTTGGTCAGACCGGCCAGGACCTTGCCCGGACCGCACTCTGCCACGGTCGACACGCCGATGGCGGCCATTTTCTGGATCGTCTCGACCCAGCGCACCGGGTTGTAGGCCTGGCGCACCAGCGCGTCCTTGATCCGGGCCGGATCGTTTTCGATCGCCACGTCGACGTTGTTGATCACCGGGATCTTCGGCGCCTGCAGCGTCAGCTCGGCCAGACGCGCCGCCAGCTTGTCGGCGGCCGGGCGGATCAGCGAGGAGTGGAACGGGGCCGACACCGGCAGCGCCTTGGCCATCTTGGCACCGCGCGCCTTGCAGGCGTCCATGGCGCGTTCGACGGCGCCCTTGTGGCCGGCAATCACGGTCTGGCCGTTGGCGTTGAAATTGACCGGCTCGACGATCTCGCCCTGCGCGGCTTCAGCACAGGCGGCAACGATGCCGGCGTTGTCCAGGCCGAGCACGGCAGCCATCGCGCCGGTGCCGAGCGGCACCGCTTCCTGCATGGCGGCAGCGCGCAGGCGGACCAGCGGCACCGCGTCCTTGAACTCGATGACACCAGCGGCGACCAGCGCCGAATATTCGCCCAGGCTGTGACCGGCGACGACGGCCGGCATCTTGCCGCCCTTCTCGCACCACAGGCGCCAGGCGGCGATACCGGCAGTGAGCATGACCGGCTGGGTATTGACGGTCTGGGTCAGAACTTCGGCCGGACCGTCGGCAACCATCGCCCACAGATCATCGCCAAGCGCGGCGGAAGCTTCGTCAAAGGTGGCGCGAACCACGGCGGCATCGCCGTAGGCCGCCATCATGCCAACACTCTGCGAGCCCTGGCCGGGAAATACGAAGGCAAAAGACATCGATCAGTCTCCTGTTATCAGAATTCGAGCAGGGCCGCGCCCCAGGTGAAACCGCCGCCAACGCCCTCGACCAGAACCTTCTGGCCGCGCTGGATGCGTCCGTCGCGAACGGCTTCGTCCAGCGCCAGCGGCACCGATGCAGCCGAGGTGTTGCCGTGGCGATCGACGGAAACGATCACCTTTTCCCGGTTGACCCCGAGCTTCTTGCCGGTGGCTTCGATGATCCGGATATTCGCCTGGTGCGGGATCAGCCAGTCGAGATCGGCGGTGGCGATACCGGCCTTGGCACAGACTTCTTCGGCGATGTCGGCGAGGACACGGACGGCGAACTTGAAGACGGCCTGTCCATCCATGCGCAGGAAAGGATCACCAGTCACCTGCCCGCCGCAAACCTGCCCGGGCACGTTGAGGATGCCGAACTGGCTGCCGTCGGCGTGCATCGCCGTCGCCATGATGCCCGGCGTCTCGGAAGCTTCGAGGACGACCGCACCGGCGCCGTCGCCGAACAGCACGCAGGTACCACGATCGTTCCAGTCGAGGATGCGCGAGAAAACCTCGGCACCGATGACCAGCGCCTTCTTGTGCGAACCGGAGGCGATGAATTTTTCGGCAATACCCAGGGCGTAGGTGAAACCGGCACAAACGGCCTGCACATCGAAAGCGGCGGCCCCCTTGTTGCCCAGCTTGCCCTGGATGATGCAGGCGGTACTCGGGAAGATGAAGTCCGGGGTCGACGTCGCAACGACGATCAAATCCAGATCGGCGGCAGCAACCCCGGCCATTTCCAGCGCCCGCTGGGCAGCAACCAGGCCGAGCTCGCTCGAGGTCGTGCCGGCTTCGGCCAGGTGGCGGCAACGGATACCGGTACGGGTGACGATCCACTCGTCGTTGGTATCGATACCCCGCGCCGCGAGGTCGTCGTTGCTGACGGGATTTCCCGGCAGGTAGCTGCCGGTACCGATCACGCGTGCATACATGTCAGGGAGTCTCCACGACCGCGGACGAAGCCGCGCTGCTTTGCGCCAGGCGCTCGCTGATCCGCTCGAGGACGCGATTCTCCGCCGCATCGAAGGCACGGGAAATGGCGTGACCAAAGGACAGCTCGTCGGCCGAGCCGTGGCTCTTCACCGAGATGCCCTTGAGGCCGAGCAGGATCGCGCCGTTGTAACGGCGATGATCGAAGCGCTTCTTGAAATTGTTGAGGACCGAAATGGCGATCAACGCAGCGATCTTGGTCAGCCAGTTACGCTTGAACTCGCTGCGCAACGACGACGCCAGCATCTGCGCCAGGCCTTCGGAGGTCTTCAGCGCGACATTGCCGACAAAGCCATCGCAGACGATGACATCGGCGTCGCCCTTGTAGATGCCGTCGCCTTCGACATTGCCGACGAAATTGAGACCGGAGCCGCGAAGCAGATCGGCGGCAGCCTTGACCACCTCATTGCCCTTGATCTCTTCCTCGCCGATGTTGAGGATACCGACCGTCGGCCGCTCCTTGTGCTCCATCGCCGCAACCAGCATGGCCCCCATGATCCCGAACTGGAGCAGATGCTCCGGCCCGCAATCGACGTTGGCACCAAGGTCGAGCATGTGCGTATGCCCATTCACCGTCGGCAACGGCGCACAGATCGCCGGCCGGTCGATGCCGGGAAGCATTTTCAGCACGAATCGCGAAATCGCCATCAGCGCGCCGGTATTGCCGGCCGAAACGCAGGCGTCGGCCTCGCCGGACTTGACGAGGTTGATCGCCACGCGCATCGAAGAATCCTTCTTGTTGCGCAAGGCGAGCGCCGGCGACTCGTCCATGCCGACCACTTCGCTGGCGTGAACGATGCGCAGACGTGAATCATCGGCCGAAGTGCCGAGCAGCGGACGCAGCACCTCCTCCTGACCAACCAGGACGAGATGGGCCGCCGGATGTTCTGCAAGAAAACGGATAGCCGCGGGCACCGTCACCGACGGCCCGTGGTCACCCCCCATGCAATCTATGGCGATGCGGGTTGTCATGGCAAAAGAAAAGGCAGGCACTCCCGAAGGAGCCACCTGCCCTTTATTGAACGATTACTCGCCCTTGGCCTTCAGAACCTTCTTGCCACGGTAGAAACCGCTCGGGGAAACGTGGTGGCGCAGGTGCGTCTCACCGGTGGTCGACTCGACAGCCAGCGGGGGTGCGGTCAGGAAATCGTGGGCGCGGTGCATGCCACGCTTGGACGGGGACTTCTTGTTCTGTTGAACGGCCATTTTGTTACTCCAAAAAAAATCAGTTCGGCTTGCCTTTGAGCCCGGCCAGCGCGGCGAACGGATTAACCCGATCACCAGCGCCGGACGCGCCAGGCAAACCACATCCATCATGTCGCGGCGCAACCGGCAGGGACAAGAGAATCTCGTCCTCGACCAACTCCGCCACATCCAGTTCCTTTTCCACCGGAAGGTAATCCCGGCTGTCGTCTTCCAGTTCGTCCTGCGACAGGTCGGCACCGGCCGGAACAATCTCCAGCACGCTGTCGACCGCCAGCTTGAAGTCGATGGCCTCCAGGCAACGCTGACACGCCAGCGGAATGCTTCCACCGACGGTCAGCCGCAGCATGGGTTCACCACGAGCACCCTTGAAACCTTCAAGATGCCAGGAGACTTCCCCGGCCACCTCGGCCAGCAGGTCATGCAGGCGCTCCAAGGCTGAAACCGCCAGTGTTCCTTTCAGAACACGCGCATCCCGGGCAAAGGCGAAGGCGTCATTGATCCTTTTCAAACCGAACCTGTTGCGACTTAAACGGGGAATGATATTATTTTTGGCTCACCAAGTCAAAACAAAGTGCTGCTTCAAGTAGTCGACGCAAGACTTTGTTGCACAAAAACTTTCAAGATGCCGAACCTCGTACTCGCCTCGACCTCGCCGTACCGCCGCGAACTGCTCGCCCGGCTCGGCCTGCCTTTTACCGTCGCCAACCCGCAGACCGACGAAACCCCGCTCGCCGACGAAACCCCCGAAGCCCTCGCGCTGCGCCTCTCGGAAGCCAAGGCCAGAGCCGTCGCCAACGACCATCCGTCAGCACTGATCATCGGCAGCGACCAGGTTGCGACGGTCGACGGCCGGATTTACGGAAAACCCGGCGACCACCAGCGCGCCGTTGCGCAATTGCGCGAGCTGTCAGGCAAGACCGTCAATTTCTTCACCGGCCTCTGCCTGTACAACGCCGCCACCGGCGAAAGCCAGGTCCGCGGAGTATCGACACTGGTCACCTTCCGCCAGCTCGACGACCAGGAGATCGAAAACTACCTGCGCCGCGAACCTGCCTACAACTGCGCCGGCTCGGCCAAATCCGAAGGCCTCGGCATCGCACTGCTGGCCGGCATGCAGGGCGACGACCCGAACGCACTGGTCGGCCTGCCACTGATCGCCCTGTGCGACATGCTGCGCAACCAGGGCGTGGCGATCCTCTGATGACCGGCACCCTCTACCTGATCCCCGTCCCCCTCGGCCCGAGCGCCCCGCAGGACAGCCTGCACCCCGGCGTCCTGGCAACACTGCGACCGCTGCGCCACTTCGTCGTCGAGCAGGCAAAAACCGCCCGCGCCTTCCTGAAGGCAGCCGGCACCGACTTACCGCTGCAGGAACTCGAGCTCGAGGAACTCAACGAGCACACCCGGGCCGAGGCCCTCGCCCGCCTGCTTGAACCGCTGCGCGCCGGCCACGACGTCGGCCTGCTTTCGGAAGCCGGCTGCCCTGCGGTCGCCGATCCGGGTGCCGATCTGGTCGCCCTGGCCCAACGCGAAGGCATCCGCGTCGTACCGCTGATCGGACCCTCGTCGCTGCTGCTGGCTCTGATGGCTTCCGGCCTGAACGGCCAGCGCTTCGCCTTCCAGGGCTATCTGCCGGCGAAAGACACGGAGCGCAGCAAGGCGTTGCGCGACCTTGAAGCGGAATCGCGAAAACGGCAGCAGACCCAGCTGTTCATCGAAACCCCCTATCGCAACCGGGCCATGTTCGACGCCATCCTCCAGCACTGCCAGCCCGGCACCCGCCTGTGCGTCGCCACCGACCTGACCCTGCCAGGCGAAATGGTAAGGACGCAGACGATCAGCCAGTGGAAAAAACAAACGCCGCCCGAAATCGAGCGGCGTCCGACGGTCTTCCTGTTGCTCGCCTGATCAGTTCAGGTGCGGCCCCGACAGGCTGCTGGAAAAACCGCGCCAGAAACTGTCGACCGCACCGGCGCCGAGGCGCTTGGCGAAACGCTCGGCAAGATTCTCCTTGACCGAGTAGTCGAGCACTTCCTCGACCTTGACGACATCTCGAGCCACCGAATCGACCGTACCGTAGCCGTCGGCAAGGCCGAGCTGGATGCTCTGCGCACCGGTCCACATCAGCCCGGAGAAGATTTCCGGATTGTCCTTGAGGCGCTCGCCGCGCCCGGCCTTGACGACGTCGATGAACTGCTGGTGGATATCGGCAAGCAGGGTCCTGGCGTGCGCCTTCTGCGCCTCGGCTTGCGGCGAGAACGGATCGAGGAAGCCCTTGTTCTCGCCGGCGGTGAGCAGGCGCCGCTCGACGCCGAGCTTTTCCATCGTCCCGGTGAAACCGAAGCCGTCCATCAGCACGCCGATCGAACCGACGACGCTGGCCTTGTCGACATAGATCCGGTCGGCGGCTGCGGCAATGTAATAGCCGCCCGACGCGCAGACGTCCTCGACCACCGCGTAAAGCGCCTTTTCCGGGTACTTGGTGCGCAGACGGCGGATTTCGTCGTTGACCATGCCAGCCTGGACCGGGCTACCCCCGGGACTGTTGATGCGCAGCACGACCGCCTGCGAGTTCGGCGCATCGAAAGCTGCGTTCAGCGCCGAGATCAGACCTTCCGCACTGGCTTCCGACTGGGCGGCAATGACCCCTTGCAGATCGACCATGGCCACGTGCTTGTCGGCAACCTTGGCGCTATCCCATTCGACCAGCGTGACCAGGATGAAACCGACGTAGGCGAAGCCGAGCAGCTTGAAGAAGATGCCCCAGCGCCGCCGCGCCCGCTGCTCGTTGAGCGTTGCGTAGGCAAGTTTCTCAAGGGTCTTGCGCTCCCAGGCGGGATCGCTGTCGGGGCGTTGGGAACTATCCATCGTTGTTTTCCAGCATCAAGAAAAGATTGCCGTCGGTTTCCTGCACCGGCAGGGGTTTCAGCCCCCTGCCCTGGCAGCGGCCGCCGAGGCAGCGCCCGCTATCCGGTGCGTACAGCGCGCCATGAATGGCGCAGATCAAGTATAGCCCGGAAAGATCGAAGAACTCGCCCGGCTGCCAATCCAGTTCCGCCGGCACATGGCCGCATTCATTGATGTAGGCGTAGACCCGACCGCGGTAGCGGATGGCGAACGCAGGAATTGCCCGCCCTTCACGGTCGACCGTGAAACGCACGCCTTTTCCGCCGTCCGCCAGCTCGCCGGCAGCGCAGATCAGCCGTTGGCCAGCAGCCATCTCTCGAGCCCGGCAACATCATCGAAGCTGGCCAGCGGTGCATGCTCGAGCAGGTGATCGTGAGGATGCGCGCCATAGGTCACCGCCAGCCCGTCGACCCCGGCGTTGCGTGCCATCAGCAGGTCGTGCGAGGTGTCGCCGATCATCACGGTCGACGCCGGCGCAACGCCGAATTCCGCCATCAACTCCTCGAGCATCTGCGGGTGCGGTTTCGAATGGCATTCGTCGGCGCAGCGCGACGCCGGAAAGAACGGGCGCAGACCGGAATGATCGAAGGCACGCTCGAGCCCGACCCGGCTCTTGCCGGTAGCCACCGCCAGGATGTGGCCGGCCGCCTGCAGTCGTGCCAGCATCGCCGGCACGCCATCGAACAGCGTCAGCGCATGATCGCCGGAGAGGTAATGGAAACGATAGCGCTCGACCATCGCCGGCACCTGCTCCGGCGTCAGGTCAGGGACCGCGTGGCGCATCGCGTCGGCCAGACCGAGACCGATCACATGCCTGGCCCGCGCATCGTCCGGGACCGGCAGACCAAGGTCGCGACAGGAAGCCTGGATCGCCCGGACGATGGCACCGGCCGAATCGAGTAGCGTACCGTCCCAGTCGAAGACCACGAGTTCGTATTTCATTGTCGCTCCAGAATCTGTTGCAGGTTGTCGGCGGTGAATTCGCGCGAATTTTCCGCGTCGACCGTGGCAATGTAGCTGGCAATCCCCGCCGGCAACGGTGCCACGCACTCGAGCGGGGCCCCGCTCAGCGGATGCCGGAAAGCCATCCGCCAGGCATGCAGGGCCATCCGTTTCAGACCGCCCGGACGCAGGCGCTTGTTGAGGTCGAAATCACCGTACTTCTCGTCGCCCAGGATGGGAAAACCGAGATGCGCCAGATGCACGCGGATCTGGTGCGTGCGCCCGGTCTTCAACTGGGCCTCGAGCAGACTCATCTCCGGCCAGCGGGCGAGCAGCCGGAACACCGTGTGCGATGCCTTGCCCTCGGCATTCACCGATACCCGGCGTTCGCCGCTTTCGGTCAGGTACTTGAGCAGCGGCGCCTTGACGTGCTGCGTCGCATTCATCCAGCGCCCCTTGACCAGCACCAGGTAACGTTTGTCGGCGCCGGCACCGTGCTCGCGAAACATGTCGTGCAGCGCGGTCAGCGCCAGCCGCTTCTTGCCGACCAGCAGGATGCCCGATGTCTCGCGGTCGAGCCGGTGCGCCAGTTCGAGGAACTTGGCCTGCGGCCGTTGCCGGCGCAGCACCTCGATCACGCCAAAGCTGACCCCGCTACCGCCATGCACGGCGATGCCCTCCGGCTTGTCGATGACGAGCATCGCCTCGTCCTCGAAGATCACCGGCAGATCGACACGCGCCTTGGCAGCTTCATCGACTTCGTCGCGCGGCCTTTCGGCGATGCGGACCGGCGGAATGCGCAGTTTGTCGCCCGCCTGCAGGCGATAGGTGGCATCGACCCGGCGGCTGTTAACACGGACTTCGCCGCTGCGCAGAATGCGGTAGACGTGGCTCTTCGGCACGCCCTTGCAATGGCGGATCAGATAGTTGTCGAGGCGCTGCCCGACGGCATCTTCGCCGATCAGGACATGACAGACCGAATTGTTCCCAGCGCCATTCATTTTCTAATATACTGCATGCGTTTCACGTCTCTCGTTTGCAAGGGATGCCGAACCGTCAGACCGTCCGCCCTCGCGCTACAAGCGCGACTGCCATGCGGCAGGCCACGAAGTCCCTCCCGTGCCAATTGCCCGGGACAAACCTACGTGAAACGACTGGTTAAGTTCACTCACCAAAAGTAGTGATGTTAACGGATTAGCTCGCCACAAGCACGCACGGATCGCCCGTCGCAGGAATTCCAAGATCGCGCATTTCATAAAAAGACTCGCGGTCATTTAACGATCAGCACATTCATCATCGCCTTTGCCGCCAATCACATGACGCAACCCGATAACTGAACCTGTCGCTGCCTGCATGGGCGTTTCGTTGCCGTGAGCACCAGCGAGCTGGAGCCCCAAAACAATGAAACGCATGCTCTTCAATGCGACACAGGCGGAAGAACTCCGTGTCGCCATTGTCGATGGTCAGAAACTGATTGATCTCGACATTGAATCCGCCGCCAAGGAACAACGGAAAAGCAACATCTACAAGGGTGTCATCACCCGCATCGAACCGTCGCTCGAAGCCTGCTTCGTCGATTACGGTTCGGAGCGCCACGGCTTCCTGCCGTTCAAGGAAGTCTCCCGCGCCTATTTCCAGTCCGGCGTCGAGCCGGGCAAGGCCCGCATCCAGGACGCCCTCAAGGAAGGTCAGGAACTGATCGTCCAGGTCGACAAGGATGAGCGCGGCAACAAGGGCGCCGCCCTGACCACCTACGTTTCGCTGGCCGGCCGCTACCTCGTGCTGATGCCGAACAATCCGCGTGGCGGCGGCGTCTCCCGCCGCGTCGACGGTGACGAACGCACCGAGCTGCGCGAAATCATGGACCAGCTGGAAGTCCCCGGCGGCATGAGCCTGATCGCCCGTACCGCCGCCATCGGCCGCCAGGCCGAAGAGCTGCAGTGGGACCTCAACTACCTGCTGCAACTGTGGTCCGCCATCGAAGGCGCCGCCCAGCAGCAATCCGGCGCCTTCCTCATCTATCTCGAAGGCTCGCTGGTCATCCGCGCCATCCGCGACTACTTCCAGCCGGACATCGGCGAAATCCTGATCGATACCGATGAAGTCTATGAACAGGCCAAGGCCTTCATGGGCACGGTGATGCCGGGCAACATCAACCGCGTCAAGCGCTACAGCGACGACGTGCCGCTGTTCTCGCGCTTCCAGATCGAACACCAGATCGAGACCGCCTTCGCCCGCCAGGTCAACCTGCCGTCGGGCGGCGCCATCGTCATCGACCATACCGAAGCCCTGGTCGCCGTCGACGTCAACTCCGGCCGCGCCACCAAGGGTGCGGACATCGAGGAAACGGCGCTCAAGACCAACCTCGAAGCCGCCGACGAACTGGCCCGCCAGCTGCGCCTGCGCGACCTCGGTGGCCTGATCGTCATCGACTTCATCGACATGGAAAACAGCAAGGCCCAGCGCGAAGTCGAGAACCGCCTGCGCGACGCCCTGCGTTTCGACCGCGCCCGCGTCCAGATGGGCAAGATCAGCCGCTTCGGCCTGATGGAACTGTCGCGCCAGCGCCTGCGCCCGGCCCTCGCCGAAACCAGCTACATCCCCTGCCCGCGCTGCTCCGGCACCGGCCACATCCGCTCGACCGAATCGGCCGCGCTGCACATCCTGCGCATCCTCGAAGAGGAAGCCATGAAGGAAAACACCGGCGCCGTGCATGTCCAGGTTCCGGTCGATGTCGCCACCTTCCTGCTCAACGAGAAGCGCCCGGACATCCAGGCGATCGAGCTGCGCCACAAGGTCACCATCCTGCTGATCCCGAACGTTCACCTCGAGACGCCGGCGCACACGATCACCCGCCTGCGCCACGACGACCTGAACAACGACGACCTGCGCGAACCGTCCTACAAGATGGTCGACCAGCCGGTCGAGGAATCCGCCAAGCAGGCGGCCAGCCACGACAACGGCAAGCCGCGCCAGGAAGCCGCGATCAAGGGCATCTCGCCGGAACAGCCGGCACCGGTCATCGCCGAGAAATCCGAGGCCGCTGCCCCGGCAGCCCCGGCGGCATCCGGCGGCCTGTTTGGCTGGATCAAGTCGATCTTCGGCGGCAGCGCAGCCCCTGCGCCGGCACCGGAAGTCAAGGCAGAACCGGCGCGCAAGCCGCGCGAAGGCCGCAATGGCGACGGTCGCCGCGACCGTGGTGGCGAGAACCGCCGCGGCAACCGCAACAACAACCGTCGCGACGAAGGCGAACGCAACGGCGAACGCGGCAACCGCAATGGCGAACGCACCGAGAAGCCGGCCCGCGAGGAAGCCACCACCGGCGAGCGCCAGGAACGGCGCCCGCGCAAGGAACGCCGCGAGCGTCCGCAGAACGAAGCCAAGCCGGCGATCGAGCAACAGGTGATGGCGGCCGAGGCACTGCCGGAAGCCGTCGCCGCCAACGTTGAAGTGCCGGGCGGTGAAGAGCAAGGCAACAACCGTCGCCGCGGTCGCCGCGGTGGTCGTGGTCGCGGCGAACGTCGCAACGAGCAGGAAAACCAGACGGCCGAAACCGCCGTCGCGGAAAATGCCGAAGCCCGCGAAGCGCAAGCGGCCAACCCGGAACCGCTGATCGTCACGATCCCGGCGGTTACGGACAGCGTCGCTGCCATCGAAAGCGTTGCAACGACCGAAGCCGCCCCGCAAACCGCAGCCCCTGAAGCCGTCGTCGTTGAAGAAGCCCCGGCACCGCTGGTGGTCGAAGCCCCGGCTGTGGAAACCATCGCGGTCGCAGTCGAGGAAGCACCTGCCGCCGTCGAAGCGCCGGTTGCGGTAGTCGAGCCGATCGCCGAAACGTCCACGGTCGACACCCCGATCCGCGAAGAAATCAGCGCCCCGGTTGCCGCCAGCGCAGTCATCGACGTCGAATCGGCGCTCAAGGACAGCGGCCTGGTGATGGTGCAGACCACCGCGGCAATCGCCGTCGCCCCGGTCGAGCCGCCGGTCAAGCTAGGTCGTCCGCGCAAGCCGAAGGCGGTCGAGCCAGGTGCCGACGAAGCCATGGTGATGGTTGAAACGCAGAAGTAAGCGTTTCTGCCACCAACAAGAAAGGGCGTCTGCGGACGCCCTTTTTCATGCCTGCTGCGACGAAGCTGGTGCTCAGGCCGTGCCGACCTTCCCGGCGACCTCGTCAAGCAAGCCCTGGGCAGCATCCTCGACCATGTCGAGGACGAGATCGAAACCATGGCCGAGACCGTAATACGGATCGGGCACCTCGCGGTCGTCGAAATTCCTGGCGTATTCCATGAACAGGCGGATCTTCGGCAATTGTTCCGGCGACGCCATCCGCTTCAGGTTGTCGAGATTGCTCAGATCCATCGCCAGGACCAGATCGAAGTAATCGAGATCCTGCATCGCCACCTTGCGCGCCCGCAACTGGGACAGGTCATAGCCGCGCGCGGCAGCGGCCCGCTGGGTACGGGAATCCGGAGCCTCACCGACGTGATAGCCATGCGTTCCCGCAGAATCCACTTCAACTTTATCGCCCAGATTTCTGATTCTAATGAATTTTCTTAGAACAGCCTCTGCCGTTGGCGAACGGCAGATGTTGCCCATGCAGACGAGCAGCACGCGGTAGATCATTTCCGGTCATCTCCATCAGGGTCGTGCTGCGCCGCCCCGAATACCCGCTCCCTGAGCCGGAAAAGTTCGTCACGTGCAGCCGCCGCTTTTTCGAATTCCAGGTTTTTCGCGCAATCGAGCATCTGCTTCTCGAGTCGCTTGATTTCCCTGGCGACGGTTTTTTCATCCATGGAATCGTAGACCGCACGCTGTTGCGCTGCCTTTTGCTGGGTTTGCGCTGCCTCCGCGTCGTACACGCCGTCGATGATGTCCTTGATCTTCTTGGACACGCCGCGGGGCACGATGCCGTGCTGTTCGTTGAATGCGATCTGCTTTTCCCGCCGCCGCTCCGTCTCGGCGATGGCTTTTTGCATGGATTGCGTAATCCTATCAGCGTAAAGGATCGCTGTGCCATGAATATGACGGGCGGCGCGGCCAATGGTCTGGATCAGCGAGCGCTCGGAGCGCAGGAAGCCTTCCTTGTCGGCATCGAGGATCGCAACCAGCGAAACCTCCGGGATGTCCAGCCCCTCGCGCAACAGGTTGATGCCGACCAGCACGTCGAACTCGCCCAGACGCAAGTCGCGGATGATTTCGACGCGCTCGACGGTATCGATGTCCGAATGCAGGTAGCGCACCTTGATCCCGTTATCGGCGAGGAAGTCGGTCAGATCCTCGGCCATGCGCTTGGTCAGCGTCGTCACCAACACCCGCTCACCGACGGCAACCCGCTTGTTGATCTCGCCGAGCAGATCGTCGACCTGGGTCGTTGCCGGGCGCACGATGACCTCCGGATCGATCAGCCCGGTCGGCCGGGCGACCTGCTCGACGACCTGGCCGGCGTGCTGGTTCTCGTAATCGGCCGGCGTCGCCGAGACAAAAATCGTCTGTCGCATCTGCCGCTCGAACTCGTCGAATTTCAGCGGCCGGTTATCGAGTGCCGAGGGCAGGCGGAAGCCGTAATCAACCAGGTTTTCCTTGCGCGAGCGGTCGCCCTTGTACATGCCGCCGACCTGGCCGATGCTGACGTGGGATTCGTCGATGAACATCAGCGCATCGCGCGGCAGGTAGTCGATCAGCGTCGGCGGCGATTCGCCCGGCCGGCGCCCGGAAAAATGCCGGGAATAATTTTCGATGCCCTTGCAGAAGCCGATCTGGTCGAGCATTTCGAGATCGAAACGGGTGCGCTGTTCGATCCGCTGCGCCTCGACCAGCTTCTGGTTGCTGGTGAAGAACTCGATCCGCTGGCGCAGTTCATCCTTGATCGCTTCGATCGCGCGCAACACCGTCGCCCGCGGCGTCACATAGTGGGATGCCGGAAAGACCGTGAAACGCAGGGCCTTGTGCAGCAACTGGCCGGTCAGCGGATCGAAGAACTGCAAGGCTTCGATTTCGTCGTCGAACAGGGAAACCCGGATCGCATGCTCGGCATGCTCGGCCGGAAAGATATCGATGACATCGCCGCGCACACGGAAGATGCCGCGATGGAAGTCCATCTCGTTGCGCTCGTACTGCATGTCGGTCAGGCGCTTGACGATATCCCGCTGATCCATGCGATCGCCGACGCGCATGGTCAGGATCATGTTGTGGTATTCGTCGCGATCGCCGATGCCGTAGATGCACGAGACTGTCGCCACGATCACCACGTCGCGCCGCTCGATCAGGCTCTTCGTCGCGGACAGGCGCATCTGCTCGATGTGGTCGTTGATCGAACTGTCCTTTTCGATGAACAGGTCGCGCGACGGCACATAGGCTTCCGGCTGGTAGTAGTCGTAATACGAGACGAAGTACTCGACGGCGTTTTCCGGAAAGAATTCCTTGAACTCCGAGTACAGCTGCGCCGCCAGCGTCTTGTTCGGCGCCAGCACCAGGGCCGGACGCCCGGTGCGGGCGATGACGTTGGCCATCGTGTAGGTTTTGCCCGAGCCGGTGACGCCGAGCAGGGTCTGGAACGACAGTCCGTCCTCGACCCCTTCGGTGAGCAGGCGAATCGCCTCCGGCTGATCACCGGCCGGTGGAAACGGCTGGTGCAGGCGATAGGGACTGCCTTCGAAACAGACAACCGGCGTACTGCTGTTGGATTGGCTCATGATAAAATTCTGCGCTTGTCGTCGCGATGGCTGCATCGCGCGTTATTGTTGTTCCCTTTCTCTATTATTCCACGGAGTCGCTAATGTCCTCTTCGATCTTCGCTGCGGTGGAAATGGCCCCGCGCGACCCGATCCTCGGTCTGAACGAAGCTTTCAACGCCGATCCGCGTGACACCAAGGTCAACCTTGGCGTCGGCGTCTACTTCGACGACAACGGCAAGATCCCCTTGCTGGCCGCCGTCAAGGCCGCCGAAGAGACCCGCCTGAAAGCGGCTCCGCCGCGCGGCTACCAGCCGATCGAAGGCCCGGCCGCTTACACCACCGCCGTCCAGAACCTGCTCTTCGGCAAGGACTCCGACCTGCTCGCCGCCGGTCGCGTGATCACCGCCCAGGCCATCGGCGGCACCGGCGCCCTGAAGATCGGTGCCGACTACCTGAAGCGCCTGAACCCGGACGCCAAGGTTTACATCTCCAACCCGTCCTGGGAAAACCACCGCGCCCTGTTCGAAGCCGCCGGCTTCGTCGTCGAGGACTACGCCTACTACGACGCCGCCACCCGTGGCGTGAACTTCGCCGGCATGAAGGCCGACCTCAACAAGATGGCCCCGGGTTCCGTCGTGCTGCTGCACGCCTGCTGCCACAACCCGACCGGCGCCGACATGAGCGACGCCCAGTGGGCTGAAGTCGTCGGCATCTGCAAGGAACGCGGCCTGGTCCCCTTCCTCGACATGGCCTACCAGGGCTTCGCCGACGGCATCGATGCCGACGCCGTCGCGATCCGCGCCTTCTCGGCTTCCGGCCTGCAGTTCTTCGCCTCCAGCTCGTTCTCCAAGAACTTCTCGCTGTACGGCGAACGCGTCGGCGCCCTGTCGGTCGTCACCGCCTCCAAGGAAGAGTCGGGCCGCGTCATGTCGCAGGTCAAGCGCGTCATCCGCACCAACTACTCCAACCCGCCGATCCATGGCGCTGCCCTGGTCTCCGGCGTGCTCGCCTCGAGCGAACTGCGCGCCCAGTGGGAAGCCGAGCTGGCCGGCATGCGCGACCGCATCCGCGCGATGCGCACCGGCCTGGTTGATGCGATCAAGGCTACCGGCTGCGCCCAGGACTTCTCCTTCGTCGTCCAGCAACGCGGCATGTTCTCCTACACCGGCCTCACGGCCGCCCAGGTCGAGCGGATGAAGGAAGAATTCGGCATCTACGCCGTGTCCACCGGACGCATCTGCCTGGCTGCGCTGAACAGCAAGAACATCGATTACGTCGCCAAGGCAATCGCCACGGTGACCAAGTAATCCGCGTTCAAGAACAAGAAAAAGGGCGGGATTTTCCCGCCCTTTTTCTTGTTGACCGTCAGATTCGCATCAGCGCTCGACAGTCAGCCCGATATCCCCCGGACGCCCGCCGAGCAGCAACGGCACCCGCACCGTCGCGACCGACGAGCGCGCCAGCAGCAGCAGACGACCGTCGATATCGCCACCGGCGTTCGCAGCAACCTGGCCGCTCGCCGTCATCAAACCGGCATCGAGCCGGATATTGCGCATCGTCAGACCGCCGGCATCGAGCGTCAGCGCAGCATCAAGCTTGTCGAAGCGGGTCGCTCCGCCGCGCACCTGAGCGCCCGGACCACGCCTGGCCGCCTCGCCGAGATCGACGCCATGGATGACCCCGCGCGACACCTCGCCAGCCAGCTGCGCCGCCAGCGCAGGCCACAGACCATCCCAGTCGCCCGCCTGGCCCTGCCAGCGCAGATTGCCGGCAAGCTCACCTTCGATCTTCAGCGCCGGCGCCAGGGCCGCCGCCACCTGACGCAGGTCGAGCCGCGCCAGCAAGGCGGCACCGGACATCGCCAGGCCACTGCCGGACCAGGTCAGCAACCAGTCTCCCTTGAGCACGCCGCCAAGCACGGTGGTATCGATTTCCGAGACCTGCAGTCGATCCGCATACAGGACACCACGCGCCTGCAGCGCAGCAAAGCTGATCGGGAGCGCACCTGGCTTCCACGCCCGCCCTTCGATTTCCAGGGCGATTGCCGCCGACTGCGGACGTGCCTTGATGAGCAGGCCGCGATCCGGCGTTTCCAGCACGGCCTGCTCGAAACGCCCGCCAGACCATTGCAGACGCCCGTTCAGCGAGGCCAGTTCGGTACCGCCGGGCAGCAGCAATCCAAAATCCTCGACCGTCACCTGGCGCAAAGCTGCCAGCGGCAAGCTGCGGCTGTCGAAACCGGGCAACGCGAGCAGTTGCGCAGGCGTGAAACGGACGCCGCTCAATGTCGCTGCGGCAAGCGAATCGACGCCACCGAAAACCAGTTTCCAGGGAGCGCCAAGGCGGACCTGATCGATCTTTCCGCCGCCCTCGACCCGCATGCCGTCGATGACCAGCGCCGGTGCCGGCAAAAACCGCATCGAAACGCCGTCGACCGTGACCGGCACCTGGAGCATCCCGGTCGCCGCGCGCTCGACATCGGCCTTGTGCCCGCCATAGGGATAAAAGAAGAAAACCAGTGCGGCGCCGAGCAGGAGGATCAGCAGCCCCGCCAGCAACATGCCCAGCGGCGAACGGCGCGCGCCCGGCAATGGCTCGGGCACTTCCTCATGCGGCATCGGCGATGCCTCGAGACGTGGCTCGGCATCGACGCGCGTCGCTGGCAGGATCGGCTTGCCGAACGACGAGAACTTGCTGCTGCGGCCCTCAAGGCCCGCCAGCGAGGGCGTCCGCGAGGCGCCGAAGGTGGAAAACTGCGAAATCGCCGAAACCTGCTGATCGCCGCGGGGGGCGACTGGAATACCGACTTCCCAGGCAGCCGCGGCACCGGCCAGCGGAACGATGTAGCCGCCGCTTTCGAGTTCGCGGATGGCATTTTCGACGAGGCGGGCATTGCCGATCTTCTGGGCCAGTTCGCCGACAGTCAGCTTGCCGTCAACCTGAACCAGAACCAGCCGGAGGTTGCGCTGAACCACCCTCGTGCTCTGCCGTACCGCTTCGTCCCCTGTCGGGGTTTTTGCATAAATCTGACCGGAGTTCATCGACCTGCCTTCATTCAGAAACCGCCGAGACGACTTGACTCGACGCCATTCTACTCCTACAATGCGCGCTTTCGTTTCCCCGATAGCTCAGTCGGTAGAGCGCCGGACTGTTAATCCGTAGGTCCCTGGTTCGAGCCCAGGTCGGGGAGCCAAGTTTCGGAAAGCCCAGCCTTTTGGCTGGGCTTTTTCATTTCCGCCCCGGCCATTTTGCGCAAGCCCAGGACGCAAGGGCAGCGCGCCGCCAAAGCAGAAAATTATAACAGCATAAAACAGCGCGAAACGAAAATTCCATAAGCATTTCAACAAAAGCTGCACTCTACCAACTTCGATCTACCCCCTTGTTGGCGGCAATTTGTGCACTGATAATCCGCCCATGCACAACGAAACACTCCATGCCGAAACAACGCCGGAGAGCCTTGGCGACTTCCGGCCGCAGGCAAGCAGCAGCCACAGCCCGGGAACGCTGGTGGACAAGTACGGGCGTCACGTCACCTACGTCCGGCTGTCGATCACCGACCGCTGCGATTTCCGCTGCACCTACTGCATGGCCGAGGAAATGACCTTCCTGCCACGCAGCGAGGTGATGAGCCTGGAGGAATCCCTGCGCGTGGCCCGGGCTTTCGTCAGCCTCGGTGTCAGCAAGCTGCGACTGACCGGCGGCGAACCGCTGGTGCGCAAGAACGTGATGTGGCTGATCGAACGCCTCGGCGCCCTGCCCGGCCTCGACAACCTGGTCCTCACCACCAACGGCTCGCAGCTCGACCGTTTCGCCGCGCCGCTCAAGGCGGCCGGCGTCCGCCGCCTGAACATCAGCCTGGACACCCTCGACCGCGAGCGCTTCCGCCGCATCACCCGGATCGGCGATCTCGACAAGGTGCTGCGCGGCATCGACGCCGCCAGCGCAGCCGGCTTTACCCGTACCAAGCTCAACACCGTGATGATGCGCGGCACCAACGACGACGAATTCCTGGCACTGACGCGCTTTGCCGTCGAACGGCAGCTGGACATCTCGTTCATCGAGGAAATGCCGCTGGGCGACATCCACGACCGCAGCCGGACCTACATCTCGTCGGAAGAAACCCGGGAAATGCTCGGCCGCCACTTCGAGCTGATCCCGTCCACCGAGAACTCCGGCGGCCCGGCACGCTACTGGCGGATCCCCGGCAGCGAATCGCGGATCGGCTTCATTTCGCCGCACAGCCACAATTTCTGCGACAGCTGCAACCGTGTCCGCGTCACCGCCAAGGGCGAACTCTACCCCTGCCTGGGCCAGAACGATGCGCTCAACCTGCTGCCGATCCTGCGTGACGGTGGCAATGACGACGCCTTGCGCCAGGCCATCACCGACAGCATGGGAATCAAGCCTTTCGGCCACGACTTCACGCAGCAGATGGACGCCCCGCAAGTCGTGCGCTTCATGTCGATGACTGGCGGCTGAGTAGCGGGGAGCGCGAATGACCGTTGCCAGAGCTCCCTGGTCATCCTCGTTGCAGCACCCCGTCCTGGCCGTCGGACTGCTGGTCGCGACCAGCGCCGCCCTGCTCTTCAATGCCCTGGCACCCGGCCCCTGGTCAACGCTGCTGCTCACCACCGCCGGCCTGGCGACGCTGTGGCTGGGCTATGCCGAATACCAGCATTTCCGCTCGATCTCGCAAGCGTATCAGCTGGCGATGCAGGCCGCCCACGACGGCTTCTGGAACTGGAACCCGCTGACCAAGAAGCTCCAGGTCGGCTCGCGCCTGCTGCAGA
Source organism: Azonexus fungiphilus (assembly GCF_003634965.1). GTDB lineage: Bacteria > Pseudomonadota > Gammaproteobacteria > Burkholderiales > Rhodocyclaceae > Azonexus > Azonexus fungiphilus. Next base: position 73,675 of record NZ_RBXP01000011.1, on the reverse strand, counting down.
TCCTCGGTTACCGCGAAGACTTCCTACCCGACACCAACGCCTGGCTGCGCCTGGTGCATCCCGACGACCGGGCTTTCTACAATGCCGCGGTGGCACGTCACCTGAAAGGCGAGAATGGTCATTTCTACTGCGAATACCGCGTCCTCGCCAGCGACGGGCAATACCGCTGGATCGCCTCGCGCGGACTGGCGGTGCGCGACGCGCAGGGACGCGCCTACCTGATGGTCGGCTCGGTCACCGACATCACCGAACGCCATCGCCACCAGGAGGAACTCGAGTTCCTCGCCCAGCACGACATGCTGACCGGCCTGCCCAACCGCCTGCTGTTCGCCGAACACCTGCAGGACGCCATCGACCGGGCACGCCGCGATCGCCAGCGACTGGCGGTCCTGTTCATCGACCTCGACCGCTTCAAGAACATCAACGACAGCCTCGGCCACCGCGCCGGCGACCAGATGCTCCAGGCTGTCTCGGCAACCCTGCGCGCCAGCCTGCCGGCCGGTTGCCGCCTCTACCGCCAGGGCGGCGACGAATTCATCGTGCTCGCCAGCCCCCTGCACGGCGAGGATGATGTGCTGGCGATCGCGCTGGCGCTGAAGGAATGCATCACCGAGCCGATCAAGGGTGGCAGCACCGATTTCTTCACCAGCGCCAGCATCGGCGTCAGCCTCTTTCCGGATGACGCCGACGACGGCGAGACCCTGCTCCGCCACGCCGACACCGCGATGTACGCGGCCAAATCGGCCGGCGGCAACGCGATCCGCCTGCACACGCCACAGATGGATCAGCGCGTCAGCCAGCGCGTCTCGCTCGAGAACCGCCTCCGCCAGGCCCTGCAGGAGGACCGGCTGAGCCTGCACTTCCAGGCCAAGGTGGCAGCCGGCGATGGCCGCCTGGTCGGCGCCGAAGCCCTGCTGCGCTGGCAGGATGGCGAGACGATGATCCCGCCCGACCAGTTCATCCCGGTCGCCGAGGAATGCGGGCTGATCGTGCCCATCGGCGAATGGGTGATCGCCCGCGCCGTCTCGCAGATCGCCGAATGGCGCCACCGCTATCCGCAAGTCCCGCCGATCGCCATCAATCTCTCGCCCCGCCAGTTCTGGCGGCCATCGCTGGCCCAGGGGATGCTTGACGCGCTGGCCGCGGCCGACCTGCCGACTTCGGCGCTGGAAGTCGAAATCACCGAATCGGTGGTCCTCGACCCGGAGGGCGACGGCATCGAGCAGCTCAACCGCCTGCGCGCCGCCGGCATCGGCATCGCGCTCGACGACTTCGGCACCGGCTATTCATCGCTGTCCTACCTGCAGCGCCTGCCGATCAGCGTGCTCAAGATCGACCGCTCCTTCATCCGGCCGCTCGCTGCCGACCGCAGCGACGGCGACAGCGAACCGCTGGTCCGGGCCATCATCGCGATGGCCCATAGCCTGTCGCTGCAAGTCGTTGCCGAGGGCGTCGAAACGCCGCAGCAGTTACAGACACTGCAAGCGCTGAACTGCGACATCCTGCAGGGCTACCTGCTCAGCCGACCATTGCCGCCCGGCCAATTTGCCGAAAAATTCCTGGTCGACCGCTAAATTCCCCGAACCACCATCGGTTCAAGGATAAATCTTGCAAAACCCGACCCCGTTGACCGGGTCGCTGACCAGGCCGAGCAGGGTGAAGAAAATCGACAGACCAATGAAAAAGGCGACCCAACGGGCCGCCTTTCGGTGACGCTGTACCAGTTCCCGGCAGGGCTGGCAGAAGCGCATGGCAATTACAGGCCGCGTTGCGCCCGCTTGCGTTCGATTTCCGTCAGATGGCGCTTGCGCAGGCGGATCGACTTCGGCGTCAGTTCGACCAGTTCGTCCTCGTCGATGAATTCGACGGCGGCTTCCAGGCTGAGCTGGACCGGCGGCACCAGGCGGACGGCTTCGTCGGTACCGGAGGCGCGAACGTTGGTCAGCTGCTTGCCCTTGATCGGGTTGACGACGAGGTCGTTCTCGCGGCTGTGGATGCCGATGATCATGCCTTCGTACAGCTTCTCGCCCGGATTGACGAACATGCGGCCGCGATCCTGCAGCTTCCAGAGCGCGTAGGCAACGGCTTCGCCGTTGTCCTGCGAGATCAGCACGCCGTTGCGACGCTCGGCGACGGTGCCTTCCTTGACCGGGGCGTATTCGTCGAAAACGTGGCTCATCAGGCCGTTGCCGCGGGTCAGGTTCATGAACTCGCCCTGGAAACCGATCAGGCCACGGGCCGGAATGCGGTATTCGATACGGACGCGACCGCGACCGTCCGGCACCATGTCGAGCATCTCGCCCTTGCGCAGGCCGAGGGCCTCCATGACGCCGCCCTGGTGTTCTTCCTCGACGTCCACGGTCAACTGCTCGTAAGGCTCGCATTCGACGCCGTCGATGACCTTCTTGACCACGCGCGGACGGCCGACGGCCAGCTCGTAGCCTTCGCGGCGCATGTTCTCGAGCAGGATGCCGAGGTGCAGTTCGCCACGGCCAGCGACGTCGAAGACGTCGCCGTTCGGGGTGTCATGCACGCGCAGCGCCATGTTGGTCAGCAGTTCCTTGTGCAGGCGGTCGCGGATCTGGCGGCTGGTGACGAACTTGCCTTCGGTACCGGCCAGCGGGCTGGTGTTGACCATGAACTGCATGGACAGCGTCGGTTCGTCGATCTTCAGCAGCGGCAGCGCTTCCGGCTGATCCGGATCGGTCACCGTGCAACCCAGCACGAGATCCTCGATGCCGGTGATCTGGACGATGTCGCCGGCCAGACCTTCGTCCATCTCGACCTTGTTCAGGCCCTTGTAGCCGAACACCTGGCCGATCTTGGCCTTGATCGGCGAACGATCGTGCTCGGCGGCCTCTTCTTCGGTACCGAACATGACCATCACGTTCTGGCCGGTCTTGACGCGGCCGCGGATGATCTTGCCGACGCCGATGCGGCCGACGTAGGAAGAATAATCGAGCGCGGAAATCTGCAGCTGCAGCGGCGCTTCGACATCGGCATCGGGCGCCGGCACGTGGCGCAGGATGGTGTCGAACAGCGGCTTCATGTTTTCGCGCGGCTGGTCGAGTTCCATCGCGGCCCAGCCGTTCAGGCCGGAAGCGTAGACGATCGGGAAGTCGAGCTGCTCGTCGGTGGCGCCCAGCTTGTCGAACAGGTCGAAAGTCAGGTTCACGGCGTTGTCGGGATCGGCGCCGTCGCGGTCGACCTTGTTGACCAGCACGATCGGGCGCAGGCCCTGGGCCAGTGCCTTCTTGGTCACGAAACGGGTCTGCGGCATCGGGCCTTCAGCGGCATCGACCAGCAGCACCACGCCATCGACCATGCCGAGCACGCGCTCGACTTCACCGCCGAAGTCCGCGTGGCCCGGGGTGTCGACGATGTTGATGTGGATGCCTTCGTATTCGACGGCGGTGTTCTTCGAGAGGATGGTGATGCCGCGCTCTTTTTCGATGTCACCGGAGTCCATCACGCAATCGACCACCTGCTGGTGGGCTGCGAAAGTACCGGATTGACGGAGCAGCTGGTCGACCAGCGTGGTCTTGCCGTGGTCGACGTGGGCAATGATGGCGATGTTGCGGATGGGGCGTGCGGACATGGATATAGGAATAGTCAGAAAAATCAAGGGCGTGATTGTATCACTCGATGCTGCGTCGCAGCATGCCCCGCCGGGCGGCCCGACAAATAATTTTAAATTTCGTAACAAACCCGATTGGACAGGCCAGGCCGCCTTGCCTATGCTCCCGGCAACCCATGACGGAGCTCCCAGCATGCGCTACCACGCCCTGATCATCTGCCTCGCCGCCCTGCTCTGCGCGCCCGCCGGTGCCGCCTGGCGCGATGGCAACGACGAGGTGAAACTCGTCGAACTGCGCCACGGCGGCGAGAAGCGCCGCTACGCACTGTACATCCCGCACGGCCTCGATCCCGGCAAGCCGGCGGCGCTGGTGCTGGCCTTTCACGGCGGCGGCGGCCACGCCGAGTTCATGGCCGACGACGCGCGCTACGGATTGATCGGCAAGGCGCGCGCAGCCGGTTTCGTGGTCGCTTTCCCCAACGGTCACAGCCGCTTTCCGCGCGGCCGGCTGGCTACCTGGAACGCCGGCGGCTGCTGCGGCAACGCCCGCGACAGCAACAGCGACGACGTCGGTTTTACGCGCGCCGTGGTCGCCGACATCGGTCGCCAGGTGGCGATCGACCGCCAGCGTGTCTTCGCCACCGGCATGTCGAACGGGGGCATGATGGCCTACCGGCTGGCCTGCGAAGCCGCCGACCTGGTCCGCGCGGTGGCCGCCGTCGCCGGCACCGAGGCCGTCGCCGACTGCCGGCCGTCACGGCCGGTTCCTGTCCTGCACATCCACGCCCGCAACGACACGCACGTGCTCTTCGACGGCGGTGCCGGCCCGGATGCATTCCGCGACGCGAGCAAGGTCATGGACTTCGTTTCGGTGCCGGAAACCGTCCGCCGCTGGGTAGGCCGCAACGCCTGCCAGACGCAAGCCGAACGCATCCTGGAACGCCCTGGCGCCTGGTGCGAGCGCTACAACGCCTGTCGCGACGGGGCCACGGTCCAGCTCTGCGTCACCAGCAGCGGCGGCCATTCCTGGCCCGGGGCCGAGACTGTCCGGCGCGGCAAGGAAGGCGCGTCGCAGGCGCTGGACGCCAGCGACACGATCTGGGCCTTCTTCAGCGAGGTCGCCGACGGGCGGCGCTGAGGCTCAGCCTTCCTTGTTGCGCATGAAGTCGGCGGTGTTGAAGAAGTTGTTCAGCAAGACCTTGCGCACGTCTTCCTCGATGCCGACATCCTCCATCGCCAGGACCATGCAGGCGACCCACTGGTCACGCTCGAGCGTGCCGATGGCGAACGGCATGTGGCGGGCGCGCAGGCGCGGGTGGCCGTATTCCTGGACGAACAGGTCGGGACCGCCGAACCAGCCGGAGAGGAACTTGTACAGCTTGTCGCGCGAGCCCTGCAGGCTCTCGGGGTGCATCGCGCGCAGTTCGGCAAACTGCGGAACGCTGTCCATCAGTTCGTAGAAGCGGTCGGCCAGCTTGCCGACCGTCGCCTCGCCGCCGATTTTCTCGTAGGTGGTGCTTTGTTGTGCTTCCATGGATTCTCCCTGAGCCATCATCTTGTTGGTTTGTGCTTGCGCGGACCGCCGGCGGCGGGCCGGCCGGCCGCCGGTTTTCTGCGGTTATCGACGGTCGACCGTGAAAATCCGGCATTTTTCGCGCCCGTTGCGGCTTTCTGTACCGGCGTTGCCTTCAGCCCGGTGCCCGCGGGCTGCCAGGCCGGCACCAGCTGCTTCTTGCCGTTGCCGATCAGGTCGGCGCGACCCATTTCCTTCAGGGCCTCGCGCAGCAACGGCCAGTTCTCGGGATCGTGGTAGCGCAGGAAAGCCTTGTGCAGCTTGCGCTGGCGCGCACCGCGCACCGCCCCGACGTTTTCCCCGCCCTGCCGGTGCAGCTTCTTCAGCGGGTTCTTCTCGGTGTGGTACATCGTCGTCGCCAGCGCCATTGGCGTCGGCAGGAAGGTCTGCACCTGGTCGAGGCGGAAGTTGTTCTTCTTCAGCCACAGCGCCAGGCTGACCATGTCGGTGTCCTGGGTGCCCGGATGGGCGGCGATGAAGTACGGGATCAGGTACTGCTCCTTGCCGGCCTCGCGGGAGAAGCGGTCGAACAGTTGCTTGAAGCGGTCGTAGGTGCCGATGCCGGGCTTCATCATCTTCGACAGCGGGCCGTCCTCGGTGTGCTCGGGGGCGATCTTCAGGTAGCCGCCGACGTGGTGCTGGACCAGTTCCTTGATGTACTCGGGCGAACGCACCGCCAGGTCGTAGCGCAGGCCGGAGCCGATCAGCACCTTCTTGACGCCCTTCAGGCTGCGCGCCCGGCGGTACAGGGAAATCAGCGGCGCATGGTCGGTGCCGAGGTTGTCGCAGATGTCGGGATAGACGCAGGACAGCCGGCGGCAGGCCGATTCGATCTTCTCGTCCTTGCACTTGAGGTGGTACATGTTGGCGGTCGGCCCGCCGAGGTCGGAGACGATGCCGGTGAAGCCCGGCGTCTTGTCGCGCATTTCCTCGATTTCACGGATCACCGAATCCTCGGAACGGCTCTGGATGATGCGTCCTTCGTGCTCGGTGATCGAGCAGAAGGTGCAGCCGCCGAAGCAGCCGCGCATGATGTTGACCGAGAAGCGGATCATTTCCCAGGCCGGGATCTTGGCCTCGCCGTAGCTGGGATGCGGGCGGCGCGCGTACGGCGCCTCGTAAACCTGGTCGAGTTCCTCGGTGGTCAGCGGGATCGGCGGCGGATTCAGCCAGACATCGCGCTCGCCATGCGCCTGGCGCAGCGCGCGGGCGTTGCCCGGGTTCGATTCGAGGTGGAAGGTGCGCGAGGCGTGGGCGTAGAGCACCGGGTCGTCCTTGACCTGCTCGTAGGCCGGCAGGCGGACGACGGTGTGGGCGCGGCGCTCGCGGCGGGCGGCCAGGCGCTCGGCGCGCGAGACGATACGTACCGGTAGGGCCCCGTCTGCGGTCGACGGCGTCGCACAGGCATTTTTGTCGGCGCCCTCGTCCATCGCGTAGGGATCGGCGTGCTTGACCAGCGGTCCGGGCGTATCGACCTCGGTCGAGTCCATTTCCTCCCAGTCGGCCGACGGCAGCCAGTCGCGCCCGACCATGAAGGCGGTGCCGCGCAGGTCGCGGATTTCCGAGATTTTCTCGCCCTTGGCCAGGCGATGCGCCAGTTCGACGATGGCCCGTTCGGCGTTGCCGAAGACCAGCAGGTCGGCCTTCGAATCGGGCAGCACCGAGCGACGCACCTTGTCCGACCAGTAGTCGTAATGGGCGATGCGCCGCAGGCTGGCCTCGATCGAACCGATCACCACAGCCGAACCGGGAAAGGCCTCGCGGCAGCGCTGGGCGTACACGGTGACGGCACGGTCCGGGCGCTTGTTGGCCTCGCCGTTCGGCGTGTAGGCGTCATCCGAGCGCGGCTTGCGGTCCGAGGTGTAGCGGTTGACCATCGAATCCATGTTGCCGGCGGTGACGCCGAAGAACAGGTTGGGCTTGCCCAGCTTGCGGAAATCGGCCGCCGAATTCCAGTCCGGCTGGCTGATGATGCCGACACGGAAGCCCTGGGCCTCGAGCAGGCGCCCGATCAGCGCCATGCCGAAACTCGGGTGGTCGATGTAGGCATCGCCGGTGATCAGGATGATGTCGCAGGAATCCCAGCCCAGCTGGTCCATCTCGGTACGCGACATCGGCAGGAAGGGGGCCGGGCCGAAACGCTGGGCCCAGAACTTGCGCCAGGAGAACAGCGGGCGGACGGCTGGCTGTGTGTTGTTTGTAAGCATGCAATATTTTACCTAATCGTGCGGAACGCCATGGCATACTTGCCCATCAACCCCACAGCCTGAACCCTTTCAAGCGATGATGAATCTTCCCACCAGCGAACAGGCCGGCGTTCTGGTCGTTTCCGTCAACGGGCGCATAGACCACGCCGTCAGCGAAGAGTTCACCCGCGCGCTCGAGCCGCTGCTGGCTCGCTGCACGCAAGGCCAGCCGGCGCTGCTGCTGGACTTCTCCGGCGTCGTCTATATCAGCTCGGCCGGCCTGCGCGTGCTGATGATGGCTTCGCGCCAGGCCAAGGCGCAGCAGGGCAGCTTCGCCATCGCCGCGCTGACGCCGCTGGTCCAGGAAGTGTTCACGATCAGCCGCTTCAACCTGATCGTCCCCTGCTACACCAGCGTCGACGCTGCCTGCAAGGTCCTCGGCCGATGAAGCAGGTGGTCTTCTGGGGCACCCGCGGTGCCCTGCCGACCTCGCTGACCAGTCGCGACATCCACGAAAAGATCGTCGCCGCTCTGGTTGTCGCCAACGGCCGCAGCTTCCGCAACCGCAACGCCCTCGAGGAATTCGTCCGGGGCCTGCCGTTCGCGGTCAACGGCACTTTCGGCGGCAATTCCTCCTGCGTCGAGATCGTCACCAGCGGGCCCGAGCACATCATCCTCGACATGGGCAGCGGCGCCCGCCCGCTCGGCCAGGCCAAGATCGCCCGCTTCGGCGTGCCCAACCCGCAGACCTACCACATCTTCATCTCGCATCTGCACTGGGACCACCTGATGGGGTTCCCGTTCTTCGCGCCGATGTATATCCCGGGCAACCGCATCGTCATCCACGGCTGCCACCCGCGGCTCGAGGAAGCCGTGCGCCGGCAGATGCAGGCCCCCTGCTTCCCGGTCGATTACTCGCAGGCCGGCGCCCAGATCGAGTTCGACCTGATGACGCCCGACCATCCGCACTACATCTGCGGCCTCAACGTGATCCCGACGCTGCAGCTGCACGCCGGCGATTCCTACGGCTACCGCTTCGAAAGCGTGGACCGGACGCTGGTGTACAGCACCGACTGCGAGCACAAGCTCGAGGACATCGAGGCCTTCGAACGCTTCGCCCGCTTCTTCGCCGGCGCCGACCTGGTCATCTTCGACGCCATGTACTCGCTGGCCGAGGCGGCATCGGTCAAGTCGGACTGGGGCCACTCGAGCAACGTGATCGGCGTCGAGCTGTGCCAGGCCGCGGCCGCCAGGCGCCTGGCGCTGTTCCACCACGAGCCGGTCAACGACGACAAGCAGCTCGCCCGCCTGCTCGAGGAAACCCGCCGCCTCGAGCAGATCACGCGCGGCGAGCGGCCGCCGCTCGAGGTCGTCTCCGCCTACGACGGCCTGATCCTCGACCTGTGAACCGCGGCACCGCCCTGCTCGCGACGGTGCTGCGCGCCGGCCGCGGCCGGCTGCTGCCGACCCTGCTGCTGGCTGCGGCCGCGCTGCTCCTCCAGCACATCGAACAGACTCCGCTGCAGACGCTGCAGGCCAGCCAGTTCGACCGCTACCAGCGGCTGGCGCCGCGCCCGCGCGACGCCGAGCCGGTGATCGTCGTCGCCATCGACAGCCAGAGCCTGGCAACGCACGGCCAGTGGCCGTGGCCGCGCGACCTGATTGCACGGCTGCTCGAACGCATCCAGGGCGGACAACCGCTGGCGGTCGGCCTCGATTTCGTCTTTGCCGAACGCGACCAGCAGGCGCCGGCACTGATCGCCGAGCGCCTGCCACCGGCCGCCGGCGCACTGCTGCGCCAGCTGCCCGACCCCGACGCGACGCTGGCAGCGAGACTGGCAGTCGCCCCGACAACGCTGGCCGTGGTCGGCCTGGCGCGCCAGTTGCCGGGCGCCCGCCTGCCGGTGCATCCCTTGCCGGCGCTGCAGCTGCCGCTGACGGTCGACCGCGCCCTGCCGCAATTTTCCAGCGCCCTGGCCAGCCGCCCCGAGCTGCAGGCAGCGGCGGCCGGCGAGGGTTTCATCAACGCCACCCCGGGCGCCCCGGGCGAACATGGCGAGCGCAGCATCCTGCGCCGGGTGCCGACGCTGGCGATGATCCGCGACCAACCCTACCTGTCGCTGCCGCTCGAAATGGTCCGCCAGGCACTCGGCGCCGGCGCCGTCGTCGCCGAACCCGGCAGTGCCGGCATGCAGGCCATCCGGATCGGCGACTACCGGCTGCCGACGCAGGCCAACGGCGAGTTGCTGCTGCATTTCGGCAAGGCCTCGGCGAGCTACTACCTGTCGGCCGCCGACGTGCTGGCCGGCAAATACCCGCCGGCCACCTTCGCCGACCGCTTCGTCATCGTCGGCTTCAACAGCATCGGGCTCCAGGACCGGGTCGTCAGTCCGCTCGGCGACAGCCTGCCCGGCGTCGACGTGCATGCCCAGGTGATCGAAAGCCTGCTCGCCGGCACTGCCCTGCGCCGTCCGGCCTGGCTGCCGCTGCTCGAGACCGGGGCGCTGCTCGCCGGCGGCCTGCTGCTGATCGCCGCGGTGCCGGCGCTGCGCCCGCGCTACGCGGTGTTCTCGTTCAGCCTGCTCGGCCTGCTCATGGTCGGTGGCGGCTACGCCGCCTTCCTCGCCGGCCGCTGGCTGTTCGACGGCGCCTCGGTGACGCTGCTGCTCGGCCCGGTCTTCATGGCCCTGCTCGGCAACACGCTGATCGCCGCCGACGCCCGCCGGCGTGCCGCCGAGCGCCACCTCCAGCGGAGCCGCGAAGAGGCCGCCCGCGTTGCCGGCGAACTCGACGCCGCCCGGCGCATCCAGATGGGACTGCTGCCCGACCCCGGACAACGCTTCGCCGGCGAAAGCCGCTTCGCCGTCGGCGCCCTGCTCGAACCGGCGCTGGCCGTCGGCGGCGACTACTACGACTGCTTCATGCTCGACCGGCAGCGCTTGTGCATCGCCATCGGCGACGTTTCAGGCAAGGGCGTGCCGGCCAGCCTGTTCATGGCCATCTCGAAAACCCTGGGCAGCACGCTGCTGCGCCGCCATGGCGATCTCGCCGCGGCGGTCCGCGACATCGAGGGCGAACTCAGCCGGGAAAACCCGGCCTTTCTGTTCGTCACCGCTTTCATCGGCATTCTCGACGTCGACCGTGGCACGCTCGACTACGCCTGCGCCGGCCACGATGCGCCGCTGTTGCGCCGCGCCGGCCGGGTTGCGCGGATCGACACCGCAGCCGTGGCCGGGCCGCCACTGTGCGCGCTCGGCGACTATCCCTACGCCACCGCCCGCCTGCAACTGCAAGCCGGCGACCTGCTCTGCCTGTTCACCGACGGCGTCAGCGAAGCCGGCAGCGGCGACGCGTTGTTCGGCGGCGAGCGCCTGGCCACCTGCCTGGCAGCGCTGCCGGAAGCCGCGCCCGACGCCCTGTGCCGGGCAATCCGCGACAAGGTCCGCGAATTCGAGGCCGGCGCCGCGCCGGCCGACGACCTGACGCTGCTGCTGCTGCGCTGGGACGGCGCCTAGCGGATGCTGATCTCGACGCGCCGGTTGCGCGGCTCGTCGACTTCGTCGGCAGTCGGCACCAGCGGTTCGCGCTCGCCACGACCGGCCACTTCCATCTTCTCGACCGGCACGCCTTCGCCTGCCAGTTGCTCGCGTACCGCCTGGGCGCGCTTGGCCGACAGCGCATCGTTGGCCGCCGCCGCACCGACGCGGTCGGTATGGCCGATGACCATGATCTCGGCGGCGGCACGCGCCGCGATGTCGCGCTTGATGTTGGCGAACTCGGCGGCCGAGGCAGCGGTCAGCTTGTCGCCGCCCGGCTCGAAATACAGCGTGTAGCTGACCGGGCGCTGCGGCATCGCGCGCAGCGTCTGGCCGTAACGCGCTTCGACCTCGGCGGCGTCGGACTGGTAGCCGCGAAGGCTGCCGAGCCGGCGGACCGTCGCCGCATAGGGCTGGTCAAGCACCTGCTCGCCGCCGGCATCGCGCACGACGACGCCGGACGGCCGGCCATCGGCCGAGGGCAGCAGGACGACGCGCTCGCTGGCACAGCCGGCAAGCAGCAGGACGGCAAGCAGGGCAAGCGGCTTATTCATCGCGGCCTCCGCTGACTTCGACGACGAATTCGGTACCGCGCACACCAAGGACCGAGGTCGGCGTGTGGAAATCGACCGACTCCGGCGACTGCTTGGCGATCTTGCCGGTCGCCACCGACAGGGTGCCCTTGCGTACGCCGACCGACATCCGGCCGGCCAGCGTCGAGCTGTCGAAGGCGAACTTGTCGACGACGATCAGCGAATTCGGCCCGGCCGAAAGCAAGGTGTTGTCGCGCAAGGTGACGCCAACCGCACCGTCGCTGCCGGTACGCAGCTTGTCGTCGACGAAAACCTGGCTGCCGATGCTGGCCGGCAGCCGCTCGCTGCCACGCTCGATGACCGCCTGGCCGCTGCTCGTCTTGACCATGCCGGCAAGCTCGGCAGCCTGTGCGCCCAGGCAGAAAGCCATGCCGGCGAGCAGCAAAGCCGGCGCCCGTTGTGATTTAATCATCGCCTCGAACCCTCCCATTGTCATGACCGACCATTCTACGGAAATTTCGGTGGCCGCGTGCCACGCCGCGCTGCCCGAGCTGCTCGCCGGGCTCGCCGTTGCCTGCACGCAACTGGCGGTCGCCGCCGACGACGCGCTGCGCCTGCAGCTGTTCGCCGAGGAACTGTTCATCAACACGGTCGACCACGGATTTTCGGGAAAAACCGGCGCCCCGGTGCGGCTGTCGCTGTCGCGCGCCGCCGACGGCCTGCGCCTGCATTACAGCGACGCCGCCCCGCCCTTCGACCCGCTCGCCGCCCCCCTGCCGGAGGCCCCCGGCGACAACGTCGGTGGCCTCGGCCTGAGCCTGCTCCGCGGCATGAGCCGCGAGCTGCACTACCGTCGCGAAGCCGGGCGCAACCTGGTCGAACTTCTGCTTTAGGCGCCCTGGCGCAAGGCCGCCAGCGGCGGTACGGCGAGCAGACGACGCATGCCCAGCCAGCCGGCCAGGGTTGTCGCCAGCGCGCAGCCGAGGGCGGCGAGCAGCGGCGACGCCAGCGAAAACTCGGGCGCCAGCTCGAACACCTGGCGTGCCAGCAGTTGCCCGACCGCCGCCGCGCCGAGCGCGGCGATCAGGCCGGCGAGCCCGCCGACCGCCGCCAGTTCGACCAGCAAGGCGCCGCGCAATTGCTCGCGGCGGGCGCCGAGCGCGCGCATCACCGCCAGTTCGAAGCGCCGCTCGTCGATTGCCGACAGGAAAGCCGCATAGAGGACGACGGCGCCGGCGGCGAGGGTGAACAGGAAAACCAGCTGGACGGCGCCGACGACTTGGCCGACGACGCCCTGGATCTGCGCCAGCACGGCGTCGATGTCGATCACCGTCAGGTTGGGAAAGGCTTCGACCAGTTGCGCCGCCGCCTGACGCCGCTCGGCCGGCAGGTGGAAGCTGGTGATGTAGCTGGCCGGCGCGTCGTCGAGCACGCCGGGCGGCGTCAGGACGAAGAAATTGACGCGCATCGAATCCCAGTCAAGGCGGCGCAGGCTGGTCACCGCGACGCTCTTCTCGACACCGGCGACGCTGAACAGCAGGCGGTCGCCGAGCCCGATGCCGAGCGTCTTCGCCAGCCCGGCCTCGACCGAGGCTTCCTGGCCCGGACCGGCAAACCAGCGGCCACCGGCGATCTCGTTGCCGGCCGGCAGTTCGCGCCGCCACGACAGGTTGAACTCGCGCTCGACCAGGCGCTGGGCGCGCTCGTCGTCGGGAAAGTCGGCGGCACTGACCGGGCGTTCGTTGATCCTGAGCAGCCGTGCCCGCACCATCGGCGCCAGCTCGGCGGCGATGCCCTGCCCGGCCAGCCAGTCGGCCAGCGCCTGGCGCTGCTCGGGCTGGATGTTGATGACGAAACGGTTGGGCGCATCGGCCGGCAGCGATTTCTGCCAGGCATCGACCAGTTCGAGCCGGGTCACGCCGAGCAGCAGCAAGGCCATCAGGCCGATGCCCAGCGCCACGATCTTCAGCGTGTTGGCGGCGCCGTGCCGGGCCAGCGTCGCCAGTCCCTGGCGCCAGCCGAAGCCGGCGCCGCCGCGCAGCCGGCCGGCGATGCGGACAGCGCTCCAGGCGAGCCCCCAGAACAGCGCCAGCGCGCCGCTGAAGCCGGCGACGGCGAACAGACCGAGGCGCAGGTCGCCGGCGGCGCGGACGATCAGCATGGCAAGCAGCGCAAAGCCGAAGGCGTAGCCGAGCACGGCCAGCGGCGCCGGCGGCCCGAGCTCGCGGCGCAGCACGCGCAAGGTCGGCACCCGCGCCAGTTGCAGCAGCGGCGGCAGCGCGAAGCCGAAGAGCAGCACGCCGGCGACCAGCGCCCCTTCGCCGAGCGGGCCGGCGCCCGGCAGCGGCAGCTCGCCGGCGATCAGCCCGGCCATTGCCGAGACCAGCGCGAAATGCGCGGCAAAGCCGAGGCCAGCGCCGAGCGCCGCGGCCAGCGCTGCCAGCCCGACGAAAGAGAGCGCATGCAGGCGCAGCAGCCGCCCCTGGGTCATGCCCAGGCAGCGCAGCACGGCGCAGGCGTCGAGGTGGCGCTGCATGTAGCGACGGGCGGCGAGCGCCACGGCGATGGCCGAGAGGATCACGGTCAACAGCGTCGCCAGGCCCAGAAAGCGCTGCGCCTTGTCGAGCGCGTTGCGGATTTCCGGGCGAGCGTTTTCGATGCCTTCGAGGCGCTGCCCGCGCCCCAGCCGCGGCTCGGCCCAGGCCCGCCATTGCGCCAGCGCCGCCGCCTCGCCGGCGACCAGCAGGCGGTAGCGGACGCGCGCGCCGAACTGGATCAGGCCGCTGCCGGCGATGTCGTCGAGGTGCATCAGCAGGCGCGGCTGCATCGCGAAAACGTTGAAGCTGCGGTCGGGTTCGCGGGTGAGCACGGCGCTCACCGGCAACTGCAGCTGGCCGATACCGAGCGGCGCGCCGGGTTCAAGCGCAAGCAGGCCGAACAGGCGCTCGTCGGCCCAGGCGGTTTTTGGCTGCGGACCGCCGTCGACCGTCAGATCCGGCTGCCCCGGTGCGGCGGCGCTGTGCAGGCGGCCGCGCAGCGGGTAGCCGGCGCCGACCGCCTTGATCTCGACCAGTTGCGCCCGGCCGTTGGCGAACACCATGCTCGGAAAAACCAGCGTCTGCGTCGTGCGCAGGCCGCGGCGCCCGGCCTCGGCGGCGAGTTCGGCCGGCAGCGGCTGGTCGGCGGCGACCACCAGGTCGGCGCCGAGCATCTGCCGCGCCTCCCCCTCAAGCCCCCGGCCGACCCGGTCGGCGAGAAAACCGACGGCGCTGACCGCGGCGACGGCGATGGTCAGCGCCGCGAAAAGCAGGCGCAGCTCGCCGCCGCGCAGTTCGCGGCGCAGCATGCGCCAGGCCAGCGTCAGGTTCACTGCAGCTCCCGGATACGCTGCACCGCTTCCTCGACGCGGCGCACGGCGATCACTTCCATGCCCGGGATCGCCTGCCGCGGCCGGTTGGCCTCGGGGATCAGGGCGCGGGTGAAGCCGAGCTTGGCGGCCTCCTTCAAACGCTCCTGGCCGCGCGGCGCGGGGCGGATTTCACCCGCCAGACCAACTTCACCAAATACTATAAGTTTCTCTGGCAATGCCTTGTTTTTCAATGAAGACGTGATCGCCATGATCACCGCCAGATCACCCGCCGGCTCGCCGATCTTGACCCCGCCGACGGCGTTGACGAAGACGTCCTGGTCGAAGCAGACGATGCCGGCGTGGCGGTGCAGCACCGCCAGCAACATCGCCAGTCGCTGCGCATCGAGGCCGACGGTCAGCCGACGCGGGTTGCCGTGCGCGGTGTCGACCAGCGCCTGGATTTCCACCAGCAGCGGCCGCGTCCCCTCCTGCGTCACCATCACGCACGAGCCGGCGACTTCCTGGCCGTGCTGCGACAGGAACATCGCCGACGGATTGCTGACACCCTTGAGGCCGCTCTCGGTCATCGCGAAGACGCCGAGCTCGTTGACCGCGCCGAAACGGTTCTTGACCGCGCGCACCAGGCGGAAGCTCGAATGCGTGTCGCCCTCGAAATAGAGCACGGTATCGACGACGTGTTCGAGCACGCGCGGTCCGGCCAGCGCGCCTTCCTTGGTCACGTGGCCGACCAGGATGACGGTGATGCCGGCCTGCTTGGCCAGCCGCGTCAGCTGCGCCGCGCATTCGCGCACCTGGGCGACCGAGCCCGGGGCGCTGGAGAGCTGGTCCGACCACAGCGTCTGAATCGAATCGATCACCGCCACCTGCGGCTTTTCCGCCTGCAGCGTGGCGAGGATGCGTTCCAGGTTGATCTCGGCCATCAGCGGCAGGCTGCCGCTATCGACATTGAGGCGACGGGCACGCAGCGCGACCTGCTGGCCGGACTCCTCGCCGGTGACGTAGATCACCTTGTGCGCCTGCGACAGGTGGGCCAGCGCCTGCAGCAGCAGCGTGCTCTTGCCGATGCCGGGATCGCCGCCGATCAGCACGACGCCGCCGGCGACCAGGCCGCCGCCGAGCGCCCGGTCGAACTCGCCGATGCCGGTCGGGATGCGGTCGGCCTCACGCGCTTCGATGTCGGCCAGGTTCTGCAGTTTCGCCGCCGGCGCCAGCGCCTCGAAGCGGTGCTTGCCGGGTTGCTCGGCGATGCTCTCGACCAGCGTGTTCCAGGCGTTGCAGCCGGGGCACTGGCCCTGCCATTTCGGGCTGGTCGCGCCGCATTCGGTGCAACTGTACTGGGTCTTGGTTTTTGCCATTTATTGCCCGTCGACCGTGACCGGCACGCGCGGCGCGACGGCGCAGAACAGTTCGTAGGAAATCGTGCCGGCGGCGGCGGCCACCGCGTCGGCCGGGACATGACCGGCTTCGCCCGGGCCCCACAGCGTCACCGGACTGTCGATGCCGGCGTCGGGAATGTCGGTGAGGTCGCAGGCGAGCATGTCCATCGAGACCCGGCCGACGGTGCGCGTCAGCTTGCCGGCGACGGCGATCGGCGTACCGCTCGGCGCCGAGCGCGGGTAGCCGTCGGCGTAGCCGCAGGCGACGATACCGATGCGCATCGGCTGCTCGGCGGTGAAGGTGCCGCCGTAGCCGACGCGTTCGCCGGCAGCGATCGACTGCACGCCGATGATCCGGCTTTCCAGGCTCATCGCCGGCTGCAGCCCGAATTCGGCGGCGCTCTGGTCGGCGAACGGGCTGGCGCCGTAGAGCATGATCCCCGGCCGCACCCAGTCGCCATGCGCCAGTGGATGGCGCAGGATGGCGGCGGAGTTGCCGAGGCTGACCGGACCGTGCCAGTCGCCGGCCAGCGCCTTGAAGCGCTCGAGCTGCCAGAGCACGCCGCGCGCGCCGTCGGCTTCGGCGAAATGGGTCATCAGCGTCAGGTTGAGCGCCGGGATCTTCTTCAGGCTTTCCCAGGCCTGCGGCAGCGTCGCCGCGTCGAAGCCGAGGCGGTTCATGCCGCTGTTGATCTTCAGGTAGAGGCTGAGCGGCCGGTCGGCGCGGGCGTGTGCGGCGAGCATCTCGATCTGCTCGCGGCAATGGACGGCGCTGTGCAGGCCGTAGTCGACGACGCGGCGGGCATCGGCCTCGCCGAAGATGCCCTCGAGCAGCAGGATCGGCTGGCGCACGCCGTGCTCGCGCAGGAGCACCGCGTTTTCGCATTCGAGCAGCGCGAAGCCGTCGGCCTCGTGGCGCAGCGCCTCGACGGCGCGCAGCTGGCCGTGGCCGTAGGCATCGGCCTTGACCACCGCCCAGGCCCAGGCGTCGGGCGCGCAGGCCTTGGCGCTGCGGTAATTGGCAAGAATGGCCGCTGGCCGGATGCGGGCGCGGATCGGTCGGGAAGTCTTCATGCAGCCTGTTCCTTGAGTTTGCGACGGGCGAAATCGATGAAAGTCGTCAGCAGCTTCGACTGGAAACGGTCCTGCGGATGCACCAGGTAGAGGCTGCGCTTGAGCGGCGGGTCGAGGCGGATGCCGAGCAGTTCGCCGAGCCGGGTTTCCTTGGCGACGACGGCACGCGAGACGATGGCGAAGCCGAGGCCGGTGGACACCACGCCCTTGAGCGCTTCCGGGCTGCCCAGCTCCATCTGCGTCTTGAGCGACTCGGGCGGAATGCCGTGATCGCGGAAATAGGCGTCGGTGATCTCGCGCGTGCCGGAACCCGGTTCGCGCGAGATGAATTCGTAGTCGGCGAGATCGCCCGGCTTCAGCGTCTGGAATTCGGCCAGCGGGTAATCGGGCACGCAGACCACCTGCAGCTCGTCCTCGCAGCAGATCTGGCTGCTCAACCCGGACAGCTTGGCCGGCGCCTCGATCAGGCCGAGGTCGAGGCTGTGCTCGGCTACCCGGCTCTCGATGCTCTCCGAATTGGCGACGATCAGCCGCGCCCGCACCTGCGGGTAGAGCGCGTTGAACTCGCCGAGCACGCGCGGCAGCATGAATTCGGCGATCGTCGTGCTGGCGCCGACCAGCAGCGGCCCGCGCATCTCGCCGGTGAGCTCGCCGACGCGGGTGTCCATCTCGTCGGAAAGGGCGAGGATCTTCTGCGCGTATTCGAGCACCAGCTCGCCCGCCGGCGTCAGCGCGATGCTGCCGTGACGGCGCTCGAACAGCCGCGTGCTGTACTGCTCTTCCAGCTGCTTGATCTGGAAGGTCACCGCCGGCTGGGTCATGAACAGCGCGTCGGCCGCACGGGTGAAGCTGAGGTGCTTGGCAACCGCATGAAACACCTGCAAACGCCGGTCAGCCATGGGAAACGCTCCTGGATTCGGGAAGAGCGATATTCAACCACACTCGGCAGGCTTGCCGCGTAACGACGTGTATTTTCGGCCCGGGTGGCAGCGCCAAGGCGCAGCCCCCGGAAAATCCGCTCAGCGCGCAAGCAAGGCGTCGAGATGCGCGATCATCAGGTCGATTTCGGCAAGGCTGACGTTCAGTGCCGGCATGAAACGCAGCAGGTTCGGGCGCGGCGAGTTCAGCAGCAGCCCCTGCGGCGCCAGTTGCAGGGCCCGGCGCACGAGTTCCGGACCGCGTTCGTCATCGAGGATCAGCGCACGCAGCAGACCGCTGCCGCGCTCGCCGACCAGGTGATGACGAGCCGCCAGTTCGCGCAACCGCTCCGACAGGTAAGCCGCGAGGCGCTCGACCTCGTCGAGGAAACCCGGCGCCAGGATGCGCCGGAGCACCGCCACACCGACCGCAGTCATCAGCGGATTGCCGTTATAGGTTCCGCCCTGGTCGCCGGGAACGAAGCAGCAGACAGCCTCGCGCGCCAGCAGTGCGGCGAGCGGAACGCCACCGCCGATGCCCTTGCCCAGGGTCATGATGTCCGGCTCGATGCCGGCGTGCTGATAGGCGAAGAGCTTGCCGGTGCGGCCGACGCCGGTCTGCACCTCGTCGACGATGAGCAGGATGCCCCGGGCTTCGGTCAGGCGCCGCAAGGCCCGCAGGAACTCGACCTCGGCCGGGATGACACCGCCCTCGCCCTGGACCGGCTCGAGCATCACTGCCACGGTATTCGGCCCGATCAGCGCCTCGACCGAACCGATGTCGTTGTAGATGGCTTTGGGAAAGCCCTCGACCTGGGGCGCGAACAGCCTGTCCCAGCCAGCCTTGCCGGAGGCGGACATGGTCGCCAGCGTGCGCCCGTGGAAGGAATGGTCGAAGGTGACGATCTCGTAGGCGCCCTGGCGATGCAGTTGCCCCCATTTGCGGGCCAGCTTGATCGCCCCTTCGTTGGCTTCGGCACCGGTATTGGCGAAGAAAACGCGATCGAAGCAGGAATTGGCACAGAGCAGATCGGCCAGCTCGATCATCGGCGCGTTGTAGAAGGCCGGGCTGGGATTGATCAGCTTGCCGGCCTGGGCAGTCAGCGCGCCGACGATTTCCGGCGGACAGTGCCCGAGGCAATTGACCGCCCAGCCCTGGACGAAGTCGAGATAGGACTTGCCCTGATGATCGTGCAGCCAGGACCCCTCGCCGCGTTCGAAAACCAGTTCGGGACGCTGGGTGATGTGCATCAGGGCATCGGTGGAATGTTCGCCGTACAGCATGTCGGGCTCCGTGAAGTGAAGGGGTGGGTAGCGATGCGGGTGCGCCGGTAGCTCACGACACCCCGCTCAGGGCAGCCTCGGCGAAAGCGACATCCTGGGCCTCGCTGCCGCCCGATATGCCGATGCCGCCAACGCAGCGACCATCGTGGAGGATCGGCAAGCCGCCGCCGAAACCGACGAAACGGTCGCGCTGCATCAGGCCATGGCGCAACAGATCGCCGGCCTGGGCCAGCCGCGCATCCCAGGCAGCGGTCGGCCGGCCGAAGCTGACCGCCGTATAAGCCTTGTCGAGGGCGATGTCGATGCTGTGCAGCGGCGCCCCCTGCTGGCGCTTGAAGACCAGCGGCAAGCCAGCCCGGTCCACCACGGCCACGCAGACCGGAACGCCGGCGGCGTCGGCCGCGACCAGGGCGCGCTCGACGATCTCGCTGGCCGTCGCCAGCGCCACCGAAGCGATCGAATCCAGTTTCATTGTTCCTCCCGGACGGCAGACAGCTGCTCGCGCAGGCGCTGGCGCCGGGCGAACAGGACAAGGACGAAAAGCAGCAGCACAGCGCCTTCGGCGAGCAAGGTGGCGGCGGCGCCGAAGCTGCTGGCGACGAAGCCGGCAAGCAAGCCGCCAAGCGCATCGAAGCCGAAACGCGCCGAGGTGAAGAACGAGACGATCCGCCCGCGCAAGGCATCCGGCGCCGAACTCTGGAGGATCATGTTGATGCCGACATTGCAGACCGATATCCCGAAACCAAGCCCGACCATGGCGGCGAGCGCCAGCGGCAGCCAGGCACCGAGCGCGAACAGCAGCATCGAGACGGCGCTGATCAGGACGCCGGCAGCGACTGCCGAAACCAGTGCCGCCCCGGCCTTGCGCGTCGCCAGGAAAAGCGTGGACAGGAAAGCGCCGCAACCGGCCGCCCCCCACAACCAGCCGAGCGTCGTCGCATCGCCGGCAAAGACATCGCGGGCGAATACCGGCAAGAGGACGGCATAGGTCGAAGCCGTCAGGTTGAGGACGATCAGGGTCAGGATCAGCATGCGCACATGCCAGGTCTGCCAGGCGTAGCGCAGCCCTTCGCGAAAGACCTCGCCGACCGAGCCCCGGGCGCGCGGCGGCGGCACGCCGCGGATACGCAGCAAGCCGACGATCAGCGCGAGAAAGGAAATGCCGTTGAGTGCAAAGCAGGCGGCTTCCGAGGTCAGCCCGAGCAGCACGCCGGCCACCGGCGGCCCGACGAAACGCCCGGCATTGAACAGCATCGCGTTGAGCGCCAGCGCATTGGGCAGGTCGTCGCGGCTGCCGACGAAGCTGCCGATCAGCGATTGCCGCAGCGGCGTGTCGAAGGCGCTCAGCGTCCCGAGAAGCAACGCCATCGCGATGATGAACGCCGGGTTGATCCACGCGGCCCAGGTCAGCCAGGCGAGAACGAAAGCCTGCACCGCCATCAGCCCCTGCACCACGAGCAGCCAGCGCCGCTTGTCGTGCTTGTCGATCCAGGCTCCGGCCAGCGGACCGACCAGCAGTTGCGGAATCAGGCCGCAAAAGGCCGTGACGCCCAGCAACGCGGCCGACCCGGTCAGGCGATAGACCAGCCAGGACAAGGCCACCTGCTGGATCCAGGAGCCGAGGATGGAGATCGCCTGACCGGCGAAATACCGGCGGAAGTTGGGGTGGGCCAGCGCCCGGATGCC
This sequence comes from Azonexus fungiphilus, assembly GCF_003634965.1. Taxonomy (GTDB): domain Bacteria; phylum Pseudomonadota; class Gammaproteobacteria; order Burkholderiales; family Rhodocyclaceae; genus Azonexus; species Azonexus fungiphilus. The sequence continues at coordinate 52,563 of NZ_RBXP01000011.1, read as the reverse complement.
CGCAGGCATTGTGAAAGCACGAATCAAAGTCAAACCCGGAAGTTAACGTGAGCAGTCGGCAATGCCAAGGCGAAGATTACTAATATATTAATATAATTCCTGTCATGCGTCTCTGCAAACGACAAGCGTGAAAGCCTGTCGTTTGCCTGTTTCAGTAGCGGTACGACGGATCGAGCCGGTCGATGATCCGGGTCAGTGCTGCCAGCGCGTCCTCGCCGGCACCGTACTTCGGATCGAAGTTGAGCGAATCGGCAACGCATTTGTTGAGCACCGACTCGGGAATTTCCTTCACCGCCCCCATCGATTGCGAGGCCAGCTGGACTTCACAGGCGCGGTTGATCAGCCACATCAGCGAAAACGCCTGGGCCAGCGTCGAACCGATCACCACCGGACCATGGTTGCGCAGCATCAGCAGCGGCTTGTTGCCGGCACTGGCGAGGATGCGTTCGCCTTCGTCGAGATGGACGGTAATCCCCTCGAACTCGTGCCAGGCGATCTTGCCGTAGAGCTGGGCGGCGTAGAAGTTGCTGTACGACAGCCCGTCCTTCAGGCAGCACACCGCCTGTGTCGGCGTCGTATGCACGTGCATCACGCAGTGGCCTTCCGCCACCTTGTCGTGGATCGCCGAATGGAAGGTGAAACCGGCCGGATTGATCGGCCAGTCCGAGTGGCCGATGATGTTGCCCTTGATATCGACCTTGACCAGGTTGGAAGCGCAGACATCCTTGTAGTGCAGGCCGAACGGGTTGATCAGGAAATGCTTGTCCGGGCCCGGCACGCGCAGGGAGATGTGGTTGTAGATCAGCTCATCCCAGCCGAGATAGGCAAAAATGCGATAGACGCCGGCCAGCTTGACGCGCGCGTCCCATTCTTCCTTGGCGAAACGCTGCGGTTGGTCGTAGTACTTTCCTTGAGAATTCATTGGCTTATTCCTGTAAATCCGGATACCCGGAGATCAACGTGACTGCTTGCGGGCAGCTTCACGGGCAGCCGCAAGTAGCGCTTCACCATCGATGTTTTTGCTTTTGGCATCGGCCAGCCATTCCTTCTCGACCACTTCGAGCTGTTTCAGGATGGCATCGTAGTTGCTGCCGGAAACCACCGTCACCACATGCCCCGCCGCCTTGACCTTGTTGCGTGCGGCAACCGCGGCTTCATCCCAGACCTTGCCGTAGCGCTCGACCAGCGGCAGGCCGGAGGTCTTGTCGACAATGGCCTTGAGGTCGGCTGGCAGGGACTCGTATTTCTGCTTGTTCATCAACACCACCAGGATGGTTGCGCCCATCACCGGACGCTCCGCCGGGGTCTCGAAGTGATATTTCGTCACCTCGTCGAGCTTGGTCGGCAGCAGGACCTCCCAGACCGCCGAGGCACCGTCGACGACCCCCTTGGCAATCGCTTCGGTGACCTGGGCCGGCGGCATGGCGACGGGCGTTGCCCCAAGCGCCGTCAGGCTGCGGGCAATGGTGCGGTTCGGCGAACGCAGCTTGATACCCTTGAAATCAGCCGCTGAATTCAGCGGTTTTTTGGCGGTATGAATATTCATCCCACCGTCACCGTGCATGGCCAGCACCTTGTAGTCCTTGTATTCGGTCTGCAGGTGCTGTCCGTAAAATTCCCAGGCGGCACGGCCGCCGCTCAAGCCGCCCAACGGCAACACGCCAGGCAATTCAAGCGCTTCGGTCCTGGGGAAACGGCCGGCGCTGTAGCCAGGCGCTGTCCAGACGATGTCGGCGACACCATTCTTGACCTGATCGGCAAGCTGGGCGGGAGTACCGCCAAGTTGCATGGAGGGGTAGAACTGGCACTTGATCCGGCCATTCGACAGCTGCCCCATTTCATCGCACCAGGGTTGCAGCACGGCTTTCTGGGTGGCGGCAACGCCAGGCAGGAAGTGGGCAATCTTGAAAGTCACCTCCTGTGCCATGGCCGATTGCGTGGTCAGCAATGCCAGAGCGGCCAGAACCTGGCCGCGGATCTTCAGCGTTTTCATCGGGGTCTCCTGTTGTATTGTTTGCACGATGGGCCGAAAGCCCACGGGCAAATCTTAGGGAGCCCCCTCCCCCGCTACTATCCGTATCCGGCAACGACTATCCGTTTCCGGAAATTTGTTTCAGCGGCAACGCCGCCGGGTATCCGACGGCGATTCGCCAAAACAGCGCCGATACTCGGTGGCAAAGCGCCCCAGGTGATTGAAGCCCCAATCCAGCGCCAACTCGGAGACCCCCTTGCCCGGGAGCGCATTCGCGAGATCCGCCCGTACCCCGTCAAGACGCACCTGACGCAGGAAGTTCATCGGCGTCATGCCGCGCGCCTGACGAAATCCCTCGCTCAGCGAACGCACGCTGCAACCGACGGCGGCAGCAATCGACTCCAGGGTCAGGGCTTGCCGGGCGTGGCTGCGAATGTAGTCCTCCGCCCGCCTGACATGACGCGGCGCCAATGCGCGGCAGGGATTACGCAAGGCATCGCTGTAGGTATGTTCGTGCTCAAGCAGGAGATGGAGGAGAACCGATTCTTCCAGATTGTGGACGATCGGCTCGAGCAGGGCTTGCTGGGCGCCACCAACATAGCCCAGCAACATTTGCAGCATGCCGATCCAGCGTTGCCGGGCCGGGCCGCCATTGGCGCCGAACGGCGAAAAGCGCAATGGGCGGTCAAGCGGACGATCCAGCAAGGCGGCACATTTGGCGTCGAGCACCGCCTGATCGATACGCACGTTGCAGCGCTCGCTATCACCGCTGAAACGCTTGCTCACCGGCTGCCCGGCCGAATCGATGACAACAAAGCCGCGCCCACCTGCCGCCGAGCCGTCGGGCGTCGTGACCCGGGAAAAGCCGCTGATCTGGGTCGTCACCAGAACGAAGGGGCGGTCACCGGCCTGGTCGATATCGACCTCGGCACCAAACGACAGTGTCGCCAGTCCCAGCCGACCGAGCTGCGAGCGCCGCATGCGCATGCGAAAGTCCTTGGCATGACCGGCCAGACGCAGGCGGTTGGTGTTATAGACGCTGGACAGCCGCAGCGAGGCCTCATCGACATCCCGGCAGGCCAGGGCATTGTCGACACCGCGCAGTGCGTTTTCGGCACGCCATCCCAGGTGCCGCGTTTCCATGGCCATCAGGGCATCCGCTTCAGGGCTTGAAATCGCGTTCATACCAACTCCAAAAGGAAGACCCGCTCAGCCAGTTCGCCCCCGCATCTCGAACCAGCGAAACAGGAACCAACCAGCCAAAGACAGCGCGGATGTCGCCAGGACAACCAGCGCCATGGTCTGTCCCGTCTGATCGCCCAGGTGGCTGATGGTTGCACTGGAAAGCATCCCCAGCCCGAACTGGCCGGCCACGAACATGGCCGCTGCCGCACCGGCGTTGTTCGGATAGCGGGCCATCAGCAAGCCGACACAGTTGGCGCCAAGCAGTCCGGTCATGCTGACCACGATGAACAAGCCGACGACGACCCCGGGCACCGCCTCGGCGACACCGCTCGCCACCCAGAGCAGCGTCGCGCCGAGCAGGCCGACACCGCTACCGACACCAGCCATCACCGACGCTCCCTGGCGCTTGACCAGGCGACTGTTGACATAGTTGGCGGCGAAAATACCCAGCGCATTGACTGCAAAAAGCAGGCTGAAAGCCAGCGGCGTGAACTTGTGCAAGTCAATGAAGTAGAACGGACTGCCGGTGATGTAGGCAAACATCGCCGCGAAGGACATGCCGCCGGCCAGCAACAGGCCGATGGCCACCGGATCGAGGAGCAGACTGCCATAGATGGCGAAGGAGCGGCCCAGCGACAGTTCGCCGCGCCGCTCGGGTGGCAGGGTTTCCGGCAGCCGGAACCAGACAATCAGCAAACTCGACAAGCCCCAGAGCAGGATGGCCGCAAAGGTACCGCGCCAGCCGAAACAGGCCAGCAACTGGCTACCCAGCAAGGGGGCCAGCAAGGGCGCGATGGCCGTCACCATCGCCATCAAGGACAGCTTGCGGATCGCCTCGGCCGGGGCGTAAACGTCGCGCAGGACTGCCCGCGCCAGCACCGAAGCGGCCCCGCCGCCCAGCGCCTGGATAAAGCGCGCGGCAATCAGCTGTTCCGCCGAAGTCGCCAGCATGCAGGCCAGGCTGGCCAGGACGAACAGGGAAATGCCGGTGAGCATCACCTTCCGCCGCCCGTAACGATCGGAAATCGGACCGTAGAACAGCATGCCCAGGGCGAAACCGGCAAGGAAGACGGTGATCGACAACTGCACGGCTTCCGGCGTCGCTGACAACCCCGCTGCGATCGCCGGCAAGGCCGGCAGGTAAAGATCGATGGCCAGTGGCCCGAAGGCCACCAGCGCCCCGAGCAGGAGAACGAGACGGCCCTCCCGGGGCAGGGTTGCGAGGTTGCCGGTCAATTACAGCCCGCCGAGCGCCAGGTACTTGGTTTCCATGTACTCGTCGAGACCGTGGCTGGAACCCTCACGGCCGATGCCGGAGAGCTTGACGCCGCCGAAGGGCGCGACCTCGGTCGAGATCAGGCCGGTGTTGACGCCGACCATGCCGTATTCGAGCTGCCTGGAAACGCGCCAGACGCGGCCGTGATCCTTGGAGAAGAAATAGGCGGCGAGACCGAATTCGGTGTCGTTGGCCATGTGCACCGCTTCGGCCTCGGTCCTGAAGCGGAACAGCGGCGCCACCGGCCCGAAGATTTCCTCCTTGGCCACCGCCATGCCGGCGGTCACATCGGCCAGGATGGTCGGCTCGAACCAGGTGCGGCCGAGCGCGTGGCGCTTGCCGCCGGTGACGACGCGGGCGCCCTTGGCGATGGCGTCCTCGACCAGTTCCTCGACCTTGTTGATCGCCGCATCGTCGATCAGCGGGCCTTGCGTGACGCCCTCCTCCATGCCGTTGCCGACCTTGAGCGCGGCGACCGCAGCCGCCAGCTTTTCGGCGAACAGGTCGTAGATGCCGTCCTGGACCAGGAAGCGGTTGGAACAGACGCAGGTCTGGCCGGCGTTGCGGTACTTGGAGGCGAGCGCACCGGCGACCGCGGCATCGACATCGGCGTCGTCGAAAACGATGAAAGGTGCGTTGCCGCCCAGCTCCAGCGACATTTTCTTGACCGTGCCTGCGCACTGCTGCATGAGCAGCTGGCCAATCGGCGTCGAGCCGGTGAAGGTCAGCTTGCGCACGATCGGGCTGGCCGTCATCACGCCGCCGATGGCGGAAGCCTTGCCGGTGACGACGCTGAACACGCCGGCCGGCACGCCGGCGCGCTCGGCCAGTTCGGCCAGCGCCAGGGCGGAGAGCGGCGTCTGCTCGGCCGGCTTGAGGACGATGGTGCAGCCGGCGGCCAGCGCCGGGGCGACCTTGCGCGTGATCATCGCCGACGGGAAATTCCACGGCGTGATCGCGGCACAGACGCCGACCGGCTCCTTGGTGACGACGATCTGGCGATCCTTGAACGGCGACGGAATGACCTCGCCGTAGGCGCGCTTGGCTTCCTCGGCGAACCACTCGACGTAGGCGGCGGCGTAGGCGATCTCGCCCTTGGCCTCGGCCAGCGGCTTGCCCTGCTCCGCCGTCATCAGGCGGCCGAGGTCGTCCTGGTTGGCCATCAGCAGGTCGAACCAGCGGCGCAGGATGCGCGCGCGCTCGGCGGCGGTGGTTTCGCGCCAGGTCTTCAGCGCCTTGTCGGCAGCCGCGATGGCGCGCTCGGTCTCGGCGGCGCCGCAGCGCGGCACGCTGGCGAGGGTTTCGCCGGTCGCCGGGTTGGTGACGGTCACGGTTTCGCCGCTATCGGCGCCAACCCAGGCGCCATTGATGTAGCAGGCCTGGCGCAGCAGGGAGGGGTCGTTCAATGCCAGCATGAGCTGTTCTCCTATGGATTTTTAGTAGGCGGCGCCGGTCTTGCCGGATTCCGCCTGCTTGAATTTGTCGGCCAGGGCGACCGCGGAATTGCGCAGCAGCAAGGCATCGACGCCGACCAGCAGGAAGCTGGCGCCGATCTGGCGGTAGGCTTCGGCGGCCGCCGGGTCGGCCGAGAACACGCCGGCCGCCTTGCCGGCGGCGGAAATCCTGCCAATTGCGGCGTTAACCGCTGCCTTGACCTCGGCATGGCCCGGATTGCCGAGATGGCCCATCGAGGCGGCGAGATCGGACGGGCCGATGAACACCGCATCGACGCCCTCGACCTTGAGGATGTCGTCGAGGCCGGCCAGGCCGGTGGTCGATTCAATCTGCACGATCAGGCACATTTCCTCGTCGGCGTGCGCAAAGTAACCTTCGACGCCGTTCCAGCGCGCGGCGCGGGCCATCGCCGTACCGACACCGCGGATGCCGTGCGGCGGATAGCGCATGGCACGCACCAGCTGCTCGGCCTGGGCGGCGGTTTCGACCATCGGCACCATCAGCGTCTGGGCGCCGCCGTCGAGCAGCTGCTTGATGCGGGCGACGTCGTGGTCGACGGTGCGCACGACCGGCTTGACCGGGTACGGCGCCAGCGCCTGCAGCTGGTCGATGATCGAACGCAGGTCGTTCGGACCGTGCTCGCCGTCGATCAGCAGCCAGTCGAAGCCGGTGGTGGCGACGATCTCGGCGGTGTAGGCGTTGGCCAGGCCGAGGAACAGGCCGATCTGCGTGTCGCCGGCGGCGAGCGCGCGCTTGAAGGTGTTGCGGGGCATGTTCACGGTCGACGCCTCCAAATCAGACAAAACGGCAGCTGATGTTGCCCAGCTGGCCATAATCGGCATGGAAGGTGTCGCCCTTGGCGACCTTGACCGGACGGGTGAACGAGCCAGCCAGGATGATCTGCCCCGGTTCGAGCGCCACGCCGTGCGGCGCGAACTTCTTCGCCAGCCAGGAAATGCCGTTGGCCGGGTGGTTGAGCACGCCAGCGGCAACGCCGGTTTCCTCGATGATGCCGTTGCGGTAGAGCAAGGCCGACACCCAGCGCAGGTCGAAATCGAGCGGCTTGACCGGGCGCCCGCCGAGGATGATGCCGACGTTGGCGGCATTGTCCGAGATGGTGTCCATGACCTTGCGCGGCCGCTTCGTTTCCGGATCGATGCGGTGGCAGCGGGCATCGATGATCTCGATCGCCGGCGTCACGTAGTCGGTCGCCGACAGCACGTCGAAGATGCTGACCTGGTCGCCTTCCAGGCGATCCTTGAGGATGAAGGCAAGCTCGACCTCGACCATCGGGTCGATGAAGCGCTCGACCGGAATCTCGGCTGCATCCTTGTACACCATCTCGTCGAGCAAGGTGCCGAAATCGGGTTCGTCGATCTGCGACGACATCTGCATGGCGCGCGAAGTCAGGCCGATCTTGTGGCCGACGACCTTCTGGCCCTCGGCCAGCTTCATCCCGACCCAGGCCTTCTGGATCGCATAGGCATCGGGAATGGTGATCTCCGGGTGATCGAGCGAAATCTGGCGCACCGGGCGGCGGGTCTTTTCGGCCTCGTGCAGACGGCGGGCGGCGGCTTCGATGATGTCCTGGCTGAGCATTGTTGTTACCTCTTGCTGGGGTTAGGTTTTCTTGTAGCGGGCGTGGATGTTGTTCTGCTTCCACGTGCCGGACTCGCTGAACTCGACGATTTCCATCGACAGCGCCAGCGTGCGTCTGGCGTAAACGGCGGCGAAGTGGTCGCAGATCATCGCGAACAGCGCGTCGCCGGCCTTCTTCTTGGCGTCTTCCGAGCGACCGGCGCCGATCTTCAGCGTGACGTGGACGAAAGCGTCGTCGGCAACGCCATCGGCGACACAGTAGTCGCGCAGCCAGATGGCGCGGGAGCGGATACCGCCGGTCGGGAACACCCCGCCCTGGTCGATCAGCACCTGGTTGGCCTTCATCAACAGGCTCGGCACGTCGCTTTCCGGCGTATCCAGGTTGGCGGTGATTTCAAAGATCAGGTGGGGCATTCCTTGCTCCTCGTATGTTTCAGGCAACCGGCAGGCTGACCACGACCTGGCCGGTACCCGAGCTTTCGAAATACGGGCAGACGATTTCGGCCTTGCCTTCGTACTTGTCCCAGCCCAGCGCGCCGAACAGCATGGCGGTGTCGTGCATCTTGCCTTCGCCGGTGCAGTACTCGGCGTATTCGGGCAGCATGCGCAGGAAGGTGGCCCACTGGCCTTCTTCCCAGAGTTGCAGGGCGCGCAGGTCGACCTGCTTGTTGAACTCGCGGCTGATCGTGTTGAACCCCTCCTCGACCAGGCGGTTTTCCCAGATCTGGTGCGACATCGAGCCGGAAGCGACGATGGCGACCTTGCTGTTGCTGCGGGCAACGGCCTTGGCCAGCGCTTCGCCGAGGATGCGCGACTCTTCCAGCGAGCCGAAGGTGCTCCAGCCGGCGATCGAGACGACCTTGATCCTGCCTTCCGGGTTCATGTAGCGCATCGGCAGGATGGTGCCGTATTCGAGGTCGAGCGACGGCACCCGGTGCGCGCGCGTCTTGACGCCCATGGCCGTGGCTTCCTCGGCGATCAGGTCGCCCAGTTCCGGGTTGCCCGGGAACTCGTAAGGCAGGTCCTGGATGAAGTGCGGGAACTCGTGGCTGGTGTAGTTGCCCTTGTGCACCGCGTTGTTGTTGATGTGATAGCCGGCGTTCACCAGCCAGTGCGTGTCGAACACGACGAAGGTATCGACCCCCAGCTCGAGCGCGCGACGTCCCAGCTCGCGCTCGGCATCGATGGCGGCCTGGCGGCAGCCGTGGGCCGGCCCCGGCTGTTCGGAAATCAGCATCGACGGCACGTGCGTGCACTTGATGGCCATGACGATTTCACCCATGAGTTTGTCTCCCTTGATGTTGGAATTTCAGGCTCTGTCGGGGGGTGACCGTGGCTTTTCGCTCTTAGACGGGGAATACGACGTTGATCTGGCCGGTGCCGGACGAACCGAAATACGGCGTGACCACTTCGGCCTTGCCCTGGTAGTCCTCGGCGCCGAGCACGCCGAGCAGCATCGCGGTGTCGTGCATCATGCCTTCGCCGTGGCACTTGACCGCGTACTCCGGCAACATGCCGCAGAAGGTCTTCCAGTCGCCGTTCTTCCACAGTTCGACGACGTGGTGGTCGACGCTTTCCAGGAATGGATCCCAGACCTTGTGCAGGAACTGGTCGGCGGTGCCGTTCTGGGCGAAGCGGTGCGACAGCGAGCCGGAGGCAAGCACGGCGACGGTGCCGTCGAATTTTTCCTCGATTGCCTTGCGCACGGCGCGGCCCAGTTCGATGGAATCGGCCAGGTCATGCACCGTACACAGCGCCGAGATGGACACCACCTTGAACTTCTTGTCCTCGTTCATGTAGCGCATCGGCACCAGGGTGCCGTACTCGAGCGCCAGGCTGGTCGCGTCGTGGGCGCGGGTATGCACGCCGGCGGCGGTCGCCGTCGCGGCGATGGCATGGCCGAGCGCCGGGCTGCCTTCATAGGCAAAGGGCATGTTCTTGATGAAGTGCGGCAGCTCGTTGGAGGTGTAGATGCCCTCCCAGCTCGGCGCACAGTTGATGTGGTAGCCGGAATTGACCAGCCAGTGCGTGTCGAAGACGACGATGGTGTCGACGTTCAGTTCACGCATGCGACGGGCGATCTCCTTGTGCCCGTCGATGGCGGCCTGGCGGCAGCCCTTGTGCGGCCCGTCGAGTTCCGACAGGTACATTGACGGCACGTGCGTGATCTTGGCGGCGAGTGCGAGTTTGCCCATGATTAGACTCCCCAACGCGGAATGTGATGGCTGCCGTAGGAGACGGCGATGTTCTTGGCTTCGCAGAACACTTCGTAGCTGTAGTGGTTGCCTTCGCGGCCGGTGCCGGAGGCTTTGGAACCGCCGAAGGGCTGGCGCAGGTCGCGGACGTTCTGGCTGTTGACGAAGGTCATGCCGGACTCGATGGCTTTGGCCAGACGGATGGCGCGACCGGTGTTGTTGGTCCACAGGTAGGACGAGAGGCCGTAGATGGTGTCGTTGGCGATCTGGATCGCCTCTTCTTCGGTCTTGAAGCGGATGATGCAAGGCACCGGCCCGAAGATTTCTTCCTGGGCGATGCGCATCTTGTTGTCGACGCCGGCGAACACCGTCGGCTGGACCCAGAAGCCGTTCCTGAACTTGTCGTCGACCACCGGCGTACCGCCGCCGAAGACGACTTCGGCGCCTTCCTGCTTGCCCAGTTCGATGTAGTAATTGACCTTTTCCTGATGCCCCCTGGAGATCATCGGACCAATGATGGTGCTCATGTCGGTCGGGTCGCCGACCTTGATCCTGGCGGCGCGGGCGGCGAAATCAGCGACGAACTTGTCGTAGATGCCGGCCTGGACGATGATCCGCGAACCGGCAGTGCACCGTTCCCCATTATTCGAGAAGATCATGAAGATGGCGGCGTCGAGGGCGCGTTCGTAGTCGGCGTCGTCGAAGATGATGAAGGGCGACTTGCCGCCCAGCTCCATCGAGAACTTCTTCAGGCCGGCCGACTTGACGATGCGGTTGCCGGTCGCGGTCGAGCCGGTGAAGGAGATCGAACGCACGTCCGGGTGGGCGACCAGCGGCTCGCCGGCGGTGTTGCCGAAACCATGGACGACGTTGAAGACGCCCGGCGGGATGCCGGCTTCGAGCGCCAGTTCGCCGAGGCGGTTGGCGGTCAGCGGCGACAGCTCGGACATCTTGAGCACGGCGGTGTTGCCGAAGGCCAGGCAGGGCGCAGTCTTCCAGGTCGCGGTCATGAACGGCACGTTCCACGGCGAGATCAGCGCGCAGACGCCGACCGGCTGCCACAGCGTGTAGTTGAGGTGGCCGGTGTCGGAATCGTAGGTTTCGCCGTGCATGTGCTGGATCAGCTCGGCGAAGTAGTTGAAGTTGTCGGAGGCACGCGGCACCAGCACCTTCTTGGTCTGATAGGTGACCTGGCCGGTATCGGCGGTTTCCATGTCGGCAATCGGCTCGACATTGGCGGCGATCAGCTCGCCCAGCTTGCGCACCAGGCGGGCGCGTTCCTTGACCGGCGTCGCGGCCCAGCCCGGGAAGGCCGCCTTGGCTGCCGCAACGGCGGCATTGACCTCGGCTTCGCCGCCGCTGGCGACGGTGTCGATCACTTCGCCGGTTGCCGGATTGACCGTTTCGAAGGTCTCCTTGCTGTCGACCTTCTGGCCGTTGATGATGTGCTTGATCATGGGGTTCTCGCTTTCTTTAAACGGGGGCGAACCAGGTCTGGTCGTCGACGATGGTGTTGACCAGACAGCAGATGTTTTCGACTTCGGTTTCGATGACATCGCCCGGCTTGACGTCGGCCAGGCCTTCCGGCGTGCCGGTCAGGATCACGTCGCCCGGATTCAGGGTCATGAAGGACGACAGATATTCGATCAGGGTCGGGATGTCGAAGATCATGTCGGCGGTCGTGCCTTCCTGCGTCGTCTTGCCGTTGACGCGGGTGCTCAGCTTGAGCGCGCCCGGATTCGGCAGATCGGCGGCATCGACCAGCCACGGGCCGAGCGGCGTGCAGGCATCGCGGTTCTTGACGCGCAGGTTAGGCCGGTAATAGTTCTCGAGGTAGTCGCGGATGGCGTAGTCGTTGGCCACGGTGTAGCCGGCGACGATGTCCATGGCGTCGGCCTTGGCGACGTTCTTGCCGGTCTTGCCGATGACCACGGCCAGCTCGCACTCGTAGTGCATGTAGGTGGCGTCGGCCGGGCGGCGCGTCTTGGCGTTGTGGCCGGTGATGGTGTTCGGCCCCTTGAGAAAGACGAGCGGCACTTCCGGCGCCTTGAAGGCAAGTTCCCTGGCGTGGTCGGCGTAATTCAGGCCGAGCGCGAAGACGGTGCCGACTTCGACCGGCGGCAGCCACTGGAAATCGCCCTCCTGGAGCAGTCGACCGTCAGCAAGACGGACACGGCCGCTGTCTTCGGTGACCTGATGGACGGCGCCGTTGTAACTGATACGACCGTGCTTCATGCGGCGACTCCTTCGGCAATCGTGAAATGCAGGCTGCCCAGGCCTTCGGCGCTGATGCGGACGGTACTGCCGATCCCGGCCTGGGGCGCCTGGTAGCGCACGCCGACGAGCAGCACGTCGCCGGCGTTCAGGGTCATCCATTCCGAGACGTCGGCCAGCAACTGCGCCGGCGGCCGGATCAGGTCGTCGAGCGGACGCCGGTCAACGACGGCGCCGTCGATCTCGGTAACCAGGATCAGGCCGGCGATGTCGACCAGCGGCTTGACCTCGGACAGCGGCAGCGAGCCGTCGAAGCATTTCTCGCGGATCGCCGGCCGGTAGTAGCTGGCGTGCGGCAGGCTGAGGTCGGCGGCGAGCACCAGGCCGGCAACGTGGGCCAGTGCCTGGTCGGCCTGCAGCCGGGCGGCGGCACAACCGATCACCAGGCCGACGGTCGCGGCGACCTCGACCGTTTTTGCCGCTGGCGGCAGGTTGACCGTGGTCGTCGCAGCGCAGGCGCAGCGGGTATTCGCCGGCTTGAGATAAAGCACGGGAGCTTGCGGCGCGCCCTTGTAGGGCGCCTCCTCGAGCGAGCCGATTCGATGCACGGAGACGGCGTCGTTGAGGATGACGCCATAGACCGTGCCGCGGGGGAAAGCGTTGATCATTGTTGCGAACTCCGCTCAGCCGATCCAGTGGACCAGGCCGAGACACATGACAGGGAAAAACACGAGGGCGACGATACGGATGAAGTCGGAGGCCAGGAAAGGCAGCACGCCGGCGATGGTCTCGCGCATCGGCACTTCCCTCGCCTGCTTGTTCACCACGTAGAGGTTCATGCCCATCGGCGGCGTGACCAGGCCGATTTCGACGACCATCAGCGCGAGAATGCCGAACCAGATGGACTTGTCCTCAACCGGCATGCCGAAGAAATCGAGGCCCATCACCATCGGGTAGAAAATCGGGATGGTCAGCAGGATCATCGCCAGCGAATCCATCACGCAGCCGAGCACGACGTAGATGACGATGATCGCGGTCAGCACCAGCAGTGCCGGCAGGCCGCTCTGCTGCACCCAGGTCGCCAGTTCGGTCGGCATCTGCGACAGGGCCAGGCTGGAATTGAGCAGGTCGGCACCGATCAGGACCATGAAGATCATGCCGGTGGCGTGCGCCGTGCCATAGACGCTCTCCAGGAAGTCCTTGAAACGCATGCCGCCGGTCAGCGCCGCGATCAATCCGCAGGCGGCGGCGCCGATCGACGCCGCTTCGGTCGGATTCGCCCAGCCGCCGTAGATGCCGACGATGACCACCAGGAAGACGAGGAGGACGGGAATGATGTTGACCTGCGCCTTGAGCATCTCGGCGAACGGCGCGCGCTTCCCGGCCGGCCCGGCAGCCGGGTCGCGCCGGACGACAAGGGCGATGACCAGCATGTAGCCGAGGGCGGCAATGACGCCCGGGACAACGGCGGCGACAAACAGCTTGCCGATCGACTCCTGGGTCAGCACGGCGTAGATGACCAGCGGCACCGACGGCGGAATCATGATGCCGAGGGTTCCCGAGGCGGCCAGCGTTGCCGTCGACAGCTTGCCGGAATAGCCGTGTTCCTTGAGTTCGGGCAAGGCCACCCGCCCCATCGTCGCGGCGGTCGCCAGCGAGGAACCGCAGATCGCGCCGAAGGCCGCACAGGCTGCCGTCGAGGCCATCGCCAGGCCACCGCGCCAGTGCCCGATGAGGGTGCTGGCGGCACGGAAAAGCGCCTTCGACAAGCCGCCATGGGTGGCAAACTGGCCCATCAGGATGAACAGCGGAATCACCGCCAGGTCGTAATTCGAAACCCGGGCATAGACCAGGTTGTTCAGGGTGTACAACAGGGACGCGGTTTCGCCCTGGTTGATCACCAGATAGATGCCGGCCCCCGTGATGAACATCGCAATTGCAATATGCACACGCACCGCCAGCATCGCCAGCAAGGCGCCGAAGCCGATCAGGCCGATCGTGGTACCACTCATGCTTTCATCTCCGGAACGCGCTTGCCCGGATGAAACGAGGCATAGGCACGATAAAAGGCGCAGACAGCCATCAACGCGATGCCGGGAATCAGCAGCGCAGTCGGAATCCACAGCGGCAGCGAGACCAGGGTCGTCACCTCCCCCGACTCGTAGATCGAGATGGCGGACAGCGTCGTCCGCCAGACCAGCAGAACGGCGACGCCACCGAGCACCAGCTCGGCGACGCCGTCGATCAGGTGTTTCAGGGAGTCGCGCATGTTCTCGGTGAAGAAGTCGACCTTGATGTGCTCGCCGAGCAGCGTGCAGTACGGCAGGAAAGCCGTCGCTGCGACAGCCGTGCCGGCCTGCATCAGTTCGATATCGCCATTGACCGAGCCGAAACCGAGCTTGCGGCCGATGATCGAGACCAGCGACATGGCGATCAGGGCGACGAACAACATGCCGCCGGAAATCGCCATCGCCTTGCCCGCCATGATCAGGTAGTGCTCGACCTTGTCGTGCTCCACCAGTTCATGCGGTATGCCCATCGGATCTTGCATGACTAACCCCTGTTGCCTGAAATGCCGTTACTTGCCGGTTGCCGTGAGTTCGCGGGCGGCAGCGATCAGCTTGTGGCCGTCCAGCCCCTTTTCACCGACCTGCTTTGCCCACTCCTCATCGACCGAGTCGGTGGCACGCTTCATCGCCTCGACCTGGGTCGCGCTGAAGGTGGTGATCTTGTTGCCCTGGGCGGCGATGCGCTTCTTGGTATCGGCAGCGACCTCGTCGAACATCGCACCGAACTTGCCGACCATGACTTCACCCGTGGTCTTGTCGACGATCGCCTTGAGATCGGCCGGCAGCGACTCGTACTTCTGCTTGTTCATCAGCACGGTGAGCACGGTGGCGGTCGGGTAGGCGACGCCCTCGGCCGGCTGAGCATGGAACTTCGTGACCTCGGACAGCTTGGTCGGATAGACCAGCTCCCAGGCACCAAGCGAACCATCGACCACGCCCTTGGCGATCGCTTCGGTCACCTGGGCCGGCGGCATGGCCACCGGCTGCCCGCCGAGCGCGGCCAGGGTCTTGGCGCCAACGCGGGTCGAGGTGCGCAGCTTGAGACCCGAGAAACCGGTCAGGCCGGCCACTTCGCGCTTCGAGGTATGCACGGCCTGGCCGCCGTCGGTATGGAAGGCAAGCACCTTGTAGGCGGCGAATTCCTGCTGGGCGTGCTGCTGGTAGTACTTCCACAGCGCCTTCGAGCTCGAACTCGCATCCTTGACCATGAACGGCAGCTCGAATGCCTCGATCGCCGGGAAACGACCGGCGGAATAGCCCGGACCGGTCCACACCACGTCGGCCACGCCGTTCTTGACCTGGTCGGCCAGCTGGGCCGGCGTACCACCGAGCTGCATGGCCGGATAGAACTGGCACTTGATGCGATTGTTGGAAAGCTTGCCCATTTCATCGCACCAGGGTTGCAACACCTTCTGCTGGGTCGGCGCGGCCGAAGGCAGGAAGTGCGCGATCTTGAAGGTGACTTCCTGAGCCTGCGCAGACAGAGCGACTGCAGCAAACACGCCAGCGGCAGCAATGTGACGGTAGTTCATTCGACATCTCCTCTTCAGTGTGGTCGTGCCACGTTTATTAACATGTTAGTGATCAAATTAAATCACTACTATGTTAGTGAGTCAACAGGTGCAACGCATTTATCGTTGTGATTATTGCCGGGCACGTTCGCGCCCGGCACGGCCTCAGACGCGCTTGAACAGCGGGCTGCGGATCTGCTGGGCGTCGGCGGCCGAGAAGAACTTCTCGGTGTAGATGTCGCGCTCGAACAGGCGGCCCTGCATCAGGGTGGTGATGCAGGCTTCGATCATCACCGGCGGCCCGCACAGGTAGGCCTTGTGGCCGCGGAAGTCGTTGTCGAAATGCGCCTTGGCGGCGTCGTGGACGAAGCCGCGGAAGCCGCTCCAGCCGCTGTCGGCCGGCTCGTCGTTAAGGGCCGGGACATAGGTGAAATTGGGACGTTTCGCGGCCAGGTCGAGGAATTCCTGGTGGTAGTAGAGCTCGCCCTGGTTGCGCGCGCCGTAGACCAGCGTGATCGGCAGTTCGCTGCCCTCTTCCAGCAGATCGAGAATCATCGAACGTGGGCTGGACAGGCCGGAGCCGCCGGCCATGAACAGGGACGGCACCTTGGCCGACTTGTGCACGAAGAAGCGGCCGTAGGGGCCGGAGACGGTGATCCGGTCGCCGACCTTGAGTTCGTTGTGGATCCAGGTCGTGCCGACGCCGCCGGGGACGATGCGGATGTTCAGTTCGATCTCGTCACCGGTCGACGGCGAATTGGCGAGCGAAAAGGCGCGGTGGCCCAGATCGTTCGGCAGGTTGAAATTGACGTACTGGCCGGCCTGAAAATCGAGCGCCTCGTCGAGCTTGAGCCAGATGCCCTTGATGGTCGGCGTCAGGTTCTCGATGCGGCTGACCACGCCCGGGAAGTCCTTGACCGGAATGTCGCGCGCGTCTTCGTCGATTTCCATCTCGACTTCGATCGCGGTGTCGGCTTCGAGCGTGGCGCAGCAGGCCAGCGCCTTGCCCTCTTCGCGCTCGTAGTCCATCAGCGCGAAGCTGGAGGAGTTCTGGTGGTCGACTTCGCCGTCGGTGATGCAAACCTTGCAGGTGGCGCAGTAGCCCTGGCCGCAGGCATGCGGCAGGTAGATGCCGGCGCGCAGCGCGGCGTCGAGGATGGTCTGGCCGTCTTCGACCTCGATGGTCCGGCCGAGCGGCTCGATGCTCAGTTCATAGCTCATGTTCTTGTCTCCGCGGGGTCAATGCGGGCTACCGCGCCTGCCGGCGCGGTGCCCTGCTTGTTGTTAGTAGCCGGTACCGGCGATGCCATCGAGGCCCGGCGTGCGGAAGCGGATCAGGTCCTTGTGGCCGATGCCGTTTTCCTTGAGGCTCTTGTTGCGATCCGGCGTGAACGGCGTGTTGCCGTTCTGCCAGACGACCGTGTTCCAGTCGATCTGTTTCCAGTCCGGGTGGTAGCTGAAGCAGTCGGTCATGTACTGGTCGACGATCACCGAGAACGGGGTTTCCGGCGGCAGCGCCAGCACGAAGGGACGCGAGAACATGCGGTGACGTTCCCAGTTGATGTACAGCAACTGCTTGCCCTTGTAGTTCTCGACCGCGTCGCGCGACTTGACCTCGTACGGGGCCAGGGTTTTCAGGTGGCTCATGGCTGTCTCCTCAGTTCTTGGTGGCCTGTTCGCGCCAGGCGGCAAAGTTCTTCTGGTCCTCGGAACCGTTGAAGTCGCCAAGCGCGCGCTTGTCGAGCTTCCAGTAGTCGAGCATGTTCTGGCCCGGCTTGAAGTCGGCGGCATTGACGTCGGTGCCGTCCGGCTCGCAGTTGCCCTGCAGCACCTGGTGCGAGGAGATGAAGGTCTGGATGTACTTCTCCGGCTCGTTGTCGAAGATTTCCTGGCAATGATCGGAGCAGAAGTGGAATTTCTCTCCCTGATAGGTCGACTCGCGGAAACACATCTCCATCGGGTCGCCCGGTTCGTTGAACTTGATGGTGCTGACGCAGACCTGGCAGTTCATCGGCGCGGTCTTGTTGTCGAAGCGGTTGCCGGCCTTTTCCTGGGCATCGAGGTACTCGAGCACCGGACGGTAGTACTTGTCGAAGGTGTTGGGGTACTTCTCGGACAGCCAGTCCATTTCGTCCGGCGTCGGGATCCAGGTGTGGAAGGGCGTCGCCTGCGGCTTCATGTAGAAACCGATCCACGACTGGTGGGTGACGTGTTCCTTTTCCTCGATGGTCTGGCCGAAGCACTTCGGAATGGTGATGCCGTAGCGGGCGAGGTCCTTGAACAGCGCGCCGCCGTTTTCCTCGACGTACATTTCCCAGGCTTCCTTGAAGCTCATGATGCGCTTGGGCAGCATGTAATCCATCATCATGCCGACCGAAGCGAGCTTGCGCGTGCCGCGCCAAGTCCATTTGTCGATCCAGCGCTGGACGATGGGCAGGTTGTCCGGGTCCTGCTCGAGCATGAACTTGATGCATTCGAGGCCGAGCGTCATGTGACGCGCTTCGTCGGACTGCGCCGAGAAGCCGACGGTCATCGCCGCCATGTCGCCGTTGTAGGCGGCACCGGAGATGAACGGCACGAACAGGATGTTGGTCAGCACGTATTCGAAGGCGAAGCCGATGGCGACCATGAATTCGAACGGGCCGGCGGTGATCGCGTCGTCGAAGAAGGACTTGCCGTCCGACAGGTACCACATGCGGGATTGCTGGTGGGCGAACTCGTCCATCCCGTTGTAGTACTTGTTGTAGTTCGAGATCGAGTGGATCTGCGTCTGGAAGTGACGGTACTCGTCGACCGCCTGCATCTGGCAGGCGACGCGCGGACCAGCGCCCTGCATGTGGCGGCCCATCATCGAGAAGCCGCGCGCGGCCATCAGCTCCAGCGGCGGCGTCGAGCCGAGGAAGAGCTTGAGCACGTTCATGTAGCGCGCATCGGTGACCGACAGGTGGCCGTTGTTCTGGTTGAAGCCATCGAGGATGGCGTACAGCTTGCGCTCCTTCTCGGCCTGGTACTTCCAGTAGGCGTCCATGGTCAGGCGGAAGGGATCTTCCCACTTGTCCCAGTCGTGGATCTTGATGCCCTCGTAGGCGGTCTGCGGGAAAACCTTGTCCATCGGCTGGTAGGTCGTGTCCCACGCGAGATCGCGGGTCATCAGGGTGTAGCGCTCCTTGAGGCCGAGCTTCTTGGCGACTTTCATATCCATGGTGTTCTCTCCTTGGCGGCCGGAATCAGGAATTCCAGCTCAGGGTGAATTCGTCGTCGGTCTCGTCGAGGTGACCGGAGATGGTGATCAGGTGCAACTGCAGTTCCTGCAGGTCGAAGCTGCGACCCATCTTTTCCTCGACGGTCTCGCGCTTGATGACCAGGCGGTTGGGCACGTCGATCTTCACCATCGACGGCTGGTCGTCGACCATGGCGTTCGGGTTGTCCTCGAGGATGGCTTCGACGATGCAGCGGGATTCTTCGTTCTTCTGGAAGGCGATGAAGGCGTTGGACATGCGATTTCCTTTACAGGGCGATGCCGGCCTTGGCGGCGCGGGCATTCAGGTTGTCGGCCAGCTCGCCGAGGATGGCCTCGGCTTCGTCGCCGAAGGCGAGCACGGCCACCGGCTTGAGGGCGACCAGGGCGCGCTCGCGCCACTTGCCGATCCAGGCGGCGAGCTGCGCCTTGTTTTCCGGGTTGTCGGCAGCGGTGGCCTTGAGCACGGCATCCAGCCACTTGCTGGTCTCGCCGAACCATTCGCGCTGGAAGCGCGTCAGCATCGAGAACACCGGGCTGTAGTCGGCGTTGAGCTTTTCGTTGAAGCGCTCGTAGATCAGCGGATAGAGCAGGCCCTCGAGGGCGAAGTCCTGGGCGACGAGGACTTCGAACCAGTCCTTCTCGACCATCAGGTCCTCGACGTAGCGGCGCAGCTCCTGCCACTCGGCGCCTTCCAGCCAGGCCGTCTTGGCCGCGGCCAGCGCGTCGAGGTCGTTGCAGGCGAGGCCGAGGCGGCTGACGTACTGGGCGACGCCGAGCTGGTCCATCGAGGCGTAGCAGGTGGCCTGCGAAATGGCGATGCCGTAGCCGTAGGACGACACGAAAGCCTTGTTCAGGTTCGAGGCCCAGGCGACATGGCGCAGCGGCAGGAAGACCTTGAGCGCCTGCTCCTTGCCGGCGGCCGGATAGGCGGCGGCCAGGCCGAGTTCGTCGACCAGGTCGAAATCGCCCTCGGCGACTTCCTGCATCTTGCCGCGCGCCAGCGTCCAGGCGCCGTAGTAGTACTGGCGCGGATCCTTGAGCGCGTACCAGTCCTTCATCGTGATCGCGGTGCGGCGGGTGTCGAAGATCTCGTACTGCGGCTCCCAGGTCGGGCGATAGTGGTAGTTCTCGACCGGCTGCAGGTCCATCGTCGCTTCCATGTAGCGCGAGGCGGGCTTGTCCGCGCCCATGCGCCGGGCCAGGTGGCCGAAGGTCTGGCGCAGCGGGGTGATGCTGACCGTCCTCAAATCGATTGCCATGTCTTGTCTCCTGAAAAATCGTCGAAACGGACGGTCGACCGTCCGCAAAGGCCAAAAACCGTCAGCGGAAACGCTGGTGCGTCGCCTGGTGCAGGTTCCAGTGGAAGTCGGCGTCGGCGGCGTCGGCATCGAAGGGAGCCGTCCCGGCACTGACGCGCTCGACGTGATTGGCGGCGCAGAACTCGTCGAAAGCCGCCTGCGGCATGACCAGCTCGACGGCAACGTCGGGGTCGCCAACCGCGAACTCGAACTCGATCAGGCCGTTCGGCCGGGTGCGCATGACGCGCACGAACTTGCGCGTGATATCGAAGTTGGCTGTCGCCATGTCTCTCTCCTCGCTTGTCGACTGCGTTGCCGCAGCTCTCTGGTGAGGGAGATTAGAACTTTTACTAAGATATTAATTAATGGACATTTGGGGAAATGACTTGTACTTTTCGTAACGCAAGCCCGGGAATCACCCCTGCCCCTCGCGCCGGTACTGGCTCGGCGGCACGCCGGTGCGCTTGGCGAAGAAGCGCGAAAAATAGGCCGGATCGGCGAAACCGAGCTGATAGCAGATCTCGGTGACCGGGACCGCCGAATAGCGGAGCAGACGACGCGCTTCCTGCAACAGTCGCTCGTGCACCAGTTCCTTCGACGGTCGACCGGCCATCCGGCGGCAAATGTCGTTGAGGCGCGCCTCGGTCACCGACAAGCGCTGGGCGTATTCCCCCAGGGTCAGGTGGTCGCGGAAATGCGATTCGACCAGGTCGCAGAAATTGAGGAAGACGCGCAGATCCTCGGAGCGCTCGACGCGCTGCCCGCCGGCCGGCCCGCCCGCCAGCAGCAGGCGGCCGAGCTGGATGAAGATGCCCTCGCCCAGCGCCAGCAGCAAGGCCTGATGACCGCGGGCCTCGCCGGCATATTCCTTCTGCAGCAGATCGACCAGTGCCAGCAGCGCGGCAAGATCGTCGGCGGCGGCCCCCGCCAAACCGCCGAGTTCGAGGCAGACCGGTTCGCGCAGCAGGTTCTCCGGCCATTGCCCGGGCATCGCCTTGTACCAGCGGCGCACCACCTCCTGGCGCAGGGTCAGCACATGGCCGTCGGTATCGGCTTCCGAATAGAAGGAATGCGGCACCGTCGGCGGCGTGAAGATGACCAGGGGCGCCGCGCCGTAGTACATCCTGCCGTCGAGGTTGAGGCGGATGCTGCCGCTGGTCAGCAGGTGCACCTGGAAGAACGAATAATGCCGGTGCGGCGGCGTGTTGCGACCGAAGAAGTCGGCCAGGCGGCTGAAGGTTTCGTAGTGGATCTCGCACTCCGGGTCCCGCTGATCATAGACCCGGCCGATGTGGATATCGGGTATCGCCTGCACTGCCATTGTCAGGATGTTGCTCATGGAAAGAAGGAAGCTCGAAGAGTACTCCAACAGGAGCAGACGGCCATCACCACCAACCGGTTGCAAAATCTTCCGGAGTCAGTCGGCATTTTGTTAATATATTAACCATTAAATACCGACTTTGACATTACTCGACACTGACGCCGGATCACCGACCATGACTCGCAAACTTGCCTATCGCAACCTGCCCCAGCTTTTCCTGCGAGCCCGGGAAGAACTGCTCTGCCATTTCCGCCCGATCATCGGCCATTTCGGGCTGACCGAACAACAGTGGCGCATCCTGCGCGCCATCGGCGAACACGAGCAACTCGAGCCGCGCGAGATCTGCGAGATCTGCCAGATCCTCAGCCCCAGCCTGACCGGCGTCCTCTCGCGCATGGAAGACATGCACCTGGTGACGAGGACGCGCATGGAAGAGGACCAGCGCCGGGTGATCGTGCGCATGACCCCGAAGGCCGAAAGGCTGGTCGCCGAACTCGGCCCGCTGATCGTCGAACAGTACCGGATCATCGAGAATGCCTTCGGTGCCGAACTGATCCAGGAACTCTACGAACTGATGGACAAGGTCATCGCCGCCGAGCGCGGACCGATCGCCCAGGTCAGGCTGCCGCCCAAGAAGGACTGGAGCGGCAAGAATCCGCCCTGAAAAGGCCCGCCTGTCGCGACCTCGTCGGGCCTGCGCCTGTCATCCCCCGGTAAAGTCGGCACGCCACACTCGGGCGTTACGGGCCAATGGCAATCCGTGGTATAAACCACGCCCAAAGTAATAAACATACGACCGAGAGAGACAAGCTTCGTGCCGTTCGGCTTCTACATCATCATGGCCGCGCAGTTTTTTTCCGCGCTGGCCGACAACGCCCTGCTCATCGCCGCCATCGCGGCGCTGCGTGACATGCAGGCGCCGGCCGAATACGAACCGCTGCTCAAGACCTGCTTCACCCTCTCCTACGTCGTCCTCGCCGCCTTCGTCGGCGCCTTCGCCGATTCGATGGCCAAGGGCCGGGTCATGCTGATCAGCAACAGCATCAAGATCTTCGGCTGCGGCCTGATGTTCCTCCACGTCCATCCGCTCGCTGCCTACGCCGTCGTCGGCCTCGGCGCCGCCGCCTACTCGCCGGCCAAGTACGGCATCCTCACCGAATACCTGCCGCACCGTCTGCTGGTCGTCGCCAACGGCTGGATCGAGGGCCTCACCGTCGGCGCCATCATCCTCGGCGTGGTCATCGGCGGCACGCTGATCCAGCCGGCCGTCTCCGGCCACCTGCTTGCCTTCGACTTCCCGGTGATCGACACCGGCATCGACACGCCGGGCGAGATGGCCATCGGCATCGTCGCCCTGCTCTACCTGATCGCCGCCATCTTCAACCTCTACGTTCCCGATACCGGCGTCGATCACAAGCCGCTGAAGAAGAACCCCTTCTACCTGCTGCACGAATTCAAGCACTGCGTCGAACTGCTCTGGCGCGACCGCCTCGGCCAGATCTCGCTGGCCGTGACGACGCTGTTCTGGGGCGCCGGCGCGACGCTGCAATTCATCGTCATCAAGTGGTCCGAGGTCGCCCTCGGCCTCGACCTGTCGAAATCGTCGATGCTCCAGGGCGTCGTCGCCTTCGGCGTCGCCGGCGGCGCGATCGTCGCCGCCAAGTTCGTGACGCTGCGCAAGTCGGTGCGGGTGATTCCGCTCGGCATCGCCATGGGCATCATCGTGCTGATCATGAACTTCGTGCACGACATGTGGCTGGCGGTACCGCTGCTGATCCTGATCGGCGGCCTGTCCGGCTTCTTCGTCGTGCCGATGAACGCGCTGCTCCAGCATCGCGGCCACATCCTGATGGGCGCCGGCCATTCGATCGCCGTGCAGAACTTCAACGAGAACCTGTCGATCCTGGTGATGACCGGCCTCTACTACGCGATGATCCGCGCCGACCTGTCGATCTACTGGGTACTGACGCTGTTCGGCCTGTTCGTCAGCGGCATCATGTACCTGATCCGCGAACGTCATCTGGCCAACCAGCGCGACCGCGACGACGTCGCCCACCTCGACGACACGGCGCACTGATTGCGGCGCCAGTGTGCGGGTTTGTTAACCCGGCAACACAAAAACACACACGAAACGGCTTGGCAGAAGCGTCTCCAGCTTTTATAGTCGTTCGATTGCGGCCCCAGCCAACCCACGTTTTGCACCGCCTACTCGCGTTTTTCCTCTTCCTCTGCAGCGCCGCCCTGGTCCAGGCCGCCCCCAGCGTCGCCCTGTACTACGGCCAGGCGATTCCGCTGCAGGAGTTCCGCAACTTCGACATCGTCGTCGTCGAAGCCGGCCACGGACACGATCCGCGCGCCTTCCGCCAGGTCGGCGGCGAACTCTACGCCTACGTTTCGGTGGCCGAGGTGCAGGCCAGCCGCAGCTACTACAAGGACATCCCGGCGGCCTGGAAAATGGCCCGCAACCGCGACTGGGGCTCCGAGGTGATCGACCAGACGCCGGCCGCGTGGCCGGCCTTCTTCGCCGAAAAGGTCGTCGCGCCGCTGTGGGAAAAGGGTTATCGCGGCTTCTTCCTCGACACCCTCGATTCCTACCGCCTCGCCCGCCAGTTCGACGAAGCCGCCCAGCAGCAGGGCCTGATCCGGGTCATCGAGACGCTGCACCGACGCTTTCCCGGCATCCAGTTGATCCTCAACCGCGGCTTCGAGATCGTTCCGGCGGTGCGCGACAAGATCCGCATGGTTGCCGCCGAATCGCTCTTCCGCGGCTGGGACGCCGGCAGCGGGCGCTACCGCGAAATCCCCGCCGGTGACCGCGAATGGCTGCTCGGCCAGTTGCAGACGATCCGCCAGCGCGACGGCCTCGACATCCTCGCCATCGACTACGTGGCGCCGCACGACCGCGCGCTGACCCGCGACACGGCCGCACGCATCGCCGCACTCGGCTTCATTCCCTGGGTCAGCGACGGCGCCCTCGAACGAATCGGCATCGGCAGCATCGAAGTGATGCCGCGCCGGGTGCTGCTGGTCTACGACAGCAGCGAATCGCCGGCACTCAACTACACCAACGCCCACCGCTTCCTGCAGATGCCGCTCAACCACCTCGGCTACATCGCCGAGTACGCCGACGTCGCCCGGGAACTGCCGGCAGGCATCCTGCCCGACCGCTACGCCGGCATCGTCACCTGGTTCTCGGGCGGCATCGCGCCGGCCCGCCATCGGCCGCTGGCGCGCTGGCTGGCCGGCATCCTCGAGCGGCAGCTGCCGCTGGCGATCATCGGCGACCCGGGCTTCCAGCTCGATCGCGCCTTTGCCGCCCGCCTCGGCCTGCGCCTCGCCGGCGACAACATCCGCCTGCCGCTGAGCGTCGCCCGCCAGCATCCGATGCTCGGTTTCGAAGCGCCGCCGCTGCCCAACCGCAGCGACCTGCCGCTGTTCATGGCCACGGAAAATGCCGGAAATCCGCTGTTGACCGTGCGCGCCGCCGACCGCCAGGAATACCTCGCCGGCGCGCTGCTGCCCTGGGGCGGCTTCATCCTCGACCCCTTCGCCCTGGTCGAGATTCCCGGCTCCGACCAGGCGCGCTGGGTCATCGATCCCTTCGCCTTCCTCAAGGCCAGCCTGCGCCTGCCGGAGATCCCGGTGCCCGACGTCACCACCGAGAACGGCCGCCGCCTCTTCTTCTCGCATGTCGATGGCGACGGCTTTCCCTCGCTCGCCGAGCTGCCGGGCAGCCCGCTCGCCGCCGAAGTCCTGCTCACCGAGATCGTCGAACGCTACAAGACGCCGATGACGATCTCGGTGATCGAAGCCGAGACCGCGCCGCACGGACTGTTCCCGAAACTGAGCCCGGCGCTCGAGGACATCGCCCGCCGCATCTTCCGCCTGCCGCACGTCGAGATCGCCAGCCACACCTACGCCCACCCCTTCATCTGGGACCGCAACGTCAGCGGACTGAGCAAGAACCGCAATCGCGAGGAAGGCATCTACCAGCTCGACGTTCCCAACTACCGCTACGATCCGGTGCGCGAAATCATTGGCTCGATCGACTACATCCGCGAACGCCTGGCGCCCCCCGGAAAGCCGGTCAGCATCCTGCTCTGGTCGGGCGACACCGCGCCCGACGCCGAAGCCCTGCGCGTCGTCGAAAATGCCGGCTACCTCAACCTCAACGGCGGCGACACCTCGATCACCCGCAACAACCCGAGCCTGACCGCGGTCGGTGCGCACGGCATCGAGAAGGACGGCCACCTGCAGGTCTATGCCCCGATCACCAACGAGAACATCTACACCAACCTGTGGCGCGGCCCCTACTACGGCTACGAGCGGGTCATCGAATCCTTCGAGATGACCGGCTCGCCGCGTCGCCTGAAGCCGGTCGACATCTACTACCACACCTATTCGGCCAGCAAGCGCGCCGGCCTCACCGCCGTGCACAAGGCCTTTGCCTGGACCAGGACGCAGGCCCTGCATCCGGTCTTCGCCTCGGAATTCATCCGCAAGGTCCAGGATTTCCACGCCATCGCCATCGCCCGCGACCAGCACGGCTGGCTGTTCCGCGGCAACGGCGAACTGCGCACGCTGCGCTGGAACGGCGCGCCGCCCCGCCTGGCCGATGCGCAGGGCGTGATCGGCCACAACCCCGGACCGGAAGGCAGCTACATCCACCTCACCGGCGCCAGCGCCCGCTTTGCCGTCGCCGCCGACGCCGCCAGGACGCCCCGCCTGTACGACGCCAACGCCCGCATCGCCGGCCACCAGAACGGCCCGGGCGGGCTCGGCTTCGCCCTCAAGGGGCATGTACCGATCGAATTCAGCCTGGCCGACAGCCAGGCCTGCCAGGTGCGCGCCGACGGCCGCAGCCTCGCCCCGCACCGTAGCGTCCGCCACGGCGACACCGCCGTCCAGGAATTCCGCCTCGCCCATGCTGCCGCACAGATCCAGCTCCTCTGCCCGGCCCGCTGAACGCCCGCTGCTCGCACCGCTCTGGCTGATCGTCCTGCTCGCGGCGATCGTCGGCCTGGCGCTGTTCCTGCTCTATCCGCGCACCGACCTCGAGCGGCGGCTGACCGAAATGCCCGACACCGAGCTGTCGGCCGCCTACCTCGCCAACCTGCTGCGCAGCGACCCGGAAAACCCCAGGCTGCGGCTGCTGCTCGCCCGCCGCCAGGCGGAGATGGGCAAGCCCGCGGAAGCCCGGGCGACGCTGCAACCGGCGCTCGCCACCAGCGATGCGGCGGTGCGCCAGGAAGCGCACTGGGTCGAATGGGAACTGAATGAACGCGAATACCGCTTCCTGCCGGCCGGACCGGCGCGCGAGGCGATGCGCAACCGCCTGCTGGCGCAACTGCAGGCGCTCGCCGCGATGCCCCTGGCCGTCGAGCAGCAGATCGAACTGGCCAGCAAGGCCTACCAGCTCGGCCAGCCGACCGTCGGCGCCGGGCTGTTCAAGGCCATCGGCCAGCGCCTCGACAATCCGGCTGCGGCTGCCCGGCTGTACGAACGCGCCGCCGGCAAGTCGCTGGCCAACGGCGACTACCAGGGCAGCGCCGAACTCTACCTGCTGGCCCGCGCCAGCACTGCCGACCCCGCGCTGGCCCGCCGACATTTCCATTCGGCGCTGCGCACGCTGCAATCCGGCAACCTGCTGCAGCAGGCGATCGAAACCGGCGAACGCGAGATCGGCCCCCTTGCCGACGACCAGGAAACCCTGCTGCTGATGACCCGGCTGGCCCGTGCCGCCGGCCGTCCCGACATCGCCGACCGCTACGTCCGGCGGCTGCTCAAGCAGGCCCTGATGCAGCAATGGCGCGCCCTCGAAATCGCCCGCGCCTGGGGCGAAGGCAGCTTCCGCAATGCATCGTCGGCCGGCACCGCGCGCGGCCCCGGGATCGCCTTCGACGACCGCATCTACACCCTCGGCTACGAGGTCTTCCTCGAGAATCGCAAGCTCGAGGATGCCTGGCAGGTCGCCGACTCGGCGGTCCGCCAGGTCCCCGAGGACGCGGCCTGGCGCGAACGGCTGGCGCGCGTCTCGGAGTGGACGGCGCGGCCGCAGGTGGCGCTCGCCAACTGGGTCAAGCTGGCCCACGCCGGGCACGGCGACGAAGCCTGGCAGGCGGTGCTGCGCCTGGCGCCGTCGCTGTTCGACGATGCCGCGCTGATTCCCGCACTGCAATACCAGATCGGTCGCCAGCCGGCCGACCTGCGCCTGATCCGCGAACTGGTCGCGGCCTACGAGCGGCTGGGCACGCCGGCGCCGGCCATCGCCTACCTGCAGGGCCTCAGCCAGCGCCAGCCGAAGCCGGAAATCATCGAACTGCTCGCCGAACTGGCCGAGCGCGCCGGCGACACCGAGGTCGCGCTGGCCGCCTGGGAGCGGCTGTTCGCCGACCCGGCCCAGCTGACGCCGGCACGCGCCCTGCGCGTCGCGGTGATGCTGCTGATCCGCGGCCAGCGCAGCGAAAGCCTGGCCTGGCTGGAGCGCGCCCGGGAACGCGCCGGCACCGCCAGCGAGGAAGAAATCGAATACTGGCGCCTGCACGGCCAGCTCGCCGAACTGCACCAGCGCGACGCCCAGGCGATCGACGCCTTCCGCCGCCTGGTCGACGCCGACAAGGCCGAGGCCGGCGATTACGACGCCCTGATCCGCCTGCTCCAGCTCGCCGCGCCGCTCGAGGCGGCACGCGTGTCGGCGCATGCCTGGGACAAGTTCGACGAGCCGCGCTACCTGATCCAGGCGATGACGCTGTACAGCGCCCGCAACCGCTGGCCGGAAATCGGCCAGTTGCTGGCGCGGATCGACACCGCGCCCGACGCCAGCCGCCACGCGCTGAAGCCGCTGCAGACGCAGCCGATCTTCCTGCGCCTGGCCGGCACCTACCAGCAGAACATCGGCCAGTTCGCGCTCGCCCGTCGCAATTTCGAAGCCGGCCTGCGCCTGGCCCCCGATGCCGCCGACCTGCAACAGGCACTGCTCTGGCTGTTCATCGACGGCAACGACGCGGCCTCGCTGCGCAAGCTGCTGGCCACGCACGAACGCAGCTGGGCGCGCAACCCGGCGCTGCACGACGCACTGGCTTCCAGCTACCAGGCGCTGTCGCTGCCCCAGGTCGCGCTGCAGCGCTACCTGACACCGCGCGCCGCCGCCCACCGCGACGACCTGCTGTGGATGATGAACTACGCCGATGCCCTCGACCAGAACCAGCAGTCGGAGCTCGCCTGGCGCCTGCGCCGCCTGCTGCTCTCCGAGGAATGGCAGCGCAGCCGGGGCAACGACGGCCTGCGCCAGGCGCGCCAGCGCTGGCTGACCGAGGAAGGCCTCGACGAAGCCCGGCGCATCGCCCGCACCCGGCTGATGCTGACCCAGCGCCCGGGCGACCCGGCGCGCGAGGTCCTGGGCGAACTGCTGCGCCTCGACCGCAGCGACCGCGACAGCTTTTCCAACGCCGCCGCCGAAACCGCGATCGGCTGGCTGCAGGACCACGCCGAGTACAGCGCCGAGCGCGCCTTCCTTCATCACCAGTACGCCAGGACCCGCAGCAACCGCGCCAACCGACCGCTCTGGGCCGAGATCACCGTCGCCCTGGCCGAGCGCGACACACCGGCGATCGGCCAACTGCTGGCAACGTTCGACGAGCGCCTGCCCCGCTACGACCGCGTCAACGCGGCGCGCGCCGTCGACGACCTGCGCCTGGCGCAAAGCGCCGGCTTCGAGGCGCAGACCGACCAGACCGACGACAACCCGACCCACCTGCAGCTCACCGAAACCCTGCTTGCCTTCAGCAACCACGGCGGCGTCGCGCTGGCCAGCACCGACCTCGACTCGATCGAGGAACGCGAGGGCAGCGCCAGCTGGCACCTGGCAATCAATCCGCGGCTGGCGCTCGACATCGACTGGGGGCGCATCCAGCGCGAGGTCAAGAAGCCGGAAGTGATGCGTGCCGTTCCCGACGAAACCCTGCTCAGCACCCGCCTGAACTGGCGCCATGCCGACGGCGAGACGGTTTTCCGCATCGACCGGCGGGAGAGCTTCGCCGCCTACACGCCGCTCGCGATCGAACACGAGCAGCGCATCGACGACCGCCTGTCGCTGCGCATCGGCCTGGGCAGCGACCTGCCCAGCCAGGAAAGCCAGCCGCTACGGGTCGCCGGCATGAAGGACCGGGCCTTCGTCAGCCTGCGCTACCGCCCGACGCGGATGGACCAGTTGCTGCTCGAGCACAGCCAGGAACGCTACCAGCTGCAGAGCGGCGCCCGCGTCGGCAGCGGTCGCCAGACCGCGCTGACCTACGCCCACACCTATCGCCAGGAAGCCCGCGACCTCGAATTCAGCGCCTTCTGGTCGAAACACGACTTCAGCCGGGTCGACGACTTCAGCGGTTTCAGCGCCCGCGACGCCCGCATCGCCCGGCTGTTCCCGGCCGATTTCGTCTCGCCCGGCGACAACCAGCCGCCGGCCGCCGACTACTACCTGCCCGACGATTTCAGCTTCTACGGCATCCGCCTGTCCACCGACGTCCGCCACGAACGCGAATACACCCGCGCCACGCGCCCGTTCGCCAGCATCGCCCGCACCTGGCACAGCGAACTCGGCAGCGGCTACGACCTCCGCCTCGGCCTCGCCGGCAGCCTGCTCGGCGCCGACCACCTGGCCTTCAGCCTAGGCTACGGCAAGGCCGGCACCCAGACCAACGCACCGGTCCGCGACATGCGGCTCACCTACCGACTTCATTACTGACCTTCAACCCAACGGGGAACGACCATGACCCATCGCCACTCTCGCCTGCGCAGCCTGCGCACCCTGTTCATCGGCAGCCTCGCCGTGCTCCTCGCCGCCTGCTCGACCATCGACCGCGGCAGCGCGCCGACGCTCGAACCCCAGGCCGCCTGGGTGGTCCTGCCGTTTGCCAACCACACCGAGACGCCGCTCGCCGGCCAGCGCGCCGAATCGATCGCCGAAGCCCTGCTGCGCACCAAGGGCCTCAGCCGGGTCAAGCGCTACCCGCTGGCCAGCCAGCAGGACGCGCTGTTCGAGGGCAGCGAGCAGAAGCTGCAGGAAGACGCCCTCGCCTGGGCCCGCCAGCAGGGTGCCCGCTACGCGCTGACCGGTGCCGTCGACGAATGGCGCTACAAGGTCGGCGTCGACGGCGAGCCGGCCGCCGGCGTCACCCTGCAGATCATCGACGTCGCCAGCGGCGACACGCTGTGGAGCGGCACCGGCGGCAAGACCGGGTGGAGCCGCGAGGCACTCTCGGCGGTGGCCCAGCAGCTGATCCGCGACCTGCTGTCGACCGGCCTCGCCGGCGCCCGCTGAAGCCGGATCGCCAGGCATGACCTCCGGGCCATTCTCCGGCGGCTTCCGCCACGACCAGGGCGGCGCGCTCGACCCGGCGCAGCCGGCGCGCGACGAAGCCTCGCTGACCGGCACCGCGCTCGGCAAGCTGACCTCGACCAGCGTCAGCCCGGTCGCCGCCGGCGCCGAGATCCTGCTCCTGCCGCTGCTCACCGTCGGCCTCGGTTTCCTGCTCAATCCGGGCGATCCGCTCTGCGTCAATGCCAGCTTCCCGTGGAGCTGGTTCGCGCCGATCATCCTCGCCCTGCGCTACGGCCCGCTGGCCGGGCTTGGCGGCGCCGGCATCCTGCTCGGCGCCTGGCTGCTGCTCAACGTCGGCCACTACGACGCCTTCCCCAAGCTGTACTTCCTCGGTGGGCTGATCCTGGTCATGCTCGTCGGCGAGTTCTCCAGCCTGTGGCTGGCCCGCACCCGCCGGGCCGAGACGGTGCAGATCTACCTCGACCAGCGGCTCGAGCACCTGACCCGCCAGTACTACCTGCTCCGCCTCTCGCACGACCGCCTCGAGCAGGACCTGATCAGCCGCCCGATGTCGATGCGCGACGCGCTGCTGACCTTGCGCGGCCTCGGCAACAACCGCGACGACGCCCACGGCGCGCAGACCCTGCTGCGCCTGCTGGCCCAGTACTGCCAGCTGGAAAGCGCCAGCCTCTACCGCGTCGTCGACGAACAGGTCAGCGGCCAGCCGCTGGCCAGCATCGGCAGCACCGGCGCCCTGGTCGCCGACGACCCGATGATCGAACAGGCACTGCGCAGCCAGGCGCTCTGCCACATCACCCAGGTCCAGGCCGAGCAGCAGGCGCAGACCCGCTACCTGATCGCGGCCCCGCTGATCAACCTGAATAATGACGTTTACGGCCTGTTGACCGTCGAAGAGCTGCCATTCTTCTCGCTCCAGGACGAAACCCTGCAGACCATCAACCTGCTGCTCGGCTACTACACCGACGGCCTCGCCGTACATGCGCTGGCCGAACCGGTCTGCCGCGAGCTGCCGACCTGCCCGCCGGAATTCGCCTTCGAGGCGCAGCGCCTGTGGCACCTGCGGCGCAGCACCGGCATCGGCAGCATCGTCGTCGCCCTCGAACTGCTGCCGCGCGCCGTCGATGCCGACCTGCCGGTCCAGCTGATGCGGATGAAGCGCGCCCTCGACGAGCACTGGCTGTGTGCCGGCCCGGAAAAAATGGTCCTGGCGACGATGATGCCGCTCGGCGATGCCTCCACCGCCGAAGGCTACCTGGCCCGCCTGGAAGCTTGGGCGAAGCAGAAGTCCGCCGGCAGCCTCGCCGAACTCGGCGTCTTCCCGCACATCCTGCCGCTGCAGGCCGACGCCCCGCTGAGCGTGCTCAAGCGCATCCAGGAGCTGGCCGATGGCTAGCCTCAAGCTCGGCCTCTCCGCGCTGCTGCTCGAGATCGGCGCCTGGAGCGGCGTCCTCCTGATCGACGGCGGCGCCGACCAGCGCCTGGCCTGGTACCTGCTCGTGCACCTCGGCGCCAGCCTGCTGCTCGCCGCCGCCACCGCCGCGCTGCTGCCCGCCGGCCCGCCGCGCCAGCGCCTGCGGCTGTTGCTGCTGATGGCTGCCTGCTGCTACGGCGTGCCCATCGCCGGTTTCGTCGGCGTTGCCGTCGGCACCCTGCTGCTCCGCGTCTATCGCTCGCCGCAAGCCCGGCCGGCCTTCGAATCGCTGCAGCTGCCGGCCTTCGATCCGCACCAGCGGCCGCAAGCCGGCTTCCGCCAATCCGGGCTGCGCTCCTTCCTCGGCAACAGCGCCGTCCCGATCAACGCCCGCATCGGCGCGATGACCGCCCTCCAGTACGTCTCCGGCCGAGTCTCGACGCCGCTCCTGCGCGATGTCCTGAGCGACCCGAGCGAAGACATCCGGCTGCTCGCCTACGGCATGCTCGACAACCAGGAAAAACGCATCAACCGCGCCATCGACGAGGAACTGAAGGCGCTCGCCGAACTGCCGGCCGGCGACAGCCGCGCCCGCCTCGACGTCACCCAGCGCCTCTCCGACCTCTACTGGGAACTCGTCTACCAGGAGCTGGCGCAAGGCGACCTGCGCGACTACGCCATCGCCGAATCGCGCCGCTACTGCCAGATCGTGCTCGCCGCGGCGCCCGACAACGCCGCGCTGCAACTGCGCCTGGGCAGACTGCTGCACGAAACCGGCGACCTCGACGGCGCCGACCGCGCCTACCGCCGGGCCCTCGAACTCGGCCTGCCGGCGACCCGGGTGCTGCCCTACCAGGCCGAACTCGGCTTCGCGCGACGCGATTTCGCGACCACCGCCCGCCTCATGAACGAACTCGCGAACTGGGCCTCGCTGCCGCGCCTGCGCCCGGTGATCGACTACTGGACCAACGCCCGATGACCTTCCCGACCGCCGACCAGGCCGACATCGCGCTGCTGCTCGAGGGCACCTTCCCCTACGTCAGCGGCGGCGTCTCGAGCTGGGTCAACCAGATCATCCGCGCCTACCCCGAATACCGTTTCGCCATCGTCTTCCTCGGCAGCCGCCGCGAGGACTACGACCAGCCCAAGTACGAACTGCCGGCCAATGTCGTCCATTTCGAGGAGTATTTCCTCTACGACGCGATCGACACCGTCTTCGAGCCGGCGGCGCGCGCCGGCGACGCCCAGGCCTTCCGGCTGTCGGCGGCCATGCACGACAAGCTGCTGCACGGCTCGGCGCCGGCCGAGGCGCTCGCCGCCTTCCGCGAGATCGCCCGCGAGATGCTGCCGGGCGGCCGCCTGACGCTGGAAGACTTCCTGCACAGCGAAGCCGCCTGGGAAATCATCTGCGACCACTACCGGCGCTACTGCTCGGACCCGTCCTTCGTCGACTATTTCTGGACCGTGCGCATCATGCACCAGCCGCTGTGGACGCTGGCGCACATCGCCCGCAACCTGATCCCGGTGCGCATCCTGCATTCGGTCTCGACCGGCTACGCCGGCTTCCTCGGCGCCCTGCTGCACCAGTCGCGCGGCCTGCCGCTGGTCCTTTCCGAGCACGGCATCTACACCAAGGAACGCAAGATCGACCTGTTCAAGAGTGAGTGGATCCGCGACAACCGCAACGTCTTCCAGCGCGACCCGACCGAACTCTCCTACTTCCGCAAGATGTGGATGGGCTTCTTCGAATGGCTCGGCCGCTTCTGCTACGACGCCGCCGACCCGATCATCGCCCTCTACGAGAGCAACCGCCTGCGCCAGGTCGCCGACGGCGCCGCCGCCGAACGCACGCGCAACATCCCCAACGGCATCAGCCTCGCCCGCTTCGCGCCGCTGCGCGCGCTGCGCCCGGCCACGCCGCCGCCGGTGCTGTGCCTGATCGGCCGGGTCGTGCCGATCAAGGACATCAAGACCTTCATCCGGGCGATGCGCCGGGTAGTCAACCGGATGCCCGACGCCGAAGGCTGGATCGCCGGCCCGGAAGACGAAGACCAGGCCTACGCGCAGGAATGCCACGACCTGGTGCGCAGCCTCGGCCTGGAAAACCACGTCCGCTTCCTCGGCTTCCAGAAGGTCGAGGCGCTGCTGCCGAAGATCGGCCTGACCATCCTCTCGTCGATCAGCGAGGCGCTGCCGCTGGTCATCCTCGAAGGCTACGCGGCCGGCGTGCCGACCGTCTCCACCGACGTCGGCTCCTGCCGCCAGCTGATCGAGGGACTCGACGACGCTGACCGCGCCCTCGGCATCTCCGGTCGCGTCGTCAAGATCGCCGACCCGCAGGGCCTCGCCGATGCCGCCCTCGAACTGCTCGGCGACACGCAGGCCTGGCAGGCGGCGAGCGAAGCCGGCATCCGCCGGGTCGAGCGCTACTACACCGACGACCTGATGTTCGGCAGCTACCGCCAGGTCTACGAAGGCGCCTTCGCCCGCCCCGACGGAGCGCACTGATGGCCGGCATCGGATTCGAACTGCGCCGCCTGCTGCGCAAGAACACCCTGGTCGGCCTGATCGAGGCCTACGCCTACGCCGGCATCATCGGTTCCGGCCCGTGGGTCTTCTCGATCGTCGGCATCCTGCTGATCGGCCTGTTCAGTGCCAGCGTCGTCGTCCCCAGTTTCCTGGTCACCCAGTTCCAGACCTCGGTCACCTACCTGGTCGCCAGCAGCCTGATCCTCACCGGCCTGGTCCAGCTCGCCTTCACCCGCTTCGTTTCCGACCGCCTGTTCGAGAAGAAGAAGGACGTGATCCTGCCCAACCTGCACGGCCTGATGCTGATCGTCGTCGGCGGCGCCGGCCTCGTCGGCACGCTCTGCCTGTTCCTGCTGCTGCCCGGCCAGGGCCTGGTGTATCGCCTGCTGATGCTGGCCGGCTTCGTGCTGATGTGCGGCGTCTGGGTGCTCACCATCCTGCTCTCCGGGATGAAGCGCTACAAGGCAATCGTCGGCCTGTTCGCGCTGGCCTACGCGCTGATCGTGATCAGCGCCCTGTGGCTGCGCGCCTACGGCCTCGAAGGCCTGCTCGGCGGCTTCGTCTTCGGCAACTTCGTGCTGCTGGCCGGGATGTGGGTGCTGACGGTGCGCGAGTTCAGCCTCGAGCAGCAGCTGATCCGCTTCGATTTCGCCGACTTCAAGCTGTTCTACCCGAGCCTGATCGCCATCGGCTTCCTCTACAACCTGGCGATCTGGGTCGACAAGTTCATGTTCTGGTATTTCCCGCCGACCTCCGACCCGATCATCGGCCACCTGCGGGCCTCGCTGATCTACGACCTGCCGGTCTTCCTCTCCTACCTGTCGATCATCCCCGGAATGGCGGTTTTCCTGGTGCGCATCGAGACCGACTTCGTCGAGTACTACGACAAGTTCTACGACGCCGTCCGCGACGGCGGCTCGCTCGAGTACATCGAGAGCATGCGCGACGAGATGGTCTATTCGATCCAGCAGGGCCTCGGCGAGATCGCCAAGATCCAGACGCTGGCGGTACTCGTCACTTTCGTCGCCGGCCCGGCGCTGCTGCGCGCCCTCGGCATCTCCGAGCTGTACCTGCCGCTGCTCCACGTCCAGGTCATCGGCGCCGGCCTGCAGGTCGGCCTGATGGCCATCCTCAACGTCTTCTTCTACCTCGACCAGCGCCGCATCGTGCTCTTCCTGTGCCTCGAGTTCGTCGTCCTCAACGTGCTCCTGACCGCCCTCACGCTGGCCTTCGGCGCCGCGCTCTACGGCTACGGCTTCACGCTGTCGGTCCTGATCACGCTGTGCACCGGCCTGGTCCTGCTCACCCGCCAGCTCAACCGGCTCGAGTACGAAACCTTCATGCTACAGTGAAGCCGCCCCGCAACCCGCTACCGGAATCGCGATGATCAAGCTGCAGGCGCACGCCGCCGTCGTCCCCTACATCACCAAGGATGGCTCGGAAATCCGCGAGCTGATGCACCCGGCGGTGCACGGCAACCGCGCGCAAAGCCTGGCCGAAGCAACCATCCAGCCCGGTTGCCGGACCGAGCGCCACCGCCACCGGCTGACCGAGGAGCTCTACCACATCACCGCCGGCAGCGGCCGGATGACGCTCGGCGACGACCGGTTCACGGTCGGCCCCGGCGACACCGTCTGCATTCCCCCGGGCACGCCGCACTGCATCGAGGCCGTCGGCGAGGCGCCGCTCAAGCTGCTGTGCTGCTGTTCGCCGGCCTACGACCATGCCGACACCGAATTGCTTGGCGACAACGATTGACGGCTGGCGACCGGGTCAAAGATACTTCCCGGTTTCGAGCCCGGCGCGCCCGCCGCACCACCTCATACAAGGAGCCACCCAGTGAGCGAATCCAGCAATACGGACGTAATCATCGTCGGCGCCGGCCCGGCCGGCCTGGCCCTGGCCTGCGCGCTGGCCGACGCCGGCATCCGCAGCCACGTGCTCGAACAGAACCCGGCCGACGATCTCGTGCAGCCGCCGGAAGACGGCCGCGACATCGCGATGACGCATCGCGCCCGCCGCATCATGACCCAGCTCGGCCTGTGGGCGCGCCTGCCGGCCGACGAGATCGCACCGCTCTACCGGGCCCAGGTGACCAACGGCGAATCGCCGCGCCACCTGATGTTCGACGGCAACGAGGACGGCCACGAGCAGCTCGGCTGGCTGGTCCCCAACCACCGCATCCGCGAAGCCTGCTACGCCGGCGCCATGGCACGCGGCGAGATGATCACGCTGAGCGGCGACGCCCGCGTCACCGCGCTCGCCCGCAACGACCGCGAAGCCACCGTCAGCCTCGCCGACGGCCGCCGCTTCTCGGCGCCGCTGGTCGTCGCCGCCGACAGCCGCTTTTCCAGCGTCCGCCGGATGGCCGGCATCGGCGCCCGCTCGCTCGATTTCGGCCGTACCGCGATCGTCTGCCGGATGGCGCACGACATCGCCCATGACGGCACCGCCCACGAATGCTTCCTGCACGGCCACACGCTGGCCATGCTGCCGATGTCCGGCAAGCAGTCGTCGGCAGTATGGACGATCACCAGCGACAAGGCCGGCGACCTGATGGCGATGAGCGATGCCGATTTCACCGCCGCCGTCTCGGAAGCCTTCGGCCACCGCCTCGGCCGCATGCAGCAGGCGGGCAGCCGCCACGCCTACCCGCTGGTCGCCGTCTATGCCCAGCGCTTCTGGTCCACGCGCTTCGTCCTGGTCGGCGACTCGGCCGTCGGCATGCACCCGGTCACCGCCCACGGCTACAACTTCGGCCTCTACGGCGTCGAAGTCCTCGCCCGCGAACTCGCCGCCGCCCGCCAGGCCGGCCGCGACCTCGGCGACAGCCGGGCGCTCGCCGCCTACGCCCGCGAGCACGAGCGGACGACGCTGCCGATCTATCTCGGCACCAACATCGTCGTCAAGCTGTTCACCGACGACCGCCAGCCGGCCCGGCTGCTGCGCGAAGCCGTCGTCGGCCTGACCAACCTGCTGCCGCCGATCCGCGCCGCCGTCACCCGCCAGCTCACCGGCGACGGCCGGCCGAGCCTGCGCCAGCTGCTGCCGCGGCTGCCCTTCCTGCCCCGCCAGCCGTAAGCCAGGCCAACGGGGATGCCGCCCCCGGCATCCCCGCCACGCCAGAAAAGCAACACCGAATCCTGACGTTTCCTGACAAGACGGGCCGCAGCCCCCGCCGCTGAGTAAAATCGACAGCACGCCCTCCCTGTGTGCCTGTTCCGATGCCCGGCCAATCCATTCTTCGTCGCTGCCTGCTCCCCTTGCTGTTCGCGCTCTGCCTGCCGGCCGGCATCGCCTCGGCGCAGGAAAAGGTAACCCTGCAGCTGAAATGGACGCACGCCTTCCAGTTCGCCGGCTACTACGCGGCGCTTGAACAGGGCTACTACCGCGACGCCGGGCTCGAGGTCGAACTGCGCGAAGCCAGTCCCGGCGTCGATCCGATCGCCGCGGTGGTCAGCGGCGAGGCACAGTACGGCGTCGGCACCAGCAGCCTGCTGCTCGCCCGCAAGACCGGCCAGCCGGTGGTCGTGCTCGCCGTCGTCTTCCAGCATTCGCCGCTCGTCATCATTGCCCGCGAGGACAAGGCGAGCAAGGGCACGCAAGGTATCCACGACCTGTTCGGCAAGCGCTTCATGATCGAACCGCAATCCGACGAGCTGATCGCCTACCTCAAGCAGGAAGGCCTCGCCGCCGACGACCTGCGCCTGCTCCCGCACAGCCAGAACATCGACGACCTGGTCGCCGGCCGCGTCGACGCGATGTCGGCCTACGTCAGCAACGAGCCCTACTACCTCGACCGCGCCGGCTTCGCCTACCAGGTGCTCACGCCGCGCACCGGCGGCATCGACTTCTACGGCGACAACCTGTTCACCACCGAACGCGAGATCGCCGAGCACCCGCAACGCGCCCGCGCCTTCCGCGAAGCCAGCCTGCGCGGCTGGCAGTACGCGATGCAGCATCCCGAAGAAATCGCCGACCTGATCGTCGCCCGCTACTCGACGCGCCATCCGCGCGACTTCTACCTGCACGAAGCCCAGCGCATGGCGGCGCTGCTGCGCACCGACCTGATCGAGGTCGGCTACATGAACCCCGGGCGCTGGCGCCACATCGCCGACACCTACGCCGGGCTCGGCCTGCTGCCCGCCGACTACCCGCTCGACGGCTTCCTCTACGACGCCGACGCCGGCCGCGACCTGACCCGGCTGTACATCGCCCTCGCCCTGCTCGCCGGCGTCACCGCGGTCGCCCTCTACATCCACCGGATCAACCGGCGGCTGGCCCGCGCCCTGAGCGAAAGCCACGACAACCTGGCCCAGGTCGACGCGCTGCGCCAGGACGTGGTCGCCCAGCGCGACCATCTCGAAGACATGGTCCGCGCCCGCACCGAGGCGCTGTCGATCGCCAAGGACGCCGCCGAAGCCGCCAATCGCGCCAAGAGCGCCTTTCTCGCCAACATGAGCCATGAACTGCGCACGCCGATGCACGGCATCATGGGCCTGACCCAGCTGGCCCGGCGGCGGGCCACCGACCCCAAGCAGATCGACCAGCTCGACAAGGTCGGCCAGGCCGCCGACAAGCTCCTGCTGATCATCAACGACGTACTCGACATCTCGCGCATCGAAGCAGAGCAGCTGACGCTGGAAAGCGTCCCCTTCGCGCTCGATGCGGTGGTCGCCGACCTGCTCGCGCTGACCCGCCCGAAAGCCGACGCCAAGGGCCTGGCGCTGAGCGTCGCACTGCCCCCGGAACTCGCCGCGCTGCCGCTGCGGGGCGACCCGATGCGGCTCGGCCAGATCCTGCTCAACCTGACCGGCAACGCGATCAAGTTCACCGCTGCCGGCAGCGTCGCGCTGCGCTTCGCGCTCGCCGCCGACAGCCCCGACGCGATCCGCCTGCGCGCCGAAGTCAGCGACACCGGCATCGGCATCGCCGACGCCGACCGGCCGCGGCTGTTCACCGCCTTCGAACAGGGCGACTCGTCGGTCACCCGCAACTACGGCGGCACCGGCCTCGGCCTGGCGATCAGCCAGCGGCTGGCGCAGATGATGCAAGGCGAAATCGGCGTCAGCAGCCAGCCCGGCCAGGGCAGCACCTTCACCCTCGAAATCCGCCTGGCCAAAGCCTGAGGCGCCGCAAAATTGCCCGAATTTGACGGTCGACCGTCAAATTCGGGCAAAAACGGCGGTTGACCGTCAGCGCCCCTGGGCTGACTTGAAATGCCCGGTCTGCTTCCGTGCCATCTCCGCAAACCGGGTATCGTCGGCAACCGCCGCCGTCAGCGCCGCCCGCGAATTGACCACCGCCATGCGCGCCAGCTCGCGGTAGGCCGAATAAAGCGTGGCGCTCGAATTGCCGGTGGTCGATACCGTCGAGGTCTGCGGGAAGGGACTGTTGCGCCAGCCGCCGTCGGCATTGACCAGCAGGCGCCCGACCTCGCAGGGCACCGCCTCGCGGCAGGCGCTGCTGCCCGTCTGTGCGCAGTTTTCCGGCGCCTGCCCGGCGGCATGCAGGAAACCGCCGTGGGTGCAGCGCGAAAAGCCGGCCGGCCGGCCGGCGTCCTGCCATTCGCCGGCGAAGCCTTGGAGATCGAGCATCGGCTTGATCACCAGAATCCGCGCCAGCATCTGCCCCGCAACGCACGCTTCGTTCTCGGGTGTCGTCAGGCAGGCGAGCAAGGCCGGAACGCCCGCCGGCCCGGTGCCTTGCAATGCATAGCTCGGCTTGCCCTTGGCGCAGGCGTTGTCGAAATCCGCCAGGCCGGGCACCAGCAGCCGGACCTGGCCGGATTGACCATAGGGCAACAGCCCGGCCGCCTTCCCGGCGTCGAGCTGCTCCAGGCTCTGCTTGAGATAGCACAGGTCGCCGAACTCGCCGTCCTTATCCTGCGCCGCATCGACGATCATCAGGGTCTTGATGCCGCGCCGCAAGGCGGCAACGGCACCGGTATTCTCCGAACTGCCGCCGTCGATCAGGCGGATGAAGGCGGAGCGCTTGCGGTCCCGCTCCGCCGGTTCGCGCCCGGCGTTGTCGATCGCCGAATCGAGCCAGGCGATCGGCAGCGGCAGCCAGCGATGCCAGCGGCGGCGCACCTCGGACACGTTGTAGTTGGGAATGTCCAGCCCCCAGTTGAGGTTCAGCCCATGCTGCAGCAGCCCCAGCCCCATCGACTGCCAGCGCTGCTGATAAACCTGCTGGTTGGCATCGAAGAAAGCCGCCGAGGCAATCACCGCGTCGAGCACGCTGACGCCGGCATGCGGCGCCGCAACGAAGCCGTAACGGCGCGAGCCGTAGGACAGCGGCGTGAACTCGAAGGA
This sequence comes from Azonexus fungiphilus, assembly GCF_003634965.1. Taxonomy (GTDB): domain Bacteria; phylum Pseudomonadota; class Gammaproteobacteria; order Burkholderiales; family Rhodocyclaceae; genus Azonexus; species Azonexus fungiphilus. The sequence goes on along the minus strand of NZ_RBXP01000011.1, from coordinate 11,633 downwards.
ATCGACAAAGGCATCGCGCTCGGGGCCGCGCAGCCAGCCGCCGATGCTGCGGTAACGGCTGGCGCTGGCCTGGATGACCCAGAACGGCAGCTCGTCGCTGCCGGCGCCGCCCCATTCCCGCCAGGCCTGGTTGAGTTCGGCGAAATCGAGCGGCAGCGCTTCCTGGATGCTGCGCTCGTTCTCGAAGCAGCCGTGCATCTGCGCCGCGACTTCGCTACCGGGCGCCGGGCACGGCAGGCGCGGCCAGCCGAGCAGCGGGCGTGTCGGCGCGCGGTAGCCGGCCAGCGGCGTGCTGCCATAGGTCAGGCCGACGCCCTGCTGGTAGATCCGCCGTGTCGGTGCGACGCTGATCCCGCTATCGAAAACACTGTTGAGCAGATGATGCAGCGGCAGGGTCAGCACGGTCGGCACCAGCATGCCCAGGTTGCTGCCCCAGGTTTTCAGGCGTTCCTGCGACGTCGCCGACACCGAGCATTTGCCCGGCACCAGCACATCCTGCGCGCAGCGCACGACCGACTGCTGGCGATTGGCCATGCTGCCGTCGACCGCCCACAGTTCGCTGCCCAGCGCATCGCGGCCGAAAGGCAGGGCTGCCGGCGCCTGGCGCAAACCATCGGCAAAAACCTCGCCCGGCGCGGTGTGGGTGACCCCGTCGAGGAACAGGAAATCGAGGTGGCTGCGCCGCCCCGGCAACTGGCCCGCCGGCCCCAGCCGGCGATTGGCGACGATCTGCGAGACCAGGAAATAGGCCGCATAACTGCCGCCGGAAACGCTGCTGACGAAGGCCACCTTGGGCAGCGCCGGATCGCCCCTGGCCGGCGCGAAGTAATCGAGATCGTCGAGGCCGGCGAGCACGCCCATGGCAAACGCCGCCGCCTTCGAGCCGCCGCCGGACAAGGCCACCGCGATCCGGTTGCGCGGCAGTGACGACCAATCCGGCTCGCCGCTACCCCGGCGGATCGCCGTCTCGCTGAGCGCAGGGTCTTCCAGCGGCGCATACACTCGCTGGCCGCCTTCGGTCAGCCACCGCGCATCGCCATCATCCCGCTGCGCCTGAGAAGCGCAGCCGCCAAGCAGCAACAGAACCGCCAGCACCCGCCAGGCCGCGGCCCCCGCCGCGCCCTTCATTCCGACCGAGCTTTTCATCGCACGTCCCCCATGACAGCGCGGCAAACCGCGTTCATGCAGAATAGATCAAGCGCGTCGGAAATTGCCTGAATTTGACGGTCGACCGTCAAATCCGGCCAAAAATCAGGCGGCGGCCCGAGTGCCGAAGCGCCACCACAAGCGCACCGCCAGCACGCCGAGCAGCGCGCCCGAAGTGTCGAGGGCGATATCCAGCCAACCGCCCTCGCGGCCCGGCACCAGCGTCTGGATCACCTCGCTGGCCACCGCCAACAGCGCCAGTTCGGCCATCAGCCAGCCGCCGCGCAAATCCGGCCGGGCCAGCGCCAGCGCCGCACCGAGACCGGCAAACATGGCGAAATGCACGTAATCGGCGAGCCCGCCCTGGCCGGTTGGCGGCGCCCACGCGCCCAGCCATTCGATCACCCAGCCCTGCAGCGCATCGCGCCAGGCGCCCGGCATCGCCACCGCCGCCAGCACCCCGACAAACACCAGCGCCAGCAACCAGCGCTGCCGCGCCGTGCGCAACCAATGCACCAGCAAGGCCGCAAAAGCCAGCAGCCAGACCGCCCACAGCACCGCCACCGCGGCCGGCACCCAGGCCCGCTCGGCGAGCAGCGACATGCGCAGATCGCTCACGGTCAGCGCACCGCCCACGCGCAGCAGGCGGGCCATGGCTTCCAGGCCGACGCTGCCGGGCGGCAGCAGGATCAGCTTGTCGACGGCGAACACGCCGCTACCGCCGCGCATCAGCGCCGCCCGCTCGTGCCCCTTGCCGGCGCCGTCGATCAACCGCACCGAAAGCATCGCCCGGTGCCAGGGCTGATCGCCCTCGCCCACCGCAGCCAGCGTCACCAGCGCCTCGACCCGGACCGCCTGGCTGCCTTCCGGCAAGGGCAGCGGCCAGATCAGCCCGCGCGATTTGCCGTCGCCCGGCGCGCTCAGCAAAAATCCCCCGGAAACGGCGTCGACCGTGACATTGCCCAGCTTGCGCAGCCCCGCATCGGCAAGCCCCGGCGCATGCACCGCCAGCACCTGGTAGCGCAGCGCCGGCACGCCCAGCCCCAGGGTGGCAAGGACGGCTGCCAGCATCAAGCACCACGAACGAAACGGCATCGAACCCCTGTCACGCAAAAAAAACGCCATTTTCACGGTCGACCGTGAACAGTGGCGTAACCGCCGGCAAAGGTCTGCCGTTCATCGAAATTCTCAGGTTTGTACAAAAACAAAAACCGCAGCATGTCCGATGACATGATGCGGTTATATGGGGTTACAGATCCCCGGCCTCTTGGCCAGGCAAACTCAAGCCTTGATCAGCAAGTGCTCCAGATGATGTTTCTTCAGACGATCGCGCAATTCCTTTTGAACGTAGGCGGCGATCGATTTCTTGCTCTGCTGCAGCGAGTCGATTTCGGATTTGGTCAATTGATTGGAAGCCAACAAGGTACTGCGCTTCGTTGGCGGTGAGTGCTTCGGGCTCGATGCCGAATGTTGCAGTGAATTCTTCATCAAACCGCTCCTTGATCAACCTGACAAACTTCCTTTCTGGCACCAGCGCCGGGCTGCGCCCCGCGTTCACCAGAACCACCACATCCCTGACCACACCGTCTTGGACCTGAATATAGTTCGATAATTCTGCCAGAGTTCCGCCCAGATTGGTCACATCATCGACCAGCACATATTCGGCGCCTGGCATTACCTTGCCGAAGAACTGTGCTCTCGCAGCCATCCGCTCCATAGGGTCAGCCCCTGTGTGATAGACACGATCGGATTGAACAATTTCCGTATCGACTCCCCCATCCAGGAAGCTCGCACAAACTGCCGCCAGCGTTTGCGGAATCGCGTTATCGCCAGTTGCTTCCTGGGCATGGGGAGAAACGTAGATCAAGCCGGGCTTCAATCTCTCACGCAGTCCACTAATCCAGGTAACCGCCAAATCCACCACCAATTCAAGCGCAGCATCCTTGTCGCCGGCCTTGGCCTTTTGATACGCATGGTGAGACTTCAGCAGCACATCATCCCGCCATAGGTGCGCAGTAGACAGAGAACGCGGAAAGCCCTTTGAACGGATCATCGACTCAGCGCCCGTACCGATCCTCAAAGCGCACGATATCGTCCTCGCCCAGGTAGGAGCCGCTCTGCACCTCGATCATCTCGAGCGGCAGCTTGCCCGGGTTTTCCAGGCGGTGCGTGGTGCCCAGGGGGATGTAGGTCGATTCGTTCTCCGACACCAGGAAGGTTTCCTCGCCCCGCGTCACCCGCGCCGTGCCGGAGACCACGATCCAGTGCTCGGCGCGGTGGTGGTGCATCTGCAGCGAGAGCACGCCGCCCGGATTGACCACGATGCGCTTGACCTGGAAGCGCGCGCCGCAATCGATGCTGTCGTACCAGCCCCACGGCCGATGCACCTTGCGGTGCGCGTTGGTTTCCGAACGCCCGGCCGCCTTCAGCTGGCCGACCACCTCCTTGACCTTCTGGATCTGCTTGCGGTCGGCGACCAGGATCGCATCCGGCGTCTCGACCACGACCACATCCTGCAGCCCGACCGTTGCCACCAGCCGGCCGCTGGTCAAAACCAGCGAATTTTCGGTGTCGACCGCCAGCACGTCGCCCTTGAAGACGTTACCGGCTGCATCCTTGTCGCCGATCTCCCAGAGCGCACTCCAGGCCCCGACATCCGACCAGCGGGCATCGAGCGGCACCACCGCGACCTCGCCGGAATTCCTGCCGGCGGCGGTCAACGGCTCCATCACCGCATAATCGATCGACTCCGACGGGCAGGCCGCGAACGCCGCCTTGTCCGGCCGCACGAAATCCATGTCCTGCTGCCGGCCGGCAAACGCCGCCTCGCACGCCGCCAGGATATCCGGCCGGCACTGCGCCATCTTGGCCAGCCAGACCGACGCCTTGATCACGAAAATGCCGCCGTTCCACAGGTAACGACCGCTATCCAGGTAGCCCTGTGCCGTCGCCTGATCCGGCTTCTCGACAAACTGCTCGACCAGGCTGGCGCCCTCGCCCAGCGCCTGGCCAACGCGGATGTAGCCGTAACCGGTTTCCGGCGCCGTCGGACAAATGCCGAAGGTGACCAGCTTGCCCGCATCGGCCAGCGGCACCGCCAGCGCCACCGCCGCCCGGAAAGCCGCCTCGTCCTGGATCACATGATCCGCCGGCATGATCACCAGCACAGGATCGTCACCGCCAGCACGCGCCAGCAAGGCACCCAGCGTCAGCGCCGGCGCCGTATTGCGCCCGCAAGGCTCAAGCAGCATGCCGCCATGCGCCACGCCAACCTGGCGCAACTGCTCAGCCATCAAAAAGCGGTATTCCTCGTTGCCGATCAAAATCGGCGAATTCAGCCGGTCGACCGTGGACAACGGCAATCCCTGCAAGCGCAAGGCAGTCGCCTGCAACATCGACAACTCACCGGCCAGGTTGAGCAACTGCTTGGGGTATTGCTCACGGGAAAGCGGCCACATCCGGGTACCGGAACCGCCGCAGAGAATCAAAGGTTGAACGTTCATCAAATGCGCCAATAGAAATCTAGAATTTTGAAAGCAAATCTTCATACTTCGAAAGTACGCTATCCCAAGTAAAATCTTCTTTAAATCTCAAACGTGATCCTGTAGACATTTTTTCTCTGAGGTCAGGTGACGACAAAAATTCAGACAAAACACAAGAAAAACTATCCGAATCTTTAAAATACAAAGCACTATTTCCAGCAACCCATCTATTAAATAAGTTGTCATGCGCAATAATAGCGTTTGCAGCGCCCAAAGCTTCAACCAACGAAGGATTAGTTCCTCCAACTTGATGGCCATGAATATAAGCCAAAGAATAATATCTCAAAGCATCAACAACGTTTCTATCGTAAATTGCGCCTAAAAAAACCACCTCTGCTCCAGCCGCGCCCCTAACGGCCCGATGATAAGGATTATTATCATCATACTTTCCGAGAACAATTAATAAACAATCTCTATTTTTATCAGAAAATCCACTCACAATTTCAAGGAGAGAATTTTCCGGCTCCGGCCTTGCTATAACAGTAAAAAATTTTTTCCCACACAATCCGAATTCACGAAGCACCTCTGAATTATTCAGAGATAACTCATCAGCACCATATGGAATTGTTGAAATCTTATTTGAGCGTACTCTAGTTGCCAAGTGATCCTTTATCTTTGGATGATCAGCAATGAGATGATTACCAATCCAGCACCCCAATCGCTCATTTATCCAAAACCAAGATTTAGCAGCCAGCCCCCATTTTGCTCTCTTCCATTCAATACCATCCATATTAATAATATTTTTTATACCAAAAACTCTAAGAGCAAGACAAAAAACAGCTGTGTTATATCCCAATGTGAGGCAAATATCTTTTTTTTGAAGAGCATGAATTACCGATTTAAAATCAAAAAAAATCGTACCAATCGCCCCGGATTGTTTTATCGGAATACGAACACGCCGCACCCCTCTCCAGCAATCCTCTGAGAGTTTACCGACTCCATCCTCTTGACAATAGACAATAACATTCCATCCCCGCGAGACAAGAAAGAGAGATAGTCTTTCGGCAAAAGTTTCAAACCCACCATGCGCAGCCGGGACACCTCGAATTCCTAAAATCCTCAGAGTCTTATTTTTATTTAAACATTTAAGAGACATATAACACCGCCGTATCCTTTGCAACCACTTCCCAAGAATAATTTAAACGCATCAAATTTAGAGCCGACCCTTTTACTTCATCAACAACAGCAGTATTACTCAAAGCATAATCAATCTTATCAGCAAGACTCAATGCGTTACCTGACTCAAAAACAAATCCGTTCTTACCATCATCAACCACTTCCAACATACCCGGCAAAGAAGAAACGATAACCGGAACCCCAAAACTCATAGCCATCAACAAAACACCACTCTGATATATTTTTTTATACGGCAAAACAATACAGTAAGCAGCCGAGTAAAAAACAGCCAACTCTTCGTCGGGTATATACCGAATATCTAATTTGAAGAAATCCGAAACATCTAGCTTATCTATCAAATCCTGATAAATAGAAAAATCGTCTTTCCAAACCTTGCCCGCAACAACAATGGAAAAATCATCACGACGTGATTTCAAATGCGAAACAGCATGAATCAGAACATCCAAACCTTTAACCTTCTTAATTTGCCCAAAAAACAAAACCATTTTTTTAGATGGATCCCCCCCCAACTCTGCAACAGCAAGCTCCCTGGGAATTGATGAAAAATCCGAGTCCAGATAATTACCATGAGGTATAACAGAAAGCCTATTTAAAACCTCGGGAACCCTCTCAAGTATTTCGTTTCGACAAACACGATTATGCACAACCACTTTATCTACAATTCGATAGAAAACCTTGTCGAGTAACAAACTCTGTTTATTCGCAAACGACTCAACATCATGAATAGTCACAACGATATTCGAGAAAAAAAATCTAGAAAAAATAACGGTAGCCAACTCCAAACCAGAAACACCAAAAAATTGAAAATGTGCATTTTTCAATTTATTATTACTAGCATCAACACACGCCCGAAACAATCCTCGAAAGAACCGTACAAGCCTTAGCAATTTATTAGATTTCCCGTAAACACCAATAAAACATTTTTCGACATCAACCCCTGCAGCACCATCAAACGACAGATCATTATCAGATGTATATAACTTGACATAACAACCATTTTTTACAAGGTTAATTATCAAGCCAAAATCGTAGTAATCCATACCCCCATGCCCACCAACAGGCTCTATTAAAGCGACCCTCTTCATTGAGACTTCCTCAGAAATGGCGAAAAATAACGAACAACAGCAAGAATTAACGCAACCCATATTAATGAAATAGACTGAGCTGATAATCCTGATGTGAGCATTTTTACAAAAACCTCAAGAAGTAAGCAGTATGCAAAAACAGAGTAGTAACTAAATCTATTCACAACCAAGAAAAAATATACAGAACGAACAAAAAAACCAAAAGCCAATGACAAAACAATTACTCCTGGCATACCAAAATTTATATAAAAGTCACCTGCCATGGTGGGAGGAATACCGAACCCCTCAAATGAAAGCCCAACATACTCCTTAAGCCATGACTGATAATCATCCTGCTTTCCCGGCAAAACAGTTAATATATCCATAAAGAAAGTCTTCCCATAGAAAAACTCCCCTCCATAATAGAATGCCGAAAAAACCTTCTCCAAATTAGACGAAAATATAACAAGCCGATACAATACAGCCGTATAAAAATCAGCAGTAGTATCGCTAAAAGGATTTCTAAATAGCTCAAATAAGACAACAAATACAAATGCTCCAATACCAACAGCAAAAAACTTACTTAGAGGTAACGGACGAACAATATAATGATATACGACAAGAACATAAACATATATCCAAATAATATATCGCCTTGAACCCGTTCCCGTCAGAAACAAACCGGCAATAGTAGCCAGCACAACAATAAAATAAACAGATTTATTTTTTTTATCTGAAAAACAATTTATTGCCCACAAAGAAACCGCCGGCATCACCAACGTCATCAGATAAAGAAAATATCCATTTCCTGAGACAGAGAGAGCCATAACTCTAGCAACTTCTTTATTATCGGAAATAATAGGAATATTTCCGGCACGCAGATAAAAAAACACACCTGAAAAAAGCCCAACAAGTAGGAAAATCTGCGCCAGCCGCAGGATACCTTGAGTATCCACAAGTTCCTTTGAAAAAACTCTTGGTTTATTAAAACAATAGCCAGATAAAATAAACCCAATATTCATACACAAAAGCGACATCGAAAGCAGTTCGAGAACTTCAGCGTATAGCCCATCCTGATAGATATCCGGAAAAAAAAGATAAATCACAATGGGCCCTGAAACAACCATTATAAAATAATACAAATTAATAAATATTTCTGGCTTGAAAGGATCTTTATCCCCTCTAGAAACAGAGTACCAAATAACACAAAATGCAAAAAACAGAATCATTATTTAATAACTCTTACAATAATATCCAGAAAGGAAGTCATCAAGCCAAATTTCAAGCCACAAAGGATTAAGCAACTTGGCTTTATTTTTCATTTTCTCAAACCGCTCAAAATCATTGGATTTTGAGTAAGCTCGAATAGACTGAAGTACAAAATCGCTCCCAGCAGGTCTTGAAATAACTAAGTCTGCATAGCTGTTACCTTCTTTAAACCATTCCTCTTCGGTAAAAGCCAAGGCCTGAGGTATAAATTTTTTACCATATTTTTTTACACCATAACCAACCAAGTGTTTTGATATAGATGAATCACGAAATCCAAAAAACTGCTCATGAACAGCAAAGGTTTTCGGGAAACTTGGAAATAAACTTTCGTACATATCGATCAAGTATTCCCAGTTATTTCTATACTTTGAGAAAGAGAAAGATGTCTTACCGATTGCTACCATGGGCATATAAAAATTAGCCTCTAAGCCATTCGTATTGCTTCCGCCGGTTATAGCAATCGAGTTAACAGAATTTTCGTAAGCATTTACTAATAAACTCACTTCGGATAAAAACTTAGAGAAATATTCTATATATTTTTTATCCCACGGTACTGGAGCTTTAGCCTTTCTAGAAACTCCATCCTCTACGTAACTATCAACATGATCCCATTCTACAAATTCGATTTGTTTTTCAAAAACCCATTGTGGCACCCATCTACCGGCTAATAAACCTATATTGACTTTCTTGTTATTGCGCACCGCCAAATTCAAGGCGTTTTTCAAAATTGAAAAGTCATATCGATTTTCCTCGGGTTGTAGCTTGCTCCAACCTACGTATAAAGTGACACCTGAAATGCAAGGATCACTAAAAACTCTTTCTAAACTATCTGAGCGACCACTAGTAATTACAACATAGGTATCCAACTCATGAGCAAACGATGGATTATTAGAAAATAAAAATGAAAAAAAACTAAATGCTAGACTTAATTTCAGAAACCACACGGTCGATCTCACCCGAAAGACTAATCAAGTCAAAATTAGAAGCGTAAAATTTATTACGAATATCTACAAAGACGCAAGGATCGTCAAGATCACTATATTCAATTAGTGCTCCATCTACTCCAGCCTGCTCCAAAAAACTAACATTTTTCGGAGAGTAGTTAAGCAAACAGAATTTTCGACTGTTTGCAAAAGCCATTAAAGCAACATGAAGTCTAGCCGTAATAATATATGAAGCCTTAGATATCTCCTCGACGACTCGAGAAATGCCATTGTCGATAGATATAATCTCAATCGAGCCCGACGGAAAAATATTTTTTTCTATAAAAAACAAATCCTCAGAATCGCACTCTGAATCAGTATTAACTAACACGATTTTTGAGAAATCACCATGCTCAAAAAGGCAATTAATTGCCCTACAGAAGTTTCGCAAATAATCTTTTGATTTAGCACGTCCAAAATAGTCTTCCACATTGCGATATGCGACTAGCAGACTATTACTCGAAAAGTCATTATTTATTTTATTTACAAGCAGAGGGTATCTGTAAACCAAGTCAGGAACGTAACTAATTTTTTTTCTATAAAACCCAGGGAATTTTTTAGCCGCATCAAATTCCCTAAGATATATTTTTGAACTTATCAGTAACGCCCCTGCCAGTATGATTTTTGTTCGAATTTTTTTTGTTTTACCAATTCCGATTCCGACATAATAAATTTTCTTACAAAAAAGGCGAGCCAGGAGAAAATACTTGATAGCACCATCTCCCCCTTCGTCCATAAAGCAAGTCCCTCCTCCCCACATAACAGCGGAAGCAGTGCTAGTATCTTTTAAAAACTGAAAAAATGTAGAAATTCTATTTTGCGTTATTATGTGAATAGCACCACCGGTTAATTCATATACGGCTTTGCAGATCTTATCAGAATACGTATAAACAACGATTTCATATTCAGAAAAAAGAGAAACCAATGTCTGTAACATTGCAACATCACCGACGTTACTCCCATAGTACCCAACAATAACAACTTTCTTCATAATTTAATCTTTAACCTTGAACAAAACATGCATTTTCATCAAATAAACGAAAAGCAGAATATATTCAGAAATAACAAGCAACACAATCAACTCTGACAAACCCCAAAAAATCGAGGAGAAAAATATCATTAAAATCTGTACTGACAGCAAATAAACCGAGGCCTTAACTTTGTACAATACTTTTCGTTCAGCAATTAAAAAAGCACCCAATACAGTTAGAGCATATCTTGCAGGAATAAGCGCCGCTGCGGTGGTAATTAAATTCGAAGCCAATGTGTATTTGGCCCCAAAAAAATATTCGAATATAGGCTTGGAGTAGTAAAAAACCATGAAGGCCCCTAGCGCCCCCAGAATGAGCATCAAAAAAATACTGGACAAGTATATTTTTTTGTATGCACTCCCTTTGCTAATTTGCATTCTTTGGAGCGTGGGAAGTAAATATTGACCATATATAGCATTAGGCACAATAAACACTACAAGCAAAATTGAAAAGCAAATTGAAAACTGCGCAGCTGCACCAAAACCGAATAAAACAGAAACAAAAACAGTCGGCAACTGAACCTGAAGCATATTAATTAAACCGTTCGTTGCAAACGGCAACGAGCCAGTACAAATTGAAACCACCCTTCGAGCTGAAAATATCTTCCGTGCTTTCAGATAATCAAAACCATCGATTCTCTTAACAAAGGAAAAATTCAACAAAAAAACCAGCACAGCACTTAACAAGTAACCGACCAGGGTAAATAAAAAACTACCTAAGCATACTAAACCAATTACTGATGAAAGCAGCCTGCCAAATTGCGACAAAAACTGAAAATAGGCTATTTCCCTAAATCTGGAGTTAATTTGGAACAACGGCAATGTAAAACCAACCCCCCCTTGCATTATCAAAACAGGAAATAATACGAGGAACAGCAAAACCATAAAAACATCACCCCAAACCACCCACACAATTATCAATCCGGTGAAGTAGAATGAAACGACACTAAAATTAAATATGCACGCCGCCACTGGCTTTAAATACCCCACCCCCCTCCCTCTTTTTGAATTGTGTTCCAACATATAAGAACCAATTCCCAAAGAAACCATTGGGGAAGCAGAATTTAGCAGAGCTAATATCGTTAATAACCGTCCGAACTCTTCTGGCTCAGTGTATTTAGCCAAAATTATTTGATTGGCAAAAACAAGAAAAGCACCAGAAAGCATACCTACGATCAAAGTCAGAATAGTTTTGACCATTAATCTCGACGCATAAAATTTATAACCATAAACAACCGAATTTATAGATCACCTTTCAGAAAATCTTTTCGTTTATCAATCCTAAAAGATATTTTCCATAAAGATTTTTCGACATCGGCTGCGCCAGCTTCTCCAGTTGCGCCGCATCTACCCACCCCTTGCGGAAAGCGATCTCTTCCGGACAGGCCACCTTCAACCCCTGGCGTTTCTCGATCGTGGCGATGAACTGGCTGGCGTCGAGCAGGCTTTCGTGGGTGCCGGT